>NC_015953.1:4800000-7414440 GCF_000177195.2 Streptomyces sp. SirexAA-E
GCCGCTGCCCGAGTCCTTCTACGCGGACCCGAAGGCCGCCGGTGAGAAGCCGGTCGGCAACGGCGCGTACAAGTTCGTCAGCTGGGACCACAAGAAGCAGATCAAGGTCGTCCGCAACGACGACTACAAGGGCCCCGACAAGGCGAAGAACGGTGGTGTGATCTTCAAGAACTACACCACCCTCGAGACCGCCTACGAGGACCTCAAGTCCGGCAACGTCGACGTGCTCCGCCAGATCGGCCCGAAGGACCTCCCGGTCTACCGTGCCGACCTCGAGGACCGCGCCGTGGACAAGGCCTACTCCGCGGTTCAGACGCTCGGTGTCGCCATGTACACCGACCAGTGGAAGAACACGGACCCGAAGGTCCTCCAGGGCCTGTCGATGGCCATCGACCGGGACACGATCACCAAGACGGTGCTCCAGGGCACCCGCGAGCCGGCCACGGGCTGGGTCGCCAAGGGCGTCCTCGGTTACCAGGAGAACGTCGCCGGTGACGTCACCAAGTACGACCCGGCGAAGGCCAAGGCCCTCATCAAGGAGGGTGGCGGTGTTCCGGGCAACGAGATCTTCATCCAGTTCAACGCCGACGGCGGCCACAAGGAGTGGATCGAGGCGGTCTGCAACAGCATCACGCAGGCCACCGGCGTCAAGTGCACCGGCGACTCGAAGGCCGACTTCCAGGCCGACCTGAACGCCCGCGACGCCAAGCAGGTGAAGTCGTTCTACCGCAGTGGCTGGGTCCTCGACTACCCGGTCAACGCCAACTTCATCAGCGACCTGTTCCGCACCGGTGCGGCCGGCAACAACGGCTTCTTCTCCAACAAGGACCTCGACGCGAAGATCAAGGCCGCGGACTCCGCCGCGAGCCTCGACGATTCGGTCAAGGCCTACCAGGAGATCGAGAAGGAGCTGGTCAACTACATGCCCAGCATCCCGCTCTGGTACTACAAGGTCAACGCCGGCTACTCGGAGAACGTCAAGAACGTGGACTACGCGCAGGACGGCGACCCGATCCTGACCGAAGTCCAGGTCATCAAGTAAGACCGACGTAGTCCGTGGGCCGGTGCGGGACCGACACTCACATCGGTCCGCACCAGTCCGCAGCTGTGGCCGGGGGGCCCTTCCACGCCGTCGACCGTCCTGAGGGACGTCGACGGCGGGGGAGGGCCCGTCGGCTGCTGCTTGCCTATTACATGGAGGCATGATGGGGCGCTATGTCGTACGACGACTGCTCCAGATGATCCCGGTCTTCCTCGGGACAACTCTGCTGATCTTCCTGATGGTCTATGCGCTGCCCGGTGACCCCGTGCGGGGGCTCTTCGGGGACAAGGGTGCCGACCCGGCCACTCTGGAAGCTATGCGGCACAAACTCGGCCTGGACCAGCCGATCCTGGTGCAGTACTGGGAGTACATGAAGGGGATCGTCGTCCACTTCGACTTCGGTACCCAGATAGCCAGTGGACGCCCCGTCACCGACGTGCTCGGCGACGCGTTCCCGGTCACCCTGCGGCTCGCGGGCATGGCTTTCGTGCTCGAGATCGTCCTCGGTATCGGCCTGGGCGTGTGGGCCGGTCTGCGTGCCGGCCGGCTGACCGACAACGCCGTCCTGATCTTCACCCTGCTGATCATCTCCATCCCGGTGTTCGTCCTCGGCTTCATCGTCAAGTCGGTCTTCGCCTTCCAGCTCGACTGGATCTCGCCCAACGTCTCGAACGACGCCACGTGGAGCGAGCTGATCGCCCCGGCCGTCGTGCTCGGGTCCCTGTCGCTCGCGTACGTCGCCCGGCTGACCCGGACGACCATGGCGGAGAACCTGCGCGCGGACTACATGCGTACAGCTGTGGCCAAGGGACTTCCCAAGCGCCGCATCGTGGGTGTGCACCTGATGCGCAACTCGCTGATCCCGGTCATCACGTTCCTCGGCACCGACCTCGGCGCCCTGATGGGCGGCGCGATCGTGACCGAGGGCCTGTTCAACGTGAAGGGCGTCGGCGGCACCATCTTCGAGTCGATCGTCCGGCGTGAGGGCACGACCCTCGTCGGACTGGTCACCGTCCTGGTGATCGTCTACCTCTTCATGAGCCTTATCGTCGACCTGCTGTACGCGGTCCTGGACCCGAGGATCCGGTATGCCTGACGCCACCAAGACCGCCCCCGCCCCCGAGGACGCCGAAGCACCTCTCGTCGGACCCTCGGTCGACGTCAAGGCGGAGAAGGCCCGCAGCCTCTGGGGCGATGCCTGGCTGGAGCTGCGCCGGAACTGGTACTTCATCATCTCGGCCGCGCTGATCGTCCTGCTGCTCGTGATCGCGATCGTCCCGAGCCTGTTCACCAGCGCCTCGCCCACCGTCGGCGACCTGGCGCACCACTTCCTGGGCAAGCCCGAGCTGAGCAAGGTCGGTTCGCCCGAGTGGCTCGGCTACGACGGCCAGGGCCGCAGCGTCTACGCGCGTGTCATCTACGGCACCCGGGCCTCGGTGATCGTCGGTATCTCGGTGACCCTCCTGGTGACGGTGTTCGGCGGCCTGATCGGCATGGTGGCCGGCTACTTCGGCGGCTGGGTCGACGCGCTGCTCTCCGGCTTCACCAACATCTTCCTCGGGCTGCCCTTCCTGCTCGGCGCCATGGTCGTGCTCCAGGCCTTCACCGAGCGCACGGTCCTGGTCGTGATCTTCGCCCTGGCCTTCCTCGGCTGGACGCAGATCGCGCGTGTCACACGCGGCGCCGTGATCACCGTCAAGCAGGCCGACTTCGTCCAGGCCGCCCGGGCGCTGGGAGCCGGTACGAACCGGATCCTCTTCCGGCACATCCTGCCGAACGTCCTGGCCCCGGTGATCGTCGTCGCGACCATCTCGCTCGGCGTGTACATCTCGGCCGAGGCCACCCTGTCCTACCTCGGTCTCGGCCTGGCCTCGCCGACCGTCTCCTGGGGTATGGACATCTCCGGTGGAGCGAGCCAGATCCGGGTGGCCCAGCACATCCTGATCTACCCCTCGATCATGCTCAGCATCACCGTTCTGGCGTTCATCATGCTCGGCGAAGCCGTCCGTAACGCCCTCGACCCGAAGACGCGATAAGGAGGGCGCACGTGACCACCATCGACAAGACCGCAACAGTCCCGTCCGCGCGCTCGGGAGACGACCACGTCGGCCCGCTGCTCGAAGTCCGCGACCTGCACGTGGAGTTCCACACCCGCGACGGCGTCGTCAAGGCCGTCAACGGCGTCAACTACAGCGTGGACGCCGGGGAGACGCTGGCCGTCCTCGGTGAGTCCGGCTCGGGCAAGTCCGTGACCGCCCAGGCGATCATGGGCATCCTCGACATGCCGCCGGGCAGGATCCCGCAGGGCGAGATCCTCTTCCGCGGCCAGGACATGCTCAAGATGTCGGCCGAGGAGCGCCGTAACATCCGCGGCCGGAAGATCGCGATGATCTTCCAGGACGCGCTGTCCTCGCTGAACCCGGTCCTCACCGTCGGCTACCAGCTCGGCGAGATGTTCCGGGTGCACCAGGGGCTGTCCAAGAAGGACGCCAAGGCCAAGGCCATCGGCCTGATGGACCAGGTGAAGATCCCGGCCGCCGCGGCCCGCATCTCGGACTACCCGCACCAGTTCTCCGGCGGTATGCGCCAGCGCATCATGATCGCCATGGCGCTGGCCCTGGAGCCCGACCTGATCATCGCGGACGAGCCCACCACGGCGCTCGACGTGACGGTGCAGGCCCAGGTCATGGACCTGCTCGCGGAGCTCCAGCGCGAGTACAACATGGGGCTGATCCTGATCACGCACGACCTCGGTGTCGTCGCGGACGTGGCCGACAAGATCGCGGTGATGTACGCGGGGCGGATCGTCGAGACGTCCCCCGTCCACGAGATCTACAAGGCGCCCGCCCACCCCTACACCAAGGGCCTGCTGGCGTCGATCCCGCGCCTGGACCAGAAGGGCCAGGAGCTCTTCGCGATCAAGGGGCTGCCGCCCAACCTGCTCCACGTGCCCTCCGGCTGCGCCTTCAACCCGCGCTGCACGATGGCGCAGGACATCTGCCGTTCGGACATCCCGCCGCTGCTGCCGGTGACGGGTACGGACGGCACCGAACTGGTCGGACGCCACAGCGCCTGCCATTTCTGGAAGGAGACGCTCCATGGCTGACATCCGCAAGGAGCCCGCGGACGCCACCCCCAACGTCACCGAGGTGGCCACGGTCGACGCGCCCACCGAGGAGGCGGCGGTCGCCGCCATCGACGCCCCGGTGTCCCAGGGGGAGCCGATCCTCCAGGTGCGCAACCTGGTCAAGCACTTCCCCCTGACCCAGGGCATCCTGTTCAAGAAGCAGGTCGGCGCGGTCAAGGCGGTCGACGGCATCTCGTTCGACCTGTACGCGGGCGAGACCCTCGGCATCGTCGGCGAGTCCGGCTGCGGCAAGTCCACGGTCGCCAAGCTTCTGATGACCCTGGAGCGGGCCACGGCCGGTGAGGTCTTCTACAAGGGCCAGGACATCACCAAGCTGTCCGGCCGCGCGCTGAAGGCCGTGCGCCGCAACATCCAGATGGTGTTCCAGGACCCGTACACCTCGCTGAACCCGCGCATGACGGTCGGCGACATCATCGGGGAGACCTTCGAGATCCACCCCGAGGTGGCCCCGAAGGGCGACCGGCGCCGCAAGGTGCAGGACCTCCTGGACGTCGTCGGGCTGAACCCGGAGTACATCAACCGGTACCCGCACCAGTTCTCCGGTGGCCAGCGCCAGCGCATCGGCATCGCCCGCGGCCTCGCGCTCAACCCGGAGATCATCATCTGCGACGAGCCGGTCTCCGCGCTCGACGTGTCGGTGCAGGCGCAGGTCATCAACCTGATGGGGAAGCTCCAGGACGAGTTCAACCTGTCCTACCTCTTCATCGCGCACGACCTGTCGATCGTCCGGCACATCTCGGACCGGGTCGGTGTCATGTACCTCGGCAAGATGGCCGAGATCGGTACGGACACCCAGATCTACGACCACCCGACGCACCCCTACACCCAGGCGCTGCTGTCGGCGGTCCCGGTTCCGGACCCGACGGCCCGTGACCGGCGCGAGCGGATCATCCTCTCCGGGGACGTCCCCTCGCCGGCCAACCCGCCGTCCGGCTGCCGCTTCCGTACGCGGTGCTGGAAGGCGCAGGACAAGTGCGCCACCGAGGTGCCGCTGCTGGCGATACCGGAGCGGTTCGTCGGCGGCTCGACGCCCGCCTCGCACGAGTCGGCCTGCCACTTCGCCGAGGACAAGGACGTCGTGCACGCGGCGTAACCCGGCGACACGCCGAAACGAAAGGCGCCCGGCCCTCTCAGGGGGCCGGGCGCCTTCGTGTGCCCGGGGCGCCCGTACGGCCGATGTGAACATGCGTCATACCGTCATATGGAGTGATATGAGGCATTGAGCTACTCACGGGAACCCTAGGAGGCACTCCATGCGCGGAGCCACACAGGTCAGGTGGGCCGCCTGCGCCGTCGCCGTCGCCCTGGCGGCCACGGCCTGCGGCGGCGGGGACGACGGGGGCGGCAGTGGCGCCGACGGGATCGTCAGCTCTTCCTGGGGTGACCCGCAGAACCCGCTGGAGCCCGCGAACACCAACGAGGTGCAGGGCGGCAAGGTCCTCGACATGGTCTTCCGCGGTCTCGTCCGGTACGACTCCAAGACCGGCGAGGCCAAGAACGAGATCGCCCGGTCGATCGACTCGAAGGACTCGCAGAACTTCACGGTGAAGATCAAGGACAACTGGACCTTCAGCAACGGCGAGAAGGTCACCGCGAAGTCCTTCGTGGACGCCTGGAACTACGGCGCCGCGCTCAAGAACAACCAGAAGAACGCGTACTTCTTCCAGTACATCGACGGCTACGACAAGGTCCACCCCGAGTCGGGCGACGCGTCCGCCGACACTCTCTCCGGCCTCAAGGTGGTCGACGACACGACCTTCACGGTCAAGCTCGCGCAGAAGTTCTCGCTCTGGCCCGACACGCTCGGCTACGCCGCCTTCGTGCCGCTGCCCAAGGCCTTCTACACCGACCACGACGCCTGGCTCTCCAAGCCGATCGGCAACGGGCCCTACACCGTCCAGAAGTACGCCAAGGGCTCCTCGATGAACCTGCGCAGGTGGGACGACTACCCCGGCGCGGACAAGGCGCAGAACGGCGGCATCGACCTCAAGGTCTACACGGACAACAACACCGCCTACACCGACCTGACGGCCGGCAACCTCGACCTCGTCGACGACGTGCCGGCCTCCCAGCTCAAGAACGTCAAGGCGGACCTGGGCGACCGCTACATCAACACCCCGGCCGGCATCATCCAGACGCTCGCCTTCCCGTTCTACGTGAAGGCGTGGGACACCCCCGACGCGGCCAAGGTGCGCCAGGGCCTGTCGATGGCGATCAACCGCGAGCAGATCACCAACCAGATCTTCCAGAAGACGCGCACCCCGGCCAGCGACTGGACCTCGCCGGTCCTCGGGAAGGACGGCGGCTTCAAGAAGGGCCTGTGCGGCACCGCGTGCGAGTACGACAAGGCGCGGGCCAAGAAGCTGATCGAGGAGGGCGGCGGCATCCCCGGCGGCCAGCTCAAGGTCTCGTACAACGCGGACACCGGCTCCCACAAGGAGTGGGTCGACGCCCTCTGCAACAGCATCAACAACGTCATGGGCAACAACAAGGCCTGTGTCGGTGCCCCCGTCGGCACCTTCGCCGACTTCCGCAGCCAGGTCTCCACCCAGAAGCTCACCGGCGCCTGGCGGGCCGGCTGGCAGATGGACTACCCGCTGATCCAGAACTTCCTGCAGCCGCTCTACTACACCAACGCCTCGTCCAACGACGGCAAGTGGAGCAACCAGAAGTTCGACGACCTGGTCGACAAGGCGAACGCCGAGACCGACAAGGCCAAGGCCGTCACCACCTTCCAGGACGCCGAGAAGGTCCTCGTCCAGCAGATGCCGGTCATCCCGCTCTGGTACCAGAACGGCAGCGCCGGCTACTCGGACCGGGTGGAGAACGTCTCGCTGAACCCGTTCAGCGTCCCCGTCTACGACCGGATCAAGGTCAAGTGACCCGTTGAGGCCGGGTGGCCGGTGCGCCGTCCGCGCACCGGCCACCCGGCCTCACGCATCCCCGCCCCGCCTGTTCGCCCCGACCTCCGGAGCCCTTCATGGGACGTTATGTGATCCGGCGGCTGCTGCAGATGATCCCCGTCTTCTTCGGCACCACGCTGCTGATCTTCCTCATGGTGAACGTGATGGGTGACCCCATCGCGGGCCTCTGCGGCGACCGCCAGTGCGACCCCGCGACCGCCGCCCGGCTGCGGGCCGAGTTCGGCCTCGACAAGCCCGTCTGGCAGCAGTACGCGACCTACATGGGCAATGTCTTCACCGGCGACTTCGGCACCGCGTTCAACGGGCAGAAGGTCACCGAGCTGATGGGCACCGCCTTCCCCATCACCATCCGGCTCACCATCGTCGCGATCGTGTTCGAGATCGTCATCGGCATCACCCTCGGTGTCCTCACCGGGCTGCGCCGCGGCCGGCCCATCGACACCACCGTGCTGATCCTGACCCTCGTCGTGATCTCCGTACCGACGTTCGTCACCGGCCTGCTGCTCCAGCTCCTGCTGGGCGTGGAGTGGGGTGTCATCAAGCCCTCCGTCTCCTCGGAGGCGCCCGTCGACGAACTCATCGTCCCGGGACTCGTCCTCGCCTCCGTCTCGCTCGCCTACGTCACCCGGCTCACCCGGACGTCGATCGCGGAGAACGCCCGCGCCGACTACGTCCGTACCGCCGTGGCCAAGGGACTGCCCCGGCGCCGCGTGGTCGTGCGGCACCTGCTGCGCAACTCGCTCATCCCCGTCGTCACCTTCATCGGGACCGACGTGGGCGCCCTGATGGGCGGGGCGATCGTCACCGAGCGGATCTTCAACATCCACGGGGTCGGCTACCAGCTCTACCAGGGCATCCTGCGCCAGAACTCCCAGACCGTCGTCGGGTTCGTCACCGTCCTGGTCCTCGTCTTCCTGGCGGCGAACCTGATCGTCGACCTCCTGTACGCCGTACTCGACCCGAGGATCCGCTATGCCTGAGCAGCAGCCGTGGGAAGACCCGAGCGGGGCGATCTCGGGCACCGGGGCCGGCGGGGCCACGGACCTCGCGATGGAGGAGGGCGGCAGCCTGGAGAAGTCACCCGGCCCCGACGGCACCGGTCCCGCCGGCAAGCCCCGCAGCCTCTGGTCCGACGCCTGGCGCGACCTGCGCCGCAACCCGGTCTTCATCATCTCCGCCCTGATCATCCTGTTCCTGGTCGTCATCTCGATCTGGCCCTCGCTGATCGCGGACCGGGACCCGCTCAGCTGCGACCTGGGCAAGGCGCAGGAGGGCTCCCAGCCCGGACACCCCTTCGGCTTCGACGGGCAGGGCTGCGACGTCTACACCCGGACCGTGTACGGCGCGCGGACCTCGGTCACCGTCGGCGTCTGCGCCACGCTCGGCGTCTCGCTGCTCGGCGGCGTGCTGGGCGGACTGGCCGGCTTCTTCGGGGGCGTCTGGGACGCGGTCCTCTCCCGCATCACGGACGTCTTCTTCGGCATCCCGGTGGTCCTCGGCGGCCTGGTGTTCCTCTCGGTGGTCACCAGCTCCACCGTCTGGCCGGTGATCGGCTTCATCGTGCTGCTGGGCTGGCCGCAGATCGCCCGTATCGCCCGGGGCTCCGTCATCACCGCCAAGCAGAACGACTACGTCCAGGCGGCCCGGGCGCTCGGGGCCTCCAACACCCGGATGATGCTGCGGCACATCACGCCCAACGCGGTCGCCCCGGTGATCGTCGTCGCGACCATCGCCCTGGGGACGTACATCTCGCTGGAGGCGACGCTGTCGTTCCTCGGGGTCGGGCTGAAGCCGCCGGCGGTCTCCTGGGGGATCGACATCTCCGCCGCCTCCCAGTACATCCGCAACGCGCCGCACATGCTGCTCTGGCCCGCCGGGGCCCTGGCGATCACGGTGCTCGCCTTCATCATGCTCGGCGACGCGGTGCGCGACGCCCTCGACCCCAAACTGCGCTGAGGAGCCCGCTGCCATGTTGCTCGAAGTGCGCGATCTGCACGTGGAGTTCCACACCCGCGAGGGCGTCGCCAAGGCCGTCAACGGGGTCAACTACAGCGTGGACGCCGGGGAGACGCTGGCCGTCCTCGGTGAGTCCGGCTCGGGCAAGTCGGTCACCGCCCAGGCGATCATGGGCATCCTCGACATGCCGCCCGGGAAGATCAGCGGCGGCGAGATCGTCTTCAAGGACCGCGACCTGCTGAAGCTCAGGACGGAGGAGCGGCGGAGGATCCGCGGCCAGGAGATGGCCATGATCTTCCAGGACGCGCTGTCCTCGCTGAACCCCGTGCTCAGCGTGGGCGAGCAGCTCGGCGAGATGTTCGTCGTGCACCGGGGGATGTCCCGGTCCGACGCCAAGGTCAAGGCCATCGAGCTGATGGACCGGGTACGCATTCCGGCGGCCCGTGAGCGGGTCGGCAACTTCCCGCACCAGTTCTCCGGCGGTATGCGCCAGCGCATCATGATCGCCATGGCGCTGGCCCTGGAGCCCGACCTGATCATCGCGGACGAGCCCACCACGGCGCTCGACGTGACGGTCCAGGCCCAGGTCATGGACCTGCTCGCGGAGCTCCAGCGCGAGCTCAACATGGGGCTCATCCTCATCACCCACGACCTCGGGGTGGTGGCCGACGTCGCCGACAAGATCGCGGTCATGTACGCCGGGCGCATCGTCGAGACCTCACCCGTCCACGACATCTACCGGGCCCCCGCCCACCCCTACACCAAGGGCCTGCTCCGGTCGATCCCGCGGCTGGACCAGAAGGGCCAGGAGCTGTACGCGATCAAGGGGCTGCCGCCCAACCTGCTGCACATCCCGCCCGGCTGCGCCTTCCACCCGCGCTGCCCGATGGCCCAGCCGGTGTGCCGTACGGACGTCCCGCCGCTCTACACCGTGGACGAGAACCGCAGGAGCGCCTGCCACTTCTGGAAGGAGACGCTCGATGCACGCTGACGAGACGGGCCGCGGGGGCGGCGGCTCCCTCCTCCAGGCCGGGGCGCCCGGGGCCGCGTACGCCGAGGGCGAGCCGATCCTCCAGGTGCGCGGCCTGGTCAAGCACTACCCGCTGACCCAGGGCATCCTCTTCAAGAAGCAGGTCGGCGCGGTGAAGGCCGTCGACGGCGTCGACTTCGACCTCTCGGCGGGTGAGACGCTCGGCATCGTGGGGGAGTCCGGCTGCGGGAAGTCGACCGTCGCCAGGATGCTGGTCCACCTGGAGCCCGTGACGGGGGGCTCCATCCGGTACAAGGGCGAGGACATCACCAAGCTGTCCGGCCGTGCGCTGAAGGCCGTGCGCCGCAACATCCAGATGGTGTTCCAGGACCCGTACACCTCGCTGAACCCGCGCATGACGGTCGGCGACATCATCGGGGAGCCGTACGAGATCCACCCCGAGGTCGCGCCCCGGGGGAGCCGGCGGAAGAGGGTGCAGGACCTCCTGGACGTCGTCGGGCTGAACCCGGAGTACATCAACCGGTACCCGCACCAGTTCTCCGGTGGCCAGCGCCAGCGCATCGGGATCGCGCGGGGGCTCGCCCTCAACCCGGAGATCATCGTCGCGGACGAGCCGGTCTCGGCCCTCGACGTCTCCGTGCAGGCGCAGGTGGTGAACCTGCTGGACCGGCTGCAGGCGGAGTTCGACCTGAGTTTCGTGTTCATCGCGCACGACCTGTCGATCGTCCGTCACATCTCGGACCGGGTGGGTGTCATGTACCTCGGCCGCATCGTCGAGATCGGTACCGACCAGGAGATCTACGACCACCCGACGCACCCCTACACCCAGGCGCTGCTGTCGGCCGTCCCCGTACCGGATCCGACGGCCCGTGACCACCGTGAGCGGATCATCCTGCACGGAGACGTGCCCTCACCGGCGAACATCCCGTCGGGCTGCCGCTTCCGCACCCGCTGCTGGAAGGCACAGGAGCGGTGTGCGCTGGAGGTGCCGCTGCTGGCGGTCCCGGCGGTCTTCCGGGACACCTCGACGCCGGCCCGGCACGACTCCGCCTGCCACTTCGCCGAGGAGAAGCGGGTGGTGCCGCCGGAGGGGCTGCTGGAGACGCCCGAGCCGGCGGACGCGCCGCCGGAGGAGGACGACCGGGACGACCGGGGCGGGCCGGCCTGACGACGCGGCCGGCGTCGTTAACGCGCACGCAACTCGGCCGTCGCCACACCGATATACGGACGTCCCACCATGGAGAACGTACGGCCGTGCGGGTGCCGTGGACCGGCCGGGGCGCGCATCACGTCGCCCCGGCCGGTTACCCGTGTCCTGCCCGCCGCCCGAGGCCCTCTTGTCCGTCCCCGTACCGCGGTGGAGTATCGCTGGGGTGATACTCACCCGGGGAGCGAGAACCACGGGCGCGGTGCTCTGCGCCGTGCTCGGGATCGTCGTCGCCTGCTGGATCGTGCGGGACCTGAGGGCGATGGGGGACCCGGTCGACCTGGTGCGCCACTGGGCCGGTTACGCGGACGCCCGGCCCGCCGCACCGCCCGTCACCACACAGACCGACGCGGTGCTGCTCGTCGTCTACGCCGCCGTACTCTTCACCGTGGCGCGCTCCCCGGTCGCGGCGGCCGCGCTGGTGTCCACCGGAGTGGTCACGCTGGCCCTGCGGCTGCCCTCCGTCTGGACGGTGGGCGCCTCCTGGACGGACGGGCGGTACAGCGACGTCCTGCGTACCCGGGCACTGGTCGGCACCTTCGTGGTCCTGGCCGCGGCCCTCGCGCTGATCGTCACCGGCGCCGCCGGCCGCAGGCCGCCCGTGGACGCCTACGAGCCGCTGCCCACCCGGCCCGGCCGGGGGGCCCGGGCCGCCGCCTTCGTGGCGCTCGGCGCCTCGGCGGCCGTGCTCGTCGCCTGGGAGGTCCGGCAGTTCGTCACGCTGCCCTCCGGCGTGTATCCCGACCGGCTCGTCGGCGGGCGGGCCGTCCTGACGGGGCTGACCGACGGGCCGCCCGGCTGGGGCGCCCTGGCGCTCGCGGCCGTCTGTCTGGTGGTGGCGTGGACCGCGCTCCTGGGAGCCGTCCACTCCCGGCCGCTGGGGATGATCGCGGGCGGCTTCCTGCTGCTCCAGGGGAGCTTCGGTGCGGCCCGGGCGGTCCACCACGAACTGCTGGTGCACTTCGGCGAGTTGCAGATCGAGTACCGACTCGTGGTGGCCACCTCGTTCTTCCAGGCCCTTGCCGGGGCCGTCGCGCTGCTCGCGCTGTCCCGTGAGGGCCTCGCGGACCCGGGCGGCCCCGACCCGGTACCCGGCGGCTACGGCTACCCGCCCGCCGGTTCCTCCGGGTACGGGTACCCGTCGGCCGGGCCCGGATACGCCGGTCCGCCCGGGTACGGCCGTCCGCAGCCGGGCGGACCGGGTGACGGCCCGCCGCCGCCCGGCCCGCCGCCGCCCGGCTGGTGAAACCCGGCGGCCCTACCGGGGGAGCCCCAGCGACCGCCTGAGGAAGTCCACCTGGAGCAGCAGCAGGTTCTCCGCCACCTGCTCCTGCGGCGTCATGTGCGTGACCCCGCTCAGCGGCAGCACCTCGTGCGGGCGTCCCGCCGCCAGCAGTGCCGAGGACAGCCGCAGGGCGTGGGCGACCACCACGTTGTCGTCGGCGAGGCCGTGGACGATCATCATCGGCCGTACCTCGTCGGCGGGTCGCGAGAGCCCCTCGTCCGTCACCAGGGAGTTGGCCGCGTACACCTCGGGCTGCTCCGCCGGGTCGCCGAGGTAGCGCTCCGTGTAGTGCGTGTCGTACAGCCGCCAGTCCGTCACCGGGGCGCCCACCACGGCCGCGTGGAAGACGTCGGGGCGGCGCAGCACCGCGAGGGCGGAGAGGTAACCGCCGTACGACCAGCCGCGCATGGCGACCTTCGTCAGGTCCAGCGGGAAGCGTCCGGCCAGCGCGTGCAGGGCCTCCACCTGGTCGTCGAGGGAGAGGGTGAAGTCGTCCCGCACGGCCTTCTCCCAGCCGGGTGAACGTCCCGGTGTGCCCCGGCCGTCCGCGGTGATCACGGCGAAGCCCTGGTCGGCGAACCACTGGGACGTGAGGTGCGCGTTGTGCGAGGCGACGACCCGGCGGCCGTGCGGTCCGCCGTAGGGGTCCATCAGGACAGGAAGCGGACCGTCGTCTTCCGTGTAGCCGGTGGGGAGCAGCACGGCGCACGGAATTCGCCGTGCGCCCCCTTCGGTCAGCCGCACTCCGGCAGACAGGACGGGTTCCTGGGCGTGGTTGGCGATCGTGGCGATCCGCTCGCCGTCCCGCAGGACCCGTACGGCCGTTCCCGGGCGCTCCAGGGAGGAGGAGACCATGACCGTCACCCCTCCCGCGCGCACCGCCGTGTGCACCCCGGGGCCCTCGCTGACGCGCTCGACGCCCAGCTCGTCGACCCGGTACACGTGGCTCTGGCCGGTCTCCGGGTCCGTGGCGCCCTCGCCGGCGGTGGCGGACACCAGGATGTCCGACTCACCGACGTCCAGCACCGCCTGGATGTGCAACCGGTCGCCGGTCAGCGGCCGGTCGCCGACCGAGAGCACCCGTGCGCCACCTTCGTCGGCGACGCGGACGAGCCTTCCGTCGGGGGCCCAGGCGGGCACTCCGGCGAAAAGTTCCAGCCACACCGGATCCTCGTCGACATGGACCGTACGGGTCGCGCCGGTCTCCGTGTCCACGGCCAGATACAGCTGACCGCGCTGGTCACGAGCCTGCACCAGCAACAGCGGGGTGCCGGCCGATGACCAGTGGACACGTGCCAGATACGGGAAGCGGGTCCGATCCCAGACAACTTCCGTACGGGCCCCGCCGAGGTCCGTCAGGAACAGCCGCACTTCGGCGTCGGGCGTGCCGGCGGCCGGGTAGGCGATCTCGGCGGGCCTGCTGCCCGGGTTGGCCGGATCGGCGATCCACCACCGCCGCACGGCGCCGTCGTCGGCCCGGGCGACCAGCAGCCGGTCCGAATCCGGCGACCACCAGAAGCCGCGGTGGCGGCCCATCTCCTCGGCCGCGACGAACTCCGCCAGCCCGTACGTGGTGTGCTCGTCCTCCGGCTCCGCGATCGCGCGGTCCCCCTCGCCGTCCACCCCCACGATCCGCAGCGCGCCCCCGGCGACGTAGGCGATGTGCCGGCCGTCGGGGGAGGGCCGGGGGTCGAGCACCGGGCCGGTCACCGGGAGCGCCCGCGCCGTGCCCGCCCCCAACTCGGCCACGTACACCGTGCCGGAGAGGGCGAACGCGGCCAACTCGGCGGCGGCGTCCACCGCGTAGCCGACGATGCCCGCGGAACCCTCCCGCGTCCGTTCCCGGCGGGCGCGCTCCTGCGGCGACAGCCTCTCCGCCGAACCGTCCAGCAGAGCCCCGGGATCGGCGGCGACGCTCTCCTCGCCGGTGCGGGTGTCCAGCACCATGAGGCGGTTCGTCCGGTCCGTGCCGGAGGAGGACCGGAGGAAGACCACCCTCGTCCCATCCGGTGAGACGGTGAAGGACCGGGGTGCGCCGAGAGTGAACCGCTGGGTCCGGGCGTGCTGGCGTGGAAAGGACAGCTTCTGCGAGGTCATGGCACCGAACCTAGCCGTGGAGTGCCGGTCCGTGCGCCCCTCGTGCTGCTGTGCCCCGATCAATGCGTCGGCACGGATAGTTATGATCCGTAGCGCTCGGTGGGTATGAACCTGCTGGCTCCATGTGTGCTGCCCGTCCCGACCGTACTGATGGAGGTGAACCGCCGTGGCACTCTCGATTTCGGCGGTGGTGCTGCTGGCGATCGTCGTCTTCCTGCTGATCCGGAAATCCGGACTGAAGGGCGGACACGCGGTGGTCTGCATGTTGCTCGGGTTCTATCTCGCGAGCTCGTCGATCGGCCCGACCATCTCGGAGGTGACTTCGAACGTGGCGGGCATGATCGGCGGGATCAAGTTCTGATCCGGATACCCGCACCGGGCCTCTTCATGCCCGTCGGCCCCGTGGGGCGGTCGGACCGAGGGGCGGGCGGCTCGTAGGCTGGTCCCATGAAGGACCTTCCCGCCCGCCGTCTGCTCCTGGTGCACGCGCACCCCGACGACGAGTCGATCAACAACGGCGCCACCATGGCCAGGTACGCGGCCGAGGGCGCCCACGTCACCCTGGTGACGTGCACACTCGGCGAAGAGGGCGAGGTCATCCCACCGGACCTGGCCCACCTCGCCGCCGACCGGGACGACACCCTCGGTTCCCACCGCGTCGGTGAACTCGCCGCCGCGATGAGGGAGCTGGGCGTCACCGACCACCGCTTCCTGGGCGGCCCCGGGCGGTACAGGGACTCCGGGATGATGGGCACCGAGCAGAACCACCGGCCCGGTGCCTTCTGGGACGCCGACCTGGACGAGGCGGCCGGACACCTGGCCGAGGTGATCCGCTCGGTGCGCCCCCAGGTCCTCGTCACCTACGACCCGGACGGGGGCTACGGCCACCCGGACCACATCCAGGCGCACCGGGTCGCGATGCGCGCCGCCGAGCTGGCCGCGGACCCGGCGTACGGCACCGGCGAGCCGCACACGATCGCGAAGACCTACTGGAACCGGGTGCCCCGGTCGGTGGCCGAGGAGGCCTTCGCCCGGCTGCGGGAGAGCGCCCCGGACGCCTTCGGAGGGATCGCCGCCGTCGGTGACGTCCCGGGGGTGGTGGACGACGACCGGATCACCGCGGAGATCGACGGCTCGGCCCACGCGGCGGCGAAGACCGCCGCGATGCGGGCGCACGCCACCCAGATCGCGGTGGACGGCCCGTACTTCGCTCTTTCGAACGACCTGGGGCAGCCCGTCTTCACCGCCGAGTACTACGAGTTGGTACGAGGGGCCGCGGGCGGGGACGATGGTGCCAGGGAGCACGACCTCTTCGCGGGCGTGCCGGACGCGGCGGCACCGGGAGCGGGGACATGAGCAGCAGGCAGCAGCGGGAGCGCGCCTCGTCGCGGGCGCCGCGCACCAACGCCCCGCCCAGGGCCCCGGAACCCACCGGGCTCGCCGCCCGCCCGAACCCCGCCAGGATCGCCGTGTACGCCGGTCTCGTGCTCCTGGGGGCGGCCCTGGGGGTCGCCGGCACCCTGGTGCAAGCGGCCCTGTTCCCGGGCGGATTGGTCCTCGCGCTGGTGGCGTCGGCCGGACTGTTCTACGGCGGCAGGGTGCTCACCGGGACCCAGCTCGGCGCGCTGGCCCCGGCGGTGGGCTGGTTCGTCGTGGTGGTTCTCCTGCTCGGCGGGCGCCCCGAGGGCGACTACGTCTTCGGTGACGCGGTCGGCCTGGCGCTCTTCATGCTCGGGACGATGGCCGTCGCTGTGATGTGTGCCACCATGTCCCGCCTGCCTTATCCGGCCAACGACACCCGTCCACCTGGGACGTGATGTGCTGTCTCCGCTCCCGGACCGCCGCTCCGGGCGGGAGCGGTCGTGTCCTTGTCACCCCAGGGAGCGGCGAGTCCTACGGCGGCGGCCAGTAAGCTGGTGCGCGCGCCGAGCCGTCCCCTGGCCTGCGGCATGGGGGAAGTACGGGCGGCGGAGCCAATCGGGAGAACCTGCTTTGAGTCGTGAAACTGACAGTTCGTCCTCCGGGCCCCAGGGGCGCGGCGGAGCCGCGTACCCGTCGGGTACGCCGCCGTACGGATCACGCCAGTATCCGTCGCTGCACCCGTCCGAGGGCGGGCCGGGAGAGGCTCCGGAACCTGCGGACCCGCCCCGGCCCGACGAGCCCAGGACGGAGACGACGCTGACGACCCGTATCCGGATCAACATCCCGGGTTCGCGTCCGATCCCGCCTGTCGTCATGCGTACGCCCATGAGCGACACCGACACCTCCGGCGGCCGTCCGGACACCGAGCGCACCGGCAGCACCCCGAGGCCGGGCACGTCCGCCGACGGCGAGTCGCCGGCCGGCGACGAGCGGGGCGGTCAGGAGCCCAAGGCGCGGGACGGCGACGCCCCCGCCGAGAAGCCGGCCAAGGAGAAGAGCGGCAGCGACTGGTTCGCCCCGCGCAAGCCGGTGGCACCCGGGCCTGCGGCGCCCGCCGCCGCGGGCGGTGGCAGCGGGTCCGGTTCCGGCGGCGGCCCGGGCTCCGGTTCCGGTCCGGCCTTCGGTCCGGGTACGGGTACCGGGTCCGGCGGGGGCTTCGGTGCGGGGCTGAGCGCGGGGGCCGGTTCCGCTTCGGGCGGCCCGGCCGCCGGCTCCGGCTCCGGTTCGGCCTCGGTGCCGCCCCGCGCCGATCTGCCGTTCCGCCCCGAAGGGGGCACATCCGGGCCGGATCGCAGCTCCCTGGACGCGTTCGGCGCGGACGGTCCCGGCGGCCCGGGTGCCGCGGCGTCCGGTGGCCGCGGCCAGGCGCCGTCCGGTCCCACCACGGGCCCGATGACCGGGAGTTCGTCCCTGACCCCGGACCTCGACAAGCTCACCGGCCGGACCGGCGGTTCGGGCCCGGCGGGCTCCGGCGGGGCCCGGCCCGGCGGCGCGTCCGGCCCGGGCGGTCCCGCGGGCTCCGGTTCCGTACCGCCGCGGTTGTCCGACGACACGGCGATCCTCACGCCGCAGGTGCCCGCGCCCGGTCGCGGGCCCGCCGGCAACGTCTCCGGTGACACCCTCACCAGCGGCATCCCCGTCGTACCCCCGGAGTCCCGTTCCGGGTTCCCGGGCGGCCCCGGAGACCTGGGCAAGCGGCCCGGCGACGGCCCGGGCGGTCCTGCCGGGCCCGCCGCGGCGGCGCCCGCGCCCGCGCCGAAGCCCGCCCCGCCCGCCAAGAAGGGCCGCTCCAAGCTGGTCCTCCTGTGCGTCGGCGTCTTCGTGCTGTTCGGCATCGCCTACGGCGCCGGACTGCTGATGAACCACTCCGAGGTGCCCAAGGGCACCACCGTCCTCGGTGCGGACATCGGCGGCGGCACGAAGGAGGAGGCGGTCACCAAGCTCGAGGCCGCCTTCGGCAAGCGGGCCCAGGCGCCCCTGACGCTGTCCGTGGACGGCAAGGAGCAGAAGCTGGACCCGGAGAAGGCGGGTCTCACCCTGAACAGCCAGGAGACCGTACGGGGCGCCGCGGGCAGCGACTACAACCCGGTCTCCGTGATCGGTTCGCTGTTCGGCGGGGCACGCCCGGCCGACCCGGTGATCCCGGTCGACGAGGAGAAGCTCGGCCTCGCGCTGACCGAGCTCGCGGGCGTCTCGGGCTCCGCCAACGACGGAACCATCAGGTTCGAGCCGAACAAGGCCGTGCCGGTCCCGGGCAGGTCCGGCCAGGCGCTCGACGTCAACCGGTCGATGATCTCCGTCCGCGACGCCTACCGCGCGCAGGTCGAGACGGGCAAGCCCGCCGTCGTCGAACTGCCGGTCGCCACCACCGAACCCACCATCGACCAGGCCGAACTGGACCGGGCGATGAAGGAGTTCGCGGAGCCCGCGATGTCGGGGCTGATCACCATCAAGGCCGGAGCCAAGCAGATCGACTTCGGGCCGGCGCGGTCGCTGCCGAAGATCCTCTCCATGAAGCCGGTCGACGGCCGCCTGGTCGAGGTCTACGACAAGAAGGCGATCGACACCCTGCTGGACGGTGTCTTCGACGGCATCATGATCACCAAGGGCGACGGTCAGCAGCACGAGGTCGGCGCCGACGACGTGGCCCACGCCATGCAGACCGCGCTCCTCGGCAAGACGCCCGCCGAGCGTACGGTCGCCATCGACCTGGGGGGCGAGGGCTGACCGCCCGAGTCACCCGCGCACCCGCCGCCCCCGGCCGGACCTCCGGCCGGGGGCGGCGTCGCACGCCCCAGGCATGACATCTGTCATGCCGGATCCACGATCCGTGGCCCTGCCGGGCGGGCACCTGGTTCCGCCAGGCTGGACGCATGACAACGACAGCCGCCGCACCCACCACGGCCAGAGCCCCCGTGGTGAGCTTCGAACACGTCAGCAAGGCCTACGGGGACGTACGGGCCGTGGACGGACTGACCCTCGACCTGCGCCCCGGCGAGACCGTGGCGCTGCTCGGCCCCAACGGCGCCGGCAAGTCCTCCACCCTCGACCTGCTCCTCGGGCTGCGCACCGCCGACTCCGGCACGGTCCGGATCCTCGGCACCTCCCCGCAGGCCGCCATCGCGGCGGGCCGCGTCGGCGCGATGCTCCAGACCGGCGGCCTGATGGAGGACGTCACCGTCGAGGAGCTGGTCCGGCTCGTCTGCGACCTCCACCCGCGGGCCCACCCGGTCGGTGAGGTGCTGGACCGCGCGGGCCTCACCCAGATCGCCGGCCGCATGGTCAACAAGCTCTCGGGCGGCCAGGAGCAGCGCGTGCGCTTCGCGCTCGCCACCGCCGGCGCCAACGACCTGATCGTGCTCGACGAGCCGACCACCGGCATGGACGTCACCGCACGGCAGGCCTTCTGGGCCACCATGCGCGAACAGGCCGACGCGGGCCGTACGGTGCTGTTCGCCACCCACTACCTCGAAGAGGCCGACGCGATCGCGGACCGGGTGCTCGTGCTCCACAAGGGCCGCCTCCTCGCCGACGGCACCGCCGCCGAGATCAAGGCGAAGGCGGGGGCCCGCCGGATCTCCTTCGAGCTGGAGGGACCGGTCGACGAACCGGCCCTGCGCTCGCTGCCGTTCCTGTCCGCGCTCGACATCAACGGCCACCGGGTCCGCGCCCAGTCGCACGACGCGGACGCGACCGTCCACGCGCTCTACGGCCTCGGCCTCTACCCGCGCGCGCTCGAAGTCGCCGGACTCGGCCTGGAACAGGCCTTCGTCGCCCTTACCGAGGCCGAGGAGGCCAGGACCGCATGACGCACTACTTCTCCTGGAGCCTGACCAGGCTCGAAGTGCTCCGCACGCTGCGGAACAAGAAGTTCATGTTCTTCTCCGTCATCTACCCGTCGGTGATCTACCTGCTGATCTCCGGCACCCAGAACACCACCGACACGGTCCCGGACACCGATCTGACCCTCCAGGCCTTCTTCATGGTCTCGATGGCCTCCTTCGGCGCCCTGACCGCCGTCCTGATGGGCAACAGCGAACGCATCGCCAAGGAGCGCGAGAAGGGCTGGGTCCGCCAGCTCCGCCTCACCGCCCTGCCCGGCCGGGGTTACGTCCTGTCGAAGATCGCGGGCGCCGGCATCGTCACCCTGCCCTGCATCGTCGTCGTGTTCCTCGTCGCCGCGGGCGTCAAGGGCGTACGGCTCGACGCCTGGCAGTGGCTGGCGCTGACCGGCCTCATCTGGGCGGGTTCCCTGGTGTTCGCCGCGCTCGGCGTCGCCATCGGGTACGTCGCCAGCGGTGACGCGGTCCGGCCGGTCACCATGATCATCTACTTCGGACTCTCCATCCTGGGCGGCCTGTGGATGCCCACCACGGTCTTCCCGCAATGGCTCCGGTCGATCTCCGAGTGGCTGCCGACCCACGCGTACGCTGCTCTCGGCCAGGCCGTCGAGATGGGCGGCTCGCCGCACGCCAAGGACATCGCGATCCTCTGCGCCTACTTCGTGCTCTTCGCGGGCGGTGCGGCCTGGCTCTACCGGAAGGACACCCTGAAGGCGTGAGCGACGACGAGATGTCCATCGGCATCGGGCAGGCGCCCCACAGCCGCCGCCAGTTCCTCGTCAAGCTGCTGTGGATCGGCATCTGGCTGGCGTTCATGAGCGCTCCCGTCCGGGACGTGGTGAGCGGTGACCACACCGTGACGGCACGGGTGCTCGGCGGAGCCGGCCTGCTGGTCTTCGTCGCCGTGTACCTGGTCCTCGTCTTCCGGCACACGTCGAGGGCGCCCGCCCGCCGTCAGGCCCTGCGGTCGATCGCGGTCCTCGCGGTCCTCGCCGTCGTCCTCTCCCTGACCCTCGGCATCTCCTGGCTGGTGCTGTTCGTCTACGTCGCGGTGTCCGCCGGCGCGACCCTGCCGCTGCGGACCGCCGGCCGGCTGATCCCGGCGGCCACCGCGGTGATGGTGCTGATCGGCCTGTCCGCCGGCCATGCCCGGGAGATCGTCACCGCGCTGGTCTTCCCCGCGCTGCTGGGCGGCTTCGCGATGTCCGGGGTGCAGCAGATGATCCGTACGACGATCGAGCTGCGCGAGGCCCGCGCCACCGTCGCCCAGCTCGCCGCCAACGAGGAACGCCTGCGGCTGGCCCGCGACCTGCACGACCTGCTGGGCCACTCGCTCTCGCTGATCACGCTCAAGAGCGAGCTGGCGGGCCGGATGCTCCCCGGCCGTCCGGACCGGGCGGCGGAGCAGGTGGCCGACATCGAGCGGGTGAGCCGGCAGGCCCTGGCGGACGTGCGCAGCGCGGTCACCGGCTACCGCCGCCCGACCCTCCCCGGCGAACTGGCGGGCGCCCGCACCGCACTCGCCGCCGCGGGCATCATCGCGGACGTCCCGACCGAGGCCCCCGACGACGTCCCGGAGGAGCAGGAGGAGGTGCTCGCCTGGGGACTGCGGGAGGCCGTCACCAACGTCGTACGCCACAGTGGCGCCCGGCGCTGCTCGGTCGCCCTCACCTCGCGCCAGACCCTGGGGGGGCCGGTCGTGGAGCTCAGCGTCAGTGATGACGGGCGGGGCGCGGCGGGGACGAAGGCGGGCAACGGTCTCACCGGCATCGCCGAACGCCTCGCCACGGTCGACGGCACCCTCGCCACCACGACGGCGGGCCCGGCCAAGGGTTTCGCCCTCACCCTCCGTGTCCCGGTCGGTCCCGGCCTAGGATCCGGGGAATGAGCATGATCAGACTTCTCCTGGCCGAGGATCAGTCCATGGTGCGCGAGGCGCTCGCGGCGCTGCTCGGCCTGGAACCGGACATCGAGGTGGTGGCCCAGGCCGCCCGCGGCGACGAGGTGCTCGCCGCGGCGCGCGAGCACGCCGTCGACGTCGCCCTCCTCGACATCGAGATGCCGGGCATGAACGGCATCGAGGCCGCCGCGGAACTGCGCCGCGAGCTCCCGGACATCAAGATCGTCGTCGTCACCACCTTCGGCCGTCCCGGATACCTGCGCCGCGCCATGGAATCGGGCGCGGACGCCTTCCTGGTCAAGGACGCCCCGTCGGCGCAGCTCGCCGACGCCGTACGCAGGGTGCTCGGGGGCGAACGGGTCATCGATCCGGCGCTGGCGGCGGCCGCCCTCGCGGAGGGGGCGAACCCGCTGACGGACCGTGAGCGCGAGGTCCTGCGCGCGGCGGCGGACGGCGCGACCAACGTGGAGATCGCCGGTGCGATGCACCTCTCCCCGGGCACGGTGCGCAACTACCTCTCCACGGCGATCCAGAAGACGGCCGCACGCAACCGCACCGAGGCCGTCCGGGTCGCCGGCGAGAAGGGCTGGCTCTGAGGTACGAAGGGGGCCCGGCCGCAGCAGCGACCGGGCCCCGCTCCACCGCCTGCCTTCCTACGGGAAGGAGACCACCTGCGACGGGATGGTGGTGTCACCGGAGGTGGGGTCTCCGATGTCGTTGATGACGTGCTCGTACTGGCCCTTGCCGCCCAGGGAGACCACGAGCAGGTCGTGGAACTTCACACCGGGCTTCACCGGGGCCTGGAAGCCGTGCTGCTGCCGGATGTCCGGGTTCACGTTGAAGTAGCAGTAGCTGCCCATGCCCCAGCCCTCGTGGGTGGTGACCGAGTCGTCGACCTTGTAGGCGGCGTAGCCCTTGATGTCGCCGTTCTGGATGGCGGCCTGGTCGGGGGCGTCGTACGCCTTCTCGTTCTGGTAGAAGATCGTCTTCCCGTTCTCACCGGACCACTGGACGTCGTACTTGTTGAAGTGCTCGACGAACAGGCCGGTGGCCAGCACGTTGTCGCCCTTCACGTGGACGCCGTAGTCGGCCCGGTTGGTCTCCCAGCCGACGCCCTCGCCGTGGTCGGCGCGCCACACCCAGGTGTGGTCGATGATCGTGTCGTTGCTGTTGACGACGATGCTGGTGGTCGCCTTGCCGGGGCCGGCGCCGCCGATGCGGACGAACACGTCCTGGAGGGAGGTCGGGTTGGCCGCGTGGTCGCCGGAGGCGCCGTCGGAGCCGACCTCGACGAGCGTCTCGGAGTTGACCGGACCCGCGTCGACCAGCAGACCCGCGACCTTGACGCCGTCGACGTCACCGACCTTGAGCGCGGTCACCCCGTTGTCCGGGATGATCGTGGCGAGGCCGAGACCGAGCGCCACCGTGTTCGCGCGGTCGATCTCGATCGGCTGGTCGACGTGGTAGACGCCGGGCGTGAACAGCAGGTGCAGCCCCTGGTCCACGGCGGCGTTGATGGTCTCGGCGGTGGCGCCGGGCTTGACCACGTAGAACTGGTCGAGGGGGAGGGACTCGCCCTCCGGGGTGCCGTTGCCCCACGAGGTGCCGCGCGCGTTCGTGCGCTTGGCGGGGACGAAGACCTTGTAGTCGTCCCCGTCCAGGTAGAGGAAGGGCTTCTCCCGGGAGACCGGGGTGGTCTCCAGGGTGGTGTACGGAGGCTCCGGGAAGCTCTGCGCGGGGGCGCCCTCGACGCCGGAGAACGTCATGTTCCAGACGCCGTTGCCCCAGCCGCCGACGGAGCTGTCGCGGGTGTACCACTGCTGCTGCGAGTACGGACCGACCTCGCCGTCGATCTTGCTGTCGGCGATGTAGCCGCCGCTGGCCCAGCCGTAGCCGTCGGGGGCGAGGTTGAGGCCGCCCTTGACGTGCATCCGGCGGAAGGGCGCGGCCTGCGAGACGGCCCAGCGGTTGGTGCCGTTGACCGGGTTGAGCGCCAGGTTCTCGGCCGAACGCCAGAAGTTCTGGGTGGCGTTGCCGTCGAACCAGCCCGCGTCGACGGTCACGTCGCCGTTGAAGGTGGTGTCGTCGGGGTTGAGCCCGAGGCCCGCGATCGAGGTGTAGAAGCCGATCTGCGCGTTGATGTCGTTGTACGTGCCCGGCTTGAACATCAGCGCGTAGCGGTCGGTGCCGAACTGGTTCGACTCCTGCTTCCGGAAGACCTCGTCGACCTTGCCCTGGATGTCGGGGGTCGACGGATCGAAGACCAGCACGTTGGGGCCGAGGTCGCCGCCGCCGACCACCTCCTGGGCGGCGGCCGGCCGGACGTCGCTGCCGAAGGCGGCCTGGGTCGTGGGGACGGCCATGAGCATCGCGGCGGCGAGCGCGGTGAGGCCGAGCGCCTTCGGACGGCGCCGCCGGTGGGGGGACGCGGGGGGCGCGGAACGCGCGGGATCCGTGGGGGGAACGTGCATGAAGTACGTCTCCTGAGTCGTGGTTGCGGGGGGCACGACGGTCGGGCGAGAGAGGCGAGAGAGCGCTCTCACGTGTTTCGCCGATGTAACCGCTATGGTCCGGGACACGTCAAGAGGTGTGCATCAAGAGGTGCGTGTGGATGCGGTGTGCGCAACAAATAACGTCTCGCGAACGGCAATTGACCTGGTATCAGCCTGAACCGGAGGGGTGCTGACTTCACAGGATGATGTCCCCGGAGGGGGCGGGGGCCGGGCGGGCGCCGGACCGCTCTCAGTTCAGCAGGGCCCGGGCGGCCTGGGCGCGCCGGCGGATCTCGGCGGCCGCGGTCGGCTCCACGCCGTCGACGACCTCCGCGTACTCCTCCATCTCCGCGGCCCCCCGCAGGAACTCCCCGCGCTGCACGAGGAGCTGGGCCCGCTCGTAGCGGAGCCTGGCCGGGTGCGAGGGCAGCAGCAGCGACAACTCCAGCGCCCAGAGAGCCACATCGGTGCGCTCGGGCCGGGCCGTGGCCCAGGCCCTGATGTTGTTCAGGACGCGCAGCACGGTCTCCAGCGGCCCGGCCGGTACCAGCATCGACGCATCCAGCCGCCCCCCGCTCGTCCCCGCCACCATGAGCGCGGCGTCCTCGCCGCTCAACGGGACACCGCCGGCGAACGGATCGGCCAGCACCTGCTCCGCCGGATCACCGAAACCCACCACGTAGTGGCCGGGCAGCGCCACCCCGTACACCGGCGCCCCGGCCCGCCGCGCGACCTCCGTCCACACCACCGAGAGCAGGATCGGCAGCCCCCTGCGACGGCGCAGGACCCGCTGGAGCAGCGAGGAGTCCAGCCGCTGGTAGTCGGCGGGCCCGCCGACGAATCCGCACCGCCCGCCCAGCAGTTCCGCCAGGGCCGACGCCCACGCGCGGGCGGACCGCGCCCCGTACGGCAGGAGGCCCGCCAGCCGGTCCAGCTCGACCTGCGCGGCGTCGATGCCGCACGGGTCGGCGGGGGCGGCGGGATCGGCCGGTTCACCCTCCGCGCCCAGCAGGAGGCAGAGCAGGGCGAGATCCGGCCGTTCGGCGCGCGCCTCGTCGGCGAACCGCCTCCTGCGTCCGGCCTGACCGGGGTCTTGAGCGCTCATACGACATGTACTCCTGGGCTGTCGCCCGCTATGCGGGCCGGAAGTGGTGGTACAGGTGGTGGGCGGCGAAGCCCATGCCGTCGTACATCGCCCGGGCCGGCGTGTTGTCCGTCTCCACCTGGAGCCAGGCGGCCGACGCGCCCTCGTCGAGCGCGCGGCGGGCCAGCGCCGCCATCACGGACGTGCCCAGGCCGCGGCGCCGGTGCTCCGCACCCACCTCCACGGCCATGAACCCGGCCCAGCGGCCGTCCACCACACAGCGCCCGATCGCGGCCGGGACCCCGTCCGCGCTCTCGCCGGGGACCGACGCGAACCACACCGAGGGGCCGCTGCCCAGCACCTTCAGGACGTGTGCGCCCGGCCTCAGCCCCGGGGTGTCGAAACGCTGGTACCGGGACAGCCACGCGTCGTCCGTCCCCCGGGACAGCCGCACCCCGGAGACGTCGGCCGGCAGGTCCGCGACGGGCGCCAGCGCGGCGATCCGGGTCTCGGCCGTCACCTCGCGCCGCCACCCGTGGTCCTCCAGCTCGGCGCAGAGCCGCTCCTGCGCCCCCTCGGCGCCGGTGCCCGCCTGCACGTAGGCGGGCAGCCCCCGCTCCTCGTACCACCGCACAACACGCCCCAGCGCCTCACCGACCGGCATCCCGGGATCGCCGAGCGGCAGTACGGAGTTGGCGCGCCGGGTGAACCCGGCGGAGGCGCGCAGCCGCCAGTCGCCCAGCGCCTCGCTCTCCACCGGCTCCCAGGCGCGCGCGGCGACCCGGGTGAGCTCCTCGAACGAGGCGGCGGGGCCGCGCCGGCGTGCCGGGGCGGGAGGCACCACCTTGCCCGCCACCAGCGAGGACTCCGGGATCCGGACGCTCTCGCCGGACCGGGGCGTGATCGACACCACACCGTCGTCCCACGATGTGAGAACCCCGACCGTATCGGTGAACTTCGCGCCCTCGCCGCCTCCGTGCACCACCTGCCGCACCGAGACGCGTTTGCCCACGTCATCCGCTGTCATACGGACCTCGAACCGTCCGCCGATGGTGAATTCCACAGCTCAGTCCGCCCCTCCTGTTCGGATCGTGCCCCGGAACGGAGATACTAGGTGCGGGCATCGACGACGCCGCGCTCCCGCGCGAGAGCCAACGCCCTACCGAGGAGGAACGACAGCGTGACCTACGTCATCGCGCAGCCTTGTGTCGACGTGAAGGACAAGGCCTGCATCGAAGAGTGCCCCGTCGACTGCATCTACGAGGGCCAGCGGTCCTTGTACATCCACCCGGACGAGTGTGTCGACTGCGGAGCCTGTGAGCCGGTCTGCCCGGTGGAGGCCATCTTCTACGAGGACGACACCCCGGAGGAGTGGAAGGACTACTACAAGGCGAACGTCGAGTTCTTCGACGACCTCGGCTCGCCGGGTGGTGCCTCGAAGCTGGGTCTCATCGAGCGCGACCACCCGTTCGTCGCCGCGCTGCCGCCGCAGAACCAGTAACGGCGGCCTCACGAGCGCCGCCCGGTCCCGTACGGCTCGTCACCGTGCGGGACCGCAGCGTTTTCCGGCGTCCGTGCGCGCGCCGCGCCCACGTCCACGTACGAGAAACGCCCACGTCCACGTACGAGAAAGCAGAATTCCGTGCCCGCAGCACCCGTCTCCTCACGCCTCCCGGTCTTCCCCTGGGACAAGCTCGCGCCCTACAAGTCGACGGCCGCTGCCCACCCGGACGGTGTGGTGGACCTGTCCGTCGGCACCCCCGTCGACCCGGTGCCCGCGCTGATCCGGCAGGCGCTGGTCTCGGCCGCCGACAGCCCGGGCTATCCGACGGTGTGGGGGACCGAGGCCCTGCGGGACGCACTGACCGGCTGGGCGGGGCGCCGGCTGGGCGCGACCGGCCTGGCGCACGAGAACGTCCTGCCGGTCGTGGGCTCCAAGGAGCTGGTGGCCTGGCTGCCGACCCAGCTCGGCCTGGGCCCGGGCGACAAGGTCGCCTACCCGCGGCTCGCCTACCCGACGTACGAGGTCGGCGCGCGGCTCTGCGGCGCCGAGCCGGTCGCCTACGACGACCCGACCGAGCTGGACCCGGCCGGACTCCGGCTGCTCTGGCTCAACTCGCCGTCCAACCCGACCGGGCGGGTCCTCTCCCAGGAGGAGCTGACCCGTACCGTCGCGTGGGCGCGTGAGCACGGCGTGCTGGTCTTCAGCGACGAGTGCTACCTGGAGCTGGGCTGGGAGGCCGAGCCGGTCTCCGTGCTGCACCCCGACGTCTGCGGCGGGACGTACGAGGGCCTGGTCGCCGTCCACTCGCTCTCCAAGCGGTCCAACCTCGCGGGATACCGCGCGGCGTTCGTCGTGGGCGACGCGGTGGTCCTCGGCGAGCTGCTCCAGATCCGCAAGCACGGCGGGATGATGATCCCGGCCCCGGTCCAGGCGGCGACCGTCGCGGCGCTGGGCGACGACACGCACGTCGCCGAGCAGCGGGCCCGGTACGCGCGCCGGCGCACCGTCCTGCGGGCGGCGCTGGAGCGCCACGGCTTCCGCATCGAGCACAGCGAGGCGAGCCTCTACCTGTGGGCCACCCGCGACGAGCCGTGCTGGGAGACCGTCGCGCATCTGGCGGAGCTCGGCATCCTGGTGGCCCCGGGCGACTTCTACGGGCCGGCCGGGGACCGCTTCGTACGGGTCGCGCTGACGGCGACGGACGAGCGGGTGGACGCGGCGGTCAAGCGGCTGTCCTAGCGCGTGTTCCGAAAGTCCCGCCTGTCCGGGCGACGCCTGGCGCGAACACACGCCGAAGGGGCCCCGGGAGTGCGCACTCCCGGGGCCCCTTCGGCGTGTGTGGCTCAGCCGAGCGGCAGGCCCTTGGTGGGCAGGGTGTCGCCGGTCAGCTCGCCGTCGGTCACGCTGCCGGCCTTCTTGAGGGTCTTGCCGGCGGCCGGGAGCGTCGTACCGACGAGCTTGCCGCCGGTCTCGCCGGCCACCTGGGCGCCCTGCTTCGAGGTGGAGTCCAGCGTGTTGCTCACGCCGGCCCCGTCCAGCGAGGTCAGGCCGCCGAGGGCGGGGGTCTGCGGAAGCCCCGCGGCACCCGCGGCACCGGCCGCACCGACCACGGGGGCCGCACCTGCGGCGATGAGCAGCGCGGTACGGGCGATCCGACGGGTCAGGGGGAGGGACATGATGCTCCTTCGACGGGACGTCAACGGGTCACGGCAGATGCGGGATCCACCTGTCCGGTGATCGGACGCACTGACAACCGCTCGGAGGGCGGGGAAGGTTGCGGGGCCCCGAGGTAAAGACTGGGTAATGCGTCGGATAATCCGTCACAGAAAGGGCCAGTGGAGCCCGTACGGATGACGGCCCGGACTACTGAGCGAGCCGCATCCGGACCGACGTGGCGCCCGACTCCTTGTCGCCCGTCCGCCAGCCCGTGTCGGGGCGCCACACCCGGCCCTCGTAGGAGACCTCGGCGATCCGGAGGGTCCCGGCCCGGGCGACGGCCCAGTGGGCGATCTCCCAGCCGCGCCGGGACTCGGCCCCGTCCGCGGCGCTCACCTGCGCGCGCACCGGCACCGAGACCGTGGTGGTGGCGGCGGCCCCCGCGGCCCCGGCGGCCGGCAGCACGTCCTTGCCGAACGAGCGGATCAGATCCGCCCGCACCTCGTCCGCGTCCCCCGGAAGGCTGTCGGCCACCTCCCGCAGCGAGCAGGTCAGGGAGGCGGGGGCGCGGCCGGTCAGCGCGGCGGCCAGCAGCGTCGCGTCCGGCTCGTGCTTGGCGTAGGCCTGCGGGAAGGCGCTCTTCTGCACCCGCTGCGCGGCCTCGGTGAGCGGCAGCCGGGAATAGCCCGGCACCTTCGCCAGGTGCGTGTAGAACTCCCCGGCGGAGTAGACCGGGTCCATGATCTGCTGAGGCGTCCCCCAGCCCTGCGAGGGCCGTTGCTGGAAGAGGCCGAGCGAGTCCCGGTCGCCGTGGTCGAGATTGCGGAGCGTGGACTCCTGGAGCGCGGTCGCCAGGGCGATCGTCACCGCGCGCTCCGGCATCCCCCGGGTGGTCCCCACGGCGGAGATCGTCGCGGCGTTGGCGGCCATCTCGGGGCTCAGTTCGTAGCTGCTCCCGTCGTCCGCCCCGGCGGCGCGCACGACGCACCGGGACGACCCCTGGTGCCCGGTGACGTACTGCACGACCAGATATCCGGCCAGGGCCGTGAGCACGGCGAAGGCGGCCGCGACGCGGAGGAGGCGGTGGCGGGGGGCTGCGGTCCGGGGCACGGGCCCACCGTACTGGAGGGTACGGGCGGGGCCGGGAACGAAGTCCCCTAGAGTCGTGGCCATGGACGGACACACCCTTGACCTCGCCCTCGACGGTCCGGCGCTCACCGCCCGGCTCGTCGACCTCCCGTCGGTCAGCGGGCAGGAGAAGGACCTGGCCGACGCGATCGAGGGGGCCCTGCGCCCGCTGGCGCACCTGAAGGTCGACCGGTACGGGAACAACGTCGTCGCCAGGACGCAGTTGGGCCGCGCCGAGCGTGTCGTCCTGGCCGGACACATCGACACCGTGCCGATCGCCGACAACGTGCCCTCACGGCTCGACGACGACGGTGTGCTGTGGGGGTGCGGCACCTCCGACATGAAGGCGGGCGTCGCCGTGCAGCTGCGCATCGCGGCGACCGTGCCGGAGCCCAACCGCGACCTGACGTTCGTCTTCTACGACAACGAGGAGGTCGCCGCCCACCTCAACGGCCTGGGGAAGGTGGCCGAGGCCCACCCCGAGTGGCTGGAGGGGGACTTCGCCGTCCTCCTGGAGCCGTCCGACGGCGAGGTCGAGGGCGGCTGCCAGGGCACGCTCCGGATGCACCTGCGACTGGACGGCGAGCGGTCCCACTCGGCACGCAGCTGGATGGGTTCCAACGCCGTCCACGCCGCCGCGCCGGTGCTGGCGAAGCTGGCGTCGTACGAACCGCGCCGGCCGGTCATCGACGGGCTGGAGTACCGCGAGGGCCTCAACGCGGTCGGGATCGAGGGCGGTGTCGCCACCAACGTGATCCCCGACGCGTGCACCGTGGTGGTCAACTACCGCTACGCCCCCGACCTCACGCCCGAGCAGGCCGAGGCGCACGTGCACGAGGTGTTCGCGGACTGCGGCGTCGCCGCGTTCACGGTCGACGACCACTCCGGCGCGGCGATGCCGGGCCTCTCGCACCCGGCGGCCGTGGCGTTCATGGCGGCGGTCGGCGGCACGGCCAGGCCCAAGTTCGGCTGGACGGACGTGTCGCGCTTCGGGTCACTCGGCGTCCCCGCGGTGAACTACGGCCCCGGCGACCCGCTCTTCGCGCACAAGCGCGACGAGCACGTCCGCACCGAGCTGATCACCCACTGCGAGGAGCGGCTGCGCTCCTGGCTCACCAGCTGACCCACGGCATTCCCCTGCGTGTAACCTCCGCCGATCTACGCTGAAGCGACGTACGTACAGCGACGTACGTACATCGCAGGTCGGCGGAGGGAGCAGGACATGGGCAACCCGGAGGACGCACGGATCCCCGAGGGCGCGGAGATTCCCGAGGGCGCGGTGAAGCCCGAGGAACAGCGGCTGGGTCCGGTGCTGCGCCGCAGGGACCAGGTACAGCCGGGCACGACCGATCAGCGGCTGCTCGACTCCGAGGGCGACTCCGAGTGGGTGCACACCGATCCCTGGCGGGTCATGCGCATCCAGTCGGAGTTCGTCGAGGGCTTCGGCGCGCTCGCCGAACTGCCGAGCGCCATCAGCGTCTTCGGCTCGGCCCGCACCCCGGCCGGTTCGGCGGAGTACGAGGCGGGCGTCCGGATCGGCAAGGCACTGGTCGAGGCCGGCTTCGCGGTGATCACGGGCGGCGGGCCCGGGGCGATGGAGGCGGCGAACAAGGGCGCGCGCGAGGCCAAGGGAGTCTCCGTCGGGCTGGGCATCGAGCTGCCCTTCGAGTCGGGGCTGAACGCGCACGTCGACATCGGCGTCAACTTCCGTTACTTCTTCGTCCGCAAGACCATGTTCGTGAAGTACGCCCAGGGGTTCGTCGTCCTGCCGGGCGGCCTGGGCACGCTGGACGAGCTGTTCGAGGCGCTGACCCTGGTGCAGACGGGCAAGGTGACGCGCTTCCCGATCGTGCTGTTCGGCTCGGCCTACTGGGGCGGGCTCGTGGACTGGCTGCGGGACACGGTGGTGGCCCAGGGCAAGGCGTCCGAGCGCGACCTGCTGCTCTTCCACGTCACGGACGACGTGGACGAGGCGGTGCGGCTGGTGACGAAGGAGGTCGGGCGGTAGGTCCGCCCGAGGCCGGGCCGGAGCCCCCACGGACTCCGGCCCGTCCACCGCGTGAACGACGCCGCGGGGCAATACACCTAGGGCTTGTTTCGAAAGTAGCGCCGTCCGCCCGGAGGGCGGGTCCGGCGGCGTCTGGTGCGTGCGATCGCAAGGCGGAGGGTCGCCCCGATACTGGATGTATCGGGGCGATCCCGACAACGCAGCGAGCGTGCGTGCCAGACGCCGCCGGACAGGCGGGACTTTCGAAACAAGCCCTAGGCCAGCCCGCGGCGGGCCACCGCCGGAGGCCGGTGGCCCGCGATGGACGCCACCATCTCCAGCACCTGCCGGGTCTCCGCCACCTCGTGGACCCGGTAGACCTGGGCCCCCAGCCACGCCGACACCGCGGTCGTCGCGAGCGTCCCCAGGACCCGTTCCTTGACCGGCTTGTCGAGCGTCTCCCCGACGAAGTCCTTGTTGGACAGCGAGACCAGCACCGGCCACCCGGTGGCCGTCATCTCGTCCAGCCGGCGCGTCGCCTCCAGCGAGTGCCGGGTGTTCTTCCCGAAGTCGTGGCCCGGGTCGATCATGATCCCGTCCGGGCGGACGCCGAGCCCGACGGCCCGCTCGGCGAGGCCGACGGTCACCCGCAGGATGTCCGCCATCACGTCCTCGTACTCCACCCGGTGCGGCCTCGTACGCGGCCGTGCCCCGCCCGCGTGGGTGCAGACCAGCCCCGCCCCGTACCGCGCGGCCACCTCCGCGAGCCTGGGGTCCACCCCGCCCCACGCGTCGTTCAGCACGTCCGCCCCGGCCTCGCAGACGGCCTCGCCCACGTCGTGCCGCCAGGTGTCCACGCTGATCACCACGTCCGGGTGGCGCCGGCGGACCTCGCGGACGAAGCCGACCGTGCGGCGCGCCTCCTCCTCGGCCGTCACCTCCTCGCCGGGGCCGGCCTTCACCCCGCCGATGTCGATGATCGCGGCGCCCTCCGCGACGGCCTGCTCGACCCGGGAGAGCGCGGGCTCGTCGCGGAACGTCGCGCCCTGGTCGTAGAAGGAGTCGGGCGTCCGGTTCACGATCGCCATGACCACCGGTTCCCGCGCGCCGAACTCCCGCCGCCCCAGCCTGAGCGCACCGCTTCGCATGCCTGGTTCCTCCTCCATGGGTCGCCTGCGACCCTAAGGCCTCTCGTCCGGATCAAGCGGGCTCGCATGCCCTGGTGCCGCACATCGCCGCGTCGTCGTCGCACTTCCCCGGACTCCCGGCTCCGCGCGAGCAGGGCAGGCACCGATGCTCCGCCTCGCGATCCACGGCACCGGAACCCGCTCCCCGATCCGGTCCGATCCGAACGAAAGACCTTAACTGTCAGTGGCGCATGGCACGATCTGACCCGGACGGGTTTCGGCTTCCGGGGAGATGCGCGTGTTCTGGTTCTTGCTGCTCACAATGGCCGTGGTGGTCGCGGCGGTGACGCTGGCGGTGGTCGGCGGGGGCGGCTCCGCGGTCCTGCAGGACGTCGAGCCCGAGCGGCTCACCGACCCGCTGCCGGCGAACCGCCCGGTCGGCCGGGCCGACATCGAGGCCCTGCGGCTGCCGATGACGGTGCGCGGCTACCGCATGACGGACGTGGACGAGGCGCTGGGCCGGCTCGGCGCCGAGCTCGCCGAGCGGGACGCCCGGATCGCGGAGCTGGAGACGGCGCTCGCCGGGGCCCAGGCGACCGCTGCGGGCGGCCCCGACCTGTTCAAGCGGCCCGGGGAACCGCTGAACGGGCAGCCGCCGTCCGGCCAGGAGACCAGGCCGGCGGACGAGGAGGAGGGGCGATGAGCGCCGCCCTGCCCGCGGCCGACGGCCGCCCGCGCTGCCCGTGGGGTCTGTCCACCGAGGACTACCTCGTCTACCACGACACCGAGTGGGGCCGCCCCGTCCACGGCGACCAGGCCCTCTTCGAGCGGCTGTGCCTGGAGGCGTTCCAGTCCGGCCTCTCCTGGCTGACGATCCTGCGTCGGCGCGAGGGGTTCCGCCACGCGTTCGCCGGGTTCGACATCCCGGCGGTGGCCCGGTTCACGGACGCCGACCGGGAGCGCCTCCTCGCCGATCCGGGCATCATCCGCAACCGCGCGAAGATCGACGCCACCCTGGCCAACGCCAAGGTGCTGGCCGACTGGGAGGAAGGGGAGCTGGACGCCCTCATCTGGTCGTACGCCCCCGATCCCGCCTCCCGTCCGGCCCCGCGCACCCTCGGCGACGTCCCGGCGGTCACCCCCGCATCCACGGCCCTGGCCAAGGAGCTCAAGAAGCGCTCCATCCGGTTCGTCGGACCCACCACCGCCTACGCCCTGATGCAGGCATGCGGTCTGGTCGACGACCACCTGGCCGACTGCGTGTCCCGGGGCGGGAGCTGACCGCCGCCGCTACCGGCCGAGGTACGTCGGCGGCTGCTTGGCGAGGAACGCCTCGACCGCGATGGTGTGGTCCTCGGACGCGCCCGCCCGCGTCTGCAGTTCGTCCTCCTTCTCCAGCGTCTCGGCGAGGGTGTGACCCGCGCCGTAGGCCACGGACGCCTTGAGCGCCGCGTACGCCACCGTCGGCCCGTCGGCGAGGGCACGGGCCACCGCCAGCGCCTGGGCGGCCAGATCGGCGGCCGGGACGAGCTTGTTGACGAGACCCAGCTCGTACGCCTCCCGGGCCGGGACCGAGCGCGGGAAGAGCAGCAGGTCCGCGGCGCGGCTCGCACCGATCAGCCGGGGCAGCGTCCACGAGACGCCCGAGTCGGCGGTGAGTGCCACGCCCGCGAAGGACGTGTTGAAGGAGGCCGTGTCGGCGGCCACGCGGTAGTCCGCGGCCAGCGCGAAGCCGAAGCCCGCCCCCGCCGCCACCCCGTTGACGCCCGCGACCACGGGCTTGGCCATCTCGGTGATCGCGCGCACGATCGGGTTGTAGTGCTCCTTGACGGTGCTCAGCGCGTTGCCACCCCCGTGCTCACGGGCCTCGGTGAGCTTGGACACGTGCTCCTTGAGGTCCTGGCCCACGCAGAAGGCGCGCCCGGTGGCGGTGAGCAGTACCGCGCGTACGGCGGTGTCGTCCGCGACGGCCCGCAAGGCGTCGCGGAGCGCGACCTTGGCCGCCGTGTTCATGGCGTTCATCGCGTCGGGGCGGTTGAGCGTGATCGTCGCGAGCCCGTCGCTCACGTCCACGAGCACGGTGTCGGCCACGGTGTCGGACATTCCTGGGTCCCCTTAAGGCTCGGACTTCGTGCTGTCCAGGCAAGCATGGCCGACTCCGGCCGGACCGGAAATGTGACCCACGTCTAACAATTGGCCACCCGCTGAGGGGTGGCAGCGGCGCAGTATCGCAGCCGGATCGCCGAATTGGGTGGTTTTGAGAGAGCGCGTTGCGCAAGCGATGCCGACCGATGTTGGTCATCGGGGTCTTCGATGCGGGATAATGCGGAGGAAGCATTGTGTTCGACGCCGGTGAGGCAGCGCCTGTCATGGGGCCGCCGGTTGCGATGAGCTGGTTTCAGGAAGGGGAACGAGCATGGCGGCCATGAAGCCGCGGACGGGCGACGGCCCGCTCGAGGTGACAAAGGAGGGGCGGGGCATTGTCATGCGCGTTCCGCTCGAAGGCGGCGGTCGGCTTGTCGTCGAGCTGACTCCGGACGAGGCCGATGCACTCGGCGACGCCCTGAAGAAGGTCGTCGGCTGAGCGGAAGAGGCGCCCACACTTCACCCCTGCCCCGGCACGTCTCCCGTGCCGGGGCAGGGGTGCGTCCGGGGCCGCGCGGAGGCCCCGGGCACGGGCTCGACCGGGGCGAGCCGCCCGCCGGGCGTCGGCCGGGGGCCGGGACGCGGGTGGTCAGCCGCGGCGGACCGCGCACAGCAGTCCGTCGCCCACCGGCAGCAGTGTGGCCATGAGCTCCTGGCTCTCCCGCACGGCCCGCAGCAGCTCGCGCAGGCGCAGCACCTCGGCCGGCTGTGCGGCGGAGTCGATCGTGCGGCCGTCCGCGAAGACGCCCTCGAAACAGACCAGGCCGCCGGGTCGCAGCAGGCGCAACGATTCAGCGAGACAGTCCATGCTCTCCAGCCGGTCGCCGTCGCAGAACACGAGGTCGTAACCGCCGTCCGCGAGCCGTGGCAGCACGTCGAGGGCGCGGCCGGGGATGAAGCGCGCCCGGTTGGTGGCGAAGCCGGCCGCCCGGAACGCCTCGCGCGCGAACTGCTGGCGCTCCGGCTCGGGGTCGACGGTGGTCAGCACACCGTCCGGCCGCATCCCCTGGAGCAGGTAGATGCCGGACACGCCCGTCCCGGTGCCGATCTCCGCCACGGCTTTGGCGTCGGCGGTGGCAGCGAGCAGGCGCAGCGCGGCGCCGGTGCCCGGGGACACCGAGCGGAGCCCCGACTCGTGGGCCCGGTCCCGGGCCCAGAGCAGAGCTTCGTCCTCGGCGACAAAGGCGTCGGCGAACGCCCAGCTCGTCTGCCGGTTGGCGGTAATGACCCTCTCCTGTCCCCGTAGTTGACGCAACGGTGACTGTATCCGCTGGAGCCGGGAACCCGCAGATGGGACCGGGCGTTAGGAAGAGGCAGGGGAAAACGCCGGGACCGGCCCCGTGGCCGGGCCCGGAATGTTCCCTTGCGCCCGGGGACACCCTGGGCCCCATCAGGGAATAAGGCTTATCCGGAGCTAACGGGCGAGGTGGCTATGGTAGGGGCTCCACTGGACACCACCAGAGCCGATAGGGGAGGTGCGGCTGCGCCTGTGGATCGGGGAGGAGTGCTGCGGCGCTTTCTCAGGTCGGCGGGTGAGCCGAAATCCGTGACCGACATCGCTGACCGTTCTTCCGACGTTTCCGCACCGACCGCGACCTTCGCCGCAGATGCGGAATCTCAGGCGTGGACCCCGCCCACATGGGAAGAGATCGTCAGCACGCACAGCGGTCGCGTGTACCGCCTCGCCTACCGGCTGACGGGTAACCAGCACGACGCCGAGGACCTCACGCAGGAGGTCTTCGTCCGGGTCTTCCGGTCGCTGTCGACCTATACACCCGGCACCTTCGAGGGCTGGCTGCACCGGATCACGACCAATCTCTTCCTGGACATGGTCCGCCGCAAGCAGCGCATCCGCTTCGACTCGCTCGGCGACGACGCCGCCGAGCGGCTGCCGAGCCGCGAGCCGTCGCCCCAGCAGGTGTTCAACGACACACACTTCGACGCGGACGTCCAGCAGGCGCTGGACACCCTCGCGCCCGAATTCCGTGCCGCGGTCGTGCTCTGCGACATCGAGGGCCTGTCGTACGAGGAGATCGCCGCCACGCTCGGCGTGAAGCTCGGTACCGTGCGCAGCCGTATCCACCGTGGCCGTTCCCACCTGCGCAAGGCGCTGAAGCACCGTTCGCCCGAGGCCCGTGCCGAGCAGCGGTCCCTGGCGGACGCGCTCGTGGCGGGGGAGGGCGGATCGGCGTGAGTCTCACAGGTCCGACACCCGCCGAGCAGCACCTGGGGGACAGGCTCGCCGCGCTCGTCGACGGTGAGCTCAAACACGACGCGCGCGAGCGCGTCCTGGCCCACCTGGCGACCTGTTCCCGGTGCAAGGCAGAGGCGGACGCGCAGCGGCGGCTGAAGAGCGCCTTCGCCACCGCCACCCCGCCACCCCCTTCCGAGGGGTTCCTGGCCCGTCTCCAGGGCCTGCCGGGGGGCCCCGGCGGCGACGGCGACGCCCCCGACGAACCCTTCGGCCGCGGCCGGCGCTTCGGCGAGGGTGTCTTCCCTGCGCCCCACCACCCCCGTGGGCACGCGCGGTCGACCGCGGGCCCCGCGCCGCTGGACGGTTTCGGGTACCTGCCGACGGCCCACGGTTCCACCGCGGTGCTGCCGGGCGGACGCGGGCGTTCCGCGTTCCCGGTGCACGAGGTGGGCCGCGAGGCGGACCGCTCCTCCCCCTGGCGCGGGCGCCGCTTCGCGTTCGCCGCCGCCAGTGCCGTGTCCCTGGCGGCCATCGCGCTCGGCGGCACGCTGCCGTTGGAGTACGGCTCCGACACGCCGCTCACCGCCGAGGGCGCCGGGAGCAGCGCCACCCCGCTCGACGCCGAGGCGCGGACGGACGGCGCCGGTTCCGCGGCCAGTCGCGGCGGCGGCGGCGCACTCGCCTTCGGGGACCGGCCCGCCCGGTCGCCCGCGTCGGCCCCGGCCGTCTCCGCGTCCGCCCGGCCCGTGCTCGCGTCGGCGCCGTCCCTGCTGCTCGGCACGGCCACGCTCGGCGGCCAGACCCTGGCTTATCCGGTGCTCAACGTGAGCGTGCCGCCGCTGATACGCCCGACCGACGCGGGCCCCCTGCTGTCGGCCCCGCCGGGCGGGGCGACCGACCCCAAGGCCACGCCGCCCGTGTCTGCTTCCGTGTCACCGCCGCTCACCGATCACGCGCTGCCGCTTTCGCCGCTGCGCTGACCGGTTCCCTGCGCGCGGATTCGCAAACCTGGTTGAATTCCAGGAGGGACGCCCTTGTGGGGGCGCGCACAGGCCAGTGGCGGGGAGAGCATGGACGACGGGAAGCCCACCAGCGGGCCCAAGGCGAAGTGGTGGAGCCGTCCTTCGGCGGTACGGGTCCGCCCCGCCGAGGCGGATGACGCGGCCTCGGGAGCGCCGGCCGGCACGGCGGTCCGCGACGTGACGGCGACGGTTCCCGGGGCCCCCGCGGACCGCCCCGTGTCTCCGGCGGCGGAGCCCACCGGCTCCCGGGCCGAGGCGGCGCAGGGGGCGGACGATTCGTTCACGCTGGCGCCCCCGGCCACGGACACCGGCTCACCCGCACCGGCCGACGACGCCGGCGCCCACCGGCCCCCGGCTTCCGGCGCCTCCGAGCCGCCGGCCGGAGAGACGGCCCGGGAGGCGGTGGCCCCCGCCCCCCGGACGCAGCCGCTGCACGCGCCCGACGAGTACAGCACCCCGCCCTACGGCGGTCCGGGACCCTGGGCGCCGGCTCCGCCCGTCCAGCGTCCGGTACCGACCCCGGCCCAGGGCACCCCCGTGCCGCCGCCCTACGCGTCGTCCGGGGACGGCCAGGCACCGGTGACCCCCGCCCCGGGCGGCCAGGCACCGGGCGAGGCGTACCCGACGCCGTCCGGCGATGCGTACGCCCCGCACGTGCCCCACCAGAACCCGCACCGGGCCGCCGTGACCGCGCCTCAGCCCCCGGCCCCGGCTCACCCCCAGGCGCCCGTACCGCCTCCGCAGCCGCCGCACCAGCCGCAGGCCACCCAGTGGCTGCGCTACGACCCCTGGGGCGCCCCCCAGCAACCCCTGAGCCGTCCCGACGCCGGGGCCGGGAGCGGCAAGGCCCGCACGGGCCGCCGTGGACCGGTCCTGGCCGGTGCCGTGCTGCTCGCCCTCGTGGCGGGCGGGATCGGCGGCGGGATCGGCTCCTACGTCGAGCGCAACGGCGGCCTGACCACCGTCGAGCTGCCCCAGGCCGGGCCCGACAGCGGGGGCAGGGCCCCGGACAGCGTCGCCGGGATCGCCGCACGCTCCCTGCCCGGCGTGGTGACCCTGCACGTCAGCGGAGCCGCCGAGTCCGGCACCGGAACCGGCTTCGTGCTCGACGGCAAGGGCCACATCCTCACCAACAACCACGTCGTGGCCCCCGCCGGATCCAACGGCGACATCACGGTCACCTTCAGCGGCGGCGAGACCGCCTCGGCGAAGGTCGTCGGCAAGGACAGCGGCTACGACCTGGCGGTGGTGAAGGTCGGCGGCGTCTCGGGCCTCAAGCCCCTGCCCCTCGGCAACTCCGACAACGTGCAGGTCGGCGACCCGGTGGTGGCCATCGGCGCGCCCTTCGACCTCTCGAACACGGTCACCTCCGGCATCATCAGCGCCAAGCAGCGGCCCATCACCGCGGGCGGTGAGAAAGGCGACGGCAGCGACGTCAGCTACGTCGACGCGCTCCAGACCGACGCCCCCATCAACCCCGGCAACTCGGGCGGCCCGCTCGTCGACGCCCAGGGCCGGGTCATCGGCATCAACAGCGCCATCCGCGCGGCCGACAGCGGCTCCGGGCTCGACGGCGGACAGTCCGGCTCGATCGGCCTCGGGTTCGCCATACCCATCAACCAGGCCAAGCGCGTCGCCGAGGAGCTGATCAACACCGGCAAGGCCTCCCACCCCGTGATCGGTGTCACGCTGGACATGCAGTTCACCGGCGACGGCGCCAAGGTCGGCGGGAAGGGAGCCGACGGCGGATCCTCGGTGACCCCGGGAGGCCCGGCCGCCGAGGCGGGCATCGAGGCGGGCGACGTCATCACCCAGGTGCAGGGCCAGCGCGTGCACAGCGGCGAGGAGCTGATCATCAAGATCCGCGCCCACCGCCCGGGCGACCGGCTGGACCTGCGGCTGACCCGCGGGGGTAAAGAGCTGTCCAAGACGTTGACCCTGGGTTCCGCGAGCGGCACCTGACGGCCGTCGGCAGGTACCGCGTGGACAGCTTCGCCGGGTACCGTGGAGCCGGTCCGGGCCACGGCGACCCGGCGAGCAGGCAACCGCTGGGACCACGCAGAGAACACGAGGAGCAGCAAGGTGTTCAATGACATAGGCGCACTTGAGCTGCTGACGCTCGTGGTTATCGCCGTGCTCGTCTTCGGTCCGGAGAAGCTGCCGAAGGTCATCCAGGACATCACGCGCACCATCCGCAAGATCCGTGAGTTCTCGGACAGCGCGAAGGAAGACATCCGCACGGAGCTCGGCCCGCAGTTCAAGGACTTCGAGTTCGAGGACCTCAACCCCAAGACGTTCCTCCGCAAGCAGCTCTCGGAGGGCGGGGACGACCTGGGGCTCAAGGAGATCCGCGAGAGCTTCGACCTGCGCAAGGAGATGGCCGAGGTCACCGACGCGGTCAACGGCCGCGAGAGCGCCTCGTCCACCGCCTCCGCGGCGGCCGGCACGCCCGACCTCCTCAAGAAGGAGTCGACGCCCGACCTCCTGAAGAAGGAGACCGCGTCCGATCCCCTGCGGAAGACCGCGCAGCCCGCGAAGGACGAGCGCCCGCCCTTCGACGCAGACGCCACCTGAGACCCGTCAATCCCGGCTCGCCGGACCGGTATGGCTATTCTCCATCTGTCCGGTTGCGAGGTCGCCCACGCCCGAGAGGGAGGGCCGCTCCGGATCACTGACAGATCGAGGAGGCGGCCGGGCAGATGGAGACGACGAGTCGGGCAGAGGCGGACGGTGCCCCGGGCACCGGTACCGCAGAGGGGATGCCGGCGACCCGGCGCACTGTCGACGGCTATCTGAAGGCGCCGTTCCCCTGGTACGGCCTGGACGAGGCGTTCACCGGTCCGCGCTGGCTGATGCAGGTCACCGCCGCGGCGGACGGGACGGTCCAGCACGGCTGCACCGGACACGGTGAAGAACCGGTCCTGCGGGTCGCCGAGGGCGACGAGAAGGCGCGCTTCGCGGTGGTCGTGACCGTCGCCAGCAGCCCGACGCGAGGCAGCGGCGACGGTACGGGCGTACTGGAGGCCACCACGGTCTCCTCGGCGGCCTGGCTGGCGGGCTCCGGCCTGCTCACGTACACCTGGCCGGCGCAGATGGACCACGTCCTGCGCACCGAATGGCTGAGCCAGCAGACCGAGGCGGCGTTCGCGCTCGCCGACGAGGTGGGCCAGGCACCCTGGTCGACGCTGTCCCTTCCGGTGGACGGCGTACCGGTGGACTTCCACTACCGCGAGTCCGAGTTCGGCTGGATCCTCGCCGGATCGGCCCCCGACGGCGTGCACATCGGCGCGTACGGTCGCGGGATGAGCGCCTACGGCCTCGGCTTCGCGGTGATCGGCGACATCAGGACGTACGAGGCCTGAGCGCCCCGCACAACCGCGGGGCGGCCCTCGACGAGGACCGCCCCGCGCCCGCGGGAGCCGTACGGCTCAGAACTTGTTGCGCGGGGTCAGCCCCAACGACATGCCGGACAGGCCGCGCTGACGGCCCCCCAGCTTCTGCGCGATCGACCGCAGTGCCGCACCGGCCGGGGAGTCCGGGTCGGACAGGACGACGGGCTTGCCCTCGTCGCCGCCCTCACGCAGCCGTACGTCGATCGGGATCGAGCCCAGCACCGGCACCTCGGCGCCGACCGTCTTCGTCAGCCCGTCGGCGACCCGCTGACCGCCGCCGGAGCCGAACACGTCGACCATCTCGTCGCAGTGCGGGCACGGCATGCCGGACATGTTCTCGACGACACCCACGATCTTCTGGTGCGTCTGCACGGCGATGGAACCCGCACGCTCGGCGACCTCGGCCGCCGCCTGCTGGGGGGTCGTGACGACCAGGATCTCGGCGTTCGGCACGAGCTGCGCCACCGAGATCGCGATGTCGCCCGTGCCCGGCGGCAGGTCGAGCAGCAGGACGTCCAGGTCGCCCCAGTACACATCGGCGAGGAACTGCTGCAGGGCGCGGTGCAGCATCGGGCCGCGCCAGACCACGGGGGCGTTGCCCGGGGTGAACATGCCGATGGAGATGACCTTCACGCCGTGCGCGGACGGCGGCATGATCATGTTCTCGACCTGGGTGGGCTTGCCGTCCGCGCCGAGCATCCGGGGCACGCTGTGCCCGTAGATGTCCGCGTCCACCACGCCGACCTTGAGCCCGTCGTCCGCCAGCGCCGCCGCGAGGTTCACCGTCACCGAAGACTTGCCGACACCGCCCTTGCCGGACGCGACCGCGTAGACCCGGGTCAGCGAACCGGGCTTGGCGAACGGGACCTCACGCTCCGCGGTGCCCCCGCGCAGCGAGGAGGCGAGCTCCTTGCGCTGCTCGTCGCTCATCACGTCGAGCGTGACCTCGACCCGCGACACGCCCTCGACCCGGGCCACCGCGTCGGTCACGTTCGTGGTGATCGTCTCCCGCATCGGGCAGCCGGAGACCGTGAGGTACACGGTGACAGCGACCACACCGTCAGGATCGATGGCGACCGATTTCACCATGCCCAGCTCGGTGATCGGTCGGTGGATCTCCGGGTCGTTCACTGTCGCCAGCGCTTCACGCACCGCGTCTTCCGTAGCCATACCCCCGATAGTACGGGTGCGCGCGGCGCTTCCCTGAAAGGGTGTGGTGGCGACGGGAGGGCGGTACACGCCGGTGCCTACCCGCGGGTAGCCCCTCAGCGGTCGGCTTCGTCACCCTCCGCGGGATGCAGCACCCGGCGCTCCTCCATGTCCCTGACCATGGCCTCCAGCTCGGAGCGGATCCAGTCCCGGGTGGCGACCTCGCCGAGCCCCATCCGGAGCGCCGCGATCTCCCGGGTGAGGTACTCGGTGTCGGCGATCGAGCGCTCGTTCTGCTTGCGGTCCTGCTCGTGGGTGACCCGGTCGCGGTCGTCCTGGCGGTTCTGCGCGAGCAGGATCAGCGGGGCCGCGTACGAGGCCTGGAGGGAGAGCGCCAGGGTCAGGAAGATGAACGGGTACTCGTCGAACCGCAGTCCGGCCGGCGCGACGATGTTCCACAGCACCCACAGGATGATGATCAGCGTCATCCAGACGATGAACCGCCCGGTGCCCAGGAAGCGGGCGATGCGCTCGGAGAACCGGCCGAACGCCTCGGGGTCGTACTCCGGCAGCAGCCGGCGCCGCGGCGCCTTCGGCTGGTCGAGCCGGGGCCGCGGGGGGCGCGCGATACCCGACGCGCCCGACGGTGTGCTTTTCGTACGGTCCTCAGCGGCCACCGGAGACCCCCTCCCCGCTCTCGAAGTCGGTCTCCCGCCAGTCCTCGGGGAGCAGGTGGTCCAGCACGTCGTCGACGGTGACCGCGCCCAGCAGCGACCCGCTCTCGTCCACCACGGGCGCCGAGACGAGGTTGTACGCGGCCAGGTAACTGGTCACGGCGGGCAGCGGGGTGTCCGGGGCGAGCGGGACGAGATTGCTGTCGACCAGCGCGCTGACCAGGGTGAACGGGGGATCGCGCAGCAGCCGCTGGAAGTGCACGGTGCCCAGGTACTTGCCGGTCGGTGTTTCGTCCGGCGACCGGCAGACGTACACCTGGGCGGCCAGCGCGGGGGAGAGGTCCTGCTGCCGGACCCGGGCCAACGCGTCGGCGACCGTCGCGTCCGGCCGCAGGATGATCGGCTCGGTCGTCATCAGACCGCCCGCCGTCCGCTCCTCGTACGACAGCAGGCGCCGCACGTCGGCCGCGTCGTCCGGCCGCATCAGGGCCAGCAGCCGTTCCTTGTCGGCCTCCGGCAGCCAGGAGAGCAGGTCGGCCGCGTCGTCCGGGTCCATCGCCTCCAGGACGTCCGCGGCGCGGTCCTCCTTCAGCTTGCCGATGATCTCCACCTGGTCGTCGCCGGGGAGCTCCTCCAGCACGTCCGCGAGCCGGTCGTCGTCCAGGGCGGCCGCGACCTCGGCCCGGCGCTTCGGCGTCAGATGGTGCATCGCGTTGGCGACGTCGGTGGGGCGCAGCCGCTCGAAGGTGGCCACCAGGCTCTCGGCGCCCCCGTGCTGCTCCAGCGAGAACCCGCTGATCGCCGACCACTCCACGGTCAGGGTCTCGCCCTTGCGGCGCAGCGCGCCGCCGCGGCCCTTGCGGACGAAGAACTTGTCGATCTCCCAGTCACGGCGGGCCGGGAGCTGCTGGATGGCCACGTCCAGGACCGTGACCTCCTCGTCCGTCTCCACCAGGCGCACCCGCCGGTCAAGGAACTCACCGAGGACGAGTCGCTCGGTCGGGCGCTGCTCGAAGCGCCGCATGTTGACCACGCCGGTGGTGATGACCTGGCCGGACTCGACGCCCGTCACCCGGGTCATCGGCAGGAAGATGCGACGCCGGCTCACGACCTCGACGACCATGCCCAGGAGCCGCGGAGGCCTGCCGCCGACCCGGAGCATCGCCACCAGGTCGCGGACCCGGCCGACCTGGTCGCCGTTGGGGTCGAACACCGGTACGCCGGAGAGGTGCGAGACGAAAACCCGGGGGGTGCCTGCCGCCATCCTGTGCGTCTCCCTCCGCCTCCGCGTCCTCGTCTGCCGTGATCAGGCTAGCCCGTACCCGTTCCCGCCGCTTCGGCGGACCGTCCGTACGGAGCCGGGCCGAAAGGCGTACGGCGCACGGGTACGCTGCCGTCTGCCACCCAGACACACAGATGAGAGGCAGTGCGCCGTGACCTCTTCCGCCCCGGCAGCCCGGGCCCGCCGCCGGACAGCCCTCGCCGTGGTGCTCTGCGCGGGGATGACCGCCGCGCTGACGGCCTGTGCGGCGGAGGACCCGGACAAGGGGACCAACGGGCTGGGCAAACTGACGGCGGAACAGATCGAGAAGAAGACCCGGGCGGCCGCCGACGCGGCCGACGCGGTGCGGCTGACCGGCAAACTGGTCGGCAAGGGCGGCACGTACACGTTGAACATGCAGCTCAGCGCGGACGGGGGCACCGGGTCGGTCACCTCGAAGAAGAACACCTTCGCGCTGCTGCGGGTCGGGGACGAGCTCTTCCTCAAGGCCGACGCGGGCTTCTGGGCGGACGACAAGGGCGACGACGGCAGCACGGAGGCCGCCGGCAAGCTCCAGGGCAAGTACGTGAAGGTGCCCGAGGACGATCCGACCTACCAGCAGCTGCGCGGGTTCACCGAGAAGAAGACCCTGCTGGACGGCATGCTCACGCTGCACGGGAAGGTCAACAAGGGCGACCGCGACACGATCGGCGGGACCCGGACCGTGCAGATCATGGGCGGAAAAGGTGAGGGCGGCACACTCGACGTCTCCCTGGAGGGCACGCCGTATCCGCTGCGGGTCGCCCGGGGCGGCGGCGGAGGGTCCGTCAAGCTCGCCGACTGGGGCGAGGACTTCGCGCTGGAGGCGCCGGCCGAGGGGGACACCGTCGACTACGGCGGCCAGCTCCCCAAGTCCTCCGGCTGACGCGGCGTCCGGGCCCGTCCGTCAGCTCTTCCGGCGGCGCTTGAGCAGCAGCCGGGGGAGCGCGGCGGGGACGGGCCGCCGCGTGGTGGCCGTGGTGGGCAGCGGCACCGCCGCCAGCGACGTCCGCGGCAGCTCGATGTCCGCCGCGCCGGGCGTCAGCCGTACGACCCGGCACTCACGTGCCCAGCGCTCGGTCAGCCGCTCGGCGTCCGGCGCGTTCAGCCGCTTGCCCTTGAGCTCGCCCACGGCGGCCTCCCACTCCTCGGAGTGCGGCGCGAGCACGGCCACCTCGGCCGTCCAGGCCACGATCCGGCCGCCCTTGTCCTTGCTGCGCACGGTCACTTCCGCGGCGGCGCCCGCCTCCAGCCCGGCGGGCAGCGGCTGCTCCCCGGGCCCGTCCCCGACGAGCACCGCCGCGCCCTCGTGCCACACGTGCCACAGCGCCCTGGCGGGGCCGGAGCCGCGCACCCAGACGAGGCCTGACTTCTTGGTGGCCTCCTCGACGAGAGCCCGGTCCAGCAACACGTCAGCAGCAGTCATGTCCGCACTCTATTAGAGCCAGCCGTTGCGCTTGAGGATGCGGTGGATCGAGAAGCAGACGGTGACGATGAGGCCCAGCACCATCGGGTAGCCGTAGGTCCACCGGAGTTCGGGCATGTCGAAGTTCATGCCGTACACACCGCAGATCATCGTCGGCACCGCGATGATGGCGGCCCACGAGGTGATCTTGCGCATGTCCTCGTTCTGCGTGACCGTGGCCTGGGCCAGATTGGCCTGGAGGATGGAGTTCAGCAGTTCGTCGAAGCCGATGACCTCCTCGTGGACCCGGGCCAGGTGGTCGGCCACGTCACGGAAGTACTTCTGGATGTCCGGGTCGATGAGCCGCATCGGGCGCTCGCTGAGCAGCTGCATCGGCCGCAGCAGCGGCGACACCGCGCGCTTGAACTCCAGCACCTCACGCTTCAGCTGGTAGATCCGTCCCGCGTCCGATCCGCGCCGGCCGCCTTTGGCCGGGGTGGAGAACACGTCGATCTCCACCTCGTCGATGTCGTCCTGCACCGACGCGGCCACGGCGATGTAACCGTCGACGACATGGTCGGCGATGGCGTGCAGCACGGCCGACGGCCCTTTGGCGAGCAGTGCCGGGTCGTCCTGGAGACGGTGGCGCAGGGCGCGCAGCGAACCGTGGCCGCCGTGCCGGACGGTGATGACGAAGTCCGGCCCGGTGAAGCACATCACCTCACCGGTCTCCACGACCTCGCTGGTCGCGGTCAGTTCGGCGTGCTCGACGTAGTGGATGGTCTTGAAGACGGTGAAGAGGGTGTCGTCGTACCGCTCCAGCTTGGGCCGCTGGTGGGCGTGGACCGCGTCCTCCACGGCGAGCGGGTGAAGCCCGAACTCCCGTGCGATACCGGCGAATTCCTCCTCGGTCGGCTCGTGCAGGCCGATCCACGCGAAGCCGCCGTCCTCCCTGACCCGCAGCATCGCCTCGTGCGGGGTCAGGGACGGGGCCTCGGTCAGCCGGCGGCCGTCGCGGTAGACCGCGCAGTCGACCACCGCGCTGGAGGCGGACGGGTCACGGGTGGCGTCGTAGCCGTTGTGCGGGGCGGGGCTCTTACGGGACGGGCGCACGGCTGCGCGCAGGTCGCGGATCATCGACATGGCTGGCTCCTCTACACGGAGGGCCGTCGGGCGGGGGCGTGGAACTGCCCGGAATGAGGACGTGCGCTCACGTCCGCAAAGCGGGCGGCACCGCGCGCGGCGCGATGACGGCGTTCGCTACAGACAGGCAAAAACGGGGGGCTCTCCCGGGGCGCGAACTGCCGCGAGCCGGTCTGCGGAGAACGTCAGACCGAGGAAGGGAGGCGTCGTACGGGAGAGCGGTCGGTACTGCACGGTCGACTTGGATCCACCGCAGCCCCACCTCCTCCGGCCGGTCCCCCGTGGGGGATCACGTGTAGTCAGGACTGAGAGCCGCTTCTGCGTGCTGTCCCGACCGACGGCCCAGGCTATCAGCCGTCTCGGGGCCAATCTGATCCTTTGCCCGTCACCGACGCGTTCTATGCTCGCCGCATGGGAGAAATTCTTGATCTGGTCGAGGCCCGGCTCCGTACGGCTCTGGGGGAACCGGACGCACGGGCCGACGTCACGTTCATCGGCACGGACCGGATCGAGGTGCTCCGTTTCGTCGACGGCGACGTCGTGCGCTACGCGACCCTCGGCATGTCCGGGCAGCCCATGGCCGATCCCACCTCTCCCCTCGCCGACCCGGTGAAGGGCCCGCGCGCCGAACTGATCCTCTCCGTCCGGATGGGGCTCGCCGACACCGACCAGGTGCTCCGGCCGCTCGCGGTCCTGGCCGCCTCCCCGCAGGTCGAGGGGCTGATCGTGACCCCCGGGGCGTCGCTGGACCTGGGTCAGGAGCTGTGGCCCGGCGCGCCGTTCAGCTCCGTCCTGGTCGCCGAACCGGGCGGCCTCGTGGAGGACCTGGAGCTGGACGCCCCGATGGACCCGGTGCGCTTCCTGCCGCTGCTGCCGATGACGCACAACGAGGCCGCCTGGAAACGGGTCCGGGGCGGGCAGGAACTCCAGGAGCGCTGGCTCGCCCAGGGCACCGACCTGCGCGACCCGCTGCGCGCCTCCGTCCCGCTCGACTGAGCGGACACCGGTCGCCGCACTGCGGACGGGTGATCGTCCTTGACGCGGCGGCGACCGGAGAGGACCGTTGGACGGTATGAGGGGCGAACCCAGTTGTCCGAAGTGCGGAGGGCGGGTCAGGCCGCCCGGTCTCTTCGCCGACTCCTGGCAGTGTGACGCACACGGCCAGGTCCACCCGATGCAGCCGGTGATCCCGCCCAGCGTGGAATCGCTCGGCGTCGTCGTGCACCGGTCCGAGGTGCCGGTGTGGATGCCCTGGCCGCTCCCGGTGGGCTGGCTGCTCACGGGTGCCGCGTACGCGGGGGACGACCGCAGCGGGGGCCGGGCCACCGCCGTCGCCTGCACCGGGCCCGGACCGCTCGGTGGCATGGGCGAGCTGGTGCTGGTCGCGGAGGAGCTCGGAGTCGGGCTGGGCGCGCGCTACGCCGGTGTCGACGGCCCCGATCCGGGCGCGGGGCTCCGCGTCGACGGGCCCCCGGACGCCAAGGTGCTCGCAGCCGGACGGCCCACCCCGCTCTGGCACGTCAGGAACGCCCCGGCCGACCGCGCGGTCTTCGCCGGCGAGGCCTGCGGCCTCTGGCTCTGGGCGATCGTCTGGCCCGAGCAGTCCGGACTCCTGATGTACGACGAACTGGTGCTCACCGATCTGCGCGACGCGGGCGCCGAGGTGGACCTCGTGCCCTGCGGGGCGCTCACCCCCCGGCTGCTCGACCGCCCCTGACCGCGGCCGGGCCCCGGGGAACCGGACGCCGTCGGGCCGGCCCGCGGCGCCCGGGTTCCGGGCCCGGGGTGTGATGCGGAAGGCGGCCCGGAGGGCCCGGGCGGGGGCGCGCGCCGGTTATCCTTGAGCGTCCCCCTGTCCGTCCACCAGCACCGGAGTCCGCGTCGTGCGCATCGATCTGCACACCCACTCCACCGCGTCGGACGGTACGGACACCCCCGCCGAGCTGGTGGCCCGGGCCGCCGCCGCGGGCCTCGACGTCGTCGCCCTCACCGACCACGACACGGTGGGCGGTCACGCGGAGGCGGCCGCCGCCCTCCCCGAAGGGCTCACGCTCGTCCCGGGTGCCGAGCTCTCCTGCCGCGTCGACGGCGTCGGCCTGCACATGCTGGCGTACCTCTTCGACCCCGCCGAACCCGAACTGGCCCGCGAGCGCGAGCTGGTGCGGGACGACCGGGTGCCCCGGGCCAAGGCCATGGTGCGCAAGCTCCAGGAGATCGGCGTCCCGGTCACCTGGGAGCAGGTCGCGCGGATCGCGGGGGACGGTTCGGTCGGCCGCCCGCACGTCGCCAGCGCCCTCGTCGAGCTCGGCGTGGTGGACTCGGTCTCCGACGCGTTCACCCCGGCCTGGCTCGGCAACGGCGGCCGCGCCTACGCCGAGAAGCACGAGCTCGACCCCTTCGACGCGGTCCGGCTGGTCAAGGCCGCGGGCGGCGTCACCGTCTTCGCCCACCCGCTCGCCGTCAAGCGCGGCGCGGTGGTGCCCGAATCCGTGATCGCGGACCTGGCGGCCGCCGGGCTGGACGGCATCGAGGTCGACCACATGGACCACGACGCGCCCACCCGGGCCCGGCTGCGCGCCCTCGCCGCCGAGCTGGAGCTGCTGCCCACGGGGTCCAGCGACTACCACGGCACCCGCAAGACCGTCCGGATCGGCGAGTACACGACCGACCCGGAGATCTACGGGGAGATCACCCGGCGTGCCACGGGAGCCTTCCCGGTGCCGGGCGCCGGCGGAGACCGCCAGGCGTAACGCGCTCCCCGCGCACCCCGTTCCTCCGCGTCACCTCTTGCCGCACTTCTGTGCGCCCGGTCGCGTCCTGCGGCCCCGGCGTGTGCGCCTCCCGTCCCGACCCGCTCCTCCCTCCTCCTCTCGCAAGGCTCACCGTGTTCGACGTCGCTGTCTTCGGATCCCTTTTTCTCACCCTTTTTGTGATTATGGATCCGCCCGGAATCACCCCGATCTTCCTGGCCCTCACCGCTGGGCGGCCTGCCAAGGTGCAGCGCAAGATGGCCCTCCAGGCCGTCGCCGTGGCCTTCGGCGTGATCGCCGTGTTCGGCGTGCTCGGCCAGCAGATCCTCGACTACCTCCACGTCTCCGTGCCGGCGCTGATGATCGCGGGCGGACTGCTCCTGCTGCTGATCGCGCTGGACCTGCTCACCGGCAAGACGGACGAGCCGACGCAGACCAAGGACGTCAACGTGGCCCTCGTACCGCTGGGGATGCCGCTGCTCGCCGGGCCCGGCGCGATCGTCTCCGTGATCCTCGCCGTGCAGCACGCGGACGGTGTCGGCGGCCAGTTGTCCGTGTGGTCGGCGATCGTCGCCATGCACGTGGTCCTCTGGCTGGCGATGCGCTACTCGCTGCTCATCATCCGCGTGATCAAGGACGGCGGGGTCGTGCTCGTGACACGGCTGGCCGGGATGATGCTCTCCGCCATCGCCGTCCAGCAGATCATCAACGGCGTCACCCAGGTCATCCAGAACTCCTGACCCCGGACACCACTGCGCCCCCGTCCGGAATCCTTCCGGACGGGGGCGCGTCGTTCAACTCGACCGCGCGGGGCGGCGCACGGTGTTACGAAGCCGGCGTGTCGGCCGGCCGGATCAGGATGCGCTGGCCTATGGCGGCGGCCTGCTGCACGATCCGGTTGACGGAGGCGGCGTCCACGACGGTGCTGTCCACGGCGGTACCGTCGACGTCGTCGAGTCGCGTGATCTCGAAGCGCATATGGCTTCCCTTCGTCTGATCCTCCTGCTGGAGAACTGCTGTATCGGACGGGTGGGCCGTCCGCAAGGATGGGAGCACAAGCCGTCTCCGGCTCGCGCTCCACAAGGGGTACAACGGCTTGCTGACTGCAAACATTCCCTATGCTAAGGAAATTTTTTGGATGCCTAAGTACCCGTCGGTAATGAACCATGTGCAGCCGATGAGGGCCGCATGAATCCCACGGACCCGCAGCCGGACGCGGACACCGGCATCCGGGAGCGGCTGGACCGCACCAACGAACTGCTCCAGCGCGTACTCGCCGAGGTGTCCAAGACACCCTCCACCCACGCGATCTTCGTGGACGCGGGTTACGTCTACGCGGCCGCCGGACTGCTCGTCACCGGCACGGAGGACCGCCGGTCCTTCGACCTCGACGCGGAAGGGCTGATCGAGGCCTTCATCGACAAGGCCCGCACCATCTTCGCGGACAGCAGGCTGCTGCGCGTCTACTGGTACGACGGGGCCAGACGCCGGATCCACACCGTCGAGCAGCAGTCCATCGCCGAACTCCCCGACGTGAAGGTCAGACTCGGCAACCTCAACGCGAACAACCAGCAGAAGGGCGTCGACTCACTCATCCGCTCCGACCTCGAATCGCTCGCCCGGCACCGCGCGATCAGCGACGCGGCCCTGGTGGGCGGGGACGAGGACCTGGTCTCCGCGGTGGAAGCGGCGCAGGGCTACGGCGCCCGCGTCCACCTCTGGGGCATCGAGGCGGGGGAGGGGCGCAACCAGGCGGAGCCGCTGCTCTGGGAGGTCGACAGCCAGCGCACCTTCGACCTCGACTTCTGCCGCCCGTACGTCACCCGGCGCCCCGTCACGATGTACGAGGACGACAGCCCCGCCCCCGGGCGCGAGGACGTGCGCTTCGTCGGTGCGCAGATCGCCGCAGGCTGGCTCTCCGCACGCGGCAGGGAGTCCCTGGCCGATCTGCTGCCGGGCCATCCCTACCTCCCCGGGTCCGTCGACCAGGACCTGCTGGTCGAAGCCGAACGGCTGCTCCAGCACTCGCTCCGCGGCCACGCCCACCTACGGCGCGCCCTGCGCGACGGTTTCTGGCAGCACCTCCAGGCGCAGTACTGACCCGGACCCGGGGCCCCGGACCCGGGGTCGGTCAGAGGGAGTTCCAGAACGCGGCGAGCGCGGCCGCCGTCGGGCCGGGCCTGGCCGTGTTCGGGGAGTGCTCGGCACCCTCGATCACGGTGCGCCGGGCCCCCAGCCGCCGTGCCATCGCGTCCAGCGACGGCACGGGCCAGACGTCGTCGCGCTCGCCCGAGACCACGTGGACCGGGAGCCCCAGCGCGGCGAGCTCGTCCACCCGGTCGGGCTCGGCCGAGAGCTGGGCGCCGGTGGCGATCAGCTGCGCCGGATGGTGGCGCAGCCAGCGGCGGCGGAGGTCCTCGCCGCCTCCCGTGTCGGCGTCCTCGGGCGGGTCCAGGGCGCGCATCGCCGTCCAGACCTCGTCCATGGTCAGCCCCGCCAGCGCGTCGCTCAGCATCCGCGCCTTCTTCTGCTGGGCCGGGACGATCTCGGCGGGCCCGGACGACATCAGGGTCAGCGAGCGGAACGGCGCGGCGTCGAGCAGTACCGCGGCACGGGCGATCTGCCCGCCGAGGGAGTGCCCCAGCAGATGGACGCCGCCGGCCTCGCCGAGGGCCTCGGCCTGCGCCAGCACGTCACGGGCCAACTCCGCCTGCGCGTAGGCCTCCTGGCGGTCCGGACCGGCGGTCTCGTACTGCCCGCGGCCGTCCACCGAGACCACCCGGAACCCGGCGTCCGCCAGGGGTTCGAGCAATGCGATGAAGTCCTCCTTGCTGCCGGTGTACCCCGGCAGCAGGAGGGCGGTGGCGTGAGCCGGGGAGCGCGGCGCCGAGTCCAGCACGGCGAAATCGCCGCGCGAGGTGCGCAGCACGCGGGCTCGGGCGCAGGGGGGCGGGGTGAAGGTGGGCGGCCGACTCATGGACCGAGGCTATCGCCGGGCCCAGCGCGCCGCCGACGGACGGGGGCAGAGGCCGCTCGAAACCGGCGGGGTGCGCGGCGGCACGCACAGGGCCCCGGACCCGCGATGTGCGGGGCCGGGGCCCTGGAGGGGATGCGGTGGGATCAGCTCTCGGCCGAGTCGGCGGACGCCGTCGCGCGGGCACGGCGGCGGCGCGGCTTCGCGGGCGCCGCGTCCTCGCCGACGACCGCCTCGGACACCGGCGCGCTCTCGGCCTTCGCCGCGGTGGTCGCCCGGCGGCGCCGCGGCTTCGCCGGGGCCGCCGCGTCCTCGGCCACGGCGGAGACCGAAGCCACCGCCTCGGTCTTCGGCTTGGCCGCCGCGCGGCTGCGGCGGCGCGGACGGGTCTCGGTCACCGGCTCGGAGACCGGGGCGATCTGGAAGTCGACCTCGTCGACAACGGGCTTGACGACGCGCGGGCGGCGACGCGGCCGGGTGGCCACGGGCTCCGCCACGGCCGCGGCGACGGCCACGGTCTGGAAGTCGACAACCGCCTCGGCGGCGGGCTGCGCCGCCGCACGGGTACGACGACGCGGCTTCGCCTCGGCCACCGGCGCCTCCTCGACGACCTCGGGGGCGGCGGCGCGGGTACGGCGGCGACGCGGCGCGGGCTCGGCCGCGACCGGTGCCTCGGCCACCGCCTCGGGGGCGGCGGCGCGGGTACGGCGGCGACGCGGCTTGGCCTCGGCCTGCTCGTCCTCCACCGCGGGTGCGGCAGGGGCCTCCGCCTCGGCCGGAGCCTCCGCCACCGCCACGCCCGCCTCGGCCACACCCTCGGCCAGGGAGACGCGGGTACGGCGGCGGCGACGCGGGGTGCGCGGCTGCGCCGTGTCGTCGCCGTCCGCCTCGACGGAAGGCGCCGGTACGGACGCGGCGTCCTCGGCCACGGTGGAGCCGCCCCGCGTACGACGACGCTGGCGCGGCGTGCGCGGAGCCCGCTCCTCGCGGGGGGCGGGGGCCGTCGCGGCGGACTTGCGGCCGCGGCCACCGGTCTCGCCGAGGTCCTCGATCTCCTCCGCGCCCAGACCCGCCCGGGTCCGCTCGGCACGCGGCAGCACACCCTTGGTGCCCGCCGGGATGCCGAGGTCCTCGTACAGGTGCGGGGACGTGGAGTACGTCTCGACCGGGTCCGGGAAGTTCAGGCCCAGCGCCTTGTTGATCAGCTGCCAGCGCGGGATGTCGTCCCAGTCGACCAGCGTGATCGCGGTGCCCTTGGCGCCCGCGCGGCCGGTGCGGCCGATGCGGTGGAGGTAGGTCTTCTCCTCCTCGGGCGACTGGTAGTTGATGACATGCGTCACACCCTCGACGTCGATGCCGCGAGCGGCGACGTCGGTGCAGACGAGGACGTCCACCTTGCCGTTGCGGAAGGCGCGCAGCGCCTGCTCACGGGCGCCCTGGCCGAGGTCGCCGTGGACCGCGCCGGAGGCGAAGCCGCGCCGCTCCAGCTGCTCGGCGATGTCGGCGGCCGTCCGCTTGGTCCGGCAGAAGATCATCGCGAGCCCGCGGCTCTCGGCCTGGAGGATGCGGGAGACCATCTCGGGCTTGTCCATCGAGTGGGCCCGGTACACGAACTGCGTCGTGTTCTTGACGGTCGTGCCCTCGTCGTCGGGCGACGTGGCGTTGATGTGTGTCGGCTGGGACATGTAGCGGCGCGCGAGCGAGATCACCGCGCCCGGCATGGTCGCCGAGAACAGCATGGTCTGGCGCTTCGCCGGAAGCATGGTGATGATGCGCTCGACGTCGGGCAGGAAGCCCAGGTCCAGCATCTCGTCGGCCTCGTCGAGGACCAGGACGCGGATGTGCGAGAGGTCGAGCTTGCGCTGGCCCGCCAGGTCGAGCAGTCGGCCCGGCGTGCCGACGACCACGTCGACGCCCTTCTTGAGGGCCTCGACCTGCGGCTCGTAGGCCCGGCCGCCGTAGATCGCGAGGACGCGGACGTTACGGACCTTGCCGGCGGTGAGCAGGTCGTTGGTGACCTGCTGGCACAGCTCGCGGGTGGGGACGACGATCAGCGCCTGCGGCGCGTCCGTCAGCCGGTCGGGCGTGGCCCGGCCCGCCTCGACGTCGGCGGGGACGGTCACCCGCTCCAGGAGCGGGAGGCCGAAGCCGAGCGTCTTGCCGGTGCCGGTCTTGGCCTGGCCGATGACGTCGGAGCCGGAGAGCGCTACGGGGAGCGTCATCTCCTGGATGGGGAAGGGGGACGTGATGCCGACCGCCTCGAGGGCTTCGGCCGTCTCGGTAAGGATTCCGAGGTCGCGGAACGTAGTCAGGGTGCTGCCTCTTCTGTGAGACGCGGCCCGAGGCGAACGCTGGGGGTCCAACCGTGCCTGGGTTGGTCATCCGGCCGTGGATGGGCCGGGTGGCGCGGGACCACTGCCGTCGCTCGAGCGCTCGTGCCGCTGAGGGGGCCCCTCATCTGCGGTCGTACGTGTCGTACGCCCCGCGTGGAGGGCTGTCGGGTCGGAGCCGATCGGGCCACCGACCGGGCATCCTCATTCAAGGTCGCGCTCCGGGCACAGGAAAATGCTCAGTAAGCGCAATACCACTGTACCCCGGATTCGCGCATGTGTGTTGGGCGAATTCATGGGAACGGTGTGATGTATCCGGCTGACCGCGGCCTTCCGCCCCCGCACGAGCGGGCTATTCTGCGCTCCATGGAGACGCCAGACAACGCCACGGAAGCAATCGACGGAGCCCCCTCACCCACCGGGATCGCCGCCCAGGACTGGGCAACCGCCTCCGCCGACCCCCAGTACCGCGCCGCGGTGGTGGACCTGCTCGGCGCGCTCGCCTACGGGGAGCTGGCGGCCTTCGAGCGGCTCGCCGAGGACGCGAAACTCGCCCCGAGCCTCGGTGACAAGGCGGCGCTGGCGCGGATGGCGTCCGCCGAGTTCCACCACTTCGAGCAGCTGACCGACCGGCTCACCGCGATCGACGAGGTCCCGGCCGCCGCCATGGAGCCGTTCGGCAAGGCGCTGGACGAGTTCCACCGCCAGACAGCGCCCTCGGACTGGCTGGAAGGCCTGGTCAAGGCGTACGTCGGGGACTCCATCGCGAGTGACTTCTACCGTGAGATCGCGGCCCGCCTCGACACGGACACCCGCTCCCTCGTCCTCGCGGTGCTCGACGACACCGGCCACGGGAACTTCGCCGTCGAGAAGGTCCGCGGTGCCATCGAGGCGGAGCCCCGGGTGGGCGGCAGGCTCGCCCTGTGGGCGCGGAGGCTGATGGGGGAGGCGCTCTCGCAGGCCCAGCGGGTCGTCGCCGACCGCGACGCGCTGTCGACGATGCTGGTGGGCGGTGTGGCGGACGGCTTCGACCTCGCCGAGGTCGGACGGATGTTCTCCCGGATCACCGAGGCGCACACCAAGCGGATGGCCGCGCTCGGACTCGCGGCCTGACCTGCCGCCCGCCCGCCGGCTACTGCGCCGTCACCGACCGCACCGGCCGGCGGCCGCGCGGGCGGATCAGCAGGGACACGGTCACCGCCCCGACGAGCACGGCGCCGACCGGGATCGCCAGGACGTGGCCCGGCCCCACCGTGGAGTGCGTGAGGTAGGCGCCGAAGAGGGAGCCCAGCGCACCGGTGACGAACACCGCCCTGGCGGACGGAAGCCGGCCGGGCAGCGAGCGCAGCGCGACCCAGGACAGGACGAGGCCGAGCACGACGGAGCTGATGGGTTCCCAGAGCACTGAGGTCACCTCGCTTGATGGCGTGACGGGCATGTCGGTCGTAGGCCGTCCTACCCCTGGCCTGCGGAACACAACCCTCCACGGAGCCATCCGAACCCCACCGAGCGACGGCCGGGACGAAACCGGGAAGAGGCCTGGCGGACAGCCGCCAGGCCTCTTCCTCTTCTGCCGCTGTCCGCTCGGGCGCGCGGTCTACAGCGCGCCGAACCCCACCCGCCGGGTGGCGGGCTCGCCGATCTCCACGTACGCGATCCGGTCGGCCGGCACCAGGACCTTGCGGCCCTTCTCGTCCGTGAGGCTGAGCAGCCGCGCCTTGCCGCTGAGCGCTTCGCCGACCGCACTCTCGACCTCTTCGGCGGAAAGTCCGCTCTCCAGAACGATCTCCCGGGGCGTGTGCTGGACCCCGATCTTGACCTCCACGGCTATGTCCCTCCGACGGTCCGTCTCTGCGCGGTGAACCGCGCCGTACGCAGCACACATTAGCCCGGTCAAGGGACGGACCACGGGTCGACCGGCAACGCCGGGAGCGAACACCGGCACCCGTCGACGACGCGGTGAGTGCCGGGGCGAGGACGGCGCGTGCGAATCCTCGCCCTGCCGGGAGTCCGGATCAGCTCTGGTCGGTGCCGTGCAGGGGGAACCCCGCGATACCGCGCCAGGCCAGCGAGGTCAGCAGCTGCACCGCGGTGTCCCGGGGGATGCCCGACCGGCTGGACAGCCAGTAGCGCGCCACCACCTGGGAGACACCGCCGAGACCGACCGCGAGGAGCATGGACTCCTCCTTGGACAGCCCGGTGTCGCCCGCGATGACGTCGGAGATGGCCTCCGCGCACTGGAGCGAGACCCGGTCGACCCGCTCGCGCACGGCGGGCTCGTTGGTCAGGTCCGACTCGAAGACCAGGCGGAAGGCCCCTCCCTCGTCCTCGACGTACGCGAAATAGGCGTCCATCGTCGCCTCGACGCGCAGCTTGTTGTCGGTCGTCGAGGCCAGGGCGGTACGGACCGCCTGCAGCAGCGACTCGCAGTGCTGGTCGAGCAGGGCGAGATAGAGCTCCAGTTTGCCGGGGAAGTGCTGGTAGAGCACCGGCTTGCTCACCCCGGCCCGCTCCGCGATGTCGTCCATCGCCGCCGAGTGGTAACCCTGCGCGACGAAGACCTCCTGCGCGGCGCCCAGCAGCTGATTGCGTCGGGCGCGGCGGGGCAGCCGGGTGCCCCGCGGGCGCGCCGCCTCGGTCTGCTCGATGGCTGTCACGCCGCCTCCCAAATTCGTGGTCCGACACAGCCGTTCCGTGCACGCCGCGCCATGGGGACATCGTACTTTTGAGTAACCCGGGTGCGCGCGGCGCGGACGCAGAATTTCACGGACCGGACGGCTGCGACAGCCGTGTATCCGTCGGATGATGCGACAAAGCGGAACGTACTACCGGTAATCGTCCTCATCCTGTGGGACGACGCGAGCCTGTTCCGCCGCATCCGCCTCGTCGGCGGCGTTCGGGTCGATGTCCGTGAGCGGTTCGTCGCGCTCGGGGCGGACGTCGGTGCGCTGCTCCGCGGTGTCGGCCTCGGGGGCCTCCTGGTCCGGCTCGTCCTCGGACGGGGTGTCCTCGAAGGTCTCCGGATCGGTGGGGTCGACCGTCATATGTGCTCCCTTCCTTCTCTTGCAGCCTAGGAGCAACACCGGGGAGATGCTATGCGGCCTGTGACCGCGAACACATGAATCGGCACGTGATCGTCTCGTAACATTGCCGCATGTCTTCGACCGAGCTGTCCGGGGCCCGTGCCGCCGCCGCTGCCGCCGTGGCCCCCACGGTCAGCGCCGTCAGGGTCGCGGAGGGGGAGGAACTGGGCAACGTGGAACTGCCCGGCCTCACCCTGGCCGTCCGTTCCCGCCCCGGCGCGGAGGAAGGGCTCGCCCCGGCGCTCTACGTGCACGGGCTCGGCGGTTCCTCGCAGAACTGGTCCGCGCTCATGCCCCTGCTGGCCGACGTGGTGGACGGCGAGGCCGTCGACCTGCCCGGCTTCGGCGACTCCCCGCCGCCGGACGACGGCAACTACTCGATCGCGGGGCACGCCAGGGCCGTGATCCGGCTGCTCGACGCGGAACGGCGCGGCCCCGTCCACCTGTTCGGCAACTCCCTGGGGGGCGCCGTCGCCACCCGGGTCGCGGCCGCGCGGCCCGACCTGGTGCGCACGCTGACGCTCGTCTCCCCGGCCCTGCCGGAGATCCGGGTGCAGCGGCCCGCCGTACCCACCGGACTTCTCGCACTCCCGGGCGTCGCTTCCCTGTTCGCCCGGCTCACCCGTGAGTGGACGGCGGAGCAGCGCACCCGTGGTGTCATGGCACTCTGTTACGGCGATCCGGCACGTGTCTCCGAGGAAGCCTTCCGTCATGCGGTGGCAGAGATGGAGCGGCGACTGGAACTGCCGTACTTCTGGGACGCCATGACGCGCTCGGCCCGGGGCATCGTCGATGCCTACACCCTGGGCGGACAGCACGGACTGTGGCGCCAGGCGGAGCGGGTGCTGGCACCGACCCTGCTCGTGTACGGCGGTAGGGACCAGCTCGTCTCGTACCGGATGGCGCGCAGGGCGTCCGCGGCCTTTCGGGACTCGCGGTTGCTGACACTGCCCGACGCGGGGCACGTGGCGATGATGGAGTACCCGGAGGCGATCGCCCAGGCGTTCCGGGAACTGCTCGACGAACGCGGCGGGAGCTGATCCGGGGCGTGGGACGACACAGCCGTAAGGGCCTTGAGGCCACGGGGCGCGAGGCCGCAGCAGGCGGCGAGGGGGGTGCGGACGGCGTCGGGCCGGGCCGTGGCAGGCGCAGGCGGGACACCGCCACCCCGCCCGCGGGGGACGGCCACACCCCGTTCCACGACGCACCGCCCGTGCGCGGCGGGCACCCCGAACAGCGTGAGCCGGGCGGCGGCTGGGGGACCGGCCCGCAGCCCCGGCACGACGGGACGCAGGGGCGGGCCGGACGGAGCCAGGACGCCTACGCCCGGCAGGCGGTGGCCCGTCAGCTGACCGCCCAGCAGGCCGCGCAGCGCGCCGCCACCCGGCGCACCGCGGCGTCCGATCCCGCGGCCGGTGCCCCGCTCATACCGGGCCCGCGCAGGGAGTTCGTCGAGGCGTTCGACACCGGCCCGTCCCCCTCCGGGCAGGCCCCCCGTCGCGAAGACGCGTCCGAGGCGTCCGAGGAGGCCCCCGGGGCCGCCACCGAGCCGGACGGTGCCGAGGACGGCAGTGGCACCCCCCGGGACTCCAAGGGCGGCAAGGGGCGCGCCTTCACGGGTATCGCGGCCGCGGCCGTCACCACGGTGCTCGCGGTCGTGGTGGCCGGGCAGGTGGCGCAGGACTCCGGGAGCGCCTCCGGCGGCCCCGGTGCCTCGGAGGTCGACCGGGACGCGTCCCAGGACGTCTCCCGCCACGACGAACGGCCGGCCCCGCAGGCGCAGCGGGCGGGGGTCAAGCCCCTCTCGTACGCCCAGAAGATGGCCGAGCCCTACCCGCTCGCCCCGGACCTGACGGCCTCCGGGGCGTTCGAAGCGGTCCCGGGGCTCGCGAAGGCGCCCGGCAAGGGGCACAAACACCGGTACCGCATCGATGTCGAGAAGGGTCTCGGTCTCGACGCCGGGCTCTTCGCCGAGGCCGTGCAGCAGACGCTCAACGACGACCGGAGCTGGGCGCACAACGGTGCCATGACCTTCGAGCGCATCTCCTCGGGGGAGCCGGACTTCGTCATCACCCTCGCCAGTCCGGGCACCACCGCCCTCTGGTGCGAGAAGTCCGGTCTGGACACCACCGAGGACAACGTCTCCTGCGACTCCGCCGCCACCGACCGCGTGATGATCAACGCGTACCGCTGGGCGCAGGGCGCCTCGACGTTCGGTCCGGACAAGCTCCTGACGTACCGACAGATGCTGATCAACCACGAGGTCGGCCACCGGCTCGGACACAACCACGAGAGCTGTCGGACCCCGGGTGCCCTCGCCCCCGTGATGCAGCAGCAGACCAAGACGCTGGACCTCGAAGGCATCAAGTGCCTGCCCAACCCCTGGGTGTACCCCGGGAAATGACTCCCGGTGCCGCGGCCCGCGAAGAGTTGGCCGCTGCCTGACTCCGTGTGACCAAGGCACCTCCTCTCGCGACTGAACGCGACGAGGGCGGGAAAGTTACGCCGGTTCACCCCTTTCGGTGGTGCGACGGACAACCGTCCGTCGCACCACCGGCGTATCCGCTTACGGTCGTCCCGCTGCCGGCCGCCGATCAACGTCGGCCGTCCACAAGGGAGATCGGGGGTGTACTCGTGCGGATCGGACTCCTCACGGACGGTGGTTATCCGTATGCGACGGGTGAGTCCAGGCTCTGGTGCGACCGTCTCGTACGCGGCCTGCCCCAGCACGAGTTCGACCTCTACGCGCTCAGCCGCTCCGCCCGTCAGGAACAGCAGGGATGGGTCAGGCTTCCCGACGGGATCGGCCGCGTCCGGACGGCTCCGCTGTGGACCTCCGGCACCGGCACCCGCCGGACGGGGCCGCCGCGAGGACTGACGGGGAGGCTCGCCACCGGCCTGGGGCGCGCGTACGGCCGCCGTGACCGACGGCGCTTCACGGCGCACGTGACGGCGCTCGTCGGTTCGCTCCGCGCCGGGGCGGAGACGGGGGAGCCGGGTGGCCCGGCGGCGGACGCCTTCACCGAAGGCCTCTACGGCCTCGCCGAACTGGCCAGGGAGCGTGGCGGACTGTCCACGGCCCTGCGCTCCGAGGCGACCGTACGCATCGTCGAGTCGGCCTGCCGGGCCCCTGGAGCCGGGCGGACGGTCCAGGGCGCCACCGTCCCCGACTACCTCGCCTTCGCGGTGGAGCTGGAACGCGCCCTCCGCCCCCTCTCCCTCGACTGGTACGGCGAGGAGAGCCTCGGTGCGGTCGACCTGTGCCACGCGGCCTCCGGCGGTGCCGCATCCCTTCCCGGGCTGCTGGCCAAACGCTTCTTCGGGGTGCCGCTGCTCGTGACGGAGCACCAGGTGCCGCTGCGGGCCCACTACCTGGCGGCGCCCGATGCCCCGTTCCGTGCTCCGGTGCGCGCCCTGCTGGCCGCCTTCCACGGCCGGCTGGCCTGCGAGGTGTACCGGCAGGCCTCCGTCATCACGCCCGGCAACACCCACGTCCGCCGCTGGCAGGAGCGCTGCGGGGCCGACCGCGCCGCTCTGCGCACGGTCTACCCGGGGATGGAGGCGGAGCGGTTCCGAGGCGTGGGGGAGGCCGACGACCACGGCGGCCCGCGCACGCTGGTGTGGATCGGACGGATGGAGCCGGCCAAGGACCTGATCGGCCTGCTGCACGCCTTCGCCGAGGTGCGCCGTGCCGAGCCGGACGCCCGGCTGCGCATCTTCGGCGCCCCGGCCCCAGGGGACGAGGGCGACGCGTACCTGGCCCACTGCACGGCGCTCGCCGCCCAGCTCTTCCCGGACGAGGCCACCGACGCCCACGCCGTCGGCGACAGCCCCGTCACCTTCGAGGAGATCGGCGGACCGGAGGTGCCCGACCTCGCGGAGGCCTATGCGGCGGGCGGAGTCGTCGTCCTGTCCAGCGTGGTCGAGGGCTTCCCCGTCAGCCTGGTCGAGGCGATGTTCTGCGGACGGGCCACCGTCTCGACGGACGTCGGCGCCGTGGTGGAAGTCGTGGGCGGTACGGGGCTGGTGGTGCCCCCGCGTAACCCGAGGGCGCTCGCCGACGCCTGCATCGCGCTGCTGCGCGACCGCGAGCGCCGTGCACGTCTCGGTGCGGCGGCGCGCGCCCGGGCGCTCGAACTCTTCACCGTCGAACAGAACCTCGCCGCCTTCCGCGGCATTTACCTGGACCTGGTGGCGCACGCCCCGGCGCGTTGGGCGGCGGAGGCGGAACGGGCGCAGCTCACCGGCCCGCCACGGCCGTTCGCCACGCCCCCGGAGGCCCATGTGCTGGGGCAGTTGCCACCGGCCCCGGTGGCCCCCGGGGCTTCACGGGTGCCCAGTTGGGCCGCCGGCGCGGAGGCGGAGGGCGTGTGCGCGGGCGCACCCGGCACGGGGAACAGCCATGCATGACCACGGAGGACGTCCCATGGGCCGACCGGCCGACACCCCTGCCCCGGGACCCGCCCGGTCCGGCGAGACGGCCCCGGGGCCGCTCGCCGCACCGGCGGTCGACGCGGCCGCCGACGCGAAGGCGCCCGCCCGGACCGCCGGCACGCGGGTACCGGAATGGGCCGGGCGGGCGCCGAGAGACGGGGCGCCGTCGGCGGCCGACGGCCTGGAGGGACCTGACGTGGCCCGGGGCGGCTCCCGCCCCCGCGGCGGCCGTCCGGGGCCCGGGACCGGCCAGGAGCGCGGTGCGGTCGCCGGAACCGCCCCCGCGACGGAGGAGGAGACGGGGGCGGGCGGTGTGCCTGGCGGCCTCCCGCCCGACGGCGGCTCCACGGGCGCCGCCCAGGGAGCGCGCCCGGACAGGGCGCCCCAGGGAGCCCGCTTCGCCGGCCGGGTGCCCCGGGGCGAGCCCGGGAAAGGCGTCACCCCGGATCTGGACGGACGCGCGGGCGAGGTCGCCGCGCGCCCCTGGGGACCGGACAGCGCCGTCCCCGGGGCGGTGCGCACCGCCGTGCGGGCGCCCGAGATCGCGTACCACCCCGGCCGCAGAGCCGGTGCCAGGCGCGGTCCCGTCGACCCGGTGAAGGTGCTCATGCACCGGCACCGCGACCTGTGCGAACGGGCCGTCGACCCGCTGGAGATCGCGGCCGGCCTGGAGGCCCACGGGCTGACCGACCGTACCGCCGCCCGCTACCGGCACCGCGACGTCTTCTCGCTCGCCGAGGAGCTCTACGCCCGCGTACCCGGCGCGGCCCGGCCCGCTCCCGCGCGCCCCCCTCGCCCGGGCTCCGGCACCGAGGGGCGAGCCGGATGGACGCTGCTCGCCATGCTGCCCGGTGCCGCCTGCCTCGCCACGGCGGGTGCGCTCAGGGCCACCCAAGGGGTGCTCGGCGGTCAGGCACGGATCGCCCTCACGGTGGCCGGCGCGCTCCTCGTCCTCGTCGGGCTCCGGCTCTGCCTGCGCGGCGGCCCCCTGCGGGCACCGGACGGCGCGGGGGGTGTCACTCTGTACGTCTGCTGGCTCCTCGGCTACGCCGTGTACGGCGACGACCTGCTCGCCCAGGTCATCAGCGGAGGCCCCGACGGCGACTGGACCGCCGCACCGGCCCCGCTGCTCGGGCTGGCCCTGGCCGTACTGCCCGCCGCCTGGTGCGCGCACCTCTTCGCCGTCCGCGCCCGTCACAGGCTGGCCGGGAGCCATGCCCTGGCCGAGTTCGGCGCCGGCGTGCGCCCCCTGCTGTTCGGTGTCGTCGCGCTGCATCTGTGCGCGGTGACCGTCCTGCTCCGCCTCGCCGGCCTCGGCCACGGGGGCGGCCCCCTGACGGCCCCGGCTGCCCTCGGCGTCCTGCTCTTCCTGGCCCGGCTGCTGGCCGTCCACGGCTTCCCGGAACCCGCGGCCACCGGACTCGCCGCCGCCTGCACCGTAGAAGTGGCCGGCACCTTCCTGGTCCTGGCCGGGCGGCTGCCCGGGCTCGGCTTCCTGGCCCGGCCCGTCGACCTCCTCGTCGGCACCGTCGGCACCGCCGGAGTACCCGCCCTGGCCTGCGGCGTCGCCGCCCTCGGGCTGCTGATCCACGCCTCCGTCACCCTCACCCGGGCGTCCGCCCACGCCACCGTGTAGCCGGACCGCCCCCTCCCACGCCGCGGAGCCGACGCCGCGGACCTTCCGTATCGCACACCTTCTTCAAAGGAGACACCGGACATGACCCCCCAAACCCCAGTACCGGCAGCCCGCCGTCGGCAGCGAGGGGGCGCGTGATGAGGGTTCTGCTGCTCGGAGCCAACGGATTCCTCGGCCGCTTCGTCGCCGACCGCCTGCTCGCCGACCCCGCCGTGCACCTCACCGCGCTGGGCCGCGGCGACGACGCGGACGTGCGCTTCGACCTCGCCGGAGGCAGCCCGGGGGCGCTCACCCGCTTCCTGGACGCCGTACACCCCGGGGTCGTGGTCAACTGCGCGGGCGCCACCCGGGGCGGCGCCCGGGAACTGACCCGCCACAACACCGTCGCCGTGGCCACCGTCTGCGAGGCCATGCGCCGCAGCGGATGCAGCGCCCGCCTCGTCCAGGTCGGCTGCGCCTCCGAGTACGGGCCCTCGCAGCCCGGCTCCTCCACCGCCGAGGACGCCGTGCCCCGCCCCGGCGGCCCGTACGGCGTCAGCAAGCTCGCCGCGACCGAACTCGTCCTGGGATCCGGGCTGGACGCCGTCGTGCTCCGGGTCTTCTCGCCGGTCGGGCCGGGCACCCCGGCGGGGTCCCCGCTCGGCAGGCTCGCCGAGACGATGCGCCGCGCCATCCAGTCCGGGGATCCGGAACTGCGGCTCAGCGGCCTCGGTGTGCAGCGCGACTTCGTCGACGTACGGGACGTGGCGCGGGCCGTGCACGCCGCCTCGCTCTCCGCCGCCCAGGGCGTCGTCAACATCGGCACCGGACGCGCCGTACGCCTCCGCGACGCCGCGGCCGTCCTCGCCAGGGTCGCCGGGTACGGCGGGGCGCTCCACGAGCTGGACACGCCGCCCGGCCGGCTCCCCATCGGCGCCCCCCGCGCCTCCGCCGAATCCGTCGTCGAGCACCTCTCGGCCACCCCGTCCCCGTACCCCGACGGCTGCGGAGCCTGGCAGCAGGCGGATGTGCGGACCGCGCGCGACCGGCTCGGCTGGCGCCCGCGGATCAACCTGGAGGAGTCCCTCGCCGACATCTGGATGGAGGCGGCGTGCCGCATCTGACCAGTACCGGCACCGAGCTGCGGGCCGGCGGCGCCGAACAGGTCGGCGTCGGCGTCCCCGGCTACGCCCACCCGCTGCTCGCCCCCACCGAATGGGCCGAGCTCAACCGCCCCGGGACGCCGCTGCACTGGGCCGTGCTCAACATCGACAACGGCCCGGGTGCCCGGCCCGACCCGCACTGCCTGGAGGCCGCCGGACGCCTGCGCAACGCCCGCGAACGCGCCCTCGGCGACGAGACACCGCTCGACGCCGTCCGGGCCGCCGGGGGCAGACTGCTGGGCCACCTGGACCTGGCCTTCGGGAGCCGTCCCTTCAAGAAGCTGATCGCGGACGCCCGGTCCTATCTCGACTGGTACCAGGTCGGCGGCTTCTACCTCGACCGCTGTCCCGCCGGCCGCCCCGGCCTGCCCGCCGTCCGCCGGCTCACCAGCACGCTCGCGGCCCTCCTGGACGATCACCCGGGCCCCTCCGGCGGCGGGCGGATCGTCCTGGGCCACGGCACCCACCCCTACCCGGGATACGCCGAGGCCGCCGATCAACTGGTCACCTTCCGGGGGCGGTGGACCGACTACCGCTGGTCCCAGGTCGCCGAGTGGACCGCCGCCTACCGGCCGAGCCGCTTCGCACACTTCGTCCACGGGGTGCCCCGCACCCACCTCGAAGAGGCCATGCGCATCGCCCGCTGGCACGGCGCGGGCACGATCTTCTTCACGGACCGGCACGGCACCGAGGGGCAAACCGACCCATTCGCGGCGCTGCCCAGCTACTGGGACGAATTCGTCTCGCGGATCGGACCCGGTATCTCGGAATGAGGAGGCCCGTGGCAGTGTTGCGGGAGAACAACCGTACGTAGATGAAGTACGTAGAAACCGACCACCTGCATTGTTGAGGTTCCTGTGTCGCTGCCACCCTTGGTCGAGCCAGCTGCTGAGCTCACCGTCGACGAGGTCCGCAGGTACTCCCGCCACCTGATCATCCCGGATGTCGGGATGGACGGGCAGAAGCGGCTGAAGAACGCGAAGGTGCTCTGTGTCGGCGCCGGCGGCCTCGGCTCGCCGGCCCTGATGTACATGGCCGCGGCCGGTGTCGGCACGCTCGGTATCGTGGAGTTCGACGAGGTCGACGAGTCGAACCTGCAGCGCCAGGTCATCCACAGCCAGGCGGACATCGGCAAGTCCAAGGCCCAGTCGGCCAAGGAGACCGTGCAGGGGATCAACCCCCTGGTGAACGTGGTCCTTCACGAGGAACGGCTCGAAGCCGAGAACGTGATGGACATCTTCGCCCAGTACGACCTGATCGTGGACGGCACGGACAACTTCGCCACCCGCTATCTCGTCAACGACGCCGCGGTCCTGCTGAACAAGCCCTACGTCTGGGGCTCGATCTACCGCTTCGACGGCCAGGCGTCCGTCTTCTGGTCCGAGCACGGTCCCTGCTACCGCTGCCTCTACCCGGAGCCGCCGCCCCCCGGCATGGTCCCCTCCTGCGCCGAGGGCGGGGTCCTGGGCGTGCTCTGCGCGTCCATCGGCTCCATCCAGGTCAACGAGGCCATCAAGCTGCTCGCCGGCATCGGCGACCCGCTGGTCGGCCGTCTGATGATCTACGACGCCCTGGAGATGCAGTACCGCCAGGTGAAGGTCCGCAAGGACCCGAACTGCGCGGTCTGCGGTGAGAACCCCACCGTCACCGAGCTCATCGACTACGAGGCCTTCTGCGGCGTCGTGTCCGAGGAGGCCCAGGAGGCGGCGGCCGGTTCCACGATCACTCCCAAGCAGCTCAAGGAGTGGATCGACGAGGACCAGAAGATCGAGATCATCGACGTCCGCGAGCCGAACGAGTACGAGATCGTCTCGATCCCGGGCGCCAAGCTGATCCCGAAGGACCAGTTCCTCCTGGGCAACGCCCTGCAGGACCTCCCGCAGGACAAGCGCATCGTCCTGCACTGCAAGACCGGTGTCCGCAGCGCCGAGGTCCTCGCGGTGCTCAAGTCCGCGGGCTTCTCCGACGCCGTGCACGTCGGCGGCGGGGTCATCGGCTGGGTCAACCAGATCGAGCCCGAGAAGCCGGTCTACTAGAGGTACCGGGTCGTACGCGAGGGGGCCGGCTCCACCACCGTGGAGCCGGCCCCCTCGCGTACGCCGGGCCTCAGGGGCAGGTGCGGCCGTCCGCGGGGACCTCTCCGTCCAGGAAGTAGGCGTCGACCAGCGAGGTCACACACCGGCTCTCGCCGTACGCCCCGTGCCCCTCACCCTTGTTGGTGAGCAGGACGCCGACGTCCTCGCCCAGCTCGTCCGCCATCCGACGCGCGCGCCCCCTCGTACGGCGTCGCCGGGTCACCGGTCGTGCCGACGACCAGCACCGGCGGGGAACCCGGGGCGCTCGCCTCCGGGGTGTCGCGCTCACCGTCGACCGGCCAGCCGGCACACCATCCGGCGGTGTCCCAGGCCAGGAACGGCCCGAAGACCGGGGACAGTTCCCGGAACTCCGGGAGCAGGGCCCTGGCCTCCTCGGCCGTCGGCCGGGCCTTGGTGTCGGCGCAGGATATGGCCCGCTGCGAGTGGCTCTGGGTGTCGTAACGGCCCTTCGCGTCGCGGCCGTTGTACGAGTCGGCCAGGGCGAGCAGCCGGTCGCCCGTGCCCTCGGCCCCGATCTCGGCGAGCGCCGCCGTCAGGGAGGGCCAGTTCCGCTTCGAGTAGAGCGGGGCGACGATGCCGGTGACGGCGAGCGACTCGTTGAGCTCACGCCCGGACGAGGTCGGCAAGGGCTCCTCGTCGATCCGCCGCAGCAGCTCCTCCAGCCGCCGCGTCCCCGCCTCCGGGGCCTCCCCGCGGTCCGTGAAGTAGTTGTCCAGCGCCCGCTGGAAGCCGATCGCCTGGTTGCGTGCGTGGCCCACCGCGTCCGCCGTCGGGTCGACGACCGCGTCCAGCACGATCCGCCCCACGTGCTCCGGGAAGAGGTGTGCGTACGTCCCGCCGAGCTCCGTACCGTAGGAGACGCCGAAGTACGACAGCGTCCGGTCGCCGAGGGCACGGCGGATCGCGTCCATGTCCCGGGCGGCGTTCGCCGTGCCGACGTGGGCGAGGACCGGGCCGGACAGGCGGGCGCAGCCGGCCCCGAAGTCCGCGCCGTCGTCCATGAAGGCGGCCTCTTCCGCCGGCGTGTCGGGCGTCATGTCGACCTCGCGGTAGGCCTTCTCCTGCTCGGCGTCACCGCGGCAGCGCACCCCCGAGCTGGCCGCCACCCCGCGCGGGTCGAAGCCCACCAGGTCGTAACGGGTGTTGAGCCGGCCGTACGCGACCGCCGCGCGCGGCAGTATCCCGACGCCCGAGCCCCCGGGGCCGCCGAAGTTGAAGAGCATCGACCCGAGCCGCCGGCTCTTGTCCGTGGCCTGCTTGCGGATCAGGGCGACGGAGAGGGTGGCGCCGTCCGGCTTCGCGTAGTCCAGGGGGACGTCGACGGTGGCGCAGCGCCATGCGGAGCCGGGTGCGCTGCCGCCTTCGGGCGCCTGGCAGCGCTCCCAGACCGGCTGCGCGGACGCCGTGCCCTGCGGGCCGGACGGGGAGGAGCCCGAAGAACCGGAGGACGAGGGGCCCGGGGCGTCGCAGCCCGCGAGCAGTCCCGTCGTCAGCAGACCCGCCACGGCCAGGGCCACGGCCCGCCGGGCGCGTTCGTGTGCTCGCACGCGCGTCCCTCCCCCGAGGCCCGAAGGCGGCAGCCCACGGCCGTCCGCAGCCGGCCGGCGCGCACCGGCCGATGTGCGGCCATGCTAATCGGCGCCACCGACAGCGACCCGTCCGGCGGTCAGTCGCAGACCGTTCCCGCGGCCGGGACCTTGCCGTCGAGCAGATAGCCGTCCACGGCCTTCTGCACACAGGTGCTGCCGCCGTTGTACGCGCCGTGCCCCTCGCCCTTGTAGGTGAGCTCGACGCCCACCCCCTTGCCCAGCTCGGTGGCCATCGCCTTCGCGCCCGCGTACGGGGTCGCCGGGTCACCGGTGTTGCCGATGACCAGGATGGGGGCCGCGCCCGGGGCGCTGACGTCCGGGGTGTCCCAGGTGCCCGCGACGGGCCATCCCGTGCAGGACATCAGGCCCCACCCCAGGTAGTCGCCGAAGACGGGGGACGCCTTGCGGAACGCGGGGAGCGCCGCCTTCGTCTGCTCGACGGTGAACCGCTGCTCGGAGTCGGCGCAGCTGATGGCCGTGTTGGCGGCGCCGGAGTTGTCGTAGTGGCCGTCCTCGGTGCGGCCGTTCAGCGAGTCGGCGAGCGCGAGCAGCAGCCCGCCGTTCTTGCCGTCCGCCTCGTCGAGACCCTGTTCGAGCAGGGGCCAGGTCTCCTTGGAGTACAGGGCGGACGCGATGCCCGTGGTGGCCTGGGTCTGCGTCAGTTCGCGCTCGCCGAGCCCCGGGACGGGCCTGAGCTCCAGCTTCTGCAGCATGTCGGCGATCCAGTCCTGTACCTCCTGGGAGGTCGACCCGGGGAGCTTGCAGTCGTCCCGCTTCGCGCAGTCCGCGGTGAAGTTGTCCAGGGCGAGCTGGAAGCCCTCGGCCTGGCCGAGGGCGGACTTCTCGGCGTCCTCGGTGGGGTCCACCACAGCGTCCAGGACGGCACGGCCGACCTTCTTGGGGAACAGGTGCGCGTAGACGCCGCCCAGCTCGGTCCCGTAGGAGATGCCGAAGTAGTTCAGCCTGTCGTCGCCGAGGACCGAGCGCAGGAGGTCCATGTCCCGGGCGGCGTTGGTCGTGCCGACGTAGGGCAGCTCCTCCCCGGAGTTCTTCTCGCAGTCCGCGACGAAGGACTTCAGGTCGTCGACGAACGCCTTCTGCTCCTTGGCGTCGTCCGGGGTGCCGTCCATCTCGTAGCGGGCGTCGAGCGCCTTGTCGTCCGAACACCGGACGCCCTCGCTTCGCCCGACCCCGCGCGGGTCGAAACTCACCAGGTCGTAGCGGGTGCGCAGGGCGTCGTACGCCGTGCCGAAGGCGGGCAGGGTCGCGACGCCCGAGGCACCCGGCCCGCCGAAGTTGAAGACCAGGGAGCCGAGCCGGCGGTCCCGGTCCTTGGCCTTGGCGCGGACGAGCGCCAGCTCGATGGTCCGTCCGTCCGGGTCGCCGTAGTCCAGGGGGACGTCCATGAAGGAGCACTCCCAGGCCGTGCCGCCGGGCAGGGGCGAGGGGGCCGTGCCGCTGCCCTGGGCGTTGTTCGGGGCCGGACAGCGCTTCCAGTCGAGCTTCTGGGACGCCAGATCCTTGGGCGTCTTCGTGGGGGACGCCGTCGAGGCGACGGACGGCCCTGCCCGGTCCGCGCCCCCGCTGTCGTCCGAACAGGCTGCCAGGGGCAGCAGCACGGTGGCGGTGGCGGCAAGGGCGGTGGCACGCAGGGCGGGGGTAGTCCTCATGGACCCATCGTGGGGCGGAGCGCCCGGGGTCGCGCGGAACCGCGGTCCATGCGGGTGTCCCGCGAGCCTCCCGGGCGACGCGCCCTACAGTTCGCCCTTCCGGGTCAGCTGGTTGAAGCAGATCCAGCCGGGCAGCACCGGCAGCCACAGCGTCAGCACGCGGTACAGGAGCACCGCGGGCGCGGCGACCTCCTTCGGCAGACCGACCGCGATCAGACCCAGGGTCAGCGCGCCCTCGACCGCTCCCATGCCACCCGGGGTGGGGGCGGCGGAGCCCAGGGCGTTGCCCGCGAGGAAGACCACCGCGATGCTGGCGTAGCTGAGCTGGGGGACGTCGGGACCGCTGAAGGCGCGGATGGAGGCGTCCAGGCAGAGCACGAACAGGCCGGTCAGCAGGAGCATGCCGCCGATGCCGGTGACGAGCTTCTGCGGGCGCTGCACGACGTCGAGCATGCGCGGCACGACCCCGGCGAACAGCGACCGGACCCGCGTCACCACGAACTTCCGCAGCAGCGGGATGGCGGTCACCACGAGCACCAGCACGGCGACCGTGAGCAGCCCCGCGATCACCGTCCTGGAGGGTGTGAGCGAGTCGGGTGTGCGTTCCGTGCCCGTCAGATAGCCGAACAGGGCGAGCAGCAGGATGTGGCAGCCGAGTCCGAACAGCTGGGAGGCGCCGACGCTCGCCACGGCGAGCCCCGGGCGCACTCCGGCGCGTTGCAGGAAGCGTGTGTTCAGCGCTACGCCGCCGACCGCCGCCGGGGCGACGATCTTCACGAACGAACCGGCCACCTGGGCCAGCACGGTCTTGCCGAACCCGACCCGCTCGGGCACGAAGCCCAGCAGGCTCATGGCCGCCGCGACGTAGCTCAGCGCGGAGAAGCCCAGGGCGGCCGCCACCCAGCCCCACTCGGCCTGCTCCACGACCGCGCCGAAGTCCGCCTCGGTGACCTGCGAGATCAGGAAGTACGCGGCGATGGAGCCGGCGATGAAGCTGATGAGGGTGCGGGGTTTGATGCGTTCGAGCCGGACCGGCTCGACGGGCGCCTGCGGCCGGATCAGCAGCACCTGGCGGCGGATCTGGGCCAGCATGTCCTCTTCGCGGGCTTCTTCCAGGGCGTCGTCTATCGCCCGTTTCTCGGCCTGCTTCTCCGTGCGCAGCGACTTGCGTACCGCCTTGCGGTCGCCGACCGCCGTGGCGCCCTGTTCCTGCGTCCTGGCCTGCTTGGCCGCCTGCGAGGCCTCCAGCACCGCGTCGCGCTCGCGCTGCGAACGCTCCCGGGCCAGCCTGCGCAGGGTCGCCCTGGTCGAGCGGCTGAGCGCGATCGGCTGGAGCAGCGGGAGGCAGTCGGCCACGGCGTCCGGTCCGAGGACGGCCAGTGCCCCGGCGACCGCGCGCTCGGCACCGACCCGCAGCCCTGTCGTCGTGAGCAGCTGGGCGACGTCCATGCGCAGGATCAGGTCACCGGCCGCGATCTCTCCGCCCCGCAGGTCCGTCACGAACACCGCCCCGGAGCGGTCCACCAGGATCGCGTCCCCGGTGAGCCTGCGGTGGGCGATCCGCCGCGACTGGAGCGCCCGCACCTGCTGCCAGGCGCCGCGCAGCAGCTCGTCCGTGATCTCCTCGTCCTCCATCGCGTCCAGCGAGCGTCCACCGATGTGCTCGTAGACGAGCATCACGGCGTCCGGGCCGAGCTCGGACGTGGCGATCAGCTTGGGGGCGTTGGCCCCGGCGGCGATCGCCGCGTACGCCAGCAGGGCCTCCTGCTCCAGGGCCTGCCGCAGCGACTGGATGGAGCGGCGCTGGGTGATGCTGCGCAGGGTGAGCCGGCGCCACAGCCGGTAGAAGAACCCCTGGGCCTGCTGCTCCCGGTCGACGACCGTCACGTCCAGGGGCGGGCCGTCCTCCAGGGTGACGAGGTAGCGGCGGCCCCGGTCGTTCTGGTCGATGCTCTCGGGGCCCTCCTCGGTGCGCATCGCCGCCACCGGACGGAAGCCGACGTGCCGCAGACCGGCCATGAGGTGCTGGCCGGTCGGGCGTACGTTCGGTGAGCCGACCGCGTACAGCGTGCCGTAGGCCACCGTCCAGCCGATCAGTACCGTCAGGACGATCGAGAACGGAGTGGTGTAGCCGCCGACGAGCATGGCGAAGGCGTCCAGGAGCAGCACGACCCAGAGCACGATCCGCCAGCGTGGTCGCCGGGCCATCCCGACCGCCGTCATATAGGCGATGACGGGCGCGAGATAGCCGTGCACGGGATCGGTGAGCGCGTCACCCGGCTGAGGCTGGGTCAGGGCGTCCCGGATCGTCCCGGGGGCCGACCTGGCCACCCAGAGGTCGGTGGCCAGGGTCACCCCGTGGGCGAGCACCGCGGCGAGCACGCCGTCCGCGATGCGCAGCCCGTCACGTTTGATCAGACGTTCGATCGCGAAGGCGACCGGTACGAGCAGCACGGCGATGCTGGAGACCAGCCCGGCGATCTTGATCAGCAGGTCGGGCGCCTGGTCCGTGCCCTTGGAGATGTCGTTCTCGAGGCCGGTGGTGGTGTTCTGGGCGAACGCGGCGACGGCGAGGAGCAGGACGACGGCGGCGACGCCGATGAGGAGCCGCAGCAGATCGGAGGGGCGGTGCACGCGGGCGGGCAGCAGAGGTTCGTCGCCCGACACGTGGTCCGCGGCCGCCGCCGGCGAGGCGAGGGTGGAACCCGCGAGGCGGTGCTCCGGGTCACCCGGGGCCGCGGGCCGCCCGGAGGGCTCCCCGGTGCCGTCGGACTCCGGTGCGCCGGGAGTGCCGGCCCCGCCCGGGCGCGGCTCCGCGTCTGAGGCGTCCGCCGCCTTCGGTGGCTGCACGCCCCGCTCCTTCGTCGCCTCGGATTGCTCTTCGTGTTCTCGTATCACCGGTCACCGCCCGCACGATGGTGGCACGGCCTGCAGACAGACGGGGGCATCAGGGTGCATTGCGCGGATGCGCGAAGCGCAACATACGCTCCTTTGCCTCCGCGTGTCCCCTGTGTGATCAGCGTGACACCGAACCCGCACCGTTGTCGGTGGGGTGCGGCAGGATGTACCGGATGAGCGAAGACCGGACGAGCGGCGGTTCCACCGGGCACGCCCCCGAGGCGCCCGAGCTGCCCGTGTACGCGGAGCGGGTCCTGGACGTCGCGGACCTGATCCCGCCGGGCCGCGTGATGACCTACGGCGACGTCGCGGAGTGGCTCGGCGAGGGCGGACCGCGGCAGGTCGGACGGGTGATGGCGCTCTACGGCGCCGCCGCGCCCTGGTGGCGTGTCGTGCGCTCCGACGGCACGCTGCTGCCCGGCCACGAACTGCGCGCCCTGGACCACTACCGCGAGGAGGGCACCCCGCTGCGCGAGGCATCCCGGGGCGCGGACGGACACCTCCCGCGCCTCGACATGAGACGTGCCCGATGGGACGGCGGGGCCGTCGGTCCGGACGACGGCGGGCGCCCGGGCGGGGGCGAGAAAGCTCACAGGTGACAGCTTCGGCCATCGCACCGCACGAACCGGGGCGCCGGGCCGGTGGCCGCCGTCGTCCGGACCGGCGTGTCCCCTGCGGGACGGGCGGTCACGTGACGAGCGACGCAGTCCGCACGCCGCTTTCCGTCCTGCGGCTCGCGTAGCGTCGTCAGCGCGCGGCACCGGGCCCCCTTCCTCCCGTACCCGCCGTGCCCGGACTCCGGGCAGACCGAGTACACCGAGTACACCCACCAGGACCGGCGATCCACGTGAGCTCCTTCTCCACCACCCGGAACAGCCCGCACCGTCAGGCACGGCGGCGGGCCCCGGGCGCGTACCGGCTGGTGCGTACGCCGCCGGGCTCCGTGGCCCCCCCTCTCCTGGACGCGGCGCAGCGCGCCGTGGTTGACCACCGGGACGGGCCACTGCTGGTCCTGGCCGGGCCCGGCACCGGCAAGACGACGACGCTCGTGGAGGCGGTCGCCGCACGGGTCGCCGCGGGGACCGATCCCGCCCGGATGCTGGTCCTCACCTTCAGCCGCAAGGCGGCGGTGGAGCTGCGCGACCGCATGGCCACCCGGCTCGGCGGCGCCCGGGGCCCGCAGGCCACGACCTTCCACTCGTACTGCTACGCCCTGGTCCGCGCCCACCAGGACGCCGATCTGTTCGCCGACCCGCTGCGCCTGCTGTCCGGGCCGGAGCAGGACGTCGCCGTGCGCGAACTCCTCGCCGGACAGGTCGGCCTGGAACGGTCCGGGCTCGCCCATGTGCGCTGGCCGGACGAACTGCGGGCCTGCCTGACCACCCGGGGCTTCGCCGACGAGGTGCGCGCGGTGCTCGCCCGCAGCCGCGAACTGGGCCTCGGCCCCGACGCCCTCGCCGCCTTCGCCCGGCGCACCGGCCGCCCGGACTGGAGCGCGGCCGCACAGTTCCTCGCGGAGTACCTGGACGTCCTCGACGCCCAAGGAGTCCTGGACTACGCGGAGCTGGTCCACCGGGCCGTGCTGCTCGCCGAGCGGCCCGAGGTGGCGTCCCGGCTCGCCGAGAGCTACGACGCGGTCTTCGTCGACGAGTACCAGGACACCGACCCCTCCCAGGTACGGCTGCTGCACGCGCTGACCGGCAACCGTACGGCAGCCCCCGGGACCGGAGGCGGCCGTACGCTGATCGCCTTCGGTGACCCGGACCAGTCGATCTACGCGTTCCGGGGCGCTGACGTGAACGGCATCCTCGACTTCCCGGACACCTTCCGCCGCTTCGACGGCGCGCCCGCCCCCGTCGGCGTCCTCACCACCTCCCGCCGGTCCGGTGCCCAACTGCTCGCCGCGACCCGGCTGCTCACCCGCCGGATGCCGCTCACCCGGCTGCCCTCGGACAAGGTCCGAGCCCACCGGGAGCTGTCCGCCGCGCGGGAGGGCGGCCGGGTCGAGACGTACACCTACCCGACCGCGTCCACCGAGCTGGAGAACATCGCCGACCTCCTGCGGCGCGCGCACCTGGAGGACGGCGTGCCCTGGAGGGACATGGCGGTCCTCGTACGCGCCGGAGGCCGTTCCCTGCCTTCCGTGCGCCGCGCGCTGACCTCGGCCGGGGTGCCGCTGGAGGTGGACGGGGACGATCTCGCCCTGCGCCACGAGCCCGCCGTCGCACCGTTGCTGACCGCGCTGCGCACGGTCGCCACGGCGGCCCTGCGCCGTCCCGGGGACGAGGCCCCCGGCGCGAACGCTCTGGAGGCCGAGGCCCCCGGGGACGGCGACGGGACGACCGCCCCGGGAGAGGCACCCGCGCCGGACACGGCCGAGGGCACCCGCCCGCTCGACACCGAGACCGCGCTCACGCTGCTCGCCTCCCCCCTCGGTTCCATGGACGCCGCCGACCTGCGCCGCCTGGGCCGGGCCCTGCGCGACGAGGAGCGCGCGGCCGGCAACCGGCTGCCGCCGCCCTCCGGGGAACTGCTGGCCCGGGCGCTCGCCGAGCCCGAACGCCTGGTCACCCACGACCCGGCGTACGCCCGCGGGGCCCAGCGCCTCGGCGCGCTCCTGCGCAAGGCCCGCGAGCTCCTCGAAGGCGGCGGCACCGCCGAGGAAGCCCTGTGGACCCTGTGGGACGGCACCCCCTGGCCGGGCAGGCTGGAGCGGGCCGCGCTGCGGGGCGGAGCCGCCGGCCGCAACGCCGACCGGGACCTCGACGCCGTCTGCGCCCTGTTCGACGCGGCGGCCCGCGCCGAGGAACGCACCGGGGGACGCGGCGCCCTCAACTTCCTGGAGGAGGTCGACGCCCAGGACATCGCCGCCGACACCCTCTCCCGGCGCTCCGTACGCCCCGACGCCGTACGGCTGATGACCGCACACCGGTCCAAGGGCCTGGAATGGCGTGTGGTGGTCGTCGCCGGGGTGCAGGAAGGGCTCTGGCCCGACCTGCGCCGCCGCGGGTCGCTCCTGGAGGCGGACCGCATCGGCCGCGACGGCCTGGCGGAACCGCTCACCCCGGGAGCCCTTCTCGCCGAGGAGCGCCGCCTCTTCTACGTCGCCGCCACCCGCGCCCGCGAACGGCTCGTCGTCACCGCCGTCAAGGCCCCCGCCGACGACGGCGACCAGCCGTCCCGGTTCCTCACCGAGCTCGGCGTCGAGCCCCGGGACGTCACCGGCCGGCCCCGCCGCCCCCTCGCGGTCGCCGCACTCGTCGCCGAACTCCGAGCGACCACCGTCGACCCCGCCGCCTCCGAGGCCCTGCGCGACGCCGCCGCCCACCGGCTGGCCCGCCTCGCCGCGCTCACCGACGACGAGGGCCACCCCCTCGTGCCCGCGGCCCACCCGTACCGCTGGTGGGGGCTGAACGAACCGACGCGTTCCGAGGTCCCGCTGCGCGACCGGGACCACCCGGTGGTCCTCTCCGGGAGCGCGCTCGACCAGCTCGCCAACACCTGCGCCCTCCAGTGGTTCCTGGGCCGCGAGGTGAAGGCCGACGCTCCCGCGACGGCGGCCCAGGGCTTCGGCAACGTCGTCCACGTCCTCGCCGACGAGGTGGCGTCCGGGCGCACGCCCGCCGACCTGGACGTCCTCATGGAACGCCTCGACTCCGTCTGGAACGGCCTCGTCTTCGACGCCCCCTGGAAGTCGCAGCAGGAGAAGGACCAGGCCCGGGACGCCCTGGAACGCTTCCTGCGCTGGCACGTCATGGACCGCGCCGGCCGCACTCCCGTCGCGGGCGAGCACGCGTTCGACGTGACCCTGGAGGCGGGTGAGTACGCCGTCCGGATCCGGGGCTCCATGGACCGTGTCGAGCAGGACACCGAGGGCCGTGCGTACGTCGTCGACTTCAAGACCGGCAAGGCGGCCCCCACCAAGGACGAGGTGGCCGCCCACCCCCAGCTCGCCGTCTACCAGCTCGCGATCCGGGAAGGCGCCGTCGACGAGGTGTTCGACGGCCGCCGTCCCGAGTCGGGTGGCGCCGAACTCGTACAGCTGCGCCAAGGAGCCCCGAAGAAGGAAGGCGGCGACGCCCTGCCCAAGGTGCAGAGCCAGGAACCGCTGTCCGGGGAATGGGTCCCCGACCTGCTGGCCACGGCCGCCGGCCGCGTCCTGGACGAACGGTTCACCCCCAGTACCGGCCAGCACTGCGCCCACTGCGCCTTCCGGGCCTCGTGCAGCGCGCAGCCCGAGGGCCGGCACATCGTCGAATGACGTCCGAGCCCGCCGGCCGGCCCCCGGGCTCCACGGTGTTCCGCCCGCGGCGGTCTCGGAGGCGTTGTCGGTGCCGCCGGTTAGCCTCTGTGGAGTGTCCTCCCGCCTCACCGACCCGGAGCAGCTCAAGGAGCTCCTCGGGATCCCCTTCACCCCGGAGCAGACGGCCTGCATCACCGCGCCGCCCGCCCCGCAGGTGATCGTGGCCGGAGCCGGCTCCGGCAAGACGACGGTGATGGCCGCCCGGGTGGTGTGGCTGGTCGGCACCGGCCAGGTCGCCCCGGAGCAGGTCCTGGGCCTCACCTTCACCAACAAGGCGGCCGGGGAGCTGGCCGAACGGGTCCGCAAGGCCCTCGTCGCGGCCGGGGTCACCGACCCGGATGTCATCGACCCGGACAACCCCCCCGGTGAACCCAGCATCTCCACCTACCACGCCTTCGCCGGACGGCTGCTGACCGAGCACGGCCTGCGGATCGGGCTCGAACCCACCACCCGCCTCCTCGCCGACGCCACCCGCTATCAGCTCGCCGCCCGGGTACTGCGCGAGGCCCCCGGCCCGTACCCCGCCCTGACCAGGTCCTTCCCCACCCTCGTCAGCGACCTGCTGGCCCTGGACGCCGAGCTCGCCGAACACCTCGTACGCCCCGACGAGCTCGCCCGCCACGACACCGAGCTGCTCGGAACACTCGCCGGGGCCAAGCTCACCAACGCGGACCTGCGCAAGGTCCCCGAGACCGTCGAGGCCCGCCGTGAACTGCTCGGGCTGACCCGGCGCTACCGCGAGGCCAAGCGCAGCCGGGACCTGCTCGACTTCGGTGACCAGATCGCCCTCTCCGCCGAGCTGGCCCTCACCCGCCCCGAGGTCGGCACCCTCCTGCGCGACGAGTTCCGGGTCGTCCTGCTCGACGAGTACCAGGACACCTCCGTGGCCCAGCGCCTCCTGCTCTCGGCGCTCTTCGGCAGCGGCCCCGGGGGAGACACAGGACACGCCGTCACCGCCGTCGGCGACCCGTGCCAGGCGATCTACGGCTGGCGCGGTGCCTCCGTCGCCAACCTCGACGACTTCCCCCAGCACTTCCCGCACGCCGACGGCACCCCCGCGACGCGCTACTCCCTCAGCGAGAACCGGCGCAGCGGAGGTCGCCTCCTCCACCTCGCCAACGGTCTCGCCGACCCCCTGCGCGCCATGCACGAGGGCGTCGAGGCCCTGCGGCCGGCACCGGGAGCCGAGCGCGACGGCACCGTCCGGTGCGCCCTGCTGCGCACGCACGCCGAGGAGATCGACTGGCTCGGCGACTCCCTCGCCCACCTCGTCCGGACCGGCACGCCCCCCGGGGAGATCGCCGTGCTGTGCCGGACCGCCGGCGACTTCCCCCGCATCCAGGCCGCCCTCGTCGACCGGGACGTCCCGGTCGAGGTCGTCGGCCTGTCCGGCCTGCTGCACCTCCCGGAGGTCGCCGACCTCGTCGCCGTCTGCGAGGTCCTCCAGGACCCGGGGGCCAACGCCTCCCTGGTCCGGCTGCTCACCGGTCCGCGCTGGCGGATCGGCCCCCGGGACCTCGCCCTCCTGGGACGCCGCGCCCGTCTCCTGGTGCACCACGCCTCGCCCGACGACGACACCGACCCGGACCGCCGGCTGGCGGAGGCCGTCGAGGGCGTCGACCCCGCCGAGGTCATCTCCCTCGCGGACGCCCTTGACACCTTCCTGGACTCCGGCGGCCACCAGGACGACCAGCTTCCGTTCTCGGCCGAGGCCCGCATCCGGTACGCCCGGCTCGCCACCGAGCTGCGCGAGCTGCGCCGGTCACTGGCCGACCCGCTCATGGACGTACTGCACCGGGTCCTCTCCACCACCGGCCTGGAGGTCGAGCTGTCGGCCTCGCCGCACGCCCTGGCCGCCCGGCGCCGCGAGACCCTCGCCAACTTCCTGGACGTCGCGGCCGGCTTCGCGGCGGTCGACGGGGAGGCCACCCTGCTGGCCTTCCTCGGCTTCCTGCGAACGGCCGCCCAGTACGAGAAGGGTCTGGACAACGCACTGCCCGGCGGCGAGAACACCGTCAAGGTCCTCACCGCCCACAAGTCCAAGGGCCTGGAATGGGACGTCGTCGCCGTACCCGGGCTCGTCACCGGCCAGTTCCCCAGCACCCGGTCCCGGGAGGCATGGACAGCGCAGTCCAAGGTCCTGCCGCACGCACTGCGCGGCGACGCGGCCACCCTCCCGGACGTCTGCTCCTGGGACGCCAAGGGACTCAAGGCGTTCAAGGACGAGATGACGGCGCACCAGCACACCGAGGAGCTGCGCCTGGGGTACGTCACCTTCACGCGTCCGCGCAGGCTGCTCCTCGGTTCCGGGCACTGGTGGGGTCCGTCCCAGAAGAAGCCGCGCGGTCCGTCCGCCTTCCTGGACGCGCTGTACGACCACTGCGCGGCCGGCCACGGTGAGATCGAGGTCTGGGCCGACGAGCCAGGGCCGGACGAGGAGAATCCCGTACTCCGGGAGCGGGAGGCGGAACAGGCCTGGCCCCTGCCGCTGGACGAGACCGCACTGGCCCGCCGCCGCGCCGCCAGGGACACCGTGCTGGCCCACCTGGACGCCTTGGCCGCGGCTCCCGACCCGGAGGCGGAGGCGGAGGCACAGGCCGGGCCCCCGGAACACGGGGAGCCCCTGTACGACGAAGAGTTTCCGTACGACGCCGAGGAGCCCCCGTACGACGAAGATCCGCCGTACGACGAGGAACCGCCGTACGACGAGGAACCCCCCGGCGAGCAGCTGTTCCCGGACGGGGGGCCCATCCGAGCGGACCGCGCCCCCGGCCGGGTACCGCACCTTCCCGCCGCCCGGGTGCCCTCCGATCCTCCGGACCTCACCCCGGAGGAGGCCCGGACCCTCGCCTCCTGGGACCGCGACCTCGACGCCCTGGCGGGTGAGCTGCGCCGGGCCCGCGCGACCGTCCACGACGTCGTGGTGCCCGCCTCGCTCTCCGCCACCCAGCTGCTGCACCTCGCCGACGACCCCGACGGCTTCGCACGCGAGCTGGCCCGCCCCATGCCCAGGCCGCCGCAGCCCGCCGCCCGCCGGGGGACCCGGTTCCACGCCTGGGTGGAATCCCGGTTCGAGGAGCTCCCGCTGCCCATGCTCGGCCCCGACGAGCTCCCCGGAGGCGACGACGGCGACGCGGAGATCGCCGACGAACGGGACCTCGCCGAGCTCAAGGAGGCCTTCGAGCGCACGGAGTACGCCCGCCGCACCCCGTACCGCGTCGAGACCCCCTTCCAGATCGTCCTGGCGGGCAGGGTGATCCGGGGACGGATCGACGCGGTGTACCGCACGGGTGACACCTACGAGATCGTGGACTGGAAGACGGCCCGGCACCGCACCGCCGACCCGCTCCAGCTCGCCGTCTACCGCCTGGCCTGGGCCGAACTGCACGGACTGGCCCCGGAAGCGGTCGGCGCGACCTTCCTCTACGTCCGCACCGGCGAGACCGTCCGCCCCACGGGGCTGCCGGGCAGGGCGGAGCTGGAACGCCTGCTGCTGGACGAGCCACCTCCGCGGGGCCGATAGGCTCAAGAGCATGAGCGACACCCCGGACAGCGCCGTCCGTACGTACATCCGGCATCACCGCACAGCCTTCTTCGGCAACCTCGCCGAGTGGCTGCGCATCCCCTCCGTATCCGCCCAGCCGGAGCACGACGGGGACGTACGGCGCAGTGCCGAATGGCTGTCTGCCAAGCTGAAGGAGACCGGATTCCCGGTCACCGAGATCTGGGAGACCCCCGGCGCCCCGGCGGTCTTCGCCGAATGGCCCGCCGACGACCCGGACGCACCCGTCGTCCTCGTCTACGGCCACCACGACGTGCAGCCGGCCGCCCGCGAGGACGGCTGGCACAGCGACCCCTTCGAACCGGAGGTCCGCGACGGCAGGATGTACGGGCGCGGCGCCGCCGACGACAAGGGCCAGGTGTTCTTCCACACCCTGGGCGTCCGGGCCCACCTCGCGGCCACGGGCCGCACCGCTCCCGCCGTGCACCTCAAGCTCCTCGTCGAGGGCGAGGAGGAGTCCGGCTCCCCGCACTTCCGTGAGCTGGTCGAACGGTCTGCGGCCCGCCTCACCGCCGACGCCGTGATCGTCTCCGACACCGGCATGTGGGACGAGGACACCCCGACCGTCTGCACCGGCATGCGCGGCCTCGCCGAGTGCGAGATCGAGCTGCGCGGACCCGCCCAGGACATCCACTCGGGATCGTTCGGCGGAGCCGTCCCCAATCCGGCGACCGCCCTGGCCCGCCTGGTCGCCGCGCTCCACGACCCGGACGGCAGGGTCGCCGTCCCCGGCTTCTACGACGGCGTGGCCGAGCTCACCGACACCGAGCGGGCCCTCTTCGCCCAGCTGCCCTTCGACGAGGCGACGTGGCTGCGTACCGCCGCCTCGCAGGCCACCGCGGGCGAGGCCGGCTACTCCACCCTGGAACGCCTCTGGGCCCGCCCCACGGCCGAGGTCAACGGCATGGGCGGCGGCTACCAGGGCGCGGGCAGCAAGACCGTCATCCCGGCGTCGGCGATGGTGAAGCTGAGCTTCCGGCTCGTCGCCGGCCAGGACCCCGACCACGTCCAGGACGCGGTACGGACCTGGGCCGAGGCACGGATCCCGGCGGGCATCCGCCACCGGATCACCTTCGCGCCCGCCACCCGCCCCTGTCTGACCCCGCTGGACCACCCCGCCCTCCAAGCGGTCTCCCGAGCCATGGGCCGCGCCTTCGGGAAGGAGATCCTCTTCACCCGTGAGGGCGGCTCCGGCCCCGCCGCCGATCTCCAGGACGTGCTCGGTGCCCCTGTCCTCTTCCTGGGCATCTCCGTACCGTCCGACGGCTGGCACGGCCCTGACGAGAAGGTCGAGCTCGACCTCCTCCTCAAAGGTGCGGAGACCACCGCCCACCTCTGGGGCGAGCTGGCCGCGGCCCTCCGCTGAATCTCTGAACGCCCGATCCACCCCCGGGGGAGTAGGAAGCACCTGTGAGCACCTTCGACAACGCCACCGCGGACCGACCCATCGGTCTCACCGCGCCCAGCGGCATCGACCGCGCCGCGCACCACCGGCTCGACGAGGCCTGGCTCGCCGCGGCCTGGAGCCACCCGACGACCAGAGTCTTCGTCGTCTCCGGGGGCCAGGCGCTCATCGACGACACCCCCGAAGGCGGCACCGGACTCGTCATGACGCCGTCCTTCGAGGCGCCGCTCACCGAGACGCACCGCTACTTCCTGGGCACCGACGAGAAGGGAGTGCGGTACTTCGCACTCCAGAAGGACTCGCTGCCGGGCCGCATGGACCAGTCGGCACGCCCCGCCGGACTGCGCGAGGCCGGAATGCTCCTCGGTCCGAGGGACGCCGCGCTGATGGCGCACGCGGTGGCCCTGGAGAACTGGCAGCGACTGCACCGCTTCTGCTCGCGCTGCGGTGAGCGCACCGTGATCGCGGCGGCGGGACACATCCGCCGCTGCCAGGCCTGCGGGGCGGAGCACTACCCGCGGACCGACCCGGCGGTGATCATGCTGGTCACGGACGACCAGGACCGCGCACTGCTGGGGCGCCAGGTGCACTGGCCCGAGGGCCGCTTCTCGACCCTCGCGGGCTTCGTCGAGCCGGGCGAGTCGATCGAGCAGGCCGTGGCCCGCGAGGTGTTCGAGGAGGCGGGGATCACCGTCGCCGAGGTCGAGTACGTCGCCAGCCAGCCCTGGCCGTTCCCCTCCAGCCTGATGCTGGGCTTCATGGCCCGGGCGGGGTCCTCGGAGATCGAGGTGGACGGCGAGGAGATCGAGGAGGCCCGCTGGTTCTCCCGTGAGGAGCTGACGGCCGCCTTCGAGTCGGGGGAGATCCTGCCGCCGTTCGGCCTCTCGATCGCCGCCCGGCTGATCGAGCTCTGGTACGGGAAGCCGCTGCCCAGGCCGCGTGGCGCGGCGGCCTGAGGAACCCCGGTGACAACGGCGAGGCCCCCCGCTCGAGCGGGGGGCCTCGCCGTTGTCACCGAGCCGGAACGGGTCAGGCGCCGATCTTCTGCTTCACCTGCGCCAGCGAGGGGTTCGTCAGGGTCGAACCGTCCGGGAAGAGCACGGTCGGAACCGTCTGGTTTCCGCCGTTGGCCTTCTCGACGAAGGCCGCCGACTCGGGGTCCTGCTCGATGTTGACCTCGGTGTACGCGATACCTTCGCGGTCCATCTGGCCCTTGAGCCGGCGGCAGTAGCCGCACCACGTGGTGCTGTACATCGTCACAGTGCCCGGCATGTCGTCGGTGCTCCTTGTCTCGTCGGTCCCGCCCGTGAGCGGAACCATCCGTCGCGTTCACGCATGGAGGGAAGCCGCCCCGAGTGGAGGGAGGGAGGTGCCTCCCTTCCGACGAACGTACGGGACCCGACCGCCATTCCCGCCACCGCTCAGGCCGCTCCCACCGGTACGACGAACGGCACCCCCTGTGGACAACCTCCGCATCCGCCCCTCGGGACCTGGCAGCATGGCGGGGTGACAGCAGCAACGCATTCCACCCTCTTCCCCCAGGTCCCGGAGTCCGCGGACGCCGTGCTCGACGGGCTCGACCCGGAGCAGCGCGAGGTCGCGCTGGCCCTCGGCGGCCCCGTCTGCGTGCTGGCCGGAGCCGGGACGGGCAAGACGAGGGCGATCACGCACCGCATCGCGTACGGAGTGCGGTCCGGGATCCTCCAGCCCGCGACCGTGCTCGCCGTCACCTTCACCAACCGCGCGGCGGGCGAACTGCGCGGCCGTCTCCGTCAGCTCGGGGCGACCGGTGTGCAGGCGCGGACGTTCCACTCCGCAGCCCTGCGCCAGCTCCAGTACTTCTGGCCGAAAGCGGTCGGCGGTGAACTCCCACGGCTGGTGGAGCGCAAGGTGCAGCTGGTCGCCGAGGCCGCTGCCCGCTGCGGGATCCGCCTGGACCGCAACGAGCTGCGGGACGCCACGAGCGAGATCGAATGGGCCAAGGTCACCCAGACCGTGCCCGCCGACTATCCGGCGGCCGTCGCCAAGACCCAGCGGGACGCTCCGCGCGACCCGGCGGAGCTCTCCCAGATCTACTCGGCGTACGAGCAGCTGAAGCGCGAGCGGTCGGTGATCGACTTCGAGGACGTGCTGCTGCTGACCGTCGGGATACTCCAGGACCGGCACGACATCGCCGACCACGTGCGCCGTCAGTACCAGCACTTCGTCGTGGACGAGTACCAGGACGTCAGCCCGCTCCAGCAGCGCCTTCTCGACCTCTGGCTCGGTGACCGGGACGACCTCTGCGTGGTCGGTGACGCCAGCCAGACGATCTACTCCTTCACCGGGGCCACCCCCGAGCACCTGCTGAACTTCCGCACCCGCCATCCGCAGGCGACGGTCGTCAAGCTGGTGCGTGACTACCGCTCCACGCCCCAGGTGGTCCATCTGGCGAACGGCCTGCTGAGCCAGGCCCGCGGCAGGGCAGCCGAACACCGGCTGGAGCTGGTGTCCCAGCGCGAGAAGGGCCCCGAACCCGTCTTCACGGAGTACCCGGACGAGCCGGCGGAAGCGGAGGGCACCGCGCGCAGGGTCCGTGATCTGATCGCGGCCGGTGTCCCGGCCGGGGAGATCGCCGTGCTCTACCGGGTCAACTCCCAGTCCGAGGTCTACGAGCAGGCGCTCGCGGACGCCGGCGTGCCCTACCAGCTGCGCGGCGCGGAGCGCTTCTTCGACCGGGCCGAGGTACGCGAGGCCGGTGTCGCCCTGCGCGGCGCCGCCCGCGCCGGGGGCAACGACCCATTGCTCGACGGAGCGGACGACCTGCCGGCCGAGGTGCGGGCGGTGCTGTCCACGAAGGGCTGGACGACCACGCCGCCCGCCGGCTCCGGGGCCGTGCGGGACCGCTGGGAGTCCCTGGCCGCGCTGGTGCGGCTCGCCGAGGACTTCGAGCAGGCCCGGCCGGGTGCCACCCTCTCCGACCTGGTCGCGGAGCTGGACGAGCGGGCCGCCGCACAGCACGCCCCGACGGTCCAGGGCGTCACGCTGGCCTCCCTGCACTCGGCGAAGGGCCTGGAATGGGACGCGGCGTTCCTCGTCGGGATGACCGAAGGCATGATGCCGATCGCCTACGCCAAGACCGACGAACAGGTCGAGGAGGAGCGCCGGCTGCTGTACGTCGGGGTCACCCGGGCGCGTTTCCACCTCTCGCTGTCATGGGCCCTGGCCCGATCGCCCGGGGGACGCGCGAGCCGCCGGCCGACGCGCTTCCTCAACGGACTGCGGCCCGGCTCCACCGCGCACGGCGTACGGAGCGGCGCCGGAGGCGGAGCCGGCATCGACCGCGGCTCCGGTGCCGGTGCGGGCGCGGCCCGTACCGGCACCCAGGCCGAGGTCCGCCCCCGGCGTCGCGGGCCGGTGCGGTGCCGTGTCTGCGGCAGGACCCTCACGGACGCCGGCGAGATGAAGCTGATGCGCTGCGAGGACTGCCCGTCGGACATGGACGAGGCCCTGTACGAGCGACTCCGCGCGTGGCGGGCGGCCCGGGCGAAGGAGATCAGCCAGCCCGCCTACTGCGTCTTCACCGACAAGACGCTGATGGCGATCGCGGAGACGGTGCCGGGCAGCGAGTCGGAGCTGGTCGTCATCGCCGGTGTCGGGAACCGGAAGTTGACCAGGTTCGGCGCCGACGTTCTGGCCATCTGCGCAGGTCAGACGGTGGAGGAAGACTCCGCCGAGGACAGCTGGGGTGTGTGAGCGAAACTCGTCGGAAAAATAGTTTGCGCCCGCAGCAGTCGTCACCATAGGTTCTTAACCACGGGAACAGCGACTTCTCTGAAGCCCTGACTCCGTGCTGTACTTATCCGAATACCGAAGGACCGGCCCCGGCCGGTCCCCCGAGACGCCGAGAGGAGGCGATTGCAGTGATCAGCATCATCAACACCATCAAAATGACCGATCTCTCGGTCGTCTCCGCCTGCTCGCTCGGCGTCATCGCCTCTTCGGAACTCTCGCTCCGTGGCACCGGTATGTCCGGCAGCTCTGCCGTCAGCCCGCTGTCCCTGGCCTCCCTCCCCGTGCGGGAGCGCAATGAGCGACCGACCGAGGCACCGGCGGCAGCAGTAGCGAAGGCACAGGCCCAGGCCTATGCCTTTGCGGCAGCCGGTGCCGGAGCCGAGAAGCAGACGACGCAGCACCACCACACGATGTGGGCCTTCCGTGGGCCTGAACCCTGGAGTGATCCAGCCTGATTCTGAATCAGGCCGGCGCCTTCAGGGCCGCGGAACCCCACTCGGGATCCGCGGCCCTTTTGTTTTGTCCGAACGGACGAGACGAGACGAAGGAGCCTCGGGACAGCAGGACCTGGTACCAGCCGCCAACCGGCCAACAGGCCGGCACGACCAGACGAGGACAACAACACCGTGCCCATCGAGACGCACGCCCCGTCCGTACCGCCTTCCGACACGATCTCCCCGCCCGGCCTCACGGAGGACTCCACCTTGCTCCCCCTCACCGCGCTCACCGCGCTCGACGACGCCATCGAGAACCTCGGCGTGCCCGTACCCTGCCGTGCCTACGACCCGGAGGTCTTCTTCGCCGAGTCGCCGGCCGACGTCGAGTACGCCAAGTCGCTCTGCCGGACCTGCCCGCTCGTCGAAGCCTGCCTCGCGGGCGCCAAGGAGCGGCGTGAGCCGTGGGGCGTCTGGGGTGGCGAGCTCTTCGTCCAGGGCGTCGTCGTCGCTCGCAAGCGGCCGCGTGGCCGTCCTCGCAAGAACCCGGTCGCAGCGTGATCACCGGCCTGGACGTCATGCCCCCCACAGCTGTCAAGCGCCTCGGAACGATGAAGCGCCTCGGAACGATCGACCGTCCCCAGACTCATGACCCCCGAAATCGAGCACCCATGACCACGCCCACGAGGGAGCCCGTCGGCTCCGCGACCCCGGACGTCACCATCATCGGCGCGAACGACTCGCGTCAGAACAGGACCCGCGAAATGCAACTCATCCCAGAAGCCCTGGCCCGTGCGCATATGCACGACCGCCTGAGGGAAGCCGAGGCGGACCGCCAGGCCGTGCGCCTGGTGGCGGCCCGGCGGATGCAGCGCCGGGCGGAGCGCGCTTCGATGCGTGCCCGTCGTGCGCTCGCCATGGCGGTCATGCACTGAGGCACCACCGGCACCCGAACCACCACCGGCACCCGAACCACCGCCGGCACATGTAGCACCGTCCGCGGGGCGACCGCTCCGTCCCGCGGGCCACCCACCCCTGCGGGGCCGGTCCGACGGACCCGGCCCCGCAGGGCGTTGTGCGGTGTAATCGGCCGTGCCCCGCGGGGACGCCAGGGCTATCGTCACCAGGGTGGACGAGCAGACGCGGAACCCCACCGGCTCGGACGTCGGCGATGCGCACGGCGACGCGGACAGCGACGTCCTGGACAGCGGCGTCCTGGGCAGTGCCGTCTCGGACAGTGGCGCGAACGACGAGCGCCCGTTGTGCGTCCATTGCGGCAGGGCGGCCGACAACGACACCGCGCCCGCGACCTGGGTATGCTCCGTCGAGGGCGGCAGACGTCAGTACCTCTGCGAGGGCTGCGCCCGCGCCCACATCAGGGCGATCGAAGGCCGGCTCGACTCCGACCGGTGGTGACGGCCCGCCTGCCCTGCCTGCCCCGACTCACGGGTTCGCAGGCCCGGGCACATGTCCGACGCCGGGAGTACGGCGTCCCGTGAGGTCAGGCCTCGACCACCGCGCCCTCCTCGTGCACCGCGCCCTCCGCCGGTTCGGACGCGTCGTCGAGAACGAAGCCCGGAAGCCAGGACTCCAGTTCGTCCCGAAGGCGCACGGTCGCGCCCAGCTGGCACAGCACACCGATCGTGCTCAGCGTGACGCGGTGTATCAGCAGATAGGAGGGAGGGAGGTTCAGCTGCTTGCCCAACTGGTGGGCGGGTGAGCGGGGATCTGCGATCCGGGCGGCCTGGGTCCGCAGCCAGGACCGGGTGAACGTGAACTCCTCCACCTGTGCGGGCTCGATGATCGGAAGCAGATAGTCGAGCACGGCATCCGGGGGGAGATCGATCGAGTCCTTGACGAAGCCTTCCTCCCGGAGCATGTCGTAGACCGCTTCCGCATCGCCGTCCAGCGTCATCCTGAGAGCGTCACCGATGGTGCCGGGCAGCCCGTCGGGCAGCCGGTCCACGGTGCCGAAGTCAAGGACGCCCAGCCGCCATCGAGAGGCCTCCCCGTCGACGGCTTCCCCGACCTCCCCGGTGGACTCGTCCGGGGGAAGCAGCCGGAAGTTGCCCGGGTGCGGGTCGGCGTGGAGCAGGCCGGTGCGCGCCGGACCCGAGAAGAGGAAACGCGCGAGCAGCTGGCCCGCCCGGTCCCGTTGCTCTGGTGTGCCGTCGGCGATCACCTCCGACAGGGGCGTTCCGCCGATCCACTCCGTCACCAGCACCTGCTCGGACTGGTGCACCACCCCGGGGATCACCACATCGGGGTCGTCCGCGAACTCCGCCGCGTGCTCCTGCTGCGCCTGTGCCTCCAGCGCGTAGTCCAGCTCCTCGGAGACCCGGTCGCGCAGCTCCGTGATGAGCGGCTTGATGTCCATCCCGGGGACGAGCGGGCCGAACAGGCGGGCGAAGCGACCGAGTTGGGTGAGGTCGGAAAGCAGTGCCTCACCCGCCCCCGGGTACTGCACCTTCACGGCGACATCGCGTCCGTCGTGCCACACCGCGCGGTGGACCTGGCCGATCGACGCGGCGGCGGCCGGCTGGTCCTCGAAGGTGAGGAAGAGCTCCTGCCAGTGCTCCCCGAGCCGCTCCGCCAGCACGGCGTGCACGGTGCGGGTGGGCATGGGGGGCGCGGCTTCCTGCAGCTTGGTCAGCGCCGCCCGGTAGGGGCCGGCGACATCCTCGGGGAGAGCGGACTCGAAGACGGACAGAGCTTGCCCGAGCTTCATCGCGCCTCCTTTCAACTCACCGAGAACCTTGAAGAGTTGCTCTGCGGTGCGCTGCTGGACCTCACGGGCCACGATCTCCGCGGACCGCCCGCCGATCCGCTTGCCCAGGCCCCAGGTGGCCCGGCCGGCGAACCCGATCGGCAGCGCGGCCAGCTTCGCGGTGCGGGTGACCGCCTTGCGGGGAAGATCAGACATGTGCCCCTCCAGTTCACAGACTGCCGTGCCGCGTGAGCATGTCGGCCCTGCTCCACCGGCAGCGGTCACCCCGCCATTGTGTCCTGAGCCGCCCCTGTCGCGGAGGTGAGCTCCCCCTCAGTCTGCCCGGCGGCACCACAGGAGCAGCCGGCGTGCGGATCGAGCCGGTCCGAGCGCCAGTCCAGCAGCGGCAGGGCGGCCTCCCACCGGGCGCCCGTACTGGCGGGCAACTCGCCGTCGAGGAACGACAGCGCGTGGGCCGCCGCCAGCCCGGCCACGGCCGTCGCCAGCCCCAGGTCGCAGGCGGGCACCGTGGTCCGCCGCCCCGACCTCCACTGGGCGAGCATGCGGGGCCATTGCGGGTCCCGCTCGGTCCGGTGAAGCGCCAGGCACCCCGCGCATCCGGTGCCCCCGGGCAGCACCAGCGGGCCGACCACCCCGGTGGCCTCGATCACCCCCGCGTAGAGATGCGGTGTGCCCGAGGCGATCCAGGACGCCGCCGTGTCCGGGTCGGGGGCGTACACGGAGAGGCCGTCCCGGGGTGCCACCACAACGAGGGACAGCGCCGGTCCGCCTCCCACGGCGCCCCTGTCCTGCTCGGGCGCCCGGGGCGCGCCGCCGACGGCGGACCGGCGGACCAACTGGCGGGCCGCCGTGTCCCTCCGCTCCCCGACCGCCGCGGCCGGAAGGCCGCCGGGGGCCACGTCCCACGGCTCGGCGCGGCCACCGTCGAGCACATCGACCCTGCCGACACCCGAGGCGGAGAGCACGGCCGCGATCGTGGCCCCCACGCGGCCGGCTCCCCTCACCTGGACCCGCATCCCCTGCCGGGCCGCCAGCCTGCGCAGCCCGCTCCCCGGCGCCGGGTGGACGACCGACAGGGACGCCGCGTCGGGACGCTGCCGGTCCAGGGTCTCGGCCCGCTGACGTAACGCGTCGGCCTCCGGGCCACCCGCCTTGGGGTCGTCGAGCAGCCCGGCCGCCGTCAGCCGGGCCACCAGCACGTCCACGTGGCGGTCGGACAGGTCCAGTGCTCTGGCCTCTTCCCGCAGCATGGAAAGCCCCCGTGTCCCGTCGAGCAGTTCGAGAAAGCTTCCCGTGGCGATATCCATCGGCCCCAGCATCACCGCGTGTGCGGGAGTCACTCCGAATTGCACGGTGTTCCTTCCACGCCAGGCCCTGCGCAGTGCGGGCTTCAACATCGGATGCATGACTTCTCCCCGGTCGGACTTCAGATCCGTTGTCAGAATGCAATGTGGGGGAGATACGTGCCGAAAGTTATCCACAGGGCGCGGTATTAGTCGTTCAAATGGTGCGCGCCATGAAGACGATCATCTCGAACCGGAGGTGGGACGGGACTTCCCGTGCTCGCAGAGGGTAACGTCGTGGCGTGTCCGCCGACTCCACGTTCGGCCCCGCCGGGGAGACCCCCGCGCGCAGTGCCGGAAGCCCACAGCACAGCGCGGCAGCCCGCCGGCCTCCCGCGTCGGTGACGAGCGCGGTGGAGGTCCGCCGGAGCTCCCGGCGCAGCCGCACGGTTTCCGCCTACCGCGAGGGTGACCGCACCATCGTGCTCATTCCCGCCCGGATGTCCGAGGCCGAGGAGCGGCGGTGGATCGGGGTGATGCTCGACAAGCTCGCCGCCCAGGAGAGCAAGAAGGTGATCGGGGACAGCGAGTTGTCGGAACGGGCCGAGCGGCTGTCCGGCCAGTACTTCGGCGGCAGGGCCCGGCCCGCCTCGGTGCGCTGGGTCACCAACCAGAACACCCGCTGGGGGTCCTGCACCCCGGCCGAGGGCAGCATCCGTCTCTCCCACCGTCTGCAGGGCATGCCGGAGTACGTCGTCGACTACGTCCTCCTCCACGAACTGGCCCATCTCCTGGTGCCCGGCCACGGCCCGCGGTTCTGGCGCCTGCTGGAGGCGTACCCCCGTACCGAGCGGGCCCGCGGCTACCTCGAAGGAGTCGTGGCGGCCGAGCGGCTGCCCCACCTGCCCGCCGCGCGGGAGGCGTGACATTCGGCGGTTCTGTACCGGGTCTGTACCGGCTTGGCTCGATGGAGCGGTTTGCGGCTAGCCTGACGCGACGTATTCACCTTCGGGATGGGGGACGGTCGTTACGCATGGCCAGGGAATTCCAACGGGGCCACAAGGCCAAGATCAGTGATCTGACAGCAGGGACGGATCTGTACGTAGGTGTGCGGATCGCGGCCCCAGGCCTGGCGTTCGACATCAGCTGCTTCGGTCTCGACGCCGATGAGCAGCTCTCGGACGACCGGTATTTCATCTTCTTCAATCAACCGAAGTCGCCGGAGGAGTCCATTCAGCTCCTTGGCGCCCAGGCCGGTGACACCGAGTCCTTCCGCGTCACCCTCGACCGTATTCCGGCGAACATCCACAAGCTTTCCTTCACCGCCACGATCGACGGCGCGGGGCAGATGTCGCAGATCGGGCCCGGCTACATACGGGTCGTCGCGGGCGGCGAGGAAGTGGTGAGATACGCCTTCGACGGGACCGAGTTCACCACCGAACGCGCGGTCATGCTCGGCGACTTCTACCTCAAGGACGTCTGGCGGTTCGCCGCGGTCGGCCAGGGGTTCGACGGCGGGCTGGACGCACTGCTGAGGAACTTCGGCGGCGAGGTCGCCGAAGAGGAACCGCCCGCTCCGGCGCAGGGGGCCGCTCCGGGCTTCGCCCCGCCGGCCGAGACCTCCGCGCCCCCGGCCTTCGGTGTTCCGGCCGCACCCCAGGCCCCGCAGCCCGCACCGGCCTTCGGTGCCCCGCCCGCCCCGCCGGCTCCCGCCCCGCAGCACCAGCCCGTACACGCGGCACCGACCATAGTGGCGCCGCTCGCGCCCCGGCCCCCGCACGCACCGACCGCACCTCAGCCCCCTCAGGCGCCGATGCCGCCTCAGGCGCCGATGCCGCCTCAGGCACCCATGGCGCCCCAGGCCACAGGCCCCTACGGACAGCCGCCCCAGCCGCCGCAGTTCGGCCAGGTCCCCGGTCACATCCCGGGGCAGGGCGTCCCGCCACCCGCTCCGCCGTTCGGACAGCACCCGCCCGCCCCGTTCGGCCAGCAGCCTCCCGTACCGCAGGGCGGTGCGCCGCAGACCGGTGGAGGCCTCCAGGCCGCGCTCCAGCCCTACAAGGAGGCGGCCACCGGGCAGCGTTGGACGTCGCAGAACCAGCAGCTCATGCGGGCCGACCTGACCCTGGGCGACATGCCCGTCCTGGCACGCCAGGGCAGCATGGTGATGTACCAGGGCAAGGTCGACTTCGGCTACAAGGGTGCGGGCTTCGCCGGCCGCGTGGTCGGGAACGCGACGGGCCAGGAGATGCAGCTCATGCGCTGCACCGGCCGCGGCCAGGTCTTCTTCGCCGAGGACGGATCACATCTGCACCCGATCGAGCTGCAGGGCGACGGCATCTGCGTCTCCGCGGAGAACGTCCTCGCCTTCGACGAGTCGCTGCAGTACGAGGTCCGCAGGATCGAAGGGCACGGGATCCCCGGCGGCGCCCTGTTCACCATGCAGTTCCAAGGCACCGGCACCGTCGTCGTCAAGACGCACGGGGTCCCGGTGGTCCTGCCGGTCACCCCCACCACCTTCGCCGACTGCAACGCCGTCGTGGCGTGGTCGTCCGCCTCCCAGGTGATTGTCTCCAGCCAGGTCCGGCTCCGCCGCAACGCCTATCCCGGGCACAGCGGAGAGACCGTGAACCTCCAGTTCCGGGGCGCCCCCGGGAACTTCATCGTCGTCCAGCCCTACGAGGTCTGAGGGAGCCCGTCATGAACCAGCACCAACTCGCGGGCTACGCCCCGACCCCCGTCACGGCCCGGATGGAGAACCACGGCCACACGATGCTCAAGGTCGCCATGGCCACCGGCCAGGACCTCTACGCACGGACCGGTTCGATGGTGGCCTACGAGGGCTTCATCCAGTACGAGCCCAACCCGCCCGCCGTACGGCAGATCGCCTCGCAGTGGATCACCGGCGAGGGCGCGCCCCTCATGAAGTGCTCCGGTGACGGGCTCCTCTACCTCGCCGACTACGGCGCGGACGTCGTCGTCATCCACCTCGACAACGAGGCGCTGTCGGTCAACGGAACCAATCTCCTGGCGTTCGACAGCCACCTCTCCTGGGGCGTCGAGCGGGTCAAGGGCCTGGCGAAGTTCGCCGGGCAGGGGCTGTGGAACGTCGCGGTCCAGGGCACCGGCTGGGTGGCCATCACCTCACGTGGCACCCCGGTCGTCGTCGACTGCGGCCGGGGCGAGGACGAGACGTACGTCGACCCCGACGCGCTCGTCGCCTGGTCCCCGAACCTCAAGGTGAAGGGCAAGCGCAGCTTCAAGGCGGGCTCCCTGATCGGGCGGGGGAGCGGTGAGGCGTACCAGATGGCCTTCTCGGGCCAGGGCATCGTCGTCGTCCAGCCGAGCGAGGACAGTACCGACCGCCTGCGGATCCGGAACTGAGCGGGGGAGAACGCACCATGCAGAGCCCACTTTTCAACCACACGGAACAGCAGTCGCAGGACCGCTACACGGTCCAGAACCCGCAGCTCCTGCGGGTCTCGCTGACCGGTCACGACGACGTCCTCGCCCGTAAGGGCGCCATGGTCGCCTACCAGGGGCTCATGGAGTTCGACGGTGAGTACCAGTCGCACGGGCAGCGCAACGCCCGGCGCCGCACCGGCGAGGGGCTGGACCTGATGCGCTGCTCGGGCCAGGGCACGGTCTTCCTGGCCAACCTCGCCCAGTACGTCCACGTGGTCGACGTCGACCACGAGGGCATCACGGTCGACAGCGCCTATGTGCTCGCCCTGGACTCCTCGCTGCACACCGAGGTCATCGCGGTGGACAGCCAGTACGGGATCTCAGGCACCGGGAAGTACCAGCTGAACATCTCCGGGAACGGCAAGGTCGCCCTGATGACCTCGGGCCGGCCGCTGATGATGCAGGTCACGCCGGACAAGTACGTCAGCGCCGACGCCGACGCGATCGTCGCCTGGTCGAGCGCGCTACGGGTGCAGATGCAGGCCCAGACCCACTCCTCGGGCGTCTTCCGGCGCCGTGGCGACACGGGTGAGGGCTGGGAACTGAGCTTCCTGGGCCAGGGCTTCGCCCTCGTCCAGCCGAGCGAGGTCCTGCCCCCGCAGAACGCTCAGATCGGACAGGGCGCGGCGGCTCAGTTCGGCATGGGCCCGCACGGCGCGCACGGCCAGAACCAGAACAACGCCTGGAACTGACGCGGCAGGGCCCACACACGAGGGAGGGGGGTGGTCCCGGGCGGGGACCACCTCCTCGGGCACCGCCCTAGCCGCGGCCCTCCAGCCGGGCGCGGGAGTGCTTCAGCAGCCGTACGACCGAGGCGTCGGCCACGGCGGCCACCTCGTCGTAGCGGAACCAGCGCAGGTCCAGTGACTCGTCGCTGATCCGCTCCACGGCCCCGGACGGCACCGTCGCCGCGTACTGCACGTCGAGATGCCAGTGGCAGGGCGCGGGGATCGGATGGCGGTCCAGCCGCACCGGCCCACCGGGCAGCAGGACCAGCCCGGTGATCCCCGACTCCTCCGTGGCCTCCCGCAGGGCGGCCGCCGCCAGGGTGGCGTCCCGCGGTTCGCAGTGCCCGCCCATCTGCAGCCACATCCGCAGCTTCCTGTGCAGGGTCAGCAGCACCCGGCCGCGGTCCGGATCGATCACCAGCGCGCTGGCGGTGAGGTGCCCGGCACCGCAGGCCTTCCACATGCCGTCCGGGTGGGCGGCGAGGTGGTCCAGATACGCCTGCCGCAGTGGGGACTGCTCCGGGTCGTGCGCGTCGTACTTCTCGAGGACGGTGTGCGCGTCGTCGTGCAGGCTCACCGGTCGGTGTCGTCCTTGCCCTCGTCACGCGGGCCCTCGTCCTCGGGTCCGTCCTGGCCGTCCTCGTCCGGTTTCCCGGCGGGCGGCTTCTGGGGGCCCTTCGCCGCCTCCCCGAGCATCTTGTCCAGCTCGGAGAAGTCCAGCTGCTCGTGGTGCACGAAACCGTCCGGGTCGTCCAGGTCAGCCGCGGTCGGCAGCATGTCCGGGTGCTCCCAGAGCCCGTCCCGGCCGTCCACACCCCGGGCGTCCGTGAGCGAGGCCCACAGCCGGGAGGCGTCGCGAAGCCGGCGCGGACGGAGCTGGAGACCGATCAGGGTGGCGAAGGTCTGCTCGGCGGGGCCACCGGACGCCCGGCGCCTGCGCATGGTCTCTCGCAGCGCGTCCGCCGAGGTCAGCCGGGGCTTGGCGGCCTCGTGCACCACCGCGTCCACCCAGCCCTCGACGAGGGCGAGGGCCGTCTCCAGACGGGCCAGCGACGCCTTCTGCTCCGGAGTGTCCTCCGGCTGGAACATGCCCTGCTGGAGCGCCTCCTGCAACTGCTCCGGCTGCGACGGGTCGAACTGACCGACGACGTCCTCGAGCTTGCTCGTGTCGACCTTGATGCCGCGCGCATAGGCCTCGACCGCGCCGAACAGGTGCGAGCGCAGCCAGGGAACATGGGCGAAGAGCCGCTGGTGGGCCGCCTCACGCAGCGCGAGGTACAGCCGCACCTCGTCCTGCGACACGCTCAGGTCCTTGCCGAACCGCTCGACGTTCAGCGGGAGCAGCGCGGCCTTGCCGGCCGGCCCCAGCGGAAGGCCGATGTCGGTCGAGCCCACGACCTCCCCGGCGAGCACACCCACGGCCTGCCCGATCTGCTGACCGAACATGGCACCGCCCATCGACCGCATCATGCCGATCAGCGGGCCCGCCATGGCCTGCATCTCCTCGGGCAGCACATCGCCCATGGCCAGGCCGACGCGCTCCGCCACCGGGTCCACCAACTGCTGCCAGGCCGGCAGCGACGCCTCGACCCACTCCGCACGGCTCCACGCCACCGTCGAGACCGAACCGGAGGGCAGCGAGGTCACGCCGTCCAGCCAGAGATCCGCGAGACGCAGCGCCTCGTCGACCGCGGACCGCTCCGACGGGCCGACGCTGGCGTCCTTGCTGCCGTCCGGAGTGCCCTGCGACACGGTCTGGCGGGCGATCTGCTTGGCCATGTCCCAGTTGACCGGGCCGCCCTCGTAGCTCAGCATCTGGCCGAGCTGCTGGAAGGCCGCTCCCAGGTCGTTCGGGTTCATCGAGCCGAACATCGCGGCGAACGGGTTGTCCCCGCCCGCCCCCGGCCCGATACCGAACGGGTTCGCCGGCCCGCCCGAGCCCTGCCCACCTCCGGTGGGGTCCTTCTTCTTGCCCTCGTCGCCGTCTTCCGGCTCCTCCGGCGGAAGGCCGAATCCGAATGGGGTGTCACTCACGGGTTTCCTCGGCTCGTAGGGCCGCCGGCTGGAACCGACGGCGGCTGCCCGACATCACCATCCAGCGTAGACACCTGAGACCGCTCGAGGCCTCAGTGCTCCGCCGGCTCCCGGCCTGCGGCAGGATGGACGCCACCTGGTACGTACGCGTCTTTCCGGTACGTACTGAAGACAACCGCTGGAGACGCCCGGTGAGTTCCCCAGATCCGCAGGTTCGCGCAGCGCGAAACCTGACCGACCCCTCGGCCGAAAGCACGCCCGAGAAAAACCGCCCCGGGAACCGGGGCCCCGTCGTCGCGGTCACCGGCGCCGCGACCGGCGTCGGTGCCCTCCTCACCGCGCACCTCGCCGCCAGTGACGAGATCAAGCACGTCATCGCCCTCGACGAGCGCCGCGGCGACGTCTCCGAGGCGACCTGGCACATCCTGGACGTCCGCGACCCCGCCATCGCCGAGAAGCTGCGCGGCGCCGACGTCGTCGTGCACCTGGCGCTCGACCTCGACCTGGAGACCGACCCTGCGGCACGGACGGCGTACAACGTACGCGGCACCCAGACCGTGCTCACGGCCGCGGCTGCCGTGGGGGTGCACCGGGTCGTGCTCTGCACCTCGGCGATGGTCTACGGCGCCCTGCCCGACAACGACATCCCACTCGCGGAGGACGCCGAGCTGCGGGCCACCGCGGAGGCGACCGGCGTCGGCGACCTCCTGGAGATCGAGCGGCTCGGCCGCCGCGCCCCCCGAGCCCACCCCGGGCTCGACGTCACGGTCGTACGCCCCACGGTCCTGGTCGGCGGCACGGACACCGCCCTGACCCGCTACTTCGAGTCGCCCAGGCTCCTGGTCGTGGCGGGCTCACGCCCGGCCTGGCAGTTCTGCCACGTGGACGACCTGGTGACGGCCCTGGAGTACGCCGCGCTGGGGAAGATCGACGGGGAGTTCGCGGTGGGCTGCGACGGCTGGCTCGAGCAGGAGGAGGTGGAGGAGCTCTCCGGGGTGCGCCGCATGGAGCTGCCGTCCGCCGTCGCCCTGGGGGCCGCGGCCCGGCTGCACCGCATCGGTCTCACCCCGTCCCCGGCCGGAGACCTCGCCTACACGATGCACCCCTGGGTCGTCAGCGTGAGCCGGCTGCACGACGCGGGGTGGCGGCCGCGCTGGAGCAACGAAGAGGTGCTCGCCGCACTTCTGGAAGAGGTCGAGGGGCGCCACACCGTCGCCGGCCGACGGCTCGGCCGCAAGGACGCCACAGCCGCGGGCGCGGCGGGGGCGACCGTCGCCCTGCTGGGCACGGCCGCGCTGGTCAGGCGGGCCCGCAAGGCACGCCGTCGCTTCTGAGCGTCCGGTTCCGCAGGGGTCCGACCGCGCGCTCCTGTAGGACGCTCCAAGGCGACCGGTGCCTCCCCGGTCGAAAGCGCAATTCCGGGATGCCGGTGCCGTACGGCACGATGGGTGCATGGCACGCACCCACGACGACCATCCCGGCGAGCAGGCCGCCCCGGACCCCATCCGGCTTCTGGACATCCGGGAGACACCGCTCTCGGTCGACGAGGTCTTCCGGGCGGTGGGCGACGACGCGGCCGGGGGCACCGCGCTCTTCGTCGGTACGGTGCGTGACCACGACGGCGGCCAGGACGTCGGCGCGCTCGGCTACTCCTGCCATCCGACGGCCGTCGAGGAGCTGCGCCGCGTGGCCGAGAAGGTCGTGGCGAACTTCCCGGTACGGGGTCTCGCCGCCGTCCACCGCGTGGGTGAGCTGGCGGTAGGCGATCTGGCGGTGGTCGTCGCGGTGTCCTGCGCCCATCGGGGTGAGGCGTTCGAGGCCTGTCGCACGCTCATCGACGACCTCAAGCGCGAGGTGCCGATCTGGAAGCACCAGCGTTTCTCGGACGGCACGGAGGAATGGGTCGGCGCCTGCTGATCGCAAACCGTCCGCGGCGAGATCAGCCCCGATTTGCGTAACCCCACCCCTGCCACGAGCGTTGTCCCTGCACCTGGTTAATCTTCTGATCGTCAGTTGCGGTCGCTCATGGACAGGGAGGTCGTAATGGCAGCACTCGCATGGCTTCTGATTCCGCTTATCGCTGCTCTCGGCGCGGCGATATGGGGCGGGTGGGCGGCCCGTAACCGCACGACAGGCGATGTCACCGAACTCGCCGGCTACGCCCGGTTCCGTGAAGCGATGGAGAAGTCGCACTCCGGTTCCGAAGCTGTCTGAGACGGCGGCAGCTTTCAGCGGTTGCCGATCCCGCGTTTCGCCCGCTCTGTCCCGGCGCTCTCCGCGCGCAGAGCGGCCCTCCCGCCGCTCCGTTCGGACCGGCCCCGACGGTGCACGGACAGGCCCTTCCCGTACTGTCGTTCCATGCCACGCCGCACCGCGACGATGCTCGCCTCCACACTGATCCTGATCGCGCTGCTCTGCGCGGGCGTGCTGATCCCCGTGCCGTACTCGGAGATGTCCCCGGGACCCACGGTGAACACGCTCGGTGACGCGCGTGGCGAGCCGGTGCTGCAGATCAAGGGTCACAAGACCTACCCGACGTCCGGGCACCTCAACATGACGACCGTCCGGGTCACCGGCGCCGACTACGACATGAACATCGTCGAGGCCGTCTACGGCTGGCTGGCCCACGACAGCGTGATCGTGCCGCACGACACCCTCTATCCGGACGGCAAGACGGAGGAGGAGTCCACCCAGGAGAACGCCGAGGAGTTCAGCCAGTCCCAGGAGAGCGCCAAGGTCGCCGCCCTGAAGGAGCTGAAGATCCCCGTCACCTCCCGGGTCGTGGTCTCCACGGTGGTCAAGGACAGCGCCGCCCAGGGCAAGCTGCACGCCGGCGACGTGATCGAGGCGGTCGACGGGACCGCGGTCACGAAGCCCGAGGACGTCGCGAAGCTCGTCACCCTGCGCAAGCCCGGTGAGAACGTCGTCTTCACGATCGTGCCCGCGAAGACGGCGGCCGCGGCCGCGAAGGCGGGCAAGGAGCCCCAGGGCTCCGAGGAGATCACCCTCACCACACGGAAGGCGCCCTCCGAGGACCCGGCGAACCCGTCGGAGGACCGGGCGATCGTCGGCATCCAGGCGGGGACCGACCACACCTTCCCGTTCGAGGTCGACATCAAGCTCGCCGACGTCGGGGGGCCGAGCGCCGGGCTGATGTTCTCCCTGGGCATCATCGACAAGCTGACGCCCGGCGACCTGACGGGCGGTGAGTTCGTCGCCGGTACGGGCACCATCGACGACGCCGGGAAGGTCGGGCCGATCGGCGGCATCAACATGAAGCTGGTCGGGGCCCGCAACGCGGGCGCCCGCTACTTCCTGACCCCCGACGACAACTGCGCCGCGGCGGCCGCCGACACCCCGAGCGGACTCACCCTGGTCCGGGTGAAGACCCTCGCCGACGCCAAGAAGTCCCTGGACACGATCCGCTCCGGGGATCCGGCCGGCCTGCCGAGCTGCTCGGCGGGCTGAGCCCGGCCGGGCAGCCCGGACCCGCGGATCAGGACTCGAACGTCGCGGCGAGCGCCTCGGCCAGCCCCGGCACGAGGCCGGAACCGGTCAGTACCTCGGTCGGGGAGTCCTTCTCGCGCAGCCGCACCGCCGAGTCGCGTGCCCCGTCCCGCAGCACGGCCACGGTCATCCGCACCTCCTGCCGGTCGGGGTGCGCGGCCACCCACTCGGTCAGCCGGGCGTCGCTCAGCCCCTCCGGCACGGAGGCCTCCGCGGACGGCGGCAGCATCAGCCGCTCCACGGTGAGCGCGCAGCCGGCCACGGCGTCGGGCCAGGCGATCGTGGCGAGGAACTCGTCCAGCGCCGTCCCGGCGGGAAGCTCCTCCTGCTCCACGGGGGTGAGGGCGGCGCCCGACGAGGACGGGTCGTCGAGCCCCAGTTGGGCGGCGAGACCCGGCTCCTGGGCACGCAGCCGGGCGGTGTCGACGAGGGCGAACAGACGAGCGGGCTGGTCCCAGCCGAGGGTCGCGGCGTAGGCGTCGATTTCGAGGACGGCGACGGTCAGAGGACTCGACGCCATCGGGGGGCCTGAGGGGGAAACATTGGGCATGCCCAATATCCTGCCTCCTTCCGCCCCGGGAACGGGAACTAGGTAAAGCCTCAGTAAGTTGCATAGGTGGGCTCTACGATCGCTGGGCCCGCTTCACACGACCGCGAACTTCGAGGTGCGCACGTTGGCTTTCCAGATGCCGGACCGCGGCGGAGGCCCGACCGGGCCACGGATCAGAGTCGGCCGCCCGTCCCGGCGCGTCCGTACCCTGCTCATGACATTGGGCGTCCTGGTGGTTCTCGCCATGGCCTTCGTCATGTTCGCCGGGTTCTGGACGGACTGGCTCTGGTACAGGTCGGTCGCGTATTCATCCGTCTTCACCACCACCCTGTGGACCAAGATCGGCCTGTTCCTCGTCTTCGGACTGCTGATGGCGCTCGCCGTCGGTCTGAACATCTGGCTCGCGCACCGGCTCCGGCCGCCGCTGAGCGCGATGTCCTTGGAGCAGCAGAGCCTGGACCGCTACCGGATGAGCGTCGCCCCCTACAAGAAGTGGGTGCTGCTCGCGATCACCGCGCTCGTCGGACTGATCGCCGGCGCGTCCGCGTCGGGTCAGTGGCGTACGTGGCTGATGTACGTCAACGGCGTGTCGTTCGGTCAGAAGGACCCCCAGTTCAAGCTGGACGTCTCCTTCTACGCGTTCGACCTGCCGTTCTACCGCTTCCTGCTCGGCTTCGGCTTCGCCGCGACGGTGCTGTCGCTGATCGCGGCGGCGCTGACCCACTACCTCTACGGCGGGCTGCGGGTCACCAGTCCCGGCGCCCGGGCCACGGGGGCGGCCACCGGCCACCTCTCCGTGCTCCTCGGCGTCTTCGTCTCGCTGAAGGCGGTGGCGTACTGGCTCGACCGGTACGGCCTGGCCGTGAAGAGCAGTGACTTCAAGGCCACGGACAACTGGACGGGTCTGCGGTACGTCGACGCCAACGCCTATCTTCCGGCGAAGACGATCCTCTTCTGCATCGCCGTGATCTGCGCCGTGCTGTTCTTCGCGACGCTCTGGCGGCGCACCTGGCAGCTGCCGGTGATCGGCTTCGGCCTGATGGTGCTCTCGGCGATCCTGATCGGCGGCCTCTACCCGGCGATCGTGCAGAAGTTCCAGGTCCAGCCGAACGAGCAGGCCAAGGAAGCCCCGTTCATCCAGAAGAACATCGACGCCACGCGGGACGCCTACGACATCGACGACGCACAGGTCGACGACTACGCGGGCACCAGCACGACCGATGACAGCAGCAAGCTGAGGGCGAGCGCCGACTCCGCCGCCAGCTACCGCGTGATGGACCCGAACGTCGTCTCGCCCGCGTTCCAGCAGCTCCAGCAGAAGAGGAACTACTACCAGTTCCCCAAGACGCTGGACGTCGACCGCTACAAGGGGGCCGACGGCAAGGAGCAGGACACCGTCATCGGCCTGCGCGAGCTGAACCTCCAGGGCCTCCCCAAGCGGAACTGGATCAACGACCACTTCACGTACACCCATGGCTACGGTGTCATCGCGGCCCGGGGCACCACGACGGGCACCAACCCGACGGGCTCCCCGGACTTCACGGAGTCGGGTCTGCCCACCACGGGTGACCTGGGCAAGTACGAGCAGCGCGTCTACTACGGCGAGAAGACCGAGCAGTACTCCATCGTCGGCGGGCCCCAGAAGGAGCTCGACTACGAGGAGGACGGCGAGAAGACCACCAGTTACCAGGGCGACAGCGGCGTCAGCCTCTCCAACGCCTTCAACCGGGCGGCCTACGCGGTGTCGTTCAGCGAGCCGCAGATCCTGTACTCCGGAGCCATCGGCGACGGTTCGCGGATCCTCTACAACCGCACCCCGAAGGAGCGCGTCGAGGCGGTCGCGCCCTGGCTGACCATCGACGGCGACGCCTATCCGGCGGTCGTCGACGGCCGGATCCAGTGGATCGTCGACGCGTACACCACGACCAACGGCTATCCGTACGCCTCGCGTACGACGCTCGGGGACACCACGGCCGACTCGCTGACCACCAACCAGCGCGCGGTCGTCGCCCAGCAGAACCAGGTCAACTACATCCGGAACTCGGTGAAGGCCACCGTCGACGCGTACGACGGCAAGGTCAAGCTCTACGAGTGGGACACCGAGGACCCGGTGCTCAAGACGTGGCGCAAGGCGTTCCCCGGCACGGTGAAGTCCCGGGCGGACATCCCGCAGCAGCTCATGGACCACCTGCGCTACCCGCAGGACCTGTTCAAGGTCCAGCGCGAGCTGCTGACCCGCTACCACGTCGAGAACCCGGCCCAGTTCTACAGCGGCAGTGACGCCTGGCAGGTGCCGGACGACCCGACCAACAAGGAACCGGGCTCCGTCCCGCCGTACTACCTGAGCATGAAGATGCCGGGACAGGACTCGCAGAAGTTCTCCCTGACCACGACCTTCACCCCGAAGGGGCGCCCCAACCTGGGGGCGTTCATGGCGGTGGACGCGGACGCGGCCAGCAAGGACTACGGCACGATCAGACTGCTGAGAGTCACCAGTACGGTCAAGGGCCCGGGCCAGGTGCAGAGTGAGCTCAACGGCAACGACGACGTCGCCGAGTTCGTGAGAAACCTCAAGGGCACCGACTCGGACATCGAGTACGGCAACCTGCTGACGGTGCCGCTCGACGGAGGATTCCTCTACATCGAACCGGTGTACACGCGCGGTGGCACGCAGAACTACCCGCTGCTGCGCAAGGTCGCCGCGTCGTACGGATCGAAGATCGTCTTCGAGAACAGCCTCGGCGAGGCGCTCAACGAGGTCTTCGGGGTCGAGGAGTCCGATACGACGACACCGCCGACCGAGCCACCGGGCGACACCACGGAGCCCCCGGCCACCGGGGACGCGGCGCTGAAGAAGGCCATCGCGGACGCCCAGAAGGCGTACACGGACGGTGAGACGGCGCTCAAGGAGCAGGACTGGAAGGCCTACGGCGAGGCCCAGGCGGCCCTGGAGGAAGCGCTCCAGCGTGCTGCGGCGGCCCAGCCCAAGGCGTCCGGCGGAGGTGGCGGCAGCCCGGGTGCGTCCGATGCCGACAAGCCGGACAAGGCCGATCCGGCGGACAAGGCCGGCGCCCCGGCCAAGACGGATCCGGCGGACAAGGCCGACGGGGAGGCCGGCGACCAGGGCGACTGAGAAAGCACCACCCCGCGTCGTGGTACGGTTTGGACACAACGACGCGGGGTGGAGCAGCTCGGTAGCTCGCTGGGCTCATAACCCAGAGGTCGCAGGTTCAAATCCTGTCCCCGCTACTGAAGACGAAGGCCCGGATCCTTTCACGGATCCGGGCCTTCGTCGTGTGCGGCGCGGCTTTCTCAAGTAGTCGGTGTGAAGTGCGGTTCGCGGGGCACGAGTTCAGGCCGAACGTGTTTCACTTGTCTCTCTGTGGGCATGTCGACAAAACGCTGTAGTGACCTCACTGGGCGCGGTATACCAGGTGTACGCGGGTCACGGGTGGTGGGACGATGGTATTTATGGGGGACAGGGCAACTCTGTTGGAGACAGGGCGGTTTGTGCAGCGACGCGGCCGGACGGCGGAAAACGTGGCAGATGCGGTGTTCGCCGCTGCCGTCGCCGAGGTCGAGGAGGCGGCCGTAACCCTTGACGGAAACCGCCTCGACGCACCTCGCACCGGCTCCACCGGCCGGTCCGTGGTCGCTCCGCGGTCCCCGTCGGCCGCGGAGGAACCGGGTGGCGGGGAGTCGCGTCCCGGAGTGCCGGACGCCCCGGATCCGTACGTGACGGGCTCGCGCGCCGTGGTGCCGCGCGCCGGAGCCGAGTCCGGCGACGGGACCGCCGACGCGACGGAGCCCACGGACCACGCCGAGGCCGAGGCGCGGCACCGCCGGGCGGCGGACGCCGGTGACACCGCTTCCATGAGCGTCCTGGGCGCCCTTCTGCTGCGTCGTGGCGAGCTGGACGGCGCCGAGGCCTATCTGCGCGCGGCCACTGCCGAGGGGGACCGCGCGGCCGCCAACAACCTGGGCGTCCTGCTCCATCAGCGCGGATACGCCGAGGAGGCGGCCGGATGGTGGCGCATCGCCGCCGTCGCCGGATCCGCCGCGGCGGCGCACGCCCTGGGGCGCCACTTCCGGGAGCGCGGGGACGAGCCCGGCGCCGAGTACTGGCTGCGCCAGTCCGCGGAGCAGGGGCACGCGCTCGGCGCGTACGCGCTGGCCGATCTGCTGGAGCACCGAGGTGACGCCGGGGCCGAGCGCTGGCTGCGGGCCGCCGCCGAGCAGGGGCACCGGGAGGCCGCGTACCGGCTGGCACGCGCCTTGGACCGCCGTGCCACCGGAGACACCTCCGACGCCTTCGGACCCGGCCGCAGGCCCGGCCAGGGCGACGCGGCCGAGCTGGGCGACCTCGGTCCCGGCGTGCCCAGGAAGCGGGAGGAGGCCGCGCCGGGCCGGGGCGAGGCCGAGCAGTGGTACCGGCAGGCCGCCGCGCGCGGTCACCGGCGTGCCGCCCTGCACCTCGGCGCCATCCTGGAACGGCGCGGAGAGCTCAAGGAGGCCGGCCGCTGGTACCTCACGGCGGCCAAGGAGGGCGAGCCGCGCGCCGCGTGCGCGCTCGGCTTCCTGCTGCGCGACGCCGGGGACGAGGAGAGCGCGGCCGTGTGGTGGCTGCGGGCGGCCCAGGACGGCGACGGCAACGCGGCCAACGCGCTCGGCGCACTCCACGCGGCCCGTGGCGAGCAGCAGACGGCCGAGCGCTGGTACCGCACGGCCATGGACGCGGGCGACGTCAACGGCGCCTACAACCTCGGGCTGCTCTGCGCGGCGCAGGACCGTGTGGCCCAGGCCGAGCAGTGGTACCGCCGTGCCGCCTACGCCGGACACCGCGAGGCGGCCAACGCGCTCGCCGTGCTGCTACTCCAGGCCGGGGACGCCTCCGGAGCCGAGCCGTGGTTCTCCAAGGCGGCCGAGGCGGGCAGCGTGGACGCCGCCTTCAACCTCGGCATCCTGCACGCGGGACGGGACGAGGACGGCGCGGCGCTGGACTGGTACCAGCGTGCGGCGGCGGCCGGGCACACCGACGCCGCCCTCCAGGTCGGGATGGCCCTGCTCCGCGACGGTGAGGAGCACGAGGCCGAGCGCCACCTGCGCTGCGCCGCCGGAGGTGGCAGTGCCGAGGCGGCCTTCCGGCTGGCCGGGGTGCTGGACCTGCGCCGCCCGCCGTCCGGCCGCCCCGCGCTGGGAGAGCCCATGCCCGAGAAGACCGAGTGCGAGGAGTGGTACGAGCGGGCCGCCGAGCAGGGCCACCGCCGCGCCCAGGTCAGGGCCGGCATGCTCGCCGCCGCCCGGGGCGACCTGGCCGAGGCCGCCCGCTGGTACCGCGAGGCCGCCGAGTCGGGGAGCCGCAACGGGGCGTTCAACCTCGGCCTGCTCCTCGCCCGTGAGGGCAGCGAGCGGGAGGCCGCCCTGTGGTGGAGTCGCGCCGCCAACGACGGCCATGGCCGGGCGGCCCTGCGTCTCGCGCTGCTCGCCGCCCGCCGGGGTGAGCTCACGGAGGGGCAGCGCTGGTGCGCGAGGGCCGTCGAGCTCGGGCCGGAAGAGGTGGCCGAGCGGGCCGCCCGGCTGCGGGAGGCGCTTCACCAGGAGCTCACCGCGTGAGGCGTTCTCCCGGTGGGCTCAGACGTCCGCCGAATGAATTTGCGCTGGTCCACGGGGTGTCGTAGAGTTACCAACACAACGACGCGGGGTGGAGCAGCTCGGTAGCTCGCTGGGCTCATAACCCAGAGGTCGCAGGTTCAAATCCTGTCCCCGCTACTGAAGACAGAGGCCCGGATCCTTCCAAGGATCCGGGCCTCTGTCGTATGCCCTCGGTGATGCGGCGACCCGTGGGAGGCGTGCGGAGGGCCGCCGTCGCGGGCGGGCCGGTTTCCCCGCGAGGGCGCGTCAGGCGGTCGCGGCGCAGTTCGGACAGATGCCCCGGTAGGTCACCTCGACGTCGGAGACGGTGAAGCCGAAGCGCTCGTCGGCCGGCAGGTCCGCCAGCGGGTTCCCCGACGGGTGTACGTCGCGGATGGCGCCGCAGCGCGCGCACACCAGGTGGTGGTGCGGCCGGTGGGCGTTCGGGTCGTACCGCTTCGCCCGGTGGTCGGTGGAGACCTCGATGACCTCGCCGAGGGACACCATCTCGCCCAGCGTGTTGTACACGGTGGCGCGGGAGATCTCCGGAAGCCGGTCGACGGCCCTCGCGTGCACCTCGTCCGCGGTCAGATGCACATGCTCCCCGTCGAGCACCTCGGCGACGACGCGCCGCTGTGCGGTCATGCGCCAGCCGCGCCCGCGAAGTCGTTCAAGGAGGTCACTCATGGGATCCAGCCTAACAGTGAGGGGACCGAGTCCCGAATGGGTGTGACTTTGGATGTTCGCTTGACTTGGACAAAGTCCATTGTAGGATCGTTAACGGCATTGGCCAAGGGACAGGCTGCGCAGGACACCACCGCGCAGGACATGACGCAGGAGGCGCACGTGACGCAGGGACCGCTCACCACGGAGGCCGGCGCGCCGGTAGCCGACAACCAGAACAGTGAGACCGCAGGCCCCGGTGGACCGGTTCTCGTTCAGGACCAGGCGCTTCTGGAGAAGCTGGCCCACTTCAACCGGGAGCGCATCCCGGAGCGCGTCGTGCATGCCCGGGGAGCCGGCGCGTACGGCACGTTCACGCTGACCCGTGACGTCTCGCAGTGGACGCGTGCGAAGTTCCTCTCGGAGGTCGGCAAGGAGACCGAGACCTTCCTGCGCTTCTCCACCGTCGCGGGCAACCTCGGCTCGGCCGACGCGGCGCGTGACCCGCGCGGCTGGGCGCTGAAGTTCTACACCGAAGAGGGCAACTACGACCTCGTCGGCAACAACACCCCGGTGTTCTTCATCAAGGACGCCATCAAGTTCCCCGACTTCATCCACACCCAGAAGCGCGACCCGTACACGGGCTCCCAGGAGGCGGACAACGTCTGGGACTTCTGGGGCCTGTCGCCGGAATCCACCCACCAGGTGACCTGGCTCTTCGGTGACCGCGGCATCCCGGCCTCGTTCCGTCACATGAACGGCTACGGCTCGCACACGTTCCAGTGGAACAACGAGGCCGGCGAGGTCTTCTGGGTCAAGTACCACTTCAAGACCGACCAGGGCATCAAGAACCTCACCACCGAGGAGGCCGTCCGCCTCTCCGGCGTCGACCCGGACAGCCACCAGCGCGATCTGCGTGAGTCCATCGAGCGCGGTGACTTCCCGACCTGGACGGTGCAGGTCCAGATCATGCCGGCGGCCGAGGCGGCCACGTACCGCTTCAACCCGTTCGACCTGACCAAGGTGTGGCCGCACGAGGACTACCCGCCGATCGAGATCGGCAAGCTGGAGCTCAACCGCAACCCGGAGAACATCTTCGCCGAGGTCGAGCAGTCGATCTTCAGCCCGGCGCACTTCGTACCCGGCATCGGCCCGTCCCCGGACAAGATGCTCCAGGGCCGCCTGTTCGCGTACGGCGACGCCCACCGCTACCGCGTCGGCATCAACGCCGACCACCTGCCGGTGAACCGTCCGCACGCCACCGAGGCGCGTACCAACAGCCGTGACGGCTACCTGTACGACGGCCGGCACAAGGGCACGAAGAACTACGAGCCGAACAGCTTCGGCGGCCCGGTCCAGACCGACAGGCCGCTCTGGCAGCCCGTCTCCGTCACCGGCGGTACGGGCAACCACGAGGCCGCCGTCCACGCGGAGGACAACGACTTCGTGCAGGCCGGCAATCTCTACCGGCTGATGTCGGAGGACGAGAAGGGCCGGCTGATCGACAACCTGGCCGGGTTCATCGCGAAGGTGTCGCGCGACGACATCGCCGATCGCGCGATCAACAACTTCCGTCAGGCCGACGCGGACTTCGGCAAGCGGCTGGAGGTCGCGGTCCAGGCCCTGCGCGGCTGACACGGGCGCTTGCCGTAGGCGGCGGGCCGGATCCCCCGGGACTTCCCGGGGGATCCGGCCCGCGGTCGCGTGCGGACCCCGGCCCGGGAGGCCGGGCGGATCAGACCAGTTCGGCCGGCCTCTGCCGGGCGGGCGTCCAGCACCGGATGATGTCGCGTACCGAGACGATGCCCACCGGGCCGTCGTCGTCCAGCACGATCAGGTGCCGGAAGCCCCCGTGCGTCATGGCCCCGGCGGCCTCGTCGAGGGTCCACACGGGAGAGGCGAAGACGACGTCGGTGGTGGTGTGGGCGCCGGCGGTCTCGATGTCCGGGTCCTGCCCGCAGCCGACCGCGACGAGGATGTCGCGCTCGGTGAGGATCCCGAGGCCGCAGGTGTCCGGGTCGTGGACGACGGCGGCTCCGATGCGGCGGGCCGACATCAGCCGGGCCGCCTGGCGGAGGGTGTGGGCGGGGCCGATGGTGAGGACCACCGTGCTCATGGCGTCGCGGACAAGCATGAAGGAAGCCACCTCCTGCGGGGGCGCGAGTCATGGACCGGCTCTTCGTGAGCCGATTCACAATTTCACAAGTGGGGGGACTCTCAGAGTCGCACCGTCGCGCGGCCGGTACAAGGGGCGCGTGAACCGCGAAGGGGGCGTGCGGACCGCCCAAGGGGCGTGCGGGCTCAGTAGCGCTGGTTGAGGTACCCCAGCAGCTCGGTGTGGAGCAGCCCGTTGGAGGCGGCCGCGTTGCCGCCGCCCGGCCCCGGGACGTCGTCGAGGCTGGTGAACCGGCCGCCCGCCTCCTGGACGATGATCGCGTTCGCCGCCATGTCCCACAGGGAGAGCTCGGGCTCGGCACAGATGTCGACCGAGCCCTCGGCGACCATCATGTACGGCCAGAAGTCCCCGTACCCCCGGGTGCGCCAGCAGGCCCGCGTCAGGTCCAGGATGCCGTCGAGCCGGCCCTGCTCCTCCCAGCCGGTCAGTGAGGAGTACGCGAACGAGGCGTCCGCGATGCGCTCCACCTTCGACACCCGCAGCCGGGTCGCGGAGGTGAGGCTGCGGCCGGAGAAGGCGCCCGCGCCCTTCGCCGCCCACCAGCGGCGGTTCAGCGCCGGGGCGGAGACCACGCCGACCACCGGCTGGAAGCCGTCCTCGCCCGCTTCCATCAGCGAGATCAGCGTCGCCCAGACGGGCACGCCCCGCACGTAGTTCTTGGTGCCGTCGATCGGGTCCACGACCCAGCGCCGGGGTCCCGTGCCCTCGACGCCGAACTCCTCGCCGAGGATCGCGTCGCGCGGCCTGGCCCGGTGGAGGTGCCCGCGGATGAGCTCCTCGGCGTGTTTGTCCGCCTCGCTCACGGGCGTCATGTCCGGCTTGGTCTCGACCTTGAGATCCAGGGCCTTGAACCGGTCCGTAGTCGCCGCGTCGGCGGCGTCCGCCAGCACGTGGGCCAGGCGCAGGTCATCGTGGTAATCGGGCATGCCGTCACAGTATCCACCGGCACCCGTCCGGGCTACACAGGCCCGGGCGGTGGGGGCACGCGCCCTTGACAGCGTCCGACGGCGCGTCAACTCTGAGGCGCCGGGCCCCGGCACGGGAGGCGGCCATGCCCACAGCCCGAGAAGTCCTGCTGGACACCGCCGTCTCGGCGCTCGCCGCACGGCCGTGGGGCGAGGTGCGGATGCGGGAGGTCGCGGCCGCGGCGGGCGTCTCCCGGCAGACCCTCCACAACGAGTTCGGGGGCAAGGACGGTCTGGGCCGCGCGCTGATCGGACGGGCCGCCGACGACTACCTGGCCGGGACCGACGAGGCGCTCGGCACGCATGCGGCCACCGGGCAGGGGCCGGTGGAGCTCGCCCTCTGGACGGTCCGGGCGGCGCGCGGGAACGCGCTGGTCAAGGCGTTGCTCACGGGTTTTACGCGGTGGCGCCCCCGGTCGCCGCTGCCTCCCCGGTCGGCTCCGACGCCGTACGGCTGGTCCGGGAGGCGCTGGCACGGCATCCGGCGTGCTGAGCGCTCCGGTCGCACAGAAGGTCGAGGGGTGTAGGGGCGGCGGGCCGCTCCGCGGCAACCATCAGTGCGAGGAACCGGACAGCTGGAGCCCGATCACACCGACGATCACCAGCGAGATCGACACCAGCTTGAGCGTGGAGACCACGTCGTCGAGGAAGACCATGCCGTAGATCGCCGTACCGGCCGCCCCGATGCCGGTCCACACCGCGTACGCGGGCCCGACGTCGAGCTTCTTCAGCGACATCGTCAAGAGCCCGAAGCTGCCCAGGGCGAACGCGCAGAACGCGATCGTCGGCCAGAGGCGGGTGAATCCGTGCGACAACTTCAGGCACACGGCGAAACCGGTCTCCAGCAGTCCGGCGACCACGACCAGCAACCACGCCATCGTCAGGTGCCTCCCACGTAGGTGACCTTCGTCTCGCTTGGCGATTATGCCCTGACCGGCCCCGGTAACCCGTGGACGTGCCCGAGTCGGTCCTCACCGCCGCAGGCCGTCAGTCGCCCTCGCGGCGCTCCCGGGTCGCCAGCAGACGGCGCAGCGAGTCGAGGCGGGCGGGGTCGGCGTGTCCCTCGGCCACCCAGGCGTCCAGGGCGCACTCCGTCTCGCGGCTGTCGTGGGTGCAGCCCCGCGGGCAGTTCTCCGCGCCCGGCTGAAGGTCGGGAAAGGCGTTGATGACCCGGGAGGGGTCGACGTGGTGCAGCCCGAACGACCGCACCCCGGGGGTGTCGACCACCCAGCCGCGGTCGTCCCCCAGCGGCAGCGCGAGCGCGGAGGTGGTGGTGTGCCGGCCCCGCCCCGTGACGGCGTTGACCACGCCGGTCGTGCGCCGTCTGTCCTTGGCCACCAGGGCGTTGACCAGGGTCGTCTTGCCCACCCCGGAGTGTCCGACGAAGGCGGTCACCTTGCCGTCCAGCAGAGCGCGCACCCCTTCGGCCGCGTCACCGTTCTCCAGCTCCTCGCGGCTGGTGACGACATAGGGGACGCCCAGCGGCGTGTACGCCTCCAGGAGTTCGTCCGGGGAGGCCAGATCGGACTTGGTCAGCACCAGGAGCGGGGAGAGCCCGCCGTCGTACGCCGCGACCAGGCAGCGGTCGATCATGCGGGGGCGCGGTTCCGGGTCGGCGAGCGCGGTGACGATGGCCAGCTGGTCGGCGTTGGCGACCACCACCCGCTCGTAGGGGTCGTCGTCGTCCGCCGTGCGGCGCAGCACCGAGGTGCGCCGGCCGATGCGCACGATGCGGGCCAGGGTGTCCTTGTCGCCGGAGAGATCGCCGACCAGGGAGACCTGGTCGCCCACCACCGCGGCCTTGCGTCCCAGCTCGCGGGCCTTCATCGCCATCACGGTGCGGCCGTCGACGAGGCAGGTGAGCCGCCCCCGGTCGACCGTGAGGACCATGCCCTCCTGGGCGTCCTCGTGCTTGGGGCGGGTGTGGGTGCGGGGCCGGTTGCCCTTGGGGTTGGGACGGACGCGGATGTCGTCCTCGTCGGGGTTCTTCCCGTAGCGGCGCACCGGCTCAGGCCCCGGGCCTCTTCGTGGGCGTCCCGAGCGCGCCGGGTGACACCCCGACCGTGTCCGCGTCGGAGTCGAGCATCCCGGTCCACAGGTCAGGGAAGTCCGGAAGGGTCTTCGCGGTCGTGCCCACGTTCTCCACCTCGACCCCCGGCACGGCCAGGCCGATGATCGCGGCCGCCGTCGCCATCCGGTGGTCGTCGTACGTCCGGAAGACACCGCCCTGAAGCGGGCGGGGCCTGATCATCAGGCCGTCGTCCGTCTCCTTGACGTCACCGCCCAGGCCGTTGATCTCCTCGGTGAGTGCGGCCAGCCGGTCCGTCTCGTGCAGCCGCAGATGGGCGACGCCGCTCAGGGTGGACGGGGAGTCGGCGAGGGCGGCCAGCGCCGCGATGCCCGGGGTCAGCTCGCCGACCTCGCTCAGGTCGACGTCGATGCCGTGGATGCGGCCCGAGCCCGTGAAGGTGAGACCGTGTTCGGTCAGCTCGCAGCTGCCGCCCATCGCGGTGAAGATCTCGCGCAGCGCGTCACCCGGCTGCGTGGTCCGCGTCGGCCAGTCGGGGACCGTGACCCGGCCGCCCGTGACCAGCGCGGCGGCCAGGAACGGCTGCGCGTTGGAGAGGTCGGGCTCCACGGTCAGGTCGCGGCCGAGCAGGGCCGAGGGCGAGACCCGCCAGACGTTTCGCTCGCCGCCCGTCTCCGGCTCGTCGACCCGGGCACCGACGGCGCGCAGCATGTCGACGGTCATCCGGATGTGCGGCATGGACGGCAGGGTCGAGCCGGTGTGGCGTACCTCCACCCCCTGGTTGAAGCGGGGGCCGGAGAGGAGCAGGGCGGAGACGAACTGGGAGGACGAGGAGGCGTCGATCGCCACCGTGCCGCCGTCCAGCGCGCCCGCGCCGTGCACGGTCAGGGGCAGCGCGCCGCGGCCGTCGTCGTCGATCCGGGCGCCCAGCGCCCGCAGGGCGTCGATCACCCCGTGCAGCGGGCGCTCGTAGGAGCGGGGGTCGCCGTCGAAGTGGACCGGGCCGTCCGCGAGGCAGGCCACCGGCGGCAGGAAGCGCATGACGGTGCCCGCGTTGCCGACGTCGACGGTGGCCGGGCCGTGCAGGCCGGCCGGGATGACCCGCCAGGCCTCGCCCGAACCGTCCGGGCCCACACCCTCCTCGATGCCCACGCCCATCGTGCGCAGGGCCTGGGCCATCAGCAGGGTGTCCCGGGAGCGCAGCGGGCGGCGCAGCCAGCCCGGCTCGGAGGACAGCGCGGCGAGGACCAGGGCGCGGTTGGTGACGGACTTCGATCCGGGCACGGTGACGGTGGCGTCGACGGCCCCGGTCGCGTAGGGGGCGGGCCAGAGGGCGGGGTGCACGGAACTCTCGGTCATGCCCCTCACTTTAGTGGCTCACCGCAAACCCAGAGCCTCAACAAATGGGGAGAAATCTGGTCGTAACGCAAGGGTGGTACGGGCCGTATCCCCTCACAGCCCGAGCAGCCAGCGTCCTCCGCCGATCAGCGAGCAGAGGGACACCGCGTGGAAGAGGAACAGCCACATCGCGGCCGGGGCGTGCGTCAGCCGGGAGAGCTGGTCGGCGTCGGAGTCCGGCGCACCGCCGTGGCGCCGCTTGGACTGGAGCTCGAAGGCAGGGCGCACCCCGCCCAGCAGCAGGAACCAGACCACGGTGTAGGCGAACGCCGACTGGACGTCGGGCGAGGTGAGCCAGGACACCAGCAGGAAGGTCGTACCCGTGAGGATGACCGTCAGGGCACCGTACAGGTTGCGGATCATCACCAGCATCACCGCGAGCAGCGCGGTGGCCAGCCACAGGAGCAGCGTGATCCGGCCGTCGGCCAGCAGCCAGGCGCCGCCGAGGCCGAGCAGCGGGGGAGCCGTGTAGCCCGCCGCCGCGGTGAGGATCATGCCGATGCCGGTCGGCCTGCCGCGGCTGACCGTCAGCCCGCTGGTGTCGGAGTGCAGCCGGATCCCGGAGAGCTGCCGCCCGGTCACGAGGGCGATCAGCCCGTGACCGCCCTCGTGCGCGATGGTGATCGCGTTGCGCGAGAGCCGCCATATCAGGTTCGGTACGACGGCGACGAGCGCGGCGATGGCCGTCACGACCACCAGCCACTGCTCGGGCGCGGGCTGGGTGCCGAAGACGCGATCCCACAGATCGCCCAGTTCGGTGCTGTCCATGATGCGGGCGGCTCCTTGAGGTACGTGAGGCAACGGCATCCGCTCGACGCGCGGATCGTGGCAGTCTGGCACTTATGTGCGGACGGTATCTGTGACGCCGACGTAACAGGGATCGTTCCTGACGGCAAACATGCAGGTCACAGCGTTGCAGCCCCGGAGCGATCCGGGGCTCTTGCTTTACCCGTGCTGACTGGGTGCTGACCTGTGGACACCTGTGATCACCCCAGGGAACCCGTCCCGTGCTGGGATGGTGCTGATCTCCTTGCACATTCCCAGTTCGGCGTGCCGTTGCCCTGGCGGTCGACCACTGCGTCTGTGCGTAGCGGAGCGCCATCGCAGACGCACCACCGTAACGCGCGGCCGGTGTCGGGAGGGTTGGTGCTGTTTCATGAGTGCGAGGCCGCGCCAACCGCGGTGGGCCTCCGTGGCCCGGATGTGGCTGCTTACATCATCTTCACTCGATCGCAGCCACTATCGGAAACAATCCAGCACTCATCCGACGATGGGGCCGAGCAGGAACATAACGGCTTCCTGCTCGTCCACCACGCCATCCGAAACCTCATGCACCAGGCCGCACGGCAAGCCGGCCACGATCCCGACCGGATCTCCTTCATCCGCTCACTGCGCGTCGTGCGCCGCCAGGTCACCGACCAGGCGGCGTTTTCCCCCCGGCAGACTCACCCGCGCGGTCAAAGCCACCCACGCTGAACTCCTCGAACGCCTCCTGCCACCACGACGCCGCCGGGCCAACCCCCGCGTCATCAAACGCAAAGTCGCCAGCTGGCCGCTCAAACGCGCCGCCCACCGCGTTACCGATTGGCCACGCGTCCCGGCCATCACCATCACCCAAGCCACCAAACCCAAACGCGTGAAGCGGGCAAAAGCGCCCTAAGTTAACGGCATTGAGGCTAGGGGCGTAGGGCGGACGCCGGGCGCGCAGGTGTGCTGGAGCAGAGGGCATCGTGCCAGCAGGGCCCGTGCTCTCCGGCAGGGGGACGGGCAACCCGACCAGGGCGTCGGCCTCATCGGTCTGCGCGTGCCCGGCGAGCAGCGCGACGAGACGTTCGGGGCCGACCCCGTGCGGGCGACCAGTTCTCGCAGCCGGGCCCCCGTCTGTTCGTCGGTGACGTACCGGCCGTCGAGTTTGTAGGCGTGACCGGCCGGCCAGTCACGGTGGGATCGTCGGCAGCCTCGCTCGCGTACAAGGTCATGCCAGGCCCCGCGGCGGCGGGTGTCGAGGCCGGCCCAGGTGTTCACGGTGGCCGGCGAGCCATCGCTCCCAGATCGACCGGACAGGCCGAAGCCGCCCGCCGCAGACTCGCCTGTGATGGGTGATCGACTGCGCGCTCTTCAGCCATTATCTGATCGGCAGATGCCAGGGGAGCGGCACTGAGCAGCCGATATCGATGTAACGCGCATCGATATTAGGTCACGCTGCGGCGTCCCACCCCTAGAGCGGCGTCGAGTCACACATGATCGCCTTCGACTTTTCTTCACTCTCCCCGCACGGAAGGCGCACCATGTACGCGCGAATACGAAGATGGCTGATCGCAACACTGGCGCTTTTTCTCATGGCTATAGCGCTTCCTTCTACGGCATGGGCCATGCCCAGCCGCCCGGCCGCTGAGGACGCTGCAGTGAAAGTCGCCTCAAATAGGGTCGAGCCACTCAAAGCGCCGCGGGCCATGACTCTTCAGCAGCGTCACAAGCAGCTGAGGGAATCGCGTGACCGCGTATCGCCGATGCGCGGATACGTTCAGCCACGCAAGGCGAAGCCGTCAAACACGACTCCGCGCGAGAGGCCCGGAGAGCGAGCTGACTCTGGCCCCGCCGCCGGAGCAGCCGACGGCACGGTCGCGCCGCGGTCCGCGGCTGCAGTCGCGGACCCTGCATGGGTTTCCGCCTACGCCAGCGCTTACCCGGAGTACCTGTCAATCGGCGGTCAGCTGCAGTTCAGTTCGGGCACCGCGGCGTCGTACTCCGGTCTGTGGATGTACGTCGTGGACGAAGGCGGCAACATAGTCTTCGACCAAGAGATAAACAAGGCGACCGGAGATCCCACCGGCAAGTTCACGGAGAACGGGGCCTGGTGTTACGGCTGGTGGGCCAACAACCCCTACCCCGCCGACCAGTGTTTCTGGTGGTCGTCGAACAAGCTGGGCGGCCATCTGAAGGACGGCAAGAAGTACTACGCCTGGATATTCCTGAAAGGGGCGGACGGCACATACGGCGCCAACGGCACAACGTCCGGCCTTGTCCAAGCGTTCTACACCCCAGGCATCTCCAATGCGCAGAGCGGTACGTGTACGTGCTACGCGCAGACCCACCGGGCCGACCCCGTCAACACGGCGACCGGCATCTTCACCGAACGCTTCAACGACGCCCTGCTCGGCGGATCCGGAGTACCGCTGTCCCTGGACCGGTACTACCGGTCCGACTCCAGCTCGACCGGGCTCCTGGGCAAGGGGTGGACAACCCCTTTCGATTCCAAACTGACGGTCACGTCGAGCAGCGTGACCTACCAGACGGACGACGGCGCGAAAGTCGTCTTCGCGCAGGCAAGCAACGGTTCGTACACGGCACCCGCCGGAACGAAAGCGCGGCTGGCCAAAACCAGTACTGGTTACACCCTCATCACACCTGACCAGATCCACCGCTCCTACACGAGTAGCGGGCAGTTGACGTCCCTCCTCGACCTCAGCGGCCACGGCCTCACCCTGTCCTACAGCGCGGGCAAATTGGCCTCCGTGACCGACGCCGGCGGCCGCACCACTGACTTCTCCGTCGACGCCAACGGGTTGCTGACCAAGGTGACGCTGCCTGACTCGACGTCGGTCACCTACGGCTACACCGGTGGGCTGCTGGCCTCCGTCACTGATCGCGCGGAGAAGAAGTCCTTCTACGGGTACGACGGGAGCAGCCGTCTTAACTCCGTCACTGATCCGGCCGGCGGCCATGTGACCAATGTGTATGACTCCAGCGGACGGGTCACATCGCAGACGGATCAGGAGGGCAAGGTAACGAAGTTCGTGTGGGGAGGTGTGACGGGCTCCCGTGAGACAGACACCACGGACGCGAACGGTGGCGTCTGGACTGACGTGTACTCCGGCAACGTTCTCCTGCGGAGCATCGACCCCTACGGCCATGAGACCGCGTACACCTACGACCGCCACCTGCGCCAGGTAGAGATCACTGACGCCCGCGGCAATTCGACCGACCTGGCCTACGACAGCGCCGGGCACGTCCTGTCGTACACCCCGCCGACCTCTCTCGGTTACTCGGAGAGCTGGACCTACAACACGGCGGGCAACGCCCTCACCTATACCGACGGTCGAGGCGACAAGACGACGTACGAGTACAACTCCGTGCAGCAGCTGACCTCGTCCACCAACCAACGAGGCGGCCAGATCCGCTACGAGTACAACTCGCTGGGTGCGCTCAAGAGCATCACCTCGGCACGCGGAAAGACCACCACCTTCGGTTACGACTCGGCCGGCAACCGCACCTCCGTCACCACTCCGCTGGGCTACAAGACCACCTTCGAGTACGACTCGGCAGGCCGAGTCACGGCGCAGACCGATCCGCGAGGCAACACCGACGGCACCGATGCCGCGGACTACACCACACGCTATAAATACGACGCACGAGGACTGCTGGAAAAGTCGACCGATCCACTCGGTCACTCCACCTCGTACCACTACGACGACACGGGTCTGCTCAGCTCCGTGGAAGACCCGGCAGGCCGGACCACGTCGTACGAGTACGACGACGCCGGCCGCCTCACCAAGACCACTGCTCCCGCAGGCAGAACCACGGTCCGCAAGCACGACAACGTGGGCAACCTGCTGTCCGAGACCAACGCCCTCGGTCACACGACCTCCTACACCTACGACAAGGCCAACCGTCTCAGCTCGTCGACGACTCCACGGGGCAACGTCGCGGGTGCGGACGCGAGCGCCTACACGACCACCTACGGATACGACGCCAACGGCAATCAGACCCAGATGGTGGATCCGGCCGGCGCGAAGACCACGACCATGTACGACGCGCTCAACCGCGCGACATCGGTGACCGATCCCCTCCTCCACGTCACCAAGACCGGTTACGACAAGGTCGGCAACGTCTCATCCACCACGGACGCGCTGGGCAAGACCACCAAGTACACGTACGACGACGCCGGACATGTCCTCACCCGGACCAACCCGCTGGGCAAGGTCACCGCGTACGGCTACGACGCGGACGGCAACACCACCTCCGAGCTGACCCCCGTCGGCCGCAAGTGGACATGGAGCTATGACGCCGACGGACGCCAGGCGTCACAGGTCGACCCGCGCGGCAACGCCACAGGCGCCACCGCAGCCGACTACACCACCGCTTACGGGTACGACGCGGCCGGCAATCAGACCAGCATCACAGACCCGTACGGCAACCAGCAGTCCACCGAGTACAACAGCCTGAACCAGGTCACGGCAGGACAGGACGCGACCAAGCACCGGACCGCGTACGCCTATGACGACCTGAGCCGGATCAAGACGGTCACCGCCCCCGACGACGGCACCACCACTTACTCCTACGACACCGTCGGCAACGTCCAAACCCGGACCGACGCCAACCAGCACGTCACCACCTACGGCTATGACTCACTGAACCGTCTCACCTCGGTCACCGACCCGCTCAAGCACTCTGTCGCCTACCACTACGACCCTGACGGCAACAACGACACCACCACCGACGCCCGCGGCATCGTCACCACCGTCACCTTCGACGCACTCGGCCGGCCCACCGCGACCAAGTACAGCGACGGCACCCACGCCACGTCCACGGCCTACGACACGGCCGGCAACACCCGCCAGATCGTCGATGCGAGCGGCACCCGCACCTTCACGTACGACAAGGACGACCGGCTCACCGGCATCGCCATGCCGACCGGGAAGGCTTTCGCCTACAAGTACGACGACGCGGGCCAGCTGACAGAGCGCACCTATCCGGACGGTCAGCTGACGGCCTACACCTACACCGCCGACGGCGATCAGGACTCCGCCACCACCAACGGGGCGAAGACCACCATCACGCACACCTCGGCGCACCTGCCGCTGGCCATCACCTACCCCAACGGCTACACCGAGACCCGCAGCTACGACCGCGCCTTCCGTCTCACCGACATCGTCAGCAAGAACGCAACCAAAACCCTCTCCTCCCGCCACAATGTCCTGGACGGCAACGGCCGCCCCGTGCGCGTCGACGCAGCGGAGAACTACGCAGGCACCGCAACCACCAAATCCGCCCACTACACCTACGACGCCTCCGGCCGGCTGCTGAGCGACTGCGCCTCCGCCACCCAGACCACCAGCTGCCCATCCGACGCCCCAACCACCAGCTACACCTACGACCAAGTCGGCAACCGGCTGACCCAGACCAGCCCAGACAGCACGACCACCTACAAGTACAACGAAGCCGACGAGCTCCTCCAGAGGACCAACGGCACCGCCACCACCGGCTACACCTACGACGCCGACGGGAACCAGACCACCGACGGCATCGACACCCTCGCCTACGACGCCACCAACCACCTGAAGTCCAAGGGCGCCACCAGCTACACCTACGACGCCGACGGCAACCTGACCTCAAAGTCCAAGGGCACTCTCACCACCGCCTACACCTGGGACATCAACAACGGTCTTCCCCAGTTGGCGATGGTCGGCAGCTCCGACTTCACCTACAACGAACTCGGCCAAGTCGCCTCAACCAGGCAGGCCGCCGGCACCTTCTACTACCACCACGACCTCATAGGGTCGATCACCGACCTCACCAGTGCAAGCGGCGCAGACACCTCCCACCACGCCTTCGGCGACTTCGGCGAGAACTCCAAGAACCTCAACGGCGGCGCAGAAGACACCCCGGCCAGCAACTTCGGCTTCACCGGCGCCTACACCGACCAGACCATCCAGAACGACTACGACGCCGTCGCCACCAGCATCGACCTCCGAGCCCGCAACTACGACCCCGACACCGGCCGCTTCACCAGCCGCGACCCCCTCACCCCAGACCCCACCACGCCCTACCAATCCGCCTACAACTACGCCAACAACGCACCCACCTACCTCGCCGACCCGTCCGGTCAATGCTGGTGGATACCGAACAGCGGCAGCAAAAGCTGCTGGACCACAAAAATTCCCGGCACCGACGCCATCCCGCTCGCACCGTCCATCGAGGCCTTCGGTAACTCCATTGTCGACGCCTGCAAGAGCGGCGCTGCATACGCGGAGACGAACGGACGCTGGGGCTGGACCGGCTGCGTCGACGAATTCACCGGCGTCAACTCCTTCCGCAAGTCCGCCGACTGCATCAGTGCGGGCGCTTACGGTGAAGGGGCACTTTGGGGACTCAACGGCGTGGGCATCGCCGGCCTGTCACTGCTCGGACCCGAGGGGAGTGCGGCAGAAGGAGTTGGCGGTAGAGCCGCTGCCCTTGGCGAAAGGCCGTCCACGAACCCGTTCCCGGGCATCGGCGCTCCCTTGAAGTCCATCGTGACGCCCAAGACTGTCTATCGTGGCGATGCGAGGGACCCTTCGGTGGTCTTCAGCACGGGATTCCAGGTCAAAGCCTCAGACGGCAACCTCGATCTGCATCAGTATGGGCTCTACAACACACCGTCCGCGTGGGTGGGGACAAGTGTTCGCCCCAGCTTGGCCGCCATGTTCCCGCAGAGCGCGAAAGGCAGTACCTGGGTGTATGAAATCGCCTCACCCGGAACAGGGATCAACATGAACAAAGCCATGGGCATGGGTTACGTGTTCAGGGCCGAGAAGGAGATCGTGTTCCCGGATGGTATAGACCCTTCCCGCATCGTCCGTGCCGTGAGATGGTCCTGGGGGATGCCCACGAAGCAGGTAGTCGAGAACCCGGGATACGTGCCGCGATGATCAGAGTCTGTGTTCGAGCGCGGTTGCGGGACGACGTTGAAGAGTCATGGATCGCTCGGTGTTCCGAAACGGCACCTTGGAGAATCGAGGTATCGAATACCCGAGGGCAGCGCTACGCCGCAGAGGGCGCTGATCTGTTCGTCGCCCTACAGGAAGTCCGCAAGAGTCTGGATTCGATCGGTGTGCGTCTTTGCTGCAACGGTGCGCGCACCAATGCACGCCCCTCACCGCTGGCGGCTCGGCAAGGGTCTGAGTTCGTTTACCTGGTGCATCGAGGCAGGCCAGCCACCAGCAGAGACGTGGTCCCAATTCTCGGTCCTGCGCCAGTGGAGACCATTGGGACCGTGGATGAGCAGGAACGGGCCTGGCGCTCTCTTGCCCTTTCCCGCACGCGTTCTCTGTGGCCAATCAATCCTGCGTGGTGGGCCGCGTGGCTGCGCGTAAAAGTGCACGGGCCGCAGTTCTGGATTCCGTCAGTGGACGCGGATGGGTTCACTACCTGGGCGCGGGGTGCTTACCGCGAACGGACGGGCTAATGATCACGGCCTTGTATGACGGGTCGGTGAATGAGTCCGTAGTTCGTCATGCGTGCCACGACGCGCCAGTTCCACTGTCGAACGGCTCACCTGCGTAAGCGATGCGTGAGCGGACGGTCCGGCACAGGGCATCCCGAGCCGGACCGTCCGTCCTGCCGTGCGGCGCTGAACAGGCAAGACAGCACCGCACGGCAGGACCGGGCACCCTCGGCACGAATGCGAGCCCACTCCGGGAGCGAGGGCTGGCCTACGTGGGAAGAAGGTCACCCACCCGAAGGGTGCCGAGCCGCACCAACCCGCCTACGGCGGTCTCGGACCGCCCACCCTTCCCGCTTGACGGTGTGAAGTCCCACGGGATGTTCCGTTAGTTAGACGATCACCGGAACCCTGGTCACCACCTCGGACTACTCGTCCGTGTTCCGTAAGGTCATGAAGACCCTGGGTTACGACTGGTCACGTCACTGCCTGCGACTTGGTTCGCCTCGACCGCGCTCGATAGCGGTCTGCCACTCTTAGACGTGTCCCGGTGGCCGGGGCACAGGAGCATCAAGGGGACGGCGGACACGTACGGGCACCTTACGCTGGACGCCACTGGCCGGGCGGTCAAGGTGATGAATGTGACGCTGGCCAGCACTGTGCTGACTTGGTGCTGACTGAACAGGTATTTGCGCAGGTCAAAGGGGTTCTTCATATGTGCGGACGGTATGCGGCCGGTCGGCGGCCAGAGGACCTGACCGGACTCTTCGGGGTCGAGAAGTGGGAGCCGACGGAGGCCTTGGAGCCCGACTGGAACGTGGCCCCCACCAAGGAGGTCTACGCGGTACTCGAGCGTCCACTGAAAGACGCCGAGGACCGGCGTCCGGTTCGCCAGCTGCGCGCCCTGAAATGGGGACTGGTCCCGTCGTGGTCGAAGTCGCCGGAGGGCGCCGCCCGCATGATCAACGCCCGGGCGGAGACCGTCCACGAGAAGCCCTCGTTCCGCCGTCCCTTCGTGTCGAGGCGGTGCCTCCTGCCCGCCGACGGCTACTACGAGTGGATGACCGGCGCCGACGAGCGGCAGCTGGAGGAGAAGGGGAAGAGGAAGCGGCCCCGCAAGCAGCCGTACTTCGTGACCCCCGCGGACGGTTCCGTCTTCGCCATGGCCGGGCTCTACGAGTTCTGGCGCGACCCCTCCCTCCCCGAGGACCACCCGCGGGCCTGGTGGGCGACCTGCTCGGTGATCACCACCGAGGCGGAGACCTCCCCGCTCGCGGTGGCGCCCGCCGAAGGACCGGCCGCGCTCGCCGACATCCACCCCCGGATGCCACTGATGCTCCCCCCGGACCGCTGGGACGACTGGCTGGATCCCTCGCACACCGACGTGGAGGAGCTCCGGGCACTGCTGGAGCCGCCGCCCGGCGGCCTGATGCGGGCCTACCCCGTCGGCACCGCCGTCAGCAACGTCCGCAACAACGGCCCGGAACTCATGGACGAGCTGGCCGCGCCTGAGCTCAGCACGCTGTTCTGACCGGGCAGGATGGCTCCGTGAGCCCTACAGAGACCGGAAGCGGTACCGAATCCGTCGACACCGGCGCCGGAGTGGCCAGGATCACCTGGCTGCCCGCGCGGAGCGCCCGGCTGGTGCTCGCCGTCGGCCACGGTGCGGGCGGCGGCATCGAGGCCCGGGACCTCCAGGCGCTGGCCGCCGTGCTCCCCGCGCGTGGCGTGAGCGTCGCCCTGGTGGAGCAGCCCTGGCGGGTGGCGGGGAAGAAGGTGGCTCCCGCGCCCCGGACGCTGGACACCGGCTGGCAGGGGCTGTGGCCCGCGCTGAGGGCCCCGGGCCTGCCGGTCGTGGCCGGCGGACGCAGCGCGGGGGCCCGGGTGGCCTGCCGTACGGCGGCCGGGCTCGGCGCCCACGCGGTGCTCGCGCTGAGCTTCCCGCTGCACCCGCCGGGCCGTCCGGAGAGGTCCCGGGCCGACGAACTGCTCGGCACCCGGGTGCCCACCCTCGTCGTCCAGGGCGGCCGCGACCCCTTCGGACGGCCCGCCGAGTTCCCCCCGGGGGAGCACCGGCTCGTCGAGGTGCCCCACGGGGACCACGGATTCGCCGTACCGAAGAAGGCACCGCTGACCCAGGATCAGGCGTTGGACGTCCTGACCGGTGCGGTCGCCGACTGGCTGGACGGGCTGCCGTAGTGGCGTGGTTCACCCGTGTCCCGGGCCGTCGGGGGCCCGGGAATGCGGCGTGCGGGGCGGCTGTTGTGCGTGGTGTCGGTACAACAAGTCGTACGTGGAAGAGGGAGTCCGTCGCATGGGTTCGACCATCTGCCCGCGCCGTTCGAGCACCGCTGACCTGGAGTGGACGGTGCTGCACGCGGCGAGGACCACGTCCCAGGGCACCGCGGCCGGAGCTGATCGACAGCCCGCGCGGAAGCAAGGTCGACTATTCTCCGATGCGAGCGGGTCCGGTTTCGGCTCCGCCACTTCGTTGGAGGAGGTGGGTCCGGTCACTGGGACCGACACAGGGACCGACGACGGCCGCGCGAAGGAGACGACCGCCGAGCGCAACGCGCGCTTCGAGCGGGACGCCCTCGGGTATCTCGACCAGATGTACTCGGCGGCGCTGCGCATGACGCGCAACCCCGCCGACGCCGAGGACCTGGTCCAGGAGACGTATGCCAAGGCGTACGGCTCCTTCCACCAGTTCCGTGAGGGCACGAACCTCAAGGCGTGGATGTACCGCATCCTCACCAACACCTTCATCAACTCGTACCGCAAGAAGCAGCGCGAGCCGCAGCGGAGCGCCGCCGAGGAGATCGAGGACTGGCAGCTGGCGCGCGCCGAGTCGCACATGTCGACCGGGCTGCGCTCGGCGGAGTCCCAGGCACTCGACCACCTGCCCGACTCCGATGTGAAGTCCGCCCTGCAGGCGATCCCCGAAGAGTTCCGCATCGCCGTCTATCTCGCCGATGTCGAGGGCTTTGCCTACAAGGAGATCGCGGACATCATGGGGACACCCATCGGTACGGTGATGTCCCGGCTGCACCGGGGGCGCCGCCAGCTGCGCGGCATGCTGGAGGACTACGCGCGCGAGCGCGGACTCGTCCCGGCCGGTGCCGGTGAGTCGGACGACAGGAAAGGCTCGGCCTCATGAGCTGCGGAGAGCCGCACGAGACGGATTGCTCAGAGGTCCTCGACCATCTCTACGAGTTTCTCGACCATGAGATGCCCGAGGGCGACTGCACCAAGTTCGAGGTGCATTTCGAGGAATGCTCCCCGTGCCTGGAGAAGTACGGGCTGGAGCAGGCGGTCAAGAAGCTCGTGAAGCGCTGCTGCGGCCAGGACGACGTCCCGACCGACCTGCGCTCCAAGGTGATGGGCCGGATCGAGCTGATCCGCGCGGGCGAGACCGTCCCCGAACAGGACGTGGCCGTGAGCGGTGCCGAAAGGCCGGCCGCCACCGCCGAATGACACGCCCCCGGGTGGCGCGGTTCCCCCGGGGCGGCCGGCCGACAGCCCGGGTACGGAACCCGCCATGTCACCCGAAGGTGCTAATCCGGTCCGTTGAGGCCCTCGGCATCCCCCAACTCGCTAGCCTGGCGCCTTCATTGACCAGGCTGGGGGCGATCGGTGCGGGTGCGGAGCACACCGGGGGCGGCGCGCCTCTACATCCTGGGCGTGTCCGTCTACGCCGCGTTCTGCGCCCTTCCCGCACTCACCCCCGGGGCGGGCACGCCCTGGGGCACGCTCGCCCTCCTCGCCGCGCTCTGCCTGGTCTGCGAGCTCCCCGCCCGTCATCCCGCCCTCGGTGGTTCCCTGCCGGTCGGGGCCGGGTCCTTCTTCCCCCTGCTGCTCGCGGCCGCCTTCCTGCTGCCGCCCGCCGCCGCCGTCCTGGTCTCCATACCCGGGTCGCTGGCCGGCCGGGTCGAGCAGCCCCCCTTCGCCGCCCGCCGTATCTGGCGGGCGGCGCAGCTCGCGCTCACCGTGGGGGCCGCCTCGTGGGCGTACGCGTTCCTCGGCGGGCCGGGCAGTCTCGGGGGAGGGGGAGCGGCGCCCGGGCTGCCGCACGCCCTGCCGCCCGCCTGCGCCGCCGCGCTCGTCTTCAGCACCGTCCTGGCCGCGCTGGACGGCGGGATCCTGGCCACCGCCGAGCGGGTCCCGCTCCGGCACGCGTGGCGGGGGCTGCACGCGTCCGTGGGGCCCCACCTGGTGCACGCCCTCGCCGGACTGATGATGGCGGTGCTGTGGCGCAGCCCGTACGGGCCGGTCTCGGCGCTGGTCGTGCTGCTGCCGATGTACATCTCCTGCTGGGTGTTCGCCCAGTACCACCGCCAGCACGCCGCTCACCGCGCCACGATCAGGGCTCTCGTCCAGGCCGTCGACATCAAGGACGGCTACACCCGGGGGCACAGCGAGCGGGTGGGCCGCGCCTCCGAGCTGATCGCCCGTGAACTCGGCATGGCCGAGCGGCGTTTGGAGGCGCTCCGGTTCGCCGGCATCCTGCACGACGTCGGCAAGCTCGGCGTGCCCACCCGGGTGCTGCGCAAGGACGGGCCCCTGACCCCGGAGGAACGCCGGATCATCGAGCTGCACCCGGAGTACGGCCACGAGATCGTCCGGGGCATCGGCTTCCTGGACGAGGCGCGCGCCGCGATCCTGCACCACCACGAACGGCTCGACGGCAGCGGTTACCCCTACGGCCTGAGCGGGGCGGCCATCCCCGAGTTCGCCCGGGTCGTCGCCGTGGCGGACGCCTTCGACGCGATGACCTCCACCCGTTCCTACCGGCCCGGCAGGCCGGTCCCCGCCGCCGTCGAGGAGCTCGAACGCTGCGCCGGGAGCCAGTTCGATCCCCGGATGGTACGGGCGCTGGCGCGGGCCCTGGACCGGCACGGCTGGTCCGCCGCGGCCACGGCGGTGACCTCCGACGAGGAGGCGTCCCGGCCGCCCCGGCAGCGGCTCGCCCCGCCCCGGGAGCCCGCTCCAGGACCGGCCGACCGCCCGGGGCGTCCGCGGTGACGCCCGTGCACCGCCTCGGTCCGCCCCCGGCGGCCCTCGTCGTCCGGGCGGCCGCGCTGGCGCTGGCGGCCGCCGCCCTCGGCCACACGTTCTGGCACGGCGTCGTCGAGCCCGGGCACGCCCTCGCCTTCGGGGCCCTGATCACCGTCGGGGAGCTGGCCCGCTGGGGCGCCCTGCCCGGGGAGCGTGAGCCCGCGCCCCTGGGAGCGGCCGGTGCGCTCGCCTACGCCCTGCTCGGGAGCAGCCGGGGGGAGCCCACCACGCACGGCGTCCTCCAGGTGATCACCGTCGTGGTGGCGGCGCAGCTGCTCGCCGCCGTGCCGCACACGGCGCGCGGCAGCGGACCGGGGCCGGACCGGGTGGCCCGCCGGATCCTGGCCGTGGGCTTCGCCGCCGTCTGCTTCCAGCCGCTCTGGAACTCGGGCCTGGCGGTGCGCTGGTTCGGCGAGGGTCCGCACTTCGCCGTCTTCCTGCTCGTCCTGCTGGTCCTCACCGCCCTGTGCGACGCGGTGCTCGCGGCCCTGACGGCCCGGGCACCGCGTCCCTTCGGGCCGCTGCTGCGCGACGAGATCCGGGCCCTCAGCGGCATCGGGTCCGCGGTCTGCGCGACCGGTGCCGTCATGGCCCTCGGGGTCGCCGTCGCGGGGCTGTGGGCGCTGCCGGTCCTGTGCGTACCGCTGCTGCTGACGCAGATCTCCTTCCGCCGGTACGCCGCCGTCCGCACGACCTACCGGCAGACCATCGCGTCGCTGGCCAGGGCCACGGAGATCGCCGGGTACACCCGGCACGGGCACGCCCGCAGGGTGGCCGGGCTCTCCGACGCGGTCGGCCGGGAGCTGGGCCTGTCCGGCCCCGAGCTGACCGTCCTGGAGTACGCGGCGCTCATGCACGACATCGGCCAGCTCTCGCTGGTGGACGCCGTGCCGGGCGGTGCGACGGTCACGCTGCCGCCGGCCGAGCAGCGCAGGATCGCCCTGCTCGGCGGCGCCGTGGTCCGTCAGACCGGTGGGGAGACCGAGGTGGCGGTGGTGGTCGAACAGCAGGCCGATCCGTACCGGGACCAGCCCACCGCCGCCCGGATCATCCGTACCGTCAACGCGTACGACGACCTGTGCGGGGAAGGTGTCAGCGGAGCCCTCGGGGCGCTGGAGCAGCTCAGGCTCGGCACCGGACGCGACTACCAGCCGCAGGTGGTCGAAGCGCTGGCGAGAGTCCTGGCGCGAGGCGGTCTGACCCCGGTCCCCAGCGGGTAACCCACGGGTAATGAGCGGGCGTCCGGCCGGGCATGGTTGGATGCGAAGAGAGCGAGAGTACGAGGGTGTCCAGTCGGGACAGGCGGGAATCGTGAGGATCTTCGGGAAGGTACGGCATCGGCCGTCCGCCTCTTGGCGGCAGGCCACGGACCGCGCGTTCACGCTGATCGGCGACGGCCGGTACGAGGACGCGGGCGCGCTGCTGACGCGTGCGGCGGATCTGGAACCCTGGCTCTCGGAGTCCTGGTTCAATCTGGCGCTGCTGCACAAGTTCCGGCACGACTGGGAGCAGGCGAGGGCCGCGGGGCTGCGCGCCGTCGCCCTGCTCGACCGCGAGTCGGGGGCCCCGGACTGGTGGAACGTCGGGATCGCGGCCACCGCCCTCCAGGACTGGCCGCTGGCCCGCCGGGCCTGGCAGGCGTACGGCCTCAAGGTGCCGGGCAGCGGCCAGCACGACGCCGCGTCCACCAGCGAGCCGACCGGTATGGAGCTGGGCAGCGCCGCCGTGCGCCTCTCGCCCGAGGGTGAGGCCGAGGTGGTCTGGGGCCGCAGGCTGGACCCGGCCCGTATGGAGGTGCTGTCGATTCCGCTGCCGTCCTCGGGGCGGCGCTGGGGCGAGGTCGTCCTGCACGACGGGGTCCCCAACGGCGAGCGGATCACGGCGGCCGGTCCGTCCTACCCGGTCTTCGACGAGATCGAGCTGTGGGCGCCCTCTCCGGTGCCGACCTGGGTGGTGCTGCTGGAGGCGGCCACCGAGTCCGACCGCGACGCGCTGGAGCAGCTCGCCTCCGACGCCGGCTTCGCCGCCGAGGACTGGTCGTCCTCGGTGCGGCTGCTGTGCCGGGCCTGTTCGGAGAGCCGGATGGAGAGCGACGAGGGCGACGGCGAGCACCTCGACCCGCACGACCACAGCGAGCCGGGCCACCCCGGGCCGCTGGGGCACCGCACCGCCGGTGAGCTGTGGGTCCCGGAGCGTGAATGCGGCATAGCGGCCCCGGCCGCTCTGGTGCGCGGGCTGCTGGACGGCTGGGTCGCCGACAGCCCGGACAGCCGTGAGTGGCGGGATCTGGAAGAAGTCTGCTGAGCGGTGCCCGTAGGCTGTACGGGCACCGATTCCGGTGCGTTTCCCACGGGTATTCGCAGGAAGGCGTACGGCGGACATGTCGCAGCAGGAGACGGACGAGCAGGTCGGCGTGGACGACGAGGGTTTCCTCGTGGACACCGAGGACTGCGAGGCGCGTGAGACGGCACACCGCGAGCGCGGCACCTCCCGCCCGATCACGGTGGTGGGCAACCCGGTCCTGCACAAGGAGTGCAGGACCGTCACCGAGTTCGACGACGAGCTGGGCCGGCTGATCGACGACATGTTCGCCAGCCAGCGCACGGCCGAGGGCGTGGGCCTGGCCGCCAACCAGATCGGCGTGGACCTGAAGGTCTTCGTCTACGACTGCCTGGACGACGACGGGGTGCGGCACGTCGGCGCGGTCTGCAACCCGGTGCTGGAGGAGCTGGCCCCCGAGCGACGCAACCTCGACGCCTCCAACGAGGGCTGCCTCTCCGTCCCGACCGCTTACGCGGAGCTGGCCCGGCCCGACTACGCGGTGGTGCGCGGCCAGGACGCCGAGGGCAACGACGTGCGGGTGCGCGGCACCGGGTACTTCGCACGCTGCCTCCAGCACGAGACCGACCACCTGTACGGCTACCTGTACATCGACCGGCTCTCCAAGCGCGACCGCAAGGACGCGCTGAAGCAGATGGAGGAGGGCACGCCGCGCTACCCGGTGGTCGCCAACGACTGAGGGCGGTCCCCGCTCACGCGCCCGTACGGGGCCCCGCCGGTTCCCGGTGCGGGCCCCGTCGCCCGTGGGTCTCCCGCAGAGGGCGACCGCTGTTCCCCGACGCGTGGTTGACGCGGGTAGACCCCGTCCGACAGGCTCGTCCCCCACACCTCACCGTGGTAGGGAGACCCCATGCTCAGACGTACCGCACACGCCTTGCTCGGTCTTGTCATGGTCATGGCTTTCGCTGTCGGCGGCGCACTGGTGACCGCCACGACCGCCCAGGCCGACGGCTGCTACACGTGGACCCGCACGCTCTCGTCCGGCGCCACCGGGAACGACGTCACCCAGCTCCAGATCCGGGTCGCCGGCTACCCGGGGTACAACTCGGTGCTGGCCGTCGACGGTTCGTACGGCCCGGCCACCACGGCCGCCGTGAAGCGCTTCCAGGCCGCCTACGGTCTCGCCGCCGACGGCGTCGCCGGCCCGGCCACGCAGGCCAAGCTCTACGCGCTCCAGGACGACGACTGCACCCCGATCCACTTCACGTACCCGGAGCTCAACAAGTGCAACAGCACCTGGGCGGGCGGTGCGGTCGCCGCCGGGACGGCCAAGGCCAACGCGCTGAGCTCGATGTGGAAGCTGGAGGCGCTACGGCACGCGCTCGGTGACCAGCCGATCCGTGTCACCAGCGGCTTCCGGTCGACGCCCTGCAACGCGTCGGTGGGCGGGGCGGCCAACAGCCGCCATCTGTACGGCGACGCCGTCGACCTCGGCGCCGGGCCGCACTCCCTGTGCACCATCGCCAAGCAGGCCCGCAACCACGGCTTCAACGGCATCCTCGGCCCGGGATACCCCGGCCACAGCGACCACATCCACGTGAACCAGGGGCCGAGCCACTTCTGGTCCGCCTCCGGCTGCGGCGTCTGAGAGACCGGTCCGTGAGCCCCGTCCCGGACGCGGAGGGGGCTCACCGGCCGGCTCAGGCCACGTCGGGAACCGCCGCCGGGCCGCGGAAGGTCTGGCGGTAGCGGTTCGGGGTGGTGCCGAGCGACCGGACGAACTGGTGGCGCAGCGCCGCCGCGGTGCCGAAACCGGTCTGCCCGGCGATCGTGTCCATGGTCTCGTCCGACGTCTCCAGCAGGTGCTGGGCGAGCAGCACGCGCTGCCGCAGCAGCCAGCGGTAAGGGGTGGTGCCCGTCTCCTGCTGGAACCGGCGGGCGAAGGTCCGGGGCGACATGTGCGCCTGCCCGGCCAGCTGCTCGACGGTCATCTCCTGGTCGAGGTGGCGCTCCATCCAGGCGAGGGTCCCGTTGACCGTGTCGCACCGGTCGCGGGGCAGCGGGCGCGCGATGTACTGCGCCTGGCCGCCGTCCCGGTGCGGGGGCACCACCATCCGCCGGGCGATGGCGTTGGCGACCGCGGGGCCGTACGCCTGGCGCACCAGGTGCAGGGCGGCGTCGATCCCCGCCGCCGTGCCCGCCGAGGTGATGACCGGGCCCTCGTCCACGTAGAGCACGTCCGGCTGCACCACCGCCTCGGGGAAGCGGCGGGCCAGACCGTCCGCGTGCCGCCAGTGGGTGGTGCAGCGACGGCCGTCGAGCAGCCCGGCCGCGCCGAGTATGTACGCCCCGGAGCAGACGCTCATCACCCGCGCGCCGCGTGCCACCGCCCGGCGCAGCGGCTCCAGCACCTCTTCCGGGTAGTCCCGGTCCGCGAAGTGGCTCCCCGCCGGTACGGCGATGAGGTCGGCCTCCTCCAGGCGCTCGGGGCCGTGGGGGGTGGTGATGGTGAAACCGGCGTGCGTCCGTAGCTCCGGTCCCTCTGCGGAGACCACCGCGAAGTCGTGCACCGGGAGCCCCTCTTCGGACCGGTCGAGTCCGAACACCTCGCACAGCACGCCGAGTTCGAAGGGGTGGACTTCGTCGAGCAGCAGGACGGCCACGTTTTTCAGCATGACCGCAGTGTGGCAGTAATTCGATGCTGCATGACAGTCCTGCCACTGCCCGAATCCGTCCCGGGCCGCGACAGTAGAGCCATGAACACATTCCTGAGCTACCTGTCCATAGCCGTACTTTTCACCCTGGTCCTGCTGCCCGCGCTCGTCGGGGCCGCACGCGAGCGCCGGATCGACCGCCGGCTGCGGGAGGCGGAACGGGGGCACGCGGGGCCGCCGGGAACGGCGGACGCCGCGCGGCCGGTCACGGCCACGCGGCGTCCGTACGCCGGGTCCTGGGCGCGGACCTGAGCGGCTCAGAAGTCGTCGTCGAAGCCGACCGAACCCTCCACCGCCACCTGGTACGCCGACGGCCGGCGCTCGAAGAAGTTCGTCAGCTCCTGGACGCCCTGCAACTCCATGAACGAGAACGGGTTCTCGGAGCCGTAGAGCGCCGGGAAGCCGAGCCGGGTGAGCCGCTGGTCGGCGACGCACTCCAGGTACTGGCGCATCGACTCGGTGTTCATCCCCGGCAGGCCCTCACCGCACAGGTCACGGCCGAACTGCAGCTCCGCCTCGACGGCCTCCCGCAGCATGTCGGTGACCTGCTGCTGGAGGGCGTCGTCGAAGAGCTCGGGCTCCTCCTTGCGGACGGTGTCGACCACCTCGAACGCGAAGTTCATGTGCATCGTCTCGTCCCGGAACACCCAGTTGGTGCCCGTGGCGAGACCGTGCAGCAGGCCGCGCGAGCGGAACCAGTAGACGTAGGCGAAGGCGCCGTAGAAGAACAGCCCCTCGATGCACGCCGCGAAGCAGATCAGGTTCAGCAGGAAGCGGCGCCGGTCGGCCTGGGTCTCCAGCCGGTCGATCTCCTCGACCGAGTCCATCCACTTGAAGCAGAACTGCGCCTTCTCGCGGATCGACGGGATCTCCTCGACCGCGTCGAAGGCCGCCGCGCGGTCCTCCGGGTCGGGCAGATAAGTGTCGAGCAGGGTCAGGTAGAACTGGACGTGCACGGCCTCCTCGAACAGCTGACGCGACAGGTACAGCCGCGCCTCCGGGGAGTTGATGTGCTTGTAGAGCGTCAGCACGAGGTTGTTGGAGACGATCGAGTCACCCGTCGCGAAGAACGCGACGAGCCGGCCGATCATGTGCTGCTCGCCGGGCGAGAGCTTGGCGAGGTCGGCGACGTCGGAGTGGAGGTCGACCTCCTCCACCGTCCAGGTGTTCTTGATCGCGTCCCGGTAGCGCTCGTAGAAGTCCGGGTAGCGCATGGGGCGCAGGGTCAGTTCGAAGCCCGGGTCGAGCAGGTTCTTCCGGGTCTTCTCGGTGGAGCTCATTACTGGCAGGCCTCGCAGGACTCGGGGTTTTCGAGGGAGCAGGCGATGGCGTCCGCGTCGGGAGCCTGCGCCTGCTGGGCGGGAAGGGCGGCGGACGCGGTACGGCCGGAGGCCGCGCGGGCGATCCGGGTGGCCGGGCGCGAACGCAGGTAGTACGTCGTCTTCAGCCCCTGCTTCCAGGCGTACGCGTACATCGAGGAGAGCTTGCCGATCGTCGGCGTCTCCAGGAACAGGTTCAGCGACTGGCTCTGGTCGAGGAACGGCGTACGGGCCGCCGCCATGTCGATCAGGCCGCGCTGCGGGATCTCCCACGCCGTGCGGTACAGGGCGCGCACGTCCTCGGGGATCCAGCCGAAGCCCTGCACGGAGCCGCTGGCCTCGCGCAGTGCCTCGCGGGTCCGGGCGTCCCAGACGCCGAGCTTCTTCAGCTCCTCGACGAGGTAGCCGTTGACCTGGAGGAACTCGCCGCTGAGGGTCTCGCGCTTGAAGAGGTTGGAGACCTGCGGCTCGATGCACTCGTAGACGCCGGCGATCGAGGCGATGGTGGCGGTCGGGGCGATGGCCAGCAGCAGCGAGTTGCGCATGCCGGTCTTCGCGATGCGGGCCCGCAGGGCGTCCCAGCGCTCCGGCCAGTTCAGCTCGGTGGCGTAGTGGTCCGGGTGCAGCACACCGCGGGCGGCGCGGGTCTCGGACCAGGCGGGGAGGGGACCGGACCTCTCGGCGAGGTCGCAGGACGCCTCGTAGGCGGCGAGCATGATCCGCTCGGAGATCCGGGTGGACAGCGCGCGCGCCTCGGGGGAGTCGAACGGCAGCCGCAGCTGGAAGAAGACGTCCTGGAGCCCCATCGCGCCCAGACCCACCGGACGCCAGCGGGCGTTGGACGTGCCGGCCTGCTCCGTGGGGTAGAAGTTGATGTCCACCACGCGGTCGAGGAAGGTCACCGCCGTACGCACGGTGGCGTCCAGCCGCTCCCAGTCGATCGATCCGCCGGAGACGAACGCGCCGAGGTTGACCGAGCCCAGGTTGCAGACCGCCGTCTCGCCGTCGTCCGTGACCTCCAGGATCTCGGTGCAGAGGTTCGAGGAGTGCACGACCCTGCCCGGCTCGGCGGTCTGGTTCGCGGTCCGGTTGGAGGCGTCCTTGAAGGTCATCCAGCCCTGGCCGGTCTGGGCGAGGGTGCGCATCATCCGGCCGTACAGTTCGCGGGCCGGCATCGTCTTGCGGGCCAGCCCCCTGGCCTCGGCCGCCCGGTAGGCCGCGTCGAAGGCGTCGCCCCACAGGTCGGTCAGCTCGGGCACATCGGCGGGGGAGAACAGCGACCACTCGGTGTCCGCGTCGACCCGGCGCATGAACTCGTCCGGGATCCAGTGCGCCAGGTTGAGGTTGTGCGTACGCCGCTGGTCCTCGCCCGTGTTGTCGCGGAGCTCCAGGAACTCCTCGATGTCCGCGTGCCAGGTCTCCAGGTAGACCGCGGCGGCGCCCTTGCGGCGGCCGCCCTGGTTCACCGCGGCGACCGAGGCGTCCAGCGTCTTCAGGAACGGCACGATGCCGTTGGAGTGCCCGTTGGTGCCCCGGATCAGCGAACCCCGGGCTCGGATGCGGGAGTACGACAGACCGATGCCGCCCGCGTGCTTGGAGAGCCGCGCCACCTGGTGGTAGCGGTCGTAGATCGAGTCCAGTTCGTCCTTCGGCGAGTCCAGCAGGTAGCAGGAGGACATCTGCGGGTGCCGGGTGCCGGAGTTGAAGAGCGTGGGGGAGGAGGGCAGGTAGTCCAGCCGGCTCATCAGCCCGTACAGCGCGGCGACCTCGTCACGCGCCCGCACCGACTCGTCCTCGGCGAGACCGGCCGCGACGCGCAGCATGAAGTGCTGCGGGGTCTCGATGACCTGGCGGGTGTGCGGGTGGCGCAGCAGGTAGCGGCTGTGCAGCGTGCGGAGGCCGAAGTAGCCGAAGCGGTCGTCCGCGCCGTCGGCCAGCGTCCGCTCGACGAGCGCGTCGAGGACTTGTGCGTGCTGCTCGACGAAGGCGGCGGTGCGGTCGGCGATCAGGCCCTCGCGGTGTCCCACGGCCACCGAGGCGGAGAAGGACGTCGCGCCCTGGCCGGCGGCCTCGTCGGCGATCGTGAGGGTCAGCAGCCTGGCCGCGAGCCGGGAGTAGGCGGGGTCCTCGGAGATCAGGCCCGCGGCGGCCTCGGTGGCCAGCGAGCGGAGCTCGGCCTCGTCGGAGCGGGCGTTGCGCCCGCGCAACGCGGCGGCGGCGACCCGCCCGGGGTCGGTGTCGGGCAGATCGACGGTGAGGTCGGTCAGGGTCCGCAGCAGGGCGGTCCCGGGTCCGTCGTTCGTGGCTTCCCCGGACGTGGCGGACACAGCGGATTCGGTGGCTGAGACCGGATCGGCGGGCGCGATGGTCACTGGGCTTTCCCTCGCTCGGCTGGGGCCGGCGGCAGGAAGGGGAGCCGGACGACGACAGCCCTGGGCGGGGCAGCACCGCGTACGGCGTCCACCGGCCTATCCGCGAGGCCCGGACGTCTGGCGTCCGGGTCGGTCGATCCGGACGCACTGTCGGCAGGTCATCGGACTTGCGGGTAGCACAGATGTGCACCGATCACACCGTTGCGGGACAGTTCCGGATTCGCACCGGATTCCCCTGCGGCGACAGCGAGCACGAGCATACATGTGGGGGCCGTCCGATGCGGCGGCCCCCACATGTTGTGTCGTACGCGGTGGATGCCAGGTCAGAGGTCCAGTCGGAAGGTGAGCAGCGGAACGGCCGGAACGGGCGTCCAGTCCCGCTCCGGGGTCCTGTGGAAGCCCAGCCGGCGGTAGATGCGGTGGGCGGCGTGCATGGTCGTCTGCGTGGACAGGACGAGCCCTGTGAGGCCGTCCGTCGCGCGGGCCCGGTCGACGCAGGCCCGGATCAGTGACTCGCCCACCCCGCGGCCGCGGGCCTCGCCGGCGACGGCGAGCATCCGCATCTCGGCCTCGCCCTCGCGGGCGATGTCGGCCCAGGGGGTGCCCGCGGTGACGTACGTGACGCCGCCCAGGAGCCGGCCGTCGGTGTCGGTCGCGACGAGGACGTCGGCCTCGGCGGCTCTGCGGGCGACGGCGCGCAGTTGCTCCAGATACGGGTCCTCGGCGCCGAAGTCGAGCAGCCCGTCGTCGAGGTAGGCCTGGGCCGTCAGGTCGCCCAGGGCGGAGTGCTGGTGGGGGCGTACCGGCCCGATCGTCACGTCCATGGCGGGCAGTGTGCCGGAGGCCGTGGCGGGATGCGCGGGAATTTCGGGGGACTTGGCGCCGCGCGGCAGACGAGCGGCTGAGGCCCGGTCAGGGTGCCGCCGGAGCCCGGTTTGGCCCGGCGGCACCCAGGGTGTGGGTCAGTGGCCGCCGCCGGGGGCGCCCACCGTGGCCGGCGGGAGCTCCACCTCGACGCCCGGGTCGCCCGCGTCGGCCGTGTAGTCGGACGGCGACGTCTCGTCGATGCCGTCCGGGGCCTTCAGCGCGTTCAGGACGAACGTCAGCACGACGACCACGAGCACGTTCAGGACGAACGCGGTGAGGCCGATGTAGCCGATCTCGCCGATACCGGGGATCTCCGTCGAGGACCCCCCGAAGTGCTTCTGGGTCGGGCTGGCCACGCCGTACGCCGCCACCGTGCCGTACACCATGCCGACCGCCCAGCCCGCGATCAGGGCCCAGCGGTGGAACCACCGGGTGAACAGGCCGCCCACCAGGGCCGGCATCGTCTGGAGGATCCAGATCCCGCCGAGCAGCTGGAAGTTGATCGCGACCGTCTTGTCCATCGTGAGGACGAAGGCGAGGGCGCCGACCTTGACCAGCAGCGACACCAGCTTGGAGACCTTCGTCTCCTGCTCAGGGGTCGCGTCCGGCTTGAGGAAGTCCTTGTAGATGTTGCGGGTGAAGAGGTTCGCAGCGGCGATCGACATGATCGCGGCGGGCACCAGGGCCCCGATGCCGATCGCGGCGAAGGCCACACCGGCGAACCAGTCCGGGAACATGTTCTCGAACAGCTGCGGGATGGCGAGCTGGCCGTTGTCCACCTTGATGCCGGCGGCGATCGCCATGAAGCCGAGCAGGGCCAGCAGACCCAGCATCAGCGAGTACAGCGGCAGGATCGTGGTGTTGCGGCGGATCACCTCGCGGCTGCGGCTGGAGAGCGTGGCCGTGATCGAGTGCGGGTACATGAAGAGCGCCAGCGCCGAGCCGAGCGCCAGCGTGGCGTAGCCCCACTGGCCGGCGGCGCCGGGCGCGAGTCCGGCCACCGGTTTGCCGGCCGCCTCGTTCTTCTGCGCGAACGCCTCGCTCGCCTTGGCGAAGATGTCGTCGAAGCCGCCGAGCTTGATCGGGATGTAGATGATGGCCACCGCGATGACCAGGTAGATCAGACCGTCCTTGACGAACGCGATGAGCGCCGGGGCGCGCAGCCCGGAGGAGTAGGTGTAGGCCGCGAGGACGGCGAAGGCGATCAGCAGCGGCAGGTCCTTGACGAACCAGTGCGTGTTCTCGCCGCCGCCGACGCCCATGACGTCCAGGACGGCCTGGATGCCGACCAGTTGGAGCGCGATGTACGGCATCGTCGCGAGGATGCCGGTCAGGGCGACCGCCAGCGAGAGCCCCTTGGAGCCGAAACGGCCGCGGACGAAGTCCGAGGTGGTGACGTATCCGTGCTTGTGCGAGACGGACCAGAGCCGCGGCAGGAAGGTGAAGATGAGCGGATAGACGAGGATCGTGTAGGGCACCGCGAAGAAGCCGGAGGCGCCCGCGGCGTAGATGGCGGCGGGGACCGCCACGAAGGTGTACGCCGTGTAGAGGTCGCCGCCCAGCAGGAACCAGGTGACCCACGTGCCGAACGAGCGGCCGCCCAGGCCCCATTCGTCGAGGGTCGCCTCGTTCTCGGCCCTGCGCCAGCGCGCGGCCAGGAAGCCCATGACCGTGACGGCCACGAAGAAGAAGATGAAGACGGCGAGTGCGACGCCGTTCACGCCGTCCTTCATGCCGACGCACCCCCCTTGCGGGCGCGCTGGTCACGCTGCCACAGCTTGTAGGCGATCATGGTGAGGGCGGTCGAGATGAGCACCCAGAGCATCTGGTACCAGTAGAAGAAGGGGATGCCGATGAAGGTCGGGTCGACCTTCGCGTAGGAGCCCACCCAGAGCATGGCCACGAACGGCGCGATCAGGCAGAGCGCGATGACCACCCTGGCGGGTGTCACTGTTGGTCGTTTCCCATCGATGTCTTCCGGCATGCGGCGACTCCATCCCCTCGCTGATCACCTGTTGTAATGCGCAGGAAATCTAGGGGAGTGTTCCGGCCACCGTCACCCCCTGTCCGCATTGCGGTCGTGCAACGGTCCGCCCCCGCGTTCCCACGCCCGCCTTCGCCCCGTCGGCGCCGGTGAGGTGTCGGTGGAACCCACGGACGCGGGAGCGGCGCGGTTCACACCGGGGCGGGGATCGACCCGGACGGATGATGTGGCGTGGGCCACATTGACGCGGTGGCCGTCGTGCCGGCCGGACGAGGGGTGTACACCGTCCCTGGGGCGCTCAACTTCCTTGCGGGCGAGTCGGTTTGACCGGGGAGGCAGGACTGAGGGGTCACACGCGCGCAGAACTCTGCCCCCGGGCCGCGTCGGCCCGGGGGCAGGGGGGTGCCGTCCGGTCTCTACTCGGTGGGCCGCTTCAGGCGGGCCACGAACTTGTAGCGGTCGCCGCGGTAGACCGAGCGCACCCACTCCACCGGCTCGCCCTGCCCGTCGACCGAGTGCCGGGACAGCATCAGCATCGGCAGGCCGACGTCCGTACCGAGCAGGCCCGCCTCGCGCGGTGTGGCCAGCGACGTCTCGATGGTCTCCTCGGCCTCGGCCAGCCGGACGTCGTACACCTCGGACAGCGCGGTGTAGAGCGAGGTGTACTTCACGAGCGAACGGCGCAGTGCCGGGAAGCGCTTGGCCGAGAGGTGGGTGGTCTCGATCGCCATGGGCTCGCCGCTGGCCAGCCGCAGCCGCTCGATGCGCAGCACCCGTCCGCCCGCCGCGATGTCCAGGAGTCCGGCGAGCCGGTCGTCCGCCGTGACGTAGCCGATGTCCAGGAGTTGGGACGTGGGCTCCAGTCCCTGGGCGCGCATGTCCTCGGTGTAGGAGGTGAGCTGGAGTGCCTGGGAGACCTTCGGCTTGGCGACGAAGGTACCTTTGCCCTGGATGCGTTCCAGCCGGCCCTCGACGACGAGCTCCTGGAGGGCCTGGCGGACGGTGGTGCGCGAGGTGTCGAACTCGGCGGCCAGGGTCCGTTCCGGGGGCACCGGGGTTCCGGGCGGCATGGTGTCGGTCATGTCGAGGAGATGCCGCTTGAGCCGGTAGTACTTCGGTACGCGCGCGGTGCGCGTACCGGCGCCGGTCTCACTCGTGGCACTGCCCCCGTCGGCACCCATGGTCCGCCTCTCCGACTGCTGCGTTGCTGCCGTCACCGGCTCCTCCGTCTGTCGCGGCTCACATGGTGGCACGGTCCGGTCACGGGTCGTCGCCCTCCCTTAGATGTCGGTCCTATAACGGACGCGAGTGCACTTCTTATACACCCTTGACACCCCTAAAGGTCTAGGCCAAGCTCCGGGTACTGGTCTAAACCATTAAAGACCAGGTCCCAGCCCCACAGGCAGTACCAGGCGTACGTCTTCGCGGTGGGCGGGGGGTTGCTGGTATCCCTGAGGAGGGTGTGGCATGAAGCGCAAGCTCATTGCGGCGATCGGCGTCGCCGGCATGTTGATGTCCGTCGCGGCGTGTGGTGGGGACGGGGACGACAACGCCTCGAAGGACCCGAAGGACCGTAGCGAGAACCTGACGGTCTGGCTGATGGTCGACGCGCAGAGCACGTGGCCGGAGCTGGTCAAGGACGTCAACGCGCAGTTCAACAAGAAGTACCCCAAGGTCAAGGTCAACGTCCAGTACCAGCAGTGGGCGGACAAGGCCAAGAAGCTCGACACCTCCCTCGGTGGCGACAAGTTCCCGGACGTCGTCGAGCTCGGCAACACCGAGACGATGCAGTACATCCTCAACGGCGCCCTGGCCGAGATCGACCCCGAGAAGTACGACAACTCGGGCACCTGGATCAAGGGCCTGAAGGACACCTGCACCTTCGAGGGCAAGCAGTTCTGCGTGCCGTACTACGCGGGCGCCCGCGTCGCGGTCTACAACAAGGACATGTTCAAGGCCGGCACCGGCAGCGACGCCCTGCCGCAGACCGAGGACGAGCTGCTCACGGCTCTCGACAAGGTCTCCGCCGAGTACACCAAGAAGGACAAGCGCTTCTCGTCCCTCTACCTCCCGGGCCGTTACTGGTACGCCGCCATGTCCTACGTCGCGGGTTACGGCGGCTCGATCGCCGAGTACGACGAGGGCTCCAAGGAGTGGAAGGGCAACCTCTCCTCGCCCGAGTCCCAGAAGGGCATCGAGCACTTCGTCAACCTGGTCAAGAAGTACAACAAGGCCGACCAGACCAAGGACGAGCAGGACCACGCCAACGTCATGGCCAACGAGAAGGCGGCCCTGATCTACGGCAACGGCTGGGAGGCCGGCTCCGTCGTCGACGGTGCCAACAACGGCAACCCGAAGCTCGAGGGCAAGATCGGCACGGCCGGCATGCCCGGACCGAACGGCAAGGCCCTCCCGTCCTTCATCGGTGGTTCGGACCTCGCGGTGACCGCGAAGTCCAAGGTCACCGACCTGGGCGAGGAGTGGATCTCGATGTTCACCAGTGAGAAGTCGCAGGAGGTCCTCGCCTCCAAGAACATCCTGCCGAACAACGAGAAGCAGCTCGAGCCGCTGAAGTCGAAGCCGGAGACCGCCGCCGTCGCCAACGCGGTCCCCGACGCCTGGTTCACGCCGATCGCGCCGGGCTGGACCTCCATCGAGAAGGAGGAGGTCCTGGAGAACATGCTCCTGGAGATCCTCAAGGGCACCTCGGTGGCCGACGCCACCAAGAAGGCCGACGCCAAGGTCGACGAGCTCATCAACAAGTAGCGGGTACGAGCCTTCGGCTCTCCAGGCGGGGGCCCGGCGGACACCGGGCCCCCGCCCTCTTTCTTAGATAGAGAACGCCGTGATTCCGGAGGGACGACTCCCGGGATCCCGATGGAAGGTCAGTCACGTGACTGCTGCCGATACCAAGGCCGCCGGGCCACCGGTTCCCGTACCACGGGACCCCGAGACCACGGGGGGTGTGCAGCCCCTCAAGAGCGACGGCAACGGGGTCCGTGGGCAGAAGAGGAAGCGCAGGAAGGGGGAGCTCCTCCCCTACTTCCTGATCCTGCCGGCGATCCTGGCGATCGCCGCTGTCTACGTCTACCCGCTGATCAAGACCGTGATCATGTCCTTCCAGGACCTGGGGCGGGCGGCTCTCTGGGGCAACGGCGAGACCCCGTGGGTCGGTTTCGAGCAGTTCACCAACATCCTCGGCGACCCGGAGTTCTGGTCGGTCGTGGGCCGGACCGTCGTCTTCATGACGATCTGCGTCGTGCTCACGATGGGCATCGGTCTGCTGATCGCCCTGATGATGCTGCGGCTCTCCACCTGGGTGCGACTCACCCTCACGGTGGCGCTGATCGCCGCCTGGTCGATGCCCCTCATGGTCGCCGCCTCGGTCTTCCGCTGGCTCTCCGACTCCGACTACGGCCTGATCAACACCCTGCTCGCCGACATCACCGGCAACGAGGACGGGTGGCTCGGCCACAACTGGTTCCTCAACCCCTGGCAGGGCTTCGGCATCATCACGCTCCTGGTCGTCTGGGGTGCCGTCCCGTTCGTCGTGATCACGCTGTACGCGGCCCTCACCCAGGTCCCCAAGGAGCTGGAAGAGGCGGCCGCGCTCGACGGCGCCTCCGCGTTCGGTGTCTACCGCTTCGTCACCTGGCCGGTCATCAAGCCCGTCTTCACGATGGTCGCCACCCTCTCGGTCATCTGGGACTTCAACGTCTTCGGCCAGATCTGGCTGCTGCGCGGCAACAAGCCCGAGCCCGAGTACGAGACCCTCGGCCTCTACTCCTTCTCCAAGGCGTTCGAGTCCACCTCCTTCAGCCAGGGCAGCGCCATCGCGCTGATCACCGTCCTGATGCTGTCCGGGGTCGCCGTGTACTACCTGCGCCAGCTGATCAAGACGGGAGAGGTCGAATGAGCACCTCCGTACCCACGAAGGCCCCGGCCCAGGTCCTGCGGCCCGACCGCAAGAAGAGCCGCCTCGGCTACAACATCCTGGCGCTGATCACGGCCGCCTTCATGGCGTTCCCGGTCTACTGGCTGATCGTCAGCTCGCTGCGGCCGAACCACGAGATCCGGTCCTACGACCAGACGCTGTGGCCCTCCTCGCTCACGTTCGACAACTTCGCGCGCGCCGTGAAGCAGGACAACTTCGCCACCGCGATCCAGTCGAGCCTCATCGTCTCGGTCACCGCCGTCGTCGGCGGCATGATCATCGCGACCCTCGCCGCCCTGGCCATCGGGCGCTTCCGCTTCTTCGGGCGGAAGGCACTGATGATGATCATGATCCTGGTCCAGATGCTGCCGCCGACCGCGATGCTGATCCCCATCTACCTCCAGCTCAACGCGCTGGGCGGCATCGACGAGTACTGGGGACTCATCGTCGTCTACCTCGTCTCGACGCTGCCCTTCGCCACCATCATGATCCGCGGGTTCGTCATCAACATCCCCGTGGAGCTGGAGGAGTCGGCGATGGTGGACGGCTGCACCCGCATGGGGGCCTTCCGCCGCGTCATCTTCCCGCTGCTCGCCCCCGGCCTGGCCGCGGCCTCGATCTTCGCCCTCGTCAACGCGTGGAACGAGTACCTGTTCGCCTACATCCTGATCAACGACAACTCCAAGTACACGCTCAACGTCTGGCTGATGACCTTCACGACCGAACGCGGTACGGACTACGGCGCCCTGATGGCGGCCTCCACACTCATCTCCATCCCGGTCGTCATCTTCTTCATGATCATCCAGGGGAAGATGGCAACGGGTCTCACCTCCGGCGCCGTGAAGGGATAGTGCGGCTTCCATGACCACCCTCGTATCCACCACGGACACCGTCACGCGCGACGCGCTCGCCGTGCTCCAGCCCGGATTCACCGGGACCACCGCACCGGACTGGCTGCTGCGCAGGGTCGGCGAAGGCCTGGCCTCCGTCGGGCTGTTCGGCCGCAACATCCACTCGCCCGAACAGCTCGCCGCGCTCACCGCCCGGCTGCGGGCCGAGCGCGACGACGTGCTCGTCGCGATCGACGAGGAGGGCGGGGACGTCACCCGCCTGGAGGTCCGGGACGGCTCGTCCTTCCCCGGCAACCTGGCCCTCGGATCCGTCGACGACGTCGAGCTGACCCGGGCCGTTGCCCAGGAGCTCGGCCGCCGGCTGGCCGAGTGCGGGGTGAACCTCAACTGGGCGCCGTCCGCCGACGTCAACTCCAACCCGGGCAACCCGGTCATCGGCGTACGGTCCTTCGGCGCCGACCCGGACCTCGTCGCCCGCCACACGGCCGCGTACGTCCAGGGGCTGCAGGCCTCCGGCGTCGCCGCCTGCACCAAGCACTTCCCCGGCCACGGCGACACCGCGGTCGACTCGCACCTCGCGCTCCCGAGCATCGAGGTGGACCTGGAGACCCTGCACGCCCGTGAGCTGGTGCCCTTCCGGGCGGCGATCGCGGCGGGTTCCAAATCGGTGATGAGCGCGCATATCCTGCTTCCCGCGCTCGACGCCGCCCGGCCCGCGACGCTCAGCCCGCAGATCCTCACCGGCCTGCTGCGTCAGGAGCTGGGGTACGAGGGGCTCATCGTCACCGACGGCATGGAGATGGACGCCATCGCCGGCACGTACGGCATCGAGCGCGGCTCCGTCCTCGCCATCGCCGCGGGTGCCGACGCCATCTGCGTGGGCGGCGGACTCGCGGACGAGGACACCGTGCTGCTGCTGCGCGACGCGCTCGTCGCGGCGGTGCGGAGCGGTGACCTTCCCGAGGAGCGGCTGGCCGACGCCGCCGCCCGGGTACGGGCCCTCGCGTCCTGGACGCAGCGGGCCAGGGGGGCTGGTTCGGAGCCGGGCGCGGCAGTGCAGGAGGGGACCGCGCCCGGCACCGGAGTCAGCTCGGACATCGGCCTCGCCGCGGCCCGCCGAGCCCTGCGGTCGACCGGCACCGCCGCGCCGCAGACCGAGCCGGTGTACGTCGCCGCGTTCACCCCGGTCGCGAACATCGCGGTCGGCGCCGAGACCCCGTGGGGCGTCGCCGCCGAGCTGGAACGGCTGCTGCCCGGCACCGCGACCGGGACGTACGGCGGTGCCGAGGTGGAGGCGGTGCTGCGGGCGGCGGGGGAGCGGCGCGTCGTCGCGGTCGTCCGTGACGAACACCGGCACCCGTGGATGGGCGAGGCGCTGGACGGCCTGCTGGCGGCCCGCCCCGACACCGTCGTGGTCGAGATGGGACTGCCCGAGGCGCCGGCCCGTGGAGCCCTGCACATCGCCACCTACGGCGCCGCCCGGGTCTGCGGGGCCGCGGCCGCGGAGGCGATCACCGGGGCACGCACGGCGTAGCTCCGCACGCGGGAGGGCCGGGCACCCCACGGGGTGCCCGGCCCTCCTTCGTACGGGTGCGGTGGGCGGTCTACAGGCCCTGCCACTGCGGCTTGGCGGCGTACGTGGCGCGGAAGTAGTCCGCGAGCTTCAGCTTGGACGCCGCCGCCTCGTCCACCACCACGGTGGCGTGCGGGTGGAGCTGCAGGGCGGAGGCGGGCACGATCGAGGCGACCGGCCCCTCCACCGTCTGGGCGACCGCGTCGGCCTTGCCCTCGCCGGTGGCCAGCAGGATCGGGTGGCGCGCGTCCAGGATGGTGCCGATGCCCTGGGTGATGACGTGGTGCGGCACCTGCTGGATGTCGTCGTCGAAGAAGCGCGCGTTGTCGATGCGGGTCTGCTCGGTGAGCGTCTTGATCCGGGTGCGGGAGGCGAGCGAGGAGCACGGTTCGTTGAAGCCGATGTGCCCGTCGGTGCCGATGCCGAGCAGCTGGAGATCGACGCCCCCCGCGTCCGCGAGCGCCTTGTCGTACGCCTGGCACGCGGCCTGGACGTCCTCGGCGGAGCCGTCGGGGCCCATGAAGGAGGCCTCGGACAGCCCGAGCGGCTCGACGACCTCGCGCAGCACGACCGAGCGGTAGGACTCGGGGTGGCCCGCGGGCAGCCCGACGTACTCGTCGAGCTGGCAGATGCGGGCCCGGGAGGCGTCCACGGCACCGGAGCGGACCTTCGCCGCCAGCGCCCGGTAGATGGGCAGCGGGGTAGAGCCGGTGGCAACGCCGAGCAGGGCGTCGGGCTTGCGGCTCAGCAGGGACGCGATGGCCTCCGCGACGAGTTCCCCGCCTGCCGTGGCGTCCGGGACGATGACAACTTCCACGCTGTGCCTGCCGATCTGATGAGTGGCGTCATGTGGTATAGACCAATTATACGCCCAATCTAGCAGAACCGGGGCGTCGGGGGGGCGGACCGGTGGCGGGGAACGTGCCTGTGTCGCCGACGGGCGGTGCGGGGCGCGGGCGCGGTGCCGGGGGGCGTGCGACGGGGCGGGGCGGGGTGGAGGCGGCGGGCCCGGGAACACCCGCGGGCCGCGGCGCCGGGACGGGACCCTCAGCCCGTCCGGGCACCGCAGCCCGGAGCTGCCTGGCCGGCGGTGTGCGGTGCCTCCGGCCACTGGAGGCGACCGGCGCGGTCAGGGCAGAGAGCGCCGGACACCTCGGTCCGCCCTCCTGTGCGGGGAGAGCGGAGGTCTGTCGTGTACGTGATGCCGTACACCGGCATTGTGGACTAGACCAATAGGCCCTGTCCATCCGTCGGAGCGGACATTCCGAGCGGGGTGTCCGCCCCTTCCCCCAGTGTCACGTATACGCGGGGCGAACGGTTCGGAACCTCTGGGTTTCCACGGGTACGCTCGCCCCTGTGCCCTCCATGAACGACCTCGTCCGCCAGCACACCGCCCTGAGCGACACCGACCTCGAGTGGCTGCACCTGCTGGTCTCGGAGTGGCAGCTGCTCTCCGACCTGTCCTTCGCCGACCTCGTGCTGTGGGTGCCCACCCGTGACGGCACCCGCTATGTGTCCGTGGCGCAGATGCGCCCCAACACCGGGCCCACCTCCTACCAGGACGACATGGTCGGCCACCTGGTGCCGCGCGGACGCCGCCCGCTGCTGGACGCGGCCCTCGACGAGGGCAGGATCGTGCGCGAGGGCGACCCGGAGTGGCGCGAGGAGGTGCCGGTGCGGGTCGAGTCGATCCCCGTACGCCGTGAGGGCCGGGTCCTCGGCGTCATCGCCCGCAACACCAACCTGCTGACCGTGCGCACGCCGTCCCGGCTGGAGCTCACCTATCTCCAGTCCGCGTCCGACCTGGCCCAGATGATCGCGGCCGGGTCCTTCCCCTTCCCCGGTCAGCAGGTCGACATGGACGCCTCTCCGCGCGTCGGCGACGGGCTGATCAGGCTCGACGCGGACGGTGTCGTGCAGTACGCCAGCCCCAACGGGCTCTCCGCCTACCACCGGCTCGGGCTCGCCTCCGACCTGGTAGGGCATCACCTCGGCGCCACCACGGCGGAACTGGCCCCGTCCCGCGGTCCGGTGGACGAGGCCCTGGTCAAGGTGGCGAGCGGGTACGCGCCACGGGAGTTCGAGGTCGAGGGCGCCGGCGGGGTGATCCAGCTCAGGGCGATCCCGCTCAAACCCAAGGGCGTGCGCATCGGTTCACTGGTGCTGCTGCGCGACGTCACCGAACTGCGGCGACGTGAGCGGGAGTTGATCACCAAGGACGCGACCATCCGGGAGATCCACCACCGGGTCAAGAACAACCTCCAGACGGTGGCCGCCCTGTTGCGCCTCCAGGCGCGCCGGATGGATTCCCCGCAGGGCCGCGAGGCTCTCAACGAGGCGGTACGGCGCGTCGGTTCGATCGCCATCGTCCATGAGACGCTGTCCCAGAATCTGGACGAGCGGGTCGAGTTCGACGAGATCGCCGACCGCGTCATCGCGATGGTGGCCGAGATCTCGCCGGGGAAGGTCACCTGCCGGCGGACGGGCCGTTTCGGGATCCTGGACGCGGAGGTGGCCACGCCCCTGTCGATGGTGCTCACCGAGGTGCTGCAGAACGCCCTGGAGCACGCCTTCGCGATGGCCGAGCGCGGCACGGTGGAGGTGTCCGCCGTGCGCGGCGGCACACCGGCCGAGGGCCGGCTGCTGATCACCGTGACGGACGACGGGCGGGGGCTGCCCGAGGGCTTCGACCCGCAGCGCGCCGGCAACCTGGGGCTCCAGATCGTGCGGACCCTGGTCGAAGGCGAGTTGGGCGGCAGCTTCGGAATGGTCCCCGCCCCCGGACGCGGCACCCAGGTCGTCCTCGACGTCCCGGTCAGCAACGACAAGTGACGCGGCCGTGCGGCCACGGCCGCACGACAGTGGGCCCGGACCGTGGTGACGGTCCGGGCCCACTGCGTGGTGCTCACGGTGCGATGCGCTTCGGGGGTACTGCGCGCTGCGACTCGAAGGCGGGGCCGTGCGTACGCTCTGTACGCGCCGCCTGGCTGGGGCTCTGTGCGGGGGCGTCGGTCAGGCGCTGGCGTTACGCGCCCGGTTGCGAGCGGCGCGGCGCTTCATTGCGCGGCGCTCGTCCTCGCTGAGGCCACCCCAGACGCCGGAGTCCTGGCCGGACTCGAGCGCCCACTGCAGGCACTGCTCCATGACGGGGCAGCGACGGCAGACGGCCTTGGCTTCCTCGATCTGCAGCAGCGCAGGACCGGTGTTGCCGATGGGGAAGAACAGCTCGGGGTCTTCCTCACGACAAACGGCGTTGTGACGCCAGTCCATGGCTGCTACCTCTCCTTGGTATTACATGCTGGTGCTTGTGAATGTGAACGCTTTCACGAATCCCCCCGCAGACGAAGGTCCGACGCCCAGATGAACTGGTTGTGGTCCTGTTGTGGTGAGGAGGGGTTCTGGCTCTCAGGGATGCCGGTGTTGCGGGCTGTCCCGATCGCCATGTAGAGATTCGCAAACCTCGGCGGCGGATACAACCCCTTCTGGAAAGTTTTTTTTGATTCCTCGGTGTCGACTAGGTCACAGCCGCACTTCTAAGGGGTGGGGCCCAGTCCAAACGTTCGAGTTAAAGGACTTTGGGCCCTTCCACTCACACAATCACACGCAGTGCACGGCGTACGCCTGTGAACGTCACGCTCGTACGCAGTCCCAGGTGGTCGCCGTCCATCTGGAAGGGCAGTGGAGCCTTCGAATGCAAGGTGAAGTCGGTGAGGTCGTGCAGGGAGACCGCGTGCTTGCCGTGCGGGCCCTTCTCGGGGCTGGAAGTCAGCAGCTGGGTGGCGTACCGGGTCACCGCGGCGGTGGACAGGCGGCGCAGTCCCAGGATGTCCAGCCCGGTGTCGAAGGAGGCTCTGGGGGCCGCGTACATCGGACGATTCCCCAGGTAGGTCCAGGGGGCGGTGTTGCAGATGATGGACAGCGCGAGGTCCGTCACCGGGTCCTGGCCGGGGGCGTCCAGGGTGATCAGGCCGTCGCGGCGGTGCGGTTCCTCGAGGAACTGGCGCAGGACCTGGCGGACGTACAGCGCGTGGGTCGAACGCTTGCCGCGCTCGCGCTTCTGTTCGACGCGGCCGATGACCCCGGCGTCGAATCCGAGGCCCGCGCAGAAGGTGAACCAGCGTTCGGGTACGGCCTCGTCCGGGGAGCCCGGGGTGCCGGCCGCCAGGCCGAGGCCCACCGTGCGCTCGCTGCGGTCCGCGAGGGCGTCCAGGATGGCGCCGGTCGCTTCCACGGCGTCGTTCGGGATGCCCAGGGCGCGCGCGAAGACGTTGGTGGAGCCGCCGGGGACAACGGCGAGGCTCGGCAGGTTCTCCAGGTCGGGCCCCTTGTGGAGAAGGCCGTTGACCACCTCGTTCACCGTGCCGTCGCCGCCCAGGGCGACCACGATGTCGATGTCGTCGGAGTCCGCGGCCCGGCGTCCCAGGTCCCGGGCGTGCCCGCGGTACTCCGTGGTCACGGCCTCCAGCTTCATCTCGCTCGCCAGGGCGTGGATGAGCACGTCACGGGTCCGCGCGCTGGTGGTGGTGGCGGCTGGGTTGACCACGAGGAGTGCGCGCATGCGGTCAGCCTACCTACCGTGCGGTACCGCCCAGAAGCGCCGGATCTCCCGGTCCACGGCCCGTCACCCTGCGTGACAGGGTCCGTCCGGCGCGTCGGCCGCGGACCCGGCTTCGCTTCCGGGGGGCGGAGATGCCAACCTGAAGGACGTGAGTACTGAAGCGAACGCGCCCTCTCCGTCGCCCTCGGCCGGCGAGGAGAAGCCGGGCCGGATCACCCTCGTGGCCGCTCTGAACGCCCTCGAAGGCGCCGCGCTCGCCCTCGGCGGGGTCTACATGCTGGTCATGGGCCTGCTGGGGCGGCCCGACAGCCCTCAGCAGGCGGAGATGGGCGGGCTGACGCTGGTGGCCCTCGGCCTCATCCCGCTGTTCGCCGCCCGGGGGCTGCTGCTGCGGCGCAGCTGGAGCCGCGGCCCCGCACTCATCACCCAGCTCATGGCTCTGCCGGTGGCCTGGACGCTGCTGCGGTCGCAGGGTGCGCTGATCCCCGCCGGGATCGTGCTCGCCGTGGTCGCCGTGACGGGGCTGGTGCTGCTGGTCGATCCGGCGACCACTCGGGCGCTTGGCATCCGGGGGCCGCGAGCGACCCCCGACGCCTGAGGCGACGACCCCCGCCGCGGCCTCCTACTCCTCGACGAGCAGCCGTTCGCGGAGCTGGGCGAGGGTGCGGGCCAGCAGCCGGGAGACGTGCATCTGGGAGATACCGACCTCCTGGGCGATCTGCGACTGGGTCATGTTGCCGAAGAACCGCAGCAGCAGGATGCGCTTCTCCCGGGGCGGGAGCCCCTCCAGCAGCGGCTTGAGCGACTCCCGGTACTCGACGCCCTCCAGCGCCTCGTCCTCGGAGCCCAGGGTGTCCGCGACCGCGGGCGACTCGTCGTCCGTGTCCGGGACGTCCAGGGAGAGCGTGCTGTAGGCATTGGCCGATTCCAGCCCCTCCAGCACCTCCTCCTCGGAGATGCCCAGGCGCTCCGCCAGCTCGTGCACGGTCGGCGACCGGCCGTACTGCTGGGAGAGCTCCGCGGTGGCCGTGGTCAGCGACAGCCGCAGCTCCTGGAGGCGGCGGGGCACCCGCACCGCCCAGCCCTTGTCGCGGAAGTGGCGCTTGATCTCGCCGACGACCGTGGGGGTGGCGTACGTCGAGAACTCGACGCCTCGGTCCGGGTCGAACCGGTCCACCGACTTGATGAGCCCGATCGTGGCGACCTGGGTGAGGTCGTCCAGCGGCTCGCCCCGGTTGCGGAAGCGGCGGGCCAGGTGCTCCACGAGCGGCAGGTGCATCCGCACCAGCCGGTTGCGCAGCTCCGCCTTCTCGGCCGAACCGTCGGGCAGCTCGCGCAGCTCCACGAAGAGTGCCCGTGCCCCGCTGCGGTCGTGTGGATCGTGGTGCCCGTGCTCGCTCATCTGGCCCGCCCGCTCCGCCTGCGACTGCTCCACCGCGACCGTACGGCCCCGCGCCCCGTCCACGCCGCCGGCCGCGTCCGCGCCGTCCACCGGATGCGGCCGGGCCTGTTGCTCCGGGACGGCGGCTGGGCGCACCACCTCGGACCGGATCGTCTCGTCACGCACAGGCCCGTCCCCGTTCCCGTTGCTCACGCCGGCCCGGGTCCCGCGCCGCGCTGTTTGTAGAGGCTGATGCTCACCGTGCGGTCGTCGGCCACCGTGGAGTCGACCTTGCCCGCGAGCGCGGAGAGCACCGTCCAGGCGAAGGTGTCGCGCTCGGGGGCGCGTCCGTCCGTCGTGGGTGCCGAGACGGTCACCTCGAGGGAGTCGTCGATGAGACGGAAGACGCAGCTGAGGACCGAGCCCGGCACGGCCTGCTGGAGCAGGATCGCGCAGGCCTCGTCGACCGCGATGCGAAGATCCTCGATCTCGTCGAGGGTGAAGTCCAAGCGCGCTGCGAGACCGGCCGTGGCCGTACGCAGCACCGACAGGTAGGCACCCGCAGCGGGCAGCCGGACCTCTACGAAGTCCTGATTCCCGGGCTCGCCTGCGATCTGGGACACCCTCACCTCCAAGGTGGCACAAACTCGTTCGAGGCTCCGGGACGCGTGCCCGGGGCCATCCGGTCCGCCGCCGGTGTGTGGTCCGGCGGCGTTGTCGCGGTCCATGATGCCGTGTCGCCGCGACCCCGTCCCTGACCGTCACTCATGGTAAGCATACGCGTACGCACAGTTGCTAGGGGTCTGCGGCGGTCAATTGCGAAGAACCGGCGCCGGTTTGACGTACCCAGGCGTCACACGATCGAACCGTCCTCGAAGCACCAGCGCCAGTTCTCGCCTTCTTCGAAGCTGCGCATCACCGGGTGCCCGGTGGCCCGGAAGTGCTTCGTGGCGTGCTTCAGCGGCGAGGAATCGCAGCAGCCCACATGCCCGCAGACCAGGCAGAGCCGCAGCTGGACCGGATGGGTCCCCGCCTCCAGGCACTCCCGGCACGTGTCGCTGAGCGGGGAGGGCTCGGGGCGCGGCAGTTCGGATACGTGGCGGCACTCACTCATGATGGCCACGTTACGTCGGATGCGAGGACGGTGAGATGGACGCGCTGCCCCTGGTGGCACTCGTCGCGGCCAGCGCGGCGGTCGCGGGTGCCGCGCGGCGGACCCCGGTGCCCGCACCACTGCTGCTGGTGGCCGTGGGCCTGCTGGTGTCCTACCTCCCCGGGGTGCCGCACTTCACCCTGGACGCGCACATCGTGCTGCCGCTGCTGTTGCCGCCCCTGCTGTACACCGCCGCCGTCGACAGCTCGTACCTCGACCTGCGGGCCAACGTGCGGCCGGTCGCGCTGCTCTCCGTCGGGTACGTGCTCTTCGCGACCTTCGCCGTGGGCGCCCTGGCCTACTGGATCGTGCCGGACCTGCCGCTCACCGCCGCGCTGGTGCTCGGCGCGGTGATCGCCCCGCCGGACGCCGTCACCGCCGCGGCGATCGCCCGGCGGGTCGGGCTGCCCGCCCGGGTCACCACGATCCTCCAGGGCGAGTCCCTGGTGAACGACGCCACCGCGATCACCGCCTTCAAGGTCGCCCTCGCCGCGGCCGTCGGCGAGGGCATGAGCTGGGGTGCCGGGATCGTCGAGTTCCTGCTGGCCGCGGTCGGCGGCGTCGGGGTCGGCCTGGTGCTGATGGTCCCGCTGCACTGGCTGCGCACCCACCTCGGCGAGGCGCTGCTCCAGAACACCCTCTCGCTGCTGATCCCCTTCGTGGCGTACGCGGCGGCGGAGCGGGTGCACGCCTCCGGGGTGCTGGCGGTGGTCGTCGTCGCGCTGTACCTGGGGCACCGGTCCTGGCAGGTGGACTTCGCGACACGGCTCCAGGAGGCGGCGGTCTGGAAGATGGTCGCCTTCGTCCTGGAGTCGGCGGTCTTCGCGCTGATCGGCCTCCAGCTGCAGTCCGTGGTCAGGGGGCTGGGTACGTACGGCCTGACCGACGCCGTCCGGTACGCGCTGGCCGTCTTCGTCGCGGTGGTGCTGGTGCGCTTCGTCTGGGTGTACCCGGCGATGTACCTGCCGCTGTGGCTCTCCCGCCGCATCAGGGAGCGCGAACCCGCGATGCCCTGGACCTCGCCGCTGATCGTCGCCTGGGCCGGGATGCGCGGGGTCGTCTCGCTCGCCGTGGCCGCCTCCGTCCCGCTGGTCACGCACGACGGGGAGCACTTCCCGGACCGCAACCTCCTGCTCTTCCTGACCTTCACGACGGTCATCGGGACGCTGGCCGTCCAGGGACTCACCCTGCCCCTCCTGGTGCGGGTGCTGAAGCTGCCGGGGCGGGACGCGCGCGCCGAGACGCTGGCGGAGGCGCAGGCGCAGAGCGAGGCGTCCACGGCCGCCGAGGCCCGCCTGGACGAGCTGCTCTCCGATCCGCACAACTCCCTGCCCGGACCGCTCTCCGACCGGCTGCGCCATGTGCTGGAGCGGCGCCGCAACTCCGTCTGGGAGCGGCTCGGCGCCGCCGACCCGGTCACCGGGGAGTCGGCGGACGACACCTACCGGCGGCTGGCCAGGGAGACGATCGACGCCGAGCGGGAGGTCTTCGTGCGGCTCCGGGACGAACGCCGGATCGACGACGAGATGCTCCGGGTGCTGCTGCGCCGGCTCGACCTGGAGGAGGCCGCGGCCTACCGGGAGCCCGACGGCTCGACCTGAGGCCCCTGAGGGGCGTCGGGGCGCCCGGTGACGACGGCGGTCACCGTGGAGCCCGGGGCGAACGCGCCCTCGCCCGCCAGCACGGTCAGGGCGTACAGCAGTTTCGCGACGTAGAGGCGTTCGACGGGCAGGCCGTGCCGGTCCTCGAAGTCGTCGGCGAAGGCGTGCAGCCCGGCGGTCGTACGGGCGTAGCCGCCGAAGTGGAAGCGCTCGTCCAGGGACCACCGCCCCGCCGGGCCGCCGAACGCCTCCTCCTGCAGCGCGCGCACCGTCTCCCCCAGGAAGCCGCCGCGCAGCACGGGTATGCCCAGGGCGTGCTGCTCCGGGCCGAGCCCGGCGGCCAGCCCGGCGAGGGTGCCGCCGGTGCCGCAGGCCACCGCGACGGTACCGGCGGGTCCGCGCAGTTCGCGGCCGAGCTCTGTGCAGCCCCGTACGGCGAGCGCGTTGCTGCCGCCCTCCGGGACGACGACGCACTCCCCGAAGAGGCTCAGCAGGCCGTCCAGGACCTCGGGAGAGGTCTTCGCGCGGTAGGTGGAGCGGTCCACGAAGTGCAGTCGCATGCCGTCGGCCGCGCACCGGGCGAGCGAGGGGTTCAGGGGGCGGTGGGCCAGTTCGTCGCCGCGGACGACGCCGACCGTGGGGAAGCCCAGCAGCCGCCCGGCCGCGGCGGTGGCGCGCAGATGGTTGGAGTAGGCACCGCCGAAGGTCAGGACGGTGCGGCCGGCGGCGGCCCGCAGATTGGGACCCAGTTTGCGCCACTTGTTGCCCGGCAGGTCCGGATGGATCAGGTCGTCGCGCTTGAGCAGCAGCGTCACCGAGTGGCGGGTGAAGCGCTCGTCCTCGACCGGCTCCAGGGGTGAGGGCAGGGCGGGCCGCAGCCGGGAGAGGTCGAGCGCTTCGTCGTGCATCCGGGCATTGTCTTCCGCGCCCGTGCCCGGCAGCTACTTGAGGTGTTCCCGGACACGGGCGCGCATCCCGTTCATCGAGAAGCCGCGCGGGTCGACCTTTCCGGGCTGCCACTCCAGGTGCCCGATCACCGAGGAGGCGCCCCAGCGGTGGAAGCGGCAGAGCGCGGCCGCGGCCTTCCCGACGGCCTCAAGCTGGGCGGCGGGCCACGGGTCCTTTCCGTCGCCGAGGTTCTCGCACTCGAAACCGTAGAAGTGCCGGTTGCCGTCGGCGCCCGAATCGTCGACGTCGGGGAGCCGCTTCTCGGCGACGACGGCGCGCAGGACGTCGTCGTCGCCGAGACCGGCGTGGTTGACGCGGCCGTAGCCGACCAGGTGGACCCGGCCGTCCTTGGTGATCACGCCGTGGCAGAGCGGGCCGGGCAGGCCGGTGCGCCCCTCGCGGCACACGTCGACGGTCCGGGCGGAGCCCTCCGTGGCGGTGTGATGGAGCATCACCCCGTGCACCGGCCCCCAGGAACCTTTGTCGTTGCGGTTGTGGGTGCGCCAGTCGCCCACCTGGACGACGGTCAGGCCCTCGTCCTCGAGGGCCTTGAGGAATTTGTTCGCGGACATCGGTGAGGACATGGCCGGCTCCTTCGGTTCGCGGGGAGGGTGTCCGTACTGCGCTTGTACCGGAACGCGGTCCTCCGGACCACCGGTCCGGGCTCTGTGCGAAGCCCTGTGCGAGCCGATCCGGACAGGTGGAGGGCGGGACGGGGACACTCCCTCGTCCGGCGGCTCGTCGCCGCGCGGCACGCACGGCCGGGCGCGCCGATGTGCCCCGACTGAAGGCCGAATAATCACACTCTTTTGTGTAATAGCGCGCCGTGTTCCCCAGCTGAAAGGCTTCTTCACGCAGTTCAGCCCATGATCGAGAGGATGTCGGATGTCCGTTGGTGAAGAGGTTCGCGACACGCAGCCGCCGCAGCAGAGTCTCGGCACGGCGGCCGCGCGGAACCTCGCGACGACGACCAAGTCCGCCCCGCAGATGCAGGAGATCACCTCGCGGTGGCTGCTGCGGATGCTGCCGTGGGTGCAGGTGCAGGGCGGCACCTACCGGGTGAACCGGAGGCTGAGCTACTCGGTCGGCGACGGCCGGGTGACCTTCGTGCAGACCGGTGACCAGGTCGCGGTCATCCCCGCCGAGCTCGGCGAGCTGCCGGCGCTGCGGAACTTCGGGGACGAGGAGGTCCTGGCCGAGCTGGCCCGCAGGTGCGAACAGCGTGAAGTGGCGCCGGGTGAGCTGCTCACGATGTCGGGGGAGGCGGCGGACCGCGTCTACCTGCTGGCCCACGGCAAGGTGGAGAAGATCGGTTCCGGGCTGTACGGCGACGAGACGGTGCTCGGAGTCCTCGCCGACGGCGCCTACTTCGGCGACCACACGCTGGTGGACGGCGACGCCACCTGGTCGTACACGGCACGTGCCGTCACGGCGTGCACCCTTCTGACGCTCAGCCGTGCCGACGTACTGAACCTGGCGGCCCGCGCCGACTCGCTCCGTGACCATCTCGCCGGTCTGCTGGCCATTCCGCACCAGCGCACCAACCACTACGGCGAGGCGGAGATCGACCTCTCGGCCGGACATGTGGGGGAGAGCGTCGTCCCGCACACCTTCGTCGACTACGAGGCGGCGCCCCGGGAGTACGAGCTCAGCGTCGCGCAGACGGTGCTGAAGGTCCACAGCAGGGTGGCGGACCTCTACAACCAGCCGATGAACCAGACCGAGCAGCAGCTGCGGCTCACGGTCGAGGCGCTGCGCGAGCGCCAGGAGCACGAGCTCATCAACAACCGGGAGTTCGGGCTGCTCAACAACTGCGACTACGGGCAGCGGATCCAGCCCCACGACGGGGTGCCCAGCCCCGACGACATGGACGAACTCCTGTCGCGCCGGCGCGGTTCCAAGCTGTTCCTGGCCCACCCTCGGGCCATCGCCGCCTTCGGCCGCGAGTGCAACAAGCGCGGGCTGGTGCCGGAGAGCGTGGAGGTCGGCGGACACCACGTGCCCGCGTGGCGCGGGGTCCCGATCTTCCCGTCCAACAAGATCCCGGTCACGGACGCCCGGACGACGTCGATCATCTGCATGAGGACCGGCGAGCAGGAGCAAGGAGTCATCGGACTCCAGCAGAGCGGCATCCCGGACGAGATCGAACCGAGCCTGTCCGTCCGCTTCATGGGCATCGACGAGCAGGCGATCATCTCCTACCTGGTGACGGCCTACTACTCCGCCGCGATCCTCGTGCCGGACGCCCTCGGTGTCCTGGAGAACGTCGAGGTGAGCCGCTGGCGGTGACGTACGCGCCCGGGCGGACGGCAGCCGCCCGGGCCGCGGAGCCCGGGCGGCGCACCCGCCCGGGCCCGTACGCGCACGCCGCGACCAGGGTGCCTTCGAGGCGCCCGGAAGGAGTGACCGTGACCATGACGAGTACGGACGCCGCGACGGAGGGACAGGAGGCCGCAGTACTCCTGGAGCGCACCCGCGGCCTCGTGGACCCGCACCTCAGGGCGGCGGTGGACACGCTGCCCGGGGCGATACGGCGGGTCGCCCGGTACCACTTCGGTTGGCAGAACGCCGACGGGACACCCGCATCCGGGCAGGCGGGCAAGGCCATCAGGCCCGCGCTCGTGCTGGCCGCCGCCCGCGCGCTGGGCGGCGATCCGGAGTCGGCCCTGCGGGCCGCCGTCGCCGTGGAGCTGGTCCACAACTTCACCCTGCTCCACGACGACGTCATCGACGAGGACGCGACCCGGCGGCACCGTCCCACGGCATGGGCGGTGTTCGGCGTCCCGGACGCGGTCGTCACCGGTGACGCCGTGCTCGCGCTCGCCCAGCGGCTGCTGGCCGAGGACCCGCACCCCGGGTCCGCCCGTGCCTCGGCGCGGCTCTCCGCCTGCGTCATCGAACTGTGTGCCGGACAGCAGGCCGACTGCGCGCTGGAGGAGCGCGAACCCCTCGACGTCACCCTCGACGAGTGCCTCACGATGGCGACGGCCAAGACGGGCGCCCTGCTCGGCTGCGCCTGCGCCCTCGGAGCGCTCTACGCGGGGGCGGACGAGCCGGCCGTCGAGGCCATGGACGGCTTCGGCAGGGAGGCGGGCCTCGCCTTCCAGCTCATCGACGACCTGATCGGCATCTGGGGCGACACCGCCCGCACGGGCAAACCGGTCGGCGCTGATCTCGCCGCCCACAAGAAGTCCCTCCCGGTGGTGGCCGCCCTCACCTCGGGCACGCCCGCCGCCGACGAGCTCGCCGTGCTCTACCGCGGGGCCATGAACACCCCCGCCGAGGTGTCCGGGGCGGCGGCAGCGGTCGACCGGGCCGGCGGCCGCGACTGGGCCCAGGCCTGTGCGGCGGACCGGATGGCGCGCGCCGTGCACCACCTCTCCCGCGCGGTGCCTGATCCGGCGGCCGCGCAGGATCTGCTGGCACTGGCGGAGTTCGTGACCCGCAGGACGCACTGAGCGGGCCGCTGGTGACCGGCCGGTGCGGTCAACTCTAGGATCCCTTCGGTCGGTTGAGATCATCACGGCGGGACGGAAGGGACGGGGCCGGTCATGGGCGTACGCGTGCGGCAGGCGGACGGGCGGGACAGGGATCAGGTCGTGGAGATCATGGAGGCGGCGTTCCACCACGATCCGGTGAGCGGCTGGGTCTTCCCCGACGAGGAGCACCGGCGGGCGGTGCACGGGAAGTTCCTCGGCGTCTTCGCCGACGTCGCGCTGTCCGAGGGGCGTGTCGACCTGCTGGAGGACGGTACGGCCGTGGCCCTCTGGGTCTCGGTGCCCGCCGGGGCTCCCGAGGCCGAGGACGACACCCCGGCGCTCATGCGGCGGACGGCGGACCCGGACAACGAGCGGGCCGAGCTGGTGGGCCGGCTCACCGGCGCCGTCCACCCGCACGACCGGGCCCACGCCTACCTGCTGATGGTCGGCGTCCGCCCGGAGCACCAGGGGGAGGGGATCGGGGAGGCGCTCATCGGCGGCGCCCTGGAGCAGTGCGACCGTGAGGGCGTGCCGGCCTATCTGGAGGCGAGCAGCGAGCGGAGCCGCGGCCTCTACGAGAGGCTCGGATTCACCTTCACGGGACGGACGGTGGAGCTTCCCGACGGTCCGTCGATGTGGCCCATGTGGCGCGAACCGCAGGCCGGGAGGTAGGACCCGCAGGCCGGGCGGTGGAAGGGGGAGGTGGCCGGAGCGGGGGAGGGGACGGGGGCTACAGTCCCTGCCCATGACAGATGAGTCGTGGGCAGGCTGGTACCGGGACCGCCGTGGTTCCGAGGCCTTCATTCTCACCACGGACGGGCGGCGACTCCGCGTCCGGGTCCGGGGGACGGACTTCGAGGGGGAGAGCTTCGACGCCCTCCTCCCGGCGGCCGGGGTGGTGCCGGAGGCCGGTGCGTTCGACCTGGCCGACGGGGTGCTCGGCGACTGTGTGCTGGAGTGGGACCTGCCCCTCCCGGTCCTCGCGGCAGGAACGGTCCGTCAGGCCACGCTCAGCTGCCTGCTGTCCCTGCGCCGTGCCGATCCGGATCTGTACCTCGCGCTCCACCTGGACGGAGCGGTGTACGAGTCCCACCGGGCGGAGAACGACTTCGCTGCGGCGCTGGCCACGATCCGGGCCGTCCTCCCCCCGGACATACAACTGCAGATATGCACCGCCTGCGCCCTCTCCGGCTACCTCCCCGCGTCCGGCCGGGGCATCTCCGGGGGACTCGGCTGCTTCCGCGACGCGAAGGACGCCTACCGGGACGTGACGGAGGGGTCCGCCGTCGCCGGGCTGTGGGACCGGCGGACCGGACTGGTCCAGGAGATATGGAGCTGCCGGGAGTTCGAACCGCGGCCGTTCGAGCCGGGCCTCGTCACCGGGGCCCCGGCCGAACGGCGTACGGGCGCCCCGGGACCGACGGAGGGAGCCGGTGCCGGCCGGCTGGGCGTTCACCCGCTCGAACACGCCTGACGGCACCCGACCCCGAAGCCACCGCCCCGTACCGGACCGCCGGTACGGGGCGGTGCCGTGTCCGGAGGGCCACAGGGCGTTGTCATGTTTGCATTGTTCTACTAACATGCGAACAACGGAGGTGCTCATGAACCCTAAGAAGCTCGGGCGCGCGGTCCTCGTCGCCCTGCCGTTCCTTGTCGTCCTGATCCTCGCCCTCGTCCTCGCCGGCACGCTCTCGGACCGGCTGCCCGGCCGGTTGGCCACGCACTTCTCGGCCACCGGTGAGGCCAACGGGTACACGGGCCGCACGACGTTCCTCGTCCTCACCGCCCTGGTTCCGGCGCTGCTCGGCGCCTGCTGGACCTACATGGCCGTCAGGGGCCGGTTCCACGGCCGCGCGTACGACGGGTTCACCGCGGCCGGGTACGCGACCGCCGCGTTCTTCGGCTACCTGACGACGGTCACGCTGTTCGCCAACGTGGACACGGCCGACGGTGCGCCGGGGGCGACGTTCACGATGTGGCACCTCGTGGGCGCCTTCGGTTCGGCCGCCGTCGCGGCAGCCCTCGGCTACTTCCTCGCGAGGCTGCTGCCGGCCCTGCCGGACGACCCGGAGGCCGCTGCCGCCCGGGAGGGTGCCCGCATCCCACTGGCCGACGGAGAGGTCGCCGGCTGGGTGCGGAGCATGGCGTCCTGGTGGCTGCCGGGGACCGCTCTGGCGATGGTGCTCGCCGGTGTCGTCCTGACGTTCGCCCTGCGGCCGGTCACCGGCCTGCCCCTGATGGTCATCGGCCTGGTCCTCCTGCCCTACAGCCGGCCGAACGTCACCGTGGACCGCCGCGGTCTCATCGTCTCCGGACTCCTGCCCTGGCCGCGCGTCCACGTACCGCTGGAGCGCATCGACACCGCCACGAGCCGGAACGTCAAGGCCGTGGCGGAGTACGGCGGGTGGGGCTACCGCGTCCGCGCGACCCGCTCGGGCGTGATCACTCGGTCCGGGGAGGCGATCGTGGCCCGGCTGGAGAACGGGCGCGACTTCGCCGTGACGGTCGACGACTCGGCGACCGGGGCCGCCTTGCTCAACACCCTGGTCGACCGTCGGCGAGGGAGGAGCTGACGGTGCTGTTCCGGGTCGACCCCTCCTCCTCGGTGCCGCTGGGCGACCAGATCGCCGCATGCGTCCGCCGTGCCGTCTCGGACGGATCGGTGGCTCCGGGTGAGCGGCTTCCGGCGGCGCGCGCGCTCGCCGACTCCCTGGGCGTCAACGTCCACACCGCCCTGCGCGGCTATCAGCGGCTGCGCGAGGAAGGCCTGATCGAGCTGCGCCGGGGCCGGGGCGCGGTGGTCACCGCCGGCGCCTCCCCGCACCGCGCCCGGCTGCTGGAGGGGGTGCGCGCCGTGGTGGCGGAGGCCCGGGAGCTGGGACTGGCGGAGGGTGATCTGCTGGATCTGGTCCGCGCGGAGCTGAACGCCTGAACCCCGCACCCCGTGCCGCGGGGGCCGCCCCTCCCGGAGCGGCCCCCGCGCCATGAGCGGGATCAGGAGCCGGCGCGTGCCAGGGCGGCCGCGATGCCGTTCTGCCAGAGGGAGTTCACCCGGGAGCGCTCGGTGGCGTCCGGGTAGGCGTTGGTGCAGGAGGGGCCGGGGCCACCGCCCGACATCAGCTCGCTGCACGGCCCGCTGTAGTGGTCCGGCAGGCCGAGCACGTGCCCGGTCTCGTGCGTGGTGACCCGGGTCGAGTCGTACTGCTGGTTCTGGGCGTAGTCGAGGAAGACGTACCCCCGGCCGTGCCCGTCGGTGCTGGCGTAGGAACCGCGCGCGTCGTTGCCCTCGTAGTAGACGAAGTCCGCGTTCGAGCCCTCCTGGAGCTTCACGTTGCCGACCGAGCTGTTCCAGATGGACGCGCTGCTCGCTATCTGGCTGCGGAAGCTGGGCGCCTGGGCGGCGCTGTAGACCACGGTGACCGCCTGGGCGCCGGGCACGGCGGCGCGCTTCTCGGCGACCGACTTCATGACGGCCTCGAAGAACGCCTGGTTCGCGGCGGCGTTCTCGCTCGAACCGGCGTACGCAGCGTAGCCGTTCGTGGTGGAGGTGGAGGGCGCGGAGTGGGCCGGGGCGGTGGCGGCCGCGGGGGAGGCGCCGAGCGCCACGGCGAGGCCGAGACCGGCGACGGCCGACATGAGGACGGTCCTGGGGTGTCTCATGGGGGGGTTCTCCTACCTGTCCGATGAACCCCGTCCGAGGACGGGGAACGGGTGGGGGGTACGGAGAGAGTGTCGGGCCGCCCGGGGCGGTCGCGGATGATGTCAACCGGCGATAGCGCCGCCCTATCACCGGCACAGGAACGACACAGCACCCGCACATGGACATCGCCCCAACAGCCCCTGAATCGGCCTGTTTAGCGGCATTGGATCCCCTGGTGCTTCCCGTGTGCACGGTCATACGCTCATCGCCATGGAGTTCGAGGTGAGACACCTCAGGGCGCTCTGCGCCATCGCCGACACGGGCAGCCTGCACCAGGCGGCACGGCGGCTGGGCGTCAGCCAGCCCGCGCTGACTACCCAGCTCCAGCGGATCGAGAAGTCCCTGGGCGCGTCCCTCTTCAGCCGCGAGCGCACCGGCTGCCGGCCGACCCTGCTCGGCCGCTCCGTCCTGAGCCGGGCCCGCCCACTGGTCGACGGCATGGCGGCCCTGGTCGACGCCGCACTCGCCGAGGCCGAGGCGGCCCGCGAGGGCGGCCCCCGGCTGCGCATCGGGTCCACCGCGAGCCGGGTCATCGGCGGCTGGCTGCGCCGGCTGCGGATACGGCTGCCCGGTACCGACATCTCGCTCCGGGTCGACGTCTCGGCCCGGGAGCTGCTGCGCGCGGTGGCGGCGGGCCGGCTCGACGTCGCGTTCGTGCACGAGGTGGAGGGTTTCCCGCTGACCGTCCCGGAGGGCCTGGGGCAGCGCGTACTCCTGGAGCGGGAACCGCAGTTCATCTCCCTGTCGCGCGATCACCCGGCGGCGGCCCGCCCGGTCGTGGACCTGGACGACCTGGCGGGCGACCGCTGGATGGTCGATCCCTCGGTCGACGGCGAGTGGGACGGGGTGCGCCGGGTACTGGGCGCGGCGGGTCTGGACCCGCCCGTGCTGCACGGCGACTACCTCACGGCGGCGTCCCTCGTCGTCCTCGGCGAGGCGGTCGCCCCCTGCCAGCCCACCTCGGGGCCGCGCGAGGACATGGCGATCCGCCCGCTGCGCGGCGACCCGCTGGCGGTACGGCTGCTGCTGGTCTCACGCCCGGGGACCGACACGGACACGGTGTACGCGGAGCTGGAGGCGGCCTACCGCGAGGCGGCGCGACGCGCCGCCGCGTACCACCAGTGGCTGCTGCGCCACCGCAGTCCGCTGGTCGCCGTGGACTGACGGCCGGGGTTCCCCGTTCTGCCGACAGCAGGGCGCCGTTTCCCGTACGGAGGACCGCGGGCAGGACCGTGCCATGAGGATCCTGATGCTGGGCGGCACGGAGTTCGTCGGCCGCGCCGCCACCGAGACGGCGCTCGCACGCGGTTGGCAGGTCACCGTATTCCACCGCGGCCACCACGCCCCGCCCCCCGGCGTACGGGCGCTGACCGGCGACCGTACGCGGGGCCCGGCGGGGCTCACCGCCCTGGAGAGCGGTACGTGGGACCTGGTGGTCGACACCTGGAGCGGCGCCCCTCGGGCGGTGCGGGACGCGACCCGGCTGCTGTCGGGCCGGGCCGGGCACTTCGCGTACGTCTCCAGCCGCTCGGTGTACGCCTCGCCGAGCCCGCCCGGACGGGCGGAGGACGCCCCGCCGGTGGAGGGCGCGTCCCCCGACGCGGGCGGGGACGTCTCCTACGCCCTGGCCAAGCGGGGCGGTGAGCTCGCCGCGGTCGACGCGTTCGGCGACCGGGCCCTGCTGGTCCGTGCCGGTCTGATCCTCGGCCCCGGGGAGAACGTCGGCCGGCTGCCGTGGTGGCTGGGGCGGACGGCCCGTGGCGGCCCGGTGATCGCACCGGGACCGCCCGGGGCCGGCATCCGGTACGTCGACGCACGGGACCTGGCGAGCTGGATGCTGGACGCGGCGGCGCGAGGCCTCGGCGGCGCGTACGACGTGGTCGGCGGGCCGGGGCACGCCACCATGGGCGAGCTGCTGGACGCCTGTGTCCGGGTGACCGGCTCCGGCGCCGAACTGCGCTGGACCGATCCCGAGGTGCTGCTCGCCGCCGGGGTGGAACCGTGGACCGACCTGCCCGTATGGCTGCCCGCCGGTGAGCTGTACGACGCCGTCCACCAGGCCGACGTCACCAAGGCGTACGCGGCCGGCCTGCGCTGCCGGCCCGTCGGCGAGACCGTCGCCGACACCTGGTCCTGGCTGTGCGCACGGGGCGGCACTGCACCGCAGCGGCCCGACCGCCCCGGGGTCGGCCTCGACGCGAGGACGGAGGCGAGGCTTCTCGCCGGTGAGGGGGCGCCGTAACGTGGCCGGATGACGCACGAGTTGCTGCACCTGACGGAAGCGCCCCTCTGGGAGGCCGCCCGCGCGGCCGGGGCCTACGAGATGTCCACCCGGGGCCGCACCCTCCGGGAAGAGGGATTCGTCCACTGCTCACTGCCCCACCAGCTCCCCGGCGTGGCACGGGCGCTGTACGGTCCCGGCGCCCAGGGCCTGGTGGTGCTGGTCATCGACGCGGACCGGCTGTCCGCACCCGTGCGGTTCGAGGCGATGGACCCCGGCGGCGAGGAGTTCCCGCACATCTACGGCCCGGTCCCGGTGGACGCCGTCGTGGAGGTCCGGCGCTGGCAGGACCCCGCGGGAGGGGACGGCCCCTCGGCCGACGGGTGAGCCGGGCGTAGGGCGAGCGGCGCACAGGGAAGGGCCCGGACGCCTCAGGCGTCCGGGCCCTTCCCCGCGGTGGACCGGCGGTCCGGCCTCGGCCGGACAGGAGGCCGGTCAGGCCTTCTTGGTCTCCCAGAAGATCTTGTCGATCTGGGCGATCAGGTCCAGGGCCTTCTGGCCCGTGGCCGGGTCGTTCGAGCCCTTGGCCGCGGAGAGCGCCTTCAGGGTGTCGTTGACCAGCTGGTGCAGCTCCGGGTACTTCTCGAAGTGCGGGGGCTTGAAGTAGTCGCTCCAGAGCACCGAGACGTGGTGCTTCGCGAGCTCGGCGCGCTGCTCCTTGATCAGGATGGCGCGCGTGCGGTAGTCCGCGTCGTCGTTGGCCTGGTACTTCTCCTGGACGGCCTTGACGGACTCGGCCTCGATGCGGGCCTGGGCCGGGTCGTACACGCCGCAGGGCAGGTCGCAGTGCGCGCTGACCTTCACCTTGGGGGCAAACAGGCGGGAAAGCATGGAGCTGTCCTTCCTCGTGATCGTCTTCTCAGGTGGGACATTACTCCGTGGGGGAGTCTTTTTTGCGCCTGCCCCCGTGGGCTTAGGCCAAAAGTCCAGGGTGAGGATGAGACCAGTGGCCGGATGTACGAAACGGTACGCACGGCGGTGTACTGGAGGACGGACCGGGAGGTGCCACGGATGCCGGAGCTGACGCAGGAGCCCGGAGGCGGACGGGCGGTGCGCAGACCGTTCCAGGTGGTGGAGGTGACGGGGCCCTCGATGGTGCCCACCTTCTACCACGGGGACTGGCTGCTCGTGCAGTACGGGGCGCGGGTGCGCCCCGGCGACGTGGTGATTCTGCGCCACCCGTTCCAGCAGGACCTGCTGGTGGTGAAGCGGGCGGCCGAGCGGCGCGGCAACGGGTGGTGGGTGCTGGGCGACAACGCCTACGCGGGCGGGGACAGCACGGACTACGGCGCCGTGCCCGAGGAACTGGTGCTGGCCCGGGTGCGCGCCCGCTACCGGCCGCTGAAGAACGATCAGCGCTCGCTGGCCGGAGTGCTCGGCTGGGCTGTGTCCGCGGTGCGTCCCGTCTCCGCTGACCGCTCCGTCTCCAGGCGCTTGCGGGCCCGGTAGGCCGCCACGTTGGCGCGGGTCGCACAGCGGTCCGAGCAGTAGCGCCGCGAGCGGTTGGTGGAGGTGTCGAGGTAGGCGTTGCGGCAGGGGGCCGCCTCGCACAGCCCAAGCCGGTCCACACCGTACGAGGTGAGGTGGAAGGCCAGGCCCATCGCCGCGATGGCGGCGAAACCGGCCGTGGCGTTCGACGGGTGGTCGGCCAGGTGCATGTGCCAGTCCGGCTTGCCGTCCGCGTCACGGGTGTCGTGGCCGGAGATCTGCGGGCTCACCGGGAATTCCAGCAGCAGGGAGTTCAGCAGGTCCACGGCGAGTGTCTCGGCGCCGCTGTCGGCCGCCTCGAAGACCGCGCGCAGCCGGGCCCGTACGGACCTGAAGCGCGTCACGTCCGCGTCGGTGGCGCGTCGGGCGGCCTGGGCGTTGGCACCGAAGAGCTCGCGCACGGACTCGACGGTGGTGAGCGAATCCTTGGCGCGGGCCGGCTCCTCGGTGTTCACCAGACGCACGGCGTAATCCGAGTAATGGGCCAGTTCCACTTGTAGTCCTTACGGCATCGGTCTAGGGTCGCTGTTGTCGACCAGTGTAATGGTCGAGCATGCTTACTGGGCATTACGTGGAGGTTGGGATGGCGGAGGCTGCGCAGATTACCGACTGGCACTCCTGGCAGGAGAGCTGGGACCGGCAGCAGGAGTGGTACATGCCGGACCGCGAGGAGCGGTTCCGGGTGATGCTGGACATGGTGGAGGCCGTCGTGGGGCCCGCACCGAGGGTCCTCGACCTGGCGTGCGGTACGGGAAGTATCACCGACCGCCTCTTCAAGCGGTTCCCGGACGCCACCAGCACCGGTGTCGACCTGGACCCCGCCCTGCTGGCCATCGCCCGCGGCACCTTCGAGGGCGACGACCGGGTCACCTTCGTGACCGCCGACCTCAAGGACCCGGCCTGGACGGAACGCCTCCCGCACACCTCGTACGACGCGGTCCTGACCGCCACGGCCCTGCACTGGCTGCACAGCGAGCCGCTCGCGGAACTGTACGGGCAGGTCGGGCGACTGGTCCGTGACGGCGGGGTGTTCATGAACGCCGACCACATGATCGACACGGCGACCCCGCGAATCAACGCCGCCGAACGCGCGCACCGGCACGCCGCGATGGACCGCGCCCGGGCAGAGGGAGCCGTCGACTGGGCCGACTGGTGGGCCCTGGCCGCCGAGGACCCGGTCCTCGCGGCGCCGACCGCCGAGCGCTTCCGCATCTACGGCGAGCACGCGGACGGTGACATGCCCTCCCCGCAGTGGCACGCCGCCACCCTGCGCGCCGCCGGCTTCGCCGAGGCACGCGCGGTCTGGAGCTCGCCCTCCGACAGCCTGGTCCTCGCGGTCAAGTAGCCGGCACCGAAAGGAGTCAGGGACGGCCCTGACTCCTTTCGTGTGCCCGCAACCTCCCGCCGGGCCCACCGCACTGGAAGGGTGAGACGGTCCGCGCCCGCGGGCCCGGAGAGGGGCGCCGACGATGCGGATCGATGACGACGCCGCGCTGTACGCCTTCGTGGAGAACCGCCGCACCGCGCTGTTCCGCAGCGCCTACCTGTTGTGCGGCGACCGGCACGAGGCCGAGGACCTGGTCCAGACGGCCCTGGTCAAGGTCGTGCTCGGCGGAAGGCGTCACGGACGGCTCGACAACATCGAGGCGTACGCACGCAAGACCCTGGTCAACACCTTCATCGCGAGCCGCCGCCGGTTCTGGCGGCGTGAACAGGCCTACGCGGAGCTGCCTGACCACGCGGCGGCGCCGACCGACACGGACACCGGGCTGGTGGTGCGTCAGGCGCTCGCCGGACTCACCGCCAAGCAGCGTGCCGTGCTCGTCCTGCGCTACTGGGAGGACCTGAGCGTGGCCGAGGCGGCCGAGACGCTCGGCATGCGGGAGAACACGGTCAAGAGCCACACGGCCCGGGGGCTGGCGGCGCTGCGCACGCGGATGGCGGCGGACATCATGGAGGAACTGGTATGAACGACGTGCGTGAACTGCTGGCACGGGCCGCCCGGGACGCCGGCCGCCCGGCGGTCTCCACCGGGGCGGTGTACGCCAGGGCCGCCCGGGTCCGCTTCCGCCGCCGGGCGGGCGTCGCGGGGGCCGCGCTCGCGGTCGTCGCCACCGGGGGAGTGGCCCTGCCCCAGCTGACCGACGGCACGCCCACGGGCACCTCCGTCGCGGCGGCCCCGGTCGCCACGGCGAGCGGAGGCGACAAGGCCGGCCGGCTGGCCGCCCTGCTGCCCGAGGCCGTGGGCGGCGTCGAGCAGGTCTCCCTCGCCGCCCTGATCAAGGGCGTGCCCCCCGAGCATGCCGGGGAGACGTACGTCGGCCCGCTGGACGGGCAGTACCTGATCCGCGAGGACGGCGGTGCCGGCTATCTGACCCTGTCGTTCATGAAGCCCGCCCAGGTGGAGAGGAAGTTCGGCGGAAGCCTCGGCGGCGACCTGTGTGCCACCCAGGGCAAGGAGCCGCCGCGCACCGACTGCGTCCGCGAGCGGCTGCCGGACGGCGGCGTCCTGACGACCTGGCGGGACGCCATGGCGTACGGCGGCAGCCCGCAGTGGGGGCCCGAGATCACCGGGCGGCTGGTGCTGAAGGACGGCTCACTGCTCGCCGTGCGCTCCAGCACCGGCTATCTCGGACCGCGCTCCCAGGGGCCGCTGCTGAGGAACCCGCCGCTCGACCGCGCGCAGGTGCGCGCTCTGATGCTGCGGCCGGAGCTGCGACCGCGGGGCTGATGTCATGCGCGAAGGGCGGTACGGACCACCGGCCCGTACCGCCCTTCGCCGTGCGGCCGGACCTACAACACCTTGGACAGGAAGGACTTCGTCCGGTCGTGCTGAGGGCTCGTCAGGACATCGCGGGGGTGGCCCGACTCGACCACGACCCCGTCGTCCATGAACACCAGCGCGTCGCCCACCTCGCGGGCGAAGCCCATCTCATGGGTGACCACGATCATCGTCATGCCGTCCTCGGCGAGGCCGCGCATGACGTCCAGGACGTCGCCGACCAGCTCCGGGTCGAGCGCCGAGGTCGGCTCGTCGAACAGCATCAGCTTCGGCTCCATGGCCAGGGCGCGGGCGATGGCCACCCGCTGCTGCTGGCCGCCGGAGAGCTGCGAGGGGTAGTTCCCCGCCTTGTCCGAGAGGCCGACGCGGTCCAGGAGCCGCTCGGCGCGGGCCCGGGCGACGGCCTTGGCCTCGCCCTTGACCTGGATCGGGGCCTCCATGACGTTCTCGACCGCCGTCATGTGCGGGAACAGGTTGAAGCGCTGGAAGACCATGCCGATGTCCCGGCGCTTCAGGGCGACCTCGCTGTCCTTGAGCTCGTGGAGCCGGTCGCCCTTCTGCCGGTAGCCGACCAGGTCGCCGTCGACGTACAGCCGGCCGGCGTTGATCTTCTCCAGGTGGTTGATGCACCGCAGGAACGTCGACTTGCCGGAGCCGGACGGGCCGATCAGGCAGAAGACCTCACGCGGGGCGACCTCCAGGTCGATGCCCTTGAGGATGTGCGCGGCGCCGAAGGACTTGTGTACGCCCTCGGCCTTCACCATGGCGGTCATGCGGAGACACCTCCCGAGGGGCGGTTGCTGAAGGAGGTGAGAGCCACCTTGACCCGCTGGAACGGGGTGAGCGGCAGGCTCCGCAGCGAGCCCCGGGCGTACCGGCGCTCCAGGTAGTACTGGCCCACGCTGAAGATGCTGGTCATGACGATGTACCAGATGGAGGCGACGAAGAGCATCTCCATCACCGCGTAACTGGTCGAGCCGATCTGCGACGTCGAGCGCAGCAGCTCGTTGTAGGTGACCGCGTACACCAGGGACGAGGTCTTCAGCATGTTGATGAACTCGTTGCCGGTCGGCGGGATGATGACCCGCAGCGCCTGCGGGAGCACCACGCGGCGCATGGTCTTGGCCTGGGTCATGCCCAGCGCGTGCGAGGCCTCGGTCTGGCCCTCGTCCACCGACTGGATGCCCGCCCGGCAGATCTCCGCCATGTACGCGGCCTCGTTGAGGCCGAGCCCCAGCAGGGCGCACATGAAGGGGGTCATCACATCGGTCATCTCGTCCTTGTAGACGAACGGGATGTTGAGGATCGGGAAGACCAGGGCGAGGTTGAACCAGAGCAGCAGCTGCACGTAGACGGGCGTGCCGCGGAAGAACCAGATGTAGAGCCAGGCGACCCAGCTGGTCACCGGGTTCTTCGAGAGCCGCATGACGGCGAGGACCACACCCAGGACCACGCCGAGGACCATGGCGAGCACGCTGATCATCAGTGTGCGGCCGGCTCCGGCCAGCACGGTGTCGTCGAACAGCTTGTCCTGGACCGCGTGCCACTGGATGTTGCCCTGCGAGAAGGCGTACACCAGGGCGGCGAGCAGAGCGATGACGACCACGGCGCTGATCCAGCGGCCGTAGTGCCGGACGGGAACGGCTCTGATGGTCTCCGGCGCGACGGTGGTGGGACCGGAGACGGGCGCGTCGGCGACCGATGGGCCGCCGGGCACCTTGTCGAACTTGTCAGTCACGGTGACTGCCCTTCAGGGTGCGCCGGTCACTTGCCGCCGTTGACGGCGGCCTTGTCGATCGCTCCGGTGCCGGCACCCCACTTGTCGAGCACCGCCTTGTAGGAGCCGTCGGCGATGATCGCGTCCACGGCCTCCTTGAGGACGTCGCGCAGCTCGGTGTTGTCCTTGTTGACCGCGATGCCGAACGGACCCGCGTCGACCTGCTCGCCGACCACCTCGAAGTCGTTGCCGCCGCCGGCCTTGCGGGCCAGGTCCACCGCGACCGGGTAGTCGTTGACACCGGCGACCGCGCCGCCCGACTTCACGCGGGTCTGGGCCTCCGTGTCGTTCTCGAAGGACTCGATCTTGACGGCCTTCCCGCCGCCGTCGGTGCAGGCCTTGGACTGCTTCTTCAGCGCGTCCTCGTAGGTGGTGCCGCGCTGGACGGCCGCGACCTTGCCGCACAGGTCCTCGATGGACTTGATGCCCTCGGGGTTGCCCTTCTTGGTGTAGACGGCGGTGCCGGCCAGGAAGTAGTCGACGAAGTCCACGCCCTTGCCGAGCTTCTTGCCGCTGTCGTCGAGGCCTTCCTGGCGCTGCTTGTTGTCCGTGATGGACGACATGGCGATGTCGTGGCGGCCGGTGTTCAGGGCGGTGATCAGGCCGTCGAAGGAACCGGAGGTGAACTCGAACTTCACGCCGAGCTGCTTGCCGAGGGCGTCGGCGAGATCCGGGTCGACGCCGACGATCTTGCCGTTCTCGACGGATTCCATCGGGGCGTACTCGGCATTGGTGCCGACCTTGATGACACCGGACTTCCGGTACTTCTCCGGCAGCTTGTCGAAGAGCGGGGCACCGCTCTTGGAGGCGGTGGTGTCACCGGCCTTCGTCGAACCGCCGTCGGTCTGGTCGCCACAGGCGGTCAGCAGCAGGGTGCCGGCGACCGCGACCGCGCAGACCGCGGCAATCCGGGACTTCGCGGTCGTACGACAGAGGGTGCTTGCGGTCATGGTCGGTGTCCTCCGGCGGTGAGGGAATGCTGGTCAGGTGGGTGCGCACGCACCTTCGAGTGTCGCCACCTTGTGTGATTAGGGCATCTTGCCATTCGGACGGGTCCATTCAGGGGGCCGAGCATGTCAAAATCGGGTAACGGGTGATCCCCGGACCCCAACGAGGCTGTGCCGTAAGGCCGGATCATCTGTTGGAATTCGAGCTTTGCCCCGGAGAATCTCCGGTACGTCTCGACCCGTGGACGACCTTTGTGCTCCTTAGTGGACTTGTCCAGATATTCGACTATGAGTCACATCACCGCGTCGATATGGACTCGTCCCGAGCCCGGTCCGTCGGGTAAGAAAGACCTTTACACCCCTCATCCGGGGCTCAGGGCGCGTGTGCGGCGCGCCCGCGCGTACCACCCCCCGGCCGGAGCGGATCGACCGCTCGGTGCCGGGGACGTACGCGGTGCCCGCCCACCCCTCCTCAACCAGGAGTGGCCACCCTCAATGATGAAGACTTAAGGGGTCAACACAATGGCAGCGGAGATCGTCAATCCTCGCAGCGACAGCGCGCCCGGCCCGGCCGGCGCGGACGGCATCAGCGGTACGGACGAACCCTTCGATCCGGCCTTCGCCCTGCACCGCGGCGGGAAGATGGCGGTGCGGTCCACCGTCCCGATCCGCGACAAGGACGACCTGTCCCTCGCGTACACGCCCGGCGTGGCCAAGGTGTGCAGCGCCATCGCCGACAACCCCGAGCTGGTGCACGACTACACCTGGAAGTCCCAGGTCGTGGCCGTCGTGACGGACGGCACCGCCGTGCTCGGCCTGGGCGACATCGGACCCGAGGCATCCCTCCCGGTGATGGAGGGCAAGGCGATCCTCTTCAAGCAGTTCGGCGGGGTCGACGCGGTGCCGATCGCGCTCGCCACGACCGACGCGGACGAGATCGTCGACACCGTGGTGCGCCTCGCGCCGTCCTTCGGCGGGGTCAACCTGGAGGACATCTCGGCGCCCCGGTGCTTCGAGATCGAGCGCAAGCTCCAGGAGCGCCTGGACATCCCGGTGTTCCACGACGACCAGCACGGTACGGCCGTCGTGACGCTCGCCGCCCTGCGGAACGCGGCGAAGCTCTCCGGCCGGACGCTCGGTGATCTGCGCGGCGTCATCTCGGGTGCCGGCGCGGCCGGTGTGGCCATCGCGAAGTTCCTGCTGGAGGCGGGCATCGGCGATGTCGCCGTCGCCGACCGCAAGGGCATCGTGAGCAAGGACCGGGACGACCTCACCGACGTCAAGCGGGAACTGGCCGAGCTCACCAACCGGGCAGGCCTCACCGGTTCCCTCGAAGTGGCCCTGGCGGGGGCCGACGTGTTCATCGGTGTCTCCGGAGGCACGGTCCCCGAGCCGGCCGTCGCCTCCATGGCGCCGGGCGCGTTCGTCTTCGCCATGGCCAACCCGAACCCCGAGGTCCACCCCGAGACCGCGCACAAGTACGCCTCCGTGGTGGCGACCGGCCGGTCGGACTACCCGAACCAGATCAACAACGTGCTGGCGTTCCCCGGCATCTTCGCGGGCGCCCTCCAGGTCCGGGCCTCCCGGATCACCGAGGGTATGAAGATCGCCGCGGCGAACGCGCTCGCGGACGTCGTCGGTGACGAACTGTCCGCCGACTACGTGATCCCGTCCCCGTTCGACGAGCGGGTCGCCCCGGCGGTCACGGCCGCGGTGGCGGCCGCGGCCCGCGCCGAGGGCGTGGCACGCCGCTGACGCGCCGGAGGGGCGGGAGGGGAACGGCCTCCTTCCCGCCCCTCGCACGGCCCGTGCTCTGGGGCCTGTGTCACACCACCGAACGGTTACGTCACGGCGCGTCACGGCCTATCGTCGTGGCCATGTTCGCCGCCTACGCCGCACGCATCGACCGCGACCAGCCCCTCAACGGCCTCGAGCTGGGCGAACGCCCCGCGCCCGAGGCGCGGCCCGGCTGGACCACCGTCCAGGTCAAGGCCGCCTCCCTCAACCACCATGACCTGTGGTCCCTGCGCGGGGTCGGGATCACCGAGGACAAGCTGCCCATGATCCTCGGCTGCGACGCCGCCGGGATCGACCAGGACGGCAACGAGGTCGTCCTGCACTCCGTCATCGGCCAGACCGGTCACGGGGTCGGCCCCGACGAACCGCGCTCCATCCTCACCGAGCGCTACCAGGGCACCTTCGCCGAGCAGGTCACCGTCCCCAGCTGGAACGTCCTGCCGAAGCCCAGGGAGCTGACCTTCGAGCAGGCCGCCTGCCTGCCCACGGCCTGGCTGACGGCGTACCGCATGCTCTTTACCAACGCCGGTGTGCGCCCCGGGGACTCCGTACTCGTCCAGGGCGCCGGAGGCGGCGTGGCCACGGCGGCGATCGTGCTGGGCAAGGCCGCCGGGCTCAGGGTGTACGCCACCAGCCGTGACGAGGCCAAGCGCGAGAAGGCCGTCGAGCTGGGGGCCGTGGAGGCGTACGAGCCCGGCGCGCGACTGCCGCGGCGGGTCGACGCCGTCATCGAGACCGTCGGGGCCGCGACCTGGTCCCACTCGGTGAAGTCGCTCCGGCCCGGGGGCACTCTGGTCATCTCGGGTGCCACCAGCGGCGATCGGCCCGCGCACGCCGAACTGACCCGGATCTTCTTCCTGGAGCTCAAGGTCGTCGGCTCCACGATGGGGTCCAAGGACGAGCTGGAGGACCTGCTGTCCTTCTGCGCGGCCACCGGAGTACGGCCGGTCATCGACGAAGCCCTGCCGCTCGACCGGGCCCGGGAGGGGTTCGAACGGCTTGCCGCGGGTGACCTGTTCGGGAAGATCGTGCTGACCGCCCCGTGAGGCCGGGGACCGGGCGCCGGGCGCCCGCCCGGTTCCTGCTGCGGCACTGGCGGCCGTCCGACGCACCGGCCGTGCTCCGGGCCTTCGCGCCGGACGAGATGGTCCGGCAGTCCGGTGGCCACCTGGTCGCCACGCCGGCCGACGCGCTGGAGTGGGTCGCCCGCCGGGAGCGGGAACGTGTGGCCGGCACCGGATACGCCTGGGCCGTCGTCAGGGCGGAGGAGGACGAGGCGCTCGGCTGTGTGGCCGTGACCGCCATGAACCAGGTCCACGACTGCGGCTGGGTCTCGTACTGGACCACCGAGGCGGCCCGCGGTTCGGGCGCGGCCACGGCCGGGGTGCGGGCGCTCGCCCGCTGGGCCTTCGACGACCTGGGGCTCTACCGGCTGGAACTCGGTCACCGGACGGACAACCCGGCCTCCTGCGCGGTGGCCCGGCGGGCCGGCTTCGCGGCGGAGGGCGTCGAACGCGGAAAGCTCCGGTACGAGGACGTCCGGTACGACGTGGAACGCCACGCCCGCCTCGCCACGGACCGTGCCAACTCTGATTGACACGACCGTGACACCGGGACCCTCCACAGCCGCCACTTGCGACGGAGGCCCCCGTTCGGCATCCGCCCGCAGAGGATCCGCCGCTCACCCGCCGGTGGTCAGAGCCCCTTCGCTCGTGGTCCGGCGTCCTGCCGGTCCTCACCGCCCTCGCCGGGCTCGCGGAGCAGCGCGTCGATGCGGCTCGCGGCCGTGGCGAGGTGGTGGCGGGCCTCCGTCAGCTGGGTCTCGCTGATGCCCCGGTCCCGCGCCGCGTCCCGGATGTCGTCGCGGAAGCGGTCCAGCAGCCGGTCCAGGTCCCGGGCCGGGTCGCCGGTCGCCGGAGTGTCGGCGGCCCACTCGACGTCCGGCCGGTCCGAGGGCTTCCAGCCGGCGTCCGGCTCGGCCGGATCGGGCCTGGTGTACGACGGCCAGGTGCCGGATCTGGCGAAGCCGCCCAGCTGCCCCGTGATCTCGGCCAGGCCTTCCCGCACGCCGGTGGGCCAGTCGCCGCGGGCGAAGTGCTCCTGTACCTGCCGGGCGGCGTTCTGCATCTGCTCGCGCGCCTTCTCGTGCGCCTCCTGGGCCTGACGGCGGGCCCGGTCGGCGTCCTCGCGGGCGCGGCGGGACTCGTCCTTGGCCCGGCGGGCCTGCTCCTTCCACTCCTGCTTCGCCTTGCGCAGCTCTTCCTTCGCGGTGCGCCAGGCGTCGGCCTCCTGCCCGGAACCGCCGCCGGCGCCGCTCTTGGACTCGGAGGCCGCCGCGCGCATCTCGCTGCGCAGCTTGCCCGCCGCGCCGCGCACGTCGTCGCGTATCTCCGCGGCGAGCTCCGAGACCGACTCGTGGATCTCCAGCTCCAGATCGGCCAGCTCCCCGCCACGGCCCGCGAGCTCGTCGCGTCCCGCGTCGGTGATGGAGTAGACCTTGCGGCCGCCCTCCGTGGCGTGGGTGACCAGTCCCTCGGCCTCCAGCTTGGCCAGCCGCGGATAGACCGTGCCCGCCGAGGGTGCGTACAGGCCCTGGAAGCGCTCCTCCAGCAGCCGGATCACCTCGTAACCGTGGCGCGGGGCCTCGTCCAGAAGCTTGAGGAGGTAGAGACGCAGGCGTCCATGGGCGAATACGGGGGGCATGTCAGAGCACCTTTCCGGTCGGCTCGGCGTCACGCGGGTCGTCCTTGGCCGGTGGGCGGCGCAGCAGGGCGATCGATCCGGAGACCGTGGTCGCCCTGAGCGTGCCCGTACCGGCGCCGAGCTTCCCGGTAATCTTCTTCGCCCCCCACTGGCCGCCCACCCGCAGGTCCTCGAAGGCGTTGCTGACCTCGCCGGTCGCGGTGTTCGCCTCCACCTTGGCGTCCGCCGGGTGCGGCAGCCGTATGGCGATCTCGCCGGAGACCGTGGTCAGCCTGATGTCCGTCGGCTCGGCGGAGGTGTCGAGGTCCAGCACCATGTCACCACTGACGGACTCCGCCCGCACCGACGTGCCGGCCCCCTCGACGACCGTCAGGTCGCCGGACACCGAATGGAAGCGGAGGTCACCGGTCACGGCCTGGGCCTCCAGGCTCCCCGAGACGGTCTCCGCGCGGACCTTGCCGGAGAGCCCCACCAGGGTCGTGTCACCACCGACCCCGCGCACCTCCGTGCGCCCGTGGATGCCCGAGACGACCGCGCTCGCGCCGACCACCCCGACCTCCACCCCCGAACCGGCCGGTACGGCGAGCGAGACGACCGCCCGCCGGCGCGGACTCCGGCGGTCGAGCCAGCTCAGGAACCCCTTCCACGGCAGATCCTCGTACGCGACGGTCAGGGTCGAGCCCCGCCGCGTGACGATCAGGGGTGGGCCCTCGATCTCGGACACCTCCAGTCGCGCCGTCGGCTCCGTCGTGCCGACGACGTTGACCGTGCCGTCGACGACGCGCACGCGCAGCGCCGTCACGGGGTCGTCGAAGGTGAGCTTCTGCGGTTCGGCGACGGTCCACGTCGAATCAGGCATGGAACTGACCTCCCAAGGCACGGCGGCACGCAACATATCGCGTCTCTTATGAACACGATATATCGCGGTTGCTGCAAGTCAAGGGGCGGCTGGGCGGGTGTGGATGCCCGAGCCGCACGCCGAATCACCTCATACGCGGACAAGGTGGCCTAGCGTGGAGAGCATGACCGCTACCTCCGTGGGTGCCCTGCTGCTCTGCCGGGCCGACCCCGAGACCGTACGGCCGCCGGCTCACCTGCTGCAGGAGCGGATGCTGCTCCTGCCCGCCGGGGACGGCTGGAGCGTCCTCGTCCCCGAGGGGAAGCCCTGGCGGGACGGTCCGGCCGACGGCCGGGGCACCGGCTCCGACACCGGCGACGGCGGCGGAGCCGAACCCGTCGACCGGGTCATGGGCGGCTGGGCCACCGCACTCGCGGTGGGCTCCAGCTGGCCCGTCCTCGCGCTGTGGTGGGACGGCGACCGGTCCGGCTACACGCTCGCCGCAGGCTTCCGCCGCCCGGTCGGCTACGTCTGGCTGGCCGACGGCACCCCGGCCGGAGAGGACGAGGCCATGCGGACCTTCGCGGCCCGACTGGGCCTCGACCCGGTGCTGGACGTCCAGGAGCTGGAGGCCCTCACCCGCCAGGACCCGGAGACCGACGCCGACGCCCGGCTCCGTGGCCTGCTCGCCGTGCTCACCCGTACCGGGGTGGCCCTGCCGCCCGGACTCGCGCCGGGGGAACCGGCCGACCGGCTGCGCACCGCCGCCGATGTCCACCCGCAGGTGGAGCGGATCGAGTGGGCCGGCTGGCGTGACACCGTGCAGGCCGAGCTCGACGCCGTCGAGAGCACCGGCCTCGGCCCGTGGATGCGCGGCCCGCGCGCCCGCGCCGTCGCGACCGCACAGGTCGCCGCGGGCCTCCCGCTCACCCTGTGGGGAGCCCGCAGACGCAGCGGGGGATGGATCACGGCCGGGCTGGTCCTGCTGGCCCAAGGGGCCCTGGGGCTCGCCTACGACCGGTTCAGGGCCGAGGCGCGACGAGACGCACGGGGCGGCCCGACGTGGTGACTACTCGTCCTCGTCGTCGTCCAGCCGGGCGAGCCAGGTCGCGAGGCGCTCGACGGGGACCTCGAAGTCGGGGTTGAGATCGACGAACGTCCGCAGCTGCTCGGCGAGCCACTCGAAGGTGACCTCCTCCTCGCCGCGCCGCTTCTCCAGTTCCTCGATGCCACGGTCCGTGAAGTACATGGCACCAGGATAACGAGGCCGCACAGGCCGAAGGCCCGGCCCGCGAACATCTCGCGGACCGGGCCTCCCTCACGTACGGCAGCCGGTCAGGCCTCGAAGACCTCGTCGATCAGCTGGGTCTGCTCGGCCTGGTGGCGCTTGGCCGAGCCGACCGCCGGGGACGACCCGTGCGGACGCGAGATGCGGCGCAGACGCTCGCCGTGCGGCACGTCGGCACCCACGGCCAGGTCCAGGTGGTCGATCAGGTTGAGCGCGATGAACGGCCACGCACCCTGGTTGGCCGGCTCCTCCTGGGCCCAGAGGTACTTCTCCGCGTTCGGGTACTTGGCGATCTCGGCCTGGATCTCCGCACCCGGCAGCGGGTACAGGCGCTCCAGACGGATGATCGCCGTCTCCGTGTCGCCGCGCTTCACACGCTCGGCGTCCAGGTCGTAGAAGAGCTTGCCGGCGCAGAAGACGACCTTGCGGACGGCTTCCGCCTCGACCGAGTCGTCGCCGATGACCGGACGGAACCCGCCCGTGGTGAACTCCTCCACCTTCGACGCCGCGGCCTTGAGGCGCAGCATCGACTTCGGCGTGAAGACGATCAGCGGCTTGTGGTGCGGGTTGTGCACCTGCCACCGCAGGAGGTGGAAGTAGTTCGACGGCAGGGTGGGCATCGCGACCGTCATGTTGTCCTGCGCGCACATCTGCAGGAAACGCTCCGGGCGGGCGGACGAGTGGTCCGGCCCCTGGCCCTCGTAGCCGTGCGGCAGCAGCAGGGTGACGCCGGACGTCTGGCCCCACTTCTGCTCGGCCGAGGAGATGAACTCGTCCACGACGGTCTGGGCGCCGTTGACGAAGTCACCGAACTGGGCCTCCCAGATCACCAGCGACTCCGGGCGGGCCAGCGAGTAGCCGTACTCGAAGCCCATCGCCGCGTACTCGCTGAGCAGCGAGTCGTAGACGTTGTAACGGGCCTGGTCCTCGGAGAGGTAGAGCAGCGGGGTGTAGTCCTCGCCGGTCTTCTGGTCGACGAGCACGGCGTGACGCTGCCCGAACGTGCCGCGGCGGGTGTCCTGGCCGGCGAGCCGGACCGGGGTGCCCTCCATCAGCAGCGAACCGATGGCCAGGGTCTCGCCCATGCCCCAGTCGATCGTGCCGTTCTCCACCGAGGAGGCGCGGCGCTGCATCTGCGGCAGCAGACGCGGGTGCACGGTCACCGTGTCGGGGATGTTCACCTGGGACTCGGCGATCAGCTTGACGACCTCCGAGGACACCGCGGTGTTCACGGCGACGGGGAACTCGGCCTGCACGTCCGGGACATGCGGCTGGGACGGCGCCGAGGTGGCCTCGCGGACCTCCGCGAAGACCTTCTCCAGCTGGCCCTGGAAGTCCTGGAGCGCCTGCTCGGCCTCTTCCAGCGTGATGTCGCCGCGACCGATGAGGGACTCGGTGTAGAGCTTGCGCACCGAGCGCTTCTTGTCGATCAGGGTGTACATCTGCGGGTTGGTGAACTCCGGGTTGTCGCCCTCGTTGTGACCGCGGCGGCGGTAGCAGATGAGGTCGATCACGACATCCTTGTTGAACGTCTGCCGGTACTCGAAGGCGAGGCGCGCGACCCGCACCACGGCCTCCGGGTCGTCGCCGTTGACGTGGATGATCGGCGCCTCGATCATGCGCGCCACGTCGGTGGCGTACATCGAGGAGCGCGAGGACTCCGGTGCGGCGGTGAAGCCGACCTGGTTGTTGATCACCACGTGCACGGTGCCGCCGGTGCGGTAACCGCGCAGCTGCGACATGTTGAGCGTCTCCGCGACGACACCCTGGCCCGCGAAGGCCGCGTCGCCGTGGAGCGCGACGGGCAGGACCGTGAAGTCCGTACCGCCCTTGTTGATGATGTCCTGCTTGGCGCGGGCGATGCCCTCCAGGACCGGGTCGACCGCCTCCAGGTGCGAGGGGTTGGCGGCCAGCGAGACCTTGATCTGCTCGCCGTCCAGACCGGTGAAGGTGCCCTCGGCGCCCAGGTGGTACTTGACGTCGCCGGAGCCGTGCATCGACCGCGGGTCGAGGTTGCCCTCGAACTCCCGGAAGATCTGCGCGTACGACTTGCCGACGATGTTCGCCAGGACGTTCAGACGGCCGCGGTGGGCCATGCCGATGACGACCTCGTCCAGGCGCGCCTCCGCCGCGGAGTCGATGACCGCGTCGAGCAGCGGGATGACGGACTCGCCGCCCTCCAGCGAGAACCGCTTCTGACCGACGTACTTGGTCTGCAGGAACGTCTCGAACGCCTCGGCGGCGTTGAGGCGGCGCAGGATCCGCAGCTGCTCCTCACGCTCCGGGGCCGGGCGCGGACGCTCCACCCGGTCCTGGATCCACTTGCGCTCCTTCGGGTCCTGGATGTGCATGAACTCGATGCCGGTGGTGCGGCAGTACGACTCACGCAGGACGCCGAGGATGTCGCGGAGCTTCATCATCGTCTTGCCGGCGAAGCCGCCGACCGCGAAGTCCCGCTCCAGGTCCCACAGGGTGAGGCCGTGCTCGGTGATGTCCAGGTCGGGGTGCTTGCGCTGGCGGTACTCCAGCGGGTCGGTGTCGGCCATGACGTGGCCCCGGACCCGGTAGGAGTGGATCAGCTCGAAGACCCGCGCGGCCTTGGTGACGTCGTCGTCGTGCGAGGCGTCGATGTCCTTGAGCCAGCGGACCGGCTCGTAGGGGATGCGCAGCGCCTTGAAGATCTCGTCGTAGAAGTCGTTCTCGCCGAGCAGGAGCTGGGCCAGGACGCGGAGGAACTCGCCGGACGCCGCACCCTGGATGACCCGGTGGTCGTACGTCGAGGTCAGCGTCATGACCTTGGAGATGCCCAGCTTGTTCAGGGTGTCCTGCGAGGTGCCCTGGAACTCGGCCGGGTAGTCCATCGCGCCGACGCCCATGATGAGGCCCTGTCCGGGCATCAGGCGGGGCACCGAGTGCACGGTGCCGATGCCGCCGGGGTTGGTCAGCGAGGCGGTGACACCGGTGAAGTCGTCCATGCCGAGCTTGCCGACACGGGCGCGGCGGACGATGTCCTCGTACGCCTGCCAGAACTCGAAGAAGTTGAGCGTCTCGGCCTTCTTGATGGCCGCGACGACCAGCTGGCGGTCGCCGTTCGGCTTCACCAGGTCGATGGCGAGGCCGAGGTTGACGTGCTCCGGCTTGACCAGGGTCGGCTTGCCGTCCTTGACCGCGAAGGAGTGGTTCATCGACGGCATGGCCTTGAGGGCCTGCACCATCGCGTACCCGATGAGGTGCGTGAAGGAGATCTTCCCGCCGCGGGCGCGCTTGAGGTGGTTGTTGATGACGATGCGGTTGTCGAACAGCAGCTTCACCGGGACCGCGCGGACGGACGTGGCCGTCGGCAGCTCCAGCGAGGCGTTCATGTTCTTCGCGACGGCGGCCGAGGGGCCGCGCAGCGTCACGTACTCGGGGCCGGCCGGGGCCTCGGTCGCGTCGTCGGCCTTCTTCTCGGCGGCCGGAGCCGCCTTCGCCGGGGCCGCCTTGGCGGGGGCGGCCTTCGCCGGAGCGGCCTGCGCGGCGGCGGGCTTCGCGGGTGCGGCCGCCGGGGCTGCCTTCGCCGGGGAGGCGGGGGCGGACGAGGGGGCCGCGGCCTTGGCCGGAGCGGGCGCGGCGGCCGGGGTGTTGTTCGCGGTGCCCGCGGCCGGAGCCGGGGTCACCGCGGCACCCGCCGTCGCGGGAACGGGCTTGTCCGCCGTGCCGGACGTGCCCGGCTTGTAGTCGGCGAAGAAGTCCCACCAGGCGCGGTCGACCGAACTGGGATCCTGGAGGTACTGCTGGTAGATCTCGTCGACGAGCCACTCATTGGCACCGAAAGCGGCCGCCGGGTTGGACCCGGAGCCCGCTTCTTGATCGGTCGAGATACTCGAGTTACTGGGGGACTGAGACGACACGGCGGCAACCGCCCTCTTCCGCTTCACAAGGTGATGGACAGCGGAAATCAAGGCTACGCCCCCCGAGCCGTTACGTGCAGGCCGGGCCGGTCTTCGTCGTGCACATCACATCGGAAGCCGGGTTTCGGCGCATGAAATGGCGGGAAACAAGCGGGGTTCCGCTGCACTTCGGTACGCGGGGCCGGGGTTCGGCCCCTTGGACCGTATCTCGTTCCTGGTCAGGAGGGAGAACCTGGCCCTCCGGATCGAACTCCGGGTCAACCGCGCAACTGTGGGTTCCCCGGAAGAGTGACCTGGATCCGGCAACCCCGGGCTGATTCGGCCACACCGATGCGGCCGCCGTGCAGATCGACGGCCCAGCGGGCGATCGCCAGGCCGAGCCCGGTACCGCCGTCGCTGCCGGGGCCCTGCGGGGACGGTGCCTGCCCCCGGTTGAAGCGCTCGAAGACCCGGTGGCGCTCGGCCTCCGGGATGCCCGGGCCCTCGTCGACGACCTCCAGCTCCAGCGACTCCGGATACCGCCCGCGCCGGGCGAGCACCGTGACCCGGCCGTGCGGCGGACTGTGCTTGACAGCGTTGTCGATGAGGTTGGCGACCACCTGGTGCAGCCGCTCCGCGTCCGCGTGCGCCGTCAGCTCCGGCGGCGACACGTCCAGGTGGAGGTGGACGTCCGTACGGGAGTGGTTGCCGGAGCCGGAGGAGAGCCGGCGCTGCGAGGCCGCGAGGTTGGCCTCCTTCAGCACGCCCGACAGATACGGCCAGACCTCGAAGCGGCGCGCCTTGAGCGTCACCACGCCGTTGTCCAGCCGTGAGAGGTCCAGCAGCGTCTCCACCAGTCTGCCCAGGCGTTCCGTCTGCTTGAGGGCCGTGCGCATCGTCTCGGGGTCGGCGGCGGAGACCCCGTCCACCACGTTCTCCAGCACGGCTCTGAGCGCCGCGATGGGCGTGCGCAGCTCGTGAGAGACGTTGGCCACCAGCTCCTTGCGGTGCCGGTCCTCCGCCTCCAGGTCGTCCGCCATGCGGTTGATGGTCTGGGCGAGGTCCCCGAGCTCGTCGCGGCGCCCGGCGCCGCTCACCCGTCTGGTGTAGTCGCCGTGCGAGATCGACCGGGCCACGGCCCTCATCTCGTCCAGCGGCGCCGTCAGACCGTGCGCCACGAACTGGGTGATGAGCAGGGTCGCGATCACCGAGAAGACCGTGATGAACCGGAACTCGGTCCGGGTGCGCAGGGCGACGATCAGCAGCCCGGTGGTGATGAACACCGAGACCACCACGAGCGTGCCGAGTTTCGCCTTGATCGAGAAGGGCCGCAGTCCCGAGCCGGGCCGGGTCATGGCGCGGGGGTCTCCAGGGCGTAGCCGACGCCGTGCACGGTACGGATCCGCTCGGCGCCGATCTTGCGGCGCAGAGCCTTGATGTGGCTGTCGACCGTGCGCGTCCCGGAGGCGTCCGCCCAGTCCCACACCTCGGCGAGCAGCTGCTCCCGGGAGAGCACCGCGCGGGGGGTGTTGGCCAGGCAGACCAGCAGGTCGAACTCGGTCGGTGTGAGATGGACGTCCTCGGCACGCACCCGGACCCGGCGCTGCGCGTGGTCGATCTCCAGCTCGCCCAGGCGCAGGATGCCGCTGCGCGGCGTCACCGCGGCCAGGGCGGCCCGCTCGACCCGGCGCAGCAGCACGTGCACCCGCGCGGCCAGTTCACGCATGGAGAACGGCTTCGTCATGTAGTCGTCGGCGCCGACCCCGAGCCCGACCAGCATGTCGGTCTCGTCGTCCCGCGCGGTGAGCATCAGCACCGGAACCGGGCGCTGGGCCTGCACGCGCCGGCAGACCTCCAGACCGTCGAAGCCCGGCAGCATGATGTCGAGCACCATCAGGTCGGGCTGCCAGGACTCGGCCGCGTCCACGGCCGCCGGCCCGTCCAGTGCGGTCTGCACCAGAAAGCCCTCGGCCCGCAGACGGGCGGAGATGGCGTCGACGATCGTCGCGTCGTCCTCGACCACCAGAACCCGGCGCTGGGCACCGGGGGTGGCCGCGACGCCGTTGTGGGTGGTGTGTGTCTGTTCCATCGCCCCGCCCCTGCCCGCTCTCGCGGAGGCCATTCCCCCGGAGACGCGGTTTTCGCTCGTGGATTTCGTGGGTCACAGCCCCTGTGCCGCTCAGCAGCGTAAGGGGCGAGGAGGGCTTCCGGCTACGCAGGGTGTTGTCCGGAGCCGGGGAGCGGTCCCGGTCGCGGAGGCGGACCGCCGGTCGCGGGGCGTCCGTCCCGTGGGGGGCGGGCGCCCCGTATACCGGGTGGGGGTTCAGCTCGCGCGCAGTGCGAGATGGACCACGTCGGGAACACCTCGGGCAACGGCTACTTCTTCGGTCCGTACCGCGTGGAACCCGGCATTCCGCAGCGTTTCCTCGAACGCCTCGGAGGGCTGGGCGGACCACACGGCGAGCACTCCGCCGGGCGTCAGGCGCTCCCGGCAGGCCGCCAGACCGGAGGGGGAATAGAGGGTTCCGTTGTCCTCGGTGACCGTCCAGTCGGGGCCGTTGTCGATGTCCAGGCACAGTGCGTCGTAACGCTCAGTGGTCGTGTGGAGGTAGGTCACGAGGTCCGTCCGGAGGATCTCGGTCCGCGGATCGGCGAGCGCCGCGCCGGAGATCCGGGCGAGCGGCCCCTCCAGATGCCAGTCGACGATGGCCTGTTCCCGCTCGACGACGGCGATCCGTCCCCAGCGGGGCCCGGCCGCGGCCCGTACGAGCGAGAAACCGACGCCCAGCCCGCCGATGAGAACGGCCGGATCCGGACGCCCGTCGGGCAGGGCGTCCAGGGCCGCGTCGATCAGCAGCCGCTCGGAACGCCCGTCGGAGGTGTCCATGAGGAAGCACCCGTTGGCGATGATCTCGAAGTCGTCGCCGCGCTCCCGCAGCACGACCTCGCCGTACGGCCCCTCGCGCCGGTCGAGGGTGACGGGGGTGGGGATGTCCGTGGCGGTCATGGGCACTGTCTCCGGTCTCCGGTCGGCGGGCATGGCCCGCCCATCCTTCCCGCAACCCCCGCGCCGGGGCCAGCCGGTTACGGGTGGGGCCGCGGCCCCGTTCCGGCCGGGGGAATGGGGGTGCCGCCGTCGTTGCTGACCGGAGGGCGGGGGCGGGCTCGGAGAAGTGATCGCTGAGAGCGAACAGAGCCCGGGGAACATTCGGCGGCTCACAAGCATTGAGTCCACATAGCTCAACTTGCCTGCCGAAGGGGAGATCATGACTGCTGAGTCCAACGCGTCCCAGGCGTTCACGCCGATCGACCTGCCCGTGCTGCCGCTCGACGACGAGGTCGTCCTGCCGGGCATGGTGGTTCCGCTCGACCTGTCCGACGCGGAGGTACGCGCCGCCGTGGAGGCCGCCCAGGCCGTGGCTCGGCCCGGCGGCGGCAAGCCCGAGGTGCTGCTCGTGCCGCGCATCGACGGGAACTACACCGGCACCGGTGTCCTGGGCACCGTGGAACAGGTCGGACGACTCTCGGACGGCGACCCGGGTGCCCTCATCCGGGCCCGTGACCGGGTGCGGATCGGTGCCGGGACCAGCGGGCCCGGGAGCGCGCTGTGGGTGGAGGGCACCAGGATCGAGGCGCCCGCGCCCGACCCCCTCCCCGGCTCCGTCGCCGAGCTCGTCAAGGAGTACAAGGCGCTCGCCACCAGCTGGCTGAAGAAGCGCGGTGCCTGGCAGGTCGTGGACCGCGTCCAGCAGATCGACGACGTGTCCGCCCTCGCCGACAACTCCGGGTACTCGCCGTTCTTGACCACGGCCCAGAAGGTGCGGCTGCTGGAGACCGTCGACCCGGTCGACCGGCTGAAGCTCGCTATCCAGTGGCTGAGTGAGCACCTCGCCGAGCAGGACGTGGCCGAATCCATCGCCAAGGACGTCCAGGAGGGCGTCGACAAGCAGCAGCGCGAGTTCCTGCTGCGGCGCCAGCTCGACGCCGTCCGCAAGGAGCTCTCCGAGCTCAACGGTGACGCCGAGGACGAGTCCGACGACTACCGGGCCCGTGTCGAGGCCGCCGACCTGCCGGACCACGTCCGTGAGGCCGCCCTCAAGGAGGTCGACAAGCTGGAGCGGGCGTCCGACCAGAGCCCCGAGGGCTCCTGGATCCGGACCTGGCTGGACACCGTCCTCGAACTGCCCTGGACCGAGCGGACCGAGGACGCCTACGACATCAAGGGCGCCCAGGAGATCCTGGACGCCGAACACGCGGGCCTGGCGGACGTCAAGGAGCGCATCACCGAGTACCTCGCGGTGCGCAAGCGGCGCGCCGACCGGGGCCTCGGCGTCGTCGGCGGCAGGCGCGGCGGTGCCGTACTGGCACTGGTCGGACCTCCCGGCGTCGGCAAGACCTCGCTCGGTGAGTCCGTCGCGCACGCCATGGGCCGGAAGTTCGTCCGCGTCGCGCTCGGAGGTGTCCGGGACGAGGCGGAGATCCGGGGACACCGGCGTACGTACGTCGGCGCGCTGCCCGGACGTATCGTGCGGGCGATCAAGGAGGCCGGTTCGATGAACCCGGTCGTCCTGCTCGACGAGATCGACAAGGTCGGCTCCGACTTCCGGGGCGACCCGGCCGCGGCCCTGCTGGAGGTCCTCGACCCCGCGCAGAACCACACCTTCCGCGACCACTACCTGGAGGTCGAACTCGACCTCAGCGACGTGGTGTTCCTGGCCACGGCCAACGTCCTCGAAGCCATCCCGGAGGCCCTGCTCGACCGCATGGAGCTGGTCCGCCTCGACGGCTACACCGAGGACGAGAAGGTCGTCATCGCCCGGGACCACCTGCTCCCGCGCCAGCTGGAGCGGACCGGCCTGGAGCCGGAGGAGGTCACCCTGGACGAGTCGGCGCTGCGCAAGCTGGCCGGCGAGTACACCCGGGAGGCGGGCGTACGGAACCTGGAGCGGGCGGTCGCCCGGCTGCTCCGCAAGGTCGCGGCCCAGCACGAACTGGGCGACCGGACGCTTCCGTTCACGGTGACGGACGCCGACCTCAGGGGTCTGATCGGACGCCCGCACCACGTGCCCGAGTCCGCCCAGGACCCGGCCGAGCGCCGCACGGCGGTGCCCGGGGTGGCCACCGGCCTCGCGGTGACCGGAGCGGGCGGCGACGTGCTGTACGTCGAGGCGTCACTGGCCGATCCGGAGACCGGGGCGTCCGGGCTGACCCTGACCGGCCAGCTGGGCGACGTGATGAAGGAGAGCGCGCAGATCGCCCTCAGCTTCCTGCGGTCGCACGGGGCGGAGCTGGAGCTGCCGGTCGCCGACCTCAAGGACCGGGGCGTGCACATCCACTTCCCGGCGGGCGCGGTCCCCAAGGACGGCCCGAGCGCCGGCATCACGCTGACGACGGCGCTGGCCTCACTGCTCTCCGGGCGGCTGGTCCGCACGGACGTGGCGATGACCGGTGAGGTGTCGCTGACCGGACGGGTGCTGCCGATCGGCGGCCTCAAGCAGAAGCTGCTGGCGGCGCACCGGGCGGGCATCACCACCGTGGTGATCCCCCAGCGCAACGAGGCCGACCTGGACGACGTCCCGGCCGAGGTGCTGGAGAAGCTGGACGTCCACCCGGTCACCGACGTCCGCCAGGTGCTGGAGATCGCACTCGCCCCGGCCTCGGCCAGGGAAAGGATCCCGGCCGCGGCGTAGGTGCCACGCTGTGACGGGCGCGGCACCACGGACACGGCCGGTACGGGCGGCCCGCTCCTCCCCGCGAGGGAGGGCGGGCCGTTCCGCGTGCCGGGGGTGAGGGTTCCGGGGGTGAGGGCTCCGGGGTCAGGGGCGGTAGACCGTGCCCGGTTCCGGCTCGGCGGGGGCCATGAGCTGGGGGACCGTCACGAAGGTGTAGCCCTCCTTGTGCAGCGCGTCGATGATGCCGGGCACCGCGGGGACCGTCCCCTTGTAGATGTCGTGCAGCAGGATGATCCCGTCCTTGGCCGCCTGGTCGAGCGTCCGCTTCCTGATCAGCGCGGAGTCGTTCGTCGAGTAGTCCTTGGCGGTCGTGCTCCACAGGATCTGGGAGAGGCCGAGCTCCTTGCTGATCTCGGAGACCGTGTCGTCGGTCCGGCCCTGCGGCGGACGCATCAGCCGCGGCTTCCTGCCCGTGATCTCCGCTATCGCGTCCTGCGTCTTCTCCAGCTCGGCGCGTATCTCGTCGGGCTTCTTGTCCGTCAGGATCTCGTGCGACCAGGTGTGGTTGGCGACCTCGTGCCCCTCCGCCTCGATGCGGCGCACGGTGTCCGGGTGCTTCAGCACGTGGTTCTTGCCCAGCAGGAAGAACGTCGCCGGGACCTTCTTCTCCTTGAGGACGTCCAGGAGGTGCGGGGTGTCCTCACCGGGCCCGGCGTCGAAGGTCAGCGCGATGCACTTCGCCTTGCGGCAGTCCACCGAGCCGAAGGAGCCCTTGGCGTCGGAGGCGGCGTCGGCCCGTGCGGAACCGGGGGCCGTCGTCTCCATGGAACAGCCGCTGAGCGTCAGAGTGAGGACGGTCACAAGGGCGGCGGCCAACCCCGTACCGAGCGGCGTCGTCTTTCTGGGCACAGCGGTCACTCCCGGAGCAGGTCCGCACCCTGATGGCGCGGCATGCCGCGACTATACATACTGCGTATAAACGGAGTGCATAGTGGGGGCGCCGGGCGGCGCGGAGCCCCGGCGGCCGGGCCGGCCACCGGGGCTGTGCGGTCCCCGCGGGCGGCGGATCAGCCGTTCGCGAGGGCCTGGACGCGGTCGAGGGCGCCGTTGAAGTGGTTGTGGTCCCCGACCGTGGGGCCGGACGAGGTGTACTGCCAGATCGTGTAGACGCCCCAGCCGGCCGGGAGTTCGCCGACCGTCGTGTTGTACCGGGCCACCCAGAGCGGGTTGGTGGTGCCGAAGCCCGCGTTGTTGCCCGTGCAGTCCTTCCACCAGCTGGTCGCGGTGTAGATCACCGCGTCCCGACCGGTGCGCGCCTTGTAGGTGTTCACGAAGTCGCGGATCCAGGCGACCATGGCGGCCTGGGTCTTGCCGTAGCACTGTGCGCCGTACGGGTTCCACTCGATGTCCAGCACCCCGGGCAGGGTCTTGCCGTCCCGAGACCACCCACCGCCGTTGTCCACGAAGTAGTTGGCCTGTGCCGCGCCGCTGGTCGTGTCCGGGGTGGCGAAGTGGTACGAGCCGCGGATCATGCCCACGTTGTAGGAGCCGTTGTACTGCTGAGCGAAGTACGGGTTCTTGTAGTACGTCCCCTCGGTGGCCTTCGTGTAGGCCCACTTCACACCGCTGCTCCACAACGTCGGCCAGGCGACGTTGCCCTGGTGGCTGCTGACGTCCACCCCTTCGGTCTGTACGGCGGCGGTGCCGACGGGGCTGCCGCCCCCCTGGCCGTCGTGCGCGATGACGCCCTGGCCCATCCTCGCCGTCCCCCGTTCGGGGACGGCGGTGCCGTCGGCGGCGGACGCGGCGCCGGGCAGGGTGAGCGTGAGGGCGAGTGCGGCGAGGAGTGCGCCCGCCGCCGCGAGGCGGGGGCGGCGGCTCGGTGCGGTTCCGGATCTGTGCACGGGCATCTGCGTGCCTCCGAAGGCTCGGTGGGGGGGAGCTCATGACCCAGGAGCGGGTGCGGGACACTCCTGTGGGGCGTGCGCCGTGGTGTGGACATGCCACCCGTGGCACCCCTGACGCTACGCACGTAGACCCACCCGGCGGAAGAGGGCCCGGTCGCCGCCGGAGGTCTACTCCTGCGAAATACTGGCCGAGCTGCGGCGATGGCCGCGGTTGGCAGAAACTTTCATCGGCCGGAAAGCGTATGAGGGGTGCTGACGTGCGCGGGAGCGAAAGCGATGGTGAACCCGGCCCGACGGCCAGGAGTGGTGTGAACCACGAATTCCTCGCGTTGGAGCGGGAGTTGGCGGTCTTCCTGCGCCGGGCGCGGGCCAATTCCGGGGAGATGGCCCGGGAGGTCCACCCGGATCTGGAGCCGGCGGCCTACGGGATCCTCGTACGCCTGGAGTCGGCGGGGCGGCAGCGCCCCACGGACCTCGCCGCCTACTTCGGGGTCGGCAGGGCGACCATGAGCCGTCAGCTGCACGCCCTGGAGGGCCTCGGCCTGGTCTCCCGTGAGAGTGATCCGGCTGACGGCCGTGTCTCGCTCGTCCGGCTCACGGACGAGGGGCTCGCCCGCTTCCGGCGCGTCCGCGACGCCCGGCGGGGCCGGTACGCCGACAAGCTGGCGGACTGGGACCGCGCGGAGGTCGCGGAACTCGCCCGGCTGCTGCACCACTTCAACGCACGCGCCGAGGGATGAGGCGGTCCGCACGCCCGCGGTGCGGGCGTCCTACAGCTCCACCAGGACCGCGGTCGCGTCGTCGTGCCTCTTGCCGCGCCGCAGGAAGACGCGGTCGGTGTCGGCCCGCTCCAGCTCCCGGACGCGGCCGATCAGCCCCTGCGGCCCCTCCTCGCGCACCAGCCCCGGCAGGTCGGCCCAGTCGCCCGCGCCGAACGTCTCCGTCCAGCGGCTCGCCCCGTCGGTCAGGGCGTTCAGCGAACGGACCTCCGCGAGAGGGGTCTCGCCGGTCACCGCGCGTGACGCCACCCCGGGGTCGGCCGCGGCCGTGAAGAAGCCGCCCTCCTTGTTGCGCGCCCGCGCGTCCGCGACCGCCTCGGACGCCAGGGTGCCGGGCGGGAGCCGGTCGAGACGGTCGTCGAGGACGGGGCGTACCGTGCCGTCCGGCGCCTCCAGGAGCAACGCCGAGTCGGAGAGCACCAGGTGCTCCACGCGCCGCGCGTCCCAACGCGCCAGGACCACCGTTGCCTGAGGCGTACGCGCGTGAGAAAGGTCACAGGAGGAGCGGTGGGCGTCGGCGGTACGTCGGATGGACGCCGCCAGGACCTCGGTGAGCGTCAGTTCCGGGCGCGAAGCGGACAGTTCGACCAGTGAGCCGCCCAGCCGGGCGGTGAACCACGGCACCGAGTGCACACACCCGTCGTCCCCCAGGGGCGGTGTCACACCGTCGAGGACGACGAGGACGCCGCCCAGGCCGGATGCCGGGACGGCGGTCGATGCCCAGTCCTCGTTGGGGCCTTCGGGGCGGCCCGGCTCGGTGGCGAGTGCGATACGCATCAGGTCAGTCTGCACGATGCCTTCACCGGGCTGCCACGATGCCGGTGACCGGTCCGTACCAGCAGGTCAGCGCCGCCTGACGGGCCGGAAGCAGGGGCGTCCGGGAGGTGCGGGCGGGCATCTTGCCAAAGCCTGGGCGGAAGTTCCACCCGGCGGCCCGTGCATGACGGGGGGCGGCTCTGGGGAGACTTGTTCGCCAACTCCGTAGTGATGTTCACTCGTTCGAGTGGCGGAGCGGTTGATGCGCGCCCCCCTCTCAAAAGCGCTGGAATGGTCGGAAGCCGTACCAGGGGTGGGGCGCCCTACCAACACGTGACCGTGCGTCATCTCTGCTTCATGGGTGGACGAGTCAAGATTGCGAGCACCGGTGCAGAAGAAGCGGCCTCGGAGCAAGGACAGCACGCGCGACGGGTCCGGGGCGACGCCTCCGGCCGTGGGCGCGGGCAAGCGGACCGTACGGGTACGCAGCAGGCTGGTCGCCGGCGTCGCCGTCGTCGGAATCACCGTGATCGCCGCGGGCGCCCCGATGGCCCTCGGTGCCTCGGCCGACCTCAACGAATCCCAGCGGCTGGTCACGCTCGCCGAGCTGAACCAGCAGGCGATCACCCTCGCGCACGCCCTCGCGGACGAGCGTGACGAGGTCGTCGGTTACATCGCGGCCGGCCGTGACGAGGAGGGCGGGAACGATCCCGCCGACGCCGCCGCACGGGTCGACCGGAAGGTCGACGAGATCGGTCCGGACGCGTCGGCCTCGCTGCGCCGCGACCTCTCGACCATCCCCTCCCTGCGCCGTGAGGCCCTCACCGGCAAGGGATCGGCGACCGAGGCCTTCCAGGCGTACTCCGAGGTCATCGCCAAGCTCCACGGTCTGGCCGGCGAGCTCGCCGAGAAGACCCCGCCACGGGCCGCCGACGCCACTCGCGCCCCGCTCGCGCTCGGCGGCGCCGTGGAGCAGGCGTCCGCCACCCGCGGTCTGCTCCTGGCCGCGCTCGCCGTGCCCGGCACGAAGCCGTCCGCACCGGAGATCGACCCGTACACCGGCCTCCCGGTCCGGAGCCAGGACGAGAGCGGCAGCGAGGAGTCCCGCACCCGCGACGAGCTGAGCGCTGCCGCCCAGCAGGCCCGGGTGCGGGAGCTCGCCTCCCTCGCCGAATTCGACCAGGCGGCCGGACCCGCCGCGCGGGACCGGCTCGCCTCCACGGTCACCGGTCCCGAGGTCAACACGGCGGAGAAGTACCTCACCCGGCTGACCGACCGGCCCGAGCTGTCCGACGCGGACCGCCGGTCGGATCCCGAGAAGGTCGAGGCCGCTCTCTCCGCCCGTGTCGACCGGATGCGCAGCGCCGAGTCCGCTCTCGGCACCGCCCAGGTCGCACGCCTGGAGAAGCTGCGGGACGACGACGTCACCGCCCTGGAGATCCGGCTCGCCCTGCTCGGCGGCTGCCTGCTGATCGCGGTCGGCGTCTCCACCGCCGTCGCCCGCACCCTCACGCAGCCGCTCGCCGTCCTGCGGCTCGGTGCCGGCCGGATCGCCGCCGAGCCCGAGACCGCCGAGCCGGTCCGCTACACCGGGCGCAACGACGAGTTCGCCCAGGTCGTGCGCTCCATCAACACCCTGCACGGCAAGCTCCACGGCATGCGACAGGGCACCACGGGCCGGCTGGAGACGCTGGAGGCCGAGCACGGCGAACTCACCGCCGCCCGCGAGGAGCTCACCACCCGGCGCGCCGAACTCCAGGCCGAGGTCGCCGAACTGACCAAGCAGCTGGAACAGCTGAAGAACACCGTCCACCACACCTTCGTCAACCTGTCGCTGCGCACCCTCGGACTCGTCGAGCGCCAGCTCGCCGTCATCGAGGGGCTGGAGGAGCGCGAGCAGGACCCGGAGCGCCTCGCCACCCTCTTCAAACTGGACCACATGGCCACCGTCATGCGGCGCCACAGCGAGAACATGCTGGTCCTGGCGGGCACCGAGCACAACCAGGGCCACGCGGGCCCGATCCCGCTGGTGGACGTGTTGCGGGCCGCCGTCAGCGAGATCGAGCGGTACGAGCGGGTCACCATCCAGTCCCTGCCTCCGCACGCGCAGATCGCCGGCTTCGCCGCCGACGACCTGAGCCACCTGGTCGCCGAACTCCTGGAGAACGCCACCTCCTTCTCGCCCCCGGACTCCCATGTCGAGCTGTCCGGCTGGCTGCTGGAGACCGGTGAGGTGATGCTCTCCGTGCAGGACGAGGGCATCGGCATGTCGGCGGTCCGGATGAGCGAGCTCAATGCCAGGCTGACCGACCCGGCGTCCTTCGAAGCCGGCGAACAGGCCGCGGACGGGGCCGGGCTCGGCCTCCAGGTGATCTCGCTGCTGGCCGCGCGCCACGGCGTACGGGTCGAGCTGCGCGAGCAGAAGGGGAACGGGGTGACCGCTGTCGTGGTCCTTCCGCAGGCCCTGCTGCCGAAGGCGCCGCCCGCCGCCTCCCCGCCGGCGGTGCAGATGCCGGGGGACGCGCCCACCCTGAACCTGCCCGGCTCCGTCGCCGAGGCCAACTCCAACGCGCTTCCGCCGCGTTCGGCGGCCCCCGACGGCGACCCGATGATCGCCGCCGCCGAGCGGACGCTCCGGGAGGCCGGCGCGGACACCGCGTCCGCCGACGCCGAGTCCGAGGCGGCCGAAGCGACCGAGGGGGCCGAGGGGCCCGCACCGGCCGAGGCGTCGACAGCCGTGCCCGAGGCGGACATCGCCGCGCCCGCCGCCGCCGCGCCCGAGGACGTGCCCGCCGCCGCCGACGTCTCCGCGGTCGAGGACGAGGTCGAGGACGAGGTCGAGGACGGGGGAGAAGAGGACGCCCCGGCTCCCGCCCCCGTGGACGACTGGCCCGTCCCGGACGGCCACCAGGCCACTCCGCCCGCCGAGCCGGACCCCGAGACCACGATGCAGGTCCGGCTGCCCTCGCCGCAGAGCGCCCGGGACCCGTACGCCATCGGCCCCGACCGCCACGAGCGCGCCGCCGACAGCAGCCCGGCCGCCCCCGCGGACCCGGGAGCCGCTCCGCCCGCCTCCACCGCGTCCGCCGCCCTTCCCGGCCCCCGGCAGCCCCTCACCGCCCCCGTCGACGACGACGGGCCGGCCGCCGGGTTCCCGGGCGAGGGACTGGGCGAGGAGGTGCCCGATCCGGCTCCGGTGCCCGAGCGGCTCACCGACAAGGGCCTGCCCAAGCGGACGCCCAAGATCGTCGCACCGCCCACCGCGCCGGCCACCGACCGCAAGGGCACCCTCGACAAGGACGCCCTGCGCCGCAGGCTCGGCGGCTTCCACCAAGGCGCGATGGAGGGCAGGCGCGACGTCGAGGCCGAACTCGCCGAGAACACTTCAGAGACCGATGAGACGGGGGACACAGTCGAGGAGGCACGCAGTTGACTGCTCCCAGCACGTTCGGGCTGAGCAGCGAGGCCCGGAACCTGCACTGGTTGCTGAGCAATCTCGTGGAGGAGGTGCCAGGGGTCCACTCGGTCACCGTCGTCTCGTCCGACGGGCTGATGCTGCTGTCCTCCGACCCCGGGCTCGCCACGGCCAAGGCGGCGGGTGGGCAGCGGGGCCCCAGAGGCTCCAGTGCCGACCTCGCCACCATCGTCTCGGGGATCGGCTCGCTGACCGTAGGCGCCGCCAAGCTGATGGACGGCGGAGGGATCAAGCAGACGATGGTCGCGATGGACGAGGGCAGCGTCTTCGTCATGTCGATCAGCGACGGGTCCCTGCTCGGCGTACACGCCACACCGGACTGCGACATGAGCGTCATCGCCTACCACATGGCGCTCTTCGTCGGCCGCGCCGGACATGTACTCACCCCCGAACTCCGCAGTGAGCTGCGCAAATCGATGGAGAGCGCCCAGTGACGTCCGCCGCTGAACCCGTACGCAAGCTTCCCGTCCGGGGCGCCGGCCGCACACCCGCCCGGGTGCGCCCGTACTCCCTCACCGGCGGCCGTACGCGCTTCGGGCACGTCCTGCTCGTCGAGACGTTCGTGGCCGCGCTGGAGGCACCCGAGGAGCGGCGCGAGCTGACCAACGGCAACCTCTCCTCGCGCGTCATGCCGGAGCTCCGCGCCATCGTGGAGCTCTGCCGCCGGATGCGTACGGTCGCGGAGATCTCGGCCCTGCTGAAGATGCCGCTCGGCGTGGTCCGGGTGCTGCTCAGCGACTTGGCCGACCAGGGAAAGATCCGCGTGTACGGGACCGGCCACGGCGCCGGTCAGCCCGACCGCGCACTGCTCGAAAGGGTGCTCAATGGACTCCGCCGTCTCTGAGGCTCCGCTCTTCGCCCCGCGTCAGCCGGGGCCGCAGGACCAGCCCGAGGAGTCGGTGCAGGCCTGGCAGCTCGACCACACCCGGGCGCCCATCGCGACCAAGATCGTCGTCGCGGGCGGGTTCGGGGTCGGCAAGACGACCTTCGTCACCTCCGTCTCGGAGATAACCCCGCTGCAGACCGAAGCGCTGATGACCCGGGCCAGCGAGGCCACGGACGACCTCAGCGCCACTCCCGACAAGGTCACCACGACCGTCGCGATGGACTTCGGCCGGCTCACCCTCGACGACGACCTGGTGCTGTACGTCTTCGGCACGCCCGGCCAGCAGCGCTTCTGGTTCATGTGGGACGACCTGGTGCGCGGCGCGATCGGTGCGGTCGTCCTGGCCGACACCCGCCGCCTCGCCGACTGCTTCGCCGCGCTCGACTACTTCGAGAGCTGCGGGCTGCCGTACATCGTCGCCGTCAACCACTTCGAGGGGACGACCGGTTACGAGGAGGCGGACGTCAGGGAGGCCCTGACCGTCCCGCCGCACGTGCCTGTCGTGATCATGGACGCGCGGCGGAGGATCACCGTCGTCGAGGCGCTGCTCGCCCTGGTGAGCCACGCCCTCGACGTCACTCCCGCGTAAGCGCCACGCACCCACGTCCACGTAACGGAGAACCGCGATGCGGAAGATACTCATAGTCGGAGCGGGCCAGTCCGGTCTTCAGCTGGCTCTCGGCCTCCAGTCCCGGGGGTATGAGGTCACCCTCATGTCCAACCGCACGGCCGACGAGATCCGGACCGGCCGGGTCATGTCGACCCAGTGCATGTTCCACACGGCGCTGGAGCACGAGCGCGAACTCCAGCTCGACTTCTGGGAGTCGCAGGCCCCCCGCATCGAGGGTCTCGGCGTCTCGGTGGCCGCGCCGGACTCCTCCCGGGCCGTCGACTGGGTGGGCAGACTGGACGGTTTCGCGCAGTCCGTGGACCAGCGCGTGAAGATGGCCGGCTGGATGGAGACGTTCGCGCAGCGTGGCGGGCAGCTCGTCATCCACGGTGCCGCCGTGTCCGACCTGGACTACTTCTCCCGCACCTACGACCTGGTGATGGTCTCGGCCGGCAAGGGCGAGCTGGTCTCCATGTTCGGCCGCGACGCGGCGCGTTCCCCCTACGACGCCCCGCAGCGCGCCCTCGCCGTCGCCTATGTGCACGGCCTGGCGCCGCGCCCGGAGCACCCGGACTTCGACGCGGTCCGCTGCAACCTGGTGCCGGGGGTCGGCGAGCTCTTCGTCATGCCGACCCTGACCACCTCGGGCCGCGCCGACATCCTGTTCTGGGAGGGCGTGCCCGGCGGTCCGCTGGACGCCTTCCAGGGCATCAAGGACCCCACCGAGCACCTGGCCAAGACGCTGGAGCTGATGGAGAGGTTCACGCCCTGGGAGTACGCCCGCGCCACCAAGGTCGAGCTGACCGACGCCAACGGCACCCTGGCGGGCCGCTACGCCCCGACCGTCCGCAAGCCGATCGGCCGGCTGCCGGGCGGCGGCCTGGTCCTGGGCGTCGGGGACGTCGTCGTCGCCAACGACCCGATCACCGGGCAGGGCTCCAACACCGCGTCCAAGTGCGCCCACTCCTACCTGCGCTCGATCGTCGAGCACGGGGACCGCGACTTCGACGCCGCGTGGATGCAGGCCACCTTCGACCGGCACTGGGAGAAGACCCAGCACGTCGTGCGGTGGACGAACGCCATGCTGGCGCCGCCGCCGGAGCACGTGCTGAACCTGATCGGCGCGGGCGGGCAGCTCCAGCCGGTCGCCGACCGGTTCGCCAACGCCTTCGACGACCCGGCCGACCTGGACAACTTCTTCTTCGAGCCGGACCGGACGAACGCCTACCTCGCCGAGGTCACGGCCGCCGCCCAGACCTGACCCCCGGCGCCGCCCGCGACCGCCCCGCCCGTCACGAGGGCGGGGCGGTCCTCAGGCGGTCCGGGCGTCGTAGCCGGTGTCCGGCCCCGAGCCGGCGCCGTCCGGCAGCCGGGGCGGGGTGTACGCGTCCAGCGGCGCGCTCCCCGGGTCCGGCCGCACCGCCCCGAGCAACGGGTTGGACGCCAGCGGCGACACCTTGACGGTGGCCCCGGGTCTGGGCGCCTGCACCACCCACCCGTCGCCGATGTAGAGAGCCACATGGGTGGCCTCGGGGAAGTAGACCACCAGGTCCCCCGGTCGCAGCTGCGAGACCGGGACGCGGGGCAGCCGCCGCCACTGCTCCTGCGAGGTACGCGGAATGGCGCGCCCCGCCGCCGACCAGGCCGTCGAGGTCAGCCCCGAGCAGTCGAAGGACTCCGGTCCCTCGGCGCCCCACACGTACGGCTTGCCGATCTGGCCCACGGCGTACCGGACGGCCTCGCCGCCCTGCCGCGACGGTGCCCGAGTGCTGCTGAGCGCGCCGGAGGTGACCAGCTTCTGCTGCGCCGCCTCGGTGTTCCGCCGCTCCAGCTCCGTCAGCCGGGCGAGCTGCTCCTCGGAGAGCGAGGCGAGCATCGCCTCGACGTCCCGCATCCTGGACCAGACCGCGTCGCGCTGCTCCTTCCGCTCCGTCGTCAGCGTCCGTTGCCGTCGCAGCGCCTCACGTGACGCCGCCGCCAGGTCCTCGGCCCGCTTCTCCGCGGCGGAGAGCTGTTCGACGGTGGCGGTCCTCCCGGCCTGGGCGCGTGCGAGCACATGGCTCTGGTCGAAGGCCTGCTGCGGGTCCCGGGCCAGCAGGAGCCGCAGATAGACGGAGAAGTCGGTGTGCCCCTGGTACTGGTCGCGGGCCAGGCGTCCCGCGTCGCGCCGGGCGACGGTCAGGGCGCCGCGGGCCGCGGAGAGCCGGGTGTTCAGCCGCTTGACCTCGGCGGTCTTCTTCTTCAGCGCCTCGGCGGTGGCGTTGTACCGCTCCCCGGCCTTCTCCGCCTCCAGGTAGAGGGTCTGCAACCGCTTCAGCAGTGCGGAGACGTCCTGCGGGGCCTTCTCGGGCGCCGGGGCGCCGGAGGCCGGTCCGGGGGGAGGTTCCGCGAGGGCGGGGGAGGCGGCCACGACCGCCGCGGTCGCCGCCGTGCAGAGGATGCGCACGAGTCTGCCTGACACGACATCACCTCCGGTGACGGGGCCGGGCCCGCCCTTCCGTAGGTGAATCGGATCGGCGGACTACCCCACAAATGATCGGATCCTGTCCATCCGGTCACTCGGTGTCAGGTGAGGCAAGCACCGCTCGGCGTGGCGCCGCCAGGAACGCCCGAACGCCCCACGCCTGGCCGTGGAGCCGGTCGGGCGGCCTCCGACCGGGCGGACGTGGCCACCGTCAGGCGTCTCAGGCCACCGGGAAGGCGTAGAAGGCTCGCTCGCGCTGGACGACGGCGTTCTTCCCCGCCGCCAGCACCCGGTAGGCCGCGCTGACCGTGTCTCCCCGCGGATCCTGCACGCCGATGTCCTGGAACTTCCACAACCTGCGCCCGTCCGCCACGGCGAACGCCGTCACCTGGGTGGCGTCCGCCGCGAGCAGGGTCTTCCCGCCGCCGCTGAGCGTGAGGGCGGGGGCGTCGCCGCCGAGCGGGACCTCCGTGGACCGCCGCCAGGCCGTCCGTCCGGTGGCCGCGTCGACCGCGCCGACCTCCTGGTCGCGACTGGTGGTGTGCAGGAGCTTCCCGGCGCGGACGGGGGTGCCGAACACGGACGACTTGGTGCCGGAGAGCGTCCACACCGGCTTCCCGGTGTCCGTCTCGAAGGCCTGGAGGCCGTCGCCGACGGCGGCGTACAGCCGCCCCTCCTCGTCGCCGGCCGACGCGGCGGCCGGGGCGACGGAACCGAACTGCCGGGTCCACAGCTGCTTCCCGGTGGTGCGGTCGAAGCACCGGAAGGTGGCCTTGCCCTTGCCCGCCGCGACGTCGGCCGGGGTGAGCGTCGCCGGGTCCTGGACGACGACGACGTCCGTCGTCCGGACGGCCGTCAGCCGGTAGGCGGGGGTGCCCGTGTCCCGGCCCGCGGGGACCGCGGCGCGCCAGACCTCCTTGCGCCGCACGACGTCGTACGCGAAGAGGTAGGCCTTGGCGACCTGGGTGTCCTTGCCGGGTTTCTTGCCCTTCTTCGGTTTCGGCGCCTTCACGGTGACGGTGTGGGAACCGGTGAACCACAGCACCGCCCCGTCCGCGCCGACCACCGGACCCACCTCGAGACCGGGTACGCCGGTGAACTGGTCCGCGTACCGGACGCGGTGCTCCACCCGCCCGTCCCGGGGCGACAACCAGAGGAGCTCGGTCGGGCCGGCCAGGAGGCAGAGCGTGTCACCGGCGGCCCGTACGGTCTGGGCGCCCGCGGCCTCCTCGCACGTCCAGCGTGCGCGCCCGGTCCGCAGGTCGACTCCGGTGGCCCCGGCGGAGCTGGTCAGCACCAGCAGCTCGTCCTGCCAGATCCCGGCGGTGAGCGGGGCGGGTTCGCCGGCCGGATGGGAGTACGTCCACCGGGGTTCGGGGGCCCTGCCGGGGACCGTCGGGCGCGGTTTCGCCACGGGCTTGTCGTCGGTGGCGGCCGCGGTGCCGTCGGATCCGACGGCCAGCACGCCACCCCCGCCGACGACCAGCCCGGCCGCCCCGGCGGCGACGGCGGTGAGCAGGGCCCGCCGGCCGGGCGCGGGAGCCGGGGGCCCGGGCGCGGACGGTACGGAGCCGGGCACCGCCCGGGGGAGGGGCCGGGCGGCGTACGGGTAGGGCTGGTGCGCGGGGAGGGCGGGCGGCGCCTGCGGGGCGGCCGGGGCGGGGAGTTCGCGGGGGACGGACAGCTGGGTCGTCGCCCGGTCGCCCTGCGGGGCGCGCGGCCCGGTCCGCGGGAACCGGGTGGTGCCCGTGTCCTCCTCGGCGCCGTCGGCGGCCTCTCCGGAGCCGAGCGGGGCCGCGTGCACCGGAGGCGCGTCGGTGGGTTCCGCATCGGCCGGAGCGGCGGGAGACGTACCCGCGCCCGTCCTGGCGTCCGAGGGCGCCGCCAGGGCGCGGACCCGCGCGGCCTGGTCCGTGACGGCCGCGGCGACCGGGTCGGGGAGCCAGCCGCCCCGGGCCATGCCCGCCGCGCCCTCCAGCGCCAGCTTGGCCGCGACCGCTCCCGCGCCGGGCCGGTCGGCGGGGTCCTTGGCCAGGCAGCCGGCGATCAGCTCGCGCAACGCGTCCGGCACACCGTCCAGTTCGGCCGGGGCGTGGGCGATCCGCTCGGCCGCCCCGTCCACCGGACCGTCCGCGAACGGGGTCGTCCCACTCGCCGCGTACGCCAGCAGCAGTCCCAGCACGAAGAGGTCCGACGGGGTGCCCGCCTCCCTGCCCTCGATCTGTTCGGGGGTGAGATAGCCCAGCCGCACGGAGAGCTGGCCACCCGCCCTGGCCTCGGCGGAGGCCGCACCGCCGAGCGGCCCGAACGCCGTCAGCCTGGGCCCGTCCTCGGCCAGCAGCACCGTCCCCGGTGCGAGGCCCTGGAGCACGGAACCGGTGGCGTGCACCCGGGAGAGCGTCTCGGCGAGCCCCGCGCCCAGTATCCGCACGGCCCGTTCCGGCAGCGGGCCCGCGAGCGCGATCGCCTCGGCGAGCGTCAGCGCGGGTACGTACGCCGCCGCCGTCCACAGGCCGTCGTCCTTCGGCCCGGCGAGCGGCGGCTGCACCCAGCCGCCGGACAGCCGCTCCGCGAGACGGATCTCGGCCTGGAAGCGGCGGCGGAACGCGGGCACCGCGGCGAGCTTCGGCCGGGCGGCGGTGACCACGACGCGGCCGTCGCCGTCCGCGTCGTGGGCCAGGTACAGCACCGCGCTCGCGGTCTCACGGAAGCGGACCAGGGCCGTGTACGGGCCGAAGCGGCGTGGATCGTCCTGACGCAGCGCCTCCATGGCGCACCCCCCTTGTGACCGTGCCTCGGCACCTGACCGTCGATCTTAGGGGGTGCGTCCCGCCCCGGCGGGTCCGCCGCTCAGACGCCGCGTTCCGGCTTCGTCCAGGGCCACTTGAGGCGCCGGCGCTCGCGGCCCTCCGAGGCGTACTCGTAGACCCAGCCGCGCTGGAGGCCGAGCCGCTTCGAGTAGCCCGCCGGCGCGCGCCGGTAGGTGTGCACGGTGGCGGGGCGGCCGTCGGTGCCGGGCACGGGGACCTCGTACCACTTGGGCGGGTGCCCGGTCGGGCCGAGCAGCACGGGCAGGACCCGGCCGTCCAGCGGCCCACCGGTGAAGGGGGTGTTCTCGCTTTTCACCGGGCCAGTCTGGCCCAGGCCGAGGGGCCCGGGCACACGCGGCCCGCCGGTGCCGGAGGTCTCGGCGCCCGTCGGGCGGCCTGCGCTCGGGCGGCCACGCCGCGGTCGGAAGCCCGCAGGCTCTCAGCCCGGCGGCAGCAGATGGGCCGCGCGCCCGGCCGCCGGGACCACCAGCGCCGCCAGCCGCCCGGCCGGCCCGTCGGCGGTCTCCTGGTCCACCAGCGCGGCGACCACCGCCGCGCTCTCGCCGTCCGACGCCGCGGTCACCGCCAGCAGGGCGATCAGATGGTCCACCAGCCAGCCCCGCAGATCGGCGGCCGCCGGCTGCTTCTCCTCGTCCAGCCAGATCAGCGAGGCCGCCTCGACCGCCGCGATCCAGGTCCGCACCATCATCCGCAGCCGGGGCCCGGCGGGCTCCTGCCCCGGACCCGTGCCGCGCCCGAGGTGCAGCAGGATCTGCTCCGCCGCGGCCCGGCGCACCCCGTCCACGATCGCCGACGTACGCGAGGTCTCGGCGACGCTGCCGCCGCGCAGCAGCGCGCTGAACCCGGCGTCGTGCTGATCGACGAAGCCGAGGTAGCGGTCCAGGACACGGCTCACCCGCTCGGTGGGCGGCCCGACCGCCGGCTCGGCGAAGCAGAGGGTGAGCTGCTCCGCGGCCGAGCCGAGCGCCGCTTCGTACAACTGCTGCCTCCCACCGGGGAAGTAGCGGTAGACCAGTGGCCGGGAGACACCCGCCGCCACGGCCACCTCGTCGATCGAGACGTCGTCCGGCGCCCGGTGGGCGAAGAGCGTGAGCGCGGCTCCGAGGAGCTGCGCCCGGCGCTCCTCGACACCGAGCCTTCGGTAGGCACGGGTCACAGGTGCGGCGGGGACGGAGGTCATACCCCGAAGACTAAGCGTTCCCCCTGGCGCCCGGAGAGCCCTCAGGCCAGCAGGCCCGAGCTCTTCCACAGCCTGCGTCCCACGCCGTTCAGCACACCGATGTCGTCGAAGAAGTCGGTGAGCCGCTTGGCTCCCGTCTGCATCACCTCGGTCCGGTGGCCGCTCGCCTTCACCTGGGCGACGGCCTGTCGGCGGTCCAGGCCGACGTTCTCGTACACCTGCGGGTTGATGAAGCAGACGGAGAAGATGCGGGCCGCCTCGCCGCAGCTCAGCCGGGTCATCCGACGCTCCCAAGCGGGCGCCGTCACCATCTGGCGGCGCAACTCCTCGCGGGCGTAGCGCACATGGCGGGCCTCCTCGACGACATGGATGCGCGTCACCCCGCGGACCAGGGTCTGGACACGCTCGTCGGGGAACGTGAGGCGCTGCATCCAGTCGAGGATCTCCTCGCCCAGGAGGGTCGCGGCGAACGAACCGGGCGTGGTGGAGACGGTCTTGAGGATGCGCGCCGCGTTGTGGTAGGCGCGCGGCACCGGGTAGGTGGGGGCGCCGCCCCACTGGATCATGCGGCCGAACATCATCGAGTGCCGGCACTCGTCCGCTATCTCGGTGAGCGCGTAGCGGACGTGGTTGCTGGTCACGGGCTTGTCGTAGATGTGCCGGACGAGCAGCTGCATCAGGATGATCTCGAACCAGATACCCAGCGAGGCCAGCGACGCGGCCTCGTGGCGGGCCAGGTCCATCCGCTGCTCCTCGGACATCCTCCGCCAGAGCGGGGTGTCGTAGAGGGAGACCAGCTCGGGCGGCCAGAACCACTTGCCGTCCTCGACGCCCGCGTCCCAGTCGAGCTCGGTGTCCGGGTCGAAGGAGTGCTTGGCCGAGGCCTCCAGCAGGCGCACCGCGACCTGCTCGCGGTCCCTGAGCGGGCCGAGAGCGTCGCGCAGTGCCTGGACGTCCTGTTCGGTCACTGTCGTCATGGCAGAAGGCCCCTCGCACATGGGTTACCGGCGGTCATGCTTTATGAGACTGCTTGTCAGCAAGCCCGTCAATCCCCTGTGCGCGACTTGTTGACCGAGTGTCTACCAGCGTGTGAACCTGCCAACGGACGTCAGCACCACGGAAGTCACGATCCTCGCCAGGCGAAGGAGCTGTCCGTGTCGACACACGACCTCTACACCACACCGCCCGATGGCCCCGCGTGGCAGGTACCCGCCAGCGGCGCGGCCCGCTTCAGCTGGGACTACGACGACGGCCGCGAACGCCTGCTCGCGCTCTACCAGAAGGGCAAGGACAAGCAGTGGGACGGCAACAAGCGCATCGACTGGAGCCTGGAGGTCGACCCCGACGACCCGCTGGGCACCCCCGACGAGGCGCTGACGCTCCACGGCACCCCGCACTGGGCCAAGATGACCGCGCGCGACCGCGGTGAGCTGCGCAGGCACTACACCTCCTGGCAGTTCAGCCAGTTCCTGCACGGCGAGCAGGGCGCGATGGTCTGCGCGGCCCGGATCGTGGAGGCCGTCCCCGACCTCGACGCGAAGTTCTACTCCGCGACCCAGGCGATGGACGAGGCGCGGCACGCCGAGATCTACGGGCGCTTCCTCCACGAGAAGGTGGGGATGCTCTATCCGATCAACGACAACCTCCAGGGGCTGCTCGGCGACACCCTGCGCGACTCCCGCTGGGACATGCCCTACCTCGGCATGCAGGTCCTCATCGAGGGCCTGGCGCTCGCCGCCTTCGGCATGATCCGCGACACGACGACCCGGCCGCTGCCCAAGCAGATCCTCGCCTACGTCATGCAGGACGAGGCCCGGCACGTCGCCTTCGGACGGATGGCCCTGCGCGACTACTACAAGCAGCTCGGCGACGCGGAGCTGCGCGAGCGCGAGGAGTTCGTCATCGAGGGCTGTCATCTGATGCGGGACCGGCTCAGCGGGGTGGAGGTTCTGGAGAACTTCGGCATCGGCAAGCAGGAGGCCAAGGACCTCTCCGAGCACTCCGAATACCTCCAGCTGTTCCGCAAGCTGCTGTTCAGCCGGATCGTCCCCTGCGTCAAGGACATCGGGCTGTGGGGGGAGCGGTTGCAGAGGGCCTACGTCGACATGGGCGTCTTCGACCTGGGCGACTCCAACCTGGACCTGCTGATGGCCCAGGACGAGGAGATCGCCGAACAGCTGGACCGGGACCGCTTCGCCGCCGAGGAGAGGGAGCGGGTGGCGGAGGTGACCGAGGCGATCGGCCAGGGCCGGGCGGCGGACGGCTGACCGCCGACGGGCCGTCAGGGGCGGGGCACGGTCACTCACCTTCCGGGAGCTCGACCGTCCTGCCGTTCTCGTCCAGGGTGTGGGTCTCCCAGTAGACGTCCCAGGTGTCGCCCACGTGCTGGGGGACCTTCCCCTCCGGGTAACGCACCCAGCCCTTCGAGGGCTCCTCGCCGTCCGGGACGCAGGCGCTGCCGCCACCGTTGACGGTCATCACCGGGTACTCGCCGCCGCCGCAGACCGCCTCCTCGATCGAGCAGGCCCCGGTGAACAGCGCCAGGACGGCTGCGGCGGCGGTCAGACCCGCCGTGGCGCGGGACGGGCGGTGAAGTCGGCGGGTCCTGCTCATCGTCGGTCTCCCTGGGGTTCGGTCGGTGGTTCCAGCCTGCCGCGCCCGGCGGCGCGGACCATGAGCCCCCGTACTCATCTCCCCGTGCGCACCGACTCAGCCGCGCACGCCGGGGGCTCCCCGGCGTGCGAACAGCTCTCGACCTGGTACCGATCGTCCGTTCGCCCTCCGTGCCCGCTCCCCGGTGACGTACCGTCCACAGCATGACCACGCCGCCACAGCCGCCCCCGGACCCGTACGGGCAGCCCCAGCCCTACGGGCAGCAACCCCCGGCGGCCCCCGCCTTCTTCCCGCAGCAGCAGCCCGCACCGTACGGCTACCCGCAGCAGCGGCCGCAGGGCGGTCCCGGGCTCTGGGGGCAGCCTGGCGTGCCGCCCTTTCCGCAGCCGCCGCGCAGGAGCCGGACGGGGCTGATCGTGGGCGTCGTGGCCGGTGCGCTGGTCCTCGTGGCCGGACTCGGGTTCGGCGCCTACGAGCTGATCGACGCGGGCGCCGACGCCGTCTTCCCCGAGGCCACGCACCGGCTCGTCGTCGAGAAGGCGGTGCTGGACGGGGAGTTCACCCTCAACGTGGACCTGTCGGACACCGAGGGGAAGAAGATCGAGGACACCCCGGACCCGTCCGTCCGGGGCGGCAAGGCGGTGGTCGCCCAGTACCGCTCGGAGGACGACGACATGCTGGTGCTCTCCGGCATGTACGGACGGCTCTCCAGCCCCGGGCTCATGCGGGGCAAGATCATGGAGGGGGCGGCCGCGGCGGACGGCGCCGAGGTCGTCGTGCCGCCCCGGGAGTTCGAACCGGAGGGGTACGGCATCACGGTGGAGTGCCAGGTCGTGCGGTCCCACGAGGCGGGGCTGACCACCAGCATGCCGATGTGCGCGTGGGGCGACGGCAACACCGCCGCCGTGGTCGCGCTGCTCCGGCAGGCCGACCTCTCCCGGGACGCCGCCTCCCTCGACCTGGAGAAGGTCGCCGAGGAGACCGCGAAGGTCCGCTCCGAGATCCGCGAGCCGCTCAGCTGAACCGGCGCGGCCGCGAGGGCGGCAGGACCCGCTCCACCGCGAGCGCCGCGCCCAGCAGCTCCGCGTCCGTGCCCCGGTCGGTCACCAGCTGGAGGCCGACCGGGCAGCCGTCCGGTGTGAACCCGGCCGGCACGCTCGCCGCCGGATGCCCGCTGAGGTTGAACGACCAGGTGAGCGCCGTGGAGTAGACCTCGCCCGGACCGTCGTGGCCGTGCGGCGTGGTGGGCGTGACCGGGGTGAGCAGCAGCGGTACCCGGGCGAACAGGGCGTCCAGGGCGCGGTCGCCGGCCTCCCGTACCCGCCGCGTCGCCGGGGTCACCGCGTTCCCGCGCACCGCCGCCCACGCCTCGGCCGGGTCCGGCAGGGTGAGGGGGTGCTCGACCAGGCGTACGACCCCCGCCGCCGCCAGCCGGTCCACGGCGGCCCGCACCACGCGTGCCACCTCCGGGTCGACGGAGGCGAAGCCCAGGCCGGGGCTGAGGACGGCCGGGACCGGCAGCCGGGCAGGCCGGGGCACGTAGCCGTCCAGGACGTGCCGCAGATACGTCTCGGCCCGTGCCGCCGAACACGCGAGCACCCCGGGGGAGGCCAGACCCGTAGGGTCGGGGGAGGGCAGGAGGCCCGTGGTCGTCTTCAGGCCGAACACCCCGCACCACGCCGCCGGGATGCGCACCGAACCCGCCCCGTCGCTGCCCGTGGCCAGCTCCACCATGCCCGCCGCGACCGCCACCGCCGAACCGGCCGACGACCCGCCGGGCGTCCGGTCGGCACGCCAGGGGTTGACCGTGCGGCCGTGCGCGCCCAGGCCCCAGGTCTGCCAGCGGGTGCCCGCCCCGGGCACGGAGGTCGCGCCGACCGGGACCGCCCCGGCGGCGATCAGCCGGCGCGCCGGACAGGAACGGGCCCCCGCCCGACCCTTCACCGCGAACGGCATCCCGGCCAGCGGCAGTTCCCGTGCATCCCGCTCGCGGGCCAGGGCCTCGTCGGGCCAGACCTCGGTGAACGCGCCCAGTTCCGGGTCCCGTTCGGCGATCCGGCCCAGCGCCTGTGCCACGCCTGACGTCATGCGCCCAGTCTGTCAGCGCGACCTCGTCAGCGCCGCCTCCATCACGGCCCGGGCGATCGGGGCCGCGTTGCCGCCCCCGCTGACGTCGGCCCGGTTCGCGGAGGCGTCCTCCACGACCACGGCCACGGCGACCGCGGGACGCCCGGAGTCCGGGTCCCGCGCCCACGAGATGAACCAGGCGTACGGCGTACCGGTGTTGTCGACGCCGTGCTGCGCGGTCCCCGTCTTGCCGCCGACCCGCACCCCGTCGATCGCCGCGTTCGTGCCGGTCCCGTTCTCCACCACGTCCACCATCATCCGCTGCAGCTGACGGGCCGTCTCCCGCTTCGTCGCCCGGCGGTAGGTGTCCGAGCCCTCCCGCCGGACGGTACGGCCGTCGTGGTCGGTGACGCGGTCCACCAGGTGCGGGCGCCGGAGTTCGCCGTCGTTCGCGACCGCCGCCGCGACCATCGCCATCTGGAGCGGGGTCGCGGTCGTGTCGAACTGGCCGATCGCGGACTGCGCGAGCTGGTCGTCGCTCATGTCGGTGTCGAAGTTGGAGCGGGCCACACGGGACGGGATCCGCAGGTCGTCGTCGTTGAAGCCGAACCCGCCGACCGCCTCCAGCATGTCCTCCAGGCCCACCTCCACCCCGAGACGGGCCATCACGGTGTTGCAGGAGACCCGGATCGCCTCGGCCAGCGACGCGTTCTCGCAGCCCCGCGCCTCGTCCGGGAGCGTCGTCGTGGTGCCCGGCAGCACGTACGGGGACGGGGTGTCGGTCTCCTCGTCCGGATCCTCCACCACCCCGGCGTCCAGGGCGGCGGCGGCCGTGACGATCTTGAACGCGGAGCCCGGCGGATAGGTCTGCCGGATGGCCCGGTTGAGCATCGGCCGGCTCGCCGACCGGTTGAGCTCGGCCCACGCGTCCGTGACCGAGGAGCCCGTGCCGGAGAGCCGCTCGGGGTCGTACGACGGGGAGGAGACCAGCGCCAGGATCGCGCCCGTCCCGGGATCCAGCGCGGCGACCGCGCCGCGCCGGCCCGCCAGCCCCTCGTACCCGGCCCGCTGCACGGCGGCGTCGACGGTGGTGACGACATCGCCGCCCGGCTGCCGGCTGCGGGTGAGATCGCCCCACAGGGGGAGCGGCGCCAGCACCGAGGCGGTACCGGACAGGACGTCGTCCTCGGCGTTCTCCAGCAGAGTGGTGCCGTACGTCTGGGAGGCGTAGCCCGTCACCGGGGCGTACAGCGGGCCGTGGCGGTAGGTGCGTTCGTGGGCGAGCTGCTCGCCGGTGTCCTTCGAGCCCGTGACGGGCTCGTCGCCGACCACGATGTCGCCACGCGGCTGGTCGTAACGCTCGATCGTCGTACGGCGGTTGGCGGGGTTGTCGTCCAAGGCGTCGGCCTCGAAGAGCTGTACCCGGGCGGCGTTGACCAGCAGCGCCACCAGGAGCAGCAGGCAGAAGGCGGCGGCCCGCCGGATGTAGCGGATCACCGTCCGGCCCCCTGGTGGTGCCCGACGTCCGGCGGGTCCTCCTCGACGATCGGCGCGATCGCCCCGGCCTCCGTCCGGCCCGGGTGCGGCGCGCGGGCCTCGGCGCTGACCCGGATGAGCAGCGCCACGATGATCCAGTTGGTGACGACGGAGGAACCCCCCTGGGCCAGGAAGGGCATGGCCATACCGGTCAGCGGGATCAGCCCCATCACCCCGCCCGCGATCACGAAGACCTGGAGCGCCAGGATGGAGGCCAGCCCGATCGACAGCAGCCGCCCGAAGGGGTCGCGCAGTGCGAGCCCCGCCCGGTAACCGCGGGCCACCAGCAGGGCGTACAGCAGGAAGATCGCGGTGAGCCCGGTCAGGCCCAGCTCCTCGCCCGCCGTCGCCAGGATGAAGTCGGACTTGGCCGCGAAACCGATGAGGATGGAGTGGCCGAGCCCCAGCCCGGTGCCGAGCATGCCCCCGGCGGCGAACGCGAACAGCGACTGGGCGAGCTGGCTGGGCCCCCGGCCCGCGTCGATGCTGGCGAACGGGTCCAGCCAGTCCTGCACCCTGCTGTGCACATGGGGTTCGAACGAGCCCACGACGAACGCGCCCGCCGCGGCCAGCAGCAGCCCCACCGCGATCCAGCCCGTCCGGCCGGTGGCGACGTACAGCATGATCACGAAGAGACCGAAGAAGAGCAGCGAGGTGCCGAGGTCCCTCTCCAGGACCAGCACCCCCACGCTGAGCAGCCAGATCGCGACGATCGGGCCCAGCACCCGGCCGGTGGGCAGCTGGAGCCGCCAGATCCGGCGGCCGGTGTACGCCAGCGCGTTGCGGTTCGCCGCGAGGTAGGCGGCGAAGAACACGGCGAGCAGGATCTTGGCGAACTCGCCCGGCTGGAAGGAGAATCCGCCGACCCGGATCCAGATCTTGGCGCCGTTCACCGCCGGGAAGAAGATCGGCACCGTCATCAGCACCAGCGCCGTGGCGACCGCGAGGTACGCGTAGCGCTGGAGCACCCGGTGGTCGCGCAGCAGGACGACGACGGCGATGAAGAACGCCACCCCCAGGGTGGACCAGACCAGTTGGGTCGTGGCGGCCTGGTCCCGGGGCGTCTCCAGGTCGAGCCGGTAGATCAGCACCAGGCCCAGGCCGTTGAGCAGGACCGCGATGGGCAGCAGCAACGGATCGGCGTACGGCGCGCGCAGCCGGACCGCGAGATGGGCGAGCAGGGCGAGGAGGCCGAGACCGGCGCCGTACCCGGCGACGTCCGGGGGGACCGCGTTGTTCCTGGCGAGGCCGACGGCCGCGTAGCCGTAGACGGAGATGAGCACGGCCCCGATCAGGAGCGAGAGCTCGACCCCGCGCCGCTTGGGCAGGCGTAGCTCGGGCGGGCGCGCGTCCGCCGTCGATGCGGTCATGCCCCGCAACGTAGCAAGAGGCGGGTCGTATTTCCCTTATGTCAGCCCCGCGCCACCCCTCAGCCCTGGTAGGGGTTGCCGCCGCCCGGCGCGTACCCGGGCTGCTGCGGGGCGGTGCCGTACGGATTGCCGTCCTGGCCCGCCTGCGCCTGGACGAGCAGCCGCTCGGCCTCCTCCTTGGGTATCTGCCGCTCCCCGGCGCAGAACGTGCACTGCGTCGCGTACTTCGTGGAGAAGGGGAAGAGCGGCACGAAGAACAGCGTGAACTTCGTGACCCGCTTGCGCAGTGTGTGGGCGGCGGGATTGCCGCACCAGCCGCACACCATCGTGAGGACGGCCAGCTGCTGGAGATAGCCTCGCGTACCGAAAATGATCATGATGTGGTCCCTTTCCCCGTATCGACCCCGAGAGCCCGCCGGCAGAGCGCCAGGAGCTTCTCGTCCTCATAAGTGTCGTGACTGCCGTAGCCGCCGTCCATCGCGTTGTGGCGGCGCACCGACAGCAGTTCGGCCCGCAGCACCTGGGCCGCGTCCGGTCCCGCGCCGGGCAGGCCCATCCGCACCAGGCACTGGGCGACCCGGACCCTGACGTGGCGGTTCTGCTCCCAGGCCGCGAGGAGGACCGGGACGCTCTCACCGGTCCGCCCGGAGATCTCCCACAGGGCGACAGCGGCGTCGACGCGCAGCCACAGCTCGTCGTGGGCGAGCAGGGCGCGCAGCCGTGGCACCGCCACCGCCGCCTCCCCGCCGAGCCGGCCCAGCGCGACGGCGGCTGCCCGGCAGTCGTGCACCCGCTCCGCCCCCAGCCCCTCCAGCAGCACCGGCAGCACCGCGCCCGCGTCCCCCTCGACCGACCAAAGGGCCTCGGCCGCCTCCGTCGCCGCCGTACCCGGCCGCCGGATCAGCGCCCGCAGCTCCGGCACCGCCTCGCGGGCGGCGGGCCCGAACGCGTCGAGCGCCCGCAACGCCGCCGTGCGCAGCCACTCGCCCCGGTATTCCGGCGCCCCCCGCAGCACCCGCAGGACCTCCGGCGTCGCCCCGCCCGCCCGCAGCGCCGTCAGCCCGGCGAGCAGCGGAGCCGCCCGGTCGTACGCGCCCTCGTCCAGGCCGACCTCGCCCAGGCGGCGCCGCAGCGTCCCCGCGAGGGGAGCGGCCGCCTCGCCCAGATACCGGATGGCGAACCCCACGTCGTGCGGCACCTCCGGCTGCGCCAGAGCCGTGGCGAGCGCGGGCAGCACCCGGGCGTCCCCCAGCCTGGCCAGCGCCTTGACCGCCGAGCCGAGGCCGGGCGGGCCGCTCGCCCACTGCCGCACCCAGGCACCGGGTTCCGCCGCCACCCGCGCGGCCAGGGCGTCGGCGGCCGGCGCTGCCAGCGAGAACAGCTCCTCCAGCACGTGCGAGGCCGCCTCCGCCAGACGCGGCTCCGGGTCGGTGAGCTGCCCCGCGACCAGCCGCACCAGCTCGTCGTACGCGCCGCGCCAGGCCCGTATCAGCCCGCTGCTCATCCGTACGGCGTCGATGCGCTGCCAGGGGTCGGGGCTGCGCAGCTGGTCGGCGAGGAGCGCCGTACGCTCCGCCACCCGGTCGTCCAGGCCCACGTGCAGGGTGCGGAGCAGGTCGGCGGCCCAGGGCGCGGTGCGCCCCGAGGTCTCCTCGGCGGACAGCGCCCGCAACTGCCCCACCAGCGTCGGGGCGGGCGTCCGCTCCGACGCCGCGTCACCGGTGGGCACCTCGGGCCCGCCACGCCCCGCCCTCCCGGGGCGGGTGCGCAACTCCCGCAGCAGCCCCGACACCATCGTGACGACGTCGCCGGGCAGGGCGTCCGGGGCGCACCGGGCGAGCTGGGCGAGGGCGGCGAGCCGCAGACCGGGCGCGTACGCCTCCGCGGCGAGGCGGCTCAGCCAGTCGGCGGCCTGCCCGGCCAGCGGGCGGTGGCGCAGGGCGACGCGTCCCGCCGCCTCCACCAGTGCGAGGCGCACCTCCTCCGCGGCCTCCACGGGCAGCCGCTCGCGCAGCAGGGCCAGCACCTGGGCCGGGCGGCTGTGCAGGGTGGCGAGGGCCAGCGGGGCGGCGAGCCGCACGCCCGGGTCCTCGTCGGCTATCAGCTCGCAGAACACCCCGGCACCGGCCGTGACGGCGGCCGCCGCCATCGCGTAGTTCGCGGCGCCCTCGATCTCGTCCTCGTCGATCTCGTCCTCGTCGTCCTCGTCGAGGTCGATGCCGCCGATGCTCGTGAGCAGTTCGACGATGCTGCCCCGGTCCTGGACGCCGGGGTCGACGACCAGCTCGAAGAGGAAGGGGATGCAGGCGAGCGTGCACGCGTACACGTCGCCCTGGTGGTGGACCGCGCCGTACATCCCGTCGAGCGCGCTCTCCCGCTCGGCCGGGTCGGCCGAGGCCAGGCCCCGCAGGAGTGCGGGCACGTCGTCGGCCGGCCCGTAGGCGTGCTCCATCGATGCCCAGTCGACCTCGTCGATCCCCGCGAACACGCCGTTCCCTCCCCGTGTCGTCCTCTGCACCGCGAACCCGGTGGGCCGTGTCCAAGAAGCAGCTCTGGGCAGAGTGTGCACCACGTGCCTGACAATCCACCCTCCACTTGCGGCCTTTCCTGACGTGTGCAGGGCCGCCTGTGGACGTGCTGTGACCTTCCTGTCCGCGCCGCGTCGCCCGGGGGCCGGCCTCAGACGCCCGGCAGGGGGCGGGCCGGGCCGGGGCCGGTGAGCGGGCCGAGCAGATCCCCGTACCGCTCCAGCCGTGCGGCCATGTCCCCGGCGAGGAAGACCAGGTCGGCGGGGTCGGCGCAGGCCTCGACCTCCTCCCAGGTGACGGGTGCGGACACCGTGGGGCTGTCCTTCGCCCGCAGGGTGTAGGGCGCGGCGGTCGTCTTCGCCGCGGCGTTCTGGCTGAAATCGACGAAGACCTTCCCCGGGCGCAGCGCCCGGGTCATCCGGTGCACCACCAGATCCGGCAGTGCCTTCTGCGCCTCGACGGCCAGCGACTTGGCGTAGGCCGTGACGTCCTCGGCGGGGGCGGGTTCCAGCGGCACGATCAGATGCAGCCCCTTGGAGCCCGAGGTCTTCCCGTACGCGGTCAGCCCGTCCGCCGCCAGCCGCTCCCGCAGCCAGAGGGCGACGGCGCAGCACTCGACGACGCTCGCCGGTGCTCCGGGGTCCAGGTCGAACACCATCCGGTCAGCGACCGCGGGCGTCCCGCGGCGCCACTGGTGGGTGTGGAACTCCACCACGAGATTGGCCGCCCACATCAGCGAGGGCAGATCCTGCACGAGCACCTGCCGGGCGTCCGGGTCATCGGTGCGGGGCACCGGCGCGGTGCGCACCCAGTCGGGCGTACCGGGCGGCGGGTTCTTGGTGAAGAAGCGCAGCCCGTCGGGCCCGTCGGGGTAGCGGAGGAAGGACAGCGGGCGGTCGCGCAGGTGGGGGAGCATCGCGTCGGCCGCGGTGGCCGCGTAGTAGTGCAGCACCTCGCCCTTGGTGGTGCCGGTGGCCGGATACAGCACCTTGTCGAGATTGCTGAGCGCCAGGCGCCGCCCCTCCACCTCTGTGATCGGCGTCATACGATAAGAATCGCACGAAACCGTGGCAAACAGGTCGTCGCACGCGCAAGGGGTGAACGGTGAGGTCCATCTGGAACGGCGCCATCTCCTTCGGGCTCGTCAGCATCCCCGTCAAGCTGATGAACGCCACGGAGAACCACTCGATCTCCTTCCGGCAGATCCACCTCGCCGACGGCGGCCGGATCCGGTACCGCAAGGTGTGCGAGCTCGACGAGCAGGAGGTCAGCAGCGCCGAGACCGGAAAGGCGTACGAGGACGCCGACGGCACGGTCATCCCCATCACCGACGAGGACCTCGCCTCACTGCCGCTGCCCACAGCGAAGACGATCGAGATCGAGGGCTTCGTGCCCGCCTCCGCCGTCGACACGCTCCAGTTGGACTCGGCGTACTACCTCGCGGTCAACGGGGTGCCCGCCGCCAAGCCGTACGCGCTGCTGCGGGAGGCGCTGCGCCGCAGCGAGAAGGTGGCCGTCGCCAAGTACGCCCTGCGCGGCCGGGAACGGCTCGGCATGCTCCGGGTGATCGACGACGTGATCGCTCTGCACGGCCTCCTGTGGCCGGACGAGATCCGCGCCCCAGAAGGCGTCGCACCCGACTCGAACGTCAAGGTGCGGGACGCCGAACTGGACTTGGCGGACGCCCTGATGAACACCCTGGGCGAGGCCGACCTCGACACCCTGCACGACGACTACCGGGAGGCGGTCGAGGAGCTCGTCGCGGCGAAGGCCGCGGGGGAGCCCGTGGAACCGGAGGGCGAGGAGGAGCCGGGCGAGGGCAAGGTGATCGACCTCATGGCGGCCCTGGAGAACAGCGTGCGCGCGGCGAAGGAGTCCCACGGCGGCCAGGAGGACGACGGTGAGGTGGCCGAGGTCCACCCCATCTCCTCCGGCAAGGCATCGGCGAAGCGCGGCGGCGGCACGAGGAAGAAGGCGGCGGAGGCGTCGCGGGGGACGGACGGGAAAAGGGCGGCCCAGGGGAAGGAGACGGCGGCGGGCGAGAAGCCCGCCGCGAAGAAGCCCGCCGCGAAGAAGCCCGCTGCGAAGAAGACCGCTGCGAAGAAGACCGCGTCGAAGGAAACGGCGTCGAAGGAAACGGCACCGGAGAAGAAGGCGCCGGAGAAGTCGGCATCGAAGAAGGCGGCGTCCCGGAAGTCCCCCGCGAAGAAGGCGCCCGCCGGGAAGCGAGCCGCCGGGAAGAAGACGGCCTCGGGCGGGCGCGGCGACACGTCCGGCTCGTCCTCCCGGCAGACCCGCAAACGCACCTCCGCCTGACCCGGTCCCGTCCGACCCGGCCCCGCCTGGGGCCACCGAGCGTCCGACGAGTCCGGCCGGCCGTCCCGGAACGGTGCGTGGTGCCATGCCGAAACGGGGTCCGGAGCAGTAGAGTTCTCGGTGCCGCGACTGGCGCGCGCCCGGCAGGGCGCTCCGTGGAACCGACCACGAGGGAGCGGCACTCCCCGGGCACCGCCCCGGGGCGTCGTCGCCGGAAGGCCGTCCGCCTGGGCAGTCCGGGTCCACGTCGCCTCCGCGCGACCGACCCGGGAGGACCCCCGTGGCCGTACGAACGACCGAAGACCGCCGTCCCGCCCTGTCCGCAGCTGATCCGGAACTCGCGGCGCTGGTGGACGCGGAGGAGCGGCTCCAGGCCGACACCCTGCGTCTGATCCCCAGCGAGAACTACGTGTCCGCCGCCGTCCTGGAGGCGTCCGGCACCGTACTCCAGAACAAGTACTCCGAGGGCTACCCCGGGCGCCGCTACTACGAGGGCCAGCAGGTCATCGACCAGGTGGAGACGCTCGCCGCCGAGCGGGCCCGCGCGCTGTTCCGGATGGACCACGCCAATGTGCAGCCGTACTCCGGCTCCCCGGCCAACCTGGCCGTCTACCTGGCGTTCCTGGAGCCGGGGGACACCGTCCTGGGGATGTCGCTGCCGATGGGGGGTCACCTCACGCACGGCTGGGGGGTCTCGGCGACCGGCACCTGGTTCCGGGGCGTTCGGTACGGGGTGCGACGCGACACCGGCCGCGTCGACCTGGACGAGGTGCGCGACCTGGCACGCGCCGAACGGCCCAAGGTGATCTTCTGCGGCGGCACCGCGGTGCCCCGGGTCGTCGACTTCGCCGGGTTCGCGGAGATCGCCCGCGAGGTCGGGGCGGTCCTGGTCGCCGACGTGGCCCACATCGCCGGACTGATCGCCGGTGGCGCCCATCCGTCGCCGGCCCCGTACGCGGACGTGGTGTCCACCACCACCCACAAGACCCTGCGCGGGCCGCGCGGCGCGATGCTGCTGTCCAGGGCGGAGCACGCCAAGGCCATCGACCGCGCGGTCTTCCCCGGCCTCCAGGGCGGCCCCCACAACCAGACCACGGCCGCCATCGCGGTCGCCCTGAAGGAGGCCGCCGCACCGGAGTTCGGCGCGTACGCCCACCAGGTCGTCGCCAACGCCCGCGCCCTGGGGGAGGAGCTGGCCGCGCGCGGCTTCGACCTGGTCTCCGGAGGCACGGACAACCACCTGCTGCTGATCGACCTCACCGGGAAGGACGTACCGGGGAAGGTGGCGGCCAAGGCCCTGGACCGGGCGGGGATCGTCGTCAACCACAACAGCGTCCCGTACGACCCCCGCAAGCCGTTCGACCCGTCCGGCATCCGTATCGGGACCCCCGCCCTGACGTCCCGGGGCGTACCCGCCTCGCAGATGGGCGCCGTCGCACAGTGGATCGATCGTGTGGTGGATGCCGCTCGTACAGGTGACGAAACCAGGATTTCCGAGGTCAGGGCGGAGGTGAAGGCGATGATGGACGCCTGTCCGGCACCGGGCCTCCCCCTGGTCTGACCGGGCCGCCGGGGCAGTGCGGTGTGCGCGGGGTCAAGGCCGCTCCGGAACGCCGGGTCATCGACTCCGCGCGCCCGCTCTGCGCCCTGTCCGGCGGTCGAACTGCCGTACAGGGTGGAGAGCAACCGGGGGAGCGGGGGAGTCGGAGAGGCGGAACGGCGAACACGAGGGGGCACGATGCACGATCTGAAGGTCACGTCATGGCAGCTTTTCGGGCATGACCGGCTCTATGTGAACCTGCCCGACGGCACCGCGATCGGCTGGGCGGACCTGGGCAGCGGCACGATCACCGTCCTGCACCCGCGCTACCGCGACGCCGTCACGGACGCGCTCGCCCGCCAGGTCCCGGACATGCCGGCCCTCGGCGAGGCGGAGCCCCCGAGGCCGGCGTTCGCGCCCCCGCCGGTCCCCCGGATCCCACCGCTGCGGCGGACACGGATGCGCAAGGGGGAGGGTGCGGTGGCGCGCGTACCGGAGGCGGAGGCCGCCGCGCCTCCGGCACCGGGCCCGCGCGTCCCGGAACAGGCGCGGCCGCCCCGCCAGGAGCAGACATCGGAGCCCCGGCCGGAGCGGGAGCAGGGGGCCCGGCGGCAGACGTCCCCGGTGAAGCAGGCGCAGCCGCGCCCCGAGGAGCAGGCCACCGGGCGTACCGGGCCGCCGGAGCTGCCCGCGCTCGGCCCAGCCGACGATCTCGCCGCGCGCCGCCCCGGTGCCATGCTCCGCGAGCAGCTGGGCGAGTCCGGGGCCGGCACCCTCGTGCGTGTCGCCACCGGGGCGCTGCGGAGGCAGAAGGAGGCGGACCCCCGCCGTACCGCACTGGCCGGTGAGCGCCGGGTGGGGGCCGAGCTGCGGCGGCTGATGCGGCACGGCTGGCGGGTCCTGCACTCCGTACCACTGCCGGACGGCACCGAGATCGGGCACCTGCTGATCGGCCCGGGCGGGGTCTTCGCCGTACACGCGGAGCACCATCCCCAGGCGTCGGTACGGATCGGCGACGGCACCCTGCGGATCGGCGACGGTGATCCCGAGCCGTACGCCCTGGACGACCGCTTCGGGGCCGGGCGGGCCCAGCGGGTGCTGGAGGCGTACTGCACCTTCCCCGTGCCGGTCGGGACCGTCCTGGTCTTCACCGGTGTCTCGTCGCTGGACGTGGTCACCACCCCGCCGGACGTACGCATCCTGAGGGAGCGTCAGGTGTCGGCGCTGGCCCCGCTGAACGGTGTGCTCACCCCCACCCAGGTGGAGCGGGTCTACGACGTGGCGCGGCACCGGGAGGCCTGGGCGGGTGCCTGATCCGGGCGGCGGCACCGGGTAGATTCCGGGTGCCGCCGCCGAGGGAGAAGACACGATGAAGCTGCGCTGTGCCGTGCTCGACGACTACCAGTCCGTCGCGTCCACCGCCGCCGACTGGTCACCGGTCACCGACGAGGTCGAGGTCGTCTGCTTCGCCCAGCACTTCGCCACCGAGGACGAACTCGCTGCCGCCTTGGCGGAGTTCGACATCGTGGTCACCCTGCGGGAACGTGTGCCGTTCCCCGCCCGGCTGATCGAGCGGCTCCCCCGGTTGCGGCTGCTCGTCGCCTCCGGCATGCGCAACTCCGTCATCGACCACGCGGCCGCCGCGCTCCACGGGGTGACCGTCTGCGGCACCGCCAGTACGGTCACGCCGCCCGTCGAGCTCACCTGGGCGCTGCTGCTGGGCCTGGCGCGCGGCATCGTCGCCGAGTCCGGTGCCCTGCGTGAGGGAGGGCCCTGGCAGTCCACCGTGGGGGCCGATCTGCACGGCCGCCGGCTCGGACTCCTCGGCCTGGGCAAGATCGGCGGCCGGGTCGCCGCCGTGGGCCTGGCCTTCGGTATGGACGTGGTGGCGTGGAGCCGGAACCTCACCCAGGAGCGGGCCGACGAGGTGGGGGTGGGCCTCGCCGCGTCCAAGGAGGAACTGCTGGAGAGCAGCGACTTCGTCTCCGTGCACCTGGTGCTGGGTGAGCGCACCCGGGGTCTGGTCGGGGCGGCGGAGCTGGCGCTGATGCGCCCCACGGCCTACCTCGTCAACACCTCGCGGGCGGCGATCGTGGACCAGGACGCGCTGCTCGACGCACTCGCCAGGGGGGCCATCGCCGGAGCGGGCGTCGACGTGTTCGACGTGGAACCCCTGCCGGCCGGCCACCCGATGCGCACGGCGCCGCGCCTGCTGGCCACCCCGCACCTGGGCTATGTGACGCGGGCCAACTACGCGACGTACTACACGCACGCCGTGCAGGACATCCGGGCGTACCTCGACGGGGCGCCCGTACGGCTCCTCGGCTGACGGGGGGGCGGGCGACCGGCACGGGCGGGCCCGGCCCCTTGTGGCGTGCCGCTCGACGCCAGGTTCGCCGCGTGCCGCTCGATGCCGGGTGCCGCTCGGCGTACCGGTCGATGCCGAATATAGCGCTGGCCCGATGTCTAGCAATGCTAGAATCCGGGCATGTCCATCACCGGGAACCGCCGCGAGCGGGAGCGCGCCCAGCGCCACCGCCTGATCCTTTCCGTGGCACGGGAGCTGGCCGAGGCCGAGGGCTGGGAGGCGGTCACCACCCGCCGCCTCGCCGAGCGCGTGGAGTACAGCCAGCCGGTGCTCTACAGCCACTTCAAGGGCAAGGACGCCATCGTCGCGGCCGTCGCCGAGCAGGGCTTCACCGAACTGGCCGAGCTGCTGGGCCGCGAGCGGGCCGCCGCCCGAGGGGACGAGCCGCGGCTGGGCCTGCGCGCCGTGTGCCGGGCGTATCTGCGCTTCGCCGTCGAACACCCGGCGCTCTACCAGGCGATGTTCGTGATGCCCACGCAGCTCGCGTTCGCCGCTGAGGAGACTCCGCCGGCGCTGCGTGCCGCCTTCGACGTGTTCGTGGAGGCGCTGCCCGAGGGGATCGAGGGGCGCGAGGCCCGTGCCGAACTGCTGTGGGCCGCTCTGCACGGGATCTCCGCTCTCTCGGCGACCGGCAGGGTCCCGGCGCTCGGCGAGAGCGCGCGGCTGGACCTGCTCATCGACGGGATCGCCCCGGGCGGCCAGGCGTCTCGTTCGGGTGGGGACGGGCTTTAGGGCTCGGAGTCCGATCCTGTCCAGTTCGGCGAGCGCCTCGTCGGGGAGCGGGAGCCCAGCGCCGGCGATGTTCTCGCGCAGGTGCGCCACCGACGAGGTGCCGGGGATGAGCGGGATGTTCGGCGACCGCCGCAGCAGCCGAGGGAGATGCTGCGCGACGGCCGGGCCGACGTGGCACTCATGCACGCGCCGTTCAACTCCCTCACCGGGTTCGACAGCGAGGAACTGATGACCGAGGGGCAGATCGCCGTCCTGCCCGCCGGGCACCCCCTCGCCGCACACGGCTCCCTGTCGCCGGCCGACGTCGTCAGCGTGCCAACGGTGCCGAGGCCACCGACCAGCGGGTCGGCGAAGCGGTGTTCGGCTACCTGCTCGGCTGACACCGGACGCAGTACGATCCCCGATCGCCCCACGCGTGACGCGGGGGTTGCGTGACCTGACGCGGCCGGAACGAGGCCCGGACCGCGTGACGAGCGCAAGCTGAAACTGACGTTCAGCCTGACGACACGGTCGAAGGTGAAGGTTCGAGTCCTTCCCCGACACCACCTGCCGGGGTGGCCCGACAGGGCAGAGGCCCACCGTGAGCACACTCAGACTCCCGCTCCAGCTTCGGCAACCCCAGGGGCCCGGGAGCTGGATACGACTCCCGGGCTCCGCCACGTCCGGGCCCGGCGGCCCAGCTCTTCGGCGCGGGCCGGGTCCCGGCGCCCCGGTCAGGTCGCCGGAGCGGGGCGTCACCCGCCTGCGGCGGCGGTCGCGCGCCGACCGGACGGGGCAGGGCGGTCAGGCCGTTCACCGTGGGACGCGGTCCCGGGAGGAGAAGAAGGAGCGGCAGACCTCCCCAGGCACGCCGCTCCTTCCGCCCGGGCACACGTGCCCGTTCCGGTGCCGCTCAGACCGTGATCTGCGTCTCCTCGGAGCTCGGCCGCTCAGGGGCTTGCCAGGTGCGATACCACGCGTGGTCGCCCTGAACGGGTGGGCCGCGCCGAGGAGGGCGACCTCACCGGGGGCCGACCGAGTTAATGTTGTCGTGCGCCAAACGGTTTGACGCACGGGCGATCCATGATCGTTTGCCATGGCGGCTGTCGCCGTACAGCTGTCGAAGGGCAGGGAAGCCGCGGTGCTGGACACCTTGTTCCCCGACGGTCCGAGAGCAGACGGTCTCCCGGCGGCTCTGTCGGACCCGCGACGGCTGGCCGCGGTGAAGGCGACCGGGCTGATGGACAGCGGTCCGGAGGAAGCCTTCGAGGATCTTGCCCGGCTGGCGGCCACGGTGACCGGCTGCCGTCGCGCCTTCATCACACTGGTCGACGACACGCGTTCGTTCTGGAAGTCCTGCGTCGGTGTGCCCGTCGACGGGGTGGCCGAACGGCAGAACCCCGTGAACGAGAGCTTCTGCTACTTTCTCGTCGGTCTCGGCGGCGAGCCGTTCGTGATCGACGACGCGGCCACCGACCCGAGGACCAGCGGGCATCCGTCGGTGGCGCCGATGAAGATCGGCGCCTGGGCCGGATTCCCGATCCTGGGACCGGCCGGTGAGGTGCTGGGCAGTATGTGCGTGATCGACGACGCCCCGCACGCCTGGCAGCCCGCCGAGCTGGGCACGCTCGCCACGATGGCCAGGGCGGTCAGCAACGAGATCAACCTCCGCACCTCACTGGCCACCGCGCGGGAAGCCCTCACCGCGGCCACCGGGCTGGCCCGCAGCCTCCAGGACAGCCTGCTCCCCCCGGTCCTGCGGACGGTCCCCGGACTGGAGGCGGCCGCCTCGTACCTGCCGGCGGCGGGCGGCACGACCGTGATCGGGGACTTCTACGACCTCTTCCACGCCAAGGGCCCGTGGTGGTGCACCGTGATGGGCGACGTGTGCGGCAAGGGCACCGAGGCCGCGAAGGTCACGGCCCTGGCCCGCTACACCCTGCGCGCCGAGGCCACCCAGCACCTCTCACCGGCGACCGTCTTCGAGCACCTGAACTCCGCGCTCATCGACCAGCGCAAGGGCGAGCGGTTCCTGACCGCCGTCTACGCCACCTTCCGGGTCACCCCCGGCGGTATAGCCGGGCGCCTCTGCACCGCGGGCCACCCCCCGGCCCTGATCCGCCGTGCCGACGGCCGGATCCAGCAGGTCGGACGGCAGGGCAGCTTCCTCGGCGTCCTCCCGGAGGCCCGGCTGGCCGACGTCCGTTTCCGCCTCGCCCCAGGCGACGCGCTCCTGCTCTACACGGACGGCGCCACCGAGGCCCGCGCCCGGCGCACCGCGGTGTCCGGCGCCCGCCCGCAGTTCGGCGAGGACGCCCTGGCCGCCGCGCTGTCCGGCTGCCGGGACATGGACGCGGCCGGCATCGTCGCCCACCTCGGAGAACTGCTGGCCGAGCACAGCGGCGACTGGGCCAGCGACGACACCGCGCTGCTGGCCCTGCGGGTCCCTCCCCGGAGCTGACCCCCTACGACGAGGCGCCCCCGCGCGCCCGCAGCGGCCCCAACAGCGCACCCGGGCGTGACCGGAGCCCCAAGGCGTCGGCCCGAGCCGCCCGTTGCCACGGGCGTCGATGTCAGACCCCCCTGCTTGAGTGTTCTCCGTCGGACCGTTCCGGCCGGGGTGACGGCTGGGGACGGTCCGCGCAGCGACCCGACGAACGACTCGATGGAGCGTCCCATGCCCGGCCTGACCCTTCCCCGCCCGACCGGCTCCTCCGCAGGTGCCCCCGGCAGCCCCGTGACCGTCTACGACACCGAGGTCCGAGCCGAGGGCGAGTGGGAGAGGGCCCCGCGGCTGACGGTGCGTCTGGACCGGGGAGAGGCGACCGAGTTGGTGGAGCTGGCCTGGAGGTCCGAGGACGGCGCGGAGGCCACCGTCGTCTTCGACGGGGGGACTGGCCGATTCCGCGGGCACCGGCGGGCCGCCGACGGAACACCGCAGGAGTACCGCGGGACGGAGAGCCGGCACCGGGCGGACGCCGCGGACGTGTCCGACTGCCGGACGCGTGTCTTCGCGACCGAGGTGTCGGGGCCCGGCGCTCCGGTGGCTGACGGCATGCTGCGCCTGGTCCTGGACGACGGCGGGGCCCCCGTCGAGCGGATCACCTGGCGAGACCGGCGGGACACCTTCATATCCGTGGCGCTGCGAGCCGTGCCGTGGGTCGAGAGCACCGTGCCGGTGAAGGTGGGCGAGGTCGTGGCGAGCGACGAGCACCCGGAGGCCGACGAGGTCGCCGACAACCTCCTCGGCGACGGCCCGGACAAGTGGCTGGGCTGGGACGACAGGGTGACCCTGGACTTCTCGCCCCTCGAACCGACCGCCGTCACCGCCTACACGCTCACCTCCGCCAACGACTACCGCGATCGCGACCCCCGGGACTGGCGCCTGCTGGGCTCGATGGACGGCAACACGTGGTACACACTCGACGACCGGGTGAACGAGGCCTTCCCCGAGCGCTTCCAGGAACGCGCGTTCACGGTGGCCAACTCGACGGCGTACCGCGTGTACCGGCTCGACATCGGCCGCAACTGGGGCGGGCTGCCCGAGACGCAGCTGAACCGGGTGCGGCTGCTCACCACGGACCGGCCCGGGCTCATCGGCGTCACCGTGCCCGTGGCCGAGGTCACGGCCAACGACGAGTACCGCGCTGCCGGAGAGGTGGCGGCCAACGTGCTGCACTCCGGCGAAGGCAAGTGGCTCGCCCGCTCCAGGCAGGCCTGGCTGGAGTTCACCCTCCCCGAGCGGACCGCCGTCACGGCCTACACGCTCACCTCGGCCGACGACCACTGCGCCCGGGACCCGAAGGACTGGGTGCTGGAGGGATCCGTCGACGGAGCGGACTGGGTGCCCCTGGACCGGCGCAGCGGCGAGACGTTCGCCGGACGCTTCCTGGTACGCGAGTTCGGCATCGCCGCCCCGGCCGCGTACGGCCACTACCGGCTGCGCGTCACCGCCAACGAAGGCGACGTCGGCGAGGTCCAGCTGAACCGGGTGCAGCTGCTGGCGAAGAGCGACGACGGTCTGCCCGCCCTCGGCGGGTTCTCCGGAATCCTGCGGCACGGAGGCGGCCCGACCACCGGCTACCGGGGCAGGGGCGTCGCCGAGGAGGCGGACCGGGAGGACGACGACGCCGTCGGCGTACTCGTGTCGAAGCTGGAGGAGCTCACCCGGGCGATCGAGGAACTGTCCGGCCGGCTCCGGGACCGCTGAGTTCCCTCCGGGCACGAAAAAGACCTTCTGCCCAGTGTCTCCACTGACCAGAAGGTCTTTTCGGCACTTCCTGCGAAGTGCCCCCGGCAGGATTCGAACCTGCGCACCCGGCTCCGGAGGCCGATGCTCTATCCCCTGAGCTACGGGGGCGATGTCGCTGCGCTCGGCTGCGACGGGTGAAACACTACCAGCTCCACAGCGGTGCCTGGGAACAGGTATTTCCGTCCGCCGGCCGATGTGTGCGCCGGGACGGTGCTCGCGGGGGAGCCGGGCACCCGGCCGGGCCCCTGCGGGCGGAAGTGGGCAAAACCCGGACGCAGCCCCACCGGCCGACCTACTCTCGAAGGGTGTCAGGGGCGTACGGCCGTGTGCTTGTTGTGGACGACAGCAAGGTCATCCGGCAGTTGATCAGGGTCAACCTCGAGCTGGAGGGCTTCGAGGTCGTGACCGCGTCCGACGGTGCCGAGTGTCTTGATCTCGTGCACCGAATCCGTCCGGATGTGATCACCCTGGATGTCGTGATGCCCCGCCTCGACGGCATACAGACCGCCACCCGGCTGCGCGCCGATCCGAGGACCCGCCGTCTTCCCGTCGCCGTCGTCAGCGCCTGCACCCCCTTCGAGGTGGACGCCGGAGTCGCCGCCGGGGTCGACGCGTTCCTGGAGAAGCCGTTCGAGCCGAGCGAGCTCGTACGCGTCGTCCACCGGCTGCTGCGCAAGGAGCGAGCGCCGTCGCTCGACGGCGGACGCGGTGCCGGCCGGGCCGGGAGCACCGCCGGGTGACCGGTGTGTCCCCCCGTGCGGCTGACCGGATGGCGAAACGGGGTCGCGGACAGCCCCCCTTCCTCCCCTACGCTTGTCCCGTGACCCCCGCCGATCTCTCCAGGACCGTGCTGCACGCCGTGCGCCGCGCGGTCGACGAGGACGCCCTACGCGCGCCCGTGCCCGCGCGCGTGCGGGTGGAGCGGACCCGGCCCGGGGGCAGCGGGGACTACGCCTGCGCCGTCGCCCTGCAACTCGCCGGCCCCGCCGCGCTGCCCGCCCGCGAGGTCGCGCGGATCCTCCGGGACCGGGTCGCGGCCGCGCCCGGGGTGGGGCACGTCGAGATCACCGGGCCCGGCTTCCTGAACTTCACGCTCGACGCCCCCGCCGACGCCGACGCCCGTGCCTCGGTCGTCCGCGCGGTGCTGGACCGGGGGCCGCAGTACGGGCACGTCACCGTGGACAACGGCACCCTTCACCGGCTCCACCACCCGCCCGAGGTGCGCGCCGCCGTCCTCGCCCGGACCGTGGGGCACCTCCTGCGCGCCCAGGGCGGGCAGGTCCTCATCCGCTGCACAGGGGCGGCCGACCCCGACTGGGAGCGGCTGCGCGCGGCGGTCGCCCCCCGGTCCGGACCGCGGGAGCACCACGGGACCGGGAGCCGGGAGATCCGTCCCGTGCCGGCCCGCACCGGTGCCGCGGCGCTGCTGGAACGCCTCGGCCCCGACGCCGCGCTGTGGGGCCTCGTGCGGCCCGCCGCCCACGACCGCGCCCCGCTCGGCGACGACCTCCTCGTCCAGACGGAGGCCAACCCCCTCTTCCTGGTCCGCTACGCCCACGCCCGCGCCCGCGCGCTCACCCGGGGCGCGGAACAGCTCGGCTTCACCGGCGCGTACGAACAGGACGTGGACGCCCCGGCACTGCACGCCGCGCTCGCCGATCACCCCGGTGTCCTGGCCTCCGCCGCCCGCCACCACGCCCCCGACCGGCTGGCCCGGCACCTGGAGTCGGTGGCGCGCGCCTTCTTCGACCTCCACGACACCGCCGGCCCGCTGCCCGTCGGGGACGAGAAACCCTCGGCCGCCCACCGCTCCCGGCTGGCCCTTGCCGAAGCCGCCGGGACGGTGCTGGCCGGCGGCCTGTCCCTGCTCGGCATCAGCGCGCCCCGCCACCTCTGAAAGTCCGAGAGAGCAGAACAGAACGATGAGCCGATCCGCACACCCCGCCGGGCCCCGCCACGCCGACGTCCTTCCCGAAGGACACTGGACCGCCCCGGCCACCGACCTCAACGCCCTGGACGAGAAGGTCTGGTCCCGTACGGTCACCCGCGACGCAAACGGTGCGCTCACCGTCGGCGGGATCGAAGTCGCCCGGCTGGCGGAGGAGTTCGGCACCCCCGCGTACATCCTCGACGAGAGCGACTTCCGGGCCCGCTGCCGCGCCTGGGCGGACGCCTTCGGGGCGGACGCCGACGTCTTCTACGCCGGGAAGGCCTTCCTCTCGCGCGCCGTCGTGCGCTGGCTCACGGAGGAGGGGCTGAACCTCGACGTCTGCTCCGGCGGCGAGCTGGCCACCGCGCTGGACGCCGGGATGCCCGTCGAGCGCATCGCCTTCCACGGAAACAACAAGACCGCCGCCGAGATCGAGCGGGCCGTCTCCGCCGGGGTCGGGCGGATCGTCCTCGACTCCTTCCAGGAGATCGTCCGGGTCGCCCACATCGCCCAGAGCCTCGGCAAGCGCCAGCGCGTGCAGATCCGGGTCACGGTCGGCGTCGAGGCGCACACCCACGAGTTCATCGCCACCGCGCACGAGGACCAGAAGTTCGGCATCGCGCTGGCCGGCGGGCAGGCCGCCGAGGCGGTCCGCAGGGCGCTCACCCTGGACGGCCTCGAACTCATCGGCATCCACTCGCACATCGGCTCGCAGATCTTCGACATGGCAGGCTTCGAGGTCTCCGCGCGGCGCGTCGTGCAGTTGCTCGCCGAGATCCGTGACGAGCACGGTGTGGAGCTCCCCGAGATCGACCTCGGCGGCGGCCTCGGTATCGCGTACACCTCCGAGGACGACCCCCGCGAGCCGCACGAGATCGCCAAGGCGCTCGGCGACATCGTCACCCGCGAGTGCGAGTCCGCCGGCCTCGCCACCCCGCGCATCTCCGTCGAGCCGGGCCGAGCCGTCGTCGGCCCCACCGCCTTCACGCTGTACGAGGTCGGCACGATCAAGCCCCTGGAGGGGCTGCGGACCTACGTCAGCGTGGACGGCGGCATGTCGGACAACATCCGCACCGCGCTCTACGACGCCGAGTACAGCGTCTCGCTCGTCTCCCGCACCTCGGACGCCGAGCCCATGCTCGTCCGCGTCGTCGGCAAGCACTGCGAGAGCGGGGACATCGTGGTCAAGGACGCGTTCCTGCCGGCCGACCTGGCCCCCGGCGACCTGATCGCCGTGCCCGCCACCGGCGCGTACTGCCGCTCCATGGCGAGCAACTACAACCACGCCCTGCGCCCGCCCGTCGTCGCCGTGCGTGACGGACAGGCCCGGGTGATCGTCCGGCGTGAGACGGAGGAAGATCTCCTGCGCCTCGATGTCGGTTGATGAAATAGGGGTCTCAGGATCCGGACGGGTGGCAGAAACTCCCGTCCGGTGAGTGAGACTGGTCCACACATCAGAAGTATGAGAAACGAGGTCGGATGATGCGTACGCGTCCGCTGAAGGTGGCGCTGCTGGGCTGTGGAGTGGTCGGCTCAGAGGTGGCGCGCATCATGACGACGCACGCCGACGACCTCGCCGCGCGCATCGGCGCGCCGGTCGAGCTCGCGGGCGTGGCCGTCCGCCGGCCCTCCAAGGTGCGGGAGGGCATCGACCCCGCGCTGATCACCACCGACGCGACCGCCCTGGTCAAACGGGGCGACATCGACGTCGTCATCGAGGTCATCGGGGGCATCGAGCCGGCCCGGGGCCTCATCACCACCGCCTTCGAGCACGGCGCCAGCGTCGTCTCCGCCAACAAGGCGCTGCTCGCCGAGGACGGCCCCGCGCTGCACGCCGCCGCGGAGAAGCACGGCCGGGACCTCTACTACGAGGCGGCCGTGGCCGGCGCCATCCCCCTCGTACGCCCGCTGCGCGAGTCACTCGCCGGGGACAAGGTCAACCGGGTGCTCGGCATCGTCAACGGCACCACCAACTTCATCCTCGACAAGATGGACACCAGTGGCGCCGGGTACTCCGAGGCGCTCGACGAGGCCACCGCCCTCGGGTACGCGGAGGCCGACCCGACCGCCGACGTCGAAGGCTTCGACGCCGCGGCGAAGGCCGCCATCCTCGCCGGGATCGCCTTCCACACCCGGGTGGGGATCGGCGAGGTGCACCGCGAGGGCATCACCGAGGTCACCGCGGCCGACATCGCCTCCGCCCGGCGCATGGGCTGCACCGTGAAGCTCCTCGCGATCTGCGAGCGCGCCGCCGACGGCAGGTCCGTCACCGCCCGGGTGCACCCGGCGATGATCCCGCTCAGCCATCCGCTGGCCTCCGTCCGCGAGGCGTACAACGCGGTCTTCGTCGAGGCCGAGGCGGCCGGGCAGCTGATGTTCTACGGTCCCGGAGCCGGCGGTTCCCCGACGGCGTCCGCCGTCCTCGGCGACCTGGTCGCCGTCTGCCGCAACAAGCTCGGCGAGACCACCGGTCCGGGTGAGTCCGCCTACACGCGTCTGCCGGTCAGCCCCATGGGCGACGTCGTCACGCGCTACCACATCAGTCTCGACGTGGCCGACAAGCCGGGTGTTCTCGCCCAGGTCGCGACGGTCTTCGCCGAACAGGGCGTATCCATCGATACGGTCCGCCAGCAGAGCCGGCCGGACAGTCAGGAAACCGGCGGCGAGGCGTCCCTCGTCGTCGTCACCCACCGCGCGCTCGACGCCGCCCTCTCCGGGACCGTCGAAGCGCTGCGCAAGCTGGACACCGTGCGCGGAGTCGCCAGCATCATGCGTGTTGAAGGGGAGTAAGGACCCATGACCAGCAAGGGCACCCACCAGTGGCGCGGCATCATCGAGGAGTACCGGGACCGCCTCCCGGTCACGAGCACGACGCCGGTCGTCACACTCCGTGAGGGTGGTACACCGCTCGTTCCGGCGCAGGTCCTCTCCGAGCGCACGGGCTGCGAGGTGCACCTCAAGGTCGAGGGCGCCAACCCCACCGGGTCGTTCAAGGACCGCGGCATGACCATGGCCATCACCCGGGCCAAGGAGGAGGGCGCGCAGGCCGTCATCTGCGCCTCCACCGGCAACACCTCCGCCTCCGCCGCGGCGTACGCCGTGCGGGCCGGGATGGTCTGCGCCGTCCTCGTGCCGCAGGGCAAGATCGCCCTCGGCAAGATGGGCCAGGCCCTCGTCCACGGCGCGAAGATCCTCCAGGTCGACGGAAACTTCGACGACTGCCTGACGCTGGCCCGCAGCCTCTCGGACAACTACCCGGTGGCGCTGGTCAATTCGGTCAACCCGGTGCGTATCGAGGGCCAGAAGACCGCCGCGTTCGAGATCGTCGACGCGCTCGGCGACGCCCCCGACATCCACGTCCTGCCGGTCGGCAACGCGGGCAACATCACGGCCTACTGGAAGGGCTACAAGGAGTACGCGGCCGACGCCGTCTCCTCGCGCACCCCGCGCATGTGGGGCTTCCAGGCGTCCGGCTCCGCGCCCATCGTGCGCGGCGAGGTCGTCAAGGACCCGGCGACCATCGCCACCGCGATCCGCATCGGCAACCCCGCCTCCTGGCAGTTCGCGCTGAACGCCCGGGACGAGTCCGGCGGATTCATCGACGAGGTGACGGACCGGCAGATCCTCTCCGCTTACCGCCTGTTGGCGTCTCAGGAGGGTGTCTTCGTCGAGCCCGCGTCGGCGGCGTCGGTGGCCGGCCTGCTCAAGGCGGCGGAGGCGGGCAAGGTCGACCCCGGGCAGAAGATCGTCTGCACCGTCACGGGCAACGGCCTCAAGGACCCCGACTGGGCCGTCGCGGGCGCCCCGCAGCCGGTCACCGTACCGGTCGACGCTGCCGCCGCCGCGGAGAAGCTGGGCCTCGCCTGACGGGCACTCAGCGCCCCTGGCCTCGCGCCCAGGGGCGCAGAGCGCATAGGAGGCGTGCGACACGCATCGTGCGCCTCCTGTGCGCCCTATGTCGCCACAGAACCTTCCTTCGATAAGCTGTACCCAACCCGCCCCGCCGCACCTGCCGCGGTGCAGTCGCCGTAGCGACCGCCGGGTATCCCACCCTCGTACAACAAGCCCCCACGCACGCCGCAGCACACCTCGCACCACCCATCCCCGCCGCCGTACAGGAAGAGTCGTCCAACCGATGGCCGGTCCCGCGTTCCGAGCCGCCGCCGTCCGGGTGCGCGTCCCCGCAACCAGCGCCAATCTGGGCCCGGGTTTCGACGCCCTCGGCCTCTCGCTGGGCCTCTACGACGACGTGGTCGTCCGGGTCGCCGACTCCGGACTGCACATCGACATCGCGGGTGAGGGCGCGACGACGCTTCCCCGCGACGAGAACCACCTGCTCGTACGCTCCCTGCGCACCGCCTTCGACCTGCTCGGCGGGCAGCCGCGCGGCCTGGAGATCGTCTGCGCCAACCGCATCCCGCACGGCCGCGGCCTCGGTTCCTCGTCCGCCGCCATCTGCGCCGGGATCGTCGCCGCCCGCGCCGTGACGACGGGCGGCGAGGCCCGCCTCGACGACGCCGCCCTGCTGGAGCTGGCCACCGAGATCGAGGGACACCCGGACAACGTCGCTGCCTGTCTGCTCGGCGGGTTCACCCTGGCCTGGATGGACGGTTCGGCCGCCAGGGCGATCCGGATGGACCCCGCCGACTCCGTCGTCCCGGTGGTCTTCGTCCCGGCCACACCGGTGCTCACCGAGACCGCCCGCGGCCTGCTGCCGCGCACGGTGCCCCACGTGGACGCCGCCGTGAACGCCGGCCGCGCGGCCCTGCTCGTCGAGGCCCTGACCAGGCGCCCCGAGCTGCTGCTCGCGGCCACCGAGGACCGGCTCCACCAGGAGTACCGGGGCCCGGCGATGCCGCAGAGCGTGGAGCTGGTGAACCGGCTGCGCGCGGACGGCGTCCCCGCTGTCATCTCCGGAGCCGGGCCCACGGTGCTCGCGCTGACGGAGGAAGGATCGGCCGACAAGGTGGCGCAGCTGGCGGGTGAGGGATGGGCCGCGAACCGGCTCACCCTCGATTCCGCAGGGGCGAGTGTGCTGCCGCTCGCCGCGTAATCGCACGTGATTGCCGGTGCACGAGAGGGGGAATGTTTGTTGGAGCCGGTAGTGTTAACCTCAAGTCAGCAATCGACGTCTTCGTGGCGCGTTGCTTCGTGTCCCCCTCCGGGACCACCACTCTTCCGGGAGCCTCCCCGACTGCCTGAGCAGCCCGCCTGAGCTTTCGAGCACGCTCCGGAACCGGCACGACACCCTCTTGCTCGTCCAGGAGTGGGCCGAGCAGGGGATCTCGCGCCGGAACCCCGCACTTTCATCTCTCCGCCGTACCCGGCGGACCACCGCCCCGGCAAGGTCCGCGATCGACACGATCAACAGACCGCAGTCGGACAGCACAACCGGTCGCCGAGCCAGAAGGCCGACGTCCGCTCCAGGGAAGGACCCTTCGTGAGCGACACCACCGATCTGATGGGCGCCACTGCCGACAAGAACGTCGACAGCTCCGCGCCCGCCGAAGGTGCTGCCACTGGCACCACCGCACGGCGCCGCCGCTCCGGCACCGGCCTCGAGGGCATGGTCCTGGCCGAGCTGCAGCAGGTCGCGTCCGGCCTCGGCATCAGGGGGACTGCGCGGATGCGCAAGAGCCAGCTGATCGAGGTCATCAAGGAGGCGCAGGCCGGCGGGGGCTCCGCCGCGCCCAAGGCCGCCGCCAAGTCCGCCGCCCCCGCGGCCGCCGAGACCGAGAGCAAGCCCAAGCGGCGTGCCACCTCGAAGGCGCGTACGGGCGACGAGAGCGCCGCCGCCGCGCCGGCCGACAAGGCCGCCGCCCAGCAGCAGATCGACATCCCGGGCCAGCCGGCCAGCGACGACCAGCCCGCGGGCGAGCGACGCCGCCGCCGGGCGACCGCGCAGGCGGGCAGCCCCGAGACGAAGAGCGAGGCCAGGACGGAGCCGCAGGCCGAGCCGCGGACCGAGGGCCGGCAGGACCGCGCCGAGGAGCGCGGCGAGGCCAAGGGCGAGCGCGGGGAGCGCGGCGAGGCGAAGGGCGACGCCAAGGGCGACGCGAAGGCCGAGTCCGCGACCGACAACGCCGAGGGCCGCCGCGGAGACCGCCAGGACGGCCGTCGCGGTGACCGCCGCGACCGCCAGCGCGACCGCCGCGGCAAGGGCGACGACCAGGGCCAGCAGGGCGGCGGACGCCGTCAGGGCCAGCAGGGCGGCGGCCAGGGCCAGCAGAGCGGTGGCGGCGGCGGCCAGCACGACGACGGGTACGACGACGAGGGCGGCCGCCGCGGCCGTCGGGGCCGTTACCGCGACCGCCGGGGCCGTCGTGGCCGCGACGACTTCGCGACGGACGTCCAGGTCGCCGACGACGACGTCCTGATCCCCGTCGCGGGCATCCTTGACATCCTCGACAACTACGCCTTCATCCGGACCTCCGGCTACCTGCCCGGCCCGAACGACGTGTACGTCTCGCTGGCCCAGGTCCGCAAGAACGGCCTGCGCAAGGGCGACCACGTCACCGGCGCGGTGCGCCAGCCCAAGGACGGCGAGCGCCGCGAGAAGTTCAACGCGCTGGTCCGCCTCGACTCGGTGAACGGCATGGCGCCGGAGACCGGCCGCGGCCGCCCCGAGTTCCAGAAGCTGACGCCGCTCTACCCCCAGGACAGGCTCCGTCTGGAGACGGACTCCAACATCCTGACCACCCGGATCATCGACCTGGTCGCCCCGATCGGCAAGGGCCAGCGCGGTCTGATCGTGGCCCCGCCGAAGACCGGTAAGACCATGATCCTTCAGGCCATCGCCAACGCGATCACGGTCAACAGCCCCGAGTGCCACCTGATGGTCGTCCTGGTCGACGAGCGTCCGGAAGAGGTCACCGACATGCAGCGGTCGGTGAAGGGCGAGGTCATCTCCTCGACCTTCGACCGTCCCGCCGAGGACCACACCACCGTCGCCGAGCTCGCCATCGAGCGCGCCAAGCGCCTCGTGGAGCTGGGACACGACGTGGTCGTCCTGCTGGACTCGATCACCCGTCTGGGACGCGCCTACAACCTGGCGGCACCCGCCTCCGGCCGCATCCTGTCCGGTGGTGTCGACTCGACCGCGCTCTACCCGCCGAAGCGCTTCTTCGGTGCCGCGCGCAACATCGAGGACGGCGGCTCGCTGACCATCCTGGCCACCGCGCTCGTCGAGACCGGCTCGCGCATGGACGAGGTGATCTTCGAGGAGTTCAAGGGCACCGGCAACATGGAGCTCAAGCTCGACCGGAAGCTCTCCGACAAGCGCATCTTCCCGGCGGTGGACGTCGACGCGTCCAGCACGCGCAAGGAAGAGATCCTGCTCGGCAGCGACGAACTGGCCATCGTCTGGAAGCTGCGCCGGGTGCTGCACGCGCTCGACCAGCAGCAGGCGATCGAGCTGCTCCTGGACCGCATGAAGAAGACGCAGTCCAACGCGGAGTTCCTGCTCCAGATCCAGAAGACGACGCCGGCGCCGGGCAACGGCAACGACTGACGTCGCACCAGCGATCACCCGCACTGCCCCCGTCACCCCGGTGACGGGGGCAGTGCGCTGTCCTGCGCTCGACGGCCCGGGCCGCCGCAGGTCCGAGACCTTGGCCACACCGGCACCGGGCGGGCCCTGCCCCCGGCGGCGCCCGCCCCGGGCCGAAAACCGCTGGTGAGACCGAATTCCCCGTCCGCCCGTCCCCGCCCCGCGTGGCCCCCGTCCCCGGACGGGGGCCACAGCCCGTTGTGCGAGGCTGCTGGCTGCTCCGGTGCTCCGCCCAGGGGCGCCGGACCGTGCCCGTGGACCACGGCAGGGGGACAAGCAGCGAGGAAGGCAACGAGGGAGTCGCATGAGCGAGCAGCGCAGCAGCACCGGCCGAATACGCGGCACCGGCCGCCGCCGCAGGAAGCCGTCCCGGGGCAGGCGGACGAGGAACGTCGCGCTGTGGGCCGGGGCCGCCGTGGTCGTCGTCGGGGGCTCCGGGCTCGGTTACGCCTATCTCACGCTCAACGGCAACATCGAGGCCGTGGACATCGACGCCGCACTCGGCGCCGACCGCCCGGACGACGTCGACGACGGCTCCCAGGACATCCTGGTGCTGGGCTCGGACTCCCGCTCCGGCGCCAACTCCGCCTACGGCGCCGACGAGGGCGCCGCGCGTTCGGACACCGCGATGGTCGTCCACGTCGACAAGGGGCACACCTCGGCCGACGTGGTCTCCGTCCCCCGGGACACCCTCGTCGACCGCCCCGCCTGCACCAGCGACACGACCGGCCGGGAGGTCGGGGCCGAGAGCAAGGCGATGTTCAACACGGCGTACGAGGTCGGCGGGCCGGCCTGCGCGGTCAAGACCGTCGAGGCGATGTCGGGCATCCGCATGGACCACTACGTCGAGGTCGACTTCACCGGCTTCAAGAAGATCGTCGACGAGCTCGGCGGCGTGCGGATCACCACCGCGCAGGCCATCGACGACTCCCACAGCCACCTGCGGCTCGACCCGGGCACCCACACCCTGACCGGGGAGCAGTCACTGGGTCTGGTCCGCACCCGCAAAAGCGTCGGCGACGGCAGCGACCTGGGACGCATCCAGCTCCAGCAGGCCTTCGTCAAGGCACTGATGGCCCAGGCGAAGGGGGTCGGGGTGTTCTCCAGCCCCAAGACGCTCTTCGGGCTCGCCGACACCGCCACCAAGGCCGTCACCACGGACTCGGGACTGGCCAGCGTCAAGAAGCTCACCGGCTTCGCGAACGGCCTCAAGGGCCTCGGCCCGAAGAACGTGGACATGGTCACGCTGCCCGTGGAGTACGACCCGGCCGACCCCAACCGCGTACTGCCGCAGGAGGAGGCCGGACGGCAGCTGTGGGCGGCGCTCGCGCACGACCGGCCGATCCCGGCGTCCGCCACCGCGCGGTCGGCCGGCGACAAGGGGGACGCGAGCGAGGTCGTACGGTGACGGCCCGGCGGACGACGCCTTCCGGTCACCGGGCGGTCGCGTAACGTACCCGGACAGTACGGGAATAGTCACGTCCCCCTCCTCGTTTTGGGAGATACGGCCGGTCCTGGCAGACTGGTCCGTCGGCCCCGGTTCACGGACGCGCAATCCGCGCGTGCGACCCGGCGCCCTCCCGAATCTAGGAGACACCTTGAAGCGCGACATTCACCCCGAGTACGTCGAGACCCAGGTCAGCTGCACCTGCGGTGCCTCGTTCACCACCCGGAGCACCATCGACGGCGGCGCCATCCGTGCCGACGTCTGCTCCGAGTGCCACCCGTTCTACACGGGCAAGCAGAAGATCCTCGACACCGGTGGCCGCGTGGCCCGCTTCGAGGCCCGCTTCGGCAAGGCCGCCGGCACCGCCGGCAAGTAGCGAGCCACTGCGCCGGTTCCCGGGGCCCTCTTGCGGGGGCGCCGGGACCGGCGTTTTTTCCGGCTGTACCGCCACCGGCGGCCGGCCGTCCAGCAGGCCCGCAGACGTATGACGCACGGAACCAGGAGCCCGGAGATGTTCGAGGCGGTCGAGGAACTGATCGGCGAGCACGCCGATCTGGAGAAGAAGCTCTCCGATCCGTCGGTCCACGCCGACCAGGCCAACGCGCGCAAGCTCAACAAGCGCTACGCGGAGCTGACCCCCGTCATCTCCACGTACCGGGCCTGGAAGCGGACCGGTGACGACATCGAGACCGCCCGTGAATTCGCCGCCGACGACCCGGACTTCGCCGCAGAGGTCAAGGAACTGGAGAAGCAGCGCGAGGAGATCACCGAGAAGCTCCGGCTCCTCCTGGTCCCGCGCGACCCCAGTGACGACAAGGACGTCCTCCTGGAGATCAAGGCGGGCGCGGGCGGCGACGAATCCGCCCTGTTCGCCGGCGACCTGCTGCGGATGTACCTGCGTTACGCCGAGCGCGTCGGCTGGAAGACCGAGATCATCGACTCCACCGAGTCCGAGCTCGGCGGCTACAAGGACGTCCAGGTCGCCGTGAAGACCAAGGGCGGCAACGGGGCCACCGAGCCCGGCCAGGGCGTCTGGGCGCGGATGAAGTACGAGGGCGGCGTGCACCGCGTGCAGCGCGTGCCCTCCACCGAGTCCCAGGGCCGCATCCACACCTCGGCCGCCGGTGTGCTCGTCACGCCCGAGGCGGAGGAGGTCGACGTCGAGATCCACGCCAACGACCTCCGCATCGACGTCTACCGCTCGTCCGGTCCCGGCGGCCAGTCCGTCAACACCACCGACTCCGCGGTGCGCATCACGCACCTGCCCACCGGTGTCGTCGCCTCCTGCCAGAACGAGAAGAGCCAGCTCCAGAACAAGGAGCAGGCCATGCGCATCCTGCGCTCCCGGCTGCTGGCCGCCGCCCAGGAGGCAGCCGAGCAGGAGGCGTCGGACGTGCGCCGCAGCCAGGTGCGCACCGTGGACCGCTCCGAGAAGATCCGCACGTACAACTTCCCGGAGAACCGGATCTCCGACCACCGCGTCGGCTTCAAGGCGTACAACCTCGACCAGGTCCTCGACGGCGACCTCGACGCCGTCATCCAGGCCTGCGTGGACGCCGACTCCGCCGCCAAGCTCGCCGCCGCGTAGGCGCCCGAGCCCCCCAGCCCGCTCGTGAACCGCCCGTGAACCCGTACGGAGAACCGCGATGAACCTGCTGCTCGCCGAGGTGGCCCAGGCCGCCCAGCGGCTGGCCGACGCCGGTGTCCCCTCCCCGCGATTCGACGCCGAGGAACTCGCCGCGTTCGTGCACGGCGTCAAGCGGGGCGAGCTGCACAACGTGCCGGACGCCGACTTCGACGCGCGCTACTGGGAGACCGTGGCCCGCCGCGAGGCGCGCGAGCCGCTTCAGCACATCACCGGACGCGCCTTCTTCCGCTACCTGGAGCTCCAGGTCGGCCCCGGGGTCTTCGTGCCCCGGCCGGAGACCGAGTCCGTCGTCGGCTGGGCCATAGACGCCGTCCGCGCGATGGACGTCGTCGAACCGCTCATCGTCGACCTCTGCACCGGCTCCGGCGCCATCGCCCTGGCCATGGCACAGGAGGTGCCGCGCTCGCGCGTGCACGGCGTGGAGCTCTCCGAGGACGCCCTGAGGTGGACCCGGAAGAACGCCGAGGGGTCCAGGGTCACCCTGCACCGCCAGGACGCCCTGAGCGCCCTCCCCGAGTTCGACGGCCAGGTCGACCTGGTCATCTCCAACCCGCCGTACATCCCGCTCACCGAGTGGGAGTACGTGGCACCCGAGGCCCGCGACCACGACCCGCAGATGGCGCTCTTCTCGGGCGAGGACGGCCTCGACACCATCCGCGGCATCGAGCGCACCGCCCACCGCCTGCTGCGCCCCGGCGGCCTCGTCGTCATCGAGCACGCCGACACCCAGGGCGGCCAGGTGCCGTGGATCTTCACCGAGGAGCGGGGCTGGGCCGACGCGGCCGACCACCCCGACCTGAACAACCGACCCCGGTTCGCGACGGCCCGCAAGGCCATGCCGTGACCCCGGGGGCACCGGAACCGCAAGAGACCTGTCCACCAGACCTGTACACGTCCGAGGAGGCCGGCTGATGGCACGGCGATACGACTGCAACGACGCGACCGACCGTACGACCGGCCTGCGTGAGGCCGCGTCCGCCGTTCGCCGCGGCGAACTGGTCGTGCTGCCCACCGACACCGTGTACGGGATCGGCGCGGACGCCTTCAGTTCCGAGGGCATCGCCGACCTGCTCGCCGCCAAGGGCCGTGGCCGGAACATGCCGACCCCCGTCCTGATCGGCTCCCCGAACACCCTGCACGGCCTGGTCACCGACTTCTCCGAAGAGGCATGGGAGCTCGTCGACGCGTTCTGGCCCGGCGCCCTCACCCTCGTCGCCCGGCACCAGCCCTCGCTCCAGTGGGACCTCGGTGACACCCGCGGCACGGTCGCCGTACGGATGCCCCTGCACCCGGTGGCCATCGAGCTGCTCACCGAGGTCGGCCCGATGGGCGTCTCCAGCGCCAACCTCACCGGCCACCCCTCGCCGGAGACCTGCGACGCCGCCCAGGACATGCTCGGCGACTCCGTCTCCGTCTACCTCGACGGCGGCCCGACCCCCGGCATCGTGCCGTCCTCGATCGTCGACGTCACCGGCAAGGTGCCCGTGCTCCTGCGGGCCGGCGCGCTCTCCGTCGAGGAACTGCGCAAGGTCGTACCCGACCTCGAGGTGGCCAGTTGATCGCCCCTGAGGGGCGTGGCATAGCGGGGCAGGACCACACTTTCCGCATCCTCCACGTCAGCACCGGCAACGTCTGCCGCTCGCCCATCACCGAGCGGCTGACCCGCCACGCCCTGGTGGACCGCCTCGGCGACCCGCTCAGCGGCGGCCTCATCGTGGAGAGCGCCGGCACCTGGGGCCACGAGGGCGCGCCCATGGAGGCCAACGCGGAGGTCGTGCTCGCCGACTTCGGCGCCGACGCCACCGGGTTCGTCGGCCGCGAACTCCTGGACGAGCACGTGATCCGCGCCGACCTGGTGCTCACCGCCACCCGCGACCACCGCGCCCAGGTGATCTCCATGGGCCACTCCGCGGGACTGCGCACCTTCACGCTCAAGGAGTTCACCCGCCTCGTGCGGGCCATCGACCCGGCGACGCTGCCCGACGCCCGCGAGGAGGGCGTCGTCGAGCGCGCCCGGGCCCTGGTGCGCGCCGCCGCCGCCCTGCGCGGCTGGCTGCTGGCCCCCACCGCCGAGGCCGACGAGGTCTACGACCCCTACGGCGCGCCGATCACGTTCTTCCGCTCCGTCGGTGACGAGATCAGCCAGGCGCTCGACCCGGTCGTGACCGCCCTGACGGGCGTCAGCGCCCCGCACTGACCCCCCGACCCGTCTCCGGTGCGCCGACCGGCGTACGGGCCCGCACGGCAGCGGGCAGGGGGCCGGGCACCGGCCTACATTGGAGCGGACACCAGCGCCCCACCTCCACAGGCCCGGAGCCGTCCCATGCCGGTCACCACTCCAGCCGCATCCGCGGACGCCGCCCTGCCCCAGGACTTCGACGCCCTGCTCCACGAGGACCCCGAGGTCGCCGGCATCCTGCTGGCCGAGTCCGGCCGTCAGTCGAGCACCCTCCAGCTCGTCGCGGCAGAGAACTTCACCTCGCCCGCCGTCCTGGCCGCCCTCGGCTCCCCGCTCGCCAACAAGTACGCCGAGGGGTACCCCGGTGCCCGCCACCACGGCGGCTGCGAGCAGGCCGACGCCGTCGAACGCGTCGCCGTCCGGCGTGCCACCACGCTCTTCGGCGCGGACCACGCCAACGTGCAGCCGCACTCCGGCTCCTCCGCCGTCCTGGCCGCCTACGCCGCGCTGCTGCGCCCCGGCGACACGGTGCTGGCGATGGGGCTCGCCCATGGCGGACACCTCACCCACGGCGCCCCGGGGAACTTCTCCGGCCGCTGGTTCGAGTTCGCCGGCTACGGCGTCGACCCGGACAGCGGGCTGATCGACCACACCCAGGTGCGCGCCCTGGCCCGGGCCCGGCGGCCCAAGGCGATCGTCTGCGGTTCGATCTCCTACCCCCGGCACCCCGACTACGAGACCTTCCGCGAGATCGCCGACGAGGTGGGCGCCTACCTGATCGCCGACGCCGCCCACCCGATGGGGCTGATCGCCGGGGGAGCGGCGCCCAGCCCCGTGCCGTACGCGGACGTGGTGTGCGCCACGACGCACAAGGTGCTGCGGGGGCCGCGCGGCGGCATGATCCTGTGCGGCGCGGAGCTGGCGGAGCGGATCGACCGCGCGGTGTTCCCGTTCACGCAGGGCGGTGCCCAGATGCACACCGTCGCGGCCAAGGCGGTCGCCTTCGGCGAGGCGGCGACCCCCGCGTTCGCGGTCTACGCCCACCATGTGGTGGCCCACGCGCGGGCCCTGGCGGCCGGTCTGGAGGCGGAGGGCTTCGACGTGACCACGGACGGCACGGACACCCACCTCGTCGTCGTGGACCCCGCTCCGCTGGGCGTCGACGGCCGCACCGCCCGGGACCGGCTCATGGCCGCCGGGATGGTGCTCGACACCTGCGCCCTGCCCCACGGTGACACCCGGGGCCTGAGGCTCGGCACCGCGGCCGTCACCACCCAGGGGATGGACGAGGCGGACATGGCGCGCATCGCCGCGCTGTTCGGCGCGGCCGTCCGGGAGGGGGACGACGCGGGCCGGCTGCGCGCCGAGGTGGGTGAGCTGACCGGTCGCAATCCCCCGTATCCGGGGTAGGCGAAGCCTGTGCAACCATCACCCGTGCCCTGGAGTCCCTGTTCATGGGACTAGGGTGTGGGGCTGAGATGGCCGGCGAAATCTGTGGGGCAGCCCGTGCGTGATTACCTGCTGACGCTCTGTGTCACGGCTGCGGTGACCTATCTGCTGACCGGACCGGTGCGGAAGTTCGCCATCGCGGTCGGGGCGATGCCCGCGATCCGGGCGCGCGACGTACACCGGGAACCGACACCGCGGCTCGGTGGCATCGCCATGTTCGGCGGACTGTGCGCCGGGCTGATCGTCGCGGACCATCTGTTCAACCTGAACAGCGTCTTCGAACTCTCCAGCGAGCCGCGGGCCCTGCTCTCGGGTGCCGCCCTGATCTGGCTGATCGGTGTCCTGGACGACAAGTTCGAGATCGACGCGCTGATCAAGCTCGGCGGCCAGATGATCGCCGCCGCCGTCATGGTCATCCAGGGTCTGACGATCCTGTGGCTGCCCATCCCGGGCGTCGGCACGGTCGCCCTCACCCAGTGGCAGGGCACGCTGCTGACGGTGGCCCTGGTGGTCATCACCATCAACGCGGTCAACTTCGTGGACGGCCTGGACGGTCTCGCGGCCGGCATGGTGTGCATCGCCTCCGCCGCGTTCTTCCTGTACACCTACCGGCTCTGGTACGGGTACGGGATCGAGGCCGCGGCCCCCGCCACGCTCTTCGCGGCGATCCTGATGGGCATGTGCCTCGGCTTCCTGCCGCACAACATGCACCCGGCCCGGATCTTCATGGGCGACTCGGGGTCCATGCTGATCGGCCTGGTGCTGGCGGCGGGCGCGATCTCGGTGACCGGTCAGGTCGACCCCGACCTGATGAACCTCTTCGCGGGCGGCGAGCGCGCGGCGACCCACGCGATGCTGCCCGTCTTCATCCCGCTGCTGCTGCCGCTGACCATCATCGCGATCCCGGCGGCCGACCTGGTGCTCGCCATCGTGCGGCGCACCTGGAACGGGCAGTCGCCCTTCGCGGCCGACCGCGGGCACCTGCACCACCGGCTGCTGGAGATCGGGCACTCGCACAGCCGGTCCGTGCTGATCATGTACTTCTGGTCCGCGCTGATCGCGTTCGGCGCCGTCGGCTACTCCGTGCACTCGACGTCCCTGTGGATCGTGCTGGTCATCGTCGGGCTGAGCGCGGTGGGACTGATCCTGCTGCTCATGCCGCGCTTCACCCCGCGCGCACCGCGCTGGGCCGAGGCCTTCGTGCCGCCGCGCTACCGGCGCCGCCGACAGGCCGCGGCGGAGGCCGGGACCGAGGCGGAGGGCCAACAGCCGCCGGAGGGACCCGAGATGGCTTCCCAGGCTCCGGAACGCACGCCTGTGGCCGTCGGAGTGTCCGGCGTCAACGGCGCGACCGCGATCGGCCCCCGTTCGCGCTTTTCGAATCGTGACCGTGCCGATTCGTCCCGTTGACGTTTCGGGCGCAAAACCCCATTACCACGCGAAGTATGGTGGTGCTCGGCGCACACGCGCGGCTTAGTCCTCATGTGTGACAGCGGGCACACCTTTCGGGTAAAGACCTCATCAAATAGTTTGTGATACCGTTCACGAAGCCCGGTGAAACGGTCGATGGACACTGAGGAAAAGCGTCCTCGGCCTGAGGCACCGACTTCGACCGGGCCTACGCTCGTCCCTGACGACCACCGACCACCCCCTGCAACGCGGAGCTACCTCCATGCCGTCCAACGACGTCCGGACTCTCCTCCACACCGCTGTGCCCACTGCCGCCGCCGGTGCTGTCACCGTCGCCGTCTGCGGTGTGCTCGCGGGCGGCAAAGGGGCGATCGGAGCGGCGGTCGGAACGCTGGTGGTGATCCTCTTCATGGGGATCGGGCTCACCGTTCTGCAGCGCACCGCGAAGTCCCTGCCGCACCTGTTCCAGTCCATGGGACTCGTGCTGTACACGACCGAACTGCTGCTGCTCTTCGTCTTCGTGGCCGCCTTCAAGGACACGACACTCTTCAACCCGAGGGCGTTCGCCGCGTCGATCATCGTCGCGACCCTCACCTGGGTCGCGGCCCAGATCCGCGTCCACATGAAGACGAAGATCCTTTACGTCGAACCGGAACCGTCCGTGGCCAAGAAGCCCGAGAACACGGGGTCGTCGACGTGAGGGGTAGGGCCGGGATAAGCGCGCGTTCGAGACCCTGCTATCGTCCGGTGCCAACTGCGGCACTGCGGGCGCGGGCATCCGAATCGGCGCCTGCTTCATCGCGAGGCGTCATGCCTGAGCCGCCCCCCCATCCGTAACACCAGTCCAGTGCCGACCAGCGGCTGCTTGCCGCGCCGACACAACGAGGTTGCCGTACCTATGCGCCACGCTGAAGGAGCCCGCGGTGAGTGCTGACCCGACGACGGTGCTCGCCTTCGAGACCGACTGCCACATCTTCGACGGATGTGGTTTCCCGGCTCCTGGCCTGCACTCCTTTGTTTTCGAGCCGATGGCCACCGTCGGCGGCATCGAGATCAACAAGCCGATGCTGCTGGCGGTCCTGAGCACCGTCGTCGTCGTCGGTTTCTTCTGGGCGGCTTTCAACAAGCCGAAGCTGATCCCCGGAAAGCTCCAGATGGTGGCGGAGGCGGGTTACGACTTCATCCGCACCGGTGTGGTCTACGAGACGCTCGGCAAGCGTGAGGGCAAGAAGTACGTGCCCCTCATGGTCTCGCTGTTCTTCTTCATCTGGATCATGAACCTCTGGGCCATCATCCCGCTCGCCCAGTTCCCGGTGGTCTCGGTCATCGGGTTCCCGGTGGCGCTGGCCGCGATCGTGTACGTCCTCTGGGTCAGCCTGACCTTCAAGCGCCACGGCTTCGTCGGCGGCTGGAAGAACATCTCGGGCTACGACAAGTCGATCGGCCCGGCTCTCCCGTTCGTCATGCTCATCGAGCTCATGTCGAACCTGCTGATCCGGCCGTTCACCCACGCCGTGCGACTGTTCGCCAACATGTTCGCCGGCCACGTGCTGCTGCTGATCTTCACCATCGCCAGCTGGTACCTGCTGAACGGCATCGGCATCGCCTACGCAGGTGTCTCGTTCGTGATGACCATCCTGATGACCGCCTTCGAGCTGTTCATCCAGGCGCTGCAGGCCTACGTGTTCGTCCTCCTGGCCTGCAACTACATTCAGGGCGCTCTCGCCGAGCACCACTGATCCGGCTCAGCTCCACCCCCGATAGTCGTCCGGTGGCCAACCCCCACCGGTTCTGAAAGAGAAGGAAGAAACGGCATGTCCGCTCTTGAGACCCTCGCCGCCGTCAACATCACGGGCAACCTCGGTTCCATCGGCTACGGCCTCGCCGCGATCGGCCCCGGCGTCGGCGTCGGCATCATCTTCGGTAACGGCACCCAGGCGCTGGCCCGTCAGCCCGAGGCCGCCGGCCTGATCCGTTCGAACCAGATCCTCGGCTTCGTCCTCTGTGAGGCGCTCGCCCTGATCGGTCTCGTCATGCCCTTCGTCTACCCGGTCGACTAATTCGCCGCATTCCGACTGCCCGATGCGACGAAAGGCATTGATGTGAACGCCCTACAGCTGGCGGCCGAGGGAGAGATCCAGAATCCGCTGCTCCCGGCGGTCCCCGAGATCATCATCGGCCTGATCGCCTTCGCCATCGTCTTCGGCTTCCTCGCGAAGAAGCTCCTCCCGAACATCAACAAGGTTCTGGAAGAGCGCCGCGAGGCCATCGAAGGCGGAATCGAGAAGGCCGAAGCGGCCCAGACCGAGGCCCAGAGCGTTCTTGAGCAGTACAAGGCTCAGCTCGCCGAGGCCCGGCACGAGGCCGCCCGCCTGCGCCAGGAGGCGCAGGAGCAGGGTGCCGTCATCATCCAGGAGATGAGGGCGGAAGGTCAGCGGCAGCGCGAGGAGATCATCGCCGCCGGCCACGCCCAGATCGAGGCCGACCGCAAGGCCGCGGCCTCCGCGCTGCGTCAGGACGTGGGCACGCTCGCCACCGCCCTGGCCGGCAAGCTCGTCGGCGAGTCCCTCGAGGACCACGCCCGGCAGAGCGGCACCGTCGACCGATTCCTCGACGAGCTCGAGGCGAAGGCCGAGGCCGTCCGATGAACGGAGCGAGCCGCGAGGCACTGGCTTCCGCACGTGAGCGTCTCGACGCGCTGACCGACTCCACGTCGGTCGACGCCGGGAAGCTCGCCGAGGAGCTGGCGGCCGTCACCGCGCTGCTCCACCGCGAGGTGTCGCTGCGCCGGGTCCTCACCGACCCGTCGCAGGGCGGCGAGGCCAAGGCCGAGCTCGCCGGGCGACTGCTGCGCGGTCAGGTGGGCGGCGAAGCCGTGGACCTGGTCTCCGGCATGGTCCGGTCCCGCTGGTCGCGTTCGCGCGACCTGGTGGACTCGGTCGAGGAACTGGCGAACACCGCGGACTTCACCGCGGCCCAGCGCGCCGGTGCGCTCGACGACGTCGAGGACGAGCTGTTCCGGTTCGGCCGGATCGTCGCCTCGGACGTCGCGCTGCGGTCGGCCCTGACCGACCGGGCGGCCACGGCCTCGGCCAAGAGCGAGCTGCTGCACCGGCTGCTCGGCGGCAAGGCGCAGCCGGTCACCGAGCGCGTGGTCACGCGTCTCGTGACGCAGCCCCGTGGACGTAGCCTGGAGGAGGGACTCGAGTCCCTGTCCAAGCTCGCCGCGGAGCGCCGGGAGCGCGCGGTCGCCGTCGTCACCTCGGCGGTGCCGCTGTCCGACCGCCAGAAGCAGCGCCTCGGCGCGGCCCTGGCGAAGATCTACGGCCGCACGATGCACCTGAACCTGGACGTGGACCCCGCGGTCCTCGGCGGGATCTCGGTGCGCGTCGGTGACGAGGTCATCAACGGCACGATCGCGGAGCGCCTCGAAGAGGTCACCCGCAGGATGGCCGGCTGACAGCGCGCAGCGCACGCACCGCACCAACTGAACGAGCAAGAACAGCGGCCCGGTTGGGCCGTGCAGAAATTGCAGAAGATTCCTGGGGGTCGCCCCCAGACCCCACTGAGAAACTTCGGGCCCAACAAGGAGAGCAGGGAACCCAGATGGCGGAGCTCACGATCCGGCCGGAGGAGATCCGGGACGCACTGGATAACTTTGTCCAGTCGTACCAGCCGGACGCGGCCTCGCGCGAGGAGGTCGGTACGGTCAGCGTTGCCGGTGACGGCATCGCGAAGGTCGAGGGCCTTCCCTCGGCCCAGGCGAACGAGCTGCTGAAGTTCGAGGACGGAACCCTCGGTCTCGCCCTCAACCTCGAGGAGCGCGAGATCGGTGCGATCGTCCTCGGCGAGTTCAGCGGAATCGAGGAGGGCCAGTCGGTGCAGCGCACCGGCGAGGTGCTCTCCGTCGGCGTCGGCGAGGGTTACCTCGGCCGCGTCGTCGACCCGCTCGGCAACCCGATCGACGGTCTCGGCGAGATCGCGACCGAAAGCCGTCGCGCCCTCGAGCTGCAGGCCCCCGGCGTCATGGTCCGCAAGTCGGTCCACGAGCCGATGCAGACCGGCTACAAGGCCGTCGACGCCATGGTGCCGATCGGCCGTGGCCAGCGTCAGCTGATCATCGGTGACCGTCAGACCGGCAAGACCGCCCTGGCCGTCGACACGATCATCAACCAGCGCGACAACTGGCGCTCGGGCGACGTCAACAAGCAGGTGCGCTGCATCTACGTCGCCATCGGTCAGAAGGGCTCCACCATCGCCTCCGTGCGCGGTGCCCTCGAAGAGGCCGGCGCCCTGGAGTACACGACCATCGTCGCCGCCCCGGCGTCCGACCCGGCCGGCTTCAAGTACCTGGCGCCGTACACCGGTTCGGCCATCGGCCAGCACTGGATGTACGCCGGCAAGCACGTCCTGATCATCTTCGACGACCTGTCGAAGCAGGCCGACGCCTACCGCGCCGTGTCGCTGCTGCTGCGCCGCCCGCCGGGCCGCGAGGCCTACCCGGGCGACGTCTTCTACCTGCACTCGCGTCTGCTGGAGCGCTGCGCCAAGCTCTCCGACGACCTGGGCGCCGGTTCGATGACGGGCCTCCCGATCGTCGAGACCAAGGCGAACGACGTGTCGGCGTTCATCCCGACCAACGTCATCTCCATCACCGACGGCCAGTGCTTCCTGGAGTCCGACCTGTTCAACGCGGGTCAGCGTCCGGCGCTCAACGTCGGTATCTCGGTCTCCCGCGTCGGTGGCTCCGCCCAGCACAAGGCCATGAAGCAGGTCTCCGGCCGACTGCGTGTGGACCTCGCCCAGTACCGCGAGCTGGAGGCGTTCGCCGCCTTCGGTTCCGACCTGGACGCGGCCTCCAAGGCGTCGCTGGAGCGCGGTAAGCGCATGGTCGAGCTGCTGAAGCAGGCGCAGTACGCCCCGTTCCCGATGGAGGAGCAGGTCGTCTCCGTCTGGGCCGGCACCACGGGCAAGATGGACGACGTCCCGGTCGAGGACATCCGTCGCTTCGAGACCGAGCTGCTGGAGTTCCTGCGCCGCGAGCGCAAGGACCTCCTGACCAGCATCGCCGAGGGCGGCAAGATGTCCGACGACACGCTGCAGTCGATCGCCGACGCGATCGCCGCCTTCAAGCAGCAGTTCGAGACCTCGGACGGCAAGCTCCTGGGCGAGGGCTGATCGATGGGCGCTCAGCTTCGCGTTTACAAGCGCCGCATCCAAGCCGTCACCGCGACCAAGAAGATCACCAAGGCGATGGAGATGATCGCCGCCTCGCGCATCGTCAAGGCGCAGCGCAAGGTGGCGGCGTCGATGCCGTACGCGACCGAGCTCACCCGTGCGGTGACCGCGGTGGCGACCGGCTCGACCACCAACCATCCGCTCACCACCGAGGCCGAGGCTCCGGCCCGGGCGGCGGTCCTGCTCCTCACGAGCGACCGCGGTCTGGCCGGCGGCTACTCCTCCAACGCCATCAAGGCGGCGGAGCGGCTCCGGGAGCGGCTGGCGGCCGAGGGCAAGGAGGTCGACACGTACATCGTCGGCCGCAAGGGTGTCGCGTACTACGGCTTCCGTGAGCGCAAGGTCACCGAGTCGTGGACCGGCTTCACGGACAGTCCCGAGTACGCGGACGCCAAGAAGATCGCCGAGCCCCTCATCGAGGCCATCCAGAAGGACACGGCCGAGGGCGGCGTCGACGAGCTGCACATCGTCTTCACGGAATTCGTGTCGATGATGACGCAGAACGCGGTCGACGGCCGGATGCTTCCGCTGTCGCTCGACAAGGTCGTGGAGGAGGACGGTACGAAGGGCGAGATCCTTCCGCTGTTCGACTTCGAGCCGTCGGCCGAGGACGTCCTCGACGCCCTTCTGCCGCGCTACGTCGAGAGCCGTATCTACAACGCACTGCTGCAGGCCGCCGCTTCCGAGCACGCTGCCCGCCGCCGTGCGATGAAGTCGGCGACCGACAACGCCGGAGACCTCATCAAGAGCCTCTCCCGGCTTGCCAACGCGGCCCGCCAGGCCGAAATCACCCAGGAAATCAGCGAGATCGTCGGCGGTGCGAGTGCCCTGGCCGACGCGTCCGCGGGGAGTGACAAGTAATGACGACGACAGTTGAGACGGCCGCTGCCACGGGCCGCGTCGCCCGGGTCATCGGCCCGGTCGTCGACGTGGAGTTCCCCGTCGACGCGATGCCGGAGATCTACAACGCCCTGCACGTCGATGTCGACGACCCGGCCGAGGCCGGCGCTCGTAAGACGCTGACCCTCGAGGTCGCCCAGCACCTGGGTGACGGCGTGGTCCGCGCGATCTCGATGCAGCCCACCGACGGCCTGGTCCGCCAGGCCGCGGTGACCGACACGGGCGCGGGCATCACCGTCCCCGTCGGTGACGTGACCAAGGGCAAGGTGTTCAACACCCTCGGTCAGATCCTGAACGAGCCGGAGGCCGAGTCCCAGGTCACCGAGCGCTGGCCGATCCACCGCAAGGCCCCGGCCTTCGACCAGCTCGAGTCCAAGACCGAGATGTTCGAGACCGGCCTGAAGGTCGTCGACCTGCTGACCCCGTACGTCAAGGGAGGCAAGATCGGTCTGTTCGGTGGTGCGGGCGTCGGCAAGACGGTCCTCATCCAGGAAATGATCATGCGTGTGGCGAAGCTGCACGACGGTGTGTCGGTGTTCGCCGGTGTCGGTGAGCGCACCCGTGAGGGCAACGACCTCATCGACGAGATGACCGAGTCGGGCGTTCTGGACAAGACCGCGCTGGTCTTCGGCCAGATGGACGAGCCGCCGGGGACGCGTCTGCGCGTGGCCCTGTCCGCGCTGACCATGGCGGAGTACTTCCGCGATGTGCAGAAGCAGGACGTGCTGCTCTTCATCGACAACATCTTCCGCTTCACGCAGGCCGGTTCCGAGGTCTCCACGCTGCTCGGCCGTATGCCGTCCGCGGTGGGTTACCAGCCGACCCTGGCCGACGAGATGGGTGTGCTCCAGGAGCGCATCACCTCGACGCGTGGTCACTCGATCACCTCGATGCAGGCGATCTACGTCCCCGCGGACGACCTGACCGACCCGGCCCCGGCCACCACGTTCGCCCACCTCGACGCGACGACGGTTCTCTCCCGTCCGATCTCGGAGAAGGGCATCTACCCGGCCGTGGACCCGCTGGACTCCACGTCCCGCATCCTGGACCCGCGCTACATCTCGCAGGACCACTACGACGCGGCCAGCCGCGTCAAGGGGATCCTGCAGAAGTACAAGGACCTCCAGGACATCATCGCGATCCTCGGCATCGACGAGCTGGGTGAAGAGGACAAGCTCGTGGTCTCGCGCGCCCGTCGCGTCGAGCGCTTCCTCTCGCAGAACACCCACGCCGCCAAGCAGTTCACCGGCCTGGACGGTTCGGACGTTCCGCTCGACGAGTCGATCGCCGCGTTCAACGCGATCTGTGACGGGGAGTACGACCACTTCCCCGAGCAGGCGTTCTTCATGTGCGGTGGCCTGGACGACCTCAAGGCCAAGGCCAAGGAGCTCGGCGTCTCCTGAGCCTCCGGCTCACCGAGGGGGGTGGGTGTGTCCCGCCCCCCTCACCACGCCCCGTAGAATTGACCCAACACCCGGCACGACCGCCGGGTGGTGACCCGAGGAGCCACCCTTGGCTGCTGAGCTGCATGTCGAGCTGGTCGCCGCGGACCGTAATGTCTGGTCCGGCGAGGCCACCCTCGTTGTCGCACGTACCACGTCCGGCGACATCGGCGTCATGCCCGGTCACCAGCCGCTTCTGGGTGTGCTGGAGTCGGGCCCGGTGACGATCCGTACGAGCGACGGCGGCACCGTCGTCGCCGCCGTCCACGGCGGTTTCATCTCGTTCGCGGACAACAAGCTGTCGCTGCTGGCGGAGATCGCCGAGCTGGCGGACGAGATCGACGTCCAGCGCGCCGAGCGTGCGCTGGAGCGTGCGAAGTCGGACACGGACGGCGCCGCCGAGCGGCGCGCCGAGGTGCGACTGCGTGCGGCGGCGCACTGAGCGTCCCCACGAAGTGTTTTTACCTCAGCCGCGGCCGATCCGGACCCCTCCGGACCGAGCCGCGGCTGAGGCGATGCAGGTGCAGTCCGGTTCGGCTCGGTACGGTATCCGTTACTCGACGATGCGAGGAGGTCGGTGGAAATGGTCCTCGCGTTGTGGGTGGGCGGCCTGGTCGTCGTACTGGTGGCAGTGGGGCTGTTCGTCTTCGGTCTGCGCCGACGGCTGATCCAGCGGTCCGGCGGCACCTTCGACTGCAGCCTGCGCTGGGACATCTCCCCGGAACCCGATCCGTCCGGCAAGGGCTGGGTGTACGGGGTCGCCCGCTACCACGGTGACCGCGTCGACTGGTTCCGGGTCTTCTCCTACTCGCCCCGTCCGCGTCGCGGCCTGGAGCGTTCGGCCATCGAGGTGGTCGCCCGCCGGCTGCCCGAGGGCGAGGAGGAGCTCGCGCTCCTGTCCGACTCCGTCGTGCTCGGCTGTCTCCACCGGGGGACACGCCTGGAGCTGGCGATGAGCGAGGACGCCCTGACCGGCTTCCTCGCGTGGCTGGAGGCGGCGCCGCCCGGCCAGCGGGTCAACGTGGCCTAGGGCTTGTTGCGAAGTAGCGCCGTCCGCGCGGAGGGCGGGTCCGGCGGCGTCTGGTGCGTGCGATCGCAAGGCGGAGGGTCGCCCCGATACTGGATGTATCGGGTGATCCCGGCAACGCCGCGAGAGTGCGTGCCAGGCGCCGCCGGCAGGCGGGACTTTTGAAACAAGCCCAAGGGGGCGGGGCTCGCCGTCCCGGGGTTTTTCCCGGTCGCCGTGGGCCGGTCCGTGCCGCACATACGAGAACCGGGGAGACAGGGGGCGGACCTGTCTCCCCGGCGTCTTTCGGGGTTGCGCTACCTCATGGGGATCCGGTGCCGAACACGCACTAGTTGAGGCCGCTGTCCATGGCGCTCACGAGCTCGCCGTTGGCGGTGTCGCCGCTGAACTCCCAGAAGAACGCACCGCCGAGGCCCTGGCTGTTCGCCCAGGCCATCTTGGAGGTGATGGTCGCCGGGGTGTCGTAGCTCCACCAGTTGGTGCCGCAGTGCGCGTACGCGGTGCCGGCGATCGTGCCGGTGGCCGGGCAGCTGGTCTTGAGGACCTTGTAGTCCTCGATGCCCGCCTCGTACGTGCCCGGGGCCGCGCCGGTGGCGGTGCCGCCCGGTGCCGCCTGGGTCACGCCCGTCCAGCCGCGGCCGTAGAAGCCGATGCCGAGCAGCAGCTTCGAGGCCGGGACGCCCTTGGCCTTCAGCTTGGCGATGGCGGCGGCGGAGTTGAAGCCGTCCTGCGGGATGCCGGCGTACGCGTTCAGCGGGGAGTGCGGGGCCGTCGGACCCTTCGCCTCCCAGGCGCCGAAGAAGTCGTACGTCATCACGTTGTACCAGTCGAAGGACTGCGCGGCGCCCGCGTAGTCGGCGGCGTCGATCTTGCCGCCGTCCGAGCCGTCCGCGGTGATCGCGGCGGTGACCAGGTTCTTCGCGCCGAACTTGGCGCGGAGCGCGGAGGACAGGTTCTTCAGCGCGGCGGGGCCGCTGGTGTCACAGGTCAGGCCGCAGGCGTTGGGGTACTCCCAGTCGATGTCGATGCCGTCGAAGACATCGGCCCAGCGGGGGTCCTCCACCAGGTCGTAGCAGGACTGGGCGAACGCGGCCGGGTTCTGCGCCGCGGCACCGAAGCCGCCGGACCAGGTCCAGCCGCCGAACGACCAGATCACCTTGATGTGCGGGTACTTCGCCTTGAGCTTGCGCAGCTGGTTGAAGTTGCCGCGCAGCGGCTGGTCCCACGTGTCGGCGACGCCGTCGACCGACTGGTCGGCGGTGTAGGCCTTGTCGTAGTCGGCGTAGGAGTCGCCGATGGTGCACTTGCCGCCCTGGACGTTGCCGAAGGCGTAGTTGATGTGCGTGATCTTCTCGGCCGAGCCCGAGGTCACCAGGTTCTTGACGTGGTAGTTGCGCCCGTAGACGCCCCAGTTGGTGAAGTAGCCGAGGTTGACCTTGCTGCCGGTGCCGGGGCCCGGGTTGTCGTTCCCGCCCGTGGTGCGCACGGCCACCGCGCCGCTGACCGGTCCGGTCTGGTCGGCGGTGTCGCGGGCCTGCACGGAGTAGGAGTAGTCCGTGCCCTTGGTGAGGCCGGTGTCGGTGTACGTCGTCGTGGTGACCGTCGCGACCTTGGCGCCGTCGCGCAGGACGTCGTAGTTCTTGATGCCCTTGTCGTCGGTGGCTGCGCTCCAGGAGAGCTTCACCGAGGTGTCGGTGATGCCGCTCGCGGTGGGGGTGCCGGGCTTGGACGGGGCGCTGTCGCCGGGGACCGTGCCGCCGCCGTCACAGGAGGCACCGTTCAGCTTGCAGCCGGTGGGGGAGCCGGATCCGGTGCCGTTGAAGCCGAAGCTGATGCTGGCACCCGGGGCGACCGTACCGTTCCAGCCGAGGTTCTTGGCGGTCCAGTGGGTGCCGGAGCTGGTCACGGAGGCGTCCCAGGCGGAGCCGACCGCGGTGCCGGAGGGGAAGTCCCACTCGATCGTCCAGGAGGACAGGGCGGTGGTGCCGGTGTTCTTCACCGTCCACTGGCCCTCGAAGCCGCTGCCCCAGTCCGACTTCTTGAGGTAGGTGGCGGTCGCCGAGGTCGCGGCCTGGGCCGGGGACGCCAGGCCGACCATCGCGGCGAGCGGCAGCAGCAGTGCGGTGAAGCCCGCGACCGCCTTGGCCCGGGTGGCCCGCCCCGGGCCGAGTCTCCATCTGAGACGGGAACTTCTTCGGGGGGATTCAGTGCTCAACGGTGCTCCTCGGGTGAGGTCCGACAAACGGGGGTGGTTCGTGGACTGCAAACCCTGCGTCGCCCTGAGCGCGCTTGTCATGGCGTACTCACCGCAGTGTGCTCGGTGAGATTAGGAAGGTCTGGACCAATCGTCAAGAGGTCCAGACCAAAGTTCCGGAACCGGCGTTAGAGGCCCAACTCCTGAGCGAGGACGGCCGCTTGCACCCTGCTGCGCAGCTCCAGCTTTCCCAGGAGCCTGCTGACGTGCGTCTTCACCGTCGCCTCCGCCATCGAGAGCCGCCCGGCGATCTCCGCGTTCGACAGCCCCTGCCCCAGGCAGCCCAGCACCTCGCGCTCCCGCCGGGTGAGCGCGTCCAGCACCGCGGGGTCGGGTGCGCCGTCCCTCGCGGCCGTCGCTCCCGCGAACTCGGCGATCAGCCGGCGGGTCACCGCCGGGGCGATCATGCCCTCGCCGCCCGCCACCGTGCGGACGGCGTCCAGCAGGTCGTGCGCCTCGGTGTTCTTCAGCAGGAACCCCGCCGCCCCCGCGCGCAGCGCCCCGAACACGTAGGCGTCCAGGTCGAACGTCGTCAGCACCAGGACGTCGGCGAGCCGCTCGGCCACCACCTGACGCGTCGCCGACACCCCGTCGAGCCGGGGCATCTGCACATCCATCAGCACCACGTCCGGGCGCAGTTCGCGGGCCAGGCGCACGGCGGCCTCACCGTCCGCGGCCTCGCCCACGACCTCGATGTCCGGCGCGCTGCCCAGAATGAGCGCCAGCCCCGCGCGCACCGCCGACTGGTCCTCGGCGACCAGTACCCGGATGGTCATGCGTACGTCCCTTCCTCCACAGGCAGCTCCGCCCGCACCCGCCAGATCTCGCCGCCGTCCGCCGGCCCCGTGCCGATCGTCCCGCCGAGGAGCTTCACCCGCTCCGCCATCCCCGCCAGCCCGGCCCCCGAACCGGGGGCGCGTGGCCCGGGACGGTCGCCGACGACGCTGGTCACCTCCACCGTCAGACCGGTGTCCGAGCGTTCCAGACGTACCGTCACCGGGCCCGGCGCCGCGTGCTTCAGCGCGTTCGTCAGGGACTCCTGGACGATGCGGTAGGCGGCCAGTTCCACCGGGGCGGGCAGCGGGCCGGTCCGGGCGCGGATGTCGTCCAGGGTGACGGTCAGGCCGCTGGACGCGGCGTTCGACCGGGCCTGGGCGACGAGGGCGTCCAGGGAGGCGAGCGTCGGCGCCACCCCCGGCCCGTCGTCCCCGCCGCTGTCCCGCAGCAGTCCGATCAGCCGCCGCATCTCTGCCAGCCCCTCCACACTGTTGTGCCGGATCACCCCGAGGGCGTCGCGGGAGGTGGCCGGGTCGTCGATGGAGAGCGCCGCGGTGGAGTGGATGGCGATCGCGGAGAGATGGCCGGCGACCAGGTCGTGCAGCTCCCGGGCCATCCTGGCCCGTTCGGCGGTCACCGCCTGGGTCCGGTCCACCTCGGCCAGCAGGGCCGTCTGTTCGGCCCGCAGCCGGGCCGCCTGGGCGGCCTCGCGGTGATTGCGCACACCGACGCCGGTGAGGGCCGGGGCGAAGGAGACCAGTCCGGTCACCACGCCGAACAGCAGCGCCTCGGAGACCCGGAGCCAGGCGGAGAACCCGACGGTGGCCGCCACGGTGACCAGGAAGGTGGCGACCGGGATGCGCCGGGCGGCGGTCGGGCTCCCGTACACCACGGCCGCGTACATCAGGTCGGTGTACATCAGGACCGTCGCCAGGCTGCCCGTCGTGAACTGGTCGGCGACCAGCGCGAGCGTGCCCAGGGCCAGCGCGGTCTGCGGCCTGGTCCGGCGCAGCGGCTCCAGGGCGGCCGTCACCACCAGCGGTAGGAGCGCCACCCAGTGCGCGCCGAAGAAGCCGCCCTGGGTGTGCAGGCCCACCGCCCAGAGCAGCAGTCCGCCGGCCAGCCCGACGACCCCGATCAGCACGTCCTGGCGGTGCGGTCGGGAGCGGTGCGGGCGCGCAGAGGTGGACACGCCTCCATCCAACACGGCGGCGGCGCGCACGGCCTCGGTGGCCGGGAGGAGGCACGGCTACATCGAAGGATGCAGTCGCACGTCGTCACCGGTGACGACGCCCCGGTGCGCCGCGCACGGAAGCCTGGAGGGGACCCGAAGGAGGAGTGCCGTGATCGTCACGCTGATCGTGCTGTGCGAGGCCGCGTTCTGGGTGCTGCTGGCCGTGGGACTCGGACTGCGGTACGTCGCGCGGATGCCCCGGCTGGGCGCCGCCGTGCTGCTGTGCGAGCCGCTGCTGGAGGTGGTCCTGCTGGTGGTGACCGCCGTCGACCTGAGGAACGGTGCCGCTCCCGACTGGAAGCACGGCCTGGCCGCCGTCTACATCGGTTTCACCGTCGGTCTCGGCCACTCCACCGTCACGTGGGTGGACGCCCGGGTCGCCCACCGCTTCGCGGGCGGCCCGCCGCCGGTACGGCCGCCCAAGTACGGCAGGGCCCGGGCCGTCCACGAGTGGCGCACGGCGGGCCGCTGGATCCTGGCCTGCGTGACGGCGCTGGCCCTGCTCGAGGCGGCCGCACGGTACGTCGGCGCGGACGGCGGCACGGGGTCCCTGCGGATGTGGCAGCAGAAGATGCTCTGGGTGATCGGCGTCAACCTCGTCATCGCCGGGAGCTACACGCTCTTCCCCAAACGGGATCCCGGGAAGGACCGGGTGGGGGCGGGCCGCTGATCAGCGCTCGCCGCCCGGCACCCACAGGACGTCGCCGAGTTCCTTGTTCGCCGTCCTGGCGAGGATGAACAGGAGGTCGGAGAGGCGGTTGAGGTAGGTGGCGGTCAGCGCGTTCATCACGTCGCCGTGCACCTCCAGCGCCGCCCAGGTGGACCGCTCGGCCCGGCGGACGACCGTGCAGGCCTGGTGCAGCAGCGCGGCCCCGGGAGTACCGCCCGGAAGGATGAAGCTCCGCAGCTTCTCCAGCTCCTCCAGGAAGGTGTCGCAGTCCGCCTCCAGCTTGTCGACGTAGGACTGCTCGACCCGCAGCGGCGGGTACTTCGGGTCCGGGACCACCGGGGTGGACAGGTCCGCGCCCACGTCGAACAGGTCGTTCTGGACGCGGACGAGGACCTTGACGACGTCCTCGGCCAGACCGCCGAGCGCGATCGCCGTACCGATGACGGCGTTGGCCTCGTTGGCGTCCGCGTACGCCGCGATCCGCAGATCGGTCTTGGCGGTGCGGCTCATGTCGCCGAGGGCGGTGGTGCCCTGGTCGCCGGTACGGGTGTAGATGCGCGTCAGATTGACCATGGGCCCACCCTAATGAGCCCTCAGGTCCCCGCGCTGCGGAAGGCGCGTGTGCCGGCCGTCACGCCCGGCAGCGCGTAGCCCCACCGCGACCAGGGCCCCGCACGGTGGTGTGCGGGGCGAGGCCACCGGACTGGACGACGTCACCGCACTTCTCACGCACCGAGCCGGGTCCCTCATCGGTTCGCACCCGGCGACGGTGGCGGGCCGCCGGTGGGAGCGAGCCGCGCGGTGGGCATCCGCGGGGTGGCGGTGGGAGCGAGCCGTGTGGTGGGCATCCGCGGGGTGGCGGTTCTGCCCGCGCCGTCGGGTCCGAGCAGGCCGATGACCTCGCCCGCCCGGACCGTCAGGTCGACGGACGGCACGGCCCGGACCGCAGCCGGGGCATCGTCGACCGGCTGCGCGCCACGTCCCGGGCCCGTGACGCGGACGAGTCCGCCGCCGAGGCCGCGCCGGTGACCGGACCGCGATCCTGGTGGCCGGTCAGCTCTCCTGGGCGCACGGCACTCTCATGGGGTGCACCGGCTGCGAGACGGTCGCCGGCCGCAAGCCCGCGGAGGTGTCCAGGGAGGCGCTCGACCTGCTCGACGGCGTCGGGGGCCTCCTCGGCGACAAGGTCCTCAACTACGGGCGCCGATCGCACCGGTGACGTCGGACGGTGTGATGTCCGTCATGTGAGACGTGACGCGCATCTCTTCACGGCCCCAGGGCGCCTCACGGGTACTAACCTCCGGCGGAGAGTCAAGTGCAGGAACCGACCGATGAGAACGCATAGGGGTGCCAACGTGGCCAGGAAGCTCGCCGTCATCGGCGCCGGACTCATGGGGTCCGGTATCGCGCAGGTCTCCGCCCAGGCGGGCTGGGACGTCGTGCTGCGCGACGTCACCGACGAGGCCCTGAGCCGCGGGCGCGGCGGCATCGAGGCCAGCTACGGCAAGTTCGTCGCCAAGGGCAGGATGGAGGCCGCCGACGCCGAGGCCGCGCTGGGCCGGATCACCACGACCACCGACCTCGACGCCGTGGCCGACGCGGACCTCGTCGTGGAGGCCGTGTTCGAGAAGCTCGAGGTCAAGCACGAGATCTTCCGCGCCCTCGACAAGATCGTCCGCCCGGAGGCCGTCCTCGCCTCCAACACCTCCGCGATCCCGATCACCAAGATCGCGGCCGTGACGGAGCGTCCGGAGCGCGTCGTCGGTGTGCACTTCTTCTCGCCCGTGCCGATGATGCAGCTGGTCGAGCTGGTGCGCGGCTACAAGACCAGCGACGAAACCCTCGCCACCGCGCGGGAGTTCGCCGAGTCGGTCGGCAAGACCTGCATCGTCGTCAACCGTGACGTCGCGGGCTTCGTCACCACCCGGCTGATCTCGGCGCTCGTCGTCGAGGCCGCCAAGCTGTACGAGTCGGGCGTCGCCACGGCCGAGGACATCGACACCGCCTGCAAGCTCGGCTTCGGCCACGCCATGGGCCCCTTGGCGACGGCGGACCTGACCGGTGTCGACATCCTGCTGCACGCGACGGGCAACATCTACACCGAGTCGCAGGACGAGAAGTTCGCCGCTCCTGAGCTGATGCGCCGGATGGTCGACGCAGGTGACATCGGCCGCAAGAGCGGGCAGGGCTTCTACACCTACTGATCGTTTCCGGCCCCCCGGCTGCCTGACAGCTCGTCAGGCAGCCCCATGGGGCCCGGGATCCGGTGCCGGGCGCACCACGATCCACTGGTACAGGGCGAACCCCTGTCACCCCTCAGGGTGAATTCGGTATCGGTTCGCTTACAGACGGCAACTTCCCTGTCGCCGTGGCCGTCAGTTGTGGCAGAGACAGTGGAGAACCAGACAGACCGACCATGCTGCGGAGTACTTCCGGGGAGCGCATATGCACATCAGGGGCGACCACGCCGAACTGGCCGTCGGGGGCCGCCTCGACGTCCGAAGCGCGGCGGACGCCCGTACGGTCCTGCACTCGGCCGTCGACGACGGAGCCGGTGACCTCGTGCTGGACATGACCGAGCTGGACTCCTGGGACGCCACCGGACTCGGCGTCATCATGGGCGCGCACCGCAGAGCGGGCCGGGCCGGACGCCGGCTGGTGCTGCGCGGTGTGCCTCCGCAGATGCAGCGCCTCCTGGTGGCGACCCGGCTGCACCGCATTCTGGCCATCGAGGGCGGGATCGCCGCGGACTCCCTGCCACGTGTCTGAACGTCCGAAGATCGTGCGGTCGGGGACCACCCGCACAATCCTCACGAGACCGTGACGTCTTGGACGGCGCGGGCCCCCGCCGGTGCGGGGATACTGTGCGAAGGTTTAGGGTTCGGCCGTCTGCTACTGACGAACCCACTGGGCGGACACCGGACCGGAAGCGACAGCGGAGCGTGCGAGGCCGGAGGGGCAAACCGCGCGCCACGCGTCTGGGGGCTTTGACCATGGACCCGACCAACCGGGGACCGGAAGAGTACGGCCACGGCAACGACCGTATCGCCGAGGACGCCGTGCGGCGCCGGCAGTCACGCGAGCCGCTGACGCCCGACTTCGGGCTCCAGACACCGCAGCAGTCCCGCACGGTGCAGCTGATCACCGGCGACTTCCTGCTCACCGTCAACCCGGTCGACGGCAGCGAGATCGAGCCGTGCCCGCCCGGGATGCAGCCCGCCGCCCCCGTACGGCGCACCGCGGCCGAACGCGCCGAGCGCGAGCGCGCCACCGCCCCGCCCGTCCCGCCGGGCCCTCCCGGACCGCGACTGCCCCTGCTGGAACGCGAGGAGGAGCGCGAGCGGCTGGTACGGCTGCTGGCCCAGGGCCGCTCGGTACGGCTCACCGGTCCCGCCGGCTCCGGCCGTACGGCCCTGCTGAACGCCGTCGCCGCCGACTGCGCGGACCTGGCGCCCGACGGCGTCGTACGGCTCTCCGGCCACCGGCGCACCGCCAACGAGCTGCTGTACGGGCTCTTCGAGGCCGTACACCGCTCCCCGCTGTACCGCCCCGGCCGTGAGGAACTGGAGGCGCTCGTCCGCGGTATCGGCGCGGTCGTCGTCCTGGACGACCTGGAGCTGGGCGGCAGCGCGCTGGAGGAACTGCTCGACGCCACGCCGGAATGCGCCTTCCTGTTCGGCGCGGGTCCCGAGGTGGCCGCTCCGACCTCCGACTCCAACCTGGAGGAGGTCTTCCTCTCCGGTCTCGGCCGCGCCGCCTCGATCGAACTGCTGGAACACGTCGTGGAACGCACCCTCACCGACGAGGAGGCCAACTGGGCGGGCGACCTCTGGTTCGAGTCGCAGGGGCTGCCGCTCCGCTTCGTCCAGGCCGGTGCCCTGCTGCGCCAGCGGGACCAGCTGCGCACCGACCCCGAGGCCTTCGACGGCTACGAGGACGGCGACCAGGACGACCTGCCCTTCGGGCGGCCCGCGCCGGTCGACGTACCCCTGCCGAGCCTCGGCGAGGGCGCGGCACCGGCGGCGCTGCTGGGCTCCCGGATGACGGAGGCGGCCCGGCAGACCCTGCGGTTCGCCGTCGCGCTCGGCGGCGAGGTGCCGCACCAGGCGCATCTGCCGGCGCTGGTGGGGGACACGCACGCCGACGCCGCCCTGGGCGAACTGTTCGTGTGCGGCCTGCTCTCCCCGGCCGGGCCCCGTTACCGGCTGGCGGCCGGTGTCCTGGCCCAGCTGGAGGCGAGCGGATACGGCGAGGAGGCGGACACCTTCGCCCGCAACGCCGCCCAGCACTACGCCTGGTGGGCGGGCCACCCGTCCGTCACCCCGGAGCGGGCCGTCGCCGAGGCGGACGCCGTGCTCGCCGCGCTGACGCACCTCGTGCCGGGCGGTGACCACGCGGGAACGGCCAGCGCCGCCGTGCTGCTGGCCCGCAGCGCCGCTCCGGCCTTCGCGGCGGGGATGCGGTGGGGCGCCTGGGAGAAGGCCCTCAGGATCGGCCAGGAGGCCGCCCGGATCGCCGGTGAGGTCGCCGAGGAGGCCTACTTCCACCACGAGTTGGGCGTGCTCGCGCTCTGCGCCGGGAACCTGGACCGCGCCCGGGCCGAGCTGGAGGTCTCCATCGGCATGCGCGGCGCGCTCGCCGACAAGCCCGGGGCGGTGGCGGGCCGCAGGGCCCTCGCCCTCGTCACCGACCGGTCAGGCCTGCCCCTGCCGGTGGCCGGGCGCACCCCGTCCGGCGAGGAGGTGCCGGCCGCCCGACACGAGGAGTCGCTGTCGCCGTCCGGTGTGCCCGGCCCGCCCGCGGTGGGGCCGGTGTTCGCCGCCCGCCCGGCCGAGGAACCCTCGACGCTGATCGCGCCCCGGGCCGTCGCGCCCGCCGCCAAGGCCACGGGCGCCTCCGCGGCCCGGATCGGTGTGCTCCGGGGGGCACGGCGCAATCTCGTCGCCGTCGGCGCCGGCGCACTGCTGGCAGCCGTGCTGGGCACGGTGGTGACCCTGGGGGCGACCTCGGGCGGCGAGGACCCGGAGGGCAAGAACGTCACGACCGAGCAGTCGGCGGACGAGGACGACGGCGAGAGCGGGCTCCCGGAGGACGAGCCGGGAGACGAGGACACGGCGGACGACGTCACGTCCGGCTCCAGGGCCCCCTCCACGGACTCCTCGGGCACCGCGAGCCCGTCCGACAGCGGGACGCCGTCCCCGAGCGCCTCGGAGCCCGGGACGAGCCCCTCGTCGGACGACGCGACGAGCGGCAGCCCCAGCGACCGGCCGACGTCCGGCGACCCCTCGCCGAGCAGGACACCGACGAAGTCCACATCGCCCACCCCGACGACGGCCGAGCCGACCGATCCCACGACCGAGCCGACCCCCGATCCGACGGAGACCACCCCGACGACCCCTCCGAGCGGACCCGAGTCCTCGAACTCGGCGAGCGGCCCCGCGGAGTCGGCGACCGCGACGGCGTCGGCGACGAGCGACGGCCCGGCGCCGGACGGGACGTCCGACACCACCCCGACCACGCTCGCCTGACCGCGGGCGCAGGGCCCCGCGCACAGGCGGGGCCCTGCGGACCCGCCGGTGGCCCGAGGGGACAAGGGCCGGTTCACGGCCCCCGGAAGGCGCCCGCACGGTGAAGCGCTCGGACCGACCGAGCAGGCCCGACGGCGCACCGGGCCCCGACGGGCCCCGCCGGGCCCGCCCTCAGAACAGCCGGAGCTTGTCGTCCTCGATGCCCCGCATCGCGTCGTAGTCCAGGACCAGGCACCCGATCCCGCGGTCCGTCGCCAGCACACGGGCCTGCGGCTTGATCTCCTGGGCCGCGAACACGCCTCGTACCGGCGCCAGATGGGGATCGCGGTTCAGCAGCTCCAGATAACGGGTCAGCTGCTCCACACCGTCGATGTCGCCCCGGCGCTTCAGCTCGACGGCCACCGTCGCCCCGTCCGCGTCCCGGCACAGGATGTCGACCGGGCCGATCGCGGTGGGGTACTCGCGGCGGATCAGGGTGTAGCCCTCGCCGATCGTCTCGATGCGGTCGGCGAGCAACTCCTGGAGGTGCGCCTCCACCCCGTCCTTGATGAGACCCGGGTCCACACCCAGCTCGTGCGACGAGTCATGAAGGATTTCCTCCATGGTGATGATCAATTTTTCGCCCGCCTTGTTCACCACGGTCCAGACGCCCTCGCTGCCGTCCGCACCCTCCTTCAGGGTGCACGGCGGCGACATCCAGTTGAGCGGTTTGTACGCCCGGTCGTCGGCGTGGATCGAGACGCTGCCGTCCGCCTTCACCAGGATCAGGCGGGGCGCGGAGGGCAGGTGGGCAGTGAGCCGGCCCGCATAGTCGACGGAGCAACGGGCGATGACGAGACGCATGGTCGGCAACGCTACTCGACAAGGGTCGCTCGACGCGATTTCCCTGCCCCCGTCCCGTACACCTCTTGACGGCTGCGGTTCTGGCTTGCCCCTCTTTGCGACTGTTCGTTGTTGGCCGGTTGTGTTCCCAATCTCCTGGTGCGGCCCGGACTGCGCGCTTACCGTGGAAGCAGGAGGTCGCCGCCTGTGTACGCAGCGTCGCCGTCCTCCTTCCCTGCCCGTAAGGCCCCGGCCACCTGCCGGGGTCGCGAGAGGAGAACCCATGTCGCTCGACGTCTCACCGGCCCTGTTGGAACAGGCCGAGCGAGGCGAGGTCGACGAAGCCGACTTCGTCGACTGCGTCCGGACCTCCCTGCCCTACGCATGGGAGATGATCAGCTCCCTGGTGGCCCAGCTGAAGGTGGACGGCGGACAGTTCGCCGACAACCAGACGCCGCCGCCGGACGAGCAGGCACGTGGTCAGCTGCTGCGCGCGCTCGCGAGTGATGCGATACGCGGCGCGCTCCAGCGGCACTTCGGAGTGCGCCTGGCATTCCAGAACTGCCACCGCGTCGCGGTGTTCCCGCTGGACGCCTCGGTCGACGAGCGGCTCGCCAAATTCACCTCGGTGAGAGGCCAGCTGCTCAACCAGTCGCCCGAACTACGGGACTGCTGAACGCCTCAGCTGCCGCTTCGGGCCGCGGGAGGTGCAACTGGCTCCGGGGCGGCAGCGCTCGTACCACCGCACCACGCTCGTACCACCGCATCACGCTCGTACCACCGCGCCACGCTCGTACCACCGCGCCACGCTCGTACCACCGCGCCACGCTCGTACCACCGCGCCACCAGGACCGCACACGCGCATGTACGGATCACTTCAGCAACGGCAGCACGTCCGTGCCCAGCCGTCGCACGTTCTCCTCCGTCGCGGCGAGGTCGCCCGACCCCTCGACCAGGAGCGCGAAGCGGGTGATGCCCGTCCGCTCCGCCGTGGCCGCGAGCCGGTCGGCGGCCAGCCTGGGCGGCCCCACCGGATGCAGACCGCACAAATACTCCGTGTACGCGACCGGGTCACGCATCACCCGGTGCCGACCGTCGACCGTCACATGCGCGTCCAGCCCCTGCCGCAGCCAGCCCGGCATGGCCTTCACCAAGGTCTCCACGGCGTCGTCGGCACGGTCGGCGACCTGAGCCACCCCCGCGGACACATGTGCGACGTGCTCCACGACGTCGGCCGGCTGACCGGCCTCCCGGGCGGCCGAGCGCCACAGCGCGGCCATGTCGGCCTTCTCCTCGTCGCCGCAATGCATCCCGAGCAGCATCGGCAAACCCCTTTCAGCGGCGAGTTTCACGCTTTTTGGCGACGTGCACGCAACGATCACCTCGGGGCCCGCAGGGCCGTCGCCGAGGAGTTCGTCGGCACGCGGCACCACCGCCACCTCACGGAAGCCGAACCGCTTCCCGCGCCCCGCGACCCGGGGTTCGCGCAGCCACTCCAGAAGCAGCTCCAGCGACTCGGGGAACCCCTTCTCGTACGCCTCCAGGCCGCTCTGGAACACCTCCAGATCGACCCACGGCCCTCCGCGCCCCACCCCGAGGGTGAAGCGGCCGCCGCTGGTCAGGTGCAGCAGGGCCGCCTGCTCCCCGAGCGTGACCGGGTGCTGGGTGGGCAGCACGCTCACCGCCGTGCCCACCCGGATCCGGCGGGTGCGGCCGAGCAGCAGCCCGGCCAGGGTCACCGCGGACGGGCAGACCCCGTACGGCACGAAATGATGCTCGGCCAGCCAGACCGTGTCGAGCCCGGCCTCCTCCGCGACCTCCGCGGACCGGACGGCCCGGTGCAGGGCCTCGCCCTGTCCCTGACCCGGAAACTGTGCTGCCAGTACGAACGTTCCCACGCGCATCGCCTGTTACCTCCTTGCGGCCGACGCGGCTCTCCCCCTACCGGCAACAACGTCTGACACGTGCCAAAGGCACGGTCCACGGCGAAGTTGTTGCGATTTTCCGGTAACCCACCCGTCCGCACCCGTCGCACCCGTCACGCGGGCACCGGACAGCGGTGTCGATGGCTCTAGGCTTGAGCGACCAGTCCGTACCGCCCTGTGAGGTGTTCCGTGTCCCCGCGCCGCAACCGCCCCCGAGGCGGCGACAGTCCCACCGGCAACGCACGCGAGGCGTTCGGGCGGTACGGCGGGGACGGGCTCACCGAGAGCTGGCAGGGCGAGGAGTGGTCGGTACGCCTGCTCAGCGGTGCGAGCGCTGCGGGCAAGCGCTACCGCTGCCCCGGCTGCGACCAGGAGATCCCCTCCGGGATGCCCCACCTGGTCGCCTGGCCGGAGTACGGCGGGGTCGACGACCGCAGGCACTGGCACAAGGCCTGCTGGAACGCGAAGGACCGCCGCACCACGAAGGTGCAGCGGTCCCGGAACGCGCCGCGCCACTGAGGCGGGCGGCGCCTCAGACGTCCCGCCGGTCCTGCGAGGCCAGGGCCGCGCCCATGGCCACGGCGGTCACGCAGGTGAGGATGAGCACGGAGTCCCAGCCGGAGGGCCCCGACAGGGTGATCGGCGTGTCGTACAGCGAGGCCAGCTGGCTCGGGATCGAGTACTCGAACAGGACCTGGCGCACCGAGTCGAGCGTGTCCGTGAACATGAACATCGCCAGCACCAGCGGCAGCAGGACCACGCCGATCATGATCGTGATCGCCCCGGCCGAGTGCCGGACGACGGCGCCGAGCGCCAGCGCCAGCAGCCCGAGCAGCGCGACGTAGAGCCCCACGCCGACCGTGGCGCCCAGCCACTCGCCGGCGGTCGGCGTACCCCCGTCCAGGATCGCGGTCTGCAGCACCCCGACGACCCCGGCGGTCACCGTGGTGACGGTGAAGGAGAGCAGGAAGAAGACGATCGACTTCGCGATCAGCACCCGGGACCTGCTGGGGCAGACCGCCAGCGTCGTGCGGATCAGGCCGGTGCCGTACTCGGAGGCGATCGTCAGGACGCCCAGGGTGATCACGCAGATCGAACCGAGCAGCACACCGAAGAACCCGAGGCTGAGCACCGGCTCGTCCTGGAGGTCGGCGTCCGCGGCACGGATGGCGACGGCGGTGAGCAGGCCCACCCCCAGCAGCAGCAGGACCATCACACCGAGCGTCCACACCGTGGAGCGCACGGAACGGATCTTCGTCCACTCCGACGCGACGGCGTCACCGAGTCCGGGCGTGCGGACAGGGGCCGAAGGGGCCTGCTCCCCGTCCCGGCCGGGTGAGCGGTCCGGGTACGGGGGAGGCGGCGGGGCCGCCGGGGTCGTCATCGGGATTCCTCGCTGGTCTCACGCTCGGTCGGGTGCGGGGAAGGGGCCGGGGCGGCCGGGCTCCGCCCGGGCGGCGGCGGCGCGTACCAGCCCCGCTGCGGAAGCTCCGGGGGCTGCGCGAGCCCGGAGTCCGGGGGGAGCTCGTAAGGGGGCGGCGGGGGCACGAGCCCTTCCTTGGCGTCCGCCGTCGAGCGGTAGTCCACGGCCCCCTGCGTCATCCGCATGTACGCCTCCTCCAGCGAGGCCTGGTGCGGTGAGAGCTGCCAGAGCCGGACGCCGGCCCCGTGCGCCAGATCGCTGATCCGGGGCAACGGCAGCCCGGTGACCCGCAGGGCCCCGTCGGGTTCGGGCATGACCCGCCCGCCCGCCTCGGTGAGCGCGGCCGTCAGCTTCTCCCGCTGCTCGGGCTCCGGGGGGACACGCACCCGGGCGAAGTCCGCGGAATTGGCCGAGATGAAGTCCTTCACGCTCATGTCGGACAGCAGCTGCCCGCGCCCGATCACGATCAGGTGGTCGGCGGTGAGCGCCATCTCGCTCATCAGGTGGCTGGAGACGAAGACCGTGCGCCCCTCGGAGGCGAGCTGCTTCATCAGGTTGCGCACCCAGTGGATGCCCTCGGGGTCGAGACCGTTGACCGGCTCGTCGAAGAGCAGGACCCGGGGGTCCCCGAGCAGCGCCGCCGCGATCCCGAGCCGCTGGCCCATGCCGAGCGAGAAGCCGCTGGACCGCCGCTTCGCGACGTCCTGGAGGCCGACGACCCCGAGCACCTCGTCCACCCGCGCCGTCGGGATCCCGGCCAGCTGGGCCAGGCTCAGCAGGTGGTTGCGGGCGCTCCGCCCGCCGTGCACGGCCTTGGCGTCGAGGAGGGCCCCCACCTGCCGCGGTGCGTTGGGAAGGCTGCGGAAGGGGTGCCCGCCGACCGTCACACGGCCGGCCGTCGGCCGGTCCAGGCCGACGATCATCCGCATGGTCGTGGACTTCCCCGACCCGTTGGGGCCGAGGAAACCCGTGACGGCCCCCGGCCGCACCTGGAAGGAGAGGTTGTCCACGGCCGTCTTGGCGCCGTAGCGCTTCGTCAGGCCTACCGCCTCGATCATTCTCCAGCCCTATCGAACGTCTGTGCCGTCGGGGCACAGGCCGCTCGGCCGCACGCCCCCGTCAGAGTTAGGAGGATAACCAGCGCGTCATGGTTCCGGCCAAGTCGCCGGGCGGCGGGACCACCGTGTACGGGGCGGTGTCAGGCGTCCCGCTTCCTCAGCACGAGGTAGCCGCCGGCCAGCGCCGCGATCACCCAGAGCGCCATGATGCCCAGCCCGGCCCACGGCCCGTACGGCGCGGGGTCGCTGTTCATCGCGTCGGGCACCACCTGCATGATCTTGGAGCCCGCCTGGTCCGGGAAGTAGCGGGCCACGGTCTTGGCGCCCGGCACCGCCGACAGGATCTGCGAGACCAGGAAGAAGAACGGCATCAGGATGCCGAGCGACAGCATGGAGCTGCGCAGCATGGTGGCGACGCCCATGGAGAAGATCGCGATCAGCCCCATGTAGACGCCTCCGCCGAAGACCGCGCGCAGCACGTTCTCCGCCCCGATGTCCGTACGGTGGTCGCCCAGCAGCGCCTGGCTCACGAAGAACGTCACGAAGCTGGTGGCGAGGCCGACCACCAGGGCCAGCGCACCGGCCACCGCGATCTTGCTGAACAGGAACGAGCCGCGCTGCGGCACGGCCGCCAGCGAGGTGCGGATCATGCCCGAGCTGTACTCCGTACCGACCACCAGGACGCCGAAGACGACCATGGCGAGCTGGCCCAGGGTCATGCCGGAGAAGCCGACGTAGGTGGCGTCGAACGTGGCGCGCTCGGCGGTGGGCAGGTCGTCGAACTGGCTGTTCAGCAACGCGCTGAGAGCCGCGCCCATGGCGACCGTGACGACGAACGCCGAGATCAGGGTCCAGGTGGTCGACGAGACCGTGCGGATCTTGGTCCATTCCGAGTTCAGGACCGCGGGTACCGATGCCATCGCTGTCACGCGCCCTTCGTAACGTCGCCGGAGCCGGAGCCGGGATCTGTCCGCCCGTCCCATTGATCGCCCCAGTGCGGGCCGACCGGCGGCGGCTGGGCCCCGTCCCGCTCGGAGTGCGCGTGGTACTCCACGGAGCCCGCCGTCATCTGCATGAAGGCGTCCTCCAGCGAAGCCCGCTGGGAGCTGAGCTCGTGCAGCACGATCCGGTGCTCCGCGGCCAGCTCGCCGATCCGCTCCGGCGCCACACCGTCGATCTCCAGCGCGCCCTCGCCCGAGGCGACGGCCTCGATCCCCGCCGCGTGCAGCAGGTCGCGCAGCCGCTCCTGCTCGGGTGAACGCACCCGCACAAAACTCCGGGAATTCTCGTGGATGAAGTCCGCCATGGAGGTGTCGGCCAGCAGCCGGCCCTGGCCGATCACGATCAGATGATCTGCGGTCAGAGCCATTTCACTCATCAGATGGGAGGAAACGAAGATCGTCCGCCCTTCCGCCGCGAGCGCCTTCATCAGATTGCGGATCCAGTGAATTCCCTCGGGGTCCAGACCGTTGACGGGCTCGTCGAACATCAGGATCTCGGGATCACCCAGGAGCGCCGCCGCGATTCCCAGTCGCTGCCCCATGCCGAGGGAGAACCCCTTCGACTTCTTCTTCGCCACCGCGCTGAGGCCGACGGTGTCGAGCACGTGGGAGACCCGGCTCGCCGGGATGCGGTTGCTCTGGGCCAGACACAGGAGGTTGTTGTACGCGCTGCGTCCGCCGTGCATCGACTTCGCGTCGAGCAGCGCGCCGATGTGCTTCAGGGGCTCCTGGAGCTCGTGGTAGTGCCTGCCGTCGATGCGCACCGAACCACTGGTCGGGTTGTCGAGGTCCAGCATCATGCGCATGGTGGTGGACTTGCCCGCGCCGTTGGGGCCCAGAAAGCCCGTCACCATCCCCGGTCTGACCCGGAATGACAGGTGGTCCACGGCAACCTTGTTGCCGAAGCGCTTGGTGAGGCCGTCCAGCTCGATCATGCGTTCACGCTAGATCGGCCGCGCGCCCGGCGCCACCACATAGGTGGAACCGGGCGCGTGAATTGGTTCGTACGGCCGCTGCGCGGGCGTCAGCGGGTCTGCTGGGCGGGGACCCCGCGGCTCGCGGACTCGTCCTCGACCGGGGAGCCGGCGGCGGCCACCGCGGCACCCGTCAGCGTCGCCAGCATCTCGCGGACGTTGGTCAGCTGGGCGTTGATCGAGTCGCGGCGGTTGGTGAGCGCCGCCAGCTCGCGCTCCGATTCGCTGCGGATCCGGTCGGCCTTGGCGTTCGCGTCGGCCACGATGTCCTCGGCCTGGCGCTGCGCGGTCTCCACCGTCTGACGGGCCCGGCGCTCGGCGTCCGTACGGAGCTTCTCGGCCTCCAGGCGGAGCTGCTCGGCACGGTGCTCGATCTCGGCCAGACGCTTCTCGGCCTTCGCCTGGCGGGACGCGAGGTCGCGCTCCGACTGCTCGCGGCGCTTGGCGAGGTTCGTCTCGAAGTCCGCGGCGGCCTGGGCGGCCTTGGCACGGGTCTCCTCGAAGAGGGCGTCGGCCTCCTCGCGCTTCTGCTGGGCGTCCCGCTGCGCCTCGGTGCGCAGGGCACCGGCCTCGCCCTTGGCCTTCTCGACGATGCGGACGCCCTCGTCCTCGGCCTTCGCCTTGCGCTCGGCGGCGAACGACTCGGCGTCGTTGCGCACCTGCTGGGCGGCGGACTCGGCCAGCTCGCGGTGCTGCTCGGCCGCGCGGCGGGCCTCCTCACGCAGGTCCTTCGCCTCCTCCTCGGCGAGGCGGAGGATCTTCTCGACGCGCGCGCCGAGCCCGGCGTACGACGGCTCGGCGTCGTTGACCTGGGCCTGGGCGTTCTGCGTCTCGAGGTGGAGTTCCTCGATGCGCTTCTCCAGGGAGGTGATGCGCGCGAGGGCACTGTCACGGTCGGCGACGAGCTTGGCAATGCGGTCGTCCACCTGACTGCGGTCGTACCCACGTCGCACGAAGTCGAAGCCGGAGGGGGAGGAAGGGTCGCTCATGGGGTTCCTGTCGAATGAGACCGGTGGGGTGTTAGGAGTCCTTGGAGGGAATCCTAGGGGCCTGGGCGGCGTGTCAGCATGAAGTTGCCGCTTTGATATGGAGAATGACACCCCTTTTGGGTGGCTGACCGCCGGACCGCTTGCCACCGCAGGGTTGAATGTTCATGCCGAACCGGCGGACCGGCTATCCGTCCGAAGCCTTCCCTCCTGATCGGTTGCCCGCCGCCGCGCCGGCCTTGACCCCCGTGCCGCCGCCCTGCGCCTTGCCCGTGCCCGCCGGTGACTCGAAGGACTCCAGCGCCTCGAGCACGTCCTGGACACGGGAGATCTCCGTGTTGATGTCCTCGCGTCTGCGCACCAGCAGATCCAGCTCGCGGCGCCCGTCGTCGACGATCTTCTTCGCCTCCGCCTCGGCGTCGGCGCGCAGCTTCTCGGCGACGCGGGTCAGCTCGGCCTTCTTGGTCTCGGCCTCCTTGAGGAGCGACTCGGCGCGCTTCACAGCGGCGATGCGCACCTTGCTCGCCTCCGAATTGGCGTCCGCGAGCAGCTCCTTGGCCTTCGCCTCGGCCTCGGCGCGCTGCTCGGTCGCCGCCTTCATCAGCTTGTCGACGCGCTCGCCCGCGGTCTTCATCTGCTCGGACGTCTCCCGGCGGGCACGCTCGTGCAGCTCCTCGACCTCGCTCTCGATGCGGGCCCGGAGCTCCTCCGCGCGCTCCCGGGTGGCGGTGGCGTCCCGGCGGGCGCCGACGAGCAGCTCGTCCGCGTCCGTACGGGCCCGCTCCACCAGGGAGTTGCCCTCGACGGTCGCCTCCGAGGTGATGCGCACCGCCTCGTTGCGGGCGGCCCCGACCATCGTGTCTGCCTGCTTCTCGGCCTCGGTGGCGGCGCGCAGCGCCTCCTCCTGGGCCTTGGCCACCAGCTGGTCGGCCTGCTCGGCGGCGTCGGCACGGCGCTTCGCCGCGGCCTCCCGCGCCTCGTCCAGCATCCGGTCCGCGTCCTGGCGTGCCTCGGCGCGCATCTGCTCGGCCGCCGACTCCGCGTCGGCGCGCATCCGCTCCGACTCCTCCCGGGTGCGGGCCGCGTGCTCCTGCGCGGAAGCCACGGTCTGCGCCGCCTCCGCGCGCAGCCGCTCGGCCTCGCCGGCCGCCTCGGCGGTGACCCGCTGGGCCTGTTCGGCGGCCTCGGTGCGCAGCCGCTCGCTCTCGCTCGTCGCTTCGGTGGTGACCCGCTGGGCCTGTTCGGCGGCCTCGGTGCGCAGCCGCTCGCTCTCGCTCGTCGCCTCGCCGACCAGCAGGTCGGCCTGGGCGGCCGCCTCGGAACGGATCCGGTTGGCGTCCTCCCGCGCCTCGGCGCGGGCCCGTGAGGCGTCGCGCTCGGCGGACGCCAGGGCGTCGGACGCCTCGGTGCGGACCCGCTGGCTGTACTCCGCGGCGTCCGAGCGCAGCTTCTCCGACTCGGTGATCGCCTCGGACACGGTCCGCTCGGCCAGGCCCTTGGCGGCCTCCGACTCCTCGTGCGCGACCTGGAGGATCCGGTCGGCGTCCTCGGTGGCCCGCTCCCGCTCGGCGTGGGCGTCGGAACGGACCCGGTCCGCCTCCGCCTCGGCCTCGGCCCTCGTACGCTCCGCGGAGTGCTCGGCGGCGGACCGCAGCCCGGCGATCTCCTCCTCGGCCTGCTCATGGAGCCCGGCAACCGCGTCGCGGACCTGCTGGGCGGTCTGCTCGGCCGTGGAGACCAGCTCCGTGGCGCGGCTCTCCGCCTCCTCGACCAGGCGCTGCGCCTCGGTCCCGGCCTCCTCGACCCGCTTACGGGCGGAGGCCAGCAGTTCCTCGCTCTGCTCGCGGGCCCGCTCACGCTCCTGCTCCGCCTCCGTACGCGCCGAGGACAGGGTCTCCTCGGCCTCGCGGCGACGCCGGTTGGCCTCCTCCTGGGCGGCGGCCAGGGCCTCCGCGGCCTCCGTGCCGACCCGCTCGGCGGCGGCCGCGGCCTCGGCGCGCAACCGGTCGGCGCTCTCCTGCGCCTCGGTCTTGAGCCGCTCCGCCTCGGTGGCCGCCTCGGTGCGCAGCCGTACGGCCACGGACTCGCCCTCGGCCCGGGACTGCGCGGCGTCCGAAGCCGCCTCGGTGCGCAGCCGTTCGACCTCGGTCTCGGCCTGCTCCTGGAGCGTGCGTACCCGCTCGGCGGCCTCCGTGCGCAGCCGCTCGGACTCCTCGGCCGTCTCGCGGCGGATCCGCTCCGCCTCCGTGCGCGCCTCGCCGAGCGTCTCCTCGGCCGCCGTGACCCGGCTCTCCGCCTCGGTGCGCAGCCGGGTCAGCTCGTCGGCCGCCTCCGCCTTGCGGGCCTCCACGGCCCGCTCGGTCTCCTCGCGCAGCGTCTCGGCCGCCGCCTCCGCCGCGGCCGTCACGGCGGCCGCCTGCTCCTCGGCGTCGGCGCGCACCTTCTCGGCCTCGGCGCGGCTGCGTTCCAGCGCCTCCTCGGCCTGCTTGCGCACCGCCGCGGCGCGCTCGGCCGCCTCGGCCTTGACCTTCTCGCTCTCGGCGCCCGCGGAGGTCCGCAGCTCCTCGGCGTCCGCCTTCGCCTTGGTCAGCAGCTCCTCGGCGGTGCGGGCACCCTCCTCCAGCTGCTGCACTGCCTCCCGGCGGGCCTCGCCACGGATGCGCTCGCCCTCGGCGACGGCCTCGGAGCGCAGCTGCTCCGCCTCGCCGCGCAGCCGCCGGGCCTCCTCCTGGAGTTCGACCGTCTTGGCCCGGTACTCCTTGGTGTCGTCCTTGGCCGCGCCCTTGAGCGTCTCGGCCTGTTCGGCGGCCTCGCCCCGCAGCCGGTCGGCCTCGGCCTCCGCCTCGCGGCGGATCCGGTCGGCCTCCTCGGCGGCCGCCTTGGTGGTGGACCTGGCGTCCTCGGAGGCCTTGGTGAGGACCTCCTCGGCGCTGCGGGCCGCCTTGGCGAGCTGGGCCGCGGCGTCCTCGGCGGCGACCGTACGGGCCTTCTCCGCCGCCTCGGTGACGAGCCGTTCGGCCTTCGCCCTGGCGTCGGCGAGCGCCTGCTCGGCCTCCTCCTTGAGCGTCTCGGCCTGCTGGGTGGCCTCGCCGACCAGCCGGGCGATCTCGGCCTTGGCCGTACGGGTGCGCTGCTCGTTCTGCGACTCGGCGCCGGCCAGCCGCTTGACCGCGGCCTCCTTCGCCTCGGCGACGACCTTCTCGGCCTCCAGCCGGGCCTCGCGCAGCCGGGTCTCGGCCTCCTGCGTGCGCTGCTCGGCGGCCCGGTTCAGCTCGGTGGTCCGCTGCCGGGTCTGATCGGTCTCGGCGGTGGCCGTCGAGCGCAGCCGCTCGGCGTGCGCGGCGGCCTCCTGGGCCTGGGTGGAGGCGGCCTCCAGCAGCCGCTCGGCGTCCCGGCGGGCCCGCAGCAGCGTGTTCTCGGCCTCGGCACGGGCCGCCTCCGCCTCGGAGTTGAGGCGCTGCCGGGTCTCCTCGGCGAGCCGGGCGGCCTCGGCGCGGGCGGCGGCCAGCGACTGCTCCGCCTCGTTGCGGGACTCGTCCAGCAGCCGACGGGCCTGGGACTCCGTGCGGGCGCGCAACTGCTCGGCCCAGGCGACGTTCTCGTTGACGTGCGACTCGACGGTCTGCCGGCGCTCCGCCAGTTCCTGGTCGAGCTGCTGGCGCCGCTGCACCGCCTCCGTGTGCAACTCCGCCTGGAGGCGGGCCTGGTGCTCGGCGTGCTCCTGGAGGATCCGCTGTGTCTGCGCCCTGGCCTCGCGCAACTCGCGCTCGGCGTCGGTGCGCATCTGGTCGGCCTGGGCCTGGGCGTTACGGAGCATCTGCTCGGCCTGGTAGCCGAGATCCGCGCTGTCGTGTGCCGGACGGTTGGCGAGATTGCGCCGCGCCTCGTGCAGCTTGGCGCGCAAGACCTCGACCTGGTAACCGAGGTCCTCGGCGTGCTGGACGGCCTTCTCCCGGTCGGTCTTCAGCCGGTCCATCTCGGCTTCGAACCGCGAGAGATGGTCGTCGTCAGCTCGGTGGCTCTGCTGGCTTTCGTAGCCCCGCACTGCGCGGTCCCATCCTTCCCCGAGCTCTCAACTTCTTCCCCAAGCTCTCAACTTCGTTCGAGCAGGGGATGCCCCACTGAGCAGGGGAGGCCCCAACCCTGGTCGCAACTCCACACGAGTACCGCTCGCCGGCGAACGGTCCCCCGGGGAATGGTGACAGATCAACGGCGAGGACGCGGCACGGCCCCGACCCGGCCCCGGCCCGGAACCGCCCACTCTACCGGGCCGGGAATCCTCAGGTCAGTGCTCGGCCCGGGACGTGACCAGTTCCGTCAGGACCCCGTGACAGTCCTTGGGGTGCAGGAAGGTGATCCGGGACCCCATGGAACCGGTCCTGGGCTCGTCGTACAGCACCCGGACCCCCTTCTCCCGGATGTCCGCGGCGTCCTGGTCCACGTCGGCCGTCCCGAACGCGATGTGGTGGACGCCCTCGCCGTTCTTCGCCAGCCACTTGCCCACCGCGGAGTCCTCCCGGGTCGGTTCCAGCAGCTGGAGGTACGAAGCCCCGCCGTCCGAGGTGCCGTTGATCTTGAGCATGGCCTCCCGGACGCCCTGCTCCTCGTTGACCTCGGAGTGGTACACCTCGAAGCCGTAGGTCGCGCGGTAGAACTCCACCGTCCTGTCCAGGTCGAAACAGGCGATTCCGATGTGGTCGATTCGCGTCAGCATGGAACCAGTGCAGCGCCTGGGGGTTGGTTACGCAACGTGCGCGCGATCACACCCACAGCCGGATGACGGGCGCCGTACCGCTCAGTACATTCGAGTAAACCCTCGTTCACTTCTCACCCTAGGGGCTGTGCCTCATGTCAGGAACGACCGGTACCACCTCAGTGATCGTCGCGGGCGCGCGTACGCCCATGGGCCGCCTCCTCGGCTCGCTGAAGAGCTTCTCCGGCGCCGACCTGGGAGGTGTGGCCATCAAGGCCGCGCTGGACCGGGCGGGCATCGGCGGGGACCAGGTGCAGTACGTGATCATGGGCCAGGTCCTCCAGGCCGGGGCGGGCCAGATCCCCGCGCGCCAGGCCGCGGTCAAGGCCGGTATCCCGATGAACGTCCCCGCGCTCACCGTCAACAAGGTCTGTCTGTCCGGGCTGGACGCGATCGCGCTCGCCGACCAGCTGATCCGGGCGGGCGAGTTCGACGTCGTGGTGGCCGGCGGCCAGGAGTCGATGACCAACGCCCCGCACCTCCTCCCGAAGTCCCGCGAGGGCCACAAGTACGGCGCGATCGAGATGCTCGACTCCATGGCGCACGACGGCCTGACCGACGCCTACGAGAACATCCCGATGGGTGAGTCCACCGAGAGGCACAACACCCGCCTCGGACTGGACCGGGCCGCCCAGGACGAGATCGGCGCCCTGTCGCACCAGCGGGCCGCCGCCGCCCAGAAGAACGGCCTCTTCGAGGCCGAGATCACCCCGGTCGAGATCCCGCAGCGCAAGGGCGATCCGGTCCTCTTCTCGAAGGACGAGGGCATCCGCCCCGAGACGACCGCGGAGTCCCTCGGCAAGCTGCGCCCGGCCTTCTCCAAGGACGGCACGATCACCGCGGGCACCTCCTCGCAGATCTCCGACGGCGCCGCGGCCGTGGTCGTGATGAGCAAGGCCAAGGCCGAGGAGCTGGGCCTGGAGTGGATCGCCGAGATCGGCGCCCACGGCAACGTCGCCGGGCCGGACAACTCGCTCCAGTCGCAGCCGTCGGGCGCCATCCGGCACGCCCTGGAGAAGGAGGGCATCGGCGTCGAGGACCTCGACCTGATCGAGATCAACGAGGCCTTCGCGGCCGTCGCCGTCCAGTCGATGAAGGACCTGGGCGTCACGTCTGAGAAGGTCAACGTCAACGGCGGCGCGATCGCGCTCGGCCACCCGATCGGCATGTCCGGCGCCCGTGTGGTGCTGCACCTGGCGCTGGAGCTGAGGCGGCGCGGCGGCGGCACCGGGGCGGCGGCGCTGTGCGGCGGCGGCGGTCAGGGCGACGCGTTGATCATCCGGGTCCCGGGCAAGTAGCGGACCCGACGAACGAGCGAGGAGACCGAGCGTGAAGGTGGACGTCCCGACCCTGGTCGAGCAGGCACGCCAGGGCAGGCCGCGTGCGGTGGCCCGGCTCATCTCCCTGGTGGAGGGGGCCTCGCCCCAGCTGCGTGAGGTGATGGCGGCCCTGGCACCGCTGGCGGGCCACGCGTACGTCGTCGGGCTGACCGGCTCCCCGGGTGTCGGCAAGTCCACCTCCACCTCGGCCCTGGTCTCCGCCTACCGCAAGGCCGGCAAGCGGGTCGGGGTGCTGGCCGTCGACCCGTCGTCGCCGTTCTCCGGGGGCGCGCTCCTCGGCGACCGGGTCCGGATGTCGGAGCACGCCTCCGACCCGGGCGTCTACATCCGCTCGATGGCCACCCGCGGTCACCTGGGCGGCCTCGCCTGGTCGGCGCCGCAGGCGATCCGGGTGCTGGACGCGGCGGGCTGCGACGTCGTCCTGGTGGAGACGGTGGGGGTCGGCCAGTCGGAGGTGGAGATCGCTTCCCAGGCCGACACCTCCGTGGTGCTGCTGGCCCCGGGCATGGGCGACGGCATCCAGGCGGCCAAGGCCGGGATCCTGGAGATCGGCGACGTGTACGTCGTCAACAAGGCCGACCGGGACGGCGCCGACGCCACCGCCCGCGAGCTCAACCACATGCTGGGCCTGGGCGAGGCCCGCGCCCCCGGTGACTGGCGGCCGCCGATCGTGAAGACGGTCGCCGCCCGGGGCGAGGGCGTCGACGAGGTGGTGGAGGCGCTGGAGAAGCACCGGGCGTGGATGGAGGAGCACGGCGTCCTGGTCGGGCGGCGCACCGCCCGTGCGGCCCGCGAGGTCGAGACGATCGCGGTCACGGCGCTCCGCGAGAAGATCGCCGACCTGCACGGCGACCGGCGTCTCGGCGCGCTCGCGGAGCGCATCACGGCGGGCACGCTCGACCCGTACGCGGCGGCCGACGAACTGGTGGCCGGGCTCACCGGGCGCCCGGCCGAGGCCTGACGGCTCCCGGGCGGCGTGCGGGCCGCCCGGGAGCCGTCAGACGGTGTGCGGCGTGGTCTGCCGCGAAACTGCCTCGGGGCCGTGCGGCCCACCGTGCACCCGCCCCGGGCCCTGCGGCCCGCGGTGAGCTCCCGGCCGGGGCCGTGCGGCCCGCGGTGAGCTCCCGGCCGGGCGCCGGGGTCAGTCGTCGTCCCGGTCCACGGTGACCTCGCCGGTCCTTGCGTCCACGTCCAGGTCGTACCGCGCCCCGTCCTCGCCCGTGACGTCGACCTCCCAGCGCAGGGGCTCGTCCTCGTCGTCGTCCAGGTCCACGGACGTCACCGTGCCCGGGTGGGCCCCGGTCGCCGCGTCCACCGCCGCCTTCAGCGAGACGGCGGCCGAGCGAGGGGCGTGCCGGTCGCGGGCGTCGTTGTCGTCGTCCCGGGCGGACAGCACCTTCGCGCTGCCGGCGTCGACCGTGACGTCGTGCCAGGCCTTGTCCGTGCCGTAGACGTCCAGCTCCCAGACGGTCCGGCCCCCGTCGTCATCGTCGTCGTCCAGCTCCGCCTCGGTGACGGTGCCCGGGACGGACTTCAGCGCCGCGGCGAGCGCCTCGTCGAGGGTGACCCGCCCGCCGGTGGCGCGGCTCTGCTCGGCGCGGTCCGCGCTCCGCGTCACCTGGTCCCGGCCCTTGCCGCCGTCGTCGTCGGCGAAAGCGACGGCCGTGGCGACCCCGCCGCCGACGAGCACGGCGGCCGTGACGGCGCTGATGGCGATGGTGCGCTTCATGAGGTTCCTCCCCGATGGGTGTGCGGTGCGAACGGGATCCACACTGCCGGGGCGATGCTGAACGCAGCCTGAAGCCACCTGAAGCCCTCTTCAGGTTCGGCCTGCCACCCTGTGCGTATGCGCCTGCTGATCGTGGAGGACGAAAAGCGCCTCGCGGTGTCCCTGGCGAAGGGGCTGACCGCCGAGGGCTTCGCCGTGGACGTCGTCCACGACGGCCTGGAAGGACTGCACCTGGCCGGCCAGGGCGGGTACGACCTCGTCGTCCTGGACATCATGCTGCCCGGTATGAACGGCTACCGGGTCTGCGCCGCCCTGCGCGCGGCGGGCCACGACGTGCCCATCCTGATGCTGACCGCCAAGGACGGGGAGTACGACGAGGCGGAGGGCCTGGACACCGGCGCCGACGACTACCTGACCAAGCCGTTCTCCTACGTCGTCCTCGTCGCCCGGATCCGCGCCCTGCTGCGCCGCCGGGGCGGCGGGTCCGCCTCGCCGGTGCTCACCGCCGGCACCCTGCGGCTGGACACGGCGGCCCGGCGCGTGCACCGGGGCGAGGACGAGGTCACGCTGACGGCCAAGGAGTTCGCGGTGCTGGAACAGCTCGCCGTGCGGGCCGGCGAGGTGGTGAGCAAGGCCGACATCCTCGAACACGTCTGGGACTTCGCCTACGACGGCGACCCGAACATCGTCGAGGTCTACATCAGCACCCTGCGCCGCAAACTGGGGGCCGCCGCCATCCGCACCGTGCGGGGCGCCGGATACCGGCTGGAGGCGCGGTGAGGTCGGTCCGGGCCAGGGCGGCCCTGGGCGCCACCCTGGTCGTCGCCGTCGCCCTGGTCGCCGCCGGGCTCGCCGTCCTGCTGGTCCTGCGGGGCAACCTCACCGATCGGGCGGGCCTGGAGGCGGAGGTCGCGGCCCGCGAGGTCGCCGGTCAGCTGGCCCTGGACGTGCCCTACGCCGACCTCGACCTGGGGGACGAGGACACCCACCCCGTCCAGGTGACCGACGAGCGGGGACGTGTGGTGGCGGTCTCCGAGGACCTGGAGGCGATCACCGGGACCGGGATTCCGCGGGTCACCCCGCAGGCGGCGGCCGGCACTCCCGAGGGCGACGACGATGACGACGACAGCCGTGACGACGATCCGGCGCGCGGCGAAGTCTCCTCCGACGAACCGGACTTCACCGACGGCACCGCCACCGTCGACGGCGACAGGGCCGACTACCGTTTCGCCGCCGTCGAGGCGACCACCTCCCGGGGCGTCACCCTGACCGTCCACGCGGGCGCCCCGCTCGCCGCGGAACAGGAGGCCGTGGGCTCCGTACGCGACGCCATGCTGACCGGACTGCCCGCCCTGCTGCTCGTCGTCGCGGGGGTCACCTGGCTGGTGACCCGCCGGGCCCTGCGTCCGGTCGAGGGCATCCGCAGGGAACTGGCCGCGATCACCGCGTCCCAGGACCTCGGCCGCCGGGTGCCCGAACCGGGATCGCGCGACGAGATCGCCCGGCTGGCCCGGACCACCAACGAGACCCTGGGCGCGCTGGAGGCCTCCGTGGACCGGCAGCGGCGTTTCGTCGCGGACGCCTCGCACGAGCTCCGCAGCCCGATCGCCTCGCTGCGCACCCAGCTGGAGGTGGGCGCCGCCCATCCGCACCTGCTGGACGTCGAGGGTGCGGTCGCCGACACCGTACGGCTCCAGGCGCTGGCCGCGGATCTGCTGCTGCTGGCCCGGCTGGACGCGGGGGAGCGGCCCGGGAGGACGGCGGTCGACCTCGGCGCGCTGGTGCGCGAGGAGGTGTCCCAGCGCACCGGCGACCGGATTGCGGTCGAGGTGTCCATGGCGGCGGGCGGGGCGTCGGAGGTGGCCGGCTCGCGCGGGCAGCTGGCCCGGGTGCTCGGCAATCTGCTGGACAACGCCGTGCGTCATGCGGAGCGTTCGGTGTCCGTGGCGGTGGGGGCGGACCGTACGGACGTGCTCGTGGAGGTGGCCGACGACGGCGCGGGGGTGCCGCAGGAGGAGCGGGAGCGGATCTTCGAGCGGTTCGTACGGCTCGACGACGCCCGGAGCCGGGACGACGGCGGAGCGGGACTGGGCCTCGCCCTCGCCCGCGACATCGCGGCCCGGCACGGCGGCACCCTCACCGTGGGCACGTCGTCCCTGGGCGGCGCGGCCTTCGTCCTGCGACTGCCGCGCCACGGCTGAAAGGGCCTACGGCTTGCCGCGCTGCCCGCGCAGGTGGTCCGCGATCGGCGTCAGCGCCGCGCGCAGGTCGGCGAGCGCCTCGGGGGACAGCAGGTCCATGAAGTGCTTGCGCACCGACCGGACGTGGTGCGGCGCGACCTTGCGCATCGTCTCGGCACCGGGCTCGGTGAGGACCGCGTACAGCCCGCGCCGGTCCGACTCGCAGTGCTCGCGGCGCACCAGGCCCGCGTTCTCCATGCGGGTGATCTGGTGCGAGAGCCTGCTCTTGGACTGGAGGGTGGCGGCGGCGAGGTCGCTCATCCGCATGCGCTGGTCGTCCGACTCCGAGAGATTGACCAGGATTTCGTAGTCGTTCATGGTCAGCCCGAACGGCTGGAGATCCCTCTCCAGCTGGTGCGTCAGCAGCCTGCTGACGTCCAGGTGGGTGCGCCAGGCGCACTGCTCCGCATCGGTCAGCCAGCGGGTGGCCGTCTCGGTCTCCATGTATGGATTCTACCTAAGAAGTTGAAAGCCGGACGAAGTCGGGTGGTGTGACGCCGCGCACGCGCCCGGGCGGGCGTCACACTCCGCAGACTACCGTTCACAGGCCGAAGCGACGCTGGAGGTCCCCCAGCTGACCCGAGCCGCGCGGTGCGGACCCCGGCGTCCCCGGCACACCCGGCTCGCCGGGCCCCGCTCCCGTGGGCTGCTCGGGCATCAGCGCCTCGGTCGACTGGAGCAGCACCGTGCCCGCCCCGACGAACTCGAACTGGTGCTCCTCGCCCGAGGTGCCGCCGATCCCGGTCAGGGCACGCAGGCCGCCCATTACCCCCGTCATGTAGGCGTGGTCGTAGTGGTGGCAGGGGGAAGGGCAGTCCGCCCAGCCCACCAGGGCCTGCGGGTCGACCCGCAGCGGCGGCTCCATGAAGACGACCGGCCCGTTGGACGCGGCCACGAACTTGCCCGTGCCGATGAGCGTCAGGAAGCCCGGCACGATCGACTGCTTCAGGGCCAGCGTCGGCTCGAACGCCAGCAGGTTGCCGGACCGGATCGTCAGGTTCCCGTCCGCCAGGTCGAAGGAGTTGACGTCGAACGCCCGGTCCGCGAGCAGCATCTTGCCGCTGCCCTCGGCCACCACCCAGTCGCTCGCGTGCAGCGGGGAGTGGAAGCTGCTGCGGACCAGCCGCTCGAACCGGCCGTGCCCGACGCCGTCGAAGGCGATCTGCCCGTAGTAGGCGATCATCTTGCCCTTCTGGAGGAACCACCGGCTCCCCTTGAGCTCCACGCAGAAGGTGTACGAGTTGACGTTGTCGTCCGACGGCAGCGTCATCGGGTCGAAGATCACGGGCCCGCTCACAGCTTCTCCTCCGACGCCTGGACGTACACCGCTCCGCTGCCGCCGAGCTCCAGCTGGAACGCCTCGCCCGACCCGCGCCCCACCATGTCCCGCCAGCCGAGCGCCGTGGACAGCTTGTTGGTCACCTCGCCGTGGTGCGCGACGTACGCCTGCGGGTCCACGTGCACCGTGTGCCCTGGCGTGATCGGCAGCTCGATCACCCCGCCGTGCGCCATCACCGCGACCGCGCCGTGTCCCCGGAGCGTGGTGGTGAACAGCCCCTGACCGGTCACCTGGCCGCGCACCATGCCCATCACGCCGCCCTGCGAGCCCATGAACATCGTGCCCTGCTGGAGCGATCCGTCGAAGGCGAGCAGCCGGTCGGCCTCCACGTACAGGGTGTCGCCCGCCAGGTTGATCACCTGGATGTGGTGGCCGCCGTGGCCGAACATCACCGTGCCGTTCCCCTCGACCGTCATCAGCGGGGTCGCCTCGCCCGCCACCCGCCGGCCGATCATCGACCCCAGACCGCCCTGGCCGCCCTGGATGTTCGGGGTGAAGGAGACGTCACCGCGGTAGGCCAGCATCGCGCCGCGCTGGCTGTACATCCGTTGGCCGGGCGCCACCGTGGCCTCGACCATCTTGTCGTTGATCTCGCGGAACGGCATCAGACGTCACCCCCGAGGGTGTTGCGCTCGCTCGGCTGCACGTAGACGAGGCCGTCGCCCTCGAAGCGGATCTGGAACGCCTCGCCGGACCCCTCGCCCATGAACGTCCGGAAGTTCACCCCGGACTGGAACTGCTGCCGCAGGGAGCCCTGGTGGGCGATGTAGGCGCCCGGGTCCACCTGGAGCGGGTACTGCGGGGTTACCCGGAGCACCACGGCCGAGCCGTCCGACATGAGGGCGGCCTGGCCGGTGCCCTCGACGGTCGTGGTGAACAGGCCGTTGCCGCTCGCCCCGCCGCGCAGGCCCGTGAAGGCCGTGCCGGTGCGCAGCCCCGCGTCGGTGGCCAGCAGATTGCTCGCCTCGACGTACAGCTTGTCGCCGTGCAGCGAGACGAGACTGATCTCGCTCGCCCGGTCGGCGAAGTAGCAGGTGCCCTGCCCCTTCACCTCCATGACGGCCATCTGCTCACCGGTCAGCCGGCGCGTCACCATGCCCCTCAGCCCGTCACCGCCGCCGGTCATCTTCTTGAAGGTCATCCGGCCGTCGTACGCGACCATCGAGCCGTTCTTCGCCTTGACGGCATCGCCCGTCAGATCGACGGCGAGCGTCTTGCTTCCCTGGAGTCGGAACATCGCCACGGGGTGACGGTAGCCCCCGGGCCGCCGCGCGGACAGGGCCCCCGGGTGGATCCGTACCCCGAAATGACCCGGATGCGGCCCTGGAATGCGGTGATACGTGCCGCCGCGACCCGATGCCGTCCGGGGTGTGGGCCGATGCCACAATGGGCTGTGCTTGTGCCCGCGTTCACAAGCCGTCACGCCCCCTCCCACCGAAGGTGCCCTCGTGGACATCAAGACCGCTTCCGCCCTGCACCGGCTGCGCCTCATCTCGCTTCCCGAGGCGCTCTCCTTCCCGGCGCTGATCATCTTCGGCTCGGTGCTCAGCCGGGTCTCGGACATCGACTTCCTGATGATGCCGCTCGGCGCGCTGCACGGCATCCTCTTCACGATCTACGTGGTCTTCCTGCTGGACGTGTGGGTGAAGACCAAGTGGCCGCTCAAGCGCGTGGCCCTGTTCTTCTTCCTCGCGGTGATCCCCTTCGGCGGGCTGTACGGCGAGAAGCTGCTCAAGCGGTACGAGGCCGACGGCGTCATCGCCGCCCGCGCCCGCGCCGAGGGCACGGTGAACGCATGATCGTCGCCTTCTCCGTCAGCCCGCTGGGCGTCGGCGAGGACGTCGGCGAGTACGTCGCCGACGCCGTACGCGTCGTCCGCGAGTCCGGGCTGCCCAACCGCACGGACGCGATGTTCACCTCGGTCGAGGGCGAGTGGGACGAGGTGATGGACGTGGTCAAGCGTGCCGTCGCCGCCGTTGAGGCCCGCGCCGGCCGGGTCTCCCTGGTCCTCAAGGCCGACATCCGGCCGGGCGTCACGGACGGTCTGACCTCGAAGGTGGAGACCGTGGAGCGCTATCTGGCGGACTGACGATCCGGGCCCCGTGACCGTCCGACGGCGGTCACGGGGCCTGCTCCTGCCCCGCCAGCGCCATACCCAGTGGGGTGCGCTCGTACAGCACCTGGTGGCCGTAGCGGCGCGAGGTCAGCAGTCCCGCGGCCCTCAGCACCGACAGATGCGCCGACACCGACGACGGCGCGAGGCCGAGCCGGTGCGCCAGCGCGCTGGTGCCGGCCGGTTCGTCCAGGGCGCACAGCACGTCCGCCCGGGCCCGTCCCAGCAGCCGGGCCAGGGCGTCGGGTGTGCGGTCGGCGGCCTGGGCCCACAGCCCGCCGATGCCGCGCGCCGGGTAGATCACGGCGGGCAGCCACGGCGGCTCGTACCCGCCGACGACATCCGGCCAGACGAAGACGCTGGGCATCAGGACGAGCCCCTCCCCGCCGAGCACCCGCATGTGGTCGCCCCGGGTACCGGTGACGGTGAGCGTGGAGTCCGCCCAGCGCAGTTGCGGGCTGATCTCGCCGAGCAGCCGCTCGAAGCCGACCTCCGCCAGGCGGCGCGAGTGGTACGCGATGTCGGCCTCCAACAGGGCGCGCAGCCGGGGCCAGTACGGCTCGACCAGTACCCGCCATGCCTGCTCCAGCAGATCCGCCAGCTCCCGGACCGTCCGTGCCGGATCGGCCAGCATCCGCCGCCCGGCAACGGACCGCGCCCCGCCGGGCACGTCGGCGAGGGTCAGCGCGATGTCGTCCTGGGCGACCTGCGGATCGACCGCGCGCAGCGCCGCGATCTCCTCCTCGAAGGAGGCGAGGGGGCCCAGCGGGGGCGGGCAGATGAAGTCGGGGTTGTGCCCGCCGTCCGGCATCAGCAGGTGAAGCGGCGCGAGGTCCAGCCGGGCGGCACTCTCACCGGTCCTGCGCAGCCAGGGCAGGTGGTAGCCGTGCCGGCCCGGACGCCCCAGGGTGCGCACCGCCTCCTGGGTCTCCCACAGCGGGGAGAGCGCGAAGCGGCAGCGCAGCAGGTCGCTCTCGTGGAAGTGCAGATGGAACGGCACGGGGCCTCGCGAAGTTTCGGCGTCAGCCGAAAGTCTACGAGGACACCGCACGGACGCCCCAAGCTGCCCCCATGCCGAGCGACGACCGCCCCCCGGCGGGTACACCCCCTCTCCCGCCCGCCCCCGACGTGCCGTCCCCGGCCCTCGCCCCGGAGCCCCCGGCCCCCCGCACCGACCCGAGCCGGGCACGGGCGCTCCGGGGCGGCACCGAGCGGGCCACCGGCTACCGGGCGGTGTTCGCGGTACGGGAGTTCCGCGCGGTCTTCGCCGCCCATCTGCTCTCCCTGCTCGGCGTCGCCGTCAGCGAACTGGCCCTGACCGTCCTGGTCTACGACCTCACCGGCTCCCCGCTGCTGTCCGCCCTCACCTTCGCCCTGGGCTTCCTCCCGTACATCGTCGGCGGCACCCTCCTCGCCGGGGTCGCCGACCGCTACCCGGCCCGCCGGGTGCTGGTCGTCTGCGACCTGGTCTGCGCCGGGTGCGTCGCCGTGATGGTGCTGCCCGGCACCCCGGTGGGCGGACTCCTCGCGCTGCGCTGCGCCGTCGCGGCCGTCGCGCCGGTCTTCACCGGGACCCGGACCGCCGCCCTGACCGACATCCTCGGCGAGGGCGACCTCTACGTGCTGGGGCGGTCGCTGCTGCGGGTCGTGTCGCAGAGCTCCCTGCTGATCGGTTTCGGGGCGGGCGGACTGCTGCTGGCGGCGCTGTCACCGCGCGGCGCGATGGCGCTCACCGTGGTCACCTTCTGCTGCTCGGCCCTGCTGCTCCGGTTCGGTACCCGGGCCCGCCCGGCCCGGATCGCCGCCGGTGAGCGGGGCGGCGGGACCCTGCTGGCCGACTCGCTGAGCGGGGCCCGGGACGTGCTGGCCGACCGGCGGATCAGGGGGCTGCTGCTGCTCTTCTGGGTCCCGGCGTTCTTCGTGGTGGCGCCGGAGGCGCTGGCCGCCCCGTACGCCGACGCGATCGGGATCGGGCCGGCCGGGGTCGGGCTGCTGATGTGCGCGATGGCCGTCGGCCACATCGGGGCCGAACTCTGCGCGGGCTCCCTGCTGGGTCCGGCCGCCCGCTCCCGGATCGTGCTGCCCACCGCCCTGCTCGGGCTGCTGCCACTGGCGCTGTACGCGGTGCGCCCCGGCGCCGTGCTCGCGGTGCTCGCACTGGTCCTGGCCGGGGCCGGGGCGGCGTACGTCATCGGCCTCGACCAGTGGTTCGTGGACGCGGTGCCCCAGGCTCTGCGGGGGAGGGCCATGACGCTGCTCACCGCCGGGCTGATGACCGTCCAGGGCCTCGGTATGGCCCTCGCCGGGCTGGCCGCCGAGTTCCTCCCGGTGCACGCGGTCGTGGCGGGCTCCGGGGCGGTCGGCACGCTCTGTACAGCACTGGTCGTTCTCGACGTCCGTAGAACGGGTGTCCGGTACCGAAGTGCGAGACAGGGCTGACCGTCATGTGACCAGTGGGTAAGGTCGTGCCGTGCCGAAGCCGCTCAGCCTCTCCTTCGATCCCATCGCCCGCGCAGAGGAACTCTGGCAGCGGCGCTGGGGCCCGGTGCCCTCCATGGGCGCGATCACCTCGATCATGCGCGCGCAGCAGATCCTGCTGGCCGAGGTGGACGCGGTGGTCAAACCGTACGGACTGACCTTCGCCCGGTACGAGGCACTGGTCCTGCTGACCTTCTCGCAGGCCGGTGAGCTGCCGATGTCCAAGATCGGCGAGCGGCTCATGGTGCACCCCACGTCCGTGACGAACACGGTCGACCGGCTGGTGCGCTCCGGGCTGGTGGCCAAGCGCCCCAACCCCAACGACGGCCGGGGCACCCTCGCCTCCATCACCGACAAGGGCCGCGAGGTCGTCGAGGCGGCGACCGAGGACCTGATGGCGATGGACTTCGGACTCGGGGCGTACGACGCCGAGGAGTGCGCCGAGATCTTCGCGATGCTGCGCCCGCTGCGGGTGGCCGCCCAGGACTTCGAGGACAAGGAGTGAACGGGGCCGGGGTGCCGCAAGATCGCCCCGGCCGCCCGGTTAGGCTCGATGTCATGAAACCGAGCGTCCTGACCCGCTACCGGGTGATGGCCTACGTCACCGCCGTCATGCTGCTGATCCTCTGCGTCTGCATGATCTTCAAGTACGGGTTCGACACGGGTGAGGGGCTCACCCTCGTGGTCTCGCAGATCCACGGCGTGCTGTACATCATCTACCTGGTCTTCGCCTTCGACCTCGGTTCCAAGGCGAAGTGGTCGATGGGCAAGCTGCTCTGGGTGCTGATCTCCGGCACGATCCCGACGGCCGCGTTCTTCGTCGAGCGCAAGGTCGTCCGTGAGGTCGGACCGCTGGTCGCGGGCGGCGCCGCTCAGCCCGTGAAGGCCTGACCCGCGCCGCGGAGGCACACCCCGCAACCGCCCCGCGCAAAAGCGCCGGGCGGTTTGCCATCGACATTTACTAGGACGTCCTAGTAAATTTGAAGCATGGACGCTGACGCGATCGAGGAAGGCCGCCGCCGCTGGCAGGCCCGTTACGACAAGGCCCGCAAGCGTGACGCGGACTTCACCACGCTCTCCGGGGACCCGGTGGAGCCCGCGTACGGGCCACGCCCCGGTGACACGTACGAGGGCTTCGAGCGGATCGGCTGGCCCGGCGAGTACCCCTTCACCCGCGGGCTGTACCCGACCGGGTACCGCGGCCGCACCTGGACCATCCGGCAGTTCGCCGGCTTCGGCAACGCACAGCAGACCAACGAGCGCTACAAGATGATCCTGGCCGCGGGCGGCGGCGGGCTCAGCGTCGCCTTCGACATGCCGACCCTGATGGGCCGCGACTCCGACGACCCCCGCTCGCTGGGCGAGGTCGGGCACTGCGGCGTCGCGATCGACTCGGCCGCCGACATGGAGATCCTCTTCGGTGACATCCCGCTCGGCGACGTCACCACCTCGATGACCATCAGCGGGCCCGCCGTCCCCGTCTTCTGCATGTACCTGGTCGCCGCCGAGCGCCAGGGCATCGACCCCGGGGTACTCAACGGCACGCTCCAGACGGACATCTTCAAGGAGTACATCGCACAGAAGGAGTGGCTCTTCCAGCCCGAGCCCCATCTGCGCCTCATCGGCGACCTGATGGAGCACTGCGCCCGCGACATCCCCGCCTACAAGCCGCTCTCCGTCTCCGGCTACCACATCCGTGAGGCCGGGGCGACGGCCGCGCAGGAGCTCGCGTACACCCTGGCGGACGGCTTCGGCTACGTCGAACTCGGGCTCTCGCGCGGACTCGACGTCGACACCTTCGCCCCCGGGCTCTCCTTCTTCTTCGACGCGCACCTGGACTTCTTCGAGGAGATCGCCAAGTTCCGCGCGGCCCGCCGCATCTGGGCGCGCTGGATGAAGGAGGTGTACGGCGCGCGGACCGACAAGGCGCAGTGGCTCCGCTTCCACACCCAGACCGCGGGCGTCTCGCTCACCGCCCAGCAGCCGTACAACAACGTCGTGCGCACCGCCGTCGAGGCGCTCTCCGCCGTCCTGGGCGGCACCAACTCGCTGCACACCAACGCCCTGGACGAGACCCTGGCCCTGCCGTCCGAGCAGGCCGCCGAGATCGCGCTGCGCACCCAGCAGGTCCTGATGGAGGAGACCGGCGTCGCCAACGTCGCGGACCCGCTGGGCGGTTCCTGGTACGTCGAGCAGCTCACGGACCGCATCGAGGCCGACGCCGAGAAGATCTTCGAGCAGATCAGGGAGCGCGGCACCCGCGCCCACCCGGACGGCAGGCACCCCATCGGGCCGATGACCTCCGGCATCCTGCGGGGCATCGAGGACGGCTGGTTCACCGGCGAGATCGCCGAATCGGCCTTCCGCTACCAGCAGGCGCTGGAGAAGGGGGACAAGCGGGTCGTCGGCGTCAACGCGCACCACGGGTCGGTCACCGGGGACCTGGAGATCCTGCGGGTCAGCCACGAGGTCGAGCGCGACCAGGTGCGCGAGCTCGCGACCCGCAAGGAGCGCCGCGACGACGCGGCCGTCGGCACCGCGCTGGACGAGATGCTGGCCGCCGCCCGCGACGGCTCGAACATGATCGCGCCGATGCTCCGGGCCGTCCGCGCCGAGGCGACCCTCGGCGAGATCTGCGGTGTCCTGCGCGACGAGTGGGGCGTCTACACCGAGCCGCCGGGCTTCTGAACCGCGTGCGCGAGGGGCCGGCCGGACTCCCGGCCGGCCCCTCGCGTGTGTCCGGTCCTCCGGGGGTGACGGCCCCTCGTCCCCGGCCGCACGGGACGGCGGAGGACGGCCGGTCACACCGAGGTCGCACAACGTACTTCCTGTGAAGCCGTTGTGAGGAGCCCGTCATGGATGTAATGATCATGACGAGCTCTGGGGGGTGTTCGAGGGGCGTCGCCCGGAGAGTTCACGACTGCGCCGTGCGCCGTCCCCGCCTTGCCCTGGGGCGTCATCCGATGACCAGGGAACGGTGGATCGTGCAGTTCAAAATCCCGGTAGGACCAGGCCGCACCCGGCGGGGTGCGGCCAGACTGATGGCGGCGACGGCCTTCGTCACCGCGCTGTCGACGATGTCGACACTCGCCCACGCGGTGCCGCAGGCCCCCTCCCCGCAGAGAGCCGCGGCCGCGCAGGAGGACGAGTCGCCCGTCTACCCGCTCAAGGGTGAGGTCGCCCACTACGACTTCGAGTGGAGCGAACCGGAGTACACCCCGACCGGGCAGGACCTGGAAGGCGGACCGGAGGCCACCCACCACAACGGCATCTACGCCGGCCCCAGGACCGACAACGAGGACATCTGGGGAGGCGGGTCCGGCGGGCGCACACTGCGCCTGGACGGGGTGGACGACTACCTCACCATCCCGGTGCCCCTGCCCACGGACCAGTCCTTCACCGTATCGACGTGGCTGCGCTCGGAGAAGCCCGGCAAGCCCTACACCGTCATCTCGCAGCCGGGGACCCAGGTCTCCGGCTTCGCGCTGAAGATCAACGCGGACGGCAAGCCCGCCTTCTCCATGCCGAAGGAGGACACCGCCGCGACGGCCTGGGACACCGTCACCGGAACGGCCCCGGTGGCGACCACCAACGACTGGACCCACCTCACCGGCGTCTTCGACGCGGCGGCCGGCCAGATCCGGCTGTACGTGAACGGTGCCCGGGTGGCCACCGCGGCCCACGCCAAGGGCTGGCGGGCCACCGGTGACATCGAGGTGGGCCGCGGGCTGGCGGCGGGGCAGCCGACCGGGTACTTCCCGGGCCGGATGGACGACGTGCGGGTGTGGAGCCGCGCCCTGGACGACCTCCAGGCGTCCGGCGCGGCGATACCCCAGCGCATCGCGCGCGCGGACTACTGCACCACCGGCAACTGGCTGCACGCCGGCGGCCCCAAGGTCAAGGCCGCCGCCGCGCAGGGCCTGACGGGCCCCGCGGTCAACGCCCGGCTGGCCGTCTACACGTGGGGCTTCGGCACGCTCGGCATCGCGCGTCGCGAGGACCAGGACGACCTGCGGGTGGCCGACGCGGCCCACGAGACGCGCCGGACCGGGTGGGCGGGCATCACGAAGCCGTTCGCCGTCCACAACGACGACTACATGACGTTCCTGGAAGCCCCCGACTACGCGCAGACGATGCTGCAGTTCCTGGGTGACGACGGGACCAAGAACTTCGACGGACTGCCGCCCACCAAGCCCTCCAAGGCCGCGCTCGACAACGCGCTCGCCATTCTGGAGCAGCGGAAGGAGGAGTCGAAGAACGAGCCCTACGGCGGCGTCTACGGCTTCACCTCCGCGGAGGACCTGAAGCAGCTGTCGGCCTACGAGATCGCCCGGTTCATCCGGCTGGGCGGGCTCCCCTCGGTCAGCCCGGACGCCGACTCCCTCGAATTCCGCATGGAGGCCGAGGAGCTCAAGACCCAGTGGGCCGGCTGCGCGACCGACGACCCCTACGACCCGTTCAAGAAGTTCGGCGACGTGGTGGAGATCGCGGACGCCGAATGGCAGGCCGAGCAGGCGAGCCAGGCCAAGCAGCGCGGTGACCTCGTGGCCGCCGAGATCCAGTCGTACAAGGACCTGCGCAAGGCCTCGGACGCCATGATCGAGGCCCAGGGCCAGGCCTACATCGTCAGCCGGATGCTGGTCTTCCAGAAGTACTGGCAGGGCAAGCCCAAGACGGACCCGAGCTATCCCAAGGCCGCTGTCTTCACCAACGCGACCACCGCGATCAGCAACGCCAAGAAGGCGATCTCCGCCCAGCTGACGATCGCGAAGAACGCCGCCACCTCGGCCGAGACCCAGGCCGGCAAGGCCGCGACGGCGCAGACCGACGCCGGGGCCATCGCGCTGGCGAACGGCACCCCGTACGGCCGCGGTCTCACCTACGCGCGGCAGTCCGCGCAGGTGACCAAGGCCTCGGCCTCCGCCGCGCAGTCCTCGGCCAAGGCGATCGAGGCGACGCTGAGCGCCGTCTCGGCCACCGCGGCCGACAGCAAGGCGCTCTACTCGCTCGGCGCCACGCAGTCCCACGCCGCCCAGACCGCCTTCAAGCGCGCGGCGGCGGAGGAGGCGGCCGCGCAGGCGAAGGCCGCCGCAACCGGCGCCGAGCAGCAGGCCACCAAGGCCGCGGAGAACGCCAAGAAGGCCAAGGCCGCGCAGGCCAAGGCCGAGGCCGCGGAGCAGACGGCCAAGACGGCCGCCGCCGACGCGAAGGCGAAGCGGGCCACAGCCGAGAAGGAACGGGACAACGCCAAGGCGCAGAAGGACATCGCCGCCGCCGAGCGTGCCAAGGCGGCAGCCGCCGACCAGGAGGCGCGGGCCCAGCGGGATGCCGCGGGCCGGGCACTGAGCGCCGCACAGGCGGCCGGAACCACCGCCGCGACGAAGAAGAACGAGGCCCTGGCCGCCGAGAAGCGGGCCAAGGAGGCCCGTGACGGAGCGCTGCGGGCCGAGAGCGACCGGGACGTCGCCGAGGCCAAGTGGTGGGCGCTGGAGGCCAAGGCCGACGCGGACGAGGGCACCGCCGCGGCGGCCGCGTCCCGTGCCGCGGCGACCCAGGCCCGCTCGGCGGCGAACGACGCCACCACAGCCGCGTCCAACGCCCGCGCCGCCGCCAACGACGCCACCACGGCCGCGGCCAACGCCCGCGAGGCCGCGACCAAGGCGGAAGCGGCCGCATCGCGCGCCAGGGCCGCCTCCGACGCCGCCCAGCGCGATGTGGCGATCACCAACGCGGCCGTGACGAAGGCGCACTCGGCCGCGGCCGACGCGATCGCCTCCTCCGAGGCGGCGGCACAGAACGTCCGCGCGGCCAAGGCACTCGCCGACACCGCGAAGGCCAAGGCCGCCGAGGCCAAGGCGAACGCGGACATGGCCCACATCGAGGCGGTCGCCACCGCCGCCGAGGCCGTACGCACCGCCGGATACGCCTACGCGGCGTCCCAGGCGGCCGACGCCGCCCGTGACGCGGCCGTCGCGGCCGTCGCGTCGGCCAACAACGCCATCTCGCTGGGCACCCCGTTCCGCGAGACCGACTCCTCGGCCGGCCTCGCCGTCCTGGTGGGCCAGACGGCGAAGTCGCTGGCCGAGCAGCAGGCCGCGGTCGCCAAGGCCAGGGCGGACGAGGCGGCCAAGGCCGCCGCCACGGCCAAGGCGCTCGCCGCCAAGGCCTCGGCCGACGACAAGGCCGCGGCCACCGCCGCGTCCCAGGCCGCGGACTCCGCCGTGCGGGCCGCCGCGTCCGTCACCAAGGCGCGGGCCTCCGCGGCCGAGGCGGCGGCCGCCGTCAAGGCGACGCTCAAGGCCGAGGCCAACACCATCGAGTACAACCGGCAGGCCACCAGCGACGCGGCGGCGGCAGCCGCCGCGGCGTCCACGGCCACCGGCTACGCGACCGACGCCCGCAACTCCGCCGACGCCGCGGAGCTGGACGCGTCCTCGGCCCGTAGCGCGGCCTCGGCCGCCGAGGCGGACGCCGCCACCGCGCGCGGGGTGGCCGACCAGGCCGAACGCGACGCCACGGCCGCCGAGGCGTCCGCCGCCCGCGCCCAGGACCTCGCGCGGGAAGCACAGGAAGCCGCCGTCCGCACGGAGAACGCCGCGGAACGGGAGACCGTGACCAAGGGCGGTGCCACAGGCATCGGCCAGATGTTCACCAAGCAGAATGTCGAGCAGCTCGGGGATCCGGCACCGCAGAACGACTGTGTGCTGGACATCGGCTTCGAGGGCTGCACGGTCAAGTACAAGCTGCGCTTCAACATCACGATCGACTTCTACCTGTGCGCGGAGGAGGACGCCGACGCCGACGTCAGCGCCGCGACCTGCCCGGTGGACTCCATCGTGTGGCTCGGCAGCGAGAAGCACGAGAACCAGACGGCGTACATCGACAAGTACTTCAGCCGTCTGGAGATCACGATGATCTTCGACAAGATGGTGCTCCAGACCCTGTGGCACATGCTCGTCGACGACTTCGTGCAGTGCGCGAAGGGCAGCGTGAGCGGTTGTCTCTGGGCGGCCAGCAACTTCGTCCCGGGCAAGAAGATCGCCGACGCGGTGGACGCCGTACGCGCCCTCGACGCGGCGATGAAGACCGGGGTGGGCGTCGGCGACGCGTACCGGGTCCTGAAGAAGCTGGATCTGGACCCGCAGGTCCTCGCGGCCATCGAGCGCGAGGTCAACGTCGTCGAGGACGCGCTCACCGCCTGCAAGGCCAACAGCTTCCCGGCCGGCACCCAGGTGCTCATGGCCGACGGCTCGCACCGGCCGCTGGAGTCGGTGCGGGTGGGCGAGCGGCTGCTGGCGGGCGACCCGGTGAGCGGGGCGCTGGTCCCCCGGCCGGTGACCGACACCTTCCAGCACGACACCGAGCGCCTGGTGGACCTCACCATGGCGGACGGTGCGACGCTGAGCAGCACCGCCGGGCACAAGTTCTTCGTCACCGGCCGGGGCTGGACCCTCACCTCGGACTTGGCGGCGGGCGACCGTCTGCGCGATCCGCAGGGCACGGAGCAGACGGTCGCGGCCGTCCGGGACCGTTCCGGCCTCGACCCGCGAACGGTGTACGACCTGACGGTCGGCGGTCTGCACACGTTCTTCGTGCGGACCGAGGGCGGGCGCGCGCAGGACGTCCTGGTCCACAACTGCACGAACATCATCGCGGACGAGGGCGTCAGCGGCGCCCACACCCTGACCGACCACGTCATCAGCGACGGGGCGGCCTGGGACCGCGCGCAGACCAAGGGCAAGGCGACGAACTGGAAGGACCAGGCGACGGCCGCCCGCGCCGTCTCCGAGGCATTCGCGCAGTGGGCCCAGGCACCCGGCAACGCCGCCGTCCTGTCCAAGTGGGTGTCCAAGCAGGCCCAGAAGAGAGGAAAGGGAATCGCCTTCAACCCGACGGTCGACCTCAAGCCGATCCGGTGGGAGCTCCGGGGCGAGGGGTCACTCGGCAAGGTGTTCACCAAGGACGGCCCGCGAGCGGGCACGGCCACCGGCAGTACCGTGGTGATCCAGCTGAAGTACGTGAAGGACCACCCGAAGAAGTACGTGGTGTACACCTCCTACCCGGAATAGGACGTCGGTCATGGAGAAAGCACACGACGGTTTCGACGAGGACTTCGGGCTCAGCGGTCTGACGCAGAAGTTCCAGGACCCGGCGCCGGTCGAGGACGTCGCCGCCGCGACGGAAGTCGTCGCGGCGGTCGCGGACCAGTTCGAAGGCGCCTACGCCTGGCAGTTGCTGGAGGACGCGCAGCGGCTGGTCTCCTCGTCCCTGTCCGACGAGGTGATCGTCACCTTGTGGCTCGGTGCGACACGCGGTTATTTCGATCCGACCGCCCACGCCATGGACGGCCGCTCGTGGCTGCGCGGGATCGCCGAGGTGTGCGTCGTGCGGATCCGCCGGGACGAACCCTCGTTCGTCCCGGCGGCCCCCGCACGACCGGGCCACCCGGAGCTGAGGCCGGCGGTCCTCGACGAGATCCGTGCCGTCGGACCGGCACTGGCCGAGGCGGGGATGACGTCGCTCCACGCGGATCCGCTTCCAGGGCTGGTACCGGCCCTGGAACGGGCCGTCGCCGAGGTCGGCGCCGACCTCGGGTTCCGGTTGTTCCTGCGCGCGTTGCAGGCGTACTTCGTACGGATCAGCGGTACCACGCACCAGCGGCTCCTGGCGCTGGGCGAGAGGCTCGGCCACAACCGGTTCGTGGTGGACGACGGCTGCCTCAACGTCTGGCCGGAACTCGACTGACGTAGGCGGTGTGCGGATGAGGGCGGTACCGGAACCACCGGCACCGCCCTCGTGCCGTCCGCGTGCCGTGGGTGCTACGGGGACGCCGCCGACCCCAGCCCCTTCAGCAGCAGCAGCGTGAAGCGCCGGGCCCAGTCCGCGTCGACGGGTTCGGCGCTCACCAGGGCCCGGTGCACCACCGCGCCGGCGATCACGTCGAAGATCAGGTCGGCCGTCCGGGCCGCCACCTCCGCGTCCGGCTCGACGGGCAGCTCGCCGCGTCGCTGGGCGCGCTCGCGGCCCTGCAGGACGAGGCGCTTCTGCCGCGCCACGATCGAATTCCGTATCCGGCCCCGCAGTGCCTCGTCGCGCGTCGACTCCGCGACCACCGCCATGAGCGCCGTCCTGGTCTCCGGGCGTTCCAGCAGCGCCGCGAACTGGAGCACCACGGCCTGCACGTCGGCCGTCAGGCTGCCCAGGTCCGGCAGTTCCAGTTCGTCGAAGAGGACCGCGACCGCGTCCACGACCAGCTCGTTCTTGCCCGCCCAGCGGCGGTAGAGGGTCGTCTTGGCCACCCCCGCCCGGCTCGCCACGTCGCCCATCGTCAGCTTCGACCAGCCGAGGTCGACCAGCGAGGCGCGGGTCGCCTCCAGGATCGCGGCGTCCGCCGCGGCACTGCGCGGGCGTCCGGACCGGGCGGGTTCGGTGAGGCTGTGGCTCGGCATGCGGCGACCATACCGGCCGGTAAGTACCGCTGACCGGCCCCGGGAAGCGTGAGACAGATCACCGGAAGGGGTTGCCCCCGAGGGGGTCCGGACAGATACGCTACGGGTCGTAGCGTAAGGACGGTGGTGCACCGCCGGCTCACGCCACGACTGAACGACAGCCACAGGTACCGGGTGGGGACCCGGTGCAGCACGGGGTTTTCAGGGCCCCTCGACCGTGTTCGTCCGCCCGTCGCGCACACCGGTGCGGCAGTGGACGGACACGGTTCGCGGATCGTTTTTCGCAACCGTGGTGCCAGGGGGGAGGATGTACGCATGCAGCCTAGGAACATGTCCATGAGCGGCGTCGTCGACCTCGCCGCTGTGAAGGCGGCCGGCGAGGCCAAGGCGAAGGCGGAGCAGGCGCGCGCCGAGTCCGCCCGCACCGGGGGCGGTGGCGGGGTGTCCCCGGCCTCCCTGGTGATCGACGTCGATGAGGCGGGCTTCGAGAGCGACGTCCTCCAGCGTTCCACCGAGGTCCCGGTCGTCATCGACTTCTGGGCCGAGTGGTGCGAACCGTGCAAGCAGCTCGGCCCGCTCCTGGAGCGCCTCGCCGTCGAGTACAACGGCCGCTTCGTGCTGGCCAAGGTCGACGTCGACGCCAACCAGATGCTGATGCAGCAGTTCGGGATCCAGGGCATCCCGGCGGTCTTCGCCGTCGTCGCCGGGCAGGCCCTGCCGCTCTTCCAGGGCGCAGCCCCGGAAAGCCAGATCCGCCAGACGCTGGACCAGCTGATCCAGGTCGGTGAGGAGCGTTTCGGCCTCACCGGGGTCGTGGTCGACGCGGACGCCGGTGAGGGCGACGGCGCCCCCGCCGAGGTGCCCGCCGGCCCGTACGACGCGCTGCTGGAGGCCGCCGCCCAGGCGCTGGACGCCAGCGACTTCGACGGCGCGGTCCAGGCGTACCGCAACGTCCTGTCCGAGGACCCGCTGAACACCGAGGCCAAGTTGGGCCTCGCCCAGGCCGAACTGCTGCGCCGGGTCGCGGACATCGACCCGCAGAAGGTCCGCGCCGCTGCGGCGGAGAAGCCGGCCGATCCGGCCGCGCAGATGGACGCCGCCGACCTGGACCTCGTGGGCGGACATGTCGAGGACGCCTTCGGGCGCCTCGTCGAGACGGTCCGCCGCACGTTCGGTGACGACCGTGACGCGGTGCGGGTGCGCCTGCTGGAGCTCTTCGAGGTGATCGGCCCCGAGGACCCCCGGGTCGCCGCCGCGCGGACGGCACTGGCGCGCGTCTTGTTCTGATGTGACAACACGGCCGCGGTACCCCCCGGGTGCCGCGGCCGTTTTCGCGGGCGGACGACAATGGACGCCCTCGCTTTACCAAATCTTGACACTCGAACGAGCTGTTACTCGCAGTAAATCGCCTTCCGTGGTCTGTCCGGTTAAGTGGGGCAATCGCACCGTTCGGGCGTCCCTTTGGTACCACCCTGTGTGTCCGCCCGGTATCGCCCCGTCGCGCCCTGGTTATCACCCCGTTACTAGTGAGTAACGACCCCCCTTGTGTCACGGCCGTGAATGCACCACGATCGGCCACGCTCGGTCCAATACCCGTCAGCCCGACAGCCGGTCGGCGCCGACGGCCTGTTGGGTCCCCACCGGGTGGTCGGCGGCAGTGGTGCCGATCGCGGACAGGGGGGTTCCCTGCCCCTCGGCGGGGCCTGTCCGGCCGGCCGCGCAAGACGCGTGGCCAGTGGTTGTCGCTCGGGGGTGATCGCCGGTGATTCGGAAGCGGTACGCGCCTCCGGTCCGGGCGCTCTCCTTCCCGAGGACGTAGCACTTCTCCCATCCCAGGACGGGCACCACGCCCGCACCGGAGATGTACGTCCGAGAAGGAGGAAATGAATGAGTTCCCAAGTTCGCGGTGGAACGAGATGGAAGCGTTTCGCCCTGGTCATGGTGCCGAGCGTCGCGGCGACCGCCGCGGTGGGCATCGGCCTGGCGCAGGGCGCCCTGGCGGCGTCGTTCAGCGTGTCCGGGCAGGAGTTCAAGGTCAAGGCCACCGAGCTCGAGGGCTGGGACTTCGTCCAGTACGGCAACGTGGCCTCGGGCAAGACGCTCGAAGGCAAAGATCTGAACGAGCCGGTGGCGGTGTCGGGCTTCAGCAAGGCCTACATCACCAACATGTGCCAGTCGGTCGTCACGCCCAAGGTGCCCTTCGGCATCGGTAACGTGGTCCTGCGGCTGGAGGCGGGCGGCAAGGGGCACGACCGCGTCTTCGCCAAGAGCCTCTACCTCGACGTGTCGGAGCTCGACGCCGACGCCGAGTTCAAGAACATCGACATCGGCGTGGCCGCGGGTTCCCTGCCGAAGTCGGAAGGCAAGCCCGGCATCCAGCCGAAGACCCAGGCCAACCCCTACGGCTTCTCGCAGCGCGCCGAGAAGGCACTGCTGAAGAACGTCGAGCAGAAGGCGTGGGCCACGACCGCCGGCACCTTCAACCTCAGCGGCCTGAAGCTGCGGCTCTCCAGGGACCTCGACCAGGAGTGCTACTAGGGCGTGTTTCGAAAGTCCCGCCTGCCCGGCGACACCCGGCACGCACTCCCCCAAGGCCTTGAGGGCCGGGGGGACCCCCATCCGCGTTGTCGGGACCGCCCTGATACATCCAGTACCGGGGCGACCCTCCGTCGTGCGATCGCACGCACCGGACGCCGCCGGACCCGCCCTCCGGGCGGACGGCGCTACTTTCGAGACAAGCCCTAGGCACCGTCCGGGTGGCCGGAGCGCGCACCGCGGGCTTCCGGCCACCCACCCCTTCTCTTCTCACCGCAGTACCGGTTCCAGGGAGCTGTTTTCCATGAGCCCCGAGTCCACAGGGCAGAACGAGCACTACCTCACCGTCATGCGGAGGGGATTCCGCACCTGGCGGGGTGACCGGCCGTTCTGGGCGGGTCTGTTCACCATGGCGGGTGGCCTTCCCATCGCCTATTTCCCGTACGCCAACCTGCATCTCGGCAACGTCACGCTGGCGATGTCCACGACGGCCGGAGCGGGTTCACTGATCATCGGGGTCCTGCTGGTCACCCTGGGCCTGACGATGTGGTTCCACAGCATCGTCCGGGTGTTCGCCGGGGTCGCCGCGATCCTGCTGGCGCTGATCTCCATCCCCGTCGCCAACATCGGCGGTTTCGTGATCGGCTTCCTCCTCGCCCTGCTCGGCGGAGCGCTCTCCGTCTCCTGGGCCCCGGGCGAGCCGGTGGCCGAGGAGGCCGACGACGAGGAGCAGGTCCCCGTGACGGTCGGCGCACCCGTGGCCGCGCAGGAGGTGCCGGACGACGGACCGACGCAGACCTTCCCGCAGCAGGCGGTGGATTTCGACAAGCAGGTCCAAGCCGACGGCGGGAGGCATCGTGCGGGGTGACGAGACACAGCCGAACGCGACCGGGGACGGGACCCGGGCGAGAACCGGGCCCCGCCACGCGGCGCCCAGGAAGTCGCTGCTGACGAAGCTGCACCTGCCCGCGGGCAAGAAGGCGTTCGCACTCGCGGCGATGCCCACCGCGGTCTTCGTCGGCATGGGCCTCACCCCCAGGCTCGCGCTGGCCGACGACAACCCCGAGATCCCCTTCGCCCCCGGCCCGTGTGTGACCCGCTCCGACGAACCGAGCGAGTCACCGGAGCCGGACGCGACACCGAGCCCGAGCGCCACGTCCACCGGCGACACCGGCAAGGACGGGCAGGACGGGCAGGACGGGCAGGACGGCAAGCCGGACCCGGGCGCGACCGAGGCCCCGGGGCCCTCCGCCGGCCCGAGCACCTCCGCCGGGAGCGGAGCGGCCGAGCGGAAGGCCGAGAACGCCGAGGAGAAAGCCGAGAGCGCCGAGGAGAAGGCCGAGGCGACGCCCGGCGCGACGCCCTCGCCCACCAAGTCGAAGAACCCCCTCGACCCGCTGGGAGTCGGCGACGCGCTCAGGGACCTCCTCGGCATCCCCGACAAGGAGACGGCGAGCCCGGACCCGAGCGCCACCACCGAGCCGGCGGACGAGACCGGGGACAAGACCCCGGACCCGGCCGAGAAGACGAAGGACCCGGCGAAAGACCCGGCGAAGGACACCGCGGACGCCGCGAAGGAGGCGGCCGACAAGACCGCCGACGCCATCCGCGAGGCCGCGGGCAAGGCGGGCCAGGACGTCGAGGAGCTGGGCGAGGACGTCAAGGGCCTCGACCCGGTCGAGGACGAGGACATCCCGGACGGCGCCAAGCCGCGCTTCCCGTGCCCGACACCCGACCCCGAGGCCCTCGCCGCGGCCGACCTGGAGCAGGGTGTCCCGCTGCTCCCGACCGACCCGTGGATCCTGGAGTCGTCGCTGCTGACGCTCAACGGGCTGGACTACAAGGGCATCGTCGAGGTGCGCACGGCGGACGGCGGCGTCAAGAAGGCGCTGAAGTTCACCGCGAGCTCCATCGACATCAAGGACCTGCACCAGCTGACGACGGGCCCGGCCGGTGCCACCGGCCACGTCAAGGCGCGCAGCGGATCGACGTCCACCATCCGGGACGGCGAGGTGACGATGTACACGGAGGAGCTGAAGGGCAACCTCTTCGGCCTCATCCCCATCACCTTCAGCCCCGAGACCCCGCCGCCGCTCAACGTGCCGTTCGCGTTCTTCACCAAGGTCAAGGTGACCCAGGCCGGCCAGTTCGGCGGCACGCTGAAGATCCCCGGCCTGCAGAACTACTTCACCGGCGGCAACAGCTAGGGCTTGTTTCGAAAGTCCCGCCTGTCCGGCGGCGTCTGGCACGCACGCTCGCTGCGTTGTCGGGATCGCCCCGATACGTCCAGTATCGGGGCGACCCTCCGCCTTGCGATCGCACGCACCAGACGCCGCCGGCCCCGCCCTCCGGGCGGACGGCGCTACTTTCGCAACAAGCCCTGGACCCCACGTCCCGGTTCGGGAGCCGCACAGCACCGCGGGCCGCCCCTCCTCGTCGAGAGGGGGCGGCCCGCGGTCGTGTCGTGCGGGGTGAGGGCGGGTCAGCCGCGCTCGCCGCTCAGGTGGTGCACCCGGACCATGTTGGTGGTGCCGGGGACGCCGGGGGGCGAACCGGCCGTGATGACCATCGTGTCGCCGTCGTTGTAGCGGTTCAGCTTGAGCAGCTCCGCGTCCACCAGGTCGACCATCGCGTCCGTGTTGTCCACGTGCGGTACGACGTAGGACTCCACACCCCAGCTGAGGGCCAGCTGGTTGCGGGTGGACTCCTCCGTGGTGAAGGCCAGGATCGGCTGCGCCGCGCGGTAGCGGGACAGCCGGCGGGCCGTGTCGCCGGACTTGGTGAAGGCGACCAGTGCCTTGCCGTTCAGGAAGTCCGCGATCTCGGCGGCCGCGCGGGCCACCGAACCGCCCTGGGTGCGGGGCTTCTTGCCCGGCACGAGCGGCTGGAGGCCCTTGGACAGCAGCTCCTCCTCGGCGGCGACGACGATCTTCGCCATCGTCTTGACCGTCTCGATCGGGTACGCGCCCACGGAGGACTCCGCCGACAGCATGACCGCGTCCGCGCCGTCCAGGATCGCGTTGGCCACGTCGGACGCCTCGGCGCGCGTCGGCCGGGAGTTGGTGATCATCGACTCCATCATCTGGGTCGCCACGATCACCGGCTTCGCGTTGCGGCGGCACAGCTCGATGAGGCGCTTCTGCACCATCGGGACCTTCTCGAGCGGGTACTCGACGGCGAGGTCGCCACGGGCCACCATGACACCGTCGAAGGCGGCGACGACGCCCTCCATGTGCTCCACGGCCTGCGGCTTCTCGACCTTGGCGATGACGGGGACCCGGCGGCCCTCCTCGTCCATCACCTTGTGGACGTCCTTGACGTCCTCCGCGTCCCGCACGAAGGACAGCGCGACCAGGTCGCAGCCCATCCGCAGCGCGAACCGCAGGTCCTCGACGTCCTTCTCGGACAGGGCCGGGACGTTGACCGCCGCGCCGGGCAGGTTGATGCCCTTGTGGTCGGAGATGACACCGCCCTCGATGACGATGCTGGTGACCCGGGGGCCCTCGACGGAGACGACCTTCAGCTCGACGTTGCCGTCGTTGATCAGGATCGGGTCGCCCTTGGTGACGTCACCGGGCAGGCCCTTGTAGGTCGTGCCGCAGATCGACTTGTCACCCGGGACGTCCTCGGCGGTGATGACGAACTCGTCACCCCGGACCAGCTCGACGGGGCCCTCGGCGAACTTCCCGAGGCGGATCTTCGGCCCCTGGAGGTCGGCGAGCACGCCGACCGCGCGGCCGGTCTCGGCGGCGGCCTTGCGGACGCGGTCGTAACGGCCCTGGTGCTCCTCGTGTGTTCCGTGGCTGAAGTTGAAACGGGCCACGCTCATGCCGGCCTCGATCAGAGCGACGAGCTGCTCATGGGAGTCGACGGCGGGACCGAGGGTGCAGACGATTTTGGAACGGCGCATGAGGCGGATCCTATCGGTTTGTTTCGCTGCGGAATATTCCGTCTGGTGGAAGATACAAAGGGGCGCCCACCCGCTCAGTTGTGGGCCAGTGCGAAGGTCTGACGGGCGATCTCCAGCTCCTCGTCCGTCGGCACCACGGCCACCGCGACCCGTGCGCCCCCGGGCGAGATCAGCCGTGGTTCACCGGACCGCACGGCGTTGCGCTCCGGGTCCACGGCCAGGCCGAATCCCTCCAGCCCCGCGACGGCAGCCTCTCGTACCGGAGCCGAGTTCTCACCGACCCCCGCCGTGAACACGACCGCGTCCACCCGGCCGAGGACCGCAGCGTAGGCGCCGATGTACTTCTTCAGCCGGTGGATGTAGACGGCGAACGCGAGCGCGGCCCGCTCGTCGCCCTCGTCGACCCGGCGGCGGATCTCGCGCATGTCGTTGTCCCCGCACAGCCCGACCAGTCCGCTCCTCTGGTTCAGCAGGGCGTCGATCTCGTCCGCGGACATCCCCGCCACCCGCTTGAGGTGGAAGGTGACGGCCGGGTCGATGTCGCCTGAGCGCGTCCCCATCACCAGGCCCTCCAGCGGGGTCAGCCCCATGGAGGTGTCCACGCACTTCCCGCCGGCCACCGCGGAGGCCGAGGCGCCGTTGCCCAGGTGCAGCACGATCAGGTTGAGCTCCTCGACGGGGCGGCCCAGCAGCTCGGCCGCCCGCCGCGAGACGTACGCGTGCGAGGTGCCGTGGAAGCCGTAGCGGCGGATGCGGTGGGCGTCCGCGGTCTCCACGTCGATCGCGTACCGCGCGGCGTACTCCGGCATCGACCGGTGGAAGGCCGTGTCGAAGACCGCGACCTGCGGCAGGTCGGGGCGCAGGGCCTGGGCCGTACGGATCCCGGTGATGTTCGCCGGGTTGTGCAGCGGGGCCACCGGGACGAGCCGCTCGATCTCCTTCAGCACCTCGTCGGTGATCACGGTGGGTTCGCTGAACTTCAGTCCGCCGTGCACCACCCGGTGCCCGATCGCCACCAGCTCGGGGGAGTCCAGCCCGAGGCCGTCGGCCGCCAGCTCCTCGGCCGCGGCCTTCAGCGCCTGGTCGTGGTCGGCGATCCGGCCGGTGCGCTCACGGGGCTCGCCGTCCTGCGGGGTGTGGACCAGCCGCGAGGACGACTCGCCGATCCGCTCGACCAGTCCGGTCGCCAGCCGGGACCGGTCGCGCATGTCCAGGAGCTGGTACTTCACCGAGGAGGACCCGGAATTGAGGACGAGCACCCGGCTCGCCGTCTCCTCGGTGGTGGTGTCGCGGTTGGTGGACAACTCGTTCACTCCTCGCCCTGCGCCTGGATCGCGGTGATGGCCACGGTGTTGACGATGTCCTGCACCAGGGCGCCCCGGGACAGGTCGTTGACCGGCTTGCGCAGCCCCTGGAGGACCGGGCCGACCGCGACGGCGCCCGCCGAGCGCTGGACGGCCTTGTAGGTGTTGTTGCCGGTGTTCAGGTCGGGGAAGACCAGGACGGTCGCCCGGCCCGCCACCTCGGACGCCGGCAGCTTCGTGGCGGCGACGGACGGTTCGACCGCGGCGTCGTACTGGATCGGGCCCTCGATCCTCAGGTCCGGTCGCGAGGCGCGTACCCGTTCCGTGGCCTCCCGCACCTTGTCGACGTCGGCGCCGGTGCCGGAGGTGCCCGTCGAGTACGACAGCATCGCGATCCGCGGGTCCACGCCGAAACGCTGCGCCGTGACCGCCGACTGCACGGCGATGTCCGCCAGCTGCTCCGCGTCCGGATCCGGGTTGACCGCGCAGTCGCCGTAGACCAGGACCTTGTCCGCCAGGCACATGAAGAACACGGAGGAGACGATCGAGGCCCCGGGCTTCGTCTTGATGATCTCGAACGCCGGCCGGATGGTCGCCGCCGTGGAGTGCACCGAGCCGGAGACCATGCCGTCGGCCAGCCCCTCCTGGACCATCAGCGTGCCGAAGTAGTTGACGTCCGAGACGACGTCGTACGCCAGCTCCACCGTCACCCCGCGGTGCGCGCGCAGCTGGGCGTACCGCTCGGCGAAGCCCTGGCGCAGCTCGGAGGTCTGCGGGTCGATCAGCCGGGTGTCGGCGAGGTCGATGCCGAGATCGGCGGCCTTCTTGCGGATGACGTCCACGTCGCCCAGGAGGGTCAGGTCGCAGACGTCACGGCGCAGCAGGACGTCGGCGGCGCGCAGGACGCGTTCCTCGGTGCCCTCGGGCAGGACGACCCGGCGCCGGTCGGAGCGGGCCTGCTCCAGCAGCTCGTGCTCGAACATCATCGGGGTGACCCGGCCGCTGCGGGCCACGGAGATCCGCTCCAGCAGGGCGGCGGTGTCCACGTGGCGCTCGAAGACACCGAGCGCGGTCTCCGCCTTGCGGGGGGTGGCGGCGTTCAACTTGCCTTCGAGGGCGAAGAGTTCGCCCGCCGTGGGGAAGGACCCGCCGGCCACCGCGATCACCGGGGTGCCCGGTGCGAGGCGGGCGGCGAGCCGGAGTATCTCCTCGCCGGGGCGCTCGTCCAGGGTCAGCAGGACGCCCGCGATGGGCGGGGTGCCGGCGCTGTGCGCGGCGAGGGAGCCGATGACCAGGTCCGCCCGGTCGCCGGGGGTGACGACCATGCAGCCCGGGGTCAGGGCCTTGAGCAGGTTCGGCAGCATCGCGCCGCCGAAGACGAAGTCCAGCGCGTCGCGGGCCAGCCCCGAGTCGTCGCCGAGCAGGACCGTTCCGCCCAGGGCCGTGGTGATCTGGGAGACCGTGGGCGCCGCCAGGGCGGGCTCGTCCGGAAGGACCGAGCAGGGCACCGGCAGCTGTTCCGCCAGCCGCCCGGCGATCTCCGCCCGGTCCTCGGCCGCCACCCGGTTCACGATCACCGACAGGACGTCACAGCCCAGCGAGGCGTACGCGCGAAAGGCGTTGCGGGCCTCGGAGCGCACGGAGCCGGCGTCCTGGCCCTGGCCGCCGACGACCGTGATCACCGAGGCGCCGAACTCGTTGGCGAACCGGGCGTTGAGCGCCAGCTCGTCCGGGAGCTGGGTCGCCGCGAAGTCCGTACCGAGGACCAGCACCACCTCGTACTCGCGGGCCACCCGGTGGAAGCGCTCGACGAGCCGGGAGACCAGTTCGTCCGTACCCTGCTCCGCCTGGATCGCGGAGGCCTCGTGGTAGTCCAGGCCGTACACCGTCTCCGGGCTCTGGGAGAGCCGGTAACGGGCCCGCAGCAGCTCGAACAGCCGGTCCGGGCCGTCGTGGACCAGTGGACGGAAGACACCCACCCGGTCCACCTGGCGCGTCAGTAGCTCCATGACTCCCAGATCGACGACCTGACGGCCGTCTCCCCGGTCGATCCCGGTCACATACACGCTGCGCGCCACGCGTGTCCTCCCGTCGTGTTCGGCTGGTCCTGCCTCCTTGACGATACCTACGGAGGCAGGTATGCCGCCCGCCGGGACGGACCGGTTCCCGACGCCGTCGGCGGGGTGCGGGGACCCCTCGGCAGGACCGGTGCCCGGCACGGCGTGGGACAATCGTGGTGACTCACGGTACGGGGGCTTCGTGTGCCGTTCGCCGGGGGCTGCCCCACAGCCCCGGCGGACCGGGGCGCGGTGCCGGACGCGGTGTGTCGGAGGGCCCCTGGGCGCCCGCATACTGGATGCGTCCGGGTGTTTCCGACGACGCGACCGGAGCGGGCCCTCACCCGGGGCGCGACCGGGAGCGTGGGGAGGCAACTGTCGTCGCGCGCCCGCCAGGGACGGACGGGACAGCCCGGAGGCACGGCACTAGCGAGCAGGAGACAGAGCACGATGCGCATCGGAATTCTCACCGCAGGCGGGGACTGCCCCGGCCTGAACGCCGTGATCCGTTCGGTCGTCCACCGTGCCGTGGTGGGACACGGCGATGAAGTCATCGGATTCGAGGACGGTTTCAAGGGCCTGCTCGACGGCCACTTCCGCCCCCTCGACCTCAACGCCGTCAGCGGCATCCTGGCCCGCGGCGGCACCATCCTCGGCTCCGCCCGGCTGGAGCGCGACCGGCTCCGCGAGGCCGCGGAGAACTGCGCGGAACTCTCGCTCCGTTACGGCATCGACGCCCTCATCCCGATCGGCGGCGAGGGCACGCTGACGGCGGCCCGGATGCTGTCGGACGCCGGAATGCCCGTCGTCGGCGTCCCGAAGACCATCGACAACGACATCTCCGCCACCGACCGGACCTTCGGGTTCGACACCGCCGTGGGCGTCGCGACCGATGCCATAGACCGTCTGAAGACCACCGCCGAGTCCCACCAGCGCGTCATGGTCGTCGAGGTCATGGGCCGCCACGCGGGCTGGATCGCGCTGGAGTCCGGCATGGCCGGCGGTGCGCACGGCATCTGCCTGCCGGAGCGGCCCTTCCAGGTCGACGACCTGGTCAAGATGGTCGAGGAACGCTTCGCGCGGGGCAAGAAGTTCGCGGTGATCTGCGTCGCCGAGGGCGCGCATCCGGCCGAGGGCTCCATGTCGTACGCCAAGGGCGAGATCGACCAGTACGGCCACGAGCGCTTCCAGGGCATCGGCAACCGCCTCGCGGCGGAGCTGGAGATGCGCCTCGGCAAGGAGGCCCGGCCGGTCATCCTCGGCCACGTCCAGCGCGGCGGCACCCCCACCGCGTACGACCGTGTGCTCGCCACCCGCTTCGGGTGGAACGCGGTGGAGGCCGTGCACCGGGGCGACTTCGGGCGGATGACGGCCCTGCGCGGCACGGAGATCGTGATGGCCCCGCTGGCGGACGCCGTGACCCGCCTGAAGACCGTGCCGAGCGACCGGATGTACGAGGCGGAGTCGGTCTTCTGACCTGTCCGTTCCCCAGCCCTGACGGCGTCTCGCCGTGCCTGCGGCCCCGACCGCCCTTCCCGGGTGGCCGGGGCCGCCGCGCGTCGCCCAGGGCGTCCGCGGCCGGCAGCCGCCCGGGCCGGAGTCAGAGCCCCGCCGTCCGCCAGAACTGCTCGACCACACGGTCCAGGAAGTCCTGCCCCGTCCCCTCGGCGGTCCCCGCGCCGCCCCGGCCCGTGTTGCTCCAGCTCAGCGTCGACACCATCAGCGACTGGTAGTCGGCGTGCAGCTGGGCGAGCACGTCCTCGACCAGCACCCGGTCCAGCGGCACCAGCTTGGCCACCGGCTTGACGTACGCCTGCCAGCGCGTCGTCACCGCCCGGTTCAGCAGCTCCGCCAGCTCGTCGTTGCGGCCGGTCGCCGTGAGGAACTGCGCGGCCGACATCTCCAGCGCCGCGCAGAGGGCGGCTGCCTGCCGCTCGTTGCCGCGCCACCGGCCCGACTCCTCGATCCGCAGATACGCGGCGGGCGACATCCCCAGCGTCCGCGCCAGGTCCTCCGGGCCCACGCCCTTGGCGAGCCGGTGTTCGCGCAACGTGCTGGCGGCTGATATGAGTTCGCCCGGAGCGCACCACAACACCCCGGCCAATGCCTTCAGTTCGCGCTCGTCCGGCTGGGCCACACCACGCTCCCAGGCCAGTACGGTCTCGGCGGTGACGCGCAGCCCGTACTGGGCGCCGAGCCCGTAGGCAACATGTCCGGGAGCCATTCCCAGCGCCTCGCGCAAGCGGCGCGCGGCGGGGGCGTTGAAGGGCGGATTCTGAGGCACGGCCCCACCGTAGGATGAACACAACCGCCTGGCTACAGGCTGTGCGTCACCATTCACCCTTCGTACGATCCTCCGAGTGCGGGGACCACGGGCCGTCCAGCGGTATCAGCGACTTTCGGCCACCCACCGGTAATGCAGCTCGGGCCGGCCCACCTGGCCGTAGCTCGGGCGCCGCACCGCGCAGCCGACGGTCACCAGATGCTCCAGATACCGGCGCGCGGTGATCCGGGACATGCCCAGTTCCTCACCGGCCGCCGCCGCCGTCACCCCGTCCGGGGATGCCCGCAGGACCCGGGTGACCGCCTCCAGCGTCGGCCCGCTCAGGCCCTTCGGCAGTGCGGCCGGTTCCGCGACCCGAAGCGCGCCCAGCGCCCGGTCCACCTCCTCCTGGCCGCTGGCCTCACCGGCCGCCGCCCGGAACTCGGCGTAGCGCACGAGCCGGTCCCGCAGCGTGGGATAGGTGAACGGCTTCAGCACGTACTGCACGACCCCCAGCGACACCCCCTCCCGCACCACCGCCAGGTCGCGCGCCGAGGTCACCGCGATGACGTCCGCGCCGTGACCGGCCGCCCGCAGCGAGCGCAGCAGGTGCAGCCCGTGCCCGTCGGGCAGGTACAGGTCGAGCAGCAGCAGGTCCACCGGAGCGCGGTCCAGCGCCCGCACGGCCTCCGCACGCGAGTGGGCGACGGCCGTCACCTCGAAGCCGGGGACCCGGCCCACGTACATCTCGTGGGCGGCGGCGGCCACCGGGTCGTCCTCCACGACCAGCACCCGGATCACGCGGTCACCTCATGGGCCGGGCGGCCCGTCAGCGGCAGCCGCACCGTGAACCGCGCGCCGCCGTCCTCGGACCGGTCGAGCGTGACCGTCCCCCCGTTGCGGTACGCCGCCTGCCGCACGAGCGCCAGCCCGAGCCCCCGCCCCGTGCCGTGCGTCGTCCAGCCGCGCCGGAACACCTCGTCCGCGTCGTCCGGGGCGATCCCGGCCCCGGTGTCCGCGACCCGCAGCAGCAGCTCGCCGCCGACCGTGCGCGCCGTCACCGTGACCAGGGCCCGGGCCGCCGTCCGCTGCCCGGGCACGACCGCTCCGGCACCGCCCGTCATCGCCTCCGAGGCCGCGTCCACCGCGTTGTCGATGAGATTGCCCAGGATCGTCACCAGATCACGCGGCGCCAACGAGTCGGGCAGCGCCCCGTCGTCGATCAGGCTGTCCTCGGCCAGCACCAGCTCCACCCCGCGCTCGTTCGCCTGGGCGGCCTTGCCGAGCAGCAGCGCCGCCAGCACCGGCTCACCCACCGCGCCGACGACCCGGTCGGTGAGGACCTGCGCCAGCTCCAGCTCCGCCGTCGCGAACTCCACGGCCTCGTCCACCCGGTCCAGCTCGATCAGCGAGACCACCGTGTGCAGCCGGTTCGCCGCCTCGTGGGCCTGCGAGCGCAGCGCCTGCGAGAAGCCCCGTTCCGAGTCCAGCTCACCCGAGAGCGCCTGCAGCTCCGTGTGGTCCCGCAGGGTCACCACCGTGCCGCGCTGCTCCCCGCCGACCACCGGACTGGTGTTCACCACGATCACCCGGTCCGCCGTGAGATGGACCTCGTCCACCCGCGGCTCGGACGCCAGCAGCGCCCCCGTCAGCGCGGCCGGCAGCTCCAGCTCGTCCACCCGGCGCCCCACCGCGCCCGGCGCCAGCCCCAGCAGCTCCCGGGCCGCGTCGTTGACCAGCGCGATCCTGCGCCGCCCGTCCAGCATCAGCAGCCCCTCCCGCACCGCGTGCAGGGTGGCCTCGTGGTAGTCGTGCATCCGGCTCAGCTCCCGGGCGTTCATCCCGTGGGTGTGCCGCCGCAGCCTCGCGTTGATCACGTACGTACCGAGCGCGCCCAGTGTGAGCGCCGCCCCCGCCGCCATGCCCAGTGCGCCGAGCTGCTCCCGCACCTGCGTGGACACCCGCTCCACGGTGATGCCCGCGCTGACCAGGCCGACCACTCTGCCCCCGTCACGGACCGGCGTGACCACCCGTATCGAGGGCCCCAGGGTCCCGGTGTACGTCTCGTCGAACGTCTCCCCGAGCAGCGCCCGGTCGGTGTGGCCGATGAAGGGCCTGCCGATCTCGGCGGCGTTCGGGTGCGTCCAGCGGACCCCCTGCGGGTTCATGATCGTGACGAACGCGATCCCGGTCTCGGCGCGGACCCGCTCCGCGTACGGCTGGAGTACGGCGGACGGGTCCGGGGTACGGATCGCCTCCCGCACCGACGGGGATTCGGCCATGGCGAGCGCGGCGGTCCGCACCTGCCGCTTCGCGGTCTCCTCCGCCTGCGCCCTGCCCGACACGTACGCGAAGACGGCGCATCCCGCCACGACGGCCGCCACCAGCAGGGCCTGCATCACGAAGAGCTGGCCCGCAAGGCTGCGGGGGAGGACACGGGGCGGGCGCATGTCCCCAGTCTGCCTGGCGGGCGACCCCGCTCCCAAGGTGGCTCGAAAGCGTCTGTGAACGATATGAACGCAAGGGTGACGCCCGTCACGCCGAGGTGGATAGTCGCCGGGACCCCCAGGGACGGGGGACCCCCAGGGACGGGGGGAGCGAACCGCAGAGAGCCGAGGAGGGCCCCCGTGGCAGAGCAAGCCGCACGACGGGACCGTACGCACTATCTTTACCTGGCCGTGATCGCCGCCGTGGTGCTCGGCATCACCGTCGGCCTCGCCGCCCCCGACCTGGCCGTCGAGCTCAAGCCCATCGGTACCGGCTTCGTCAACCTCATCAAGATGATGATCTCCCCGATCATCTTCTGCACGATCGTGCTCGGCGTCGGCTCCGTACGCAAGGCCGCCAAGGTCGGCGCGGTCGGCGGGCTCGCCCTCGGCTACTTCCTGGTGATGTCGACGGTCGCCCTGGCGATCGGCCTGGTCGTCGGCAACCTGCTGGAGCCGGGCTCCACCCTCCACCTCACCGAGGCGGCGCGGGCCGCCGGGGAGAAGCAGGCCGCGGGTGCCAGCGAGTCGACCGTCGACTTCCTGCTCGGCATCATCCCGACCACGATGGTCTCGGCGTTCACCGAGGGCGAGGTCCTCCAGACCCTCCTCATCGCCCTGCTCGCCGGCTTCGCCCTCCAGGCCCTCGGCTCGGCCGGCGAACCCGTCCTGCGCGGCATCGGCCACATCCAGCGCCTCGTCTTCCGCATCCTCGCCATGATCATGTGGGCGGCCCCGGTGGGCGCGTTCGGCGCGATGGCGGCGGTGGTCGGCGAGACCGGGGTGGACGCGCTGAAGTCCCTCGCGATCATCATGATCGGCTTCTACGTCACCTGCGCGCTCTTCGTCTTCCTGGTCCTCGGCGCGATCCTGCGTCTGGTGGCCGGGGTCAACATCTGGCATCTGCTGAAGTACCTGGGCCGCGAGTTCCTGCTGATCCTCTCCACCTCCTCCTCGGAGTCGGCGCTGCCGCGTCTGATCGCGAAGATGGAGCACATGGGCGTCAGCAAGCCCGTCGTCGGCATCACCGTGCCGACCGGCTACTCCTTCAACCTCGACGGCACGGCGATCTACCTCACGATGGCCTCGCTCTTCATCGCCAACGCCACGGGCGACCCGCTGAGCATCGGCGAGCAGATCTCGCTGCTGGTCTTCATGGTGATCGCGTCCAAGGGCGCGGCGGGCGTCACCGGCGCCGGACTCGCCACCCTGGCGGGCGGACTCCAGTCCCACCGCCCCGAGCTCGTCGACGGCGTCGGCCTGATCGTCGGCATCGACCGCTTCATGAGCGAGGCCCGCGCCCTGACGAACTTCGCCGGCAACGCGGTCGCCACGGTGCTGGTCGGCACGTGGACCAAGGAGATCGACCGGGCCCGCGTCGACCAGGTCCTCTCCGGAGCGCTCCCGTTCGACGAGAAGACGATGACCGACGACACCCACGGCGGCGAGCCGCACGTCCCGGAGTCCAGGGACGGCGACGTCGAGGAGAAGCCGACGCTCGCGAAGGCGTAGGACCGGCACGGCCGCGTGCGGCCGGTACGGGGCTCCCGTACCGGCCGCACGCGTGTGTCCGGGGCGGATCCGGCTCGCGGAGCGGGACTTCGCCGCTTTCGTTCACGAACCCGACGTACCGTTCCGCACAGCGGAGGTCGCGCCTCTGTGTCAGGCCGCGGGCCCACCACAGCCGCCGCACGCCCGATCGAATCGAGGAGCAGCATGCGCGGGAATCTGGCGGAGACCGCCCACGCCGTTCTGACGGCCGCACACGCGCCCGGGGCCGGTGCCCCGCCGCCGTACGCCCGCCTCGACGGCTCCACCGGCGTCGTCGCCGACATCTGCGTCCGGGGCGACCTCGGCTTCGTGCTGCTCCTGCACCGGCGCAAGGACGGGAAGCTCGCGGAGGAACTCTTCCATTGCGGGCGCACGGCCACCGGCGCCTGGGGAGCGGCCGAACATCTCTCGGGCGGTCTCCTGGGTGTCGAGGCGACCAGCCCCCGGGACGTCGAGGCCGCCTTGGCCGGCCGGCCGGTTGCGCTGTGGGGTGAGTCCGAGACGTTGCTGTTCACCGGGCGCCCCGGCGGGGACGAGGGTTACCAACTGCTGCGATTCCGAACGCTGTTGGTGTGTGAGGATGTCGGTCATCTCGATGTCCGGGACGTCTCGGCGCAAGCCGTTTCGGCGCCCGCACGTCTCCGTAAGCCGCTCGTCTCCCAGGTCGCTCTCCTGGCCGTGCTGCCCGAGGAGCGCGTCACCGTGCGTGCGGTGGCGCGTGGCGGGGCCGGAGCCCGGTTCCTGGGCGAGCCGTTCGAGCTGACCGGCACCGCCGCCGTGTCCGGGGGCCCGTGGGCGTAGGACGCGTGCGGCCGGTACGGGGCTCCCGTACCGGCCGCACCCCTGTGCGCCGTACTACCCGAACGGGATGCGGACGAAGGACTGGTTGCCCACGCCGACCGTGCCGGGGCCGTCGCCGATGGCGTTCCATATCTCGACCTTCACCGTGCCGCCCACGAGGTTGCCGTGGCTGCCGGTCGATGCCTTGAGTCCCTTGGCCTGCGTGTAGTGCTCGTAGCCGGGGACGGGATCGGTGGCGAAGTACTGGTACGTCTCCGTGCGGTCCCAGGTCCCGTCCCCCGTACGGTCGTAACTCACCCTCACCTGCTGCCCGTTGGCGATCGTGGTGCCCGAGTCGGCGAACACGTCGAACTGGGTGGAGCCGCCGTCGTACGCCCGGGTGATGCCCGTCGCCGTGAACGTCTGCGGGGAGTGCGGGGTGCCGTCGTGGTTCCCGCCGCCCGCCGACGCGACCGTCACCGATGAGGCCGCGGACTGGGCCGCGCCGAGCGCGCCGCCGCTGCGCAGGACGAGGGTGGAGGAACCGGTCGGCGGGTCGGTCGGCGGGTCGGTGGTGCCGCTGCCGCCGCGGGTCCAGACGCCCACGTAGTCCACGAGCATGGGCCGTCCCGGCACGGTCTCGGCGGTCGGGGTCGAGCCGCCCAGCGCGTTGGGGAACGCCCCGCCGACCGCCAGGTTCAGCAGCAGGAAGTACCCGGCGTGGTTCGTCATGTCCGCCCAGGTCGCCGCACCGAGCCGGCTCTCGGTGACGCTGTGGAAGAGCTGGTCGTCGACGTACCAGCGCAGGGCGTTGGGCGTCACGGAGCGGTCCCACTCGAAGCGGTAGGTGTGGAAGGCGGACTGGCAGCTGGCGCCCGGGCAGGCGCGGCTGTTGCCGAGGCCGGTGGTCTCGTCGCAGGGGCCGCCCGGGTTCACCCCGCAGTGCAGCACGCCCCAGACGGAGTTGATGCCGTTGACGTTCTCCATGATGTCGAACTCGCCGATGCCCGGCCAGTTCCAGTAGTTCCCCCGGTACGGGGAGCCGAGCGCCCAGAACGCGGGCCAGTAGCCGAGGGCCGCGTTGCCCGTGACGTTCGGCATCTGGATGCGTCCCTCGATGCGCAGGGTGCCACCGGCCGGAGCCTTGAAGTCGGCGCGCCTGGTCTCGACGCGGCCGGAGGTCCAGTTGCCCGCACCGTCGCGGAGCGGGGTGATGCGCAGGTTGCCGTTGCCGTCGAGGCTCAGGTTGTCGGGGCTCGCGGTGTAGTTCTGGATCTCGCCGGTGCCCCAGTTGCCGGGGCCGCCGGGATAGCCGTGACCGGTGTCGATCTGCCAGTTCGCGGAGGACGGCAGGGCGCCGTTCGCCCCGTCGAAGTCATCGCTCCAGGCAAGATTCCAGCCCGGTACGGCCGGGACGTCACCCCGGGCGGGCCCGGTCGTGGCGACGGTGAAGGCACCCGCGAGGGCGATGGCCGCGGCGGTCAGGCCGGCCAAGACGGTCGTACGTCTGTGGCGGCGGGGGCGGGTACGGCTCGTGCGGATCGTGCTCAAGGAACACCTCCGGTGGGGGACGGCGCCGAGAAGTCGCTGAGAGCGCTCTCAGTGTTATGTAGAGGCGGGCGGGACAGCCGTCAATGCCCCGGGCGGCCTCACTTCCCGCACGCACGGTCTCCGCCCCTTGCCTTGACGTCGGCGTCAAGGATTACGGTCGCGGTATGCGAATCGGGGAACTGGCCGAACGCGCCGGGACGACGACACGGACGCTGCGGTACTACGAATCACGGGGTTTGCTGCACGCGCGCCGCGCGGAGAACGGCTACCGCGCGTACGACGACAGCGACCTGAGGCTGATCCAGCAGATCCGGACCCTCCAGGACTTCGGGTTCGACCTGGAGGAGACCCGGCCCTTCGTCGACTGCCTGCGCGCAGGCCACCCGGCCGGCGACACCTGCCCCGCCTCGCTCGCCGTCTACCGGCGCAAGCTCGGCGAACTGGACACGCTGATCGCCCAGCTCCAGTCGGTCCGTACGGAGGTGGGCGCCCAGCTGGCCCGCGCCGAGCTGGAGGCGACGGCCGGGCTGCCGGGCGGCCCCGAACCACGATGTGCACTCGACTGGGAGGACGAGGACCGATGATCCACGCGGAAGGCGTAGCCGAGGTCACCGACGCCACATTCGACGAGGAGGTGCGGGGGGCGGGCCTCCCGGTCCTGGTGGAATTCACCGCCGACTGGTGCGGGCCCTGCCGTCAGCTCGCCCCGGTACTCGGCGCGATCGCCGCGGAGGAGGCCGACCGCGTCAAGGTGGTCCAGTTGGACGTGGACACCAACCCGGGCATCACGAGCCGCTACGCGGTGCTGTCGATGCCGACGCTGATGGTCTTCCAGGACGGCGAACCGGTGCGGTCGATGGTGGGAGCCCGCCCGAAGCGACGGCTGCTCCAGGAGCTGGAGGAGGTGCTGGGGGCCGCGGTCCGGTCGTGACCGTGCCCGCTCGTCGGCGCTCACCTGGGGCGCCTCGGTGGGCGGGACGCCTTTGGCCCCAGGGTTCCCGCACCACGGCTCTGTCGCCGGCCGGACCGGCGGACGTCCAGGACCCGGGCCGGCCTCAGCGCCGCGCGTGGCGGACCTTCAGCCGTCCGTACCCCATGGCCCCGGTGATACGGATCGTCGGACCGCCGGCGGGGGAGTGCCGCCGGGGCGTGTAGACCGAGTCCTTCCAGCCGGTGCGCAGACCCTCGATGTCGACGACCGCGTCGTGAGGCACCGTGATCTTGGCCTTACCGGTGCCGAGGCGCAGCTCGATGTCCACCACGGGGTGCTCGAAAACGGCCCGGGACAGGTCGAGGCGCACCTTTCCGAACGCGGACTCGACCTTGAGCGTGCGCGGTACCCGCCATGCGCCGCGCCGCTGGATCCGTCCACCGGCGGCGGCGATCGTGGAGGTGGTGCCCGCCTTCTCCCCGGGAAGCGAGGCCAGGAGCGGCGCGAGCTCGTCGTGTGTCCTGGCCGCGAGCACCTGGTCGAGTCCCGTGCTCAACTCCTCGTGGGAGACGTGCCCTTCGGCATACGCCTCCTGGAGGCGCTGCACGGCCGTGTCGCGGTCGTCTTCGCCGAGCGGTGACGGCGGGTTCTCCGGCAGAGAGGTCACGGACCCACTCTAGGGCTTGTTTCGAAAGTAGCGCCGTCCGCCCGGAGGGCGGGGCCGACAACGCAGCGAGCGTGCGTGCCAGGCGTCGCCGGACAGGCGGGACTTTCGAAACAAGCCCTAGTGCGGTACGGCCGGCCGGGACCCGCCAACATCCTTCATCGGCAAGCGAATCGCCATGCGTCCTGACGGGGCGTCACGTCGACTCCCGGACGTCTGAAGATCCTCCCTCCCCTCCGGCGGCGTCAGCTCGTCGCCTTCCTCACGGCCGGAGCCAGCGCGCGGTCGACCATCGCGGGGGTTCCCTGCAGGAGGACCGCCACCCGGCCACGGAGGACCGCGACCACCTTGGTGGCCGTGGTGCTACCGGGGACGTCGGCCTGCGACTTCGTCTCCAAGTAGCCGTAGGTCGGCCCCGTCATGCCCGCGACCTCGACCCGCTGCGCTCTGACGTCGTACTCGGCAGTCCCCTCGTCTCCGAAGGAGATGATCTGCGTGTACCGGGGGCACGCGGTCAGCGTCGTGAACAGCGCCTGGGTGCGTGTCATGAGTGCGGCAGGCTCGTCGCTGTAGAGGCGTTGCACCAGGAGTTCCTTCCCATGGCGGTAACCGGCGGCTGCCGTACGGGTGGTGCCCATGAGATCGACGACCGGGAGCCGCCCCTCGTACTGCGCGCGCTCCTCGCAGTCCGGGGTGCTGCCCTGCACGGAGAGGGAACCGGAGCCCTCGTCCAGATCGCTGCGTTCCACGCCGTTCCCCGCCTCGGCCCCCGACAGGAGACGGTGGCGAAGCTCCTCCGCCGTGAAGGGGGACGCCGTCGCGTCGAACCGTGGGGGCGCCGCACGCTCCTGCCCGTCATTCCCGTCGGCCGTGCACCCGACGAGCGACGCGAACAGGGCGAGGCCGACGAGCGCGCGGGCCGCGTCTCGCACACCAGGGCCGCGCGGCCGACCGGCTCCGTCCCTCGTCGCCGCTCGGCGCTCTTTGCCCTCGTGCATCACGGTCCCCTTGTCCTCTGATCACCGCTCCGGGCCGGGCCCGGCTCAGCTGGACTTCTCCCCAACCCGGCCTTGGACGAAGCGGCTTCGAGGCTCGGAGCTCGGGTCGCGGGTCGCGGGAGCCGGTGGGCGGGCGTGGGCGTGTGGCTGTGTGCGGCCCCGGATCCGCGCCGCGAGGGGCGGGGCGCGCACAGTCCGACGGGACCGCCGGACCTGGCGGCACCCGCGTAGCAGGTCCCGTCAGTGACCCGTCAGCGGCAGGCAGGCCCCGTCGGCCGAGCGGCCGATGACCTCGGCGTCGGCGTGTCCCGAGCCGTCGACCGCCCCGTTCACGCACACGCGTCCCTCGCCGCCGCCCACCTTGACCATCCGCAGCGGTGCGAAGCCGGTCCCGACCACCTCGATCCGTTCCGGCGTCATGCCGATGGCCTCGGCGGCCGCCGCGCGGAGGGCGCCCTCGTCGGTCCCGGTGTCCGCCAGCTCCCCCAGGGCCGCGGCCAGTGCCTTCGCCCTGGGGGCGGCTTGCGCCTTCTGCTCGGCGGTGATCGGCATCGGCTCGCGGTACGCGTGGTTCTCCTTCAGCCGCGCGTTCCAGTCCTCGGTAATGCAGGGGGTCGGAGCCGGCCGGTCGTCCTCGGGGAGCGGACAGAATCCCTCGGCCTCCTTCGTGGGCCGCGCGCCGTCCGATCGGGGATCGGTCCCCGCGTCGCCGCACCCGGTCGCCGTCGCGGCGAGGAGGGCCAGCGGGAGGGCGACGGTGAGACGAAGACGCATCCGTGTCATGGTCCGATCATTTCACGGGGTCTCCTCCCGAAGCCCGAAGCCCGGAGCCCGAAGCCCGAAGCCCGAAGCCCGAAGCCCGAAGCCCGAGGCCCGAAGCCCGAAGCCCGAGGCCCGGAAAGCGGGTTCCGGGCACCAGGGTCCGGACCGCGAAGGCGGCCGCGGGCTCGGCCTCCCGAACAGGTCAGCTTCTGGCCTATTGCCCGCCTATCGTCAGAACCTGCCGAGAAAAAACGCGGCCAGGATCCGGTGTCCGTAGAGGCGAAGGAAGCGAACATGTTGCGAGGACTCACCACCGTCAGTTTCTGGGCCGCCGATCTGGCTGCGGCGAGCAGCTGGTACAGCGAACTTCTGGGTACCGAGCCGTACTTCGAGCGACCGGGGTACTGCGAGTTCCGCATCGGTGACCACCAGCACGAACTCGGCCTCATCGACAGCCGCTACGCGCCCGACGGCCCCGCGACCGGCCCGGCCGGCGCTGTCCTGTACTGGCACGTCGACGATGTGCCGGCCACCCTCGACACGCTGACGTCCATGGGGGCGAAGGAGTACGAAGGGCTCCGGGACCGCGGCGCGGGGTTCGTCACCGCGTCCGTGGTCGATCCCTTCGGCAACATCCTGGGCGTCATGCGCAACCCCCACTACCTGGACGTCCTGCGGCAGAGCGGAGCCGCGTGAGCGAGTCAGCGAAGGCGGTGGCAGGGCTGTCCGTGCCGCTGGCTAGGCTCTTCCAGGACCCGGACGCGGCGAGCGTGCCGGGAGGAACGAGCACGGGGGATGCAATGCGCAAGACACTCACCGCGACGGCCTTCGTCCTGGCGGCCGCTCTGCTGACCGGCTGCGGTGGTGGCGAGGACAAGCCCGCCGACGAGAGCAAGGGCAACGGCTCCGCCGCGCCGGAGTCCGGCAAGCCGAAGGAGACCGGCGGGACCACCGTGAAGGAGGGCGCCTCGCACGAGGTGACCATCAAGGTCGAGGGGACGGGTAAGAGCAACGTCATGTACACCCTCGACGACTCCGACTTCGCGCAGGTGGACCTGCCGTGGTCCAAGACCGCCACCATCGCCCCGCGGGGCGCGGAGCGCGAGGTCGGCAGGCTGGTGCTCGTCACGCCCGGCACCACGACCGCGGCCGACGGCACGCTGGTCGCGGCGGGCTGCTCGATCACCGTCGACGGCAAGACCGTCGTGGAGAACGAGAGCGGCCCCAAGGGCAAGCCCTGCTCGTACAAGCTCAAGTAGGGCGGCCGAGGGGCAGCGGGATGGTCGGCGGCGACCCCGCGACGCCCGCGCGATCTCGCTGTCGCCCGCCAGGACTCACGGCACAGCCCTGAACGCGTCCGCGCAGGGCAAGCGGGCCGGCGCACCCGAGGTGCGCCGGCCCCGCCCCGTGCCCCGCCCCGTCAGGCGGGCCGCAGCCACACCGTCGCCAGTGGCGGCAGTGTCAGGGTGATGCTGGTGTCCCGGCCGTGGGCCGGTACCGCCTCCGGTTTCAGCGGCTCCTCGTTGCGGACGTCGCCGCCGCCGTAGCGGGCCGCGTCCGTGTTGATGACCTCCACCCAGGCGTCGGCGCCCTCCGGGACCCCGATGCGGTAGTCGTGGCGTACCACCGGGGAGAAGTGGGAGACCGCGATCAGCGGGGAGCCGTCCGCGTCGTAGCGGACGAACGAGAACGCGTTGTCCTCCGCCGCGCCGCCGTCGATCCAGGAGAAGCCGCCCGGGTCCGTGTCACGCTGCCAGAGCGCGGGCAGCGCGTTGTACACGGCGTTCAGGTCGCTCACCAGCGTCCGCACGCCCCGGTGGTCGCCGGATGCCTCGTACGTCTCGTCCAGCAGCCACCAGTCCGGTCCGTGGCTCTCGGACCACTCCGCGCCCTGGGCGAACTCCTGTCCCATGAAGAGGAGTTGCTTGCCGGGGTGGGCCCACATGAAGCCGAGGTAGGCCCGGTGGTCGGCGCGGCGCTGCCACCAGTCGCCCGGCATCTTGCTGACCAGCGCCTGCTTGCCGTGCACCACCTCGTCGTGCGAGATCGGCAGCACGTAGTTCTCGCTGTACGCGTACACCATCGAGAACGTCATCTCGTTGTGGTGGTACTTGCGGTGGATCGGCTCCTTGGAGACGTACACCAGCGAGTCGTGCATCCAGCCCATGTTCCACTTCAGGCCGAAGCCCAGGCCGCCCTGGTCGGTCGCCCGTGTGACGCCCTCCCAGGCGGTCGACTCCTCGGCGATCGTGACGACGCCCGGGTTGCGGCGGTAGACCGTCGCGTTCATCTCCTGGAGGAAGGCGACCGCGTCCAGGTTCTCCCGCCCGCCGAACTCGTTCGGCGACCACTGGCCTTCCTCGCGCGAGTAGTCGAGGTAGAGCATCGAGGCCACCGCGTCGACCCGCAGCCCGTCGATGTGGAACTCCTCGCACCAGTACGTGGCGTTGGCGACCAGGAAGTTGCGGACCTCCTTGCGGCCGTAGTCGAACTCCAGCGTCCCCCAGTCCGGGTGGGCGGCCCGCCTCGGGTCCGAGTGCTCGTACAGCGGGCGGCCGTCGAACTCGGCGAGGGCCCAGTCGTCGCGCGGGAAGTGCGCGGGCACCCAGTCCATCAGGACGCCGATGCCCGCCGCGTGCAGGGAGTCGACCAGGAAACGGAAGTCGTCCGGGGTGCCCAGCCGGGAGGTGGGGGCGTAGAAACCGGTGACCTGGTAGCCCCACGACCCGCCGAAGGGGTGCTCGGCGACGGGCATCAGCTCCACATGGGTGAAGCCCAGCTCACGCACGTAGGCGGGGAGCTGGGACGCCAGCTCGCGGTAGCCGAGGCCGGGACGCCAGGACGGCAGGTGCACCTCGTACACGGAGAACGGGGCCTCGTGCACCGGGCGGTCGCCCCGGTGCGCCATCCAGTCGGCGTCCTGCCACACGTGGTGCGAGGCGGTGACCACCGAGGCGGTCGCGGGCGGGACCTCCGCCTGCCGGGCCATCGGGTCGGCACGCAGGGTGTGCGAACCGTCGGGGCGGCAGATGTCGTACTTGTAGAGGGCGCCCTCGCCGACGCCGGGGAGGAAGAGCTCCCACACGCCGGTGGAGCCCAGCGAACGCATGGGGAAGCCCGCGCCGTCCCAGTAGTTGAAGTCACCCGCGATCCGCACCCCGCGCGCGTCCGGCGCCCACACCGTGAAGCGGGTGCCCGCGACGCCCTGGTGCTCCATCGGCTGCGCGCCGAGGGCCTTCCACAGCTCCTCGTGCCGACCCTCCCCGATCAGGTGCAGATCGAGATCGCCGACCGCGGGCAGGAAGCGGTACGGGTCCTCCGCCTCGATCTCGTTGTCGTCGTACGTGATCAGCAGGCGGTACGCGTCAGGGACGGCCGCCATCGGCAGGACGCCGGAGAAGAGGCCGTCGCCGTCGCTCTGCAGCTCGGCCCGCAGGCCCTCGGCCAGTACGGTGACCGCGCGGGCGAAGGGCCGCAGGACGCGGACGACCACTCCGCCCCGGGCCGGGTGCGCGCCCAGCACGTCGTGCGGGGCGTGGTGCTCACCGGACAACAGCCGCCGGCGGTCCCCGTCCGCCAGGGCCGTGGCCGGAAGCGCGTCCTTGCTGCCGCCGCCGCGCCGGGGGCGGGGCGGAGCGGCTGCTGCCGGGACGGGGGCGCCGTCCGTCGCGGAAGGCGCCTCGACGGTGACGTCGTCGGCGGCGGGCGCCGGGGCCGGGGAAGCGGAGGGAGCGGCGGGGGCCTTGGTGCTCGCGGCCTTGGCGCGCACGGCCTTCGTGCCCGCCGCCTTGGCCCCGGCGGACTTCGTGCTCGCGGTCTTGGTGGCCGTGGTCCGCTTGGCCCGGGGGCGCTTGGCGGGCGCCGGGGTGTCGGAGGCGGTCTCGGTGACCTCGGTGGTCACCGGCTGCGCTGCGGGCGGGACCTCGATGGGCTCGGGCGACTTGCGGGACGGCTTACGGGCGGTCACAGGGACGGCCTCCTAGGAGGGGGAGAAGGGAGGGGCGGGGGGAAGGGGTCACACGGTCGTGGCCGCCAGGCGCTGGATCGCCGCCATCGGGACCGGCAGCCAGTCGGGGCGGTGCCGGGCCTCGTACAGCACCTCGTACACCGCCTTGTCGGTCTCATGGGCGCGCAGCAGCTCCGGTTCGCTGCGCGGGTCCGTGCCCGCCGCCTCGGCGTAGCCCTCGCAGTACGCGGCGCGGCAGCGGGCCGCCCACTCGGGGCTCCAGGGGCGGTGCGTACGTGCCGCGTAGTCGAAGGAACGGAGCATCCCGGCCACGTCGCGCACCGGGGGCTGCGGGCTGCGGCGCTCGGGCAGGGGTTTGGCCGGTTCGCCCTCGAAGTCGATCAGTGACCAGAAACCGTCCTCCCCGCGCAGCGTCTGACCCAGATGCAGGTCGCCGTGGACCCGCTGGGCGGCCCAGCTGCGGCCCTGGTGCCCCAGCGCGGTCACGGCGTCGAAGGCGGTGCGCAGCCCGGGGACGTACGGGACGAGGGCCGGGACCGCCTGCGCGGCGGCCTCCAGACGCTCGACCATCCCCGTCACCAGGTGTCTGGTCTGCGACTGGAGCAGCGCGGGCGTCGGGAGCGCGGTGGCCAGTGCGGTGTGCACCTCCGCCGTGGCCCGGCCCAGCGCACGCGCCTCCGGGACGAAGTCGCGCCCCGCGCCCAGTGCGGCCAGCGCCAGCTGCCAGCCGTCCTTCGCGCCGTGCAGGAACGGTTGCAGCACACCGAGTGTCAGCGGCTCCGGGGTGGCCGCCTCGAACCAGGCGACCGGGGCCGGTACCCGGCCGCAGCCCTCGCGGGCGAGTGCCAGTGGCAGCTCCAGATCGGGGTTGGTGCCGGGGAAGACCCGGCGGAAGATCTTCAGGATGTAGGCGTCGCCGTAGACCAGCGAGGAGTTGGACTGCTCGGCGTCCAGGACCCGCGGGGTGAGCCCCGGCTCGATCGGCGCGGCCCGCTCGAAGCGCAGCGGTCCGAGTGACCCAGGGTTACGGAATCGTTCCAGCAGGAGGTCGGCGACGCGCGGATCGTGCAGCCCCTCGTACAGGGTGCGGCCGGCCAGCGGGCCGTCCGTCACCTGGCCGATACGGGCCGCCGCCAGGCGCGCGGGCAGCGAGCCGCGCACACCGAGCAGCAGTTGGTAGCAGTCGTCGTCGTGGGACCGGGCCGGGCTGTTCGGCTGGTGGGCCCGGACGAGCAGGTGCAGCAGCCCCGGGCCCGCGGCCGACGGATCCAGCGGCAGTATCTCCGTCGCCGCGACGAGTGAGAAACCGGTGACCGGCCGGCCCTTCCCCGCGAACCACCGCTGCCGGGGCAGCCACTCGTGGAGCAGCGGGGCGAGCGACGGCAGCAGGGCCGTCGTGCCCGCGGTGCCCGGCGGAACGGCCGCCGGCCCCGACGGACTTCGTCTCGGGGTCTTTCTCGTTGTTGTGCTCTTCGCCAGGGCGACTCGAGTGGATGCAGCCTCCGACATGGCATCGCGTCCTTTCCCCGGGCACACCACAGGATGCGAAGAGTGTCCCGGATTGCGGCAATGGCTGTCCGGCTGTGCGGGACGTGTCGGGTGAGGATGGTCCGTACGGACTCGATCGATCGAAGGGCACCAGGAGCCCGAAGGAGCCATGAGAGCTCGATACGGTGTCCACGTGCCCCGTGCGGGGCGGCGGAAACCGCCCCGCGGGTGGCACCACGAAGGTGAGGCGCCGTCAGCTCTTGGCCCGCGGCGGCAGGGCGGCCGCCGTGTCCTTGCGCATCCGGAACCAGTAGAAGCCGTGCCCCGCGAGAGTCAGCAGGTAGGGCCACTGACCCACGGCCGGGAAACGCACCCCGCCGATCAGCTCCACCGGGTGACGCCCGTCGAAGTCCCGCAGATCCAGCTCGGTCGGCTGTGCGAACCGCGAGAAGTTGTGGACGCACAGCACGAGGTCGTCCTTGTACTCACGGGTGAACGCGATCACCGCCGGGTTGGACGACGGCAGTTCGGTGTACGAGCCGAGGCCGAACGCCGGGTTCTGCTTGCGGATCTCGATCATCCGCCGTGTCCAGTGCAGCAGCGAGGAGGGCGACGCCATCGACGCCTCCACGTTGGTGACCTGGTAGCCGTAGACCGGATCCATGATCGTGGGGAGGTAGAGCCGCCCCGGGTCGCTGGAGGAGAACCCGGCGTTGCGGTCCGGTGTCCACTGCATCGGGGTGCGCACCGCGTCGCGGTCGCCCAGCCAGATGTTGTCGCCCATCCCGATCTCGTCCCCGTAGTAGAGGATCGGGGAGCCGGGCAGCGACAGCAGCAGCGCCGTGAACAGCTCGATCTGGTTGCGGTCGTTGTCCAGGAGCGGCGCGAGACGGCGGCGGATGCCGATGTTGGCCCGCATCCGCGGATCCTTGGCGTACTCCGCGTACATGTAGTCGCGCTCTTCGTCCGTGACCATTTCGAGCGTGAGCTCGTCGTGGTTGCGCAGGAAGATGCCCCACTGGCAGCCGGACGGGATCTGCGGGGTCTTCGCCAGGATCTCGGAGACCGGGTAGCGGCTCTCCCGCCGTACCGCCATGAAGATCCGCGGCATCACGGGGAAGTGGAACGCCATGTGGCACTCGTCGCCGCCGGCCGTGTAGTCGCCGAAGTAGTCGACGACGTCCTCCGGCCACTGGTTGGCCTCGGCCAGCAGCACCGTGTCCGGGTAGTTGGCGTCGATCTCCTTGCGGACCCGCTTGAGGAAGTTGTGGGTCTCCGGGAGGTTCTCGCAGTTCGTGCCCTCGCGCTGGTAGAGGTACGGCACGGCGTCCACCCGGAAGCCGTCGATGCCCAGGTCCAGCCAGAAGCGGAGTGCCGAGATGATCTCCTCCTGCACCGCCGGGTTCTCGTAGTTGAGATCGGGCTGGTGGGAGAAGAACCGGTGCCAGTAGTACTGCTTGCGCACCGGGTCGAACGTCCAGTTGGACGTCTCCGTGTCGACGAAGATGATCCGGGCGTCCGGGAACTGCTTGTCGTCGTCGGCCCAGACGTAGTAGTCGCCGTACGGCCCGTCGGGGTCGGTGCGGGACTGCTGGAACCAGTCGTGCTGGTCGCTCGTGTGATTCATGACGAAGTCGATGATCACGCGCATGCCGCGCTGGTGCGCGGCGTCCACGAACTCCACGAAGTCGGCGAGGTCGCCGAACTCCGGCAGCACGGCGGTGTAGTCGGAGACGTCGTAACCGCCGTCGCGCAGCGGCGACTTGAAGAACGGCGGCAGCCAGAGGCAGTCGACGCCGAGCCACTGGAGGTAGTCCAGCTTGGCGGTGAGGCCTTTGAGGTCGCCGACGCCGTCGCCGTTGGAGTCCTGGAAGGACCGGACGAGTACCTCGTAGAAGACGGCGCGCTTGAACCAGTCGGGATCGCGGTCCTTGGCGGGAGTGTCCTCGAACAGGTCGTGGACGGGCTCATTGACGATCATGGTGTGGGTGACCCTCCGGTCGGCGGGGACGGTCGCAGGACCGCGATGTGCGCGGGTGTCGCACCCGGCTCCAGACGCACATAGAAGGTCCTGCCCCAGTGATAGGTGTCGCCGGTGAGCTCGTCGCGCACCGGCACGCTCTCGTGCCAGTCGAGGCCGAGACGCGGCATGTCCAACGAGACCGTGGCCTCCTGGGTGTGGTGAGGGTCGAGGTTGACGACCACCAGAACGATGTTCGAACCGGAACGCTTGCTGTATGCGATCAGCGCCTCGTTGTCGACCGAGTGGAAGTGCACGTCGCGCAGTTGCTGGAGCGCCGGGTGGCGACGACGGATCCGGTTGAGGCAGGTGATCAGGGGTGCCAGTGAGCGGCCCTCACGTTCCGCCGACTCCCAGTCCCTGGGCCTGAGTTGGTACTTCTCCGAGTCCTGGTACTCCTCGCTCCCGGAATGCACCGGGGTGTTCTCGCACAGCTCGAAGCCCGCGTACACGCCCCAGGACGGCGAGAGGGTCGCGGCCAGCACGGCCCGCGTCTCGAAGGCCGGACGGCCCCCGTCCTGGAGGTAACCGGGAAGGATGTCGGGCGTGTTCACGAAGAAGTTGGGACGCATGTACGAGGCACTGTCGCCCGAAAGCTCGGTGACGTACTCGGTGAGTTCCCGCTTCGTGTTACGCCAGGTGAAGTAGGTGTACGACTGCTGGAAGCCGACCGCGGCCAGGGTCCGCATCATCGCCGGACGGGTGAACGCCTCGGCCAGGAAGATCACGTCCGGATCGGTGCGGTTGACGTCGGCGATGACCTTCTCCCAGAACACCACCGGCTTGGTGTGCGGGTTGTCCACGCGGAAGATCCGTACGCCGTGGTCCATCCAGAACCGCAGGATGCGCACGGTCTCCGCCACGATCCCGGCGAGGTCCTGGTCGAAGGCGATCGGATAGATGTCCTGGTACTTCTTCGGCGGGTTCTCGGCGTAGGCGATGGAGCCGTCCGGCCGGTGGTGGAACCACTCCGGATGCTCCTTCACCCAGGGGTGGTCCGGGGAGCACTGGAGGGCGAAGTCCAGCGCGATCTCCATCCGCAGGGTGCGGGCCGTCTCGACGAAGTGGTCGAAGTCCTCCAGCGTGCCGAGATCCGGGTGGACCGCGTCGTGACCGCCGTCCGCCGAGCCGATCGCCCAGGGCACCCCGGGGTCGTCGGCGCCCGGGGTGAGGCTGTTGTTGGGGCCCTTGCGGTGGGTGGTGCCGATGGGGTGGACCGGCGGGAGGTAGACGACGTCGAACCCCATGGCGGCGACGGCGGGCAGCCGCTCGGCCGCCGTGCGGAAGGTGCCGCTGACCAGGCGCGGGGCCTCGGGCGGCAGCTGCGTGGTGGCCGCCGCCCGCTTCTTCGCGGCCGGGGCGGCGGACTTCTTCGCCGTCTTCGCCCTCGGTGCGCGGGCGCGCTCGGCGGGCGCGGGCTCCTCCCACCGCGCGCCCTCCGAACGCGGGAACAGCTCGTACCAGGAGCCGTACAGAGCGCGCCGGCGCTCCACCACGAGGGGCTGCGGGCGCGAGGCCGTGACCAGTTCGCGCAGGGGGTGGCGGCCGAGGGCCTCGTCGACCTCGGGGGAGAGCGCCGCCGCGAGCCGCTCGGCCGCCGGGCGGCCCGGGTCGCGCAGCGCGTCGACCGCGGCCAGCACCGCCTCGCGCCCGTCCCGCTTCGGTACGCCCGAGGCGGCGCGCTCGTACAGCTCGGCGCCCTCCGCGAAGACCAGGTCCGTGTCGATCCCGGCGGGGACCTTGATCCGCGCGTGCGCCCGCCAGGTGGTGACCGGATCGCTCCACGCCTCGACGGTGAACGTCCAGTGCCCCTCGGCGTCCGGTGTCACCTCGGCGCCCCAGCGGTCCGTCCCCGGGGCGAGCTCGCGCATCGGCGTCCAGGGGCCGGGCCGCCCGCTCGGATCGCGCAGCACCACATCGGCGGCCACCGCGTCGTGGCCTTCACGGAAGACGGTGGCGCTGACCTGGAAGGTCTCGCCCACGACGGCTTTGGCCGGCCGTCTCCCGCAGTCGACGAGGGGACGGACGTCCAGGACGGGAATGCGACCGATCATGGAATCACCTGGGGGCCGGAGCTGGGCATGCACGGGGCGCGGGGTGGGTGGGGAGGGCTGACCGCGTGCGCCGCGAATGGGGGGTTGCGTCCTTTGTAGCTGCTCGGACGTCGGGTGACGGGGGGTGTGCATGGCCGCTCCTGTCCGCGTTCACTCGAATGGCACTCGAATGGCAGGTGCGAAGGGGGGTTCGTGCCCGGACCGGGCACCTGGGACGTACGCCGGGCCGATACCGGGGAAGCCTTCCCACCGCTTCCGGGCGGTCAACCCGGCGCTGTGTTAACTCCTGGGTGCACCCGGCGCACGTGTCGTGCGTCGCGCGCCGGTCTCCGGGCGCTTCAGGGAGCGTCCTGGGGCGCACTCCGCAGCCTTCCCTGTGGCACGAAGCGCCACAAGGTCGCGTGAGGAGTAGAAATCAGCCATATCGCCTGTGCCGGATGTGTGCGCATCTGGCCCATGGGGTGCCTGCGTCGCGAGGGACGGGCGTGGCGGGTGCGGCGACCGGGTCCGGGGAGGGGGCGGGGAAGAGCGCGCACGGTGCAACGACAGGGGCGGGGGCGGATGATCCGCGCGGCGCCCGGTCCACTGAGCCGGTCGCGCGCCGTGGTTGTGTACGGCCGCACACGGCTACCGTCGAGGGTGACGGTCAGGACGCACACCGCCGTGCGTCCCCTCGGATCCGTACGTCCCCTGTAAAGGTGGGATACGTGAAGGCCATTCGTCGATTCACCGTGCGTCCCGTCCTCCCCGAACCCCTGCAACCGCTCAGCGACCTCGCCCGCAACCTGCGCTGGTCCTGGCACACCGACACCCAGCAGCTCTTCCAGGCGGCCGACCCCGAGGGCTGGCGGCCCGCGGACGCCGACCCGGTGCGCCTCCTCGGCGCCGTGTCCGCCGGGCGCCTCGCCGAGCTGGCCGCGGACCAGCAGTTCCTGCGCCGGCTCACCGAGGTGTCCGAGGACCTGCGGGCGTACCTCGACGGCCCCAGGTGGTACCAGGACCAGCTCTCCGAGGGCGCCGAACTCCCCTCGGCCGTCGCCTACTTCTCACCCGAATTCGGTGTCACCGCCGCCCTGCCCCAGTACTCCGGCGGTCTCGGCATCCTCGCCGGGGACCACCTCAAGGCCGCCAGCGACCTCGGTGTGCCGCTCATCGGGGTCGGCCTGCTCTACCGCCACGGCTACTTCCGCCAGACGCTGTCCCGCGACGGCTGGCAGCAGGAGCACTACCCCGTCCTCGACCCCAACGAGCTGCCGCTCACCCTCCTGCGCGAGGCGGACGGCACCCCCAGCCGGGTGGTGCTGGCCCTGCCCGGCGGGCGCTCGCTGTACGCCTCCGTCTGGCAGGCCCAGGTCGGCCGCGTCCCGCTGCTGCTGCTCGACTCCGACGTCGAGGAGAACGCCCCGGGCGAACGCGACGTCACCGACCGGCTCTACGGCGGGGGGAGCGACCACCGGCTGCTCCAGGAGATGCTGCTGGGCATCGGCGGGGTGCGCGCCGTGCGCACCTACTGCCGGCTCACCGGACACGCCGCCCCCGAGGTCTTCCACACCAACGAGGGACACGCCGGATTCCTCGGCCTGGAGCGCATCCGGGAGCTCGTCGAGACGGGCCTCGGCTTCGACGCCGCCCTGGAGACGGTGCGGGCCGGGGCGGTCTTCACCACGCACACCCCGGTGCCCGCCGGGATAGACCGCTTCGAGAGCCAGCTCGTCGCCCGGCACTTCGGCGACGACGGCGAGCTGCCCGGCGTCGACGTCGAACGGATCCTGCGTCTCGGCACGGAGACCTACCCGGGCGGCGAGCCCGGCCTCTTCAACATGGCGGTGATGGGCCTGCGGCTCGCCCAGCGGGCCAACGGAGTCTCCACCCTGCACGGGGCGGTCAGCCGCGAGATGTTCTCCGGTCTGTGGCCCGGCTTCGACCCCGCCGAGGTCCCCATCACCTCCGTCACCAACGGCGTGCACGCCCCCACCTGGGTCGCGCCCGAGGTCCTCCGCCTCGGGGCCAGGAAGTTCGGCGCCGAACGCGCGGAGAGCGCGCTGGCCGGCGCCGACGTCGGCAGCGTCCAGGGCGCCCGGCCCGGCACACCCCGGCGCTGGGACGGTGTCACCGCCGTCCCGGACCGGGAGATCTGGGACCTCCGCCGAGGCCTGCGCGAACAGCTGGTCACCGAGGTGCGCAAGCGGCTCTACGCCTCCTGGCGACGGCGTGGCGCGGGCACCGCCGAACTCGGCTGGATCGACGGCGTGCTCGACCCCGACGTGCTGACCATCGGCTTCGCCCGCCGGGTCCCCTCGTACAAGCGCCTCACGCTGATGCTGCACGACCGCGAGCGGCTGCGGGAGCTGCTGCTCCACCCCACGCGCCCGGTCCAGATCGTCGTCGCCGGCAAGGCGCACCCCGCCGACGACGGCGGGAAGCGGCTCGTCCAGGAGCTGGTGCGCTTCGCCGACGACCCGAGGGTGCGCCACCGCATCGTCTTCCTGCCGGACTACGGCATGGGCATGGCGCAGAAGCTCTACCCGGGCTGTGACGTCTGGCTCAACAACCCGCTGCGCCCCCTGGAGGCGTGCGGTACCAGCGGGATGAAGGCCGCGCTCAACGGCTGCCTCAACCTCTCGGTCCGTGACGGCTGGTGGGACGAGTGGTTCGAACCCGACTTCGGCTGGGCGATCCCCACCGCCGACGGCTCGGCCACCGACGAGGAGCGGCGCGACGAGCTGGAGGCCCACGCCCTCTACGAGCTGCTGGAGGACCGGGTCGCCCCCCGCTTCTACGACCGCAACGCCGACGACCTGCCCGAACGCTGGATCGAGATGGTCCGCCGCACCCTGGTCACCCTCGGCCCGAAGGTGCTCGCCGGCCGGATGGTCCGCGAGTACGTGGAACGGCTCTACGCCCCCGCCGCGCTGGCCCGCAGGGCGCTGACCCCGGCGGCGGCCCGCGAGCTGGCCGACTGGAAGGCGAAGATCCACGCGGCCTGGCCCCAGGTCGGCGTCGACCACGTGGAGGCCCTGGCCGACGCCGTCGTGGGCGGCTCGGCCGAGCTCGGCTCCACCCTGGCGCTGCGGGTCAGGATCGCCTTGGGCGGCCTCGACCCGGACGACGTGGAGGTCCAGGTGGTCGCGGGACGGGTCGACTCCAGCGACGGTATCGCCGAGGCCCAGACGTTCCCGCTGAAACCGGCCGGCGGCCACGACCTGGAGGACCGCTGGCTGTACGAGGGACCGCTCGCCCTGGACCGCACCGGGCCCTACGGCTACACCGTGCGGGTGCTGCCCGCGCATCCGCTGCTCGCCTCGGGTGCCGAACTCGGGCTGGTCGCGGTGCCCGGAGAGGCCGTCGGCACGGACACGGGCACCGGCGCGGGCATGCTCCTGCGCTGATCCGCGCCGCCTGGCCCCGGCCCCGCCTCCCGGTGTGCCCGGCGCCGTCCGCACGGCGTCGGGCCCACCGGTGTCCGCACCACGGGATCGCCCCTCACCGGCAGGAGTGATTCCACCGTGACCTGGCTAACATGACAGCCGGTGCCGGTGTGGCCTGGTCCCACCGATGCGACAGGACAGCGAGGCGTCCCGCGGGCGCGAGTGGAGGTCGGCACGGTGAACGGCGGCGGAAGCCGAGCGAGACGCCTGACCCGTCGGCTGGCCGCACAGCGCGGCGCGTCCCGTCAGCTGCACATCCGTCACCCGGAGGCCGGTACCCAGCTCCGGGCCGACCGCTTCACCACCGCGGCCCGGCTGCGCTGGCTCCACACGGCGAGCACCCGGATCGGCACGACCCTCGACCTGGAGCGCACCGCACGGGAACTGGCCGAATTCAGTGTGCCGCGACTCGCGGACGGCGCCGCCGTGGACCTGCTGGAGTCGGTCCTGATGGGCGAGGAGGGCGAGCGGGTCACCGGCGCGGCCGTCCCCCTCACCCGCGCCATCGCGGTCAAGGCCCTGGACTCGCTGTCGGGCCTGGAACCCGCGCCGGTCGGCGAGGTGGTCGACCACAGCCGGCGCCGTGAGACGCTCCTGACCGTCCACTGCCTGCGCAACGGCCGCCCGGTGCTGGTCAGCCGGATGACCGACGAGGACTACGGACGCGTCGCCCCCACGGACAGCGCCGCCGACGCGATGCGCCGTCAAGGGGTGCACAGCTACATGGCCGTGCCGCTGATCGCCCGGGGCGTCCTGCTGGGCTCCGCCGACTTCGTACGCGCCGGGGGCAGCCCGCCCTTCAACCGCGCCGATGTCGAGCTGGCCGGTCAACTCGCCGCCATCGCTGCCGTGTTCATGGACAACGCCCGGCTCTACGGGCGCGAGCGCGAACACGTCGTCTCGCTCCAGCGCAGCCTGCTCCCGCGCGCCACCCCGCACACCCCCGGCCTGCGCGTCCGTTCCCACTACGCCCCCGCCACCGACGCCCACGGCGTGGGCGGCGACTGGTACGACGTGGTGGCGCTGCCCGGCGGGCGTACGGCGCTGGTGGTCGGGGACGTCACCGGGCACGGGCTGCCGGCCGCCGCCACCATGGGCCGGCTGCGCACGGTCGCCCGCACCCTCATGACGCTGGACATCGCGCCCGACCGGGTGCTGGCCCGGCTCGACCTGGCCACCCGCGACCTGGAGGACGACCAGGTCGCCACCTGCCTCTGCGCGGTCTACGACCCGGCCGACCACAGCTACACACTCGCCAGCGCGGGACACCCGCCGCCGCTGCTGGTCGACGGGGACGGCGCGCCCCGCTTCCTGGACGTGCCGGTGGGCGCACCGCTGGGCGCCGGCGTCATCCCGTACGACCCGCTGCGGCTGTGCGTCCCCGAGGGCGGGCGGCTGGTGCTCTACACCGACGGCCTGATCAAGACCCGTACCGACGACGTGGACGTCCAACTGGCGGGGCTGCGCGCCACGGTCGGGGCGATGTCTCCCGGGCGCCTCGACGAGGGCGGGCTGCTCGCCACGCTGAGGAAGGACGACGCGCGGTTCGACGAGGCGGTGCTCCAGGTCGCCGAGGCCTGCGCGCTGCCGGATGACGTCGGACTGCGGGTGTGGGACCTGCCCGCCGACGGCAACGCCGCCTCCACCGCCCGCAAGCTGGTCAACGAACAGCTGGCCCGGTGGGACCTGGCCGACCTCGCGGACGTCACCGAACTGGTCGTCAGCGAACTGGTCGGCAACGCCCTGCGCTACGGCGGCGGGCCCGGCCAGCTCCGGCTGCTGCGCGACGACCGGCTCCGGGTGGAGGTCTCGGACACCGGACCCGACCTGCCCCAGATCCAGCACGCCGACGTCCAGGACGAGGGCGGGCGCGGGCTCCAGCTCATCAACCTGCTGTGCCGCAGGTGGGGTTCGTGCCGGACGGCGGACGGCAAGGTCGTCTGGGCCGAGCAGAACATCCCGGGCTGACCCGGCACCGTACCCGGAACACCTCGACGGCCCGGCGTCCGCCGGGTGGTGAGCGCCGGGGGCCGACCCTTCGATGCCTGAACGCAGAGTCTTGACGTGTCCATGGGATGCCTTTAAGTTCCTCACTCATCGCAGAGTTCACAGACCGGCCTAGCGTTCATATCTATGAACATGTTCGCGTGGTCGGTCGCCGGACCACCTCCCACCGGAAGGCACCCCCACATGCGTACCGGATCCATCGCGCGCGTCCTGGGCCTCGCCGCCGCCCTGGCCGCACTGCTCACCACGGCCTTCATGGCCCCGGCCATGGCCGGCAAACACGACGCCACCGACTCCCCGTCCGCCGCGGCCGCCCCGGCGTCCTTCACCCACCCCGGCGTCCTGGTCAGCCGGCCGCAGCTCGACTTCGTACGCGGCAAGGTCCAGGCGGGGGCCCAGCCGTGGAAGGGGGCGTACGACCAGATGCTGGCCAGTCCCTACGCCTCGCTCTCGCGGACCGCCAAGCCCCGCGCCGTCGTGGAGTGCGGCTCGTACTCCAACCCCAACAACGGCTGCACCGACGAGCGCGAGGACGCGCTGGCCGCGTACACCCTCTCGCTGGCCTGGTACATCAGCCAGGACGGCCGCTACGCCCAGAAGGCGATCCAGATCATGGACGCCTGGTCGGGCGTGATCAAGGACCACACCAACAGCAACGCCCCGCTGCAGACGGGCTGGGCCGGCTCCTCCTGGCCGCGGGCGGCCGAGATCATCAAGTACACGTACGGCAACTGGCCGGCGTCCGGCCGCTTCGGCACCATGCTGCGTGACGTCTACCTGCCCAAGGTCGCCAACGGCTCGAACAGCAACGGCAACTGGGAACTCTCCATGACCGAGGCCGCGATCGGCATCGCGGTCTTCCTGGAGGACCGGGGCGCCTACGACAGGGCCGTCGCCAAGTTCCGCGGCCGCGTCCCCGCGTACATATACGTGACCGCCGACGGATCGCTGCCGAAGGCCGCGCCCGGCAGCGGTCTCGACACGCGGGAAAAGATCATCAACTACTGGCAGGGCCAGTCGACCTTCGTGGACGGGCTCTCGCAGGAGACCTGCCGCGACCTCACCCACACCGGCTACGGGCTCTCCGCGATCTCCCACATCGCCGAGACCAGCCGGATCCAGGGCCAGGACCTCTACCCGGAGGTCGCCGACCGGCTCCGTCACGCGCTGGGGCTGCACGCCAAGTACCAGCTGGGGGAGAAGGTCCCGTCCTCCCTGTGCGGCGGCTCGCTCAAGGACAGCCTCGGCCCGGTCACCGAGGTCGGCTTCAACGCCCTGCACAACCGCATGGGTTACGCCATGACGAACACCCAGACCCTCACCGAGCGGCAGCGGCCCGCCGCCTCGAACAACCTGTTCGTGGCCTGGGAGACCCTGACGCACGCCGACAACCCGAACTGACCGCGCACGACGACGGCCCGGGAGCGTGCTCCCGGGCCGTCGTCCTCGTGCGTGGGTCGGCGGGTGGGCGTCAGAAGGTGAGCTTCACGCTGTTGAACGTGCCGGTGTCACCGGAGTAGACGTCCTGGATCCGCAGGTTCCAGGTGCCGTTGGCGACCTCGGACGAGGCGTTGACCGTGTAGGTCGCCACCACGTTGTCCGCCGAGTCGCTCGACGAGGAGTTCTTCAGCCGGTAGGCCGTGCCGTCCGGGGCGACCAGGTCGAGGACCAGGTCACCGCGGTAGGTGTGGCTGATGTTGACCGCGACCGACAGGTTGCTGGGCGCGTTGCCGGTGACGCCGGAGACGACGACGGGGATGTTCGTGGTGGCGCGGTCGGCCAGGGCCTTCACGGTGGTGTTCTGGAAGACCTTGCCGCCCGGCTCGGGGTCGGTGCTGCCACCGGGGCGGCTGCCCACGTTGATGGCGGCCCAGGCGTTGGCGACTCCGGCGTACTCGGCGCTGTTGGTGCCGTACAGCTCACCGGCCACGGCGAGGGTGCCGGTGCGCGCCGCCGCGTAGTTCGTGGTCGAGGTGAACTTCGTGGTGAGCGCCTTGAACCAGATCTGCAGCGCCTTGTCGCGGCCGATGCCGGTCACCGGGAGGCCGTCGGAGGTGGGGGAGTTGTAGGACACCCCGTTGACGGTCTTGGCCCCGCTGCCCTCGGAGAGCAGGTAGAAGAAGTGGTTCGCCGGGCCCGAGGAGTAGTGGACGTCGACCGAGCCGATCCCCGAGTACCAGGCGTCCTTGGACGCGCCGTCCTTGCTCGGCTTGTCCATGTAGCGCAGCGGGGTGCCGTCGCCGTTGATGTCGATCTTCTCGCCGATGAGGTAGTCACCGGGGTCCGTGGCGGTGTTGGAGTAGAACTCCACGCCCGCCGCGAAGATGTCCGAGGTCGCCTCGTTGAGACCGCCCGACTCGCCGCTGTAGTTGAGGCCGGCGGTGTTGGAGGTGACGCCGTGCGTCATCTCGTGGGCCGCCACGTCCAGGGACGTCAGGGGCGCGAGGTTGCCGCTGCCGTCGCCGTAGGTCATGCAGAAGCAGCTGTCGGTCCAGAAGGCGTTGACGTAGTTGTTGCCGTAGTGGACGCGTGAGTACGCGCCCACGCCGTCGCCCCGGATGCCGGTGCGGCCCATGACGTTCTTGTAGAAGTCCCAGGTCTCCGCGGCGCCGTAGTGCGCGTCGGCGGCGGCCGTCTCGGCGTTCGACGGGTTGCCGTTGCCCCAGACGTCGTCGGGGCCGGTGAACAGGGTCCCGGTGCCGGACGTACCGCGGTTCAGGTTGTACGTCTTGTGGTTGCCGCGCCCGGAGTCGGTGAGGTTGTACGAGCTGCCGGAGCCCGAGGTGCCGAGCGTCACCTGGCCGTTGTACTGGGTGTTGCCGGTGCCGGTCTCGATGGCCTGCCACTCGTACAGCTTGGCGCCGGAGGTGGCGTCCGTGATCACGTGCAGCTCGTTCGGGGTGCCGTCGTGCTGGAGGCCGCCGACGACCGTCTCGTAGGCGAGCTGCGGGGTCCCGCTCGCCAGCCAGACCACCTTGCGCGGGGCCTCGCTCGCCTCGGTGCTCTTCGAGCCGTCGGCCGCGGCGGCGGTGAGGGCCTGCTTCTCGGCGGTGGCCGGAGCGACGTCCGCCTTGGTGGAGACGGCCTTCAGCTGGGCGCTGGTCGCCTTGGACGCCTTGGTCACCGCCTCGGTCGTACCGGCCTTGGTCTCGGCCACGACCAGGTCGCCGCCGAGGACCGGGAGTCCGTCGAGGGTGCGCTCGTAGCGGGTGTGCGTGGTGCCGTCGACATCCTGGACGACATCACGGACGACCAGCTTCTCGGTGGCGCCGAGGCCGAGCTCCTTCGCGGTGGCCGCCTTGGTGGCGTTGGCCTCGCGGAGCAGTTCGGCGCGCTGGGCGGGGGAGAGCTGGGCGGGGAGCGCGCCGGGGTCGGCGCCTTTCACCGCGGCGGCCGGGGCGGCGGTACCGCTCACGGGCGCGGCCGACGCGCCGCCGGTCTGTACTCCGACGGCGAGGAGGGCTGCGGCGGTTATCAGGGCACCGGTCGCGGTGGCACGACGGCTGGGCGTGGATCTCACGCGGAACTCCTTCTGCGAGGGGGGTGACGGCCGGCTGGGTGAGTCGGCGGCAGAGCAGGCGATGCGTGGAACGGGGGAAGAGTGCCAGCAGAACCAGGGGCATGTCAGGACCGCGTCAACACATTGGCCGGAACTCGTCCGTTGCCGGAATGGTCATGTTCGTTAAGCGGACGTTTCGCCCTGTGTCATCGCGATGGCGTAAGACGGCGCCGCAAACGGCATGGGCCGTACGACGCAGGGCAGAGAGGGGTTTCCGCCGGTATCCCCCGCCCTCGGGCCGCACGCGGGGAAGCGGACGAAGACCACGGGCTGAGACGGACCGGAACTGTGGCCGGTTCCACGCCGTGCCGTGCGGGCTCCTCTCCCGGCCGGACGGAGTGCGGCCGGGAGAGCCGGAACAGCGAGGGCTCCCCGCACGGTGCGGGGAGCCCCCTCGGGACAGCTCTCCGTCCGACGGGACCTCTGCGAGGCCGCGCCGACGAGGAGAGTGAGCCCGGCGTCACCGGTCTGAGGCGCCCAGGAACGCCTGGGGGCACGGCGCCGGGTCGTCCGGTGTACGTGCGGCGGGGCCTGCCGGGCTCCGGCAGTGCCGTGTGGCGAAGTCCTGAAGTGGGACGCGTGCTCTGCGGTGCGGACTCGGTGCCCGACCCCAACTCCCGTCCCTACTCGGGCGAGCCGCGTCTACGTTCCGCGCACGCCCCGGAGCAGGAGAGTGCCGATCCGGAGCGGGCCTCGGGGCGGGGCCGGGAGAACGACGGCTGTCACGTCGTCGAATCCGTTCGCCGCGAACAACCCGGCCCAGGACTCGGGTGTGTAGTCCCACCGTTTCACCACGGCCGGGTCCGTCTCCGGGCCGCGCGGGATGTAGGAGGCCTGGCAGCCGTAGCAACCCTCGACCGCCGGACGCTGGGACATCGCGAAGACCCCGCCGGGGGCGAGAGCCTTGTGAACGGCGGGGAGCATACGGGCCGGATCGGTGAAATAGGCGGCGCCGAACACGGAGTAGACGGCGTGGAAGGGCTGCACACCGTCCTCCAGGAAGGCGAGCGCATCTCCCTGGTGGAGCTCCAACCCGGGCACGTCGGACCACCGAGTGCGTGCTTTGTCGAGCTGCACCGGGGACAGGTCGACGCCCACGGCCCGCATCCCCAGGGCGGCCAGGTGGGCCAGATTGCCCCCCGACCCGCAACCGAGGTCGAGCGCGGCCTGCGCAGGACCGAGGGAGAGGACTTCCGTGCCGGGCCCGTGATCAGGATGCTGGGTCCAGTTGAACCACGTTGTCTCGCCCCTGCCGTTCGCCATTCGGCGTTGCGGTGTCGCCAGCGAGTAGGTGTCCCATGCGGAGGCACGGGTGTCGGTCATGTGCGTCCCTTCTCATCCAAGGCGGCAGCCGCCCGGTGGTGCCACCGGGCGGCCGATGCGGGCTCACTGCTACTTCCGTGGAGCTACGTGTTCACCGGGCTGTCCGTGCATCCGGCATGGCACTGTGTGCACTCCGCCGCACCTTCGCCGGGCCAGTACGCTGCGTCCACCTCGAATCCTGCCTCGCGGATCGCCGACTTCGTCACCTCCATCGCGAGACGGCCCGATTCCGGGTCAGGGCGGTCGTCCTGCGGTACGTGGTGGATGAGGTCGACTCCGAGGGCCCTGGAGAACGCGACGTAAGGCACGGTTCGCTGGAGAAAAGCGTGCCAGAACGCATCCACGCGCAGCGACGGGGTCAGTGGTTGCTCGGTGCGGGGGCTGGTGGCAAGGAAGGCCACCATCTGGTGCACGCCGCGCTTGCCCATGTCCTCAGTGAGGTGGGGCCAGTGGTGCCGGACGTCCTTGATGAGCAGCGCCTGTACCTCGGTGCTGATGAGGTCGGCAATCTCGACGGGGCGCATGTACGGAGTCGTCGTCATGCAACACAAAGGCGGGCGCGGGGCATACCTTCGAGACCTTCTCCGGTGTGTGGCTCAGCCGGTACGAGTTCTACTCGTCCGGGCGGGGCGACACCTATGAGGGGCGACATCACGTGGTGATCGTCCAGCATGGGAACCGCTTGACCGCGCAAAGCCTCCCACGGGCGTCCAGCAATCCGGACAGCCCGCTCACCCTGGACCTGACGGTGGACCGGAACGTGGTCACGGGAAGCTGGGTGGAGCATACGGCTGCCGACGGGTACTACCAGGGAGCCCGCTACCACGGGGCCGTACAACTGCTCGTGGAGCCGACCGGGCGGCGCATGGTCGGGAAGTGGGTGGGTTTCGGGAAGGACTTCGAGGTGAACACAGGCCCCTGGGAACTGAGGCTCGTGGACCGGTCCATGTCGAAGGCCTCGCTTGCGCAGTACAGCCGGCCTCCGCAGTGAAGAGAGCGAGGTGGGAAACCACCTCGTGCCCGGCTTCTGGACGCCTTCTGCTCTTCTGGCCCGGACTTGCACCCGGCGACTTGGATACGGCGATTTCTGCGACCACGGACGGGGTTGGGGAGTCCCTGGGTAAGGTCGACTCCGCGTAGAGCTTTGCGGGCCTCTGATCACCCTGCACCGCCAAGTCCCCCGTCGGGGGCGGGTGCTCGCTGATTGGAGGACCGATGAGCCGACACGCGAAGCCCCGCAAGAGGGGTGAAGGAGGCCCCGGCCGCTGGAAGATCGTGTTCCCGCTGATCCAGATCTGGATCAGCGTCTGGAACCACTTCCAGCAGCCAGGGCCCGCTGGTGGGCGTCGGCCACTTGCTGTCCGGCTGGGGGCCGGCGCACCACACAATTTTTCGAGTCGCCGTGCAAATGCACACGGCCCTCCCTCATAACGTAGTGCTTACGCCATACGTTTACAGGTATGGAGGAAAGACTTGTCGCCGAGAAGTTCGTTCCTTCCCCCGCGCTGAGGAGCGGGCATCTGGCCGTGATATCCGCACCCCGTCCGACCCCCGCACCCGGCCGTCACGCCAGGCTCTCCCGCCACGCCCGGTGCAGGCCCGCGAAACGGCCGGTTCCCGCGATGAGTTCGGCCGGGGCGCCGTCCTCCACGATCCGGCCGTGCTCCATCACCAGCACCCGGTCGGCGATCTCGACCGTCGACAGCCGGTGCGCGACGACCACCGCGGTGCGGCCGCGCAGCACCGTGTCCATCGCCTGTTGCACCGCCCGCTCGCCGGGGACGTCGAGCGAACTCGTGGCCTCGTCCAGGATGAGCACCGCCGGGTCGGCGAGCAGCGCGCGGGCGAACGCCACCAGTTGGCGCTGACCCGCGGAGATCCGGCCGCCCCGCTTGCGTACGTCCGTGTCGTAACCGTCGGGCAGGCCGCTGATGAAGTCGTGCGCGCCGATGGCCTTGGCCGCGCGCTCGATCTCCTCGGGTGTGGCCTCCGGGCGGCCGATCGCGATGTTCTCCCGGATCGTCCCGGAGAAGAGGAACGCCTCCTGGGTCACCATCACCACGCCCCGGCGCAGCTCGGGCGTCGGCAGGTCCCGCAGGTCGGTGCCGTCCAGCAGGACCCGGCCGTCGGTCGGGTCGTAGAAGCGGGCGAGCAGCTTGACGAGCGTCGACTTGCCCGCGCCCGTCGAGCCCACCACCGCCACGGTCTGACCCGCGGGGACGGTCAGATCGAAGCGGGGCAGCACCTCACCGCCCGTGCGGTACGCGAACCGCACCCCCTCGAACCGCACCTCGCGGCCAGGGATCCCACCGGTCAGGGCGGGCAGCTCCTTCGGCGCGGCCGGCTCCGGGACCATGGGCGTCTGCGCCAGCAGACCGGCGATCTTCTCCAGCGACGCGGCGGCCGACTGGTAGGAGTTGAGGAACATGGCGAGCCGGTCGATCGGGTCGTACAGCCGCCGCAGATACAGCACCGCCGCGGCCAGCACCCCGAGCTCCAGCGTGCCCGACGCCACCCGGTACGCCCCCCACAGCACCATCCCGGCCACCGCCGTGTTCGCGACGAGCCGGGACCCGACGACGTAACGGGCCATCTCCAGCAGCGCGTCGCCGTTCCGCCGCTCGTGCCGGTGGTTGAGCACCGCGAAGTCCGCCTCGTTGGCCCGCTCCCTGCGGAAGGCCTGCACGGGACGGATGCCGTTCATCGTCTCGGCGAACTTCACGATCACGGCCGCGATGGCCGTGGACCGTCCCGCGTACGCCTTCGCCGCGCGCCGCCGGTAGGAGCGCACCAGCACGTACAGCGGGCCGAAGGAGGCCACGGCGATGGCGCCGATCCCGAGGTCCAGCCACAACAGCATCAGCGTGATCGACACGAACGACAGCACCACGCCGAGGAGTTCCTGCAACCCCTCGCTCAGCAGCTCGCGCAGCGACTCCACGTCCGTGGTCGAGCGCGAGATCAGCCGCCCCGAGGTGTACCGCTCGTGGAAGTCCACGCTCAGCGCCTGGGAGTGGCGGAAGATGCGTCCGCGCAGGTCGAGCAGCACGTCCTGGTTGATCCGGGCGGCGGCCCGGATGAACGCGTACTGGAGCAGCCCGGCCCCGGCCGAGCACACCGCGTACCCGGCGCCGACGGCGATCAGCGGTCCGTGGTCGTGGTCCCGGAACGCGGGCACACCCCGGTCGATGGCGAACGCGACGAGCAGCGGCCCGGCCTGGACGGCGGCCTGCTGGACCAGCAGCACGAGCGAGGCGACGACCACCCTGGCGCGCAGCGGACCGAGCAGCGACGTCAGCAGCGCCCAGGTCGCGCCGGGCGGAGTGGGCAGGTCGTCCCGGTCGAACGCGTCGAAGGCGCCGGGGACGTCCTGGGGGGCGGGCTTCTTGCCGGGCGGGTCCTCGTCGGCCAGGACGGGGCCGCCCGCTGTGGTACTGGTCATCGGGTGCTGCTCTCCTCGGCAGTGGGGACACCGGCGTGGTCGTCCGCGTCCATGGCGCCGTCCGCGCCCGACATCAGCCAGGCGTACTCGGCGTTGTGGTGCAGCAGTTCCTGGTGGGTGCCGACGGCGCTGATCCGGCCGCCGGACAGCAGCGCCACCCGGTCTGCCAGCATCACCGTGGACGGCCGGTGCGCGACGACCAGGGCTGTCGTCTCCTCCAGCACCCGCCGCAACGCCGCCTCCACCAGGGCCTCCGTGTGCACGTCCAGCGCGGAGAGCGGGTCGTCGAGCACCAGGAAACGCGGCCTGCCGACGACGGCACGGGCCAGCGCGAGGCGCTGGCGCTGACCGCCCGACAGGCTCAGCCCCTGCTCGCCGACCTGGGTGTCGACGCCCTGGGGCAGGTCGTGGACGAAGTCGGCCTGGGCGACGGACAGGGCCCGGCGCAACTCCTCCTCGCTCGCGCCGTCCGCGCCCATCAGCACGTTCTCCCCGACGGTCGCCGAGAAGAGCGTCGGCTCCTCGAAGGCCACGGACACCAGCTCGCGCAGCCGGGAGCGCTCCATGTCCGCGATGTCCTCACCGTCCAGCAGGATGCGGCCTCCGGTGATCTCGTGCAGCCGGGGCACGAGCGCGGTCAGCGTGGTCTTGCCTGAACCGGTCGCCCCCACCAGGGCCATCGTCTCCCCGGGACGGATCCGCAGATCGATCCGGGACAGGACGGGGACGGAGGCGGCATCGGCGTCCGGGTAGCGGAACTCGACGCCCTCGAAGACGAGACCCGACCCGCCGTCCCCGGGCTCCCGCCCGCCCTCGACCGCCGTCGACGGCTCCTCCGCGACGTCCATGACCTCGAAGAAGCGGTCGGCGGCCGTCGCCGACTCCTGGCTCATCGCCAGCAGGAAACCGATCGACTCGACCGGCCAGCGCAGCGCCAGCGCCGTCGACAGGAACGCCACGAGTGTGCCGGCCGACAGCCCGCCGTCCGCCACCTGGATCGTCCCCAGCACCAGCGCGGCCCCGATGGCCAGCTCCGGGATGGTGGTGATCAGCGCCCAGATCCCCGCCAGCAGCCGGGCCTTGACCAGCTCCGTACCGCGCAGCCGCTGCGCGAGCGCCCGGAAGGCCCGTGCCTGGCTGCGGTTGCGGCCGAACCCCTTGACGATGCGGATGCCCAGCACGCTCTCCTCGACGACCGTCGTCAGGTCGCCGACCTGGTCCTGCGCCTTCCGCGCCACCAGTGAGTACTTCGTCTCGAAGACGGAGCACAGGATCATCAGCGGCACCGCGGGCGCCAGCAGCACCAGGCCCAGCGACCACTCCTGGGCGAACAGGATGACGAAACCGACCAGGATCGTCGTGGCGTTGACCAGCAGGAAGGTCAACGGGAACGCCAGGAACATCCGCAGCAGCATCAGGTCCGTGGTCCCGCGTGACAGCAGCTGCCCGGAGGGCCAGCGGTCGTGGAACGCCACCGGGAGCCGCTGGAGGTGACGGTAGAGATCGGCGCGCATCGACGCCTCCACCCCGGCCAGGGGGCGTGCCACCAGCCACCGCCGCAGACCGAAGAGGCCCGCCTCCACCAGCCCCAGCAGCAGCAGGTACAGCGCGCCCAGCCACACCCCGCCCGGGTCCCGGTCGGCGACGGGACCGTCCACCATCCACTTCAGGACGAGGGGGATCACCAGACCCAGGCAGGACGCGAGCACCGCGACGAACGCGGCGGTGAACCAGCGCGCCCGCACCGGTCGGACATAGGGCCACAGACGCAGGAGGGAGCGCACGGCGGACCGGTCCGTGGGCTCTGCAAGTGTTTCGGGCATCAGGAGCGAGCCTAAGGTTCACCACTGACAGGACTCACGTGATTTTCCGGACGTCCGTGGCCGCACCGGCCGTCCGTGGCCGCGCATCAACCGGACGGGGCGGCCTGTCAACCGATCGGCTGACGGCGTCTCGAGCGGGTCGGCGGATACCGCCGCCGCCCGCCCGCCGGAATCCTCGACGGCATGCCGATCATCGAAGTGAACGAGGTACGCAAGGCCTACGGGGGGCGCCTTGCCGTCGACGGGGTGAGCTTCCACGTCGACGAGGGGGAGATCTTCGGGATCCTCGGACCCAACGGGGCGGGGAAGACCACCACCGTCGAGTGCGTCGAGGGGCTGCGCGTCCCCGACGCCGGCACCGTCCGGGTGGCGGGCCTCGACCCGGTGACCGACCGCGAACAGGTCACCCGGCTGCTCGGCGCCCAGCTCCAGGAGAGCGGGCTCCAGCCCAAACTGACCGTGCGCGAGGCGCTGGAGCTGTACAGCTCCTTCTACCCGGAGCCCGCCGACCGCTGGGCCCTCGCCGAGCGGCTCGGCCTCGACGCCCATCTCGACCGCCGTTTCGGCAAGCTGTCCGGCGGCCAGAAGCAGCGTCTGTTCATCGCCCTCGCGCTCATCGGCAACCCGAAGGTGGTCGTCCTCGACGAACTCACCACCGGCCTCGACCCGCGCGCCCGCCGGGACACCTGGCGGCTCATCGAGGAGGTACGGGAGAACGGGGTGACCGTGCTGCTGGTCACCCACTTCATGGAGGAGGCCCAGCGGCTCTGCGACCGGGTCGCGGTCATCGACAAGGGCCGTGTCGTGGCCCTCGACACCCCGGCCGGTCTGATCGACCGGTCCACCGGTTCCACCGTCATCTCCTTCACCCCCTCGCAGCCGCTCCCGGACACGGGAGAACTCTCCCGGCTGCCCGGGGCCGTGTCCGTCTCGGCCGACGGACCGGACGGCCGGATCACCGTCCACGGCGACGACGACACCGCCGACGCCGTGATCTCGCTGCTGGCCGCGCACGGCATCACCGCCCGCCAACTGCGCGTCCTGGAGACCAGCCTCGACGACGCCTTCCTCGACCTCACGGAGCAGGACACCTGACCATGACCGCGACCCTCGGCGCCACCGACCCGGGCGGGAGACCGCTCGCCGCCGTCCTCAGGGCGGAGACCCGCCTCTTCCTGCGCGAACCGGGCAGCCTCTTCTGGATCCTGGTCTTCCCGGCCGCCCTGCTGACGATCCTCGGCCTGATCCCCTCCTTCCGGAAGGACGACGAGGCCCTCGGCGGACGCAGCGTCATCGACCTCTACGTCCCGGTGGCCGTACTCCTCGCCATGATCATGGCCGGACTCCAGGCCATGCCTCCCGTCCTCACCGGCTACCGCGAGCGCGGCATCCTGCGCCGTATGTCGGCCACCCCCGTCCGCCCCTCCGCCCTGCTGACCGCGCAGATCGTGCTGCACGGCGCGGCCGCGCTGGGTTCCGCCGTCCTCGTCCTGGCCGTCGGCCGGCTCGCCTTCGGGGTAGGGCTGCCGCGGCAGTCCGCCGGTTACGCGACGGCCCTCCTGCTGGCCGTCGCCTGTGTCCTCGCCCTCGGCGCCACCGTCTGCGCCCTGTCCCGGACGTCCAAGGTGGCGGCCGCCGTGGGTTCGGTGGCGTACCTGGTCATGATGTTCACGGCCGGGGTCTGGGTGCCCGTCCAGACCATGCCGGACCTGCTCCGCCGGATCGTCGAGTTCACCCCGTTCGGCGCGGCCTCCCAGGCCCTCGACCAGGCGGCCCTGGGCGACTGGCCCGGCTGGACGCACCTCGGGGTCATGGTGGTGTGGACCGCGGTGCTGGGCGCGGCGTCGACCCGGCTCTTCCGCTGGGAGTGACGCGGCCCTGGGGGAGACTGTGGGCACCAGGCCGAGGGGGGACATCATGAGTGGCGGTACGACGGCGGAGCAGCGCAGAGAGCAGTTCCACCGCTACGGCCCGCACGCGATGATCGGCCTGGCCGTCCTGATGGCCTGGCTCTCCGCGGGTCTCGTCGGAATGTCCCGGGCCCAGACGTACACGGCGGGAGGCCTGGCCGCCGCGGCCTGGGCCCTCCAGGTGTGGTGGAACCGGTCCCGGCCCCGGCTGCCCGCGGGGTCGTGGTCCGGGCGGGTGTACTACGTCCTGCGGTCCGCGATCGGCTTCGCGCTCTGCTGGTGCAACCCGTTCTTCTCCGTCTACGCCATCCTCGGCTACTTCGACGCGGGCACCCTGCTGCCGAAGCGCTTCGTGCGCGCCGGACTCCTGTTCACCGCCGCCACCATGGCCGGCTCCCAGTCCGGCAGCGGGCTGCCGCCGGTCTCCCTCCTCAACTGGGCCGCCTTCCTCGCGCTCTTCGCGCTGCACGCGGCACTCGCGTTCCTCTTCGGTGACCTCGACGCGCGGGAGGCGGCGAAGGCCCGCCGCCAGAAGGAGACCATCACCGAGCTGGAACGCACCAACACCCGCCTCGAACGGGCCCTCGCCGAGAACGCCACCCTGCACGCCCAACTGCTCCTCCAGGCCCGGGAGGCCGGGATCGCCGACGAACGCCGCCGTCTCGCGGCCGAGATCCACGACACCCTCGCCCAAGGCCTGGCCGGAATCATCACCCAGCTCCAGGCCGTCACCTCCACCGCCGGGAGCGACCCCGCGCTGGCCCGGCAGCACCTCGACCGGGCGTCGGCACTCGCCCGGCACAGCCTCGGCGAGGCCCGCCGTTCCGTGCACAACCTGGTGCCCGCGGCGCTGGAGGACGACGACCTGCCCCAGGCGCTCGGGAAGACGGTGGCCGCATGGGCCGGACGGCACGCGGTCCGGGCCGAGTTCACGGTCACGGGGACCGTCGAACCCCTCCACGACGAGGTCGGGGCGACCCTGCTGCGGATCGCGGAGGAGTCCCTCGCCAACGCGGCCCGGCACGCGTCGGCGACCCGCGCCGGGGTCACGCTCTCCTACATGGGTGACGAGGTCACCCTGGACATACGCGACGACGGACGCGGCTTCGACCCGACCGCGCTCCCGCCGTACAGCGGCGCGGGCGGCTTCGGCCTGGGCGGGATGCGGGCCCGCGCCGAACGGATCGCGGGCACGGTCACCGTGGAGACCGGCCCCGGGCTGGGCACCGCCGTCTCCGCCAGGGTCCCCCTGGTCCGGCGCGGATGACGGGACGCTACCGTGAGGCACGACATGACTGAGGAACCGGCCACCCGACGCGTCATCACCCTCGCCCTCGTCGACGACCATCCCGTCGTACGGGACGGCCTGCGCGGGATGTTCTCCTCCGCCCCCGGCTTCGAGGTGCTCGGCGAGGCAGCCGACGGGGTGGCCGCCGTGGAGCTCGTGCGCCGGGTGGATCCCGACGTCGTGCTGATGGACCTGCGGATGCCGGGTGGCGGGGGAGTGGCCGCCATCGCCGAGCTCACCCGGCTCGGCGCCCGGTCCAGGGTGCTCGTGCTGACCACGTACGACACCGACTCCGACACGCTCCCCGCGATCGAGGCCGGCGCGACCGGTTATCTGCTCAAGGACGCGCCCCGCGAGGAGCTCTTCACCGCCGTACGCGCCGCCGCCGACGGGCGGACGGTGCTCTCACCGGCCGTCGCCTCCCGTCTGATCACCCGGGTACGGACCCCCGCGGCCCCCGGCGGGGAGGCGCTGTCCACCCGGGAGCGCGAGGTGCTCGCCCTCGTCGCCAAGGGCACATCGAACCGTGAGATCGCGGCCGTCCTGTTCATCAGCGAGGCGACCGTGAAGACCCACCTCACCCATGTCTTCGCCAAGCTGGGCGCCAAGGACCGCGCCGCCGCCGTGGCCCTCGGCTACGAGCGCGGCATCCTCGGCTGAGACCCCGCGCCCCGGCCAGGGCGTGTTCCGGAAGTCCCGCCTGTCCGGCGACGCCTGGCATGCACCCTCGCCGCGTTGTCGGGATCACCCCGGTACATCCGGTACCGGGGCGGCCCTCCGCCGTGCGATCGCACGCACCGGACGCCGCCGGACCCGCCCTCCGGGCGGACGGCGCCACTTCCGAGACACGCCCTACTCCCGCACCCGCAGCAGCAGCACCGAGCGGCCCGGGACGCTCAGCACCGTCCCTCCGAGGCGGACCGTTCCAGGGGCGGCCGACTGGTCCTCCCGTGAGGTGTCCAGGACCAGTTCGTACGCCGTGGCCCAGGGCGGCCCCGGCAGCCGGACCTCGCACGGGGCGTGCCCGGCGTGCAGGACCGCCAGGAAGCTGTCGCCGGTGACCTGCCCGCCCGTGGCGTCCCGGCCGGGGATGTCCCGCCCCGAGAGGTACAGCGCGAGCGTGGCGGCCGGGGCGTACCAGTCGCCCTCGGTCATCTCCGTGCCTTCGGGGGTGAACCACGCCAGGTCCCGCAGCCCGTCCGGGGCCTGCGGCGTCCCCGCGAAGAACGCGCGGCGGCGCAGCACCGGGTGGGTGTGGCGCAGGGCCAGCACCCGGGACGTCAGCTCCGTCAGCTCCCGCCACTCGGGCTGCTCCAGCAGCGACCAGTCCAGCCAGCCCGTCTCGTTGTCCTGGCAGTAGGCGTTGTTGTTGCCGCCCTGCGTGCGGCCCATCTCGTCGCCCGCCACCAGCATCGGGACCCCGGTCGACAGGAGCAGGGTGGTCAGCAGGTTGCGGAGCTGGCGGCGGCGCAGGGCGGTCACGTCCGGGTCGTCGCTCTCGCCCTCCGCGCCGCAGTTCCAGGCGCGGTTGTCGTCGGTGCCGTCGCGGTTGTCCTCGCCGTTGGCCTCGTTGTGCTTGTGCTCGTAACTCACCAGGTCGCGCAGGGTGAAACCGTCGTGCGCGGTGACGAAGTTGACCGAGGCGTACGGGCGACGGCCGCCCCAGGCGTACAGGTCGCTGGAGCCGGTGAGCCGGTAGCCGAGATCGCGCACGTCGGGCAGGGCGCCGCGCCAGAAGTCGCGTACGGCGTCGCGGTAGCGGTCGTTCCACTCGGTCCACAGCGGCGGGAAGGCGCCCACCTGGTAACCGCCGTTGCCCACGTCCCACGGTTCCGCGATCAGCTTGACGCGGCGCAGCACCGGGTCCTGGGCGATCACCGCGAGGAACGGGGAGAGCATGTCGACGTCGTGCATCGAACGGGCCAGCGCCGCCGCCAGGTCGAAGCGGAAGCCGTCGACGCCCATCTCGGTCACCCAGTAGCGCAGGGAGTCCGTGATCAGCCGCAGGACATGGGGCTGGACCACGTGCAGGGTGTTGCCGCAGCCGGTGTAGTCGGCGTAGCGGCGGGCGTCGTCCTGGAGGCGGTAGTAGCCGCGGTTGTCGATGCCCCGCAGCGACAGCATGGGGCCGAGCTCGCCGGCCTCCGCCGTGTGGTTGTAGACGACGTCGAGGATCACCTCGATCCCGGCGTCGTGCAGGGCGTGGACCATCTGCTTGAACTCGCCGACCTGGCCGCCGGCCGTGCCGCTCGCCGCGTAGTCGGCGTGCGGGGCGAAGTAGCCGATGGAGTTGTACCCCCAGTAGTTGCGCAGCCCGCGCCGCAGCAGGTGGTCCTCGTGGGCGAACTGGTGGACGGGGAGCAGCTCGACGGCCGTCACCCCGAGCCGCCGCAGATGGCCGATCGCGGCGGGATGGGCGAGCCCGGCGTAGGTACCGCGCAGCTCGGGAGGGATGCCGGGGTGGAGCCTGGTGAAGCCGCGCACGTGCAGTTCGTAGATGACCGTGTCGGCCCAGGGCGTCTTGGGGCGGCGGTCGTCGGCCCAGTCGTCGTCGTCATGGACGACGACCCCCTTGGGGACGAACGGGGCCGAGTCGCGGTCGTCGCGCACGGTGTCCGCGACGTGCTGATCGGGCCAGTCCCGGACGTGCCCGTAGACCTCGGGCGGCAGAGTGAACGTTCCGTCGACCGCGCGGGCGTACGGGTCCAGGAGCAGCTTCGCCGCGTTCCACCGGGCGCCGGTCCAGGGGTCCCAGCGGCCGTGCACCCGGTACCCGTAGCGCTGCCCGGCACCCACCCCGGGGACGAAGCCGTGCCAGATCTCGTGGGTGAGCTCGGTCAGCGGCAGCCGCGTCTCACGGCCCGCCGCGTCGAACAGGCAGAGCTCGACGGCCTCCGCCCCGGCCGCCCAGAGGGCGAAATTGGTGCCGGCCACCCCGTCCGGGCCGACCCGGAAGCGGGCCCCGAGCGGCATCGGGGCACCCGGCCATACGGGTGGTCCGTCCGGTTCCCGCCGCGGTGCCCCTCCGCCCGCCGCCGGCCGCCCCGTCGTACGCGGCGCTTCCTCCTGCTCGGCTGTGCTCGACACCTCTCAGCCTCCCGCGACTCGTCGGACGGGCCCCCCGGGGAAAGGGCGTGCGGCGCCTGGGCCACGGCCCTTCCTGGTGGTGTCCTCCCCCCTGTTCTGCCCACGGCCGGGCCCGCACTCACGTTTCCCCGGGGCGGGCCCGTCGTTGGGGGGAGCGTGAACCACGAAGCGAAGAGAGCACGGGCGGGTTCGGCCGCCGTGCTGACATGGGCAGGACTGTTCACCGTGCTGGCCGTACTCACGGGCTGCACCCAGGCGACGTCGTTCTTCGGGGACGGCCGCGCGCCGGGGGACGCCATCCGCATCGTCCCGAAGGACGGTGCCGAGAACGTGGGCGCGGACGACCGGATCGAGGTGACCGTCCCCGACGGCCGGCTCGAACGGGTCAAGGTGACACGGATCGAGGACGCGGAGCAGGAGGAGGTGCCGGGGAAGATCGCCGGCAACGGCCGGTCCTGGGCGCCGGAAGACAAGGAGTACCGGCTCGGGCTCGCCGGGAAGTACAGCGTCGAGGCCGTCGCGGTCGACGGCGACGGCCGCCGCTCGGCCCGCAGCACCACCTTCACCACCCTGGTCCCCAAGGACCGCTTCATCGGCTACTTCAAGCCGGAGAACCGGTCGACCGTGGGCACCGGCATGATCGTCTCCTTCGACTTCAACCGGCCGGTCAGGAACCGCGCCGCGGTCGAGAAGGCGATCCGGATCACCACCGAGCCGCAGGTCGAGGTGGTGGGCCACTGGTTCGGCACGGAGCGGCTGGACTTCCGGCCCGCTCAGTACTGGGAGCCGGGCACCGAGGTCACCGTCGACGTCGGACTGCGGGACGTGGAGGGCGCCCCGGGCGTCTACGGCAGCCAGCGCAAGAAGGTGACCTTCCGGGTCGGCCGCTCGCAGACGTCCGTGGTCGACGCCGCGGCCCACACCATGGAGGTGCGGCGCGACGGCGAGGTCGTCAGCACGGTGCCGATCACGGCGGGCGCCGAGAAGACCACGACGTACAACGGGAAGATGGTGGTCTCCGAGCTGCACGAGGTGACCCGGATGGACGGGCGGACCGTCGGCTTCGGCGGCGAGTACGACATCAAGGACGTCCCGCACGCCATCCGGCTCACCAAGTCCGGCACCTTCCTGCACGGCAACTACTGGGAATCCCCCGACATCTTCGGCTCCGACAACACCAGCCACGGCTGCATCGGACTGCGGGACATCAAGGGCGGGAGCTCGGACACCCCGGCCGGATGGTTCTTCGAGCGGACCCTCGTCGGCGACGTGGTCGAGGTGGTCAACTCCACGGACAAGACGGTCGCCCCGGACAACGGCCTCAGTGGCTGGAATCTCGGGTGGCCGCAGTGGAAGGCGGGTTCCGCGCTGCGCTGACCACCGTCCCGACCTGCACAGGTCCCGGGGAAGACCTCCCCGGGACCGCCGGCCGGCTTCTCGGGGATGACGGGGGCGCGTTGGGACACAACGGTGACATTCCGGGGGAGTTCTCCTCGCGCCCGGTGTGATTGTCTTGCGCCGAGCGTGCACATCTAGCGCGCGGGAGTGCGGGCCATGGCGGGGCCAGGCCGTGCGAGGGGAGACGACCACGATGAACGGGCTGCCGATATCGGGGGCATCGGCCGGGGCCGGCAGGGGACGGGACGTGCGCGGGGCTCATGGGCCTCTGGCACTGGTACTCGGCGCCCTGCTGTTGCTGGTGACGGCGTGCGGGGGGAGCGGCGCCGCCGCCGACAAGGGTGAGGACGCCAAGGCCGCCCCGCGGAAGACCGCGGACACCAGCGCCTCGCAGGCGGTGGTGACCATCGCGCCGAAGGACGGTGCCGACGGTGTGGCGACCAGCGGTGAACTTCAGATCACGGCCGCGCGGGGGAAGCTGAGCACCGTGAAGGTCGCCGACCCCAAGGGCAACGAGGTCGCGGGCGTGATCGCCGCCGACGGACTGAGCTGGGTGCCGGACCGGCATCTGGCCGCGGCGACCAAGTACGCGGTGCACGCGGTGGCCGAGGACGAGAAGGGCCGCCAGTCGGCCAAGGACACCACCTTCACCACGCTCGTGCCGAAGAACACCTTCATCGGGCAGTACACCCCCGAGGACGGTTCGACGGTCGGCGTCGGCATGCCGGTGTCGATCCACTTCACCCGGGGCATCACCGACCCCGAGGCCGTCGAGAAGGCGATCAAGGTGACGGCGGAGCCGGCCGTGGAGATCGAGCCCCACTGGTTCGGCAACGACCGCCTCGACTTCCGCCCGGAGAAGTACTGGGCCGCGGGCACCAAGGTCACCCTGCGCCTCGACCTCGACGGCGTCGAGGGACGGCCGGGGGTCTACGGCAAGCAGGCCAAGACCGTGTCGTTCACCGTCGGCCGCAGCCAGGTCTCCACCGTCGACGCGCGCTCGCACCGCATGAAGGTCGTCCGGGACGGCAAGCAGATCAAGGACATCCCGATCTCGGCGGGCGCGAGGCCGACGACCACGTACAACGGTCAGATGGTCATCAGCGAGAAGCTGGAGGTGACCCGCATGGACGGTGACACCGTCGGTTTCGGCGACGAGTACGACATCAAGGACGTCCCCCACGCGATGCGGCTGTCCACCTCGGGCACCTTCATCCACGGCAACTACTGGGGTCCGTCGAGCATCTTCGGCTCGACCAACACCAGCCACGGCTGCGTCGGCCTGCGGGACGTGCGCGGAGGCCGGGACGGAAAGGCCCCGGCCGCCTGGTTCTTCGACAACTCGCTGATCGGCGACGTGGTCGTCGTGAAGAACTCCGACGACAAGACGATCCAGCCGGACAACGGCCTCAACGGCTGGAACATGGACTGGGCGGAGTGGACCGAGTAGGTACCCTCCGCGCGGCGGGCCCGGTGCTGTGACCAACGGCACCGGGCCCGCCGCCGTTAGCGGCGGTTAACCTGCCTCTCATGACCGTAACCCTCGAAGTACGCGACAACGTCGGCACGATCAGGCTGGACCGTCCGCCGATGAACGCCCTGGACGTCGCCGTCCAGGACCGGCTGCGGGAGCTCGCCGACGAGGCGGCGCGGCGCGACGACGTGCGGGCCGTGATCCTCTACGGCGGGGAGAAGGTGTTCGCGGCGGGCGCGGACATCAAGGAGATGCAGGCGATGGACCACACGGCGATGGTCAAGCGCTCCAAGGGCCTCCAGGACTCCTTCACCGCCGTGGCGCGCATCCCCAAGCCCGTGGTGGCGGCCGTCACCGGTTACGCGCTGGGCGGCGGGTGCGAACTCGCGCTCTGCGCCGACTTCCGGATCGCCGCCGACACCGCCAAGCTCGGACAGCCCGAGATCCTGCTGGGGCTGATCCCCGGCGCCGGCGGCACCCAGCGCCTCGCCCGGCTCATCGGTCCGTCCAAGGCCAAGGACCTCATCTTCACGGGCCGTCAGGTCAAGGCGGACGAGGCCCTGACGCTCGGCCTGGTGGACCGGGTGGTGCCCGCCGCCGAGGTGTACGAGCGGGCGCACGCCTGGGCCGCGCGGCTGGCCAAGGGGCCGGCGCTGGCGCTGCGGGCCGCCAAGGAGTCCGTGGACGCCGGGCTGGAGACGGACATCGACACCGGGCTCACGATCGAACGGACCTGGTTCGCGGGCCTGTTCGCCACAGAGGACCGGGAGCGCGGGATGCGCAGCTTCGTGGAGGAGGGGCCGGGCAAGGCCACCTTCCGGTGACGGAGCGTCAACCGCCCGTACGTGGGGATACGCGGTGACGCCTGTTCATCCGTGCGGGCGGATCGGCGGGACCTTAAGGGAGCCTTAAGGTCCCGTGCCTCCTCCGGCTCCTGCAATTACCCGAAGGTCGCGCGTCGCCCCAGTTGGGAGCGGTTTTCGACCCTTCTTCCTGCCTCTGGCATATGCCAAGCAGCTGGACCGGAAGGGCTGTGTGCGGGTGTTGGATTCGCCGGGAACGGCCACGGAGCGCCCGCGCGGCGGCCATGATGGGGGGCATGGCGGGCCTGGAGGGTGTGGAGCAGCCGCGACCGCGCAGCAGTGCGGCAGCGGCACGCTGGAGTACGGCCGCGGATGACGAACAGGCGTTCAAAGAACTGGAGTTGTTCGGAAATCCGACGGAGGAAGAGGTGCGGTTGCCCTCGCGCCCGCAGTCCGCGGCCACTGCCCGGCGGATCACCTCCTGCGTGATGCTGCGACAGTGGCAACTCTCGCCGCAGACCGCCGAGCACGGTGTGCTGCTCGTCTCCGAACTCGTCGGCAACGCGGTACGGCACACCGGTGCGCGGGTCTTCGGGCTGCGGATGCTGCGCCGCCGGGGCTGGGTCCGTATCGAGGTGCGCGACCCCTCGCGCGGCCTGCCCTGCCTCATGCCCGTCCGGGAGATGGACGTCAGTGGGCGCGGCATCTTCCTCGTCGACAAGCTCTCCGACCGCTGGGGTGTCGACCTGCTGCCGCGCGGCAAGACCACCTGGTTCGAGATGCGCACCACCGACCGCTGATCCCCACGCACACCAGAAGCCCCCGTCGGCCGGGGTGCGGCGCTTCGGGGGCTTCTGTGGGGGGCCGTGGAATGGGGGGTGTGTCCACGGCCGCTTGTGGGACCTGGCTCGGGTCGGAGGAGGTCGTGTCACCGACTATGGCAGATGGGCGACGCCGGTGCCAAAACCCCACTTGGTGCACTGTTGGGCAAAACGGTCTATTTCGCTTCTGAATCACAGGTGTGATGGGTCACTTGCCTGGTTTTTGCCGTACCTGGAGGGGCTGGGCGAGTGATTCATTGATCACCTCAGCGAAGTGTCGTGCCCCGTGTGCCACCGGTCGGGCCCTACCGTGTCCCGGGTCACGGGAGCGCCCGCTCCCGCCCGGAACCAGGGGGGGGGCCGCCATGGACGGTCGCAGGACGGTGGTGCTCCGCCGCACGGCCCTGCGCGCCGCCGCCGGCGCCCTGCTGACCGGCGCGGCCACCGGCTGTGCGGACGGCGGCCGGGGCGCCCACGCCCCGCAGGGGCCGCGCTCCGCACCGGAGGGGCCGCGCTCCGCACCGGAGCCGGACGGCGCCCGGCAGGCGGACGGCGCCCGGCAGACGGAGGGCCCGGGCCGGATGGCCGCGGCTCCCCGCCGCTTCGCGAGCCTGCCCGGCCAGATCGAGCACGGCTCCCGTGCCAGGCCCCGGGTCGCCCTCACCTTCGGCGGCGAGGGTGACCCGGCCCTCGCCCTCAGGGTCCTGGCCGACGCCGAGCGGGCGGGCGCCCGGCTCACCGTCCTGGCCGTCGGCGACTGGCTCGACGCCCACCCCGAGATGGCCCGCCGGATCCTCGACGGCGGCCACGAACTCGGCAACCACACCCAGAGCCACCCCGACGTCAACGCGCTGGACGAGGCGCGGGCGTACGCGGAGATCACCGACTGCGCCCGACGTCTGCGCCGCCTCACCGGCTCCATCGGCACCTGGTTCCGGCCCTCGCGCAGCCGGCGCGCCACCCCGCTCGTCGAGGACCTCGCCCGCCGGGCCGGCTACCCGCACGTCCTCTCCTACGACGTGGACTCCCTCGACCTCACCTCGCCGGGAGTCGCGGCGGTCACCCGCAAGGTCACCGGCGAACTGCGCAACGGGTCGGTGGTGAGCCTGCACTTCGGCACCCGGGACACCGTCGCCGCACTGCCCCTCCTGCTCACCGAGATCGATCGGCGGGGACTGCGCGCGGTGACGGCGACGGAGCTGTTCACCTGAGGTACCGGCCCGGCGGGGCTGCGCGCTCCCCGGGTGGGCGACGCCGACGCGGCGGCACGGCAAGACTGGCCGATTCTCGAGCGTCCCGCGCGGCGCGGCCGTCGATCCCCGTCCCCTGCCCGCGTTCCACGGACGGGCCTGTCGCGATCCACAGGGCCCGGGGACCTGTCGCCGGGTCGCCGGGCCCTGTGGCCGTCCCGCGTGCGCCGTCAGGCGGCGAAGTGCCGCGAGAGGGTGTCCCTGCGGTCCACCTCGACCAGATCGGGACGTGTGTAGCGTTCGGCGCGCGCGTGGTAGTCGAAGTCGCCGCGCACCAGGCCCCGGTAGTCCCGTACGCAGCACTCCAGGGCCGCCCTGGTGGATCCTTCGATGCCGGCCGCCGCTATTTCCTCGACGAGTTCCCTCTCGGCCCGCTGGACTCGCTCGGCGATGCGTGCCAGTTGAATTCCGGCCTCGTCGACGGCCTCCTGGAGCGTGGTCCTGCGGTCCCGCTGAATGAGCCGGACCGCGTTGTGCTCATATCCGAGAACGGCCTCCTTCTCGAAGGAGCAGATGTCGTTGCACAGACCCGAATGATCGGTGACCGCGGTGCGCAGGGCGATATACGCGGGCAGGCTGCGGGCGGATTCCGGAAGATCTATCCCGGCGGTGATCTCATGGAGATCCAGGAAGGGCTGCATGGCCACGGAGTCCCGGCGGTGCCGGGCGAAGTCGGCCCGGCTCGGCACCTGTCCCGCCGCTCGCTCCACCGCCTCCGCGTAGTAGGTCCAGAGCCAGGCGGCGGTGTCGCGGCGGAACTGCCGGTTCCAGGCGGGCGAACGGTCGCGGCAGGTGCGGTCCCGCAGTCCTTCGAGCGCGTGCTCCATGGGGACCAGCGGCTTCTCCCCGTCCAGTACGTCCACCAGCCGGGCGATGGATTTCTCGCACATCCGCGGGTCGCGGCCGGCCGGTCCGTCGTCGAACTCGTCGTCCACCAGGAACGCCCAGAAAAGCCACTGGCAGAAGAGATCGAGATCCTCCTGGGAGGCTCGCGGGAATATGAGCGAAATCCAGAGTTCGGGGCGCGTGCGGAGCATCTTCTTCCGGGCGACGGGGGAGAGATCGAGGTCGTTCTCCTCCGCCCACCGCCAGGCCGCCGCCTTGGTCTCCTCCATGCCCGGATTGCATCCCGCGCTCTGGAACGGCATATGAAACACCGGTAAAACAATCTGGCTCATTGGTGCCCCTCGTCGAAATGATGCGGATGGACGCCGGGATCGGAGAACCGATCGACGTGACGCACCGGGGACGGACAGCCGGAGTGGGGCGTCGGGCGCCCGTTGGCTCTGGCCAAAGGGTCACTGTACGAGGTGAGACGGCCAACGCGGACCTCCTTCCGCCCCCGGGGCCGGTCGGTCCGGCCGGGTGCGCGGAACGGTGGAAACCGCCCGCGTCACCATGCGTCACGACCAGTGAACCCCGTGTGGGTGGCGGAGGGAAGTCGTATGTGACCGAAACTGCATGATCGCAGCGAACAACTGGTCATCACTGAGCATCTTGTGACTCGGTGGCGGGGGTGTCCGGCACCGGGCCGGCGCCGGCCCGGGGGGCTCGGCGGGATGCCGGAGCCCCCCGGACGGGCTCAGCCGGACCCGTCCCCGTACGCCTCCTCGAAGGACGCCCGGAACAGTTCCTGGACCTCCGCGCCGCCCAGTCCCTCGGCCCGCGCCTGGTGCATCCACTCGTTCAGCGCCGAACGCAGCGGCCAGTCGGGGCCCGAACCGGGCTGCGCCAGCGAGCGGGTGATGAATGTGCCCGCCCCCTGGCGGACCTCGGCCAGCCCCGCCCGCTCCAACTCGCGATAGGCCTTGAGCGTGGTGTTCGGGTTGACCTTGGTGGTGGCGGCGACCTGGGCCGCCGTGGGAAGCCGGTCCCCCTCCTCCAACGCGCCCATGCGCAGGGCCTGCTCGACCTGACGGACGATCTGGAGGTACGTCGCCACTCCACTGCGCCGGTCGATGCGGAACACGACCACCGGCATCACCTTCCGCTCCGATATCGACTCATGTGTAGGAGAACTTGTTTGCGGGAGAACTCATGTGCGGGAGAAAGGGGCAGGCCCTCAGAGCGGGCGCCGGGCCGACCGCAGGACGACGAACGCGGTGAGCGCCGCCGTGCCGGCCAGGAGGATGCCCGCCCCGGTCCACTGCATGGCCGCCATCTGGTCCTGGCCGAGGTACTCGATGACGTTGTCGACGATGCCCTTCTGTGCGAGGCACGCCTCCTGTGCCTTCTCCGTGGCCTCGACGCACGATCCCCATCCGTACAGCTTTCCGTCGGCGGTGCCGACCCACCGCTCCACCTCGTACGACTCGGAGAGGCGGGCGGGCAGTTCGCTGTCCAGCGGGTAGGTGACCATGCGTGTCGGGGCGAGATTCTGCCGGATCATGCTCCAGGCCGTCTCCACCGCCACGGCGAAGACAAACGTGACGACCATCGAGGCGAGCACCCGGCGCAGCAGGACACCGATGGTCACCCCGGCGGCGGTGAGGAACAGCGCGAGGGCCGGCAGGACGGGGCCGGTGTTGTCGAACACCTCGGCGTCCAGCCACGAGATCGAGAGCACCGAACGGTACGGCCGCCACCACCAGGTGAAGAGCGCGGAGAGCACCGCGCACGCCAACAGGGTGGCGCCGAAGCACCAGCCGAGCTTCGCGACCAGCCAGCGGCGGCGCGTCACGGACTGGGTGGTGACGAGCTGGGCGGTGCCCTGCTCGGTGTCGGCGGCGACCAGTGGGGCGCCGAGGAAGACGGCGAGGACGACAGGGAGCGCGCCCAGCAGCATCGTCAGCAAGCTGTACTGCCGGCCGGTGACCGGCTGCCCTGCGCCCTCCTCCGGCCGGCCCGCCGCGTCGAGCAGATCGATCAGCTGGGCGCGCTGGTACACGATCCAGAGCGAGACGAGCAGCGTCAGGCCCAGCAGGCAGAGCAACGCCGCCCGGTGCTGGCGCAGGACCAGCCAGTTCAGGCCGCGCACCATCCGCCGCGGCGTGGCGCGTCCGGTGGACGCGTCGGTCGAAGTGGTGCTCATACGGTCCTGGCCTCCTGGGGATCGACGGCGGCGCCGGGCGTGTACAGCGCGGGCGCGTCCGGTGAACGGAGATGGGCGAGCAGCACTTCCTCCAGGCTGGGTTCCGAGACCCGCCAGTCACCGGTGAGCGGGCCCTGGGGCCGCACCATCGCCTGGAACTGCCGGCCGTGCACCCGGCTCTCGATCACCGTGTGGCGGGTGAGCGCGGCGGGCAGCGACCCGTCCTGAGTCACCCCGGTCACCAGCGCGTGGGCGGGGACCAGGGCGTCGGCGTCACCGGCCATCCGCACCCTGCCCTCGGCGAGGACCAACAGGTAGTCGCACATGTCCTCCAGCTCGGTGAGCATGTGCGAGGACATCATCACGGTGGTGCCGCGCTCGACGGCCTCCGCCATCAGCAGGGTGCTCATCTCGTGGCGGGCCAGCGGGTCGAGGTCGGACATCGGCTCGTCGAGCAGCAGGAGATCGGGCCGCTTGCCGAACGCGAGCGCGAAGGCGACCCGGGTCCGCTGGCCGCCGGACAGGGTGCCGACCGCCGCGTGCGGCGGCACGTTGCCCGCGCGGACGATCCGTTCCGCCGCCGCCATGTCCCAGTCCGGGTTGAGCTCAGCGCCCATCCGGAGCGTCTCGGCGACGGTGAACCGTTTGAACAGAGGCTTGTCCTGGCCGAGGAACGCGAACCTCGGCATCACCTCCCGATCGCTCACCGGCACCCCGAAGAGGCGCAGTTCGCCCTCCGTGGGCTCCACCTGCCGGGTGGCCATGCCCAGCAGGGTGCTCTTCCCGGCACCGTTGGGCCCCACCAGGCCGCAGATCCGTCCGGCCGGCAGCCGGAAGGAACAGTCCCGCAGTGCCCAGCCGCGGCGATAGCGCCTGCCCAGGCCGCGGGCCTCCAGGGCCCACGTGCCCCCGGGCCCGGTCGACGTGCTCTTCCCTGTCACGCTTCCCCCAATTCCATGAATCAATTAATGGAATGATGGTTATGAGGGGCGGGCATGTCAAACCGCGCCGTGGCGGCGGGTGTCGGGTGCTCGCACGATGCGCTCGGGGGGAGCCGTAGGGCGCGCCCGGAGTCGTCGGCCCGGGGCGGGGCCTCGCGGCGAGAGGGAGGGGGAGCGGCGCGGGTGCGGGGCGCCGGCCCCGGGTGCGCTCACCGGGGCATGGCTGTGGCCCCCGGCCGTGGCCGGGGGCCGCGAGAGGCGGTGCGGTCGTCGGGCGGGCGCCGCCCCGGCCCCGCGACGCACCGCGCGGGGGCCCGGGGCGGACTCCGTCCCGGTCAGGCGTCCGGCGTGTCCTCGGTCGCCGTGGCCGTCCGGCCGAGGTGGGCGACGGCCTCGTCCACATGGGCGTGCACGGGCATCAGATCACCGACGCCTGTCATGTCCAGGAGTCTGGTGAGTTGATCGGGCGCGGCCGCCACGGACAAGGACCCGCCGCGCTCGTGCGCGTGCTGCACTATGGCGATCAGGGCGTTGAGCCCGGACGAGTCGCAGAACTCCACGGGTGCCATGTCGAGTACGACGTGCGGGCATCCCTGCCCGATCAGTTCCGTGGCCTTGGTGCGCAGTTCCGGTGCCGTATCCACGTCGAGCTCGCCGGAGACGGTGACGACCGCGAGCGAGTCGGCCGGGTGCCGGACGGTGAGAAGAAGGTTGGTGCCGTGAGTCATGGCGTCAGTGCTCCTGGGCGGGGCGGACGACTGCGGCCTGACCTGTGGGAGCGAGCCGGTGCGGTACGGCCACAGGCATCACCCGCAGGTGCCGCGCTGCCCCCAGGCGTACCTTCCGGCCGATCCGATGGGTGGCCGCCAGAAGATCGCTCATCGAATCTGGACTGCGGAAGCGTACCCCACGGCAACTGTTTCCCCGAGGGACGCTCCCCGGGGCCGGACACGGTCTCCGAGACCTGGGGTCGGCGGGGGTAAGATACTCGTGGCACACGCGTGCCCTTGAGGCGAGGCTGTGGCCTGACTTTCCGTACGAGCGCAATCGGATGCCCGGCACGCTTGCTCGGTCCGGTGGCCGGACGGAGCCAGACAGACGAGTGAGACCATGCCGGATCGGAGTGTCATCTAAATGGGCCTGAACCCCGAACCAGACCACCGGTCCCGGGACGCGGCCCACGAGGGTTCCGAGGTCATCGAGCTGCTCGAAGTCCTGTGGGAGCGTGGGCGCGAGGCAGTGCCCACCGGCCCGGTGTCCCCGTCCCAGCTCCGAGTGCTGTACACGCTCGACCGTGACGAGGGCATCAATCTGCGGATGCTCGCCGAGGCCCTGGGATCGGCCTCCCCCTCGGTCAGCAGACTGTGCGACCGGCTGCAGGCCACGGGATTCGTGGAGCGGGCCCCGAGCCCGGTCAGCCGCCGCGAACTGGAACTGCGGCTGACCAGTCACGGCAAGGCATACCTCGTCGACCTGCGGATGCGCCGGGAACAGGTGCTGATGTCGACGATCGACGCCATGCCGCCCAAGGCCCGGCGCGCGCTGCTCGAAGGGCTCAGAGGTTTCCGCAGCGCGGCCGCGGCGGCCGGCCAGGACGACGGCGCGGCGAGACCCCTGAGGTCGACCGGATAGCGGATCGGCCTCTCACGCCTGCGTGTCACCGTTCGGGGCCTGCCGCCCGTACCAGTCGAGACAGACCACCAGGGCGTCGTCGTCCAGTGGGGTCGCACCGCCCCGGTACTCCTTCAGATCACGCAGAACCGCCAGCGGGACCTGCGCCGACGGCAGGAAGCGGTGCGCGGACAGCGACCGTGCCAGCGCGCGTTCCCCGTAGCGCTCCCCGGCGGCCGAGGCGCTCTCGTAGACCCCGTCGCTGCTCACCAGCAGCCGGTCACCGGGCTCCACACGCAGGTGCTCCGAGACGTAGACCGTCTCCTCGAACATCCCGAGCGGCAGCTGCGCGTCGAAGGCGACGGACTCCACACCGCGTCCCCGCAGCCGCCACATGCGCGGCGACCCCGCGTCCACGGCCTCGACCTCGCCGGTGGCCAGGTCGAACCGCAGCAGCAGGACCGAGGCGTGCAGCGCACCCCGGTACTGCGCGTACACCGCCTGGTCGGCGAGGCTGGCCTGGCCGGGCAGGTCCAGCCCGGCGCGGCGCGCGTTGCGCAGCGCGTTGACGACGAGGTTGGTGAGCAGCGCCGCCTCCATCCCCTTGCCCATGCCGTTGGTGACGGTGAGTGTGAGGTGATGGGCGGAGACCGACCAGTCGAAGTTGTCGCCGAAGATCGCGTACGCAGGCTCCAGGTGTGCACCCAGCGAGAACTCGGGCCGGGTGACCGACCGCCCCGGCAGCAGCTGCCACTGCATCTCGGCGGCCAGTGTCAGGCGCGTCGCACGGCGGGCGAGGAGGTAGAGGTCGGTGTCCCGTTCGGCGACGAGGATCTCGTGGCCGAGCGCCTCGCAGACCCCCTGCATCTCCCGCAGGTCAGCCCGGGTGCGGTCGTCCGAGGTGGTGACGGTGAGCACACCCATCCGGTCCCCCCTGACCGTCACCGGAAGGTGCACCGTCACGGGGCCGTCGCCCACCCGGGGCTCGACATAGGGCTCCTGGGCACCGAAGGCCCGCCCTTGCGGGCTGTCGTGGATGGGTACCGGCTCCACGAGCGGCACCTCCGCGACCACCTGCAGGGTGGTCACCCCGTAGTCGGCGAGCCGCAGCTCCACGCTCTGCACGTCGTACTGCTCCCGCAGAGCCGCCGTGACGACATCGAGGAGCAAGTCGGGTGCGGCATTGCGCAACGCCCGCTCGACGGCAGCGATTCTGTCCACGTGATCCTGTTTCTCGTTCGAGCCGCGCCGAACCCGGGCCGACCGCGGGCCCCCGAGCCGTCGGCGTTAAGCGTACGGGGCCTGTACCCAATCAAGCGCGGCGCGCCCGAAAGGTCGCTCCGGTGGCTGGGGCCGTCAGGTGTGGTGAGTGACTGGCGAGGGCCGGCCACCTGGGTCTCATCTTACGATGTACAGAGACAACAGTTTCCACACAGCAAGAAAAATTCGGTTCGGCGCGCATGTGCCCCGAGAAGCGGGGCAGGGGCCCTCTCAGGAAGTACGCATCACCAGGGAGGGTAGGCACATGTCATTGATCTCCGAACGGGCCGCTGAGACCACGGCGAGTGACGAGGTGTCGGCTCCGGACGGCGGGGCGGCATCCGTCGGTGAGCTGCCCTGGATCGAGGACGCCGGGAAGATCGCCCCCAAGGACGCCCGCGAGCTGTCCACACTGTTCTTCGCCCAGCTCCAGGTTCTGGAGGAGGGCACGCACGAGTACCAGTACGCGCGGAACACCCTCATCGAGATGAACATCTCCCTGGTGCGGTTCGCCGCGCGCCGCTTCCGCAACCGGGGCAGCGGCGACATGGAGGACATCACCCAGGTCGGCATCGTCGGCCTGATCAAGGCGATCGACCGGTTCGAGCTCTCCCGTGAGGTCGAGTTCGCCACCTTCGCCGTCCCCTACATCGTCGGGGAGATCAAACGATTCTTCCGTGACACCACCTGGGCCGTCCACGTGCCCCGCCGCCTCCAGGAACTCCGCGTGGAGCTCGCGAAGGCCAAGGAGGAGCTCGCCGTACGCCTGGACCGCGACCCCACGGTGAAGGAACTGGCCGAGTACCTGGGCCTCACCGAGGACGAGGTGGTCGAGGGCATCGTGGCCTCCAACGGGTACACGGCGGGCTCGCTCGACCTGCCGACCGACGCCAACGAGGCGACGGCCACGGCGACCCGTACGTTCGCCGACATCCTGGGTGAGCCGGACGCCGCCATGGAGACCGTGGAGAACCTGCACGCGCTGGCCCCGCTCCTGGAGGAGCTCGACGACCGCGAACGGCGCATCATCGAGATGCGCTTCGGCCAGGAGATGACCCAGGCGCAGATCGGCGCCGAGCTCGGCATCTCCCAGATGCACGTCTCCCGTCTCCTCAGCCGCACCCTCGGCAAGCTACGCACCGGCATGTTCGCCTGAGCGGCCGGGCCCCTCGCCAGCCCGTCCCACGACGACGTCCGCCCTCCCTTCCCAGCGGCCCGCACCCGTCCGGTGCCCGCCGCGCCCCGACGCCCCTGAGGAGAAGAACCGCCGTGCTGATGGCCCACCCCGTGATCCTGCGCGGTCTCGTCGACCGCTACCACGAGCTGCTCGCCCAGGACTCCGCGCAGGGGTCCCAGGAGACCCGGTGCCAACTGGAGGACGTCACCTACACGTTGTGCGTCTCCACCGGCACCCGCACCGCGGACGAGGCCCTGGCCGTCGCCGAGCAGCAGCTCACCGCGGCCCTCCGCGACCCGGCACTCCGCGTCGGGCGGCCCTTGGACGCGCAGCTCACGGCCTCCTGACCGAGGAGCGCCCGGTACGGGGGCGGGGCGTCCGCCCGGTAAGCACTGTTCCCGCGCCGATCAGCGGGACACGGAACCGGCGTTCCGCCACACCGAGACGTGCGATCCGCTGGACGCGGTGAAGGGCGTCTTGGACCTGTCGGCCCAACGCTCCGGCAGGTCCGGGCCGGCCTTGACGGACCCGGCCACGTCGCCGCCGCCGGGCTTCTTGCCGAGTCCCTCGGCCATGGGCGCCGACTTCTCGGTCCCGGACACCCGTACGCCTCGGCGTGCTTCACTCAGCCGCCCGGGCAGGGGCCCGGCCCCGGCATCCGCTCAGGCCGCGGGGCCCAGGTGTTCCCGCGCCCACTGTTCGAAGCCCGTCACCTCGATGCCCAGCGCGCGAGCGAACTCCGGCCGGGCCGGCTGGCCGACCGCGTCCATGAAGGCGTGCGTGGCACCCATGTCGCCCATCCCGGCGGCGCGGGCCTGTTCTTCCGTCATGTCCGGTGCCGTCAGCGGGACCCCCAGGGCGCGGGAGAGGATCTCGGCGATCGCGGTCATGGTGAGGTGGTCGCCGGCGAGCTCCAGTTCCACCCGGTGGAACTCGACGGGCGCGGACAGGGCGGCCGCCGCGGCCCGGCCGACGTCCTGGGCCGCCACGAGTGCCAGGTGTGTGCCCGGTTTGACGACGGTGACCAGGCCGCCTTCGACGCCGCGGGGGAAGTAGAACCGCATGGACGGCTCGAAGTTCTCCATGAAGAACGACGGCTTGATCAACGTCCAGTAAGGGAAGTCGAGTTCGCGCAGCCGGTCCTGGATCGCGGCCTTCGTGCCGAGCGGGGCCTCCATGATCGCCCACCGCCCTTCGGCCCAGCCCGGAGCCTCGACGTGCCGGCCCACGCCGCTGGTCGAGGACTGGACGAACTGCTCCACACCGGCGGCCCGCGCGGCCGTCATGAGGTTGTCCGCCTGGGCGACCTCGCCCGCGAAGTCGAACCCCTGTCCGGTGTACGCGGGCATCTGCACGGAGAAGACGGCCCGCACACCGTCCACGGCCGCAGTGAGGGTCGCCGGTTCCGTGAGATCACCCACGAACAGGTGTGCGCCCAGCGCTTCGACGGCCCGCGCGCGCGGCGCGTCCGGGTCGCGCACCAGGGCGCGCACCGGTGTCCCCTGGGCGAGCAGGGCGCGGGCGGTGGCGCCGCCTTGACGGCCGGTGGCGCCGGTGACGAGGACCGGCGGTGCGGCAGTGGTCATGGGTGCATCTCCTCGGGATCACGCGGACGGAAACGGCGGGGCCCGCCGTTTCGCGTTCGCTACAATACGGCGGGGCCCGCCACTTATCAACGTCGAGGAGATCATGACCGGCCAGCGCTCGGACGCCCGCCGCAATTACGCGCACATCCTCGCCGTGGCCGAGGCCGAGGTGGCGACCCAGGGCGCCCAGGCGTCCGTGGAGCGCATCGCCCGCGTCGCAGGCGTCGGATCAGCCACCGTGCGGCGCCATTTCCCCACCCGCAAAGCCCTGCTCGAAGCGGTCTTCAAGCAGCGTGTCCTGGTCCTGTGCGAGCGCGCTCAGACACTCCGCGACGACGAGAACGACAGCCGCGCCGCGCTGGTGGAATGGCTACGGGAGCTGCTCGCCTACTCGCTCGCCGCACGGGGACTGGCAGACGTCCTGTCCTACGAGCCCCTCCAGGACGAGGCCACCCAGGACTCCTGCGCGGGAGTCATCGGGGCGGCCGGCGCCTCCCTGCTGCGCAGAGCCGTCGACGACCAGGCCGTCCGGGCGGACGTCACCATCGACGACCTGCTCACGCTGATCGTCGGAATCGCCCTGGCCACCGAGAACTACACCGACCCGGCGGCGCACGCGGAGCGCGCCTTCCGGCTCGCCGTCGCGGGTCTGGACGCCACCCGCACCTGAGCACCCGGGCCCGACCCTCACGGGCCCGGGCCCGGGGTGGCCGGCACCTACGAGCCCGACTCCGACGACGTCGAGCGGCCGGACACCGGATCCTCACCCGCTTCGGGCCCGAACGGCACGACGACGATCTGTACGTCGTCCTCGTAGACGATCCGCCCCGGAGCCGTGGAGACCACCTTCCGGCAGGCGACGCCGTGCGCGGCCAGAAGGCCCAGGTAGCCGGGCACCCGCTCGATCAGGTGCGTGGCCGTCGGTTTGAACCAGGCCGCGGCGCCCGGGTTGACGGTGTCGTCGTAGACGGCCGGATCGACGGTCGAGGGGTCCGGGTACGCCGCGTCGTACCAGCGGTTGTTCGCCCGGCGGAACGCCTCCTGCCCGGCCGTGAGCCGCCCCGTCCGCGCCAGCGTGTTGACCAGCCCGAACACCCCGGTGAACGTGCTCCGTTCATTGCGGTGCGGTGACTGGAACCGCACATACCGGACCGTGTGACCGTTCGTCCCCATCCGGTCATCCTGTCACCGGGTGCGGCCGCCTCGCAGAGGCCCGCGTCACGGCGGCGGGGCGCGGCAGCGCTCAGCACTCGATGATGTTCACCGCGAGCCCGCCGCGCGCCGTCTCCTTGTACTTCACGGACATGTCCGCGCCGGTCTCCTTCATCGTCTTGATGACCTTGTCGAGGGAGACCTTGTGGCTGCCGTCGCCGCGTAGCGCCATCTTGGCCGCCGTGACCGCCTTCACCGCCGCCATGCCGTTGCGCTCGATGCACGGGATCTGCACCAGGCCGCCGACCGGGTCGCAGGTCAGGCCCAGATTGTGCTCCATGCCGATCTCGGCGGCGTTCTCCACCTGCTCGGGGGAGCCGCCCAGCACCTCCGCCAAGGCGCCCGCGGCCATCGAGCAGGCCGAGCCGACCTCGCCCTGGCAGCCGACCTCGGCGCCGGAGATGGAGGCGTTCTCCTTGAAGAGCATGCCGATGGCGCCCGCCGCCAGCAGGAAGCGGACGACGCTGTCGTCCTTCTCGGCGTCGGTGCAGCCGCCCGCCGCGAAGTTCATGTAGTAGTGCAGGACGGCCGGGATGATGCCCGCCGCGCCGTTGGTGGGGGCCGTCACGACACGGCCGCCCGCGGCGTTCTCCTCGTTGACCGCCATCGCGTAGAGGGTGATCCACTCCATCGCGTGCGCCTGCGGGTCGCCCTCGGCGCGCAGCTGGCGGGCCGAGTTCGCGGCACGGCGGCGGACCTTCAGGCCGCCGGGCAGGATGCCCTCGCGGGACATGCCGCGGGCGACGCAGGCCTGCATGACCCGCCAGATCTCCAGCAGGCCCGCCCGGATCTCCTCCTCGGTGCGCCAGGCCTTCTCGTTCTCCAGCATGAGGGAGGAGATGGACAGGCCGGACTCGCCGGCGAGCCGCAGCAGCTCGTCGCCGGTGCGGAACGGGTGCCTGAGGACGGTGTCGTCCGGCACGATCGGGTTCTCGCCGGCCACCGCGTCCTCGTCGACGACGAAGCCGCCGCCGACCGAGTAGTAGGTCTTCTCCAGGAGCGGGGCGCCGTCGCGGTCGTAGGCGAGGACCGTCATGCCGTTGGCGTGGTACGGGAGCGCCTTGCGGCGGTGCAGGACCAGCTGCTCGTCGGCGTCGAAGGGGATCTCGTGCATGCCGAGGAGGTTGATGCGGCCCGAGGCGCGGATCTCCTCCACCCGGGCGTCGGCGCCCTCGACGTCGACGGTACGGGGCGACTCGCCCTCCAGGCCGAGCAGCACCGCCTTCGGGGTGCCGTGGCCGTGGCCGGTGGCGCCGAGCGAGCCGTACAGCTCCGCGCGTATCGACGCGGTGTGGGCCAGCAGGCCCTCGTTCTTGAGGCGGCGGGCGAACATACGCGCCGCCCGCATCGGGCCGACGGTGTGGGAGCTGGACGGGCCGATACCGACCGAGAAGAGGTCGAAGACCGAGATGGCCACGGGGGAACTCCTAAGGGGTTGGTAGACGCCGTTGTCTGCCGGGTGGTGCGGGACGGGCCCGGAGGCCCGTGGTGCGCGGGGCAGCGACGGGGGCACCGTGCTCACTGTTCAGTGTGCGCGGTGCCCCCACCGGTCGTGCAAACTGCGGATGACCTACACGAGGCCGGGGTACAGCGGGAACTTCTCGGCCAGCGCCGTCACCCGGGCCTTGAGGTCCGCGGAGTCGTACGACGGCTTGAGGGCGGCGGCGATGATCTCCGCGACCTCGGTGAAGTCCTCGGTGCCGAAGCCACGCGTGGCCAGGGCCGGCGTACCGATCCGCAGGCCGGAGGTGACCATCGGGGGACGCGGGTCGTTCGGGACGGCGTTCCGGTTGACCGTGATGCCGACCTCGTGGAGCCGGTCCTCGGCCTGCTGGCCGTCCAGCTCGGAGTCGCGCAGGTCGACGAGGACCAGGTGCACGTCCGTGCCGCCGGACAGGACGGAGACGCCCACCTCGGTGACGTCCGGCTGGACCAGGCGCTCGGCGAGGATGCGGGCGCCGTCCAGGGTGCGCTGCTGGCGCTCCTTGAACTCCTCGGTCGCCGCGACCTTGAAGGAGACCGCCTTGGCCGCGATCACGTGCTCCAGCGGACCACCCTGCTGACCGGGGAAGACCGCGGAGTTGATCTTCTTCGCGAGCTCCTGCGTCGACAGGATGACACCGCCGCGCGGACCGCCCAGCGTCTTGTGCGTGGTGGTGGTGACGACGTGGGCGTGCGGCACCGGGTTGGGGTGCAGACCGGCGGCGACCAGACCCGCGAAGTGAGCCATGTCGACCATCAGGTACGCGCCGACCTCGTCCGCGATGCGGCGGAAGGCGGCGAAGTCGAGCTGACGGGGGTACGCGGACCAGCCGGCCACGATGAGCTGCGGCTTCGACTCCTTGGCCAGGCGCTCGACCTCGGCCATGTCCACGACGCCGGTGTCGTCGACGTGGTACGGGACCACGTTGTAGAGCTTGCCGGAGAAGTTGATCTTCATGCCGTGGGTCAGGTGACCGCCGTGGGCCAGGTTCAGGCCCATGATCGTGTCGCCCGGCTTCAGCAGCGCGAACATCGCGGCGGCGTTGGCCTGCGCGCCCGAGTGCGGCTGGACGTTCGCGGCCTCGGCGCCGAAGAGCGCCTTGATGCGGTCGATCGCGATCTGCTCGACCACGTCGACGTGCTCGCAGCCGCCGTAGTAGCGGCGCCCGGGGTAACCCTCGGCGTACTTGTTGGTGAGGACGGAGCCCTGGGCCTCCATGACCGCCACCGGAGCGAAGTTCTCCGAGGCGATCATCTCGAGGGTGGACTGCTGACGGTGGAGCTCGGCGTCGACGGCGGCGGCGACGTCCGGGTCCAGCTCATGGAGGGAGGAATTGAGAAGCGACATCAGGTGGTCCCTAGGGGTCTTTAGTTGCCGGAGAACTCGGTGTACTCGTCGGCGGAGAGCAGGTCCTTCGGCTCCTCCGCCACGCGCACCTTGAACAGCCAGCCGCCCTCGAAGGGGGCGGAGTTCACCAGCGACGGGTCGTCCACGACGTCCTGGTTGGCCGCGGTGACCTCGCCGGTCACCGGCGAGTACAGGTCGCTGACCGACTTGGTCGACTCCAGCTCTCCGCAGGTCTCGCCGGCGGTCACCGTGTCACCGACCTCAGGGAGCTGGGCGTAGACGACGTCACCGAGCGCGTTGGCCGCGTACTCGGTGATGCCGACCGTGGCCACGCCGTCCTCGAGGGCCGACAGCCACTCGTGCTCCTTGCTGTACCGCAGCTGCTGGGGGTTGCTCATGGTCTGAATTCTCCTGTACGCGGGGGAGTGCTGGTGAACGGTGGTCTTGCGGTGTGAGACGGGAACGCGTCACGTCCGGGGCGCGGGGCCGGGCCGGAAGGCCCGGGTGTCACTTCTCGCGCTTGTAGAACGGCAGTGCGACGACCTCGTACGGCTCGTGCGTGCCCCGGATGTCCACGGCGACACCCTCGGTACCGGGTGCGGCGTGGGCCGCGTCGACGTACGCCATGGCGATCGGCTTGCCCAGGGTGGGGGACGGGGCGCCGGAGGTGACCTCGCCGACGGTCTCGCCGGCCACGACCACCGCGAAGCCGGCCCGGGGGACCCGGCGGCCCCGGGCGACCAGGCCGACCAGCTTGCGCGGCGGGGCCGTCTCGGCACGCTCGGCGGCCGCCCGCAGCGCCTCGCGGCCCACGAAGTCGCCCTCCTTCTCGAACTTCACCACCCGGCCGAGGCCTGCCTCGAACGGGGTCAGGGCGGTGGTCAGCTCGTGCCCGTACAGCGGCATGCCCGCCTCCAGACGCAGAGTGTCGCGGCAGGAGAGGCCGCACGGGACCAGCCCGTGCGGGGCGCCCGCCTCGGTGAGGGCCTTCCACAGCTGCTCGGCGTGCTCGGGCGCCACGAAGAGCTCGAAGCCGTCCTCACCGGTGTAGCCGGTACGGGCGATGAGCGCCGGCACCCCGGCGACCGTGCCCGGCAGGCCCGCGTAGTACTTCAGTCCGTCCAGGTCGGCGTCGGTGACCGACTTCAGGACGGCGGGGGAGGCGGGGCCCTGGACGGCGAGCAGCGCATACGCGTCCCGGTCGTCCCGCACCTCGGCGTCGAAGCCGGCGACACGTTCGGTGAGGGTGTCCAGGACGAGCTGGGCGTTGCCCGCGTTGGCGACGACCATGTACTCCGTCTCGCCGAGGCGGTAGACGATCAGGTCGTCCAGGATCCCGCCGTCCTCGGCGACGATCATGGTGTAGCGGGCCCGGCCCACCCCCACGGTGGCGATGTTGCCCACCAGCGCGTGGTTCAGGAAGGCGGCGGCCTGCGGTCCGCTGACGCCGACCTCGCCCATGTGGGACAGGTCGAACAGACCGGCCCGGGTGCGGACGGCGTTGTGCTCGTCGCGCTCGCTGGCGTACCGCAGGGGCATGTCCCAGCCCGCGAAGTCGGTCATGGTCGCGCCCAGCGAACGGTGCAGCGCGTCGAGGGCGGTGAGGCGGGGGGCGGTGCTCATGGATACGGCTCCAGGGCATGACGGCAGAGGATGATCCCTCCCCATCTGTCATCGGAACCTGAGAGGTTCGCCGGGAGCCCCTGAACGGGGTCGGCTTGCACCTTGGGTGGAGCCGCGCGAAGCGGCCCGCTTTTCAGATCTGCCTCATCCGCGCGGTACGGGGCCTGAGAGATTCAAGGGAGGAGCTTGCTCCTTCGGCGTCCAGGTCACAGGTGACCGGGACTCTCCCGCGCGGATTCGAACGGCCGGTATGCAATTGGCGGGGCCATCATCGCACGCATTGCGGGAGAGTGGGGCCCCGAGCACGAGAGGGGTTCGTGAACCGACACGTGCGCCCGGAAGCGGTTGTGCCACATTACCTTTTCTTTACACTTCTTGGGCAGGCCAGGTGTGGGTGACGAGTGCAGGGGGACGGCCATGACGTTGCAGCCACACGTGACGGCGGCGGGCGCGGCGGGGGCACCGGGGGACGCCCGTGAGGCGATGCCCGCGCAGCCGGGCGCGCCCGTCCGGGAGCGCCTCGGACCGCAGGGCCCGGTGCGCGACCTCCGGGGGCGCGGCGGCCACGGACCACGGGCGCTGGACTTCGCCCAGGGCGACGTCGTGGTGGTCTCCGGGCTGCCGGGCAGCGGCAAGTCGACGCTGATCCGGCGCACGGTCCTGGGGCACGCCGTCGACTCCCAGGACACCCGCGACCGCTGGGCCCGCTCGCTGCCCCGGTTATTCCCCTACCCCCTCTACCGTCCTCTGGTGCGCCTCGCGCACTACCGAGGGCTGTGGCGGGCGCTGCGCGGGGGCGGATCCGTCGTCGTCCACGACTGCGGCACGCAGGCCTGGGTACGGCGCTGGCTCGCGCGGGACGTCCGGCGGCGGGGGCGCGCCCTGCACCTGATCCTGCTCGACGTCACGCCGGACGTGGCCCGGCAGGGGCAGCGGGAGCGCGGACGCGGCGTCTCCGGCTACGCGTTCGCCCGTCACCGGCGTGCGGTCGGACGGCTGCTGCGCGGCACGGAGAGCGGACTGCTGCCGCCGGGCTGCGTCTCCGCCGTGCTCCTCGACCGGGAGGCGGCCGGCGCGATCGTCAGGATCGCCTTCACCGGTGCGGCGGGCGCGGTGGGTACGACAGGACCGGCGAGCGCAACGGGTACGACCGGTGTGACGGGTCCATAGGGCGCGACGACAGCCGGACGAGGAGCGCGTCCTCGCGCCCCGGCGCGCGCCGTGCGTCCGATGGCGTCCCACGCACTCCGCACGCTCCGTACGCCCGTCGTGCGTGCGGCGCCCGGACGATTCGCAGACGCACAGCCGGAGCGAACCCCTCCGGCTGTCCGGGATCCGGACGGGGTCCGGACCGGCCGGACGGGATCGGGACCGGCCGGACGGGATCGGGACCGGCCGGACGGGATCGGGACCGGCGCCGGACGGAAATCCGGACCGGCGTCGGCAGACCCCGGGACCCCGTTCGCCGTCGCGGGCGAGGTCGTAAGGTTTCTGCGCAGCGCAGGGCGAGAGAGGGACAGGGACACCGTGGACATTCCGGCACAGGCGCATCCTCAGCAGGGGTGGCCGGCCAACGAGCTCGAAGAAGTGCTCACCGCGTCGGTGGGCGTGCCCGACGCCGGGGGACGGCTCGTCGAGGTGCTCGGCCGCAGCGAGGTCTGGGTACCCCTGCCGAACGGTGGCGGGCCCGACAGCCCCGATCTCGACCTGCCGACGGTGGACATCGGCGGTGCCGCGTACGTCCCCGTCTTCAGCTCCGAGGCGCAGTTCCTCCGGTGCGCGGGCCCCGCCCTCTCCTACGCGGTCGCCCCCGCCCGCGAGTTCGCCCGGGGGCTGCCCCCGCAGCTGGGCATCGCCGTCAACCCGGGCGGCGCGGTCGGGCTGCCGCTGCCGCCGCCCGCCGTCGCCGAGCTCTGCCGGGCCGGGCGCACCGCGCTGGACGGGCCGGCGGGCGGCGGCCGGGTCCGGCTGTACGAACCGGACTGGAAGGAGGACCCCGTCGACTTCCTCTCGGCGGTGGCCGCCGAATTCCACGGGACCGCGGTGGTCGGCACCGCCCGCCGGACCCTGGCCAGTATCGAGGGCGGCGATCCCGTCCTGTTCGTCGGCGTCGAGTTCGCCCTCTGGGACGGCGCCGGTCAGGAGGCCCCCATGGAGGCACTGGGGCGCGCGCTCGGCCGGGTCCAGGTGCCCTGGCCGGTCAACCTCGTCCTGCTCGACGTGGCCCAGGACCCCGTCGGTGACTGGATGCGCGAGAAGGTACGGCCGTTCTACCGGCGCGAGGAGTACTGAGGGCGCTCGGGCGCCGAGGCGTGGAGGAGCGGTGAAGCCGCGTCGCCCGTGGCGTCAAGACGGTGTCAGGGGCGGCGCATAAGCTGGTTGGATGACGAAGTCGCCCCGTGTGCCCGGAGCGACACCACAGCATCGCGGGACGGTCCCAGCGGCCGGAGCGCGGATCGAAGAGGGGCGGGACCCAGGGTGAGTGCGTCAGGCACGGCGGCGGCCGGACAGGTCGAGCACATGCTGCGCCAAGTGACCCCCGGGCGCCTCGACGCGTACGAGGCGCTGCTGCGGGCCCTGGCGGACGGCCGGGTCTGGATGCTGCTCTGGCACGGCACGGCCGGCTCCCCCGACGCCCAGTACGGCAACATGGAGGTCGACGGCCTGGGTTACGCCCCGTGCGTGACCTCCGCCCAGGAGCTCTCGGCCAGTGGCTGGAACAGGGCCCACGAGCTGATCACCGGCCGCGACATCGCCCGCGCGCTGTTCCCCGACCGCTGGGGGATCTGGCTCAACCCGCACGCGCCCGGCGGCGGTGTGGGCATCCCCTGGCTGGACCTGCGCCGCATCGCCACCGGCCTCGACCGGATGCCCGCGGGCCCGCTCCGGCTCACCGAGCCCGCCATCCAACTGCCGCAGTTCTACGCGCTGTTGTCGCAGAACGCCCACCGGACACCGGCGGTGCGCTCGCTGCGCCGCGCCTGGGTGCAGCCCGCCGTCGGCGTCCCCTACCTCGCGATCGGCCTCGACCTCTACGACACGGGCCGCCCGTCGGTCGACGCGGCCCGCGCGATGATGCAGCAGTCGGTCGGTGTCGTGCCTGACGGGCTGCCCGTCTCCACGGTCTCGATGTCCGACGAGTACGACCCCGTCGCGATGTGGCTGCGCGCCAACGCCCGGCCGTTCTACGACCGTGAGGCACACGCCGCCCCCGCGGTCCCGCCGCCGGCGCCCACCCCCGGCTACGGCTACCCGCCCCCGGCCGGACCGGCTCCCCGCGCGTACTGAGCGGGCGCCGCGGGGCCCCGCGGATTGCGTACCGTTCGGTCAATCGGCCATGCATCGAGCCCAGTTGGCTGACATGTCCGGTATCGTGGATTAGTGACCGAGAGGTCCGCTCAGCAAGACCCGCTGTCCGGATAACGGAAGTCCACTGACCGCATCACGTTTGAGCAAACATTGTCCGTGGGGTCTGGCGGGTGATCGCGTGGAAGCAGAAGACTCCCCTCAGCAGGTGGTCCCTGCCCGACTCATGCCTCTTTCAAACAGCGGCTGTTCGGCGCGGCGCCATCCATCTGACATGTGTTTGTACGAGCCGCTACAGCGGCGGTCACAGGCCGGCCACCCGTCGGCCGAGAGGGGTCTCCAGCGCAATGACGGCACCTATCGAGACCACCAGGGCGGATGCGCAGCCCGAAGCGGTGCTGGAAGGCGCGGGCCGCAAGGAGATCGAGGGCCGCTCGCTCGGCCGCATCGCCTGGACCCGCTTCAAGCGGGACAAGGCCGCGATGGCCGGTGGCATCGTTGTCGTGCTGCTGATCCTCACCGCGGTGCTCTCCAAGCCGATCCAGTCCCTCCTCGGTCTCGACCCGAACGCCTTCAACCAGAACCTGGTCGACCCCGTGATGCTGGCGCCCAAGGGCGACTTCGGCGGCATCAGCTGGGACCACCCCCTCGGTGTGGAACCGCAGACCGGACGCGACATCTTCGCGCGCATCCTGGAGGGCTCCTGGGTCTCCCTGGTCGTCGCCGTCGGCTCCACGCTGCTCTCCGTCGTCATCGGCGTCGTCATGGGTGTCGTGGCCGGCTTCTACGGCGGCTGGGTGGACAGCTTCATCAGCCGGATGATGGACACGTTCCTCGCCTTCCCGCTGCTCCTCTTCGCGATCTCCATCTCCGCCTCCCTGCAGGGCGAGGCCTTCGGGATGGAAGGGCTCACGCTGCGGATCGCCGTCCTGGTCTTCGTGATCGGCTTCTTCAGCTGGCCCTACATCGGGCGCATCGTCCGCGCGCAGACCCTGTCGCTGCGTGAGAGGGAGTTCGTCGAGGCGGCCAGGTCGCTGGGCGCCCGCGGACCGTTCATCCTCTTCCGCGAGCTGCTGCCGAACCTGATCGCGCCGATCCTCGTCTACGCGACGCTCCTGATCCCCACGAACATCCTCTTCGAGGCGTCCCTCTCCTTCCTCGGTGTCGGTATCGCGCCGCCGCAGGCCTCGTGGGGCGGCATGCTCACGCAGGCGGTCGACCTCTACGAGGTGGACCCGATGTTCATGGTCATCCCCGGCATGGCGATCTTCATCACCGTGCTGGCCTTCAATCTGCTGGGGGACGGGCTGCGCGACGCACTCGACCCTCGTGGCAAGTAAGCGCGGCCATGCCGCACCGGACAAACGAGGGGGCTTTCCTCAGCATGCAGAACAGAAAGACAGCAGCGGCGATAGCCGTGGCCGTAGCGGTGTCGCTCGGCGCCTCCGCCTGCAGCGGCAGTGACTCGGACGGCAAGGGCGGATCGGGCGGCGGCAACGCCAAGGCCGACGCGGCTCTGACCTCGATCGTCAACCCGACCGACAAGAAGGGGGGGACGGTCACCTACGAGCACGCCAGTGGTCCCGACTCCCTGGACCCGGGTGACACGTACTACGGCTGGGTGCAGAACTTCTCCCGCCTGTACGGCCGTTCCCTGGTCACCTTCAAGCCGGCCGCCGGCGACGAGGGCCTGGAGGTCGTCCCCGACCTGGCCACCAGCCTCGGCAAGCCCAGCGCCGACGCCAAGACCTGGACGTACACGCTCCGCAAGGGCGTGAAGTTCGAGGACGGCACCGAGGTCACCTCGAAGGACGTCAAGTACGCCGTCGAGCGCTCCAACTTCGCGCCGGAGGCCCTGTCCAACGGCCCGACGTACTTCAAGGCCTACCTCGAGGGCGGCGACAAGTACAAGGGTCCCTACAAGGACAAGTCGGCCGAGGGCCTCAAGTCCATCGAGACCCCGGACGACTACACGATCGTCTTCAAGCTGAACAAGCCGTTCGCGGACATGGACTACCTCGCCACCTTCTCGCAGACCGCGCCGGTCCCGCAGAAGGCGGACAAGGGCGCCAGCTACGTCCAGAAGATCGTCTCCTCGGGCCCGTACAAGTTCTCCGCGTACGACGAGGGCAAGGGCGCGACGCTGGTCCGCAACCCGGAGTGGGACCCGAAGACGGACCCGATCCGCAAGGCGCTGCCGGACAAGATCGAGCTCAAGTTCAACGTCAACGCCACCACGATCGACGACCACCTGCTGGACGACACGATCACCGCCGGCATCGAGGGCACGGGCCTGCAGTCCAAGACCCAGCCCAAGGTCCTGGCGAAGGCCGCCGAGAAGGCGAAGACGGACAACCCGTACGGCGGCGTCCTGCAGTACATGGCGCTGAACGTCAACGTGAAGCCGTTCGACAACATCGAGTGCCGCAAGGCCGTGCAGTACGCGGTCGACAAGCAGAGCCTGATCGACGCCATCGGCGGCTCGGTCAAGGGTGACCCGGCCACCACGGTCATCCCGCCGAGCGTCGCCGGGTACAAGAAGTTCGACCTGTACCCGACCGAGGGCAACAAGGGTGACATCGCCAAGGCGAAGGAGCACCTGGCCAAGTGCGGTCAGCCGAACGGCTTCAAGACCACGCTGACGGCCCGCTCGGACCGCCCCGATGAGATCCTCGCGGCCACCCAGCTCCAGAACAGCCTGAAGAAGATCGGCATCACCGCCGAGATCAAGCAGTTCCCGGCCAACAAGTACTTCACCGACTTCGCCGGCGTCCCGAACTGGGTCCACAAGAACAACGCGGGCATGCTGATGATGCAGTGGGGCGCCGACTGGCCGACCGGCTTCGGTTTCCTCGACCAGATCGTCAACGGCACGGCCATCAAGCCCTCCGGTGGCACCAACCTGATGGAGCTGGACGACAAGGGCGTCAACGACCTCCTCGTCAAGGGCATCGGCACCGTCGACACCGAGGCGCGCAACGCCACGTGGGGCGAGGTCGACCAGAAGGTCATGGAGAACGCCTCGGTCGTTCCCCTCGCCTACCGCAAGAGCCTGCTCTACCGTCCGGACTCCGCGGCGAACGTGACCGTCACGAACGCCTACCTCGGCATGTACGACTACCTGCTGATGACGTCCACCAAGTAACACCTGTTCATCGACAGCATCCCCTGAAAGGCAGGTGAAGGCGCCGGGCCGGCGGGCACCACCCCGTCCGCCCGCCCGGCGCCGCACGGCTGTGGCTGCGTACATCATTCGACGCGTATTCGCCGCGGTGTTGCTGCTGCTGGTGGTCAGCGCAGTCACGTTCGCGATCTTCTTCCTGGTTCCCCGGCTCGGCGGCCAGACCCTCGACTCGATGGCGGCCCAGTACGTCGGGAAGAGCCCCGACCCGGACGTCATCGCCGCGGTCAAGAAGAACCTGGGGCTCGACCAGCCCCTGTACCTCCAGTACTGGCACTTCGTGAAGGGCATCGTCGTCGGCGCCGAATACCAGTTCGGTCCCGACCCCGTCACCTGCAACGCCCCGTGCTTCGGGTACTCCTTCAAGACCCACACCGAGATCTGGCCGCAGATCGTCGACCGCATCCCGGTCACGCTGTCGCTGGCCGTCGGCGCGGCCGTCATCTGGGTCGTCTCCGGTGTCGCCATCGGCGTCGTCTCCGCGCTGAAGCGCGGTTCGGTCTTCGACCGGCTCTCCATGGGCGTCGCCCTCGCCGGTGTCTCGCTCCCCATGTTCTTCACGGGTCTCGCCGTGCTGGCCCTGTTCGGCAACGGGGAGTACGTCCCGTTCGCGGACAGCCCGCTCGAATGGGCGGGCAGCCTGGTCCTGCCCTGGTGCACGCTCGCCCTGCTGTACTCCGCTCTCTACGCCCGGCTGACCCGCGCGGGGATGCTGGAGACGATGGGCGAGGACTACATCAGAACCGCACGCGCCAAGGGGCTTCAGGAGCGCAAGGTGGTCGTCAAGCACGGCCTGCGCGCGGCGCTCACCCCGATCATCACCATCTTCGGCATGGACTTCGCGCTGCTGCTCGGCGGCGCCGTCATCACCGAGACGGTCTTCTCCTTCCAGGGGATGGGCGCCTTCGCCATCAAGGGCGTGACCGAGGCGGACCTGCCCAAGGTGATGGGCGTGACGCTGGTCGCCGCCTTCTTCATCGTCATCTGCAACCTGCTGGTGGACCTCGTGTACGCCGCGATCGACCCCCGGGTGAGGCTCTCATGAGCGAGGCAAGCAAGAAGGACTCCCCGGCGCAGGACGCCGCCAAGGGTTCGGTCCCCGCACCCCGGGACGCCTCGGGCGACACCAAGGAATTCCTGTCCGTCCGCAACCTCAGCGTGCACTTCGACACCGACGACGGGCTGGTCAAGTCCGTCGACGGCGTCAGCTTCGACCTGAAGGCCGGTCAGACCCTCGGCATCGTCGGCGAGTCCGGGTCCGGCAAGTCCGTGACCTCGCTGGGGATCATGGGCCTGCACACCTCGGAGCGGGCCCGGATCAAGGGCGAGATCTGGCTCGACGGCGAGGAGCTGATCGGCGCCGGCCCCGAGCGCGTACGGAAGCTGCGCGGCCAGAAGATGGCCATGATCTTCCAGGACCCGCTGTCGGCCCTGCACCCGTACTACAGCATCGGCGCGCAGATCGTGGAGGCCCACCGGGTCCACCACAAGGTCGACAAGAAGGCCGCGAAGAAGCGTGCGATCGAGATGCTCGACCGCGTCGGCATCCCCGAACCGCACCGCCGGTACGAGGACTTCCCGCACCAGTTCTCCGGCGGTATGCGTCAGCGCGCGATGATCGCGATGGCCCTGGTGAACAACCCGCAGCTGCTGATCGCCGACGAGCCGACCACGGCCCTCGACGTGACCGTCCAGGCACAGATCCTCGACCTGATCCGCGATCTCCAGAAGGAGTTCGGTTCCGCGGTCGTCATGATCACCCACGACCTCGGCGTCGTCGCCGAGATCGCGGACAGCCTGCTGGTCATGTACGCGGGGCGCTGCATCGAGCGCGGCAGCGCCGAGAAGGTCTTCTACCAGCCCCAGCACCCGTACACCTGGGGGCTGCTCGGCTCGATGCCGCGCATCGACCGGGAGCAGACCGAGCGGCTCGTCCCGGTCAAGGGCTCTCCGCCCAGCCTCATCAACGTCCCGTCCGGCTGCGCCTTCAACCCGCGCTGCCCGTACGCCGACGTCCCCGCGGACAACATCACCCGCACCGAGCGCCCCGAGCTGAAGATGGTCAGCGACGGGCACTACTCCGCGTGCCACATGTCGCGCGAGCAGCGGGAAAAGATCTGGACCGAAGAGATTGCGCCGAAGCTGTGACTGATCTGAAGAAGAAGGCCGCCGAGGCGTCCGCGGCGCAGTCGGACGGGTCCGGGCCGGAGCCGCTCCTCAAGGTCAGCGGCCTGGTCAAGCACTTCCCGATCACCAAGGGCGTGCTGAAGCGCAAGGTCGGCGCGGTCCAGGCCGTCGACGGGCTGAGCTTCGACGTCCGTCCCGGCGAGACCCTGGGCGTCGTCGGCGAGTCGGGCTGCGGCAAGTCGACGATGGGCCGGCTGGTGACCCGGCTGCTGGAGCCGACCGGCGGCACGATCGAGTTCCAGGGCAAGGACATCACGCACCTGTCCGCCGGACGGCTGCGGCCGATGCGCCGCGACATCCAGATGATCTTCCAGGACCCCTACGGCTCGCTGAACCCGCGCCACACGGTCGGCGGGATCGTCGGAACCCCCTTCCGGCTCCAGGGCGTCACGCCCGAGGGCGGTGTGAAGCGGGAGGTGCAGCGGCTGCTGGAGCTGGTCGGCCTCAACCCCGAGCACTACAACCGCTACCCGCACGAATTCTCCGGCGGTCAGCGCCAGCGCATCGGTATCGCCCGGGCGCTCGCGCTCAAGCCGAAGCTCGTCGTCGCGGACGAGCCGGTCTCGGCGCTGGACGTGTCGATCCAGGCCCAGGTGGTCAACCTGCTGGACGACCTCCAGGACGAGCTCGGCCTCACCTACATGATCATCGCGCACGACCTCTCGGTGATCCGGCACGTCTCGGACCGCATCGCGGTCATGTACCTCGGCAAGATCGTCGAGCTGGCGGACCGCACGTCGCTGTACGAGGCGCCCATGCACCCGTACACGAAGGCGCTCATGTCCGCGGTGCCGGTGCCGGACCCGCGCAGGCGGGGCGCGAAGAGCGACCGCATCCTGCTCAGGGGCGACGTCCCGTCACCGATCTCGCCGCCCACGGGCTGCCGCTTCCACACGCGGTGCTGGAAGGCGACGCAGATCTGCAAGACGACCGAGCCGCCGCTGATCCAGCTGAAGACCGGACACCAGGTGGCCTGCCACCACCCGGAGAACGGCGAGGACCAGGCACCGGGGGACGCGCCGCTGGTGACGGACGCCATCACGGTGACGTCGGCACCCGCCGCCGAGCCGGCCGAGGCCGACAAGGCCGACGAGCCGGTCGCGGAGACGGCCACGGAGTCACCGAAGGCCGGGGAGGCCGAGGGTGCCGCCGAGGCCGAGGAGGCTCCGAAGGCAGAGGACACCCCCAAGCCCGACGCCGAGTCCGCCGATGCCGGGGACGCGGCCGCCGGGGACGCGGAGGGCGGGTCGCGGGAGTAGGACCGGCACACTTGTCCGGTGCTCAACGAACTCTTCACTCCCTCCGTCCAGCATGCGCTCGACATCGTCGGGATCTTCGTCTTCGCGATCTCGGGCGCGCTGCTCGCCGTACGCAAGAACTTCGATGTCTTCGGCATCGCGGTCCTGGCCGAGGTGACGGCGCTGGGCGGGGGGATCTTCCGTGATGTGATCATCGGGGCCGTTCCCCCGGCCGCCTTCACGGATCTCGGCTACTTCACGACCCCGCTGCTCGCCGCCGTCCTGGTCTTCTTCCTGCACCCGCACGTCGAACGCATCCAGGTCGCCGTCAACGTCTTCGACGCCGCCGGGCTGGGCCTCTTCTGCGTCTCCGGCACGGTCAAGGCGTACGACTACGGGCTCGGCCTCACGTCCTCCGCGGCCCTGGGGCTCGCCACCGCGGTCGGCGGCGGCGTCCTGCGCGACGTGCTGGCCAACGAGGTCCCGTCGCTGCTGCGCTGGGACCGCGACCTGTACGCGGTGCCCGCGATCGTCGGCTCGGTCCTGGTCGTCCTCTGCATCCGCTTCGACGCCCTCAACGCCTACACCAGCGCCGTCGCGGTGATCACCGCCTTCGTGCTGCGCCTGCTCGCCCTGCGCTTCCACTGGCGGGCCCCGCGTGCCTTCAACCGGCGCTCGTCCCGGGCGGAGGAGACCGGGGCCGTCATGTGAGCGAAACAGAAAGCTACCGCTCAGTAATACGGTCGGTGTACCGTGCGTGCCATGGCACAGGCAGCAGCTCAGGCGCGACAGACCGCGCAGGCGACCATCGGTGACAGCGAGTTCGACCGCGACACGGCGGTGACGCTCCGGGAGGAGGGTGTCTACGACGCCGAACTCTCCGCGGGCTGGACGATCATCCAGGCCGTCAACGGCGGCTACCTGCTGGCGATGCTGGGCCGGGCGCTGGGCGAGGCGCTCCCGCACTCCGACCCCTTCTCCGTCTCCGCGCACTACCTCACGGCCTCCGTCCCGGGACCCGCCGTGATCCGCACCCAGGTCGTGCGGACCGGCCGCACCCTGTCCACCGGCGAGGCGTCCCTCTTCCAGTACGCCGAGGACGGCACCGAGGTCGAACGCATCCGGGTGCTCGCCACCTACGGCGACCTGGACGGTCTCACCGACGAGGTCCGCACGTCCGCCGAGCCGCCCGCCATCCCGCCCCGGGAGTACTGCCTCGGCCCGAGCGACGGCCCGGCCCCGATCCCCGGCAGCTCCGCCATCACCGAACGGCTCGACATCAAGCTCGACCCGGCGACGATCGGCTGGGCCGTGGGCGCCCCGTCGGGCAAGGGCGAGATGCGGGGCTGGTTCGGCCTCGCGGACGGCCGTGACGCCGACCCGCTCTCCCTGCTGCTGACGGTCGACGCGCTGCCGCCGACCTCCTTCGAGCTGGGGCTGAAGGGCTGGACACCCACCATCGAGCTCACCACCCACATCCGCTGCCGCCCGGCCCCGGGCCACCTGCGCGTCTCCATCACCACCCGCAACCTCGCGGGCGGCTTCCTGGAGGAGGACGCCGACGTGTGGGACAGCGCCGGACGCCTGGTGGCCCAGTCCCGCCAGCTGGCCCGCGCCCCGCGCGGCTGAGCCCGGGCCCGGGGGCCGGATGACCGCGCGGGCATGATGGGCCCGTGAAGTCCGACCGGCTGCTCTCGATCCTGCTGCTGCTCCAGACCCGCGCCCTGGTCCCCGCCACCGAGCTGGCCGAGCGCCTCGAAGTCTCCGTACGCACGATCTACCGGGACGTCGAGGCGCTCTCCGCGTCCGGGGTGCCCGTCTACGCCGAGCGGGGCCGCAACGGCGGCATCGCCCTGCTGCCCGGCTTCCGTACGGACGTCACCGGACTCACCCAGGACGAGTCGCGCGCCCTGTTCGTCCTCGCCGCCCAGGGCGCGCACACCGCCCTCGGCCTCGACGCCGCGCTCGGCTCCGCCCTGCGCAAGGTGATGGCCGCGCTCCCCGCCCCGCACCGGCCCGCCGCCGAGCAGACCAGCCGCCGCATCCTGGTGGACCCGGTCCGCTGGATGAGCGGCCCGCCCACCGCCGTCGACGTGGGCGACCTGCACGACGCGGTCTTCGCCGACCGCCGGCTGCGCCTGCGCTACCGGCACAGCGGCACGGACACCCCGCGCACCTACACCGTGGACCCCTACGGCCTCGTCGTGAAGGCGGGCGTCTGGTACCTGATCGCCGACCTCGACGGGGAGCCCCGGCTCTTCCGTGCCGACCGGGTCCGGCAGGCGGCCCTCACCGAGGAGCCCGTGGTCCGCAGGGCGGGCGTGGAACCGGCCGACGTGTGGGAGGCGCTGCGCCGCCAGGTCGAGGAGCGGCCCGGCGGCGTACGGCTGCGGGTGCGCGTCCACCGGTCGCGGCTGGACCTCTTCGTACGCCTGCACACCGGGGAGCTGACGGGGCCGCCCGAACCGGAGGAGGCGGGGGAGTGGGTACGGGCCGAGCTCGCGGTGCCCGAGGTGGCCTGGGCCCGTTCCCTGATCTCCTTCGGGCCGAACCTGGAGGTGTGTTCACCCCCCGAGGCCCGCGGGCTGCTCGCCGAGGCCGCGGCGGCCGTCATGGAGCTGTACGCAGGAAACGGGTGAGCGCGGCGGTCAGTTCGGCCGGCGCGTCCTCCTGCACGAGGTGCCCCGCCCCGTCGATCAGCCGCAGTTCGGCGTCCGGTACGAGCGCGGCCAGCTCATGGGCGCGGGCGACGGGGATCCAGGTGTCCTCGGTGCCCCAGCAGATCAGTACGGGCAGGTCCAGCTCCCCGTAACGGCCCTGGATCTCGTCGGTGAACCGCTGGTCGTTCTGGGCGATCTGCCGGTAGAAGGCGGGCTGTCCGGCCGGGGTGCACCAGGGATCGACGAGCCGGTCGAGCACGTCCGGGCGCAGCCCCGGGTGGCTCGCGGAGCTCACGTACTCCTTCACCAGGGCGCGGTGCAGCGCTGCCGGCAGGGCGCCGAAGGCGTCGGAGCGGCCGCCCAGCAGCCGGTAGGCCGGTGAACCCCACGGGGCCAGCGCCACCGGGTCGACCAGGGCGAGGCGGCGGTAGCGGGCGCCGTGCAGGAGGTGGGCGCGCAGGGCGACGCAGCCGCCGAAGTCGTGCGCCACCACGGCGGGTTCCGGCAGCTCCCAGTGGCCGAGCAGCTCGGTCAGGACCCGGCCCTGGGCCCCCAGCGACACATCCTGGCCCTCGTACCGGGCGGACACCCCGTAGCCCGGCAGATCCCACACGTGGACCCGGTGGTCCTGGGCCAGCGCACGGGCGATGCCGCGCCAGACGTACGAGGAGAAGGGCGTCCCGTGCACCAGGACGACGGGCGGTGCGTCCGCTGGGCCGAGCACGGCCCAGCGCACCTCGCCCGAGGAACTGTCGAAGGTCCGGTCGAGAATCCAGTCGTCGCTCATGCCGACGAGGCTAAGGGCTGTCCCCGTACGGCCCCGGGGTCGGTACCGCTGCGGTGTGCGCCCCTTGTGCGCCCCCGCGTGCGCCCGCGCTGGCTCAGGAGTCCAGCCAGTGCGCCCGGCCCAGGGTGACCAGCCGGAGCTGGCGCCGGGCGGTGCGGACCACCTCGCGCTCGTCCTCGGGCCCCGCCGCGTCGAGCAGCGCGGAGGCGGTGAGCACCATGTGGTCGACGTACAGGCCGCCCAGCATCAGCAGGTCCTGCCGGTCCCAGCCGGCCGACTGAGGCTCCGTGGCGATCGCCCGTGCCACCTCCTCGGTGAACGCGCGCAACTGGGCGGCTATCGCCTCCCGGACCGGGCCCACGCCCCCGTGCTGCTCGCGGGCGATGAAACGGAAGTGGGCGGGCTGCTCGGCGACGTGACGGGCGATCAGGACGACACTGCGGTCCAAGCGTTCCTCGCTGTCCCCGGTGTCCGCCAGGATGGCGCCGATCATGCCGTGCAGGCTGCCCAGGGCCTCCTCGACGAGCGCCACACCGAGCGCCGCCACCCCGTCGAAATGGCGGTAGAAGGCGGTCGGGGCCACCCCCACGGCTCGCGTCACCTCACGCAGACCCAGGCTGCTCAGGCTCTTCTCCTCCAGCAGCGTCAGCGCCGCGTCCAGGAGGGCCTGGCGGGTCTTCAGCTTCTGGGCCTGGCGGATGCCGGGGGTGTGACTCATGCCATTCAGTAAACAACCGTTCTCCGACGGCAGGAAGGGGTACACGTACTAGACTTGAAAGTCAGTGAACAGTCGTACTCCCAACTGTTCGCGGAAAGGGGCTCACATGTTCGTCCTCGTCGCCGCCCTGCTCCTGCTGGGTGTGGTCCTCGGAGCCGTCGCGCACCTGCCGGTGCCCCTGGCCCTGACCGCCGCGGGCGTGATCGGCCTGTGGCTGGTGGCCTTCGGCGTCCGTGAGGGGCTGGCCCGCCGGACCCGCTGAACCGCCGCCCTCCCGGCCGAACCCTGACCGCTGTCCGGCCGTTCCCCGGCCGTTCCCGACCGTCTTCCCGCCACCGGAACCGGAGGTGTCCGCACCATGGCACTCGCCACCGCACCGGGCCGCCGCAGCCGCCGTACCACCGACCACGCGAAGACCTCGGGGGAGGCGGACTCCCTCGCCGTCGCCTCGTTCGTCCTCGGGCTGCTGGGCCTGCTCGTGATGAACATCCTGCTCGGGCCCGCCGCCATCGTGATGGCGTCCATGGCGCTGGCCCGCTCCACCGCACGGCGCGGCCGCGCCCTGCTCGGCCTCGCCCTCGGCGTCGCCGACCTGGTGGTCCTCGCCGTCCTGGTCACCGTGAACGGCACCGTCTCCTGGAGCTTCGGGGGCTGACCCCGGGCGCCGCCGCGCCCCGGCCGGTCCGCCCCGTGGGGCGGTGAGGCCATGCGCCTGCCGTGAGCCCCACCGCGGGCTCGTAGACTCGGGGCATCATGGCCTACCTCGACCACGCCGCGACCACGCCGATGCTTCCGGAGGCGATCGCGGCGATGACCGCGCAGCTCGCCGTCACCGGCAACGCGTCCTCCCTGCACGCCGCCGGGCGCCGCGCCCGCCGTACCGTCGAGGAGTCGCGGGAGACCCTCGCCGAGTCCCTCGGCGCCCGCCCCAGCGAGGTGGTCCTCACCTCCGGCGGCACCGAGGCCGACAACCTCGCCGTCAAGGGCCTGTACTGGGCCCGCCGCGACGCCGACCCCCGGCGCACCCGGGTCCTGGCCAGTCCCGTCGAGCACCACGCGGTGCTGGACGCCGTGGACTGGCTCGCCGAGCACGAGGGTGCGCGAGTCGAGCACCTCCCCGTCGACCGCTACGGGCGCGTCCACCCGGACGCCCTGCGCGAGGCGATCCTCCGCGACCCCGACGACGTCGCGATGATCACCGTGATGTGGGCCAACAACGAGATCGGCACCGTCATGCCGGTCCGTGAGCTGGCCGAGGTCGCCCGGGAGTTCGGCGTACCGATGCACGCGGACGCGGTGCAGGCGTTCGGGCAGCTGGACGTCGACTTCGCCCGGTCCGGGCTGGCGGCGATGACCGTCAGCGGGCACAAGATCGGCGGCCCGTTCGGTATCGGCGCCCTCCTCCTGGGCCGGGACCAGACCCCCGTCCCCGTCCTGCACGGCGGAGGGCAGGAGCGGCACGTGCGCTCCGGCACCCTGGACGTCCCCGCCGTCGCCGCGTTCGCGGTCGCCGGCCGGCTCGCCGCCGAACGCCGCGAGGAGTTCGCCCACGAGGTCGGAACGCTCCGCGACACGCTGGTCGACGCCGTGCGGCAGGCCGTCCCCGACGCCCTGCTCGGCGGCGACCCGGCGCCCGGGGGCCGGCTCCCCGCCAACGCCCACTTCACCTTCCCGGGCTGCGAGGGCGACTCCCTCCTGCTGCTGCTCGACGCCCAGGGCATCGAGTGCTCCACCGGCTCGGCCTGCACGGCGGGGATCGCCCAGCCCAGTCATGTGCTGCTGGCGACCGGCACCGACCCCGACCTGGCCCGGGGCACCCTGCGCTTCTCGCTCGGCCACACCTCGACGAAGAGGGACGTCGAGGACCTGGCCCGCGCCATCGGCCCGGCCGTGGAGCGCGCCAGGACCGCCGGGCTCAGCTAGGGCCCGAGGAGGCGGCGGAGGGACCGGCGGAAGGGCCGGTGGACGCCGCGCGCACCAGCTTCATGTAGCGCTTCCAGTCCCAGTGCGGGCCGGGATCCGTGTGGTCGGTGCCCGGCACCTCCACGTGCCCGATGATGTGCTCGCGGTCCACCGGGATGCCGTACCGCGCGCATATGGAGGCCGTCAGGCGCGCCGACGACTCGTACATCGCCGTCGTGAAGTCCTGCGGGCGGTCGACGAAGCCCTCGTGCTCGATCCCCACGCTGCGCTCGTTGAACGAGCGGTTCCCGGCGTGGTACGCCACGTCCAGCTCGCGGATCATCTGCGTGACCCCGCCGTCCTGGCCCACGATGTAGTGGGTCGCCGCCTGGTGCGCCGGGTCCTGGAAGACCTTGACCGCGCTGGCGTAGCTGCCCTGCGTGACATGGATGATCACCCGGTCCACGTCGTAGTCGCCGGGGCGGTCGGCCCGCCGCCAGTTCGCCTCCGAGGCCGCGATCCAGCGCGCTCCGGCGTAGTCCAGCTCACCGGGCTCGCGCGGCTTGTCGACGCCGGGCACCCGCCACCAGACGCGCCGGATCTGCTCCGCGGCCAGCGCGCCGCCGCCCACGACGGCCGCGCCACCGCCGATGAGCAGCGAGCGCCTGCTGATGCCGCGCCCGGGTCCCTTCCCCGACGGCCCGGCGTTCCTGTTGGTCCCCATGGGAGCGACAACGCATATCGGCGAGCATTCGGTTCCCGGGGCCCCGTACCCTGGACGAGCTATGACTCAGACCTCCCAGCGCCCCCTCCGTGTGCTCGCCGCCATGTCGGGCGGTGTCGACTCCGCCGTCGCGGCGGCCCGCGCCGCCGAGGCAGGCCACGACGTGACCGGTGTGCACCTCGCCCTCTCCGCCAACCCGCAGTCCTTCCGGACGGGCGCGCGCGGCTGTTGCACCATCGAGGACTCCCGTGACGCCCGCCGCGCGGCCGACGTCATCGGCATCCCGTTCTACGTCTGGGACCTGGCGGAACGCTTCCGCGAGGACGTCGTGGAGGACTTCGTCGCCGAGTACGAGGCGGGGCGCACCCCCAACCCGTGCCTGCGGTGCAACGAGAAGATCAAGTTCGCCGCGCTCCTCGACAAGGCGCTGGCCCTCGGCTTCGACGCCGTCTGCACCGGCCACTACGCCACCGTCGTCCTCACCGAGGACGGCACCCGGGAGCTGCACCGCGCCTCGGACATGGCCAAGGACCAGAGCTACGTGCTCGGCGTCCTGGACGAGAAGCAGCTCGCCCACGCGATGTTCCCGCTCGGCGACACCCTGACCACCAAGGACGAGATCCGGGCCGAGGCCGAGCGCCGCGGCCTCGCCGTCGCCAAGAAGCCCGACAGCCACGACATCTGCTTCATCGCCGACGGCGACACCCAGGGATTCCTGGCGAACCGCCTGGGCGGTCCCGCCGAGGGCGACATCGTCGACGAGGCGGGGACGAAGGTCGGCACCCACGAGGGCGCCTTCGGCTTCACGATCGGCCAGCGCAAGGGCCTGCGCATCGGCCACCCCGCCCCGGACGGCAAGCCGCGCTACGTCCTGGACATCTCCCCGGTGAACAACACGGTCACCGTCGGTCCTGTGGAGGCCCTGGACGTCACCGCCCTCACCGCCATCCGCCCCCGCTGGTGCGGCACCGCCCCGTCCGGGCCCGGCACGTACACCGCGCAGCTGAGGGCCCACGGCGGCGAGACCGAGGTGACGGCGGAGCTGGTCGACGGCACGCTGAACGTCTCCTTCACCGAACCGGTACGGGGCGTGGCCCCGGGGCAGGCGGTCGTGCTCTACGACGGCACCCGGGTCGTCGGATCGGCCACCATCGCGACGACGGTACGGCGGGAGACGGCGGCCGCGTCCGGCTGACCGGACAGGGCCGGGGCGGCCACCCCGGCACCGGCCGCCGCACGGCGCCGAGACGGTGCGAGGGTCCGCGGAGCGCCCCGCGGACCCGACCGCTACCGCCCGTCGTACCGCGTCACGCCCCGAACGCGACGCACTCCGAAGCGACCCACCCGTCACGGCCGTTGATCCGGATCGTGGACCAGTACGTCCCGCCCCCGCACGACGTGTAGCTCTGGCCCTTGGTCTGGGTGTCCAGCTTCGAGCCGCACGAGAGCTTGGCGCCCGCCGCCAGCGTGCCGAGGACGGAGTACGTCTGGCCCGGACCGCTACGGATGTTCAGCACCGACCCCGAGACGTTGTGCACGTAGCAGGAGGCGGCCGGCGCCACGGCGGCCGCGTCCTTCCGGGCGTGCGGGGCCGCGGTGGCCGTCGTGCCCGCGAGCCCGACCATCGCGACGGCGGCCAGGCCCGCTACCGCCGTCTTCACCGATATGCGCATGACGTCTCCCTCTTCCGTAGGTCACATGATCAAGAGGTCACATGATCAGGAGCACCTTAAGTGCTCCGCCGCGCATCGTGATCGTGCCGGTGGAGGGGTACGGGGCACGGGCGCCGGCGGTCATCGGTGCGCGAAGACCTCCCGGGTGAAGAAATCCGTCAGCACCGGGGCGATCGCGTGCGGCGCCAGTTCGCGGGTCTGGCCCGTCAGGGTGCGGTGCCGTGCCCGGGGGATCGCGTCCGCGAGGGCGCGTGTCGTTCGGTGCGCCCGCTCCGTGCTGAAGCCGCCGGTCACCACGAGGGTGCGCGCCGTCACGGCGCCGAACCGCTCTCCCGGGACCGCGCCGGTACCCAGGACCGCGTCGTCGTACGCGAGGGTGTGGGCCACCGCCTCCAGGCCCGACCACAGGGGCGCGCGGCGCATCCGGGCGACCGTCGGCTCCGGGACGCCCGTCCGGGACAGGTACAGCGCCACCGCCCCCGCCCGGTCACCGGCCGAGAGCAGTTCGCGCAGCCGGGCCGTGCAGCGCGCCTTGTGGAGCCGGCCTGCGGCCCCCGGGGTGTAGGGCGGCTCGAAGACCGCGAGCCGGACCGCGGGCACCCCCGCCGCCTGTGCCTCCAGCGCCAGCGCCCCGCCCGACAGCATGCCGAAGACCGACACCCGCTCGCCCGCCCGCGCGGCCACCGCCGCCAGGTCCTCGATCTCGCGGCGCACCGCGTACGGGCCGGTGTCCCCGCTGGCACCGCGCCCCCGCCGGTCGTACGTGACCACCGTGAAGTGCCGCTCCAGCAGGGCCGCCAGGGGTTCCCCGTCCGCCGCGGTGCTCAGCGCACCGCCGACCAGCACCACCGGTGGCCCGTCGCCCCGCCGGCGGTACGCGATCGGCGTGCCGTCCAAGGAGAGAGTCTTGTCCATGTGGAGGTGGACCGGTGGGCCGCGCGGAACTCATCGGTGCGGCGGAGAAACGTGTCGGAGGTCAGTCGGGGACGACCTCGGTGTCGTAGAAGCAGAAGTGGCCGCGGATCCCGGCGACCTGTTCCTTCGGCTCCGGGTAGGCCCAGACGAGATCGGCCGCCCCGGGGAGCGACCAGTAGGACGCGTCCCCCTTGAACGGGCAGTGGGTGTGCGTGTCGGAAGGGGTCAGCAGCTCGGTGCGCACGTCCTCGGGCGGCAGGTAGTAGCGCACCGGACAGCCCGTCTCGCGCAGCACGAGCGGGCGGCGGCTCTCGGCGAGCACCTGTCCGTCCCGGACCGCGCGCACGTGCTCGGTGCCGGGCTCGACGGTGATGCGGTGTCCTGGAATATCCCTCATTCCCTTGTCAGCCGAGGGCAGCCCCCGTTTCTTCCCGGCCCGGGTCGGGATGTCGGCGGCGGCCCGTACCGTATGCGACATGAACATCTGTGTCTTCCTCTCCGCCGCCGACCTCGACGACCGCTACACCGGGCCCGCGCGTGAATTCGCCGCACTGCTGGGCCGGGGCGGGCACACCCTGGTCTGGGGAGGGTCGGAGAGCGGACTGATGAAGGTCGTCGCCGACGGGGTGCAGGAGGCGGGCGGGCGGCTCGTGGGCGTGTCGGTGGACTTCCTCGCCGCCAAGGCCCGGGAGAACGCGGACGAGATGGTCATAGCCAAGGACCTGGCCGAGCGCAAGGCGCTGCTGCTGGAGAAGTCCGACGCCGTCGTGATCATGGTCGGCGGCACCGGGACGCTCGACGAGGCCACGGAGATCCTGGAGCTGAAGAAGCACGGCAAGCACACCAAGCCGGTCGTCCTGCTGAACACCGCGGGCTTCTACGACGGTCTGCGCCAGCAGTTCCAGCGCATGGAGGACGAGGGCTTCCTGCCGGTCCCCCTCACCGACCTGGTCTTCTTCGCCGAGGACGGAGTGGGCGCGCTCGCCTACCTGGAGGAGTCCGCCGGGATGCGGTGAGCCCGGGCGGACGCCGCACCGACCTGCGGTGATGCGAGCATGTGGGCATGCCTACTCATCTCATCACCGGCGCCGGTTCCGGTATCGGCGCGGCCGTCGCCCGCCGCCTGACGGAACGCGGCGACGACCTCGTGCTGCTGGCCCGTGACGCGGGCCGCGCCAAGGAGCTCGCCGCGCTCCACCCCGGAGCACGCACGCTCGTCGGCGACCTCGGCAACCCCGACCGGCTCTCCTGGGCCTTCGGCCAGCAGCCGATGCCCGAACGGCTCGACTCCCTCCTGCACATCGCGGGCGTCGTCGAACTCGGCCGGATCGGCGAGCTCACGCCCAAGTCGTGGCACTTCCAGCTGAACGCCAACCTGGTCGCCCCCGCCGAGCTGACCCGGCTGCTGCTGCCGCAGCTGCGGGTCAGCCAGGGGCACGTCGTCTTCGTGAACTCCGGTGCCGGCCTGGCCGCGAACGCCGAGTGGGGCGCGTACGCCGCGAGCAAGCACGGCCTGAAGGCCCTCGCCGACTCGCTGCGCCACGAGGAACACGCGAGCGGCGTCCGGGTCACCTCCGTGTACCCGGGCCGCACCGCCGGCCCCATGCAGGCCAAGGTCCACCAGCAGGAGGGCAAGGAGTACGACGCCTCCCGCTGGATCGACCCGGAATCGGTCGCCACGACGATCCTGCTGGCGCTCGACCTCCCTCGGGACGCCGAGATCAACGACCTGACGGTCCGCCCGGGCCGCTGACGGCCGGGGCGGCGACCCGGGCCGGGTCCGGCCCGACCCGACCGGGACCGCGGCCCCGACCGGCCGGACCCTCCCGGGCCCGTAGGCTTTCCGGGTGAGCGAGAAGAGCGAGTTCAGCGCGTACGGCGCCACCGGCATCGGATCCATGCCGGGAGGCGACGCCCGGGAGGCCGCCAAGACCGTCGTCGGATCCTTCGCCGACGGGCAGGGACTGCCGTATCTGCCGGAACTCCCGGCCCGCGGGCCCGGTGCCGACATGATCGGGCGGACCGTCGGACTGCTGGAGGAGATGTACGGCCACGTCGAGCCCAGCGGCTGGCGGATCAGCGACCGGCCCGGCCGCGACACCCGCCGGGCCCGCTCCTGGCTCGGCGAGGACCTGGACGCCCTGGAGGAGTTCACGCAGGGCTACGAAGGACTGCTCAAGGTCCAGGCCGTCGGCCCCTGGACCCTGGCGGCGGGCCTGGAACTGCGCGGCGGCGAGGCGATGGTCGCCGACCCCGGCGCCTGCCGCGACCTGGCCGGTTCACTGGCCGAAGGACTGCGCGGGCACCTCGCCGAGGTCCGCCGCAGGATCCCCGGCGCCGAGATCGTCCTCCAGCTCGACGAACCCTCCCTCACCGCCGTACTGCGAGGGCGCGTCCGCTCCGCGAGCGGCTACCGGACCTACCGCGCCGTGGACCGCCAGGTCGTCGAAGGGGCCCTGCGCGACCTGCTGGCGGTCAATGACGGCGGGCCGACGACCGTCCACTCCTGCGCCCCCGACGTACCGTTCGCCCTGCTGCGCCGCGCCGGGGCCGGGTCCGTCTCGTTCGACTTCTCGCTGCTCACCGAGCGTGAGGAGGAGGCGATCGGGGAGGCCGTCGAGGACGGCACCCAGCTCCTGCTCGGCGTCGTCCCCTCCCTCGACGCCGCCTCGGCCGCATTGTCGGACCCGGGCGGTAGCGTCATGGGGGTCAGGACGCTGTGGAACAGGCTGGGGCTGAATCCGGGGACTCTCGCCGAGTCCGTCGTCATCACCCCGTCCTGCGGGCTGGCGGGGGCGTCACCCGCCTACGCGCGGACCGCGCTCGCCCACTGCGTCCGGGCCGCGAGGTCACTCGCGAACAACCCTGAGTAACGGGGTCGGGTCGACGGGAGGAACGGGACGATGGCCGGCGAACAGCAGGCGCGGGAGCTGACGGGTGTGTCCGCGGAGGCGAGGGAGCGGCACGCGCTGCTGTCCGAGCAGATCGAGGAGCACCGCTTCCGGTACTACGTGAAGGACCAGCCGGTCGTCAGCGACGCCGAGTTCGACCGGCTGATGCGCGAGCTGGAGGCCGTCGAGGACGAGAACCCGCAGCTGCGCACCCCGGATTCGCCGACCCAGAAGGTCGCCGGGCCGTACACGACGGAGTTCACCTCCGTCGAGCACCGCGAGCGGATGCTGTCGCTGGACAACGCCTTCGACGACGAGGAGCTCGCCGCCTGGGCCGAGCGCGTCGCCAAGGACGTGGGCCGCCCCGGCTACCACTTCCTGTGCGAGCTCAAGGTCGACGGCCTCGCCGTCAACCTCACCTACGAGCACGGCAGGCTGACCCGCGCGGCGACCCGTGGCGACGGCCGCACCGGCGAGGACATCACCCCCAACATCCGTACGATCGCCGAGATCCCGCACCGCCTCACCGGCGACCGCGTCCCCGCCCTGGTGGAGATCCGCGGCGAGGTCTACTTCCCGATGGAGGCCTTCGAGGGGCTCAACGCCCGTCTGGTGGAGGCCGGTGACAAGCCCTTCGCCAACCCGCGCAACGCGGCGGCCGGTTCACTGCGCCAGAAGGACCCGAAGGTCACCGCCACCCGCCCGCTGCACATGGTGGTGCACGGCATCGGCGCCCGTGAGGGCCTCGACATCGACCGGCTCTCCCAGGCGTACGACCTGCTGCGCGACTGGGGCCTGCCGACCGCCCGGCACAACAAGGTCGTCGACTCCCTCGACGGCGTCCGCGAGTTCGTCCGGTACTTCGGCGAGAACCGCCACTCCGTGGAGCACGAGATCGACGGCGTCGTCGTCAAGCTCGACGAGATCCCCCTCCAGGGCCGCCTGGGCTCGACCTCCCGCGCCCCGCGCTGGGCGATCGCCTGGAAGTACGCCCCCGAGGAGGTCAACACCAAGCTGGTGAACATCCGCGTCGGCGTCGGACGCACCGGCAGGGTCACGCCCTACGCCCAGGTCGAGGCCGTCGAGGTGGCGGGCTCCGAGGTCGAGTTCGCCACCCTGCACAACCAGAACGTCGTGAAGGCCAAGGGCGTCCTGATCGGCGACACGGTGGTGCTCCGCAAGGCCGGAGACGTCATCCCGGAGATCCTCGGCCCGGTCGTCGACCTGCGGGACGGCAGCGAACGCGAGTTCGTCATGCCCGCCGAGTGCCCCGAGTGCGGGACACCGCTGCGCCCCATGAAGGAGGGCGACGTCGACCTCCGCTGCCCCAACGCGCGGTCCTGCCCGGCCCAGCTGCGGGAGCGGGTGGCCTATCTCGCCGGCCGCAAGTGCCTGGACATCGACCACTTCGGCTATGTGGCGGCGGCGGCCCTCACCCAGCCGCTGGAGCCGTCCGAGCCGCCGCTGCGGGACGAGGGCGACCTGTTCTCCCTGACGATCGACCAACTGCTGCCGATCCGGGCCTACGTCCTGGACCCGGACAGCGGTCTGCCCCGGCGCGACCCGAAGACCGGCGAGGAGAAGATCGCGACGGTCTTCGCCAACCAGCAGGGCGAGCCGAAGAAGAACGCCCTCGCCCTGCTCGACGGCATCGCGGCCGCCAAGCAGGCGCCGCTGGCCCGGATCCTCACCGGGCTGTCGATCCGCCATGTCGGCCCGGTGGCCGCGGTGGAGCTGGCCCGCCAGTTCCGCTCCGTCGACCGCATCGACGAGGCGTCCGAGGCGGAGCTGGCCGCCGCCGACGGCGTCGGATCCATCATCGCGGCTTCGGTCAAGCAGTGGTTCGCCGAGGACTGGCACCGCGAGATCCTGCGCAAGTGGCGGGAGGCCGGGGTCCGGATGGAGGACGAGGGCGCGGGCGAGGACGAGGGGCCCCGGCCCCTCGAAGGACTCACGGTCGTCGTCACCGGCACCCTGGCCTCCCACACCAGGGACGGGGCGAAGGACGCGCTGCAGAGCCTCGGGGCGAAGGTCACCGGATCCGTCTCGAAGAAGACCTCCTTCGTCGTGGTGGGCGAGAACCCCGGCTCCAAGTACGACAAGGCGATGCAGCTCAAGGTGCCCGTCCTCGACGAGGCCGGGTTCGCCGTCCTCCTCGACGAGGGGCCCGACGCGGCCCGGGAGGCAGCCGTGCCCGCCGAGGAGGCCTGATCGAGGCTCGATCGATACACCGCCGGCGCGTGACGGCGGGGGAGAAGGGAAAGGAACGGAGGAAAGCGGGCGGGCAGGGAAGGAAACGGCGACGCACACCACCCGTTCGGCGCATATCAGACGGTGACGGGTGTCAGGTCCGCATTCGGGCAAGAGCTGAAGAGCGCTGCCCCTCGGAGCCCTTCGCGGCCTACTGTTGAACGTGCACCTGCCGTGCCCCGGCCGCGTGGTGGGATTCGGGCCGCGGTGGCATGGGAGCGGGAGCCACCGTGGGACATCGGCACCGCCGGCTGTGAGAGGGACGGAATGGAACCGACCGAGAGCGCCGCACCGGTGTCGCGGCCGAGGGGTCTGGCGGACCTCGCGAGGAAACTGGTCCCCGCGCGGACGGGCACGATCCCGACAGTGGGGGCCTTCGTCGTGGCGGTCGCCACCGCACAGCTCGCGACCGGCTTCTACCAGGCGGTCGGCGACGGCCGGGCCCTCTTCCCGGACGGTACCGCGGGCTGGTCGCTCGCGGTGCTCACCGGCGTCGTCGTCGGCCATCTCGTCGCCCTCGGGCGCGACCGCTGGTGGGGCGGCACCGGCTCCGGCGCCGCCCTCACCCTCGCGGTGCTGCTGCTGTACGGCTGGGTGCCCGCAGGACTGGTCAGCCTCGTCGTGGTGGTGCTCGTCGGCACGGCCCGCCGGCACCGCTGGCGGCAGGGGCTGCTGCACGGGGCCGTCGACATCATCGGCATCGGGGCCGCCGCCCTCGTCCTGGCCGCGTTCGGCCAGGTGGCCACCGTGGAGAGACCCTGGCGGCCACTCCACTGGGGCATCGAGGCCGTACCGGAGGTGCTCCTCGCCGCCTGCACCTATCTCCTCGTCACCCGGCTCCTGCTGTGGTACACCCGTGCCTCCCAGAGCGGCCAACTGCCCACCGTCGCCCGCACCGCCGTGCTGCGCCAAGGGCTCGTCGCCGTCGCCCTGGTCGGTATCACCCCGCTGATCTGCGTCGTGGCCTCCGCGATGCCGGTGCTGCTGCCGCTCTTCGCCGTACCGCTGATCGCCCTGGACTCCACGCTCTGGATCGCCCGCGCCCGGGCCGAGGAGCAGCTGCGGGACCCGCTGACGGGGCTGCCCAACCGGCAGTGGCTCCTGGAGCGGACCTGGACCGCGCTGGAGGAAGCCGAGGTCACCGGCGCCCGGGCCGCGCTCGTCCTCATCGACCTGGACCGCTTCCGCGCGGTCAACGACACCCTGGGCCACCTCGCCGGGGACCGGCTGCTCCTCCAGATCGCCGAACGGCTCCGGCTCGCCCTGCCCCGCGGCGCGGAGGCCGCGCGGCTCGGCGGCGACGAGTTCGCCGTCCTGCTGCCGACCACGGACTCCACCACCAGCGCACAGCGCGTCGCCCGCCACCTGGTCGCCGAGCTCTCCTCCCCGCTCGGCCTGGACGGGCTCACCCTGGTGCTGGAGGCCAGCGCCGGTGTCGCCGTCCACCCCGACCACGCGCTCGACGCCGAAGGGCTGCTCCGCCGCGCCGACGTCGCCATGTACCAGGCCAAGCGCGACCGCACCGGCGTGGAGGTGTACGAGTCCAAGCGCGACAGCAACACCCCGGACCGGCTCGGGCTGCTGGGCGACCTGCGCCGTGCCCTGGACGCCCGCGAGGTGGAGCTCCACTACCAGCCCAAGGTCCGCTTCGACGGTCAGGTCGCCGGACTCGAAGCGCTCGTACGCTGGGTGCACCCGGAGCGCGGGCGGGTCCCCCCGGACGAGTTCATCGCCATCGCGGAGTCGTCCGGCCTGATGCCGCACCTCACCGAGTACGTCCTGGAGACGGCCCTCGCCCAGGTCGCCCGGTGGCGCGCGCAGGGACTGTTCGTCCCCGTCGCCGTCAACGTCTCGCCGCGCGACGTCCACACCCCGGGCTTCGCGGGCAGCGTCGCCGCCCGGCTGGCCCGGCACGGCGTCCCGGCCGGCGCGCTGCAACTGGAGATCACGGAGCACGTGCTGCTGGAGGACCCGCAGCGCGCCGCCGACACCCTGGCCGGGCTCACCGCGCACGGCGTGAAGATGTCCCTGGACGACTTCGGCACCGGCTACTCCTCCCTGGTGCACCTGCGGAAGCTGCCCGTCAGCGAACTCAAGATCGACCGGTCGTTCGTGGCCCGGCTCGCCGTCGACACCGAGGACGCGGAGATCGTCCGCTGCACCATCGACCTGGCCCACTCGCTCGGCCTGCTGGTCGTCGCGGAGGGCGTCGAGGACGACGAGACCTGGGAGCGCCTGCGGGACCTGCGCTGCGACGCGGTGCAGGGGTGGCTGGTCGCCGCCGCGATGCCGCCCCAGGAGACCACGGCCTGGCTGCGGGCCCGCGGTGAGCACGGCTGGCGGCGGCCCGCGGAGCTGGAGGCGGCGGCGGGGGCGGCGGCCCCCGAACCGGAGCACCGGCCCGCGGGCCACGCGCTCAACCCGGGCCCGGCGACGGCCTGACGGGGCGGGCCGGGGCCTTCGGAGGCGGTGTGTCCGTCGGCGTGTCCGGCGACCCCATAGGATTGGGGCCAAACCACACACCGAACCCTGAGGATCGCTGCATGCCTGGCATCACGCGCGAGGAGGTCGCCCACCTCGCCCGGCTGGCGCGTCTGGAGCTGAAGGGCGAAGAGCTCGAACACTTCGCCGGTCAGCTCGACGACATCATCGGCGCGGTCGCCCGCGTCTCCGAGGTCGCCGACCAAGACGTACCGCCGACCTCCCACCCGCTGCCGCTGACCAACGTCATGCGGGCGGACGAGGTCCGTCCGTCGCTCACCCCCGCGCAGGCGCTCTCCGGCGCCCCGGCCCAGGAGCAGCAGCGTTTCAAGGTGCCGCAGATCCTGGGGGAGGACTAAACAGCCATGACGGACATCAGCACCATCATCAAGCTCACGGCCGCGCAGATCGCCGAGAAGATCGCCTCCGGCGAGCTGACGGCCGTCGAGGTCACCGAGGCCCACCTGGCCCGGATCGACGCCGTCGACGAGAAGGTCCACGCCTTCCTGCACATCGACCGTGAGGGCGCCCTCGCGCAGGCCCGCGCCGTCGACGCCAAGCGCGAGGCGGGCGAGAAGCTCGGCCCGCTGGCCGGCGTCCCGCTCGCGCTCAAGGACATCTTCACCACCAAGGACATGCCGACCACCGTCGGCTCGAAGATCCTCGAAGGCTGGGTGCCGCCGTACGACGCGACCCTCACCACGAAGCTGAAGGCCGCCGACGTCGTCATCCTCGGCAAGACCAACATGGACGAGTTCGCCATGGGGTCCTCCACCGAGAACAGCGCCTACGGCCCGACCGGCAACCCGTGGGACCTCACCCGGATCCCGGGCGGCTCCGGCGGCGGTTCCTCGGCCGCGCTCGCCTCCTTCGAGGCCCCGCTCGCCATCGGCACGGACACCGGCGGCTCGATCCGCCAGCCCGCGGCCGTCACCGGCACGGTCGGCGTCAAGCCCACCTACGGGGGCGTCTCCCGCTACGGCATGGTCGCCTTCTCCTCCTCCCTCGACCAGGGCGGGCCCTGCGCCCGCACGGTCCTGGACGCGGCGCTGCTGCACGAGGCCATCGGCGGACACGACCCGATGGACTCGACGTCCATCGACGCCCCGGTCCCGCCGGTCGTCGAGGCGGCGCGCAACGGCTCGGTGACGGGCATGCGCGTCGGTGTCGTCAAGCAGTTCTCGGGCGAGGGCTACCAGGCCGGTGTCGTCCAGCGCTTCAACGAGTCCGTCGAGCTGCTGAAGTCGCTCGGCGCCACCGTCGTCGAGCTGGACTGCCCGTCCTTCGACCTCGCGCTGTCGGCGTACTACCTCATCGCGCCGTCCGAGTGCTCCTCCAACCTGGCCCGCTTCGACGCCATGCGCTACGGCCTGCGGGTCGGCGACGACGGCACGCGCTCCGCCGAGGACGTCACCGCGCTCACCCGCGAGGCCGGCTTCGGCGACGAGGTCAAGCGCCGCGTCATCCTCGGTACGTACGCGCTCAGCTCCGGCTACTACGACGCGTACTACGGCTCGGCCCAGAAGGTCCGTACCCTCATCACCCAGGACTTCGAGAAGGCGTTCGAGCAGGTGGACGTCATCGTCTCGCCGACGACGCCCACCACCGCCTTCCCGATCGGCGAGCGCGCCGACGACCCGATGGCGATGTACCTCGCGGACCTGTGCACCATTCCGACCAACCTCGCCGGCAACTCCGCCATGTCGCTGCCCTGCGGCCTGGCACCGGAGGACGGCCTGCCGGTCGGACTGCAGATCATCGCCCCCGCCATGAAGGACGACCGGCTGTACAAGGTCGGAGCCGCCGTCGAGGCCGCCTTCGTGGAAAGGTGGGGGCACCCGCTGCTCGAGGAGGCTCCGTCACTATGAGCGCAATGGCTAAGAAGGCCAAGAACTTCAAGAAGTCCAAGTCCGGCGTCTACCTGTCGCTCGGCACCACCGCCTTCGGCGCGCTGAGCGTCGTCAAGCAGGCGAAGATGGCCCGCCAGGACAACGACACACTGCGGCTCATCGACGCCGCCGTGTCCGCGGCCGCGATCGTGACCGGCATGGCGATCCTCTACCGCGAACTCAAGCGTCTCGGCGACGACGACGTCCTGCTGGGCTGAGAGGGAAAGTTTCACCGTGACTGTCATCGACCTGGAGTCGTACGAGGACGCCCTCGCGACGTACGACCCCGTCATGGGCCTCGAGGTCCATGTGGAGCTCGGCACCAAGACCAAGATGTTCTGCGGCTGCTCCACGGAGCTCAAGCAGGACGCCAACTCGCAGACGTGCCCGGTCTGCCTCGGCCTGCCGGGCGCGCTCCCGGTGGTCAACGAGATCGGCGTCGAGTCCGCGATCAAGATCGGCCTCGCGCTGAACTGCCAGATCGCCGAGTGGTGCCGGTTCGCCCGGAAGAACTACTTCTATCCGGACATGCCGAAGAACTTCCAGACCTCCCAGTACGACGAGCCGATCGCCTTCGACGGCTATCTGGACGTCCAGCTGGAGGACGGCGAGATCTTCCGGGTGGAGATCGAGCGCGCCCACATGGAGGAGGACACCGGCAAGTCGACCCACGTCGGCGGTGCCACCGGCCGCATCCACGGCGCGTCCCACTCGCTGCTGGACTACAACCGCGCCGGGATCCCGCTCATCGAGATCGTCACCAAGCCGATCGAGGGCGCCGGCGCACGCGCCCCCGAGGTCGCCAAGGCGTACGTCGCCGAGCTCCGCGAGCTCATCAAGGCGCTCGGCGTCTCGGAGGCCCGGATGGAGATGGGCCAGATGCGCTGCGACGTGAACCTGTCGCTGCGTCCCAACGGCACCGAGAAGTTCGGCACGCGCTCCGAGACGAAGAACGTCAACTCGCTGCGTTCCGTCGAGCGTGCCGCCCGCTTCGAGATCCAGCGCCACGCCGCGGTGCTGAACTCCGGCGGGACGATCGTGCAGGAGACCCGGCACTTCCACGAGGAGGACGGCTCCACCACGGCCGGCCGCATCAAGGACAACGCCGAGGACTACCGCTACTTCCCCGAACCGGACCTGGTGCCGGTGGCCCCTTCCCGCGACTGGGTCGAGGAGCTCCGCAAGGGGCTCCCCGAGCTTCCCCGGCTGCGCCGCAAGCGGCTGAAGGAGGAGTGGGGTGTCAACGAGCACGACATGCAGTCCATCCTCAACGCCGGCGCGGTCGACCTGATCGTCGCCACGACGGACGCGGGCGCCCCCTCGGACCAGGCCCGCAAGTGGTGGATGGGCGAGCTCGCCCGTAACGCCAACGAGACCGGCCGCAGCCTCGACGAGCTGCCGATCACCCCGGCGCAGGTCGCCCGGGTGGCGGCGCTCGTCGCCGCGGGTGACCTCAACGACAAGCTGGCCCGCCAGGTCATCGAGGGTGTCCTCGCGGGCGAGGGCGACCCGGACACCGTCGTCGAGAAGCGCGGTCTGAAGGTCGTCTCGGACGAGGGCGCGCTGTCCACGGCCGTGGACGAGGCCATCGCGGGCAACGCGGCCGTCGCGGACAAGATCCGCGGCGGCAAGGTGGCGGCGGCGGGCGCGCTCGTCGGCGCCGTCATGAAGGCCACCCGTGGCCAGGCGGACGCGGCACGCGTGCGCGAGCTGATCCTGGAGAAGCTCGGCGTCGAGGGCTGATCCCGCAGGGCCCCTGGGGGCGGCGCACCCGTGATCCGGGTGCGCCGCCCCTTCTGCCGCGCTTGGACTTTCCGCAGTGGCCTGTTGGACGTTCATCGTCAGGCCGTGCGACGGTCTTCCGGTCGCCACCCGGCGTGGCTAGTTTCCCGCCGTAGGAACGTAACCGGGAGGCTCACTTGACCACGGACATGACACGGCGGCGGCTCTTCGCGCTCGGCGGTGGCGCACTCGGCGCCGCGGCGGCGGGATCGTTCCTGCCCCCGTCGCTCCAGGCGGCGATCGCCGCCCAGCCCGCCGCCGGGTCCGGTGGCGCGGGGCTGGACGCCATCGACCACGTGGTGATCCTCATGCAGGAGAACCGTTCCTTCGACCACTACTTCGGCACCCTGCGCGGGGTACGCGGATTCGGCGACCGCAACGCGATCGAACTGCCCTCCGGTAAGCCGGTGTTCGCGCAGCCGGGGCCGCTGGGCACCACCGTGCTGCCGTTCCCGGTGCGCGAGGCCGCGAAGACGCAGCAGAAGGACCTCCAGTACATCGGAGCCCTCGACCACTCCTGGAGCGGTGGCGCCAAGGCGTGGGCCGGTGGCTGGATGAACGGCTGGATCACCGCCAAGACGGCCGCGACCATGGCGTACTACGACCGCCGCGACATCCCGCTGCACTACGAACTCGCCGACACCTTCACCGTCTGCGACGCCTACCACTCCTCGATCCACTCCTCCACCAGCCCGAACCGCAACCACCTCTGGAGCGGGAAGACGGGCAACGAGCCGAACGGCGAGCGGGCCGTGGGCAACGACGCGTACGACGAGGGCACCCACCCCGGATACGACTGGGGCACCTACGCGGAGCGCCTGGAGAAGGCCGGGCGGAGCTGGAAGACGTACACCGAGTGGGAGAACTTCACCGACAACCAGATCGAGTTCTTCGCCACCTTCAAGGCCGTAGCCCGCAAGGCGCTGGCCAGGACCGGCGGGCACACCTACATGGAGTCCTTCTACGCCGCCGTGCGCGAAGCCGAGGGGGCGGACGAGCGCGAGCGGCTGCTGGCCCTGCTGGAGGAAGGGGTCGCCACCCTGACGGCGGCGGAGCGCAGCCTCTTCGAACGGGCGCTGCGCCGGGTCGAGACGGGAACACTCGCCGACGCGTTCGCCAAGGACGTGGCGGCCGGGACGCTGCCCGAGGTCTCCTACCTGGTCCCGTCGGCGGTGGACTCCGAGCACCCGAGCGTCTCCTCGCCGGTGCACAGCGCGACGGTCGTCTACAAGGTCCTGGACGCCCTCGGTCGGCACCCCGACGTGTGGCGGCGCACCGTCGTCCTCATCAACTACGACGAGAACGACGGGTTCTTCGACCACGTGCCGCCGCCCGTCGCGCCCGCCGAGGTGGCCGAGGAACAGTGGGAGGGCAAGCCCACCGGGCTCGGTGTGCGGGTGCCCCTGCTGGTGGTCTCGCCGTGGACGGTCGGCGGGTACGTCTGCTCGGAGGTCTTCGACCACACCTCGGTGATCCGCCTCCTGGAGCGCTGGACGGGGGTGAAGGAGCCCAACATCAGCGACTGGCGTCGCCGGGTCACCGGCGATCTCACCTCGGCCTTCGACTTCTCCCGGGCACGCCGGCAGCCGAACACGGAACGGCCCGCCGCGATCCCGCCGTTCGGTGGACGGTGGCAGCCCCGGCCGCCGGCCGACCAGCAGATGCCCGTCCAGGAGCCGGGATCCCGTCCGGCCAGGCCCCTGCCGTACCAGCCGGACGCGCAGGCGAGGCGGGTGGACGGGGCGCTGCGGGTGGCCCTCAGCAACACCGGCCGGTCGTCCGCGCACTTCGCGCTCTACCCGTACGCGAACGAGTTCCCCGCTCCGCAGCACCGGGACGTCCTGGGCACCGCGCAGTGGACGGTGCCGCTGACCGGCGGCGGCTATCGCTTCACGGTCACCGGGCCGAACGGTTTCCGCCGCGAGTTCGAGGGGGCCGCCGACGGCGGCGCCGAACTCACCTCCCGCATCGACGCCCGCGAGCGTGACCTCCACCTCACGCTGCGCAACAACGGCACGCGGCCGCTGACCTTCACCGTGCGGCCGCTGGGATACGTCGACGAGGACGACCTGCGGGACTGGACCCGGACGATCAAGGTGAAGCCGGGGCGCAGCCGTACGGTCGTGCACTCGGCGGCCGACGAGCACGGCTGGTACGACCTCGTGGTGACGGCCGAGGGGGAGGGCTCCTTCCGGCGCCGGCTGATGGGCCACATCGAGAACGGCAGGGCGAGCGTCTCGGGCTGACCGGCAGGCCCCGCGCCGGGCGGGAGGGCCCGGCCCCGGGACGCGTACGGCCGCCGGACGGCCCGGCGCCGCATGCGAAGATCACGGGGGCGCCCACCGGCGACGCGGACCGGCCCGTCGCGCTGCGCGTCCGCCGACACGAAGGAGTCGTTGTGTTCGCGATGCCCCTCGGGGACGACGGGGCGCAGCTGCGCCCGCTGGAACCCTGGCAGGCGCAGGAGTTCCTCGCCCACATGGACCGGGCACGCGGCCTGGTCGACCCCTGGATCCCCTTCGCCGCGGCCGCCACGGACCTCGACTCCGCGCGGGCGCTGCTCCAGCGGTACGCCGACAAGCAGGCGGCCGACACCGGACGGATCTACGGGATCTGGCTCGACGGCACCCTGGTCGGCGGGGTCCTGTTCCGGATCTTCGAGGCGGCGACCGGCGTCTGCGAGATCGGCTGCTGGCTGGAGCCGGCCGGCCAGGGCCGGGGGCTGGTGCACCGCGCCTCCCGCAAGCTCATGGAGTGGGCGTTCGACGTCCGCGGGATGCACCGGGTCGAATGGATCGCCTCCGCGGCCAACACCCGCAGCGTCGCCGCGGCCGAACGGCTCGGGATGACCCGCGAAGGGGTGCTGCGCGAGGCCTTCCTGCACCACGGTGAACGGCACGACGAGGAGATCTGGGCCGTCCTGGCCTCCGAGTGGCGGGCGGCGCGTTAAGCGCGCTCTCATACGGGGCCCCTAGCGTGCGCCTCATGGACACCACCCCCTCCACCCCTGTCACGCACGACGACCACGACGAAGAAGGGAAGACGACGACCGAGGAGAAGGCCGCGCCCGCCCCGACCGGGACGGCCGCCCCCTCGGACGCCCCGGAGGACGCGGTCCCGGACTCTTCCGACGAGGACTCGCCGGAGCCCGACCCCTACGACGAGGCCGAGGCCGCCGCGTCCACCGGTGCCGGGACGGGCGCCGCGGCCGTCGTCTCCGCCGGGCTCGGTGTCGTCTCCCTCTGCGGGGCCTGGACCGGCCGTGTGGCCGCCGAACGCGAGACCCTGATCGGCCAGATCCAGACCTCGTCGGGCGGCAGCGCCGCCCAGCAGATCTCCGAGATCTACGGTGACGCCTGGCACACCACGGCCTTCGTCAACGGACTGTTCGCGCTGCTCGCCCTGCTCGTCGGCGTCTTCGTCCTTCTCCGCCCCGCCTTCGGCACCCCGTCCGCCCAGCCGCAGCCCGGTTGGATCCGCTCCGTCGCCCGGGCCGGAATCGCGCTCGGGACACTGGGCGTACTCATCTCCCTCGGCATGTACTTCGACCTCTTCCTGTCCATGCCCAGCGCCGGCTGAGGCCCCCGGGGCCGCACCTAAGGCACTCACCCGGCAGGACTGAGGCCCCCCGGGCGCCGGGATGCGGCACACGCCCGATGCGGCGGCACCCCCTCCCCGACGAGAGTGGGACCACGGCAAGGAGCCGAGGCCCCGAGGGCCGTCGACAGGGGGAGAGACCATGTACGCCTACGAACTGCACCAGGCCCGCAGCGCCGAATTGATCCGCCGGGCCGAAGCGCGGCGGACCGTCCGCGAGGCCGTCCTCGCCCGCCGGGCCGCCCGCATCGCGGCCCGGGCCGAGGCCCGCGTCAGCGGGCAGGACGGTCCCGGGAGGCGGGTGAGCGGGGACCCCGGCCGGTTCGCGCGTGCCGCCTGAGACGGAGCACGGCACCGGACCCGCGCCCCTGCTCCCACGTCGTCGAATGGAAGACCCCGGCCATGGGTGACAGCACGGCCGGGGCCCCGGTACCGCTCCACGAGGCGGCCGGGGCCCCGGCGTTGTCGTACGCGTATGCGATGCTCGGCGCTGTGGAGACCAACACCGTCAGTCCCGTCTTCGTCGGCCGGGCCGGGGAACTCGCCTCGCTCACCGGGACGCTCGTCCGCGCTTCGGCGGACGAGCCCCAGGCACTCCTCGTCGGAGGCGAGGCAGGGGTCGGGAAGACCCGGCTGGTCGAGGAGTTCCTCGCCGTCGCGTGCCGCCGTGAGGCCGTCGTGGCCGTCGGCGGCTGTGTGGAGATCGGCGCCGAGGGCCTTCCGTACGCCCCCTTCGCCACCGCTCTGCGCGCCCTGCGCCGGGCCCTGCCCGACGAGCTGGCGCGTGCGCTGGCCGGCCAGGAAGGTGAACTGGCCCGGCTGCTGCCCGAGTTGGGCGAGACCGAGCGCGCGTCCAACGACGAGCACGGCACCGCGCGCCTCTTCGAGCTCACCGTCCGGCTGCTGGAACGCGTCTCCGCGACCCGCACCGTCGTCCTCGTCCTGGAGGACCTCCACTGGGCCGACGCCTCCACCCGCCACCTCCTCTCCTACCTCTTCCGGACCCTGCGCCGCGGACGCCTCGTCGTGATCGGTACCTACCGGGCCGACGACGTCCACCGCCGCCACCCGCTGCGTCCGCTCCTGGCCGAGCTGGACCGGCTCCGTACGGTCGGACGCATCGAGCTGAACCGGTTCAGCCGCGCCGAGGTCGGCCGGCAGCTCACCGGGATCCTCGCCGTGGCCCCGGAGGCCGCCCTCGTCGACGAGATATTCGAGCGCTCCGACGGCAACGCCTTCTTCGTCGAGGAACTCGCCCGCACCGTCGAGTGCTGCGGCGACAGTTCGGGGCTGTCCGACTCCCTGCGCGACCTCCTCCTCGTACGCGTCGAGACGCTGTCCGACGACGCCCAGCGGGTCGTGCGGATCGTCGCCGAGGGCGGTTCCACCGTCGAGCACCGGCTCCTCGCCGCCGTGGCCGGGCTCACCGACGACGACCTCGACGAGGCGCTGCGCGCCGCCGTCGGCGCCAACATCCTGCTGCCCGCCCCCGACCTGGACGGATACCGCTTCCGGCACTCCCTGGTCCGCGAGGCCGTCAGCGACGACCTGCTCCCCGGCGAACGCTCCCGGCTCAACCGCCGCTACGCCGAAGCCCTCGAAGCCGACCCGGGGCTCGTCCGCGCCGACGAGCGCGCCGCCCGGCTCGCCAGCTACTGGTACGCCGCCCACGACCCGGCCAAGGCGCTGCCCGCCGTCCTGCGGGCCTCCGTCGAGGCCCGCGGCCGCTACGCCCACTCCGAGCAACTGCGACTCCTGGAGCGGGCCATGGAGCTCTGGGACGACGTACCCGAGGCCGTCCGCGCCACCCTGCGCCCCCTCGACTACGCCGAGGTCTACCCCGGCTGCGGCTGTGACACGGCCGCCCCGCTGCGCTACCTCGACCTGATGGCCGAGGCGACCGTCGCCGCGCGCTTCGGCGGCGACCGCGAACGGGCCCTGACCATCGCGAAGAAGGCACTGCGGGTACTGGACGGCGAGGACGACCCGCTGCGCGCCGCCTGGTTCTGGGTCCAGCGCTCCTCCCTGATGCAGAACCTCTCCCGGGGCGACGGATGGCAGGAGCTCGCCACCGCCCAAGAGCTGGTGCGCGGACTGCACCCCTCGGCGGTGCACGCCGACGTGCTGGCCAGCGTGGCGAGCTGGGGGGCGCTGCACCGGCCGGGACCGGACACACTGGCCGCCGCCGACCGGGCCGTGGAGTACGCGCGGCTCGTCGGCGAGGAGTACATCGAACTGCACGCCCGGCTCACCCGAGGCTGGCTCACCATCGACGCGGGGGGTGTCGAGGAGGGGCTGGCCGAGATGTACGCCGTCCGCGACCGCGCCGACGTGCTCCACCTGGTGGGCGTGATGAGCCGCGCCAGTATCAATCTGCCCTCCTCGCTGGAGTCGGCGGGCCGTTCGCCGGAGGCCGTGGCCGCCGCCGACCACGGCATCGGGATCTGCCACAGCCACGGGCTGCCCGACTCGGAGGCGTGGGTCCGGGCCAACCAGTCGGAGTCCTACTTCTCGCTGGGGCACTGGAAGGAGAGCAGAGCGGCGACCGACGCCGCGGCCCTGCTCTCCCGGTCCCGTAAGTCCCAGGGCCTGGTCGCCTCGCGTCGTACCGAACTCGCCCTTGCGCAGGGCGACTTCACCGAGGCCGAGGAGCAGCTCGCGCTGAACAGACGGCTGTTCGGAGTCCACGACCGCCAGCCCCAGCACCAGATCAACCCCGTCCGGCACACCATGGTCATCGCCGCCGAGCAGGGGCGCGTCGCCGAGGCGCGGGCCGCCTTCGAGGCGCGGTCCGACGAAGGATTCCCGCCGGGCACCCAGCGATACGCGCTGCCGCTGCTGTACGTCGCCGCGACGATCGAGGCCGACGCCCGGGGGCTGCCCGCCACCGAGCCCGGCCGGCCGGCCGTACTGGAACGGATCAGGGGGCACCTCAAGCGGCTCCCCGTCCTCGTACCGGTCTGGGCCGCCTACGGGACGCTGGTCGAGGCCGAGCTGGCGCGGGCGGAGGGGACGGACACCCCCGAGGACTGGGCCCGGGCCGCCGCGGCCTTCGGCCCGCTGCGCCGACCCTACGAGCTCGCCCAGGTCCGGCACCGGTGGGCGGAGTCCGTCATCGCCGCCTCCGGAGACCGGGGCACGGCCACGGAACTCCTGCGCGAGGCCCACACGGTGGCCGAGCGGCTCGGAGCGCTGCCCCTGGCGAAGAACATCGGGCTGCTCGCCCGGCGCGCCCGCATCGCCCTGACCGGGCCGGCCGACCACGGCCGGGCGGGCGGCCCCGGCGGCGAGGACGGGGAGACGCTCTCCGAGCCCGCGGCGGACGCGGTCGAGTCCTTCGGGCTGACCTCCCGCGAGCAGGAGGTGCACCGGCTGGTCGCGGCCGGCTACACCAACCGCCGCATCGCGGAGGAGCTGTACATCTCACCGAAGACGGCGAGCGTGCACGTCTCCAACATCCTGGCCAAGCTGGGCGTGGCCAGCCGCGGCGAGGCGGCCGCCCTGGCCCACCGCTTCCGGCTGTACGCGGCGGGCTGAGCCGGTCCGCGGTGCGGAGCCGGCTCCCGCGGACCGCCTAAGGGCGCGGCCCGCCCGCCGTGCCCGCCTCGTCCGGGCCGTCGGCCTCCTCCGGCGTCCCAGGGACGTCCGGGTCCGGGTCGTCGGTCTCCTCGGGCGCCTCCGGGACGTCCGTGCCCGGCCCGTCGGCCTCCTCGGGTGTCCCCGGGACGTCCGCGCCCGGGACCTCCGCTCCGGGGGTGCCGGGCTCGTCCGGTGTTCCTTGCATGTCTGCTCCTGGGTCGTCCGTGTGGTGCGGTCCTCCCGGCACTCCTGCCCCCGGATGCCGGAGTGTGACCTTGCCGGAGGTGAGGTCTGTCGGGCCGCGAGCCGGGTCGCCGATCCCGAGGTCCTCGCGGCTCGGCTCCAGCCGCTCGCGTTCCTCGCCGTGTGCCTGCGGCCGGGCGCGAACAGCTCCGAGAAGAGTCGAACACCGGTCGTGCTCCCTCCGTCAGGCCGCCCGGACGGTCGTCACCGCACCTTCGGGTCGGGCCGCCCGGACGGTCGTCACCGCACCTTCAGCAGCAGGATCCGGTCGTCCCCCTGCTTCGGGGTCCCGCGTCCGTCCGTGTTGCTCGTGACCAGCCACAGCGTGTCGCCGCCCGCCGCCACCACGGTGCGCAGCCTTCCGTACTTCCCTTCGAGGAACGCCTGAGGGGCCGCCGAAGGTTCCTCGCCCGGCGTGCCCGACAGCGGGATCCGCCACAGCCGCTCGCCGCGCAGCCCCGCCATCCAGATGGAGCCCTGGGCGTAGGCGATGCCGCTCGGGGACGCCTCGGAGGTCTTCCACTGGGCCACCGGGTCGACGTACCCCGCCTCGCCCTTCTCACCCTCGACCTCGGGCCAGCCGTAGTTCTTGCCGGGCTCGATCGCGTTGAGCTCGTCCCAGGTGTCCTGGCCGAATTCCGAGGCCCACAGGCGCTTCCGCTCGTCCCAGGCCAGCCCCTGCACATTGCGGTGGCCCCAGGAGTACACCACCGAGTCGGCGGACGGGTTGCCGTGCACCGGCTCGCCGTCGGGCGTCATCCGCAGGATCTTGCCCGCGAGGGACTTCTCGTCCTGGGCCAGACCCGTGTCACCGGTCTCGCCCGTGCCCGCGTACAGCATGCGGTCCGGGCCGAAGGCGATCCGGCCGCCGTTGTGGACGGAACCCTTCGGGATGCCCCGCAGGATGGTGTCCGGGGCGCCCAGCTGCTGTCCGGCCGGCTTCGCCTCGTCGTACTGAAGACGGGCGATGCGGTTGTCCGACTCGGTGGTGAAGTAGGCGTACACCAGGTGGTCCGCGCCGTACGTCGGTGCGACCGCGAGCCCCAGGAGGCCACCCTCACCCGCCGGAGAGACCCCCGGCACGGTGCCCACCTCCGTCTTCTTCCCGCTCTCCCCGTCGATCCGGGTGATCGTCGCGTCGTCGCGCGAGGCCACCAGCAGATCACCCCCGGGCAGCGGCGCCAGCCCCCAGGGGGACGACAGCTTCTCCGTCAGCGTGGACACCACGTCCACCGACCCCTTGGCCGGCGGCCGCTTCGCGGGCGGACTCGACGAGGCCGCCGGGGACGAGGCGGAGCCCGCCGGAGGAGTGGGGGAGCCGTCCGAGGACGCCGGGCCGCCGTCCTCGGAGGCGCAGCCGGCCGACAGCAGCAGGGAGGCGGCGGCCAAGGCCGCCACCACCCCCTTGCGCCCTTTGCGCCCGTTGTGCACCTTGCGTTCCTCGTGCGCCGCGGGAGTTTGCACAGGACCGATCCTTTCGACGGCGAACATCACCACTGTTCATACACTGCTGCCCGCCGTGGCTCCCCGATCTCCCCGCATTCCTCCGCCGACGGGTCAGTCCCACGACCCGCGTGCCGGGGGCAGCCGAGCGATCTCGGCCAGGTCCCGTTCGGTGAGCTCCAGTTCGGCGGCCCCGACGTTCTCCACGGCCCACCGCTCATGCTTGGTCCCGGGGACGGGCACCACGTGGCCGCCCTGCCGGAGCACCCACGCCAGCGCCACCTGCGCCGGGGTCGCGCCGTGCCGCTCGGCCACCCGCCGCAGCCCCACGACCACCGGCTGGTTCGCGGCCATCATCTCCGCGGTGAACCGGGGGTGCCGGGCCCGCGGATCGTCCGGCTCGAAACCCATCCCGGGCTTGAGCGTCCCCGTCAGATAGCCGTTGCCGAGCGGCATCGCGGCCAGCACGCCCACGCCCCGGGCCGCACACCACGGCACCAGGTCGTCGAGCGCCCGGGGCGACCACACGGAGAGCTCGGCCTGGACCGCGCTGACGGGGAAGACCTGCTGTATCCGCTCCAGCTGCCGGACCGTCGTGTCGTACGTCCGGGAACCCGGCCGGCGCCCCGCGCGCGCTCCGACCGCGCACAGACCGAGCGCCCGCACCTTGCCCGCGGTCACCAGCTCCGCCATCGCGCCCCAGGTCTCCTCCACCGGCACCTCGGGGTCGGCCCGGTGGAGCTGGTAGAGGTCGATCACATCGGTCTGCAGCCGCCGCAGCGAGGCGTCGCAGGCGCGGCGGACGTATCCCGGGCGGCCGTTGGCGACGATGTGCTGGTCGCCGACCAGCAGTCCGCACTTGGTCGAGAGGAAGGCGTCCGAGCGGCGTCCCTTCAACGCCCGCCCGATCAGCAGCTCGTTGGTGAACGGCCCGTACATGTCGGCCGTGTCGAGCAGCCGGACCCCCGCGTCCAGGGCGGCGTGCACCGTGCGCAGCGAACGGTCACCACGCTGCTGCGACGTGCTGTAGGCCCAGCTCATCGGCATGCACCCCAGCCCGACAGCGCCCACGGCCAGCCCCGCCGCACCGATTGTCCTGCGCACTCCCCGAACCCTCCCTCGGTCCCGTCGTCGCAGGACCACACCGCACCCCAAAAGTAACCTCTGCCGTTCCGCGCCCTCGCATAGCCTCCTGACCATGACTTCGACACCTGCCGCCACCCCCGCCCCGGCCCCGGGACCCGCCCCCGACGTCTGGCTGCCGATCGCTGCCGAGGAGATCGACGGACTCCCCGAGGGTCTCAACTACCGCTTCTGGGACGGCGGGCGGGACTATCCGGCGGACCCCGCGAACTGCGCGTTCTACGTCGTCCCGTACATGAAGGGCCCGCAGGTGGCGCTCCGGCCGCTGGAGCACATGAGCACCGTGCGGGTCGTGCAGACCCTCTCCGCGGGCATCGACCACGTCGAACCGGGACTGGCCCGGCTGCCCGCCGGGGTGCGGCTCTGCAACGCCAAGGGCGTCCACGAGGCGTCGACCGCGGAGCTCGCCCTCGCCCTGGTCCTCGCCTCGCTGCGCGGGATCCCCGGCTTCGTGCACGGCCAGGACGAGGAGGAGTGGCGGTCCGGCTTCTACCCCGCGCTCGCCGACAAAACGGTGCTCGTCGTCGGTTACGGATCGATCGGCGCGGCCATCGAGGACCGGCTCGAACCCTTCGAGTGCGCGCGGGTCGTGCGCGTCGCGCGCTCCGCCCGGACAACCGGGCGCGGCCCCGTACACGCGCTCGACGAGCTGCCCGCTCTGTTGCCCGAGGCCGACATCGTCATCCTGTCCACCCCGCTGAACGCCTCCACGCAAGGGCTGGTCGGGGCCGAGTTCCTCGCCGCGATGCGGGACGGCGCCCTGCTCGTGAACGTGGCGCGCGGCGCGGTCGTCGACACCCAGGCACTGCTGCCCGAACTGGAGTCCGGCCGACTGCACGCCGCCCTGGACGTCACCGATCCGGAACCGCTGCCCGAGGGCCACCCGCTCTGGCATGCTCCCCAGGTCCTGATCTCCCCCCATGTGGGGGGCAGCACCTCGGCGTTCCTGCCCCGTGCGAAGCGTCTGCTGGCCGGACAGCTGTCCCGGTTCGCCGCGGGGGAGCCGGTCCGCAACGTCGTGCTCACCACCGGCTGACCGCGCCGCGGACCGGCCCGGCAGCGCTCCGGACGGGCCAACACCGCAGGTGGTAACGGAGAGTAGAGAACTTATGGCCCTGCGTGACCAACCTGGTGTATCGTCCAGATGGGGCTGCGCCAGAGAAGGGACGGCGCCGGGCGGGAGTGTCACGCGAGGGGGCGACGGGCGATGCACGGCCAGTGGAAAGGCGATCCGGCGCCGCGGTGCGGCCGGACACGGTCAGGAGTGCCGATGCGGTCAGTGGTGCCGGGGGCGCCGGGCCGGCCCCGGGGAGCTCTCCGGTGAGCGCCCTCGCGGCCCTGCTCTCCCGGCCGGCCTCCGGCCGCGGTACGGGCCTGCGCTCGCAGATCCTGCTCGCCTTCGTCTGCGCGGGATACGCGGTGGGCGCGGGGGTCGGCTGGGGATCGGCCGGACTGGCGCTCTTCATGGGGGACTTCGGCCTCAGCATCGCGGCCCTGATCGCCGCGGTCTCCTGCTTCGTCTACGCCCGCCGCAGCGAGAGCAGGCTCCGGCCCGCCTGGCTGCTGTTCTCGCTCTCCTCCGCGATGGCCGCCGGCGGCAACGCGGTCTGGGGCTGGTACGAGGTGGTGCTGAGCCGCGCCGTGCCCTCACCGTCCCTCGCCGACCTCTTCTTCCTCTGCTTCGCGCCCCCGGCCATCGTGGGTCTGCTCGTCCTCGCCAAGCGGCCCGTCAACCGGGCCGGCTGGGTCTGCCTGGCGCTGGACTCCTGGCTGATCGGCGGGTCGTTGCTGACGCTCTCCTGGAGCCTCGCGCTCGCCCACACCGCCCATGTGGCCAACGCCGGCGGGGAGAGTGTCGCCAGAGCGGCGCTCACGCTCGCCTACCCGCTGCTCGACATCGTGCTGGTCTCCATGGTGCTGGCCCTGCACTTCCGGCGGATCAGTGTGAACCGCTCGGCGGTGAACACCGCCATCGCCGGACTCGCCCTGACCGTCCTGTGCGACGCCCTGTTCACCTCGCCGCTGCTGCGATCGGCCTACCACTCGGGGCAGTTGCTGGACGCGGGCTGGTTCGCCGGCTCCCTGCTCCTCGCGTACGCCCCCTGGGGCGCCCGCCGCGCCCCGGACAACGCTGTCGGGACCGGTCGCGCGCCCCGGGGCACGAGCCGCCCGATCGCCGGGTCGCTCGCCGCCCTCACCCCGTACCTGGCGGCGGCCGTCTGCACCCTGGGCATCCTGTACAGCGTGGTCGACGGGCGCAGGCCCGACCGGGTCGTGGTGGTCACCGGCTGCGCCGTCGTGCTGGCCCTGGTCGTCCGCCAGGCGATCATGCTCCTGGACAACATCGCGCTCACCCAGGAGCTGGCCGAGAAGGAGAACCACTTCCGCTCCCTGGTGCAGGGCTCCAGCGACGTCATCATGATCGCCGAGCCGACCGGTGTGCTGCGCTACGTCAGCCCCGCCGCCGCCGGGGTCTACGGCCGTGCCGCGGAGGACCTCATGGGCACCCAGCTGCCCGCGATCATCCACCCCGACGACCTGGGACCCGTCGTCCACGAGGTGCGCAGATTCCTCGCCGCCCCGCCCCGCGAGGAGCCCACCACCCGGATCGAGTGCCGCTTCAGATCCGGCACCGGCGAATGGCTCCACGTCGAGTCGACCGTCAACCGCCACCAGGGCGGCCTGCTGCTCAACAGCCGCGACGTCACCGAGCGCGTCAGGCTCCAGGAGCAGTTGCAGCACAACGCCGAGCACGACCCGCTCACCGACCTGCCCAACCGCGCCCTGTTCACCGCCCGGGTGGCCCAGGCGCTCGGCGGCCGGCGTACCGGCGACGCGGGCACCGCGGTGCTCTTCATCGACCTCGACGGCTTCAAGGCGGTCAACGACACCATCGGCCACCAGGCGGGCGACGAGCTGCTCGTCCAGGCCGCCCGCCGGCTCCAGGACTCCGTCCGGGCCTGGGACACCGCCGCGCGCCTGGGCGGCGACGAGTTCGCCGCGCTCATCGTCGGCGACGGCACCGGCGACCAGGCCGCCCGGGAGTACCAGGTCCACGAGATCGCCGAGCGGCTGCGCCTCACGCTCTCCCAGCCGTACCGCATCGGCGGCCGCGAGGTCCGGGTGGCCGCCTCCATCGGCGTCGCCTTCGCCGAGCCCGGCATCACCCCCAAGGACCTCATGCGCAACGCCGACCTGGCGATGTACCGCGCCAAGGCGGGGGGCAAGGACCGGGTCGAGCTGTACGCCCCGCAGATGCAGGCCGAGGTCGTCCGCCGCTCCGAGCTGGCGGCGCGGTTGCGTACGGCCGTGAGTGACGGGGAGTTCGCGCTGCTGCACCAGCCGGTCGTCCACCTCGCCAGCGGAACGGTCGCGGCCGTCGCCGCCCAGGCCCGCTGGCGCTCCGCCCAGGGCATCCTCTTCACTCCCGCCGAGTTCCTCCGGGTGGCCGGGGACAGCGACCGCGCGGCCGAGCTGGGCGGCTGGCTGCTGGAGGAGGCCGTCGAGCAGGCCGCCGACCGGGCCAGGGCCGGTCATCCGGTCGCCGTCTCGGTGCGGGTGTCGGCCGGCCGGCTGCTGGACCGCGCACTGCCCCACGGCTCGGTCGAGAGCCTCCTCACCCGGCACGGGCTGCCCTCCGGCGCGCTGATGATCGAAGTCGCCGACAACGACCCCCGGGTCTCCTTCGACGACCTGGAACAGCGGCTGGTCGCCCTGCGCAGACTCGGCGTAAGGATCGCGCTCGACGGCTTCGGCAACGGCTACGCCGCGGTCAACGCCCTGCGCAGGCTCCCCGTCGACGTGCTGAAGCTCGACCGGAACCTCGTCGAGGGGGTCGTGGAGTCGGCCCGGCTGCACAAGATCACCAGCGGGTTGCTGCGCATCGCCTGCGACCTCGGCATGCAGTCCGTCGCCGACGGGGTCGACGGGCCCGAACAGGTCCGCGCGCTGCGGGCCATGGGATGCACGCACGGCCAGGGCATGGCCTTCTCCGGGCCCGTGGACGAGTACCGGCTGCGGCGCACCCTGGTCCGGGGGAGGTTCCCGGTCGCGGGCGCCGGCCCGGTGGCGCAGCCCGTCCTGGCCGGCGGCTGGATCCCGCTCCAGGGCCGCTCACATGATGAGACGCCCGTCCCACCCACTTGACACCGCGGGCGCCCCGGAGAGAGGGTCAATGCCATGCGCACCCGAATTCTCGTACTTGGAAAGCGCGTCGGCTGAAGCAGGGTCACTCATGGACATCCTGCGGACCGCACCGGCGCGCTCCCCTCGCTTGCCTCACGGCACGAGGGGTTTTTTGTTGCACCGGTGGCCCTCAAAACACCACAAACACCCCGCATCAACACCAGCTTCGAGAAGAGAATGCCGATGACCGAGCAGGCCACCGGGGCCCAGCACCCGCAGCCGCGGGCCCGTAACGGCGGACCGTCCTCCGCCTCCGTCGAGTTCCTCACGGGCGCGCAGTCCCTCATCCGTTCTCTCGAGGAAGTCGGGGCCGACACCGTATTCGGGCTCCCCGGCGGCTGCATCCTTCCGGCGTACGACCCGCTGATGGACTCCACCCGGGTCCGCCACATCCTGGTCCGCCACGAGCAGGGCGCCGGTCACGCCGCGACCGGTTACGCGCAGGCCACCGGCAAGGTCGGTGTCTGCATGGTCACCTCGGGCCCGGGCGCCACCAACCTGGTCACCCCGATCGCCGACGCGGCGATGGACTCCGTGCCGCTGGTCGCGATCACCGGCCAGGTGGCCTCGGGGGCCATCGGCACGGACGCCTTCCAGGAAGCCGACATCTGCGGCATCACCATGCCGATCACGAAGCACAACTTCCTGGTCACCCGCGCCGAGGACATCGCCCACACGATCGCCGAGGCCTTCCACATCGCCTCCACCGGCCGCCCGGGACCGGTCCTGGTCGACATCGCCAAGGACGCGCTGCAGGCCAAGACCACCTTCAGCTGGCCCCCGGCCATGGACCTGCCCGGCTACCGCCCGGTCACCAAGCCGCACGCCAAGCAGATCCGCGAGGCCGCCAAGCTCATCACCCAGGCCCAGCGCCCGGTGCTGTACGTCGGCGGCGGGGTCCTCAAGGCCGGCGCCACCGCCGAGCTCAAGGTCCTGGCGGAGCTGACCGGAGCGCCCGTCACCACCACCCTGATGGCGCTCGGCGCCTTCCCCGACAGCCACCCGCAGCACGTGGGGATGCCCGGCATGCACGGTTCGGTCACCGCCGTCACCGCGCTGCAGAAGGCCGACCTGATCGTCGCGCTCGGAGCCAGGTTCGACGACCGCGTCACCGGCAAGCTGGACAGCTTCGCGCCGTACGCCAAGATCGTCCACGCCGACATCGACCCGGCCGAGATCGGCAAGAACCGCGCCGCCGACGTGCCGATCGTCGGTGACGCCCGCGAGGTCATCGCCGACCTCGTCCAGGCCGTCCAGGCCGAGCACACCGAGGGCCGCACCGGCGACTACAGCGCCTGGTGGAAGGACCTCGACCGCTGGCGCGAGACCTACCCGGTCGGCTACGACCTGCCCGAGGACGGCAGCCTCTCCCCGCAGCAGGTCATCCAGCGCATCGGCCAACTGGCCCCGGAGGGCACGGTCTTCGCGGCGGGTGTCGGCCAGCACCAGATGTGGGCCTCCCACTTCATCGACTACGAGCAGCCCGCCACCTGGCTCAACTCCGGCGGCGCCGGGACGATGGGCTACGCGGTCCCGGCCGCGATGGGCGCCAAGGCCGGCATGCCGGACCGCACGGTCTGGGCGATCGACGGCGACGGCTGCTTCCAGATGACCAATCAGGAGCTCACCACCTGCGCGCTCAACAACATCCCGATCAAGGTCGCCATCATCAACAACGGCGCCCTCGGGATGGTCCGCCAGTGGCAGACCCTCTTCTACAACCAGCGGTACTCCAACACCGTGCTGCACTCCGGGGCGGACGCGGACGGCGTCCCCGCCAAGGGCACCCGCGTCCCCGACTTCGTCAAGCTGTCGGAGGCCATGGGCTGCTACGCGATCCGCTGCGAGGACCCCGCCGACCTGGACAAGGTCATCGCCGAGGCCAACGCGATCAACGACCGCCCGGTCGTCATCGACTTCATCGTCCACGAGGACGCCATGGTGTGGCCGATGGTCGCCGCCGGCACCTCCAACGACGAGGTCATGGCCGCCCGTGGCGTCCGCCCCGACTTCGGCGACAACGAAGACGACTGAGAGACAGAGAGAGACCGACTCCATGTCCACCAAGCACACGCTCTCCGTCCTGGTCGAGAACAAGCCGGGTGTCCTCGCCCGGATCACTGCCCTGTTCTCCCGGCGCGGGTTCAACATCGACTCACTCGCGGTCGGTACCACCGAACACCCCGACATCTCCCGCATCACCATCGTGGTGAATGTCGAGGGCCTGCCTCTGGAGCAGGTGACCAAGCAGCTCAACAAGCTGGTCAACGTCCTGAAGATCGTCGAACTCGAGCCGGCCGCTGCGATCCAGCGGGAGCTCGTCCTGGTGAAGGTCCGCGCGGACAACGAGACCCGATCCCAGATCGTCGAGATCGTCCAGCTGTTCCGCGCCAAGACCGTGGACGTCTCCCCGGAGGCGGTCACGATCGAGGCGACCGGGGGAGCCGACAAGCTGGAGGCCATGCTCAAGATGCTCGAACCCTTCGGCATCAAGGAGCTCGTCCAGTCCGGCACCATCGCCATAGGGCGCGGCGCGCGCTCGATCACCGACCGTTCCCTGCGCGCCCTCGACCGCTCGGCGTAGACAGACCGGACACTCTCGCCGCTCGCATGGCGAGACCCGCACACGCATCAGACGCACCCGCCGTACGGTGGGACGCAACACCTGCACACCAAGGAGAAGACCCAGTGGCCGAGCTGTTCTACGACGACGATGCCGACCTGTCCATCATCCAGGGCCGCAAGGTCGCGGTCATCGGATACGGCAGCCAGGGCCACGCCCACGCGCTGTCGCTGCGTGACTCGGGTGTCGACGTCCGTGTCGGTCTGCACGAGGGCTCGAAGTCCAAGGCCAAGGCCGAGGAGCAGGGCCTGCGCGTGGTGACCCCGTCCGAGGCCGCCGCCGAGGCCGACGTCATCATGATCCTCGTCCCGGACCCGATCCAGGCCCAGGTCTACGAGGAGTCCATCAAGGACAACCTCAAGGCCGGCGACGCGCTGTTCTTCGGCCACGGCCTGAACATCCGCTTCGACTTCATCAAGCCGCCGGCCGACGTCGACGTCTGCATGGTCGCCCCCAAGGGCCCCGGCCACCTGGTGCGCCGTCAGTACGAGGAGGGCCGAGGCGTCCCGTGCATCGTGGCCGTCGAGCAGGACGCCTCGGGCAAGGGCCTGGAGCTGGCCCTGAGTTACGCGAAGGGCATCGGCGGCACCCGCGCCGGCGTCATCAAGACGACCTTCACCGAGGAGACCGAGACCGACCTCTTCGGTGAGCAGGCCGTCCTCTGCGGCGGTACCGCCGCCCTGGTCAAGGCCGGCTTCGAGACGCTGACCGAGGCCGGATACCAGCCGGAGATCGCCTACTTCGAGTGCCTGCACGAGCTGAAGCTCATCGTGGACCTCATGTACGAGGGCGGCCTGGAGAAGATGCGCTGGTCCATCTCCGAGACCGCCGAGTGGGGCGACTACATCACCGGCCCCCGCATCATCACGGACGCCACCAAGGCCGAGATGAAGAAGGTCCTCGCCGAGATCCAGGACGGCACCTTCGCCAAGAACTGGATGGCCGAGTACCACAACGGCCTGCCCAAGTACAACGAGTACAAGAAGGCCGACGCCGACCACCTGCTGGAGACCACCGGCAAGGAGCTGCGCAAGCTCATGAGCTGGGTCGACAACGAGGACGCCTGATCCCTCGCCGGGGGCGGGTCCGCACGGGCCCGCCCCCGGGCAACCCGCCCCGTGTCACTGCGGGTCCGGGGCGGCGGCAGGAGACGGTCCCCGTACGTCTGTCCATGCCGTTCGCCCCGTGCGGGTGATCCTTCCGCCGGCGCGCTCACCCGGCCCGGCCGCATGACTAGACTGCTCCACACATACACGCGTCAGGGCCCACAGTGTCGTGCGTCTTCCACGCGGCTAGCCCCTCCACCGCCTGCGGCCGTCGGGACGGCCGTCCGCACTGGACTTGTGAGGACTCACGTGAGCTCGAAACCTGTCGTACTCATCGCCGAAGAGCTGTCGCCCGCCACGGTCGACGCCCTGGGTCCGGACTTCGAGATCCGGCACTGCAACGGCGCGGACCGCGCCGAACTCCTCCCCGCGATCGTCGACGTCGACGCGATCCTGGTGCGCTCCGCCACCAAGGTCGACGCGGAGGCCATCGCCGCCGCGAAGCAGCTGAAGGTCGTCGCCCGCGCCGGTGTCGGCCTGGACAACGTCGACGTCTCCGCGGCCACCAAGGCCGGTGTGATGGTCGTCAACGCGCCGACGTCCAACATCGTCACCGCCGCCGAGCTGGCGTGCGGTCTGCTGGTGGCCACCGCGCGCCACATCCCGCAGGCCAACACCGCGCTGAAGAACGGCGAGTGGAAGCGGTCCAAGTACACGGGTGTCGAGCTCAGCGAGAAGGTGCTCGGTGTCGTCGGCCTCGGCCGCATCGGTGTGCTGGTCGCCCAGCGCATGTCCGCCTTCGGCATGAAGATCGTCGCGTACGACCCCTACGTGCAGCCCGCCCGCGCCGCGCAGATGGGCGTCAAGCTCCTGACGCTGGACGAGCTGCTGGAGGTCTCCGACTTCATCACGGTGCACCTTCCCAAGACCCCCGAGACGCTCGGCCTGATCGGCGACGAGGCGCTGCACAAGGTGAAGCCCTCGGTGCGCATCGTCAACGCCGCGCGCGGCGGCATCGTCGACGAGGAGGCGCTCGCCTCCGCCCTCAAGGAAGGCCGGGTGGCCGGCGCCGGTCTCGACGTGTACGCCAAGGAGCCCTGCACGGACTCCCCGCTGTTCCAGTTCGACCAGGTCGTCTGCACCCCGCACCTGGGCGCCTCCACCGACGAGGCGCAGGAGAAGGCCGGTATCGCGGTCGCCAGGTCCGTCCGCCTCGCGCTCGCCGGTGAGCTGGTGCCGGACGCGGTCAACGTCCAGGGCGGCGTCATCGCCGAGGACGTGCGGCCCGGACTGCCGCTCGCCGAGAAGCTCGGCCGGATCTTCACCGCGCTCTCCGGCGAGGTCGCGGCCCGGCTCGACGTCGAGGTCTACGGCGAGATCACGCAGCACGACGTGAAGGTGCTCGAACTCTCCGCGCTCAAGGGCGTCTTCGAGGACGTCGTCGACGAGACCGTGTCGTACGTCAACGCTCCGCTCTTCGCCCAGGAGCGGGGTGTCGAGGTCCGCCTCACCACCAGCTCCGAGTCGCCCGAGCACCGCAACGTGGTCACCGTGCGCGGCACCCTGGCGAACGGCGAGGAGGTCGCGGTCTCCGGCACGCTGGCCGGCCCCAAGCACCTCCAGAAGATCGTCGCCATCGGCGAGCACGACGTGGACCTGGCGCTCGCCGACCACATGGTCGTCCTGCGCTACGAGGACCGCCCCGGCGTCGTCGGCGCGGTCGGCAAGATCCTCGGCGAGGCCGGGCTGAACATCGCCGGTATGCAGGTCTCCCGTCAGGACGCGGGCGGCGAGGCGCTGGTCGTCCTCACCGTCGACGACACCATCCCGCAGTCGGTGCTGAGCGAGATCGCCGAGGAGATCGGCGCGACGTCGGCCCGCTCGGTCAACCTGACGGACTGACGGACTGACGTACGGCCCGGTACCGGACTCGGGCCTACAACCGGGCCGCCTTCAGCGCCATGTGCAGCAGCAGCCGGTCCTCGCCGTCGTCCAGGTCGAGGCCGGTGAGCTGTTCGACCCGGCCGAGCCGGTAGTACAGCGTCTGGCGGTGGATGCCCAGCAGGGCCGCCGTCCGGCCCGCCTGGCCCGCACGGTCGAGGAACACCTCGACCGTGCGGGCCAGCTCCGTGTGCGACCCGTCCAGCAGCGTGCGCGCGACGGGGTCCGGTGTCCGGGGCAGCGCGGTGAGCAGCCGGTACGGCCCGATGGACGGCCAGGCGGCGACCGGGCCGAGACGGGACTCCGCGTGGGCCGCACGCGCGGCGGACCGCGCCTCGTGCCAGGACTCCGCCAGCCCCGCCAGGCCGCGCCGTGCGGTCGCGATCCCGGCGGTGGCGTCGGGCCCCGCCGTGGCACGCAGCCGGTCCGCGGCTGTCGTCGCCGGGTCCGGGGCGTCCGGCGAGCGCAGCCGGACCAGCACCGCCAGCGCCGTCGCGTCGTGCGCCCCGACCGTGGCGAGAGCCGCCGCCGAGGGCACCGTACGCACCGACGGCGGGCCGTCCTGCCACGGGGTCACGCACACCACGGTGTGCAGCCCGTCCGCGTCCGGTCCGAGGGCCTCACCCAGGGCGGTCACCGCCGCCTCGCGCTGCCGGCCCCCTGACGCGGTGAGCACCGCGGCGAACTCGCGGGTCAGGTCGGCGCCGGCCCGCGCCTCGTCGAAGAGGAGTACGCCGATCCGCGCGGCCACGTCCATGGCCGCCGCCAGCTGTCCCTCCGTGGGCCCCCGCTCCGTGTCGAGCAGCCAGACGTAGCCGAGGACGACACCCCGATGGCGTACCGGCAGGCAGATGCGGTCCCGGTAGACACCCGCCTCCGGGGCGGCCGGGATGCGGACCGGGCCGGTGGCCCGGGTGATGCCGAAGCCCTCGAACCAGGCCCGCACGGCCGGGGTGGAGCGCCGGGTGAGGATCGAGCGCGTACGGACGGGGTCCATGGCCGCGTCGTCGTCGCTGTCGTGGGCCCCGAAGGCGACCAGGCCGAAATCGCGGTTCTCCAGGGTCGCCGGGGCGCCGAGCAGCGCCGAGATCTCGTCGACCAGCTCCTGGTAATCGCCCTTCACCCCGCCATTCTCGCACCCTTCAGACATTTGTCTGAGTCGGTGGCCACAGATGCGTGACAGGTGTCGATGGCACGGCCGGAGAAGCTTCCCTAGATTTCAGCGTGGTTCTCCGTGCCGTCCCGGTCCGTTCGTCTTCGTGCCGGTTCGGCCCTCGTCCGTTTCATCCGTGGAGGTGCCCCGTGCTGGGTCCCGTGATTCTCGCCGCGTCCCGCAGCGACAAGATGCGTCGTTTCGTCTCGGCCGCGCCGGGCACCAAACAGGTCGTCGACCGGTTCATCGCCGGTGAGACGGTCGACCAGGTCATCAAGATCGTCCAGGACTCGGCCGACAAGGGCCTGGAGGTCACCCTCGACGTCGTGGGTGAGGACATCACCACCCCCGAGCAGGCCGCCGCCGCGCGTGACGCGTACCTGGAGCTCATCGGCCACCTCGCCGACCTCGGGCTCGGTACCGGCGCGGAGATGTCGGTCAAGCTGTCGATGTTCGGCCAGTCCCTCCAGGACGGCCACGAACTGGCGCTCGCCAACGTCCGTCCCGTCGTCGAGGCCGCCGCGGCCATCGGCACCACGGTCACCCTGGACGCCGAGGACCACACGACCCTCGACTCGATGTTCGCCATCCACGAGGAGCTGCGGAAGGACTTCCCGCAGACCGGCTGCGTCATCCAGTCCTACCTGTTCCGCACCGAGGAGGACGCCCGCCGCCTCGCCGCCGCCGGCAGCCGGGTCCGCCTGGTGAAGGGCGCGTACAAGGAGCCGGCCTCCGTCGCCTACCAGGACAAGGCGGAGATCGACAAGGCGTACGTCCGTATCCTGAAGACGCTGATGCACGGCGAGGGATACCCGATGATCGGCTCCCACGACCCGCGGCTCATCGCGATCGGACAGGAGCTCGCCCGCCAGGCCGGGCGCAAACTGGACGAGTACGAGTTCCAGATGCTGTACGGCATCCGCAGCGACGAGCACCTCCGGCTCGCGGCCGAGGGCCACCGGATGCGCGTCTACACGGCCTACGGCACCGACTGGTACGGATACTTCATGCGCCGCCTCGCGGAGAAGCCGGCCAACCTGCTCTTCTTCGCCCGCTCCGTCGTCACCAAGGGCTGACGGCCCAGGGCACGAGCCCGGCCGAACACCCACCCCCACTCAAGGAGGCACGTCACTCATGGACGCTGTGACCCAGGTCCCCGCGCCGGTCAACGAGCCGGTACACACCTACGCCCCCGGCACCCCGGAGCGAGCCCGCCTGGAGGCGAAGCTCAAGGAGCTCGCCGAGAACCCGGTCGACCTGCCGATGACCATCGGCGGCGAGAAGCGGATGGGTGGCGGCGAGCGTTTCGACGTGGTGCAGCCGCACAACCACAAGTCCGTCCTCGGTACCTACGGCAACGCCACCGAGGCCGACGCCCAGGACGCGATCGACGCCGCCCTGGCCGCCGCCCCGGCCTGGCGCGCGATGTCCTTCGACGACCGTGCCGCGATCATCCTGCGCGCCGCCGAGCTGCTGTCCGGCCCGTGGCGCGAGACGCTGGCCGCCTCCACCATGCTCGGCCAGTCCAAGACCGCCCAGCAGGCCGAGATCGACTGTCCCTGCGAGCTCGTCGACTTCTGGCGCTTCAACGTGCACTACGCGCGCCAGATCCTCGCCGAGCAGCCCCCGGCCAACTCCCCGGGCGTGTGGAACCGCATGGACCACCGGCCGCTGGAGGGCTTCGTCTACGCGATCACGCCGTTCAACTTCTCGGCGATCGCGGCCAACCTGCCGACCGCCCCGGCGCTCATGGGCAACGTCGTCGTGTGGAAGCCCTCCCCGACGCAGACGCACGCCGCCGTGCTGCTGATGAGCCTCCTGGAGGAGGCCGGTCTGCCCAAGGGTGTCATCAACCTGGTCACCGGTGACGGCCTCGCCGTCTCCGAGGTCGCGCTGAACCACCGCGACCTGGCCGGTATCCACTTCACCGGTTCCACGCCCACCTTCCAGCACCTGTGGAAGACGGTCGGGAACAACATCGAGAAGTACCGCACCTACCCGCGCCTCGTCGGCGAGACCGGCGGCAAGGACTTCGTCGTCGCCCACCCGAGCGCCGACCGCGCGATCCTGAAGACCGCGCTGACCCGTGGCTCCTTCGAGTACCAGGGCCAGAAGTGCTCGGCCTCCTCCCGCGCGTACGTCCCCGCCTCCATCTGGAACTCCGGGTTCAAGGAGGAGTTCGCGGCCGAGGTCGACTCGATCACGATGGGTGACGTCACCGACCTGTCGCACTTCATCGGCGCCGTCATCGACGAGCGTTCGTTCGCGAAGAACAAGGCCGCGATCGACCGGGCGAAGAGCGACCCGTCCTGCACGATCGTCGCGGGCGGCACCTACGACGACTCCGTCGGCTACTTCGTCCGCCCGACCGTCGTCGTGTGCGACGACCCGGCCAACGAGATCTTCACCACCGAGTACTTCGGCCCGATCCTCGCCGTGCACGTCTACGAGGACGAGAAGTACGACGAGATGCTGGAGCAGATGGAGTCCGTCACGGACTACGCGCTGACCGGCTCGGTCATCGCGAACGACCGCGCCGCGGCCGCGTACACGATGGACAAGCTCCGCTACGCGGCGGGCAACTTCTACATCAACGACAAGTCGACCGGTGCGGTCGTCGGCCAGCAGCCCTTCGGCGGCGGCCGCGGCTCCGGCACCAACGACAAGGCGGGCGCCCCGCAGAACCTCCAGCGCTGGACGCTGACCCGCGCCATCAAGGAGACGCTGGTCCCGCCGACCGAGTACACCTACCCCCACCAGGGCTGACGCCCTCCCGGGGCGCCCACGCGGCGCCCCGGCCCGCACTCCGCCTCCCGACCGGCCCCCCTGCCGGCCGGGAGGCGGTTTCCATGTACGGGGTCCGCCGGGAGGCGGTCAGCCCTTCACGGTGAAGGCGCCCCGCAGCAGCACGTCGTCGCGGGAGGACGGGCCGACCAGCAGCTCGAAGTCGCCCGGCTCGACGACCCGGCGGCCCCGGGCGTCCACCAGGGTGCAGTCCGCGACCGGCAGCTCCACCGACACCTCACGCGCCTCGCCCGGCGCGAGATCCACCTGCCGGTAGGCCTTGAGCTCCTTCTCGGCCCACGTCACGGAGGTCACCAGGTCGCTCACGTACACCTGGACGGTCTCCCGGACGGGCCGGGAGCCGGTGTTGGTGACGGTGACGCGCGCCCGCAGGACATCGCCGGCCTGGACGTTCTCCGTCAGCATCTCCAGGTCCGTGTACGTCACGGTCGTGTAGCTCAGCCCCTCGCCGAAGGCGAAGGCCGGACGCTGGGTGAGATCGGCGTAGCGGCTGCCGTGCTGCCCCCGGATCTGGTTGTAGTACGTCGGCTGCTGGCCGGCGTGCCGGGCGAAGGAGACCGGCAGCCGGCCGGACGGCTCCACCAGGCCGAGGAGCAGCTCGGCCACGGCCCGGCCGCCCTGCATGCCCGGGTTGAAGGCGTGCACGATCGCTGCCGCACCGAGTGCGGACGGCGGCAGGACCAGCGGCTTGGAGCTGATGACCACGACGACGAGCGGGGTGCCCGTCGCGGCCAGCGCGTCGAGCAACGCGACCTGGTCGCCGACGAGTTCCAGGGTGGCCGTGGAGCGTCCCTCACCCACCAGCTCGATGCGGTCGCCGACCACGGCGACCACGTGATCGGCGCCCTCGGCGGCGGCGACCGCCTCGTCGATCAGGGACCGAGACGGCTCGGCGGGGACCACGACGTGGGGGCGGGGCTGCCCGTCGGGGAAGTACGCCCCCTCCGGGTCGGGCCCCACGGACAGGATCTCGGCCCCCTGCGCGTACGTGACGGTCCAGTCCTCGGGTACGTGCGCGCGCAGGCCGTCCAGCACGGTACGGATCATGGCGCGCGGCTGGCCGTCCGGCAGCCAGTCCGCCTGGCCCGAGGACCCGGCCCAGTCGCCGAGCTGGGTCTGCGGGTCGTCGGCGTTGGGCCCGACGACGGCGACCGTACGGGGCGTGGCGCCCGGGCCCGCCAGGGCGCGGCCGTCCGCACCGGCCTCCAGGCCGCCGGCCAGGGGGAGGGTGCCGTCGTTGGTGAGCAGCACGAGCGAGCGCCGGGCGGTCTCCAGGTTCAGCGCCTCGTGCGCGGGGCTGCCGATGACCGCGGCCTGCCGGGCCGGATCGGGGTGGCGCGGGTCCTCGAAGAGACCCAGCTCGAACTTGAGGGTCAGCACACGGCGTACCGCGGCGTCGATCTCGGCCTCGTCCAGAGTGCCCTGGGCGACCGCGTTCTGCGCGCCCTCGAAGAACTGCGGGGTGGTCATCACCACGTCGTTGCCCGCGCGGACCGCCGCGGCGGCGGCCTGGGTGTGGTCGGCGTAGATCTTCTGCTCCCACACCATGCGGCCGACGTTGTCCCAGTCCGTCACCAGGGTGCCGGTGTAGTCCCACTCGCCGCGCAGCACCTCGTTCAGCAGCCAGTCGTTGACCGTGACCGGCACGCCGTCCATCGACTGGTAGCCCAGCATGAACGTACGGCAGCCCTCACGGGCGACCCGCTCGAACGGGGGCAGGAACCACGACCGCAGCTTGCGCCGGGAGATGTCGGCCTCGCTGGCGTCCCGGCCGCCCTGGGTCTCGGAGTACCCGGCGAAGTGCTTGGCGCACGCCAGCACCGCCGTGGGGTCGGACAGGCCCTCGCCCTGGTAGCCGCGGACCATCGCCGAGGCCAGCTCCCCGATGAGGAACGGGTCCTCGCCGAACGTCTCGCTGACCCGGCCCCAGCGCAGGTCGCGGGTGATGCACAGGACCGGCGAGAACGTCCAGTGCACGCCGGTCGACGCGACCTCGACGGCCGTCGCCCGGGCGACACGCTCCACCAGCTCCGGATCCCAGGTCGCCGCCATCCCCAGCTGCGTGGGGTAGATGGTCGCGCCCACCCAGAAGGAGTGCCCGTGGATGCAGTCCTCCGCGACGAGCAGCGGGATGCGCAGCCGCGTCCGCCCCGTGGCGGCCGCCGCCTCCCTGACGTGCTCCGGCGACGCGTGCAGGATCGAGCCCGCGTACAGGTCCTCGACGAGGTGGCGCACCCCGTCCTTCGCGTTCAGCTGGAGCATCTGGCCGGTCTTCTCGGCCAGCGTCATGCGGCCGAGGAGGTCCTCGACCCGCTCGGCGACGGGCCGTTCGGGGTCCAGATAGGGCAGGGGGGTGGAGGGGGACACGGGCGGTCCTTTCGCGGCGCGGTTCGGCTTTCACCATAGAGTCAATACCGACCGCTTGGTAAGTATCTCCGAATGTGCGAATGTGACCGTGACAGCAGCCGGTACGACCGGGCCGGGAGGTGACCGTGGCCGCCGAGGTGAAGCGGGGTTACGCGAAGGGCCGTGCGAAGCGGGGCGAGATCCTCGACCAGGCCATGGCCCTGTTCGGCGAGGCCGGATACCGCGGCGCCTCGCTCCGGGTGATCGCGACGCGCTGCGGCATCTCCCACCCCGGCCTGCTGCACCACTTCCCGACCAAGGAGTCCCTGCTGCTCGCGGTGCTCGAACACCGCGACGAGGCGGACGGCGAGTGGCTCGACCTCGGCAGCACCACCGGGGTACGGCGGCTGCGCAGATTCGCCGAACTGGCCGCGCTCAACGCCACCCGCCGAGGCATCGTCGAACTGTTCACCGTGGTCTCGGCGGAGGCGACCGCGGCGGACCACCCGGTCCACTCCTACTTCGTGCGGCGCTACGCCCATTCGGTCTCCGGCGCCGAACTCGCCTACACCCAGGCCCGTACGGAGGGCGCGCTCCGCGAGGGCGTCGATCCCGCCCTCGCGGGAGCGCAGCTGATCGCCCTGATGGACGGGCTCCAGGTGCAGTGGCTGCTCAGCGACGGAGCGACGGACATGGCAGGCGTCCTGCGCGCCCACCTCCAGGCCCAGCTCACCGTGCGGCTCTGACCCGAACGGGGCGTATCCGCAGGCCGGACCGCGTTGTCAGTGGTCACCACTAGGTTCTTCCGTGTCCCGCCGATCCGGCGTGGAACCCCCTTTTGGTGCATTGGAGATGGCGCGTTGTCAGATTGGGAGAGGTCGAGCACGGCCCGGGTGGTGCCGCCCGCACGGCCGCGCAAACTGGCCAAGGTTCCGTTCGTCGAGCTGGCCGACGGGCGCCTGCAGGGCGTGGTGTCCAGCGGCTCGGACATCGAGCGGGTCTACGTCTCGTCGATCGCGGCCGGCACCTACGCCTTCGCGTGCAGCACCAACAACAACCGGCCCTGCGGCGGCGCCCGGGGCTCGTTCTGCAACCACATACGGGCCCTGGTCACCGAGGCGGTGCTCCAGTACGGCGCCCGGCGCGTGGCCCGCTCCCTGAAGGTCGAGACCGCGGACGACGAGGCGACCGCGCAGACCCTCACCGCGGCCATGACCGCCACCCGGCCCCCGCTGGACGAGGCCAAGGCGGCCGCAGCCGTCTTCAGCCGGTTCCTGCGCCACCTCGCCTACCTCGAACTCGCGCCGGTCACCACGCCGTTGCCCGAGATGCAGTGGTTCCCGCCGAGCCGGGCGGTGGCGTGATGCGCGCCGACCTCCTGACCGGGGAGACCGCCGGACTCGACGAGGCCCTGGCCGCCGTCGACGGCTTCGACGACGCCCTCACCGAGGGACTGCTGCGCCCCCGCCCGGCCGGTGCCGCCGCCCTGACCGCGCTCGCCCAGGCACTCGCGGGCAGCCCGCCGGCCGCCAGGGTCGCCGAGGCCGCCGAGAAGACGGCCGCCGGCGCGGCCGACGAGGAGCACTTCGTCGCCCTCGCCGCGGCCCGCACCGCCCTGCTCGGCTCCGTCCACGACGCCCTGACGGCCCGCGCCGCCGAGGCGGTCGGCCGGCCCCGCGCCGAGGAGATCGCCCCGGCCCCCGGCGAACGGCCCCGGCCCGTCAACCTCCTGCTCGCCGCCCGCGCCTGGCTCTCCGACCTGGCGCGCGCCGGCTGGCGGGGCATCGACCACGAGATCGTCTCCGGCTCGGCCCCGGTGATCTCCGCGATGCTCGCGGACCCGGCCCTGCGCCGCCTCGCCGCGCTGCTGGACGGCTTCGCCGTCGAGCTCGCCGCCTCCTGTCCGGGCGCCACCCTGGAGCGTGTCCCGGCTCGGCGCTGGGCCGACCTCTGGTCGCGCGCCGTCCTGCTGACCCTGCCGGGCGCAGCCGACGCTCCCGCGGGCGGCACGGCCACCGGCCGCCTGCTGCCCCTGGGCGTCGACCTCCACGAGCACGCCACCGCCGTACAGTCCCAGGTCCACGGGGTGTTCGAGCCCGCGGACGGCTCGCCGTCTCGGTTGGTGCGGGCGAGCGTCTCGGTGCCCAAGCCCGACAGCGTCGTCGGAGCCGGCCTCTGGCAGCTGCTCCGCCCCCACATGTCGCTCCTGGCGGCCGTCGGTGAAGGACGCTCGGTGGAGCTCACCGGCATGCCGGTCACCGCGGAGGGGGACCTGCTCTGGGACGACGCGCACGCCCGCGCCGGGGAGAGCGCCGACCCGTTCGTCACGGCCCGCGTCGCCCTGCCCGCCGCCACCGACCCCGTGACCGCCCCGCTGGACCGCCACCCGGCCAGGATCGCCGTACCGGTGTTCCTGGAGGGATACGAGAGGGGGACCGGCGAGGACGGCCGGCCGGTGTTCACCGTCGCCGGCCACCCGCTGCCCGTGGACACCGGCCGGATCCCCGTCGCCGGGCCGCTCACCCCCGAAGCGGTCGCCGCGTCCGGCGCGTGCGTCGGGCTGCTCCGCTGGGACGCCGGGACCTTCTTCGTCCAGCCCCTGGCCGTCGAGCGGACCGTGCGGAAGAAGACCACCGCCCTGCACGCCGGGGCCTGGGCCGCGGGCACCACCGACAAGGCGGGTGCCAAGGCCGAGAAGGCCGCCACCGACGCCGTGGCGGTGCTGCGGGAGCGGGCGGGAAGGCTGCTGCGGAAATGACCGAGCCCCTGACCGGACCCCCCGGCCCCGGCACCCTGCCGGCCGCCCTCCCCGACCCCGACGACAACCGCCGGCAGGTCCTCTACTGGCGACTCCTCGCCCGCCTCTTCGACCCCGAGGAGCAGGCCACGCTCGAATCGGCGAGCCTGGCCGTCGTCGAGGACATCGGACTGCCGGGCGCGCTGCTGGACCCGCAGGCATCCGTGGACTCGATCGTGCAGCGCCACCCGGAGCTGGCCGCCGAGTTCGACGGCCTGATGGTGCCCGCGACCGACACGGAGCCCGAGCCCGGCGCCGAGGACGCACGCGACCGGGCCGCCGAGGTCCGGCGCGCGGCACTGGTGTCGAAGGTCCTGCTCAACGTCTTCGCACCCGCCCCCGGCACGGTCACCGCGGGACAGCTGGCCCGCTGGCAGTCCGACGCCGGCTGGCTGGAGCGCGCCCTCGGCTGCGGACCCGGTGAGCTGCGCGGCGGCCGGCCCGCCGGGGGAGGGGGCGTGAGCCCCACCGGCACCGGAGGAGGCGGCACCACGCCCGACCTCAGCCGGCTGATCCCCGCGATCGGCCCCGAACTCGGCGCGCTGGAAGCCGACCTGGTCAAGCGGATGCACCTGCGCGAGGTGCTGGCGGACCCGCGGCTCGCCGCGCGGCTCACCCCGAGCATGTCGCTGATCGAGCAGCTGCTGAGGGACAAGAACAACCTCTCCGGCGTCGCCCTGGCCAACGCCAAGGCCCTGATCCGCCGCTTCGTCGACGAGGTCGCCGACGTGCTCAGGACCCAGGTGGAGAAGGCCACCGTCGGCGCGCTGGACCGCTCCGTCCCGCCCAAGCGGGTCTTCCGCAACCTCGACCTCGACCGCACGATCTGGAAGAACCTCACCAACTGGAGCCCGGAGGAGGAACGGCTCTACGTCGACCGCCTCTACTACCGGCACACGGCACGCAGGACGACACCCCAGCGGCTGATCGTCGTCGTGGACCAGTCGGGCTCGATGGTCGACTCCATGGTCAACTGCACCATCCTGGCTTCCATCTTCGCGGGACTCCCGAAGGTCGACGTCCACCTGATCGCGTACGACACCCAGGCCCTCGACCTCACCCCGTGGGTGCACGACCCCTTCGAGACGCTGCTGCGCACCGACCTCGGCGGCGGCACCGACGGCACGGTCGCCATGGCCCTGGCCCAGCCGAAGATCGCCGAGCCCCGCAACACCGTCGTGGTGTGGATCTCCGACTTCTACGAATGGCGGGGCGAAGAGCTCTTCGAGAGCATGGCCGCCATCCACCGCTCGGGCGCCAAGTTCATCCCGGTCGGCTCGGTGACCAGCTCCGGACGCGGTGTCGTCAACCCGTGGTTCCGCGAGCGGTTCAAGGACCAGGGCACACCGGTCCTCTCCGGCCACATACGCAAGCTCGTCCACGAGCTCAAGAACTTCCTCACCTGATACCGAGAAAGGCCCGACATGTCCGACCTGCTGCGCGCCCCCGCCGAGATCAAGTACGCCGAGGAGCTGGACTGGCTGGAGTCGATCGACGACAACCCCAAGCCGTTCTCCTGGCGGCTGTCGCCGAAGATGGTCCGCCTGTTCATCCTGGGTTCCGAGCGGGCCGACGGCCTGGACCGGGAGATCTCCCAGAAGTGGTTCGGCGACCGGAGCTTCGTCGAGCGCTCCATCGTCACCCTCGCCTCCGACCGCGGCCTGCTCCTCATCGGTGACCCCGGCACCGGCAAGAGCTGGCTGGCCGAGCTTCTCTCCACCGCGATCTGCCGCAACTCCACCCTGGTGGTCCAGGGCACGGCCGGCACCACCGAGGACCACATCAAGTACTCGTGGAACGTGTCCATGGTCATCGCCAAGGGCCAGTCACGGGAATCCATGATCCCCTCGCCGATCATGACCGCGATGGAGACCGGTGTGATAGGCCGCTTCGAGGAGCTGACCCGCTCCACCAGCGACGTCCAGGACGCCCTGATCTCGATCCTCTCCGAGAAGTACATCTCGGTGCCCGAGCTGGACAGCGACAGCATCGTCTTCGCCAAGCCCGGGTTCTCCGTGATCGCCACCGCCAACAGTCGCGACCGGGGCGTCAACGACCTGTCCTCGGCCCTCAAGCGCCGCTTCAACTTCGTCCGCATCCCGGTGATGACCGACAGGAGGAGCGAGGCGGAGATCGTCCGCTTCCGCACCGAGGAGCTGCTGCGCCGCCACAGCATCGACCTGGACGTGCCGCCGACCCTGCTCGACGTGCTGCTCCAGAGCTTCGCCGATCTGCGGGCCTCCGCCGCCGCGGCCGGCAGCGACGACGAGAAGCTGGAGTCCGCGCTGTCCACCGCCGAACAGATCGGGGTGCTGGAGGACGCGATCCTGCACAGCAACTTCTTCGGCGAACAGGCCCTGACCGCCCACACCCTGGCCTCCTCGCTCGTCGGCTCGCTGGCCCGCCGCGAACCGGAGGACCTGGCCATCCTCAACAAGTACCTGCACGGAGTCGTCGAGCCGCGCAGCAAGGAGCAGGGCGGCTCCTGGCCGGAGTTCCTCCAGGGCGGCCGCGACACGATCGCCACGCTCTCGTGAGCACCCGGGACACGGCCGTCACGCCCCAGGACACCTTCACCGCGCTGCGGACGCAGATGCAGGAGGCCGCCACGGCGTTCGCCGGCGGGCCCGACGCGCTGGAGGACATCCTCCTCGGCCTCGTCGCCGACGTGGACCGCGCGGTCCGCGAACCGCTGGAGGTCTTCCCCGTCTGCCACCACTCGCCCGCCTCGGCGGTCGCGATGGCACGCCGGCTGCGGGAGAAACAGCCGAAGGTCGTCTACCTGGAGCTGTGCGAGGACATGGCGCCGCTCCTGACGGAGCTGCGCAACTGCCGGCTGCCGGTGGCCGTCCAGTCCTTCGCGACCGAGACCGACGGATTCCCGGCCGAGTGGGCGCCGCTGTCGGTGGTCGCACCGATCACCGAGGCCTCCGCCGAATACCAGGCCATCGCCTATGCCCTGGACACCCCGGGTGTGGAGCTCGTCCTCGTCGACCGCTCCTCGGACCACGTCTTCCAGTGGGACGCGCGGGCGCACGCCCCGGCACCCGAGGCCGGTCCGGACGCGCCGCCCGAGGACGAGGAGGCCGCGCTGCACGGTGACGCGGTCGGCGTGGAGATCGGCGACCTGCGGCCGCGCTTCGCCGAGCTGGAGGAGCACCTGCTGCGCCACGGCAAGGTGCGGCACTGGTCCGAGTGGTGGCACCAGTACGTCGAGCTGCCGCTCGGCGACAGCGACCACGACACCTACCGCCAGGTCATGCTGCTGATCGGCTCCCTCTTCCGCCGCCTGGCACCCGGCGACCCGCACCGGGTGCGGGTGGACGAGGACCGCGAGCGCTACATGTGGACCAGGATGCGCGAGCACCTGGCGGCCACCGGCACCGAGCCGGAGGACTGCCTCTACGTCTGCGGAGCCTTCCACGCGGTCAGCCGGGTCGAGGAGTTCGGGGTCCGGGGCAGCGACACCTTCGAGATCGGCCCGCGCAGTGCCACCAGGTGGCTGCACGGACTGATCCCCTCCAGCCACACCGCGATCGAGGCGCAGTTCGGCCTCGCGGGCGGTTCGGTGTCCATCGCCGCCACGCAGTGGGCGAAGAACCTCAAGCGCACCCGGGTGAAGCCCTACGTCCTGGAAGGCCAGAGCGGCAGACGCTCGTCCAAGGCCAGGAAGGCGGTGGCCGCCGCCCCCGGGCCGGCCGTCCCGCCCTCGGACAAGCTGACGGACTTTCTGGCGCAGCCGCCGGCGCTGGACCGGCTGGACGAGGCGGAACTGCTCGGCTGGTCCGTCGAGATCGTGCGCGCCGCCCGCCGCAACGGGTACCTCGCCTCGACCGCCGACGCCATCGCCGTGTTCGAGACGTCGATCCTGCTGGCCGGCCTGCGGGACCGGGCCAAGCCGACGCCGTACGACTTCCAGGACGCGGCCGTCACCTGTATCGAGAAGGACACCGTGCCCGGCCGGCGCGACGTCCGCCGCATCGTCGAGATCATGATGGGCGGCGACCGGGTCGGCCAGGTCGGCTACGACGCGCTGCCGCCGCTCGCCCGGGACGTGCACGACCGGCTGGCCCCGCTCGGCCTGAAGCTCCAGCAGCGCGGGGTGCGGCGGGCCCTGCTGGACATCGCCTCACGGCCCGAGCTGGAGGCCTGCTCCGACGTGCTGTGGATGCTGCGGTACCTGATGCCGCAGGGCGCGGCCCGGGCGATCATGGGGGAGCGGAAGCTGGGGGAGCGGCCCATCCAGGAGTCGTGGGACCTGTCCCTCGGCACCCACCAGCGGGCCCTCATCGAGCTCGGCTACGAGGGCGTCAGTATCGAGCAGGTCCTCGAACAGCGGCTGCGCCGCAGCGCGTACGCCCCGCAGGCGACGGCGGCGACCGTCCTCGCCGCCGTCGAGGACGCCACGCTGTACCTCCGCAGCCGCCGCCTCGCCGACGAGCTGGGCAACCACGCCCTCCAGGTGCTCTCCGCCGAGCGCAACGTCGACGGCGCGCCGGAGGTGCTGCGCAGGGTGCGGCGGCTGCTGGCGTACTACCGCACCAGCGAGCCGGTCCTGCCGCCCTGGATCGAGGCCTTCACCAAGGCCGGGTACGCGCACTACTGCACCCTGCTGCCCACCGCCTTCACCGACGACGACGCGGCCGTGCGCCACGTCTCGGCGATGCTGGGCTTCCTGTTCGGCATGGAGAGCCTGGCCCTGTCGCTGGGCTGCGACCGCACCCAGCTCGAGCTGGCCGTCGCCCAGTCCCATCCCCGGGACCCGGCCAAGACGGCGCTGCTGTGGGCGGCCCAGGTCCACCTGGGCCGGCTGACCCGGGCCGAGCTGCGCGCGACCTGCGACGGACTGCTGGGCAACCCCCTGGTGGTGCCCGCCTACCCCCAGTACCTCAGCGGCTTCGTGCACGCCCTGGAGCCGGTGCCGGGGCTCACCGACTTCGTGGTGGAGGCGGTGTCGAACGCCTTCGGGCGACTGCCGGACCCGGTGCTCCTGCCGTGGCTGCCGACCCTGATCAGCACGCTGCGCAAGGACGGTTCGGCGCTGGCCCCGCTGCTGATCCGCGAGGCCGGGCGGATCTTCCCCGGCCGGCTGGCGGCGCTGGACGCCTGGGTGCCGCCGTGGCTGGACCGGGCCGAGCCGGTGGATCCGCGTCCGGCGGGCACGGGCGGCCTCGCACTGCTGGCCGCCCATCCGGCGGCATGCGACGCGGTGGCAGGGCTGCTCGGCTGCGAGGGGGCGTGGGAGACGGCGGATCCCGGCGCGTCCGGCGCGGTCCTGGCCGGGCTGCACCCGGACACGGCCGCGGCACTGGAGGCGCTGCTCACCGGCGTGTGACGGCACCGGTGGCGAGGAGGGGGCGGCCCCCGGGGAGGTGACCCCGGGGGCCGTCCGCGCACCCGGTCAAAGGCACCGGGGCAGGGCCGTTCCGGACGGGGAGAAGGCCCTGGCCGGGGCACCCGGGGAGCTCCGGGCCGCAGCCGCCGTCTCAGATAGTAGGAAGTCCGACTAATTGTGGAGACAGATCGCTCCGGCTGTCCTAGCTTTGTAGAAGCCGAACGATTCGCGTGACCAGCGACCGGCGGTCGTGAGCGCGTGCCCCGAAGCAGGCAATCCCTGCGGCACCCGCTCCCCGCCCCTTCCGGCGCCTCGAAGAACCGGTTCCGACCGTCACGTCGTGCTTCGCCGCTGCGGTGTGCGGAGCCCCGAATCCCGCGATCCGCGCGATCTCAAGGAGTCGATCCGTCATGACCCAGACCACTGTTCGTCGCGTCCGCCACACCCCCCGCCCCACCGAGTCGGAGCGCAAGAACGCCGCCGCCGCCCTCCAGCGGGCCCTCGACCGCCGCGACAACGGCGGTTCGACCGGTCACTGACGTTCCGGGGGCCCGCTCGGGCCCCCGCCCCATGTCCGCATGATGGACGCCGGATGTCATGGGGTGGGACAGAAGGCTAGGGTGCATCCATGTCTCGCAGCATCGATCTCGCAGTGATCCCCGGCGACGGTATCGGCCAGGAGGTCGTCACCCAGGGCCTCAAGGTCCTGAACGCCGTCCTCCCGTCGGACGTGAAGCTGGAGACCAAGGAGTACGACCTCGGTGCCCGGCGCTGGCACCGCACCGGTGAAACCCTCCCGGACGCGGAGCTGGAGGAGCTCAAGGGCCACGACGCCATCCTCCTCGGCGCCATCGGCGACCCGTCCGTGCCGTCGGGCGTGCTGGAGCGCGGTCTCCTGCTGAAGCTCCGCTTCGCCTTCGACCACTTCGTGAACCTGCGGCCGTCGAAGCTCTTCCCGAACACGGCGACGCCGCTGGCCGGCCGTCCCGAGATCGACTTCGTCGTCGTCCGCGAGGGCACCGAGGGCCCCTACACGGGCAACGGCGGCTCCCTGCGTACGGGCACCGAGCACGAGGTCGCCACCGAGGTGAGCGTCAACACCGCCTACGGTGTCGAGCGCGTCGTCCGGGACGCCTTCGCGCGTGCCGCGGCCCGCCCCCGCAAGAAGCTGACGCTGGTCCACAAGAACAACGTCCTCGTGTACGCGGGCCACCTGTGGAAGAACATCTTCGACGCGGTCGCGGCCGAGTACCCCGAGGTCACCACCGACTACCTGCACGTCGACGCCGCGACGATCTTCTTCGTCACCCAGCCGGAGCGCTTCGACGTCATCGTCACCGACAACCTCTTCGGTGACATCCTCACCGACCTCGCCGCCGCCGTGACCGGCGGCATCGGCCTGGCCGCCTCCGGCAACATCAACCCGACGGGCGCGTTCCCGTCGATGTTCGAGCCCGTCCACGGCACCGCCCCCGACATCGCGGGCCAGGGCAAGGCCGACCCGACCGCCACGATCCTCTCCGTCGCCCTCCTGCTGCGCCACCTCGGTTACGAGTCCGAGGCCGCGCGCATCGAGGAGGCCGTCTCCGCCGACCTCGCGGAGCGCGAGGGCAAGGCCGCGCGCAGCACCGACGAGATCGGCGACGCGCTCGCGGTACGCGTAGCGAGCTGACCCGACGCCTCCACTTCGAAGCCGCCGGGTCGCAACGCACCCGGCGGCTTCACCTTGCGGTCTCCGGGTGCCACCATCGACCCCAGGACCGCGTTTCACGTCTCCGCAAACACCTCATTTCGTGCACGGCCGCTCGCGAGAGATAATCGAACGCGTGGCCGTGGCTTGCGGGATAGCTCGGACGTCCTACCACCTGTGCCGCACTGTGCGGACGGGAGCAGACGCGAGCGCGGTCCATCACACACAAGACCGGTGAAGGACACGCACTCATGACGACGCCCACGATCGAGCTCAAGCCCTCCTCCAGCCCGCTGTCCGACGCGGAGCGCGAAGCGATCCTGGTCAGCCCCGGATTCGGCCGCCACTTCACCGACCACATGGTGACCATCAGCTGGACCGAGGGCCGCGGCTGGCACGACGCCCAGCTCGTCCCGTACGGGCCGCTGTCGATCGACCCGGCCAACATGACCCTGCACTACGGGCAGGAGATCTTCGAGGGCCTCAAGGCCTACCGGCAGCCCGACGGCACCGTCGCCACCTTCCGTCCCGAGGCCAACGCCGCCCGCTTCCAGCGGTCCGCCGCACGTCTCGCCATGCCCGAGCTGCCCGTCGAGACGTTCATCGCGGCGTGCGACGCGCTCGTCCAGCAGGACGAGGCGTGGGTCCCGGCGCACGGCGGTGAGGAATCCCTCTACCTGCGCCCGTTCATGATCGCCTCCGAGGTCGGGCTGGGCGTGAGGCCCGCCAACGAGTACCTCTTCCTCGTCATCGCCTCGCCGGCCGGCGCCTACTTCCCCGGCGGTGTGAAGCCCGTCTCGATCTGGCTCTCCCAGGACCGGGTCCGGGCCGTCCCCGGCGGCATGGGCGACGCCAAGACCGGCGGCAACTACGCGGCGTCCCTCCTCGCCCAGGCCGAGGCCGCCGCCAAGGGCTGCGACCAGGTCGCCTACCTCGACGCCGTCGAGCACAAGTGGGTCGAGGAACTGGGCGGGATGAACCTCTACTTCGTCTACGAGCAGGAGGACGGCGGCAAGCGGATCGTCACCCCCTCCCTCACCGGCTCGCTGCTCGCCGGCGTCACCCGAGACTCCCTGCTCACCGTCGCCCGGGACCTCGGCTACGCCTCCGAGGAGGCCCGCGTCTCCATCGAACAGTGGCGTGACGACACCGCGAACGGCACCCTCACCGAGGTCTTCGCCTGCGGCACCGCCGCCGTCATCACCCCCGTCGGCACCGTGAAGTCCGCGGACGGCGAGTGGATCCAGGGCGACGGAACCCCCGGGGAGGTCACCCTCAGGCTGCGCGACCGCCTGCTGGACATCCAGCGGGGCACCGCCGAGGACACCCACGGCTGGATGCACCCGCTGGGCTGAGCGGCAACCCCCGAGGCCGCGCCCCGTACCCGGGCGCGGCCTCGCCGCGGGGACCGTCCGTCCAGGAGCGGACCTGACGCCCGCATCCTGAGACAGGGCGGAGAACGGGCGTGCGCCTGTGCAAGACTGCGGGCGTGTCCTCGTCCGCCATGATTATCGGCAGCAGGCGCGCCGGTCCGCAGTGACCGTCCGTACGACCACGTACGGAACGGCCATCGTGCCCCAGACCCGCGCGCAGACCTCTCGCACCCGCGAGGGGTTTTTTCGTTTTCCGGCCCTCACCTCGGCCGGGACGAGGCACACGGGATGATGGGGGCAAGTGGAGCCGATTCGTCCGGATCCGCTCACCGACAGGAGTCAGACAGCATGACCACCAAGGCCACGGCCCCCGACGACAGCTTCCATGTCTTCGACACCACTCTGCGCGACGGTGCGCAGCGTGAAGGCATCAACCTGACGGTCGCGGACAAGCTGACCATCGCCCGGCATCTGGATGCCTTCGGGGTCGGTTTCATCGAGGGCGGCTGGCCCGGCGCCAACCCCCGCGACACCGAGTTCTTCGCCCGTGCCCGGCAGGAGATCGAGTTCGAGCACGCCCAGCTCGTCGCGTTCGGCGCCACCCGCCGCGCGGGCGGCAAGGCCGCCGAGGACCCGCAGGTGCAGGCCCTGCTGGAATCGGGCGCCCCGGTGATCACCCTGGTCGCCAAGTCCCACGACCGCCACGTCGAGCTGGCCCTGCGCACCACCCTCGAGGAGAACCTCGACATGGTCCGCGACACCGTCTCCCACCTCCGTGACCAGGGCCGCCGCGTCTTCGTCGACTGCGAGCACTTCTTCGACGGCTACCGCGCGAACCCCGAGTACGCCAAGTCCGTCGTCCGCACCGCGTCCGAGGCCGGCGCCGAGGTCGTCATCCTCTGCGACACCAACGGCGGGATGCTGCCCGCCCAGGTCCAGGCCGTCGTCTCCACCGTCCTCGCCGACACCGGGGCCCGGCTCGGTATCCACGCCCAGGACGACACCGGCTGCGCCGTCGCCAACACCCTGGCCGCGGTGGACGCGGGCGCCACCCATGTCCAGTGCACGGCCAACGGCTACGGCGAACGCGTCGGCAACGCCAACCTCTTCCCCGTCGTCGCCGCGCTGGAACTCAAGTACGGCAAGACCGTCCTGCCCGGAGGCGCGCTCGCCGAGATGACGCGGATCTCCCACGCCATCGCCGAGGTCGTGAACCTCACCCCCTCCACCCACCAGCCCTACGTCGGGGTCTCCGCCTTCGCCCACAAGGCGGGGCTGCACGCCTCCGCGATCAAGGTCGACCCGGACCTGTACCAGCACATCGACCCCGAACTCGTCGGCAACACCATGCGGATGCTGGTCTCCGACATGGCGGGCCGCGCCTCCATCGAGCTCAAGGGCAAGGAACTCGGGATCGACCTGGGCGACGACCGGGCGCTCGTCGGACGCGTCGTCGAGCGGGTCAAGGAGCGCGAGCTCAAGGGCTACACCTACGAGGCGGCCGACGCATCCTTCGAACTGCTGCTGCGCGCCGAGGTGGACGGCCGTCCCCGCCGCTACTTCCGCGTCGAGTCCTGGCGGGCCATCGTCGAGGACCGCCCCGACGGCACCCACGCCAACGAGGCCACCGTGAAGCTCTGGGCCAAGGGGGAGCGGATCGTCGCCACCGCCGAGGGCAACGGTCCGGTCAACGCCCTGGACCGGGCGCTCCGCGTCGGCCTGGAACGGATCTACCCGCAGCTGGCCAAGCTGGAGCTGATCGACTACAAGGTCCGCATCCTGGAAGGCCGCACCGGCACCGAATCCACCACCCGGGTGCTGGTCACCACGGGTGACGGATCCGGTGACTGGGCGACGGTCGGCGTGGCCGAGAACGTCATCGCCGCGTCCTGGCAGGCGCTGGAGGACGCCTACACCTACGGCCTGCTCCGGGCCGGCGTCGAGCCCACCGACTGACGGGCCGGGACCGCTACCGGAGCCGCCACTTCTGGTTGGCGGCTCCGGTGCACGTCCAGATCTGGAGCCGGGCGCCGTTCGCCGAGGAGCGGTCCACGACGTCCAGGCACTTGTTCGCGGCCGTGTTCACCACGTCCCCGGTGGAGGCGTTGTACGTCCAGCGCTGCGCCCCGGAACCGTTGCAGGTGTACAGCTGGACCTTTGCACCGTCGGCCGTCGAGCCCGAGGTCACGTCCAGGCAGGCGCCCAGCACGGTGACCGATCCGTCGCCGCCGACCGTCCAGCGCTGGTTGGCCGCTCCGGTGCAGTCCCAGATCTGGACCGGGGTGCCGTCGGCCGAGCTGTTGTCCGTGGCGTCCAGGCACTTGTCGCCGATGCCGGTGAGGGCGCCGCCGGTGGCCGGCGAGCCGGACTGGGTGCCCGACCACGTGAAGGTCGCCGAGGTCCGGCCGGGCAGCGAGTAGGTGAACCTCTGGCCGCCCCAGTTCACCGTCACCTGCTGGGTGGAGCCCGAACCGTTGTACGCGATCAGGGCCTTGGAGCCGTCCGGGTTCCGCCAGGCGACGTTGGGCACCGTGGAGCTGGCGGTGGAGGCGATACGGGAGGCGCCCGGCCGGACGTACTTCGTCAGGTGGCCCATCGTGTAGTACTCGATCGTGTAGTCGACCTGACCGTGCCGGCCGTCCCCGTTGTGCACGGTGACCAGCCCGTCGCAGGTGCCGCAACCCCCGTTGTGCGGACCGCGGTTCTGGTCCACGGCCAGGGACCACTTGGTCACCGACTTCGCCCAGTTGCGGGTGTAGTCGATGATGTTGAGCATGTCCTCGCGCTGCTGGTCGGCGATCCAGGTGCCGCCCGAGTGCTCCGTCTGGAAGGCGTCCAGCTGCGGGTACTGGTTGTGCACGGACGTCTGCTTGGCGATGTCCCCGCCGTAGCCGTGCCAGGCGATCCCGCCGAAGTTCGGGTGGTCGCGCACCGCCGCGTCGTCCACCGTGGGAGCGGCGTACGCGTCGTAGCTGTCCCAGTTCCAGTCGTGCGCCAGGACCTTGGTGGGCAGGCCCGCCGACCGGAGCCCCGGCAGCAGCTCGCTCTTGGTGAAGTAGGCCAGTCCCGAGCCGTTCCAGCTCATCGAGGGGTAGCCGGAGCAGCAGGTGGGCTCGTTCTGCGCGGTGACGTAGTCGACCGGGACGCCCTGGTCGCGCCACGCCTGGAGGTACTTCACGAAGTAGTCCGCGTAGGTGCCGTAGTTCTCGGCCTTCAGCCAGCCGCCGTCGAGTCGGCCGCTGTCCTTCATCCAGGCCGGAGCCGTCCACGGGGAGGCGACGGTGGTGAGGGCCGGGTTGAGCTGCTTGGCCTGCTTGGTGAGCGGCAGGACGTCCTGGAGGTCGTGTGCGATCGAGAACTTCGTGAGGCCCGGGTCGGTCTGACCGGCCGGCAGGTCGTCGTAGGTGTAGCCGAAGCGCGCCAGGTCCGAACCGCCCATCGGATTGCGTACGAAGGAGAGTCCGATGCCCTCCGTGGGGGAGAACAGCTTCCTCATCGTCTCGTCGCGGGTGGCCTGGCTGAGCGCGCCGCTGCCCTTCATCAGCCACGCGGCGGTGTCCGTGAACGAGGCACCGCCGCCGGTGAACGTCTGGTAGCGGGTGTTCTCGTCGACGGTGATGTTCGTGCCGGAGCCGCCGTTGCCGGCACCGAAGGAGGTCGGCGTCTGCGCCTGGAGGCCCCGGGTGACGTGCCGGCCGCCGGAGTCGTCCGTGGTGGTCAGCACGATGTTCACGGTCTCGCCTGCGGCCTGGGCGGTGCCGGAGGAGAGCCCGGCCAGTCCCGCGGTCGCGAGTGCCGTCGCGACGAGGACTCTCGCCGCTCTGCTTGTCCGCATCATGTGGCTGCTGCCTTTCCTGGCAGGGGCGTGGGGGAAGTGCCGTCGAACGAGCCGTGAGTGAACTGCCATTGCGTGTTCACGTCAAGGGGTTCGTCCGTTCAGGAAATGAACGCGGGTCTCTGCGGAGCTGCCTCCCGGATCGGTCCGGACCAATCTCGGCGTGAAGTATTGACGGCTCTGTTCCAGGGCGGTTAACTCCAGCGGCAACGCCGGTACCGGTTCCGGTACCGGTTGCGGAACCGGTGCCGGAGTGTCCCGGCCGTCCGTCCGCTCTGCCCTGCCCCAGCCTTGCCCCCGGAGGCCCGATGCGTGTCACCATCGCCGATGTCGCCCGTGAGGCCGGCGTCAGCAAGACGACCGTGTCGCGCGTCATCAACCTCAAGGGCGAGGTGGACGGTTCCACGGCCGCCCGTGTTCGTGAAGTGATCGCACAGCTCGGTTACGTACCCAGCTCGGGCGCCGTCGGCCTCGCCCGCGGCAGCAGCCGCACCGTCGGGATGCTGGTGCCCTCGCTCACCTGGCCGTGGATGGGCGAAGTGCTCCAGGGCGTCGTCGACACCGTCGAGGCCGCCGACTACGGGCTGCTGCTGTTCACCTGCAACCGGGGCGCCGAGTCGGTGGAACGCTTCACCAGTCAGGTCACGGCACGCGCCTTCGACGGACTCGTCGTCGTCGAACCGGAGAACACCCTCGACCGTCTCACCGCACTGCACCGCTCCGGCCTGCCCATCGTGCTCATCGACGACCGCGGCCACCACCCCGAATTCACCTCCGTCGTGACCACCAATCACGAAGGGGGCGCGTCGGCCGCCCGCCACCTGCGGGCCGGCGGACGCACCAGACCCGCGGTCGTCACCGGACCCCGGCACTTCGGCTGCGTACGGGACCGGCTCGAAGGGTTCCGTTCCGTCCTGCCGACCGACCTGGTCGTCCCCGGGGACTTCACCGAGGTCGCGGGCCGACTCGCAGTAGAACAACTGATGTCCCAGGGGGCGGAGTTCGACTCGGTCTTCGCCCACAACGACATCACCGCGGCGGGTGTCCTGCGGGCACTGCGCGCCGCCGGCCGCCGTGTACCCGACGACATCGCGGTGGTCGGCTTCGACGACATCCCGATGGCCGAACACACCGAACCGCCGCTGACCACCGTGCACCAGCCCGCGCGTGAGATGGGTGAGGCGGCGGCCCGTCTGCTGCTCGCCCGCCTCGGCGGCAGCGCCCCACCCCAGCAGCCGCTCGTGCTGCCCACCGAACTGGTCGTGCGCCGCTCGGCGCCGTAGAGGGCGCGGCCGTCCCCGGACGGTCCGCGCCCGCCCCCCGCCCCCGACCCGCACGCACCCCGAGCGCCGGCCAGCCGGCCCCGCGGCGCGCAGATCCGCGAAACCCACAGCTCCGCGCCCTTCCCGGCCCCGCGGATTCCACGCTCCGCAGCCCTTTCCAGCCCGCAGTCCTTCTGGAGTCGCCATGTCCGTACGCCGTCGCCACACCCTGAGAGCGCTCTCAGTCGCCACCGCGGTGGTCGCCCTCGCCGCCGGTTGCTCGTCCGCCAACTCCGGCGCCAACAAGTCGGGCGGCGCCGGTGCCTCCGGCGTACTGACCCTCGGCAAGCCGGACGGACCGCAGACGAACAACAGCAACCCGTTCCTGGCGACCTCGGCGAGCGCCACCCTCGGCTACCGCGTCATGATCTACGAGCCGCTGGTGATGACCAACCAGATCCGCCCCACCGACAAGGGCGACCCGTGGCTGGCCACCGACTGGGCGTGGGAGGACAACTTCCGCAAGGTCACCTTCACGCTCGACGAGCGGGCCAAGTGGGCCGACGGCAAGCCGCTGACCGCCGCCGACGTCGCGTACACCTTCGAACTGCTCAAGAAGCACCCGGCGCTCAACGGCAACGGCATCCCCTACGACGGGATCGCCGTCGACGGCAAGAAGGTCGTCCTGACCTTCAAGGAATCGCAGTTCGTCAACCAGAACAAGATCATCACGACCTACGTCGTGCCCAAGCACATCTGGGAGAAGGTGGAGAACCCGGAGACCTGGCCCAACCGGAACCCGGTCGGCTCCGGCCCGTACAAGCTGAAGACCTTCACCCCGCAGACCACCACCCTGACCGCCACGCCCTCCTACTGGAAGGGCGAGACCAAGGTCAAGGAGCTGCGCTACACCGCCTACAACGACAACAGCGCGGCGACCACGGCCCTGGCCAACGGCAAGGTCGAGTGGTCCTTCGTCTTCATGCCGGACTACAAGCAGCTGTACGTCGCCAAGGACCCCGAGAACCACAAGCTCTGGTTCCCCTCCGGCCTCGGCATCCACGGCCTGTGGTTCAACACCGCCCGCAAGCCGTTCGACAACCCGGCCCTGCGCAAGGCGATGGCCATGGTCGTCGACCGCAACGCCATCCACGTCCAGGCGGAGGCGACCCTCTACCCGGAGATCACCAACCCGACCGGGATCCCGCTGCCCGCCGGTGAGCCCTTCCTCGCCCCCGAGTACAAGAGCGCGAGCACCAAGCCCGACGTGGCCGGTGCCAAGAAGATCCTCGCGGACGCCGGGTTCACGCTCAGCGGCGGCGTGCTGAAGGACCCGGGCGGCAAGCCCGTGACGCTGACCTTCACCGACCCGGCCGGCTGGAACGACTACATCACCGGGCTGTCCATCATCAAGGACAACATCAAGCAGTTGGGCATCGAGGCCAAGGTCAAGACGCAGACCGCGGAGGCCTGGGGCAACGACGTCGCCACCGGCAACTTCGACGCCACCCTGCACTGGACCAACAGCGGCGCCACGCCCTACGACATGTACCAGAACATCATGGACGGGGCGATCCTCCAGCCCATCGGCAAGAGCTCCCAGCTCGGCAACTTCGGCCGCTTCAAGAACCCCGAGGCCACCGCCGCGCTCAAGGAGTACGCCAACGCCTCGGACGACGCCACCCGCACCAAGGCCATGAACGTCCTCCAGAAGATCATGGTCGAGCAGGCGCCGCTCATCCCGACGGCCGCCGCCCCCATCGGCGCCGAGTACTCCACCAAGAACTGGGTGGGCTGGCCGACCGAGGAAGACCCCTACGCAGCCCCGCAGCACACCCAGCCCGACGCGCTGGAGATCGTGCTGAACCTGAAGCCCGCCAAGTAAGTACGGGGAAGAACCGGCCATGACCACCGAACAGAAGCCGGACGCGCGCACCGAGACCGACGTGGTGCTCGAAGCGCGCGCCGTCACCAAGCACTTCCCCGTACGGCGCACCGGGCAGGACCTGCTCGCCCGGCGCCGCCGTACCGTCCACGCCGTGGACGACGTCTCGCTGGAGTTGCGGCGCGGCACCGTCACGGCCCTGGTGGGGGAGTCCGGCTCGGGCAAATCCACCGTCGCACGGCTGCTGGCCCAGCTCTACCCGCTCACCGCGGGCGAGATCCGGCTGGGCGGCACGGCGGTGAAGGCCGGGCGTGGCCGGTCCTTCCGTACGTACGTCAAGCAGGTCCAGCTGATCTTCCAGGACCCCTTCGCCTCGCTCAACCCCGTGCACACCGTGCGCTACCACCTGACCCGTGCCCTGAAGATCCACGGCCGGGCGGGCAGCGGGGAGGCGGACCTGGAGAAGAACCTGGCGGCCCTGCTGGAACGCGTCCAGCTGACCCCTCCTCATCAGTACCTGGACAAGTTCCCGCACGAGCTGTCCGGAGGGCAGCGCCAGCGCGTCGCGATCGCGCGCGCGCTCGGCGCCGACCCGCAGGTCCTGCTCGCCGACGAACCGGTCTCGATGCTCGACGTGTCGATCCGCCTCGGCGTCCTGAACCTGCTGCGCGACCTCAAGGAACGCCTGCGGCTCGCGATCCTCTACATCACCCACGACATCGCCTCCGCCCGCTACTTCGCCGACACCACCCTGGTGATGTACGCCGGCCGGATCGTCGAGGGCGGTGACAGCGAGAGCGTCACCCAGCACCCCGCGCACCCCTACACCCAGCTCCTGATCGCCTCCGCGCCGGACCCGGACCGGGTGGCCGACGAGGCGGCCCAGGAGGAGAGCGGGAGCGGCGAGCCGCCCTCCCTGATCGCCCCGCCGGCCGGGTGCCGCTTCCACCCCCGCTGCCCGAAGGCCATGGAGCGCTGCCGCACCGAACTGCCGCCGCGCTTCGAGCTGTCCGGCGGCCAGTGGGCGGCCTGCTGGCTCTACGACACGTCCGAGGCCGAGGCCGAGGCCGGGACCGAGGACGCGACCGCGAAGGAGGCGGCGAAGTGAAGTACATCCTCCAGCGCATCGCCTTCTACGCCGTCACCGCGTGGGCCGCGATCACCATCAACTTCCTGATCCCCCGCCTGATGCCGGGCGACCCCGTCGAGGCCCTGATGAGCCGCTACCAGGGGCAGCTCGACACCACCGCGATCGCCTCCCTGAAGGCGCTGTTCGGGCTGGACGAGAAGCAGTCGCTCTGGTCGCAGTACACCGACTACTGGTCGCACCTGCTCGACGGCGACCTCGGGCTGTCCTTCACCTTCTTCCCGACCCCGGTCGGCGAGGTGATCTCCCAGGCGCTCCCCTGGACGCTGGCCCTCGTCGGCATCACCACGCTCATCAGCTTCCTGCTCGGCACCGGTATCGGCGTCTACAGCGGCTGGCGGCGCGGCTCCTGGCTGGACGGACTGCTGCCCGTCACCACCTTCATCTCCTCGGTGCCCTACTTCTGGCTGGGCCTCATCGCCATCGCGGTGTTCGCGGTGAAGTGGCCGCTCTTCCCCTTCGAGGGCGGATACGACAGCTCCCTGGTCCCCGCCTTCGACTGGCCGTTCATCTCCAGCGCCCTCTACCACGGGGTGCTGCCCGGGGTGACGATCGTGCTGAGCGCCGTCGCCGGCTGGATCCTCGGCATGCGCAACATGATGGTGACCGTCTCCTCCGAGGACTACGTCATGGTGGCGCAGGCCAAGGGGCTCTCCGAGCGGCGGGTGATGTTCGCCTACGCCGCGCGCAACGCGATCCTGCCCAACATCTCCGCCTTCGCCCTCTCCCTCGGCTTCATCGTCAGCGGCACCCTGCTGGTCGAGATGGTCTTCAACTATCCCGGCATCGGCTTCCAGCTCCTCCAGGCCGTCGGGGCGAAGGACTACCCCCTGATGCAGGGCGTCTTCCTGATCATCACGCTCTCGGTGCTCGCCGCGAACCTGCTCGCGGACATGGCCTATGCCCTCCTCGACCCCCGCACCCGCAAGGAGGCATGACAGGTATGTCCGTCGCCGCCACCGACACCACCGTCCTCGACGACGTCCCCGCGCCCGCCACGGCCGGCCGGGCCAGGTTCCGCTTCCTGCGGGGCGGGAAGACCCGTACCGGGCTGCTGATCCTCGCGTTCTTCGCCCTCATCGCCGTCATCGGGCCCTGGATCGCCCCGTACGACCCGGACGCGATGAGCGACCAGCTGCTCCAGCCGCCCTCCGCCGACCACTGGTTCGGCACCACCCACACCGGTCAGGACGTGCTCTCCCAGATCCTGGTCGGCACCCGGGGCGTGCTCCTGGTCGGCTTCATCGCCGGGTTCCTGGCCACCGTGCTGTCCGTACTCATCGGGGTCACCGCCGGATTCCTCGGCGGGGCAGCCGACGAGATCCTCTCGATGTTCTCCAACGTCTTCCTGGTCATCCCCGGACTGCCGCTGATCATCATCATCGCGAGCTTCGTCGAGGACACCACGGACCTGCTGATCGCGTCCGTCATCGCGCTCACCTCCTGGGCCTGGGGATCGCGTGTGCTGCGTGCCCAGACCCTCTCGCTGCGGCGCCGCGACTACGTAGAGGCGGCCCGGGCCACCGGCGAGTCCACCTGGCGGATCATCATCTTCGAGGTGATGCCCAACCTCACCGCCGTCATCGCGTCCGGCTTCGTGGGCACCGTCATCTTCGCGATCCTCTCGGAGATCACCCTCGCCTTCATCGGCGTCGCCGACATCTCCCACTGGAACTGGGGCACCGTGCTCTTCTGGGCCCAGTCCAACCAGGCCCTGGCCCAGGGCGCCTGGTGGTGGTTCGTCCCCGCCGGCCTGTGCATCGCCCTGCTGGGCACCGCCCTCTCACTGATCAACTTCGGCATCGACGAGTTCGTGAACCCGCGACTGCGCACCGCGGCCGGGTCCTCCAAGAACGTCACGATGCGGGTCGGCTTCACCCCGGTGGCGCGCACCACCGCCCCCGTCGTACCACCGGCCCCCGCGCCGCAGGCGGCCCCCGGGCAGTCCGGTGACGCCCGTGAGACCAGCAAGGAGCACAGCGCATGACCGCCGAGCCGATCCTCACCATCAGCGGCCTGAACGTCGACTACGGCACCGGCGAGAGGGGCGTCCGCGCGCTCCGGGACATCGACCTCACCCTCCACCGCGGGGAGGTCCTCGGCCTCGCGGGCGAGTCGGGCTCCGGCAAGTCCACGCTGGCCTACGCCGTCACCCGGCTGCTCTCCCCGCCCGGCGTGATCACCGGCGGTGACGTCCACTACCACCGGCCGGGCGGGGACACCGTCGACATCCTGGCCCTGGCCCCGGACGAGCTGCGCGCCTTCCGCTGGCAGGAGCTGTCGATCGTGTTCCAGGGGGCGATGAACTCACTCAACCCGGTGCACACCGTCCACAGCCAGCTCACCGACGTCCTCGTGGCCCACCGCCCGCAGATGCGGGCGGCCGAGCGGACGGCACGGGCCGAGGAACTGCTCGCGCTGGTCGGCATATCCGCCGACCGGCTGGCCGCCTACCCGCACCAGCTCTCCGGCGGTATGCGCCAGCGCGTGATGATCGCGATGGCGCTCGCGCTGGAACCCGAGATCGTCATCATGGACGAGCCCACCACCGCGCTCGACGTGGTGATGCAGCGACAGATCCTGCGCAAGCTGGTCGAGCTGCGGGAACAGCTCTCCTTCTCCGTCGTGTTCATCACCCACGACATCTCGCTGCTGATCGAGTTCTCCGACCGCATCGCGATCATGTACGGCGGCCGGATCGTCGAGCAGGCGGGCGCCGCGGACATCTACCGCGACCCCCGGCACCCCTACAGCGACGGCCTGCTGCACTCCTTCCCCGCACTGCACGGCCCGCGCCGCGAGCTCACCGGTATCCCCGGCTCGCCCCCGCACCTGTCGGCGATGCCCACCGGCTGCGCCTTCCACCCACGCTGCGGCAAGGCCTTCGAGCCGTGCGCAGGCCAGGTCCCCGTGCTCACCCGGCCCGAGGACGGCCAGGAGCGCGAGGTCGCCTGCTGGCTGCACACCCCGCCCGCCTGAGCCGGCCCCCCGCGCGCACTTCCCCACCACACCCGGAGTTACGGAGAACCATGAACCTCGTCACGCCCCGCAGCAGCCTGCAGCCCGTCGCCGTCCAGGGACTTCCCGCCGGTTTCCGCTGGGGCGTCGCCACCTCCTCGTACCAGATCGAGGGCGCGGCCGGGGAGGACGGCCGGACCCCGTCCATCTGGGACACCTTCTGCCGGGTCCCGGGCGCCGTGCACAACGGGGAGCACGGCGACGTGGCCTGCGACCACTACCACCGGATGCCCCAGGACGTGGAGCTGATCGCGGGCCTCGGCGTCGACACCTACCGCTTCTCGCTGGCCTGGCCGCGCATCCAGCCGGGCGGCCGCGGCCCCGCCAACGCCAAGGGCCTGGACTTCTACAAGCGGCTGGTCGACGAGCTCCAGGACAAGGGCGTCACGCCCTGGATCACCCTGTACCACTGGGACCTGCCCCAGGAGCTGGAGGACGCCGGCGGCTGGCCGGCCCGGGACACCGCGTACCGCTTCGCCGACTACGCCATGCTCGCCTACGAGGCGTTGGGCGACCGGGTCGAGCACTGGACGACGCTGAACGAACCGTGGTGCTCGGCGATGCTCGGTTACGCCTACGGGGCGCACGCCCCGGGCCGCACCGACATGCGCGACGCGATGGGCGCCGTCCACCACCTGCTCCTGGGGCACGGCCTCGCCGCCCGACGGATGCGCGAGGCCGCGGGCGACAACCCGCTGGAGCTCGGGATCACCCTCAATCTCGGCACCGCCACCCCCGAGACCGACAGCGAGGCCGACCGCGAGGCGTGCCGCCGGGCCGACGGCATGGGCACCCGCCTCTACCTCGACCCGATCGTCCACGGCCGCTACCCCGAGGACATCGTCCGCGACCTCGCGGACCAGGGCATCGAACTGCCGGTCCAGGACGGCGACCTGGAGACCGTAGCCACCCCCCTCGACGTCCTCGGCGTCAACTTCTACCGCGGCGCCCTGTTCTCCGGCGTCACCGAGGACGGCTCGCCGACCGACACCGACGGCCTGCCCGTCGTCCGCGGGGTGGAGCGCGACCTGCCCCGCACCGCCATGGACTGGGAGATCACTCCCGGCGAACTCACCGACCTGCTCGTACGGCTCCAGCGCGACTACGCGCTGCCGACCGTCATCACCGAGAACGGGGCGGCCTTCGACGACACCGTCGCCGCCGACGGATCCGTCCCCGACAGCGACCGCACCGCCTATCTCGCCGACCACATCGCAGCCGTGTCCGAGGCCCGCGCGCAGGGCGCCGACGTCCGGGGCTACTTCGCCTGGTCGCTGATGGACAACTTCGAGTGGGCCTACGGCTACGACAAGCGGTTCGGCATCGTCCGCGTCGACTACGACACGCAGGAGCGGACGCTCAAGGACAGCGCCAAGTGGTACCGCGACACGATCCACCTCACCCGGAACGTCCACCAGGACTGAGACACGTCAGGAGCACCCCCACATGCCCTCCCGTACGACGTTGATCGCCACCACCGCGGCCCTGGTCGCCCTCGCCGCCCCCATGGCCTTCGCGGCTCCCGCCCCCGCCCCCGACCCCGCCGTCGAGGCCGCCGCCGCGGCCTGGGACACCGACCGCGCGGCGTCCGCCTACGCGGCGAACCCCGCCGCCGTCACCGCGTCCGGCAGCGAGAACCCCGCCTCCGGACCGGGCGCCGCCACCGACGGCGACGCCACCACCCGCTGGTCCAGCGACTTCGCCGACAACGCCTGGATACGCGTCGACCTCGGCTCCACCATCCGGATCAACCAGGTGAAGCTGGAGTGGGAGGCCGCCTACGGCAAGAAGTACGTCCTGGAAGTCTCCAAGGACGGCACCAACTGGACCCCCTTCTACACGGAGGACGCGGGCACCGGCGGCACCGTCACCGCCCACACCTACCCGCAGGAGGTCACCGGCCGCTACGTGCGGATGCGCGGCGTCGAACGCGCCACGGCCTGGGGCTACTCCCTCTTCTCCTTCCAGGTCTACGGGGGCGAGCCGGCCCCCGCCTCGACCACCCGCAGCAACCTCGCCCTCAACCACCCCGCCTACGGCGACCTCTACCAGCACGCCGGCAACTCGCCCGCATTCGTCACCGACGGCGGCTGGCCCGCCGACCTGAAGGCGGACCGCTCCCGCTGGTCCTCCGACTGGAACGCGGACCGCTGGGTCGGCGTCGACCTCGGCGCGACCTCCACCATCAACAGCGTCGACCTCTACTGGGAGGCGGCCTACGCCGTCGACTACGAGATCCAGGTGTCCGACGACAACCGGACCTGGCGGACCGTCCACCGCCCCTCCGCCGCCGAGGTCGCCGCCAGACGCGCCGACGTCAAGGCCCCGGCCGAGGCCGTCGGACGCCACGACACCATCAACCTGCCCACCCCGGCCACCGGCCGCTACGTCCGGATGCTGGGCAAGGAGCGCCGTTCCTTCTACAACCCGGCACCCTCCACCGCCCAGTTCGGCTACTCGCTCTACGAGTTCCAGGTGTGGGGCACCGGCGGCAGCGCGGACGCCGCCTACCCCGCCCTGCCCAAGAACCCCGGCGGCGCCTACCGCACCACCTTCTTCGACGACTTCACCGGCTCCGGCCTGGACCGCTCCAAGTGGCGCGTGGTGCGCACCGGTACGGAGATGGGCCCGGTCAACGGGGAGTCCCAGGCCTACGTCGACTCGCCGGACAACATCCGTACCGAGAACGGCGCCCTGGTCCTGGAGTCCAAGTACTGCAAGGGCTGCACCCCCACGCCCAACGGCACCTTCGACTTCACCTCGGGCCGCGTCGACACCAACACCAAGTTCGACTTCACCTACGGCAAGGTGAGCGCCCGTATGAAGCTCCCGGTCGGCGACGGTTTCTGGCCGGCGTTCTGGCTGCTGGGCAGCGACGTCGACGACCCGGCGGTCTCCTGGCCCGGCTCCGGCGAGACGGACATCATGGAGAACATCGGCTACGGCGACTGGACCAGCTCCGGCCTGCACGGACCCGGCTACTCCGCAGACGGCAACATCGGCGCCTCCCAGACCTACCCGAACGGCGGCCGGGCCGACGAGTGGCACACCTACGGCGTCGAATGGACCCCCGAAGGCATGACCTTCACCGTCGACGACCGCGTCGTGCAGCAGACCTCCCGCCAGAAGCTGGAGTCCACCCGCGGCAAGTGGGTCTTCGACCACAACCAGTACGTGATCCTCAACCTGGCCCTCGGCGGCGCCTACCCGGGCGGATACAACCAGGTCACCCAGCCCTACTGGGGCCTTCCGCAGTCCAGCGTCGACCGCATCGCACAGGGCGGCATCAAGGCGGAGATCGACTGGGTACGGGTCGAGCAGAAGTAACGCGCGCGTCCTTCCGCCCGGCCCCGCTCCACACGGACGGGGCCGGGCGGTCCGTCCACCGTCCTCACGGACCCGTGCACCACTCAGGAGAGCCGCCATGCCCCGTATCCCGTACACCCGCGCCCGCCACCGGGCGAGACCGGTCACCGCCGCGCTCGCCGCCGCGGCGGTCCTCGGTTCCCTGCTCGCCGGCGCCGTCCCCAGCGCGGCGGCCGACGGCGACGACCCCGCCCCCGTCCTCGTCGACCGCTTCGAGGGCGAGGTCCCGTTCGGCGGCCCGCCCGCCGACTCCCTGTTCACCTGGGGCGGCGACGCCGACGACCACCCGACCCTGGCCTTCGAGGAACGCGCCGACGCCCCCGAGGGCGACAAGGTCCTCGCGGGCACCTACGACATCAGCGGATACGGCGGATACAGCCACGAGTTCGCCGTCGGCGAGCCGCCCGCCGACTGGACCGCCCACCAGGGCATCCGCTTCTGGTGGTACGGACAGAACACCGCGCCGCTGCCCCCGGGTTCCGGCAAGCGCGTCCACTTCGAGATCAAGGACGGCGGCGCGCACGGCGGCGCCTCCGAGCTGTGGACCACCTCCTTCACCGACGACTGGGAGGGGTGGCACCAGGTCGAGATCCCCTTCGCCGACTTCGTCTACCGCGCGGACTACCAGCCCGTCGGCGGCATCGACCAGGTCCTCGGGCTCGACGAGATGTGGGGCTACGCCCTCACCCTGCCCACCGGCGCCCCCGGCTCCTTCGCCATGGACGCCGTGGAGCTCTACGGCAAGGCCGACCCGGCCCTGAAGGCGAGCGTCGTCGTCGGCTCCGCCGTCCACCCGGTCAAGGACGGCGGCACCGCGGACATCGGGATCTCCGTCGCCACCACCGGATCGGGACCGCTGGAGGAGCCCGTCACCGTTGCCTACACCACCCGGGGCGGCACCGCCGAGCCGGGCACGGACTACACACCGGTCAGCGGCACACACACCTTCCCCGCGGGCACCGCCTCCGGCACCACGCACACCGTCTCCGTCGCCACCGCCGAGGCCGAGGCCCCGGGCGCGGCGAAGACGATCCCGCTGGAACTCACCGTCACCGGGGCGAAGCCGCCCAAGGAGAACCCGCAGGTCGTCATCGACGCCCACGGGCTGCCGTACCAGGACGCGAAGCTGCCGGTGGAGAAGCGGGTCAAGGACCTGCTGGCGCGGATGTCGCCCGCCGAGAAGGCCGGCCAGATGACCCAGGCCGAGCGCAACGCCCTGTCGTCGCAGGGCGACATCGCCGCCTACGACCTCGGCTCGCTGCTCTCCGGCGGCGGGTCCGTGCCCACCCCGAACACGCCCGAGGCCTGGGCGAAGATGATCGACGGCTACCAGCTGCGGGCGCAGGCCACCCGTTTCCAGATCCCGCTGATCTACGGCGTGGACGCGGTGCACGGCCACAACAACGTCGTCGGCTCGACGATCATGCCGCACAACATCGGCATCGGCGCCGGCCGTGACCCGAAGCTCGCCGAGAGGACGGGCGCCGTCACCGCGAACGAGGTCCGCGCCACCGGCGTCCCGTGGGACTTCGCCCCCTGCGTCTGCGTCACCCGCGACGAACGCTGGGGCCGCTCCTACGAGGCGTACGGCGAGGACCCCGCCCTGGTCGAGGCGATGGAGACCGTCATCACCGGCATGCAGGGCCACGCCTCCGGCAGGGACCTGGCCCGCGACGACAAGGTGCTGGCCACCGCCAAGCACTACGTCGGCGACGGCGGCACCGAGTTCGGCTCCTCCACCACCGGGTCGTACACCATCGACCAAGGCGTCACCAAGGTCACCCGGCAGGAGCTGGAGGCCGTCCACCTGGCGCCGTTCGCCGAGTCCGTGAAGCGGGGCGTCGGCACCGTCATGCCGTCCTACTCGTCGCTGGACGTCATCGGCGACGGCGTCGGACCGGTGAAGATGCACGCGCACGCCGAGATGATCAACGGCGTGCTCAAGGACCGGATGGGCTTCGAAGGCTTCGTCGTCAGCGACTGGCAGGCCATCGACCAGATCCCCGGCGACTACGCGAGCGACGTGCGCACCTCGGTCAACGCCGGGCTCGACATGATCATGGTCCCGACCGCCTACCAGCAGTTCACCAGGACACTCCAGGACGAGGTCGCCGCCGGCCGGATCGGCCAGGCCCGGATCGACGACGCGGTCTCCCGGATCCTGACCCAGAAGTTCCGCCTCGGCCTCTTCGAGAAGCCGTACGCGGACCCCGCCCACCTCGACGAGGTCGGCTCTCCGGCGCACCGCGCGGTCGCCCGTGAGGCCGCCGCCAAGTCCCAGGTCCTGCTGAAGAACGACGGCGCACTGCTCCCGCTGAAGACCTCGCAGAAGGTGTACGTCGCCGGGTCGAACGCCGACGACCTCGGCAATCAGGCCGGCGGCTGGACCATCAGCTGGCAGGGCGCCTCCGGTGCCACCACCCAAGGCACCACGATCCTGGAGGGCATCAGGAAGACCGGTGCGAAGCCCACGTACTCGAAGGACGCCTCCGCCCCCACCGACGGCTACGACGTCGGCGTGGTCGTCGTCGGCGAGACGCCCTACGCCGAGGGCATCGGTGACGTCGGCAACGGCCACGACCTGGAGCTCGGCGACGCCGACCAGAAGGCCGTCGACACGGTCTGCGCCGCCATGAGGTGCGCGGTCCTGATCGTCTCCGGACGCCCCCAGCTCATCGGCGACCGGCTCGGTGACATCGACGCGCTGGTCGCCTCCTGGCTGCCCGGTACCGAGGGCGACGGCGTCGCCGACGTCCTCTACGGCAAGCGGGCCTTCACCGGCCAGCTCCCGGTGACGTGGCCGAAGTCCGAGTCGCAGCTGCCGATCAACGTCGGCGACAGCGCGTACGACCCGCAGTTCCCCTACGGCTGGGGACTGACCACCCTGAAGAAGGCGCCCGGTGGCGGCGAACTCACCCTCGCCGCCCTCGCCGTCGCCGCGCAGGTCGCCCAGAAGGCGGGGCTCGGCAGCACTCCGGCGGGCAAGGCGATCGTGGACCAGGCCCGGCTCATGGTCCAGCAGAAGACCGGCGGGAAGCTGACCGCGAAGGTGTCCAAGCCGTTCGCCGAGGCCGACCACCTGCTGCTCACCGGTGACCTCACCGGAGCCGTCGCCGAGCTGCGCACCGCCTACCGAGCGGCGTAGCAGGCCGGACGGACCCGGGCGGGTGACGCGTTCGTCACCCGCCCGGGTTACGTTTGATATATGCGGAAGAGGCTGCTCGTCCCCCTGTGGGCTGGTTTGCTGCTGATACTTTCGGCGGCCGTGCTGGCGATGTCCCCCGCCGCCCCGGCCGCCGCCCCCGCCACCCTCGACGACGCGGCCCGCGCCCTGCGCCAGGGCCCCGTGTACGTGGACCCGGCAGCAGCGGACCAGCTCTCCCCCTCCCAGGAAAAGGCGCTCGAGAAGAAGATCGAGGACGCCGACAAGCCGGTCTTCGTGGCCGTGCTGCCCCAGTCGTCCGCCTACCCACCGGACGACCTCCTCCAGAACCTGCGGACCGACACCGGAATCACCGGCGTCTACGCCGTCCGCCTCGGGGACGGGTTCGACGCCGGGGCCGACCCGCAGGTGATGCCGGTACGGGCGGTCGCCAACCTCACCACCGCCGTCAAGGCACCCGGCACGGACACCGACGCCGCCGCCCAGCTCGATGCCTTCGTCGACCGCGCCGTCGAACAGGCCCGGGGCAGCGCCCCCGCCTCCTGGTCCGGCGGGACGAACGACGGCGGTGCGCGCGGCGCCGCCCCGGTGGCCGGGCTCATCGTCCTCGGCGGGGTCGCCGTCGTCGGCGGCGCCGCCGCGTACACGGTCGTCCGCCGCAACCGCAAACGCCAGGAAGAGGAGGAGCGGACCTCCCTCGACAAGCTCCGGATCGTCGTGGACGAGGACATCACCTCCTACGGCGAGACCCTGGACCGCCTGGACTTCCACCCGGCGGAGGCGGGCGCCGACGACGCGATGCGCGCCGACTACGAGCGCGCGCTCGACTCCTACGAGGACGCCAAGTCCCGCATGGCCGCCGCCCGCCGTCCCTCCGACGTCCGGGGCGTGACCCAGGCCCTGGAGGACGGCCGTTACTCGCTCGCCGTCCTGGACGCCCGGCGCAACCACCGCGAGCTCCCCGCCCGCCGGCCGCCCTGCTTCTTCGACCCCCGGCACGGCCCGTCGGTCGCCGACGTGGTGTGGAGGCCGTCCGGCGGCACCGCCCGGGAGGTCCCCGTCTGCGGTGCGGACGAGGTCCGGCTCCGCGAGGGCGAGGACCCGATGAGCCGTACGGTCGACGTGGGCGACGGCTCCCGACGCCCGTACTGGGAGGCCGGACCGGCGTACGGACCCTGGGCCGGCGGCTACTTCGGCGGCGGACTGCTGCCCGGCCTGCTGGTCGGCACGATGCTCGGCTCGATGCTCTCGACCCCCGCCTACGCGGCCGAGTACGGCGGCGGTGACTTCGGCGCCGGCATGGGCGGCGGTGACTGGGGCGGAGGCGACTTCTCCGGCTCCGACTTCGACTCCTCCGGCTTCGGGGGGAGCGGATTCGGCGACGGCGGCGGATTCGGAGGCGGCGGCGGATTCGACGGCGGCGGGTTCTGAGCCGGCCGCCCGTCCGCGCCCGCGCGGTGCCCGGTCAGGCCGGGGCCGCGCCCTCCCAGGTGTCCGGGGCCCACAGCCCCGAGCGTTTGATCGACGCGGGGCAGTGCAGATAGATCTCGTCTGTCTCCACGACGAGCGCGAGAGCGGGACGCCGCCCCTTCACCGCCATCGCGTCGAAGAAGGGGGCGTCGGTGAGGATGCGGGCGCGGCCGTTGATCCGCAGGACCGTCATCGCGCCCGGTATGAGGTACAGCAGCCCCACGTGCGGGTTGGACAGGATGTTGTGGAAGCTGTCGCCCCGCCGGTTGCCCGGCAGGTCCGGCAGTGCCAGGGTGCGGGAGTCGAGGACCCGGGTGAAGCCCGGTTCCCCGCCGCGCGGCGAGGTGTCGCAGTTGCCGTCGGCGTCCGAGGTGGCCACGGCGCAGAACGGAGCGCGGGCCAGCAGGTCGATGTCGGCCTCCGTGAGCTCGGCATGGACCTTGTCGATGACCAGGGGCCACGGGTCACCCAGGATCTCACGCAGTTCGTCGGCCGACTGCAGGGGCACGGCTCCGGCCAACGGGTCCCCGGCGGGGGTGGAGGCGGAGGCGGCCGCGGGCGCGGCGTTCGACAAGAGTTTCTCCGTACCTTGTGGGGGGCTCGGCGGCGGAGCACCGGCCTGGCGCTGTTAGGCTCACCTTACTTATGCTCCCGTATGCTCCCCGTCCCGGGGTGCCGTTCCGGCGGCCGGGGCCCGGGTGAGCCCGGAGCGACGAACAAGGGTGAGGGACAGTGCGCAACCGTATGCCGTCCGCCGCGGTGACCGGGCCGTGAGCGGCCCGGTCCTCCAGGGCGCGAAGGAACAGCAGGAGGCGGTCCGCACACCGCGGCGACGCCGCACGCACAGCCGCCCCGTCCTCGCCCTGGGACTCCTCCTCGGCCTGGCCGTACTCCTGCTGACCGTCCTGGCGAGCCTCGCCGTCGGCGCGGGCGACGTCTCCTTCCAGGACGTGCTGCACGGGGTCTTCGACCCGGACCGTTCGGTCAAGGGCCAGCTCATCGTCCAGGAGGTGCGCATCCCGCGCACCGTGGCCGGACTGCTGGCCGGTGCCGCGCTCGGCCTGGCGGGCACGGTCATGCAGGGCGTGGCCCGCAACCCGCTCGCCGACCCGCAGCTCCTCGGCATCAACGCCGGTGCCTCGGTCGCCGTCGTGTGCTCGATCAGCTTCCTCGGCTTCACCGTCGCCACCCAGTACATCTGGTTCGGCTTCCTCGGCGCCCTGCTCGCCGCGCTCCTGGTGTACGGCGTCGGCTCGCTCGGCAGGGAAGGGGCTACCCCGGTGAAGCTGGCCCTGGCCGGGGCCGCGACGAGCGCCGTACTCACCTCGGTGACCAGCGCCGTCCTGCTCCAGGACCGCGAGGGCTACGACCGGTTCCGCTTCTGGCAGCTCGGCGCGCTGACCGCCCGCGACTCCGAGGTGCTGTGGCAGGTGGCGCCGTTCATCGCCGTCGGCGTGGTGCTCGCACTGGTGCTGGGGCCGCAGCTCAACACCCTGTCCCTCGGCGACGACCTGGCGCGCGGCCTCGGCCAGCGCGTCGGGATCGCCCGGCTGGTGTCCGCGCTCGTCGTGGTGCTGCTGTGCGGGGCGGCGACGGTGGTCGCGGGCCCGATCGGCTTCGTCGGCCTCGCCGTCCCGCACGCCGCCCGGCTCCTCACCGGGCCCGACTACCGCTGGGTGCTGCCGTACAGCATGGTGCTCGCCCCGATCATGCTCCTCGTCGCCGACATCATCGGCCGGGTCATCGCCCCGCCCGGCGAGGTGCAGGTGGGCGTGATCACGGCCGCGATCGGCTGCGTCCCCTTCATCTGGCTCGTCCGGCGCAGGAAGCAGGTGGAACTTTGACCGGGACACGACTCGAGGACGCGGCCGACGCCCGCCTCGCCGACGCGGTCCGCACCGTCTCCGCGGTGCGCGGCCGGGGGCTGAGGCGCTCCGTGCTCGTGGGAGCCGCCCTGGTGGTGTGCGTGGTGGCGGTCTTCGCCCTCTCGCTCTGCGTCGGCGACATGGTGATGCCGCTGGGCAAGGTCGTCGACACCCTCCTGGGAGGCGGCGACGGCGGCTCGCAGTTCGTCGTCCTGGAACTCCGGCTGCCCCGTGCCCTGCTCGCCATCCTCGTCGGCATCGGCTTCGGGCTCTCCGGAGCCGTCTTCCAGTCGCTGCTGCGCAACCCGCTGGCAGCCCCCGACATCATCGGCATCAGCGCCGGGGCGAGCGCGGTGGCCGTCACCGCCGCCCTGCTCTTCCAGGTCAGCGGCCTCGCCCTGTCCGCCAGCGCCCTGATCGGCTCGCTGGCCTCCGGCGCCGCCATCTACCTGCTCGCCTGGCGCCAAGGCATCGCCGGCCAGCGCCTCGTCCTGATCGGCATCGGCGTCGGTACCGGTCTGACCAGCGTCGTCTGGTACGTCATGGCCCGCTCGGACACCACGGACGCGCAGGAGGCCTTCCGCTGGCTGACGGGCAGCCTCAACGGCCGCTCCTGGAACCAGCTGTGGCCCCTGCTGATCGCCCTCGCCGTCCTCCTGCCCGCCACCGCCCTCGCCGCCCGCACACTGGGCCCCCTCCAGCTCGGCGACGACACGGCGGCCGGGCTCGGCGCCCGCGTCGAACCCGGGCGGCTGGCGCTCCTGGGCTGCGCGGTCGCCCTCGCGGGCGTCGCCACCGCGGCGGCCGGGCCCGTCGGGTTCGTGGCCTTCGTGTCCGCGCCGATCGCCCGCCGCCTGGTACCGGGCCGGGGCGCTGCCCTGGTGCACTCCGCGCTGACCGGGGCGCTGCTCGTCCTGGTCGCCGACTTCGCCGCCCAGCACCTGCTGCCCTCGGTCCAGCTTCCGGTGGGCGTGGTCACCAGCATCATCGGCGCCCCCTACCTGCTGCTCCTCCTGGCCCGCGCCAACCGCGTGGGCGCCGGAGGCTGACATGGCGACCCCTGACGACGACAAGGAAAGGCGTGGCCCGGTCGTGGCTGAGCACACCCTCCAAGCCCAAGACGTCCGGCTCGGCTACGGCGACCGGGAGATCGTCACCGGCCTGGACGTGAGCATCCCGCCCGGACAGGTGACCGTCATCGTGGGCCCCAACGCCTGCGGGAAGTCCACCCTGCTGCGGGCGATGGCCCGGCTGCTCCCGCCCACCGGGGGCAGCGTGCTGCTGGACGGCCGGAGCATCCAGGAGATGCCGACGAAGGAGGTCGCCGCCGTCCTCGGCATCCTCCCGCAGAGCCCCTCCGCACCCGAGGGCATCACCGTCTCCGACCTGGTCGGCCGCGGCCGGTACCCGCACCAGGGCTGGTTCCGGCGGTGGACCGCCGAGGACGACGAGGCGGTCGCGCGGGCACTGCTGTCCACCGACGTCCTCGAACTGGCCGACCGCCCGGTGGACGAGCTGTCGGGCGGCCAGCGCCAGCGGGTGTGGATCGCCATGGCGCTGTCGCAGCGCACGGACATACTCCTGCTGGACGAGCCGACGACGTTCCTGGACGTCAGCCACCAGCTGGACGTCCTCGACCTGCTCACCGACCTCAACCGGGAGCGCGGCGTCACCATGGTCGCCGTCCTGCACGACCTGAATCTGGCCTGCCGGTACGCCGACCACATGATCGCCATGAAGGGCGGCCGGATCGTCGCCGAGGGCCGGCCCCGCGACATCGTGACCGAGGAACTGGTCGGCGAGGTGTTCGGGATGCGGTGCACCGTCCTGGACGACCCGGCGTCGGCGACACCGATGGTGGTCCCCCTCGGCCGCCACCACGTCAAGGGCGCGGCCGCCTGAGGCGGGGGAGGGGGCCCCGGCGGCATCGTCCTCTTTAGGTGAGGCTAACCTAATGGGTATGAACGATTCCGTCTCCCGCACCCCCCGCGCCCGGCGCCCCCGCCGCACCCCCGTACTCATGGCGGGTGCCGTCGCGGCCCTGCTCGTGGGACTGTCCGCGTGCGGCTCCTCGGACGACTCCGACAGCTCCGCGTCCGCCTCCTCCTCGGGCGGCGCCGCCGACGGCGCCTTCCCCGCGAAGGTCGCGACGAAGTTCGGCGAGGTCACCGTCGACAAGGCCCCCAAGCGCATCGTCGCGCTCGGCTGGGGCGACGCGGAGACGGTCCTCGCGCTCGGCGGACAGCCGGTCGGCGCGAGCGACTGGCTGGCGTTCGGCGGCGAGGGCGTCGGCCCCTGGGCCAAGGGCAAGTACGACAAGACCCCGCAGATCATCGGCACGATGGAGCCCGAGTACGAGAAGATCGCGGCCCTCCAGCCGGACCTGATCCTCGACACCAAGTCCAGCGGCGACAAGACGCGGTACGACACCCTGAGCAAGATCGCCCCGACCGTGGGCGTGCCCAAGGGCGGCGACCAGTACATGATCTCCTGGGAGAAGCAGACCGAGATGATCTCGGCCGCCCTGGGCGTCAAGGACAAGGGCGACAAGCTGATCGCGGACACCGAGGCGAAGTTCGAGGCCGCCGCGAAGGCGCACCCCGAGTTCAAGGGCAGCACGATCGCGCTGGGCTCGCGCACCTCCGAGGGCTACGGCGCCTACGTCTCCGGCACCGGGCGCATGGACTTCGTCGAGCGTCTCGGCTTCAAGAACAGCCCGGCCATCCAGGCCAAGGCCGGCAAGGGCTTCTCCGTCTCCATATCCAAGGAGAACCTGGACCTCCTCGACGCCGACCTGACGGTGATGTCGCCCATCGGCATCCCGGCCACCGACATCAGCAACGACCCGCTGTACAAGGCGGTCCCGTCCGTGAAGGCCGGCCACTCCCTCGTCTTCGACGACGAGGGCCTCAGCCAGGCGTTCGCCACCGACTCGGTGCTGTCGACGGTGTACGCGCTGGACAAGGTGGTCCCGCTCTTCGCGGAGAAGATGAAGTAGGCACACCGGACACCGGTCGAGAAGGGCGGCACGTACAGTGCCGCCCTTCTTCGTACCCATGCTGTACCTACTAGTATGTACAGCATGGGTACGAGCACTGCGGAACGCCTCATCGAAAGCACCCGGGAGCTGCTGTGGGAGCGCGGTTACGCCGCCACCAGCCCCAAGGCCATCCAGCAGCGGGCCGGAGCCGGCCAGGGCAGCATGTACCACCACTTCGCGGGCAAGCCCGATCTCGCGCTGGCCGCGATCACCCGGACCGCCGAGGAGATGCGCGCCAAGGCCGAGGCGCAGTTCTCCACCCCCGGCACCGCCGTCGAACGGATCACCGCCTACCTGCTCCGTGAGCGGGAGGTCCTCAAGGGCTGCCCGATCGGCGGCCTCACCCAGGACCCCGACCTGATGGCCGACCCGGTCCTGCGGGCCCCCGTCGAGGAGACCCTCGCCTGGCTGCGCGGACGCCTCGCCGAGGTCGTCGCCGAGGGGTGCCGGGACGGCGGACTGGACGCCGCACTCGACCCGCAGACCACCGCCGCGACCATCGTCGCGGTCCTCCAGGGCGGCTACGTCCTGGCCCGCGCCGCCGACTCCGTCGACCCGTTCGACCAGGCGGTCGCCGGGGCGCTGGGGCTGCTGGCCGGACGCACCACGTCGGCCTGACCCCTGACCCGACCGAGAGAGGCAGCACCGTCCATGTATGCCAAGCAGTACGAGATCACCCTGCCCGCCGATTACGACATGGGGATCATCCGCGAGCGGGTGGCCGTCGGCGGCCACCTCCTCGACGACCGCCCCGGACTGGGACTGAAGGCCTATGTCATCCGCGAGCGTGGCGTCGACGGCTCGCCGGTCAACCAGTACGCGCCCTTCTACCTGTGGAACGACACCGGCGCGATGGCCCACTTCCTCGTCGGCGGCGGCGGATTCCAGAACATCGTCCGTGACTTCGGCCGCCCCGCCGTCCACCACTGGACCGGCGTCGCCTGCCACACCGGCCCCGCCCGCACGGCGACCCCCCGGGCCGCCTCGCGCCGCCTCACCCCGGTCCCGGCCGGCTCCGACCCGGACGGCACCGGGCTCGGCCTGGCCGCGCTGATCGAGCACGAGACCGCGGAACTCCGGGGGGTCGCCCGCCGTGAGGACGTACACACCGCCGCTCTCGCCTTCGACCCGCAGTCCTGGCACCTGATGCGGTTCGTCCTGTGGGAGGACGCCGTGGCCCCGGACGAGGCGGCCACCGAACGCTACGAGGTCCTGCACCTGTCGGCCCCCGGCGTGGCCCGCCTTCCTGAGGGGCGGATCTGGTAACGCCGACAGGGGCTTCGGCTGCCGCTCCGGGCCCTATGGCCGTCGGTGGGCGGCCCGACGGCGGCCACCGGACTCGGGTCACGCTTCGTCGCGATGGGTGAGGTGGCCGTCGGTGAGCCGCCAGTAGTGCCGGTGAGGGGTCAGTTGCCAGGTGTCGTCGGCGGCGATCCCCTGCGCGATCCACGCGTGGAGTTGCGGGAGGGCGTGCGCTCGCAGGACGGCGCGGGTGGCGGCACGGTCGGCGGCATCGACCGGGTGGACGTCGACCCGGAAGCCGACCGCGTCCGGATGGACGCCGTGGCCGTAGTTGTGCGGGTCCGGAGCGACCCATGCCGCCCCGAGGACGATGGTCCCGCTGTCATGCCCGGTGAGGAACTGCAGGTCCGTGACATGCGACATGAACGAGCCGAGACACTCGTTGACGTCGGTGGCGGTCAGGGGCCAGGCGCGGTGCCGGGGCAGCCGTCGATTGCGTGCGGACATGGCAAGCAGAATGACAGAAGGTCACGTGGGACCGGCAGGGCGAGGGCGCCCGTGGGCGGCAGCCGGCTGGCGGGCGCATGCTCTCCTCCGGGGAAAGCGCCTGCGAACGAAGCATCCCGTATTCCTGTTGCGGCACGCTGACCTCGTCCAGGTCATCGATCAGAAAGCTGACGCGCTGCCCTTCCACGTAGGCCAGTTGATCGTGGTCGGGTGTCTCCAGCAGAACCATCGGGCCGTCGACTGCCCGTCGACGACGTACTGCTCTGCGTGACCGAACTCGCCACCAACGCGCTGGTGCACGGCGTGCCGCCCGGCCGGGGCTTCAAGGTCGGGATCACCTGGGGGGAGGGCCTGCGCATCGAGGTCCACGACAGCGGAGGCGGCCGGGTCCGCCCGGCCGCGGACCTCTTCCCCGACGCGGAGGGCGGGCGCGGACTCGTGCTGGTCGGGGCACTCGCCGACGCGTGGGGCGTGGGGGAGCGGGACCCCGGGAAGATCGTGTGGTGCGAGTTTGCCGCTTCGGCAAGCAAGTTTGTCGAATCGGGGTCGCGGGCGCACTCTCTGCCGTAGACGGAGGTGTTTCGCATGAGCGATTCGATCGACAGAGATCAGCGGTACGACGTGGTGGTCATCGGTGGCGGGGCGGCCGGGCTGAGCGGGGCGCTCGCGCTGTCCCGGGCCCGGCGTTCGGTGCTCGTGATCGACGCGGGCAGCCCGCGCAACGCGCCCGCGTCCCACGCGCACAACTACCTGGGCCGTGAGGGTGTTCCGCCCCTGGAACTGCTGGCCACCGGCCGCGCGGAGGCGGCCGATTACGGTGCCGAGATCGTCGAGGGCGAGGCCGTGGCGGCCCGGAGGCTGCCGGGCGGCGGGTTCCGGGTCGTACAGCAGGACGGGACCGCCGTCGAGGCGCGTCGGCTGCTGGTCACCACGGGACTCGTGGACGAGCTGCCGCCGGTACCCGGCGTGGCCGAGCGCTGGGGCCGCGACGTGCTGCACTGCCCCTACTGCCACGGCTGGGAGGTCAGGGCCCGGCCCGTCGGCATCCTGGCGGCCGGCCCGATGGCCGTGCACCAGGCGCTGCTGTGGCGGCAGTGGACCGACGACGTGGTGCTGTTCCGGCACACCGCGGTGGACTTCGGTGACGAGGAGTACGAGCAGCTCGCCGCCCGGGGCATCGCCGTGGCGGACGGCGAGGTGGTCGCGCTGGAGGTGACGGACGACCGGATCACCGGGGTCCGGCTGGCCTCGGGCGCCGTCATCCCGCGCGAGGCGGTCGTGGTCCAGCCCCGCTTCACCGCGCGGTCCGGGGTCCTGGAGACCCTCGGGCTCGCCCCGACCGCCATGGAGGTGGCCGGGCACGTGATCGGTTCGCACGTCGCCGCCGATCCCGCAGGGGCCACCGAGATCCCCGGGGTATGGGTGGCGGGCAACGTCGCCAACCCCATGGAACAGGTCATCGGCTCGGCGGCCGCAGGACTGAAGGCGGCCTCGATGATCAACATGGACCTCGTGACCGAGGACACCCGGCGCGCGGTCGAGGCCCGCCGCGGCCCCCTGCCCTTCTCGGCCGAGGCCGAGCGCCAGGTCGCCGAGCGCGTGCTCGGCGACAGCCGTCACGGACTTACGGAGACACGATGACCAGCGACGACACCACGGCCCGTACCGACGCCGAGATGTGGGACGACCGCTACCGCGAGAGCGAGCGGATCTGGAGCGGCAACCCCAACACCGTGCTGGTACGCGAGGTGGAGGGCCTGAAGCCCGGGCGCGCCCTGGACCTCGGCTGCGGTGAGGGCGCCGACGCGGTCTGGCTAGCGCGGTGGGGCTGGAAGGTCACCGCCACCGACATCTCCCGGGTCGCTCTGGAGCGTGCGGCCGCCCACGCGGCCGAGGCCGGGGTGGCCGACCGCGTCGACTGGCAGTGGCACGACCTGGGGGCGACCTTCCCGGAGGGGGAGTTCGACCTGGTCTCGGCGCAGTTCCTGCACTCCATGGGTGAGCTGCCGCGCGAGGCGATCCTGCACCGGGCGGCCCGGGCCGTCGCCCCCGGAGGCGTACTCCTGGTCGTCGGACACGCCGGCTTCCCGCACTGGGAGCACAACCCGGACCCCGGCGTCCGGTTCCCGACCCCGGACGAGGTGCTGGCCTCCCTCGAACTGCCGGACGGCGCCTGGGAGGTCCTGCTCAGCGACGAGCACGAACGCGTCCAGAACGACCCGGACGGCAACCCCACCACCCGCACGGACAACGCGCTGAAGGTCCGCCGCACGGCGTGACCCGGCACGGCGGCTACAGCGGAGTCGGCTTCACCGACGGGCGCGCAGAACCCGAGGCGGCGCGAGGCGACCCCCTCGTCGGTCCGCGACGGCTCTGCCAGGGGGCCGACCGCAGACGGGCACGCCGAGCGCCCGCCCTGCCCATGAGGGGCGGAGGCGGGCGCTCGGCGTCGTCCGGGGGGTCAGGCCTGGGGGGTGGCCTTGATCGCGGAGATGTCGAAGGTCAGCTTGACCTTGTCGCCGACCAGCACACCGCCGGTCTCCAGCGCCGCGTTGTACGTGAGGCCCCAGTCCGAGCGCAGGATCTCGGCGCCGCCCTCGAAGCCGACGCGCTGGTTGCCGTACGGGTCCGTGGCGGAGCCGTTGAACTCCAGGTCGATGGAGAGCGGGCGCGTGACGTCCTTGATCGTGAGGTCGCCGGTGATCCGGTACGTGTCGCCGCCGAGCTGCTCCGCCGAGGTGGAGCGGAACGTCATCAGGGGGAAGGTCTCGGCGTCGAAGAAGTCGCCGCTCACCAGGTGACCGTCGCGGTCGGCGATGCCGGTGTCGACGCTGGCGATCTTGACGTCGATGGAGGCGGAGGAGCGGGACGGGTCGGAGCCGTCCAGTTTCAGCGTGCCCTCGTGCTCACCGAAGGAGCCGCGCACGTTGGTGACCATGGCATGGCGCACGGTGAAGCCGATGCTGCTGTGCGCCGGGTCGATGGTGTAGTCGCCGGTCAGGGCGGCCGGCGCCGGGTCCACGGCGAGGGTGGCGGTGGTGGACGGGGCGTCGTTGTTCTTGCGGTTGAACAGAGCCATGGCTCCTCCTCGGGGGACGTGTGCAGACGAGCGGCCGTCGAAGTTGTTGTTTAAGCTTCAACGACTTCGACTGTAGACCGGTTTTGTTCAAAGTTCAACATCAGTGTGACGGTCGATTCCGGCGGTGCGTTCCGGGTGCCGTATCGGTGGTTCCCGCCCTCTGGCGGACGCGCGTAGAACCGGGCAGGATCTCCCTGCCCCACCCGCACGGCACGGCAGCGCACGTCCCCCTATTTGTCATGAGCAGGAGGAATCTCCCCCATGCTGACCCGTCCGATACTCCGCTCGGCCCTGACCGCCCTCGCCCTCGTCCTCGGTGTCCTCTTCGCACCCGGCGTCGGCGTCCTCGGTGCCGGCGGTACGACCGAGGCCCACGCCGTCACCAAGCTGACGCACGCCCAGGCCACCTCCCGCTTCAGCTCCTCCGGGATCACCTGGTCGTCGTCGGGCGGCTGTTCCAACCGCAACGTCTCGACCTGCACGTCCTTCGACCAGCTCAACCTGCCGACCGCCCAGGGCGCCCAGACGCTCAAGAGCGCCACGGGCTGCGCGCTCAACATCACCGGCGGCACCGAGACCGGGCACGCGAGCGGCACCTACTCGCACTGGAACGGCTACAAGCTCGACTTCGGCAAGAGCACCTGCCTGACCAACTACGTCAAGAGCGCCTTCACCTACATCGGACTGCGCGGCGACGGTGCCCCCCAGTACCGGTCCGGATCCGGCAACGTCTACGCGGACGAGGGCAACCACTGGGACGTGACGTACCACAACTGCGGCGGCTGCTGACCGGACGCATGAGCGTGCCCCCGGTCACCGGAACTCAAGGGCCGGCCGGGGGCACGGTCGCGTACGGGGCGGGCGGCTCAGGGGCAGAGCGCCGGCAGGGTTCCGCCGCCGAAGAGGCCCGCCCGGTCGACGGCGAGCCGGCCCTCCTTCACCACCGCCAGGATGTGGTCCGGCTCGCCCAGCAAGGCCAGGTCGGCCAACGGGTCGACGTCCGTGACCACGAGGTCGGCGGCCTTGCCCGCCTCCAGGGTGCCGGTCACCTCGCCCACCCCGCACAGCCGGGCGGCCGTCGCGGTCCCGGCCACGATCGCCTCCATGGGGGTCAGCCCGGCGATGTCCACCAGCAGCCCCAGCTCCTTGAGGTTGTGGCCGTGGCCGACGGCCAGCCCGCTGTCGGTGCCCATCGCGATCCGGACCCCGGCGGCCGCCGACCGGGCCACCGACTCCTGAGCGGTCCGATGCCAGCGCACTCCCTTCTCGTACGCCGACGGGGAGGTGCGCGCAGGGTCCAGGTCCTGCGTCGTCTCCAGCAGCGTCGGCACCAGGTACTGGCCGCGATCGACCATTTCCGCCCGTAGCTCGTCGTCCAGGGCGTAGCCGTGTTCGATGCTGGTGACGCCGGAGCGTACGGCGGCCTCGATGCCGGGCCGGCCGATGGCGTGCGCGGCGACCGGCAGCCCGCCGTAGGCCTGGGCCTCCTCGACCGCGGCCCGGATCATCTCCGGCCGCAGCCCCAGCCACTCCGGCCGGTCGTGCGGAGAGGTGACACCGCCGCTCGTGGCGAGCTTGACGCAGTCGGCGCCCACCGCGACCAGGTCGCGCACGCGGGCCCGCATGTCGTCCACCGAGCCGACCAGGCTGCGCGGGCTCTCGGGGAAGGCGACGGCGACGGCCAGCCCGTTGATGCCCCCGGCAAGGGTGAAGTCGGCGTGTCCGGCGCGCTGGCTGAGCATGGTGACCGACACCAGCAGCCGGGGGCCGGGGACCTTCCGCTCCGCCACCGCCTGCCGGAAGCCCGCGTCCAGACCCATCAGGTCGCGGGCGGTGGTGACGCCGTTCTCCAGGGTGGCGCGCAGCCGGTCCAGGACCTTCAGGGTCCGGTAGCTGGGCAGTTCGTACAGGCCCTGGAGGGGGTTGCCGGCGGGCCCCGGCAGGGCGAAGTGCACGTGGCTGTCGATGAATCCCGGGCACACGGTCCGTCCGCCCAGATCCACCCGTGTCGACGGGGCGAGGTCCGTGGGCAGGGCGTGCGCGGGTCCGGCCCAGCGGACCGTCGCGTCCTCGATCAGCAGGGCGGCCTCCGGCACCGGCGGACGGCCGCTGCCGTCGATCAGCCGCAGACCGTGCAGGAGGGTCCGGGTACCGGGCTCGGGGGCGGGCGTCGCGTCGAGAGGGGGCATCCACCAACGATCCGCCACCCCCGCCGGGTCCGCAGGCCCGGCTGGGCCGTACGGGCCGGAACGGGTACGAGGCCCGTCCGGCCCGTCGGCCGGGTACCGGAAGAACCGGTCAGGAACCCACGCTCACCGTGAAGCGCCGGGGGTTGCCGTCGTTCGCCGCGCCCGAGACGTCCGGCTCACCGTCGGGGCGTACGTCGTCGTACGGGAACGCGTACCCGATGGGGGAGTTCGCGTGGACGACCCGCGACCAGTGGTTGGTCACCGCGTCCTGGTAGTAGTCCGCCACCGAGGTGCCGTTCGGCTGGCTGGGGTGGCTCAGCATGATCGACCGGTTGAAGCCCGCCGCGATCCTGGCCAGCAGCGCCTTCTTGTCGTCCGAGTCGCTCGGGTTGTTCGTGAACGGACCGTGGTTGCAGGTGAAGATGTCCTTCGAGGTGGGCTTGGAGAAGGTGTGTCCGCCCTCGAAGGTCAGCGTGTCCCCGCTGACCCGGCCCGCCAGGGTGCCCCGGCCGCCCTGGAGGTCGATCCGCAGGTCGGTGGAGCGGTACTTCTCCCAGACCTCGTCGATCTGGGCCGCGAACAGGTCCCGGAACGGCATCTCGTCGGGCCGGTCGAAGTACGGCGCCATCAGGTTCTGCGGCGAGACGACCCGCAGCACCTGGCCGTCCGAGCCACGGGTGACCAGCTTGTCCCACGGCTGCCCGTCGGCGGCCGCCTGGGCCGTCAGGTCGTCGGCGATGCGCTGCACGGCGCCGTCCGGGAGCGGGGCGACGGTGTGGGTGGAGTCGCCCTCCAGGGTCAGGCCGATCGGCAGGGCGGTGACCAGGTCGACGTAGCTGATGTTCGCGTACAGCTGCTGCGGGTTGAAGGTGAACTCGCAGAACGACCAGGTGCGCCCGTAGTTCGGGTCGGTGGGCGTCGCGAAGGCCGGCTCGACCAGCGAGGGGCCCGGGTTCAGGTAGAAGTCCAGCTTGTCGTCACGGACGAAGTAGACCCGCGCGCCGTACATCTGGGGCAGCGTCAGGACGACCGGGCCGGCGCCGGCGCCGTTCAGCGGGATGGCGCAGTCCACCGGCAGAGGGGTCTGCGGAGCGCCCGGCGACTCGGGGCGGTACACGCTGCCGTCGGCCCGCAGCAGCACCCAGCTGTCGGTGCCCTGCTCGTGACCGGTGACGTAGGCGTGCACCGTACCGGGCAACGAACGGTTCTCGAGGGCCAGTTCGCACGTGGCGGCCGCCGCCGACGTGCGCGGGCTCAGGGCGGTGCCCCAGAGCGGATAGGTGAGCGCGGTCGCGGAGGCGGCGGCGCCGGTCAGGAACATTCTGCGCGAAATCACGAAGGGACTCCCGAGGTGTGGGGGCGGCAGACGGGGTCGGAGGGAAGGCCACGCGTGGGGGCCGTCTGCGATGCGCACCACTCTCGCCATGCGCACGGCAAGCGTCAAGAGTTATGTCTGAGAGCGCTCTCAGAGGCGAGGTTTCTTCACAACCCGACGCCATGATCCGACGAACGCCTCCGCCGTGCCCACTCGGCGGACACGAGCCGGCCCAGGGGGCCGACAGGGGTGCGGGACGGGTGACTTGGACTAACGGACAACGGTTGTTGGACTGGTACGGCCCGCTGAGCTGCGGACCGTTGACCCCCGGACCTGGAACGGGATTACTCGTTGCCCATGTCCCTCAGATTCCCTTCGGCGGCCGTGGCCGCCGCCTCCGCCGCCGTCCTGGCCCTCGTGGGCGGCGCGCTGCCCGCCTCGGCCGCAGGCCCGCCACCCCCCGCGACACCGGCCGAGACCGGCACCGCGTCCGCCGCCGTCCTCACCTCCGCGCAGCTCTCCGTCGCCGTCGCCCGGGACTTCCCGCGCGTGCTGACGTACACCGACCGGGCGGGCGGCGCCCGGCTGACCGGCAGCACCCGGCCGGTCACCGCGGTCACCCTCAACGGCACCGCACACCCCGTGAAGCTCAAGGGCGCGCCCGCCTTCACCGCTTCGACCGCCCGCTACACCCTGGTCTTCGACGACCTGCCGGGTGTCGAGATCGACGCCTCCCTCTCCGTCACCGGACGCGTCACCACCTTCCGGGTGACCGGCGTCCGGGACACCGGGGCCTTCCGGGTCGGCACCATCGACATACCCGGGCACGACCTGATCTCCGTGGCGTCCACCGAGACCGGCGCCGCCACCGCCTTCACCCAGCTCGATCCGGACTCCACCAGGACCGCCGACGTCTTCGCGAAGGTCACCGACCGTACCTCCGCCGACAGTTCACCGGTCGGCGCCTCGTACGCGCTGGCCAACACCGGCCGGCTCGCGGCGGCCGTCGAGTCCAACTCGAGCTACGACAAGCCCTCGGGCGCCACCGGCGGCGACGACGCCCGCTTTTGGCACCAGGCCCGCAAGGCCGAGGACGGCAGCGTCCGGGTCGGGGTGTGGTCCGGCCGGTGGACCTACCGCGGCGAGGGCGCGCCGAAGCCGGAGAGCGGGGAGAACCTCCCCTGGGCGAAGGTCGTCGTGACGCCCGACGCCAACGGCGACAAGGCCGTCGATTGGCAGGACGGGGCGGTGGCCTTCCGGTCCATCGGAGTCAAGGCACCGGGCTCCGAGGACACCGCGAACCGGGTCGTCACCCACATCCCGTTCAACTTCGCCAGCCAGGCCACCCACCCCTTCCTGCGCACCCTCGACGACGTCAAGCGGATCTCGCTGGCGACGGACGGTCTGGGCCAGCTCGCCCTGCTCAAGGGCTACGGCTCGGAGGGCCACGACTCCGCCCACCCCGACTACGGCGGCAACTACAACAAGCGGGCCGGCGGGCTCAAGGACCTGAACACACTGCTGAAGGACGGCGAGAAGTGGGGCGCCACCTTCGGCGTCCACGTCAACGCCACCGAGGCCTACCCCGAGGCCAAGGCGTTCGACGAGGAGCTGGTCGACAAGGACTCCCCGGGCTGGAACTGGCTCAACCAGAGCTACTACATCGACCAGCGCCGCGACATCAACAGCGGGGACCTCGCCGAGCGTTTCCAGCGGCTGCGCGACGAGACCGACGAGAACCTCGCCTTCCTCTACATCGACGTCTACTACTCGCACGGCTGGATCGCGGACAAGACCCTGCGCGCCGTCCAGCAGCAGGGCTGGAAGGTCGGCACCGAATGGGCCGACAAGTTCGAGCGCGGCTCGCTCTGGTCGCACTGGGCCAACGACCTCGACTACGGCGGCGCCACCAACAAGGGGCTGAACTCCAAGATCATCAGGTTCATCCGCAACGGCGAGAAGGACGTCTGGAACAACGACCCGGTCCTCGGCCAGAGCGCGCTCGTCGACTTCGAGGGCTGGACCGGAGAGACCGACTGGAACGCTTTCACCGCCAACATCTGGCAGCGCAACCTCCCCGCCAAGTACCTCCAGCAGCAGCAGATCACGCGCTGGGACGGCGACGACATCACCCTCACCGGCGGGCTGCGGGGCACCGTCGAGAACGGCGAACGGACCTTCTACGACCACGGCCGCAAGGTCCTCTCCGGCGGTGACTACCTGCTGCCCTGGGACGGCGGCAAGAAGCTGTACCACTACAGCGAGGACGGCGGCACCAGCAGCTGGGCGGTGCCCGGCAAGGGCGCCTACACCGTCTACGAGCTGACCGACAACGGCCGGAAGAAGACCGGCACCGTCCGCCCCGTGAACGGGAGGATCACCCTCGACGCCGAGGCGGGGCGGCCGTACGTCCTCTACCCCTCCGCGGCCCCGAAGGCCGCCGCCCCGAAGTGGGGCGAGGGCACCCCGGTCGAGGACCCCGGCTTCAACGACGCGAAGCTCGGCGCCTGGTCGAAGACCGGCACCGTCACCCGGGACACCGACGGCCAGGGGCGCAACAGCGCGAAGCTCTCCGGTACCGGCAAGGCGGCGCTCTCGCAGAAGATCACCGGACTCGATCCGGGCGCGCGCTACACCGCCTCCGCGCTCGTCGAGGTCCAGCCGGGCAAGACCCGGCACACCACCCTGTCGGCAGGAGGCAGGTCCGTCTCGGTGGACCGGTCCACCGTCAAGGACCAGGTCGCCGCGTCCGACTGGCACGGCACCTACTTCCAGCGCGCCAAGGTCACCTTCACGGCCCCCGCGAACGGCCGCACCACCTTGCGCGTCGAGGCGGCCGAGGGCGCCGTGGCCACCGTGCGGACCGACGACGTGCGGATCGTCGCCAACGACCCGGCGACGAAGCGGGACACCGTCGTGTACGAGGACTTCGAGGACGTCGACCAGGGCTGGGGCCCCTTCCTCAAGGGCGGCGCGGGCGGCTCCACCGACCCCCGCACGAGCATCTCCCAGCTGCACGCCCCCTACACCCAGGCCGGCTGGAACGGAAAGCTCGTCGACGACGTGCTCGGCGGCAAGGAGTCCCTCAAGGCCCACGAGGAGAACGAGGGCCTCGTCTACCGGACCGCGCCCTGGACCGCGCCCCTGACCGACGGCCACCGCTACCGGGTCGAGTTCGACTACCAGTCCAGCCACGCCGGGGCCTACGCCTGGGTCGACGGCTACGACCGGACCGGCGACGGGACCGCCCCGACCTCCACCGAGACCCGGAGCACCCCCATCGGGCAGCAGCGGACCACGGGCCACTTCACCGAGACCCTCACCGCCGGCTGCGGTGACACCTGGACCGGGCTGCGCAAGCTCGCGGGCGCTCCCGAGGGCGCCGACTTCGTCCTCGACGCCTTCACCGTGACCGACCTCGGTCCCGTCCCGGCCGCCGAGCGGGCCGCCTGCGCCACCCTGTCCCTGACCGCCGGATCGCAGGCACTGGAGCCCGGCGCCGCCCATGAGGTGAAGGCCGCCTTCACCAACCACGAGACGGATGCGGCCACCGGCGTCGAACTGGACCTGGACGTCCCGGAGGGCTGGACCGCGAAGGCGACCGGCCCCGTCGCCTTCGACTCGGTCGCCGCGGGCGCCGAGGCCGCCGCCGCCTGGCAGGTCACGCCCCCCGTGGACGCCGCGTACCAGGCGTACGAGCTGGAGGCCACCGGCGCGTACACGGTGGGCGGCACCACGCGCGCCCTGGAGGCGCGCAGCACCGTCCGGACCCTGCCCCCGCCGCCCACGACCGACAGCTGGGCCAGTGACCTGGACTGGACGTCCGCCGAGAACGGCTGGGGGCCGGTCGAGCGGGACCGGTCCAACGGCGAGGCCGGCGGCGGCGACGGCACCCCGCTGAAGATCGGCGGCGTCGGCTACGAGAAGGGGCTCGGCACCCACGCCCCGGCGAGGATCCGCTACCACCTGGGCGGGCGGTGCACCTCCTTCACCGCCGAGGTGGGGGTGGACGACGCCCAGACCTCACGCGGTACGGTGCGTTTCTCCGTCGAGGCGGACGGGACGGAGAAGACGGCGTCACCGGTGCTGACGGCGGCCGACCCGGCGTACGCGCTCGACGCCGACGTCACCGGCGCGAAGTACGTCGACCTGGTCGTCGGAGACGGCGGCGACGGCAACGGCAACGACCACGCGGACTGGGGCTCCGCCCGCTTCCACTGCGGCGGATGACCGCCTGACCGACGCGGGGGCGGCGCCGTCCGTGGCGCCGCCCCTCTGCCATTGCGGTGCGGGAGGCGGCGTGGCGCGTGGCATGCGATGTGCCCCACGCCACATCGGCGGCTTTGTCGGAGGCCCACAACGAAAGCGCGCCCTGAGCTGGCGGATGGGCTGCACGGCGTGCCGCTTCTGTCAGGTGCCACCAGGAAACGGGGCAGGAGACTGTTCGGAGTCGACGGCGCGGTTTCATGGTCGGGTTCGTAGGGTCGATGCATGACCGTTGTGGACGAAATCCCGGGCGAGCCGAGCGACACCCGAGGCCGGGTGGCCGAACTGCTGGCACTGCGCGAGCAGGCGCGGCGCGGACCGAGTGACCGGGCGACCGAGGCACAGCACGCCAAGGGCAAGCTGACGGCCCGGGAACGCATCGAGCTGCTCCTGGACCCGGGTTCGTTCAAGGAGGTCGAGCAGCTGCGCCGGCACCGGGCGACCGGCTTCGGCCTGGAGGCCAAGAAGCCGTACACCGACGGTGTCATCACCGGCTGGGGCACGGTCGACGGCCGCACCGTCTTCGTCTACGCGCACGACTTCCGGATCTTCGGGGGAGCCCTGGGCGAGGCCCACGCCACCAAGATCCACAAGATCATGGACATGGCCATCTCGGCCGGTGCCCCGCTGGTCTCGCTGAACGACGGCGCCGGCGCCCGCATCCAGGAGGGTGTGAGCGCGCTCGCCGGCTACGGCGGCATCTTCCAGCGCAACACCCGGGCCTCCGGCGTCATCCCGCAGATCAGCGTGATGCTCGGCCCGTGCGCCGGCGGCGCGGCCTACAGCCCCGCCCTCACCGACTTCGTGTTCATGGTCCGTGAGACGTCGCAGATGTTCATCACCGGACCGGACGTCGTCAAGGCGGTCACCGGCGAGGAGATCACGCAGAACGGCCTCGGCGGCGCGGACGTGCACGCCGAGACCTCGGGCGTCGCGCACTTCGCGTACGACGACGAGGAGACCTGCATCGCCGAGGTGCGCTACCTGATCGGGATGCTGCCCTCCAACAACCGGGAGAACCCGCCGGTCGTCCCCAGCGACGACCCGGCCGACCGGCGCGGCGACGTCCTGCTGGACCTGGTCCCGGCCGACGGGAACCGGCCGTACGACATGCACAAGGTCATCGAGGAGCTCGTCGACGACGGCGACTTCCTGGAGGTCCACGAGCGCTGGGCCCGCAACATCGTGTGCGCCCTGGCCCGGCTCGACGGCCAGGTCGTCGGCATCGTGGCCAACCAGCCGCAGTCCCTGGCCGGTGTCCTGGACATCGAGGCGTCCGAGAAGGCCGCGCGGTTCGTCCAGATGTGTGACGCCTTCAACATCCCGATCGTCACTCTCCTGGACGTACCCGGCTTCCTGCCCGGCGTCGACCAGGAGCACGGTGGGATCATCCGGCACGGCGCCAAACTCCTGTACGCCTACTGCAACGCCACCGTGCCGAGGATCTCGCTGATCCTGCGCAAGGCCTACGGAGGCGCGTACATCGTCATGGACAGCCAGTCCATCGGCGCCGACCTCACCTACGCCTGGCCGACCAACGAGATCGCGGTGATGGGCGCCGAGGGCGCCGCCAACGTCATCTTCCGCCGTCAGATCGCCGACGCCCAGGACCCCGAGGCCATGCGGGCCCGCATGGTCAAGGAGTACAAGGCCGAGCTGATGCACCCCTACTACGCCGCGGAACGCGGACTGGTCGACGACGTCATCGACCCGGCCGAGACGCGCGAGGTCCTGATCGCCTCGCTCGCGATGCTCCGCAACAAGCACGCCGACCTGCCGTCCCGCAAGCACGGCAACCCCCCGCAGTAGTCCGGGCCGCCACAGCGACCCTGCCACGCCCCGGACCCACTGCCCAGAAGACGGAGACCCCATGAGCGCCACTCCCGCCGAGTCCGTGCTGCGCGTCGAGAAGGGCCAGGCCGGCCCCGAGGAACTCGCCGCCATCACCGCCGTCCTGCTCGCCCGTGCCGCCAGCCTCCCCGAGGCCCCCGCCCGCCGTGGCCGCAGCACGGCCGGCTGGCGTCGGCTGGAGCGCACCCCCGGCTTCCGCGCCCCGCACAGCTGGCAGGGCTGAGAACAGCCCCTCAGGCCCGTCGATGGCCTGAGGGACAAGCATCACGGCGAAGGCCCCGTACTCCTCGAGGAGTACGGGGCCTTCGCCGTGGAGCCGTGGTCTCAGCGCAGCCGGGCCATCAGGGCGTGCTCGACCAGCGTGATGAGCGCGCTCTTGGCGTCCGCGCGGTGCCGGGCGTCCGTCGTCAGGATGGGGGTGTCCGGTCCGATCTGGAGGGCTTCGCGGACCTCGTCGGGGGTGTAGGGCTGGTGTCCGTCGAAGCCGTTGAGGGCGATGACGAAGGGGAGGCCGCTGTTCTCGAAGTAGTCGACGGCGGGGAAGCAGTCGGCGAGGCGGCGGGTGTCGACGAGGACGACGGCGCCGATGGCGCCGCGGACCAGGTCGTCCCACATGAACCAGAAGCGGTCCTGTCCGGGGGTGCCGAACAGGTAGAGGATCAGGTCCTGGTCCAGGGTGATGCGGCCGAAGTCCATGGCCACCGTGGTGGTGGTCTTGTCCCCGGTGTGGGTGAGGTCGTCGATGCCCGCGGACGCGGACGTCATCACGGCTTCGGTGCGCAGCGGATTGATCTCCGAAACGGCACCGACAAACGTGGTCTTACCCACGCCGAAGCCCCCTGCCACCACGATCTTCGCCGAGGTAGTGGAGCGGGCCGCTCCGCCGCTAGAGCTTGCGAAGTCCACTGAGCACCCTTTCGAGCAGTGTCACATCTGGTTGGCCGCCGGCGGCCTCGTCGCCGCCGGGCTGATGGATAGCGACGAGTCCGGCCTCGGCCAGGTCGGCGACGAGGATCCGGGCAACGCCGAGGGGGATCGAGAGCAGGGCCGAGATCTCGGCCACCGACTTGATCTCGATGCAGAGCCGGCAGATCCGCTGGTGCTCGGGCAACTGCCCTTGCAGCCGGGCGGGGTCTGCCGTGGTGCTGACCAGCGCCTCGATGGCGAGCTGGTAACGCGGCCGGGTCCGGCCGCCGGTCATGGCATACGGACGGACCAACGGGTTGTGCGCCGCGGGCGCCGACGGCTCGGGCGCCTGCCGCTGCACCGGCTGGATACGCGCCGGCGGTATGTCGTACCGCTGCGGCGGCTGCTGCTGGTGGTGCGGCTGCTGATCCGGCTGGTGCTGAGGCTGTTGCTGCGGCCACCCGGAACCGGGCTGCTGCTGCGGCCAGTCGTCGTCCTGGGCGCGCCGAGCCTGCCGAGGCGGCCAGCCGCCGTCCTGCTGCGGCTGCCGGTACGGCTGGTACGGGTCGGGGCCCTGTCCGCCGGGCACGGAGGGGGTGTCGAAACGGCTGTCGCCCTGCTCACCCGGAACGTGCCGACCACCCTCGTAAGGGTGTCCTCCTGTGGGTGCTGTCACGTTTCCTCCTCCGACTGCCCGTCACTGTCCCAGTGGTGCCGCGTCACCGCACCTTATGGCGCGGTGACGAGAAACGCACTGTCTGTCTGTCAGTTAAGAAGACTGCCCTGCAGTTCCGCTCGGAGGTCCGGGGTCAGAACACTTCCCGCACGGTCCACGAGAAGTGCCATTTCATACCCAACCAGGCCGATGTCGGCGTCCGGGTGGGCGAGAACGGCAAGTGAGGAACCGTCGGAGATGGACATGATGAAGAGGAACCCCCGCTCCATCTCCACAACGGTCTGGTTGACGGCACCGCCCTCGAAGATCCGGGAGGCGCCCGCCGTCAGCGACGTCAGACCGGAGGCGACGGCCGCCAGCTGATCGGCGCGGTCGCGCGGGAAACCTTCGGACATCGCCAGCAGGAGTCCGTCGGCGGAGACCACCACCGTGTGCGACACCCCGGGGGTGTTGTCCACGAAGTTGGTGATCAACCAGTTGAGATTCTGCGCCGCCTGGCTCATCGGGCTCACACTAACGCTCCTGGTTGTAGGTAGTACTTGTGTCCGACCCTGCGGTACGGCCCCGCTGCACGCCGCGGCGCAGGTTGCTCAACCTGCCCCGGACCTCCTCGGGATCGCGGGAGACCTGTGGGCCGCCCTGCTGGGTCTGCTCGGCGGTTCCCTCGACCAGGTTGGCCTTGGGCACCCGCCGGGGGAGACCGGAGGGGGTGATTCCGCCCGCCTTCGGGTCCCGGAGCTTCTCGGCCCGGTCCCAGCGCTCGTCGTTGGCCGAACGCCAGTCGTCGGTGCCGTTCCCGCCCGCCCCGTCCGCCTGCGGCTCCTGCTCCTGCGGCGGGCGCGGCTGCTCGGGGGCGACGGGCTGATCGTTTCCGCGCCCGGTGGGCTGCCAGTGCTGCTGCCCCGAACCCCGGCGGGGAAGCCCCGCCTCGGTCAGCTCGGGACCGGCGTCCGGAGCCGCTGCGGGAAGGCCCGGCACGGATTCCGCTTCGGGCAGCCCGAGCGGCTCGTAGCCACCCTGGTAGGCGCCCTGATCGGCCCAGTCGCCCTGCGGCGACCGGGATTCCTGCGTGGCGAACGGGTCGGCGTACGGCTCGGACTGGGCCTCGGCCGGCGCGTAGGCGGCTTCCGGATAACCGCCCTGCTGCCCCTGTGCGAGATGCTGGGGCAGCTGGTCCTGCTGCGGGTATGCGCCCTGGGCCGGGTACGGGTCGTAACCGCCGTCGTAGCCCTGCTGCGGGTAACCCCGCTGTTCCTGCGGGGCGTACTGCTCCGGCGCGTACGGCTCCTGGGCGAACTGGTCCTGCGGGTAGGCCTGCTGCGCCGCGGGGCCGTCCTGGAACTCCGAGTGCTCGCCACCGGTCTGCGCCTCCAGCGCGGCCCGGCGCTCCTCACGCATCAGCGACCGGTTGACCGGGTCCAGCTGCGGGGCGTCCGCCGCCGGGGTCTCGTAGCGCGAGTCGTCGAAGCCGAGTTCGGCGGCCGTACGCATCGGGGCCTGCTGGGACACCGGCTCGAACGTCTGCGCCTGCTGCTGCTCGGGAATGATCGAGGAGACGGTGAAGTCGTTCTCCGAGGCCGTCTCGCCACCGCCGCCGTGGGTGATGGCGTCCGGCAGCATGACCAGCGACGTGGTTCCCGCCTGCTCGCCCGAGGGGCGCAGCTGGACCCGGATGCCGTGCCGGTCGGCCAGCCGGCCGACCACGAACAGGCCCATGCGCTGGGACACCGCGGCGTCCACCGTCGGCGGGTTGGCCAGCTTGTGGTTGATGTCGGCGAAGTCCTCGGCGGTGAGGCCGATGCCCTTGTCGTGGATCTCGACCATGACGCGTCCGTCGGGCAGCCGGGTCGCGGTGACCCGCACCTTGGTCTGCGGCGAGGAGAACGTGGTCGCGTTCTCCAGCAGCTCGGCGAGCAGGTGCACGAGGTCGGTCACGGCCTGGCCGTGGATCTCGCTCTCCGGTACGCCCGTCAGCTCGATGCGCTCGTAGGACTCCACCTCGGAGGAGGCGGCCCGCAACACGTCCACCAGCGGCACCGGCTGGTTCCAGCGGCGGCCGGGCTCCTCGCCCGCGAGGACGAGGAGGTTCTCACCGTTGCGGCGCATGCGTGTGGCGAGGTGGTCCAGCTTGAAGAGGGTCTCCAGCTGGTCCGGGTCGGCCTCGTTGTTCTCCAGGTCGGTGATGAGGGTCAACTGGCCCTCGATGAGCGACTGGTTGCGGCGCGAGAGGTTGGTGAAGATCGCGTTGACGTTGCCCCGCAGCATGGCCTGCTCGGCCGCGAGCCGGACCGCCTCGCGGTGTACCTGGTCGAAGGCGCGGGCGACCTCGCCGATCTCGTCCTGGGTGTTGATCGGGATCGGCTGCACCCGGGTGTCCACCCGGCCGGGCTCGGTCCGCGAGAGCTGGTCGACCAGCGAGGGCAGGCGCTGCTCGGCGATCCCGAACGCGGCGGTACGCAGCCGGCGCATCGAGCGGCTCATCTGGCGGGCCATCAGGCCGGCGATCACGAACGCGGCCAGCAGCGCGACGATCACGATGGAGGCGTTGATGATCGCGTCGTTGCGGGCGTCGGCCGAGATGTCCGCGGCCTCGGTCACGGCCTTGTCGACGAGCTCGTTCTCGACCGTGGTGTAGCCGTCGAACTTGGCGGTGGCCGCCGCTATCCAGGTCTCCGGGGTGATCCCCTTCGCCTTCAGCTGCTCGGGGTCCTGGCCCTGGCCGATCTGCTGGGCCATGCCGTCGAAGACCGAACCGTCGACGCTCGGCGGCATCACGAACGGCTCACCGGCGGCCTCGGCCGACGCGCGCGCCTCCTTGAGCTGCTCGGCGCCCTCGGCGGCCTTCGCGGTCATGACCTCCTTGAGGCGTGCCGCGTCGGCGTCCGTACCACCGGAGGTGAACTCACCGAGGGCGATCTGCTCCAGGTAGTTGTACGAGCTGAACGCGGTGACCTGGTCCTTGAACGCGCCGTCCTTCTTGCTCGGGCGCACCAGCAGGTGCGTGCCGATCGAGCGCTGAAGCGATTCTGCGGCCTTGGCCAGTTCGAGCGCGTAGACGGTACGGCCGTAACTCGTGATGTTGCCGGTGCCCAGGCCGAGCTCGTTGGACAACTCCATCAGCGAGTGCTGGACCTTGGTGTAGCCCTCCTCCGTCTTCACCGGGTCCATCGCCGCGGTGTAGGCGGACTTGCGCAGCGTGGGAAGCAGCGGCTCCTCGGCCTTGAACAGCTTGAGGCGGCGGTCCAGGCCCTGCTTGTCGGGCATGTTCCGGACCGCGGCGTCGAACGCGGTGGCGGCCTCGTCGGTCGCGGAACGCGCCTCCTCCACCGCGCCGGCGGAGCGGTCGCCGGACAGCAGCGGCTGCGCGGTGAGGTCACGCTCGTTCAGCAGCGCCTGCCCGTACACCGAGGCGGCGCGGACGATCTGCGCCGTCTTCTCGGCGTCCTGGGCCTCGTTCCAGGTGTCCACCGAGCCCTTGACCTGGAACCCGCCCATGACGAGCCCCACCAGCGCGGGGATCAGCAGGATCGCGTTCAGCCGGGTGGGCACACGCCAGTTGCGCGGCGACATCCGGCTGGTGCTGCCACCTGCGGGTTCTGCCGTGTCGGATGTGACCGCGGGCGCCCCGGCCGCACGCGGCGGAGGGGTGAAGTTGCCCCGCTCCGGCTGCGCCGCGGAGCCCTCGTTGCTTCGCCTCACTCGACCAACAACCTCTCGGCGCCGGCACCTCGGATGTGCCGGATTATTCGTTCAGGGCCGTACTACTCGGTAGTCGTGGCATTGCAGCACGTGGACGGGTCCCGTTCCAAACAGTCGGAACGCGCGATTCCGGGTGGCGCACACCGCACGTAAAACGGGCATAAAGAGCGAGCCCCGTCAAAAGGCGGGGCTCATGTGAGCGCAGTGGTACCGCTCGGCTGCGTCGGGTATCGATGTCGGGCCAATTCTCTGTCGAAACGTTATGAAGGCGGGGGCGGATCGTGTCAAACGACACAGGCCGCCCCCTACCCGCTACAACAACTTCCGTAGATCGCTAACGACTTGGACCTACTTGAGCCGGGCCATCAGGGCGTGCTCGACCAGCGTGATCAGGCCGCTCTTGGCATCCGCGCGGTGCCGGGCGTCCGTCGTGATGATCGGTGCGTCCGGCCCGATCTGGAGGGCTTCGCGGACCTCGTCGGGGGTGTAGGGCTGGTGTCCGTCGAAGCCGTTGAGGGCGATGACGAAGGGGAGGCCGCTGTTCTCGAAGTAGTCGACGGCGGGGAAGCAGTCGGCGAGGCGGCGGGTGTCGACGAGGACGACGGCGCCGATGGCGCCGCGGACCAGGTCGTCCCACATGAACCAGAAGCGGTCCTGTCCGGGGGTGCCGAACAGGTAGAGGATCAGGTCCTGGTCCAGGGTGATGCGGCCGAAGTCCATGGCCACCGTGGTGGTGGTCTTGTCCCCGGTGTGGGTGAGGTCGTCGATGCCCGCGGACGCGGACGTCATCACGGCTTCGGTGCGCAGCGGATTGATCTCCGAAACGGCACCGACAAACGTGGTCTTACCCACGCCGAAGCCCCCTGCCACCACGATCTTCGCCGAGGTGGTGGCACGGCCCGTACCGCCGCTAGAGCTTGCGAAGTCCACTGAGCACCCTTTCGAGCAGTGTCACATCCGGCGCGCCGCCGGCCTCTCCGTTGCCCGGCTGGTGGATGGCCACCATGCCGGCTTCCGCCAGGTCCGCCACCAGGATCCTGGCCACGCCGAGCGGCATGGACAGCAGTGCCGAGACCTCGGCCACCGACTTGACCTCGCGGCAGAGGTGGCAGATCCGCTGGTGCTCGGGCAGCAGTGTCCCGAGGTGAGCGGGGTCTGCCGTGGTGCTGACCAGCGCCTCTATCGCGAGCTGGTAGCGCGGCCGGGTCCGGCCGCCGGTCATGGCGTAGGGACGGACCAGCGGCTGGTCGCCTTCACCGTCGTACGACGCGTGATGCAGCGCGCCGTACGGATCCGGTGAGGCGGGTGGCGGGGTCATGAATCCTCCGGGCGTGACAGCAGGATGTCGCCTTGCCGTCGGGAAGGGCCGGTGGGGGGACTGTGGCGGCCGGACGGGTGAGGGTTTCGGGTAGTACCTGGGTGGATCGTGTCAGGTCATAACCGTTCGGCCGCCTAGTGGAGCAGACTGCCTTGTAGTTCGGCGCGGAGGTCGGGGGTGAGGACGGTCCCCGCGCGGTCGACGAGGAGCGCCATCTCGTACCCGACGAGACCGATGTCGGCCTCCGGGTGCGCGAGGACGGCCAGTGAAGAGCCGTCCGAGATGGACATCAGGAAGAGGAACCCGCGTTCCATCTCCACGACGGTCTGGCTCACGGCGCCGCCTTCGAAGATCCGGGAGGCGCCCGCCGTCAGCGACGTCAGACCGGAGGCCACGGCCGCCAGCTGATCGGCGCGGTCGCGCGGGAAACCTTCGGACATCGCCAGCAGCAGGCCATCCGCGGAGACCACCACCGTGTGCGACACCCCAGGGGTGTTGTCCACGAAGTTGGTGATCAGCCAGTTCAGATTCTGCGCGGCCTGACTCATGGGGCTCAACTAACGCTCCTGCTGGTGAGTGGGGCCGAGTTGGAAACTGCCGGTCGACGGGCCGTTGTTGGCCTGCCGTCCCTGCTGGATGCCCCGGCGGAGATTGGTCAGACGGCCGCGTACGTCATCCGGCGCACGCGAAACCTGAGGTCCGGACTGATGATTCTGCTGCTGAGCAGTGCCCGGCACCAAATTGGCACGTGGGACCCGGCGGGGCAGCCCGGAGGTGGTGATCCCGCCGGCCGCGGGCTTCTTGACCCGCTCCGCCTGCCGGACGAGTTCGTCGTTGGGCGAGGCGCGCCAGGAACTGGTGGCCGCGGTGTCCGCCGCACCACGCCGAGGCATGGGCGGAGCCTGGTTGCCGACGGGCTCCGGAGCGACCGGTGCCTGCGGCTCGGTGGGCGGCTGTCCGCCACCCTGCGGACCGTGGAACCAGTTGGTCTCCAGCGTGTCGTACAGCGGCGTACGCCCGTCGCCCGGGCCGGCCGGCGGCAGCGCCTCCTGCTGCTGCGGAGGCAGCGCGGGCCGCTGCTGCTCGCCCATCGGCGGGGCCGGCGGACGCGGTGCGCCGAAGTCCGCGACGTCGTGCCGCTGCGGCGCGGGTATCTGCGGAGCCTGGGCACCGTAACCCTGGTCCTGCGGGAGCGGAGCGCCGAAGTCCGGGCGGGCGAACTGGGCGGTGCTCGCCGGGTCCATACCCTGCTGCGGAGCCTGGTGCGCCTGGGGAGCCTGCGGGGCCGAGAAGTCCGGACGGGCGAACTCGGCCGTGGCGGCCGGGTTCTGACGGTCGTCCAGCGGCTGCTGCTGACCGGGCCCGCCGAACGGCTGGTTCGGGCCGGGTCCGCCGGGGTGCATCCGGCCGGCGTCAAGCTCCTCGTGACCGCGCGGCGCGTCCAGCGGGGTACGCCGGGGACCGCCCTGCTCCTCCATGCCCCAGCTGGTGCCCTGCGGGCGCTGCGGCTGCGGGGTGCCGCCGGGCAGCTCGGCCCGCGGACCGCCCGCGGCCGGAAGCCTCCGGGCCGGGGCGCCAGGCTGCTGGTAACCGCCCTGGTCGCCGGGCTGCTGGTAACCGCCCTGGTCGCCGGGCTGCTGGTAGCCGCTCTGGTCGCCGGGCCGCTGGAAGCCGCCCTGGTCGCCGGGCTGCTGGTAGCCGTTCCGGTCACCGGGCTGCTGCTGGTAGCCGTTCTGGTCACCGGGCTGCTGGAAGCCGCCCTGGTCGCCCTGGCCGTGCCGGGCCTGCCGGGCGGGCAGGCCGCTCTGGCCCTGCTGGCCTTGCTGCCCCTGCTGACCCGGACCCGAGTGACCGAACAGGTTCGGCCGACCCGAGTCGGCACCGGCCGACGGGTCCTGCTGGCCGCGCGCGCCCGTGCGGGCACCGCCGCCGAAGGCACCGGAGAGCCCGCCGCCCTGACGCGGCGCGTCGTGCCGGCCCTGGCCCGGTACACCGGGTCCCTGCTGACCGGGGCCCTGCTGCGGCTGACGCGGTCCGCCGTCCCGTGAGGGCAGTGCCGCCCGGGGTGCGCCCGCGCCGACCTGACCGCGCTGGGCACCGGCGCCCAGTCCCTTGGCGGGCGCCGCCGGGGCGCTGCCGAGACCGGCGCGCTGGCCACCCGTACCCGCCCCCGCGCCACCGCCGCCGAGCAGTCCGCCCGGAGCGCCGCCGGGCTGCTGGCCCGGACCCTGCTTGGACGGCGGCTGCTTGCCGCCGTGCGCGACCTCCATCGGCAGCATGACCAGCGCGGTCGTACCACCGGAGTCGGAAGGCCGCAGCTGGATGCGGATGCCGTGACGCAGGGAGAGCCGGCCGACCACGAACAGACCCATGCGGCGGGAGACGGAGACGTCCACCGTGGGCGGGGAGGCCAGCCGCTCGTTGATCGCGGCCAGGTCCTCCGGGGAGAGCCCGATGCCGGTGTCGTGGATCTCCACGAGCACCCGGCCGTCGGGCAGCGCGTGACCGGTGACGCGGACCTTGGTCTGCGGGGAGGAGAACGAAGTGGCGTTCTCCAGCAGCTCGGCGAGCAGGTGCACGAGGTCGTTGACGACGCGGCCGGCCACCTCGGTGGCGGGCACCGCGGCCAGTTCGATGCGCTCGTACTGCTCCACCTCGGAGGCGGCGGCACGGAGCACGTCGACCAGCGGCACGGGGCGGGTCCAGCGGCGGCCCGGCTCCTCGCCCGCGAGGACGAGGAGGTTCTCACCGTTACGGCGCATACGGGTCGCGAGGTGGTCGAGCTTGAAGAGCGAGGACAGCTGGTCCGGGTCGGCCTCGCGGGACTCCAGTTCGGAGATCAGCGAGAGCTGACGCTGGATGAGGCCCTGGGAACGCCGCGAGAGGTTGGTGAACATCGCGTTGACGTTGCCCCGCAGCAGGGCCTGCTCGGCGGCGAGGCGGACCGCCTCGCGGTGCACGTCGTCGAAGGCCGCGGCCACCTGGCCGATCTCGTCCCGGGAGTGCACACCGACGGACTCGACGGAGGTGTCGACGTCCTGCGGGTCGGACTCGGAGAGCTGCTTGACGAGCTCGGGCAGACGGTCCTGGGCGACCCGGGTCGCGGTGTCCTGCAGCCGGCGCAGCGAGCGGATCATGGACCGCGCCACCACGAAGGCGCCGACCAGCGACACACCGAGGACGATGAGGATCACGGCACCGTTGAGGATCGCCTCACGCTGCGAACTCTCGCGGAGCTCACGGGCCTTGGTCTCCATCTCGCTGAGGAGGGTCTCCTCGATGGTCTTCATGGCCTGGATCTTGTTGGAGCTCTGGTCGTACCAGTCCATGTACGTGCGCGAGGTCTTGCTGCCCTCCATGCCCAGCGGGCTGTCGAGCACCTTCTTCGCGTACATGTCGGCCGCGGTGATCTCGGGGTTGCCGTTCTCCAGCGACGCCATCAGCTCGGTGGAGCTGTTGCCGGTGCTCTCGTACGTCGTCTCGAAGGTCTGCTTGGACTGGGCTTCCTTGACGAGCGCGTTCCGTCCGAACGCCTGGTCGTTGTCGTCCAGCTTGCCCTTGGCGTTGTCACTGGCGGGCAGGGCCGCGGCGATGACGGCGCGCTGCACCGAGGCGTACTCCTTGGCGGAGGAGAACGCCGCCAGGGCACGGGTGCGCTTGATCATGTCCGGGCTGCTGGTGGCCTGCGCCATGTCCTGCGAGAGGCTCAGCAGCGAGGAGATCAGCTGGCTGTAGCGGTCCACCGTGTTGAGGCTGGGCGAGTCCGCGGCGTAGGCGTCCTTGCGGATGCTGGTCAGGTCGCCGAGCTGGTTGCTGATCTGGCTGACGCTCGCGTGGATGCTGTCCAGCGCCTCGTCGCCCGGGGTGTTGCCGATCTTGTCGGTGGCGTCGAGGAAGGTGGACTTGGCCCGGTCGGTGCGCTTGCGGGGCTCGGTGACCTTGTAGTCGGTCGCCTTGCCGCCGTTGGCCAGCGGGCCGGCCGACTGGTCGCGCTCGTTCTGGAGCGCGTTGGCCAGGAGGGTCGCCTGCTTGGTCATCTCGGTGAGCAGCTGCATGTGCTCCAACTGGTCCATGTCGTTCATGGACTCGTTGATCCGCAGACCGCCGAGCGTGGTCGCCGCGACCACGGGCAGGGCGAGCAGGGAGACCAGACGCGTGCTGATCCTCCAGTTGCGCAGAGCAATGCGCGAACCGGTGGACGGGGGGCCCACGGGCTTGAGGGGCGGGGTCGTCTCCGTGCTGTCGCTCGTCGTGGTTCCCGGGCGTTGCGCGCGCTCGCCGCCGTCGCCGGACGGACCGGGGTTCTGGGCGTGCTGGGCGGAGGAGGCGCGGTCGTTCCCGCCGCGCGGCTCCTGATCCGCCGGAGCTTCCCCTCGGCCCTGGCGGGGCTGGGGAGACCCCATGCCATCCCTCTTGAAACGTCCCTGCACTAGCGTCGCAACCTCTGGACCAGGCGTCCCCCCGCGTGGAGCGGCGGGACGGTGTCGGCGTCGTGGGGCGCTGGACGCGCCCCATGGTGGTCGTGAGTGACCGGCGTACTTCCCCCTCCCGCCGCCACTCGGCGCTGCGTTGCGCCCCTGCGCGCTGGGCCCTGAAACCCGCGGCGGTGCGTGGAATTCCAGCACAGTGGCGGATCTCCAACAAGGCCCGTGTACCGGGCTGTGACCTGGATGACGCCGTGTGATGAGTGCGTGACAAGCCGTACAGAGCTTTCATGGTCAAACCGGTCGCAAAGGGGCGGATTCCTGAGGGGTGACGCGTGTCCCAGACGGCATGATCGGGAGCGGAATGCGGGATTCAGGCACGCAATGTCCGTTTCGCGACGCGTGAACGATGGCCCGGAATGGGTGCTTTGTCAGCAAGTTCGTGAGCAAACTCACATCATGATCGTCGTCTCACTGCGGCTTCCGTGGGGAATCGGATGTTTAGCCTGACGCTTTGCGCGGGTACCGGATCCGGCCGAACGGCGCCCCCGCGAGGCGGTGTCCGCGCCGCGCCGCCCCGGTGCACGTCCCGCCGCGACCGCCGGACGATCGGCGAGGCGGCGGCCCTCACCCGCGCTAGCCTGGAGCGTCAGTCTTCAGCCAGCCAGCAAGTGAGGGGCGACAGCATCCCGTGCGCATCGCCAGGTTCTCCATCGACGGCAATGTCGCCTTCGGCGCGGTCGAGGGCGAAGGGGACATCGACTCCGGTGACCTCGTCCTCGACATCATCAAGGGCATCCCGTACACCGACTTCGAGCTCTCCGGGACCAAGGTCCCGCTGAACAAGGTCCGGCTGCTGCCCCCCGTGCTCCCCAACAAGGTCGTGGGCATCGGCCGCAACTACGCGGAGCACGCCGCCGAGCTGGGCAACGAGGTACCGGACGTACCCGTCGCCTTCTTCAAGCCCACCACCTCGGTGATCGGCTCCGGCGACGCCGTCGAGTACCCCTCCTTCTCCCAGGAACTGCACCACGAGGCCGAGCTGGCCGTGGTGATCGGCCGTATGTGCCGCGAGGTTCCGCGTGAGCGGGTCAAGGACGTCGTCTTCGGCTACACCTGCGCCAACGACGTCACCGCCCGCGACGTCCAGCGGCGCGAGGCGCAGTGGGCCCGCGCGAAGGGCTTCGACACGTCCTGCCCGCTCGGCCCCTGGGTGGAGACCGACCTCGACCCCGGCAACCTGGCGATCCAGGCCACGGTCAACGGCGAACAGCGCCAGCTCGGCCGTACGAGCGACATGATCCGCTCCGTCGAGGACCTGGTCGTCCACATCACGGAAGCCATGACGCTGCTGCCGGGCGACGTGATCCTCACCGGGACCCCCGCAGGGGTCGGCCCCCTGCACGTCGGCGACGAGGTCGCCGTCACCATCGAAGGCATCGGCACTCTCACCAACAAGGTGATCAAGCGTGGTTAACGCACCCTCCCCCAAGCTCTCGGCTCCGCTCGCACAGGGGGTACCCCCTCGCGTCCGTTTCTGTCCCTCCCCGACCGGCAACCCCCACGTGGGCCTGGTCCGCACCGCCCTGTTCAACTGGGCGTTCGCCCGGCACCACCAGGGCACCCTGGTCTTCCGCATCGAGGACACCGACGCGGCCCGCGACTCCGAGGAGTCGTACGAGCAGCTGCTCGACTCGATGCGCTGGCTCGGGCTCGACTGGGACGAGGGCCCGGAGGTCGGCGGCCCGCACGCCCCGTACCGCCAGTCGCAGCGGACGGACCTGTACAAGGACGTCGCCGCCAAGCTCCTGGACGGCGGCTACGCGTACCCCTGCTACTGCACCACCGAGGAGCTCGACACCCGCCGTGACGCCGCCCGCGCGGCCGGCCGGCCCTCGGGCTACGACGGCCACTGCCGTGAGCTGAGCGACGAGCGGAAGGCCGCGTACGAGGCCGAGGGCCGCACCTCGATCGTGCGCTTCCGGATGCCCGACGAGGCGATCACCTTCACCGACCTGGTCCGCGGCGAGATCACCGTCCAGCCGGAGAACGTCCCGGACTACGGCATCGTCCGCGCCAACGGGGCCCCGCTCTACACGCTGGTCAACCCGGTCGACGACGCCCTGATGGAGATCACCCACGTCCTGCGCGGCGAGGACCTGCTCTCCTCCACCCCGCGCCAGATCGCGCTCTACCGGGCCCTGATCGAGCTGGGCGTCGCCAAGGAGATCCCCGCCTTCGGGCACCTCCCGTACGTCATGGGCGAAGGCAACAAGAAGCTGTCCAAGCGCGACCCGCAGGCCTCCCTCAACCTCTACCGCGAGCGTGGCTTCCTGCCCGAGGGGCTGCTCAACTACCTCTCGCTGCTCGGCTGGTCGATCGCCGAGGACCGCGACATCTTCACCCGCGACGAGCTGGTCGCCGCGTTCGACATCGCGGACGTCAACGCCAACCCGGCCCGCTTCGACCTGAAGAAGTGCGAGCACATCAACGCCGAGCACCTGCGCGCCATGGACGTGAAGGCGTTCACCGAGGCGTGCGGCCCCTGGCTGAAGGCCCCGTTCGCCCCGTGGGCCCCCGAGGCGTTCGACGCGGAGCAGTTCGCCGAGATCGCCCCGCACGCCCAGACGCGTGTGACGGTTCTCTCGGACATCACGGCCAACGTCGACTTCCTCTTCCTGGACGAGCCGGTCGAGGACGAGGCGTCCTGGAACAAGGCCATGAAGGAGGGCTCCGACGCCCTCCTGGTCACGGCCCGTGCCGAACTGCTCGCCGCCGAGTGGAACGCCGAGGCGCTCAAGGCCGCCGTCCTGGCCGCGGGCGAGCAGCACGGCCTCAAGCTCGGCAAGGCGCAGGCCCCGGTCCGCGTCGCCGTCACCGGCCGCACGGTCGGCCTGCCGCTCTTCGAGTCCCTGGAGATCCTGGGCCGCGAGAAGACGATCGCCCGCATCGACGCGGCGCTGGCCAAGCTGGCCGCGTAGCGACGCCCGTACGCGCGCCGGAGGCCGGGGTCCCCCACGGGGGAGTCCCGGCCTCCGGCGTTCCCGGTGGCGGGGCGGCGGGGCGGGGTAGGTTCGCCGCATGGCGATCCGTGCGGTCCTCTGGGACATCGACGACACGATCTTCGACTACTCCGGGGCCGACCGCACCGGCATGCGCGCGCACCTGGAGCGCGAGGGCTTCCCCGAGGGGTACGCCTCCCTGGAGCGGGCCCTCGACGCCTGGAAGGCGATCACGGACGTGCAATGGGCGCGCTTCGCCGCCGGGGAGGTCGATTTCCAGGGACAGCGCCGCGAGCGGGTGCGGGCGTTCCTGGGGCGGTGGCTGAGCGACGGCGAGGCCGACGCGTGGTTCGGCCGGCACGCCGCGCACTACGAGGCCGCCTGGGCGCTCTTCCCGGACGTCCTGCCGGTGCTGGACCGGCTGGCCGGGAGCTTCCGGCACGCCGTCCTGTCCAACTCCAGCATCCACAACCAGGACCGCAAGCTCCGCGCGCTCGGCGTGCGGGACCGCTTCGAGGCCGTGGTGTGCGCGGTGGAGATCGGGGTCTCCAAGCCGGACGCGGCGGCCTTCCACGCGGCCTGCGAGGCCCTGGCCCTCGACCCGCGCGAGGTGGCGTACGTCGGCAACGAACCCGACATCGACGCGGCGGGCGCCGTGGCCGCCGGGCTCACCGGGATCTGGCTCGACCGCGACGGGCGCGGCGGACGCCCCGACCTCGCCCGTATCACCGGCCTGGACGAGCTTCCCGGCCTGCTGGCGGGCGATACCCGTTTTGGAGCGCCGGACACCTTCAGGTAATGTTCTTCCTGCGCCGCCCGAGCGGGCCGAAAGATCCGGCCGGGAAGCGCAGACAGAGACAAAGCCTCCAGGGGTTGCGTTTCAGTGGGCTATGGTGTAATTGGCAACACTACGGTTTCTGGTACCGTCATTCTAGGTTCGAGTCCTGGTAGCCCAGCGCAGTACAGCAGGATCGAAGTACCAAGCCCCCGTTGTGTAGCGGCCTAGCACGCTGCCCTCTCACGGCAGTAGCGCCGGTTCGAATCCGGTCGGGGGTACAACAGAGCAGTTCGGGAAGGCCCTCCACCTCGGTGGGGGGCCTTCCCGCTGTTCCCCGCGACCCCGAGGCACCGCTCACGTGATCCCGTAGCGCTGCGCCGCCTCCTCCGCCTGCGCGAGCCTGCGCAACGAGGACAGCAGCGGTTCGTACAGCACCGCCGACGCCACGGCGGCCTCCACCTGCTCGGCCTCGGTGGGGTACTCCTCCAGCGAGTCCAGGTCCCACACCGCCAGTTCCCGCATGGCGCGGGCCTGTTGGGCGAGGTACTCCACCTCGCAGGGGTGGCCGAGGCGGATCAGGGTGGCCAGCGAGGCCACCAGCGAGCGGTGCGCGGGGGAGAGTTCGCCGATCTCCTGGGTGGTCGTCCAGCCCAGTTCCGTGAACAGCCGGGCCACATCGGCGCGCGCCGTGACCGTCTCCGGGGCGTCCTCGTCCGGTTCGGGCCCGTGCGGCAGCGCCCACAGCGCCGCCCCCAGGCGCATCGTGCGGCCCAGCGAGGCGTCGTCGGCGTGGGCCAGCACCTCGCGGGCGGTGGCCACCGGCAGCCCGCCGACCTGGAGCAGGGCCCGCACCAGGCGCAGCCGGCGCAGATGGCTCTCGTCGTACTCGGCCTGGGTCGCGGTGATCCGGGCGCCGGCGGGAAGGAGCCGCTCGCGCAGGTAGTACTTGATCGTCGCGGTCGACACGCCGCTCCGCTCGCTGAGTTCCGACAGTCGCACGTCCCGCGCCTCTCCTTGCGCCGGCCCTCCGGCCGGTGCCGCCATCCAATCATCGGACGGTCCGGCTCGTGGGCGGCGTCCTGCGCGGGCCGGTGTCGCGGCGGCGGGCCGTCCGGGGAGAAGTCACCGGAGGCGTCCGGGAGGTGGGCACCGGAGGAGAGGCCGCGCAGGGGGACACCGGAAAGGAAAGGACAGGGGCCAAGGGGCCGCCACGGCGCTGGGGCGGTCCGGGAGAAATGAGGGGCGGGGGAGGGGGCGGCTCAGCCCGTGCGGCGCAGGGCCTCGCTCAGCCGCGCGGCCGAGTCGATGACGGCCTGGGCGTGCATCCGGCCCGGGTGGCGGGTCAGCCGCTCGATCGGCCCGGAGACGGAGACCGCCGCGACCACCCGGTTCGACGGGCCCCGCACCGGCGCGGAGACCGAGGCGACGCCCGGTTCGCGCTCACCGATCGACTGGGCCCAGCCACGCCGCCGTACGCCCGAGAGGGCCGTCGCCGTGAACCGGGCGCCCTGCAGGCCCCGGTGCAGACGCTCCGGCTCCTCCCACGCCATCAGGATCTGCGCGGAGGAACCCGCCTTCATGGTGAGCGTGGAGCCGACCGGCACGGTGTCCCGCAGTCCGGACAGCCGTTCCGCCGCCGCCACGCAGATGCGCATGTCGCCCTGGCGTCGGTAGAGCTGGGCGCTCTCGCCGGTGATGTCCCGCAGATGTGTGAGTACGGGTCCCGCCGTCGCCAGGAGGCGGTCCTCGCCGGCCGCGGCGGCGAGCTCCGCCAGCCGCGGGCCGAGAATGAAACGGCCCTGCATGTCCCTCGCCACCATGCGGTGGTGTTCGAGTGCCACGGCCAGACGATGTGCCGTGGGCCGTGCGAGCCCTGTCGCCGCGACCAGTCCGGCGAGGGTGGCCGGACCGGACTCCAGGGCGCTCAATACCAGAGCTGCCTTGTCGAGAACGCCGACGCCGCTAGAGTTGTCCATACGACGATACTCGCGTCTCACTCTGTGAAACGCAAGTTCAATTTTCCCCAGAAGTTGCGAACCTGTACCAGCGGCCTCATCACGGCTCGCAGTCGCCGCCCCGCTCGGGGGTCCGGACGGTGGCGCACCCGAAATCTCTAGTTGGGCCGGCGAGGACGCCGGCCGGAGGGAAAGCGATGGGTAGGACACTCGCGGAGAAGGTCTGGGACGACCACGTCGTCCGGCGCGCGGAGGGCGAGCCCGACCTTCTCTTCATCGATCTGCACCTGCTGCACGAAGTGACCAGCCCGCAGGCGTTCGACGGTCTGCGCCAGGCCGGGCGCCCGGTCCGGCGGCTCGACCTCACCATCGCGACCGAGGACCACAACACCCCGACCCTCGACATCGACAAGCCGATCGCCGACCCGGTCTCCCGCGCCCAGCTGGAGACCCTGCGCAAGAACTGCGCCGACTTCGGTGTGCGGCTGCACCCGCTCGGCGACGTCGAGCAGGGCGTGGTGCACGTGGTGGGCCCGCAGCTGGGTCTGACCCAGCCCGGCACCACGGTCGTCTGCGGCGACTCGCACACCTCCACCCACGGCGCGTTCGGCGCGCTCGCCTTCGGCATCGGCACCAGCCAGGTCGAGCACGTCCTGGCCACCCAGACGCTCCCGATGGCCCGGCCCAGGACCATGGCGATCACCGTCGAGGGCGAACTGCCCGACAGCGTCACCGCCAAGGACCTCATCCTCGCCATCATCGCCCGCATCGGCACCGGCGGGGGCCAGGGGTACATCCTCGAATACCGGGGTTCCGCCATCGAGAAGCTCTCGATGGAGGCCCGGATGACCATCTGCAACATGTCGATCGAGGCCGGTGCCCGCGCGGGCATGATCGCCCCGGACCGGACCACCTTCGACTACCTGCGCGGCCGCGACCACGCGCCGCAGGGCGAGGACTGGGACGCCGCCGTCGCGTACTGGGAGACGCTGCGCACCGACGACGACGCGGTCTTCGACGCCGAGGTCCTCATCGACGCCGCCGAGCTGGCGCCGTTCGTCACCTGGGGCACCAACCCCGGACAGGGCGCGCCGCTGTCGGCGAGCGTCCCCGACCCGGCTTCGTACGAGGACGCATCGGAGCGCTTCGCCGCCGAAAAGGCCCTGGAGTACATGGGGTTGACCGCCGGGCAGCCGCTGCGCGAGATCGGCGTGGACACCGTCTTCGTGGGTTCCTGCACCAACGGCCGCATCGAGGACCTGCGCAACGCGGCCTCGGTGCTGGAAGGCCGCAAAGTCGCCGACGGCGTACGGATGCTGGTCGTCCCGGGCTCCGTCCGGGTCGCCCTGCAGGCCGTCGAGGAGGGGCTGGACAAGGTCTTCACCGCCGCCGGCGCCGAATGGCGGCACGCGGGCTGCTCGATGTGCCTCGGGATGAACCCCGACCAGCTGGCCCCCGGTGAGCGCTCCGCCTCCACCTCCAACCGCAACTTCGAGGGCAGGCAGGGCAAGGGCGGCCGCACCCACCTGGTGTCCCCGCAGGTGGCCGCCGCCACCGCGGTACTGGGCCATCTGGCCTCGCCCGCCGACCTGTCCGACACCCGTACGCCCGCCGGAGTCCGATAGCCATGGAAGCATTCACCGCACACACCGGCCGTGCCGTCCCGCTGCGCCGCAGCAACGTCGACACCGACCAGATCATCCCCGCGCACTGGCTGAAGAAGGTCACCCGCGACGGCTTCGAGGACGGCCTCTTCGAAGCCTGGCGCAAGGACGAGAACTTCGTCCTCAACCGCCCGGAGCGCAGCGGTGCCACGGTCCTGGTGGCCGGCCCCGACTTCGGTACCGGATCGTCCCGCGAACACGCCGTCTGGGCCCTGCAGAACTTCGGCTTCAAGGCCGTCATCTCCTCCCGGTTCGCCGACATCTTCCGCGGCAACTCGCTGAAGAACGGCCTGCTGACCGTGGTACTGGACCAGGAGGTCGTCGACCGGCTCTGGGAGCTGACGGAGGCGGACCCGACCGCCGAGGTCACCGTGGACCTGGAGAAGCGACAGGTCCTCGCGGCCGGTGTCACCGCCGACTTCGAGCTCGACGAGAACGCCCGCTGGCGCCTGCTCAACGGCCTCGACGACATCAGCCTCACCCTTCAGAACGAAGCGGACATCGCCGCCTACGAGGCGGCCCGTCCGTCCTTCAAACCGCAGACGATCCAGGCCTGATCAGCGCTTTTCCAGAACTGCGCCCCCTGCCTCCCGGCAGGGGGCGCAGTCGCTTGTTGAGACCCCCTCGGGCGACAACTCGCCCCAGATGGCACAATCGGTGCATGGAACGCGACAGCCAACTCGAGCTCTATGGCCTCGTCGCCGACCGATTGAAGGAAGCGCACGCACGCGTGCGTGCACTGCAAGTCCCGGAGGGCGTACGGATGGCGCTCTCCCGGAAGCTGCTGGTCGTCACGGCCGCGGCTAAGCACGATCTCCCGGGCGCGGCAAGGCGTCTGGACCGGTTGATGAAGGACCTCGATGAGGGCCGATTCCCCGAAGGTGACTGACTCCGCGGAACAGCGCGGCGGTCGACTTCGTTGCGGCACTAGGGTGATTAGCCCGTTTCGTGTTTGATTTGCGGTATATATCTGCCTAACGTGCGAAAACGCCTGAACAGTTTCGTTCCGGCAATGTCTCCGAAGGGGAAGACGTGAACAAGGCGCAGCTCGTAGAAGCGATTGCCGACAAGGTCGGCGGCCGGCAGCAGGCCGCCGACGCCGTCGACGTGGTGCTCGACGCGATCGTCCGTGCGGTCGTCGCGGGGGACCGGGTCTCGGTCACCGGCTTCGGCTCGTTCGAGAAGGTCGACCGCCCGGCCCGCTACGCCCGCAACCCGCAGACGGGCGAGCGCGTACGGGTCAAGAAGACCTCCGTGCCCCGCTTCCGCGCGGGCCAGGGGTTCAAGGACCTGGTGAGCGGCTCCAAGAAGCTCCCCAAGGGCGGCGAGGTCTCCGTCAAGAAGGCGCCCAAGGGCAGCCTCTCGGGCGGTTCTTCCACCCGCACGACGGCCAAGGCGGCCGCGAAGAAGGCCACCGCCAAGAAGGCCACGGCACGCAAGACCACCGCTGCGGCGAAGAAGGCCACCCCCGCCGCCAAGAAGACCACGGCGAAGAAGACCGCCCCGGCGGCCAAGAAGACCACCGCCACGGCGAAGAAGACCGCCCCGGCGAAGAAGGCGACCGCCACCAAGAAGGCGACCGCCACCAAGACCGCGCCCGCCAAGAAGACCACGGCGAAGACGGCTCCCGCCAAGAAGACCACCGCCCGTAAGACGGCCGCCAAGAAGGCCACCACCCGCAAGAAGTGAGACCGGGCAGGCACCGCTCGTAGCTCGAAACGCGCCGGGCCGGGCTCCCCTCGGGGAGCCCGGCCCGCGGGCTGTCACCGCCCGTTCAGAACGTCTGCAGGGTCACCAGCGTGATGCGCAGCGACGCGCCCGCGCCCTCGGTCTCGATCCGCACCCGCTGGCCCGGGCGCAACAGCCGCAGGCCGCCCGCGTCGAAGGCCGGTGCGTCGAAGTCGACCGGGGTGCCGTCGTCCAGCAGGACACTGCCGGACCGGGTCGCGGAGTCGTACGTGAACGAGGTCGCCTGCATGGGCCCAGCCTAAGGGCTTTCCCGCCCGGCACGACGGGACAGGTCTCAGGGGCCGTCCGGCGCCGACCGGTCCTGGACCTCCGCGGCCGGCGCGGGGCGCAGGGCGGCGGTCCAGCGCCCCACCCCCAGCTCCAGCGCCACCCGCAGATCCTCCCCGGTGTCGACGTCCCTGCGGACCGAGTCGACACCGGCTGCCGGGATCTCCACCGCGCCCGACGCCCGGTGCCGCGCCCGGGAAGCGCCACCGAAGGCCGGCCGCAATTCCACGCCCGGGGCGGCGGAAAGAAATGTCGTGCCGATTCCCTGGGCATCGGTGACAAACGCACGGGGAAAAGCGGCGGCACGATCGAGAACGCGAGCGAGTTCTTCCGGGCGCAGTGCGGGCAGATCCGCGTTGAGCGCGGCCACCGCCGCGGCCGGGCGCCGGGCACGCACCGACCGCGCGCCGTGCTCCAGCGCGGCGTTGAGCCCCGCCGCCGGAACGTCCGCCACCGCACGGGCGCCGAGCGCGGTCAGCGCCGCCGACGCCACCGGATCGTCCGTGACGACCACCACATCGCGCACCGCCGGGCAGGACAGCGCGGCGGACACCGTGTCCTGTGCGAACGCCAGTGCCAGCCGCGCCCGATCGCCGCCGACCGCCCGCCCCAGCCTGCTCTTGGCGCGGGCGAGCGGTTTCAACGGGACGACCAGGGACCAGGAGCCGGTCGGGTCGGTGTTCGTGGCGATCTCCCCCTCCGTACGCATCAGGACTTATTCTCGCCTGCCGGTACGACGGCCCGCCGGTCCGCCCCGGCGGGCGAGGCGTACGGTGTTCTCCACACAGCAGGGGCCCGGGCCGGCACAGCACCGCCGCGAACCGGGCAGAGACCCGGCCCTAGAGGAAGGCGTTCGAGTGTCCCGCCGCAGAATCGGCTTCTGGTACCGCCTGGCGGCGGTCATCGCAAAACCACCCCTGGTGGTTCTGTTCAAGCGCGACTGGCGGGGAATGGAACACATTCCGGCCGATGGCGGATTCATCACCGCGGTCAATCACAACTCGTATCTCGACCCGCTTTCGTACGCGCATTACCAGTACAACACCGGAAGGGTGCCGCGGCTTCTCGCGAAGGCCGGGCTGTTCCGGGCGCCTTTCGTCGGAATGATGCTGCGGGGCACCGGCCAGATCCCCGTCTACCGCGAGACGACCAACGCGCTGGACGCATTCCGCGCCGCCGTGGCCGCCATCGAACGCGGCGAATGCGTGGCGTTCTATCCCGAGGGCACTTTGACCCGCGACCCCGACATGTGGCCGATGGCCGGCAAGACCGGCGCGGCCCGCGTCGCCCTGATGACCAAGGCGCCGGTCATTCCCGTCGCCCAGTGGGGCGCCAACCTCGCGATGCCGCCCTACGCCAAGGAGAACAAGCTCCGGCTGTTCCCCCGCAAGACCCTGCGGGTGCAGGCCGGCCCCCCGGTCGACCTGTCCCGCTTCTACAACCTCGAACCCACCCCCGACGTCCTGCGGCAGGCCACCGAGGTCATCATGGCCGCGATCACCGCGCAGCTGGAGGACGTACGCGGCGAGAAGGCACCCGCCGAGCTCTACGATCACCGCAAGGCCCGTGCTGAACAGCGGCGCAAGGCAGAGGGAAAGGGATCCACGTGACGCACCCCGCGAAGGCAGCCGTCTTCGGAACCGGCTCTTGGGGTACGGCCTTCGGCATGATCCTCGCCGACGCCGGCTGCGACGTCACCCTCTGGGCGCGCCGCGCCGACGTCGTCGACACGGTCAACCGGACCCGCACCAACCCGGACTACCTGCCGGGAATCGAACTGCCCGCCTCGGTCCGGGCCACCACCGACCCCGCAGAGGCGCTGCGCGGCGCCGACTTCGCGGTCCTGGCCGTGCCGTCGCAGACCCTGCGCGCGAATCTCGCGGCCTGGGCGCCGCACCTGGAGCCCGGCACCGTCCTCGTCTCCCTCATGAAGGGCGTCGAACTCGGCACCGCCAAGCGGATGAGCGAGGTCGTCGCGGACGTGACCGGCGTGGGCCCGGACCGCGTCGCCGTCGTCACCGGTCCCAACCTCGCCAAGGAGATCGCCGAACGCCGGCCCGCCGCCGCCGTCGTCGCCTGCTCCGACGAGGCCGTGGCCCAGCGGCTCCAGGCCGCCTGCCACACCCCGTACTTCCGCCCGTACACCAACACCGACGTCATCGGCTGCGAACTCGGCGGCGCCGTCAAGAACGTCATCGGTCTCGCCGTGGGCATCGCCGACGGCATGGGCCTGGGCGACAACGCCAAGGGCTCGCTCATCACCCGCGGCCTCGCCGAGACCACCCGGCTGGGCCTGGCGATGGGCGCCGACCCGCTGACCTTCTCCGGACTGGCAGGACTCGGCGACCTGGTGGCCACCTGCTCCTCGCCGCTCTCGCGCAACCACACCTTCGGCACCAACCTCGGCCGCGGGATGACGCTCCAGGAGACCGTCGCCGTCACCAAGCAGACCGCCGAAGGCGTCAAGTCCTGCCAGTCGGTGCTGGATCTGGCGCGCAGGCACGCCGTCGACATGCCGCTCACCGAGACGGTCGTCGGGATCGTCCACGAGGGCAAGCCCCCGCTGGTCGCCCTGAAGGAGCTGATGTCACGCAGCGCCAAGCCCGAGCGGCGCTGAGCACGGACGTGCCCGTCCCGAGGGCCTGATCCGCCGGACAGGACCTACCAGCAGGTACCCTCAACGCGATATGAGCAGCGAGAACCTCCCCCAGAGCCCTGAGAGCCCCGTCGGAGCCGGACAGAGCCCCGCGAGCTCCGGACAGAGCTCCGAACAGCGCCGCAAGCCGCGCGTGGCCGTCGTGTTCGGCGGCCGGAGCTCCGAACACGGCATCTCGGTCGTCACGGCCGGCGCCGTGATGAGCGCCCTCGACCGGACCAAGTACGACGTCCTGCCGATCGGCATCACCCGGGACGGACGATGGGCCCTGACGGCCGACGACCCGGCCCGCATGGCCATCTCCGACCGGCAGGTCCCCGACGTGGACCGGCTCGCTCAGTCCGCGGAGGGGGCCGTGACGCTGTCCGTCGACCCCGGCAACCGCGACGTCGTCGTCGGCGAACCCGGCGCGGTGCCCACGGTGCTGGGCGAGGTCGACGTCGTCTTCCCCATGCTGCACGGGCCCTACGGCGAGGACGGCACCCTCCAGGGATTCCTGGAGCTCTCCGGCGTCCCCTACGTCGGCGCCGGGGTCCTGGCCTCGGCCGTGGGCCAGGACAAGGAGTACATGAAGCGGGTGTTCACCTCCTTCGGGCTGCCGGTCGGCCCGTACGAGGTCGTCCGCCCCCGCGAGTGGGAGTCGGACCGCCCCGCCGCCCGCAAGCGCATCATGGAGTTCGCCGCCGAACACGGCTGGCCGCTCTTCGTCAAGCCCGCCCGCGGCGGCTCGTCCATGGGCATCACCAAGGTCGACGACCCCTCCGGCCTGGACGAGGCGATCGAGGAGGCCCGCCGCCACGACCCCAAGTTCCTGGTGGAGTCGCTGCTGCGGGGCCGGGAGATCGAGTGCGGCGTGCTGGAGTTCGAGGACGGCCCGCGCGCCAGCGTGCCCGCCGAGATCCCGCCGGTCACCGCGCACGACTTCTACGACTTCGAGGCCAAGTACATCGACTCGGCGGCCGGACTGGTCCCCGCGCCGCTCACCGAGGAGCAGACCGCCGAGGTGCGCCGGCTCGCCGTCGACGCCTTCGAGGCCGCCTCCTGCGAAGGCCTGGTGCGCGCCGACTTCTTCCTCACCGAGGACGGCACGTTCGTCATCAACGAGATCAACACGATGCCCGGGTTCACCCCGATCTCCATGTACCCGCGGATGTGGCAGGAGAGCGGCGTCAGCTACCCGGAGCTGGTGGACCGGCTGATCCAGGCGGCGCTGAACCGCTCCACCGGACTGCGCTGAGGCGCCTCACAGGCTCTCGGGAACCGTCCGGGCGACCGGGCCGGCGAACGCAGACAGCGGGGTGATGTCATGGGCGTACCGCGTCCCGAGCGTCACCTCGACATACGCCTTGCGGTAGGTGGTCGTGAACCGCGGACCGGCGTCATCCGGCTGCTCCAGCAGCCAGTTGACGCCGTCCGCGTCGATCCCCTTGGACTGGGCATCGTCCATCTTCGCGGGCCGGGGGACGCCGCAGCGCAGTACGATCGCCCCGTCCCCCCATCCGGCGGTCAGCGCCGAGTCCGGTTCGGGGTCGGTCCGTTCCAGGTCGTCGACGGTCTTCGGCAACTCCTTGTGCAGCGCCTCGCAGTACGCGGCGGCCTCGGACGACGGCGTGGGAACCGTGACCGAGGGCCGGCCGCCACCGGCGGAACAGCCCGCCGCGGCCACGACGGCCAGGGCGACGGACGGGACGAGGCGTGCGGAACGGGACCGGCGGCGGATAGGCGTCACCGGACCAGCGTAGACGGGGGTCAGAGGTGCACGATGGGGCAGGTCAGGGTCCGGGTGATGCCTTCCACCTGCTGGACCTTGGCGACCACCATGCGGCCGAGCGCGTCGACCGTGTCGGACTGCGCGCGCACGATCACGTCGTAGGGACCTGTCACGTCCTCTGCCTGGATCACTCCCGGAAGTTTCGCGATGGTCTCGGCGACGGTCGACGCCTTGCCCACCTCGGTCTGAATGAGGATGTACGCCTGTACCACGGAACCTCCAGGGCGGCCACGAGGATCATGTGGGGGAAAGGGACGCCACGTTATCGCGTCACCGCGTGCCACGGGGAGACCTACGGGCCGGCCGGCACCCGGGGCGTGGCGTACGGACCGCGGAAGTTGACGTATCACTTGACGGTACCGACAGCAGTGAGGGCTCGCGACCGCAAGCCCGGTGGAGCAGAGGAGGGACAGCGGTGCCCTTACGTCCCGGGGCCGCCCGCACCCGCCGAAGGCCCGCCCGGGGTCCGGGCCTCCGGCCGCTGCAGCAGCCCGGACAGATCTCCGGTGCGATACATGAGAGGTGAGACTCGGTGAAGGGAACCGTGGGCGAGTTGGGGGAGTTCGGGCTCATCAGAGAGCTCACTTCCCGGCTCACCACCACTCCGGCGGTACGGCTGGGACCGGGCGACGACGCCGCGGTCGTGGCCGCCCCCGACCGCAGGGTCGTGGCCAGTACGGACATCCTGCTGGAGGGCCGGCACTTCCGCCGCGACTGGTCGACGGCGTACGACGTCGGCCGCAAGGCCGCGGCACAGAACCTCGCCGACATCGCGGCCATGGGCGCGGTGCCGACGGCACTGCTCCTGGGCCTCGTCGTCCCCGCCGACCTCCCGGTCACCTGGGCCGCCGAGCTGATGGACGGGCTGCGGGACGAATGCCAGGTCGCCGGTGCGGCCGTGGTCGGCGGGGACGTCGTCGGCGGCGACACGATCACCGTCTCGATCACCGCGCTCGGAGACCTGCGCAACCACGAACCCGTCACCCGGTCCGGCGCCCGGCCCGGCGACGTCGTGGCCGTCACCGGCTGGCTCGGCTGGTCGGCCGCCGGATTCGCCGTGCTCTCCCGGGGCTTCCGCTCGCCGCGCGCCTTCGTGGAGGCCCACCGGCGCCCCGAACCGCCGTACCACGCGGGCCCCGCGGCCGCCGGACTGGGCGCCACCGCCATGACCGACGTCAGCGACGGACTCGTCGCCGACCTCGGTCACATCGCCGAGGCCAGCAAGGTCCGGATCGACCTGCGGTCAGGGCTCATCGACATCCCCTCGCAGATGTCCGACATCGGCCAGGCCGTCGGCGTCGACCCGTTGCAATGGGTGCTCACCGGGGGAGAGGACCACGCGATCGTGGCGACGTTCCCGCCGGACGTGAAGCTCCCGGCCCGCTGGAGGGTGATCGGCGAAGTCCTCAACCCCTCGGCGCTGCCCCAGGTCACGGTCGACGGGGCGCCCTGGACGAGCAAGGGCGGCTGGGACCATTTCGGGTCCATCGAGGACGCCCAGTAGATTCCGGTCCATGACCGTATCGACAGCTGTACCGCCCCGCGTGCTCACCGTCGCCGGATCGGACTCCGGCGGCGGTGCCGGCATCCAGGCCGACCTGAAGACGATGCTGGCCCTCGGCACGCACGGCATGAGCGTGCTGACCGCGGTGACCGCCCAGAACTCGCTGGGCGTGCAGGGCGCCTGGGAACTCCCCGTCGAAGCCGTACGGGCCCAGTACCGCAGTGTGGTGGACGACATAGGCGTGCAGGCCGTGAAGACCGGCATGCTCTCCTCGACCGCGCTCGTGGAGACCGTCGCCGCGCTCCTCGCGGACACCGGCGCCCCCGTGGTCGTCGACCCGGTCGGCGTCTCGAAGCACGGGGACGCGCTGCTCGCCGCCGAGGCCCTCGAATCCGTCCGCACGAAGCTGCTGCCCGTCGCCACGGTGGCCACCCCGAACCTCGACGAGGTGACCCAGCTCACCGGCCTCACCGTCACCGACGAACCGGGCATGCGGAAGGCCGCCGACCGGATCCTCGCCCACGGGCCGCGCTGGGTCGTCGTCAAGGGCGGCCACCTCCCCGGCGAGGCCGTGGACCTGCTCACGGACGGCAGCGAGGAACACTGGTTCCGCGCCCCCCGGCACGACAACCGCCACACCCACGGCACCGGCTGCACCCTGGCCTCCGCCATCGCCTGCCTGCTCGCCAGGGGAGAGGACGTGCCGAGCGCCGTACGGGGCGCCAAGGAGTACGTCACCGGCGCGATCCGGGCCGGATTCGCGCTGGGCGCCGGGATCGGACCCGTCCACCACGGCTGGGCGACGCGCGCCACCGTCTGACCCTCCCCGGACGGGGACAGCAAAAAGCCGGTCCACCGAGATGGACCGGCTTTTCGGGCAACCGGAAGGCTGCGCTACGACGGGAACGTCAGCGCGCGACCTTGCCGGCCTTGATGCACGAGGTGCAGACGTTGAGCCGCTTCGGCGTCCGACCGACCACGGCACGCACGCGCTGGATGTTGGGATTCCAGCGACGGGACGTACGGCGGTGCGAGTGCGAAATGCTGTTGCCGAAGCTCGGCCCCTTGCCGCAAACGTCGCAGTTGGCAGCCACGGGTCACTCCAAAGACTTCAGATGCACTTACAGTGAATTCCGGCGCGCCGGAATCATTTTACTGAAGTGGCGGTACCGGAGGAATGGCCCGACTTGCGCCGGGCAACCGAAGCAGCATACCCCGCCTGCTCCGGAGATACGAAACTACCACGGCTCGCCACCGCCTCCGCCCGCCCCTGTCCCCGGCCGGGACCGGACCCGGGGGCTAACCTGCGGTGCAGCCCAGCCCCCCACGGCCGCCACAAGGAGGACCCACGGTGCCGCAGCCCCCCGAGGCCCTGGACGCCGTAGCGGTGCGCGCCTGGTGCTCCCTGGCCCTGGAGGCACTGGGCCGTGAGCGCGAGGCGATCGACGCCATCAACGTGTATCCCGTGGCCGACGGGGACACCGGGACCAACCTCTACCTGACCGTGGAATCGGCGGCGGCGGCCGTCGAAGCCGTCTTCGCCGCCCATGAGACCGGCACCACCGCGCCCGCCCTGGCCGACGTCGTACGCGCCATGGCGCACGGGGCGCTGATCGGTGCCCGGGGGAACTCCGGGACGATCCTGGCCCAGTTGCTGCGCGGCATGGCGGGCGTCCTGGCCGCGGCGGGTGACGCGGACCACCTGCGCCGGGCGCTGGCCGAGGCCGCGGCCTCGGCCCGGCTCGCCGTCGCCCACCCCGTGGAGGGCACCGTGCTCACCGTCGCCTCCGCCGCCGCCGAGGCCGCCGGAGCGACGGCCGCGGCCGCGGACCTCACGGACGTGGCCGACGCGGCGTACGCCGGGGCGCGCACCGCGCTGGCGCACACCCCCCAGCGGCTGGCCGTCCTCGGCCGGGCCGGAGTCGTGGACGCGGGCGGGCAAGGACTGGTGACGGTCCTCGGTGCCCTGCTGGAGGCGGTCGGCGGGCGGGCCCCGGCCGGCCCGGCCCCGCTGGTCCCTGCGGGCCCCCCGCTCACCGGCGCGTGCGCGGAGGCGGACCCGGAGGGCGGACCCGCCTTCGAGGTGATCTACCTGCTGGAAGCCTCCGACGACGCCGTCGGCCGGCTCCGCACCCGGCTGGACGCGCTCGGCGACTGCCTGGTGGTGGTCGGCGGCGACGGCCTCTGGAACGTCCACGTCCACGTCGACGACGCCGGGGCCGCCGTGGAGGCCGGCGTCGAGGCGGGCCGCCCCCACCGCATCCGGATCACCCACTTCGCGGCCGACCGGATCCGCGCCCACCGCGAACCGGCCCAGCGCGCCGTCGTCGTGGTGGTCCCCGGCGACGGCCTCCTCGGCCTGTGCGCCGAGGCCGGGGCGACCACCGTTCTCGCCCGCCCCGGCGAACCGCCCGCCAGCGGCGAACTGGTCGACGCGATCCGCCGTGCGCACGCCCGCGAGGTCGTCCTGCTGCCCAACGACGCCCAACTGCGCCACACCGCGGCGGCCGCCGCCGAACAGGCCCGGACCGAAGGCGTACGCGTCGCCCTGATCCCCACCCGGGCCGCCGTCCAGGGCATCGCCGCCCTCGCCGTCCACGAGCCCGATCGCAGCTTCGACGAGGACGTGGTGGCGATGACCGCCGCGGCCGGCGCCACCCGGTACGCCGAACTCGCCGTCGCCGAAAGGCAGTCCTGGACCACCGCCGGCATCTGCCAGGCCGGTGACGTCCTCGGCCTGATCGACGGCGACGTCGCCGTCATCGGCGACGACGTCACCGGCACCGCCCGCACCGTCCTGGACCGGATGCTGTCGGCGGGCGGCGAACTCGTCACCCTGGTACTCGGCGAGGAGATGCCGGACGCCCTGGCCGCACTCCTGGAGGAGCACGTCCGCGAAGGGCACCTCGCCGTCGACACCGTGATCTACCGGGGCGGCCCCCGGACGGCGCCCCTGCTGATCGGCGTGGAGTGAGCGGCCCTCACCGCGTTTGTCAGTGCCGTGGTGTGCAATGGAGCGCGTGTCTGCGTTCGATGAACCACTGAAGAAGCTGCTCGGCGGACCCACCGCCAAGGTGATGGCGGAACACCTCGACCTGCACACGGTCGGTGACCTCCTGCACCACTACCCGCGCCGGTACGAGGAGCGGGGCCGCCTCACGGCGCTCACCGACCTCCCGCTGGACGAGCACGTGACGGTCGTCGCCCAGGTCGCCGACGCCCGCGTCATGACGTTCAACGGCGGTCGCGGCAAGCGCCTGGAGGTCACCCTGACCGACGGCAGCGGACGGCTCCAGCTGGTCTTCTTCGGACACGGCGTCCACAAACCGCACAAGGAGCTGCTGCCGGGCCGCCGGGCGATGTTCGCGGGCAAGGTCTCGGTCTTCAACCGCAAGCTCCAGCTCGCCCACCCCACCTACCAGCTCCTCGACGCCCAGGCCGAGGACGAGGCGACCGAGGCCGTCGACGCCTTCGCCGGACAGCTGCTGCCGATCTACCCCGCCTGCAAGCAGCTCGACTCCTGGCGGATCGCCAAGGCCGTGGACACCGTCCTGCCCAGCGCCCAGGAGGCCGTCGACCCGCTGCCCGCCTCCCTGCGGGAAGGACGCGGCTTCCTCCCCCTCCCCGAGGCGCTGCTGAGGATCCACCGCCCGCACACCAAGGCGGACATCGCCGCCGCGCGGGAACGGCTGCGGTGGGACGAGGCCTTCGTCCTCCAGGTCGCCCTCGCCCGCCGCCGCTTCGCCGACACCCAGCTCCCCGCCGTCGCCCGCCGTCCGGTGCCCGACGGCCTGCTCGACGCCTTCGACGCCGTACTGCCCTTCACCCTCACCGAGGGCCAGCAGAAGGTCACCGGCGAGATCTTCGGGGACCTGGCCACCGAACACCCCATGCACCGGCTGCTCCAGGGCGAGGTGGGGTCGGGCAAGACCCTCGTCGCCCTGCGCGCCATGCTCCGCGTCGTCGACGCCGGCGGCCAGGCCGCGATGCTCGCCCCCACCGAGGTCCTCGCCCAGCAGCACCACCGCTCGATCACCGAGATGATGGGGGAGCTGGCCGAGAACTGGGGGCTGTGGCGCGAAGCGCCTCTCGACGAGGGACGTCGGCCGGGTGACGGGCGGGCGCTCGGCGGCTCGGATCGGGGCACCAAGGTGGTGCTGCTCACCGGCTCCATGGGCACCGCGGCCCGCCGCCGGGCCCTGCTCGACCTGGTCACCGGCGAGGCCGGGATCGTCATCGGCACCCATGCCCTGATCGAGGACAAGGTGAAGTTCCACGACCTCGGCCTCGTCGTCGTCGACGAACAGCACCGCTTCGGCGTGGAACAGCGCGACGCCCTGCGCTCCAAGGGCAAGCAGCCGCCGCACCTGCTCGTCATGACGGCCACCCCCATCCCGCGCACGGTCGCGATGACGGTCTTCGGCGACCTGGAGACCTCCGTCCTGGACCAGCTGCCGGCCGGCCGCTCGCCCATCGCCAGCCACGTCGTCCCCGCCAAGGACAAGCCCCACTTCCTCGACCGCGCCTGGGAGCGCGTCCGCGAGGAGGTGGAGGGCGGCCACCAGGCGTACGTCGTGTGCCCCCGCATCGGCGACGACGCCGACGAGGCGGAGAAGAAGAAGGGCAGGAAGCAGAGCGCCCCCGCGGACGACGCCGAGAAGCGCCCGCCGCTCGCCGTGCTGGACATCGCCGCGCAGCTCGCGAAGGGCCCGCTCGCCGGCCTGCGGATCGAGGTGCTGCACGGCAGGATGCCCCCCGACGACAAGGACGACGTGATGCGCCGGTTCGCCGCCGGAGAGGCCGACGTCCTGGTCGCGACGACGGTCATCGAGGTCGGCGTGAACGTCCCCAACGCCACCGCCATGGTGATCATGGACGCCGACCGCTTCGGCGTCTCCCAGCTGCACCAGCTGCGCGGACGTGTCGGTCGCGGCTCGGCCCCCGGCCTGTGCCTGCTGGTCAGCGAGGCCCACGAGGCGAGCCCAGCCCGGGCCAGGCTCTCGGCGGTCGCCGCCACCCTGGACGGCTTCGAGCTCTCCCGGATCGACCTCGAACAGCGCCGTGAGGGCGATGTCCTCGGGCAGGCCCAGTCCGGCGTCCGCTCCTCCCTGCGGGTGCTCAGCGTCATCGACGACGAGGAGGTCATCGCGGCGGCCCGCGAGGAGGCCGTCCGGGTCGTCGCCGCCGACCCCGACCTGGAACGGCTCCCGGAGCTGCGCACCGCCCTGGACGCCCTTCTGGACAAGGACCGAGAGGAGTACCTCGACAAGGGGTGACCAGCGCCGGGCCGGCCCCGACGCCATATCGTGGGGGCACGGCACGCGTCCCACTCCGGCGTGCCGCCCGCGACCCCCGAGGACCAGACACCCATGACCCGCGTGATCGCAGGCGTGGCCGGCGGACGCCGCCTGGCCGTCCCGCCCGGCACCGGCACCCGCCCCACCTCCGACCGGGCGCGCGAAGGCCTCTTCTCCACCTGGGAAGCGCTCCTGGGCACCCTCGACGGCATCCGCGTCGCCGACCTCTACGCGGGCTCCGGCGCCGTGGGACTCGAAGCGCTCTCCCGGGGAGCCGTCCACGTCCTGCTCGTCGAGGCCGACGCCAAGGCCGCGCGCACCGTCCGCGAGAACGTCCGGACCCTCGGACTGCCGGGCGCCGAGGTGCGGACCGGCAAGGCGGAGACGACCGTGACGGGACCGGCGCCCGCCGACCCCTACGACGCGGTCTTCCTCGACCCGCCGTACGCCGCCAGTGATGCCGATCTTCGCGAGATCCTGCTCACACTCCGTGCTCAGGGGTGGCTCACGGGCGGCGCCCTCGTCACGGTGGAACGGAGCACCAGAGGCGGAGAATTCAACTGGCCCGAGGGATTCGAGCCACTGCGGGCCCGTCGTTACGGCGAGGCGACGTTTTGGTACGGTCGCGCCGCCTCTACGTGCGAAGACGCACGATGACCGCACCGGAGAGCGAGGGAAACACGTTGCGCCGCGCCGTCTGTCCCGGGTCGTTCGACCCCATCACCAACGGACATCTCGACATCATCGGTCGAGCCTCGAAGCTGTACGACGTCGTCCACGTCGCCGTGATGATCAACCAGTCCAAGAAGGGGCTGTTCACGGTGGACGAGCGGATCGACCTGATCCGCGAGGTGACCGCCGACTTCGGCAACGTCGAGGTCGAGTCCTTCCACGGTCTACTGGTCGACTTCTGCAAGGAGCGCGACATCCCGGCGATCGTGAAGGGCCTGCGGGCCGTCAGCGACTTCGACTACGAGCTGCAGATGGCCCAGATGAACAACGGCCTCTCCGGGGTCGAGACGCTCTTCGTGCCGACGAACCCGACGTACAGCTTCCTGTCGTCCTCCCTGGTCAAGGAGGTCGCCACCTGGGGCGGGGACGTGTCCCACCTGCTGCCGCCGACCGTCCACCAGGCCCTCGTGGAACGCATCGGCCGCGCGTGAACCGCTGACGCCCCGTCACCAGGTGTCGGACGGGAGGCTCCTGGCCTTACAGTCGTCCCGTCCGTCTCCAACAGCAGCAGAGAGTGGCGAGCACACGGTGGACGTGCAGAAGAAGCTCGACGAGATCGTCGAAACGGTCGGGAACGCCCGTTCCATGCCCATGTCGGCGTCCTGCGTGGTCAACCGCGCCGACCTGCTCGCGATGCTCGAAGAGGTGCGCGACGCCCTGCCCGGCTCGCTCGCGCACGCCGAGGAGGTCCTCGGCGGCCGTGAGCAGGTCGTCGAGCAGGCCCGGCAGGAGGCCGAGCGGATCCTTCAGTCCGCCCGCGCCGAGCGCGGATCGCTGATCGCCGACACCGAGATCGCCCGCCGCTCCCAGGCCGAGGCCGACCGCATCCTGACCGCGGCCCGCCGGGAGGCCGACGAGGTCCGCAGCGAGGCGGACGAGTACGTCGACAGCAAGCTCGCCAACTTCGAGGTCGTCCTCACCAAGACCATCGGATCCGTCGACCGGGGCCGGGAGAAGCTGCTGGGCCGCGGCGAGGGGATCGACGCCGAGGGCTACGAGGACCCGGACTACGCCGAGGCGCCCGAGCGCAGCGGCGACCCCGAGACCCTCAGGCGGCGCGCGGACGAGTACGTCGACGCCAAGTTCGGTGCCTTCGAGGCCGTGCTCGCCAAGACCCTGGAAGCCGTCGGCCGCGGCCGGCAGAAGCTGCACGGCCGGGTCGCCACCGACGAGCTCGGTGCGCACATGGCCGCCCAGGACGCGGCGGGCGGCGCGCTGCACACCAGCGACGAGGACCACTGGGCCGGCCTCGCCGAGATCGCCACCCCGGAGCCGCGGCACACCCCGCAGCAGCCCGCGTACGCCGAGCCCGCGCAGCCGGACTACACCCCGGCGGCCGACTACCAGGACCCCGCGCAGCCGGCCTTCCCGGCCCAGGCCCAGCCGGAACCGCAGTACGCGCAGACCTACGCCTACCAGGACCAGCCGCTCCAGCCGGAGGGCTACGGCTACCAGCAGCAGCCCGACCCCTACGCCTACCAGCAGCAGGCCTACGACCCGAACCAGCAGCAGGACTACGGCTGGGCGCAGCAGCCCCAGGCCCCCGTCCAGCAGGGCGAGGGCGTGCTCGACGAGACCAGCCTGTTCGACACGAGCATGATCGACCTGGACCAGCTGCGCCGGTACGAACAGGGGCGCTGATCCGGTAGGCCGGCGGACCGGAAGGACCGGATTGGGAGCTGGGCGGTACGTCCAGTATCCTGGCTCTTCGGTCGCGCCTATGTCCGCGATCCGGCCTGCCCGCTTCCTCCCGGAGCGGGGCGGCCCTCCCCGAGCAGCACGTCGCACATGATCTTTCGAAAGCAGGAGAAGCCCTGAACGGCCACCTCGACCACCGCAACCCCCTCGTGTTCGATACGCGCGAGCTGGGTCGGCGTCCAGGTGCCATGAAGCGGCTGTCCCGCACGGTGGAAGCGCCGAAGGACCTCGGTATCGACGGGGTCATCGGTGTGCCGGAGAACGCGCCCCTGGTGCTGGACCTCCGCCTCGAATCGGTCATGGAAGGGGTGCTCGTCACAGGCACCGCCCGTGCGGCGGCCGAAGGGGAGTGCGTAAGGTGTCTGGAGCCGCTGACCCTGGAGGTCGAAGCGGACTTCCAGGAGATGTTCTCGTACCCTGACGCCGATGACCGGAACCGCGGCAGCGCGGACCCGGTCGACGACGCCGAGGACGACGAGGACAGGTTCTTCCTCGAGGACGGCTTGTTCGACCTCGAGCCTGTGCTGCGTGACGCGGTGGTGCTCGCACTGCCGCTGCAGCCGGTGTGCAAGGAGACCTGTGCCGGTCTGTGTTCCGAGTGCGGAATCAGGCTGGACGAGAATCCGGGCCACCACCACGATGCCGTCGACATCCGTTGGGCGGCACTGCAAGGACTCGCCGACACCGTTCAGGACGGCGAGAAGGACAACATGGGCGGCGCCGAACCGGGCGTCGACGAGAAGCAGGAGAAGTAGCCGTGGCTGTTCCGAAGCGGAAGATGTCGCGCAGCAACACGCGCCACCGCCGGTCGCAGTGGAAGGCTGCGGTCCCCACCCTGGTTTCGTGCGAGCGTTGCCAGGAGCCGAAGCTGCAGCACATCGCGTGCCCGAGCTGCGGCACCTACAACAAGCGCCAGGTCCTCGAGGTCTGAGCGGCTGGTGAGAGGCCCGATGTCTGAGTTGTCCAGCGCCAAGAAGCAGGCAGACAACATCAACACAGCCTCGTCCCACACGCTTCTGGAAGGGCGGCTCGGGTATCACCTCGAGTCCGCCCTTCTGGTGCGTGCGCTGACCCACCGTTCGTACGCGTACGAGAACGGCGGTCTGCCCACCAACGAGCGGCTGGAGTTCCTCGGGGACTCGGTGCTCGGCCTGGTGGTCACGGACACGCTGTACCGGACCCACCCCGACCTGCCCGAAGGCCAGCTGGCCAAGTTGCGGGCCGCGGTGGTCAACTCGCGTGCGCTTGCGGAGGTGGGCCGCGGGCTCGACCTCGGCTCCTTCATCCGGCTCGGCCGCGGTGAAGAGGGCACAGGTGGCCGGGACAAGGCTTCCATCCTCGCCGACACCCTTGAAGCGGTGATCGGCGCCGTCTATCTCGACCAAGGTCTCGACGCGGCCTCGGAGCTGGTGCACCGGCTCTTCGACCCGCTGATCGACAGGTCCTCGAACCTCGGGGCCGGCCTGGACTGGAAGACCAGTCTCCAGGAGCTCACCGCGAGCGAGAGCCTCGGCGTACCCGAGTACCTCGTCACGGAGACCGGACCGGACCACGAGAAGACCTTCACTGCTGCCGCTCGCGTCGGTGGTGTCTCGTACGGCACCGGCACCGGCCGTAGCAAGAAGGAAGCGGAGCAGCAGGCGGCCGAGTCCGCCTGGCGTGAGATCAGCGCCGCCGCCGAGGAGCGGGAGGCCGCGGGGAAGTCCGCGGCCGGGGCAGGGGCCGCCGACACCCCTGCCGCCGACCCGCCCCGGGCGGACGCCGCTCCGGCCTGACCCCTGTCGAAAGCCCCCCGGTGCACATGCGCCGGGGGGCTCTCGCTGTCCCGTCCTGTTCCCCGAGGAGCGCCGCCGTGCCCGAACTGCCCGAGGTCGAAGTCGTACGGAGAGGGCTGGAGCGCTGGGTCTCCGGGCGCACCGTCGAGGACGTGGACGTCCTGCACCCGCGTGCCGTCCGCCGGCACATCGCGGGCGGCCCCGACTTCGCGGCCCGGCTGCGGGGGCTGCGCTTCGGGACCGCGATGCGGCGCGGCAAGTACCTGTGGATCCCGCTGGACGAGGTGTCCGCCTCGCTGCTCGGCCACCTCGGCATGAGCGGCCAGCTGCTCGTCCAGCCGTCCGAGGCGCCGGACGAGAAGCACCTGCGCATCCGGGTCCGTTTCGCCGACGACCTCGGCACGGAGCTGCGCTTCGTCGACCAGCGGACCTTCGGGGGCCTCTCGCTCCACGACAACACCCCGGACGGGCTGCCCGACGTCATCGCGCACATCGCCCGCGACCCGCTGGACCCCGCCTTCGACGACGCCGCCTTCCACACCGCGCTGCGGCTGCGGCGTACGACGGTCAAGCGCGCACTGCTCGACCAGTCCCTGATCAGCGGCGTCGGCAACATCTACGCCGACGAGGCGCTCTGGCGCAGCAGGCTGCACTACGAGCGGCCGACCGCGACCCTCACCCGGCCGAGGACGGCGGAGCTGCTGGGCCACGTCCGGGACGTGATGCGCGAGGCCCTGGCCCAGGGCGGCACCAGCTTCGACAGCCTGTACGTCAACGTGAACGGCCAGTCCGGCTACTTCGACCGCTCACTGGACGCGTACGGACGCGAGGACGAGCCCTGCCACCGCTGCGGGACGCCGATGCGGCGCCGGCCGTGGATGAACCGCTCCAGCTACTACTGCCCGCGCTGCCAGCGCCCGCCGCGCCCCGCCTGACGGGGCTGACGGCGGACACGCCCTAGAACCCGAAGTCCTGCGTCCACCACGGGCCGCCGGGACCGAAGTGCACGCCCACGCCGAGGGTCGTGTAGTCGCAGTTGAGGATGTTGGCGCGGTGTCCGTCGCTGGCCATCCAGGCGTCCATCACGGCCTGTGCGTCGGCCTGGCCGCGGGCTATGTTCTCGCCGCCGAGCCCCGACACCCCGGCCGCGTCGGCACGGTCCCAGGGGGTCGCGCCGTCGGGGTCGGTGTGGCCGAAGAAGTCGCGGGCGGCCATGTCCTCGCTGAAGTCCTGGGCCAGCGCGGTCAGGGAGGCGGCGGCGGTGACCGGGCTGCAGCCGACCTTGGCGCGTTCCTGGTTGACGAGGGAGAGCACGGCGGCCTGGGCGGTGGTGGCGGCCGGGGCCGACGGCGAGGCGGCCGGGCTGCTCGGTGAGGCGGACGCCGTCCGTGGCGCGGACGGTGCTTCGGCGCTGGGGCTCGTGCTCTTCTTCGGCGCCTCGGACCGCGGTGCCGCCGTCGTCCGCTCGGACGTCTTCGAGGGAGCCGCCGTCGTGGGGGCCGCCGACGGCTTCGTGCTCTGCTCGGAGGCGTCGGCGGACGGCTTGCCCGCAGTGCCGGCGGAGGACTTGGCGGGGGCCGCGGCCCGGCCGGCGCCCCGGTCCGCCTCGGCGGACGCCGAGGCGGAGGTGCGGTCAGCCGGGGACTCGGAGGAGCCGCCCTGGGTCAGCAGGTCGGGGGCCCCGGCCGTGCGGTACGGATCGGCCGAGGTGTCACCGCTGACGCTGTAGGTGTCGCCACCGGGCAGCAGACCCGAGGCGACCCCGACCGCGCCGACGGCCACCGCCGCGGAGACCCCGAGGAGACCGGCGCGCAGCGGCAGGCCGGTCCGCTTCTTCCCACGGTCCGGGCGGGTCCCCCGGCGTCCGCCCACCGCACCGGCCGCGTCCTGTTCAGCGGCGGGAGCGGCGCCCGCGCGTCGATGGCGTCCCATGCGCTGTGCCTTCCTCGTCCTCCGGGCGTCCACCTCGACGTCCCGTGTTTGCTCTCGTACTCACCCGTTCGAGTGAGCCGTGTGCGACGGGACTGTACGCCATGGGCCATAGGGGTGACGTGCCTCTTGAGCAATTGCCCGGTTAGCGTTCGGGCATGAACGAAGAAGCACGCCTTGTCGTCTGGGTACGCGGCCGAGTACAGCAAGTGGGATTTCGCTGGTTCACCAGGGCAAACGCATTGGAGATCGGCGGTCTCACCGGCTTCGCCCTCAATCTCGAGGACGGTCGGGTGCAGGTCGTGGCGGAAGGGCCACGTGAGAATTGCCACCGTCTGCTGGAATGGCTCGCCTCCGACGACACGCCCGGACACGTGGACGGAGTCACTGAGATCTGGGACACGCCCCGCGGCGGTTACGACGGATTCGCGATCCGCTGATCATGGCCTCGGGGGCCGGCGCGAATCCCGTGCGTATCCGGTGGGTGCCGAAAGGTGACCGGGCCGCCCCGAGGGCGCCCGCACCCGAAATGACCTGCGAAAGGACCCGGGAGCGACCCATGGTTGCCAAGAACGGGAAGACGTGCCAGGCTGCGGCATTGACGAAGATCTCCACGCCCCTCGGGACCCCGTAGGAGAGCCGCGCCCGGTGATCGTCGGGCGGCGTGCCCCCGGGAGCCCCGCCTCCACGGGGTGTGATCGTGTTGACCGTCAAACCTTTTGGTGAGACGCTGAAAACCCCGCGCACCTTACCTGTTCGGCGGAGCTCTCGTCACAGCGGACCGCAGTGACGGCAGGGCGAAACCGAGCACCGCGGGTGCGAATCCCTCACGACCCACACCGCATCGGTCGGTCACTCATTGTGGAGGACCATCCATCATGGCAAAGGCGCTTCTCGGTTACGTCGGCGGTTCCGACCCGCGACTCCTCGCCGAGATGCGACGGCTCCAGCAGCGCGTCCAGGACCTGGAATCCGAGCTCGTACGGATCCAGAGTGAGAACGACGCGCTCAACGCCGCCGCTCAGCACCAGGAGTCGCTGCTCGACAGCATCGACATCGACGTACCCCAGGCGGAGCCCGCGCTGACCTGATCCGCTCGCCGTCCCGGCAGGCCCACCCGCCGGGACACCGTGTCAGCCGCGCATCCTCGTCACCTACATGTCTTCGTCACGGAATCGCCCTGGACGTCGAGGTCCCCTCGTGTTCAGGCCCGCCCGCGATCCGTCACGCAGGCTTGCGTAACCATTACAAGGGACGCCTCGGCGTCCCTTTTTCTTTTGCCCCCCGGCCGTCCGCGGGCCGTCGCCCTTCGCTTACCGTCTGATGTGCCCTGCACCTTCATCGGTGAAACCGAGAGTGAAAGGTAGAGTCCGGCGGCGTGCACCTCAAGGCCCTGACCCTGCGTGGTTTCAAATCGTTCGCCTCCGCCACGACCCTGCGGTTCGAACCGGGGATCACCTGCGTCGTGGGACCCAACGGATCCGGCAAATCCAATGTGGTGGACGCCCTTTCCTGGGTCATGGGCGAGCAGGGCGCCAAATCGCTGCGCGGCGGCAAGATGGAAGACGTGATCTTCGCCGGAACGACGGGAAGGCCACCGCTCGGCCGCGCCGAAGTCTCGCTGACCATCGACAATTCCGACGGCGCGCTGCCTATCGAGTACGCCGAAGTGACGATCACACGGATCATGTTCCGCAACGGCGGCAGCGAATACCAGATCAATGGGGACACCTGCCGGCTCCTGGACATCCAGGAACTCCTCTCCGACTCCGGTATCGGCCGGGAGATGCACGTCATCGTCGGGCAGGGCCGGCTCGACTCCGTACTGCACGCCGATCCGACGGGCCGCCGCGCCTTCATCGAGGAGGCGGCCGGAGTGCTCAAGCACCGCAAGCGCAAGGAGAAGGCGCTGCGGAAGCTGGAGGCGATGGGAGCCAACCTCGCCCGCGTCCAGGACCTGACCGACGAGCTGCGGCGCCAGCTCAAGCCACTCGGCCGGCAGGCCGCGGTGGCCCGCCGGGCCGCCGTCATCCAGGCCGACCTGCGCGACGCCCGGCTGCGCCTCCTCGCCGACGACCTGGTGCGGCTACGGGAGGCGCTGCGCAGTGAGATCGCCGACGAGGCGGCCCTCAAGCGGCGCAGGGAGGCCGCCGAGGCCGACCTGAAGGCGGCGCTCGCCCGGGAGGCGGACCTGGAGGACGAGGTACGGCGGCTGGCGCCACGGCTCCAGCGGGCCCAGCAGACCTGGTACGAGCTCTCCCAGCTCGCCGAGCGCGTCCGGGGGACGATCTCGCTCGCCGACGCCCGGGTGAAGAGCGCCACCGCCGCTCCCGAGGAGGAGAGGCGCGGACGCGACCCGGAGGACATGGAGCGGGAGGCCGCCCGCATCCGCGAGCAGGAGGCCGAGCTGGAAGCGGCCCTGGAAGCCGCGGAGCACGCCCTGGACGACACCACCGCTCACCGTTCGGAACTCGAACGCGAACTGGCCGCCGAGGAGCGCCGGCTCAGGGACGCCGCCCGCGCCATCGCCGACCGGCGCGAGGGCCTGGCCCGGCTGACCGGGCAGGTCAACGCGGCCCGCAGCCGGGCCGGTTCGGCGCAGTCGGAGATCGACCGGCTGGCGGCCGCCCGGGACGAGGCGCGGCAGCGGGCGGCCGCGGCCCAGGAGGAGTACGAAGCACTCCAGGCCGAGGTCGAGGGACTGGACGCCGAGGACCTGGAGCTGGCGGAGCGCCACGAGGACGCCAAACGCCGGCTGGACGAGGCGGAGTCGGCGCTCGGCGACGCCCGTGAGGCGGCCACCGCGGCCGAGCGCAGGCGCGCCGCCGTGGCGGCCCGTCACGAGGCGCTCTCGCTGGGCCTGCGCCGCAAGGACGGCACCGGCGTACTGCTCGGCGCGCGGGACCGGCTGTCAGGAGTGCTCGGCCCGGCCGCGGAACTGCTCACCGTGGCCCCGGGGCACGAGGTCGCGGTCGCGGCGGCGCTGGGGGCGGCGGCCGACGCGGTCGCGGTGAGCGACCCCGCGACGGCGGCCGAGGCGATCCGGCTGCTGCGCAAGCAGGACGCGGGACGTGCGGCGCTGCTGCTGGGCGAGGCCGGCGGACAACTGCCCGCCCAGGCGGGACAGGCGGGACAGGCGGGACAGGCGGGACATGTGGCCCAGGAGACGGGTGCCGCCGGCCAGGTGCCTGCCTCCGGGCACGGGCCCGAGGACCGCCCGGCTCTGCCCGGACAGGCACAGGGGGCCCCGCCGGAACACCGGCCCGAGACGACGGCCGCCCCGGACCGGCTGCCGGGGCAGACGTCCGGCGCCCAGGAAACCGCCGGACGACAGGCGCCCGCCGCCACCGCACCGGCGGCCCCCGCCGTGGCCGGCCTGGTGCGGGGCCCGGCCGGACTGATGGCCGCCGTACGCCGACTGGTCCGCGACATGGTCGTCGTCGGCACCCTGGAGGACGCGGAGGACCTGGTCGCAGCCCACCCCGGGCTGACCGCCGTGACCGCCGAAGGCGATGTGCTCGGGGCCCACTTCGCACACGGCGGGTCCGCCGGGGCGCCCAGCCTCCTGGAGGTGCGGGCCTCCGTGGACGAGGCCGCCGCCGAGCTGGCCGAGCTGGCCGTGCGGTGCGAGGAGCTCGCCGAGGAGCAGCGGCGCGCGGCGGCACGGCGTACCGAGGGAGCCGGCCGCGCCGAGGAGCTGGGGGAGCGGCGCAGGGCAGCCGAGCGGGAGAGGTCCGGGGTCTCCCAGCAGCTCGGACGGCTGGCCGGCCAGGCCCGGGGCGCGGCCGGGGAGGCCGAGCGGATGACGGCGTCCGCCGCCCGCGCCCAGGAGGCCCTGGAACGGGCCACCGAGGAGGCCGAGGAGCTCGCGGAACGGCTGCTGGTCGCCCAGGAGGCCCCGGTCGACGAGGAGCCCGACACCTCGGTACGGGACCGGCTCGCCGCCGACGGGGCCAACGCGCGCCAGACGGAGATGGAGGCCCGCCTCCAGGTCCGCACCCACGAGGAGCGGGTCAAGGCGCTGGCCGGACGTGCCGACGCCCTCGACCGCGGGGCGAGGGCCGAGCGGGAGGCCCGCGCCCGGGCCGAGCGGCGGCGGGCCCGGCTGCGCCACGAGGCCGAGGTGGCCGCCGCCGTGGCGTCCGGCGCCAGGCAACTGCTCGCCCACGTCGAGGTGTCCGTCGTACGGGCCGATCAGGAGCGCACGTCGGCCGAGGCGGCGAAGGCCGGACGCGAGCGGGAGCTGACGGCCGAACGCGGCCGGGGCCGCGACCTGAAGAGCGAACTCGACCGGCTCACCGACTCGGTGCACCGCGGTGAGGTGCTCGGCGCCGAGAAGCGGCTGCGCATGGAACAGCTGGAGGCGAAGGGGCTGGAGGAGTTCGGGGTGGAGCCGGCGGGGCTGGCCGCCGAGTACGGCCCCGACCAGCCGGTGCCGCCGTCACCCGCGGCCGACGGCGAGGAGCTGCCGGAGGACCCGGAGCACCCGCGCAACCGTCCGGTGCCGTTCGTCCGGGCCGAGCAGGAGAAGCGGCTGAAGGCGGCCGAACGGGCGTACCAGCAACTCGGGAAGGTGAATCCTCTCGCCCTGGAGGAGTTCTCGGCGCTGGAGGAACGGCACAAGTTCCTCTCCGAGCAGCTCGAAGACCTGAAGAAGACGCGGGCCGATCTGATGCAGGTGGTCAAGGAGGTCGACGAGCGCGTCGAGCAGGTGTTCACGGAGGCGTTCCGGGACACCGCCCGCGAGTTCGAGGGTGTCTTCGCCCGGCTCTTCCCGGGCGGGGAGGGCCGGCTCGTCCTGACCGACCCCGACAACATGCTCACCACCGGTCTGGACGTCGAGGCACGGCCTCCGGGCAAGAAGGTCAAGCGGCTCTCCCTGCTCTCCGGCGGTGAGAGATCCCTTACGGCCGTTGCCCTGCTGGTCGCCATCTTCAAGGCCAGGCCCAGCCCCTTCTACGTCATGGACGAGGTCGAGGCGGCGCTCGACGACACCAATCTGCAGCGGCTGATCCGGATCATGGAGGAGCTCCAGGAGAGCTCCCAGCTGATCGTGATCACGCACCAGAAGCGGACGATGGAGGTCGCCGACGCGCTCTACGGCGTCTCGATGCAGGGTGACGGCGTGTCGAAGGTGATCAGCCAGCGCCTGCGCTGACGGCCAGGTTCGGCCGTTTGAGTTCCCTTACGCAGCCTTCACAGAATCTTCAATGTTTCAACGCGCTTTCTCGGCACTCCTGGGTACTCGACTGTCCCGACACGGGTCGACCCCGGCTCTTGACTTCGAAACTTGAACGCATAATCTCTGCAATGTCGTTTTTACCTTCAAGTGGTGGTCGGGCGAGAGTTGTGCGCCACTGGGAGGGTTCACCCCCCACGCCTGACGGTGCGGCCAGGCAACAGGAGTTCATGTGACCAGCGCAGCGCACGGACCGGAGTCCGGGGCCCGAGCGGCCCATCCGGACCACCTCGGGCATGTCATCTTCATCACGGCGGCCGCAGCGATGGGCGGCTTCCTCTTCGGCTACGACAGTTCCGTGATCAACGGCGCCGTCGAGGCCATCAGGGACCGGTACGAGATCGGGTCCGGCACGCTGGCCCAGGTCATCGCCATCGCCCTGATCGGCTGTGCGATCGGCGCGGCCACGGCCGGGCGCATCGCCGACCGGATCGGCCGCATCCGGTGCATGCAGATCGCCTCGGTGCTCTTCACCATCAGCGCCGTCGGGTCCGCACTGCCGTTCGCCCTCTGGGACCTCGCCATGTGGCGGATCATCGGCGGCTTCGCGATCGGTATGGCCTCGGTCATCGGCCCGGCCTACATCGCCGAGGTCTCGCCGCCCGCCTACCGCGGCCGGCTCGGCTCCTTCCAGCAGGCGGCCATCGTCGTCGGTATCGCCATCTCGCAGCTGGTCAACTACGGCATCCTGCAGATCGCGGACGGCGACCAGCGCGGCAAGATCCTCGGCTTCGAGGCATGGCAGTGGATGCTCGGCGTGATGGTCGTGCCCGCGATCCTCTACGGGCTGCTGTCCTTCGCGATCCCGGAGTCGCCGCGCTTCTTGATCTCGGTCGGCAAGCGGGACCGGGCGCGCAAGATCCTGGAAGAGGTCGAGGGCAAGAACATCGACCTCGACGCCCGGGTGAACGAGATCGAGACGGCCATGCGCCGTGAGCACAAGTCGAAGTTCAGCGACCTGCTGGGCAGCCGCTTCGGCTTCCTGCCGATCGTCTGGGTCGGTATCGGCCTGTCGGTCTTCCAGCAGCTCGTCGGCATCAACGTGGCGTTCTACTACTCGGCGACGCTGTGGCAGTCCGTGGGCATCGACCCGACGGACTCCTTCTTCTACTCGTTCACCACGTCGATCATCAACATCATCGGCACCGTCATTGCGATGATCATGGTGGACCGGATCGGCCGCCGGCCGCTCGCGCTCATCGGCTCGACCGGTATGGCCGTCGCGCTGGCGTTCGAGGCCTGGGCCTTCTCCGCCGACCTGGTGGACGGCAAGCTGCCGACCACCCAGGGCACGGTGGCCCTGATCGCCGCCCACGTGTTCGTGCTCTTCTTCGCCCTGTCGTGGGGTGTCGTCGTCTGGGTCTTCCTCGGCGAGATGTTCCCCAACCGCCTCCGCGCCGCCGCGCTCGGTGTCGCCGCCTCCGCCCAGTGGATCGCCAACTGGGCCATCACCGCGAGCTTCCCGAGCCTGGCCGACTGGAACCTGTCGGGCACCTACATCATCTACGCCTGCTTCGCCACGCTCTCGATCCCCTTCGTGCTCAAGTTCGTGAAGGAGACCAAGGGCAAGGCGCTGGAGGAGATGGGCTGATCCCCGCTGTCCCTCTCCTCGCTCCGGGAACGCTGCCCCGGTCCGGCACCCGCCGGACCGGGGCAGCGCTCTGTCATCCCGCGGCGTCCGCCCGGGCGGCCGGGCGGCGCAGGAGTGCGTACATCCCCGCCGCGACGAGCACCGTCGCGGCCCAGCCCAGGCCGTTGCGCCCGATCCAGGTGCCGGCGAACGGGCCGGTCAGCCACCGCGCCTTGACGAAGAGCAGCCCCACGACGAGGGCGGTGGCCCAGGCGGTCACCGCGGACAGGCGGAAGCCGGCCGTGTACCAGTAGGCACTGCGCGACGTGGTGTCCATGAGGGCCTCGGCGTCGTACACGCGCCCGTACAGCAGGTCCACGCCGAACACCCCGATCCAGGCGGAGAACGTCACACCGAGCAGGGTCAGGAACGCGAGGAAGGCGTCGAGGAAGTCCGCCGCCACCACCATCAGCCACCCGCCGAGCAGGACGCTGATGAGGGCGTTGACGCCCACGGCCCGGGTGCGCGGAAGGGCGATGCCGAGCGTCTGGGCGGTGAAACCCGCCGAGTACATCGACATCGCGTTGATCATCACCATCCCGGCCACCGCGATCAGCAGGTACGGCACCGAGATCCACACCGGCAGCAGTTCCCCGATGAAGGCCACCGGGTCCTTCGTGACCGCCAGGTCCGGCGCGCCCACCGCCATCACCGCGCCCATCGTCACCATCGGGGCCACGGTGATCACCGCGCCGGCCACGGTGGCGCCCACCATCGCGCCGCCCGAAGCCGAACGCGGCAGATACCGGGCGAAGTCCGGGCCGGACGGGACCCAGCTGATGCCCCCGGCGGCCAGCGTCCCCACCCCGGCGACCGTCATCGCCGCCGAACCCGCCGGGCGGTCCAGGACGGCCTGCCACGGTGTGGTGACGACGAGGTGGACCAGCACGAGGAGGCTGGCGCCACCGAAGAGGTACGCCGAGGCCCCGCAGCACATCCGCAGCGCGCGGATGCCGAGCCCCGAGACGAGGAAGCCGGCGGCGACGAAGGCGGTCAGCGTCGACAGTGCGAGCGTGCTCGTCCGCCGGACGTCCAGCACCAGATCGAGCACGGCCAGCAGGGCGTAGGCGCCGGTGACGGCGTTGACGGTCTCCCAGCCCCAGCGTGCCACCCACAACAGGGCGCCGGGCAGGAGGTTGCCGCGCTGCCCGAAGACCGCCCTCGACAGCGCCATGCCGGGGGCGCCCCCGCGCTTCCCCGCGATCGAGACCAGGCCCACCAGCCCGAACGCGAGCAGGGGAGCGGTCACCGCGACGGTCAGCACCTGCCAGAAGTTGAGGCCGTTGAAGACGGTCAGCCCGGCCCCCACCGTCAGCAGCAGCACCGTCATGTTGGCCGTCACCCAGGTGGGGAAGAGGGCGCGGACCCGGCCGGTGCGCTCGTCGTCGGGGACGGGGTCCAGACCGCGGTTCTCCACGCGCAGCAGCGTACCGGCAGGTCGCCCTTTTGCCTCCAAAAGGTGCATAAGCCCCGCGTGGTCGGTCCGGGCGCCACTCCGGAACCACGCCGGAGGGACCTCTGTGGCCGATACTGGACGGGTTATGGAAATCGTCATCCTTGCTGTAGTCATCGCCCTGGTCGCGGTCGGCCTGATCAGCGGGCTCGTGGTCAGCAGCCGCAAGAAGAAGCAGCTGCCGCCCTCGGCGCCGTCGAGCACGCCGACCCTCACTCCTCCCGCCGAGCCCCGTGTCGGCGAGGAGGCCGAGACGCCGCGCGACGAAGCGCGGCGCCCCATCGAGGAGGTCGGTCTCCCCGGTGCCGGGACTCCCGTCGAGGAGGAGCCGGTCGTCCTCGAACCGGAGACCCCCGCGCTGGAGGTCCCCGAGCCCACCGCCGGCCGGCTGGTGCGCCTGCGCGCCCGGCTCGCCCGCTCGCAGAACTCCCTCGGGAAGGGGCTGCTCGCACTCCTGTCCCGCGACAACCTCGACGAGGACACCTGGGAGGAGATCGAGGACACGCTCCTGACGGCCGACGTCGGCGTGGCCCCCACCCAGGAGCTGGTGGAGCGGCTGCGCGAGCGGGTCCGCGTCCTCGGTACCCGTACGCCCGAGGAACTGCGCGCGCTGCTGCGCGAGGAGCTCGTGGCCCTGCTCGGCCCCGACTTCGACCGTGAGGTGAAGACCGAGGGCGGCGCCGAGACGCCCGGCGTCGTGATGGTCGTCGGGGTCAACGGCACCGGCAAGACGACCACGACGGGCAAGCTCGCCCGGGTGCTGGTCGCCGACGGGCGCAGCGTCGTGCTCGGCGCCGCGGACACCTTCCGCGCCGCCGCCGCCGACCAGCTCCAGACCTGGGGCGAGCGCGTCGGCGCCCGTACCGTCCGCGGGCCCGAGGGCGGCGACCCCGCCTCGATCGCCTTCGACGCGGTGAAGGAGGGCATCGCCGAGGGTGCCGACGTGGTGCTCATCGACACCGCGGGCCGACTCCACACCAAGACCGGCCTCATGGACGAGCTCGGCAAGGTGAAGCGGGTCGTCGAGAAGCACGGGCCGCTGGACGAGGTCCTCCTCGTCCTCGACGCCACGACCGGGCAGAACGGCCTCGTGCAGGCCCGCGTCTTCGCCGAGGTCGTCGACATCACCGGCATCGTCCTGACCAAGCTGGACGGCACCGCCAAGGGCGGCATCGTCATCGCCGTCCAGCGCGAGCTGGGCGTCCCGGTCAAGCTCATCGGCCTCGGTGAGGGGCCGGACGACCTCGCCCCGTTCGAACCGGGTGCCTTCGTCGACGCGCTGATCGGCGACTGACCGCACCGACGACCCCGATCGCCGGAAGGGCGGTGGACCCCCTCGGGGGCTCACCGCCCTTCGGCCGTCACAGGCGATGGCATATGTACGCCAGGGTGCCCAGCAGCAGGCGCGCGTGCGGGGGAGTGACCGACGTGTCCGGCGGCGGTGGGCGCAGCCAGCGGACCGGGCCGAGGCCGCCGAGGTCCGAGGGCGGGGCGGTGACGAAGCTGCCCGGTCCCAGGGCGCGCAGGTCCAGGTCGGCGTCGTCCCAGCCCATCCGGTAGAGCAGCCCGGGTAACTGGGCCGCGGCGCCGGGGGCGACGAAGAACTGGGTACGCCCGTCGGGTGTCACCGTCACGGGGCCGAGCGGCAGGCCCATCCGCTCCATCCTGACCAGCGCGCGTCGGCCGGGCGCCTCCGCGACGTCGAGCACGTCGAACGCACGGCCCACCGGGAGCAGTAACGAGGCGCCCGGCACCTCGGCCCAGGCGTCCGCGGCCGCGCGGAGGGTGGCGCCCGCGGGGACCTCGAGGGAGAAGTCCAGCGGGTGCGCGCCGGGGGCGGCGCAGCAAAGATCCCCGCAGGAGCAGATCCCCGCCGCGGCCCGGGTGCCCGGGACGACCGCCCAGCCCCGGAGCCCCGTGTACTCGGCCACCGCGGTCGCCCCGGCCGTACGGCCGCGGCGCCGCGATCCGGGGCGCATCTCGCGGATGCCGCCGATCGTGAAGCCCATGCCCCCTCCAACGGGTCCGACTCACCGGTGGTTACGACCGGAGCCCCGAACGTCCTCCGTCGCCGCCGGCGGTTCCGCAGCGCGTGGTGGAGGTGCGGGGGGTGTGCGCCCGTGGCTGCGCGCGCCCCTGAATGCTTCACTCCGCCTGTCACTGATCGCGCTCTGTCAAGTGAATCGCGGCTGGTCCCCGGCGCGTTCATCCGAAGGGGTGGCGAATGGTGGCGTTTCCGCCACCCCCTCGCGTCAGCGGTGACCGAGGCGTTACTGTCGGTACCGAGCCTGCAATTGCATGTGCGTCCGTGGGTATGCCACGGGCAACCCGATGTCCGGTCCGGCGGTGGGCAATCGCCGTACGGGCAGGGACGGGACACGGCATTCTGACGGAGGTTCGCGCGAAGGATTCCAGCGGGATGGGGGCGTTCCAGTGAGTGGCAGCGGCGCAGGCGAGACGAATGCCGGAAAGCGCCCGAACGGGCAGCTCGGCTCGTGGTTCGTCCGCAGCGGCTGGTCGAAGGGCGAGCTCGCCCGCCAGGTGAACCGCCGGGCCCGTCAGATGGGCGCCCACCACATCAGCACCGACACCTCACGGGTGCGGCGCTGGCTGGACGGCGAGCAGCCGCGCGAACCCATTCCGCGCATCCTCTCCGAGCTCTTCTCCGAGCGCTTCGGCACCGTCGTCCCCGTCGAGGACCTCGGGCTGCGCTCCGCCCACCAGTCGCCCTCGGTGTCCGGGGTGGACCTGCCCTGGGCGGGCCCGCAGACCGTGGCGCTGCTCAGCGAGTTCTCCCGCAGCGACCTGATGCTGGCCCGGCGCGGCTTCCTCGGCAGCTCCCTCGCCCTGGCCGCCGGGCCCACCCTCATCGAGCCGATGCAGCGCTGGCTGGTGCCCGTCACCCCCGGAGCGCAGCCGGAGGCGGAACAGAAGACCGCCTCCTCCCGCCCCTCCAAGCTCTCCCGGCCGGAGCTGGATCTGCTGGAGTCCACCACCGCGATGTTCCGGCAGTGGGACGCCCAGTGCGGTGGCGGACTGCGCCGCAAGGCGGTCGTGGGCCAGCTCCACGAGGTCACCGACCTCTTACAGGAGCCCCACCCCGAGGCGACCTCCAAGCGGCTCTTCCGCTGCGCCGCCGAGCTGGCCGAGCTCGCCGGATGGATGAGCTACGACGTGGGACTCCAGCCCACCGCCCAGAAGTACTTCGTGCTGGCCCTGCACGCGGCCAAGGAGGCCGGGGACAAGCCGCTCGGCTCCTACATCCTGTCCAGCATGAGCCGCCAGATGATCCACCTCGGCCGGCCCGACGACGCACTCGAACTGATCCACCTCGCCCAGTACGGCAGCCGCGACTGCGCGACCGCCCGCACCCAGGCCATGCTGTATGCGATGGAGGCCCGGGCCTACGCCAACATGGGCCAGCCCAGCAAGTGCCGGCGCGCGGTCCGGATGGCCGAGGACACCTTCGCCGACGCGGCCTTCGACGACGCGCCCGAGCCCGACTGGATCCGCTTCTTCTCCGACGCCGAGCTGCACGGCGAGAACGCGCACTCCTACCGCGACCTCGCCTACGTCGCAGGCCGCAGCCCCACGTACGCCTCGCTCGCCGAGCCCGTCATGGCCCGCGCGGTGGAGCTGTTCGGCGAGGACGACGAACACCAGAGGTCCTACGCCCTCAACCTCATCGGCATGGCCACCGTGCACCTCCTCCAGCGCGAGCCCGAGAAGTCCACCGTGCTGGCCACCCAGGCCCTGCACGTCGCCAAGCGGGTCCGGTCCGAGCGCGTCAACACCCGGCTCCGCAAGACCGTCGACACCGCCGTCAGGGACTTCGGCGACATCCCCGAGGTCGCCCGGCTCACCGACCTGCTCACCGAACAACTCCCGGAGACCGCCGAAGCGGTCTGACCGGCGGCGCTCCCGTACCGGAGCCCGCCCCGGCGCCCCGGCGCCGGCCCCGCAACCACCGGCCACGACAGCCGTCCCCACATCCCGACTCGGCTCCCCCATCGCCAGGTCAGCGGACGGCCGCCGTGGCCGGTTCACGTCGCGTCGCGGATCCGGGCCGGTTCCGCGCACCGTATGCGGCGCCGCGGGCAGGGTAAGCACCACACCGGTCCAGACACTTCCGGTTCATTCCGGCGTAACACACCACGCTCCTTCGTCACTGCGGCGAAACACCGTGCGGCATTCGTGGAAACGGCGTTGCGCGAATCTCATGGCGCATAACCGGCCCGCACCTTTTCACCGTGGTCCCGCACCCCCGCACGTGGCCGCACCGACGACGAGGAGACGCCGATGCCCCCAGGCATCACGACGCTTGCCGCAGACGCCCCGCAGCTGTCTGCCGCCAACACAGGGTTCATGCTCATCTGCTCCGCGCTGGTGATGCTCATGACCCCGGGTCTGGCCTTCTTCTACGGAGGCATGGTCCGCGTCAAGAGCACTCTGAACATGCTGATGATGAGCTTCATCAGCCTCGGGATCGTCACGATCCTGTGGGTGCTCTACGGATTCGGCCTCGCCTTCGGCACGGACAACGGCTCCGTCATCGGCTGGAGCTCCGACTTCGCCGGCCTCAGCGGGATCGGTGTCACCGAGCTCTGGGACGGGACCACCATCCCGGTCTACGTCTTCGCCGTCTTCCAGCTGATGTTCGCCGTGCTCACCCCGGCCCTCATCAGCGGCGCCCTCGCCGACCGCGTCAAGTTCACCTCCTGGGCCCTGTTCATCACCCTCTGGGTCACCGTCGTCTACTTCCCGGTCGCGCACTGGGTCTGGGGCGCGGGCGGCTGGCTGTTCGAACTGGGGGTCATCGACTTCGCCGGCGGTACGGCCGTCCACATCAACGCCGGTGCCGCCGCCCTCGGCGTGATCCTCGTCATCGGCAAGCGGGTCGGCTTCAAGAAGGACCCGATGCGGCCGCACAGCCTGCCGCTCGTCATGCTCGGCGCCGCACTCCTGTGGTTCGGCTGGTTCGGCTTCAACGCCGGCTCGTGGCTGGGCAACGACGACGGTGTCGGCGCGGTCATGTTCCTCAACACCCAGGTCGCCACCGGTGCCGCGGTCCTCGGCTGGCTCGCCTACGAGAAGATCCGCCACGGCTCCTTCACCACCCTCGGTGCCGCCTCCGGCGCCGTCGCCGGCCTCGTCGCCATCACCCCCGCGGGCGGCTCCGTCAGCCCGCTCGGTGCCATCGCGGTCGGTGTCGTCGCCGGTGTCCTGTGCGCCATGGCCGTCGGCCTGAAGTACAGGTTCGGCTACGACGACTCCCTGGACGTCGTCGGCGTCCACCTCGTCGGCGGTGTCATCGGCTCCCTCCTCGTCGGCCTCTTCGCCACCGGCGGCGTCCAGTCCGACGCCAAGGGACTCTTCTACGGCGGCGGCCTCGACCAGCTCGGCAAGCAGGCCGTCGGCGTCTTCGCGGTCCTCGCGTACTCTCTGGTCGTCTCCGGCCTCCTCGCCCTGCTGCTCGACAGGACGATCGGGATGCGGGTGAGCGAGGACGACGAGATCTCCGGCATCGACCAGGTCGAGCACGCCGAGACGGCGTACGACTTCAGCGGCGCGGGCGGCGGCACGGCCCCCCGCACCACCACCCCGGCGCCCGGCGCCACGGCCGCCCCGACGAACAAGAAGGTGGACGCATGAAGCTCATCACCGCAGTCGTGAAGCCCCACCGGCTGGACGAGATCAAGGAGGCCCTCCAGGCCTTCGGCGTCCAGGGGCTCACGGTCACGGAGGCCAGCGGCTACGGGCGCCAGCGCGGCCACACCGAGGTCTACCGCGGTGCCGAGTACACCGTCGACCTCGTACCGAAGATCCGCATCGAGGTCCTCGTCGAGGACGAGGACGCGGAACAGCTCATCGACGTGGTCGTCAAGGCCGCGCGGACGGGCAAGATCGGGGACGGGAAGGTCTGGAGCGTCCCGGTCGAGACCGCGATCCGCGTACGGACCGGCGAACGCGGCCCCGACGCGCTCTGACCCGCAGACCCACCGAACGGCTCGACGGAAGGCAGCTGGGTGACACGTACCGAAGTGACCACCGGATCCGAGGACTCGGGACCCAGCGGCTACGCGGCGGCCCGGCTGCGCCTCCTCCAGCAGGAGGCGCGGTCCGGGCCGCCGCGCCGTGCCGCCCTCGCCCGGCTCACCGACGACTGGCTGACCGCGCTCTTCACCACCGCCGCCGCCGAGACCGGGATGCGCGGGGCCGCCCTCGTCGCCGTCGGCGGGTACGGCCGCGGCGAACTCTCCCCGCGCAGCGACCTGGATCTCCTGCTGCTGCACGACGGCAGCGCCGACGCCCCGGCCGTCGCCGCCCTCGCCGACCGCATCTGGTACCCGGCCTGGGATCTCGGGCTGGCCCTCGACCACTCCGTCCGCACCCCCGCCGAGGCCCGCAGGGCCGCCCGCGAGGACCTCAAGGTCCAGCTCGGACTCCTCGACGCACGTGCCGTCGTCGGCGACCTCGGCCTCGTCGCCGCACTGCGCACCGAGATCCTCGCCGACTGGCGCAACCAGGCCCACAAGCGCCTGCCGGCCCTCGACGAGCTCTGCCGGGAGCGCGGCGAACGCATGGGCGAGCTCCAGTTCCTCCTGGAGCCCGACCTCAAGGAGGCACGCGGCGGCCTCCGCGACGCCACCGCGCTGCGCGCCGTCGCCGCCTCCTGGGTCGCCGACGCCCCCCGCGAAGGGCTCGCCGAGGCCCGCCGCACCCTCCTCGACGCCCGCGACGCCCTCCACCTCACCACCGGCCGCTCCACCGACCGGCTCGCCCTCCAGGAACAGGACCAGGTCGCCGCCTCCCTCGGCCTCCTCGACGCCGACGCCCTGCTGCGCCAGGTCTACGAGGCCGCCCGCACCGTCTCCTACGCCACCGACGTCACCTGGCGCGAGGTCGAACGCGTCCTGCGGGCCCGCTCCGCGCGGCCCCGGCTGCGCTCCCTCCTCGGCGGCCCCAAGGCCGCCCCCGAACGCACCCCGCTCGCCGAAGGCGTCGTCGAGGCGGACGGCGAGGTCGTCCTCGCCCGCACCGCGCGCCCCGACAAGGACCCCGTCCTCACCCTGCGCGCCGCGGCGGCGGCCGCCGAGTCCGGGCTCCCCCTCTCCCGCCACCTCGTCCGTCACCTGCGCGACGCGGCCCAGCCGCTGCCGGTGCCCTGGCCCGCCGAGGCGCGGGAGGAGCTCGTCACCCTGCTCGGCGCCGGCGAATCCACCGTCGCCGTCTGGGAGGCGCTCGAAGCCGAAGGCATCGTCACCCGGCTGCTGCCCGACTGGGAGCGGGTCCACTGCCGCCCCCAGCGCAACCCCGTGCACACCTGGACCGTCGACCGCCACCTCGTCGAGACGGCCGTCCGCGCCTCCTTCCTCACCCGCCGCGTCGGCCGCCCCGACCTGTTGCTGGTCGCCGCCCTGCTCCACGACATCGGCAAGGGCTGGCCCGGCGACCACTCGGTGGCGGGCGAGGTGATCGCCCGCGACATGGCCGCCCGGATCGGCTTCGACAAGCAGGACACGGGCGTCGTCGCGACCCTCGTACGCCACCACCTGCTGCTCGTCGAGACCGCCACCCGGCGCGATCTGGACGACCCGGCGACCGTGCGCGCGGTCGCCGACGCGGTGGGCAGCGCCTCCACCCTGGAACTGCTGCACGCGCTCACCGAGGCCGACGCGCTGGCCACCGGGCCCGCCGCCTGGAGCTCCTGGCGTGCCCTGCTCGTCACCGACCTCGTCAAGCGCGTCGCCGCCCTGCTGGCGGGCGAGGAGCCGACCGAACCGGAACCGCTCGCGCCCAGCGCGGAACAGGAACGGCTGGCCGTCGAGGCGCTGCGTACCGGCGAGCCCGTCCTCGCCCTGCACACCGAACAGGAACCCGCCCCGCAGGACGGCGAACCCGGCCCCGTGGGCGTCGAGCTCCACATCGCCCTGCCCGACCGGCCCGGCGTCCTGCCCGCCGCGGCCGGGGTCCTCGCCCTGCACCGGCTCACCGTCCGCTCCGCCGACCTGCGCGCCGTCGAACTCCCCACCGAGCTCGGCGAATCGGCCGGTCTGCTCGTCCTGAGCTGGCGGGTCGCCGCCGAGTACGGCTCCCTCCCGCAGGCCGCCCGGCTCCGCGCCGACCTCGTACGCACCCTGGACGGCTCGCTCGACATCCGTGCCCGCCTCGCCGAACGCGAGGCCGCCTACCCGCGGCGGCGCGGGGTGAAGGCCCCGCCGCCCCGGGTGACCGTCGCACCGGCGGGCTCCCGCCTGGCCACGGTGATCGAGGTGCGTGCCCAGGACGCCCCGGGGCTGCTGCACCGGATCGGCCGGGCCCTGGAACAGAGCGCCGTGCGGGTGCGCAGCGCGCACGTATCGACGCTGGGGGCGAACGCCGTCGACGCCTTCTACGTCACGGATCCGGACGGCGAACCGCTGGTGCCCGAGCGGGCGGCGCAGGTCGCGGGGGAGGTCGAGAAGGCACTGGGCTGACGCCTTACGGCCCCGTGTCCGTCACGAGAAACGGGCGCGGGCTCCGCCGTCTCCGGGGTCCGGATACCCTGGAGGGCGACTGACCAGCCCCGCCCCCGACCCTGAGGACCGACGAGCGCCGTGTTCGATACTCTCTCCGACCGCCTTAGCGCGACCTTCAAGAACCTCCGGGGCAAGGGCCGCTTGTCCGAGGCGGACATCGACGCCACGGCTCGCGAGATCCGTATCGCCCTGCTCGAGGCGGATGTCGCCCTCCCCGTCGTCCGCGCGTTCATCGCCAACGTCAAGGAGCGCGCCCGGGGCGTCGAGGTCTCCCAGGCGCTGAACCCCGCCCAGCAGGTCGTCAAGATCGTCAACGAGGAGCTCGTAGGCATCCTCGGAGGCGAGACCCGTCGGCTCCGGTTCGCCAAGAACCCGCCGACCGTGATCATGCTCGCGGGTCTCCAGGGCGCCGGCAAGACCACCCTCGCGGGCAAGCTCGGCCTCTGGCTCAAGGGTCAGGGGCACTCCCCGCTGCTGGTCGCCTGTGACCTCCAGCGCCCCAACGCCGTCAACCAGCTGAGCGTGGTCGCCGACCGCGCGGGCGTCGCGGTGTACGCGCCGGAGCCGGGCAACGGCGTGGGCGACCCCGTCAAGGTGGCCCAGGACTCCATCGAGTACGCCAAGGCCAAGGTCCACGACATCGTCATCGTCGACACCGCCGGCCGCCTCGGCATCGACGAGGAGCTGATGCGGCAGGCCGCGGACATCCGCGACGCCGTCAGCCCCGACGAGATCCTCTTCGTCGTCGACGCGATGATCGGTCAGGACGCGGTCAACACCGCCGAGGCCTTCCGCGACGGCGTCGGCTTCGACGGTGTGGTGCTCTCCAAGCTCGACGGTGACGCACGCGGTGGTGCCGCCCTGTCGATCGCCCATGTCACGGGCAAGCAGATCATGTTCGCGTCGAACGGTGAGAAGCTCGAGGACTTCGACGCCTTCCACCCCGACCGCATGGCCTCCCGCATCCTCGACATGGGTGACCTGCTCACCCTGATCGAGCAGGCGGAGAAGACGTTCAGCCAGGAAGAGGCCGCCAAGATGGCCTCCAAGCTGGCGTCGAGCAAGGGCAAGGACTTCACGCTCGACGACTTCCTGGCGCAGATGGAGCAGGTCAGGAAGATGGGCTCCATCTCCAAGCTGCTCGGGATGCTGCCCGGCATGGGGCAGATCAAGGAACAGATCAACAACATCGACGAGCGCGACGTCGACCGCATGGCCGCGATCATCAAGTCGATGACCCCGAAGGAGCGCGCCGAGCCGACGGTCATCAACGGCTCCCGCCGGGCCCGTATCGCCAAGGGTGCCGGTGTCGAGGTCTCCGCGGTGAAGGGCCTCGTGGAGCGGTTCTTCGACGCCCGCAAGATGATGTCGAAGATGGCCCAGGGCGGCGGCATGCCCGGGATGCCGGGCATGCCGGGCATGGGCGGCGGCCCCGGCCGCCAGAAGAAGCAGGTCAAGCAGGCCAAGGGCAAGCGCAAGAGCGGCAACCCGATGAAGCGCAAGGCCGAGGAGCAGGCCGCGGCGGCCCGGCGCGAGCAGGCGGCGCAGGGCGGGGCGTTCGGCGTGCCGGCCCAGGACGACAAGAACTTCGAACTGCCGGACGAGTTCAAGAAGTTCATGGGCTGATCCCGGTTCGGTTCATGGAGAAGGGGCGTCCCGCTCGGCGGGGCGCCGGCTACGCCACGCACACCAGGTAGCGGAAGACGTTCGGCATCCAGACCGTGCCGTCGGGGCGCACATGCGGGTGCAGGGCCTCCGTGACCTCCTTCTCGACCTGGGAGCGGTCCGTCGCCCGTACCGCCGCGTCGAACAGCCCGGTCGAGAGCAGCCCGCGCACCGCGCTGTCCACGTCCGCGTAGCCGAAGGGACAGGACACCCGGCCCGAACCGTCCGGCTTCAGCCCGGCCCGAGCCGCGACCTCCTCCAGGTCGTCCCGCAGCGTGGGCCGCCAGCCGCCCGGACGCGAGGCGCGCGCCGACTCGGCGAGCCGGGCCGCCACCCGCAGCACCGGGGCGGTGGCACAGCGTTCCGGCGGTCCCCATCCGGTCAGGACCACGGTGGCGCCCCGAGCTGCCAACGGCACGGCCTCGGCGAGCGCGGGCGCGAGCCCCTCGGAGTCACCGGCCGCGCAGCCGATCGGACTGAAGGCGGTGAGCAGGTTGTACGGCGCCTCACCGGCCGCCGAGGGCAGGTCCTCCACGAGCCTCGCCCGCCGGGCCGGCTCCGCCCGGGCCTCGGACCCGTCCGCGCCCGGCCCGAGACGCTCCCGGGCCAGGGCGAGCCGCTCGCGGTCGGTGTCGACGCCGGTGACGGCCGCCCCGCGCGACGCCGCGATCAGCAGCGCGAGACCCGAGCCGCAGCCGAGCGAGAGCATCCGGGTCGGGGCCCCGACCTCCAGCCGGTCGAACACGGCCTCGTAGAGCGGTGCCAGCATGCGTTCCTGGATCTCGGCCCAGTCACGGGCACGGGTACCGGAGTCCACCGGAGCGGAAGAATCCGCGTACCTGTGGTGCCGGACGAGCGTAGGTGTCATGGAATGCGCCCCAATCCGCCGAGAGGTCGGTCGTGCCCGAGTGGACGGTCCCCCATGTGCAGGTCGGTGCCGGGTGCGCCCGGCCCCCGTATGTCAGGGAACTCCGCATCCGGCGCCCCGTCCAGAGGCCTGACGGGGCGGAATGCCGTGCTCGCGTGCTCCGGTCGTGCGCCCCCCGGCCCCGGACCGTCTCCGGGCCGCCGGGTACGGCACGCCTGCCGCTCGCTCTTGTCACAGTCTGACCCGACACACGCGGTGCAGCACGTCGAGCGCGGTGCGCCCGTCCCGCACCGGTCCGGGGCGCCGCCGGGCGGCGGGTAATCTCGCTGGTGGGTGCCCGTCTACAGGCCGGTGCGTACGAGAGGCTACGTACCGCCTTGGTGCGAGCTGTGTGACTTCTCCGCAGATCTGCGCACCCGGCATCGTCCGGACACATCAGCGGCAACTGACTGGTACGTGCAAATTATTTGGGATGCCCTGGAATAGGAACACCGGAGCACTCACGCTCGTTGTCACGACGTGAGCACGACACCACCTGTACTTGCCGCAGAGCTGGCGCAGGCGTGGGCCGACATTCAGCGGTACCACCCCGAGCTGCCCGACCTAGCCGCACCAGAGTCCCTGATCGGAGAGTCCTCGTCCGCCTGTGGCGCGGAACTCTCCTTCGAACGACTGCTCCACGAGGCAGTCCACGGAATCGCCGCCGCGAGAGGTGTCCGGGACACCTCCCGGGCCGGCCGCTACCACAACCGACGCTTCCTCGCGATCGCCGAGGAGCTGGGCCTCGACCATGTCGAGGAGCCCCACCCCAGCAGCGGATTCTCGTTGGTGACGCTGAATCCCGAGGCCAAACGCAGATATCGCCCCACGACGGAACGGCTGCAGCGCGCCCTCAAGGCGCACACCGTGGCCACGGCCGCCGACACCAAGCGCTCCTTCCGCGGTCCCGCGGCCCGGCACGGCTCCTCCGGCGGAGGCGTCCGTGTCAAGGCCGTCTGCGACTGCGGACGCAACGTCCGGGTCGTCCCGTCGGTCCTCGCCCAGGCGCCGATCGTCTGCGGCGGGTGCGGCAAGCCCTTCCGGATCCCGGAAGCGGCGGTCGCGGTCGGGTGACCCGATGTGGTGTGGCACAATGGCTAGCTGTACTCGACAGCCGCACAGGACCCCTCTCTCCTCCGGCTGACGCGTCCGTCGGGCACCCGAGTACCGCAACCCCACGTGGCATCTTCGTTGTGCCCAACCACGTCAGAGACCAGGAGACACCACTTCCGTGGCAGTCAAGATCAAGCTGAAGCGTCTGGGCAAGATCCGTTCGCCTCACTACCGCATCGTCGTCGCCGACTCCCGTACCCGCCGTGACGGCCGGGCCATCGAGGAGATCGGCCTGTACCACCCGGTGCAGAACCCGTCCCGCATCGAGGTCAACTCGGAGCGCGCGCAGTACTGGCTGTCCGTCGGCGCCCAGCCGACCGAGCCGGTTCTCGCGATCCTGAAGCTCACCGGTGACTGGCAGGCCCACAAGGGCCTTCCGGCCCCCGCGCCGCTGCTGCAGCCGGAGCCCAAGGCTGACAAGCGTGCCCTCTTCGAGTCCCTGAGCGCGGACGGCGACGAGGCCAAGGGTGAGGCCATCACCCAGAAGGCCAAGAAGTCGGACAAGAAGGCGGACGAGGCTGACGCCGCGTCCACCGAGTCGACCGAGGCCTGAGCATGCTCGAGGAGGCTCTTGAGCACCTCGTGAAGGGCATCGTCGACAACCCCGACGATGTGCAGGTCGCCTCGCGTGACCTGCGCCGTGGACGTGTGCTCGAGGTCCGGGTCCACCCCGAAGACCTCGGCAAGGTGATCGGCCGCAACGGCCGCACCGCGCGCGCCCTGCGTACCGTCGTGGGTGCCATCGGCGGACGTGGTATCCGTGTCGACCTCGTCGATGTGGACCAGGTTCGCTGAAAGAGTTGAACACCGGCCGGGGCCGGGGAGGGCTTTCGAGCCGTCCCCGGCCTTTGTCGTCCCTACGTACACCATCACCGGGAGAAACAGCGTGCAGTTGGTAGTGGCGCGGATCGGCCGCGCCCACGGCATCAAGGGTGAGGTCACCGTCGAGGTGCGCACCGACGAGCCCGAACTCCGGCTCGGACCGGGGGCCGTCCTGGCCACGGACCCGGCGGAGAAGGGCCCCCTGACGATCGAGTCGGGCCGGGTGCACAGCGGCAGGCTCCTGCTGCGCTTCGAGAACGTCCGCGACCGTACGGGCGCCGAGGCGCTCCGCAACATCCTCCTGATCGCCGAGGTGGACCCGGCGCAACTGCCGGAGGACGAGGAAGAGTTCTACGACCACCAGCTCATCGACCTGGACGTGGTCCTGGCCGACGGCACCGAGATCGGCCGGATCACCGAGATCAGCCACCTGCCGTCGCAGGACCTGTTCATCGTGGAGCGCCCGGACGGCAGCGAGGTGATGATCCCGTTCGTCGAGGAGATCGTCACCGAGATCGACCTGGAGGAGCAGCGGGCCGTGATCACCCCGCCGCCCGGCCTGATCGACGAGAGCGAGGCCGTCGTCGCCTCCGCGCGGGACGCCGAGCACGCCGAGGGGCAGGACGCCGGGCAGGCCGAGGAACAGGGCGCGGAACCGGCCGACGGGCAGCGGAAGGGCGACGCGTGATGCGGCTCGACGTCGTCACGATCTTTCCCGAGTACCTGGAACCGCTGAACGTCTCGCTCGTCGGCAAGGCCCGCTCCCGGGGCCGGCTCGACGTCCACGTCCACGACCTGCGCGACTGGACGTACGACCGTCACAACACGGTGGACGACACCCCCTACGGCGGGGGCCCCGGCATGGTCATGAAGACCGAGCCGTGGGGCGACGCCCTGGACGAGGTGCTGGCCGACGGCTACGAGGCCGGCGCGCACACGCCCGCCCTGGTGGTGCCGACACCCAGCGGCAGGCCCTTCACCCAGGAGCTGGCCGTCGAACTCTCCGAGCGGCCCTGGCTGATCTTCGCCCCCGCCCGGTACGAGGGCATCGACCGCCGGGTGACCGAGGAGTACGCGACCCGGCTGCCCGTCGTGGAGGTCTCCATCGGGGACTACGTCCTGGCCGGCGGGGAGGCCGCCGTCCTGGTCGTCACGGAGGCGGTGGCGCGGCTGCTGCCCGGCGTGCTGGGCAACGCCGAATCCCACCGGGACGACTCCTTCGCCCCCGGAGCGATGGCCGATCTGCTCGAAGGTCCCGTGTACACCAAGCCCCCCGAGTGGCGCGGACGCGGTATCCCGGACGTGCTGCTCAGCGGCCACCACGGGAAGATCGCGCGCTGGCGGCGTGACGAGGCGTTCCGCCGTACCGCCCTCAACCGGCCCGATCTCATCGAGCGGTGCGAGGCGTCCGGCTTCGACAAGAAGGACCGCGAGATCCTCTCGATCCTCGGCTGGTCCCCGGAGCCCGGCGGGCGATTTTGGCGCAGGCCCGAGGCCGTGGAAGAATAGGCCAGCCGTACGTCCGGCGTGCGCCCCTGCCACAGGGGGAACGACGCCCGCCCGACGCGAACGGCATCCGAACTTCACTCTCTCCCGTCGATGACCTGTGGCATCGGCGAAGAAAGCAGACAACATGGCTTCCCTGCTCGATGGCGTCAACGCCGCCTCGCTCCGTACCGACCTCCCGGCCTTCCGCCCGGGTGACACGGTCAACGTCCACGTGCGCGTGATCGAGGGCAACCGCTCCCGTATCCAGCAGTTCAAGGGCATCGTCATCCGCCGCCAGGGCTCGGGCGTCAGCGAGACCTTCACGGTCCGCAAGGTCTCCTTCAGCGTCGGCGTCGAGCGCACCTTCCCGGTGCACAGCCCGATCTTCGAGAAGATCGAGCTCGTCACCCGCGGTGACGTCCGTCGCGCCAAGCTGTACTTCCTCCGTGAGCTGCGCGGCAAGGCCGCGAAGATCAAGGAGAAGCGCGACCGCTGATTCACCTCCGGCGTCCACAGCGCGGACCGATAGGATTCGGCCCCGATGGACACCGAAGCACAGCACACGGAGCGCGATCGCTCCTCCGACCCGGCCGCCGGGACGGAGGAGGGGTCGCGCTTCACGCATGTCCGGGACCCGGAGGCGGAGCGGACCTCCTGGAGGCGCGTCGCCTTCCTGGGCACACTCTGCACGGCCGCGCTGCTGCTCTTCAGCACCTTCGTGCTGCAGCCCTTCCTCATCCCCAGCGGCTCGATGGAGCCCACACTGCGGGTGGGGGACCGGGTGCTGGTCAACAAACTGGCGTACCGTTTCGGCTCCGAACCGCTCCGCGGCGACGTGGTGGTCTTCGACGGGACCGGCTCCTTCGTGCAGGAGACGCCCGGCCAGAACCCCGTCGCCGCGGTGTTGCGCGGGGTGGCCTCGTCCCTGGGACTGGCCGAGCCCGAGGAGACCGACTTCGTGAAGCGGGTGGTGGGTGTGGGGGGCGACCACGTGGTCTGCTGCGACAAGCGCGGCCGGATCGAGGTCGACGGCGACCCGGTCGACGAGGAGTACCTGCATCCGGGCGACCGGCCCTCCCAGGTGGCGTTCGACATCGTGGTGCCCGACGGCCACCTGTGGATGATGGGCGACCACCGCTCCCGCTCGCGTGACTCCCGTGACCACCTCGGGCAGCCCGGCGGTGGAATGGTGCCCGTCGACCGGGTCGTGGGGCGGGTCGACTGGTTCGGCTGGCCGCTCGGCAGGATCGGGGCGCTGGAGGGAACCGACGCCTTCACCGGCATACGGCCGGCGGGCGCGGACCGTGGGTAGGCGGGGACGCGGACGCGGAGAACCGGACGCCTCCTCACCGGGGGCCACGGGCGCCGGGCCCGCCGGGCCCCGCTCGTTGCCCACCCGGGCCGAGCGCCGCAAGCTGGCCCGCAAGGTGAAGCGCCGCAGACGCGGGTCAGCGATCAAGGAGATACCCCTCCTCGTCCTGGTGGCGCTGCTGATCGCACTGGTGCTCAAGACGTTCCTGGTCCAGGCCTTCGTGATCCCGTCCGGATCGATGGAGCAGACGATCAAGATCGGCGACCGGGTGCTGGTGGACAAGCTGACACCGTGGTTCGGGACCACACCCGAGCGCGGGGACGTCGTGGTCTTCGAGGACCCGGGTGGCTGGCTGCCCCGGGAGGAGACCGTGGCCGACGAGTCACCCGTCGGTGTGAAGCAGGTCAAGGAACTGCTGACCTTCATCGGGCTGCTGCCCTCGCAGGACGAGCAGGACCTGATCAAGCGGGTGGTCGGTGTCGGGGGCGACACGGTCAAGTGCTGCGGGACGGACGGCAAGGTCACCGTCAACGGCGTACCGCTGGACGAGCCCTATCTGCATCCGGACAGTGAGCCGTCCACGGTCCAATTCGAGGTAAAGGTTCCGCCGGGCCGCCTGTTCGTGATGGGCGACCACCGCTCCAATTCCGCCGACTCACGGTTCCACCTCGACGAGGCGCACCAAGGCACGGTCTCCGAGGAACAGGTCGTCGGACGTGCGGTGGTGATCGCCTGGCCCTTCGCCCACTGGCGCAGGCTGGAGGAGCCGGCGACGTACGCGACCGTGGCCGGCGGGCGTGCCGGGGCGGCGGCGGGGGGCGGCCCGTCGAATAGTGTGGTCTCCCAGGATCCATACGGAATGGTCCTGCTCCCGATCCCTGCGGAACTCCCGCTCGTTATGGGAGTGGTGGGCCTGCGCCGAATCGGGCGCGGGCGGTGGCACGGAGTGAGGAGTGGATGTGGGGGATTTGGCGGTCGGCGCACGATCCGGACACGACGGACCCGAGGACCGGCCCTCGAACGGCGGCCTTCCGGCGGACGCGGCGGGCCGGGCGGAGAGTGACGGCCGGACCCGGGGCCACGGACCCGGGGACTCCGGTCCCCGGGGCTTCGAGTCCGCGGGCTCGAAGCCGCCGGGTTCGCAGCCCCCGGGCGGAGACTCCGCGGACGACGGTTCCCCAGGCGAGGACGGCAGCACGGCACAGAGGAAGCAGCGCTCGTTCTGGAAGGAGCTGCCGCTGCTCATCGGCATCGCGCTCATCCTGGCGCTGCTGATCAAGACCTTCCTGGTGCAGGCGTTCTCCATCCCCTCGGACTCCATGCAGAACACCCTGCAACGGGGCGACCGGGTGCTGGTGGACAAGCTGACGCCCTGGTTCGGATCCGAGCCGGAGCGTGGCGAGGTCGTGGTCTTCCACGACCCGGGCGGCTGGCTCGAGGACGCGGCGACGCCCGAGCCGAACGCGGCGCAGAAGTTCCTGAGCTTCATCGGGCTGATGCCGTCCGCCGAGGAGAAGGACCTGATCAAGCGGGTCATCGCGGTCGGCGGCGACACCGTGGAGTGCAAGAAGAACGGGCCGGTGACGGTCAACGGCAAGGCCCTGGACGACAAGTCGTTCATCTTCGAGGGCAACAGCGCCTGCGACGACCAGCCCTTCGGGCCGATCCACGTGCCCGAGGGCCGTATCTGGGTCATGGGCGACCACCGTCAGAACTCGCTGGACTCCCGCTACCACCAGGAGCTTCCCGGCCAGGGCACGGTGTCCGTGGACGAGGTGGTCGGACGGGCCGTCCTGGTGGCCTGGCCGGTCAACCGCTGGGCGACCCTGCCGGTCCCGAAGACCTTCGACCAGCCCGGGCTTAACGCGGCCGCGGCGGCCGCCGTTCCGGGTGCACTCGGTGTGGCCGGCGCGCTGCCCCTCGTGTTCTGGCGTCGCAGGAGGCTGACCCGCGGGCGTACCGCCGGGTAGGGTGCCGACTCGGATCAGCGATTGTCGATCTCCGATGGGGGAGCGCTGGGATGAGCGGAACAGGACGTACGGATGACGGCCGCGGCCGGCTCGGCAGTGTGCTGTCGAACCTGGCCGTGGCCGTCGGCTGTGTGCTCTTCCTCGGCGGCTTCGCCTGGGCGGCAGTGGTGTACAAGCCGTACACGGTGCCGACCTCGTCGATGTCCCCGACGGTGAACGCCGGGGACCGGGTGCTCGCGGAGCGCGTGGGCGGCGACGACGTGAGGCGCGGCGACGTGGTCGTCTTCACCGACGAGGTGTGGGGTGCCGTACCGATGGTGAAGCGGGTCGTGGGAGTGGGCGGCGACACGATCGCCTGCTGTGACGCGGCGGGCCGCCTGACCGTCGACGGCAAGCCCATCGAAGAACCGTATCTGCGGGCGGACGGCAAGGCCCCGTCGAGCCGGAAGCCCGCCTCCGGCCAGGAGTTCACCGCGAAGGTGCCCGAGGGCAAGCTCTTCCTCCTGGGCGACGAGCGCACCGGCTCGCTGGACTCACGGGTCCACCTTCAGGACGCGGACCAGGGAGCGGTACCGCGTAGTGCCGTCCAGGCCCGGGTGGACGCGGTGGCGTGGCCGCTGAACGGCATGATCGACCGGCCGGAGGCCTTCGCCGCCCTGCCCGGCGGGGTGTCCGCCGCGGGGCCGCTGCGCCTCCAGGCCGGCGCGGTGGTGGCGGGCGTCCTGCTCATCCTGGGCGGTGCCGCCTACGGACCACTCGCCGCCCGCTCCGGACGCCGGAGGAAGCGGCCGGGGGTGTCCACCGGTGGCCGCTGAGACGCGCAAGGTCGCCCGGGTCGTCCTCCTCGACCCCGCGGACAGGATTCTGCTGCTGCACGGCTTCGAGCCGGACGAGCCGTCGACGCGCTGGTGGTTCACCCCGGGCGGCGGCCTGGAGGGTGAGGAGAGCCGGGAGGAGGCCGCGCTGCGGGAGCTCACCGAGGAGACCGGGATCAGGGACGTGGCCCTCGGGCCGCTGCTGTGGACCCGGAACTGCTCCTTCCCGTTCGACGGGCGGCGCTGGGAGCAGGACGAGTGGTACTACCTGGCGCGGACCGGGCGAGCGGTCACGGTCACCGACCGGAGCGGGTTCACCGAGCTGGAACGGCGCAGTGTCGCCGGCCTGAGGTGGTGGACCTCCGCCGAACTCCTGGCGACGCGTGAGACGGTGTACCCGACCAGACTCGCCGGACTGCTGCGCACGCTGCTCGACGAGGGACCACCACGCGATCCGCTGGTTCTCGCCCCCGAAATCGCCTAATCCACCGGGGGCGGTCGCGGCTGACGCACAATGGTGGGACGCACGGCTGAAGGGGAACATGCCATGAGCGCCGAGGACCTCGAGAAGTACGAGACCGAGATGGAGCTGAAGCTCTACCGGGAGTACCGCGACGTCGTCGGTCTGTTCAAATACGTGATCGAGACCGAGCGTCGGTTCTACCTCACCAACGACTACGAGATGCAGGTGCACTCCGTCCAGGGCGAGGTCTTCTTCGAGGTCTCCATGGCCGACGCCTGGGTCTGGGACATGTACCGGCCCGCCAGGTTCGTCAAGCAGGTGCGTGTGCTCACGTTCAAGGACGTGAACATCGAGGAGCTCAACAAGAGCGACCTGGAGCTTCCGGGCGGCTGACGGGGCTGCGGGCCCCGGCCCGGCTCGTCCCCTGTGAGGCGCTTGTTCTGCGGCCCCCGAAGTGCTCGTTTCCGGCTCCCGGAGTCCCTTTCGTCGGCTTTCTCCGGCTTGCTGTCACTCGTGCGGGCGGCCGGAGTATCCACATCGACGAGGTTATCCACCAAGATCCACCGGCTTCCGCCGAACGCGGCAGAGTCGGTGCCGGAGGTGGTGCCGGGATGAACGCACGGAGGGCACTCGGGCGGTACGGCGAGGATCTGGCGGCGAGGCTGCTGACCGAAGCCGGGATGGCCGTGGTGGAGCGCAACTGGCGCTGTCGCACGGGAGAGATCGACATCGTCGCCACGGACGGCGACGCGCTGGTCGTCTGCGAGGTGAAGACCCGCAGGTCGGGATCGTTCGAGCATCCGATGCAGGCGCTCACACCGGTCAAGGCCGACCGGCTGCGCAGACTGGCGGAGATCTGGCTCGCGCAGCACGGCGGTCCGCCGCCGGGCGGGGTCAGGATCGATCTGGTCGGCGTGGTCCTGCCCGGACGCGGAGCGCCCGTCACCGAGCATGTGCGGGGCGTGGCCTGATGGGGTTCGCGCGGGCGTGCTCGGTGGCGCTGGTGGGCGTCGAAGGCGTGGTGGTGGAGGTCCAAGCCGATCTGGAGCCTGGCGTGGCGGCGTTCACGCTGGTCGGACTGCCGGACAAGAGCCTGGTGGAGAGCCGCGACCGGGTCAGGGCGGCGGTCGTCAACTCCGGGGCCGAGTGGCCCCAGAAGAAGCTGACGGTGGGGCTGTCACCGGCCTCCGTACCCAAGGGAGGGTCGGGGTTCGACCTCGCCGTGGCGTGCTCGGTGCTCGGTGCCGCCGAGCGGATCGATCCGGCGGCCATCGCCGACGTGGTGATGATCGGGGAGCTGGGCCTGGACGGCCGGGTGCGCCCGGTGCGCGGTGTTCTGCCCGCGGTCCTGGCCGCGGCGGAGGCAGGGTACCGCCAGGTCGTGGTCCCGGAGCAGACCGCAGGAGAGGCCGCGCTGGTGCCGGGCGTCTCGGTCCTCGGCGTCCGGAGTCTGCGTCAGCTGATCGCGGTGCTCGCCGACGAGCCGGTGCCGGACGAGCCCGCCGCCGACCGGAGCCGGCCGGATCCGCTGCAGGCCGGGCTCATGCTGCCGGGCGCGGGTGTCGGAACCGGGCTGGTGGCGGGCGGTGGACGGAGGACGGGGCAGCCGCCCGACCTGGCGGACGTGGCCGGCCAGACCCGGGCCCGCACCGCGCTGGAGGTGGCCGCGGCAGGTGGGCATCATCTGTTCCTCTCCGGCCCGCCGGGGGCGGGGAAGACGATGCTGGCCGAGCGGCTCACCGGAATCCTGCCGCCGCTGTCCCGGCGGGAATCCCTCGAAGTGACGGCGGTGCATTCCGTGGCGGGCATCCTCCCCCCGGGTGAACCGCTGGTCACCAGGGCGCCGTACTGCGCCCCGCACCACTCGGCGACCATGCAGTCGCTGGTCGGCGGGGGCAACGGGCTGCCGCGGCCCGGCGCGGTCTCCCTGGCACACCGTGGAATCCTTTTTCTGGACGAGGCGCCCGAATTCTCCGGGCGCGCGCTGGACGCCCTGCGCCAGCCCCTGGAGTCCGGGCACGTGGTGGTCGCGCGTGCAGCCGGGGTGGTGCGGCTGCCGGCCCGGTTCCTGATGGTGCTGGCCGCCAATCCGTGTCCGTGCGGGCGGCACACCTTGACGGGTGCGGGGTGCGAGTGCCCGCCCTCGGCGGTCCGCCGCTACCAGGCACGGCTCTCCGGGCCCCTGCTGGACCGGGTGGACCTGCGGGTCGAGGTCGAGCCCGTGGGCAGGGCGGACCTGATGGGGGGCGGCGGCCGGGGGGAGTCCTCGGCGGAGGTCGCCGTGCGGGTGCGCGAGGCCAGGGTGCGGGCCGCCGAGCGGCTGGCGGGCACCCCTTGGACCACCAACAGCGAAGTACCCGGCCATGAGCTCCGGACCCGGCTGACCGCGGCCCCGGGCGCGCTGATGGCCGCCGAACGCGACATGGAGCGGGGCCTGCTGACAGCCCGGGGGCTGGACAGGGTGCTGCGCGTGGCGTGGACGCTCGCGGACCTCAGGGCCGCCGACCGTCCGGACGCCTCCGACATCGCGGTGGCTCTGGAGCTGCGTACGGGGATCCACCGGGGAGTGCCACTGAAAGCCGGTGCGTCGTGAACGCCCCACGGAGCGGGGCCGGGGCCGGGACCGGAGCCGGCGGGTCGCGGGCCGGTGCGCCACGGGCCGGTGAGCCCCAGGCCGGGCCCGACCAGGAGCGCCGGGCCCGGGCCGCCCTGACCCGCGTCCTCGAACCCGGGGACGAGCGAGGGGGCCGCTGGCTCCGCGAGTTCGGTGCCGTCGAGCTGATGCGCCGCCTGACCTGCGCGGACGGCCAGGGCCCCACGCTCACGGGCGTGACGGCCCCACGGCTGACGGGCTACCGGTTACGGGCCGCGACGGCCGACCCCGACGGGGACCTCGCGGCGGTGGACGCCGTCGGAGGGCGCTTCGTCTGTCCGGGCGACCGGGAATGGCCCAGCCAGTTGGACGATCTGGGGGACGCGCGGCCCGTCGGACTCTGGGTGCGGGGCATCCCCGACCTCCGCCTCTGGGCCCTGCGTTCGGTCGCGGTGGTCGGCGCCCGGGCCTGCACGCCGTACGGGGCACACATGGCGGCCACCCTCGGCGCGGGGCTGGCGGAGCGCGGCTGGGTGGTGGTCTCGGGTGCCGCCTTCGGGGTGGACGGGGCGGCCCACCGCGGCGCTCTGGGCGCCGGCGGGGCGACCCTGGCCGTCTTGGCCTGCGGGGTGGACGTCGCCTACCCGCGCGGTCACGCGGAGCTGATCGGGCGCATCGTGGGGCAGGGGCTGGTGATCGGCGAGCTGGCGCCCGCGGAACACCCGACCCGCAGCCGGTTCATCCTGCGTAACAGGGTGATCGCCGCGCTCACCCGGGGGACCGTCGTGGTGGAGGCGGAGTACCGCAGCGGTTCGCTGGTGACCGCCCGGAACGCCCAGCGGCTGGGGCGCTGCACCATGGGGGTGCCGGGGCCCGCCACGAGCGGACTCTCCGCCGGGGTGCACGAACTCCTGCGCGGCGAGGGGGTGCTGGTCACCGACGCCTGTGAAGTCGTCGAGCTGGTCGGTGAGATCGGTGATCTCGCCCCGGTCAGGCGAGGCCGCGTGCTGCCACGGGACCTGCTCGGCGCCGCCTGCGCACGTGTCCTGGACGCCCTGCCCCGGAAGGGGGCGATGGCCGGGCGCGACGTGGCCCGTGCCGCAGGGACGTCGACCGACGAAGCACTCGGTCGGTTGTACGAACTCCACTCACTGGGGTTCGTCGAACGTCAGGGCGACGGATGGAGATTGACGCCCGTACCCCCACGTGATGGGGATGTGCGGCGAGGCGGTACTTGACCTGAAGCATTCGGGTGAAAAGGTGATGCCGATGACCTCGGGAGCACCCGGCGGGGCTGCGGGGGCCGGTGTGCGCGGTGACCGTCCCGTCCCCGGCCATGTCCGAAGGTGTGTCTCAGGGGCCGGAATCGCACGGTACGGTGCCCGCTCCTGTGCACACCGCAACACTTCAGTCACGCTACGCTCGCAAGGATCCCGCCCCAGAGACACGTCCCCAGCACCAGACAGCAGAACGGCTCAAGGCACCACATGCCCCAGCACACCTCCGGGTCTGACCGCGCGGCAGTACCACCGGCTGCGCGTGGCACTGTGCGCCCTCCTGCCCCCTCCTCGCTCGACGAGTTGTGGCGTTCCTACAAGTCGACGGGTGACGAGCGGCTGCGGGAGCAGCTGATCCTGCACTACTCGCCCCTGGTGAAGTACGTCGCCGGCCGGGTCAGTGTGGGGCTGCCGTCCAACGTGGAGCAGGCGGACTTCGTCTCCTCCGGGGTCTTCGGACTGATCGACGCCATCGAGAAGTTCGACCTCGAACGCGCCATCAAGTTCGAGACGTACGCGATCACCCGGATCCGTGGGGCGATGATCGACGAACTCCGGGCCCTGGACTGGATCCCCCGGTCCGTGCGTCAGAAGGCACGCAACGTCGAACGCGCCTACGCCACGCTGGAGGCGCAGCTGCGGCGCACCCCGACGGAGGCCGAGGTCGCCGCCGAGATGGGGATCGCCCTGGAGGAACTGCACTCCGTTTTCAGCCAGTTGTCGCTGGCCAACGTGGTGGCGCTGGAGGAGCTGCTGCATGTCGGCGGGGAGGGCGGTGACCGGCTGAGCCTGATGGACACCCTTGAGGACACCGCGGCCGACAACCCGGTCGAGATCGCTGAGGACCGGGAACTCAGACGGATGCTCGCCCGCGCCATCAACACACTCCCGGAGCGCGAGAAGACCGTCGTCACCCTCTACTACTACGAGGGCCTCACCCTCGCCGAGATCGGCAACGTCCTCGGTGTCACCGAGAGCAGGGTCAGCCAGATCCACACCAAGTCGGTGCTCCAGCTCCGGGCGAAGCTGGCCGACGCCGGACGCTGACGGACCGGCTTCGGCCACCCGGTCAGGGACGGGCACCTTCCTCCGGACCCCCGCCGCCGTAGAGTGGTCAGGTGCCCAGGATTCGAGCGGCCTCCGTGGCCGAGCACCGGACCATGCAGCGCGGCGCCCTCCTGGACGCCGCGCGTTCCCTGCTGTCCGAGGGCGGTACGGAAGCGCTGACCTTCCCCGCCCTCGCCGAACGCACGGGACTCGCCAGATCCTCCGTCTACGAGTACTTCCGGTCCCGGGCGGCAGTGGTCGAGGAGCTCTGCGCCGTCGACTTCCCCGTGTGGGCGGCGGAGGTCGAGAACGCCATGGCCGGCGCGGCCACCCCCGAGGGGAAGATCGAGGCCTATGTGCGCCGCCAACTCGACCTGGTCGGGGACCGGCGGCACCGCGCGGTCGTCGCGATCTCCGCGAGCGAACTGGACGCCGGGGCCCGGGAGAAGATCCGGGCCGCGCACGGCGGGTTGATCGCCATGATCGTCGAGGCACTGGGCGACCTCGGCCACACCGAGCCGAGGCTGGCCGCGATGTTGCTCCAGGGCTCGGTGGACGCCGCCGTGCGCCGTATCGAGATGGGTGTCGAGGAGCCCGGCTCGGTCGCCGACACCGCCGTGGCGATGGTCCTGCGCGGCGTGCGGGGCTGACACCGCCCTCCCGGCGGGACCCCGGCCCCGAGCGGAACCCGGTGTCCGCGTCGACCACGCCACTCGCGCCCGCGTCGACCACGCCTCTGGGCCCCGTCATGTCCCTCGCCGCCGTCGTTGCCTTTCGCGCCCGTCGTGCCCGCCGTGCCTTTCGCGCCCGCCGCGTGCGCCGCGTGCTCCGCGGCGGCGCGGCGCCGCACGGCTGGCTCGCGACGGCTGCGGTACGGCCTGCGGTACCGGTACGCCGAACACCGGCAGCAGCCGGGAGGGTCCCCGCAGCAGCAAGGACCGCGGCAGCAGGGACAGCGGATCCAGGTAGGTGTCCTCGCGTCGCAGCCCCCAGTGCAGACAGCGCGCCGTGCAATGGGAGGCCCCCGGCCCGGTCGTACCCACCAGCTGCCCGGCCGTCACCTCGTCGCCCTTCGCTACGTGCGCCCGCACCGGTTCGTACGTGAAGCGCAGCGGTGGGTCGCCGCTGCCCGTCACCTCGACCGCGACGACTCCGCGCCCCGCCACCTGCCCCGCGAACGAGACCCGGCCCGGCGCGGCCGCCCGCACCACGGCGCCCGTCCCGGCGGCGAGGTCGACCCCACGGTGCCCCGGGCCGTACGGGTTCTCGGACGGCTCCCATCCCCGTACGACCCGGGGCCGGCCGGCGAGCGGCCAGGCACGGCCGCCGTCGAAGGCGGCCCCGGACCGGACCGCGCCCCGGGCGGGCGTCCCCCCTGCCGCACCCGCCCGGGGCGCCTGGGCGGCCCGGACGCCCGACGCGGCGGCCGGCCCCGACGCCGGCGGCAGAACCACCAGCAGCAGAACCGCGGCCAGGGCCACCACGCCCGCACGGCGCCCGTGGCCCGCACCCCTCCCGCGCCGGGTCGCAGCCGGTGCGGGAGGCCCCGACCGGCCCGCGCCCGCCGTCACTTCGCGTGTTCGTCGCATGACCCGACGATCCCCCGGCCCGCCCTCCCGTGGGGATCACGGGCCGGATCTGTGGACGACCGGCCGGTTGTGGACATCGCCGTCACCCGGCACCCGGCGGGTCCCGTACACTTCTTCTGGCGATCCGGGTCACCGGGTCGACTTCGCACGCCCCGCCACCTCCCTCTCAGCGGACGGTGGCCGCGCTCCTCGGTCCCTTGTGGCACGGCGCGTAGGGGCGTCAGGCGCGAGCGCAATCCTGCGCTCGCGACAACCGAGTACCTCAAGGAGTACGGCCATGGCCGTCGTCACGATGCGGGAGCTGCTGGAAAGCGGCGTCCACTTCGGTCACCAGACCCGTCGTTGGAACCCGAAGATGAAGCGCTTCATCTTCACGGAGCGCAACGGCATCTACATCATCGACCTGCTCCAGTCGCTGTCGTACATCGACCGCGCCTACGAGTTCGTCAAGGAGACCGTCGCCCACGGCGGCTCCATCATGTTCGTGGGTACCAAGAAGCAGGCCCAGGAGGCCATCGCCGAGCAGGCGACGCGCGTCGGCATGCCGTACGTCAACCAGCGTTGGCTCGGTGGCATGCTCACCAACTTCTCCACCGTCTACAAGCGCCTTCAGCGTCTGAAGGAGCTCGAGCTCATCGACTTCGAGGACGTGGCCGCCTCCGGCCTCACCAAGAAGGAGCTCCTGGTCCTCTCCCGCGAGAAGGCCAAGCTGGAGAAGACCCTCGGTGGTATCCGCGAGATGCAGAAGGTGCCGAGCGCCGTCTGGATCGTCGACACCAAGAAGGAGCACATCGCCGTCGGTGAGGCGCGCAAGCTCCACATCCCGGTCGTCGCGATCCTCGACACCAACTGCGACCCCGACGAGGTCGACTACAAGATTCCGGGCAACGACGACGCGATCCGCTCCGTCACCCTGCTCACCCGCGTGATCGCCGACGCCGTCGCCGAGGGCCTCATCGCCCGTTCCGGTGCCGCCACCGGTGACTCGAAGCCGGGCGAGAAGGCCGCCGGCGAGCCCCTCGCCGAGTGGGAGCGCGACCTGCTCGAGGGCGAGAAGAAGGACGACGCGGAGGTCCAGTCCTCCGTCGAGACCGAGAAGGACGCCGACGCCGACGCGCAGCCGGCCGCCATCGCCGCCGAGCAGGCCGAGGCCCCCGCTGCCGAGGCCCCCGCCGCCGAGGCTCCGGCCGCGGACGCCGAGCAGGCCTGACACCCGTCAGTCACGGCTGAAGACGGCGGGGGCCGGTGCACAGGCACCGCCCCCGCCGTTGACCCGTAGATCTTTCAGACTTCGAGAGAGAACCCAGACTCATGGCGAACTACACCGCCGCCGACGTCAAGAAGCTCCGTGAGCTCACCGGCGCCGGCATGATGGACTGCAAGAAGGCGCTCGACGAGGCCGACGGCAGCGTCGACAAGGCCGTCGAGGCGCTCCGTATCAAGGGCCAGAAGGGCGTCGCCAAGCGCGAAGGCCGTTCCGCCGAGAACGGTGCCGTCGTCTCCCTGATCTCCGACGACAAGACGTCCGGCGTCCTGCTCGAGCTCAAGTGCGAGACGGACTTCGTCGCCAAGGGCGAGAAGTTCCAGACCGTCGCCAACACGCTCGCCGCGCACGTGGCCGCGACCTCCCCGGCCGACCTGGAGGCGCTGCTCGCCTCCGAGATCGAGGCCGGCAAGACCGTCCAGGCGTACGTGGACGAGGCCAACGCCAACCTCGGCGAGAAGATCGTCCTGGACCGCTTCGCGCAGTTCACCGGCGGTTACGTGGCCGCGTACATGCACCGCACGATGCCCGACCTCCCGCCGCAGGTCGGCGTCCTCGTCCAGCTGGACAAGGAGAACGCCGAGGTCGCCAAGGACGTCGCGCAGCACATCGCCGCCTTCGCCCCGAAGTACCTCAGCCGCGACGAGGTCCCGGCCGAGACGGTCGAGAACGAGCGCCGTGTCGCCGAGGCCACCTCGCGTGAGGAGGGCAAGCCCGAGGCCGCCCTCCCGAAGATCGTCGAGGGTCGCGTCAACGGCTTCTTCAAGGACGTCGTCGTCGTCGAGCAGGCCTTCGCCAAGGACAACAAGAAGTCGGTCCAGAAGGTCCTGGACGAGGCCGGAGTCAGCCTGACGCGCTTCGCGCGCATCAAGGTCGGCATCTGAGTCCGTCCGCGAACAACGGCAGACCCGATAGGGTCTGGTGCAGTCGTCGGCCGCACCATGCCGGACGACCGCAGATCTGACGAGGAGGCCATTGCCACTGAGGGACGACAGACCCATCGGCAATGGCCTTCTTCGTATGTGCACGAGGAGAATCTCCATGAACAACGGCGCGGACGCCACCCAGGGTGACCACAAGCGCGACGACGGCAAGGTGTCCGGACGCTTCATGCTGAAGCTGTCCGGCGAGGCGTTCGCCGGTGGCGGAGGTCTGGGCGTCGACCCCGACGTCGTACACGCCATCGCCCGCGAGATCGCCGCGGTCGTACGCGACGGTGCCGAGATCGCGATCGTCATCGGCGGCGGCAACTTCTTCCGCGGCGCCGAGCTCCAGCAGCGCGGGATGGACCGGGCGCGGTCCGACTACATGGGCATGCTCGGCACCGTCATGAACTGCCTGGCGCTCCAGGACTTCCTGGAGAAGGAAGGCATCGACTCACGCGTCCAGACCGCCATCACCATGGGCCAGGTCGCGGAGCCCTACATCCCGCTCCGTGCCGTGCGGCACCTGGAGAAGGGGCGCGTCGTGATCTTCGGCGCCGGCATGGGGATGCCGTACTTCTCCACCGACACCACCGCCGCACAGCGTGCCCTGGAGATCGACGCCGAGGCGCTGCTCATGGGGAAGAACGGGGTGGACGGCGTCTACGACTCCGACCCGCGGACCAACCCCGCGGCGGTGAAGTTCGACGCGCTGGAGTACGGCGAGGTGATCGCCCGCGACCTCAAGGTCGCCGACGCCACCGCCATCACGCTCTGCCGTGACAACGAACTGCCGATCCTCGTCTTCGAGCTGACGGCGGAGGGCAATATCGCCCGCGCGGTCAAGGGTGAGAAGATCGGCACGCTGGTGAGCGACGAGAGCACCCGGGCCTGACGGCCCACAGGATGGACAACGGCCTGCCGGTCGGACACCGTGCAGGTGAGGACGCGACGCAGGATCCGCAGGGCCCGACGATGCCGGGCCCACCCAAGACACGCAGGAGCACGTGGTGATCGAAGAAATCCTCCTCGAGGCCGAGGAGAAGATGGAGAAGGCCGTCGTCGTCGCCAAAGAGGACTTTGCCGCGATCCGCACCGGCCGCGCGCACCCGGCGATGTTCAACAAGATCGTCGCCGACTACTACGGTGCGCTGACCCCGATCAACCAGCTGGCCTCGTTCTCGGTCCCCGAGCCGCGCATGGCCGTGGTGACCCCGTTCGACAAGAGCGCGCTGCGCAACATCGAGCAGGCGATCCGCGACTCCGACCTCGGCGTCAACCCGAGCAACGACGGCAACATCATCCGCGTGACGTTCCCCGAGCTCACGCAGGACCGCCGCAAGGAGTTCATCAAGGTCGCCAAGACCAAGGCCGAGGACTCCAAGATCTCGATCCGCTCCGTCCGCCGCAAGGCCAAGGAGTCGCTGGACAAGCTCGTCAAGGACAAGGAGTCCGGCGAGGACGAGGTCCGCCGTGCGGAGAAGGAGCTCGACGACACCACCGCGAAGTATGTGGCCCAGGTGGACGAGCTGCTGAAGCACAAGGAAGCCGAGCTGCTCGAAGTCTGATGAACGACTCCTCCTGGGGCGCCCCGCGGGGAGCCGGTTACCGGGGCGCGCCCGAGATGGGGGCCGCCCCGGCGGGTCCCGCCCACGATGTGCACGGCGCCCAGCAGACTCGGCCCATGCCCATCGTGCCGGACCTTCCCGACGAAGGTAGAGACACCGACGACCGCGCCGACCGGAACAGGGACGCCGCGCACGTCAGCGGTCCCCTGTTCCGTGACGAGAAGCCGCAGGAGCCCATGTCCACCCCGTCCCCGCCGCCTCCGCCCCAGAAGAAGCGCGCGGGGCGTGACCTGCGCGCGGCCATAGGGGTCGGCGTCGGGCTCGGTGCCGTCGTCATCGGCTCGCTCTTCGTGGTGAAGGCCGTCTTCGTCGGTGTGGTCGTGGTGGCGGTGGTGGTCGGGCTCTGGGAGCTCACCTCCCGCCTCAAGGAGCGCAAGGGCATCGACGCCCCCCTCGTCCCGCTCGCCGTCGGCGGCGCCGCCATGGTGGTCGCCGGCTACGTGCGGGGTGCGGAGGGCGCCTGGATCGCCATGGCGCTCACCGCGCTCGCGGTGCTCGTCTGGCGGATGACACAGCCGCCCGCCGACTACCTCAGGGATGTCACGGCGGGGGTCTTCGCCGTGTTCTACGTGCCATTCCTCGCCACGTTCGTCTCGATGATGCTCACCGCGGACGACGGCGCCTGGCGGGTGCTGACCTTCCTGCTGCTCACGGTGGTCAGCGACACCGGCGCGTACGCGGTGGGCTGGCGCTTCGGCACGCACAAGCTCGCCCCCCGCATCAGCCCCGGCAAGACGCGTGAGGGGCTGGTCGGCGCGCTGGCCTTCGCCATGGTGGCCGGCGCGCTGTGCATGCAGTTCCTGATCGACGACGGCAGCTGGTGGCAGGGGCTGCTGATGGGCCTGGCGGTGGCCGCCAGCGCCACCCTCGGCGACCTGGGCGAGTCCATGATCAAGCGCGACCTCGGCATCAAGGACATGGGCACGCTGCTGCCGGGGCACGGCGGCATCATGGACCGGCTCGACTCGCTGCTGCCCACGGCGCCGATCGTCTGGATCCTGCTCGTGGTCTTCGTCGGAGCCGGCTGACCCGCCGGTCCCGCACCGTCCCGTACGAGGGCCTCCCGCTCCTGGAGCGGGAGGCCCTCGTGGCATGGATCAGCACCCATGACCCGGGACGCGGGGGACCGGCCGAGAGCCGGGCGCAACCCACCGCGTCCGGTACGGCGGCAGGGCCCGGACCGTGTGTCGCGGTCCGGGCCCTGCTCCGTACGGTGCCGCCCCGCGGCGGGCGCGTCAGCCGTGTGCGGCGTCGTCGCCCGCCTGCCCGGCGCCCTCGGCGGTGCCTGCCTTCTCGCGCATCTTGCGTACCAGCTCCGCCTTCTGCTCGGCCGCACCCTGGCGGTCGAGGTTGCGGTGCGGACCGTTGTTCTGCCGTTCGGCGCGGGACAGCCTCTTGCGCTGGCCGCCGCCCATTCCTACGGGGTTGTTGATGTTCTTGCTCACGGTCACGGGTTCTCCCGGTAATGAGGTGAAGTGATCTACGGATTCAGCGGTGGGGGACGGGAGGCGACGTCGAAGGGCGTCGGCAGGGGCCGTCACGCTCTCACTCGCACATCGGCGTCGGGGACGTTACCCGGTTCCGTCGCCCCCGCACACCCGCCGAGGTCGCCGCGGACAGCCGAGCGGCCCCTCCGCCGGCCGTGCGATCGGTCACGGACCGCGCGGCGGCCCTGGACCGTCCTGGGCCGTCGAAGAGGCGCCGACGTCGCCTGATGACGGCCGACGCGCCCGGTTCCCCCCGGTCCCCCGCCCCTTCCGAGCCGACGGAGGTCTCGACGACCTCGGCGTGTCTGTAACACTGGAGGAACCATGCCTAAGCCCGGAGAACTCACTTTCGTCGCGCCCCGCGGAGCCAAGAAGCCCCCGCGCCACCTCGCCGACCTCACGCCCGACGAGCGCAAGGAGGCGGTCGCCGCGATCGGCGAGAAGCCGTTCCGCGCCAAGCAGCTGTCGCAGCACTACTTCGCGCGGTACGCGCACGACCCGGCCGAGTGGACCAACATCCCCGCCGGGTCGCGGGACAGGCTCGCCGAGGCGATGTTCCCCGACCTGATGTCCGTGGTGCGCCACATCAGCTGTGACGACGACACCACCCGCAAGACCCTCTGGAAGCTGCACGACGGGACGCTCGTCGAGTCCGTCCTCATGCGGTACCCGTACCGGGTCACCATGTGCATCTCCTCCCAGGCCGGCTGCGGGATGAACTGCCCGTTCTGCGCGACCGGCCAGGCCGGCCTCGACCGCAACCTGTCCACCGCGGAGATCGTCCACCAGATCGTGGACGGCATGCGGGCCCTGCGCGACGGAGAGGTCCCCGGCGGACCGGCGCGGCTGTCCAACATCGTCTTCATGGGCATGGGCGAACCGCTGGCCAACTACAAGCGGGTCGTCGGGGCCATCCGCCGGCTGACCGACCCCGAGCCGGACGGGCTCGGGCTCTCGCAGCGCGGCATCACGGTCTCCACGGTGGGCCTGGTCCCGGCCATGCTGCGCTTCGCCGACGAGGGGTTCAAGTGCCGCCTCGCCGTCTCGCTGCACGCCCCGGACGACGAGCTGCGCGACACCCTCGTCCCCGTGAACACACGCTGGAAGGTCCGGGAGGTCCTGGACGCGGCGTGGGAGTACGCGGAGAAGTCCGGCCGGCGGATCTCCATCGAGTACGCGCTGATCCGCGACATCAACGACCAGGCCTGGCGGGGCGATCTGCTGGGCCGGCTGCTCAAGGGTAAGCGGGTGCACGTCAACCTCATCCCGCTGAACCCCACGCCCGGCTCCAAGTGGACCGCGTCGCGGCCCGAGGACGAGAAGGCGTTCGTCGAGGCGATCGCGGCCCACGGCGTGCCGGTGACGGTCCGGGACACCCGCGGCCAGGAGATCGACGGCGCCTGCGGACAGCTGGCGGCAGCCGAGCGCTGACAAGGGCGGACCGGGGCGAAGCGATCCGGCCAACGAGACGCGTTCCGGCCGGTGTAGCCTGGCCGGGAAATCAACTTCATATTCCGACAGGGGAGCGCCACAGCGCTGAGAGTGCGGCACCAGGACAGGTCGTCCGCAGACCCTCTGAACCTCGCCCGGGTCATTCCGGGTAGGAAGTTCGGACCTTACTCAAGCTGTTGCGCCCTGCCCGCTCACCGAGCGGGCAGGGCCGCGTCTCTTCCTGGTCATCCCAGGAGGAATCACATGAACACCACCACCAAGTGCGCGGCGACGGCACTCGCCGCCGCGCTCGGCGTCACCGTGCTGGCGGGCTGCGGCGACGACTCCGGCTCCACCGGTGCCGGCGGCTCCAAGACCGTCACCCTGGTGAGCCACGACTCCTTCGACGCCTCGGACGCCGTCCTCAAGGCGTTCACGAAGGAGACCGGCTACACGGTCAAGGTGCTCAAGAGCGGTGACGCGGGCGCCGCCCTGAACCAGGAGATCCTGACCAAGGGATCCCCGCGCGGCGACGTCTTCTTCGGCGTCGACAACACCCTGCTCTCCCGCGCCCTGGACAACGGGCTGTTCACGCCGTACGAGGCCAAGGGCCTCGACCGCGTCGCCGCCGACGTCCAGCTGGACGCGGACAAGCACCGGGTCACCCCGGTCGACACCGGCGACATCTGCGTCAACTACGACAAGAAGTACTTCGCCGACAAGAAGCTCGACCCGCCGACGTCCTTCGACGACCTGCTGAAGCCGGCCTACAAGAACCTGCTCGTCACCGAGAACGCGGCGACCTCCTCGCCCGGCCTCGGCTTCCTCCTCGGCACCGTCGCCGCGCACGGCGACAGCGGCTACCAGGACTACTGGAAGAAGCTGAAGGCCAACGGCGTCAAGGTCGTCGACGGCTGGGAGCAGGCGTACAACGAGGAGTTCTCCGGCTCCGCGGGTGGGAAGAAGGCGGGCGGCGACCGGCCGCTCGTCGTCTCGTACGCCTCCAGCCCGCCCGTCGAGGTGCTGTACGCCGACCCGCAGCCCACCGAGGCGCCCACCGGTGTCGCCACCGGCACCTGCTTCCGCCAGATCGAGTTCGCCGGGCTGCTCGACGGCGCCGGGAACGAGGCGGGCGGCAAGGCGCTGCTGGACTTCCTGATCGGCAAGCGGTTCCAGGAGGACATGCCGCTGAAGATGTTCGTCAACCCGGTCGTGAAGGACGCGAAGCTGCCCGAGCTCTTCACGAAGTTCGGCGCCGAGTCCGAGAAGCCCGCGACGGTGGCCCCGGACAAGATCGCCGAGAACCGTGAGCAGTGGGTCCGGTCATGGTCCTCGATCGTCGTGAAGTAGCCACGCCCGCCGCACGGCGGGGCGGGCGGAGGGGCGGCGCGGTCCGGCTCGGCCTGATGGCCGTGCCCGTGGCCTTCTTCGCGCTGTTCTTCGCCTACCCCGTCGCGGCCATCGTCGGCCGCGGCCTGAAGGCGGACGGCGTCTGGCAGTTCGGCCGGATCGGTGAGGTGCTGAGCCGGCCGGACCTCCAGGACGTCCTGTGGTTCACCACGTGGCAGGCGCTCGCCTCGACCGCGCTGACCCTGCTGATCGCGCTGCCGGGCGCCTACGTCTTCGCCCGCTTCGACTTCCCCGGCAAGCAACTGCTGCGAGCCGTCGTCACCGTGCCCTTCGTCCTGCCCACGGTCGTCGTCGGGACGGCGTTCCTGGCGCTGCTGGGCCGCGGGGGACTGCTCGACGACCTGTGGGGTGTCCGGCTGGACACCACGGTGTGGGCGATCCTGCTCGCGCACGTGTTCTTCAACTACGCGCTCGTCGTACGGACCGTCGGCGGCCTCTGGGCGCAGCTCGACCCGCGCCAGGAGGAGGCCGCCCGGGTGCTCGGCGCCGGCCGCCTGGCCGCCTGGCGGAGGGTGACCCTGCCCGCGCTCGCCCCGGCGGTGGCGGCCGCGGCCCTGATGGTCTTCCTCTTCACGTTCACCTCCTTCGGCGTCGTCCAGATCCTGGGCGGCCCCTCCTACTCCACGCTCGAGGTGGAGATCTACCGGCAGACCGCCCAGCTGCTCGACCTGCCGACGGCCGCCGTGCTGACGCTGGTCCAGTTCGCCGCGGTCGGCGCGATCCTCGCCCTACACGCCTGGACCATACGGCGGCGGGAGACGGCGCTGCGGCTGGTCGATCCCTCGCAGACCTCCCGGCGGCCGCGCGGCGCCGGGCAGCGGGCCCTGCTCGGCGGGGTCCTGCTGACCGTCGCGCTGCTGGTCGTCCTGCCGCTCGGCGTCCTGGTGGAACGCTCCCTGGACACCTCCGGCGGGTACGGCCTCGGCTTCTACCGGGCCCTGCAGTCCGCCGACGCGGGCGGGTCCACCTTCCTGGTGCCGCCGCTGGAGGCCATCTGGAACTCGCTGCGGTACGCGCTGGCCGCGACCGCCATCGCCCTGGTGATCGGCGGACTGGCCGCCGCCGCCCTCACCCGGCGGGCCGGCCGGCTGGTGCGCGGGTTCGACGCGCTGCTGATGCTGCCGCTCGGGGTGTCCGCGGTGACCGTCGGCTTCGGTTTCCTCATCACGCTCGACAAGCCCCCGCTGGACCTGCGGACGAGCTGGATCCTCGTACCGCTCGCCCAGGCGCTGGTCGGCGTCCCCTTCGTCGTACGGACCATGCTGCCGGTGCTGCGCGCCGTGGACGAACGGCTGCGGGAGGCAGCCGCCGTGCTCGGGGCGTCGCCGCTGCGCGCCTGGCGCGAGGTGGACCTGCCGCTGGTGCGTCGGGCGCTGCTGGTCGCGGCGGGCTTCGCGTTCGCCGTCTCGCTGGGCGAGTTCGGCGCGACCGTGTTCATCGCGCGGCCCGACAACCCCACGCTCCCGGTCGCGGTGGCGCGGCTGCTCGGGCGGTCCGGGGAGCTCAACTACGGCCAGGCGATGGCCCTCAGCACGATCCTGATGCTCGTCTGCGCGGTGTCGCTGCTGCTGCTCGAACGAATCCGCACCGACCGATCCGGGGAGTTCTGAGAATGCTGGCACTGGAGTCGGCCACCGTCAGGTTCGGGAAGCGGACCGCGCTGGACGCCGTCGACCTGGAGGTCGCCGACCACGAGATCGTCTGCGTTCTGGGCCCCAGCGGCAGCGGCAAGTCCACGCTGCTGCGCGCCGTCGCCGGACTCCGGCCGCTGGACGGCGGGCGGGTGCTCCTGGACGGTGCGGACCAGGCCGCCGTGCCCGTGCACCGGCGCGGGGTCGGGCTGATGTTCCAGGACCACCAGCTCTTCCCGCACCAGGACGTCGCCGCCAACGTCGCCTTCGGGCTGAGGATGCACGGTGTCCCGCGCGCCGAACGGGAGAGCCGGGCCGCGGAACTCCTCGACCTGGTCGGCCTGCCCGGCGCCGGACGTCGTGCCGTGGCCGCGCTCTCCGGCGGCGAGCAGCAGCGTGTCGCCCTCGCCCGTGCCCTGGCCCCACGGCCCAAGCTCCTGATGCTGGACGAGCCGCTCGGACAGCTCGACCGGAGCCTGCGCGAACGCCTCGTCGTCGAACTGCGCTCCCTGTTCGGACGGCTGGGTACGACGGTGCTCGCCGTCACCCACGACCAGGGCGAGGCCTTCGCGCTCGCCGACCGGGTGGTGGTCATGCGGGACGGCGCGATCACCCAGAGCGGCACCCCGCTGGACGTCTGGCAGCGACCCGCCTCCGCCTTCGTCGCCCGGTTCCTCGGCTTCGACAACGTGGTGGAGGCGACGGTCACGGGGTCCCTCGCGGACACCGTCTGGGGCAAGGTGCCGGTGCCGGACGGCTCGCCCGAGGGCCGGTGCGACCTGCTGGTCAGGCCCGCCGGCGTACGGATCGGCGCCCCGGACGGAGGACTGCGCTGCACCGTCGGCGCACGCACCTTCCGCGGCCACCACGTCACCGTGCTCCTGAACCCGGCCGACGGGCCCGCGCTGGAAGCCGTCTGCACCCTGCGCGACACACCCCACGAAGGGGCGGTGGTCGGCGTGGAGTTCGACCCGGCGGAGACCGTCGTCCTGTCCCCGGCCGCTCAGCCCTGACCACCGCGCCCCGGGGCTCCCGCGACGACGAGCCCCAGCTCGTAGGCGAGGATCACCGCCTGCGCCCTGTCCCGGAGACCCATCTTCGCGAACAGCCGGTTGATGTGCGTCTTCACCGTGTGGTCCGTGATGGACAGACGGGCGGCTATGTCCGCGTTCGACAGGCCCCGCGCTATGAGGACGAGGACCTCCACCTCGCGGGCGGTGAGGCCGTCGACGCTGCGGTCCGGAGGACAGCTGATCCGCTGCCGGGCGAACTCGCCGATGAGCCGCTGGGTGATCTCGGGGGCCAGCAGGGCGTGGCCGCGCGCCACCACCCGTACGCCGTGCAGCAGTTCCGGGAAGGTGGCGTCCTTGAGCAGGAAACCGCTCGCCCCCGCCGCCAGCGCCTCGTACACGTAGGCGTCGAGCCCGAACGTCGTCAGCATCAGCGCCCTGGTCGCTCCGCCCGAGGCCGCCACGATCTCGCGTGCGGCCTCGATGCCGTTCATCCCCGGCATCCTGATGTCCAGCAGCACCAGATCCGGGCGGAGCTCGGCGGCGAGGCGGACGGCCCCGGTCCCGTCCTCGGCCTCCGCGACCACCTCGATGTCCTGCTGGGTGTTGAGCAGGGCGACGAAACCCGTCCGGACGACCGCCTGGTCGTCGGCCACGAGCACTCTGATCACCACGGGAGCTCCGCCTCCACCAGGAAGCCGCCGGCCGGCCCCGGGCCGGCGGTGACGCGGCCTCCCAGCAGCGCCGCCCGCTCGCGCATGCCGATGAGACCGTGGCCACGACCGTCCGGTACGCCGCACGGGCCCGGGCCGTCGTCACCGACACGGATCGCCAGCAGACCGGGCCGGTAGGCGATCTCCACCGTGGTGTGCGCGCCCGGGGCATGCCGACGCGCGTTCGTCAGCGCTTCCTGCACGATGCGGTACGCGGACAGCTCCCAGGACGCCGGAAGCGGTGTCCGCTCGCCCACGACGCGCAGGTCGACCGAGCCGCCCACGGCACGGTGCTGGTCGACGAGGTCACCCAGCCCGGCCAGCGACGGCTGAGGCGCCGTCGGCACGACGCCCTCGGTGCCCGTCCGCAGCACCCCGAGCAGCCGCCGCAACTCCTTCATCGAGGAGCGGGCCGTCCCCGCGATCTGCTGGAAGGCGTCCCGCGCCGGCTCCGAGAGGTCAGGCGTGGTGTACGTGGCGCTCTCGGCCTGGACCGCGATCATCGACACCGAGTGCGCGATCATGTCGTGCAGCTCGCGGGCGATGGCGGCCCGCTCCGCCTCGGCCGCCTGGCGCCGCTCCACGGCCAGCAGCCTGGACTGCGCGGCCGCCCGCTCGTGCCGGGTCTCCTCCCGGGCCCGCACCGCGTCGCCCATGCTGACCGAGCCGAGGAACATCACGGTCAGCACCAGCGTCTCCGCGTACAGCCCGAGGCTGAACCGGTCGCCGCCCTGGAGCACGGGCAGCCCGGGCGAACCGTCGCGCGTCCAGCGGTCGATGTGGACGAGGTTCACCATGAGGGAGGCCAGCGCCGCGCACGTCACCAGCAACGCCGGGTGCTGCACCCGGTGGCGGCCCAGCGCGTAACTCCCCAGCAGCGCGCCGGCGATCGTGGCGTACGCCAGATTGCCGTCCGTCGCGAAGCTGAGCAGGGCCGCGCCGACCGTCAGGAACCCGACGGCCGGATGGGAGCGCCGCCACATGGTGGAGAGCGTGCACAGCAGGACCCCGAATACCGTGACCGGCGATCCCGGTACGACGGCCAGTTCCCCGAGCGCGAACGCCGTCAGCACGGCGCCCGTCACCCAGGGATAGGCGGGCGTCGCGGCCCACCGGCGCAACCGCTGCCGCAGCACGTGCGGCGCCGGGCCGCGGCCGCGCTCGGTGGCCGTGTCGCTCATGAGGTCGTCCTGTCCATGGGCCGATTCTTGGGCAACGGGCCCCGGCCGCGCATCGGAGTACGGGTTGAGATTCTCCGGACGTCTCATGCCACGGGTCGAGGGACAGGACCGGATTCCGGTGTGACGCCCCGTCACCAGGGCTTTTCTACTGTCGGCCGCATGGACGGAACAGCGGCTCTCCCGGGGGCGGGCAAGGGATCGGACAAGGGACCGGAAAAGGGGTCGGGCGAGGAAAAGGACAAGGAGGCGGGCACCACCCCAGCCTGGATACCGGCCCGGCTCCCGGCCCGGATACGGGCCCTGAACGGCCGGTGGCGCCGGATACGGGCCGTGGGCGCATCCCGGTACCGCCCACGAACCCTGAGCGGCCGGTGGTGGTGGGCGGCCTGCGCGCTCGCCGCCCTCGCCACGGCCGCGCTCTCCACCCGTGGACCCCGACGGGTGTGGGGGGCCGTCGCGGCGGCCGGTTACGCGGCCGCCGCCTGGCTGTCCCCGAGCCGCCCCACCGACCGCGGCCCCGCCGACTACGGCCCCGCCGCGAGCCGGGGCCGCCGGGCCGCCGCCGTGGCCGCCTCCGGCGCGGCCCTGCTGCCCCTGCTGATCCTCCTCGCCGCGGGCCGCGCCCAGCTGGAGGTCGAGGTCGTCGCCCGGTCCGCGAGCCTGCTGCTCGCCACCGGAAGCCCCTACGTCCCGCACCCCGAGGCCCTCGCCGACTTCGACCCGTACCTGCCCGGCATGGCGGTCTTCGGGATCCCGGAGGCCCTCTTCGGCGCGGGCCCGCTGACCGATCCCCGGGTGTGGACGGGTGCCGCCTTCCTCGCCGCTCTCGCCGCGTGCGGGCGCGGACTTCCGCCCTTGTGGACCGCCGCGTGCCCGCTCGTCGCCCTCCCGCTCGCCGTCGGCGGTGTCGATCTGCCCGTCGTCGCGCTGATGTGCCTCGGGCTGACCCTGGCCGGCCGGGGGAGGGCCGGTGGCGCGGGGCTGGTGCTCGGGCTGGCCGCCGCCCTCAAATGGACGGCCTGGCCCGCTCTCCCGGTCTGCCTGGTGCTGCTGAGGACCCGGAGCCGCCGGGACGGGGACCAGGGCAGCCGGCCGGTCCTGCGGTGCGCCGTGACCGGGGCGGTGACGGTGGCCGTCCTGGTCCTCCCGGTCGTCGTCCGCGACCCGGCGGCCTTCCTGACCCATGTCGTCGCCTTCCCGCTCGGGCTCACCGACACCGTCTCCACGGCGGCGAGCCCCCTCCCGGGGCACCTGCTCGCCACCCGGGCACCCGGCGGACGGGCGGCGGCGGTGCTCCTGCTGGCCGTGAGCGCCTTGCTGATGGCCGTGTCGCTCGTCGTACGGCCGCCGGGGACCGTGGCCGCCGCCGCCTCGCGGCTCGCGCTCGGACTCCTGCTGGCCCTCTCGCTCATGCCCGCCAGCCGGTTCGGCTACCTCGTCCACCCGCTGGTCCTCGCCGTCCTGGCGTCGCACCGCACACCCCTCCCGCCGGAAGCCTCCGTGGAGGGCGCGACCTCCGGGGTGCCGGCGCCCTCCCGAGAAAGGGCCCCCGATGCCCCGCACGCTCGTCGTCACCAATGACTTCCCGCCGCGCCAGGGCGGCATCGAGACCTTCGTCCACGCGATGACCAGCCGCTTCCCCGCCGACCGCGTCGTCGTCTACACCTCCTCGGAACCCGGGGCCGCCGCCCACGACGCGGCCCTCGGGTATCCCGTCGTACGCGACCGCGCGCGGACCCTGCTGCCGACGGCACGGGTCGCCGACCGCGCGGCGGCCCTCGCCCGTCGGTACGGCTGCGACAGCGTCTGGTTCGGAGCGGCGGCACCGCTCGCCCTGATGGCGGGCCGGCTGCGCCGGGAGGCCGGGATACGGCGGATCGTCGCCACCACGCACGGCCACGAGGTCTGGTGGGCCCGGACCCCCGGTACGCGGGCGCTCCTGCGCCGGATCGGGGAGCGCACCGACACGGTCACCTACCTCGGCGCGGCCACCCGCGCCCCCGTCGCCGCCGCCCTCGGACCGGACGCCGCCCGCCGAATGGCGCGCCTCGTGCCGGGCGTGGACAGCGAGGTCTTCCGGACTCCGGCGCCCGGCGGGCGCGAAGCCCCCGGCAGCGTACGGGCGACCCACGGGCTGCGCGGCCGGCCGGTGATCCTCTGCGCGGCCCGGCTCGTCCCGCGCAAGGGCCAGGACACGCTGATCCGTGCGCTGCCGCTCGTGCGCGACGCCGTCCCGGACGCCGTGCTCCTGCTGGCCGGGGACGGACCGTACGGGCGCTCCCTGCGACGGCTGGCCCGATCCACGGGCTGCGAGGACGCCGTGGTCCTGGCGGGCGGCCGGCCGCACACGGCGATGCCCGCGTACTTCGCGGCCGCCGACGTCTTCGCGATGCCGTGCCGGACCAGGCGCCGCGGTCTGGAGGTCGAGGGGCTCGGCATCGTCTTCCTGGAGGCCGCGGCGGCCGGACTGCCCGTCGTGGCCGGTGACTCGGGCGGCGCCCCCGACGCCGTGCGCGACGGCGAGAGCGGCCATGTCGTGGACGGCCGCGACGTGGGCGCCGTCGCAGCCCGCCTCGTCGAGCTGCTGGGGGACCCGGCGTGTGCGGCGGCCATGGGGGAGAAGGGCCGGGCCTGGGTCCAGGAGGAATGGACCTGGGAGACGACGTACGGCAGGCTGGCGGCGCTGCTGGACGCCGGACGGGGGCGCCCGGACCGGGAGGGGAGCCGGCGCCGGGGCTGACCCCGCCGCCCCGGGGCGGGTCGGATCCCGGGGCGCGCACGGACGCGCGGCCCGGCCGTCAGCCCGACAGCGGCAGCGCGGCCAGCTCCGCGACCACCCACGTCAGCAGGGCGAACACGGCCAGCAGTACGCCCGCGCGCAGCGCCGTCGCGGCGCGCAGGGCGGCAGGCGGGGCGCCGAGCCGCAGCACGGCCTCGGTGGTACGGATCCGGGCCTGCCTGGCCTCCAGGGCGGAGGTCAGCAGGGTGGCCGTCGTACAGCCCAGGACCAGGACCGCGCCGAGCGCCGTGAGCGGGCCGAAGGGGCGCGGCTCACCGGTGTACAGCACCGACGCGGCGATCACACCGGACAACACCGCGCAGACGACGCCGAGCGGACGGCCGATGCGGCGCGCCTCACCCATCAGGACCCGCCCCGCCAGCAGCCGTACGGCCCCCGGGCGCACCGCCTGGATGAGCTTGCCGCACAGGTAGGTCAGGCCCGGACCCGCCATGGCCAGGCCGATCGCGGTGAGGGTCCAGCCCACCAGCACGCTCGCCGGGGTGGAGTCCAGCTTCCCGGGCAGCGGGAGCGGATTGCCCGCCGAGCCCCGGCTCGCGTACGCCTCCACCGCGAGGCCGGCCGCCGTGAGGGCCACGCCCCACGGAAGCCCCGTCGGAGCGGGAGCCGGGGCGAGCCGTTCCTCCGCCTCCGGTGCCCCCGACGGGGCGGAGGGCCGCGTCCGCAGCGCCAGCCCGCTGGCGGCCGCCGACACCAGCGGTACGAGAGCGAGCAGCGTCAGAGCCGCAGCCAGTGGCAACGGGGCCCCGGCGCCCAGGAATTCGGCCGCCCCGCCGTCGAACGGCAGCCCGGTCAGGTCGCCCCGCAGATGGAGGAAGAAGAGCAGTGCCACCACCGAACCCAGCGTGGTGGACACCGCCGTGGAGACGGCCGCCAGCGCGCCCAGCCGGGCAGGGCCCACCCCGGCCGCGAAGAGCCCGGGGCGCGGCCGGGTGCTCGGGTCGGTGCGCGCGACCGCGACCGCCAACTGGACGGTCGCGGCCAGGGGGACGGCACACCACAGCAGCCGCAGCACCGAACTCGACGCGTGCGCCGGGTGGCCCGAGGCATACCCGAGGGTGCACAGGAGGAGGAAGCCCACCCCGGCCGACGCGGCGGCGAGCAGCAGCCGCCGCACCAGGACCAGGGGGTGCGAACCACGGGTCAGACGGAGAGCGAGCACGCCGAGGCGCCTTCCGTATCGGGCGCGGCGGGCAGGGCGACGGTGTTCACGCGCCGGCCGTCCAGCAGGCAGACCGTGCGGTCGGCGAGGGCGGCGACCTCCGCGTCATGGGTGGCGAGCACGACGGTGATGCCGTGGGAGCGGGCCGCCGTGGTCAGCGTCCGCAGCAGCTGGGAGCGTTCGGCCCGGTGCAGCGTCGCGGTCGGCTCGTCGGCGAAGATCACGGCGGGGGAGGCGGCCAGCGCGCGGGCCACCGAGATCCGCTGGCGCTGCGACTGGAGCAGGGAGTGCGGCCGCTTCTTGGCGAGCGGGCCGATGTCCAGCCGGTCCAGCCACTCGGTCGCTGCCTTCTTGGCCGCCCGGTGCGAGACGCCCCGCAGCAGCAGCGGGAGCGCCGCGTTCTCCCAGGTGGTGAGCTCCGGTACCAGCTCCGGCTCGGCGCCGATCCAGCCGAACCGGTCGCGGCGCAGCTGTTCGCGCAGCCGGGGGCCCATGGTGTGCACGGGGACACTGTTGAACCAGACCTCCCCCTCCTGCGGCACCAACTGCCCCGAGAGGCAGTGCAGCAGCGTCGACTTGCCGCTGCCGCGCGGGCCGGTCACGGCGAGGACCTCGCCGTCGCGGACACCGAGGGAGACACCGCCGAGCCCCGGAGAACCGTTGTGGGAGTGGTGCAGGGAACGGGCCCAGATCACGTCGTTGTCGGGCGGGACCACCATGGCGTACACCTCGGTTCGGATCAGATTTCCCATCCCCCGTTCGGGGGAACGAAGACATGGCCGATCGGTCACTCGGCACGCTAGGCAGCCGGGCCGGGGTGACGGGACAGCACGCGGCCCGGACGCCTCCCTTCTCACTCGAACGGGTGAGGCCCGGACCTTTGTGGACCGTAGGGTACGGCGCGGGCGGCGCCCGCGACGGGATCAGAGTTTCGCCCAGGCCTCCGTCAGGACGCCCCGCAGGATGCCCTCGATCTCCTCGAACGTCGACCGGTCCGAGATCAGCGGCGGCGCGAGCTGGACGACCGGGTCACCGCGGTCGTCGGCCCGGCAGTACAGGCCGTTGTCGTACAGCGCCTTGGAGAGGAAGCCGTACAGGACGCGCTCGGTCTCCTCGGCGTCGAACGTCTCCTTGGTCGTCTTGTCCTTCACCAGCTCGATGCCGTAGAAGAAGCCGTTGCCGCGGACGTCTCCGACGATCGGCAGGTCGTGGAGCTTCTGCAGCGTGGTGAGGAACGCGTTCTCGTTGTCCAGGACATGCTGGTTGAGACCCTCGCGCTCGAAGATGTCGAGGTTGGCCAGGGCGACCGCGGCGGAGACCGGGTGCCCGCCGAAGGTGTAGCCGTGCAGGAAGGTGTTGTCGCCCTGGTAGAAGGGCTCCGCCAGCCGGTCGGAGACGACGCAGGCCCCGATGGGGGAGTACCCCGAGGTCATGCCCTTGGCGCAGGTGATCATGTCCGGTACGTAGTCGAACTTGTCGCAGGCGAACATGGTGCCCAGCCGGCCGAAGGCGCAGATGACCTCGTCGGACACGAGCAGGACGTCGTGCCGGTCGCAGATCTCGCGCACCCGCCGGAAGTAGCCGGGCGGCGGCGGGAAGCAGCCTCCGGCGTTCTGCACGGGCTCCAGGAAGACCGCGGCGACGGTGTCCGGGCCCTCGAAGAGGATCTGCTGCTCGATCTGGTCGGCGGCCCAGCGGCCGAAGGCCTCCGGGTCGTCGCCGAAGAGCGGAGCGCGGTAGATGTTGGTGTTCGCCACCTTGTGCGCCCCCGGGACCAGCGGCTCGAACGGGGCCTTGAGGGCGGGCAGTCCGGTGATCGACAGGGCACCCTGCGGCGTGCCGTGGTAGGCCACGGCACGGGAGATGACCTTGTACTTGGTCGGCTTGCCGGTGAGCTTGAAGTACTGCTTGGCCAGCTTCCAGGCGGTTTCCACGGCCTCGCCGCCGCCGGTGGTGAAGAAGACCTTGTCGAGGTCGCCCGGAGCGTGGTGCGCGAGCCGCTCGGCGAGCTCGACGGCCTTGGGGTGGGCGTAGGACCACACCGGGAAGAAGGCCAGCTCCTGCGCCTGCCTGGACGCCGTCTCCGCCAGCTCGCGGCGGCCGTGCCCGGCGTTGACCACGAACAGGCCGGAGAGGCCGTCGAGATAGCGCTTGCCGCGGTCGTCGTAGATGTAGGTGCCCTCGCCACGCACGATGGTGGGCACGGGAGCGTTCGCGTAGTCCGACATGCGGGTGAAGTGCATCCACAGGTGGTCGTACGCGGTTCGGCTGAGGTCCTTGCTCACGGCTGTCGGGTTCCCCACATGTAGGTCTGCTTCTTGAGCTTGAGGTAGACGAAGCTTTCGGTGGAGCGCACGCCGGGGACGGCCCGGATGCGTCGGTTGATCGTCTCCAGCAGGTGGTCGTCGTCCTCGCAGACGATCTCCACCATCAGGTCGAAGGAGCCCGCGGTCATCACCACGTACTCGCATTCGCTCATGGCGGTCAGGGCTTCGGCCACCGGGTCGAGGTCGCCGTCGACGTTGATGCCGACCATCGCCTGACGCATCAGCCCCACGGTGAGCGGGTCCGTGACGGCCACGATCTGCATCACGCCCTGGTCGAGGAGCTTCTGCACGCGCTGGCGTACGGCCGCCTCGGAGAGGCCCACGGCCTTGCCGATCGCGGCGTACGGACGGCGCCCGTCCTCCTGGAGCTGTTCGATGATCGCGAGGGAGACGGCGTCGACCGGTGACAACGGTCCGCTCCGGGAGTCTGTGTTACGGCTGGCCACAGACCCACTCTGCACCGCTCCTCGTCTGCCTGGCAAGCACAAACCGATGAAATCCGTTGTCCCGGAGTCCGGATCGCACTGAATCCGTAGGTGTCGGCAGGTGGCTATGTCGAAAGCGTCGCCGCACCGTCTAGGGTGGGTGTCTCACCCATCGGACAGCCGACAGGAGGGGTGGTCGTGACCACCGAGGTGCGCCGTCTGCGCAACTACATCAACGGAGAGTTCCGGGACGCCGCGGACGGGCGGACCACCGACGTGGTCAACCCGGTGACGGAGGAGGTCTACGCGACCGCGCCGCTCTCCGGCCAGGCCGACGTCGACGCCGCCATGGAGGCCGCCGCCGCGGCCTTTCCCGCCTGGCGCGACGTGACGCCCGCCGAGCGCCAGAAGGCGCTGCTGAAGATCGCCGACGCCTTCGAGGAGCGGGCGGAGGACCTCATCGCCGCGGAGTCGGAGAACACCGGCAAGCCGCTGGGGCTCACCCGCACCGAAGAGATCCCGCCGATGGTCGACCAGATCCGCTTCTTCGCCGGGGCGGCCCGGATGCTCGAAGGCCGTTCGGCCGGGGAGTACATGGAGGGGCTGACCTCGATCGTCCGCCGCGAACCGGTGGGCGTCTGCGCGCAGGTCGCCCCGTGGAACTACCCGATGATGATGGCCGTGTGGAAGTTCGCCCCGGCGCTGGCCGCGGGCAACACCGTCGTCATCAAGCCGTCCGACACCACACCGGCGTCGACCGTGCTGATCGCCGAGATCATCGGGCAGATCCTGCCCAAGGGCGTCTTCAACGTCCTGTGCGGTGACCGTGACACCGGCCGCGCCATGGTGGAGCACCCGACCCCGGCGATGGCCTCCATCACCGGCTCGGTCCGGGCCGGCATGCAGGTCGCCGAGTCGGCGGCCAAGGACCTCAAGCGCGTCCACCTGGAGCTCGGCGGCAAGGCCCCGGTCGTCGTGTTCGAGGACGTCGACATCGCCAAGGCCGTCGCCGGCATCTCGGAGGCGGGCTTCTTCAACGCCGGCCAGGACTGTACGGCGGCGACCCGCGTCCTGGTCCACGAGTCCGTCCACGACGAGTTCGTCACCGCGCTCGCCAAGGCGGCGGCCGACACGAAGACGGGCCGGCCGGACGACGAGGACGTGCTCTACGGCCCGCTGAACAACGCGAACCAGCTGGCGCAGGTCAGCGGCTTCATCGAGCGGCTCCCCGCGCACGCCAGGGTCGAGGCCGGCGGCCATCGGGTCGGCGACAAGGGCTACTTCTACGCCCCCACCGTGGTCTCCGGGCTCAAGCAGGACGACGAGATCGTCCAGCACGAGGTCTTCGGGCCCGTCATCACCGTCCAGTCCTTCACGGACGAGGCCCAGGCCCTGGAGTACGCCAACGGCGTGGAGTACGCCCTGGCCTCCTCGGTGTGGACCAAGGACCACTCCCGCGCGATGCGCATGTCCCGGAGCCTGGACTTCGGCTGCGTGTGGATCAACACCCACATCCCGCTCGTCGCCGAGATGCCGCACGGCGGATTCAAGAAGTCCGGTTACGGCAAGGACCTCTCGTCCTACGGCTTCGAGGACTACACCCGCGTCAAGCACGTCATGACGTCGCTCGACGGCTGACCGGGCCGTCCGCTCTCCCACGGCCCCGGGCAGCCGCCCGGGGCCGTTCGCGTACCCCGACCCGCTTTTTGAACGTGTTCATGGCGGGCGTACGCTGCGGGCATGAGCGAGCGAGCCCTCTTGCGGCGCATACGCGTGTGGTTGGTCGTCTTCATCGTCTGCCTGGTGCTGAGCGGTCTGACCGCCTTCCCCCTGGTGCACGAACTCCGCCTGGTCGAGAACCTGTTGACGTCCTCGGCCTCTCCCGTCCCCGAGCACTTCCCCGCCCTGGCGGAGTGGATCACCCGGGTCCGGACGGGCCTGGACGAGGCCGACGCGCGCCATCCCTTCGTCCTCTACGGCACCGACTGGCTGGCCTTCGCCCACCTGGTCATCGCGGTCGCCTTCTACGGCCCCTACCGCGACCCCGTCCGCAACATCTGGGTCGTCCAGTTCGGCATGATCGCCTGTGCCGGGATCGTCCCGCTCGCCCTGATCTGCGGCCCGATCCGGGACATCCCCTTCTGGTGGACCGTCATCGACATGTCGTTCGGGGTGTTCGGCGTCGTCCCGCTGCTCATCGTGTACCGGATGATCAGGCGGCTGGAGGCGGCACGGGAAACGTGAGCCTCCATCCCGCCGACGGGGCGCCGAAGGCCGCCACCGCGATGTCCGTCGCGGTCGTTTCGCCTCCTGGCCCCTTCGCGTCGGAGGAGCCGGTGCCGTACGCGAGCGTCCACCGTCCGTGGCGTGCCGTCAGGGCGCCTCGTACCCGGGGGAGTCGGCCAGCAGGGCGCGGAGGGCGTCGATGCGGTTGGTGGTGATCGAGTCGACGCCGTACCCGGTCAGCCGGCGCATCGTGCGCCGGGTGTCGGCCGTCCAGACGGAGACCAGCATCCCGTCCGCGTGGATCCGGGCGGCCAGTTCGCGGCTCATCAGCCCGAAACGGTAGTTCAGCCAGCGCGGCCGGACCGCGTCGAGCAGGACCGGGCGCGGCGGGGCCAGAGTCGTCCACGTCAGCGCGATCTCGGCGGACGGATCGGCGGCACGCACCCGCAGCATCGCGGAGGTGTCCGCGCAGTAGTAGACGCGCCCGGCCGCCCCGCACTCGCCGACCACCCCCACGATCCGCCGCACCGAGGCGTCGGTGGAACCCGGCAGGTCGATCATGAGCCGTCGGGACCCGGCCGCGGCGATCGCCTCCCGCAGCGTCGGGACGCCGCCGCCGGTCCGCCCGGTCAGCTCCCGGTGATCGAGCCGGTCGACCCGGACGTCGTGTCCCCACAGACGCTCCAGCGTGGAGTCGTGGAGCAGGACGGGCACCCCGTCGCGGGTGACACGGACGTCGATCTCGACCGCGTCCGCCCCCCGCTCGACGGCTGACCGGATCGAAGGGAGGGTGTTCTCACGGGCGCGGTAGGGATCGCCGCGGTGAGCCACGGCGGTGACGGTGCTGACCATGGGCCCATTGTGACGCGCCGCTCACCGCCCGGGAGCCTCCAGCCAGTTCGTCGTGTACGTGTCGATCTCGGCGACCAGCGCCCGCTTGCCCGCCGGGTCGAGGAACGAGGCCTCCACGGCGTTCGTGGCCAGCGCGGCCAGTCCCCGCTCGTCCAGCTCCAGCAGCCGGGCGGCCACCGCGTACTCGTTGTTCAGGTCCGTGCCGAACATGGGCGGGTCGTCGCTGTTGATCGTCACCGGTACACCGGCCCGCACCATCTCCTTCACCGGGTGCCGGTCCAGGTCCGCGACCGCCCGGGTCGCGACGTTCGACGTCGGGCAGACCTCCAGGGCGATGCGGTGCTCGGCGAGGTGGGCCAGCAGCTTCGGGTCCTGGGCCGAACTGGTGCCGTGCCCGATGCGCTCCGCGCGCAGATGCGTGAGCGCGTCCCAGACGGTCTGCGGTCCGGTGGTCTCCCCGGCGTGCGGGACGGAGTGCAGGCCCTCGGCGATCGCCCGGTCGAAGTACGGCTTGAACTGGGGGCGGTCGACCCCGATCTCCGGGCCGCCGAGGCCGAAGGAGACGAGCCCCTCGGGCCGCAGGTCCACCGCGAGCCGGGTGGTCTCCTCCGCGGCCTCAAGCCCGGCCTCGCCCGGGATGTCGAAGCACCAGCGCAACACGACGCCCAGCTCGGCCTCGGCGGCCTTGCGGGCGTCCTCGATCGCCTCCATGAATCCCTGCTCCGGGATGCCGCGCCGGGTCGAGCTGAACGGGGTGACCGTCAGCTCCGCGTACCTGATGTTCTGCCGCGCCATGTCCCGGGCGATCTCGAACGTCAGCAGCCGGACGTCCTCCGGGGTGCGGATCAGGTCCACCACCGACAGGTACACGTCGATGAAGTGCCCGAAGTCGGTGAACGTGAAGAAGTCCACCAGCGCCTCCGGGTCCGTGGGAACCTTGGAGTCGGGGTGGCGGGCCGCCAGTTCGGCCACGATGCGGGGCGACGCGGAGCCGACGTGGTGGACGTGGAGCTCGGCCTTGGGCAGCCCCGCGATGAAGGGGTGCGGATCGTTCATCGGAATCTCCCGGATTCAAGGTTCTGGGCCGGGCTCACCGGCCGCACCGATCATCGTAGGCGGGGCCTGCGGGCCGGATGCCGGGCCGTAGCATGGCGGGACCACGATGGGGGAGGCCCATGTCAGACAACGCACAGCAGCCCGGGGGCGGACCCGCGCCGCACGATCCGTGGGCACCGCCGGAGAGCAGGGTGGAGCTCGGCAAGCAGACCGGTGGCGCCCGCCCGCCGGGCGTGCACGACCAGCCGACGGTCGCGTCCATGCCGAACGCGGAACCGGGCACCGGGCCGATACCCGGGCCTCCGGCCGGAGGCTTCGGACCGCCCCAGGGCGGTGACGTGCCGCCGCCGCCCCTCGCGCCGAACGGACCGGGGCGCCCCGAGGGGCAGTACGGCTACCCGGCCGCGCCCCCGGCCCCCGCCGCACCGTACGCGGGGTATCCGGGATACCCCGGCTACGCGGGCCAGCCGGGCTGGGGACCGGCACCCGCGAACGGACTCGGCATCGCGGCGATGGTGCTCGGCATCATCGCGGTCGTCGGTTTCTGCATGTGGGGAATCGGCATCATCCTGGGCATCCTCGCCCTGGTCTTCGGCATCATCGGACAGGGCCGTGCCAAGCGCGGCGAGGCGAACAACGGCGGCATGGCGCTCGCCGGAATCGTCCTCGGCTCGATCGCGATCCTGGTCGGCGCCGTCTTCCTCGGATTCCTGATCTGGTCCGTCGGCAACAGCTCGTCGGACATCGAGGAGTACGACTACGACGAGCCGTACGCCACCTCGCTGGTCATCGGCGCCGAACGCCAGGCCGGGGCCCCGGAGTCACGTCCGGCTCCCTCGGGGCAAACGACGGGTCCTCACGGACACGCCTGAGGGCTGTCCCGTCCGGATCGAGCTGGGCTCGCGCCTCCATGAGCGCGAAGCCCAGCAGATTCAGACCCCGCCAGGAAGCCGGGTCCGCCGCCCGCGGATCGTCCTTGGCGAGCCCGATGCCCCAGATCCGGTCCATCGGGCTCGCCTCGACCAGCACCCGCCCGCCGGTGCCCAGCAAGTAGCGCTTCAGCGCCGGATCCTGGCCGAACTTGTGCACACCGCCCGCCACCACCAGGGCGAACCGCTCCCGGGCCCAGGCCTCCTCCTCGAAGCCCCGGACCAGCCTGCCCACCTTCTTCGCCGCCGCCGGACTGCCCGCCGCCACGGCCCGCGCCTCCGCCTCCGCGTCGCCGAACAGCCGCGCCTTGCCGGCCATCATCCAGTGCTCCGCCGACGCGTACGTCACACCGTCGACCGTGAACGGCGCCGGCCACCACTGACTGAGGCAGCTCTCGCCGATCCGCCCGTCCGCACGGGGCCGATGGCCCCAGAACGTCAGGTACTTCACCCGCTCACCCCGTGCCGACCGCGCCCGCAGGTCGTCCATGTACCGCTGCTCCATGGCAGCGGAGTCTGGCACCCGTCACCGAGGGCGGGTGCGGCATTTTCGGGGTCTCCGTGCCGCACGCCGACAGATTCCGTCGCGTAACCAAATGGCAACAACGGAATCACTTGTTGGCGACTGGTGCCTCTGTCAGGATCAGCAGTCAATTCGGGAAGAAGCTACGCCGCCCGGCCACGGGAACGGCACAGGAGAACGTCATGGGCAACGGCTTCCAGGTGGCGGACCGCTTCGCGGAAGGCGCGCAGTACATCGAAGGGCGGCTGCGCCCCGGTACGTCGCGGGACCGTCAGGACGTGGTGGACCCCGCGACCGGCGAGCGGGTCCACCGCTACGCGCCCGCCGGCCCCGACGACGTCGACGCGGCGGTCGCGGCCGCCGGGGCGGCCTACCCGGGCTGGTCGGGCGCCACGCCCGCCGAACGGTCGGAGGTACTGCACCGACTCGCCGCCGTACTCGGCGCGCGGGCCGCCGACTTCGCGTACGCCGAGTCCCTCCAGTGCGGCAAACCCCTCAAGCTCTCCACCGAGTTCGACGTGCCCGGCACCGTCGACAACGCGTCCTTCTTCGCCGGTGCGGCGCGCCACCTCGAAGGGAGGGCGGCCGCCGAGTACAGCGCGGACCACACCTCCTACGTGCGACGGGAGCCCCTGGGGGTCGTCGGGTCGATCGCACCGTGGAACTACCCGCTCCAGATGGCGGCCTGGAAGATCCTCCCAGCGGTCGCGGCGGGCAACACCGTCGTGCTCAAGCCCGCCGAGATCACGCCGCTGACCTCGCTGATGTTCGCCCAGGCGGCCACCGAGGCCGGGATCCCGGACGGCGTGATCAACATCGTCCCCGGCACGGGTCCGGATGCCGGGGAGCACCTGGTCGGCCACCCCGGGGTCGTGATGACCTCCTTCACCGGTTCCACCGCCGTCGGCAGGAGGGTCGCGGCCCTGGCCGCCTCCACCGGCAAGCGGCTGCACCTGGAGCTGGGCGGCAAGGCACCCTTCCTGGTGTTCGACGACGCCGACCTCGACGCCGCGGTCAACGGGGCGGTCGCCGCGGCGCTCGTCAACACCGGCCAGGACTGCACGGCCGCCACCCGCGCCTACGTCCAGCGGCCCCTGTACGACGCGTTCGTGAGCGGGGTGGCCGCCCTGATGGAGAGCGTCCGGCTCGGCGACCCCTTCGACCCCTCGACCGACCTCGGCCCGCTCGTCAGCCACCGGCAGCGCGACCGGGTCGCCGGATTCGTCGAACGGGCCCGGGCCCACGCCACCGTCGTCACCGGCGGCGAGGCCCCCGGCGGCGACCTGGCCGCCGGCGCCTACTACCGCCCGACGCTGATCACCGGGGCCGCCCAGGACAGCGAGGTCGTCCGCTCGGAGGTCTTCGGCCCGGTCCTCGTCGCCCTGCCCTTCGACACCGACGACGAGGGCCTCCGCCTCGCCGACGACACCCCGTACGGACTCGCCGCCTCCGCCTGGACCCGCGACCTGTACCGGGCCAACCGCGCCACCCGGGAGATCCGGGCGGGCTGCGTGTGGATCAACGACCACATCCCGATCGTCAGCGAGATGCCGCACGGCGGATACCGGGCCAGCGGCTTCGGCAAGGACATGTCGTCGTACTCCTTCGAGGAGTACACGCAGGTCAAGCACGTCATGTACGACAACACCGCGGTTGCCCGGAAGGACTGGCACCGCACCGTCTTCGGGGACCGATGACACCGCCGACCGGCGGCCGCACCCATCCGGAAGGGCAACGCGTATGCAGGAGTACGAGGCCGAGCGCCTCTCCGCGCCGCAACTGGCCGCGATGCGGCGCAGCCTGACAGGCGGCCGGGGCGCCCTCACCCGCCGCTCGCTTCTGAGGGCGTCCGGAGCGTGCGCGCTCGCGCTCGGCGGCCTCGGCGCACTGAGCGCCTGCGGCATCCCGCCCGCCGCGCGGGAGGGCGACGGCGCGGCCGCCTCCGACGACCACTCGGCCCGCGAGAAGCGCGTCACCTTCTCCAACTGGACCGAGTACATGGACGTCGGCGAGGACGAGAGGACCCGCCCGACGCTTCAGGCGTTCACCGAACGCACCGGGATCACGGTCAAGTACACCGAGGACATCAACGACAACGTCGAGTTCTTCGGGAAGATCAAGCCGCAGCTCGCCGCCGGCCAGGACACCGGCCGCGACCTGATCGTCGTCACGGACTGGCTCGCCGCACGCGTCATCCGGCTCGGCTGGGCCCAGAGGCTCGACCCGGCCAACCTGCCGCACGCCTTCGCCAACCTCTCCGCCCAGTTCCGCAGCCCCGACTGGGATCCCGGACGCGCCCACTCCTACCCCTGGACCGGCATCCCCGCGGTCATCGCCTACAACGCGAAGGCCACCGGCGGCCGCACCGTCGACTCCGTCACCCAGCTGCTCGACGACCCCCGGCTCAAGGGCCGGGTCTCCTTCCTCTCCGAGATGCGCGACTCCGTGGGCCTGACCCTCCTCGACATGGGCAAGGACCCGGCCTCCTTCACCGACGCCGACTACGACGCGGCGATCGGCCGGCTCCGGGAGGGCGTCGAGAGGAAGCAGATACGCCGCTTCACCGGCAACGACTACACCGCGGACCTCAGCAAGGGCGACATCGCGGCCTGCGTCGCCTGGGCGGGGGACATCATCCAGCTCCAGGCCGACAACCCGGACATCAGGTACGCGATCCCGGCCGCCGGATACGTCACCTCCACCGACAACCTGCTGGTCCCCGCCCGGGCGCGGCACAAGACCAACGCCGAGAAGCTCATCGACTACTACTACGAGCCCCCGGTCGCCGCCCGGCTCGCCGCGTACATCAACTACGTCTGCCCGGTCGACGGGGTGGCGGCCGAACTCGCGAAGACCGACCCGGCGACGGCCTCCAACACGCTGATCCTGCCGGACAGGCCGATGGCGGCGAAGTCGCACTCCTTCCGCTCCCTGGGCCCTCAGGAGGAGACGGCGTACGAGGAGAAGTTCGCCGCGCTCATCGGCGCCTGACCGGCCCGCCCCTCCCCGAGCTCCCCCGACACCCCTGGGACCGCGACCCATGACACAGCAGCAGACGACGGGCGGCGACGTCCGGCTCACCGGCATCAGCAAGGCCTACGGCTCCTTCACCGCCGTGCACCCGCTCGACCTGACCGTCCCGCAGGGCTCCTTCTTCGCCCTGCTCGGCGCGTCCGGCTGCGGGAAGACCACCACCCTGCGGATGATCGCCGGCCTGGAGGAGGCGTCCACCGGCACCGTCTCGCTCGGCGGCACGGACATCACGGCCCTGCCCCCGCACAAGCGGCCGGTCAACACCGTCTTCCAGAGCTACGCGCTCTTCCCCCACCTCGACGTCACCGAGAACATCGCGTTCGGACTGCGCCGGCGCCGGGTCACCTCGGTGCGCGAACGGGTCGCGGAGATGCTGGAGCTCGTCCAGCTCGGCGACTTCGCCCGCCGCAGGCCGCACCAGCTCTCCGGCGGACAGCAGCAGCGCGTCGCCGTGGCCCGCGCCCTCATCAACCACCCCCAGGTACTGCTGCTCGACGAACCGCTCGGCGCCCTTGACCTGAAACTGCGGCGCCGGATGCAGCTCGAACTCAAACGCATCCAGACCGAGGTCGGCATCACCTTCGTCCACGTCACCCACGACCAGGAGGAGGCCATGACCATGGCCGACACGGTCGCCGTGATGAACGCGGGCCGGGTCGAACAGCTCGGTTCCCCCGCCGACCTGTACGAGAACCCCCGCACCACCTTCGTGGCGAACTTCCTCGGCACCTCCAACCTCATCGAGGCCGAGATCGTGTCCGCGGGCACGGACGTCGTCGTCTCGGCGGGCGGCGGGACGCTCCGGCTGCCCGGCAGCCGCTGTCCGGCCCCGACACCACCCGGCGGCCGGCTCCTCGTCGGCATACGGCCCGAGAAGATATCCCTCGCCCCGGCCACCGACGCGGAGCCGGCGGCGGACGGCCGCAACCGCGTCACCGGGCGGATCACCGAGTCCAGCTTCATCGGCGTCAGCACCCAGTACGTCGTCGAGAGCCCCGCGGGCAAGGCCCTCCAGGTCTACGAACAGAACGTCGAGCACCGCCGGGGGCTCGCCCCGGGAAGCGAGGTCGTCCTGCACTGGGACCCCGCCCACACCTTCGCGCTCGACGCCACCCAGGACATGGACGCCGGCGTGCAGAGCGTCGAGGACGCGGCGTGAGTGCCACCGACACGCCACCGGCGCCGCCCGCCGAGGAAGCGGCCCCCGCGCGGCCCGTCCGCGGGCGGTCCCTCCGCAAGCGGCTCGTCCCCTACTGGCTGCTGCTCCCCGGCATCCTGTGGCTGCTCGTCTTCTTCGCGCTGCCGATGGTCTACCAGGCGTCGACCTCCGTACAGACCGGTTCCCTGGAGCAGGGGTTCCGGGTCACCTGGCACTTTCGTACGTACGCCGACGCCTTCGCCGACTACTACCCGCAGTTCGTCCGGTCCCTGCTGTACGCGGGCACCGCCACGCTCCTGTGCCTGCTGCTCGGCTACCCGCTCGCCTATCTGATCGCCTTCAGGGCCGGCCGGTGGCGCAACCTGCTGCTCGTGCTGGTCATCGCGCCCTTCTTCACCAGCTTCCTGATCCGCACGCTCGCCTGGAAGACGATCCTCGCCGACGGCGGCGCGGTGGTGGACGCGCTGGAAGGCCTGCACGTGCTGGACGTCACCAGCCGGCTCGGCTGGACCGAGGACAACCGGATCCTGGCCACCCCGATGGCCGTCGTCTGCGGACTGACCTACAACTTCCTGCCGTTCATGATCCTGCCGCTCTACACCTCGCTGGACCGGATCGACCCCCGGCTGCACGAGGCGGCGGGCGACCTGTACGCCACCCCGGCCGCCACCTTCCGCACGGTCACGCTCCCGCTGTCCATGCCCGGGGTCGTCGCCGGCACCCTCCTGACGTTCATCCCGGCCAGCGGGGACTACGTCAACGCCGAGCTCCTCGGCTCCACGGACACCAAGATGGTCGGCAGCGTCATCCAGTCCCAGTTCCTGCGGGTCCTGGACTACCCCACGGCGGCCGCCCTCTCCTTCATCCTCATGGCGGTCGTCCTGCTGGTCGTCACCGTCTACATCCGCCGCTCCGGGACGGAGGACCTGCTCTGATGCGCCTGCTCCGATCGCTGCGGCGGAACCTGGTCGTGATCGCCGGACTGCTGACCCTGGCCTGTCTGGTGCTGCCCAACCTCGTCGTGACGGTGTTCTCCTTCAACCGGCCGAACGGGCGCTTCAACTACGCCTGGCAGCGGTTCTCGCTGGATGCCTGGAAGGACCCCTGCGGGGTCGCCGACCTCTGCGGCTCGCTCTCCCTCTCCCTGCGGATCGCCGCACTCGCGACCCTCGGGGCGACCGTGCTCGGCACGATGATCGCCTTCGCGCTGGTCCGCTACCGCTTCCGGGCACGCGGCGCGGTCAACTCGCTGATCTTCCTGCCGATGGCCATGCCCGAGGTCGTGATGGCCGCGTCCCTGCTCACGCTCTTCCTCAACATGGGGGCCGAGCTCGGCTTCCTCACCGTGCTGATCGCGCACATCATGTTCTGCCTCAGCTTCGTGGTCACGGCCGTGAAGGCGCGCGTGCTGTCGATGGACCCCCGGCTGGAGGAGGCCGCCCGCGACCTCTACGCGGGCCCCGCGCAGACCTTCCTCAGGGTGACGCTGCCGATCGCGGCGCCGGGCATCGCGGCCGGGGCGCTGCTCGCCTTCGCCCTCTCCTTCGACGATTTCATCATCACCAATTTCAACGCCGGGTCCACCGTGACGTTCCCGATGTTCGTCTGGGGATCGGCCCAGCGCGGAACACCCGTGCAGATCAACGTCATCGGGACGGCCATGTTCGTCATCGCCGTGGCCGTGGTCCTCGTGGGACAACTGGTGGCCGGCCGGAGAAGGAACAACACGCGGAAATAGACCCCCAAGGAGCTGGAATCCATGGCCATCGACGCCATGCGCCACGCGGCGGCATCCCTTTCCGGGGCGCGCCCCCGGTCCTACTGGCTCGACGACCCGGCCGAGCCGGAGCCGCGTCCCGCGCTCACGGGCGACGAGGTCTGCGACCTCCTCGTGGTCGGCGGCGGCTACAGCGGGCTGTGGACCGCGCTGCTCGCCAAGGAACGGGACCCCCGACGCGAGGTGGTCCTCATCGAGGGGCGCGAGGTGGGATGGGCCGCCTCGGGCCGCAACGGAGGGTTCTGCGCCGCCTCACTGACCCACGGGACGGCCAACGGCCTCGACCGCTGGCCCGAGGAGATCGCGAAGCTGGAGCAGCTGGGCGCGCGGAATCTGGACGCCATCGAGGAAGCCGTCACCCGCTACGGCATCGACTGCGACTTCGAGCGCACCGGCGAGATCGACGTGGCCACCCGGCCCCACGAGCTCTCCGGCCTGCGCGACTGGCACCGCCGCACCGGAGAACTGGGCCTCGACCGCCCCGAGTTCCTGGACCAGGAGCGGATGCGGGCCGAGGTCGACTCGCCGGCCTTCCTGGGCGGCCTGTGGGACCGGCGCGGCGTCGCCCTGCTCCACCCCGCGAAGCTCGCCTGGGGGCTCAAGCGCGCCTGCCTCCGCCTCGGCGTACGCGTGTACGAACACACCCCGGGGCTGGCGCTCGCCCGGTCCGGGGCGGGTGTGGCGGTACGCACCCCGTACGGCAGGGTCTTCGCGCGGCGCGCGGCCCTCGCGACGAACGTCTTCCCGTCCCTCGTCAGACGGCTGCGCCCGTACACCGTCCCGGTGTACGACTACGCGCTGATGACCGAGCCGCTGAGCGCGGACCGGCTGGCCTCGATCGGCTGGAAGAACCGGCAGGGACTCGGCGACAGCGCCCACCGGTTCCACTATTTCCGGCTGTCCGCGGACAACCGGATCCTGTGGGGCGGATTTGACGCCGTCTATCCCTTCGGTGGCCGTCTGCATTCCGCCCTGGACCGGCGTCCGGAGACGTTCCTCACGCTCGCCGGGCATTTCTTCGCGTATTTCCCGCAGCTCTCCGGGGTGCGTTTCACCCATGCCTGGGGCGGGGCCATCGACACCTGTTCGCGTTTCTCCGCCTTCTTCACGACGGCCTACGGAGGACGGGTCGCGCACGCGGCCGGATACACCGGGCTGGGTGTCGGAGCCACCCGCTTCGGGGCCGAGGTGATGCTCGACCTGCTGGCCGGTGACCGCACGGAGCGCACCGGGCTCCGGATGGTCCGCTCCAAGCCGCTGCCCTTTCCGCCCGAGCCGTTCGCCTGGGCGGGGATCGGGCTCACCAAGAGATCGCTCGCCCGCGCGGACGACCGCGGCGGCCACCGCGACCTGTGGCTGCGAACGACGGACCGGCTGGGGTTCGGCTTCGACAGCTGACCGGGGACGCCGCACCACGTGATCCACCTCACGGCATCCACCGGTCCGACCCGCGTCATGATCCGGCTCCACCGCGCTCTCTTCCCCGTACGCACCGGCGGGACCCCGTCGGTGCCCACGGGAAGAGGGAGGCACTCATGGACGGCACGGGGGCGAAGGCCGCGATCGAATGGCTCGTGTCGGTGGCGCCGGATCCGGCGGCCTGCAGGCGGGAATGGGAGCGCGATCCGCTGGGAATCGCGCTGCTCCCCGCCGGTCGGCGCTGGGACGTGCTCGCCGTCCCGGCCGGGCTGGGATACCCGACGTTCGACGTCCTCACCCGTCTCGTCCGCCGGCCCGGGCCGGTCCTCGCCGGTTTCGGGGACGCCCGGATCGGCTTCTTCGTGCCCCCGGGCACGGCGTCGGGCTGGCTGGGGACCGGGGTGCGGGGGATCGGCCGGGACAGCTGGATCGCCGTGCCCCGCCCGGGCCGTACGTCCGCCGCCGCGCGGTGGCTGATCCCGCCGGACGGGTCGGGGATGCTCGTCGACCCCGTCCTGCTGGAGCTCGCGCTGCACGAGGCCGCCGCCGCGCGGGGGGCCCACGGCGGAGCGGACCGGGACGGGTGAGGCGGTGTCAGAGGTCTTGACAACCCGATTGGTCTGGACCATGTTGTGCGCGGCCGCACTAAATTCCCCCCAGCACGGAGGCTGTTGTGGAACGCACCGGACCACCCGCCCGTTTTACCGGACTTCTGGCTGTCTGTTCGGCGGCCCTGCTGGCCGCCGCCGGCCTGGTCGCCTCGGCACCGGACGCCACCGCCGCCGACGCCGACCTGGCCCGCAACGGCGGCTTCGAGGCGGGCCTGGACGGCTGGACCTGCTCGGGCGGCAGCGGGGCCGCCGTCAGCACGCCCGTGCACAGCGGGACCAAGGCGCTGAAGGCGACCCCGGCCGGCAGCGACAACGCCAGGTGCTCCCAGACGGTGACGGTCCGGCCCGACTCCACGTACACGCTCCAGGCGTGGGTGCGGGGCGACTACGTCTATCTCGGGGCGTCCGGCACCGGCACCACGGACGTCTCCACCTGGACCCAGTCCGCCGGCGCGTACACCCAGCTCGGCACGGTCTTCAAGACCGGCTCGGCGACCACCTCGGTGACCGTCTACACCCACGGCTGGTACGGCACGTCCGCCTACTACGCCGACGACCTCACCCTGGTCGGCCCCGGCGGGGCCCCCGCCACCGTGCCCGCCGCCCCCGCCGGTCTGCGGGCCGGGACGGCCACCTCCACCTCGGTCCCGCTGAGCTGGAACGCGTCCGCCGGAGCCACCGGCTACCAGGTCTACCGCGACGGTACGAGGGTCCAGTCGGTCACCGGCACCTCGGCGACCGTGACGGGGCTGACCGCGTCGACCGCGTACAGCTTCCAGGTCAGCGCGGTCAACGCCGCCGGTGAGTCCGCGAAGTCGGCGGCCGTGAGCGCCACCACCACCTCCGGCGGCGGCCAGGAGGGCGGCGGCGGTGACCTGCCGGCCCACGCCCTTGTCGGTTATCTGCACTCCAGCTTCGCCAACGGCTCCGGCTACACCCGGATGGCCGACGTCCCCGACTCGTGGGACGTCATCAACCTCGCCTTCGGGGAGCCGACCTCCGTCACCTCCGGCGACATCCGCTTCTCGCTCTGCCCGGTCGCCGAGTGCCCGGGAGTGGAGAGCGAGGCGGAGTTCAAGGCGGCGATCAAGGCCAAGCAGGCGGCCGGCAAGAAGGTCCTGATCTCCATCGGGGGCCAGAACGGCCAGGTGCAGCTCAACTCGACGGCGGCCCGGGACACCTTCGTCTCCTCGGTGTCCAAGATCATCGACACCTACGGACTCGACGGCCTGGACATCGACTTCGAGGGCCACTCGCTCTCGCTGAACACCGGTGACACCGACTTCCGCAGCCCGACCACCCCCGTCATCGTCAACCTCATCTCGGCGGTGAAGACGCTCAAGGCCAAGTACGGCGACGACTTCGTCCTCACCATGGCGCCCGAGACCTTCTTCGTGCAGCTCGGTTACCAGTACTACGGCTCCGGCCCCTGGGGCGGCCAGGACCCGCGCGCCGGCGCCTACCTGCCCGTCATCCACGCCCTGCGCGACGACCTCACCCTGCTGCACGTCCAGGACTACAACTCGGGCTCCATCATGGGACTGGACAACCAGTACCACTCGATGGGCGGCGCCGACTTCCACATCGCCATGACCGACATGCTGCTCACCGGCTTCCCCGTGGCGGGCGACCGGACCAAGGTCTTCCCGGCCCTGCGGCCCGAGCAGGTCGCCATCGGCCTCCCGGCGTCCACCCAGGCGGGCAACGGCCACACCTCCCCGGCGGAGGTCACCAAGGCGCTCAACTGCCTGACCAGGAAGACCGACTGCGGCTCGTACCAGACCCACGGCACCTGGTCCGGGCTGCGCGGGCTGATGACCTGGTCCATCAACTGGGACCGCTTCAACAACTGGGAGTTCTCGAAGAACTTCGACGCCTACTTCGGGAACTGACCTCTCCGAGGACGAGCAGCACCGCACCCGCCAGGCACCAGCTGGCCAGCACGTCCAGCGGCCAGTGGTAGCCGCGCAGCACCAGACCGATGCTCGTCGCCGCCGTCAGCAGGACGGCGGCGACGAGCATCATCCATGAGCGCCGCACGTACGGAGCGAGCAGCACGGCCGCCGCGCCGTACGCCACGGCGGCGGTGGCCGTATGGCCCGAGGGGTAGTAGCCGGTCGCCTCGGTCAGCGGCCCCTGGCGGTCGGTCCACAGCTTGAGCGGGACGACGAGCACGGGGACCGCCACCATGGCCAGAGCCGCGTACACCGCCTCCCGGCGGTCCCGGCGCAGCCAGGCCACGAGGGCGGCGCACGCCAGGGCGGGGACGGCGACCTCCATGTTGCCGAGATCCGCGAAGAGGTCGGACAGCGCGCGAGGCCCCCGCCCGGCCAGGGCCAGGCCGAGCCGTTCGTCGGGCCCCAGCAGCGGCCCGACGGCCACGACCTGCCAGGTGACCAGCGCGAAGACGGCCAGCAGCGCGGCCACCCGGGAAAGGAGAAGGACCGGCCACCGGGGAACTGGGGGGAGTGTTCCGGGGTGGCCGGTCGGATCGGTGTGCCGCGCGCCCCGGGGGGTGTGGGGCGGGCGGCCGTCCGATCGGTGAGGAGTTCCGGAGCGCGATGCTCCAGTGGTGTGCGCGGAGGCACTACCGGGACGGTGCTGGGGGAGCCCCGGCCCGGCATCACCCGCAGTTCCCTGCGGGCGGGGTGTTTCTCTCATCTGTGGAAACCGTACGTCAGGGGAGGGTGGGCCGACAGGGGCCACGGTATCCCGCCATGGCCCCCGCACACCTTCTTCACAGGCCCTCACGCGCGGGTGGGTCAATGCGGCGGAAATCGCCGCGCCGCCCCCGGGCCGGATCCGTACGCGTCAGAGCGTGGCGAACGCCCGTTCGAGAATGTCGAGGCCCTCGTTCAGCAGGTCCTCGCCGATGACCAGCGGCGGCAGGAAGCGCAGGACGTTGCCGTACGTCCCGCAGGTCAGCACCAGCAGCCCCTCGGCGTGGCAGGCCTTGGCCAGGGCCGCGGTGGCGGCCGCGTCGGGGTCCTTCGTGCCGGGCTTCACCAGCTCGATGGCGATCATCGCGCCACGGCCGCGGACGTCCCCGATGACCCCGCCGTTCGGGAGCTTCGCCCGCATCTCCTCCAGGCGGCCCTTCATGACCTCCTCGATGCGCCGGGCCCTCGCGTTGAGGTCCAGCTCACGCATCGTCTCGATGGCCCCGAGCGCACCCGCGCACGCCACGGGGTTGCCGCCGTAGGTGCCGCCCAGGCCGCCGGAGTGCGCCGCGTCCATGATCTCGGCGCGGCCGGTCACCGCGGAGAGCGGCAGCCCGCCCGCGATGCCCTTGGCCGTGGTGATCAGGTCGGGGACGATGCCCTCGTCCTCGCACGCGAACCACTGGCCGGTGCGGCAGAAGCCGGACTGGATCTCGTCCGCGACGAAGACGATGCCGTTGTCCTTCGCGAACCGGGCGATCGCCGGGAGGAAGCCCTTCGCCGGCTCGATGAAGCCGCCCTCGCCGAGGACCGGCTCGATGATGATCGCGGCGACGTTCTCCGCGCCGATCTGCTTGGTGATCTCGTCGATCGCCTGCGCGGACGCCTCCGCACCGGCGTTCTCCGGACCGGTCGGCCAGCGGTAGCCGTATGCCACCGGCACGCGGTACACCTCGGGCGCGAACGGGCCGAAGCCCTGCTTGTACGGCATGTTCTTCGAGGTCAGAGCCATCGTGAGATTGGTCCGGCCGTGGTAGCCGTGGTCGAAGACGACCACCGCGGTGCGCTTGGTGTAGGCGCGCGCGATCTTCACCGCGTTCTCGACGGCCTCGGCGCCCGAGTTGAACAGCGCGGACTTCTTGGCGTGGTCGCCCGGGGTCAGCTCGGCGAGCCGTTCGCAGACCTCCACGTACCCCTCGTACGGGGTGACCATGAAACAGGTGTGGGTGAAGTCGGCCAGCTGCGCCGACGCCCGGCGCACGACCGCCTCGGCGGAGGCGCCCACGGACGTCACGGCGATGCCGGAACCGAAGTCGATCAGCCGGTTGCCGTCCACGTCCTCGATGATCCCGCCGCCGGCCCGGGCGGTGAACACCGGCAGCGTGGAACCCACGCCGGCGGCGACCGCCGCCGTACGGCGGGCCTGCAGCTCCACCGACTTCGGGCCGGGAATGGCGGTGAGGACGCGGCGCTCCTGCGGGATGTCGGACATGCGGGGCTCCTGGGGGTTTCCGGACGCTTCTCCCTGCAGGCTAGGGGTGGGGGAGGGCGGCGGTCATGCTCCGCCGCGGAGTGGTGGTGGCGCGGGCTTGTCCGCTGCGGACAGGTGGCCGGGCGGGGTGCGGCGGGCCGGGGCACCGCGCCCATCCGGCGACATTGCTGAACTCCCCGTGCCCTGGCACTAGATTGGCCGTGCACAAGGCGGGACCTGGCTGGTCAGGGGGCGGCGGTTCATGGACACCGAAGGCACGTACGACGCACGGGGCACCGGCGCGGGCCGGGTGCCCCGCCCGGCGGGACCACCCCCCGCCGCCCCGCCGTCCCAGGCACCGCCCCCGCACGCCCCGCCGCCGTACGCGCCGCCCCCTCCCGGCCACGCCCCGGCCGCCACCCCCCGGCCCCCGCTGGAGGAGTGGCTGCGTACCCCGCGGCCCCGCCGGGAACCCGGCGTCTGGCGGTACGGCCACACACCGCGCCCGCCCGAGAGGCCCGAGGGCGTGCCGGACCGTTCCCTGCTGGTCGGCGCGCTGATCTCCGTCCTGTGCGCACTGCTCCTGTGGTCGCTGTGGCGCAACGGCTACATCCCCTACCGGCTGGTGCCCCTGAAGCTCTTCACCCCGGGCGACTGGTGGTACGCGGGCACGTTCGGCGGCCCGAGGACCATCGAAGGGGCCGACGCGCTCACGGTCTACGAGGCCGTCCTCTTCGGCCTCCTCGTCTACGGCTGCCTGCGCCTGGGGAACTGGGCGGAGCTCTTCCGCCGCCACGTCGCCGGACGGGGGCAGCCCTTCCTCGCCCTGGCGAGCGCAGCCGCGGCGGCGCTCGCGCAGCTCCTGGTCTGGAAGGACGCCGTGCCGGTCGTCCGACCGGTGCTGATTCTCGTCGCCTCCGTCTTCGGCGGTGAGATCTACCAGAGCCAGAACGTGGTCAACGTGATCTACGCCCTCATCACCCTCGGCGTGCTGTGGCCGTTCGCCCGCCTCGGCCGCTGGCGCGCCCTGCTCGCCGAGCGCCGTGGGGCGCGGTCCGCCGTCCCCGGCGCACCGGCCGCGACCCCGGACGCCCCGACCCCCGACCAGTGGCCGGAACTGCGCGCGGCCGGCCGGACCGACGCCGCCCAGGCATTGGCCGCCGAGGTGCGCACCGGCCGGATGAACGACGTCGACGTCGCCCGTCTGCGTCACGCGTGGGCGGTGGGCCGGTCCCACCCCGAACGGCTCGCCGCACTCGACGAGGCCGTCCTGCGCGGCGGCGCCGCCGCCGCGCTGCACCCGTCGGGCGCCCGCGACCTGCCCGCTCGCACCGCCCGCCACGACCTGCTCACCGGCCAGGTCCGCATCGGCAGCTTCGCGGACGACCCGCACAACCCGTACGCCCGCCGGGGCTCCGGCGCCGCCCTGGAACCCGCGCTGCTCGGCACCTCACTGCTCGCGGTCGGCCCGCCGGGATCCGGGAAGACCGCACGTCTGGTCCGCCCGGTCGTCGAGTCGCTCGCCCTCCAGGCGCTCGCCGGACAGGCGGCCGTCCTCGCGGTCGGCGGCGCCGGGGAACCCCTCGGCCCCGACGAGTCCTACGACGTCGTCGTACGGATCGGTGACCCCGCCTCCGCGCACGACTTCGACCTGTACGGCGGCACCACCGACCCCGACGAGGCGGCGGGCGTGCTCGCGGAAGGACTCGTCGGCGACGTGCCCGGCCTGGACAGCCGCCGCGCCGCCACCGTGCTCGCCCAGCTCCTCGGCCCCTACCGCACCGTCCACGGCCACTTCCCGGGCGTACCGGTCCTCCGGGAGCTCCTGGACGGCGACGGGGCGGCGGTCGAGGCGCTGCGCGAGGCGCTCGGCTCGGGCGGCCACACCGCCATGCTGCGCGAGCTGGACGCGCGTACCCGGCAGCGGGGCGGCTCGCAGGACCCGGGCCCGGTCCTCGCCGACCGGATCGCGCTCCTCGACCGGCCCGCGTTCGCCCCGTTCTTCGCCACCGGACCCGATGCCCGGCCCTTCTCCCTGCGGTCGCTGGAACACCTCCCCCTGAGGGTCAGGATCGATCTTCCGGAGCGGGCGCACGCCGAGGCGTCCCGGCTGCTCACCCGGCTCGTACTCGCCCAGTTCACCGCCGTCGCCGCCGCCCGCACCGACCGGTCGCTCTTCGTCTGCCTGGTGCTCGACGACGCCACCCAGGCCGTCACCACCGAGACCGTGCGGGGTGTCCGTCGGCTGCGGTCGGCCAACGCGGGGGCCGTACTCACCCTGCGCACCCTCGACGACGTCCCCGAGCACCTGCACACCGCGCTGCTCGGCGGGGTCGGCTGTTGCATGGCCTTCTGCGGGGTCACCACCTGGGACGGCAAGCGGTTCGCGGACGTCTGGGGAAAGGAATGGGTGGAGACCCGGGAGGTCGCCCAGCACGCGGTCTTCGCCGACCAGCCCTTCACCCGCGCCCTGCACGGCCTGCGCAAGCTGGTCACGGGCAAGGCCGTCACCCGGGACGCCGTCACCGTCCGCCGGGTGGAACGCGAGCGCTGGTCCGCCTCCGCGCTCGCCTACGAGCTGCCCGCCGGCCACGCCGTCCTGTCCCTGACCACGGTGGACGGCCAACACGCCCCGCCGCTCCTGGTGAAGCTGGACGGCTGATCCCGCGCCGCGCCCCACCCGGGACCCGGGCGGGGCGCGGGGCCGGTTACGCGGATTGCGCCGCCCTGGCAGAATCGGAACCGGCCGTCTGTACGGGGCGGCGCAATCGACTCCCAGAGGTCCGGCGGTCCCATGCCACCCACTCTCGCCTCGCTCGTCCAGCACTCGGCGCTCAAGCTCACGGTCCGCGCGGGGGCGGACCGGCTCGCCACGCCCGTGCGCTGGGCACACGCCAGCGAGCTCGCCGACCCCGTCCCGTACATGGACGGCGGGGAACTGCTCCTGGTCACCGCGACCAACCTGGACGCCGAGGACCCCGAGACGATGCGGCGGTACGTCCGGCGGCTGGTGGCCGCCGAGGTCGCCGGACTCGGCTTCGCCGTCGGGGTCACCTACGACGAGGTCCCCGCGGCGCTCGTCGACGCCGCCGAGGAGGCCGGGCTGCCCCTCCTCGAAGTGCCCCGGCGCACGCCGTTCATCGCCATCAGCAAGGCGGTGTCGGCGGCCATCGCCGCCGACCAGTACCGCGCCGTGACCGCCGGGTTCGAGGCGCAGCGCGAACTGACCCGGGCGGCCCTCGTCGGCGAGGGGCCCGCCGGGCTCATCACCCGCCTCGCCGCCCAGGTCGACGGCTGGGCCGCGCTGTACGACACCTCGGGCGCCGTCGTCGCGGTGGCACCCGACTGGGCGGCCCGGAGGGCGGGGCGCCTCACGGGCGACGTACGCCGCCTCGGGGACCGCGCCGCCCCGGCCAGTGCCGTCGTCGGCGGCCCGGAGGACCGGGTGGAGCTCCAGTCCCTGGGCACCGGCCGGCACGCCCGGGGCGCGCTCGCCGTCGGTACGGGCGCCTCCCTCGGCACGGCCGAGCGGTACGCGGTGCACTCCGCCGTGGCCCTGCTCACCCTCACCACCGCACGCTCCCGCTCGCTCCAGGGGGCCGAGCAGCGGCTGGGGGCGGCGGTCCTTCAGATGCTGCTCGCCGGCCAGCCCGACCACGCCCGGACGGTCGCCGGCGACCTGTACGGAGCCCTGCTGGACGCGCCGTTCCGGCTGCTCCTCGCGGAGGCGTCCGACACGGAGCTGCTCACCGAGACGATGGAGGCCGCCGCCGCCCGGTCCGGCGAGACGCTGCTGATGGTGCCCGAGGGCGACCGGGTCGTGGTGCTGGCCACGGACGGCGGCGCCGCCGTCGCGGCCTGTGCGGCGTACGCCCAGGCGCAGGACGACCGCCCGGCGCGCGAACCGGGGAAGGACGACACCGATGTGGCCGTCGGACTGTCCGCCCCGGCGGGGCCTGTCGCGGCCTCCTTCGCGTACAAGCAGGCCGAGCAGGCCCTGTCGGTGGCCCGCCGCCGGGGCAGGGCCCTGGTCGAGCACGAGGAGCTGGCCACCGGCTCGGTCCTGCCCCTGCTCGCCGACGACGCGGTACGGGCCTTCGCGGACGGGATGCTCCGCCCGCTCCAGGAACACGACGCCAAGGGCCGAGGCGACCTGGTCGCCTCGCTGCGCGCCTGGCTCTCCCGGCACGGGCAGTGGGACGCCGCGGCGGCCGACCTGGGCGTCCACCGCCACACGCTGCGGTACCGGATGCGGCGGGTGGAGGAGATCCTGGGCCGCTCCCTGGACGACCCGGACGTCCGGATGGAGCTCTGGCTCGCCCTGAAGGCGACGGCCGCCTCCTCGACGACCCCGTAGACGCCGGACCGTCCCGGGCCCCACCGAACGCGTACGACAAACCGGCGTGTCCGCACCCCGCTCCGCTCCACACCGGACAAGCCTCATCCGACCCGCCGCGCCCTACCGTGGGGGCCGGGTACCAGCGCGGTGCCCCTGACGCTCCTGTTCACCACCCCCGAAGGGCCGGAACCGCCATGACTTCCACCCACGCCTTCTGGCTGGCCGGCCGCCAGGCCACCGGCGAGGACAGCTTCGACGTCACCAACCCCTGGGACGGCAGGCTCGTCGGTACCGTGGCCGTGCCGACCGAGGCCCAGACCGAGGAAGCCGTCGCCGCCGCGTACGCCGTGCGCGAGGAGTTCGCCGCGACCCCGGCGCACGTACGCGCCGCCGCGCTCGACCACGTGGTCCGCCGCCTCACCGAGCGCACCGAGGAGATCGCCCGGCTGATCTCCGCCGAGAACGGCAAGCCCATCAAGTGGGCGCGCGGCGAGGTCGGCCGCGCCGTCTCCGTCTTCCGGTTCGCCGCCGAGGAGGCCCGCCGCTTCAACGGCGGCGACGCCCAGCGGCTGGACACGGACGCCGGCGGCACCGGCCGTCTCGGGCTGACCCGGCGCTTCCCGCGCGGACCGGTCCTCGGCATCGCGCCCTTCAACTTCCCGCTCAACCTGAGCGCCCACAAGGTCGCCCCCGCCATCGCCGTCGGCGCGCCGATCATCCTGAAGCCGGCCCCGGCCACCCCGATCTCGGCGCTGGTCCTCGGCGAACTGCTGGCCGAGACCGACCTGCCGGCCGGTTCCTGGTCCGTCCTGACCGTGCCCAACGACAAGATGCCCGCCCTGGTCCAGGACGAGCGACTGCCCGTGATCTCCTTCACCGGCTCAGGACCCGTCGGTTACTCGATCATGGAGTCGGTGCCCCGCAAGCACTGCACCCTCGAACTCGGCGGCAACGGCGCGGCCGTCGTCCTCGGCGACTGGTCCACGGACGAGGACCTGGACCGGGCCGCGAGCCGTATCGCCACCTTCTCCAACTACCAGGGCGGCCAGTCCTGCATCTCGGTGCAGCGCGTCATCGCCGACACCTCGGTGTACGACCGGCTCCTCCCCAAGATCGTCGCCGCCGTCGAGGCACTGGTGACCGGCGATCCCTCCGACGCCGCCACCGACGTCGGCCCGCTGGTCAGCGAGGACGCCGCCCGCCGCGTGGAGGCCTGGGTCGACGAGGCCGTCGCGGCCGGGGCCACCCTCCTGACCGGAGGCAGGCGGGACGGGGCCACCTACGCCCCGACGGTCCTCACCGACCTGCCCGACACCACCACTCTCGCCGGCGAAGAGGTCTTCGGCCCGGTGCTGTCCGTGCGGCGGACCGACGGCGAGGCCGAGGCCTTCGCCGCCGTCAACGCCTCCAAGTACGGCCTCCAGGCAGGGGTCTTCACCCATGACCTGCAGACCGCCTTCCGCGCCCACCGCGCCCTGGAGGTCGGCGGCGTGGTCATCGGCGACGTCCCCTCCTACCGCGCCGACCAGATGCCGTACGGCGGCGCCAAGCAGTCCGGTGTGGGCCGTGAGGGCGTGCGCTACGCGATGGAGGACTACACCTACGAGCGGGTCCTGGTCCTCACCGGCCTGGCCCTGTAGCCCCACGCCACGACCGGACCGGCCGGAGCCCGCCGTACAGCGGGCCCCGGCCGGTCCCGTGTCGCGCCGGGCGTCCGCCGCACGGTGGTAGGGGTGGCGCAGATGGGGTACATACGGACGAGTGGTACCGAACGGCACGCGCAAGGCCCGACCATCGTCCCGACTCGCGGCGAGGTGAGTTCCTCATGTCCGCCCCATCCGACACACCCCAGGCCCCCAAAGTCACCGAGCGCGAAGCACGGCAGGTGGCCGAGGCCGCCCGTGAACAGGACTGGCGCAAGCCGAGTTTCGCCAAGGAACTCTTCCTCGGACGCTTCCGTCTCGACCTGCTCCACCCGCACCCCGTGCCCGGCGCCGAGGACGTGCGGCGCGGCGAGGCCTTCCTCGACCGGCTGCGCGCGTTCTGCGAGACCCACGTCGACGGGGCGCTCATCGAGCGCGAGGCCAAGATCCCCGACGACGTGGTCAACGGCCTCAAGGAGCTCGGCGCGCTCGGCATGAAGATCGAGACCCGGTACGGGGGCCTCGGCCTCACCCAGGTCTACTACAACAGGGCGCTGGCACTGGCAGGTTCGGCCAGCCCGGCCATCGGCGCGCTGCTCTCCGCCCACCAGTCCATCGGTGTCCCGCAGCCGCTGAAGATGTTCGGCACCCAGGAGCAGAAGGACACCTTCCTGCCGCGCCTGGCCCGTACCGACATCTCCGCCTTCCTGCTCACCGAGCCCGACGTCGGCTCCGATCCGGCCAGGCTCGCCACCGCCGCCGTCCCCGAGGGCGACGACTACGTCCTGGACGGCGTGAAGCTCTGGACGACCAACGGCGTCGTCGCCGACCTGCTCGTCGTGATGGCCCGGGTCCCGGCGTCGGACGGACACAAGGGCGGCATCACGGCGTTCGTCGTCGAGGCGGACTCCCCGGGCATCACCGTGGAGCACCGCAACGCCTTCATGGGCCTGCGCGGCATCGAGAACGGCGTGACCCGCTTCCACGGCGTCCGCGTCCCGGCCGCCAACCGGATCGGCCCCGAGGGCGCCGGTCTCAAGATCGCCCTCACCACCCTCAACACCGGCCGCCTCTCGCTGCCCGCCATGTGCGTCGGCGTCGGCAAGTGGTCGCTGAAGATCGCCCGCGAGTGGTCGGCGGTGCGCGAGCAGTGGGGCCGCCCGGTCGCCCGGCACGAGGCGGTCGGCGCGAAGATCTCCTTCATCGCCGCCACCACCTTCGCCCTGGAGGCGGTCGTCGACCTCTCCTCGCAGATGGCCGACGAGAGCCGCAACGACATCCGCATCGAGGCCGCCCTCGCCAAGCTGTACGGCTCCGAGATGGGCTGGCGGATCTCCGACGAACTGGTCCAGATCCGCGGCGGACGCGGCTTCGAGACGGCCGACTCGCTCGCCGCCCGGGGCGAACGCGCCGTGCCCGCCGAGCAGATGCTCCGCGACATGCGCATCAACCGGATCTTCGAGGGCTCCACGGAGATCATGCACCTGCTGATCGCCCGTGAGGCCGTCGACGCCCACCTCAAGGTCGCCGGCGACATCATCGACCCCGACAAGCCCCTCTCCGACAAGGCCAGGGCGGGCGTCGACGCCGCCGGGTTCTACGCCCGCTGGCTCCCCAAGCTCGTCAGCGGACCCGGACAACTGCCCAACGCCTACGGAGAGTTCCGCGTCCCGGGCCATCCCGACCTCTCCGGCCACCTGCGCCACGTCGAGCGCTCCGCCCGCAAACTGGCCCGCTCGACCTTCTACGCCATGTCCCGCTGGCAGGGCCGCATGGAGACCAAGCAGAACTTCCTCGGTCGCATCGTCGACATCGGCGCCGAACTCTTCGCGATGAGCGCCGCCTGCGTCCGCGCGGAGCACCTGCGTGCCACCGGCGACCACGGCCGCGAGGCCTACCAGCTCGCCGACGTCTTCTGCCGGCAGGCCCGCCTCCGGGTGGAGGAGCTCTTCGCCCGGCTGTGGGCCAACACCGACGACATCGACCGGCGCGTGGTCGACGGCGTCCTGTCCGGGACGTACGCGTGGCTGGAGGAGGGCGTCATCGACCCCAGCGGCGACGGCCCCTGGATCGCCGACGCCACCCCGGGCCCGGCCACCGGCGAGAACGTCCACCGTCCCATCCGCTGAACCGGCCGGCACCGCGGGGCGCGTCCACTGCCTGGACGCGCCCCGCAGGCACGCCCGGCGCGCGGCAGGATGGGCGACCGTGACCGTCATCCACATCCCCGGTTCCAAGTCCGTCACCGCCCGCGCGCTGTTCCTGGCCGCCGCGGCGGACGGCACGACCACCCTCCTGCGGCCCCTGAGCTCCGACGACACGGAGGGGTTCGCCGAGGGGCTCACCCGCCTCGGACACGGGGTGACACGCGAGCCGGACCGCTGGCACATCGAGGGACGCCCCGACGGCCCCGCCGTCACCGAGGCCGAGGTCCACTGCCGGGACGGGGCCACCACCGCCCGCTTCCTGCCCACGCTCGCCGCCGCCGCGCCCCGCGGGACGTACCGCTTCGACGCCTCGGCCCAGATGCGCCGCCGCCCGCTCGGCCCGCTCACCGAGGCGCTGCGCGCCCTCGGTGTGGACCTGCGCCACGAGGGGGCCGAGGGCCACCACCCGCTCACCGTACGGGCGTCGGGCGTCAAGGGCGGCGAACTCACCCTGAACGCGGGGGAGTCGTCCCAGTACCTCACCGCACTGCTCATGCTCGGCCCGCTCACCGCCGAAGGGCTGCGGATCCACGTCACGGAACTGGTGTCCGCCCCTTACGTCGAGATCACCCTCGCGATGATGCGGAGCTTCGGCGTCGACGTCGTCCGTGAGGGGAACACCTTCACCGTCCCCCCGGGCGGCTACCGCGCCACCACCTACGCCGTGGAGCCCGACGCGTCCACCGCGAGCTACTTCTTCGCCGCCGCGGCGCTCACCGGCCGCGAGGTCACCGTCCCGGGGCTGGGCACCGGCGCGCTCCAGGGCGACCTGCGCTTCACCGACGTCCTGCGCCGCATGGGCGCCGAGGTGACGACCACGGACACGGGCACGACGGTCCGCTCCACCGGGGCGCTCTCGGGCCTCACCGTCAACATGCGCGACATCTCCGACACCATGCCGACCCTGGCCGCCGTCGCACCGTTCGCCTCCTCGCCCGTACGGATCGAGGACGTCGCCAACACCCGGGTCAAGGAGTGCGACCGGCTGGAGGCCTGCGCGCGGAACCTGCGCGCCATGGGCGTCACCGTGCACACCGGCCCCGACTGGACCGAGATCCACCCCGGCACCCCCCGGCCCGCCGAGATCACCACGTTCGGCGACCACCGCATCGTGATGTCGTTCGCGGTCGCGGCGCTGCGCGTGCCCGGCGTCACCTACGACGACCCCGGCTGCGTCCGCAAGACGTTCCCCGAGTTCCACGAGGTCTTCGCCCGGTTCGCCGCGGAAGGCGCCGGCTGACCGGAGAAAATCCCGCGCGCCCGGCCCCGGCGGCGTCTACCGTGCGGCCCATGATGACCCGCGGCGACGTCCTGTCCGTCCTCGGCCTGCTCGACCGGGCCGGAGCCCGGGTGGTGATCGCCGGAGGGTGGGGCGTGGACGCGCTGCTCGGGGAGCAGACCCGTGAGCACCGCGACCTCGACCTGCTGCACGTGCGGGAGCAGGAGGGCGCCGTCGTCGCGGTCCTCCGGGCCGCCGGATACACCGAGACGCTCGATCGGCGCCCGGTCCGTTTCGTCCTCAGCCACCCCGACGGGCCCGAGATCGACCTGCACCCGCTGGAGTTCGCCCCCGACGGCTCCGCCGTGCAGTCCTCGTTCGACCCCGAGCGGCCCTTCCGCTACCCGGCCGCCTGCTTCGTGACCGGCACCGTCGGGACGACCACGGTGCGCTGCCTCTCCGCCGAACAGCAGGCGCGCTTCCACCAGGGGTACGAACCGGCCGCCCACGATGTGGCGGACATGGCGCACCTGAGGAGGAAGTTCGGCGTCGAGACCCACTTCTGATCCCGCGATGCCGCACAATCGAGCCCCGGCCGCCGTCGCGGCGGCCGTCGACCGACGACAGGGGCGGGGATGTTCGGGGTGTCCGGTGGGGGTGACCGGCGGGGCGCGCGCGCACCCGCCGCGGCCTGCGCGGCGGTGACGCCCGCGGGCGTCAGCGGGTGCGGGGGCGACGGCGGCACCGAGGGCGGCGACGGCAGGGCCGCCACGAGCCCGGGACCCGCCACGCCCGCCTTCCGCGGGGAGATCCCGGACACGCAGGACGTCCGCGGGATCCCGCGGGACGCCACGACCGCCCGGTGGGGGGAAATCCGTGCCGCACGCACCTGAGCCACGCGCCGACGGGGACGCCCTGTCCGCGCGCACAGCACGAGCGGCGACAATGGTCGCCATGACCGACAGCCCCGCACCCCTCGCCGACCCCCATCTCGTCTTCGACGCGGTACACGGCCGCCGGGATCTGGTGATCCTCGGCTCCACCGGGTCCATCGGCACCCAGGCCATCGACCTGGTGCTGCGCAACCCGGACCGCTTCCGCGTCACCGCGCTCTCCGCCGCGGGCGGCCGGGTCGCGCTCCTCGCCGAGCAGGCGCGGCAACTGCGGGTGGACACCGTCGCGGTCGCCGACCCGGACAAGGTGCCGGCGCTGCGTACGGCGCTGCGCGAGAGCTACGGTGCGGGCGAGCCGCTCCCCGGGATCCTGGCCGGCCCCGACGCCGCGACGGAGCTCGCGGCGAGCGACTGCCACACCGTGCTGAACGGCATCACCGGATCGATCGGCCTCGCCCCGACCCTCGCGGCGCTGAAGGCGGGCCGCACGCTGGCGCTCGCCAACAAGGAGTCGCTGATCGTCGGAGGGCCGCTGGTCAAGGCGCTCGCGGCACCCGGCCAGATCATCCCGGTCGACTCCGAGCACGCCGCGCTCTTCCAGGCGCTGGCCGCCGGCAAGCGCGCCGACGTACGCAAACTGGTCGTCACCGCGTCCGGCGGGCCCTTCCGGGGGCGTACGCGCGCCGAGCTGGCCGACGTCACCCGCGAGCAGGCGCTCGCCCACCCGACCTGGGCCATGGGGCCGGTCATCACGGTCAACTCCGCGACCCTGGTCAACAAGGGGCTGGAGGTCATCGAGGCGCACCTCCTCTACGACATCCCGTTCGACCGGATCGAGGTCGTGGTCCACCCCCAGTCGTACGTGCACTCGATGGTGGAGTTCACCGACGGCTCCACCCTCGCCCAGGCCACCCCGCCCGACATGCGCGGGCCGATCGCCGTCGGGCTCGGCTGGCCCGAGCGGGTCCCGGACGCGGCACCCGCCTTCGACTGGACGACCGCCTCCAGCTGGGATTTCCACCCGCTCGACACCGAGGCGTTCCCCTCCGTCGGGCTCGCCCGGCACGTGGGCGCCCTGGGCGGCACCGCGCCGGCGGTGTTCAACGCGGCCAACGAGGAGTGCGTGGACGCCTTCCTCGCGGGGCGGCTGCCCTTCAACGGAATCATGGACACGGTCACAGCCGTGGTGGCCGAACACGGCACCCCCGCCACGGGAACTTCACTGACGGTCACGGACGTCCTGGAAGCGGAGACCTGGGCCCGGTCCAGGGCCCGTGAACTCTCGGCGGAAGCGACAGCGGAGGCGCACGTATGAGCACGACGACGATCCTGATGACGGTCCTGGGGATCGCCGTCTTCGCCGTGGGGCTGCTGTTCTCGATCGCCTGGCACGAGCTGGGCCACCTCTCGACGGCCAAGCTCTTCGGCATCAGGGTGCCGCAGTACATGGTCGGCTTCGGGCCGACCATCTGGTCGCGCAGGAAGGGCGACACGGAGTACGGCATCAAGGCCATCCCGGCCGGCGGCTACATCCGGATGATCGGCATGTTCCCGCCCGGCCCCGACGGACGGCTCGAGGCGCGCTCCACCTCCCCGTGGCGCGGCATGATCGAGGACGCGAGATCCGCCGCCTTCGAGGAGCTCCAGCCGGGCGACGAGTCGCGCCTCTTCTACACGCGCAAGCCGTGGAAGCGCGTCATCGTGATGTTCGCCGGGCCCTTCATGAACCTGGTCCTGGCCGTCGCGATCTTCATGGGCGTGGCCATGACCTTCGGCTTCCAGACCCAGACCACCGAGGTCGCGGGCGTCCAGCAGTGCGTGATCGCCCAGAGCGAGAACCGCGACACCTGCGAGACCTCCGACCCGGTCTCGCCGGCCAAGGCCGCAGGTCTGGAGGAGGGCGACAAGATCGTCGCCTTCAACGGCCAGAAGATCGACGACTGGGCCACCCTCTCGGACAAGATCCGGCAGACCATCGGCCCCGCCACCATCACCGTGCAGCGCGACGGCCGGGAACAGACCCTGCACGCCGTGCTGAAGAAGAACGCCGTGGCCAAGAAGGACGCCGACGGCGAGGTGGTCCCCGACCAGTACGTCAGCGCCGGCTACCTGGGCTTCGCGGCCAGGACCGAGATCGTCCCGCTCTCCTTCGGCGACTCGGTCGTCCGCATGGGCGACATGATCGAGAACGGCGTCGACTCGATCATCGCCCTGCCGTCCAAGATCCCCGCCCTGTGGAACGCGGCCTTCAGCGACGGCGAGCGCGCCGACGACTCGCCGGTCGGCGTGGTCGGAGCCGCCAGGATCGGTGGCGAGGTGATGAACCTCGACGTCCCGGCGCAGAACCAGATCGCGATGATGCTGTTCCTGCTGGCAGGCTTCAACCTCTCGCTGTTCCTGTTCAACATGCTGCCGCTGCTGCCCCTGGACGGCGGACACATCGCGGGCGCGCTCTGGGAGGCCCTGCGCCGCAACGTGGCCCGGGTCTTCAAGCGCCCGGACCCCGGACCGTTCGACGTCGCCAAGCTGATGCCGGTCGCCTACGTCGTCGCCGGGATCTTCATCTGCTTCACGCTGCTGGTGCTCGTCGCCGACATCGTGAACCCCGTGAAGATCACCTGACACCTCGCACGTCCCACAGGTGGCGGCCGGTCCCACGGGTGGCGGCCCGCCGCCACCCGTGGGCGGTTCGGCGGACGGGGTGCGCCCGTATTTCCTCCGGTGCCGTAACCTCGAAGCCTGGAGTCCGCCGATCCCGGTACCTCGATCCACACTGATCCACACCTTGGGGATGCTCAGCGCATGACTGCGATTTCTCTTGGAATGCCTGCCGTTCCGACCAAGCTCGCCGACCGACGGGTCAGCCGTCAGATCCAGGTCGGATCGGTGGCGGTCGGCGGCGACGCACCGGTGTCGGTGCAGTCCATGACGACGACGCGTACCTCGGACATCGGTGCGACCCTGCAGCAGATCGCGGAGCTGACGGCCTCCGGCTGCCAGATCGTGCGGGTGGCCTGTCCCACCCAGGACGACGCGGACGCGCTCGCGACCATCGCGAGGAAGTCGCAGATCCCGGTGATCGCGGACATCCACTTCCAGCCGAAGTACGTCTTCGCCGCGATCGACGCCGGCTGCGCGGCGGTCCGGGTGAACCCGGGGAACATCAAGCAGTTCGACGACAAGGTCAAGGAGATCGCGAAGGCGGCGGGCGACGCCGGCACCCCGATCCGCATCGGCGTGAACGCGGGCTCGCTGGACGCGCGGCTGCTGAAGAAGTACGGCAAGGCGACGCCGGAGGCGCTGGTCGAGTCCGCCCTCTGGGAGGCGTCGCTCTTCGAGGAGCACGGCTTCCGGGACATCAAGATCTCGGTGAAGCACAACGACCCGGTCGTCATGGTCAACGCCTACCGCCAGCTGGCCGCGCAGAGCGACTACCCGCTGCACCTGGGCGTGACCGAGGCCGGCCCGGCGTTCCAGGGGACCATCAAGTCCGCCGTGGCGTTCGGCGCGCTGCTCTCCGAGGGGATCGGGGACACCATCCGGGTCTCGCTCTCGGCCCCGCCCGCCGAGGAGGTCAAGGTCGGCCTCCAGATCCTGGAGGCGCTGAACCTGAAGCAGCGCCGGCTGGAGATCGTCTCGTGCCCGTCCTGCGGACGCGCCCAGGTGGACGTGTACAAGCTGGCGGACCAGGTCAGCGCCGGTCTGGAGGGCATGGAGGTCCCGCTGCGCGTCGCCGTGATGGGCTGCGTCGTCAACGGCCCCGGTGAGGCACGCGAGGCCGACCTGGGCGTCGCCTCGGGCAACGGGAAGGGCCAGATCTTCGTGAAGGGCGAGGTCATCAAGACCGTCCCCGAGTCCAAGATCGTGGAGACCCTCATCGAGGAGGCCATGAAGATCGCCGAGCAGATGGAGAAGGACGGCGTCGCGTCCGGCGAGCCCGAGGTCTCCATCGCCGGCTGACCCCCGGCCACCCCTGTGCACCCGTGCCCCGCGGCTCCGTACCGCGGGGCACGGCCGTGTCCGCACCAGGCTCCGCCACCCGCGCGGGCGGCGTTCCACAGCCTTGTCGGTTACAGTGCGGAAATCAGCAGACCGTATGGTGAGGCCCCCCAGTGTTGACGCAGACCACCACCCGGGTCCTCGACCCCGGCGAGCTCCCCGCCGCGCTCGCCATCCTGGAGAGCGAACCCGTCGAGAACGCGTTCGTGACGTCCCGCGTCCAGGTCGCGGGGCTCGACCCCTGGCGCCTCGGCGGCGAGATGTGGGGCTGGTACACCGACGGCAGGCTCCGCTCCCTCTGCTACTCCGGCGCCAACCTCGTCCCCATCTGCGCCACCCCCGAGGCCGTCCGCGCCTTCGCCGACCGCGCCCGCCGGGCCGGCCGCCGCTGCTCCTCGATCGTCGGCCCCGCCGGGCCCACCGGCCAGCTGTGGCGGCTGCTCGAACCGAGCTGGGGCCCCGCCCGCGAGGTGCGGCCCAACCAGCCGCTCATGGTCGCCGAGAGCCCCTCCGCCGAGGTGGAGGCCGACCCTCTCGTGCGCCGTATCGGCAAGGACGAGCTGGACGTCCTCATGCCGGCGTGCGTGGCCATGTTCACCGAGGAGGTCGGCGTCTCCCCGCTGGCCGGCGACGGAGGACTCCTCTACCAGGCGAGGGTCGCCGAGCTGATCACCACCGGCCGCTCCTTCGCCCGTATCGAGGACGGCAAGGTCGTCTTCAAGGCGGAGATCGGCGCCGCGACCCCCCGCGCCTGCCAGATCCAGGGCGTCTGGGTCGCCCCCGAACACCGGGGCCGGGGACTCTCCGAGACGGGCATGGCCGCCGTCCTGCGCTACGCGCTGGCCGACGTGGCCCCGGTCGTGAGCCTGTACGTGAACGACTACAACACCGCCGCGCGCCGGGCCTACAGCCGGGTCGGCTTCCGCGAGACCGGCGCCTTCATGAGCGTGCTCTTCTGACGCGCGCTGTTCTGGCCGGGCGGCCCGGACAGTAGGGTTCCCCGCATGGCAGCAGCAACCCCCGCTTTCCCCCGCGGCTCCGGGGCACCGGACATCGTGGTCGGACCGCTCGACCTCGCCGCCCGTGTCGACGAGGCACTGGCCGTGCAGGCCGTCGCCTTCGGCCTCTCCCAGGACGAGATCGACGTGCGCCGCCATATCGTGCTCCGGCACCTCGACGACCCCCGGGCACGTGCCCTCGGCGCCACCACCCCCGAGGGCCGTCTCGCCGGCTTCGTCTACGGACTGCCGAACAACCGTGCCCACTGGTGGTCCACCGTCGTCGAGCCGTATCTGCGCGCCACCGGCTCCGAGGGCTGGCTCGACGACTCGTTCGTCATCACCGAACTCCACGTCCACCCGGACTTCCAGCAGCGCGGCATCGGCCGCAGCCTGATCACCACCGTCACGGACGCCGTCGACCAGCCCCGTTCGATCCTCTCGGCGATCGACACGGAGAGCCCCGCGCGCGGCCTCTACCGATCCCTGGGCTACCAGGACCTGGCCAGGCGGGTCGGCTTCCCCGGCGCACCCAAGCCCTACGCGGTGATGGGGGCGCCCCTGCCGCTGCGGCGCGGCCGGTGAATCGATTTCCGCCCGCGCGGGCCGCCCGGCTAACCTCGGGGCCACCACCCTTCCTAGCAGGAGTTCATCATGGCCCAGGTCCAGCGCATGTCCCGATTGATGATCAAGACACTGCGTGACGACCCGGCCGACGCCGAGACGCTCAACCACAAGCTCCTCGTCCGGGCCGGATACGTACGCCGCACCGCCGCCGGCCTCTGGTCCTGGCTCCCGCTCGGCAAGAAGGTCCTGGAGAACGTCAGCCGCGTCGTCCGCGAGGAGATGGACGCCATCGGCGGCCAGGAGGTCCTGCTGCCCGCGCTGCTGCCCAAGGAGCCCTACGAGGCGAGCGGCCGGTACGACGAGTACGGCGACCTGCTGTTCCGGCTCCGGGACCGCAAGGGCGCCGAGTACCTCCTCGGCCCCACCCACGAGGAGATCTTCACCCAGGTCGTCAAGGACATGTGCTCGTCCTACAAGGACCTGCCGGTGATCCTCTACCAGATCCAGACCAAGTACCGCGACGAGGCCCGCCCGCGCGCCGGTGTGCTGCGGGGCCGTGAGTTCCAGATGAAGGACTCGTACTCCTTCGACACCACCGACGAGGGGCTGGCCGAGTCCTACCAGCTGCACCGCGCGGCCTACATCCGGATCTTCGAGCGCCTCGGCCTCGACCACCGCATCGTCTCGGCGGTCTCCGGGGCCATGGGCGGCTCGGCGTCCGAGGAGTTCCTGGCGCCCGCACCGGCCGGCGAGGACACCTTCGTCGACTGCCCGAACTGCGACTACGCGGCCAACACGGAGGCGGTGACCTACGTCGCCACCCCCGCCGAGGCCCCCGCCGCAGGCCCGGTCGAGGAGCTGGACACCCCGGACACCCCCACCATCGAGTCCCTCGCCGACTTCCTCGGCGTCCCGGCGTCCGCGACCCTGAAGAACCTGCTGGTCAAGGTCGACGGCGAGATCGTCGCCGTGGGCGTGCCCGGTGACCGCGAGGTCGACCTCGGCAAGCTCGGCGAGCACCTGGCACCCGCCGAGGTCGAACTCGTCACCGCCGAGGACTTCGTGGGCCGCCCCGACCTGGTGCGCGGCTACGTCGGCCCCCAGGGCCTGGAGAAGGTCCGCTACATCGCCGACCCCCGCATCGCCGCCGGCACCTCCTGGATCACCGGTGCCAACAAGGAGGGCGTCCACGCGAGGAACGTCGTCTGCGGGCGAGACTTCGAGGTCGACCAGTACCTCGACGTGGTCGTCGTCGAGCCGGGCGACCCCTGCCCCAGGTGCGGCACCGGCCTCCAGGTCGACCGCGCCATCGAGATCGGCCACATCTTCCAGCTCGGCCGCAAGTACGCCGACATCTTCTCCCTCGACGTCCTCGGCCAGCAGGGCAAGCCGGTGCGCGTCACGATGGGTTCGTACGGCATCGGCGTCTCCCGCGCGGTGGCGGCCCTGGCCGAGCAGACCGCCGACGACAAGGGCCTGTGCTGGCCCCGTGAGGTCGCCCCGGCGGACGTGCACGTCGTCGCCGCGGGCAAGGCGCTCCAGACCGAGCTGGCGCTCGACGTCTCCGAGAAGCTCGGTGCCGCGGGGCTGCGCGTCATCGTCGACGACCGCGCGGGCGTCTCGCCGGGCGTGAAGTTCACCGACTCCGAGCTCATCGGCGTCCCCAAGATCCTGGTCGCCGGCCGCCGTTCGGCCGAGGGCGTCCTGGAGCTGAAGGACCGCCGCACCGGCGAGCGCGAGGAGCTCACCGTCGATGAGGCCCTCGCCCGCCTGACCGACCAGGGCTGACCACGCCTGGGCCGATGACGGCGAAGTGGCCCCCACACAACCGTGTGGGGGCCACTTCGCCGTCCGGCCGGTGGGCGGTCCTCACAGCCAGCCGGCGAACTCCAGCGTCAGTTCGCCGTCCTGGCGGCGGCCCGCGCTCAGCGTGCGCGTGCCCGACTCCACGGCCCGGAACAGCGTCCAGCCGCGCAGCCGGGCCTGGTCGACCTCCAGTGACTCCGCCAGCTTCTTGACGCGGCGCCGTGCCGTCACCGGGCCGCCCGGCGACGCGATCAGGTCCTCGACCCGGTCGCGTACCAACCGGGCCAGGTCGTAGGCGCGTTCGCCGACCAGCGGCTCCGGCCCGAGGGCCAGCCACGGCGCCCGCTCACCCGACAGCACCTTGCTCTGCCGGAAGTTGCCGTGCAGCAGGAGGCTCTCGGTCTCCTGCGCGAGGAGTTCCTCGCGGGCGGCGAGCGCCGCCGAGACCAGCGGTTCCAGCTCCGGCTCCCGGGCGGCGGTGGCCCGCATCGCCTCCACCTGGCCCGCGGTCCGCTCCGCCACCGTCTCGAAGGGGTGGCCGGGCGGTGGCTCCACCCACAGGCGGCGCACGATCCCCGCCGCCTCCAGCAGGGCCTTCGCCTCGGGCAGCGAGCGCAGCGACACCTCGTGGTGCAGCCGCTCCAGCAGCAGGGCGTCCCCCGGCAGCACGACGTCGGCGGGGAGCAGCGGTTCCACGGCGCCCCAGCCGTTCCAGTGCGCGAGCGCCGCCCGTTCGAGTCCGGGCGCGGCGTCCGGCGGAGCGAGCTTCAGCGCGGCCGGCGTGCCGTCCGGCCGGTGTACGAGCAGCACGAGGCTGCTGCGCCCGCCCGGGGCCACCACCCGCTCGGCGACGACCTCGTGGCCCGCGGCGGACAGTGCCTCCCCGGCCAGTGCGGGGAGCCGGCCGAGCCAGTCGGCGGCCCCGTCCCCGTACGTCTCGCCGAGCGCCCGCACCAGCCGCTGCGGCGGTTCGAAACCCATACGTGCCTTGTTCCCCTTCCGAGCCTGCGTCAGTGCGGGGCGCCGGTGGCGCCCGCCTCGGCCGTGGCGTCCGCCGGATCGGCGGAGGCCTTCTCCGCGAGCCCCGGAAAGGCTACGCCGGAGCCGCGCCAGCGGGCCGCACGCACGGCGGCCTCCCGGAGCGCGCCCGCGGCGTCCTGCCGCAGCGGCCCCCGGGCGGCCCGTACGAGGTCGGAGTACACCCCCGCGACCCGGTCCTCCACGACGGCGGCGAGCCGCATCGCGGCCGACGGGTCGGGCACCGCGAACGGCAGAGCGTACGCGGCGTCCGCCGCCACCGGCGTACCGCCCAGGTCACGGACGGTACGGACCAGCGTGTCCCGGCGTGCCCGGTGCGCGTCGTGGGCGGCCGTGGCGTCGGTGCGACGGCGTCCCTCCAGCCGGCCGCCCAGCACGCCGTAGCCGTACACCGCCGCGTGCTCGGCGGCGAGCGCGGCCTGCGCGGCCCGGAGTGCGGCCGCCTCCTCGGACCGCCCGGCCGTCCCTGCCGCTTCGGTCATGACGAGAGCTCCTCGGCCAGTTCGGTCAGCAGATAGGCGTGGACCGCGCCGGCGGCCGCCACGGAGGCCAGCAGCCTCGCCAGTTCGGGCTCGGCGCCCGTCAGGGCCTTCGCACGGTCGTCGGCCACCCGGCGCTCCTCGGCCGCCAGGGCCTTGAGGGCGGCCGGCGCGTCGGCGGGGGAGGCGGGGGAGGCGGTGGGAGCGGGCGGCAGGGGCGTGTCCTGCGCGAAGGCCCGGGCGTGCTCCCTCACGGCGGCCCGCAGCGGTGCGAGCCCGGCCGATGCCGCCGGGTGCGCGGCCGCCACGGCGGCGTACCGGCCGGCCAGGGCGTGGCTGGTCCGCGCGGCGGCCGTCCGCAGGGCCTTCCCGGCGCGGACCGACGCGGTGCGCGCGTCGGCGGCGGCGTTCCCCGGGGCGGCGCCGGACCGGGCGCCGCCTCCGCAGCCTGTCAGTACCGCGCCCAGGGCGAGTGCCCCCGAAGCGGTGAGCGCGCCCCTGCGCGTCGTCCCCGTGCGCCGCACTTGTCTCCTTAGGCCTGGTTTTTGGCGGAATCTGACCCGAAATGATCACCGCAGGCGAGCGTACCCGCGGCCGGACGGGAGGCGGACGGCAACACCCCTGCGGACCGGATACCCTTTGACCCGACACACGACGATCCCCACAACAGCACACGCGGCCGAGGAGTCACCCGGATGAGCACCACCCAGAGCGATAGGCTGCGCGGACTGCTCGAACCGCTCGTCAGCGCCAAGGAGCTGGACCTCGAGGAGATCGAGGTGTCCCGGGCGGGCCGCCGGCGGGTGCTGCGGGTCATCGTCGATTCCGACGACGGCGTCGAGCTCGACACGTGCGCAGAGCTGAGCCGCACGATCTCCGAGACCCTCGACGCGACCGACGCGATGGGCGAGGGCGAGTACGTCCTCGAAGTGAGCTCTCCGGGCGCGGACCGCCCGTTGACCGAGCACCGCCACTACGTACGCGCCACCGGCCGGCTGGCCAAGCTGAACCTGGCCGACGGCGGCGAACTGGTGGCCCGCATCCTCGGCGTCGACGACGAGGGGCTCGATCTCGAGGTGCCGGGCGTCAAGGGCCGCAAGCCCACCGCGCGCCGGGTCGCCTTCGACGAGATCGCCAAGGCGCGCGTGGAGATCGAATTCAACCGCAAGGACAAGAAGGAAGAGGAGGCGTAGCCGTGGACATCGATGTGAAGCTTCTGAAGGGCTTGGCGCAGGACAAGGAGATCCCCTTCGACGTGCTCGTCGGGGCGATCGAGTCGGCCCTCCTCATCGCGTACCACCGCACCGAGGGCAGCCACCGCCGTGCGCGCGTCGAGCTGGACGCCGCCGGTCACGTCACGGTGTGGGCGAAGGAGGACCCGGCCGACCTCGAAGAGGGCCAGGAGGCCAAGGAGTTCGACGACACCCCGTCCGGTTTCGGCCGTATCGCCGCGAGCACCGCCAAGCAGGTCATCCTGCAGCGACTGCGGGACGCCGAGGACGACCGGACGTTCGGCGAGTACGCAGGCCACGAGGGCGACGTCGTCACCGGCCTCGTCCAGCAGGGCAAGGACCCGAAGAACGTCCTGGTCGACATCGGCAAGCTGGAAGCGATCCTGCCCGTGCAGGAGCAGGTGCCGGGCGAGGAGTACACCCACGGCCTGCGCCTGCGGACGTACGTCGTGCGGGTGGCCAAGGGTGTCCGCGGCCCGTCCGTGACCCTGTCGCGGACGCACCCCAACCTCGTGAAGAAGCTCTTCGCGCTGGAGGTCCCGGAGATCGCGGACGGCTCGGTCGTCATCGAGGCCATCGCCCGCGAGGCCGGCCACCGCACCAAGATCGCCGTCCGCTCGACCCGTGCGGGCCTCAACCCCAAGGGCGCCTGCATCGGCCCCATGGGCAGCCGGGTGCGCAACGTCATGGCCGAGCTGCACGGCGAGAAGATCGACATCGTGGACTGGTCGGACGACCCGGCCGAGATGGTCGCCAACGCGCTGTCACCCGCGCGGGTGAGCGAGGTCGAGGTCGTGGACCTCGGCGCCCGCTCCGCCCGGGTCACCGTGCCCGACTACCAGCTGTCGCTGGCGATCGGCAAGGAAGGGCAGAACGCCCGTCTCGCGGCGCGGCTCACCGGCTGGCGCATCGACATCCGCCCGGACACCGAGACGGACGAGGAGCGGGAGACCGCGGACCGCCAGCGCGCGGAGCGTGCCCGGGAGCGGTCCTGACCGGTTCGCGGCCGCGGCCCCGGCCCGGTACGAAGGAATAGATCGAGGCGGTCCGTCGCTGAGATTCACGACAACATCCGTTCGATTCTTGCCCCAAAGGGGTGAGGTCGGTACGGGGAGGTAGACTTAAACGTGTCTGGCCGGACGCACCCCCGCGCTTGCCCTGAGCGAACCTGTGTGGGATGCCGGGAGCGGGCGGCCAAGAGCGAGCTGCTGCGCATCGTCGTGGACGAGGGAGAGGTTGTCCCTGATCCACGCGGTACGCTGCCCGGCCGGGGTGCGTATGTGCACCCCGCCTCTGTCTGTCTCGACCTGGCGGTCCGCCGCCGGGCATTCCCCCGGGCCTTCAAGGCCAAGGGGCCGTTCGACTCCGCGGCACTGCAGCGGTTCGTCGAGCGGGTGACACCGTAAGAAAGTGAACGGCACGGGTCCCCGTGCGGTCAGGTACCTCGCGAGTTGGAAGTAGGTCGAGATTGCGATGAGCACTCGATGAGTACGCGATGAGTACGCCCATGAAGTAGCGACGGTCCGGCGGTAACCCGGACCTAAAAGGAGCGAAGTGGCTAAGGTCCGGGTATACGAACTCGCCAAGGAGTTCGGCGTGGAGAGCAAGGTCGTCATGGCCAAGCTCCAAGAACTCGGTGAATTCGTCCGTTCGGCGTCCTCGACGATCGAGGCGCCGGTTGTACGTAAGTTGACCGACGCGCTGCAGGGTCCCGGCGGCAACGCCGGCAAGACCGCAGCAAAGCCTGGCGCGCCTCGTAAGGCCGCCCCCGCAAAGCCCGCGGCGCCCTCACCGGCCGCCGCGGCACGTCCCGCTGCCCCGAAGCCCGGCGCCCCGGCCCCCAAGCCGGCCGCCCAGGCCCCGGCGAGCAGCGCCCCCGCGGCGCCGGCCGCCGGTCCCCGTCCGGGACCGAAGCCCGCGCCCAAGCCGGCCCCGGTCACCCCGGTGCCCGCCGCCGAGTTCTCCGCGCCGGCCCCCGCGCCGGAGCGCCAGGAGCGCCCCGCGGCACCGCAGCAGGCCCCCCGTCCCACCGGCGCCACCCCCGGCCCCCGTCCCGCCCGTCCGGCTCCGGCCGGCGGCCAGCGTGACGGCGGCCAGCGTGACGGCGGCCGTGGCGGCGAGCGCGGCGGCGACCGTCCGGCCCGCCCCGCGGGCCAGGGCGCACCCCGCCCCGGCGCACGTCCGGCGGGTCCCCGTCCGGGCAACAACCCCTTCACCTCCGGCGGCTCCACCGGCATGGCGCGCCCCCAGGCGCCCCGTCCCGGCGGTGCCCCGCGCCCCGGCGGCGGTCAGGAGCGCCCCGGCGCCCCGCGTCCGCAGGGTGGTCCGGGCGGCGCTCCGCGTCCCCAGGGCCAGGGTGGCGCACGTCCGTCTCCGGGCGGCATGCCCCGTCCGCAGGCTCCCCGTCCGGGCGGCGGCCCGGCCGGTAACCGCCCGAACCCGGGCATGATGCCGCAGCGCCCCGCAGCGGGTCCGCGCCCCGGTGGGGGCCCCGGCGGTGGCCGTGGTCCCGGTGCCGGTGGTCGTCCCGGCGGTGCCGGTGGCGGTCGTCCCGGTGGCGGCGGCTTCGCGGGCCGTCCCGGTGGCGGCGGTGGCGGCGGCTTCGCAGGCCGTCCCGGTGGTCCCGGTGGCGGTGGCGGCGCGGGCCGTCCCGGTGGTGGCGGCGGCTTCGGCGGTCGTCCCGGCTTCGGTGGCCGTCCCGGCGGCCCGGGTGCCCGCGGTGGCACACAGGGTGCGTTCGGTCGTCCCGGTGGTCCCGCGCGTCGCGGTCGCAAGTCGAAGCGGCAGAGGCGTCAGGAGTACGAGGCCATGCAGGCCCCGTCGGTGGGCGGCGTCATGCTGCCCCGCGGCAACGGGCAGGCCGTCCGGCTGTCGCGCGGTGCCTCGCTGACCGACTTCGCGGAGAAGATCAACGCCAACCCGGCGTCGCTCGTCGCCGTGATGATGAACCTCGGCGAGATGGTCACCGCCACGCAGTCCGTCTCCGACGAGACGCTGAAGCTCCTCGCGGACGAGATGAACTACGTCCTCGAGATCGTCAGCCCGGAGGAGGAGGACCGCGAGCTGCTCGAGTCCTTCGACATCGAGTTCGGTGAGGACGAGGGCGGCGAAGAGGCACTGGTCTCCCGTCCGCCGGTCGTGACCGTCATGGGTCACGTCGACCACGGTAAGACCCGGCTGCTGGACGCGATCCGCAAGACGAACGTCGTAGCGGGCGAGGCCGGTGGCATCACGCAGCACATCGGTGCGTACCAGGTCTCCTCCGAGGTCAACGGCGAGGACCGCCGCATCACCTTCATCGACACCCCGGGTCACGAGGCGTTCACCGCCATGCGTGCGCGTGGTGCGAAGTCCACCGACATCGCGATCCTCGTGGTCGCGGCGAACGACGGTGTGATGCCCCAGACGATCGAGGCGCTGAACCACGCCAAGGCGGCCGAGGTGCCGATCGTGGTCGCGGTCAACAAGATCGACGTCGAGGGTGCCGACCCGACCAAGGTGCGCGGTCAGCTCACCGAGTTCGGGCTGGTGGCCGAGGAGTACGGCGGCGACACGATGTTCGTCGACATCTCCGCCAAGCAGGGCCTCAACATCGAGGCACTGCTGGAGGCCGTCGTCCTCACCGCCGACGCCTCGCTCGACCTGCGGGCCAACCCGGAGCAGGACGCGCAGGGCATTGCGATCGAGTCCCACCTCGACCGCGGCCGCGGTGCCGTCTCGACCGTCCTGGTCCAGCGCGGAACGCTGCGCATCGGCGACACGATGGTCGTCGGCGACGCGTACGGCCGTGTCCGGGCGATGCTCGACGACAACGGTCAGAACGTCCAGGAAGCGGGTCCCTCGACCCCCGTCCTGGTCCTGGGTCTCACGAACGTCCCGGGTGCCGGCGACAACTTCCTGGTGGTCGACGAGGACCGTACGGCCCGTCAGATCGCCGAGAAGCGTGCCGCCCGTGAGCGCAACGCCAACTTCGCCCGCAAGGGTGTCCGGTTCTCCCTGGAGAACCTGGACGAGGCGCTCAAGGCCGGTCTGGTCCAGGAGCTCAACCTCATCATCAAGGGCGACGCGTCCGGTTCGGTGGAGGCTCTCGAGTCCTCGCTGCTCCAGCTCGACGTCGGTGAAGAGGTCGACATCCGGGTCCTGCACCGCGGTGTGGGTGCGGTCACCGAGTCGGACATCAACCTGGCGACCGGCTCCGACGCCATCGTGATCGGCTTCAACGTGCGCGCCGCGGGGCGTGCCGAGCAGATGGCCGAGCGCGAAGGCGTGGACGTCCGGTACTACTCGGTCATCTACCAGGCGATCGAAGAGATCGAAGCGGCCCTCAAGGGCATGCTCAAGCCGGAGTACGAAGAGGTCGAGCTCGGCACGGCGGAGATCCGCGAGATCTTCCGCTCGTCCAAGCTGGGCAACATCGCCGGTGTGCTGGTCCGCTCCGGCGAGGTCAAGCGCAACACCAAGGCGCGCCTGCTGCGCGACGGCAAGGTCATCGCGGAGAACCTCAACATCTCCGGTCTGCGCCGCTTCAAGGACGACGTCACCGAGATCCGCGAAGGTTACGAGGGCGGTATCAACCTCGGGAACTTCAACGACATCAAGATCGACGACGTCATCGCGACGTACGAGATGCGCGAGAAGCCGCGAGGCTGATCAACGGGGATTCCCGGGGGGAGACCCCCGGGCTCTCTTCCACAGTCGGGGCCGGTCGACGGGTCGTATTTCCGTCGATCGGCCCCGGCCGTTCCGTGTACGGTTCTGGTGTCCCTGCCAAGCGATGGCGGGGCGCGAACCCGAACCGGCGGGACATCCGGGCATACATGTATGTGGGGACTCTGTCCTTCGACCTGCTCCTCGGCGACGTACGGTCGCTGAAGGAGAAGCGTTCCGTCGTCCGCCCGATCGTCGCCGAGCTCCACCGCAGGTTCGCGGTGAGCGTCGCGGAGACGGGCGGCCACGACCTCTACCGCAGGGCCGAGATCGGCCTTGCCGTGGTCTCCGGGGACACCGGACACCTCACAGACGTACTCGACCGGTGCGAACGCATGATCGCGAGCCGGCCGGAAGTGGAGCTGCTGTCCGTACGGCGGCGGCTGCACAGCGACGAAGACGATTGAGCAGAGCCTCAGAAGGAGACGGACCAGTGGCCGACAACGCGCGGGCGAAGAAGCTGGCGGACCTCATCCAGGTGGTGGTCGCCGAAAAACTGCAGCGCGGTATCAAGGACCCGCGTCTGGGCACGCACGTGACCATCACGGACACCCGCGTCACCGGCGACCTGCGGGAGGCCACGGTCTTCTACACGGTCTACGGCGACGACGAGGAGCGGGCCAGCGCGGCCGCGGGCCTGGAGAGCGCCAAGGGCATCCTGCGCTCGGCGGTCGGCGCCGCGGCGGGGACGAAGTTCACCCCGACGCTGGCCTTCGTGGCCGACGCCCTGCCGGACAACGCCAAGGCGATCGAGGACCTGCTCGACCGGGCCCGCGCCTCGGACGCCAAGGTCCGCGAGGCGTCCTCCGGCGCCACGTACGCCGGTGACGCGGACCCGTACCGCAAGCCGGAGGACGAGAACGACGAGGACTCGCCTTCCGCATGACGCAGAACAAGCAGGACAAGACGCCGGACGGGCTTGTCGTCGTCGACAAGCCGGCCGGTTTCACCTCGCACGACGTCGTGGCCAAGATGCGCGGCATCGCCCGTACCCGGCGGGTCGGCCACGCCGGCACGCTGGACCCGATGGCGACCGGCGTCCTCGTGCTCGGCGTCGAACGGGCGACCAAGCTGCTCGGCCACCTCGCCCTGACCGAGAAGGAGTACCTCGGTACGATCCGGCTCGGCCAGGACACCGTCACCGACGACGCGGAGGGCGAGATCACCTCGTCCACCGACGCCTCCGGCGTGACGCGGGAGGCCGTCGACGCGGGGATCGCCGCCCTGACCGGGGCGATCATGCAGGTGCCGTCCAAGGTCAGCGCCATCAAGATCGACGGCAAGCGGTCGTACGCACGGGTGCGCGGCGGCGAGGAGTTCGAGATCCCGGCCCGCCCGGTGACGGTCTCCTCCTTCCGCGTCTACGACGTCCGCGAGGCGGTCGCCGAGGACGGCACCCCCGTCCTCGACCTCGTCGTCTCGGTCGTCTGCTCCTCGGGTACGTACATCCGCGCCCTGGCCCGCGACCTGGGCGCCGGACTCGGGGTCGGCGGACACCTGACCGCGCTGCGGCGCACCCGGGTCGGGCCGTACGGGATCGACGCGGCCCGCACCCTGGACCAGCACCAGGAGGAGCTGACCGTCATGCCGGTGGCCGAGGCCGCGGCGTCGGCGTTCCCCCGCTGGGACGTGGACGAGAAGCGGGCCAGGCTGCTGCTCAACGGTGTACGCGTGGACATGCCGGCCTACCCGCCGGGACCGGTCGGTGTCTTCGGACCCGACGGGGCGTTCCTGGTGCTCGTCGAGGAGCAGAAGGGCAAGGCCAAGAGCCTCGCCGTCTTCGCCTGAGAGCCTGTCGGGCGGTCTCCGGCCGGAGAGAGCGCGCGTGCCGGGGCGTGGCCGTCCGATCGCAGGCCACCGCCCGGCACGCTCCGAGCGTGGCGGGCGCCCGGGGGCCGTCGTCCGGGCCGTGGGGGGTCTTCTCCCGTGGAGCGGGCAGTCCCCCCGGTGCCCGCTCCACGATTCCCCGCCCCGCGGTCATTCCTGTTCAGGAGGACCCGGGTATTCACTCCGACGGGCGGGCGCTCGGAGTGATCGAGGGGGGCGCGGGGGGCGCTTTCCCCCGTGTGCGCCCCGTGTCGATCATCCGGGTCCTACCGTCGGACCCATGGGCAGCGGGGACCGGTCGACACTGGTGAGTATCTGCGATCAGGCCGGCCGGCCGCGGGGGACCGGATTCGTCGCGGACGACCGCGGGACGGTCGTCACCAGCCATCAGGTCGTGGCCTCGGCCGTACCGCTCGTCCTGCACGCCCCGGACGGGCGGACCCGTGCCCTGGACCCGGACGACGTCACCGAACTGCCCGCCCTGGGCCTCGCCCTGCTGCGCACCGGCGGACCCGACGCGCTGGGCGTGGAACCGTCGCCCGTCGCCGTACGCGAGCGGATCGGGACCGGCACCTATGTGCGCATCGCCGCCCACGGCTGGCGGGAGGCCCGGGTGCTGGGGACGACCCCCGCGACCTACGAGGAGGGCGGGCGCGGCCACGCCGTGGGCGAAGCCCTGGAGCTGGCGCTCGGCACGGACGGGCGGGACGCCCTGCGGTCGGGCGGGGCGGCCGTCGGGGGCCCGGTGACCGATCCGCGTACCGGGGCCGTGCTCGGCGTCCTCTCCACCGCCCTGCGGGCCGGACACGAGGCCGCCGGGCTCGCCGTGCCGCTCGGCACCCACGGCCCCGGGCCGGACGACGCGGGCCCGCTGGGCGAACTGCTGCGGCGCAACGCGAACGTCGTCCCCGGATACGGGCGCGACCTGAACCTCGCGGGCGCCCTCCAGCTGACCGCGACCACGCTCGGCCACCGGCCGGACGGCCCCGAGCCGGTGGAACGGCCCGACGTGGCGGCCGAGTTCACCGCCTTCGCACACGCGACCGCGCCCGTGCTGGGACTCGTCGGCCTCCCCGGGACGGGCCGCACCACCGAACTGGCCGCCCTGGCCGTCCGGCGGGCAGGCGGCGCCGTCCCCGCCCTCACCCTCTGGCTGCGCGGCGCCGACCTGCTGGCCGAGGACACCTCGGTCGCCGACGCGCTGACCCGCGCGCTCGGCCGCTCCGGGCGGATCGTCAGCGCGGCGGCCGGCCGGGCCGGGACCGCGGCGGCCACCGCCGAGCGGGTCGCCACCCTCGCCGCCGCGTCGGGCGAGCCCCTGCTGGTGGTCGTGGACGGCCCCGAGGAGATGCCACCGCTGCTCGCCCACCGGCTCGCCGAGTGGACCCGGGCCACGGTGGACTGGCTGCGGGCCCAAGGCGTGCGGATGGCCGTCGCCTGCCGCCCGGAGCACTGGGAGAGGGCCGGGGCGCTGTACCCCGCCGACGCCCTGCACCGCCCGGAGCGGCCCGCCCCGGGGCTGCCACCCGCCGTCCGGCTGGGCGACCTGACTCCGGAGCAGGCCCGGTGCGCCAAGGAGCGGTACGGCATCCCGCCGGACGCGATCGCCCAGGGCCACGACCGCCACCCGCTGACCCTGCGGCTGCTCGCCGGGGTGCGGGAGGCGCTTCCCCCGGACGTCCCGGGCAGGCCCGGCACCGAGGAGGTCTTCGCGGCCCATCTGGACCTCGCCTGCCTCCGGATCGCCGTCCGTATCGGGGCGGAGGCCGAAACCAGGATCCGGGGCACCGCCGTGCGCCGGCTGGCGGCGCAGGTCGCGGGCCAGGTCCACGAGGCGGCCCGGCGGTGCCTGGGACCGGGACAGGGGGAGCTGGACCGGGCGGCCTTCGAGGAGCTGTTCCCGTGGCGTACGGGATGGGCGTCGGCGGTCCTCACCGAAGGGCTGCTGGCCCCGGCGGGCGCGGGTTACCGCTTCGCCCACGAGGAGCTGGGCGACTGGGTGCAGGGCGCGCACCTGGACCTGGACGCCGCACTGCACGCGCTGGTCCACCGCTGGCACGCGGAGGGGGAGGCCGTACCGGACGCGCCCGGCGCGGAGGAGACCCCCGAGCGGTCGGAGCCCCGCAGCCTGCCCGTCCCGCGCCACCGCATCGGCCCGGTGATCCAGGCGATGCTCCTGCTGGAACGACGGCGGGGGAGCGCGGCGCTCGCGTACCGGATGGCCGACCTGATCGAGGCGACGGACCGGCTCGCGGCCGGCGAGGGGGACGACGGCCGTCACCCCGCCCGGCGGGCCGACGCCGTGTGGTGGGCGGCCCGGCTGCTCCGGGAGAGTCTGCTGCGGGTCCCGGACGCGCGGCCGTACGCCGGGGTGCTGCGGGTCCTCACGGGGCGGATCACCCGGTGGCCCCGGAGCGGCGACGGCCCGGCGCACGGCGGGCCCTACGCCGCGTTCGAACCGTGGTTCTGGCGGCGGCTGACGCTTCCGGAGAGCGTCCGGATCGACCTCCTGCGCCGCCTCGTGCCCGCCGACGGCGCCCCACGGGGCGAGACCGGCCGGAGTCCGGACGGGAAAGCGGTCGCGGGGGGCGAGGACGCGGCGCACGGCGACAGGGCTGTGCGGGACGGCGGAGCGGCCGGCTCCGGCGACGGGGATCCGCACGGCGGCGAGCGCTATCTGGACGCCGTGGACCGCCGCCTCGCCGCCCATCCGCGCACCGTGCAGGTCCTGCTCTGCCGGTGGTTCACCGACGAGACCCCGTTGTACGCCGAGGAGGGCGTGCCGATGCGGGCCACCGTGGCCGCCGCCGCGCAGGCACTGCTGTACGCACGCCGCGACCTCGCCGTCGACGACCTGACCGAAGCCCTCGTGGAGTCCACCCACCCGCGCGCCGCCGAGCTGCTGGCGACCCTCGCCGAGGACGAGCCGGCCGCCCTCTGCCGGGCCGTCGACCGCTGGGCGCACGACGGGCGGCGGCCCGGACGGCGGGCGGCCGCCGCCGCGTACGCCCCGCTCCTCGCCCAGCAGGGCACGCTCACGGACGAGGACCGCACCCTGCTGCGCGAGGCCGCCTCCGCTCTGCTCGCCCGCCCCGGCGACCCCGCCCTGCACGCCCCCGCGCTGACGGCCCTCGTCCGCGACCCGCACACCGGGCGCCGCCATCTCGCGCGGGCCCTGCGGCTGTTCGCCGCCGGAGACCCCGGGCTGCCCGTGGCCCTGCTGACCGAGGTGTTCCCCGAACATCCCGAGCCGGTGCTCGCGGCCCTGGGCGCACGGCTGTCGCTGCCCGGGGACGCGGCCGCCGACGTCCTGCGGGAACTGGCCCGGATGGACACCCCGGCCCTGGCCCTGCACGCCCCCGCCCTCGTACGGCGGTACATCGACAGCCATCCCGAGGACGGCGTCCAGGCCGCCGCCTATGTGGAGCTCCGCCTCGAACACAGCCCCGCCGCCCGTGCGCTGCTGCTGCCCCTGGTGACCGGGCTGCTGCGCGAGAGGCCCGCCCCTCCGCCGGTGCGGGCCGCGCTGGCCCGGGTCCTGGCCGCCGGGGGAAGTCCCGCGTCGAGGCCGCTGCGGGCCGAGCTGCTGGAGGTGCTGCTGGAATTCGAGCAGGGCACCGGCGGTGACCCGGAGGTACTCGAAGCGCTGCTGCGGGCCGCGGCGGCGGACTCCGGCAGCCGCCCCGAGCCCCGGACCCGCGCCCTGGTGCACCGCACCGGGATGCTGCTCGTCCGGACGACCGAGGGCGCGGCGCGCTTCGACCGCACGCTGGTCGAGCTCGCCCGCGACGAGCCCCGGTTCGCCGGGCTGGTGCTGGCGTGGCTGGCCGACGCACCCCAGGAGTGGGCCGCCGTGGTCGGCCCCGGGGCCCGGCGGACCGTGGAGGCACTGGGCGGATCACGGCCCGCGATGACGGTGCCGATGCAAGCCGCGGGACGTGAGCATGGCAGTCTTAGACCTGCGTAAGGGACATACACACGTACACGGGTTCGGACAAGGAGCGGTCACGGTGCAGTGCTGGCGCGGCTTGGAGGACATCCCCGAGGACTGGGGACGCAGCGTCGTCACCATCGGCTCCTACGACGGGGTCCACCGCGGCCATCAGCTGATCATCGGCCGTGCGGTGGAGCGGGCGCGTGAGCTCGGGGTCCCGGCCGTCGTCGTCACCTTCGAGCCGCACCCCAGCGAGGTCGTGCGCCCCGGCACCCACCCGCCGCTGCTCGCCCCGCACCGCCGGCGCGCGGAGCTGATGGCGGACCTGGGTGTCGACGCGGTGCTGATCCTGCCGTTCACCACCGACTTCTCGAAGCTGGCGCCCGCCGACTTCGTCGTCAAGGTGCTCGTCGACAAACTGCACGCCCAGCTGGTCATCGAGGGCCCGAACTTCCGCTTCGGGTACCGCGCGGCGGGCGATGTCACGCTGCTGGCCGAGCTCGGCGCCACGTACGACTACCAGGTCGAGGTCATCGACCTCTTCGTGAGCGGCGAGGCGGGCGGCGGCGAGCCGTTCTCCTCCACCCTCACCCGGCGGCTGATCGCCGACGGCGACGTCGAGGGGGCCGCGGAGATCCTCGGCCGCCCGCACCGGGTCGAAGGCACCGTGGTGCGCGGCGCGCAGCGCGGCCGGGCGCTCGGCTTCCCCACGGCGAACGTGGAGACCCTCCCGCACAGCGCGATCCCCGCGGACGGCGTCTACGCCGGCTGGCTGACGGTCGAGGGCGAGGCCATGCCCGCCGCGATCTCCGTCGGCACGAACCCGCAGTTCGACGGTACCGAGCGGACCGTCGAGGCCTACGCCATCGACCGGGTCGGCCTCGACCTGTACGGGCTGCACGTGGCCGTGGACTTCCTCGCCTACGTACGCGGCATGCTCAAGTTCGACTCGGTCGACGACCTGCTGGTGGCGATGGCCGCCGACGTGAAGCGGTCCAGCGAGCTGATCGAGGCGTACGCGCGCGCCTGAGGCGTTTCCGGCCGGGACGGCTCCCGGTGTCCCGCAGGAGGAGAAGAATTCCGTGACCGCTCCGACCCCTTCGGCCGACAGCTACTACCAGCGCACGGGTGAGGGCCGGTACAAGCCCACGGCCCACGCGCAGGGCGCCTGGAGCGCCGACGAACAGCACTTCAGCCCGCTGGCCGGGCTCGTCGCCCACGCGATCGACCGGTTTCTCGCGGCGGGGCCCGACACCGGCCTGACGGTGGCCCGGATCAGCTACGACATCCTCGGACGTATCGCGCTGGACGAGTGCGAGATCACGGTGGAGACCGTCCGGCCCGGCCGCACGGTCGAACTCCTGGAAGCCGTCGTCGTCATAGGGGACCGCCCGGTGGTCCGGGCCCGCGCCTGGCTTCTCGCGGCTCTGGACACCGCCGCGATCGCCGGGACCCCCGACGAGCCGCTCGCCCTGCCGGAGACCTTTCCCCGGTGGGCGATGACCGATGTGTGGGGCGGCGGCTTCATCGCCTCGCTCGACGTCCGACGGCCGGCCTCACCCGCCGTCGGCCGTGCCACCGCCTGGATCACCACCGGGCTGGACCTCGTCGCGGGCGAACCGAGCGGCCCGGTGGCGTCCTACATCGCCCTCGTGGACACCGCCAACGGCATCACGGTGCGGCAGCGGCCCACGGAGTGGATGTATCCCAACATGGACCTGACCATCCATCTCCACCGCAGCCCCGAGGGCCCCTGGACCGGTCTGGACACCTCGGTCGCCTTCGGCCCTGCCGGGCACGGGCTCACCAGCACGGTGCTCCACGACGCCGTCGGTCCGGTGGGCCGGGCCGAGCAGATCCTCACCGTCCGCCCGCAGCCCGGCCCCCGGTAACCCGGCCCCGGTTCACGGGGTGGCGGCCACCGGGGCCGCCGCCGCCCAGTGACACGCCACCTGCGTCCGGTCGCCGCCCTCCAGGACCGGCAGGTCCTGCGTCCGGCACGCCTCCGCGACGCCCGCGCGCTCCGCCTCGCCCGAGGCCAGGACGTGGCAGCGGGCGTGGAAGCGGCAGCCGGACGGGACGTTCGACGGGTCCGGCGGCTCGCCCGTCAGGATCACCGGATCGCCCTGCGCCTCCGGCAGCACCGACAGCAGGGCCTGTGTGTACGGGTGCCGGGGCGCCGTCAGGATCTGCTCCACGGCGCCCGTCTCGACGATCCGGCCCAGATACATCACCGCGACCCGGTCCGCGATGTTCCAGGCCAGCCCCAGATCGTGCGTGACCACCAGCGCCGACAGCCCCAGCTCGTCGCGGAGCCGCAGCAGCAGGGCCAGGATCTCGCCGCGTACGGACGCGTCCAGCGAGGCCACCGGCTCGTCCGCGACGATCAGCTCCGGCTCCAGCACGAGCGCCCCCGCGATCACCACACGCTGCCGCTGCCCACCGGACAGCTCGTGCGGATACCGCAGGAAGAATCGTTCCGGCGGACGCAGCCCCGCCCGTGCCAGCGCGTCGGAGACGGCCGTGTGCTCGTCGCCCGCGTATCCGTGGATGCGCAGTCCCTCGGCCACCGCGTCGTACACCGTGTGGCGCGGGTTCAGGGAGCCGCTGGGGTCCTGGAGGACCAGCTGCACGCGCTTGCGGTACGCCTTCAGCGCCCGGCCGGAGTAGTCCAGCGGCTCGCCGCCGAAGGTGACCCGGCCGGAGGTCGGCGGCACCAGGCCCAGCAGCGACCGGGCCAGCGTCGTCTTGCCGCAGCCCGACTCGCCGACCAGGGCCACGATCTCGCCCGGGCCGATGTCCAGGTCGACCCCGTCGACGGCACGCGCCGTCGACGCCCCGCGGCGGCCGGGGAAGGCGATCTTCAGTGCCTCGGCGCTGAGCAGCGGGGCAGGGGGAGTGGTGGTCATGACGAGCTCCTCGCCGTCTCGGTGCCGTCCTGGAGGCCCGGCGTCCCGGGGCGGCCCGGCTCCACGAGCACACAGGCCGCCCGGCGGCCCTCCCCGGCGTCCCGCAGCTCCTGGTCCTCGGTGGCGCAGGACTCCAGCGCCACCGGACAGCGCGGGTGGAACGTACAGCCGGACGGCAGCGCCGCCGGATCCGGCGGGTCGCCCGGCAGTCCGCGCGGGGCGTGCCGGGAGGAGAGGTCGCCGATGGTGGGAAAGGCGGCCGACAGGGCGTTTCCGTACGGGTGCCGGGCGTTCTCGTACACCTGCTTCGCCGGGCCCTCCTCGACGACCCGGCCCGCGTACATCACCGCCAGCCGGTCGCAGGTGTCGGAGAGCACCGCCAGGTCGTGGCTGATCATGATCAGGCCGAGGTCCTGGTCGGCGACGAGCTGCTCGATCAGCCGCAGGATCTGCGCCTGGATCATCACGTCCAGGGCGGTCGTCGGCTCGTCGGCGACGATCAGCCGGGGGTCGCAGGCCAGCGCCATGGCGATCATCACGCGCTGGCGCTGACCGCCGGAGAGCTCGTGCGGGTAGGCGTCGGCGCGCGCCGACGGGAGGCCCACCTGTTCCAGCAGTTCGCCCGCGCGCTTCCGGGCGGCGGCCGCGGTGGCCTTGCGGTGCAGCAGAATCGGTTCGGCGATCTGGTCCCCGATGCGGTGCACCGCGTTCAGCGAGTGCATCGCGCCCTGGAAGACGATCGAGGCACCCGCCCAGCGCACGGCCCGCAGCCGCCCCCACTTCATGGTGAGGACGTCCTCGCCGTCGAGCAGGATCTCACCGCTCAGCGTCGCGGACGGCGGCAGCAGCCGCAGCAGCGCGAGCGCCAGCGTCGACTTCCCGCAGCCCGACTCGCCGGCGATGCCCAGTTTCCGGCCCGCCTCGACCCGCAGGTCGACCCCGCGCACGGCGGGCACGGCCGAGGGCCCCGAACCGTAGGTGACCCGCAGGTCCCTGACGTCGAGCAGCGGCTGACCGGACGCGGGCCTCGGTGCGGTCTCTTGCTTCACAGCGGTCAACGGGAAACCCCCAGCTTGGGGTTGAGCACGGACTCGACGGTGCGGCCGCACAGCGTGAACGCGAGGGCGACGACCGCGATGGCGAGTCCGGGCGGAGCGAGGTACCACCAGTTGCCGGAGCTGACGGCCCCGGCCTCCCGGGCGTCCTGGAGCAGCCCGCCCCAGGAGACGATCGTGGGATCGCCGAGCCCGAGGAAGGCGAGCGTCGCCTCGGTGAGGATGGCGGTGGAGATCACCAGCGTCGTCTGGGCGAGCACCAGCGGCATCACATTGGGCAGGACATGGCGGGACATGACGTGGCGGTGTCCTCCGCCGAGCGCCCTGGAGCGTTCGATGTACGGGCGGGCCTCCACGGACAGGGTCTGCGCCCGTACCAGCCGGGCGGTCGTCGGCCAGGTCGTCACGCCGATCGCCAGGATCGTCGTCCAGACGGACCGCGAGAGCACGGTGGCCAGCGCGATGGCCAGCACCAGCGTCGGCATCACCAGGAACCAGTCGGTGATCCGCATGACGACGTTGCCGTACCAGCCCTTGAAGTGGCCCGCGGTGATGCCCACCAGGGTGCCGATGGCCACGGAGAGGAACGCGGCGAGCAGGCCGACGGTCAGCGAGACCCGCGTCCCCCAGACCAGCAGGGCCAGCAGACTGCGGCCGAACTGGTCGGTGCCCAGCGGGAAGGCCGCGCTCGGTGACTCCAGCGCGCTGCCGGGCGCGGCGGTGACGCTCTGCGCGTCGGCGCCCACCAGCCAGGGCGCGGCCAGGGCGCACACCGCGATCAGTGCGAGGACGACGAGCCCGGCGAGCCCGGCCCGGTGGCCGCGGTACTGGCGCCAGAAGCGGGCGGCGGCCTGACGCCGCCGGGTCCGGGCGAGGCTGCGCGGTCCGGGGCCCGGTACCGCGTCGGTCGTGGTCGTCATCGGCCCACCCGGGGATCGAGGAGCGGATAGATCACATCGGCGAGCGTGTTCATCAGGATCACCGCTGCGGCGAAGACGAAGAACAGGGCCTGCACCAGCGGCAGGTCCGGCACGCTGAGCGCCTGGTAGAAGAGGCCGCCGAGGCCCGGCCAGGAGAACACCGTCTCCACCAGGATGGCGCCGGCCACCGTGTTGCCGAGGTTCACGAAGAGCAGGGTGACGGTCGGCAGCATCGCGTTCGGGACGGCGTGGCGGCGGCGTACGAGGTCGTCGCGCAGCCCCTTCGCCCGAGCGGTCGTCAGATAGTCGCTGCCCATCTCGTCGAGCAGCGAGGAACGCATCACCAGCAGGGTGCGGGCGTACTCGACGGCGACGAGCGTGACGACCGGCAGGACCAGGTGGTGGGCCACGTCCAGGACGTGGTCGAGGCCGCTGCCGGGGCCCGACTCCATACCGCCGGTCGGGAAGAGCCCGGGGATCGGGCCGATGCCCACCGACAGGGTGATGATCAGGAGCAGACCCAGCCAGAACGACGGCACCGAGTACAGCGTCAGGGCGAACGCCGTGTGGAAGCGGTCACCCGCAGAACCGTTACGCCACGCGGACCGCGACCCCAGCCAGATACCGATCACCGTGTAGATGACGAAGGCGGTACCGGTGAGCAGCAGCGTGGCGGGCAGCGCCTCGGCGATCTTGTCCACGACGGGGGCGTGGAACTGGTACGACGTACCGAAGTCGCCGGTCAGGGCCTTGCCGCAGTACTCGGTGAACTGCTGCCACAGCGGCAGGTCCAGCCCGAATTCGCGGCGCATCGCGGCGATCTGCTCGGCCGACACCTGGCGGCCGCCGGTCATCTGCTTGACCGGGTCGCCGGGGATCAGCCGGAAGAGGAAGAAGCTGGTGACGAGCACGGCGAACAGCGAGACGGCCGCACCGGCCAGCTTGCCCGCCGTGTAGCGGAGGTACGCGGTCGTGCCGCGGGCGCGTGGCCCGCGGGCCGACGGCACGACCGGAGCCGTGCCGTCGGCCCGCGCGGTGCCCGCGCCCGCCGCGCCCGCGAGGACCGCGGGAGTGCTTTCAGAGCTCATGGACTATTCACGGTCTTCCGCGGTGGAACGGCGACGCATGGCGAACAGCAGCCCGCCACCGGCGAGGACGACTACGGCGACTCCGACCCCGACGAGGACCCCGGTGGAGCTGCCGCCACCACCGGACGAACCGCCCGAGGCGCCGGTCGCCGGGGCAGCGGACCACCAGCTCCAGTAACCGTCCTGGCCGTAGATGTTTCCCGCGTCGGAGGGCATCGTCGTGATCGACGCGATCTGGTCGGTGCGGTAGGCCTCGACGGCATTCGGGTACGCCATGACATTCATGTACCCCAGGTCGTACAGCCGCGACTCCATCCTCTTGACCAGGTCAGCCCGTTTGGCGGGGTCGTATTCGGCGAGCTGCTTCGCGTACAGCTCGTCGTACCGCTTGTCGCAGATGAAGTTGTCGGTCGCCGCCGTCTCCTTCGCCTTCGCCGGGAGCGCGGCGCAGGTGTGGATCGACATCACGAAGTCCGGGTCCGGGTTGACGGACCAGCCGTCGAAGGCGAGGTCGTACTCACCGGCGAACCAGGGGTCGGAGACGTTGTCCATGCAGTCGACCTTCAGGCCGATGCCCAGGTCGCCCCACCACTCCTGGAGGTACTTGCCGATCGCCTTGTCGTTCGGGTCGGTGGCGTGGCACAGGATGCGGAAGTCGAGCGGCTTGCCGTCCTTGCCGGTCCGTTTGCCCGCGCCGTTCTTCCTGTAGCCGGCCTCGTCCAGCAGGGCACCGGCCTTCGCCGGGTCGTAGGCGAACTTCTGTTCGGCTGACGGTTTCCAGAAGTACGAGTCGAAGCGGGGCGGGATGTACCCCTCGCCCTCCACCGCGTGGCCCTGGAAGACCTTGTCGACGACGGCTTCCCGGTCGACCGCCATGAAGAGCGCCTGACGGACCTTCTGGTCCCGGAGCGCCGGATCCCCGTCGCCGAACTTCTTGCCGTCCTTGGTCCGCGCGCCCGGGTTGACGGCCAGTGCGTAGAAGCGCCGGCCGGGGGCGTCGTTCACCTTGATGTTGTCGGCGCCCTGCAGCGAGGCGGCCTGGGCCGGGGTCAGGCTCGGGCTGCCGGCGACGAAGGAGACCTCACCCTTGCGCAGTGCGGCGACGGCGGCGTCCTGGTCCTTGTAGTACCGGAAGACGATCTCGTCGAACTTGGGCGCGCCGCGCCAGAAGTCCTTGTTGGCCTTCAGCTTCACATAGCTGTCGACCTTGTAGTCCGTCAGGATGAACGGCCCGTTCCCCACGATCGGGAAGTCTTTGTCGTTGTTGAACTTCGAGAAGTCGGAGACCTTCTCCCAGACGTGCTCGGGCACGATGGGCACGTCCAGCGCCGTCATGGTGGCCTGAGGCTGCTTCAGCTCGATGACCAGCTTGTCCGGGGCGGGGGCCGTGACCTTCCTGAAGTTGCCGACGAAGCTGCCGTTCGACGTGGCGGCGCCCTCGTCCGTCATCATCGTGTTGAACGTCCAGGCCGCGTCCTCGGCGGTGGCCCGCTGCCCGTCCGACCACTTCGAGTCGGAGCGGATGGTGTACGTCCAGGTCAGCTTGTCCGGCGACGACTCCCACTTCGTGGCGAGGCCGGGGACCGTGTGGTTGTCCTTGGCGTCGTAGTTGGTCAGGAAGTCGTACATCAGCCGGGAGATGCTCGTGGAGACCAGCCGCTGGGCGAGGAACGGGCTCAGGGAGTCGACGCTCTGCGCGACCGCGACCGTCAGCGTCGACGTGCCCGAGTCGGCCGCCCGCGCCTCCTGAGCGGCGGGACCGACCGGGCTCCCGGGGACGACGGATCCGGCGGCCAGGGCCAGCGCGGCGGCGCCGGAGGCGAGCAGGAGGCGCAGGCGGCCGCGCGGACGGACGGGGCGTGGAGGGGAACTTGTGACCATGGGACGTGGACCTCGCGTCATGACTCGCACGGTGAAGGCGGGCAGATCTCTGGTTCGCCAGCTGGTGAAGCGAAGGTTTATCAGCGGGTCCGTGCTGCGTCAACGGTCGGCCAAACCGCGTGTGGTCTGCGGGAATGCCATGAGGGCCCGCACCGTGGGAACGGTGCGGGCCCTCATTGGTTCAGACCTCTAATGCCTTACTGGCCAGGCGCCGAAGGCGGCTGCGGCGGGTACTGCTGCCAGCCGGCCGGCGGTACCGGGCCGGGCTGCGGTGCCTGCCCTTCGGCCTGCGCCGGACCGGGCGGATTCGCGCCCGGCTGCGGAGGCGGGGGCGCCTGCTGCCAGCCGTTCTGCTGGGCCCCCGGTCCGCCGTAGGGCGGGTAGGGCTGCTGCGGGGGCTGGGCCCCGTAGGGCGGCTGGGGATACTGCTGGGGCGGGTAGGGCTGCTGCTGCCCGGGGTAGGGCTGCCCCGGGTACGGCTGCTGTGCGGGCTGCTGCGGGGCGTACGGCTGCCGGCCCGGCGCCTGCTGAGGGGGCGTCTGCTGACCCGGCATGGGCGGGGCGAACTGCGGCGGCGGGTTGCTGCCGTCCGACGTCCACAGCCCCTGCTGCTGCTGGGCGCGCTGGAAGTCCTCGGCGACGAGCGCGGAGAGGTTGAAGTACGCCTCGCGGGTCTTGGGCCGCATCATGTCGAGGTCGACCTCGGCACCGGCCGACAGGTGCTCGTCGAACGGCACCACGACCACGCCGCGGCAGCGGGTCTCGAAGTGCTGCACGATGTCCTCGACCTTGATCATCTTCCCGGTCTCGCGGACCCCGGAGATCACCGTGAGGGAACGCTGCACCAGGTCCGCGTAGCCATGCGCCGACAGCCAGTCCAGCGTGGTGGACGCGCTGGAGGCGCCGTCGACGGACGGCGTCGAGATGATGATCAGCTGGTCGGCGAGGTCGAGCACCCCGCGCATCGCGCTGTAGAGCAGGCCGGTGCCCGAGTCGGTGAGGATGATCGGGTACTGCTTGCCGAGGACCTCGATCGCCCGGCGGTAGTCCTCGTCGTTGAAGGTCGTGGAGACGGCCGGGTCCACGTCGTTGGCGATGATCTCCAGACCGGAGGGCGCCTGCGAGGTGAAGCGGCGGATGTCCATGTACGAGTTCAGGTACGGGATCGCCTGGACCAGGTCGCGGATGGTCGCGCCGGTCTCCCGGCGCACCCGGCGGCCGAGCGTCCCGGCGTCGGGGTTGGCGTCGATGGCGAGGATCTTGTCCTGCCGCTCGGTGGCCAGGGTCGAACCGAGCGCGGTCGTGGTGGTCGTCTTGCCGACACCGCCCTTGAGGCTGATCACCGCGATCCGGTAGCAGGACAGCACCGGTGTGCGGATCAGTTCCAGCTTGCGCTGCCGCTCGATCTCCTCCTTCTTGCCACCCAGCTTGAAGCGGGACGCGCCGGAGGGGTTGCGGCTGCTCTTCGCCTTCTGCTTGCCCCGGACCAGCCGGTCGGAGGACAGCTCGACGGCGGCCGTGTAGCCGAGCGGGGCGCCCGGCACGGAACGCTCGCGCTGGTCGTGCGTCACCGGGGTGGGCCAGGCCGCCCCGGTACGGGGGTCGACCGGCGGGGACTGGGGTCCGGGCGGTGGGGGCCGGTAGGCGTCCGGCTGCTGACCGGGGTGCTGCGGCCCCGGTACGGACGGGTGCGGAGCGCTCTGGGCCCCCTGGCCCTGGTGCGGGATCTGCGGGGGGAGCGGCGCGCTCTGCGGCGGCTGGGGAGCCTGCGGCTGCGGAGCGGCCTGCGGCGGGAAGCCGTAGCCGTCCTGCGGCCCGGCGGGGGCGGCCGGCGGCGGCTGCGGGGCACCCTGGGCGGGGTACGGCTGCTGCGGCGGCTGCTGGGGGAACCCGTAACCACCCTGCGGGGCATACGGGTTCGGCGGGGCCGGCGGCTGGGGCGTGGCGGCGGGGCCGAGCGCGGGGGCCTGCGGGAAGCCGTAACCGCCGGGGGCGTCGGCGCCAGGGGCGGGCGGCTGGGCCGCCACGGGCGCGGTCCCCGGCCACTGCGGGGCCGGCTGCGGGGCGCCGGGCTGCGGCGCGGCGGGCTGGAAGGCGGGCGGCAGCGGCGGAAGGGAACCCTGCGCGGGGGGTGCGGGCGACCACGGGACCGGCGCGTTCGGCGGCGGGGCGTCCTGAGGCGCGTCGACGGAGGGGCGGGCGTCCCGCGGCTCCTGTTCCGGCGTGGCGTCGGCTTCCGCCGTACCGGACTCCGCGAGGGCGGGCCCCTCGGGTTCCGCCGCCGGGGCGTCGGTGCTCGCCGCCGTGTCGTCGGCGTCCTCGGCGTCCGTGGTCTCCCCGCCGTCCGCGGCTCCTTCGGGCGCCGACGCGTCCGACGCGGCCGGTGCGTCGGCGTCTGCCTCGCCGGTGCCGGTTTCGGGACCGGACTCCGGGGCGGTGGGTTCCTGCGGAGCGGAGCCCGGAGCCCCGGCGGCGGACGCCGCCTCGCGCTCGGCGATCTCCCGCTTCAGGGCGGCGGGTGAGAACCGCATCGTCGCGCCGCTCTCCACGTCGCCGCCGCCGAACGGCCCGGCAGGGCTCTGCTCCGCGTCCGCTCCGTCCGGACCGCCCGCCGCCGCGGCAGGGGTGACCGGTCCGGGTGAGGCGGGGGGCGTGGCCGGGGTGGCGGCCGTGGGCGGCACCGCGGGCGGTTCGGGGGTGGACGGTTCGGACGCCTCCGGGGCGCTCGGCGACCAGCCGGGCTGGAAGCCACCGCCGGCCGGAAGACCGGGCACGGCCAACGGCGGGCCCTGCGGCGGCGGAGGCGGAGCGAGAGGAGACCCGGCCCCGCCCGACGAATCCCCCGACGCGTTCTGCGTGTACCAGGCCGGCGGGGTGTAATCGATGGTGAACTCACCCGTCATCTCGGCGGGCTCCGCGTCGGACGACTCGTCGACGGGCGTGTTCCATCCCCCGCGGATCTCGTCCCGATCGCCGTTCACTTTGCCTCCTGGTGTGGTCGAGCACCCTTGTGCCGTGGTGGGTGGGGGCGACCGTTCCCGTTGTCCGATCCGCCCGGCTCTCCCCCTTGCGACGCGCAGTGCCTGTCCGCAGGTTCCTCTGCCGCGCCCCACACACCCTAATCGCCAGGGGCGGTGCTGAGGCAGGGCATACCCCAGGGGAAGAACTGTCCAGGAGGTCACGTACCACCCACAAGTGGGCCCGCCGCCCGGGCCTCGGCGGGCCGAAGCGGTCGAAACCGCGTGTCCGGCGCCGTATTACCGGGCAAATCCGGCAACGCGCGCCGTCCGCCCGGCCGCTCAGTCCATCCGGCGGGCGCCGCCCAACAATCCGGTCTCGGCGTCGGTCGCCTGCGTCATCACGAACTGCCGGTCCCGGTCCGTACACCACAAGGTGACCCCGTCGGCGAGCGTGGACAGCGCCTGCGTCTCGGCGGCCTGGAGGTTGAGGATCTGCCCGATCCGCGCGGCCTCGTCCGGGGACACCCGCTGGATGCCCACCAGCGCCGACTTCTCCATCAGCCGGGGGGCCACCGGGCTCAGATACGGCAGCAGGGTGACGACGGACTGCCAGGGACCCGCCACGACCCGCCCGCGCGGGGGCCGCATTCCGCAGTCGCGCACCACGACCACGGGGGACCCGGCCGACGCGCCCTGCGGCGGTACCCGTCCCACCTCGTGCAGCGAGATGCACGGCTGACCGCCGCCCGCCGCCTGGGCGAGGCCCGTCCACGCCTGCGCGCGGCCGGTCTCCACGGCGATCCGCGCCCCGGTCGCCGCGGAACGCAGCGCCAGCACCTGCGCGGTCCACAGACCACCGATCAGCGTCACCTCGTACGGAGTGGGCCGGTTGATGCCCAGCACCGCCGGACGCCCCTCGGCGTCCACCCCGATGACCGTACCGTCGTCGCCCACCGGCAGCCCCAGCGAACCCAGTTCGTCGAAGGAGACGGTGTGGCGCCCACGGCGCGGGCCGATCAGGCCGAAGCCGAGCCGGGACCGGGGGTTCGTCGTGGCGGACATCAGCGGGTACCCCCGAGCGGCAGTGTGGCGAGCACCCCGGGCAGCTGTTCGCGGTCCAGCCGCACCAGCGACGCCTTGACACCGCGCGCCGTGCGCTCGAGTTCGTGGCGGGCGGCGAGCAGCTCCTCGTCGCTGCGCCCGGTGATGCGGATGTGCCCGGTGACCGAGACCGCCGAACGGTCGCCGTGCCCCAGGGTCAGACTGAACGTCGTGGCGAGCGCCGGGATGGAGGTGAGCAGCGCCACCAGCTGCGGCATCGACGCGCCCCCGCCGCCCAGGTGCGGCCACCGGCTCACCCAGTAGCTGGTGTGCCACCGGTCGTCGCAGCGCCAGGTGCGCGAGGTCTCCTCGGTGCGGCGGCCCGGTGTCTCGGACCTGCTCGCCTGCGCCATCGCCAGCGGGCTGACACAGGCCGAGGTCGCGATCGCCGAGGTGAGCTCCTGCTCGGTCAGCACCGTCGCGCGGAACCCGGCGCCGGTCAGCCGGCTGGCCAGCTGGTCCGCCGCCCGTACCGCGCACTTCTGCGCGCCCACGATCCCGCCGCCGCGCGCCGCCACCGCCTCGGGGCAGAGCTCCGGGTTCAGCTTCAGCGCGATCCAGGTGATCCGCAGCGCCGGAGACCCCGTCCGGGCCTGCAACGGCGCGTAGTTGCGCGCGGCCACCGACTGCTGCGGAAGATGCGGCGCGGGAGCGGGCTGCGTGTGCTGGACGACCTGCGCCGACTCCAGCCGGATCCCGTCGACCTCCAGAGCGTCCCGGACGAGCGTCAGCGGCAGCGGCCGCGCCGAGCGGTCCGGCCGCAGCGCGGTGGCGTCCGACTCGACCTGGACGACCGCGGAGAGGTACGTGCCGTCGCCGATCATGCCGACCGGGCGGCGGTCCCGGTCGCTGAACGCGTAGGTGCGCAGGGCCGGTTCGCACTCCACGGCCGGGGCCAGGCCCGGCTCGATACCGGCGGGCAGCACCAGGGACGCGGCCCGGCGGCCTCGGGCGCGCAGCGCCAGTACGGTGCTCAGCCACTCCGGGAGCGACCGGCGGTGCCTGCGGACCACGGCGAGCAGCACCAGGACCGCGGCGACGACACCGGCGGGCACCAGCAGCAGCGGCTCGACCACCCACGCGGTCAGCAGCAGCGCGACGGCGATTTCGACGAGTACGAGCTGTTGCAATCGGAACGAACCGGTCTGTCCGGCACGTCCGTCCAGCCGGGGCGCGGCCGTGCCGCCGGGGCCGGGACGGGCCGTGCGCGAGCCGCGACGGGAGCCTCCCCGGCTGCCGGTTGCCGGGCCTCCGGACGGCTGTGCGTTCCTGGCCGGACGTGTCCGCGTCGCGGAAGCCATCATTCCGGCATTCCCCCGTTCATAAGGCCCCAACTCAACCCGACCGCCCCGCTCCAGCCGGGGCTTCGGCGGCTGGATCACCCTACCCGCCCCACCGGCGCGCGCGGTCAGCAGGCATAGTAGGGGGCCGGGTCCGGCGCCAGGGTCCGGCACCCCGGCCAGGCACCGAGGACGGGGAGGCGTACGCTCCTGGGCCGCGCGGGGAGACACGGGAGACAGACACACTCATGGCATCACGGCGGGACGAGCTCAACGCGTACACCTTTGCGAAGAAGCGCACGGTGGCCGCATTCCTCCAACCCTCGTCCACGGGTACCGAGGAGGGCGCCCCGCGCCCGTTGCGCGCCGTCGTCCCCAGCCTGATCGTCGGCGCGCTGATCCTCGCCGGCTTCGGTGCCTGGGGGATGTTCAAGCCGTCCGCTCCCACCGACTGGTCCAAGCCCGGCGCCAAGGTGATCGTCGGCAAGAAGTCCACCACCCGTTACGTCGTGCTCAGCACCGGCAAGGGCAAGGACAAGAAGACCCTCCTGCACCCCGTGCTCAACCTCGCCTCCGCCCGGCTGCTGCTGAACCCGCAGGAGTTCGACGTGGTCCAGGTCGGCGACGACATCCTGGACGCGGGCAAGCCGCCGCGCGGGCCGATCCTCGGCATCCCGTACGCCCCCGACCGGCTCCCCGAGGAGAAGGACGCGGGCACCGCCAAGCGCTGGGCGGTCTGCGAACAGCCCGGCGGCAAGGGCAACACGGTGCAGAAGGCCGCCTTCGTCTTCGCCGCACGGGACGACAAGCTGACGGAGGGCAAGGGCCGGCTCGCCGACGGCCAGGTGCTGTACGTCCAGGGCCAGGACCAGGTCCGCTACCTCGTCGACGCGGCCGGCACCAAGTACCGCATCGACGAGAGCGCGGCCGACGACGGGCACCTGACCAACGCCCTCGTCGGCAGCCGGCAGCCGCAGGCCGTCACCGACGACTGGCTGGCCACCCTGCACGACGGCAGCCCGCTGGTCTTCCCCCGGATCCCCGGCACCGTCGGCGCGCCCGCCCACGTCGAGGGCCAGCTCGACGCCGACGAGAACAAGGTCGGGATGGTCCTGCGGACCAGGACGGGTGAGGGCACGGCCTTCTACGTCGTGCTGGAGGGCAAGGTCCAGCCGGTCTCCGAGTTCACCGCCTGGCTGCTGATCAACTCGCCGCAGACCGCGCGGCTCGACCTGGCCAGCGAGGCACGCTCCGTCGGCCTCCAGGACTTCGTGCCCGACCCGGAGACCTTCGCGGGCCAGGCCGCCCACTGGCCCGCCCACAAGGCCGTACAGGTCAACTCGACCGGAGGCGGGGGCAGCCGGGACACCGTGTGCAGCGTGCTGCGCAAGGTCGACGACAAGGGCCGTACGACGCTCAGCACCTGGGCGGGCACCGCCTACCCGGCCACCGTCACCGCCGGCGGCACCAGCACGTATGTCACGCCCGGCAGCGGCCTGCTCTACACCCAGGTCCGGGGCAAGCAGACGAAGCCCGACGGGTCGCTCTTCCTGGTGACGGACACCGGACTGCGGTACGCGGTCCAGGCGAACGGCGACAGCGACGCCGAGCGCTCCGACATCGGCGCCGGGGACGCCGACCGGCAGGCCCAGGACGGCAGGCCCGAGGCCAGCCAGGCGCAGAGCCGCCTCGGCTACGAGAAGGTCACCCCCTCGCTCGTGCCGATCGCCTGGTCGGAGTTCCTGTCCAAGGGACCCAGGCTGGACACCAACAGCGCACGCCAGCCCCAGACCTCGTAACGGCGCGGACACCGGAGACGAGACGAACGCGGGACCCGGGGGAGAGGAACAGATGTTGTACCGGAAGACGGCCGCGCTGACGGCGGCCACCGCCGCCCTGGCCGCCCTGGCCGCCCTGGCCGCGCCGCACGCCGCGTACGCCACCGAAGGGCCGGGCCGTACGGCACAGGCGGGCCTCGACGGCAGCGGGGAGTGCACCTTCCCGATGAAGGAGCAGTTCGCGGGGCGCCCGTGGCCGCTCCAGCGCGTCCTGCTCGACGAACTCTGGCAGGACACCAAGGGCAAGGGCGTCCGGGTCGCGGTCATCGACACCGGCGTGGACAACACCAACCCCCAGCTCAAGGACGCCGTCGACACCTCCGCCGGACGCAACCTCCTCAAGGGCGGCAAGAGCGACGGCACCGGCGACGAGGTCGGCCACGGCACCAAGGTCGCCGGCATCATCGCCGCCCGTCCCCGGAAGGGCACCGGGTTCGTCGGACTGGCCCCCGAGGCCACGATCATCCCCATCCGGCAGAACGACGAGAAGAACAGCGGCAAGGACACCACCATGGCCACCGCGATCGACCACGCGATCGCCAAGGGGGCCAAGGTCATCAACATCTCCCAGGACACCACCAAGCCGCTCACCGAGGACTCCGACCTGGGCAAGGCGGTGGCCAGGGCGCTGGCGAAGGACATCGTCGTCGTCGCCTCCGCGGGCAACGACGGCATGGACGGCAAGCTCAAGGAGACCTACCCGGCCGCCTTCCCCGGCGTGCTCGCCGTCGCCTCATCCGACCGCAACAACGAACGGGCCGCCTTCTCCCAGGCCGGCGAGTTCGTCGGGGTCGCGGCACCCGGCGTCGACATCGTCTCCACCGTGCCGGGCAACGGCCAGTGCACCGACAACGGCACGAGCTTCTCCGCGCCGTACGTCGCCGGGGTCGCGGCCCTCCTGGTGGCCAAGTACCCCGGGTGGAAGGCCAACGAGGTCGTCGCCCGGATCGAGCAGACCGCCGAACGCTCCGTCAACGGCCATGACGCGTTCGTCGGCTGGGGTGTCGTCGACCCCGTACGGGCGCTGGCCGGCGACAAGGACGACGTCCCGCTGGAAGCCGCCCGTCCGGACCCCGCCCCGCCCAAGGCGCCGGCACCCGAGCCGGCCCTCATGGCGATGTCGGAGACCTCCCAGGAGCGCAGCGAGCGTTACGCCACCTACGCCGTGGCCCTGGCGGCCGTCCTGGTGTGCGTCGTCGCCGGCACCGCGACGGTCGTCCGGGATGTCCGGCGACGGCGCGGCCCGCGATGAATGTGCCATGCAGTGAAGTGCATCTCTTGGTCCGAAGCCCGGTTGGGCGGAGCTGATGATGTGACTAGGGTGGTAGCCGACTTCACGTGTGTGACGGGGGAACGAGAAGTGGCCGAGTCCGGTTCCGGCGTGCGCGAGCACGGCCGGACGCTTCTGGGAACCCGTGCACGACCAACCTGTCCGCGACCTGCGGGCGGGCCCGGGAACTGAGAGATAGGACCTCCGGATGAGCGACACCGGTTCGGGTTTCGGACTTGCCGACGATCCGATCGTCCAGGCGAAGAACAAGATCATCCAGACCGCCGAGGCGGTCTCCAAGCAGTCGCGTGAGCTGGCCGACATCCTCGCCACCGCGAGCGCGGGCTGGACGGGCGTCGGCGCGTCGGGCTTCACGAAGGCACAGATCGCGCTCAACGAGGACCACGACGAGATCCGCCGGAAGCTGCGGATCCTGCTCGAGGGTGTCAGCCAGACCAAGAACCTCAGCAACGCCAACGACGACGACGTCCGCGCCGCCTTCGCCAGCATCCAGCCGATGGCCTCCGGCAGCAACACCTCAGGGCTCAACAACCTCTGAGTCGCGCCGTAGCACCCCTCACGCACACCGCAGCACGCCCGACACCCAGGAGCAGACAGATGTCCGGAGACCCGAGTAACACCAAGGTCAGGTACGAGTCGGTCCAGGAGATGGCGAACCGCCTCCGTGCGGTCTCGCGCCAGATCTGCGCGGACCTCGACGAGATGGACAGCGCCATCAAGGTCGTCACCGACACCTGGGACGGTGTCGCCCACGCCGGGTACGTCGGTCTCCAGAAGGAGTACCACAACCGGGCCGACCACATGAAGCTGCAGCTCGACGGCATCGCGAAGATCATCGAGAACGGCAAGGACAGCTACCGCGCCACGGACATCAAGGCCTCGGGCCTGTTCACCGAGGCGTTCTGATCCGCGCACGCACACGGAAGAGGGGCACGCCCACCGGGCCGTGCCCCTCTTCCGTGTGATCGGGCCCCCACGGGCCCGATCCTCCGCCTGACCGCCTACTTCAGATCGAACTCGCCGTCGCGCGCCCCGAGTACGAAGGCGCGCCACTCGGCCTCCGTGTAGCGCAGCACGGTCTCCGGATCCAGCGAGGACCGCATCGCGACGGCCCCGCCCGGCAGATGCGCGATCTCCACCCGCTCCTCCGCCTCCTCGGTACCGGGGGCGCTCAGCCACTCCACCCCCGAGATGTCGAGTGCGTACAGCTCGTCCTTCTCCTGCTGAGTGCCCATCAGACGCCTTTCTCGCGGCGGCGGAGCGCCACCGCCGGGTGTTCGTGCCTACGGCCTGGACGCCGATTATTCCTGCTCGTCCGCGCCGGGGTGACCGGAACCGGAGGACGGACCGCCGGTCAGCTCACCCGCACGCCGCCGACCCCCGGAGGCCGTCGACGAGCAGCTTCCCCAGCTCCGCCTGGTCCACGAGGCCCGCGGCCCGCCGTTCCTCCGGCTCCCAGGGATAGGACAGGCCGTCCAGTGCCACGTACGTCTCTCGACCACCGCAGGTAAGCCGCCGCACCCCGGTGTCCTCGAAGGAGGCCGTCAGTTCCGGGGACTTCACGACGCCGATCCTGGTGAACGGCCCGTCGTCGTCGCCCGCGAACGACAGGTCGCAGAACCACGCCGAGTCGAAGGAGCCGGACGTCTGCTCACGTACCCGGGCACCGCCCGGACCGCGCAGGCCGGGCAGGGCGAAACCGGGAACACCGCACACCTCGTCGAGATCGGAGTTCGTGACGGCCGACGGCCGCAGCGGCGACGGGGTGTCCGCACCGGAGCCGTCGGCCGCCTCGCACCCCGACTGCCGCGACACCCCGCCGACCGCCGCGGAGACGATCCGGGCGGTGGTGTCGAGTGCCTCGTCGCGGGAGAGCGACACCCGCACCGTAGGCCGTTCACCACTCCTGGTCCCCGGGGCCGTGCCCACGCACTCCTCGGGCAGGAACGCCCAGCCTCCCCAGCGGTCCACCGCCCCGGTGACCGGGCCGGTGAGGAGGGCGGAGGCACCCGACACGTTCCACAGAGACATCTCGAAGGGGAAGCGCGGCTTCTCCGACACCACCCTGACCGTGAGACGGCGCTTCCCGCCCCACGGCCACCACCCGCTCCGCTCCACCGTGCACGTGGACGCCGACTCCTGGGATTCGCCGAGCCGGCCGCCCCCGGGCAGCGCCCGCTCGGCGTCCGCGCCGGTGATCCAGCCCCGGCACAGCCGGTCGGGTCCGAACACGTTGGCGCCGTACCCGGCGAACAGGCCACCGACGACGGCGAGCGCGAGCGCCACGGCGGCGACGGCGCGCCCGGAACGGGAACGGGGAGCAAGTGCGATCATGCGGAAGGTGCTTTCTGTTCGGTGAGGGCCGGGTCCGGCGGTCCGGAGCGCACGGGACGCGCGCCCCGGCGCCCCCGGCCTACTCCCAGCCGAGGTTGACCGCCGCGTCACCACGCGAGGTCCCGTAGGACTGCTTGGCCTCGCGCCGCATCGACTGCCAGGCGTCCCAGTTCGGGTCCTTCTTGGCGTTGTCTCAGTCACCCAGGTCTTCGAGGGCCCGCTGTGACGTGGCGTGGGCACTGCTGCGGCAGCTCTGGAGCGTCGGCTCCCGCTGTGCCGCCGGGACTTTCCTGAAGTCAGCCCACGTGGTGAAGAACCCCTCGCTCTGGCCGTTCATGGCCTCGGCCTTTTCGGGTGCCGCACGCAACTGCTCCCGCCACACACCGGTGAGATGGCCCACGAGGTCGACCGAGGGATCCGGCACCGCGGCCTCATCGCCCGACAGAACGCCGACGGCCTTCGTGTACCACCGCGTTCGGGGTTCTCCGTCGCCTGCCGTGCGTTCCGCGATCCCGTCGAGCGCCCCCGTCACGCGTGCGAAGGCCGCGGGTACGGCGGTCAGCGAAGCCCCGGTGGCGTCCTTCGGCATGGCAGCGATACGGGCGGCACCTTCGGCCGTGAGAGCGGTGCGCAGTCCGGCGTACACGGCCGGGTCGTCGGAGACCGCGCGTATGACGCTGACAAGAGACTTCTGTGGCAGCCCGAAGTGGTAGCCCTTCTCGTCCTCCCATACCTCGGCGGCCGGCGGCGCGGCGTTGCTGTACACGAAGTCGAGCGCGTTGAGGTTCTCGTACACCTCGACTGCATGCCCTTCGAGCGCGGCGCCGAGCGGACGTCGCAGGCCCTCCGGCACGGGCCGGCCGTCGCGTTCGGCGACGTCGTCCGCGACGGCGAGCAGGAAGCCCTTCATCGCAGCAGCCTGCTTCTCGGTGTGCGGCCCGGCGCTGTCGCCACCGGTGACGCTCAGGACGGCGTCGCCCAGGCCGGCACAGTCCATGCCAGGTTCGGAACGTGTGTCGAGCGCTTCCTGAACGCGCTTGTCGGTAACCAGTCGCGTGCAGTCGGCCGAGCGGTCGGTGCGGCCGATGAGGACATACGCGCCCGCACCGACCGCCACGCAGACAGCCAGTAGCAGCAGGAGGAGCCATCTCGTCCGGTAGCGGGTCGGTGGCGTACTGGGCATGGATCGTCCTTGGCTAGTGCTGCTGCTGGTCCGGCTAGTTGGTTGTGTCCGTCAGGTACTTGCCGGCTTGATTCTCACCACGATCGGAGCCATCGAGAATCGTGGTCTTCAGCGTCTCGACCGTCTTGGCATCCGTTTCGTTGTTCAGGTCGAGGTCGTCTCGACCGGAGGCCCAACCCGTCACCGTGTTGGAGACCTGCCGGGAGTCCTCCAGGTACAGATCGGCGATCTGGGAGTTCGCCTTGGCGTCCTCCTCCGCCTTCATCGCGTTGCCCCACTGCCAGGCCCAGGTGTCCACACCTCGCTGCAGTGCGTCCCCGAATACCAGCGAACCGCCGCCGGTAGTGGTGATGGCGAGAGGAGTCACGGCACCGCCGATGATGTGGTAAGCGATCTTGGACTTCCAGTCGGCTTCGCTGTAACCCGCCATCCGGCCGTCGTTGATGACGTCCTCTCGTATCGCTGTATAAGTGCCGAGCACCGACCCGGCCTTGTTCCAGGTCCCGCTGTGCTCGAATCCCGTCGCACCCTCCGGGAGCCTGTCGAGTTCGTTGTTGAGGTGCCTGGCCTCTGCCTTGTGAAGGGCCGCGTAGGCGTCGGGATCCTCTGAGAGCCCGCGCATGACTTGGACGAGATCCTTCGGGTTGGTAGCCAGGTGCCCTTTGCCGGACTCGGTGAAGTAGCCCTCGGCAGCGGCGTTGCCGTAGTCGTCGTTGACGGCGCCGATGATCTCGTGCGTGTCCGACGCGTACTCGGCAAGCGCGTTGGCCACCGATCGACGCAGGAGCGGTGGCACGGTCGCCTCGGTTCCCTCGGACACTTCGTCGTTGTTGATGGGCGCGAACGCCTCGACGGTGCCGTTCATAACCCGGGCCTGTGCTGCGGTGTGCGTGGCCTCCGGCCACGGATCCTGCCCCGGGCCCAGCGGCTCGTGACCGGTAGCCGCAGCCTCCAGGGCCAGGCCCAGGCCGTAGTGACTCGTCGGATCGTCGTACACGCCCTGTGCTATCCCGGACACCCGAAGCTTCGGCCAGTCGCGGGTGCCGTCACCATGGCCCGCCAGATAGGCCAAGTGATTGTTGTCCACGTGATCGGCGCCGGCACCGTTGCCGTCCGGGTCGAAGAACGCGGTCGCCGCGTCGGGGTTCCCGCTCATCACCCCGAGCAGGCCGTCCAGCGGATCCGTCTCGATACCGTCCTTGAAGGCACCCAACTGCTCGAAGTACTGCGGTGACTTCTTGTCCAGGGCGATGAGATCCTCACCCATGTCGTACAGGAACTGGTCGTCGAACGGCTGGTCCGCGTTCTGCATCAGGCTGACGAGCGACTGGTAGCCGTAGAGCGGTTGGGTACCGCTGCCGAAGTTCTTCGTGCCGGCCTCGTCGAGCTTGTCCGTCCACTCCCGGTAGAACTTCCCGTCGCCGCTCTCGACCCACTTCTTGAACGCGGGCGATCCGGGCGGGGCGTCCTTCACGCTGCCGGGCACCTTCGTGGCGGTGGCGATCGTGTTGGCCAGGCCGCGCTGGATGTCCAGGTACTGGCTCTTGTGCTTCTTGTCCGAGTCGAAGGCACGGTCATTGAGCTTGGTGTTGACCTTCATGAGGCCCTCGGGGCCCAGCCCGTTCAGCAGCGTCTGGGAGAACACCTTGTCATGCGCATTGTCCCGGACCGAACGCTGGAACTCCGCGATGTCCGCCGCGGAGACCTTGTCACCGTTGTTGATCCGGGTGGCGATCTCCTGCGTATGGGCCGCCTCGTACTCCTCGATGTCGTCCAGCGGCTTCGCGTTGAAGCCGACGCCGAACGTCTCGTCGTTCTTGTCGCCCGTGACGCCGTCCACCGTGACGGCGTCCAGGGCTATCTTCACGCCCTGGTCGGCGTCGTCCACGGCCCTGACGCAGTCGTCTATCGCGTCCGACCAGGAACCGACGGCCTTGCGGACGCTCTCCGCGTAGTCCGGGTCGTGGCGCAGCGCGGCGCGCTCGCCCTCCGTCAGCTTGTCGTAGTCGAAGGTGACCACGCCGGCCTCGGAGACCCGCATACCGGCCTTGACGGCCGCTGCGACCTTGTTCTCCAGATTCCGCTTCAGACGTACGAGGTCGGTGTGGGCGTCCCGCAGCAGCGAGGCTATGGCCTTGGCCTCGGCCTGCGCTGCCGTGTACTCGTAACGCGTCGCGGCGAAGTTGGTGTGTGCGCTGAAGGCGCTCTGCCCCTGCCAGGACGGTCCGAGCGTGATGCTCTGGACGCTCTCCTTGTACCGGTCCTCCACCTTCTTGATCTCCGCGGCCATGTCGTCCCATTTGCCTGCGGCGGTGGTCAGTTGGGACAGATCGGTGGTCATGACCTCGTGATATGTGAGCATGTCTTCCCCGTTGGTTCGTCGCTGCCCGGCGCCGCCGCGGCGGCGCGTCCGTCCGGCTAACTGATCTGTTCGTACAGGGCCCGGCTCAGGGCCGACAGCTGGTCCTCGCCGAGGCCGGGCCCCTCCGGCTCGCCCAGCGTCAGCAGCAGAGCGGCGTGGCCCTCGCCCTCCGGTTCGACCCGCACCGTGGCGTAGTCACCGGTCGTACCGAGCACGGGAGTGCCCGGCTCCCCCTTCTCCGTCCTGCGGAGATAGGGGTTGAGCTCCTGGGCGTCCTGGCCGGAGACACGTACCAGTACGGGCGCCAGCAGAGACTCCGGCTGCGGTTTCTCCGCCGCGATGAGGTGGACCTCCACCGACTGCCCGCCGACGTGGAACCAGCAACTGACCAGCCCGCCGGGGTTGTCGGCGAACGGCGCGCCCTTCTCGGCCTTGTAGCCGTTCTCCGCCGTGGCCGCCGGTTCGTCGTCCCCGGCCGCGGCCCCGTCACCCGCCTCTCCCGTGATCTTCGCCGTGGACGCGGCCTTCGCGAAGTCGTACGGGAGCGGGCAGGTGCCGGAGCCGTCGGGGCCGACCTCGTCCGCCATCTCGGCCAGTCGCTCGACGCTCACGGGGACACCGTCGCCACCGGCCCCGTCGTCCGTACCCCCCTGACACCCGGCGAGCAACGCCACCGCCAGGACCGCCGCGCCGGGCAGCACGTGCCGGGATCCGCTCATCACACCTGTTCCTTTTCGTACGGACACGCGCCCTACAGACCGTTGAGACCGGAGGCGTACGGCCCCGTCCGCGGTGTGAGGAGGGGCGAGAACTGCGAGTTGATGTCGAGTTCGTTGTTGTTGAAGTAGAGGTTCGCGCCGCGCAGCGCGTTCTTCTCCGAGGAGAGCCGCCCCATCAGCACCTTGACCTGCTTGTCCCAGGTCTCCGTCACCTTCTTCAGCCCCGCTCCGGTGTCCCAGCCGTCGAACTCCTTGACGGCCGTGGCGGACGCCTCGTCCGCCCAGTCGGTGGCCTTCTTGGTGCTCGGCTCCAGTTCGTTCTCTATGGTGTTCGCCGCGGCCTTCTTCTCCGCAGGCGTCGACGCCAGGTCGGCCTGGCCCCCGAGACCGGGAGCCGGCCCCTCGTCCGCGCCGTTCAGCCGCATGGACGTGCCCTGCTGCTGCTCCGCGGCCTGCGAGCGCAGTCGGCTCCATTCCTCGTCGAACCCCATGAAAACCCCCGTAGTGACGACATCGGCGCCCGGTCCTACCGACGCTGTGGCCCCGGGCCGGGCGCTCCGTGTAGGCCACATCGAGACAAGCTAATACACGGAGCGCCCGCACAGCAGGCCCGGGTGCGACCGGGCCTTGGCTCAGCGCTGTTCGGGCAGCCGGCCGGTCTGCACCAGCGGCGTCCCGCGCCGGCGGGAGGCGAAGTAACCGCGCCCCGGCGGCATCGCGTGGCCCCGCACCGGACCGATCAGCTCACCCTCGGACGGATCGCCCGCCAGCACCACGCCCTGCGCGCCCAGCTCCTTGACGCGCTGCATGAAGCCCTCGTACATCGCCCGGGACGCGCCCGCCGAGCTGCGGGCGATGATGAACCGCACCCCGGTGTCCCGGGCGAACGGCAGGTACTCCGCGAGCGGTGCCAGCGGGTTGCCCGCGTTCGTCGCCACCAGGTCGTAGTCGTCCACGATGATGAAGATCTGCGGCCCCGACCACCAGCTGCGGTCCCGCAGCTGCTGCGGCGTCACATCCGTGGGCGGCTGCCGCCGTGCGAACACCCCGGCCAGCGCCTCCATGTGCATCTGCATCGCGCTCGCCATCGGCGCGTACTCCAGCAGATGCGACTCCGGCAGCGCCCCCAGCAGCGCGCGCCGGTAGTCGCCCACCACGAGCTTCGCCTCGTCGGGGGAGTAGCGCTCCGCGATCTGCTTGGCGATCAGCCGCAGCAGGTTGGTCTTGCCGGACTCGCTCTCACCGAAGACCAGGAAGAACGGGTCCGTCTCGAAGTCCACGAACACCGGCTCCAGCGAGGTCTCGTCGATGCCGATCGCGATGCCCCGCTCCGGGAACTCGAATCCCTTGGGCAACTGGTCCGCCGGGAGCTTGCGCGGCAGCAGCCGCACCGCCGGAGCCGACGGCCCCGCCCAGTTCGACCGCACGGTGCCCACGAAAGCGGCCGTGCCCTCGGACAGGTCCGAGGCGTCGCTGACCGAGTCGACACGCGGCAGCGCGCCCATGAAGTGCAGCTTCTGCGGCACCTGACCCCGGCCGGGCACCCCCGCCGGGACGTTGGCCGCGACCTTGCGGTCGAACTCCGAGTCCATGACATCGCCGAGCCGCAGCTCCAGACGCCCCAGGATCTGGTCCTTCAGCTGCGCCCGCACCTCCATGTACCGGGCGGCGCTGATCACCACGTGGACGCCGTACCCGAGACCCCGCGCGGCGATCTCCGTGACGACCTGCTCCAGACCCTCGTACTCGCTCCGGAAACCGCCCCAGCCGTCGATGACCAGGAACACGTCGCCCCACGCCTCGCCGGGCAGCTCGCCCTGGGCGCGCTTGCGCCGGTAGGTGGCGATGGAGTCGACGGAGTTCGCGCGGAAGAACTCCTCGCGGCGGTTGAGCACGCCGCCTACCTCGGCGACCGTCCGCCGCACCCGCTCGGGGTCCAGCCGGGACGCCATACCGCCCACGTGCGGCAGGTCCGCCAGCGAGACGAGACCGCCACCGCCGAAGTCCAGACCGTAGAACTGCACCTCGTGCGGGGTGTGGGTGAGCGCGAACGAGGAGATCAGCGTCCGCAGCATGGTCGACTTCCCGGACTGCGGGCCGCCCACCACCAGCATGTGACCGGCCGCCCCGGAGAAGTCCCGGTAGAGCACCTCACGCCGCTGCTCGAACGGCTTGTCGATCAGTCCGAGGGGGACCGTCAGACCTCCGGGCCGCGTGTACTCGGTCGCCGTGAAGCCGCGGTCCGTGGTCGGCGCGAGCCCCGGCAGCAGCTGGTCCAGCGTCGGCGCCCGGTCCAGCGGCGGCAGCCACACCTGGTGGGCCGGCACCCCCTGGCCCTCCAGCCGCCGCACGATCACGTCGAGCACCGTGTCGGCGAGCGCCTCGTCCTCCTCGGCCTTCCGCGACGCCACGTGCGCCGGATCCGGCGCCGCGTAGACCACGGGCACCGGGGCCGCGCTGAACACCACGGGCCGGCGCTCGATCGGCAGCTGCCCCACCGACAGGTCGGGACCGCCCGTGCGGTAGGTCCCCGAGACGTACGCCGCCTTGAACCGGGTCATCTCGTCCGTACCGAACTTCAGGTAGCCGGACCCCGGCACCGACGGCAGGTGGTACGCGTCCGGCACCCCCAGCGCCGTGCGCGACTCGGCCGCCGAGAAGGTCCGCAGACCGACCCGGTAGGAGAGGTAGGTGTCCAGACCGCGCAGCTTGCCCTCCTCCAGGCGCTGCGAGGCCAGCAGCAGATGCACACCCAGCGAACGCCCGATGCGGCCGATCTGGATGAACATGTCGATGAAGTCCGGCTTGGCGGTGAGGAGTTCGGAGAACTCGTCGATCACCAGCACCAGCGAGGCCAGCGGCTCCAGCGCCGCGCCCGCCGCCCGGGCCTTCTCGTAGTCGTGGATGTTGGCGTAGTTGCCCGCCGAACGCAGCAGCTCCTGCCGCCGCTGGAGCTCACCGCGGATCGCGTCGCCCATACGGTCGACCAGGGTGAGGTCGTCCGCGAGGTTGGTGATGACCGCCGCCACGTGCGGCATCTGCGACATCCCGGCGAACGTGGCGCCGCCCTTGAAGTCGGCGAGGACGAAGTTCAGTGTCTCCGAGGAGTGCGTGACCGCGAGCCCCAGCACCAGCGTGCGCAGCAGCTCCGACTTGCCGGAACCCGTCGCGCCGACACACAGCCCGTGCGGGCCCATGCCCTCCTGCGCGGCCTCCTTCAGGTCCAGCATCACCGGCTGGCCGTCCTCGCCGACCCCGATCGGCACCCGCAGCCGCTCCGCCATCGACCGCGGCCGCCAGGTACGCGCCACATCGACCGCCGCCGCGTCCCCGAGGTTCAGCAGGTCCGTGAAGTCCAGGTTGGCCAGCAGCGGTTCGTCGTCGTCGCCCCCGCCCATCCGCAGCGGCGCCAGCTGCCGGGCCAGCGCCTCGGCGGCCTCCGGGGAGATGCCGTCCGGCACCCCCTCGTAGGCCAGCCCCGCACCCGACTCCAGCCGCAGCAGCCCCGGCCGCACGACCACCGAGAGACCGCCGCGCGGCTCGTCCAGCTCGCCCGGCACCACCTCGACGATGGTCACACCCTGCAGACCCTCGGCCGCCGCCAGCAGCGAGTCGGGCGGCACCATCCCGCCGTCCAGGACCACCACGACATGCGGCTGGTCCATCACCGGCTGGCTCTCCCGGTTGAACCGCGGCCGCCCGTCCAGCCGGCTCGCCAGCAGCTTCTCCAGCTCACCCAGGTCGTCACCGAACAACCGCTTCGTCCCGGCACCGTCCACCTGCCCCGGCACCTGCGTGTGCGGCAGCCACTTCGTCCAGTCCCAGCGGCCCACCGCACCCGGCGCCGCCACCACGGCGACCGTCAGGTCCTCGGGGGAGTGCAGCGTCACCAGCTGGGCCACCAGCGCACGGGCCGCCGACTGCGCCGACTCCGGATGACCCGACACCGTCACGTGGTAGAAGGCCCGCATCGAGACCGCCATCGGCAGCCCGTCCAGCGAACCGTGCACCGACAGGAACCGCTGCATCGCCCCGGCGCACATCGGTTCCAGCTCGTCCACCGGCGCCGTGTCCGGGGCGATCAGCGGGGTCGACAGCTGCTGCGCGCCGAGACCCACCCGGACCTGCGCGAAGTCCTTGTCCCCGACCCGGCGTTCCCACACCCGGCTGCCCTCGGCCACCACCGACCAGAGCTGCTCCGGCGCCGGGTGCAGGTACAGCTGCACATCGCGCTGGGTACGCGCCGTCCGGCGCACCGTACGCCGCGTCTGCGCCAGGTACTTGAGGTAGTCACGTCGGACATCGCCCATTTGCCCCTGCGTACCGCGGCGGTGCCGGACGATCTGCGCGGCGACCATGCCGACCGTCGAGACCAGCATCAGCACACCCATGATCCGCATGAACGGAGGCGCCTGCGGAGAGAAGAAGAAGACCACCGACGAGCCCATGCCGAGCACCGGGAGGACCTGCATCAGCATGCCCTCCTGCTGCCCGCGCGGCAGCTCCGGAGGTGCCTCCAACGTCAACTCGTCCACGGGGACTTCCGGCGGCAGAGACCGCGGAGGACGTTTCACGACGATCTGGCTCACCGGAGCATCAATCCCTCGATACGGACGGGCGGAGGCCGGCTCTGTCCGCACCGACGCCCCCGTGGCTGCGTGTGCGCGGACTCCCGTCCGCGCGACGGCGATCCTACTTGCCGATGCCCTTCCCCCCTCCCGGTAGGGTGGCGCGCGCACCGTGCGCAACCGCGAATCAGGGGGACCAGACACGTGAGTACGACCGCAGCGACGGGTTTCTGCCGCGTCACCGTCGTGGCGCCCGACAGCCGGATCGACGTCGCCCTCCCGGAGGACATCGCCGTCGCCGACGTCTACCCCGAGATCCTGCGTCTCACGGGCCAGACCCAGCCGGCCGGCACCCCCACCGGCTACCACCTGGTACGCCGCGACGGCACCGTCCTGGACGGCGCCCGTACCCTCGCCGCCCAGCAGGTGCTCGACGGTGAACTCCTCAGCCTGCGCCCCTTCGCCCAGTCGCTGCCGCCCGCCGTCTTCGACGACGTCTCCGACGCCGTCGCCTCCGCCGTCACCCGCGACCGCCACCTGTGGAGCGACGAACTCCTGCGCGGCGCCGGCCTGGTGGGCGGGGTGCTGCTGCTCGTCCTGATGGGCTTCGTGCTCTGGTTCGCCGACCCCGTACGCCACGACATGCACAGCCTGCCCGGCGTCATCGCCGGTTCCGCCGGACTGCTGCTCACCGCGTTCGCGGGTGTGCGCGCCCGGGTCTACTCGGACCGTGCCACGGCCGTCGCCCTCGGACTCGGCGCGCTGCCCCTCGTCCTCATCGCGGGCTCGGGCATCATCGGTCCCGACGCCGGATCGGGCCCCGGCCGCCTCCAGTTCCTGCTCGGCTGCGTGGCCGTGCTGCTCGCCTCGGTCGTCCTGGTCGCCCTCACCCCGAGCGGCGACGCCCCCTTCGTGGCCGCGACCTTCCTGGCCACCGTCGGCACCCTCGCCACCTTCGTGGCCATCCTCACCGAGGCCTCCGCCACCCGGACCGCGGCGGTCACCGTCGTCGTCGCCCTCGGCCTGGTCGCCTTCCTGCCCGGCCTCTCCGCACGCTTCGCCCGGCTGCCCATCGGCTACGCCTCCCCGCGCACCGCCCCGGCCGGCTACGACGACGCCTTCGCCGAACCGGCCGCCGGGGAGGGGGAGAGCGAACCCGTCGACGCCGACCGCATCGCCGCCCAGGCCCGCCGCGGCCACGAGATGCTCCTCGGCCTGGTCGGCGGCTGCGCCGCGGTCGTCGTCGCCTCCGCCGCCGTACTCGGCTTCTCCGACAACGTCTGGGGCCAGGTCCTCGCTCTGGCCGCCGGACTCGCGATGCTGCTGCGCGCCCGCCTCTTCCGCTACACCTCGCAGGTCGCGTGCGTCCTGGTGGCCGGCATCGGCGCGATCGCCCTGCTCGTCCTCGGCCTCTCCCTCAACCCGCCGGCCGACCTGCTGTACGACCTGGTCCGCTACGGAGACCGGGGCTCCCTCGACATCCGTACGATCTGGCTCTCGGCGGCCGTCGCCGCCGGCGCTGCCCTGCTCACCGCGATCGGCCTGATCATCCCGCGCAAGGGGCTCTCCCCCTTCTGGGGACGGCTCCTCGACCTCGCCGAGAGCGTCCTGCTGCTCTCCCTGGTCCCGCTCTGCCTGGCCGTCCTGGACGTCTTCGCACGGGCCCGGGCCATGACCAGCTGACACCCGTCGAGGGCGGCCCCGGGCGACTGGTACTCTGGGCGGTGGCCGTTTGTGTACGCGTCTTCGGACCTCTGGGGACTGCGCTCATCGGACCTTCGCCTCCGAGTCACGGAAGCACCTCTGAGAACCAGACCAGGGGCACTCGTGGGCGCATCGAACACCTGAAGGAGTACGCGTGCCGCTCGACGCCGCTACGAAGAAGCAGATCATGGCCGAGTTCGCTCAGAAGGAGGGCGACACCGGATCCCCCGAGGTCCAGGTGGCGATGCTCTCCCGTCGGATCTCCGACCTGACGGAGCACCTCAAGACGCACAAGCACGACCACCACTCCCGTCGTGGTCTGCTGATCCTGGTCGGCCAGCGCCGCCGCCTTCTGCAGTACCTGGCCAAGAAGGACATCCAGCGCTTCCGTGCGCTCGTCGACCGCCTCGGCATCCGCCGCGGTGCGGCCGGCGGCGCCAAGTAAGACGCTGTGAGAGGGAGCGGTTCCCCGGATCCAGGGGGCCGCTCCCTTTGCTGTACGTGCAGGACCGGGCTCCGGCTCAGTAACCTGGACGCAGAAGGACCAGAAGGACAGAACGAGGAGAGGCGCCCCACGGCCGCCGCCGGTCCTCGGTAGTGGCCCCCGGGGCAACGCCCGGGAGCTTCGATCGAAGACCGGCCCGCACACACGGTGCGCTTCTCCGCACCGTCCTCCGCCACACGGGCGGCAGGACGAAAGACGACGAGTATGGAGAATCCACTAGTGGAGAACGAGACCCACTACGCCGAAGCCGTGATCGACAACGGCACCTTCGGCACCCGCACCATCCGCTTCGAGACGGGCCGCCTGGCCAAGCAGGCCGCAGGCTCCGCCGTCGCGTACCTGGACGACGACACCATGGTGCTGTCGGCCACGACCGCTTCCAAGCGGCCCAAGGACCAGCTCGACTTCTTCCCCCTCACGGTGGACGTCGAAGAGCGTCAGTACGCCGCCGGCAAGATCCCCGGCTCCTTCTTCCGTCGTGAGGGCCGGCCCTCCGAGGACGCGATCCTCACCTGCCGCCTGATCGACCGGCCGCTGCGCCCCTCCTTCAAGAAGGGCCTGCGCAACGAGATCCAGATCGTCGAGACGATCATGGCGCTCAACCCCGACCACCTGTACGACGTGGTCGCGATCAACGCCGCCTCCGCCTCCACGATCCTGGCGGGCCTGCCCTTCTCCGGCCCGATCGGCGCCACCCGTGTCGCCCTGATCAAGGGCCAGTGGGTCGCCTTCCCGACGCACACCGAGCTCGAGGACGCCGTCTTCGACATGGTCGTCGCCGGTCGCGTCCTCGAGGACGGCGACGTCGCGATCATGATGGTCGAGGCCGAGGCCACCGAGAAGACCATCCAGCTCGTCAAGGACGGCGCCGAGGCCCCGACCGAAGAGGTCGTCGCCGCCGGTCTGGAAGCCGCGAAGCCCTTCATCAAGGCGCTCTGCAAGGCCCAGTCCGACCTCGCCGCCAAGGCCGCCAAGCCCACCGGCGAGTTCCCGGTCTTCCTCGACTACCAGGACGACGTCCTGGAGGCGCTCACGGGCGCCGTCAGCACCGAGCTCGCCAAGGCGCTCACCATCGCCGGCAAGCAGGAGCGCGAGGCGGAGCTGGACCGCATCAAGGAGATCGCCGCCGAGAAGCTCCTCCCGGCCTTCGAGGGCCGCGAGAAGGAGATCTCCGGTGCCTACCGCGCGCTGACCAAGAAGCTGGTCCGCGAGCGCGTCATCAAGGACAAGGTCCGCATCGACGGCCGCGGCGTCACGGACATCCGTACGCTCGCCGCCGAGGTCGAGGCCATCCCGCGCGTGCACGGCTCGGCGCTGTTCGAGCGTGGCGAGACCCAGATCCTGGGCGTCACCACCCTCAACATGCTCCGCATGGAGCAGCAGCTGGACACCCTCTCCCCGGTGACCCGCAAGCGCTACATGCACAACTACAACTTCCCGCCGTACTCCGTCGGTGAGACCGGCCGCGTGGGCTCGCCCAAGCGCCGCGAGATCGGCCACGGCGCTCTCGCCGAGCGCGCCATCGTGCCGGTGCTGCCGTCGCGCGAGGAGTTCCCCTACGCGATCCGCCAGGTCTCCGAGGCGCTGGGCTCCAACGGCTCGACGTCCATGGGCTCGGTCTGCGCCTCCACCATGTCGCTGCTGAACGCCGGTGTGCCCCTCAAGGCCGCCGTCGCCGGTATCGCCATGGGCCTGATCTCCCAGGAGATCGACGGCAAGACCCACTACGTCGCCCTCACCGACATCCTCGGTGCGGAGGACGCCTTCGGCGACATGGACTTCAAGGTCGCCGGTACGAAGCAGTTCGTGACCGCGCTCCAGCTCGACACCAAGCTCGACGGCATCCCCGCCTCGGTCCTGGCCGCCGCGCTGAAGCAGGCCCGTGACGCGCGTCTGCACATCCTGGACGTCATGAACGAGGCCATCGACGTCCCGGACGAGATGTCCCCGAACGCCCCGCGGATCATCACCGTCAAGATCCCGGTGGACAAGATCGGTGAGGTCATCGGCCCCAAGGGCAAGATGATCAACCAGATCCAGGAGGACACCGGCGCCGACATCACGATCGAGGACGACGGCACCATCTACATCGGTGCCCAGCAGGGCTCGCAGGCCGAGGCAGCCCGCGCCACGATCAACGCGATCGCCAACCCGACCATGCCGGAGGTCGGCGAGCGCTACCTGGGTACGGTCGTCAAGACCACCACCTTCGGTGCGTTCGTCTCCCTGATGCCCGGCAAGGACGGTCTGCTGCACATCTCGCAGATCCGCAAGCTCGCCGGCGGCAAGCGCGTCGAGAACGTCGAGGACGTCCTCGGCGTCGGCGCCAAGGTGCAGGTCGAGATCGCGGAGATCGACTCCCGCGGCAAGCTCTCCCTCGTCCCCGTCATCGAGGGCGAAGAAGACGAGAAGAAGGACGACGCCTCCAAGTGACGTCCCGTAGTTCCGCGACGACGGCCCGCCCCTCCTCCGAGGGGCGGGCCGTCGCCCGTACCCAAACGCTCCTCAAGGGCAACGGCGGCGTCGGCACCGTCCGCCGCACGGTTCTCCCCGGCGGGCTCCGCGTCGTCACCGAGACCCTGCCCTCCGTCCGCTCCGCCACCTTCGGGATCTGGGTCAACGTCGGATCACGCGACGAGACCCCCACCCTGAACGGCGCGACGCACTACCTCGAACACCTCCTCTTCAAGGGCACCGACAAGCGCAGCGCCCTCGACATCTCCTCCGCGATCGACGCGGTCGGCGGCGAGATGAACGCCTTCACGGCGAAGGAGTACACCTGCTACTACGCGCGGGTCCTGGACACGGACCTGCCGCTGGCCATCGACGTCGTCTGCGACATGCTGACCGGCTCGCTGATCACCCCCGAGGACGTCGACGCCGAGCGCGGCGTGATCCTCGAGGAGATCGCCATGACGGAGGACGACCCGGGCGACTGCGTGCACGACCTGTTCGCGCACACCATGCTCGGGGACACCCCGCTGGGCCGCCCCGTCCTCGGGACCGTCGACACGGTCAACGCACTCGACCGCGGCCGGATCGCCCGCTTCTACAAGAAGCACTACGACCCCACCCACCTGGTCGTCGCCGCCGCGGGCAACGTCGACCACGCCACAGTCGTACGCCAGGTCCGCCGGGCCTTCGAGCGCGCGGGCGCCCTGACCCGCACCGACGCCGTCCCCACCGCCCCGCGCGCCGGGTCCCGCGCACTGCGCACCGCGGGCCGGGTGGACGTGCTCGACCGCAAGACCGAGCAGGCCCACATCGTGCTCGGCATGCCGGGCCTCGCCAGGACCGACGAGCGCCGCTGGGCCCTCGGCGTCCTGAACACCGCGCTCGGCGGCGGCATGAGCTCCCGCCTCTTCCAGGAGGTACGGGAGAAGCGCGGCCTGGCCTACAGCGTCTACTCGTACACCTCAGGCTTCGCCGACTGCGGGCTCTTCGGCGTCTACGCGGGCTGCCGGCCCAGCCAGGTGCACGACGTCCTGGGGATCTGCCGCGAGGAACTCGACCGGGTGGCCAGCGAGGGGCTCCCCGACGAGGAGATCAGCCGTGCGGTCGGCCAGCTCGCCGGCTCCACCGTGCTCGGCCTCGAGGACACCGGCGCGCTGATGAACCGGATCGGCAAGAGCGAGCTGTGCTGGGGCGAGCAGATGTCGGTCGACGACATGCTGGCCAGGATCGCGGCGGTCACCCCCGACGAGGTCCGCGCCGTCGCGGCGGACGTCCTCGGGCACCGTCCCTCGCTCTCGGTCATCGGACCGCTCAAGGACAAGCAGGCCGACCGCCTCCACCGAGCGGTCTCCTAACCCCTAAGGAAAGAGCACATGAGCAAGCTGCGTGTGGCCGTTCTCGGCGCCAAGGGCCGCATCGGCTCCGAGGCGGTACGGGCCGTCGAGGCCGCGGACGACATGGAGCTGGTGGCCGCGCTGGGCCGTGGCGACCGGCTGGAGACCCTCGTCGACACCGGCGCCCAGGCCGTCGTCGAGCTCACCACGCCCGCGTCCGTGATGGACAACCTGGACTTCTGCGTCCGGCACGGCATCCACGCGGTCGTCGGCACCACCGGATGGACCGACGAACGGCTCGCGCAGCTGAACACCTGGCTGGCCGCCTCCCCGGAGACCGGGGTGCTCATCGCACCGAACTTCTCCATCGGCGCGGTCCTCACGATGAAGTTCGCGGAGCAGGCCGCCCGCTACTTCGAGTCGGTGGAGGTCATCGAGCTCCACCACCCGAACAAGGCGGACGCCCCCTCCGGCACCGCCACCCGCACCGCCCAGCTCATCGCCGCGGCCCGTGAGAAGGCCGGCTGCGCACCGCAGCCGGACGCCACCGCCACGGCACTGGACGGCGCACGCGGCGCGGACGTCGACGGCATCCCGGTCCACTCGGTACGGCTGCGCGGGCTCCTCGCCCACCAGGAGGTCCTGCTGGGCGCCGAGGGCGAGACCCTCACCGTCCGGCACGACTCCCTGCACCACAGCAGCTTCATGCCGGGCATCCTGCTCGGCGCCCGCCGCGTGGTCACCACTCCCGGCCTCACCCTCGGCCTGGAACACTTCCTCGACCTGAACTGACGGGGCCCACCCCATGCGCGCGAAACTCACCTACGCCGTCACCGCCGCCGTCCTGGTCTTCTACTTCCTCCTGGCCGGCAGCCGAGGCGTCCTGCTCATCCGGCACGGCACACTGCTCACCGTCGCCTTCGGTGTGGCCGTGCTGATCCTGCCGGTGATCGGGCTCTGGTTCCTCTGGAAGAACACCCAGTTCGTCCGCAGGGCCAACGCCCTCGCCGCAGAGCTCGACGCCGAGGGCGGCCTGCCCGTCGACGAACTGGTCCGCACCCCTTCCGGACGCATCGACCGGGCCTCCGCGGACGCGGTGTTCGCCCGGCGCCGTGAGGAGACCGAGGACCACCCGGGCGACTGGCGGTGCTGGTTCCGGCTGGCCGTCGCCTACCAGGACGCCAGGGACACCCCCCGGGCCCGCAAGGCGATGCAGCGCGCCATCGCCCTGCACGCGAACAAGCCGGTACAGGCCGCCTGATACACGAACGAGCCGGTACGGCGCCGCTCGGGCGCCGTACCGGCTCGTTCCGTCCTACGGAGCGTCCGTCAGCCGACGCGGTACTCCGCGCCCCAGGCCTCGATCGTGTCGGTGGCACGGTCGAAGGCTTCGGCACGGGCCAGGAAGTCCGCGTTGTGGTCGGTGACCAGCGGCGGCAGCTGCTCGCCGGTCCGGCGGACCACGACCAGGGCCTGGCCCTGGACCGTACGCGGCAGACCGAGCCACTTCACCGGCTGCTGGACGGTACGGAGCGCCGCAGCCTTGTCCCAGGCCACCGTCGTCGTACGGAAGAAGGCCACGCGGCGCACTCCGTGCCGGCTGACCCACGCGCCGACCCGCAGCAGCCGCAGGGCGCAGACGATCACCACGGCCGCCAGCGCGAGGCACGCGCCGCCGCCGGAGGCCGAACCGGCGAACGCGATGATCATCGCCGCCAGGAGTACGAACGACGCCAGCAGCAGCAGCGCGGCTGCGGCGGAGACCCGCCACGGACCGGGACGGTAGGGCCGCCGCCAGCTGTCGTGGTCGTCGAACGGCAGCGCGGTGTCCTCCGCGCTCGCGTCGAATGCGCGGTCGGCCGTCAGAAAGGGCAGGGGCACGACTGATCCTCACTCACAAGCACGCTCGATTGCTGTGCCCGGTGAGGCTACCGAGGAGCCCCCCGGTCGACCACCCCAGGGGGCCCGTACGGGTCAGCGGTGCGAGGACGCCTCGGACTGCTGACTGTGCGAGGGCGTCCGGTCGGTCTCGAGGGCGGGCACGCCGAAGAGCAGCGATCCGGCGAATCCCGCGACCAGGATCAGCCCCACGAGGGATCGGCCGGCCAGCTGGGAGACGCTGGCACGCTCGCGGGGCGGCGGGGTGACATTGCTGCGGAACCGCTCGGCCTCGGCGACAAACGAGAACGGGACGGATTCACGCCGGCGGAACATGAGGAAACTCTCCTTGAACTCTGTGACGGGTGCTGCTAATGAGTCAGACGTACGGGAGACCCGATCGGTGCCCCGAATCGCCGAACGGGGTGAAGAAATCCTGCGGACGGCTGTCCGGCGCCTACCCGGACGCCCCGAGCCGACGCCCCGGGCCTCCGGCGGCGCCCGGCACCCCCGCTCCGGGCCGACGGCCGGAGGCCCGTTCTCCGGCCCGTAGAGTGGACGCCGCCCGTGCGACGCCATTGGAAGGACCCCCGCCGGTGACCGACACCCCCGAGCCCACGAAGGCCCACTTCCGCAGCGATGTCACCGTTGACCTGGTGAAATCCGCTGCCACCGACTCCGACGTGCTCTTCGCGGCCCGCGTGTCCACGGCCGGCGAGCAGTCCCTGGAGGAGGTCACCAAGGACCCCGAGCGCTCCAAGGGCCTGATCAACTTCCTGATGCGGGACCGGCACGGAAGTCCCTTCGAGCACAACTCGATGACCTTCTTCATCAGTGCCCCGATCTTCGTCTTCCGCGAATTCATGCGGCACCGCGTCGGCTGGTCGTACAACGAGGAATCGGGCCGCTACAGGGAGCTCGAACCGGTCTTCTACACCCCCGGGGAGTCCCGCAAGCTCATCCAGCAGGGCCGCCCCGGCAAGTACGAGTTCGTCGAGGGGACCCCGGAGCAGCACGCGCTCACCAGCCGTGTGATGGAGGACTCCTACCGGCAGGCGTACGACGCCTACCAGGAGATGCTGGCCGCGGGTGTCGCCCGCGAGGTCGCCCGCGCCGTCCTGCCCGTAGGCCTCTTCTCCACGATGTACGCCACGTGCAACGCCCGGTCGCTGATGCACTTCCTCGGCCTGCGGACGCAGCACGAGCTGGCCAAGGTCCCCTCCTTCCCGCAGCGCGAGATCGAGATGGTCGGCGAGCAGATGGAACAGCACTGGGCACGGCTCATGCCGCTGACTCATGCCGCCTTCAACAAAAACGGACGGGTGGCCCCGTAGGCGGTGTCCGTATTGCGGCCTTTCGTGAAGTTCATCTAGGCTGATCAAACGGACCCGGCACTGCTTGAACCCCCGAGCAGGCAGTGCCGGGCTCCTCTTCTCCCGTCCCCCGAGGGGGCACGGCGCTCCGAGCAACGAGTAGCGTGTTACCCATGGCTCCGATCTCCACTCCGCAGACCCCCTTCGGGCGGGTCCTCACCGCTATGGTCACGCCCTTCACGGCGGACGGCGCACTCGACCTCGACGGTGCCCAGCGGCTCGCCGCCCATCTGGTGGACGCAGGCAACGACGGCCTGATCGTCAACGGCACCACCGGTGAGTCCCCGACCACCAGCGACGCGGAGAAGGACCAGCTCGTACGGGCGGTGCTCGAAGCCGTCGGAGACCGGGCCCACGTCGTCGCCGGGATCGGCACCAACGACACCCGGCACAGCATCGAGCTGGCCCGCACCGCCGAGCGCACCGGCGCCCACGGCCTCCTCGCGGTCACGCCGTACTACAACAAGCCCCCGCAGGAAGGCCTGCTGCGGCACTTCAGCGCCATCGCGGACTCCACCGGACTGCCCGTGATGCTGTACGACATCCCGGGCCGCAGCGGGGTCCCGATCGACACGGAGACACTCGTACGGCTCGCCGAGCACCCCCGTATCGTCGCCAACAAGGACGCCAAGGGAGACCTGGGGCGCGCCAGCTGGGCCATCGCCCAGTCCGGTCTCGCCTGGTACTCCGGCGACGACATGCTGAACCTCCCGCTGCTCTCGGTCGGAGCCGTCGGCTTCGTCTCCGTCGTCGGCCACGTCGTCAGCCCTGATCTGCGCGCGCTGATCGAGGCGTACCTCGGCGGGGACGTGCAGAAGGCCACGGAGATCCACCAGAAGCTGCTCCCGGTCTTCACCGGGATGTTCCGCACGCAGGGTGTGATCACCACCAAGGCCGCGCTCACCCTGCAGGGCCTGCCGGCCGGTCCGCTGCGCCTGCCTCTGGTGGAACTCACCGCCCAGGAGACGGCCCAGCTCAAGATCGATCTGGCGGCCGGCGGGGTACAGCTGTAACCACGGACTTCACAACTGAATACGCGAGGACACTCGCGACGGATACACCTTCTGACAACAGCAAGTGCACGAATGACATGCGCGCCACGTGCCCTCAGCGGTACGTGGCGTGCGTGGTAAGGAGAGTCTTTTGAGTCATCCGCATCCTGAACTCGGTACCCCGCCGAAGCTCCCGAAGGGCGGTCTGCGCGTCACCCCGCTCGGCGGCCTGGGGGAGATCGGCCGCAACATGACGGTCTTCGAGTACGGCGGCCGCCTGCTCATCGTCGACTGCGGTGTCCTCTTCCCCGAGGAGGAGCAGCCGGGCATCGACCTGATCCTTCCGGACTTCACCACCATCCGGGACCGCCTGGACGACGTCGAGGGCATCGTCCTCACGCACGGCCACGAGGACCACATCGGCGGCGTTCCCTACCTGCTCCGGCTGAAGCCGGACATCCCGCTCATCGGCTCCAAGCTGACCCTCGCGCTCATCGAGGCCAAGCTCCAGGAGCACCGCATCCGCCCGTACACCCTGGAGGTGGAGGAAGGGCAGCGGGAGCGTATCGGTGTCTTCGACTGCGAGTTCATCGCGGTCAACCACTCCATCCCGGACGCGCTCGCGGTGGCCATCCGGACACCCGCCGGCCTGGCTGTCGCCACGGGTGACTTCAAGATGGACCAGCTCCCGCTGGACGGCCGCCTGACCGACCTGCACGCGTTCGCACGGCTGAGCGAGGAGGGCATCGACCTGCTGCTCTCCGACTCGACCAACGCGGAGGTCCCCGGGTTCGTGCCGCCGGAGCGGGACATCTCCAACGTCCTGCGCACGGTCTTCGCCAACGCGCAGAAGCGCATCATCGTGGCGAGCTTCGCCAGTCACGTCCACCGCATCCAGCAGATCCTGGACGCCGCCCACGAGTACGGCCGGCGCGTCGCCTTCGTCGGGCGTTCCATGGTCCGGAACATGGGTATCGCCCGTGACCTGGGCTATCTGAAGGTGCCCGCCGGGCTGGTGGTGGACGTCAAGACGCTCGACGACCTGCCGGACGACGAGGTCGTACTGGTCTGCACGGGCTCCCAGGGCGAGCCGATGGCGGCCCTGTCCCGGATGGCCAACCGCGACCACCAGATCCGCATCGTGCCGGGTGACACGGTGATCCTGGCGTCGTCGCTCATCCCGGGCAACGAGAACGCGGTCTACCGCGTGATCAACGGTCTGACCCGATGGGGCGCGCACGTCGTCCACAAGGGCAATGCGAAGGTCCACGTCTCGGGCCACGCGTCGGCCGGCGAGCTGCTGTACTTCTACAACATCTGCAAGCCGAAGAACCTGATGCCGGTGCACGGTGAGTGGCGCCACCTGCGGGCCAACGCCGAACTGGGCGCGCTGACCGGCGTGCCCAAGGACCACATCGTGATCGCCGAGGACGGCGTCGTCGTCGACCTGATCGACGGCAAGGCGAAGATCGTCGGCAAGGTCCAGGCCGGTTACGTCTACGTCGACGGCCTCTCGGTCGGCGACGTCACGGAGACCTCCCTCAAGGACCGCCGCATCCTCGGCGACGAGGGGATCATCTCGGTCTTCATCGTGGTGGACAGCTCCTCCGGCAAGATCGTGGGCGGACCTCACATCCAGGCCCGCGGTTCGGGCATCGACGACGGTGCGTTCACCGCCGTCGTGCCCAAGGTCGAGGAGGCGCTCAACAAGTCGGCGCAGGACGGGGTGATGGAGCCGCACCAGCTCCAGCAGCTCGTCCGCCGCACGGTGGGCAAGTGGGTCTCGGACACCTACCGCCGGCGCCCGATGATCCTTCCGGTCGTCGTCGAAGTCTGACCGGCAGCCTGTGACCAGGGGCGGGGCACCTCGATTTGCATCGGGGCGCCCCGCTCCAGTACGTTTCTGGTTCCGCCTGAACGGGAAGCACCGCGCGCAGTCATGCGTGCACGTCGCTCCGGACGGGGCGGGAATTCCGACTCAGAATCTCTGATAATGTCGGGTCCGCCGAAAGGCAAAGGCCGATCCACAGGCCATCGGATTCAAAATTCGGACCGGAAACGGAACGGAAAAAGAGTCTGGTAAGGTTGGAACCGCCGGAAAGGGAAACGCGAAAGCGAAGAACTGGAAAGCATGGTGGTGAATTAACCGCCGAGCAGGAACCCGCTTCGACCGGGAATCGGACACGAAAGAGTCTGATAGAGTCGGAAACGCAAGAACGAAGGGAAGCGCCCGGAGGGCCCCGGTGAAACGGGACCGAAGGAAGCGTCCGTTCCTTGAGAACTCAACAGCGTGCCAAAAGTCAACGCCAGATATGTTGATACCCCGGCCTGCTTCGGCAGGTTGGTGGTTCCTTTGAAAAGACCTGCCAGGCCCTTGGGTGCTGGTAGGCGAAACACAGCGAGGACGCTGTGAACGACCGGTCTTATTCCGACCTGGTCGTTCCGCTCTCGTGGTGTTCATCCCGATTACGGGAAAACATTCACGGAGAGTTTGATCCTGGCTCAGGACGAACGCTGGCGGCGTGCTTAACACATGCAAGTCGAACGATGAAGCCCTTCGGGGTGGATTAGTGGCGAACGGGTGAGTAACACGTGGGCAATCTGCCCTTCACTCTGGGACAAGCCCTGGAAACGGGGTCTAATACCGGATAACACTCTGTCCCGCATGGGACGGGGTTAAAAGCTCCGGCGGTGAAGGATGAGCCCGCGGCCTATCAGCTTGTTGGTGGGGTGATGGCCTACCAAGGCGACGACGGGTAGCCGGCCTGAGAGGGCGACCGGCCACACTGGGACTGAGACACGGCCCAGACTCCTACGGGAGGCAGCAGTGGGGAATATTGCACAATGGGCGAAAGCCTGATGCAGCGACGCCGCGTGAGGGATGACGGCCTTCGGGTTGTAAACCTCTTTCAGCAGGGAAGAAGCGAAAGTGACGGTACCTGCAGAAGAAGCGCCGGCTAACTACGTGCCAGCAGCCGCGGTAATACGTAGGGCGCAAGCGTTGTCCGGAATTATTGGGCGTAAAGAGCTCGTAGGCGGCTTGTCACGTCGGATGTGAAAGCCCGGGGCTTAACCCCGGGTCTGCATTCGATACGGGCTAGCTAGAGTGTGGTAGGGGAGATCGGAATTCCTGGTGTAGCGGTGAAATGCGCAGATATCAGGAGGAACACCGGTGGCGAAGGCGGATCTCTGGGCCATTACTGACGCTGAGGAGCGAAAGCGTGGGGAGCGAACAGGATTAGATACCCTGGTAGTCCACGCCGTAAACGTTGGGAACTAGGTGTTGGCGACATTCCACGTCGTCGGTGCCGCAGCTAACGCATTAAGTTCCCCGCCTGGGGAGTACGGCCGCAAGGCTAAAACTCAAAGGAATTGACGGGGGCCCGCACAAGCAGCGGAGCATGTGGCTTAATTCGACGCAACGCGAAGAACCTTACCAAGGCTTGACATATACCGGAAAGCATCAGAGATGGTGCCCCCCTTGTGGTCGGTATACAGGTGGTGCATGGCTGTCGTCAGCTCGTGTCGTGAGATGTTGGGTTAAGTCCCGCAACGAGCGCAACCCTTGTTCTGTGTTGCCAGCATGCCCTTCGGGGTGATGGGGACTCACAGGAGACTGCCGGGGTCAACTCGGAGGAAGGTGGGGACGACGTCAAGTCATCATGCCCCTTATGTCTTGGGCTGCACACGTGCTACAATGGCCGGTACAATGAGCTGCGAAGTCGTGAGGCGGAGCGAATCTCAAAAAGCCGGTCTCAGTTCGGATTGGGGTCTGCAACTCGACCCCATGAAGTCGGAGTTGCTAGTAATCGCAGATCAGCATTGCTGCGGTGAATACGTTCCCGGGCCTTGTACACACCGCCCGTCACGTCACGAAAGTCGGTAACACCCGAAGCCGGTGGCCCAACCCCTTGTGGGAGGGAGCTGTCGAAGGTGGGACTGGCGATTGGGACGAAGTCGTAACAAGGTAGCCGTACCGGAAGGTGCGGCTGGATCACCTCCTTTCTAAGGAGCACTTCTTACCCGGTTCGCTGGGTCAGAGGCCAGTACACCGGCGAATGTTCGGTGCTGGTTGCTCATGGGTGGAACGTTGACTATTCGGCACGATGAGCACGGTTTCGTTAGTACTGCTTCGGCGTGGAAAACGGGAACGGGTTGGTCGGGTCGGGCACGCTGTTGGGTATCTGAAGGTACGGGCTCGTTTGAGTCTGTCCCTTTGGTTGCCGGCCCCAGTGCACTCGTTCGTCAGAACGGGGTGATGGGTGGCTGGTCGTTGTTTGAGAACTGCACAGTGGACGCGAGCATCTGTGGCCAAGTTTTTAAGGGCGCACGGTGGATGCCTTGGCACCAGGAACCGATGAAGGACGTGGGAGGCCACGATAGTCCCCGGGGAGCTGTCAACCAAGCTTTGATCCGGGGGTTTCCGAATGGGGAAACCCGGCAGTCGTCATGGGCTGTCACCCGCTGCTGAACACATAGGCAGTGTGGAGGGAACGAGGGGAAGTGAAACATCTCAGTACCCTCAGGAAGAGAAAACAACCGTGATTCCGGGAGTAGTGGCGAGCGAAACTGGATGAGGCCAAACCGTATGCGTGTGATACCCGGCAGGGGTTGCGCATGCGGGGTTGTGGGATCTCTTTTTCACAGTCTGCCGGCTGTGAGGCGAGTCAGAAACCGTTGATGTAGGCGAAGGACATGCGAAAGGTCCGGCGTAGAGGGTAAGACCCCCGTAGCTGAAACATTAACGGCTCGTTTGAGAGACACCCAAGTAGCACGGGGCCCGAGAAATCCCGTGTGAATCTGGCGGGACCACCCGCTAAGCCTAAATATTCCCTGGTGACCGATAGCGGATAGTACCGTGAGGGAATGGTGAAAAGTACCGCGGGAGCGGAGTGAAATAGTACCTGAAACCGTGTGCCTACAAGCCGTGGGAGCGTCGCTGTTGTTCTTCGGAACAGCAGTCGTGACTGCGTGCCTTTTGAAGAATGAGCCTGCGAGTTAGCGGTGTGTAGCGAGGTTAACCCGTGTGGGGAAGCCGTAGCGAAAGCGAGTCCGAATAGGGCGTTTGAGTTGCACGCTCTAGACCCGAAGCGGAGTGATCTAGCCATGGGCAGGTTGAAGCGGAGGTAAGACTTCGTGGAGGACCGAACCCACCAGGGTTGAAAACCTGGGGGATGACCTGTGGTTAGGGGTGAAAGGCCAATCAAACTCCGTGATAGCTGGTTCTCCCCGAAATGCATTTAGGTGCAGCGTCGTGTGTTTCTTGCCGGAGGTAGAGCACTGGATAGGCGATGGGCCCTACCGGGTTACTGACCTTAGCCAAACTCCGAATGCCGGTAAGTGAGAGCGCGGCAGTGAGACTGTGGGGGATAAGCTCCATGGTCGAGAGGGAAACAGCCCAGAGCATCGACTAAGGCCCCTAAGCGTACGCTAAGTGGGAAAGGATGTGGAGTCGCAGAGACAACCAGGAGGTTGGCTTAGAAGCAGCCACCCTTGAAAGAGTGCGTAATAGCTCACTGGTCAAGTGATTCCGCGCCGACAATGTAGCGGGGCTCAAGCGTACCGCCGAAGTCGTGTCATTCATACACATATCCTCAACGGGAGTATGGATGGGTAGGGGAGCGTCGTGTGCCGGGTGAAGCAGCCGCGGAAGCGAGTTGTGGACGGTTCACGAGTGAGAATGCAGGCATGAGTAGCGATACACACGTGAGAAACGTGTGCGCCGATTGACTAAGGGTTCCTGGGTCAAGCTGATCTGCCCAGGGTAAGTCGGGACCTAAGGCGAGGCCGACAGGCGTAGTCGATGGACAACCGGTTGATATTCCGGTACCCGCTTTGAAACGCCCAGTACTGAATCAGGCGATGCTAAGTCCGTGAAGCCGGCCCGATCTCTTCGGAGTTGAGGGTAGTGGTGGAGCCGATGAACCAGACTTGTAGTAGGTAAGCGATGGGGTGACGCAGGAAGGTAGTCCAGCCCGGGCGGTGGTTGTCCCGGGGTAAGGGTGTAGGACGCACGGTAGGCAAATCCGTCGTGCATATAGTCTGAGACCTGATGCCGAGCCGATTGTGGTGAAGTGGATGATCCTATGCTGTCGAGAAAAGCCTCTAGCGAGTTTCATGGCGGCCCGTACCCTAAACCGACTCAGGTAGTCAGGTAGAGAATACCGAGGCGTTCGGGTGAACTATGGTTAAGGAACTCGGCAAAATGCCCCCGTAACTTCGGGAGAAGGGGGGCCATCACTGGTGAGGGGACTTGCTTCCTGAGCTGGGGGTGGCCGCAGAGACCAGCGAGAAGCGACTGTTTACTAAAAACACAGGTCCGTGCGAAGCCGTAAGGCGATGTATACGGACTGACGCCTGCCCGGTGCTGGAACGTTAAGGGGACCGGTTAGTGCACTTTCGGGTGTGCGAAGCTGAGAACTTAAGCGCCAGTAAACGGCGGTGGTAACTATAACCATCCTAAGGTAGCGAAATTCCTTGTCGGGTAAGTTCCGACCTGCACGAATGGCGTAACGACTTCTCGACTGTCTCAACCATAGGCCCGGTGAAATTGCACTACGAGTAAAGATGCTCGTTTCGCGCAGCAGGACGGAAAGACCCCGGGACCTTTACTATAGTTTGATATTGGTGTTCGGTTCGGCTTGTGTAGGATAGGTGGGAGACTTTGAAGCAGCCACGCCAGTGGTTGTGGAGTCGCCGTTGAAATACCACTCTGGTCGTGCTGGATGTCTAACCTGGGTCCGTGATCCGGATCAGGGACAGTGTCTGATGGGTAGTTTAACTGGGGCGGTTGCCTCCTAAAGAGTAACGGAGGCGCCCAAAGGTTCCCTCAGCCTGGTTGGCAATCAGGTGTTGAGTGTAAGTGCACAAGGGAGCTTGACTGTGAGACCGACGGGTCGAGCAGGGACGAAAGTCGGGACTAGTGATCCGGCAGTGGCTTGTGGAAGCGCTGTCGCTCAACGGATAAAAGGTACCCCGGGGATAACAGGCTGATCTTCCCCAAGAGTCCATATCGACGGGATGGTTTGGCACCTCGATGTCGGCTCGTCGCATCCTGGGGCTGGAGTCGGTCCCAAGGGTTGGGCTGTTCGCCCATTAAAGCGGTACGCGAGCTGGGTTTAGAACGTCGTGAGACAGTTCGGTCCCTATCCGCTGTGCGCGTAGGAATATTGAGAAGGGCTGTCCCTAGTACGAGAGGACCGGGACGGACGAACCTCTGGTGTGCCAGTTGTCCTGCCAAGGGCATGGCTGGTTGGCTACGTTCGGAAAGGATAACCGCTGAAAGCATCTAAGCGGGAAGCCTGCTTCGAGATGAGTATTCCCACCACCTTGAGTGGTTAAGGCTCCCAGTAGACGACTGGGTTGATAGGCCAGATGTGGAAGCCCGGTAACGGGTGGAGCTGACTGGTACTAATAGGCCGAGGGCTTGTCCTCAGTTGCTCGCGTCCACTGTGTTGGTTCTGAAATAACGAACTGCCGTGTTTTCTCCGGTGTTGGTTAATTTCATAGTGTTTCGGTGGTCATTGCGTTAGGGAAACGCCCGGTTACATTCCGAACCCGGAAGCTAAGCCTTTCAGCGCCGATGGTACTGCAGGGGGGACCCTGTGGGAGAGTAGGACGCCGCCGAACTATTGTTCCGGGAAAGCCCCGTGCCCTTGTGGCACGGGGCTTTTCTGCGTTCCAGGGGAGCCCGCCCGCAGGAGGTTCGAAGCGGAGGCTCCTGGCCGGCGACGGAGGCCCGCATCCGGGCGCGTAGCCGGAAGCCGCAGAAGCAGGGAGCTGCCGAACGGTGGTTCTGAGCAGCGCCTGATTAGGGTATGCTTTAGCTCGTTGCCGCAGGGCGACAAGCAACAGGCCCCAATAGCTCAGTCGGTAGAGCGTCTCCATGGTAAGGAGAAGGTCTGCGGTTCGATTCCGCATTGGGGCTCAGGAAAGCAGAAAGGCCCCCGCCTGAGGCGGGGGCCTTTCTGCTGTGCGCGACGACGCGTCCCCTAGAAGTTCTGCGGCTCCGGGACACGCATGGCCAGGATCGCCATGTCGTCCGATGCCGGCTCCGCCGCGAAGCGCTCGACCGCCCGCAGAATGCGGCCCGCGACCGCGCCGGCCGTGAGGCCCGTACACACCGAGAGAACCTCTGCCAAGCCGTCGTCGCCCAACATGCGGGTCCCCTCACGGCGTTCGGTCACACCGTCCGTCACACAGAGCAGGACATCGCCCGGCTCCAGGGTGACCTCCTGTTCGTACAACTCCAGATCGTCCATGACGCCCAGCAGCGGCTGGGGGTCGGCCGCGGCCTCCACGGAGCCGTCCTGACGCAGACGCAGCGGAAGGGGATGCCCGGCGCAGACCACCTTCAGAAGGGCGCTGCCGTCCTCCTGTGGCCACAACTCCCCGTACAGCAGGGTGAGGAAGCGGCTGCGGTCGCCCTCGTCCATGATGGCCGCATTGAGGCGCTCCAGCACCGCAGGGCCCCCGAAGCCCTCACGGGCCAGCAGGCGCAGCGCATGGCGGGCCAGGCCCGTGACCGCCGCCGCCTCCGGCCCCGTACCGCAGACGTCGCCGATGGCGAAACCGTAGGCGCCGTCGCTGATGGGGAAGACGTCGTAGAAGTCGCCGCCGACCTCGTTGCCCTCTCCCGCGGCGCGGTAGATCACCTCGATCTCGACGTTGGGCACATCGGGCAGGCCCGGCGGGAGCAGACTGCGCTGAAGGGACTGGCTGATGGCCATGCGCTCCGAGTACAGCCGGGCGTTGTCCAGCGCCAGGGCCGCCCGCCGGGACAGGTCCTCGGCCAGCTCCAGGATCTCCTGTCGGAAGTGCTCGTCGGACGGCTTGCCCAGCGTGAGCATGCCGATCACACGGTTGCGTGCGACGAGTGGCAGCACCACCGTCTCGCCGCCGACCGCGGCGGCCGTCGCCAGCGTCGTACGCGCGGCCGTCCCCATGCTCAAGGGTGCGTCCCTGCCGAGCGTCCGGGTGGAGACGCGCAGGGCGGCCTCGTGGCCGGCGCGGGCGGGAGCGGGCCAGATGCGCGCCCCCGGGGTCGGCACGGGGTCCGGTGGGGCGATGGAGGCCAACAGTTCCTTGAGGCCGTCGATACGCTCCTCGTCCTCGTGCAGGACGTACGAGAGGTACGGCTCCGAGAACTGATCGGCGATCGTGTACACGGCGCACCAGGTCGCCAGCGTCGGCACCGTCATCTGCGCCATGAGCGCCAGTGTCTGGTCCCTGTCCAGGGTGCCCGCCAGCAGGTCGGACGCCTCGACCAGGAACGACAGGGAACCGCGGCGCAGCCGCTCCAGCTCTCCGAGCCTGGCCGACTCCACGGCGAGCGCGATGCGGTCGGCCGCGAACTGCAGGCGCAGCGCCTCCTCGTTGGAGTACCGGCCCGCCGCCTCCGCGGCGACCCCCAGGGAACCGGTGAGCCGCCCCTCGACCTTGAGCGGGACCGTGACGACGGAACGCATCCCCGTGTCGGTGAGCAGCGGTACGGCGCCCGGGACGGCCGCCAGGTCCTCATGGACCGCGGGCATCCGGGCCGAGCTGTAACGGTTGGTGCCCGCCTCGACGGGGACCCTGGCGAAGCGCTGACGGGCCGAGGGCAGTCCGGTCGTCGCCCGGACCTCGAGCTCCGTCTCGTCGTCCGTGGCCAGCAGCAGGAACGCGGCGTCGGCGTCCAGCATGTCGCGGGCGCGCTCGACCGTGCGCTGCAGCAGTCCGTCGAGGTCGTCAGGGGCCGGAGAGCCGATGAAGACCTCGAAGGGATCCGCGGCGCGGTGCTCGTTCGAGGAGTCGACGGGGGCCCGCACCGGGGTCTGCAGCACGGCACGCTCGTAGTCGCGCACCAGGAGGCAGACCGTGGAGGGCTCACCCTGGGTGTCACGGACCCTGAGGTGCGAGGCGTACACCGGGATCACCCGGCCGTCCGCGCCGCGGATGCCGTAGCTGCCCTCCCAGCGGGAGAGCCGCAGCGCGTCGGCGATGCCCGTGCTCGTGCCCGGGGTGTGCGGCCAGGCCGCGAAGTCGGTGAGCTGCTTGCCGGTGACCTGGTCGGCCGCGTACCCGAAGAGGAAGACGGCGTCGTCGTTCCAGGAGGCGATGGCCCCCGAGCTGTCCATCTGGACGACCGCGACCCGCACCCGCTCGTCGGCGACCGGAAGCAGGGCCGTGGGCAGGACCGGTCCCGCGGAACGGATACCCACCGGGCGCTCGGGAAGATCGAGCTGGAACCAGACATGTTTGTGCGCCGGGCTGTACTCGACGCCCCAGCGCGTGGCGAGAGCGGCGCAGAGCAGCAGCCCGCGGCCGCCTTCCCGGTCCGGGCTGCCGAAGTCCAGCCCGGAGCTCTGCAGCGGGATCTCACGCTCCGGGTAGTGGTCGGACACCTCGACGCGCACACCGTCCTCGGTGCGCAGACACAGGACGTCGGCCGCGGTGCCGGCGTGGACGACCGCGTTGGTCACGAGTTCGCTGGTCAGGACGACGGCGTCGTCGACGACGTCGGTGTACCCCCACCCCTGGAGGGTGTCGCGGACAAATGCGCGGGCCGTCGCCACCGAGCGTCCGACCGGATCGAAGGTGGCAGCCGCACGCGCGGTGATCACAGCACTCCCCATATGGTGTCTCGTCGCTTCCCCGAGTCCTGTGCCCGTTTCTCGCCGCTTCGATTCGCTTGCCAGGCTAGACGCTCGCCCGGTGTCCCGGGTACACGAGGGCGTACTTGTCTCCCCGGCCCCTCGGGTGGTGCGCGGGCGTGCGGCTGTGGATGCCCGGTGAGGGAAGAGCGACAACCGCACGACCTTGCCCCCCGTCCGGTTCCGGCCTGGTACGTTTCAACGATTTGACGTCCGCATAGTCACCCGTCGACGGTGTGCTGTGGCGGTGAGCCAAAGTGGAAGTGGGAAAGCTTCCGACAGCGGGTCCGAACGGCCCGAGCGAACGGTCAACCCCTGCGGGAGGGACACGGTGGAGTCTGGCGTGGCGGCGCGGGGTTCAGGAACGCGCACAAAAGGCGGACAGTCCGTGAAAAAACAGCGCCATGGAACCATCGAAGTGGACGCGGCGGCTCTGAACAGACTGCTCGCGGCCCTGGTGGCGATGCGCGACGGCAACTTCCGCAGGCGGCTGACCGTCTCCGGCGACGGCCTGCTCCCGGAGATCGCGGCGGTCTTCAACGAGGTCGCCGACCGCAACCTCCATCTGACCGGTGAGCTGGCCCGGGTGCGCCGCGTGGTCGGCCGCGAGGGAAAGCTCACCGAACGACTGGAGACCGGCGCCTGCGAGGGCTCCTGGGCGGCCGCGATCGACGCCTCCAACGAGCTCGTCGACGATCTGGCGCGGCCGGTGTCCGAGGTCGGGCGGGTGCTCTCCGCGGTCGCCGACGGTGACCTGGAGCAGCGGATGGAGCTGCGGACGCACACGGCCGACGAGACGGTGCGGCCCCTGCGCGGCGAGTTCCTGAAGGTCGCCCGTACGGTCAACAACCTGGTCGACCAGCTGTCCGCCTTCACCGAGCAGGTGACGCGCGTCGCGGTCGAGGTGGGTACGGAGGGCAAGCTGGGCGGGCAGGCCCAGGTGCGGGGCATGTCCGGGTCCTGGAAGGACCTCACGGACTCCGTGAACACCATGGCGTACCGGCTGACCGCACAGGTGCGTGACATCGCCCTGGTGACGACCGCCGTGGCCAAGGGGGACCTGTCGCGGAAGGTCACCGTCCACGTGGCCGGTGAGATGCTCCAGCTGAAGAACACCGTCAACACGATGGTCGACCAGCTGTCGTCGTTCTCCTCCGAGGTGACCCGGGTCGCCCGCGAGGTGGGCACCGAGGGCGAGCTCGGCGGCCAGGCGACGGTCCCCGGGGTGGCCGGGGTCTGGAAGGACCTCACCGACTCCGTCAACACGATGGCGGGCAACCTCACCTCCCAGGTACGGGGTATCGCCGAGGTGACGACGGCCGTCGCCAACGGCGACCTGTCGCAGAAGGTCACGGTGAGCGCACGGGGCGAGGTCGCCCAGCTCGCCGAGACGATCAACCAGATGACGGAGACGCTGCGCACCTTCGCCGACGAGGTGACGCGCGTGGCGAGCGAGGTCGGCGGCGAGGGGCTGCTCGGCGGGCAGGCGCAGGTGCCCGGAGCCGCCGGTACCTGGAAGGACCTCACCGACTCGGTGAACACGGTCTTCCGGAACCTGACGACACAGGTGCGGGACATCGCGCAGGTGACCACGGCCGTGGCCAGTGGTGACATGACGCAGAAGGTCACCGTCGACGTGGCCGGTGAGATGCTGGAGCTCAAGAACACCGTCAACACCATGGTGGACCAGCTTCAGTCCTTCGGGTCCGAGGTGACCCGGGTCGCCCGGGAGGTCGGCGTCGAGGGGCGCCTCGGCGGCCAGGCCGAGGTGCCGGGCGCGGCGGGTACCTGGAAGGACCTCACCGACTCGGTGAACACCGCCTTCCGCAACCTGACCGGCCAGGTCCGGGACATCGCCCAGGTGACCACCGCCGTCGCCAACGGCGACCTCTCGCAGAAGGTCACCGTCGATGTGGCCGGTGAGATGCTGGAGCTCAAGAACACCGTCAACACCATGGTGGCGCAGCTGTCCAACTTCGCCGACCAGGTGACTCGGATGGCCCGTGACGTGGGCACGGAGGGCCGTCTCGGCGGTCAGGCGCGCGTCGACGGTGTGTCCGGCACCTGGAAGGAACTCACCGACTCCGTCAACTTCATGGCGGGCAACCTCACCTCCCAGGTGCGGCAGATCGCCCAGGTGACGACGGCGGTGGCGCGCGGTGACCTGTCGCAGAAGATCGACGTGGACGCCCGGGGCGAGATCCTGGAACTGAAGAACACCATCAACACGATGGTGGACCAGCTCTCCGCCTTCGCCGACCAGGTGACCCGGGTGGCCCGCGAGGTGGGCACCGACGGGCGGCTGGGCGGCCAGGCGCAGGTTCCGGGCGTGGCCGGCGTATGGCGTGACCTGACGGACTCGGTGAACGGCATGGCGGGGAACCTGACCGCCCAGGTCCGCAACATCGCCCAGGTCGCCACGGCGGTGGCGCGGGGCGACCTGTCGCAGAAGATCGACGTGGACGCCCGGGGCGAGATCCTCGAGCTGAAGAACACGCTCAACACCATGGTCGACCAGCTGTCCAACTTCGCCGAGCAGGTGACCCGGGTCGCCCGCGAGGTGGGCACGGAAGGCATCCTCGGCGGACAGGCGGAGGTGCAGGGCGTCTCCGGTACGTGGAAGGACCTCACCCAGTCCGTCAACGGCATGGCGAACAACCTCACCCTCCAGGTGCGGAATATCGCCGAGGTGACCACCGCCGTCGCCAAGGGCGACCTCTCCAAGAAGATCACTGTCGACGCCAAGGGCGAGATCCTCGAACTGGTGACGACGGTCAACACGATGGTCGACCAGCTGCTCAACTTCGCGGACGAGGTGACGAGGGTCGCCCGCGAGGTGGGTACCGAGGGCATCCTCGGCGGGCAGGCCCGGGTGCGCGGTGCGACGGGCATCTGGAAGGACCTCAGCGACAACGTCAACCTGATGGCCAACAACCTGACCAGCCAGGTGCGCAACATCTCCCGGGTCTCGTCCGCGGTCGCCAACGGAGACCTGACGAAGAAGGTCACCGTCGAGGCGCGCGGCGAGGTCGCCGAACTCGCCGACACCGTCAACACGATGGTGACGACGCTGTCCTCGTTCGCCGACGAGGTGACCCGGGTGGCCCGCGAGGTGGGCACCGAGGGCGAGCTGGGCGGGCAGGCGCGCGTCCCGGGTGTCTCGGGCACCTGGAAGGACCTCACCGAGTCGGTGAACTCGATGGCGTCCAACCTGACGGGCCAGGTACGCCAGATCGCCACGGTCACCACGGCCATCGCCAAGGGAGACCTGACGAAGAAGATCGACATCGACGCCCGGGGCGAGATCCAGGAGCTGAAGAACACCATCAACACGATGGTGGACCAGCTCTCGTCCTTCGCGGAGCAGGTGACCCGGGTGGCCCGTGAGGTGGGTACCGAGGGCCAGTTGGGCGGGCAGGCCCGGGTGCGCGACGTCGACGGCACCTGGCGTGACCTCACCGAGTCGGTGAACGAGATGGCCGGGAACCTCACCCGGCAGGTGCGCGCCATCGCCGCGGTCGCCACCGCGGTGACCCGGGGCGACCTGAACCTCAAGATCGACGTCGACGCGGCCGGCGAGATCCAGGTGCTGCAGGACAACATCAACACGATGATCGCCAACCTGCGCGACACCACCCTGGCCAACAAGGAACAGGACTGGCTCAAGGGCAACCTCGCCCGCATCTCCGGCCTGATGCAGGGCCGCCGCGACCTGGACGACGTGGCCTCGCTGATCATGAGCGAGCTGACCCCGGTCGTCTCGGCCCAGCACGGGGCGTTCTTCCTCGCCGTGCCCACCGGCGACAGCGACGAGGTGGGTACGGCCGACGGCGGCAAGGACAGCGCGTACGAGCTGCGGATGCGCGGCAGTTACGGCTACTCGGCGGGCTCGATGCCGACGTCCTTCCGGCCCGGCGAGACGCTCATCGGTACGGCTGCCGAGGAGAAGCGGACGATCCAGGTGGACAACGTGCCGCCCGGCTACCTGAAGATCTCCTCCGGGCTCGGTGAGGCGCCCCCGGCGCACGTGATCGTGCTCCCGGTGCTCTTCGAGGGCAAGGTGCTCGGCGTGATCGAACTGGCCTCGTTCCAGCCGTTCACGCACATCCAGAGGGACTTCCTCAACCAGCTCGCCGAGATGATCGCGACGAGTGTCAACACCATCAGCGTCAACACGAAGACGGAGAAGCTCCTCGAACAGTCCCAGGAGCTCACCGAACAGCTCCGGGACCGCTCCCAGGAGCTGGAGAACCGGCAGAAGGCACTCCAGGCCTCCAACGCCGAACTGGAGGAGAAGGCCGAGCTGCTGGCGCAGCAGAACCGCGACATCGAGGTGAAGAACACCGAGATCGAGGAGGCCCGGCAGGTCCTGGAGGAGCGCGCCGAGCAGCTCGCGGTCTCGATGCGCTACAAGTCGGAGTTCCTGGCGAACATGTCGCACGAGCTGCGCACCCCGCTCAACTCGCTGCTCATCCTCGCCAAGCTGCTCGCCGACAACGCCGAGAGCAACCTCTCGCCGAAGCAGGTGGAGTTCGCCGAGACGATCCACGGCGCGGGCTCCGACCTGCTCCAGCTGATCAACGACATCCTGGACCTGTCCAAGGTCGAGGCGGGCAAGATGGACGTCAGTCCGACCCGGATCGCCCTGGTCCAGCTGGTCGACTACGTGGAGGCGACGTTCCGGCCGCTCACCGCGGAGAAGGGGCTCGACTTCTCCGTACGGGTCTCCCCGGAGCTGCCGGCCACGCTGCACACGGACGAGCAGCGGCTGCTCCAGGTGCTGCGCAACCTGCTGTCCAACGCGGTGAAGTTCACCGACAGCGGTGCCGTGGAGCTGGTGATCCGGCCGGCCGGCGCGGACGTGCCGAACTCCATCAGGGAACACCTGCTGGAGGCCGGCTCGCTGCACGACGCCGACGCGGACCTGATCGCGTTCTCCGTCACCGACACCGGGATCGGTATCGCGTCGAGCAAGATGCTCGTGATCTTCGAGGCGTTCAAGCAGGCCGACGGCACCACCAGCCGCAAGTACGGCGGTACGGGGCTCGGGCTCTCCATCAGCCGGGAGATCGCGCGTCTGCTGGGCGGCGAGATCCACGCCGCGAGCGAGCCGGGACGCGGGTCGACCTTCACGCTGTACCTGCCGCTGCACCCGAGCGGGCTGCCGCCGCAGGGCTACCCGCAGACGGTGCCCGGGAGCGTCGAGATCCCCTCGGGCGGCGCGGGGGAGGACCCGCACCTGGAGACGGGACCGCACGCCGGTGACGAGCCGCCCCTGGGCGATCCGGCCGGTACCGCCGGGGTGTTCCGGCGCCGGCGCAAGGCCCTGGGGACGGCGGCCCGCCGCCCGGCCCTGCCGAACGGCGCCACCGGCGAGGCGGACACCGCCCCGGCCCCCGTGCCGGAGGAGTGGGTGCAGGGCCCGCAGGAGGAACAGGAGACCCGGCCGGTGTTCCGCTTCCACGGGGAGAAGGTGCTCATCGTCGACGACGACATCCGCAACGTCTTCGCGCTCACCAGCGTGCTGGAGCAGCACGGGCTGTCGGTGCTGTACGCGGAGAACGGGCGCGAGGGCATCGAAGTCCTCGAGCAGCACGACGATGTGACGATCGTGCTGATGGACATCATGATGCCCGAGATGGACGGCTACGCCACGACGACGGCGATCCGGAGGATGCCCCAGTTCGCGGGGCTGCCCATCGTCGCGCTCACCGCGAAGGCGATGAAGGGCGACCGGGAGAAGGCGATCGACTGCGGAGCCTCCGACTACGTCACCAAGCCCGTCGATTCCGACCACCTGTTGTCCGTGATGGAAAGGTGGATGCGCGGAGAGTGACCGCACAGGGTGCCTGTCATCGCGAACCCTTGATCGGTTGTGCTGGAACGGGTGTGAGTGTGAGGAATCCGGGGAACCTTCTGGACTCGCCCCGCGTTTGAGCTATGTGCACAGTGACATCGCGGTGACAGGGTGTGGTGACGGGCGGGGTGCGGCTACCATGACCGGCACAAGGACGGACGGCGTAAGGGAGTCGTCCCCTGGGGCGGCACCCGGTGCGATTCCGGGGCGAGGAGGGCGGGCCATGATGCAGAAGGCCAAGATCCTCCTGGTCGATGACCGGCCGGAGAATCTGCTGGCGCTGGAGGCCATCCTCTCTGCGCTCGATCAGACACTGGTGCGGGCATCGTCAGGGGAGGAGGCGCTCAAAGCGCTGCTCACGGACGATTTCGCGGTCATTCTGCTGGACGTCCAGATGCCAGGCATGGACGGATTCGAGACGGCCGCGCACATCAAACGGCGGGAGCGGACCCGGGACATCCCGATCATCTTCCTCACCGCGATCAACCACGGCCCGCACCACACCTTCCGGGGTTACGCGGCGGGCGCGGTGGACTACATCTCGAAGCCTTTCGACCCCTGGGTGCTGCGGGCCAAGGTCTCGGTCTTCGTCGAGCTGTACATGAAGAACTGCCAGCTGCGTGAACAGGCCGCACTGCTGCGGCTCCAGCTCGAGGGCGGCGTGCAGCCGGGCGCCGACGACAAGGAGCCCGCGGGCCTGCTGGCCGAGCTCTCGGCTCGGCTGGCCGCGGTCGAGGAGCAGGCGGAAGCCCTCTCCAAGCAGCTGGACGACGATTCGGCCGACGCCGCGGCCGTGGCCACCGCCGCCCATCTGGAGCGCAAGCTGACCGGGCTGCGCCGTGCGCTGGACGCTCTGGAGCCCGGCACCGGCGGCTCAGCGAACGCGCTGCCCTCGCAGGGCTAGCGGCCCCGGGGGTTGCCGCGGCTGACAGGACGTCAGTTTCGCGCCTCGACCGGGCGACACGGACGGGTGAAGCCGTAGGCACACGTGTCCACCGAGGTCGACACCGGTAACCTCAGTCACATGGCCTCACGTACGTCCGGCAAGGGTTCCCAGGGAGCGGCGGGCACCGCGAAGGTTGCCGGCCGTACCCAAGGGCCGGCCAAGAAAGCCGCGCCCGCCAAGAAGCCCGCAGCGAAGAAGACCGCGCCTGCGAAGAAGGCAGCCGCCAGGAAGGCGGCGGCCAGGAAGCCGGCGCCCAAACCCGCGCCGTCCCCCACCGGGGGTGTGTACCGGCTGGCCCGGGCCCTCTGGCTGGGCACGGCCCACGGCGTCGGCGCGGTGTTCCGCTCCATAGGGCGCGGCGCGAAGGGGCTCGACCCCGCGCACCGCAAGGACGGTCTCGCCCTGCTCCTCCTCGGCCTCGCGCTGATCGTGGCGGCCGGTACCTGGTCACACCTCCAGGGACCCGTCGGCGACCTCGTGGAGATGCTCGTCACCGGGGCGTTCGGGCGGCTGGACCTGCTCGTGCCCATACTGCTGGGCGCCGTCGCCGTGCGGCTGATCCTGTATCCGGAGCGGCCCGAGGCCAACGGCCGTATCGTCATCGGCCTTTCCGCCCTCGTCGTGGGCGTGCTCGGGCAGGTGCACATCGCCTGCGGCTCACCCGGCCGCGAGGACGGCACCGACGCGATGCAGGACGCCGGCGGCCTCATCGGCTGGGCCGCCTCCAAGCCGCTGATCTTCACGATGGGAGAGGTCCTCGCCGTTCCGCTGCTGTTGCTGCTGACGGTCTTCGGGCTGCTGGTCGTCACCGCCACCCCGGTCAACGCCATCCCGCAGCGACTGAGGCAGCTGGGCGTCAGGCTGGGCCTGGTCGCGCCGCCGGAGGAGTACGCGGACGCCGACGACGAGCGGTACGACGAGCAGTGGCGCGACGTGCTGCCGGAGGCCTCCCGGCGTTCCCCGGGCCGCCGTTCCGCCGCCGAGGACGTGTACGACGTGGACCGCGCAGACGGCGAGGTGCCGGCCAAACGCCGCCGGACCCGCAGGTCCTCCGCCCAGCCCGCCATGAACCGCACGCTGGACGCGGTGGACGTCGCGGCCGCCGCCGCTGCCGCCCTCGACGGGGCCGTACTCAACGGGATGCCGCCCTCGCCGGTCGTCGCCGACCTCACCCAGGGCGTCTCCGCGGACCGTGAGCACACCGGGACGCCGGTGCCCGGGGCCAGGGCGGGCGAGAAGAGGAGCGCCCCGGGGACACGCGGCACGGGAGGCGACGGCACGCCCTCCGGCTCCGCCCGCGACGAGGTCTCCTCCGCCTCCGGCGGCGTCCCGGACCTGACCAAGCCGGTGCCCGAACGTTCCGATCCGCTGCCCGCGCGCGCCGAGCAGCTCCAGCTCTCCGGTGACATCACCTACGCGCTGCCCTCCCTGGACCTCCTGACGCGCGGCGGCCCCGGCAAGACGCGCAGTGCCGCCAACGACGCCGTCGTGGCCTCCCTGACCAATGTCTTCACGGAGTTCAAGGTCGACGCGTCCGTCACCGGCTTCACCCGGGGCCCGACGGTCACGCGCTACGAGGTCGAACTCGGCCCGGCCGTCAAGGTCGAGCGGATCACCGCCCTCACCAAGAACATCGCGTACGCCGTGGCGAGCCCGGACGTCCGGATCATCTCCCCGATCCCGGGGAAGTCCGCGGTCGGCATCGAAATCCCGAACTCCGACCGTGAGATGGTCAACCTCGGTGACGTGCTGCGGCTCGCGGACGCGGCCGAGGACGACCACCCGATGCTGGTGGCGCTCGGCAAGAACGTCGAGGGCGGCTACGAGATGGCCAACCTGGCGAAGATGCCGCACGTACTGGTCGCCGGCGCGACCGGTTCCGGAAAGTCCTCCTGCATCAACTGCCTGATCACCTCGGTCATGGTGCGGGCGACCCCGGAGGACGTCCGGATGGTGCTCGTCGACCCCAAACGCGTGGAGCTCACCGCCTACGAGGGCATCCCGCACCTGATCACGCCGATCATCACCAACCCGAAGAAGGCCGCCGAGGCGCTCCAGTGGGTCGTCCGGGAGATGGACCTGCGCTACGACGACCTCGCCGCCTACGGCTACCGGCACATTGACGACTTCAACCACGCCGTGCGCAGCGGCAAGGCGAAGGCGCCCGAGGGGAGCGAGCGGGAGCTCTCGCCCTACCCCTACCTGCTGGTGATCGTCGACGAGCTGGCGGACCTGATGATGGTCGCGCCCCGGGACGTCGAGGACTCCATCGTCCGCATCACCCAGCTCGCCCGCGCGGCCGGTATCCACCTGGTGCTCGCCACCCAGCGCCCCTCGGTCGACGTGGTCACCGGCCTCATCAAGGCCAACGTGCCCTCGCGCCTCGCCTTCGCCACCTCGTCGCTCGCCGACAGCCGCGTCATCCTCGACCAGCCCGGCGCCGAGAAGCTCATCGGGAAGGGTGACGGGCTGTTCCTGCCGATGGGGGCGAACAAGCCGACCCGTATGCAGGGCGCCTTCGTCACGGAGGACGAGGTCGCGGCCGTCGTCCAACACTGCAAGGATCAGATGGCCCCGGTCTTCCGCGACGACGTGGTGGTGGGGACGAAACAGAAGAAGGAGATCGACGAGGACATCGGCGACGACCTGGATCTGCTCTGCCAGGCCGCGGAGCTGGTCGTCTCCACCCAGTTCGGCTCCACCTCGATGCTCCAGCGCAAGCTCCGGGTCGGCTTCGCCAAGGCGGGGCGGCTGATGGACCTCATGGAGTCCCGCAACATCGTGGGGCCCAGCGAGGGTTCCAAGGCGCGCGACGTCCTGGTGAAGGCCGACGAGATCGACGGAGTGTTGGCCGTGATTCGTGGGGAAACCGCTTCGTAGGAAGGTGAAGGGCAACCCTTTCGACCGGTCGCACGTCAAGTGGAAAGGAGAGGCGGTGGGATGACTGCCTGCCGCTCCGTTCCAGGCCCTGCCCGAGGGGCTCTCCGGCGAACCCGATGGCGTACAAAGTCGTCCCTCCCGGTTGCCCCACCCTTTCGTACCACCCCTAGACTGAACATCCAGCAGGTGGCTCACGCTCGAAAGGCGCCCCCGTGTCCATCGGCAACTCCCCAGAAGACGACCGGCCTTCGATCGGTCATGTGCTTCAGCAGGCCCGCATCGCGGCGGGCCTGACGGTCGAGGAAGTCAGCAGCTCCACCCGGGTGCGCATCCCCATCGTGCACGCGATCGAGACGGACGACTTCTCCCGCTGCGGCGGCGACGTGTACGCGCGCGGCCACATCCGCATGCTCGCCCAGGCCGTCCGGCTCGACCCCGACCCGCTGATCGCCCAGTACGACGCCGAACACGGGGGCAGCCCCGCCCCCACCCCGGCGGCGCCGCTGTTCGAGGCGGAGCGGATCCGCTCCGAGCCCCGTCGCCCCAACTGGACCGCGGCCATGGTCGCCGCCATCGTCGCCGTGATCGGTTTCGTCGGGTTCACGGTCTTCACCGGTGACGACGACGATTCCGGCACCGCCAAGGTCGCCGAGGGCTCGACCCCGGACACGACCGTGCCGAGCCCGACCGCCACCAAGCCCGCCGACCCCAAGCCGGCCCCCTCCGAGAGCGCCATCGCCGCGGCCCCCCGGGACAAGGTGACGGTCAAGCTCAGCGCCACCGGGAAGAGCTGGATCTCGGCCAAGGACCACAACGGGCGCCAGCTCTTCGACGGGCTGCTCTCCAAGGGCGACTCCAAGACCTTCCAGGACAAGGAGCGCATCGACCTCGTCCTGGGTGACGCCGGCTCCATCGAACTCTTCGTGAACGGCAAGAAGGTCGACGACCAGTTCGAGCCGGGACAGGTCGAGCGGCTCTCGTACACCAAGGGCGACCCCGAGGTCGGCTGATCTCCACGCCGCAGACATACCGTTGAGCGCCCGGTCCCGTACCGGGCGCTCACCGCTTTCCCGGCCCTCGCCGCACGCCCGCCGTTCGGTCACTCCCCGTAGCACCGAACCCTGCTCGCCGGGGCGGGCTCCGGGACAAAGTAGTCTTGAGTCCATGCCCGAACGCCGTACCGTCGCCCTTGTCACTCTTGGCTGCGCCCGTAACGAGGTGGACTCGGAGGAGCTGGCAGGCCGCTTGGCAGCGGACGGCTGGGATCTCGTCGAGGACGCCTCGGACGCGGATGTCGCCGTCGTCAACACCTGTGGGTTCGTCGAAGCCGCCAAGAAGGACTCGGTCGACGCCCTGCTCGAAGCCAACGATCTCAAGGATCACGGCAGAACCCAGGCCGTGGTGGCCGTCGGCTGCATGGCCGAGCGCTACGGCAAGGACCTCGCCGAAGCGCTGCCCGAAGCGGACGGTGTCCTCGGCTTCGACGACTACGCCGACATCTCCGACCGCCTCCAGACGATCCTCAACGGCGGCATCCACGCGTCGCACACCCCGCGCGACCGGCGCAAGCTGCTGCCGATCAGCCCCGCCGAGCGCCAGGACACCGCCGTCGCGCTGCCCGGCCACGCACAGGAGATCGCGCCGGCGCCGGCCGACCTCCCCGAGGGCGTAGCCCCGGTCTCCGGACCGCGCGCGCCGCTGCGCCGCCGGCTGGGGACCAGCCCCGTCGCGTCGGTGAAGCTGGCCTCCGGATGCGACCGTCGCTGCTCCTTCTGCGCCATCCCCTCCTTCCGCGGCTCCTTCATCTCCCGGCGCCCGTCGGACGTCCTGGGAGAGACGCGCTGGCTCGCCGAGCAGGGGGTCAAGGAGGTCATGCTGGTCTCCGAGAACAACACCTCCTACGGCAAGGACCTCGGCGACATCAGGCTCCTGGAGACCCTGCTGCCCGAGCTCGCCGACGTCGACGGCATCGAGCGGATCCGCGTCAGCTACCTCCAGCCCGCCGAGATGCGGCCCGGGCTGATCGACGTGCTCACCTCGACGCCGAAGGTCGCGCCCTACTTCGACCTGTCCTTCCAGCACTCCGCCCCCGGGGTGCTGCGGGCCATGCGACGGTTCGGCGACACGGACCGCTTCCTGGAGCTCCTGGACACCATCCGGGGCAAGGCCCCGCAGGCCGGTGCCCGGTCGAACTTCATCGTGGGCTTCCCCGGCGAGACCGAGGCCGACCTCGCGGAGCTGGAACGCTTCCTCACCGGAGCACGCCTGGACGCCATCGGCGTCTTCGGCTACTCCGACGAGGAGGGGACCGAGGCCGTCGGTTACGAGAACAAGCTGGACGCCGACGTCATCGCCGAGCGGCTCGCCCACATCTCCCAGCTGGCCGAGGAGCTGACCTCGCAGCGCGCCGAGGAACGGGTCGGGGAGACCCTCCAGGTCCTCGTCGAGTCCGTGGAGTCCGACGAGGACGGACCGGTCGCGGTGGGCCGTGCGGCGCACCAGGCACCCGAAACGGACGGCCAGGTCGTCTTCACCACACGCGAGGGCCTCGTCCCGGGCCTTATGGTCGAAGCGAAGGCAGTGGGCACCGAGGGAGTGGACCTCGTGGCCGAACACCACGAGCTTGCGGAGGCAGCCAGATGACGGGAGCCCCGGCATCCGCAGCAGGCGGCTCCGGCGCGACGCCGGCACCCCGCGGCGGCAAGCTGGGCGCGGCGGCCGTCAACCAGGCCGGACTGTGGAACATCGCCAACATCCTCACCATGGTGCGGCTGCTCCTGGTCCCGGGCTTCGTCCTGCTGCTCCTGCACGACGGCGGCTACGACCCGGTCTGGCGTTCGTTCGCCTGGGCGGCGTTCGCCGTGGCGATGATCACCGACCTCTTCGACGGGCATCTCGCGCGGGCCTACAACCTGGTCACCGACTTCGGGAAGATCGCCGACCCGATCGCCGACAAGGCGATCATGGGTGCCGCCCTGATCTGTCTCTCGGCCCTCGGTGATCTGCCCTGGTGGATCACCTCGGTCATCCTCTTCCGGGAGATCGGCATCACCCTCATGCGGTTCTGGGTCATCCGGCACGCGGTGATCCCGGCCAGCCGGGGCGGGAAGCTGAAGACCCTGGCCCAGGGGACGGCCGCCGGCATGTACGTCCTGGCCCTGACCGGCCCGCTGGCGACCCTCCGCTTCTGGGTGATGATGGCGGCCGTCGTGCTGACGGTCGTCACCGGACTCGACTACGTTCGGCAAGCTGTCGTGCTGCGCCGTAAGGGACTGGCGGCCGAGCGCGCGGCGGCCCTGGAGGCGGTCGTCGCGGCCGCGGAGGCCGTACGACCCGAGTCCGCGCCCGTCGTCGCCGTGCTGAGCGCGGACACGGGCACGGCGGGCGCGGAAGCCGTCCCTGGCACCGTGGACGCGGAAGCGGGCGAGGGCGCAGGCACGCCCGAGGGCGTCGTGGAGCCCGTCGCCGGTGCCCGTGGCGCGACGGAGACCGAGCGGTGACGTCCGTGGCGGCCCAGGTGCTGAGGCGGCTGTGGGAGCGCGACGAGACGCTCGCGGTAGCCGAGTCCCTGACCGGAGGCCTGGTGGCCGCGGAGCTCACCGGGGTACCCGGAGCGTCCCGTTGCTTCCGTGGGTCGGTGACGGCCTACGCCACGGTGCTCAAGCGGGATGTACTGGGCGTCGACGCGGCCCTGCTCGCCGAGCGAGGCGCGGTCGATCCCGACGTCGCCGTGGCGATGGCCGCCGGTGTGCGCCGGGCGCTGGGGGCGGACTGGGGGATCTCCACGACCGGGGTCGCGGGACCCGAGCCCCAGGACGGGAAACCGGTCGGCACCGTCTTCGTGGCGGTCTCCGGGCCCGGCGGCGTACAGAAAGTCGTCGAGCTGAGGTTGAACGGCGGGCGGGCGGACATCCGTAGAGAGAGTGTCCGAAGCCTGCTGGAGCTGCTCTCGGGCGAACTCGCCGAGAACGCGAGGGCACAGGATACGGAACAGAACGGGGGGAATTGATGTTTGCAGCCCTGAGTGAACACGACATCGCTCCCCGCACGGCCGCAGCGCGAGGCGGTACGGTGGGGCGTGAAGGATGCGGCTACGCGGTCCGAGGAGGGAGCCACCGATGATTCTGCTCCGTCGCCTGCTTGGTGACGTGCTGCGTCGGCAGCGCCAGCGCCAAGGCCGTACTCTGCGCGAAGTCTCCTCGTCCGCCCGAGTCTCGCTCGGCTATCTCTCCGAGGTGGAGCGGGGGCAGAAGGAGGCATCCTCCGAGCTGCTCTCCGCCATTTGCGACGCGCTTGACGTACGGATGTCCGAGCTCATGCGTGAAGTGAGCGATGAACTGTCGTTGGCAGAGCTGGCCGAGTCGGCAGCAGCCAGTGACCCGGTGCCCGTGCCGGTACGCCCGATGCTCAATTCCGTCTCCGTCACCTCGGTGGCAGGCGTGCCGTCGGGACGGGTGACCATCAAGGCGCCCGCGGAAGCGGTGGATGTCGTCGCCGCCTGACCTGCGTGGTTCATGGTGAACCGGAAGCCCCGGTCGGCCCTCACGGGCCGGCCGGGGCTTTTGGCTGGTGTGTGTGCGAGGCGGTTCGCGGGGCAGGCGCGGAGTGAGGCCGGGAGGCGTTCTCCTGAACGAACTCCCCGAATGACTCTTTTGTGTGATTTGTGCCATCGTGGACGAAGGCATGCCGCACAGCGATTTGATCGGAGAAGTGGATGTCTGTCGTGAAGAGCCCTCTGTCCGAGAGCGACCGCAAGATCGTGGGCGACGCCCTGCAGGGCGCGCTCGTCGACCTGATCGACCTCTCCCTCGTGGCCAAGCAGGTCCACTGGAACGTGGTCGGTCCGCGGTTCCGGTCCGTGCACCTCCAGCTGGACGACGTCGTGGACACGGCGCGGCAGCACTCGGACACGGTCGCGGAGCGGGCTTCCGCGGTCGGCGTCAACCCGGACGGACGGTCCAGGACGCTCGCGAAGACCACCGCCATCGACTCCGTCCCGGAGGGCTGGGTCAAGGACGTGGACGCGGTCCGGGTGCTCGTCGATGCCCTCCAGGTGGTCATCGACCGGATGCGGGAGCGGATCGAGGCGACGGACGAGCCCGACCCCGTCAGCCAGGACATCCTGATCACGCTGACGGCGGACCTCGAGAAGCACGCGTGGATGTTCCAGGCGGAATCCGCCTGACCGTCCCCGTGCCACCGGCCCGGGCAGCACAGACTTCCAAGCAAGGAGCAGTCATGACGGACAAGAACGAGAACGCGATGGACAAGCTCAAGGGCAAGGCCAAGGAGGCGACCGGGAAGGTGACCGGTAACCGCCGCAAGGAGGCCGAGGGCAAGTCCGACCAGGCCAAGGCGAAGGCGGACGACGCCGTGGGCGGGGCCGCCGACCGCGCCAAGGGTGTGAAGGACTCGCTGACCGACGACGACGGGCGGTAGTGGCTGCCGCTCGGTCCCGTACGTCCCTGGCGCAGGGACCGGCGTCGTACATATCCGTGCCCCCGTCGATACACGACGGGGGCACAGGCATGTGCGGAGCCCGGGAGTGCGGGCGGCCGGGCCGGCGGGCACCGCGTGCGGGGACACACGGAGCGTGGGATGCAGGCCGGGCGGCCCCGGGAGAAACTGCGGGAGAGCGCGGTGATGCGGCGCTCCCGGGACGGCTTCCGGCCTCCGGCGTGTGGGGGAGGGCGCGCGAGCGTCGCCGGGTCGTGGCCATGCACGCCGGTAGTGCGCCGATGCGCCCTCCCGGCACGAGACCGGGCCGTACTAGCGTCGGCCGGAGGAGGCAGCCATGGTGCGGCGGTGGGTGCCGGCGCTCGTCCTCGGTGGTGTGTGGTGGTGGGCCGTCCTGCGGCTGGCTCTCGAACCCGAACACGCGGGCCTGGTCGAGGGCACGGTGGTGGCGGGCGGTTGGGGGCTGAGTCTCCTGCCGGTCCATGTGGCGGCGACCGTACGGCCCGCCGACGACGATGATGAAGACGAGGATCGAGGCGATGGCGGGCGGGCCGCCGGGGAGGGCCACGGGGACGTACGTGCAGCCGAGGAGCCGGGCCCGGAGCGGGCGGCTTCCTGACGTCGGTTTCCTGCCGTCTGCTTCTTGACGGGGTCGGCGAGCGTTTCAGGGCGTGGGGCCGGACTGGCAGCCAGGGCACCAGTAGGTAGGGCGGTTGTCCAGCTCGACCCTGCGGATCGGCGTCGCGCAGCGCAGACAGGGCCGGTCGGCCCGGCCGTAGACGAACAGCCTCTCCCGGAAGCGGCGGGCTTCCCGCATGCGGTCCGGACGCGCGGAGACGGCCACGGGCGCGGTGGTGGTCCGCGAGGGGTTGTCGCGGTTGGCTTCGAGGAGCTGCTTGGCGGTTCGGACCAGACGGGTCATGGTGGCCGGCGGGAGTTCGCCCACGGGCAGCCAGGGAGTGGCACGGGCCATGAAGCAGAGCTCGCACTTGTAGACGTTGCCGATGCCGGCCAGATTGCGCTGGTCCAGCAGCGCCTCACCGAGCGGGCGACCGGGGGCCGACCGAAGATTGCGCTCGGCGGTGTCAGGATCCCAGTCCGGTCCCAGAAGGTCAGGGCCCAGATGGCCGACCACCTGGTCCTCGTCGCGGGTACGGATCAGCTCCAGCACGGGCAGGCGGTAGCCGACGGCCGTACGCTCCGCCGTCTCCAGGACGGCGCGGATCTGGTGGGCGGGGCCACCGCGCCAGCGCTCGCCCGGGGCGTAGAGACGCCAGGAGCCGTCCATGCGCAGGTGGCTGTGGAGCGTGAGGCCGTCCTCGACACGGGTGAGCAGATGTTTTCCGCGTGCGGTGACGTCGAGGACCGTGCGGCCGCTCAGGTCGGCGGTGGCGAACCGGGGGACCCGCAGATCGGACCGGGTCAGCACATGACCCGCGAGCGCGGTGTCGAGACGCTTGGCCGCCTGTAGGACGGTGTCACCTTCGGGCATGCCTCCATGATGCGCGGCCCGGGAGGTGGACGGGTAGCGGCGGACCCGGCCGGGTCCGCGGGACGTGCGAACGTGCCGGGGGTGGGGCGGACGGTGGTGCGGGTGGCGGGTGGCGGGTGGTGGGCAGCTGGGCGGTGGGCGTCAGGGTCAGGGTCAGGCGCGCAGGCGCAGGCCCCTCGGGGTGGCGAGGAAACCGGCCGCCTCCAAGGTGCGGCCCAGCGGCGAGGTGAGGGACGAGGCGCCGTTGGTGCGCTCGACCGTGACGGTGCCCAGTGTGCCCGCGCGGGCCGCCGCCGCGAGCGCCTCCGCCGCGGCCACGAGTGCTGGATCGCCGGGGTCGGTCGGCCAGGCCAGCAGGGACTTGCCGCCACGCTCCATGTACAGCGTCAGCTCCCCTTCGACGAGGACCACCAGGGCGCCCGCCTTACGTCCGGGCTTGTGCCCCGCCCCGTCCGGTGACTCCGGCCAGGGCAGCGCCGCGCCGTACGCGTTCGCCGGGTCCGCCGCGGCGAGGACCACCGCGCGGGGAGCCGCGTCGGGGTCCCGGCGCTCGCGGGCGGTGGACACCGCCCTGAGCCGGTCGACCGCGCCTTCCATCGCGAACTGCGCCGCCCCCAGTCCCTCGACGACATAGCCCCGGCGTGCCTGGCCGCTGTCCTCGAACGCGGCGAGGACGCGGTATGTCGCGGAGAACCCGCCCTCGACGCCTTCGGCCTGCACCGCCCCCCGGGTCACCACACCGTGGCGGTCGAGGAGCGTCCGGGCCAGGGCGTGCGCGCGATGGGTGGGCTCCGGCTGCGCCGCGGGGAGCAGGGACCAGCGGCCGGATACGGTCGGCGGGCCGGTGCGGGAGGCGGGCCGCGCGGCCCCGGTCAGGGTGCCGTAACGCCCGCGCGGGACACTGCGCTTCGCCCGGTGGGCGGTGGAACCGGCCGTACGGCCCGAACCCAGGAGCGACCGCAGCGGGGCGAGGGTGTCGTTGGTGAGCCGACCGGACCAGACCAGGTCCCAGAGCACATCGGCGAGTTGCGGATCGGTGCAGTCCGGGTGAGTGGTGGCACGCACCTGGTCGGCGATCTGCCGGAAGAACAGGCCGTAGCCGCCGGAGAGGACACCGAGGACCGACTCGTGCAGGGCGGTCTCCTCCAGCGGATGGGGCGGCGGCAGCAACAGGGGGGCGTTGTCGGCGAGGTAGAGGGAGAGCCAGCCGTCCTTGCCCGGCAGCGCTCCCGCACCGGCCCACACGACCTCGCCGGTCGTGGTGAGTTCGTCGAGGAGCGCGGGTGTGTACCCCGCCACCCGACTCGGAAGGATGAGCTTCTCCAGGGCGGACGCGGGCACCGGTGCGCCCTGCAACTGCTCGACGGCACGGGCCAGTCCGTCGATCCCGCGCAGGCTGCTGTCGCCGATGTGCTGCCACTGGGGCAGGAAGCCGGCCAGCGCCGCGGGCACAACCGGTTCCAGCTCCTGGCGGAGGGCGGCGAGCGAGCGGCGGCGCAGCCGGCGCAGGACCGTTGCGTCGCACCACTCCTGGCCGATCCCGGCGGGGTGGAACTCACCCTGGACGGCTCGCCCCGAGGCGGCGAGCCGCTGCAGCGCTCCCTCCGTGACGGCCGTGCCGAGTCCGAAGCGGCTCGCCGCCTGGCTGGTGGTGAAGGGTCCGTGCGTACGGGCGTAGCGGGCGAGGAGATCGCCGAGCGGGTCCTTCACCGGCTCGGTGAAGGCCTCCGGGACGCCTACGGGCAGCGCGGTGCCCAGGGCGTCACGCAGCCTGCCCGCGTCCTCGACCGCCGCCCAGTGGGGTGCTCCGCCGATGCGGACCTCGATGGCACGGCGGGTCGTCGCCAAGTCCTGTGCCCACTGCGGCTCGGCGCCGCGCTCGGCGAGCTCCGCGCCGGTGAGCGGACCGAGGACGCGCAGCAGATCGGCGACGCCCTCGACGTCCTTGATCTTCCTGTCGTCGGTCAGCCATTGCAGCTCGCGCTCCAGCTCGCCGAGGACGTCGGCATCCAGCAGTTCGCGCAGCTCCGCCTGCCCGAGCAGTTCGGCCAGGAGGTGGGAGTCCAGCGAGAGCGCGGCGGCACGCCGCTCGGCCAGGGGGGAGTCGCCCTCGTACAGGAACTGCGCGACATAGCCGAAGAGGAGGGAACGGGCGAACGGCGAGGGCTCCTGGGTGGTCACCTCGACCAGGCGGATACGGCGGGCCTCCAGGTCGCCCATCAGTTCGGTGAGCCCCGGGACGTCGAACACGTCCTGCAGGCATTCGCGGACCGCCTCCAGGACGATCGGGAACGAACCGAACTCGGAAGCCACCTGGAGCAGCTGGGACGCCCGCTGGCGCTGCTGCCAGAGCGGGGTGCGCTTGCCCGGACTGCGGCGGGGCAGCAGCAGGGCCCGCGCCGCGCACTCGCGGAAACGGGAGGCGAACAGGGCCGAGCTGCCCACCTGGTCGGTGACGACCTGACTGATCTCGCCCTTGTCGAAGACCACATCGGTGGCACCGACGGGCGGCTGGTCGCTGTCGAACCCGCCACCGGGGAAGAGGGGGGCCGGTGTGCCCGCCCCCGCGCCCGTCGCCGGATCGCCGGGATCCGTCCCGACGGGGTCGAAGTCGAGAAGGTCGAGGCCCATCATGTCGGCGTCCGGCAGCCTCAGGACGATGCCGTCGTCGGCGTGCATGACCTGCGCGTCCATGCCGTACCGCTCGCCGAGCCGGGCGGACAGGGCGAGCGCCCAGGGGGCGTGCACCTGAGCGCCGAACGGCGAGTGCACCACGATCCGCCAGTCGCCCAGCTCGTCGCGGAACCGCTCGACGAGGATGGTCCGGTCGTCGGGGACATGACCGCACGCGCGGCGCTGCTCGTCGACGTACGACAGGATGTTGTCGGCCGCCCAGGCGTCGAGACCGGCGGCGAGCAGCCGCAGCCGTGCGTCCTCGGGCGACAGCCCGCCGATCTCCCGGAGGAACGCTCCCAGCGCACGCCCCAGCTCCAGCGGGCGGCCCAGCTGGTCGCCCTTCCAGAACGGCAGGCGTCCCGGGACTCCCGGTGCCGGCGAGACCAGGACACGGTCCCGGGTGATGTCCTCGATCCGCCAGGACGTGGTGCCCAGGGTGAACACGTCGCCGACCCTGGACTCGTACACCATCTCCTCATCCAGCTCGCCGACTCGGCCGCCGCCCTTCTTCGGGTCGGCGCCGGCCAGGAAGACTCCGAAGAGCCCGCGGTCGGGAATGGTGCCGCCGGACGTGACGGCGAGCCGCTGAGCGCCCGGGCGGCCGGTGACCGTACCGGCGATCCGGTCCCAGACCACCCGCGGGCGGAGCTCGGCGAAGGCGTCGGACGGATAGCGCCCGGCGAGCATGTCGAGGACGGCCGTGAACGCCGATTCGGGCAGTGAGGCGAACGGGGCGGCCCGGCGGGCCAGGGCCAGCAGGTCGTCGGCCTGCCAGCTGTCGAGCGCGACCATGGCGACCAACTGCTGGGCGAGCACGTCCAGAGGATTGGACGGGACCCGCAGGGCCTCGATGGCACCCTCACGCATCCGCTCGGTGACGACGGCCGCCTGGACGAGGTCGCCGCGGTACTTCGGGAAGACCACCCCGGTGGACACCGCGCCCACCTGGTGCCCCGCGCGGCCCACCCGCTGCAGCCCGGAGGCCACGGACGGCGGCGACTCGACCTGGATCACCAGGTCGACCGCGCCCATGTCGATACCGAGCTCCAGACTCGACGTGGCGACCACGGCCGGCAGCCTGCCGGCCTTGAGGTCCTCCTCGACCTGGGACCGCTGCTCCTTGGACACCGAGCCGTGGTGCGCGCGGGCGAGCAGAGCGGGCGCACCTCTGGCCGCACCGGACTGCGCCATGATCTCGGCGGGGGAGTGGGCCTCCGGCAGCGGCACGGCGGGCGAGTCCTCGTCGAACACGGTGCCGGTCGCCCGCTCGTAGGCGATCTCGTTGAGCCGGTTGCACAGCCGCTCCGCCAGCCGACGGGAGTTGGCGAAGACGATGGTCGAGCGGTGGGCCTGGACCAGATCGACGATCCGCTCCTCGACATGCGGCCAGATCGACGGCTTCTCCGCCTGCCCGGCCGGGTCGTCCGTGGCGGGGGAGCCGCCCAGCTCCCCCAGGTCCTCCACCGGCACCACGACCGAGAGGTCGAACTCCTTGGCCGACCGGGGCTGGACGATCTCCACCTTCCGCTGCGGCGACAGGAACCGGGCCACCTCGTCGACCGGGCGGACCGTCGCCGACAGGCCGATGCGCCGCGCGGGCCGCGCCAGCAGCTCGTCCAGCCGCTCCAGAGAGAGAGCGAGATGGGCCCCGCGCTTGGTGCCCGCGACGGCGTGCACCTCGTCCAGGATCACCGTCTCGACACCGGCGAGCGCCTCCCGCGCCGAGGAGGTGAGCATCAGGAACAGCGATTCGGGGGTGGTGATCAGGATGTCCGGCGGCTTCGTCGCCATCGAACGCCGCTCGGCCTGAGGGGTGTCGCCGGAACGGATCCCCACCCGGACCTCCGGCTCGGGAAGGCCCAGGCGCACCGACTCCTGGCGGATCCCGGTCAGCGGCGAGCGCAGATTGCGCTCCACGTCCACCGCGAGGGCCTTCAGCGGGGAGACGTAGAGCACGCGGCAGCGCTTCTTCGCCTCGGCGGGCGGCGGCACGGCCGCCAGCCGGTCGAGCGAGGCGAGGAACGCGGCGAGGGTCTTGCCCGATCCGGTCGGTGCGACGACGAGCACGTCCGAGCCCTCGCCGATCGCCCGCCAGGCACCCTCCTGCGCCGCGGTGGGCGCGTCGAAGGCGCCCGTGAACCAGCCGCGGGTCGCGGGAGAGAACGAATCGAGTGCGGAACCGGCCATGCCCACCATCGTGCACCCCGTCACTGACAACGGCCGGGCGCCCGCCCCGCGCGCCCTGTCCGGACCGCCGCCCGGCCCCCCCGGCCGGCGGTCCGGACCTGCGAGAATCCGGCCATGGCGGCAGCGGGAGCGGTGAAGGAGTGGGCACGGCACTGGCAGTACGCCGAGCTGCCGGACCTGGACCTGCTACGGGCCCGCTACGTCCGCCACACCTTCCCGCGCCACAGCCACGAGGGCTACGTCCTCGGCTCCGTCACCCAGGGCATCGAGGATGTCGGCCTGCCGGACGGCACCGTGCACGCCGGACCCGGCAGTGTCGTCATGATCAACCCGGAGGTGCCGCACACCGCGCGCGCCGGGGTGCCCGACGGATGGGTGTACGCCACGCTCTACCCCTCTGCCCGGGTGGTCAACGACATCGCCGCCGACCTGACGAGCCTGCGCGGCACGGTCGGATTCGCCCGGACCAGCGTGGTGGACCCCCAGGCCGCCCGGCTGATAGCCGAGGTCCACCGGGCGGCCGAGGAGGGCAACGCACTGGCCGCCGACAGCGTCCTGCGCGTCCTGGTGGCCCGCCTGCTCGACAGCCACGGCACCGTGCTGCCCTCCCGGGCACCCCGCGCCGCGGGTTCGCGTGACGCGGCCCGTGCCCGGGCTGTCCTGGAGGAGCGGATGGAGCGCCCGCCGACCCTGGAGGCCCTCGCCAGCGAACTGGGCACCAGCCCCTTCGCCCTGCTGCGCGCCTTCAGGAAGCAGTACGGGATGCCCCCGCACACCTGGCTCACCGACGCCCGGGTGCGTCGTGCGCGGCGCATGCTCGACGAGGGGACGGCCCCCGCCGAGGCCGCCACCGCGGTCGGCTTCACCGACCAGCCCCATCTCAACCGTCATTTCACCCGGATCGTGGGAGTACCCCCGGGTGCCTACCGGCGGGAACGCGCAGGAACGTACAAGACGGGTCCCGGATCCCCGCCGTAACGTTCCGGGCGTGCCAGAACAGACAGCATCCCCTCAGAACACCGGCGCCCCGCCGGACGGCGGGCAGCCGGATGCCGCGGTCGTGCGGGATGCGCTCGGCGTCGGTGTCGCCGTGGGCCTCTCCGGCTTCGCCTTCGGGGTCACCTCGGCCGGATCCGGGCTCACCCTGCTCCAGACCTGTGCCTTGAGCCTCCTGGTCTTCACCGGGGCCTCGCAGTTCGCCCTCGTGGGCGCGCTGGCGGCCGGCGGCAACCCCTACACCGCCGCGGCCGGTGCCTTCTTCCTCGGTGTACGCAACGCCTTCTACGGACTGCGGCTCTCCCAGCTGCTGGCCGTGCCGCGCGTACTGAGGCCGCTGGCCGCCCACTGGGTCATCGACGAGACGACCGCCGTCACACTGCCCCAGCCCACCCGGCGGTCCGCGCGCATCGGCTTCACCGTCACCGGCCTCACCCTCTACGTCCTGTGGAACCTCACCACCCTGGTGGGCGCGCTCGGGGCGGAGGCGCTCGGTGACACCGACACCTGGGGGCTGGACGCGGCGAGCCCCGCCGTCTTCCTGGCCCTGCTCGCGCCGATGCTCAAGAGCGCCACGGAGCGCGTGACGGCCGGGCTGGCGGTCCTCCTCGTCCTGGGGCTGCTGCCGGTCCTGCCGGCGGGCGTGCCGGTCCTGGTGGCCGCCCTGGCCGCCCCCGTCGTCCTCTTCCTCAGGGGGCGCGGGGAAAGCGGCGGTACGGGCACGGCCGGCAAGGTGGAGACGACGAACCCCCGGGAGGGCCGGTGAACATCTGGATCGCCATCGGGCTCACGGCGGTGGGCTGCTACCTGGCCAAGCTCCTGGGACTGCTGGTCCCCGCCGGCGTACTCGAACGCCCTCTCGTACAGCGGCTGGCCGCGCTCCTGCCGGTCGCCCTGCTCGCGGCCCTCACCGCCCAGCAGACCTTCGGCGACGGACAGCAGCTGGCGCCGGACGCCAGGGCGGCGGGGCTCGCGGCCGCCGCCCTGGCGCTCGTCCTGCGGGCCCCCTTCCTCGTCGTCGTCGGCGCGGCCGTCGTCGTCACGGCGGGCGTACGCGCCCTGGCGTAGGACCTCAGCGCGGGCCGCGCCCGTAGGCCCTCAGGGTCTGCAGGGCCCTGAGGGTCACGAGCGGCCGCCCCTCCAGCTCGGTGCCGGGCGCCCACCGTCGCCAGCTGACCGGCCACCCACCGTCCTCCCGCTGCTCGGCCGCCAACCGGTCCAGGGAGCCCTCCAGCTCGTCCTCGCTGAACCAGCGGCGCGCCAACGACCCGGGGGTGCGCGCGTAGTCGTACGGGAAGTGGTGCTCCCCGGGGGCATAACCGGGAGCCACCGGGTATTCCGCCCGGCGCCCCGGGTCCAGCACCACGAGGCGCTGCTCGCGCACAAGGTGCCCGAGCCGGTCGGCGGCGGCCTCGGCGCGCGCCCGGTCCGGCACACCGTCCAGGAAGGCGACGGCCGCCTCGATCTCGTACGGGTGAGACCGCTCCAGCGCGTCGACGGCGGCCCAGCAGAAGTCGGTGGCCCGGAACAGCCACGCGTGCCACACCCGGTTGCGGTGCAGCAGCCCGACCACCGGACCGGTCGCCAGCAACTCGGCCGGCGGGTCGTCCACGACGGGGATGAAGGGAGCGGCGGGGTAGCCGCGCTGCGAGGGGTGGAGGGCGGGCAGTGCGCCCTCCTTGGTCGACACCTCGGTCAGATAGCGGCAGATCCGCTCCACCCGCGGTCCCGAGCACCGCCCGATCGAGTCGAGGACGCTGAGCGCGTGGGCGGTGTGCAGCGGCTGGCTCACGGGCCCCCGGAGATCGGGTTCGAGCGCGTGACCGTAGCCGCCGTCCTCGTTGAGGTAGGCCGTGAGAGCGGCCTCGACCGCGTCCGCGCTCCCGCCCAGGAAGAGATGGGCGAACCGCCGTTGTTCCAGGACGCGTGCGGTGAGCCAGACGAACTGCTCGGCGCGGGCGAGGGAGGGTGCTCCGGTTCCAGCCATGGACCGACCGTAGAGGGGAAACAGACGGCGCCAGGGCGTACCGGCCCGGCTGCACTCGCAGGAGCGGGATACTGGAGTCATGCGGTTGACGATTTTCTGGGAGCGGATGGCCGATCACTTCGGTGAGGCCTACGCCGATTCCTTCGCACGCGATCACGTGATGGCCGAACTCGGCGGCCGTACGGTGCACGAGGCGCTCGACGCGGGCTGGGAGACCAAGGACGTGTGGCGCGGGGTCTGCTCGGCGGTGGGGATCCCCCCGGACAAGCGCTGAGGTCCGGCGCCCGCTCGCGGTGGTCGGCCCGGGCCCGGGGCAGGCGCCGGGACCGTACGTCGGTAGGCGAGACTTGTGCCGTGGCACCGACAGACGAGACCGCCCAGAATCCGCCGCCCGCCGCACCACCTGTCCCGCCGGCCGCGCCACCCGAACCGCCCGGTTCCGGTCCCGTGCGCATGCCGGGGTGGCTGCCGCGCGCGATGATCATGGCCCTGGCCCTCTACGGGTGCTTCCAGCTGGGCAGCTGGGCCTTCTACCAGCTCATCGGGTTGCTGACGAACATCGTCATCGCCTTCTTCCTGGCCCTCGCGGTCGAGCCCGCCGTCGGCCGCATGGCCGACCGGGGGATGCGCCGGGGGCTCGCCACCTTCCTGGTGTTCCTGGCGGTACTGATCGCCGGGGTCGGCTTCGTCGTGCTGCTCGGCTCGATGCTCGCCGGGCAGATCGCCAACATGATCGAGGACTTCCCCAAGTACCTCGACTCGGTGATCAACTGGATCAACCAGACCTTCCACACCGAGCTGTCCCGGGTGGGGGTCCAGGACAGCCTGCTGCACTCCGACTGGTTGCAGAGGTACGTCCAGAACAGCGCCACCGGGGTGCTCGACGTCTCCACGACGGTGCTCGGCGGCCTCTTCCGGCTGTTGACGATCTTCCTGTTCTCGTTCTACTTCGCCGCGGACGGCCCCAGGCTGCGGCGCGCGCTGTGCTCCGTGCTGCCGCCCGCCCGGCAGGCCGAGGTGCTGCGCGCCTGGGAGATCGCGGTCGACAAGACGGGCGGCTACCTCTACTCACGCGGCCTGATGGCCCTGATCTCGGGGATCGCCCACTACGTCCTGCTCGTCTTCCTCGACGTGCCCTACGCTCCCGCCCTCGCCGTCTGGGTGGGGCTGGTCTCCCAGTTCATCCCCACCATCGGCACGTATCTGGCCGGTGCGCTGCCCATGCTGATCGCCTTCACCGTCGATCCCTGGTACGCGGTGTGGGTACTCGCGTTCGTCGTGGTCTACCAGCAGTTCGAGAACTACGTGCTCCAGCCGAAGCTCACCTCCAAGACGGTCGACATCCACCCCGCGGTCGCCTTCGGCTCGGTCATCGCCGGAACGGCGCTGATGGGTGCCGTCGGTGCTCTGGTCGCCATCCCGGCGGTGGCGACGCTCCAGGCGTTCCTGGGCGCGTACGTGAAGCGCTACGACGTCACGGACGATCCGAGGGTGTCCGGCGGACGTCGCTGGCGGCGTGGTGAGCCGGTGCTGTCGCGGGTCCACCGTGCGGTGACCGGGAGGGGAGAAGAGAACGAGGACGGCGGCGGTACCGACGACGGTGGCGGAGAAGAGCGGCGGCCGGCATCCGGCGAGTGAGCGGGCCGGCGGCGCCATGTCGTCCCGGCCGCAGGGCCGCTCCACGACCGTGGCAGACCGTGCGCGCGCCGGCACGGGACACGCGTGGTGCGCTTGACACCAAAATCGAACATCCATTCATATGGGGTTCCGGCCGCTGTTTCCCGGTCCCCGGCCGCGGAGTTATCCACAGGTCGGGAGGACGCCGAGGCCCATTGTCAGTGGCAGGGGTTAGCGTCGTTGACGTGAAGCGATCGACACAAGCAAATCGGGTGGAACCCATGGCAGGAAACGACCGCGAGAAGGCGCTGGACGCCGCGCTCGCACAGATTGAACGCCAATTCGGCAAGGGTGCGGTGATGCGTCTCGGTGAGCGGCCGAACGAGCCGATCGAGGTGATCCCCACGGGATCGACCGCGCTCGACGTCGCGCTCGGCGTCGGCGGTCTGCCGCGCGGCCGCGTGGTGGAGGTGTACGGCCCGGAGTCGTCCGGCAAGACGACGCTGACGCTGCACGCCGTGGCGAACGCCCAGAAGCTCGGCGGGTCGGTGGCGTTCATCGACGCGGAGCACGCTCTGGACCCGGAGTACGCGAAGAAGCTGGGCGTCGACATCGACAGCCTCATCCTGTCCCAGCCGGACAACGGTGAACAGGCGCTGGAGATCGTGGACATGCTGGTCCGCTCCGGTGCGCTGGACCTGATCGTGATCGACTCCGTCGCGGCCCTGGTGCCCCGTGCGGAGATCGAGGGCGAGATGGGCGACTCGCACGTGGGTCTGCAGGCCCGTCTGATGAGCCAGGCGCTCCGTAAGATCACCAGCGCGCTCAACCAGTCCAAGACCACCGCGATCTTCATCAACCAGCTGCGCGAGAAGATCGGTGTGATGTTCGGTTCGCCGGAGACCACGACCGGTGGCCGGGCGCTGAAGTTCTACGCCTCGGTGCGTCTGGACATCCGGCGTATCGAGACGCTCAAGGACGGCACCGACGCCGTGGGCAACCGCACCCGAGTCAAGGTCGTCAAGAACAAGGTCGCGCCGCCGTTCAAGCAGGCCGAGTTCGACATCCTCTACGGCCAGGGGATCAGCCGTGAGGGCGGGCTGATCGACATGGGCGTGGAGCACGGCTTCGTCCGCAAGGCCGGCGCCTGGTACACGTACGAGGGCGACCAGCTGGGCCAGGGCAAGGAGAACGCCCGCAACTTCCTCAAGGACAACCCCGACCTCGCCAACGAGATCGAGAAGAAGATCCTCGAAAAGCTCGGTGTCGGCGTCCGGCCGGAAGACCCGGCGGCGGAGCCCGCGGCCGATGCGGTGGTGGCAGCCGGGGCCGCAGCGGACCCGGCGGCGAAGTCGGTGCCCGCTCCAGCGGCCAAGGCGAAGCCGGCCAAGGCCGCGGCGGCCAAGAGCTAGACCGTGACGCGACGTACGGAGTGGTCCGGCGCGGACGCGGGCGCCGGCCCCGAGTCCGCCGCGGAGTCCGCCGAAGGCTTCGGACCCGGTGCGGGGGCCGGGTCCGGCCAGGGGAAGGGGCGCAGGTCCCGTTCCCGCTCAGGAGACGGCGGCTCCTCCCTCCCGTCGAGGGCCGGGAAGGGGGAGCCGCTGGACCCGGTCGAGCAGGCGCGGAACATCTGCCTGAGGCTGCTGACCGGGACTCCGCGGACCCGGAAACAGCTCGCGGACGCCCTGCGCAAGCGGGAGATCCCGGACGAGGCGGCGGAGGAGGTGCTGTCGCGGTTCGAGGACGTCGGGCTGATCGACGACGCCGCGTTCGCGGGTGCTTGGGTCGAGTCCCGGCATCGCGGCAGAGGGCTGGCCAGACGGGCTCTCGTACGCGAACTGCACACCAAGGGCGTGGATTCGGCGCTGATCGACGAGGCGGTCGGGCAGCTCGACTCCGAGCAGGAGGAGGAGACCGCCCGAGCACTCGTTGACCGCAAACTGCGCTCCACCCGCGGTCTGGACCGCGACAAGCGGTTGCGCCGGCTGGCGGGGATGCTCGCGCGGAAGGGGTACGGGGAGGGAATGGCACTGCGTGTGGTGCGCCAAGCGCTCGAAGCGGAGGGGGAGGAGACGGAAGGGCTCGACGAACCCTTCTGAATGAGCCCTTCTGGGCGGGGCTCAGTGCCCGGCGAGTGCGGCCCGGCGGATCGTGGCGTCGAGCAGGGACAGGGCGTCCGACGCCGTGCGCCCGGGCTGACGGTTCCAGGGGCCGATCAGGCCGGTCCAGCCCTGGGCACGCAGTTCGGTGATCAGCCAGGCGCCGGCCCGGTCCACGGTTTCGAGCGAGCCGTACCCCAGACGGTGCGCCGTCAGCATGGCTCCGCACAGACAGCGTGCGCCCCGGGCGTTGCGCAGCCGGTACGGGGTGTTCTGCCAGCCCCACTCGGTCAGGATCTGCCGCGCGTGAGCGAGGTGGACGGAAGGCGGCACATCCGGCTGCCCGATCCGCCGCCAGGTGTGGAGGCGGTCCGGCAGCAGCGCGCCCAGTCGGCCGGGGAGCGGGCGTTCGCGGGGTGCCGAGGGAGGCAGCGCGCGCAGCGACTCCTCCACGAGGCTGTCGACGGACAGCGAGAGCAGCCCACGCCAGTCGGCTGCCGACCCCGCCGACTCTGCCGAAACCGTTCGTTCCGCCGGCCCGGTCCGTTCCCCCGGCTCGGCCGGTACCGCCGAGCCGGGGGCCCGGAGTGGCGGTACCCGCTCGGGCAGGACGGGTTGCGGCAGAACCGGTTCCGGGAGGACCGGGCGTGGGGCGGGGTCCGGAAGCACCGGCTCCGCAGCGGTGTCCTGCCAGCCCGTGACGATTTGCCGCCACGCGTCCGTGTCGTGCAGTCGGGCGGCCTGGGCGTCGAGCTGGTCGGGGGTGAGGGGAACGGTTTCCATCGGCGCGACATCTCCGTACATTGCGGCTCATTACTGAGCCGAATGTCCGTCGCGTGAGGCGTTCCCTCCACCGGGGAGCGGCGTTCGGGTGTGTCAGAGCATGTCGGTGTCGGAGCATGTCAGTCCGGGCGTACCGGTGCCGGGGCCCCGGTGTCAGGCACGGCAGGGCGGTCAGGCGGTCGTGGTGCCCGGCGCCGTGACCGGTAGTCCCGCCGCGCGCCAGGCCTGGAAACCGCCGGTCAGATCGGTGGCCCGGTGCAGGCCCAGCTGCCGCAGGGACGCGACCGCGAGACTCGACGCGTACCCCTCGTTGCAGATCACCACGACCCGCTGGTCGTGGCTCACCGCCTGAGGGAGGCGATGGCTGCCCCGGGGATCGAGACGCCACTCCAGCTCGTTGCGTTCGACGACGAGCGCACCGGGGATGAGGCCGTCCTTCTCACGCAGAGCCGCGTAACGGATGTCCACCAGCAGCGCGCCCTCGGCCGCTGCCGCGGCGGCCTGCGACGGGTCCACCCGGTCGTAGCCGGCCCGGACCCGCTCCAGCAGCTCGTCTATCCCCACCGGCTCCGAGGGGCCTGCGCGTGTGGCACCCGGCTGTGGGAGACCCGGCTCGGTGACACCTGGCTCCGTGACGTCCGGGTGGGGGAGGCGCGGGGCGCCCCGGTGTTCCGCGGTCACTGCCAGTCCTCGGGACGCTCGGTCTGCTCCAGGCGAAGGACCGCGCCCGTGCGGCTGTACCGGCGGATCTGCGGCAGCGGCGGGTAGTAGGCGTGCACGGACACGGCGTGCTCGTGCTCGGACTCGTTCAGCACCTCGTGCACGTGGTGCCGGCCGAACCCCCTGCCCTGACCGGTCGCCAACTGCCGCGTACGGTCGATGTTTTCGTCCAGTTCGAGTGACTTCCAGCCGTCCGCGGGCAGCCGTGCGGCCAGCGAGTGCTCCCGCAGGGCGCCGGTGGCCACCGTGAAGGCGCCGGTGGACTCGGCGTGGTCGTGCCAGCCGGTGCCCGTACCGGGCGGCCAGCCGATCAGCCATGCCTCGCTGCCCCCGGGCCCTTCCAGCCGGAGCCAGGTGCGGCCCTCGGGGTCGAGAGGGAGAGATGCGATGAGCGCGGTGTCCTCGGCGGCCCGCCGGACGAAGGCGAGCAGGTCCGCGACGCTCGGCCCGGAGGAAGCGGGTCCGGACTCGCCGCCGGAGGCAGCCGTGCCCGTGGAAGGAGGCGTGGACGTGGAAAGAGACGTGGGCGTGGAGGGAGAGGGCACAGACACAGGGACCGTCCTGAGAGTTCGCGTGGAGACGCAGCCGTGCGGCACACAGCACGGGGCGTGGGGAAGGCGATTCAGCAGGACGGACGACACACGCAGCCCGCATAGCGGACGAGGTCCATATGGACCCTCCGCCACAGGCGCACATCGGTGTCGGTCATGATCTGGAGTACACCATGTGCGCCTGCGGTGGTCAATCGACGTCCGCGGTGCGGTCGGAACCTCCTCCGGACCGGCCCTGGCCCCTGGACGGGCCGGGCCCCTTCGACCGGCCGGAACCACCGGACCGCCGGGAGCCGCCGGGTGCCCGGACCTCGCCCCGGGACCGCGGGCGGTCGTCCGCGCGGTCCCCGGCCGGGTCCCGGTCCCGGTGCCCGTGTGCGCCCTCGTCGTCGTTCGTGGCCCCGGCGTCGTACGCCGTACCGGGGGCGCCTCCGCGGGCCGCGTCGGCCGCCGCGAGGAGTTCCGCGGGCCGGACCCCGTTGAAGGCCGCCACCAGGTGCCCGTCCGGCCTCACCAGCAGCACGGTGTGGGCCGTCGCCCCCGGATAGCTCTCGGACACCAGGAGCTCCGCCCTCACGGGCAGCGCGTCCACCGCCTCGACGAGCCGGGGCATGACACCGGCGGTCAGCCAGTGCCGCCGGTCCCACACCCCGGTGCCCGGAGCCACCAGGACCACCAGCAGGCGCCCCTGCCCCAGCCGGTCGCGCAGCCGAACCGAAGCCCCGTCCGGCGCCGTCACCCGCACATCGGTGACCGGCGCACCGGGGGGCGTACTCACCGGGGTGTGCGCCCCGGCGCGTTGAGGCGAAAGGGGGGAGTGCGTGTACGAGGGGGGCGCACCCAGCGGGCCGCACCCCAAGTGGCCGTCGGCCAGTAAGGTGTCGTGCCCGCGCGCGCTGCCCGGTACGAGCGTCCGCAGGCCCGCTCCGCCGCGCAGTATCGGCAGTGACTGGTCGGCCGCGCGCAGCCGGGAGGCGACCGCGGCTCGCCGCTCGGCCTGGTAGCTGTCGAGGAGCAGCTCGGAGGCGCCTTGGTGCCAGGCCTGCGCCAGCTTCCAGGCAAGGTTCTCGGCGTCCCGCAGGCCCTCGTCCAGGCCCTGGGTACCGAGCGCTCCCAGGAGGTGCGCGGCGTCCCCGGCCAGGAAGGCCCGCCCGGAGCGCCACCGCCGGGCCAGCCGGTGGTGGAGGGTGTACACGCCGGTGTCGAGCAGTTCGTAGGGCGGGGTCTCGCCGCACCAGCCCGCCAGGGTGTCGCGGATCCGGGTGATCAGGGCGTCAGGGGTGACGAGTTCACCGCGCGGCGGCAGGAGCCAGTCGAGCCGCCAGACCCCGTCCGGCAGCGGGCGCGCCGTGACCTCGGCACCTCCCGTGCGCCAGGGCGGGGACCGGTGCAGCACGGCCTCACCGGGCCAGGGCAGCTCGGCACGGAGCGCGGCGACGGCGTGCCGCTCCACCGCCGTACGGCCCGGGAACCGGATGTCCAGCAGCTTGCGCACCGTGGACCGCGCGCCGTCGCAGCCCACCAGATAGCTACCGCGCCACCAGGTGGCTCCGGGCTCCCTGGTGTGCGCGGTGACTCCGTGCGGGTCCTGTTCCAGTGTGTCGAGCCGGCTGAAGGGCACCAGGCGCACCAGCTCACGCGCCTCGGCTGCCGCCCGCAGCTCCCACGTCAGGGCGTGCTGGGGCAGATGGACGGGCGACGGCAGGGGGACGGTGCCGTCCTCCTCGCCGAGCGGAACGGCCCGTACCAACTGCTTACGGCGGACCGACCGCCAGCCGGTCCAGCGCAGCCCCTTCTCGCGCAGCGACGCGCAGCCGAGCCGCCGCACCAGGTCTGCGGTGTCCTCGCGCAGGACGACGGTGCGGGCGGGACGCGGTTCGTCCTTCCCGGGGCCCTCGTCGAGTACGACGGAGGGGACGCCCTGGTCCGCGAGGGCGAGCGACAACGCCAGGCCCACCGGACCGGCGCCGACGACGATCACCGGGTCCACGGCGAGGCTCCTCGGCGCGGCACGGCGGACAGGGAGGAGGAGGCCGACGATGGGGCGGAGGCGGATGCTCGGGGCGCGATCACAGAACGTATGCAACTCACTGCCGGTGCTTGCGTCAAGTGACAGCCGTGTCCCGGCGCGGGTACGGGTGCCCCGGGGCGCACGCCCACGTCACAGGGCTTCGCACAGCGCACCCGGAGGGAGGCGACCGACCCGTCCGGCGTGCGCCCGGGGTGCGCCGTGGAGGACGGCGGGAGACACCGAACGGGCCCCCGGGTGAACCGGCGGACCCGTTCCGATGGGCGGCGGGCGGCGGGCGGCGGGCGGCGGAACGCGGTCGGCGGTCGGCGGGAGCACCGTGCCCGCCGCCGACCGCTGCCTCGCGTCGTCCGTGTGCCCTACCTACCTACCTACCTACCTACCGGCCGCCCGAGCCGTCGATGACATTGCCCATCTCGGTGGGCGGCGTGGCGTCGGCCACCACGATGCCCGTCTTGGCGCGGCGACCGCGCTTCTCGATCCAGGTCGCGAGCGCCGACAGCAGCAGACACATCGCGACGTAGATGACGCCGATGACGACGATCGTCGAGACGTACGGGTACTGGCCGTTGACCAGGGTGTTGGAGGCGATCAGACGGGCACTGTTCAGCAGCTCCGGGTACAGGATGATGTAGCCGAGCGAGGTGTCCTTGAGGGTCACCACGAGCTGGCTGATGATCGTCGGCAGCATCGCCCGGACGGCCTGGGGGATCAGCACGCCGACCATCACCTGGGTCTTGCTCATCCCCAGGGCGTACGCCGCCTCGCTCTGCCCCTTGGGCACCGAGTTGACGCCCGCCCGCAGCACCTCGGCCTGGACGCAGCCGTTGTAGACCGAGAGGCCGGCGGCCAGCGCCCACATCGAGTAGTCGGTCAGGAAGCCGACCCAGATGGCGTAGATCGTGATCAGCAGCGGGATGGAGCGGAACAGCTCGATGAACCCGGTCGCCAGCCAGCGGACCGGCTTGTGGTCGGAGAGCCGTCCCACGGCGAGCACGACGCCGAGCACCAGGGAGCCGACCGCGGCGAGGCCGAACACCTTGAGCGTGGCGAGTATGCCGTCGGCGATGTTCTGCCGGATGCCGGAGTAGTTGAAGATGTCCCACATCTCGGGGGCGAGGTGCCCCTTGTCCGCCAGCCGCATCACACCGACGGCGAGCAGGGCGACGATCGCGAGGGACCCGACGACCGCGTAGACGCGGTTGCGGACGACGGCCTTGGGGCCCGGGGCGTCGTAGAGAACGCTGGCACTCATCGGGCGACCTCCATACGGCGCTCGAGCAGCCGGAACAGACCGCTGATGGCAAAGGTGACGACCAGGTAGCCGAGGGCCACCCAGATGAAGACGGGGACGATGTCGTAGCCCCTGTCACTCATCAGCTTCTGCCAGCCGAAGAGTTCGGTGACACTGAAGGCGCCGGCGATCGCGGAGTTCTTCGTGAGCGCGATGAAGATGCTGCTCAGCGGCGGGATGACGGTCCGGGTCGCCTGCGGCAGGATCACCATGCGCAGGGTCTGGGCGAACGTCATACCGATGGACCGCGCGGCCTCGGCCTGTCCCAGGGGGACGGTGTTGATGCCCGAACGGACGGCCTCGCACACGAAGGAGGAGGTGTAGAGGCCGAGCGCGAGCGAGCCGAGCAGGAAGGGGCTCATGCCCGGGAAGAGGATCTCCGGTACGACGAAGAAGAAGATCAGGAAGAGCAGGGTCAGGGGAGTGTTGCGCAGCAGGGTCACCCAGGCGGTGCCGAAGACTCGCAGCGGCGGTACGGGAGAGACCCGGAAGCCGGCGATGAGGACACCCAGGACCAGGGCGATGACCGAGCTGACGACGGTGATCGACACAGTTCCTATGAAGCCGTCGCGGAACTCTGGGAAGTTGTCGAGCAATACGTTCATGAGGTCTCCGCGTCGGCGGTCAGCGGCATCAGGGCAGGGGAAGCGGCGCCCCGTACGCCCACCGTGCTCAGGGACGGCGGCATACGGGACGCCTCACCGGCACGCGGGGTGCCGGGGTGGGACGTCGGCGAGGCGCCGGGGTCAGTAGCGCTCGATGGCCGGCGGCTCGGTGTAGGCCGAACCGGACAGGCCCAGGGTCGCCTCGTAGATCTTCTTGTAGGTGCCGTCCTTGGTGTGGTTCTCCAGCGAGGTGTTGATCGCGTCGCGGAGAGCCTTGTCGTCCTTGTTCAGACCGACGCCGTACGGCTCCTCGGTGAACGGCTGGCCGACGACCTTAAGCTTGCCGGAGTTGGCGGCGGCGTAGCCCTTGAGGATCGAGTCGTCCGTGGTGACGGCGTCGACCTGCTTCGTCAGGAGCTGCTGCACGCAGTCCGAGTACTTGGCCAGCTCGACGACCGAGGCGCCGTACTCCGGCTTCTTGATCTCCTGGAGCGGAGTGGAGCCCACGATCGAGCAGACCTTCTTGCCCTTCACCGCGTCCTTGCCGGTGATGGAGCTCTCGTCCTTGCGGACCAGCAGGTCGGCGCCGGCCTTGTAGTACGGGCCCGCGAAGCCGACCTGCTTCTTGCGCTCGTCGTTGATCGTGTAGGTACCGACGAGGTAGTCGACCTGGCCCTTGGCGATCGCCGTCTCGCGGATGCCGGAGTCGACCGTCTTCCACTCGATCTGCTTGTCGGAGAAGCCGAGGTCCGCCGCGATCATCTTGGCGATCTCGATGTCGAAGCCCGAGCGCTCCTTGGTCGCCTGGTCCTCGAAGCCCAGGTAGGGCTGGTCGGCCTTGGCGCCGATGATCAGCTTGCCGCGCTCCTTGGCCTTCTTGAAGGCCGGCGAGTCGAGGTCGACGCCGGTCGCCACGGTGTACTTCGGGAGCGCGGGGGCCTCGGACCCGCCGGGCTTGACGCCCGACGGCTTGTCACCGGCAGAGCCCTCCTTGCCGCCGCAGGCGGTCGCGGTCAGGGCGAGTACGGCGATGGCCGCGACGGCGGCCGACTTGCGGAGCTTCATGGGAACAGTCCTCGTGTCGTAGGTCGGTGGTGGCAGTGCTGACGGACGTCCGTCGCGCGAGACGGTCAGTGGTGAAGGATCTTCGACAGGAAGTCCTTGGCCCGGTCGCTGCGCGGAGCGCTGAAGAACTGGTCCGGCGTGGCCTCTTCGACGATCTTCCCGTCCGCCATGAAGACGACCCGGTTGGCGGCCGAGCGGGCGAAGCCCATCTCGTGGGTGACGACGACCATCGTCATCCCCTCCCGGGCCAGCTGCTGCATGACCTCGAGCACTTCGTTGATCATCTCCGGGTCGAGCGCCGACGTGGGCTCGTCGAAGAGCATGACCTTGGGGTCCATCGCCAGCGCACGGGCGATCGCCACACGCTGCTGCTGACCACCGGAGAGCTGCGCCGGGTACTTGTCCGCCTGGACCCCGACACCCACCCGGTCGAGCAGGGCCCGGCCCTTCTCCTCCGCGGCCTTCTTGTCGGCCTTGCGGACCTTGATCTGGCCCAGCATGACGTTCTCGAGCACCGTCTTGTGCGCGAAGAGATTGAACGACTGGAAGACCATGCCGACATCGGCACGCAGTCTGGCCAACTCCCTGCCCTCCTGGGGCAGCGGCTTGCCGTCGATGGTGATCGCGCCCGAGTCGATCGTCTCCAAGCGGTTGATCGTGCGGCACAGCGTGGACTTACCGGACCCGGAGGGTCCGATGACGACGACGACCTCGCCACGGGCGATGGTCAGGTCGATGTCCTGGAGCACATGCAGCGCGCCGAAGTGCTTGTTGACGTTGCTCAGTACGACAAGGTCGTTCGCCACAGGTGCGGCATCCTCGGCGGCCTTGGTCACTGAAACTCCGCTCATCGGCTTCTTGCTCCGTCCTCCTCGGTTAGGGAAGGACCCTAGTGACGCAGTGCGATCAGCGTCATTACATCTGAGCGGAAATTGAGCATAACGATCCGGTTGCAACAGGACACTCCGTGTGAACAGGACGTCATGACCCGCACGTCGGCGTACCGGGTGGGTAACGGAAACCCAGTGGTAACGGGGAGGGGCTTGACGTGCGTACCCGTCATCGGAGTGGATGCCCTGTACGCAACATCACGCTTGGTTTTAACCGTCCGTGCACCCGCGAGACGGAGAGGAGGGCCATGAGGCTGCTGCTCGTCGAGGACGACGACCACGTCGCGGCGGCCCTGTCCGCCGTGCTCGCACGGCACGGGTTCAAGGTGGTGCACGCGCGCAGCGGCGAGGAGGCCCTCCAGGCGCTGCTCCCCGCCGACAAGGAACCCTTCGGTGTCGTGCTCCTGGACCTCGGGCTGCCCGACCAGGACGGCTACGAGGTGTGCGGGAAGATCCGCAAGCGGTCCGCGATCCCCGTGATCATGGTGACCGCCCGGGCCGACGTCCGCTCGCGGATCCACGGCCTGAACCTCGGCGCTGACGACTACGTCGTCAAGCCCTACGACACCGGGGAGCTGCTGGCCCGGATCCACGCCGTCGCCCGGCGCGGGACGACGGGCGAGGACACCGGGGCGAACCCCGCTGCGGCCCTGCTGCTCGGACCCGTGCGCATCGAACTGCCCACCCGGAGGGTCAGCGTCGAAGACCAGGAGGTCCAGCTCACCCGCAAGGAGTTCGACCTGCTCGCCCTTCTCGCGCAGCGCCCCGGGGTCGTCTTCCGCCGCGAGCAGATCATCAGCGAGGTATGGCGCACCAGCTGGGAGGGGACGGGCCGCACGCTGGAGGTGCATGTGGCGTCGCTCCGCTCCAAGCTGCGGCTCCCCGCCCTGATCGAGACCGTGCGGGGCGTCGGCTACCGGCTCGTCCCGCCGTCCCGCTGAGGACGTACGTCACCGGTGCGTACCCGCCTGCTCCCCGTGCTCATCGTGCTGATGGCCGCCGTCCTGCTCGCCCTCGGACTGCCGCTGGGCGTCCGCGTCGCCGCGGCCGAACAGCAGCGGGTCGTCATCGACCGGATCGACGACACGGCCCGCTTCGCCGCGCTCGCCCAGTTCGTGAGCGAGCCCGTCGAGGGCGCGGACGAACGGCAGCGGATCCTGCAGACCGAGCTCGAAGCCTACGAATCGGTGTACGGGATCAGGGTCGGAGTCTTCTACCGGGACGACCGCGCCCTCGCGAAGGCGCCCGCCTCCTGGTTCCTGCCGCGCGAGGGGGAGGGGCGCGAGGCGTTCAAGGAGGCGCTGCTCGGGCGCCGTTCGCACGACCCGCCCCAGGTGTGGCCCTGGCAGGACGGCCGGGTCGTCGTGGCCTCACCGGTCGTCCGGGACGGTGACGTGGTAGCCGTGGTGGTCACCGACTCGCCCACCGGCGAGATGCGCTCCCGGACCCTGCGCGGCTGGCTGCTCATCGGGCTCGGCGAGTCCCTCGCCATGCTGGTGGCACTGGGCGCGGCGTTCCGGCTCGCCGGATGGGTGCTCCTGCCCGTGCGGGTCCTGGACGCGGCCACCCACGACATCGCCAGCGGACGGATGCGGTCGCGGGTCGCGGCGTCCGGAGGGCCGCCGGAACTCAGGCGTTTGGCCCGCTCGTTCAACGAGATGGCCGACAACGTCGAGGACGTGCTGGAGCAGCAGCGCGCCTTCGTCGCCGACGCCTCGCACCAGTTGCGCAATCCACTGGCCGCGCTGCTGCTGCGGATCGAGCTCCTCGCGCTGGAACTCCCCGAAGGAAACGAGGAGATCACCTCCGTCCGTACGGAGGGCAAGCGACTCGCCCGGGTCCTGGACGACCTGTTGGACCTCGCGCTGGCCGAACACACCGCGGCCGACCTCCAGCTCACCGACATCGCGGCACTCACCGCGGAACGGGTCGCCTCCTGGCGTCCGCTGGCCGAGGAGAGGGGCGTACGGCTCACGCAGGACGGCTCGCCCGCCGTGACCGGCTGGGCCGACCCGGTCGCCCTCTCCAGCGCGCTGGACGCCGTCGTCGACAACGCGCTGAAGTTCACGCCCCCGGGCGAGGAGGTCAGGGTCACGGTGGGGGCCGACGGCGCCGGTGCGACCGTCGTCGTCGCCGACCGGGGGCCCGGCCTCACCGAGCAGGAGCTGGAGCGCATAGGCGACCGCTTCTGGCGCAGCAACCGGCACCAGAACGTCCAGGGGTCGGGCCTGGGCCTGTCCATCTCCCGCACCCTGCTCACGGCGGGCGGCGGATCGATCGGCTACGGCACGCACGAGCCGCACGGCCTGCGGGTGACGGTCACCGTGCCCCGCAACCCGCCGCAGGCCTGAACCGTCAGGGCTTGGCCGAGCGGTAGTACCGCCTGGCCCCTTCGTGGAGCTGAAGCGGGTCGGTGTAGATGGCGGTGCGCAGGTCCACCAGCTGGGCGGCGTGCACCTCGCGGCCGATCCGGTCCCGGCTGTCGATCACGGTCCGGGTGAACGCCTCGGTCATCAGCGGGTCCGTACGGTCCGTCGTGACCAGCAGGTTGGCCACCGCGACCGTACGCACCGCCTGTCCCTGCTGCGCGTCGCGGTACGCGTCCGCCGGCATCACGGCCGAGCGGTAGTGCCGGGTGGAGCCACCGACCGCCTGGAGCCGGCTGATCAGCGAGTCCTCCAGCGGCACCAGCCGGACGGCGAACTTCTTGGACAGGTCTTCCAGCGCGGCCGTCGGCAGCCCCCCGGACCAGAAGAACGCGTCCAGACGGCCGTCGACGAGCCGCTGGGGCATCGTGTCGATGCCCGCCTCCACCGGGGTGACGTCCCCGCCCGGGTCGACGCCCGCCGCCGCCATCAGCCGGTCCGCGACGAGGAGGACCCCCGAGCCCTTCTGGCCCACGCCGACCCGCTTGCCCCGCAGATCGGCGACCCGACGGATGTCGGAGTCCCGGGGGACCACCAGCTGCACGTAGTCGTCGTACAGGCGCACGCACCCGCGCAGCCGTTCGCCCCCGGGGCGGCCGCTCTGCAGGTAGGTGGCGACGGCGTCGGCGGTGGCGATCGTGAAGTCGGCCTCGCCCGTCGCCACGCGTTCGATGTTCTGCTGCGAGCCCTCGCTGGTCTGCAGCCGTATCGACACCTTGGGCATGTCCTTGGCCAGGGCGCCCTCCAGGCGCTGCCCGTAGCGCTCGTACACCCCGCTGCGCACGCCCGTGGAGAACGTGAGCGTCCCGCTCGGCTCCGGCTTCCCGAGCGGGAACACCCACCACACCAGGAGCCCCAGAACCACCGCGGCGGCCGCGCCCCCCTGAAAGGCGCGCCGACGGCCGAAACGGGACAGTGCGTGCAGCATGGCGCGATCCTGCCAGGCCGGTCCCTGTCCTGGCCAGGCCGGACCCGGGCGAAGACTCCGGCGGCGGGGGGACCGGCGCCACCGCCTACCCTTGTCCCATGAGCAGCGGCAACCGGAGCGAAGCAGTGGACGTCCAGAAGAGCTACGAGGTACGCACCTACGGGTGCCAGATGAACGTCCACGACTCCGAGCGCCTGTCGGGGCTGCTCGAGGACGCCGGATACGTCCGTGCCCCGGAAGGCTCCGACGGGGACGCCGACGTCGTCGTCTTCAACACCTGTGCCGTCCGCGAGAACGCCGACAACAAGCTGTACGGCAACCTCGGCCGCCTCGCCCCCATGAAGACCAAGCGCCCCGGGATGCAGATCGCGGTCGGCGGCTGTCTGGCGCAGAAGGACCGCGACACCATCGTCCGGCGCGCGCCCTGGGTGGACGTCGTCTTCGGTACGCACAACATCGGCAAGCTGCCGGTGCTCCTGGAGCGTGCCCGCGTCCAGGAGGAGGCGCAGGTCGAGATCGCCGAGTCCCTGGAGGCGTTCCCCTCCACGCTGCCCACCCGCCGCGAGTCCGCGTACGCCGCCTGGGTGTCGATCTCCGTGGGCTGCAACAACACCTGCACCTTCTGCATCGTTCCGGCCCTGCGCGGCAAGGAGAAGGACCGTCGCACCGGCGACATCCTCGCCGAGATCGAGGCACTCGTCGCCGAGGGCGTCAGCGAGATCACGCTCCTCGGGCAGAACGTCAACGCCTACGGCTCGGACATCGGCGACCGCGAGGCCTTCTCGAAGCTGCTGCGCGCGTGCGGCACGATCGAGGGCCTGGAGCGGGTCCGCTTCACCTCGCCCCACCCCCGCGACTTCACCGACGACGTCATCGCCGCGATGGCCGAGACACCGAACGTCATGCCGCAGCTCCACATGCCGATGCAGTCGGGCTCGGACCGGATCCTGAAGGCCATGCGCCGCTCGTACCGGCAGGAGAGGTTCCTCGGCATCATCGAGAAGGTGCGGGCGGCCATGCCGGACGCGGCCATCTCCACCGACATCATCGTCGGCTTCCCCGGGGAGACCGAGGAGGACTTCGAGCAGACCATGCACGCCGTGCGTGAGGCCCGGTTCGCGAACGCGTTCACCTTCCAGTACTCCAAGCGCCCCGGGACGCCGGCCGCCGACATGGAGGGGCAGATCCCCAAGGAGGTCGTCCAGGAGCGCTACATGCGACTGTCCGCCCTCCAGGAGGAGATCTCCTGGGAGGAGAACAAGAAGCAGGTCGGCCGCACCCTGGACGTCATGGTCGCCGAGGGCGAGGGCCGCAAGGACGGCGCCACCCACCGGCTCTCCGGCCGCGCCCCGGACAACCGTCTCGTCCACTTCACCAAGCCCGCCCAGGACGTCCGTCCCGGCGACGTGGTGACCGTCGACATCACCTACGCGGCACCGCACCACCTCCTCGCGGAGGGCGAGCCGGTGGGCGTACGGCGCACCCGGTCGGGGGACGCCTGGGAGAAGCGCACCGCGGCCGCCGCCGCCAAGTCCGCCGGAGTGATGCTGGGCATCCCCGGCATCGGCGCCCCGGCCCCGCTGCCCGCCGCGGCGGCCCCCGGGTGCGGCTGCGACTGACCCTCCCGGGGCGGCCCCGAGCCGCTTCACCCGGGGCACGCCCTGTGTGACGGGTGCCCCGGGGCATCACCCGGGCCGACGCACCCGTGCCCGATGGGGTGGTTCCGGGGTGGACGCCCGTGCTCGGCGGCGCGGTCTCCGGCCTGACGCCTCGTGCCTGGTGGCGCGGTCTTCGGGCGGCCGTGATCCGTGCCCGTCACCGCAGTACGCTGACCGGCATGCTCGTCGCCGCCGCCGTCTGCCCCTGTCCGCCGCTCCTGGTGCCCGAGGTGGCCGCGGGCGCCGCCCCCGAACTCGACGCCGCGAGGGCCGCGTGCGCCGATGCCGTGGGCGTGCTCGCCGCCGCGCGTCCCGACCTGCTGATCGTGACGGGGCCCGCGGGCCCCGAGGACGAGGGCGCCTTCCCGGCAGGCTCGTCCGGCTCCTTCGCGGGATTCGGTGTCGAGCTCACCGTGCGGCTCGGGGAGGCCCCCGCGCTGTCCGGTGCGGCCCCGCGGACGCTGCCCGCCTCCCTGGCCGTGGGGGCCTGGCTGCTGGAGCGCGCCCGGTGGGCCGGAGCGCCGGTCGAAGGGCTCGGGATCGATGAGCGGGCGGCCGTCGGCCGCTGTGCCGAGACGGGGCGCGAGGCCGCGGCACGGGCCGACCGGGTGGCCATGCTGGTGATGGGCGACGGAAGCGCCTGCCGCACCGTCAAGGCGCCGGGTTACCTGGACGACCGGGCGGTGGGTTTCGACGCGGAGGCCGCCCGGGCCCTGGGCGCCGCGGACGTCGCGGCGCTCGGCGCGCTGGACGCGTCGCTCGCGCACGAACTGGCGGTGGCCGGGCGGGCGCCCTGGCAGGTGCTCGCGGGCGCGGCCGAAGGGGCCGGGCTGGGCGGACAACTGCTGTACGAGGACGCCCCGTACGGCGTGGGTTACGTCGTCGCCTCCTGGTCCTGAGACGACCGAGGGCCGCGGAGCGGATGCTCCACGGCCCTTTTCCGGCGGTACCCGTCAGGCGGCGGGCGGCGTCGGCGGTGTCCCGCCCTCGTTCTTCTGACCCAGGCGGTCGACCGCGTCCTTCGCCTTCTGCGTACCCGACACGATCTTGTCGCTGTACTTGCCCTTGGTGCGCTGGTCGACCGTGCGCGCGGCCTTGTCGAGGCCCTGGTCGATCTTGTCCCCGTGCTGCTGCGCGAGGTCGCCGACCTTCTCCTTGACCGGGGCCAGCTTGGCCTTCACGTTGTCCAGGAAACCCATGGGGCCACCTTCCGTGCTGGGGGACTGTGACCACACTTTACCCGGGTGGGGCCCGGCACGCGTGGTCCCGGGAGGGGGACGTGCGCGGGTTGACGCCCCGGGGGGTCCGGGAGGCGTCTTGAAGTTTGAGACACTGTCTCGGTGAGAAGACTGCCTCCCGTCCCCCGCGTCATCACCGTCGTCGGCCCCACCGCGGCCGGCAAGTCCGATCTGGGGGTGTTCCTCGCCCAGGAGCTCGGCGGCGAGGTGGTCAACGCGGACTCCATGCAGCTCTACCGCGGGATGGACATCGGTACGGCGAAGCTGACGCCCGCCGAGCGCGGAGGGGTCCCCCACCACCTGCTGGACATCTGGGACGTCACCGAGGCGGCCAGCGTCGCCGAGTACCAGCGGCTGGCCCGCGCCGAGATCGACCGGCTGCTGGCCGAAGGGCGCAGCCCCGTCCTGGTAGGCGGCTCCGGGCTCTACGTGAAGGGCGCCATCGACGCCCTCGAGTTCCCGGGCACGGACCCGGAGGTGCGCGCCCGGCTGGAGGAGGAACTCGCCCGCGCCGGCTCCGGAGCCCTGCACGCCCGGCTGGCCGCCGCGGACCCCGGGGCCGCCCAGGCCATCCTGGCCAGCAACGGACGCCGCATCGTGCGCGCCCTCGAGGTCATCGAGATCACGGGCAAACCCTTCACGGCCAACCTCCCGGGTGACGAAGCCGTCTACGACGCCGTGCAGATCGGGGTGGACGTCGAACGCCCCGAGCTCGACGCGCGGATCAGCGCCCGGGTCGACCGGATGTGGGAGGCGGGCCTGGTGGACGAGGTGCGCCACCTGGAGACCCTGGGGCTGCGGGAAGGGCGCACGGCCTCCCGGGCCCTCGGCTACCAGCAGGTGCTCGCCGCGCTCGCGGGGGAGTACACCGAACAGGAGGCGCGCGCCGAGACCGTACGCGCCACCAAGCGCTTCGCGCGCCGTCAGGACTCGTGGTTCCGGCGCGACGCGCGCGTGCGGTGGCTGAGCGGCGCCGAGGCACGGCGCGGGGAACTCCCGCAGCTGGCGCTGGCGTTGGTCGAACGAGCGGTTACAGCCTGATCACGTGATGGCATCGGGACGCTCCGACCGTCATTTCGGGCCCTGCGAGCGTGCCATCATCGAGCATCGATCGACCAGTGGAGTCAGAGTGGGGAGGGCGCGTGGCGATGGAGGCCGGCCCCCGTGACACCGACCAGGAAGCACCGGACGCGCGGCACGAGGCGGGACGCCTCAGCCCCGACGGACCGGACGAGCACGCCGTCGTCCCGGAGGTCGAGGTCGAGCTCCGGCCGGCACGCCGACTGCGGATCTGGCAGCTCGCGCCGATCGTGGTCCTGGCCGCACTCGGCTCCCTGATGTTCGCCTTCCCCCTCGCCTTCGAATTCGGCGACGGCGGCCCCCTCGTGGCCATGCTGGGTCTGCTGATCAGCGGATGCGCGGCCGGCTGGGGCATGATGGCGGCGCGCCGGGTGGGCCACACGTGGCCGGGACTGCCGGCCAGAGGAGCGCCCGAACGCCCGGACTGGCGCATGGTGGGCCTGTACGTCGCCGTGTGCGCCGTACTGGTCGCGCTCGCCGTCTGGCGCGTGGCCCGGCTGGGCTGAGGCCCCTCCGCACCCGGCCCGGGACCGCGCACCGTGGGCGTCGCCTCGTAGAGTGGGAACGTGAGCACTCCGCAGATCGCCTTCCTCAAGGGGCACGGCACCGAGAACGACTTCGTGATCGTTCCCGACCCGGACAACGCCATCGACCTGCCCGCCTCCCTCGTCGCCCGGCTCTGCGACCGGCGCGCCGGCATCGGCGGCGACGGGCTGCTGCACGTCGTGCGGTCCGCCGCGCACCCGGAGGCCCGGGCCATGGCCGAGCAGGCCGAATGGTTCATGGACTACCGCAACGCCGACGGCTCCGTCGCCGAGATGTGCGGCAACGGCGTGCGGGTCTTCGCCCGCTACCTCCAGCGCGCCGGGCTCGCCGCGGAGGGCGACCTGGCCGTCGCCACCCGAGGCGGCGTCAAGGGTGTCCACCTCGCCAAGGACGGTGCCGTCACGGTCTCGATGGGGCACGCCAGGCTCCCGAAGGACGGTGTGCGGGTCACGGTCGACGGCCGCACCTGGGACGCGCGCAACGTGAACATGGGCAATCCGCACGCCGTCGCGTTCGTCGAGGACCTGGCCCACGCCGGCGACCTGCGCTCCGTGCCGCCGTTCAGCCCGTCGTCCGTCTACCCGGACGGCGTCAACATCGAGTTCGTCGTCGACCGCGGGCCGCGCCACGTCGCGATGCGCGTCCATGAGCGGGGCTCCGGCGAGACGCGTTCTTGCGGCACCGGTGCCTGTGCCGTGGCCGTCGCGGCCGCGCGCCGGGACGGCGTGGACCCGGCCCGGACCGGAGCGCCCGCCACGTACACCGTGGACCTGCCCGGCGGCACGCTGGTGATCACCGAATTCCCCGACGGCACCGTCGACATGACGGGTCCCGCCGTCATCGTCGCCGAGGGTGTCATCGACCCGGGCGGGCTCGAAACGGTGAGCGGGTAGAGCTTCGCTCGAATGGGTGATCCGTTTCACGCTGGGCGAGAGCCGGACTGTGCCACGTGGTGGGCTCGATAGCATCAAGCACCGGCCCGGAGGCGCATCCGCGCCTCCACCGCCGGTCGACGCTGCCGGAGGTGCCCCATGAGCGCAGAGGCCACCGATCCAGGTGCTCACGCCCGTAAGCGCAGTCGCCCACGGATCGACCTGCGCAGACTGGGCCGTGTCGCCCTGCTCGGCCCGGTGGCCCGCGACCGGCTGCCCGACGCCATCGGACACGTCGCGGAGGCCCACCGCGCGCACTGTCCCGACGCCGATCTGACCGTCCTGCGCAGGGCGTACGTCCTCGCCGAGTCCTCGCACCGCGGCCAGACGCGCAAGAGCGGCGAGCCGTACATCACGCACCCCCTCGCCGTGACCCTGATCCTCGCCGAACTCGGCGCCGGCACGACGACGCTGACGGCCTCGCTCCTCCACGACACCGTCGAGGACACCGAGGTGACGCTCGATCAGGTACGCGAGCAGTTCGGCGACGAGGTCTGCTACCTGGTCGACGGGGTCACCAAGCTGGAGAAGGTCGACTACGGCGCGGCCGCCGAGCCCGAGACCTTCCGCAAGATGCTCGTCGCCACCGGCAACGACGTGCGGGTCATGTCGATCAAACTGGCCGACCGGCTGCACAACATGCGCACCCTCGGCGTCATGCGCCCCGAGAAGCAGGCCAGGATCGCCAAGGTCACCCGGGACGTGCTCATCCCCCTCGCCGAGCGCCTGGGGGTGCAGGCACTCAAGACGGAGCTGGAAGACCTGGTCTTCGCCATCCTGCACCCCGAGGAGTACGAGGACACCCGGGCGCTCATCACCGCGGCGGAGAGCGGACCGGACCCGCTGGCGGAGATCGCCGAAGGCGTGCGCGCGACCCTGCGCGAAGCCGGCATCACCGCCGAAGTCCTCATCAGGCCCCGCCACTTCGTCTCGCTGCACCGGGTCAGGAGCAAACGCGGAGAACTACGCGGTACCGACTTCGGACGGCTGCTGGTGCTGGTCGCCGAGGACGCCGACTGCTACGCCGTCCTGGGGGAGCTGCACACCTGCTTCACCCCGGTGATCTCCGAGTTCAAGGACTTCATCGCGGCCCCGAAGTTCAACCTGTACCAATCGCTGCACACCGCGGTCGTGGGCCCCGAGGGAGCGGTCGCCGAAGTCCTCATCCGCACCCACCGGATGCACAAGGTCGCCGAGGCGGGCGTCGTCGCCCTCGGCAACCCCTACGCCCAGGACGGCAGCACCGCGGCCCAGCACGACGAGCCCGCCGACGGCGAGCGGGCCGACCCCACCCGGCCCGGCTGGCTCTCGCGCCTCCTCCAGTGGCAGGAGTCCGCCACCGACCCCGACACCTTCTGGACCACCCTGCGCGACGACCTCGCCCAGGACGGGGAGATCACCGTCTTCGGCGCCGAGGGTGGGACGCTCGGGCTGCCCGCCGGTGCCAGCTGCGTCGACGCCGCGTACGCCCGCTACGGCGACGCGGCACACGGCTGTATCGGGGCGCGTGTCAACGGGCGCCTGGCCACCCTCAGCACGGTCCTGACCGACGGCGACACCGTGCAGCTGCTGCTCGCCCAGGACGCCTCCTCCGGTCCCTCCCCGGAATGGCTGGACCACGCCCGTACGCCCGCCGCCAGGATCGCGATCGCCGGATGGCTCGCGGCGCACCCCGACGGCGCCCCGGGACATCCCAAGAGCCACCCGACGCCCCTCAGGGCGCCGGACCGGTCCGCCGACGACGGCGCTCCCGGGCCCGCCGGGACCGGCGACCGGGACGCCGGGGTGACCGTCGACATCCCGGGGGCGCCGGTCCGGCTCGCCGGCTGCTGCACCCCCGTCCCGCCCGACGACGTCATCGGTCTCCCCGTGCGCGGTGGAGCCGTCACCGTGCACCGCCGGGAGTGCGCCGCCGTCGCCCGGATGCAGGCCCTGGGCCGTGCGGCCGTCGGCGCCCGCTGGAACGACGCCGGTGCGTGGAGTCGGCCGACCGACTACCGGGTCACCCTGGTCGCCGAGTCCTTCGGGCGTCCCCGGCTGCTCGCCGACCTCACCGAGGCCATCGCGGCCGCCGACGCGGCCATCGTGGCGGCCACCGTCGAGCCGCCCAGCGAACAGCGCGTCCGGCACACCTACACCCTCCAGCTCCCCGACGCGGCCGGACTCCCCGGCCTGATGCGGGCCATGCGCGACGTACCGGGCGTGTACGACGTCAGTCGCGCCCAGCAGCCCGCCGCGGCCCGCTGACCCGCCGCCCCATGACGGGTCCCGCCGACCCCGTTCGGGTGGTGCGGCGCGCGCCACCCCGGCCCCGGGCGCCCGCGCTGGTAGCCGTAGTCCATGCCGCACACCTCCCGCCGACTGCGTGCCGCCCTGGTGGCCACCGCGTCGGCCACCCTCGTCGCCGCGGCCCTGCCCGCCCCGGAACCGCTCGGCATCGGCGACCGCCTCTTCCCGCAGCTCGGCAACCCCGGGTACGACGTCCTCTCCTACGACATCTCGCTCACCTACCACGGCAGGAACACCGAGCCCCTCGACGCCGTCACCGGCATCGACGCGCGGACCACGGCACCCCTGGAGCGCATCAACCTCGACTTCGCCCAGGGCACCGTCCGCTCCGTCGAGGTCGACGGGCGGCCCTCCGAGTTCGCCACCAAGGGCGAGGACCTCGTCATCCGGCCCCCGGACCGCCTTCCCGCCGGCGCCCCCGTACACATCACCGTCCGGCACACCAGCGATCCCTCCGGGGACCCCGCGCGCGGCGGCTGGGTGCCCACCGCGGACGGTCTCGCCATGGCCAACCAGGCGGACGCCGCGCACCGGGTCTTCCCGGGCAACGACCACCCCGCCGACAAGGCCTACTTCACCTTCAGGGTCACCGCGCCGAAGGACCTCACCGTCGTGGCGGGCGGTCTGCCGACGGGACGGCAGCGGCACGGAGCCACGACCACCTGGACCTACCGGACCGCGCACCCGATGGCCACCGAGCTGGCCCAGGTCTCCATCGGCCGCTCCGCCGTCCTGCACCGCACCGGCCCCAGGGGGCTGCCGGTCCGCGACGTGGTGCCGTCGGCCGACCGGGACACGCTCGAACCCTGGCTGGACAAGACGCCGGCACAGCTGGCCTGGCTGGAGGAGCAGATCGGCCCGTATCCCTTCGAGACCTACGGACTGCTGGTCGCCGACACCGAGACCGGCTTCGAGCTGGAGACCCAGACGCTCTCGCTCTTCGAACGGTCACTGTTCACCGAGCCCGGGTACCCCGCCTGGTACATCGAGTCGATCATGGTGCACGAGCTCGCCCACCAGTGGTTCGGCAACAGCGTCTCGCCCCGGGTCTGGTCCGATCTCTGGCTCAACGAGGGGCACGCCACCTGGTACGAGGCCCGGTACGCCGAGGACCACGCCGACAAGCCGCTCGAACAACGCATGCGCGAGGCCTATACCCGCTCCGACGCCTGGCGCGCCGCCGGCGGACCGCCCGCCCACCCCGACGTCCCCTCCCCGGACCACAAGATCAACCTGTTCCGGCCGGTGGTCTACGACGGCAGCGCACTGGTTCTGTACGCCCTCCGCCAGGAGATCGGCGCGGCCGCCTTCGACCGCCTGGAGCGGACCTGGGTACGCGCCCACCGGGACCGGTCGGCGACCACCGCGGACTTCACGCGGCTCGCCTCACGGATCGCCGGGAAGGACCTCACGGCGTTCTTCGACGGCTGGCTCCACGGGAAGAAGACGCCGCCCATGCCCGGGCACCCCGACTGGACCAGCGCGAAGCCCCGCGCCGCCGGCGGTGCGCAGGGCCCCGCCCCCGCACCGAAACCCGAGTGACGGCCCCGGCGGGGACATGCCACTATCGACGGGTCGGCACGGCGGCCGGCCGACGGATCCCTGCCCACGGGAATCTTCCGGCTGTGTCACGCGTTGTGACTGACACAACGACTTCCATCGACGTAAGGATCCAATGACCTCCTCTTCCTCCCTTCCCCAGGACGCGCGGGACGCGCAGAGCGCCACGGACACCGCGTCCGAAAGCCTCACCGAGAGCCTTCGGGCCGACGCCCTGATGGAAGAGGACGTCGCCTGGAGCCACGCGATCGACACGGAGCGGGACGGCGAGCAGCTCGACCGCTCCGAGCGCGCGGCACTGCGCCGCGTGGCCGGGCTCTCCACCGAGCTCGAGGACGTCACCGAGGTCGAGTACCGCCAGCTGCGCCTCGAGCGCGTCGTGCTGGTCGGTGTCTGGACCTCGGGGACCGTCACCGACGCGCAGAACTCGCTGGCCGAGCTGGCGGCCCTGGCGGAGACGGCTGGGGCCATGGTGCTCGACGCCGTCTTCCAGCGCCGGGACAAGCCCGACCCGGCCACCTACATCGGCTCGGGCAAGGCACTGGAGCTGCGTGACATCGTCCTGGAGTCCGGTGCGGACACCGTCGTCTGCGACGGTGAGCTCAGCCCCGGCCAGCTGATCCACCTCGAAGACGTCGTGAAGGTGAAGGTGGTCGACCGGACCGCGCTGATCCTGGACATCTTCGCCCAGCACGCCAAGTCCCGAGAGGGCAAGGCGCAGGTGTCCCTGGCGCAGATGCAGTACATGCTGCCGCGGCTGCGAGGCTGGGGTCAGTCGCTCTCCCGGCAGATGGGTGGCGGCGGTTCCAGCGGCGGCGGGGGCATGGCCACCCGTGGTCCCGGTGAGACCAAGATCGAGACGGACCGGCGCCGTATCCGCGAGAAGATGGCGAAGATGCGCCGGGAGATCGCGGAGATGAAGACCGGCCGCGAGATCAAGCGCCAGGAGCGCAAGCGCAACAAGGTGCCCTCGGTGGCGATCGCCGGATACACCAACGCCGGCAAGTCCTCGCTGCTCAACCGTCTCACCGGCGCGGGCGTCCTGGTGGAGAACGCCCTGTTCGCCACCCTCGACCCGACCGTGCGCCGGGCCGAGACGCCGAGCGGGCGCCTCTACACGCTGGCCGACACCGTCGGGTTCGTGCGTCACCTTCCGCACCACCTGGTCGAGGCGTTCCGTTCCACCATGGAGGAGGTCGGCGACTCCGACCTGATCCTGCACGTCGTGGACGGTGCCCACCCGGTGCCGGAGGAGCAGCTCGCCGCCGTGCGCGAGGTCATCCGGGACGTCGGCGCCGTCGACGTACGGGAGATCGTCGTCGTCAACAAGGCGGACGCCGCCGATCCGGAAGTGCTCCAGAGGCTGCTGCGCAACGAGAAGTACGCGATCGCGGTCTCGGCGCGTACCGGCGCGGGGATCGACGAACTGCTCGCGCTCATCGACGCGGAACTGCCCCGGCCGTCCGTCGAGATCGAGGCGCTCGTGCCGTACGTGCAGGGCGCGCTCGTCTCCCGGGTGCACGCCGAGGGCGAGGTCGTCTCCGAGGAGCACACCTCGGAGGGCACGCTGCTCAAGGCGCGGGTCCACGAGGAACTGGCCGCCGAGCTCTCCACGTTCGCGCTCGCGGCCCACTAGGCACCGCGGACGCCCGCACAACACGGCCGAAGGCCCGGCCCCCTCGTGGAAGAGGGGGCCGGGCCTTCGGTGTGCCCTGCGCGGGCCTCAGCGATCGGCGTACTTCTTGCTGGCCGACTCGTAGATCTCCTTGGCCTCAGGGCCGAGGCGCGGACCGGCCAGCCAGCCCGCGGTCACCGGGCCGATGGAGGTGTTGGAGACCAGGGCCGGCTCGCCGTCCTCGCCCTCGGCGACCCAGCCGCCGCCGGAGGAGCCACCGGTCATCGTGCACCCGACGCGGTACATCGTCGGTTCGTCCTCGAAGACCGAGAGACGGCCCGGCTTGTCGGTGCACCGGTACGCCTCCTGGCCGTCGAACGGCGGGGCCGCCGGGTACCCGGTCGCCGTCATGCTCCGGACCTCCGGTACCGCCGGGGCGTCGAAGTCCACCGGGAGGGCGGAACCGACCGTCTCCTCCAGGGACTTGGCCGTCGAGCCCTTCTCCGGGGTGACCTGGAGGACGGCGAAGTCGTACGGGGCGCCCTGGCCACCGGTCGACGCCCCCTGGGCGATCCACTGGTCCGACGTCTGCGCCCACTGGCCCCACCACACGCCGTAGGGAGCGACCTGCTCCTTGGACGCGCTGTCCAGCTCCGCCGTCGACAGGCCGCTGTCGTTGTACGACGGGACGAAGGCGATGTTGCGGTACCAGCCGCCCTCCTTGCCCGCGTGGACGCAGTGTCCCGCGGTCCACACCATGTTGGACTTGCCCGGGTGGGCCGGGTCCCGCACCACGGTCGCCGAGCAGACCATCGGCCCCTCGGGCCCGTCGAAGAGCAGCTTCCCGGACGCCGGTGCCTCGTCGTGGTACGGCGTCGGGAGCTTCGCCGCCTCGACCGGGGCGGGCGTCGGGTCCGTCACGCCCTCGTCGCCGGAGATGTCGTTGTCGACCGGGTTCTCCGGGGGCTGTTCGGCCTCACGCATCCGGTCCGGGTCCCAGAGGCCCTCGATGATCGGGTTGACGTAGTCCTTGGCCTCACGCAGCCACGTGTCCCGGTCCCAGTTCTTCCACTCGCCGTTCCGCCACTTGTCGACGTCGATCCCGTGTTCCTTGAGACGGTCCTTCAGGTCGTCCGGGATCGTGATCTTGCCGTCGGACTGTCCGGCGGCGGCGTCACTCGCCTTGTCGCTCGGGCCGTCCTCGTCGGGGCCGCAGGCGGTGGCCGTGAACGTCAGCACGGCGGCGAGGGCGGCCGCCGTGAGGGCGGGGCGGCGTGCGCCCCTCCCACGGCGTGCTGTGTCGGTCGGGCGCATGGGTCGCATCTGGTGATCCCCCTGGGACTTCGTCACTGACTTCGATACCGCACTGCGGAGTTGCCCGGTCCGTGCGGCGCGGACACCCGGTGCCGGGCGCGCACGCCGGGCCGGAGCGCCGGCTCCTTCCCTGTGCGGCCCCCACTATGCCGGTGCCGTGGGGGACGGTACGCGGCAGGGCCGCGGTTCCGCATCGCGAGGATCTTCCGGCCCACCCGTGATCCCTCGCGGGCGGCGTCGTTGGTACGTACGAGGGACACCCCGGCAGCGTTGACCGGCGCGGTCCGTCCTTCCGGCGCCGTACGGGCGTGCGACGCAAACGTGACAGCAGGAGGACCGAACAGCCGTGGCCGTGACCGAACCAGCTCCGGTGGTACCACCCGCCGCGCACGAGGGAATCCTGCGGCGCCAGGCACTGCGGGAGTCGGCCGCCCGTACCTACGCGCGCTCGCTGCCGATCGTGCCGGTGCGGGCCAGGGGCATGACCATCGAGGGCGCGGACGGGCGGCGATACCTGGACTGTCTGTCGGGTGCGGGCACCCTGGCCCTCGGGCACAACCACCCCGTGGTGCTGGAGGCCATCAGGAAGGTCATCGACTCCGGTGCCCCGCTGCACGTGCTCGACCTCGCCACACCCGTCAAGGACGCCTTCACCACCGAGCTGTTCGCCACGCTGCCCCCCGAACTGGCCGACGACGCACGCATCCAGTTCTGCGGACCGGCCGGGACGGACGCCGTCGAAGCCGCGTTCAAACTGGTGCGGGCGGCGACCGGACGCAGCGAACTGCTGGCGTTCACGGGCGCCTACCACGGGATGACCGCGGGGGCACTGGCCGCTTCCGGGGGCGCCACCGACGTACGGGTGACCCGGCTGCCCTTCCCGCACAACTACCGCTGCCCCTTCGGTACCGGTGGGGAGCGCGGCGCCGACCTCGCGGCCCGCTGGACCGAATACCTCCTCGACGACCCCAAGGGCGGGGTGCCCGACCCCGCCGCGATGATCGTGGAGCCGGTCCAGGGGGAGGGCGGCGTCAACCCGGCGCCCGACGGTTGGCTCCGCCGGATGCGTGAGATCACCCGGGACCGGTCCATCGCGCTGATCGCGGACGAGGTGCAGACCGGCGTCGGCCGGACGGGGACGTTCTGGGCGGTCGAACACAGCGGTGTCGTCCCGGATGTGATGGTGCTGTCGAAGGCCATCGGCGGCTCGCTGCCCCTCGCGGTGATCGTCTACCGCTCCGGGCTCGACCTCTGGCAACCGGGTGCCCACGCCGGCACGTTCCGCGGGAACCAGCTCGCCATGGCGGCCGGCGCCGCCACTCTGGCGTACGTGCGGGAGAACGGCCTCGCCGAGCGCGCCGGGACACTCGGTGCCCGGATGCTCGCCCGGCTCCAGGCGCTGAGCGCGGACCACCCCAGCATCGGGGACGTCCGGGGCCGCGGCCTGATGATCGGCATCGAGCTCGTCGACCCGGAGGCCGGGCCCGGCGACGTCACCTCGGAGAACGGATCCGCTCCGCCGCCCGACCCCGCGCTCGCCGTCGCCGTCCAGCAGGAATGTCTGCGCCGAGGCCTTATCGTCGAACTCGGCGGACGTCACAGCGCCGTGGTCCGACTGCTTCCTCCGCTCACGCTCACCGACGAACAGGCAACGGCGGTCGTGGACCGCCTCGCCGACGCGCTGAGTGCGGCGGAGCGTTCTTCGCCCCGTCGGGCCGCTGCCGGGCCGACCCGCTGATCCCGGATCCCTCACAAGGAAGACCGCCGTGAACCCCACCCCTGCACCCGAGGCCGACGGCCCCCTCACCAGCCAGCAGCGAGGAGCGGAACTGCCGGACGGCGACGTCGCCGTCGAACCGGCGACGGTGCCGCGTCAGAAATCCGGCCCCGGTGCGACGCCGCGCACCCCGGAGGCCACCGGCGCGGCCCAGGAGCACCCGTCCGGCGCCCCAGAATCGCTCGACAAACCGGACGTACTCGACGATCCCGACCCGTCCCGCGCCGCCGACCACGCGGGCACCGAGAACCTGTTGCGGTGCTGGATCCGGGAGAACGACCTGCCCCGGCCCGAGGGCGGCACCCTGCGCGTCCCCCTGCCCGCCACCGGCACCGCTCTGCTCGTCCCGGTCAGGCACTGGTCGGCGACCGGCTGGCACCGCCTGGACACCCCCGTCCTGGAGAGCGCGCCGGCCGGTGCCCCGGGCGTCGACGCCGTCACCGTGGCCGCCCTCCTCGGGCGCGAGAGCGGCCGGAACGCGGGTACGGACCTGGTGGCCCGGGTCGCCGACTCGGTCCGCCAGACCACCCTCTTCCTCACCGAACGCCGCCGGCAGCCCGCCGCCGCCCCTGAGGCCGACCTCTTCCTCACCGCCGAACAGGCGCTCCTCCTCGGCCATCCCCTGCACCCCACGCCCAAGAGCCGCGAAGGCCTCTCCGAGTCCGAAACCGCCCACTACTCACCCGAGTTGCGCGGATCCTTCCCGTTGCACTGGCTGGCCGTCGACCGGTCGGTCCTCGCCACCGAGTCGTCCTGGGTCCAGGACGGCCACGCGGTCACCGCCGAGGAACTCCTCGCCCCCCACACCGAGGGGCTCAGGCTGCCGGACGGCACCGCCCCCCTCCCCCTGCACCCCTGGCAGGCGGCGGAGCTCACGCGGCGGCCGGACGTGGTGGCCCTGCTGGAGAAGGGCCTCCTGCACGACCTGGGTCCCTACGGCGACCACTGGCACCCCACGTCCTCCGTACGCACCGTGCACCGGCCCGGCGCGGGCGTCATGCTCAAGCTGTCCCTGGGCGTCCGTATCACCAACTCCCGCCGGGAGAACCTCCGCAAGGAACTCCACCGGGGCGTAGAGGTCCACCGGCTGCTGGAGACGGGGCTGGCGCGGCAGTGGCACCGGGCCCACCCCGGCTTCGACATCGTCCGCGACCCCGCGTGGCTCGCCGTCGACGCCCCCGACGGCGGCCCCGTCCGCGGCCTCGACGTGATGCTCCGTCACAATCCCTTCGCGACGACCGACGACGCCGTGTGCATCGCCGGGCTCACCGCACCACGTCCCTGGCCCGGCCGCACCGGCACCTACTCCCGGCTCGCGGACCTCGTCTCCCGTCTCGCCGCACGCACCGGACGCACCACCCAGGCGGTCTGCGTGGAGTGGTTCCGGCGCTATCTGGACAAGGTCATCCGCCCCGTGATCTGGTTGGACGCCACGGCGGGCGTCGCCCTCGAAGCGCACCAGCAGAACACGCTGGTCCTCCTCGACACGGACGGCTGGCCGGCCGGCGGCAGGTATCGCGACAACCAGGGGTACTACTTCCGTGAGTCCCACCGCACCGCTCTGGAGCACCGGCTTCCGGGCATCGGCGCCGTCAGCGACACCTTCGTCACCGACGCCGTCACCGACGAGCGGCTCGCCTACTACCTGGGCATCAACAACGTCTTCGGGCTCATCGGGGCCTTCGGCTCCCAGCGTCTGGCCGACGAGCAGGCACTCCTCGCCGCGCTGCGCTCGTTCCTCCAGGAGACCGAGGCACTGGGCTCGTCGCTGCCCGGACACCTGCTCACCACCGGGCAACTCCGGTGCAAGGCCAACATGCTGACCAGGCTGCACGGCCTCGACGAACTGGTCGGCCCGGTCGACACCCAGTCCGTCTACGTCACCATCGCCAACCCGCTCCGCGCCTGACGGATCTCACCAGCCGACCCCACGAGAGGAGAGCGTCACGGTGGACCAGGCCGATGCGCGCCCCGAGGCCGCCGACGGAGCGGGACCGGCCGGTGGCACGGGGGGCGAAGACACCCTGGAACTACGGCTCACGGAGGAACTGCTCGCCGTTCTCGGGGACGTGCCCCAGTCGTCCGGCGTGCGCCGGGGCGCCTTCGATCTCGTCGGTGACCCGGCCGCGTGGCCCCCGGTCACCACCTCCGCCGGGGAGTTCCGGCTCGTCCCGGTGGAGCTCGCACGCGACCTGGGCGTGCTCACCCGCTGGATGAACGACCCCGCCGTGGCCGCGTTCTGGGAGCTCGCCGGGCCCGAGTCCGTCACCGCCGACCATCTGAGCCGGCAGCTGGCCGGGGACGGCCGCAGCGTCCCCTGCCTCGGTGTCCTGGGCGGCAGGCCGATGAGCTACTGGGAGATCTACCGCGCCGACCTGGACCCGCTGGCCCGTCACTACCCCTCCCGGCCCCACGACATCGGCGTCCACCTCCTCGTCGGAGGCGTCGCCAACCGGGGCCGGGGCAACGGCACCGTGCTGCTGAGGGCCGTCTGCGACCTCGTGCTCGACAACCACCCGCTCTGCGCCCGGGTCGTCGCGGAGCCGGACCTGCGCAACACTCCGTCCGTCGCCGCCTTCCTCGGCGCCGGATTCCGCTTCTCCGCAGAAGTGGAACTGCCCGGCAAGCGAGCCGCCCTGATGATCAGAGAGCGAGCCCACCGTGCACAGCTGTGACCAACGCGCCCTCATATCCGTCCCGCTCGAACCCCATCGGTCCCACCCGGAGGTGTCCCCGTGCCGACATACCCTGCGCGCCACGACTCGGCCGAACCGTTCCCCGCACACGACACCCCGGAGCTGACCGGGGCGGTCTGGGACCGGGTCTCGGCGCGGCTGCTCGCGAAGATGCTCGGCGAGTTCGCCTACGAGGAGGTCGTCGAGCCCGCACCGGACCCGGCCGACCCCGGGCGCTACACCCTTCCGCTCGACGACGGCGCGACCCTGGGCTTCCGGGCCCGGCGCGGTGTGTACGGCAGCTGGCGCGTCGACCCCGACTCGGTCTCGGCGACCGGCGGAGCCGGGGAGGACGGCCCGGACGACGCCGGCACACCGTTCCGGGACCCGCTGGCCTTCCTCGTCAGGTCCCGCCGCCTCCTCGCGCTCGACGGGGCCACCCTCGGCCACCTGGTGCGGGAGCTCACCGCCACCCTGGCCGCCGACGCCCGGCTCGCCCACACGGCGCTCGGCGCGGACCGGCTCGCGGACCTCCCGTACGCCGAACTGGAGGGGCACCAGACGGGCCACCCGTGGCTCGTGGCGAACAAGGGCCGGCTCGGGTTCTCCGCCACCGACGCGGCCCGGTTCACCCCGGAGGCGCGTACGGCCACCACACTGCCCTGGATCGCCGTCAGCACCCGCATAGCCCGCTACCGGGGCGTGGCCCGCCTGGCGACTCCGGAAGCCCTCTACTCCCGCGAGCTCGACGCGACCGTGCGGGACTCCTTCGCCGGCATCCTGCGTGCCCGGGGGCTCGACCCCGCGGCCTATCTGTTCCTCCCGGTCCATCCCTGGCAGTGGGACGAGTGGATCGTCCCCCTCTTCGCCCCCGCCATCGCCGCCGGCGACATCGTGCCCCTGCACAGCGACGACGACCTCCGGCTCCCGCAGCAGTCCATCCGCACCTTCAGCAACGTCCGACGGCCCGACCGGCACACGGTCAAGCTGCCGCTGTCGATCCTGAACACCCTCGTCTACCGCGGGCTGCCGACCGAGCGCACCCTCGCCGCCCCGGCGGTCACCGCCTGGGTCCAGGGCCTGTGCGACGGCGACCCCTTCCTCCGGGACACCTGCGGGGTCATCCTGCTCGGCGAGGTCGCCTCGGTGTCCGTCGAGCACCCGCTGTACGACCACCTCCCCGAGGCGCCCTACCAGTTCAAGGAGATCCTCGGCACGATCTGGCGGGAGCCGCTGCCGCCCCGGCTCGCGCCCGGCGAACGGGCCCGCACCCTGGCCTCCCTGCTCCACACGGACCCCGGGGGCCGGGCCTTCACCGCCGAGCTGGTCGCCCGCTCCGGGCTCACCCCGCAGACCTGGCTGACCCGCCTCTTCGCCGCGCTGCTGCCTCCGCTCCTGCACTTCCTCTACCGGTACGGCACGGTGTTCTCCCCGCACGGCGAGAACGCCATCGTCGTGTTCGACGCGAACGACGTGCCGGTGCGCCTCGCCATCAAGGACTTCGTCGACGACGTCAACGTCAGCGCCCGCCACCTGCCCGAACACGACTCGATGCCGGAGGAGGTCCGGCGCACCCTGCTGACCGAAGAGCCCGGATTCCTCACCCAGTTCATCCACTCGGGGCTCTTCGTCGGCGTCTTCCGCTATCTGTCGCCGCTCTGCGAGGAGCAACTGGGCGTCACGGAGGACGAATTCTGGTCACTCGTCCGCGCCGAGATCCTCCGCCACCACGCCCGCTTCCCCGAACTCAAGGAGCGGTTCGAGATCTTCGACATGCTGACCCCGACCATCGAGCGCCTCTGCCTCAACCGTAACCGTCTGCATGTGGACGGTTACCGCGACCGACCGGAACGCCCGCACGCCGCGGTCCACGGCCGTGTTCCCAACCCGCTCCACCCGTCCGCGTGAATCCGCCCCTCCCCGCCGACGGGGTCCCCGGCAGGCCCCCGGCTCCTCCTGCGGGTCCGGTCCCGCACGGGCGTCCGGGAGTGAGCGGCGTTGTCGGTGGGGAGCCGTAGGGTGGACGCGCTATGACGAAGCCATCTCTCCCCGAGCTCCTCCACGCCGCCGTCACCGCCGTCGGCGGTACGGAACGGCCCGGCCAGGCCGCCATGGCCGGGGCCGTCGCCGAGGCCGTCGACGACAACGCCCACCTGCTGGTCCAGGCCGGCACCGGCACGGGCAAGTCCCTCGGGTACCTGGTGCCCGCGCTGGCCCACGGGGAGCGCGTCGTCGTGGCGACCGCGACCCTGGCCCTCCAGCGCCAGCTGGTGGAGCGGGACCTTCCGCGTACGGTCGAGGCGCTCCATCCGCTGCTGCGCCGCCGCCCCCAGTTCGCCATGCTCAAGGGCCGGTCGAACTACCTCTGCCTGCACCGGCTCCACGAGGGGGTCCCGCAGGACGAGGAGGACGGGCTGTTCGACCAGTTCGAGGCGGCCGCGCCCTCCAGCAAGCTGGGCCAGGACCTGCTGCGCATGCGCGACTGGGCGGACGACACGGAGACCGGGGACCGGGACGACCTCACCCCTGGCGTCTCCGACCGGGCCTGGGCCCAGGTCTCGGTCTCCTCGCGCGAGTGCCTGGGTGCGACGAAGTGCGCGTACGGCGCCGAGTGCTTCGCCGAGACGGCGCGGGAGCGGGCCAAGCTCGCCGACGTCGTCGTCACCAACCACGCCCTGCTCGCCATCGACGCCATCGAGGGCGCCCCCGTCCTCCCGCAGCACGAGGTGCTGATCGTCGACGAGGCCCATGAGCTGGTCTCGCGGGTCACCGGGGTGGCCACCGGCGAGCTCACCCCCGGCCAGGTGAACCGAGCGGTGCGCCGTGCGGCCAAGTTGGTCAACGAGAAGGCGGCCGACGCCCTGCAGACGGCGTCGGAGGGGTTCGAGCGGGTCATGGAGCTCGCGCTGCCGGGGCGCCTGGAGGAGGTGCCGGAGGACCTCGGCTACGCCTTGATGGCGCTGCGCGACGCGGCCCGTACGGTGATCTCCGCCCTGGGCTCCACCCGGGACAAGTCGGTGCAGGACGAGGACGCCGTGCGCAAGCAGGCGATGGCGTCGGTCGAGTCCATCCACAGTGTCGCCGAGCGCATCACCCAGGGGTCCGAGTACGACGTCGTCTGGTACGAGCGCCATGACCGCTTCGGCGCCTCGGTGCGGGTCGCCCCGCTCTCGGTGTCCGGGCTGCTCCGCGAGAAGCTCTTCACGGAGCGTTCGGTGGTCCTGACCTCGGCCACGCTCAAGCTGGGCGGCGACTTCAACGGGGTGGGGGCGTCGCTCGGCCTCGCCCCGGAGGGCACGGCCGGTGACGACGTCCCGCAGTGGAAGGGGCTGGACGTAGGATCCCCGTTCGACTATCCGAAGCAGGGCATCCTGTACGTCGCCCGGCACCTGGCCACACCCGGGCGCGAGGGGTCCCGCACGGACATGCTGGACGAGCTCGCCGATTTGGTGGAGGCGGCCGGGGGCCGCACCCTGGGCCTCTTCTCGTCGATGCGCGCGGCGCAGGCGGCGGCGGAGGAGCTGCGCGGCCGGCAGGACAGGCCGATTCTCCTGCAGGGCGAGGAGACGCTCGGGGAGCTGATCAAGAACTTCGCCGCAGACCCGGAGACCTGCCTCTTCGGCACGCTGTCGCTCTGGCAGGGCGTCGATGTCCCGGGGCCGAGCTGCCAGCTCGTCGTCATGGACCGGATCCCCTTCCCCCGGCCGGACGACCCGCTGATGAGCGCGCGCCAGAAGGCGGTCGAGGAAGCGGGGGGCAACGGCTTCATGGCGGTCGCGGCCACGCACGCGGCGCTGCTGATGGCCCAGGGCGCGGGGCGGCTCGTCCGCGCCACGGGGGACAAGGGTGTGGTCGCCGTGCTCGACCCACGGCTGGCCAACGCCCGGTACGGGAGCTATCTGCGAGCCTCGCTGCCCGACTTCTGGTACACCACGGACCGCAACCAGGTGCGGCGCTCCCTCGCGGCGATCGACGCGGCGGCGAAGGCTGCCCCGTAGGCGGGAGCGGGGAGGGCCGGAGGCCCGACGGCGTAGCCGGGGAGGGCAGGGGCCCGAGGGCGTGGGCAGAGGGCATTACCGAGGCGCGGCGTCCCCGGACGCCGCGCAGCCCGGCGCGTGCCTCCTCGAACAGGCCCTGGGAACGGCGGTACGGAGGCCCAGGGCCCGAGGTGAGGGCAGCAGCCTTCACACGCGCCGGAGGACCGCCACGACCTTGCCGAGAATGGTCGCCTCGTCACCCGGGATGGGCTGGTAGGCGGAGTTGTGCGGGAGCAGCCACACATGGCCGTCCTCCCGCTTGAAGCGCTTGACGGTGGCCTCGCCGTCCAGCATGGCGGCCACGATGTCGCCGTTCTCCGCGACGGGCTGGCGACGCACGGTGACCCAGTCGCCGTCCATGATCGCGGCCTCGATCATCGAATCACCGACGACCTTGAGGACGAACAGCTCACCGTCGCCGACGAGCTGGCGGGGGAGCGGGAAGACGTCCTCGACCGACTCCTCCGCGAGGATCGGGCCGCCGGCCGCGATCCGGCCGACCAGGGGGACGTACGAAGCGGCGGGCTTGCCGGTCGTGTCCGTCGGCTGGGTGCTGGGCTGGTCCGATCCGCGCACCTCGTATGCCCTCGGGCGGTGCGGGTCGCGGCGCAGGAAACCCTTACGCTCGAGGGCCATCAGCTGGTGGGCGACGGACGAGGTGCTGGACAGCCCCACCGCCTGACCGATCTCCCGCATCGACGGCGGGTACCCGCGCCGCTGCACCGAGTCCCGGATGACCTCGATCACGCGCCGCTGGCGGTCGGTGAGCCCCGAACTGTCCGCCCGGATCCCTGGGGGCCTTCCGGGCAAGGACCTCGCGGGTCGCGCGGGCTCTGGCCCCTCCGGGTTCATGGCTGCGTCATTCATGGCATGCACCGGCTCAAGTCGGCTCTGGGAGCGGTGGTCCTGGGCGGTGATGGTGGCACTGTCAGCGGTGGTGGTCACGTCGGCCCCTCTCGAGTGTTCTCCCTAGTTAGGCAACGGTAGTAGCTTTCGAAAGGTTGCGCCAAACACACGTTCGAGTGAAAAACGAATAAAGGCCTGTCGCGGGTGTGCCGCGAGGTGTATGCGGTGACCTCGCCGACGGCGCCCCCGGGACGGGGCCTCCGGAGCCCGGCGTGGGGGCTCCGCGCACCCGCTTCCGGGGTGCCCCGAGCGCCGGTACGGGGACCGGTGCGGGCCCCCTCCGGGGTCCCGCGCCAGTCTGCCACCCCGGGGACCCGCGATCGGATCGGGCATGCGTTTCACGTACCCTCGTGCCGGGCCGTACGCTGCCCCCCGAACGACCTGGGGAGTGCGACACGCCCCAGGGCGCCACTGCGGCAAAACCCTAGATCTAGTGGTTGGATTGCCGCGCACACCTAGAAGTAGTGGTCCCGGGTCTTTCGGGGCCGGATCCATCGCCTATGCTTACTGCTGCCCGGACAGGTCCGTGACGGACCTGACAAGGCTATTCAGTCGTGCCGTGAAGGAGGGTTCGGAGACATGCACTGCCCCTTCTGCAGGCACCCCGACAGCCGGGTCGTCGACAGCCGCACCACGGACGACGGGACGTCGATCCGACGGCGGCGCCAGTGCCCCGACTGCACGCGCCGCTTCACCACGGTGGAGACCTGCTCGCTGATGGTGGTCAAGCGCAGTGGCGTGACCGAGCCCTTCAGCCGGACCAAGGTCATCTCCGGCGTTCGCAAGGCCTGCCAGGGGCGCCCCGTCACCGAGGACGCCCTCGCGAAGCTGGGCCAGCGGGTCGAGGAGGCGGTGCGGGCCACCGGAAGCGCCGAGCTGACCACGCACGACGTGGGTCTGGCCATACTCGGTCCCCTGCAGGAACTCGACCTGGTGGCCTACCTGCGCTTCGCGTCCGTGTACCGGGCGTTCAACTCGCTCGACGACTTCGAGGCGGCCATCGCGGAACTCCGCGAGCAGCGGCCACCCACGGGGGAGCGGGGGAGCGGAGAGACCCTCGAAGCCCCCGCCGCCGTCGCCGCCGACTGATTGACGGGGCCTGCTCAGGACAGGGGCGGGCCGGACCGGCGGTAGGCGTTACAAGACCTGCTCCGCGGCGCTGTGCGTGGCGCCGCGAGCATCAGACACACACTGTGCCCTGGGAAGAACTGGGCACTTCAGGGCGTTTTTGCCCATATATGGGAGGCGGCATGACAGAGACGGCGAGCGGCCCGGCACGAGGTTCCCGCACCAAGGGAGCCAAGTCGACTGCGAACAAGCAGGGTCTGCGCATCGAGCGCATCCACACCACCCCCGGCGTGCATCCGTACGACGAGGTGGCGTGGGAGCGCCGTGACGTCGTCATGACCAATTGGCGCGACGGCTCGATCAACTTCGAGCAGCGTGGCGTCGAGTTCCCCGACTTCTGGTCGGTGAACGCGGTCAACATCGTCACCAGCAAGTACTTCCGGGGGGCCGTCGGCACGCCGCAGCGGGAAACCGGTCTGCGGCAGCTGATCGACCGGATCGTGAAGACGTACCGGAAGGCCGGCGAGGACTACAACTACTTCGCCTCCCCCGCCGACGCGGAGATCTTCGAGCACGAGCTGGCGTACGCCCTCCTGCACCAGATCTTCAGCTTCAACTCCCCGGTCTGGTTCAACGTCGGCACGCCCCAGCCGCAGCAGGTCTCGGCCTGCTTCATCCTGGCCGTCGACGACTCCATGGAGTCGATCCTCGACTGGTACAAGGAAGAGGGGATGATCTTCAAGGGCGGCTCCGGGGCCGGCCTGAACCTCTCCCGCATCCGTTCCTCCAAGGAACTCCTCTCCTCGGGCGGCAACGCCTCCGGTCCGGTCTCCTTCATGCGCGGTGCCGACGCCTCCGCCGGAACGATCAAGTCCGGTGGCGCCACCCGCCGCGCGGCCAAGATGGTCATCCTCGACGTCGACCACCCCGACATCGAGAACTTCATCGAGACCAAGGTGAAGGAGGAGGAGAAGATCCGCGCCCTGCGCGACGCGGGCTTCGACATGGACCTGGGCGGCGACGACATCACGTCCGTCCAGTACCAGAACGCCAACAACTCGGTCCGCGTGAACGACGAGTTCATGAAGGCCGTCGAGTCCGGCGGGAAGTTCGGCCTGCGCGCCCGTATGACCGGCGACGTCATCGAAGAGGTCGAGGCCAAGTCCCTCTTCCGCAAGATGGCCGAGGCCGCCTGGGCCTGCGCCGACCCGGGCATCCAGTACGACGACACGATCAACGCCTGGCACACCTGCCCGGAGTCCGGCCGGATCAACGGCTCGAACCCGTGCAGCGAGTACATGCACCTGGACAACACCTCGTGCAACCTGGCCTCGCTGAACCTGATGAAGTTCCTCAAGGACGACGGCGAAGGACACCAGTCCTTCGAGGCCGAGCGCTTCGCCAAGGTCGTCGAGCTGGTCATCACCGCGATGGACATCTCGATCTGCTTCGCGGACTTCCCGACCCAGAAGATCGGCGAGAACACCCGCGCCTTCCGCCAGCTCGGCATCGGCTACGCCAACCTCGGCGCCCTGCTGATGGCGACCGGCCATGCCTACGACAGCGACGGCGGCCGCTCGCTCGCCGGTGCCATCACCTCCCTGATGACCGGCACCTCCTACCGCCGCTCCGCCGAGCTCGCCGCGGTCGTCGGCCCGTACGACGGCTACGCCCGCAACGCGGAGCCGCACCAGCGCGTCATGAAGCAGCACTCCGACGCCAACGCCACGGCCGTCCGCGTGGACGACCTGGACTCGCCGGTCTGGGCCGCCGCCACGGAGGCCTGGCAGGACGTTCTCCGCCTCGGCGCCAAGAACGGCTTCCGCAACTCGCAGGCCTCGGTCATCGCCCCGACCGGCACCATCGGTCTCGCGATGTCCTGCGACACCACCGGCCTGGAGCCCGACCTCGCCCTGGTCAAGTTCAAGAAGCTGGTCGGCGGCGGCTCGATGCAGATCGTCAACGGCACGGTCCCGCAGGCACTGCGCCGCCTCGGCTACCAGGCGGAGCAGATCGAGGCGATCGTCGCCCACATCGCCGAGAACGGCAATGTGATCGACGCCCCGAGCCTCAAGACCGAGCACTACGAGGTCTTCGACTGCGCCATGGGCGAGCGTTCCATCTCGGCCATGGGCCACGTCCGGATGATGGCGGCGATCCAGCCGTGGATCTCCGGCGCGCTGTCCAAGACGGTGAACCTGCCGGAGACGGCCACCGTCGAGGACGTCGAGGAGGTCTACTTCGAGGCGTGGAAGATGGGCGTCAAGGCGCTCGCCATCTACCGCGACAACTGCAAGGTCGGCCAGCCCCTCTCCACCAAGAAGTGGGAGGAGAAGAAGGACGAGGTCACGGCCAAGACCGAGGACACCATCCGTGCCGCGGTCGAGAAGGTCGTCGAGTACCGCCCCGTCCGCAAGCGTCTGCCCAAGGGCCGTCCCGGCATCACCACCTCCTTCACGGTGGGCGGCGCCGAGGGCTACATGACCGCCAACTCCTACCCGGACGACGGTCTCGGTGAGGTCTTCCTGAAGATGTCCAAGCAGGGCTCGACCCTCGCGGGCATGATGGACGCCTTCTCGATCGCGGTCTCCGTCGGTCTGCAGTACGGCGTGCCGCTGGAGACCTACGTCTCCAAGTTCACCAACATGCGCTTCGAGCCGGCCGGTATGACGGACGACCCGGACGTGCGGATGGCGCAGTCGATCGTCGACTACATCTTCCGTCGCCTGGCGCTCGACTTCCTGCCCTTCGAGACGCGCTCCGCGCTCGGCATCCACTCCGCCGAGGAGCGCCAGCGTCACCTGGACACCGGTTCGTACGAGCCGGCGTACGGGGAGGGCGAGGGTGACGTCGACGTGGAGAGCCTGGCCCAGTCCGCGCCCGTGCAGGCCGAGCCGCTCAAGACGGTCACGGTGACCGAGGACGGAGCCGCGGCGCAGCCCGCTCCCCGGACGGCGCACACGTCGGCGGAACTGGTGGAGATGCAGCTCGGCATCAGTGCCGATGCCCCGCTCTGCTTCTCCTGCGGTACGAAGATGCAGCGCGCCGGCTCCTGCTACATCTGCGAGGGCTGCGGCTCGACCAGCGGTTGCAGCTGACTCGGGAAGACGCCGGACGCACCGTCCGGCGTAGCCCGTACGCGTAGCTGACCAGCGACACCATGAAGGGGACCGGCCCACGGCCGGTCCCCTTCATGTTCCCGCGTGCGGACGGGGCCCGGCGTCAGCCGGCCCGGCCGCCCATCGCCGCGGCGAACGCCTCCGGGTCGGCGTCGAAGCCGCGGACGGCGTCACGGAACCCCCAGGCGCCCGCCGAGTCCCGGGTGAACTCGGCGACGACGGCGGCCGTGGCGGCGGACACCCGTGAGAAGTCGTCCTCGAACAGGGTGGTGTACCCCTCGAGGATCTCCACCGCCGTGTTCTCCACCTCGCCGAAGGTCTTGCGCCCGTCCCGCTGCTGGATCGCGACACCGACGACGACCCTGGAGTACGTCTCCGACAGCCGGTTCAGTTCGAGCGTCATCACCTCGTCGAAGCCGAAGCCCTGCCCGGTCCTGCTGTCGCGGTTCAACGTGATCGTGCCGTCAGGTGACCTGCTGTCGAAGTGCACGAGGTAGGCGGGGCTGCCGAACGGTGCGTCGGCCGTGTACGTGGCCGCGATGATGTCGAGGTCGTTGGCGGGTTCACCGGTCTCGCTGGGATCCCATTTGATCCGCACCTCTACCTTGTCGATGTCCTTGTTGGGGGTGCTCATCCGGACTTCCCTCCTTGCCGCTGGCCGACGCCCTACGGATGGCGCCGCTGCGCAGGCCGGCCGCTTCCACCACAGATGATGTCGGTAACGCTGCGTGGATCCAACCGTGTTGGCTCCCTGCGGCGGATTCGGGCCATCGCATGGCCGAGGATGATCGGTGGAGCCGTCGCCGCCGGCCCAGGACCGGGACGGGCGTGACGCGCGCCACGGCAAGCCCCGTACGATGGCGCGGTGCTGGTCAAGTGGATGCGCTGCACCGTGGTGGACCGTCGAGGCTTCGAACAAGGGCAGCGTAAGTGGGCCGAGCTGCTCGGCGAGCCCGGATTCCGGGGGCAGGGCGGTGGGTGGAGCCGGGGTCGCCCCGATGTCGCCCACGTCTTCGCCTTCTGGGAGAACCGCGTCTTCTACGACTCGTTCATGGCCCGCGGCCACGACCGGCTGGCCGCCGACCAGTCCGGCACGTACACCGACCCTCAGGTCAAACTCTTCGAGTACCGGTTCGACGTGAAGACGGGATTCGAGCCGCACTTCACCGACGCGGACGTGGTCCGGGTCGCCCACAGCCGGGTGCGCGAGGACCGGGTCGAGCACTTCGCGCTCATGCAGGAGAAGGTCTGGAACCCCGCCATGGCGGGTTCCCCCGGCATGCTGCGTGGGATCTTCGGCGAGGCGCCGGGGCGTGAGTTCCTGGTCCTCTCGATGTGGCAGTCCAGCGCCGAGCGCGGCAAGTACCGCCCGGAGGGCGCCGCCCGCCTGTCGGCCCGCGCGGAGACCGAGAGGGACGTCGAGGCTCTGACCGGCGACGCGGTGGAGCTCGAGCCGTCCTGGACGGTGTGACGGCCCCTCGCCGGCCGCTCCGCGCGTTTCCTTGGTCACATACGCCGCGTGACTCCCGCACGACTGCTCGATCACGCCGGTCGCCCTCTAGGGTCGGTACATGGCACGACCGCAGCGCATCGTTCTCGTCCGGCACGGCGAGTCCCAGGGCAACTCCGACGACTCGGTGTACGAACGTGAACCCGACCACGCCCTGGGGCTGACGGCGAAGGGACTGCGCCAGGCCCGGAAGACCGGCGCCGAGCTGCGCGAGGTCTTCGGGGAGGAGCGGGTCAGTGTCTTCGTGTCCCCCTACCGCCGCACCCACGAGACGCTCGCCGCGTTCGGTCTCGACCCGGAGCGCATACGGATCCGGGAGGAGCCGAGGCTGCGGGAACAGGACTGGGGCAACTGGCAGGACCGGGAGGACGTGAGGCTGCAGAAGGCCTACCGGGACGCGTACGGGCACTTCTTCTACCGCTTCGCCCAGGGTGAGTCCGGTGCGGACGTGTACGACCGGGTCGACGCCTTCCTGGAGAGCCTGCACCGCAGCTTCGAGACCAACGACCACTTCCAGAACGTCCTGCTGGTCACCCACGGCCTGACCATGCGCCTGTTCTGCATGCGCTGGTTCCACTGGTCGGTGGCGGAGTTCGAGTCGCTCTCCAATCCCGGGAACGGCGAGACGAGGACGCTGCTGCTCGGACCGGACGGCCGCTACACGCTCGACCGGCCGTTCGTGCGGTGGCGTACCCCCGAGCCGTACGGCCCCACCGGATAGAGTGGCCGGGCGATGACCCCTGATTCCGCTACCGACAGGCGCTTCGAACGCGCCCTGGCCAGCCTGCGTGGACTGTCCGTGGGGGACGCCCTCGGCTCCCAGTTCTTCGTCCCGGCCAACTATCCGCTGCTCAAGGAACGACAGCTGCCGCCCGGCCCGTGGCAGTGGACCGACGACACCGAGATGGCGTGCTCGGTGCTGGCCGTACTGGCCACGCACCACCGCGTCGACCAGGACGCGCTCGCCGGCTCGTTCGCCCGGCACCACGACTTCGACCGGGGCTACGGGCCCGCGGTGAACCGTCTGCTGCGACTGGTCAGGGAGGGCGGCGACTGGCGTCAGCTGGCGTCCGCGCTCTTCCAGGGGCAGGGGTCCTGGGGCAACGGCTCCGCCATGCGCATCGCGCCCCTGGGCGCCTGGTACGCGGACGACCCGGAGCAGGCCACGCACCAGGCCGAGATCTCCTCGTACACCACCCACCAGCACCGGGAAGCCGTCGTGGGCGCGATGGCCGTGGCGGCGGCCGCGGCGCTCGTCGCCGCCCCCGGGGGCCCGCCGACGCCGGAGGCGCTGCTCGACGGCGTCGTGGCGCTGGTACCGCGCAGCGCGGTCGGGGCGGGACTGCGCAGGGCGCGCGACATGCTCGACTACCAGGACGCGGGGACGGTCGCGGCGGTGCTCGGCAACGGGCGCCGTACGAGCGCGCACGACACCGTGCCGTTCGCCCTGTGGTCGGCCGCCCGAAGCCTCGGCGACTTCGAGGAGGCGTTCTGGGTGACCGCCCAGGCCGGCGGCGACGTGGACACCACCTGCGCGATCGTCGGCGGCGTCGTCTCGTCGGGCGCGGCGGGCGCCCCTCCGCCCGCGTGGCTGGCCGGGACGGAGCACCTGCCCGACTGGCTCCCCAGGACGGCCGCCTGACTCGGGGACGCGGACCTGTACCGCCTCGCGTCCGATGTCCCGGATGTGCCGCCCCCCTGTGTCACGGTCCTGCCACAGCCGATTCCGGGCGGGATGACGGCGTCGGCACGCGGCTACTCTTTCGGCCACACCATGCCCAGTGATCTTGAGGCGTGAGTCGATGAGACGCCGGGGACGCTGTGGGCCGCGTGGCCGCACGGGGGGACCTCGGTGGGGGGAGGGGTCCCATGACCGATCGTTCGTCCGAAGCAGCCGCTGCGCCCGGTACGCCGCCGCACTCCGGCGAGCCCGACGCGCCGGAGCCCGTAGTCGAGGCCCCGGGGCCGGCCGTGTCCCGGGGAGGTGTTCCGGCTCAGGGCGCGGACCCGTCCGGGGGCGAGGAGCCGTCGGAAGACCCAGGTTCGTTCGAGGACTCCGGCCCCGACATCCCGGACGTCCCGGCCTACCTCAAGGCTCCGCCGCCCCCGGACGACCCGTGGCGGCGCCGCTCCCAGGGGAAGCCGCGCGGTCTCCTGACCCGGCTGCGTCCCTCCGGACCGTCGGCGATCGGCCTCGCCACGCTCTGGTCGGCTCTCGCCACGGGGCTGCTCAGCGCGCTGCTGCTCGGTGACGGCCTGGGCCTCAATCTGCTGCTCGTGGCGGTGCCCGCCGCGCTGGCCGCCCATTTCGCCGCGCGGGCGGCGGGCCGCAGGCTCCGGCCCTGGACCGCCGTCTGGGCGGTCGGCGGTCTGGCGCTCCTGGCGATACCGGCACTCCGGGACGCGGGCTGGCCGACGTTCCTCGCCGTGGTCTCCGCCCTCGCCGTCGGTTCGCTCGCCCTGCACGGCGGCCGTAGCTGGCCGGGCGTGCTCCTGGGCTCCTGGGGACTGTTCACCTCGGTCGCCGCAGGGGTCCGCTGGGGATGGCGCGGGGTGCGCGACCGGGCGGACGGCTCCCGGGGCCGGTTGGGCACCGCGGTGCGCAGCGCGGCCGTCGCCCTCGCCCTGCTGGTCGTGTTCGGCGCGCTCTTCGCCGGCGCGGACGCCGCCTTCGCCGACCTGCTGAACAGTCTCACCCCGGACGTGACGCTCGGCGGCGGTCCCTGGCAGGCCCTGTTGTTCGTGCTGGGGCTCCTCGGCTCCCTCGCGGCCGCGTACACCGCGGCCGCGCCGGCGCGCTGGGACACCCTCACGGTCAAGCCGGGCCGGGCCCGCAGGAGGGCCGAGTGGGCCGTCCCGCTCATCGTGCTCGACCTGCTCTTCGCGGTCTTCCTCGGACTCCAGCTCGTCGTCCTGCTCGGCGGGTACGACAAGGTGTTGGAGAAGACGGGCCTCACCCCGGCCGCCTACGCGCGTGAGGGCTTCTGGCAGCTCCTGTGGGCCACGGTGCTCACCCTGGTCGTCATCGCACTCGCTCTGCGCTGGGCGCCGCGAGGCGGCCCCCGGGACCGCGCTCTCGTCCGGAGCGTCCTCGGTGCCCTGTGTGTCCTCACCCTCGTCGTCGTCGCCTCGGCGCTACGCCGCATGGGCCTCTACGTGGAGGCGTTCGGCCTCACCCGGCTGCGGATCTCCGTGGCCGCGGTGGAGCTCTGGCTCGGCGTCGTGCTCGTCCTCATCCTCCTGGCGGGCGTCTTCGGCGCCTGGCTGCTGCCGCGGGCCGTCGCCGTGAGCGCGGCCGCGGGCGTGCTCGTCTTCGGACTGGTCTCGCCCGACGGGCTCATCGCGGACCAGAACGTCGGACGCCACGACAAGGGCATGGCGATCGACATCGACTACCTCCGCGACCTGTCGGCCGACGCGGTACCGGCGCTGGACACCTTGCCCGAGCCGCTGCGCTCCTGTGCGCTGGAACGGATCCAGCGCACCCTCGCCACCTCGGACGCACCTTGGTACGCCACCAGTTGGGGTGAGGCGAGGGCCCGGGACGTCCTGGCGGCGAACCCGGCCCGGTCCCACGGTGCCGACTGCCTCGCCCTCGCCCGGAGTGCCGACGAGCGCGGCGACCGGGGCGGGACCGAGGACGAGCGGGGCGACGACGGCGACGCGAACCCCTAGGACTTCCCTTCCCGCGCCGCCCGAGGGTGCCCCCGGGGTGTTCTTGCCGTGCCCGTCGGCGTACCCTGGCAGGCGCCATGCCGTACGAACCACCCACGCACACCGTCGAGCGCTCACTGCGCGCCACTTCCGGTGCCAAGACCGTCGCCGGTGTCGACGAGGTCGGACGCGGAGCGTGGGCGGGCCCCGTGACCGTGTGCGCGGCCGTCACCGGTCTCCGCCGACCCCCTGAGGGCCTCACCGACTCCAAGCTGATCAGTCCCAAGCGCCGTGCCGAACTCGCGCCTGTGCTCGAGAGCTGGGTCACCGCCTTCGGGCTCGGTCACGCCTCGCCGGAGGAGATCGACGACCTCGGCATGACCGCCGCGCTCCGTCTCGCGGCGGTCAGGGCCCTCGACGCGCTGCCCGTCCGGCCGGACGCGGTGATACTCGACGGCAAGCACGACTACCTCGGAGACCCCTGGAAGGTCCGCACGGTGATCAAGGGCGACCAGTCCTGCATCGCCGTCGCAGCGGCCTCGGTGATCGCCAAGGTACGCCGGGACACGATGATGGCCGAACTCGGCGCGGATTCCGACCGGTACGCAGACTTCGCCTTCGGCGCGAACGCCGGTTATCCGTCACCGGTTCACCGGGCCGCGCTGGAGGAGTGGGGGCCCACGCCTCACCACCGCCTCAGCTGGTCCTATCTCGACGCGCTGCCCAAGTGGCAGCACCTGAAGAAGGTCCGTTTCTCCGCCGAGGCGGCTGCACTGGAAAGCGGGGGCCAGCTCGGCTTCGATTTCTGATCGCAAGGCGTATCCCATCCGGCGTGAAACGCCGGCGTTCGACAGACAACCATTCATGCCTCTCATCCCCGAGGAGCCTCCGATTCCCGAGAGTGCCCAGGGTCCCCGCGTCACACCGGCCGCCGGCCGCACCGCGCCGACCCCCCGCCCCGTACCCGGACCGCGTTCCGCGGCCACGCCGCGTCCCGGACATCCCGGCCCCGGCCCCGCACGGCCCGCGCCCCCGGCGCAGCGCCAGAATCCCGCACCCACCCCGTCCGCGACGGCCCGCCCGGCCCGGCGCGACCGGCCGGAGAACCGTTCCGCGGCGCAGCTCCAGCTGATCCCCGCCCCTGCGGGCGGCGCGCTCGACGCCGCCGAGGAGGCCGTGGACCTGCTGCTCGACTCCGGTCGCGCGCCCGGTGACATCCTGGTGCTCACCACGGGTGAACAGCACCCCTGGGCCGTCCACGAACTCTCCTTCGGAGAGAGCGCGTACTGGGCCCAGCACGACGCCGGTGACGACGTCTTCTTCGCTCACGTCTCGCACGCCGGGCGTTGCGACCGGCGTTCGGTCGTCGTCGTGGCCGTCAACAGCGGCATCGACGAGCCGACCGCCCGTGCGCTGGCGGTCGCCCGCGAGCGTGCGGGCGCGCTGCTGATCGCGTGCGGTGACCCGCAGAAGATCAACGCCGCGCTCGGCGCGGGCGTCTGACCCGAGCCCGTCCCGGTCCCGGCCGTCCGTGAGGGCGTCCGGGACCGTCCGCGTGATCCGGGAGTCAGGCCCCGCTCACCGGGCGGCGGTCCGCCTCAGCGCCTCCGACGCACCGCCCCCGGTGCGTACCGGCCCCGGGTCGTCCTCGGCCGAGAGTTCGGCGAGAGAGGCCGGTGGCGACACCGAACTGGGCCTGCGGCCGCCCCTGCCCTCGCCCAGAACCTGCCAACCGCCCCGGGTGAGCGTGATGTACGACCCGCAGCGCAGGCCGTGCAGCGTGCAGGCATCCCTCAGGCCCCACATCCACGCCCCGTCCTCCTCCGTCCACCGCTCGTCCCCTTCGCGGCAGTAGAGCAGTACGGCCGTACGCACCGGGGTCCGGCGGCGCAGGTCGTGCGGGACGACGCGGCGCAGGTGGGCCAGCAGCTCGTTGCGGAACTCCCAGCCGTCCGCGGCCACGGTGGTCCGGCGGGTGAACGAGGCGCTGGCGGTGAGCCGTTCCTCGTGGTCGAGGACGGCGACGACCGCCATGTCAGGGGTCGGCCGGTGCCGTGCGTGCAGGCCGCTGACGACCTCGCGGGGACTGCGCAGAAGAGGTATTCCGGCGGCCGCCCATTCGGCGGGTTCGAGCATGCGGGCAAGGTTGTTGACGGAGCCCGCGGACACCGGGGACGCAGACAGCGACGTGGCTGCGGACGGAGCGAATCCGAAGGTCATGGTCCTCCCTTCGCTACGCGCCCACGGTGCGGGCAGGATCGAGTGAGGGCGCGCCGCGGCACAGCCCTTCCGGGCCCGCGAAAAGACCGTGCGGGGAGCGAGTCCAATTCTTCCTGTCGTACCGGCAGGCGGCAACGAGCAATTGATGCGGCTGACGGGTATCAGGCGGAATGACACGGATATCCCTCCCGATATCCTTGCCCGTTCGCACAGCCGTCAAGCACTGGTAAAGACCCGGACGACGAGGACCTGCCGCGGGCGGCCCTCGCGGAGGTCAGGCCAGATCCAGCAACTGCTCGTAGAAACCGCCGAACCCGCGTCGCCTGTCCACGAAGTGCAGTTCGAGGATCCAGTGACAGGTCCGCCCCCTTCGGTCGGTACGCCGCAGCGGTGTGGCGTTGTCCGGGGTGATGTAGGAATCCGCCTTGGCGCCGTCGTTCGTCTCGTGCGGGAACTCGCCCACGAGATGTCCGGTGTGCCAGATGCCGATCTCCCAGCCGGCCTCGCCCGCCAGCCTCTCGACCTCGGCGTACAACTGGCGGCCGGTGATGTCCGGGTCGGCCGCGAACACCGCGCGCCCGGCGTCGAAGACGCGCGGCAGGTCCCGCAGCAGCCGGTGCTTGTCCGGATCGTCGCCGAAGACGTAGGTGCGTCCGAAGTCCGCCTCGTACTCCTCGAAGATCGGGCCGAAGTCCGCGAAGGCGATGTCGTCCTCGCCGATGAGGCGGTCGGGCGGGTTGTCCCGGTAGGGGAGCAGCGTGTTCGGCCCGGAACGGATGATCCGCTTGTGCCAGTGCTTGGTCGTGCCGAACATGTCGTTGGCCAGGTCCCGGATACGGTCGCTCGCCTCGCGCTCCCCGACGCCGGGGGCGACCAGTCCGCGCGCCTCCGCCTCGGCGAACAGAGCGACGGCCTTCTCCTGCGCCGCCACCAGTCCCGCGGCCCGCCGGGCCTCATCCGGTCCGGAAAGATCAGACGTCATGTCGTGGCCCCCTGTGGTCTTCGTGTCGTGGCGCCCCGCCGGCGCGACGGTTCGGCCGGTGCGGGAACCGGTCCAAGAGTGGCGTTCGCACCGATCGCGGCGGTGCCGGAACGACGCGTGCGCCATCCTAATCCGGCAGGCGCCGGCGATCCGGTGAGCGGGCGTCAGCCGCCTGCCCGTGAGGCGTCGTCCTCGTCGTCCTGGTAGCTGTATCGCTTCCCGGTCCGGACCTCCCCGACGGGGTGATAGCCCCGTTCCTCCCAGAAGCCGGGACGGTCCGCGGTCAGGTACTCGATGCCGCGGAGCCATTTGGCGCTCTTGTAGCCGTAGAGGTGCGGGACGACCATGCGGAGCGGGGAGCCGTGTTCGGCGGTGAGGGGTTCGCCGCCGCGATGCGTGGCGAGGAGGGTCGTGGCGGCGGTGAAGTCGCGGAGCCGCAGGTTGGCGCTGTAGCCGTACTCGGCCCAGACCATCACGTGCGTGACACCGGGGGCCGGAGGTGCCAGCCGGAGAAGCGTGCCGGCCGGGACGCCGAACCATTCGTGGCCGGTCGAGGTGGTCCCCGTCGCGCAGTGCAGATCGGCGACGACCGTCGTACGCGGCAGCGCGGTGACCTCGTCCCAGCTCCAGCTGTAGGCGGCCGCCCGTGCCGTGGCACCGAAGACCTTCAGGTCCCAGCGGTCGGGACGGAACCGGGGCACCGGCCCGTAGTGGGAGACCGGCCAGCCCGCCACCCTGCGCTGCCCCGGCGGTAGTTGGCCGGACGCCCGCAGCGGGGGCGGGGGCTGGTCCGGACGGTCACTTCCCACGGAACGATCAACTCCCTGCGGGTGGTACGGCGGGTGCGGAACGCACTTCACGGGTTGGCGGGCGAGGCGGGAGCTGGGACGCATCTCGGACGGGCATTCTTCCGCAACCGCCTTATGGCCACAGCAGGTGCCGCTCCCAGGGGGCGCCGGCCGCGTCGCGTTCGTACCGCAGGCGGGTGTGGACGCGGCTCGCGTCCGCCTGCCAGAACTCGACCGTCACCGGGACGAGCGTGTGCAAAGTCCAGGCCTTCGCGACCAGGGTGGGGTCCTTCTCCACGCGGCTCAGCGACTCCTTGACGGCACGGTCCCTTTCGGCGACGTCGTCGAGGTGCCGGCTCTGGCGGCCCACCAGGGACTCGGCCCGTGCCGAGGCGGAGCGCGCGAGGAAGTCCGCGGCGCCGCGCTCGGCCGGCTCGGCGATCACGGGGCCGCGCACTCTGACCTGGCGTCCGAGAGCGGGCCAGTAGAAGGTGAGGGCCGCACTCGGCCGTGCGGCCAGCTGCCGCCCCTTGGGGCTGTCGGCGTGCGCCGCGAACTGCCAGCCGTCCGCGTCGACGTTCTTGAGGATCAGCACCCGGGCCCAGGGGTCTCCGTGCTCGTCCACCGTGGAGACCGTCATCGCGTGGGGGTCGGGCAGCCGTGCCTCGACCGCCTCGGTCAGCCAGGAGAGAAAGAGGTCCACCGGGTCGTCCGGTGCGGCGCCGGGGTCGAACGCGGCGAGTGGGCCGGCGAAGACCTCCAGGCCCCTCAACCACGCCCGTACGTCTCGTGCAGTGCTGTCGCCCACCGCGTCCTCCGTGTCCCGGCGCCCTTGTCGGTGCGACCCTAGCGGGCCGGGTACGGGTCCTGAGGGGTGCGCCGCTCGCACAGGCCTTCCAGCAGCGCGGTCAGATAGCGGCGAGCGGTATCGGCGCGGACGGCCGGGTCGCCGCCGTGGACACTCGCGGCGTAGGCGATTCCGCACATGAGCGGGACCAGGTCGCCGGAGGTCAGGTCGGCGCGCACCACCCCGGCGTCGCGGGCCCGGTCGAGCAGCCGCCCGCCTACCGACCACAGGGACTGCTTCAGTTCGGTGGTGCGCGGCAGGGTGTCCGTGGGGGCGGAGGTGACCATCGACAGGGAGGCGTCGGTGACCTGAGCCTCGACGGTGCGGGTCAGGAAGCCGACGAAGGCTCGTCCGGGGTCCTCGGCGGCCAGAGCCTGCTCGCCTTGGGCGGTGAGTTCCTCCAGACACGGGGTGGCGACGGTCTCCAGCAGCGCCTCGGCGGTGGGGAAGTGGCGGTATACGGTGCCGACGCCCAGCTGGGCCCGCCGGGCGACGTCGTTCAGCTGGAGGGGTGTGCCCTCGTCCACGAGACCACGGGCCACGGCGACGATCCGTTCCCAGTTCCGGGCGGCGTCCTTGCGCAGGGGTGCGGTCGTCATGGGGGCGAGTTTAATCGGATGGGTCATCCGCATCACTGCCGTACGCATGGGGCATCTGCGATCACTGTAGTGCGCATGGGGCATCCGCATCACTGTGGTGCGCATGGGGCATCCGCATCACTGTGGTGCGCATGGGGCATCCGCATCACTGTGGTGCGCAGACGGGCTCTCGCCCTTCTCGCCGCGACGCGCCGACGTTCGTGGTCCGCGGGCGTGAGCGGGGTGGTGCGCCGGCACCGGCCCTGCCCGGCCCGGCCCGGTCGTGCCGGGCCCTGCTTCAGGCCCCGCTGTCGGTCCTGATCGGTGCGAGGCGTTCGCTCAGGCGGCGGACCGCTTCGGCGACCCGGGGGTCGGTCGCCGAACGGGAGGGGGCGACCGGATACGCCTGGGGCCCTATGACGAGACCGGTCCGGCCGGTCAGCGAGCCGTCGGTCGCGGCGAAGACGGAGGGCTTGGCCGCCACGGACGCCGGGCCCGAGGTCGAGCGTTCGAACTTCCGCCTGACCAGCGGCCAGAACAGCCGCAGCCCCGGCGAGACGATTTTCGGGTCGAGCATGGTGCCGTTGGTCATCTCCGTCGCGGCGCCGCCGGGGTCCGCAGCGAAGACGGAGACTCCTGTGTCCTCCAGCCGGTCGGCCAGTTCCAGCGTGTAGGCGAGGTTGGCCAGCTTGGCGCGGCCGTACCAGTGGAAGCCGTAGTAGCCGCCCGGTGGGTCGACGGCGTCGAAGGTGCGCCGGGCGGCGACGATCGCACCCGAGGTGACGTTCACGATCCGGCTCGGCGCCCCGGCCCGCAGTGAGGGCAGCAGCAGTTCGGTCAGCAGGTACGGCGAGAGGTGGTTGACGGCGAACGACGCCTCGATGCCGTCCGCCGAGCTCTGCCGGTCGGGGAACATCGCCCCGACGTTGTTGACCAGCACCGTCAGCGGACCGTCGGCGGCGATCCGGTCGGCCAGGACACGGACCGCGTCGAGCGAGGCGAGGTCGGTGGACAGGAACCGGGCGGGGTGCGCCGGTGCCGTGGCGTTGATCCGCTCGACGGCCTGGGTACCGCGTTCGGCGTCGCGCCCGACGACCGTGACCGCGAGGCCGGTGGCGGCCAGGCCCACAGCGGTCTCCCACCCGATTCCCGCCGTTCCCGCCGTGACTACCGCTGTCCGCTTCATGGCATGCCCGTTCCAGCTATATGGATTATTTATCCGGTTGACGTCACCGTAGCATAAACGGATGGTCTATCCGTTTGGGGTGGTGGTGCTGCGAGACACGGTCCGCCGGCGCGGACCGTGCCGGTCCGCCTCCGCCTGGGTGTGCTGACGCCCCGCCGCCGGGGCGGGCGTCGGCGCGGCCGTACTACGCACGGGCCGTCGACATGCGGGAGTCCTTGCGGCTCCTGGCCGGCGGGCTCGTGCAGAATCCGTCGGGTGGGCGAGACCTGCGGCTTTTCGCCGACGACGCGTGGCCACCGAGGCGCCGCGGGCGTACGCCGGGTGCTGCCGCCCCGGTGCATGCGGTGCGGGAGAGTGGGGCGGTCGGTGTGATCCACGTCGTTCTGCTCGTCGTGTGCGCGGTGGCGATCTATCTCTCGTGCGAGTGGTTCGTCAACGCGGTGGAGTGGCTGGGGCGGCGTCTGGACGTCGGGAAGATGGCGGTCGGCACGATCCTGGCCGCGTTCGGGACCGCGCTGCCCGAATCGGTGGTCACCCTCGTCGCGGTCACCACGGGCGCCACCGAGGAGGCCAGGAACATCGGCGTCGGCGCGGCGATGGGCGGCCCGCTGGCGCTGTCCACGGTCGCCTACGGCGTGACCGGCGCGATGCTGCTGCTCAAGCGCCGCGAGCAGCGCCGCGCGGTCCCCGACACCGCAGGCGCGCCGGGCGCCGGCCCCCGTGCCGAGGCGCTGGGCGGCGAGAAGGACATGAAGCGGCTGGCCAAGGACCAGCAGTGGTTCCTGCCCGTCTTCGTCGTCAAGGTCGCCCTCGGCCTCGTCGCCTTCGCCTTCAAGCCCGTCCTGGGCCTGCTGTTCTTCGGTGTCTACGCCGTCTACTTCTGGCGCGAGATCCGCAGCGGCGACGACGGAGAGGAGGACGAGGAGCTGGAGCCGCTGAAACTCCGGCCCCGATCGGTCACGCCGCCCACCTGGGCGGTCGCGGCCCAGACCCTGGCCACGCTGGTCGTGATCTTCCTCGCGTCCCAGCTGTTCGTCCGGCAGCTCGACGCGATCGGCCCGATGCTCGGCCTCTCGACCGCCGTCACCGCGCTGCTCCTCTCGCCGATCGCGACGGAGCTGCCCGAGATCATGAACGCGATCATCTGGGTCCGCCAGGGAAAAACCCGGCTCGCCCTGGCGAACATCTCGGGCGCGATGATGATCCAGGCGACCGTCCCCAGCGGCCTCGGTCTGCTGTTCACCAGCTGGAGCTTCGACCACGCCCTGCTCTGGGCCGGACTGGTCACCATGGCCGCGATCGTCTATCTGCTGACGACGATGCGCGCCCACAGGCTCACCCCCGGGCGGCTGGCCGTGGCGGCCCTCTTCTACGTCGCCTTCGCTCTGGGACTCATCCCGCTCCTGGCCTGACGGCGCCCTTCGTACCGGAACGGCCGTCGGTGGCCCGGGCGCCTTTGCGGTCTCCCCGGGCAGGCCGAGGGTGTCCCTGCCCGCGTACCGGGCCCGGGCGCCGAGCTTCTCCGCAATCGCGCAGGAGTCGGTCGTACTACAGGGTCCGGTCCGACCGGGGCAGTGACCCGGTCTCGATCTGCCCACAACCGGTGGTCACCGCGAGGTCGGCGAGGGTGGCGTCCTCCGTCTCGCCCGAGCGGTGCGACATCACCACGGTGTAGCCCGCCCGGTCGCGGTGCCGACGGTGCCGAGGGTCTCGGTGGGCACAGACCGGTCCCCGAGCCGGCTCATGAGCAGCCGCCAGCCGCCAGCCGCCAGTCGTCGAGATCGTCCTCGGCCCTCGGGTCCTCGATCTGGCCACGGGAGAGTGGGTGACGAGTTCGGCGAGACGGGCGACGTGCTCCGCGGGGCGAGCGGCATATGCCCTCGCCCGCGGAGTCGGTACGGCGGCACGGCCGGTCGACCCGTCCGAGAGTTCGGCGTCCACCTCGACGGTGAGGTTGCCCCGGCTGTCGGACCGGTCGTCCCTGGACCGGCGCGTGGCCGGAGGCTGCCGTTGAGTCGGTTGTCACGCGGGGTGAAGTCGTCGATTGTCGGTGCCATCGGGTTGCATGGGGGCATGGACAACCTGGAGCTCCGAACCGAAGCCGACGCCATCCTCGCCGAGCTCGTCGGTGACCCGGGAGGAAAGGCTCGGCTGCGCGAGGACCAGTGGCAGGCGGTGGCCGCCCTGGTGCAGGAGCGCCGGCGCGCTTTGGTGGTGCAGCGCACCGGCTGGGGGAAGTCGGCGGTGTACTTCGTCGCCACCGCTCTGCTGCGCCGGAGGGGTGCGGGCCCGACGGTGATCATCTCGCCGCTGCTGGCGCTGATGCGCAACCAGGTCGAGTCGGCGGCGCGGGCCGGTATCCAGGCGCGCACCATCAACTCGGCCAACCCGGAGGAGTGGGACACCATCTACGGGGAGGTCGAGCGCGGCGAGACCGACGTGCTCCTCGTCAGTCCCGAACGCCTCAACTCCGTCGATTTCCGTGACCAGGTACTGCCCAAGCTCGCGGCGACGACGGGTCTGCTGGTGGTGGACGAGGCGCACTGCATTTCCGACTGGGGACATGACTTCCGCCCCGACTACCGGCGGCTGCGCGCGATGCTGGCCGAGCTTCCCGCCGGTGTGCCGGTGCTGGCCACGACGGCGACCGCCAACGCCCGGGTCACCGCGGACGTGGCCGAGCAGCTGGGTACGGGCGCCGGGGAGGCACTGGTGCTGCGCGGGCCGCTGGAGAGGGAGAGCCTGCGCCTGGGTGTGGTGCGACTGCCGGACGCCGCGCACCGCCTGGCCTGGCTCGCCGAACACCTCGACGAGCTGCCGGGATCGGGCATCGTGTACACCCTCACCGTCGCAGCGGCCGAGGAGGCCACCGCCTTCCTGCGGCAGCGGGGCTTCCGGGTGGCCTCGTACACCGGGAAGACGGAGAACGCCGACCGGTTGCAGGCCGAGGTCGACCTGCGGGAGAACCGGGTCAAGGCCCTGGTGGCGACATCGGCGCTGGGCATGGGATACGACAAGCCGGACCTGGGATTCGTGGTGCACCTGGGCTCGCCGTCCTCGCCGATCGCCTACTACCAGCAGGTGGGGCGTGCGGGGCGCGGTGTGGCCCATGCCGATGTACTCCTGCTGCCCGGCAAGGAGGACGAGGCCATCTGGCGCTACTTCGCCGATACCGCGTTCCCGCCCGAGGCACAGGTCAGGCAGACGCTCGCGGCGCTGGCCGAGGCGGGACGCCCGCTGTCGGTTCCGGCCCTGGAGGCGGCGGTGGATCTTCGGCGCAGCCGGCTGGAGTCGATGCTGAAGGTGCTCGACGTCGATGGCGCCGTCAGGCGGGTGAAGGGCGGTTGGGCGGCCACGGGAGCCGAGTGGATCTACGAGGGCGAGCGCTACGCGTGGGTGGCCCGGCAGCGGGCCGCCGAACAGCAGGCCATGCGCGACTACGCGAGCACGACCGGGTGCCGGATGGAATTCCTGCGCCGCCAGCTGGACGACGAGGGCGCGGCCCCGTGCGGCCGTTGCGACAACTGCGCGGGGCCGTGGGCGGATCCCTCCGTCTCGGCGGAGACGCTGACGGGCGCGACGAAGGAGCTGGACCGCCCCGGGGTGGAGGTCGAGCCGCGCCGCATGTGGCCTACTGGCATGCCCGCCCTGGGCATCGACCTCAAGGGGCGTATTCCGGTCAAGGAGCAGTGCTCCACCGGACGTGCGCTGGGACGGCTCTCGGACATCGGCTGGGGCAACCGGCTGCGCCCGCTGCTGGCCGACAACGCACCGGACGGGCCGGTCCCCGACGACGTCCTGGACGCCGCCGTGGCGGTCCTCGCCGACTGGGCGCGCTCCGCGGGCGGTTGGGCGTCCGGAGCCGCGGACGCCTCGGCCCGGCCGGTAGGGGTCGTCGCCGTACCGTCCCTGACCCGACCGCATCTTGTCGGGACCCTCGCTCAGGGAATCGCTTCCGTCGGTCGGCTTCCTTACCTGGGCGCCCTGACGTACACCGGCCCTGACGGCGCGCACGCGGCACGCCGCAGCAACTCCGCCCAGCGCCTCAAGGCGCTGTCCGGCGCCTTCGCTGTCCCCGAGGAGCTGTCCGGAGCCCTGGCCCGTACTCCCGGACCGGTGCTGCTCGTGGACGACCTCACCGACTCCGGCTGGACCCTCGCCGTCGCTGCCCGTCTGCTCCGGCAGGCAGGCGCAGAGCAGGTTCTTCCGCTGGTCCTCGCCGCGGCGGGCTGAGGCGTATCCGGCAGACGCCGGCCGGGCTGGCGCCTGGCCTGCTGGGCCCACGCCGGTGTGACACCGTCCACGATCTATCGCCGCTGGGGCGACCTCCAGGAACTCCTGTCCGACGTCGCGGTCGAACGGCTGCGCCCGGAGACGGATCCCGCCGACCTCGGCAGCCTGCGGGCCGACCTCGACACGTGGGCGGAGCAGTTCCTCGACGAGATGTCCTCTCCGCCCGGACACGCGTACATCAGGGACGCACTCCTCGGTGATCCGGACGGCACCAACGCCAGGCAGTGCTCCGCCTACGCCGCGGAACAGATCGATGCCGTACTGAACCGCGCGGTGCGGCGTGGAGAGGCGGTGCCCGACACGGAGAGGGTGATCGACCGGGTCGTGGCGCCGATGGTGTACGGCATCCTCTTCCGCCCCGGGCGACTGGACGCCGAGTACGCACGCGAACTCGTGGCGAACGCCCTCGCCCGGACCTGACGGACGCGCGAGCCCTGTTCGGACGAGGGCCAGGGCCACGTCGACGGGTGCCCGCTCCACTGCCTCGGCGCGCCACGTCTCAGGCCGGTCGACAGGGAGCAGCCGTCCTGTCCGGCGACGCCGCCCGGCTTCCCGCGGAGGGCGTGATCGCCGTAATAAGCGCTCCAGCAGGCCTCGGAGCGGGGCCGATGACGCCCTTCGCCGGCCTGCGAAACGGACTTCGACGGGCCGCCACCTGTGCTCGGTACGCTCTGTTTCGGTCATGCCCCCATGCAACCCGTTGTCGGCGGTGAACCGCCAGCGACCGCCTCTGCCTGTGGATAACGTTATCCACAGGGGTCGCGGAAATCGGCGGCTCGCGGGACGGTCATCCCATGAACAAGCATCCTGAATCCGCCGAACCGACCGACGAGCACCAAATCACCCTGCGAGGTCCCGCCGAACTGGCCGACGCCCTCCCGTACCTGATGGGTTTTCACCCGAACGACAGCGTGGTCATGGTGGCTCTGCACGGCGGCCGGGGCCGCTTCGGCGGGCGGCTGAGGGTGGGCATCCCCCCGGTGCCGGCCGAGTGGGCACCGGTCGCGGATCAGCTCGCCCAATGCCTCATCTCGGGCAGCGAGCGGCGCGACTCGCGCCCCGACGCGATCATCGCTTTCCTCTGTCAGGATCCCGCCGAGGGCGAGAGCCCCAGTCAGGTCATGGAACGCCTGCGGCCGTTCGCACAGAGCCTGCGCACGGCCTGCGGAGCACGTGACGTGCCCGTGCTCGAAGCGCTCTGCATCTCCGACGGCCGCTACTGGTCCTACTGCTGCCCCGACGAGCGCTGCTGCCCCGCCGAGGGGAATCCGCTGGCGCTGCCCGGCACCACCGTCATGGCCGCAGCGGCCGCCTACGCGGGCATTCAGGTGCGCGGGTCACTGCGCGACATGGAGGCGCGCCTCGAGCCCTTGGGCACCCCTGCGGCACAGGAGCAGGAGCGGGCACTCGACTCGGCGGGGGCCAGACTGGTCTCCCAGATCCTCGACGTCCAAGGCCGGCGCCACGTGGCCGAGGAGACCCTCGCGCTGGCACGCAAGCTCATCGAACGCCTCGCGCAGGCACCGGCGGCCCGGCCGGGGGAGTCGGACGCCGGGGACGACCGGCTCATCGAGGCGGACGAGGCCGCCGCGGTCATCCTCGGCCTCCAGGACCGGGAGACCAGGGACAGGGCGGCCGAATGGATGGAGGGGAGCGAAGCGGTGGGCGCCCTGCGACTCTGGCGCGCACTCGCCCGCCGATGTGTCGGCCCGTACGTGGAGCACTCCGCCGCACCGCTCGCCCTGGCGGGCTGGGTCTCCTGGTCCACCGGTGACGAGCCCGGCGCCCGGGTCGCGCTGGGTCTGGCGCTCCGGGCGGACCCCGACTACACCTTCGCGCAGCTGCTGCACCAGGCGTGCAACGAAGGGCTGGATGCCGAGACACTGCGCCGCTGCTTGCGTGGTGAGCGCGGTCTGCGGGCCGCTCGCGGTGACAGTGCTCTCGAGGGACCCGTCGGCTCTGGGCAGCCCGCTCGACCTCCACTTCCCCGCCGACGAACGGCACGCGTTCCGGCCGCGCGGGAGAAGAGGGTGGCCCGGGAGACGGCCCCGGCGTCCGTCCCGGCCGCGTCCGGCCCGGGCACCTCCCACCCGCGGTCGCCCGCGACCCGGAGGCGGACCCGTGGATATCGGGTGCAGAGCCGACGGCCCATGCGGAACGGCCGCTGAGGACAGGGGAGGGCCGCCCGGGCAGGTGAAGCGGAGGTGACGGGCACGGCGTGGCGAGCGGAGGCGAGAGGCGAAGCGGGGCGGCCGGGCGAAAGCGGGGGAGCGACAGCCAGGTCGGGCGGGTGGCACGCGGCGAGGCAGAGATCGCGAAGGGAGTGTTTATCGTCAGGAAGACGACTATGATTTCGGCATGCCGCCCTACGACCCGTCGACCTTCCCGCCCTTCGCCGTCACCGTCGACCTGGTTGTGCTCACGGTGCGTCGTCACGCGCTCTGCGCACTGGTCGTACGCCGCGGTGAGTCGCCCTTCCAAGGGAGATGGGCACTGCCGGGTGGATTCGTCAGAACCGACGAGGACCTCGGAGCGGCCGCCGCGAGGGAACTCGCCGAGGAGACCGGGCTCTGCGCGCACGATCCGGCTGCCCCCGCCGTGGGAAACGGGGCTCACCTCGAGCAGTTGGCCACATACGGCGACCCCGGGCGCGACCCCAGGATGCGGGTTGTCAGTGTCGCGCACCTCGCGCTGGCCCCCGATCTGCCCGCACCCCGCGCCGGTGGCGACGCGAACAGTGCGCGCTGGGCGCCCGTCGGGGATCTTCTCGGCCCGGAAGGCGGCATCGGCCGGGACGGCGAAGCGCCGGCCCCGCTGGCGTTCGACCATGCCCGCATTCTCGACGACGGAGTGGAACGCGCCCGCTCGAAGATCGAATACTCCTCGCTGGCCACGGCGTTCTGCCCGCCCGAGTTCACCGTCGGCGAGCTGCGACGGGTCTACGAGGCGGTGTGGGGTGTCGTCCTGGACCCGCGGAACTTCCACCGCAAGGTCACCGGCACGCCGGGCTTCCTGGTGCCGTCCGGCGGGACCACCACACGGCAGGGCGGTCGTCCGGCGCAGTTGTTCAGGGCGGGCTCCGCCACCGTACTCAACCCTCCGATGCTGCGCCCTGAAGTCTGATTGTCCGACTTTCAGTGCGGGCCCTGGCTGAATGGCCGTACCGCGTACGGCGATCAGGCAACGGAACGCCCGTAGAAGCAAAGCTGCAACAAAAGTCCGAAATGTCGCGTTATCTTGCAGAGGTACCCCGCCCTGCCGCCGAGCGGTCTCACCCTCCGCGAGAGAAGCGATGCTCCAGGCCATCGGACTCACCAGCGCCCCCGGCCGCGACCGGCCCCCCGTCGTGGACGACTTGACCTTCGAAGCCCCTCCCGGCCGCGTCACCGTGCTCCTCGGCGCGCCCGGTTCCGGCAAGACCACCGCTCTCCGGCTGATGCTCGAGCTCGAATCCGGGCGCGGCGTCACCTACTTCCGGGGGCGGCCCCTGCACCGCATCGGCCATCCCGCTCGCGAAGTCGGCGTGCTGCTCGGAGACGTGCCGGGCCACCCGGCGCGTACCGTCCGCGGCCAGCTCCGCATGCTCTGCGCGGCCGCCGGGGTTCCCGCCGTACGCGCCGACGAACTCCTCGAGGTCGTCGGGCTGGCCGGACTCGGTGACCAGCGCATCGGAACCCTCTCGGCCGGCATGGACCGACGGCTCGGGCTCGCGTCAGCCCTCCTGGGCGATCCGCACACTCTTCTGCTCGACGAACCCGCCAAGGGGCTCTCCCCCAGGGAGAGGAGCTGGATGCACGGGCTGCTGCGTGCCCACGCGGCCGAGGGTGGCACCGTCCTGCACACCACCAGCGACCCCAAGGAGGCCGCCGTCACGGCCGACCGGGTGGTCACCATCGACGGCGGACGCCTGGTCGCCGATCAGGCGGTTGCCGACTTCTCCCGGACCCGGCTGCGTCCTCGTGTCGCTGTGCGCACACCGCACGCCGCCCGGCTGGCCGCCGTGGTCAGCCGGGAAGCGCGGGCCGCCCGTCGGCCCGTGGAAGTGGTCGCCGAGGACGGTAGTCGTCTGTCGGTCTACGGCAGCAGCTGCGCGGAGATCGGGGACGCCGCATACCGGCACGGCGTCCCCGTGCACCAACTCGCGGACGAGATCGGAGACGCGGGGCCCGTAGCCGTCCCCGCCGCGCGCATCCCGGGCAGAGCTGCACCGAGGCCGGCGTCGGCCGTGGCGATCTCGAAGCTCCCGCCCCCGATCACCGTGCGCCCCGCCCGTGGCCCGCTGCGTCCGCTCCGTTACGAACTGCGCCGCCTCTTCGGCGTCCGGACAACCACCCTCGTCATCGCCACCGTTCTGCTGCTCTCGGGCGGTATCTCCGTCCTGCTGGCCCGTTCCGGGCGGGCGTCGCTGCCCGACCTCCTGGTCGCGTGGCCGGATCTGCTGCCCCTGCCGCCCGCCGCGTTCGGGGCCGGCCTGATCGGCGCACTCTCCTTCGGCGACGAGTACCGGTACCCGGCGCTCGCCGCCGGGCGGGGGACCGTCCCCCGACGTCTCGGGCTGCTGCTGGCGAAACTGACCGTCTCCAGCGGTGTCGCCCTGTTGCTGGCACTGCTCTCGGTGCTCGCCGACGCCGAGGCGCTGCGCCTCGTATACGGAAAGGGCGTCGTCGGAGTTCCGGACAACGCGCTTCCCCTGGCGATGAGTTGGATCGGCCTCTCGGTGGGCTGCGCCTGGGCGGGGCTGCTCGCCGCAGGAGTCTTCCGCATGGCGGCGGCCGGCGTCGCCGCCGTCCTCGCCGTACCCGTCCTCATGGTTCCGCTGGTGCAGAAACTGCTCGCCGGGCCGTCCGCGCGTTCGATCGTCGGGCTTCCGGCCAGGCTGCGTGAACTCACCTGGCTGCAGTGGCCGTACGAGGTGGACCGGTGGGCCATGGCGGCGGTGCGCGTCGTGGCGCAGCCGGTGGGGGTGGCGCTCTCCCTGTCGTTGTCGGTCCTGATCTGTGCGTACGTGTTCACCGGCCTTCGAGGGAGAGCCCGTTGGTGACCGCATCGATCCGACAGAGTGATGATCGGATCGCAACTCCCTGGATGATGCGCGATTTATCCCGATAACGCGTCAATTGCGGGGCGAGTGCCGATCACCCTTTCGTGTGCTTTTCAGCAAAGACCTCAAGGGGCGGGTGAGCCACGCCGACAAAGGATGCGTGAGTACCCTTGCGCACACCATGATGACCGCCGCCCGCTCCGCCGATTCCGGCCTCGCCGGACCGGGCGAAATCGACCGCTACCCGTACACGGAGTCGCCGGCCGGCGAGCACGCCGCCCTGCGCTCCTGGGGCGGTACCGATTCCGAGCTGGGGCGGGCCGGCCGACGCGGCGCAGCCGGCCGCGGCCGTGGACTCCACGGGCAACTCGTCCAGCAACTGGGCCAGATGATTGTTTCCGGGGATCTCGGTGCCGACCGGCCGCTCGTCCCGGAGGAGATCGGCCAGCGCTTCGAGGTCTCCCGCACCGTGGTCAGGGAGTCCCTCCGGGTACTCGAGGCCAAGGGCCTGGTCAGCGCCCGCCCCAATGTCGGTACCCGGGTCCGTCCGGTCAGTGACTGGAATCTTCTGGACCCCGACATCATCGAATGGAGGGCCTTCGGACCTCAGCGCGACGATCAGCGCCGTGAGCTGACCGAGCTGCGGTGGACGATCGAACCGCTCGCCGCGCGGCTCGCGGCCGGTCACGGGCGTGAGGACATCCAGCAGCGCCTCGGGGACATGATCGAGATCATGGGGCACGCGATGGGGCAGGGAGACGCGATCACGTTCTCCCGCGCCGACGGGGAGTTCCACGCCCTGCTGATCCAGGCCGCCGGCAACCGCATGCTGGAGCACCTCTCCGGGATCGTGTCCGCCGCCCTCCATGTCTCCGGGGGGCCCGTCACGGGCTGCGACCGGCCCGGCGAGGCGTCGCTCGGGCACCACGCGCGCATCGTCGAGGCGCTCGCCTCGGGTGACGCCACCGGCGCCGAGACCGCCATGCGGCAGCTGCTCATGGTCCATCTGGACGTGGAGCGAGTCGTCCCGGCGCCCCGCGAGCACTGAGCACAGTACGGCCGGGGGTGCGCGGACCGTGTGCCGCCGGGCCAGCGGGCCCGGCGGCACAATTGTGCGGATAGATGACACCTGGTTGAGTTTGTCGCGTATGGGGTGTGACTCGGGCCACGCGAATTGGCCGTAACACTCCTGGAAACAGTGCGATGACTTAAGAGGTGACCGCCGCGGAAGGAATACAGCAGCCACGTAGTGCGCTGTGCAGTTCTGAGGCCAAGCCCGCGCCGTCGGCGACATCCCCAGCCGCCGGTCGTCGGTCCTAGCTCTCTCCAGAGCCGGGCCGGAAGCCGTTTCCATCGTTCCGAGAGGTTGTTCGTGTCGGCCAGCACATCCCGTACGCTCCCGCCGGAGATCGCCGAGTCCGAGTCTGTGATGGCGCTCATCGAGCGGGGAAAGGCTGATGGGCAGATCGCCGGCGATGACGTGCGTCGGGCCTTCGAGGCTGACCAGATTCCGCCAACCCAGTGGAAGAACGTTCTGCGCAGCCTCAACCAGATCCTCGAGGAAGAGGGTGTGACGCTGATGGTCAGTGCCGCGGAGTCGCCGAAGCGCGCCCGCAAGAGCGTCGCAGCGAAGAGCCCGGTCAAGCGCACCGCCACCAAGACCGTCGCGGCCAAGACGACCGTGACCCGGACCGTCGCGGCCACGGCCGCCCCGGCGGCCGAGGGCACGGGCACGGCGGCCGACGACGCCGCCGCGGCCGCTCCCGCGAAGAAGGCCGCGGCCAAGAAGACGGTCGCCAAGAAGACCGCCGCGAAGAAGACGGCGGCCAAGAAGACGGCCACCAAGAAGTCCGGCAAGCAGGACGACGAGCTCCTCGACGGTGACGAGGCCGTCGAGGACGTCAAGGCCGGCAAGGGTGAGGAAGAGGAGGGCGAGGGCGAGAACAAGGGCTTCGTCCTCTCCGACGACGACGAGGACGACGCGCCCGCGCAGCAGGTCGCCGTCGCCGGCGCCACGGCCGACCCGGTCAAGGATTACCTGAAGCAGATCGGCAAGGTCCCGCTCCTCAACGCCGAGCAGGAGGTCGAGCTCGCCAAGCGCATCGAGGCCGGCCTCTTCGCCGAGGACAAGCTCGCCAACTCCGACAAGCTCGCGCCGAAGCTCAAGCGCGAGCTGGAGATCATCGCCGAGGACGGCCGTCGGGCCAAGAACCACCTGCTGGAGGCCAACCTCCGGCTCGTGGTCTCGCTGGCCAAGCGCTACACCGGCCGCGGCATGCTCTTCCTGGACCTGATCCAGGAAGGCAACCTCGGCCTGATCCGCGCGGTCGAGAAGTTCGACTACACCAAGGGCTACAAGTTCTCCACGTACGCCACCTGGTGGATCCGTCAGGCGATCACCCGCGCCATGGCCGACCAGGCCCGCACCATCCGTATCCCGGTGCACATGGTCGAGGTCATCAACAAGCTCGCCCGGGTGCAGCGCCAGATGCTCCAGGACCTGGGCCGTGAGCCCACCCCGGAGGAGCTCGCCAAGGAGCTCGACATGACCCCCGAGAAGGTCATCGAGGTCCAGAAGTACGGCCGTGAGCCGATCTCGCTGCACACGCCGCTCGGTGAGGACGGCGACAGCGAGTTCGGAGACCTGATCGAGGACTCCGAGGCGGTCGTTCCGGCCGACGCAGTGAGTTTCACCCTTCTCCAGGAGCAGCTGCACTCCGTCCTCGACACGCTCTCCGAGCGCGAGGCGGGTGTGGTCTCGATGCGCTTCGGCCTCACCGACGGCCAGCCGAAGACGCTGGACGAGATCGGCAAGGTCTACGGCGTGACGCGAGAGCGCATCCGTCAGATCGAGTCGAAGACGATGTCGAAGCTGCGCCACCCGTCGCGGTCCCAGGTCCTGCGCGACTACCTGGACTAGATCGCGTCGCGAACACAAGCCCGAGGGCCCGGAACCTGGTCGGTTCCGGGCCCTCGGGCTGTGCGGTGCGGGTGCGGAGGCCACGCGGGCGAATGACGCTGAGTAGGCATCGTTCACCTCGGAGTCAGGAGCTCCCATGCCCCGTGTCGTGGTCCGCACCCTCCCCTTGGCCTTCGCGCTGGCCGCCGTGGCGGCGGTGATACCCGTCGGCCTGTCCGCCCCCGCGGCCGCGGACAGCATCGTCGTGGGCGGCAGCCCCGCCGCCGTCGCAGACAGCCCGTGGGCCGTGGCCCTGTCGAGCCGTGACCGGTTCGGGGGAACGCGCGCCGGACAGTTCTGCGGCGCGGTGGCGATCGCGCCCACCAAGGCGCTCACGGCCGCGCACTGCCTGCGGCCGGACGTCCTCGGCGGCGACGTCTCCGAGGTGCCCGACCTGAAGGTGATCGCCGGACGCGACGAACTGAGTGGTCCGGGTGGTCAGGAGATCCCGGTCCGCTCCACCTGGTCCAACCCCGACTACGACTCCCGTACCAACGCGGGCGACCTGGCGGTGCTCACCCTGGAGCGGGCGCTGCCCGAGGGCAGCGTCATCCCGATGGCCACGGCGGGGGACGAGGCGTACACGCCTGGTAACGGGGCCACGGTGTACGGGTGGGGGGACACCACGGGTTACGGCGCCTACGCGTCCGCCCTGCGCGCCACGCAGGTGCGGGTACTGCCGGACACCACGTGCGCCCGCGCCTACCCAGGGGGCACGTACGGCACGTACGACGCCTCGTCGATGCTCTGCGCCGGTGACACGGCCGGAGGGCGGGACGCCTGCCAGGGCGACAGCGGAGGCCCTCTGGTGGCCCGTGGGCGGCTCATCGGCCTGGTGTCCTGGGGCAGCGGCTGCGGCAGCCCTGGGAACCCTGGGGTCTATACGCGGATCTCCGCCGCCGTCGGGTGGATGGCCGACCGGACCTGACCGGTCGGCGCGGACATATGAGAACGGGCGGCTCTCCCTACCGGGAAGGCCGCCCGTCGGCCGGTCATGGACCGGGCCCGTGCTCGTCGTGGATGCGAGGTGTCAGTGTTCCTCGTCGGCAGCACTTGCCTGCGCGGCGGTGAGCCGATCCGTCTCATCCTGTATTTCCGCGGCGATCTTCTTGAGTTCCGGCTCGAACTTGCGTCCGTGGTGGGCGCAGAAGAGCAGTTCACCGCCACTGATCAGCACGACGCGCAGATAGGCCTGGGCGCCGCAACGGTCACAGCGGTCTGCTGCGGTCAGCGGGCTCGCGGGGGTCAGAACAGTAGTCACGTCGCCTCTTCTCTAGCTCGACGAGCTGTCGTACCAGGGTCAACATCCAACCAGGCCGAAAACGTTCCCGCTCGTGGCATTTCTTCGAAACTTCTTCTCGGGATGGCTGTCTGTTGCCGGTTGGCGGCGAATGTGCCGTATTGCGTAGCGCTACGGTTTCGCGTTGCTTGGGTGGGCCGGTCCGCCGGCTGGCTTGCCGGTTGTTCATGAGGACGTGCCCGGAGCCTAAATGGTTCATGCCTCGAAGGGAACGTGATGTGCACGTCACTCCAACGAATGATCGAACGTGTATGCGAGGCTGCACTAGCATAAGGATTCCCACCGGGTGGCGTCACAACCGCTCTACCAGGCCTCTGTAGGCTCTCAGCGGCTACCGAGGCCGAGCCCGACCCCCATGGGCACCCCAGATGAAATTCAGCGAGGAGCGAACCGCGTGACCGCCGATTCCGTGCCGTCCACTGCGCTGCTGACCGGAGCAGGCGGCGCAGACAGGGAGAGCTCCAACTACACAGCGCGGCACCTCCTCGTCCTCGAGGGGCTCGAGGCGGTCCGCAAGCGCCCCGGTATGTACATCGGCTCCACGGACAGCCGCGGGCTGATGCACTGCCTCTGGGAGATCATCGACAACTCCGTCGACGAGGCGCTCGGGGGCTACTGCGACGCGATCGAGGTCATCCTGCACGACGACGCCTCCGTCGAGGTCCGCGACAACGGCCGGGGCATCCCCGTCGACGTCGAGCCCAAGACGGGCCTCTCCGGCGTCGAGGTCGTCATGACCAAGCTGCACGCCGGCGGAAAGTTCGGCGGCGGCTCGTACGCCGCGTCGGGCGGCCTGCACGGTGTCGGTGCCTCGGTCGTGAACGCGCTCTCCGCCCGGCTCGACGTCGAGGTCGACCGCAACAGCACGACCCACTCGATCAGTTTCCGCCGCGGTGTCCCGGGCATGTTCACGGAGCAGGGGCCCGACAGCCCCTTCGACCCCGCCAACGGCCTGCGCAAGGGGAAGAGGATCCCCAAGACGCGCACGGGTACCCGGGTGCGGTACTGGGCGGACCGCCAGATCTTCCTCAAGGACGCCAAGCTCGACCTGGAGACGCTGTACCAGCGGGCCCGCCAGACCGCGTTCCTCGTCCCCGGCCTCACGATCGTCGTGCGCGACGAGCGCGGCATCAACGGCGAGGGCAAGACGGAGGAGACGTTCCGCTTCGACGGCGGAATCAGCGAGTTCTGCGAGTACCTGGCGCAGGACAAGGCCGTCTGCGACGTCCAGCGCCTGACCGGCACCGGCACGTTCAAGGAGACCGTGCCGGTCCTGGACGACCGCGGCCACATGACGGCGACCGAGGTCACCCGCGAGCTGGGCGTGGACATCGCCCTCCGCTGGGGCACCGGGTACGACACCACCGTCAGGTCCTTCGTCAACATCATCGCCACCCCCAAGGGCGGCACCCACGTCTCAGGCTTCGAGCGGTCGCTCACGAAGACGGTCAACGAGGCACTGCGCTCCACCAAGCTGCTGCGCGTCGCCGAGGACGACGTCGTCAAGGACGACGCCCTCGAAGGCCTGACCGCCGTGGTGACCGTACGGCTGGCGGAGCCGCAGTTCGAGGGGCAGACCAAGGAGGTGCTGGGCACCTCGGCGGCCAACAGGATCGTGGCCAACGTGGTGGCCAAGGAGCTCAAGGCATTCCTCACCTCCACCAAGCGGGACGCCAAGGCCCAGGCCAGGGCGGTGCTGGACAAGGCGGTGGCCGCGGCCCGCACCCGCATCGCGGCCCGCCAGCACAAGGACGCACAGCGCCGCAAGACCGCGCTGGAGTCCTCGTCCCTGCCGGCGAAGCTCGCCGACTGCCGCAGCGACGACGTGGAGCGCAGCGAACTCTTCATCGTGGAGGGCGACTCGGCCCTCGGTACGGCGAAGCTGGCCCGGAACAGCGAGTTCCAGGCGCTGCTCCCCATCCGGGGGAAGATTCTCAACGTCCAGAAGTCGTCCGTCTCGGACATGCTCAAGAACGCCGAGTGCGGCGCGATCATCCAGGTCATAGGAGCGGGGTCAGGCCGCACCTTCGACATCGACGCCGCCCGTTACGGCAAGGTCATCATGATGACGGACGCCGACGTCGACGGATCCCACATCCGCACCCTGCTGCTCACGCTCTTCCAGCGCTACATGCGGCCGATGGTGGAGGCGGGACGGGTCTTCGCCGCGGTGCCCCCGCTGCACCGGATCGAGCTGGTCCAGCCCAAGAAGGGGCAGGACAAGTACATCTACACCTACTCGGACAACGAGCTGCGGCAGACCCTGCTGGAGCTCCAGCGGAAGAACGTCCGGGTCAAGGACTCGATCCAGCGCTACAAGGGCCTCGGTGAAATGGACGCGGACCAGCTCGCGGAGACGACGATGGACCCGCGTCACCGCACGCTGCGGCGGATCAACATCGGCGACCTGGAATCGTCCGAGCAGGTCTTCGACCTGCTCATGGGCAACGAGGTGGCGCCCCGCAAGGAGTTCATCACCAGCTCGGCGGCGACGCTGGACCGCTCGCGTATCGACGTCTGACCCGAACCGCTGACCGGCCCCGTCCCAGCCCCCTCCACCCACGGGTGGAGGGGGCTTCTCCACCCGCGATCAACCCGTGAGCCGATCCCCTGACCACGGCGTTTCCGTAGCGTCGAAGGCCTGGACCCTTCCCGCACTCCGGAGACCGCCATGCCTGAGCTTGTCAATACCCTGCTGATCGTCGCGGTGATCGCGCTCGTCGTCGTGCGCCAGTTCTCGGCACAGAAGATCACCGCCGACCAGCGGTGGTGGGTCCTGCCGGGAGTCCTGCTCCTCGTCGCCGCACGGAACGGCGCGGTGCTCGATCCGCGCCACGGGACCCTGTCCGTACTGCTGCTCGCGGCGGGGCTCCTCGTCGGACTCGTCACCGGCGCCGGATGGGGGTGGACCGCCCGGATGTGGCAGGGGCCGGACGGCTCGGTGTGGAGCAACGGCACCAAGGCCACGGTCTGGGTCTGGTCGGCGGGGCTGGCGCTTCGGGCCTCTCTGGCCGGTGCGGCCGTCCTGGCCGGCGTGCACCAGTCGGCCGCGCCCCTTCTCATGTCACTGGCGGCGATGCTGCTCGCCCGAGGCGGGGTGCTGGCGAGCAGGGCCCTGGGCATACGCGCGGGGGGTGGCGCGCAGGACGCCGAAGACTCGGGTGGCGGGCCCGCGTACGCCACCCTGGCCCAGCGGAAGGAGCGTGTGTGAACCGCGGTACCTGGACCAGCTGGCCGTCCAGAGAGGCTCTGAGGCGTGAGCCCAGCACCAGGGCCCGGGCTGCGCTCAGGAGTTTCGTCTGGGGCGCGGTTCTGATCGGCCTTCTGTGGAGAACCTTCGCCGACGGGCCCTTCGCACCCTGGCAGATCGCGGTCGGCCTGGTCGGCGCGGCCGTGTGCGGGGTGATGGCTCGGGCCTTCTTCCGCACCACACTGGACCACCGGCTGTGGGCATCCCTCGGGCTGCTGCTGGCCTTGATGGCGGCGGCGTACGGGGCCGAGGAGGCCGGCGCCGGGGCGCTCGCCGTGCTGCTGTGGTGCGGCTGCGCGGTCACGGCTCTGGAGCGGCTTCCGCTCTGCGCCGCCGTACCCCCCACCCTGGTGGCTCTGGTGGCCTACGCCGCCGTCAAGAGCGACGGGTGGCTGACGACGGTGGTCACCACCGGCGGCCTGTGCCTGGGGGGATACGTCCTGCGGCTCGACGCCGAGGCCCGGGGGAGTGCTCAGCGACTCCTCGCCCAGGAGCGGGCAGCCAGGGCCGCCGAGGCGGGGGCGGCCGCCCTGGCGGAGCGCTCCAGGATCGCCCGCGAGATCCACGACGTCCTCGCCCACAGCCTCTCCGCGCAGATGGTGCATCTGGAGGCGGCCAGGCTGCTGATCGAGCGCGAGCCGCCCGGGGGTTTCCGCGACCAGGTGCTGGAGCGGGTGGTCGCGGCGCGCTCGATGGCGCAGGACGGCCTCGCGGAGACACGGCAGGCGCTCTCCGCGCTGCGCGGTGAGATGACACCGGTGGAGGAGTTCCTGCGGCAGCTGGTCGCGGGCGAGCCTGCCGACCTCCTCGTGACGGGGGAGCGCAGACCGCTGGCCGCCGAGGCATCCCAGGCGGTACGCAGAGTGGCGCAGGAGGCGCTGACCAATGCCCGTAAGCACGCTCCGGGTGCGGGGTTGAGGATGCGGCTGGAGTACCTGCCGGACGCGGTGGCGCTGGAGGTGCGGGACTCGGGCGGCTCCCGGGCCGCGGGCGGGCTCGCTGTCAGTGGCTCCGGATACGGTCTCCTGGGGATGAGGGAACGCGCCGAACTGCTCGGCGGGACGCTGGAGGCAGGACCGGACGAGGAGGGGTTCGTGGTGAATCTGCGGGTGCCCACGTGAGCGCACGGGTGGTGGTCGCCGACGACCAGGCGATCGTGCGCGAGGGAATCGTGATGCTGCTGGGCCTGCTCCCCGGCATCGAAGTGGTCGGGGCCGCGAAGGACGGGGACGAAGCGGTCGCGCTCGTCGCGGAGAAGGCACCCGACGTGGTGCTGATGGACCTGAGAATGCCCCGCTGCGACGGGGTGGAGGCGACGCGCCGGATCCGGAAGGAGCACCCCCGTACCCAGGTGGTGGTCCTGACGACCTTCGCGGACGACGATTCGCTCTTCACCGCGCTGCAGGCGGGTGCCCGGGGATACCTCACCAAGGACGCACGGGGAGAGGAGATCGTCCAGGCGATCGACGCGGTGATGTCGGGCGAGGCGGGGCTCTCTCCGAAGGTGCAGAGACGCCTGTTGGAGCGGGTCACGGGCAGCGAGACGGTTCCGGCGCCTTGCGCCCTGCCCTCCGAGCTGCCGGACGGCCTGACACCGCGCGAGGCCGAGGTGCTGGTGCTGATCGCCGAGGGGCTCTCCAACAGGGAGATCGCACGAGCCCTGCACGTCTCCGCGGCGACGGTGAAGACACACATCAACAACCTCTTCGCCAAGACCGGGGCACGGGACAGGACACAGGCCGTGCGGTACGCGTACGGCAGGGGGCTCGCACGCCCTCCCCGGACTTCCTTCACCTGAAATGGTGAAGCCCGCCGGATGAAGAGCCAGGATCACCCTGGCTCTGACCATTCTTGGCTACGCGGCCGAAAAGGCTCGTGGACAAGGGAGTTGTTCGGTGGAGAAGGAAGCAGGGCCGGATGTCGCAGCGATGTGGCCGGACGACCCGTGGTACGACGTGCCGGCGCCGGGACGGTGCGCGCCGGACGGCGTCGCGGCGGCAGCGCCGGACAGCCGGACCGGGCGCCGGGAGGAGCAGGGGCACAGTGCGGCCGACGTCTACCTGGAGGTGCAGCGCAGCGCGGCCTTCCGGGAAGTCCGGCGCCGCTACCGACGGTTCGTGGTTCCGGCGGTAGCCGCCTTCCTCCTGTGGTATCTGGCCTACGTCGTCGCGGCCACCACCGCTCACGGTCTGATGGCGCGGCCCGTCGCCGGTGTGATGAACGTGGCCATGCTCGCGGGGCTGGGGCAGTTTCTCACCACGTTCCTGCTGACCTGGGCATATGTCCGGCACGCACGGCTGCACCGCGACCGTGCGGCACTGGATCTGCGCTGGGACACCCAGGAGATGACGCGAGGGGCCGAGCGGTGAGCGGCGGCCACCAGACCCTGGCGCTGCTTCTGTTCAGCGCGTTCGTCGTTGTGACGCTCGCCATCACCACCTGGGTGAGCCGGAAACGGCGAGGTTCGGCCGAGGAGTTCTACGCCGGCGGCCGGCTGTTCTCGCCCATGGAGAACGGTTTCGCCATCGCCGGGGACTACATGTCCGCAGCCTCCTTCCTCGGGATCTCGGGACTGATCGCCCTCTACGGCTACGACGGCATGCTGTACTCCGTGGGCTTCCTCGTCGCCTGGCTCGTCGTCCTGCTGCTGGTGGCCGAACTCGTACGCAACTGCGGCCGCTTCACCCTTGCCGACGTGGTCGCCGCGCGGATGGCTGAGCGCCCGGTGCGCACCGCTCTGGGTGTCTCGTCCGTCACGGTCTCCGTGCTGTACCTGGTGGCGCAGATGGTGGGCGCGGGAAGCCTTGTCGCGTTGCTGCTCGGCGGCACCGGCGACACCGCCCGATCCTGGACGGTGGTCGGTGTCGGAGCCCTCATGGTGATCTACGTGTCCCTGGGCGGCATGCGGGCCACGACCTGGATCCAGATCGTCAAGGCCGTCCTGCTGATGGCCGGGGCCGTGGCGTTGACGGTCCTGGTCCTCGTCCATTTCCACGGCAACGTCAACACCCTCCTCAGCTCCGCCGCCGAACGCAGCGGGCAAGGCGGCGACTTCCTGTCGCCCGGGCTGCTTTACGGCGGGTCCTGGACCGCGCGCCTCGACTTCATCAGCCTCGGTCTGGCCCTCGTGCTCGGCACGGCGGGCCTCCCGCACATCCTGTCGCGCTTCTACACCGTGCCGACGGCCCGGGCGGCGCGGCGTTCCGTCGTCTGGTCGATCGGCCTGATCGGCGGCTTCTACCTGATGACGATCGTGCTCGGGTTCGGGGCGGCCGCGCTGGTCGGTTCCGCGGACGTACGCGCGTCCAACGCCTCCGGGAACACGGCCGTTCCGCTGCTGGCGACGGTCCTGGGCGGCGGTGAGGGGTCCACGGGCGGCACGGTGCTGTTCGCCGTGGTCGCGGCCATCGCCTTCGCCACGATCCTGGCGGTCGTCGCCGGGATCACTCTGGCCTCCTCGGCCTCCGTCGCCCACGACCTGTACGCCTCGTGGCGACGGCCGGGTACGGAGCGGCGCGGCGAGGTCGGCGTCGCGCGGGCGGCCGCGGTGGGCATCGGCGTGGTGGCCATCGCGCTGGGGCTCCTCGCCCAGGATCTGAACGTCGCGTTCCTGGTGGGGCTGGCCTTCGCCGTCGCGGCCTCCGCGAACCTCCCGGCGCTGCTCTACTCGCTGTTCTGGCGAGGCTTCACCACCCGCGGAGCGGTCTGGGCCGTCTACGGGGGACTGATTCCCGCCGTCCTGCTCGTCATCCTTTCCCCGGTCGTGTCAGGGAGCCCGGCGTCGCTCCTCCCTGGTGCGGACTTCCAGCTCTTCCCCCTGGAGAACCCCGGACTGGTGTCCGTCCCCGCCGGTTTCCTGGCCGGCTGGATCGGCACGGTCACCTCTCCGGAACCGCCCGACGAGGCCAAGCACGCCGAGACGGAGGTCCGCGCGCTCACGGGGGCCGGGGCGGTGTAGGACTGCACCGCGGTCCCGGGAGGCGGCATCGAAGCAGGTCCCAAGCCGGGCGGGAACGAGACGGGTCGGGCGGGGACGAGCCGGGACGGGCCGGGCCGGGCCGGGTCGGGCGGGGACGAGACGGGGCGCCTCTTGCCTCCGGCGGCTCCGTCTGTGAGCCTTTCCATGGTTTCCGAGCCAACGCAATCGCCTTGCGTTTCTTGCGCTAATCTTGCGTTCATGACGCGACGACTTGCTCAGGTTGCCCGGAAAGTGGGAGTCAGCGAGGCCACGGTCAGCCGGGTTCTCAACGGCAAGCCGGGCGTCTCCGACGCCACCAGGCAAGCCGTCCTCTCCGCCCTCGACGTCCTCGGCTACGAGCGGCCGACGCAACTGCGCGGGGAACGCGCCCGGCTGGTCGGCCTGGTCCTGCCCGAACTGCAGAACCCGATCTTCCCGGCTTTCGCCGAGGTCGTCGGCGGCGCGCTGGCCCAGCAGGGCCTGACCCCCGTGCTCTGCACCCAGACCAAGGGCGGGGTCTCCGAGGCCGACTACGTCGAACTCCTCCTGCAGCAGCAGGTGTCCGGTGTCGTGTTCGCGGGCGGCCTGTACCACCAGGCTGACGCCCCGCACGATCACTACCGCGTGCTCGCGGACCGGAAGATCCCCGTCGTGCTGATCAACGCCGCGATCGCCCGGCTCGGCTTCCCCGGCGTCTCCTGCGACGACTCGGTGGCGGTGGAGCAGGCGTGGCGCCACCTCGCTTCACTGGGCCACGAACGGATCGGGTTCGTCCTCGGTCCCTCCGACCACGTGCCCTCGCAGCGCAAGCTCGCCGCCGCTCGGGCGCTCGCCGAGAGCGCGGGGAGTTCGGTGCCGGACGAGTGGGTGGCCCGCGCCATGTTCTCGCTGGAGGGCGGTCAGGCCGCCGCCATGCGTCTGCTGGACCAAGGGGTCACCGGCATCATCTGCGCCAGCGACCCGCTCGCTCTGGGCGCGGTGCGCGCCGCACGCCGCCGGGGACTGTCCGTGCCCGCCGACGTGTCGGTCGTCGGGTACGACGACTCGGCCTTCATGAACTGCACCGAGCCGCCGCTCACCACGGTGCGCCAGCCCATCGAGGCGATGGGTCGTGCCGCGGTCGAGCTGCTGTCGGTGCAGATCGGCGGCCGTACGGTCCCCTCCGACGAACTGCTCTTCGAACCCGAACTGGTGGTGCGGGGCTCGACGGCCCAGCCGCCCCGCCGCTGACCGGGCGGTACCGGAGACGGACCCCGCCCAGAAGAATTTCCGGCTGCGTGTTGTTATTTTGCGGGGCCGGTCCGCTCCGCAGGTCCGGGGAAGGGCTGCGGCGGCCGCATGCCTTCGTACTGACCGCTGGGCCTCATCCGCAGGGGCCGCTCCGCGTACTCCTCCAGCGCGTGCGCGATCCAGCCCGCCGTGCGGGCCACCGCGAACACCGTTTCCCCCGCGTCCGCCGGCATGCCGCAGGACACCGACAGGACGGCCAGCGCCAGGTCCACATTGGCGTGCAGCGGCGCGTGGCGGGCGGTGGTGCTGACCACGTCGCGGGCGGCCTCCAGGGCGGCGGCCGCCTCGGGCACCTCGGCGAGCAGGCCGAACAGCACCTCGGCGCGCGGGTCCTCGCCGGTGTAGAGACGATGGCCCAGCCCCGGTACTCGTCGCCCCGTGCGCAGATGGTCGGCGACCACCGGCGCCGCGCTGCCCCGGTCCACCACCTCGGTCAGCATCCGGTGCGCCAGGCCGCTCGCGGCACCGTGCAGCGGCCCCTCCAGCACCCCGAGACCGGCGGAGACCACGGCGTACGGATGGGCGTGAGCGGACGCGGCCACTCGTGCCGCCAGGGTCGAGGCCGCCAGGTCATGGTCGGCCAGCAGCGAAAGTGCCGTGTCCAGTACGGCCAGTGACGCCCCGTCGGCCGGCACGTTCGACAGGCGCGGCCACAGCTGGTGGGCCAGGGACACCTCAGGGCCGCCGCCCTCGCCGTCCCGCGACGGTCCCCTGCCGACCGGCGGCAGCGCGCCCGCCATCGTGGGGATCAGGCCGCGCGCGCTGCTCAGCACCCCGCCCGGCGAGAGATCGAACCGCAGGGGATCCGCGGAGGCGGCGGCGACCACCGCCACCCGCAGCCGGTCCGTCGCACCGCTGTGCCGCGGCAGGGCCGCCACGGCGCGCCGTGCGGCCGACAGGGACTCGGGCGGCGCGGTGAATCGGGCACCCACCGTGAGCTCACCCGTCCAGATCCACTCGGCGACCTCCTCGAAACCGCAGCGACGGGCCAGCTCCGTCGCGTCGACACCCCGGAAGTAGTACCGGTCCTGCTCGATGAGCGTGATGCCGGTACGGATGACCGGTTGGCCGGCCGGGGGAGTGGGAGGCTGCTCCCTGCGCCCGGTACGCCGCGCCAGCGCCTCCACCTCGTCCGCGTCGAAGGTGCTGCCCCGGCTGCCCGGGGCCCGCACACTGCCGAGCTGCCCCCGGCTCACATAGGCGTAGACGGTCTCGGGCTTCACACCCAGCAGCTCCGCCGTCTCCCGGGTGGTGAGCCGCCGTCCCGCGGGGGGAGCCCCGGTGTCCGCAGCTTCGTCCGAGCCCGTTCCCCGTGCTGCCTCTCGCGTCATGGGGCCACCGTATCCATAGCCGTCCGCATCCATCGAGACCTGTGTATTGATTCAATCAATATTGACGAGTTGCCAGTCAATCATGAACAGTTAAATCAATGCTCCAGCGCTTCCCGAACCAGGAAGCGAAACCGGTGAAGCGAAACGAAGGAACGAAAGGAGTGGCCCGACATGTCCGCTCTGCGTACGGATCCCGCCCCGCTCGACGTACCCCGCGGCCTGGCCGGTGTGATCGTCACCGACACCGCGCTCGGCGACGTCCGCGGTCGCGAGGGCTTCTACCACTACCGCCACTACTCGGCGATCGACCTGGCACAGACGCGCAGCTTCGAGGACGTCTGGTATCTGATGGTCCACGGAGAGCTTCCCGACCGGGCCGAGAGCGCCGGTTTCGCGGCCCGTACCGCCGGTCTGCGGCATCTGCCCGCCGGGGTGAGCGCCGCGCTGCCCGGCATCGCACGCGCCGGTACCGTCTCCGGGCCCCTGGCCGGGCTGCGGACCGCCCTCTCCCTGCTGGGCGCCTCCGCCGGACTGCGGCCCGTCTACGACCTCACCGGTGACCGGCGCCGCGAGGACGCGCTCGCTCTGTGCGCGGCGGTCCCCACCCTGCTCACCGCCCTGTACCGGCTCGGTGAAGGGCTCGAACCGGTCGCTCCCCGCGACGACCTGCCGTTCGCCGCGAACTACCTGTACATGCTCACCGGCGCCGAACCGGACGCCGCACGCGCCGCCGCCGTCGAGCGGTACCTCGTCTCGACCATCGACCACGGCTTCAACGCGTCGACGTTCACCGCCAGAGTCGTCGCCTCCACCGGGGCGGACATGGCCGCCTGCCTCGTCGCCGCCGTCGGCGCGCTCTCCGGGCCCCTGCACGGCGGCGCGCCCAGCAGGGCTCTGGACACTCTGGACGCCATCGGCACCCCCGACCGCATCGACGGCTGGATCCGCGAGCAGGTCCTCGGCGGCCGCCGGATCATGGGCTTCGGGCACCCCGTCTACCGTACCGAGGACCCGCGCTCCCGCATGCTCCGCTCCATCGCACAGGAATTCGGCGGCCCTCTCGTCGACTTCGCCATGGAGGTGGAACGGCAGGTCGAGGCCGTACTCGCCGAGCTCAAGCCGGGACGTGAGCTGCACACCAACGTCGAGTTCTACGCCGGAGTGGTCATGGAGCTGTGCGGGCTGCCGCGCGAGATGTTCACCCCCACCTTCTGCGCGGCACGTGTGGTCGGATGGAGCGCCAATATCCTGGAACAGGCGGAGGACCCCAAGATCATCCGCCCGGCGGCCCGCTATGCCGGGCCCCCGCCGCCCCAGCCCGTGCCGGCACCCTGATCACCCCGAGGAAGGCCCCCGTTGACCCCGACCCACGCCCCGCAGATCCCGGTCGTCGTCCTCGCGGGGTTTCTGGGCTCCGGTAAGACGACCCTGCTCAACCACCTGCTGCGCAACCGCGCCGGCAACCGGATCGGGGTGATCGTCAACGACTTCGGTGCCATCGAGATCGACGCCATGACCGTCGCCGGCCAGGTCGGCTCGACCGTGTCACTGGGCGACGGGTGCCTGTGCTGTGCGGTGGACGCCGGGGAACTCGACGTGTACCTCGCCACGCTGACCAAACCGGCCGCCCGCCTCGACGTGATCGTCATCGAGGCGAGCGGCCTCGCCGAACCCCAGGAACTCGTCCGGATGCTGCTGGCGAGCGACAATCCGCGCGTCCGGTACGGGGGGCTGGTCGAGGTGGTCGACGCCGCCGAGTTCCTGGAGACCCGCGAGCGGCACCCGGAGATGGACCGCCACCTCACCGTCGCCGACCTCGTCGTCCTGAACAAGACGGACCGGGTGCCCGAAGCGCGGCTGGACGCCGTGCGGGAGGCCGTAGCCTCCACCGGGAGCGGGGCGGCAGTCATCGGAGCCGTCCACGGGCGGATCGACCCCGGGCTGCTCTTCGACCCCGTGCTGCGGCAGGAGGAGGACGACCACGCCCGCCAGCTGACCTTCGAGGACCTGCTGCGCGAGGCGGACCAGGAGGCGGACGGCGATCACGCGGACCATCTGCACGCGGCGTACGAAAGCGTCTCCTTCACCTCGGACGTGCCGATGGACCCGCGCCGCTTCATGGCGTTCCTGGACTCCCGGCCCCCGGGGCTGTACCGGATCAAGGGCTTCGCCGACTTCGGCGCGGGCGACCGGGGCAACGCGTACGCCCTGCACGCCGTCGGCGGATTCCTGCGGTTCGTGCCGAGGCCATGGGTCCGGGACGAAGCACGCCGCACCCAGCTGGTGCTGATCGGCTCCGGCATCGACGGGGACGCGCTGCACAAGGAACTGGCCGACTGCCGGACTGAACCCGGCCGTGGCCCCACCGGTCGCCCGCAGTCCGGACGGTCCGGCACCGGGGAGGCGCCGCAGGACGCCATCGACGAGCTGGAACGCAGCATGTGGGGCGTCCTGCGGTACGTCCGGCAGCCGGACGAGGACTGAGCCTCCCGGCCACCGGAGAGCTCCGCCCCCTACAGCGGCAGCGGTCCGGCGACCACCGCCACCTGGCTCGTCATCGGCGTCCCCGAACCGTCACGGCGCGGATCCGGCGCGGGCAGCTGGGCAGGAGTCCCGTTCCGCTGCGCGGCACGCGCCGGGACACCGCCGGCCCAGGCGAACACCAGGACGTCCTCGCCCTTCAGGAAGCGCTGGCAGCGCACCCCTCCGGTGGCCCTGCCCTTGCGCGGATACTGGTCGAACGGGGTGAGCTTCCAGGTGCGTTCCGAGTCGTCCAGCGTGCCGTGCGACCCGGCGACCGTGAACACCACGGCGTCCGCCGCGGGATCCACCGCGGTGAACGAGAGGACGGCGGCGTCCGCCCCGAGCTTGATCCCCGTCATGCCGCCCGCCGCTCGCCCCTGCGGACGCACCTGCGCGGCGGGATAGCGCAGCAGTTGCGCGTCGGACGTGATGAAGACCAGGTCCTCCTCGCCCGTCAGCAGCTGAGTGGCGCCGACGATCCGGTCGCCGTCCTTCAGCGAGATGATCTCCCACTCGTCCTTGTTGGGCGGATAGTCGGGCACCACGCGTTTCACCACCCCCTGGAGGGTGCCGATGGCCAGGCCCGGTGACTCCTCCTCCAGCGTGCTGAGGCAGATCAGCTCCTCACCCGTCTCCAGCGTGAGGAACTCGGAGATCTGCGCCCCTCCCGACAGGGTGGGGGCCGTGTGCGTGTCGGGCAGCTGTGGCAGATCGATCACCGACAGGCGCAGAAGCCGCCCGGTGGACGTCACCGCGCCCACGTCGCCCCGCGCCGTCGCCGGGACCGCCGAGACGATCACGTCGTGCTTGGTGCGCTTGGTGTCCTCGGCCACGACGATCGGGTCGGCGTTGGCGGTACGGGCCAGCAGACCGGTGGAGGAGAGCAGCACCCGGCACGGGTCGTCGGCCACCTCCAGCGGCACGGACGCCACCTGCGAACCCGCCGACTCCAGCAGCACCGTACGCCGGTCGGTGCCGAACTTCTTCGCCACCGCCGCCAGTTCGGACGAGACGAGCTTGCGCAGCTCCGCGTCCGACTCCAGGATCGCGGTCAGCGCGGCGATCTCGTCGTTGAGCCGGTCCCGCTCGCTCTCCAGCTCGATCCGGTCGAAGCGGGTGAGCCTGCGCAGCGGGGTGTCCAGGATGTACTGGGTCTGGATCTCGCTCAGCGAGAAGCGCTCCATCAGGCGCTCCTTCGCCTGCGCCGAGTTGTCGCTGTCGCGGATGAGCCGGATGACCTCGTCGATGTCCAGCAGGGCGACGAGCAGGCCCTCGACCAGGTGCAGCCGGTCGCGGCGCTTGGTCCTGCGGAACTCGCTGCGCCGGCGCACCACCTCGAACCGGTGGTCGAGGTAGACCTCCAGGAGTTCCTTGAGGCCGAGTGTGAGCGGCTGACCGTCCACCAGCGCCACGTTGTTGATGCCGAAGGACTCCTCCATCGGCGTCAGCTTGTAGAGCTGCTCCAGGACGGCCTCCGGAACGAAGCCGTTCTTGACCTCGATCACCAGCCGCAGACCGTGCTCGCGGTCCGTGAGGTCCTTGACGTCCGCGATGCCCTGGAGCTTCTTCGCACCGACGAGATCCTTGATCTTCGCGATGACCTTCTCCGGCCCGACGGAGAAGGGGAGTTCGGTCACGACGAGGCCCTTGCGGCGGGCCGTGACGCTCTCTATGGCGACCGTGGCGCGGATCTTGAAGGTGCCGCGGCCGGACGCGTACGCGTCCTTGATGCCGCCGAGCCCCACGATCCTGCCACCCGTCGGCAGGTCCGGGCCCGGCACGAACCGCATCAGCGCGTCGAGGTCGGCGTTGGGGTGCCGGATGAGGTGGCGGGCCGCGGCGATCACCTCGCCGAGGTTGTGCGGAGGCATATTCGTCGCCATGCCGACGGCGATCCCGGACGCCCCGTTGACCAGGAGGTTCGGGTAGGCGGCGGGCAGGACGACCGGTTCCCGCTCCTGGCCGTCGTAGTTCGACTGGTAGTCGACCGTGTCCTCGTCGATCGACTCCGTCATCAGGGATGTGGCGTCGGCCATCCGGCACTCGGTGTACCGCATGGCGGCCGGCGGGTCGTCGTTGCCGAGCGAGCCGAAGTTGCCGTGCCCGTCGACGAGGGGCAGCCGCATGGAGAACGGCTGGGCCATGCGCACCAGCGCGTCGTAGATCGACGCGTCACCGTGCGGGTGCAGCTTGCCCATCACCTCGCCGACGACCCGGGCGCACTTCACGTAGCCGCGGTCCGGGCGCAGCCCCATCTCGTTCATCTGGGACACGATGCGACGGTGCACGGGCTTCATGCCGTCGCGGGCGTCGGGCAGCGCCCTGGAGTAGATCACCGAGTACGCGTACTCGAGGAAGGAGCCCTGCATTTCGTCGACGACGTCGATGTCGAGGATCTTCTCCTCGAAGTCGTCCGGCGGCGGGGTTTTGGTGCTGCGGCGGGCCATCGCGGCTGCGACTCCTTCACAGATTCTGTCGGGCAACCTCAGGTTCTGACGCCGACCATTGTGGCCCGCCCGACTGACAACGCCGACCTCGACCCGTCCGAAGTGCCCCGGGCGCACGTCGCTGTACCCCCTCGACAGGGGAATCCGCGACAACATTCACCCGGCGGGAACTTCGCCAGGTGCCCGTGCGCTTGCTTACAGTGGCAGGTCCGGCAGGAAATCCTGTACCGATCGAAGGGACGTACATGCCCATGGGTCACACGGCCACAGCCCAGGCCGGTTCCGGCGGTTTGACGGCGACCGAACACCGCCTGGCCAACGGCCTGCGCGTGGTGCTCTCGGAGGACCATCTGACCCCGGTCGCGGCGGTCTGCCTCTGGTACGACGTCGGCTCCCGCCACGAGGTCAAGGGCCGCACCGGTCTGGCTCACCTCTTCGAGCACCTGATGTTCCAGGGCTCCGGCCAGGTCAAGGGGAACGGGCACTTCGAGCTGGTGCAGGGCGCCGGCGGATCCCTCAACGGCACCACCAGCTTCGAGCGCACCAACTACTTCGAGACGATGCCCACGCACCAGCTGGAGCTGGCCCTGTGGCTCGAGGCGGACCGGATGGGCTCGCTGCTCGCCGCGCTCGACGAGGAGTCGATGGAGAACCAGCGCGACGTAGTGAAGAACGAGCGCCGCCAGCGGTACGACAACGTCCCCTACGGCACCGCGTTCGAGAAGCTCACGGCTCTGGCCTACCCGGAGGGCCACCCGTACCACCACACCCCGATCGGCTCGATGGCCGATCTGGACGCCGCGACGCTGGAGGACGCCCGCGCGTTCTTCCGTACGTACTACGCGCCCAACAACGCGGTGCTCTCGGTCGTCGGCGACATCGACCCGGAGCAGACGCTGGCCTGGATCGAGAAGTACTTCGGCTCCATCCCGTCCCACGACGGCAAGCAGCCGCCGCGTGACGGCACGCTCCCCGGCATCATCGGCGAGCAGCTGCGTGAGGTGGTGCACGAGGAGGTCCCGGCACGCGCGCTGATGGCCGCCTACCGGCTGCCGCACGACGGCACCCGGGAGTGCGACGCCGCCGACCTGGCGCTGACCGTGCTCGGCGGCGGTGAGTCGTCCCGGCTGCACAACCGCCTGGTCCGCCGCGACCGTACGGCGGTGGCCGCGGGATTCGGGCTGCTCAGGCTCGCCGGAGCGCCCTCGCTGGGCTGGCTGGACGTCAAGACGTCCGGCGGCGTCGAGGTGCCGCGGATCGAGGCGGCCGTCGACGAGGAACTGGCCCGCTTCGCGGCGGAAGGCCCCACCCCGGAGGAAATGGAACGGGCCCAGGCCCAGTTGGAACGCGAGTGGCTCGACCGGCTCGGCACGGTCGCCGGCCGCGCCGACGAACTCTGCCGGTACGCCGTCCTGTTCGGCGACCCGCAGCTCGCCCTGACCGCGGTGGGGCGGGTGCTCGACGTGACCGCCGACGAGGTGCGGGAGGCCGCCCAGGCGCATCTGCGCCCCGACAACCGGGCGGTCCTGGTCTACGAGCCCGTCGAACCGGCCGACGAGACCGAGGATTCCGGCGACGCGGCCCAGGCGGCCGGCACCGACGCGCACGAGGGGGCGGACAAGTGACCGACGCCGCCGTGACGGGAGTAGCGATGGAGTACCACCCGCAGCCGACCGCGGGCGAGGCCAGGCCCTGGGCCTTCCCGGCGCCCGAGCGAGGAGCCCTGCCCAACGGCCTGACCGTGCTGCGCTGCCACCGGCCCGGACAGCAGGTCGTCGCCGTGGAGATCTTCCTCCAGGCGCCCCTGGACGCCGAGCCGGAGGGGCTGGACGGCGTGGCCACGATCATGGCGCGCGCACTGTCCGAGGGCACCGACAAGCACTCCGCGGAGGAGTTCGCTGCCGAGCTGGAGCGCTGCGGCGCCACGCTCGACGCGCACGCCGACCACCCCGGGGTGCGTGTGTCGCTGGAGGTCCCGGTCTCCCGGCTGGCCAAGGCCCTCGGCCTCGTCGCCGAGGCGCTGCGGGCCCCGGCCTTCGCCGAGGACGAGATCGAGCGCCTGGTGGGCAACCGGCTCGACGAGATCCCGCACGAGCAGGCCAACCCGGCCCGCCGCGCCGCGAAGCAGCTCTCCAAGGAGCTCTTCCCGGCCACGGCGCGGATGTCCCGGCCGCGCCAGGGCACCGAGGAGACGGTGCGGCGGATCGACGCCCCCGCCGTACGGGCGTTCTACGACGCCCATGTCCGCCCGTCCACCGCCACCGCGGTGGTCGTCGGGGACCTCACCGGGGTCGACCTGGACGCGCTGCTCGCCGACACCGTCGGCGACTGGTCGGGCAACACGGCTCCGGCCCGCCCCGTGCCGCCCATCACCGCGGACGACACGGGCCGTGTGGTCGTCGTGGACCGCCCCGGGGCCGTGCAGACCCAGCTGCTGATCGGCCGGATCGGCGCCGACCGGCACGACAGCGTCTGGCCCGCCCAGGTCCTCGGCACGTACTGCCTGGGCGGCACCCTCACCTCGCGGCTGGACCGTGTCCTGCGCGAGGAGAAGGGCTACACCTACGGCGTGCGGGCCTTCGGGCAGGTGCTGCGCTCGACGGCGCCCGGGTCCTCCTCCGGGACGACCGGTGCCGCGATGCTCGCCATCAGCGGTTCCGTGGACACCGAGTCCACCGGGCCCGCGCTGGAGGACCTGTGGAAGGTCCTGCGCACCCTGGCGGCCGAAGGGCTCACCGACGCGGAGCGCGAGACCGCCGTGCAGAACCTCGTGGGTGTCGCCCCGCTGAAGTTCGAGACGGCCGCCTCGGTCGCGGCGACCCTGGCCGACCAGGTGGAGCAGCACCTTCCGGACGACTACCAGGCCCACCTGTACGCGCGTCTGGCCGAGACCGGCACGGTCGAGGCCACTGCCGCCGTGGTGAACGCCTTCCCGGTCGACCGTCTGGTCACCGTCCTCGTGGGGGACGCCTCCCGGATCGCGGAGCCCGTCAGGGCTCTGGGCATCGGAGAGGTGACGGTCGTCAGCGGCTGACGCCACGGACGAACCGGGCCCCGGCGGGCAGCTGCCCGCCGGGGCTTCCCTTTTGCCGGTTTCAGAACCAAATGGGGGTTTCACCCTGTGGGATGAGCAACAAATCGGCTTGTCCGTTTGGTGAGGGAAAGGTCTCCGGCCTAGCGTCGGCCCGGCTGTCCGTCAGACCTGTGCCGCATCCGTGGCACCGGGCAGTCATCGCCGAGTCCCCGTCAGGCGCGAGCCTGGGGAGCCGGGGACCCAATGCAGTCCCTGGGGTGAATCGGACACCTGCGCCCGCGCGTGCCAGGTGCCCGTAGGAGACCTTCCTGCTCCGAACCCGTCAGCTAACCCGGTAGGCGAGAAGGAAGGAAAGGACCAGCCTCTCCATGGCGTTCACCCGTGCCACCGGGAAGCACCGTGCCCCGAACCGCCTGACGCGCAGGAGCGCCCAGGTCGCCGGCATCGCCGCCCTGGCCACCGCCGGCGTCATCGGCGCCACCGCTTCCCCCGCACTCGCCGCTGACTCCGCCGCCACCGTCGAGACCGTCGGGCTGACCCAGGTCACCGCCATCGGCAGCAGCCTCGCGGCCCAGATCGAGGCCCAGGCGCAGGCCCAGCGGCACCAGGCCGATCTCGCCGCGAAGGCGAAGGCCGAAGCCGAGGCGAAGGCCAAGGCCAAGGCGGAGGCCAAGCGCAAGGCCGAAGCGCGCGCCGAGGAGACCCGCAAGGCCGAGGCCCGTGCCGCCCGCGCCGCCGAGCGCGCCCGGCTGAACTCCTTCCGCCTCCCGGTCGCCGGCTCCTACGTCACCACCGCCTACAAGTCCGGCGGCTCCCTCTGGTCCTCCGGCAGTCACTCGGGCGTGGACTTCCGCGCCGCGTCCGGCAGCTCCGTCGTCGCCGTCGGCGCCGGCACGGTCGTCGAGGCCGGCTGGGGCGGCGCCTACGGCAACAACATCGTGCTCCGCATGACGGACGGCACCTACACCCAGTACGGCCACCTCTCCTCGATCGGCGTCCAGGTCGGCCAGCGCGTCTCCTCCGGCCAGCAGATCGGCCTGTCCGGGTCGACCGGTAACTCCACGGGGCCGCACCTGCACTTCGAAGCCCGCACGACCCCGCAGTACGGCTCGGACATGGACCCCGTCGCCTACCTCCGCTCGCACGGCGTCCGGCTCTGACCGGACCCCCTGCGGCACCGCTCCCGCCGAAGGCCCCGGCAACCGCCGGGGCCTTCGGCGTGCCGTCGTACGCCGGCACGCGAGGGCGCGGACCGAAGCGCCGCCGAAGTGCCCCCTGGCCAAAAGATATCCATGGATTCCGCCCCGCCGTCGGAAATTCGGAGCGATTGCAATAGAGTCACGGAACAGGCGTCGATCGGCCGCGTTTCGCGGGGATTAAGGCGGAGGTTCGGACATGCGCATTCCCGCGCATTCGGTATGCACGGCAATCCGTGACGACATCGTCTCCGGTGTCTTCGCGCGCGGCAGCCGCCTCACCGAAGAGGTGCTCGCGCGTCGCTACGGAGTCTCCCGGGTCCCGGTGCGCGAGGCACTGCGCACCCTGGAGTCCGAGGGGTTCGTCGTGACCCGCCGGCACGCCGGCGCCTGCGTCGCCGAGCCCACGGACCAGGAGGCCGCGGACCTCCTGGAGATCCGGACGCTGCTGGAGCCGCTCGGCGCCGCACGCGCCGCGCAGCGCCGCACGGAGGCGCACCTCAAGGTGCTCCGGGGCCTGGTCAGACTGGGTCAGGAGCGGGTGCGCCGCGGTGAGGGCGAGGATCTGCGGTCACTGGGCGGCTGGTTCCACGAGACGCTGGCCCAGGCCTCCGGCAGCCCCGCGCTGATCGCGCTGCTCACCCAGCTCCGGCACAAGATCGCCTGGATGTACACGGTCGAGCAGTCGGCCCTGCCCGCCGACTCGTGGGCCGAGCACGGTGCCCTGGTGGACGCCGTGGCGCGCGGTGACGCCGAACGCGCCCGGGCCCTCGCCGCCCAGCACGCCGAGCGCGCGGCCGCCGCACACCGGCCGCGCCGGCCGGAAAGGCCCGCGTCGGTGCCGGGCCCGCCCCGGGTGAGGGCTTCGCAACAAGCCGTAAACACGGCGGGCGTCCGGCATTAACAATGGCGCCGTATACAAAGAAGGTGACGGGAGGAGGGCTTTATTTCCGCTGCCCGCATTCCATTCCGTGCGGCCATTCTTTTCGGTCTGCGTCGGCCTGCTCGAAACGAAAAGGCTGCGGCTCCCGAGTGGGGAACCGCAGCCTCGCCGCAGAGATGATTCCGGATCCGGCCCGCGCGGGTCAGACCGTCTCCGGGAGCTCCTCGAGCCCCTCGGCGACCAGCTTCGCCAGCCGGTCCAGGGCGGCCTCGGAGTCGTCCGCGTCGGACGCGAGCACGATCTCCTCGCCGCCCTGGGCGCCCAGGCCGAGCACCGCGAGCATGGAGGCGGCGTTCACCGGGTTGCCGTCGGCCTTGGCGATGGTGACGGGGACGCCCGACGCCGTGGCGGCACGGACGAAGATGGAAGCGGGGCGGGCGTGCAGGCCCTCGGCCCAACCGACGTTGACGCGGCGCTCAGCCATGGTTCTGCCCTTCACGTTCAGTGGTTGTCTAGACCAAATGGTTGTCTAGACCAGTCTCTCATGCGGTGCGCACTGCCGTGCGCGGTCCCGCGACGGCCGGCCGCGCACCTCCCGGTCCCGTCCACCAGCCTTCCCGTAGCGCCCGGATTCCCCGGCCGGTCGCCCGGGCCCGACGGCCTCCTCCGCGCCCGGTCCGGCGAGCCGTAGGCTTTCTCCATGGAGCCCACGCCGGAGCAGAGTCCGCATCACGCGTACCCCGACCACTGGGAAGCGGACGTGGTCCTCCGCGACGGCGGCACCGCCCGCATCCGGCCCATCACCACGGACGACGCCGAGCGGCTGGTCCACTTCTACGAGCAGGTCTCCGACGAGTCGAAGTACTACCGCTTCTTCGCCCCGTATCCGCGTCTCTCCGCCAAGGACGTGCACCGCTTCACCCATCACGACTACGTCGACCGGGTGGGACTGGCCGTGACGATCGGCGGCGAGTTCATCGCCACCGTCCGCTACGACCGGATCAACGCGCAGGGCAGGCCCGCCTCGGCACCCGCCGACGAGGCGGAGGTCGCCTTCCTCGTCCAGGACGCGCACCAGGGCCGCGGCGTGGCCTCCGCGCTCCTGGAGCACATCGCGGCGGTCGCCCGGGAACGCGGCATCCGCCGGTTCGCCGCCGAGGTGCTGCCCGCCAACAACAAGATGATCAAGGTGTTCCGGGACGCCGGCTACACCCAGCAACGCAGCTTCGAGGACGGCTCCGTCCACCTGACGCTCGACCTGGAACCCACCGCCGAGTCGCTCGCGGTCCAGCGCGCCCGTGAGCAGCGTGCCGAGGCGCGTTCCGTGCAGCGGCTGCTGGCGCCCGGGTCGGTCGCCGTCGTCGGTACGGGACGGGCTCCCGGAGGCGTGGGCCGCACGGTCCTGCGCAACCTCCTCGGCTCGGGCTTCACCGGACGGGCGTACGCCGTGAACCGGTCCTTCGCCCCGGACCTGGCCACACTCGACGGGGTGCCCGCGCACCGCTCGGTGGGGGAGATCGGCGAGCGGGTCGACCTTGCGGTCGTCGCCGTCCCGGCCGAGCGGGTGCCGGAGGCCGTCGCGGACTGCGGGGAGCACGGCGTCCGCGGCCTGGTCGTCCTGTCCGCCGGTTACGCCGAGCGCGGCGCCGAGGGGCGCGAGCGGCAGCGCGAACTGGTGCGGCAGGCGCGTTCGTACGGAATGCGGATCATCGGACCCAACGCCTTCGGGGTCATCAACACCGCCGGCCCGGTCCGGCTGAACGCCTCCCTCGCCCCCGAGTCACCCGCCGCCGGACGCATCGGACTGTTCACCCAGTCGGGCGCGATCGGGATCGCCGTGCTGTCGGGCCTGCACCGGCGGGGCGCGGGACTCTCGACGTTCATCTCCGCCGGGAACAGGGCCGACCTGTCCGGCAACGACTTCCTGCAGTACTGGTTCGAGGACCAGGCCACCGATGTCGCCCTGCTCTACCTGGAGTCGTTCGGCAACCCGCGCAAGTTCCACCGGCTCGCCCGCCGGACCGCCGCCGTGAAGCCCGTGGTCGTCGTCAAGGGGGCCCGGCACAGCGGCTCCGCCCCGCCGGGGCACGCGGTGCCCGTCAGCCGGATCCCCGACGCGACGGTCTCCGCGCTGATGCGGCAGGCCGGCGTCATCCGGGTGGACACCGTGACGGAGATGGTCGACGTCGGCCTGCTCCTCGCCGACCAGCCCCTGCCGGACGGCCCCCGGGTGGCGATCCTCGGCAACTCCGAGTCGCTCGGGCTCCTCACGTTCGACGCATGTCTGGCGGAGGGACTGCGCCCGCGCCCGCCCCGTGACCTCACGACGGAAGCCGAACCGCAGGACTTCCGGGACGCGTTGGCCGAGGCGCTGGCCGACACGACCTGCGACGCCGTGATCGTCACCGCGATCCCCTGGGTGGGGGAGAACGGCGAGGCGCACACCGGCGACGGCGAGGTGCTGGCCACCGCCCTGCGCGAGGCGGCCGCCACGGGCCCGGCGAAGCCGGTGGCGGTGGTGCACGTGGAGATGGGCGGCCTGGCCCAGGCCCTGGCCGCGGCCACGAGCACCGCGGCACCACCGCGATCCGAGGACCCGTCGGCCCCGGTGCCGGCCGGACACGCCCGGACGCGCCCCCAGGGGGCACACGCACCCTCCGGGCACCCCACGAGTGCGCGCCAGGGCACCGGGGGCGTGCGCGGGGACGGTGCGGTGCCACCGCGTTCGCCCGGGGCGCCGGGCAGCACCCCCGGAGGACCGGCCGCGCCGCACGACGCCCCGGGCGCGAAGGCGGGCCGCATCCCCGCCTACCCCGCCGCCGAACGGGCCGTCCGGGCGCTCTCCGAGGCCGTGAAGTACGCCCAGTGGCGGCGCCAGGCCGCCGCGCCCGGCAAGGTGCCCGAGTTCCTCGACGAGACCATCGACGAGCACGCCGCCGCCGCGCGGATCGACGCGCTGCTCGGCCCCGGCTCCGACCCCCGGGGCCGCCCCCTCACCCAGGAGGAGGCCGCCGACCTGCTCGGCCTCTACGGCATCACCGTGCGGCCCGGGCTCCCGGCCCCCGACGTGGAGGCCGCCGTGGCCGCCGCGGCTCGGCTCGGCTACCCGGTGGCGCTCAAGACCACCGCCCCCCATCTGCGTCACCGCCCCGACCTCGGCGGTGTCCGGCTCGACCTCGCGGGCGAGCGCGCGCTGCGCCGTGCCTACGGCGAGCTGACGGACCTGCTCGGCACGCCCGCCGAACTGCGCCCGGTGGTCCAGGCGATGGCGCCCCGGGGGGTCGACACCGTCGTACGGGCCTCGATCGACGCCGCAGCCGGAGCCGTCCTCTCCTTCGGCCTGGCGGGTGCCCCGTCTGAGCTGCTCGGCGACACCGCCCACCGCCTGGTCCCGGCCACCGACCGGGACGCCGCCGAGCTGATCCGCTCGATCCGGGCCGCGCCCCTGCTCTTCGGCTGGCGCGGCTCGGCCCCGGCCGACACCCCGGCGCTCGAGGAACTCGTGCTGCGGGTCTCCCGGCTGGTGGACGACCACCCGGAGGTGGTCTCCGTCGTCCTGGAGCCCGTGGTGGTCGCCACCCACGGGCTGACCGTGCTGGGGGCGAGCATCCGGCTCGCCCCGCCCCCCGCCCGCAACGACCTGGGCCCCCGTCGGCTCCCCAGTTACTGACCGGCGCGGCCTCCGCCCCGTACCGCCGCAGGGCGTGCCCGGCAGTCGGCGGCCCCCCGTAGGATGGTGGGTATGGCAAAGACCGGTACGACGACCCAGGGGCTGCGCGCGGCGATCGAGCGCAGCGGCTACTACCCGGCCCTCGTGGCCGAGGCGGTGGAGGCCGCCGTCGGCGGGGAGCCGGTCGCGTCGTACCTGGTGCACCAGGAGACCACCTTCGACTCCAACGAGGTGCGGCGCCATGTCACGGTCCTCGTCCTGACGGACACGCGGTTCATCGTCAGCCACACCGACGAGCAGGCCGCGGACACCAGTTCGCCGACTCCGTACGCCACGACGTCCACGGAGTCGGTCAAGCTCGACCGGATCTCGTCCGTCGTCGTCAGCCGCGTGGTCGCCAACCCTGAGAAGTACGTGCCCGGCACGCTGCCCCGCGAGGTCGTCCTGACCATCGGCTGGGGCGCCGTCTCCCGGATCGACCTGGAGCCCGCCGCCTGCGGCGACCCCAACTGCGAGGCCGACCACGGCTACACCGGGAACACCACGGCCGACGACCTGAGCCTGCGCGTCAGCGAGGCCGGTGACGGACCGGACGCCGTGCGCCAGACGCTCGCCTTCGCCCAGTCGCTCTCCGAGGCCACGGCCGCCACCGCGGCGACCGGCCGCTGATGGCCCAGCCGGCCTGGCAGGAGCCCGTTCCGCTCGCCCTCGACAGCGCCCCCGTCCCCGAGTACGGCGGCGGCTCGCTCGCCGACCTGCTGCCGACGCTCGCCGCCGGACAGGACGTACCGGGCTTCGACGCGGTGATCCCCGAGCTCACACCCGCCGACCGGAACTGCGTCTTCCTGATCGACGGCCTGGGCTGGGAGCAGATCAAGGCGCACCCGGACGAGGCGCCGTTCCTGCACTCCCTGCTCCCCACCTCTCGCGGCGGCACGGGCCGCCCCCTCACGGCGGGCTTCCCCTCGACCACCGCGACCTCACTGGCCTCGGTGGGGACGGGGCGGCCCCCCGGAGAGCACGGTCTGAACGGCTACACCGCCCGGAACCCGGAGACCGGTGCGCTGATGAACCAGCTGCGCTGGAAGCCGTGGACCGAGCCGCGCGTCTGGCAGCCGTATCCCACCGTCTTCCAGCTCGCCCACGAGGCGGGCGTGCGGACGGCGCAGGTCTCCGCCCCCACGTTCGAGCAGACCCCGCTCACCAAGGTCGCCCTCAGCGGTGGGTCCTTCCTCGGCAGGCTCTCCGGCGAGGAGCGGATGGACCTCGCCGCCGAGCGACTCGCGGCGGGGGACCGGTCCCTCGTCTACACGTACTACAGCGAGGTCGACGGGAAGGGGCACCGCTTCGGCGTGGACTCCGACGCCTGGCGGGGCCAGCTGATGTACGTGGACGGGCTGGCCCGGCGCCTCGCCGAACAGCTTCCGCCCCGCTCGGCGCTCTACATCACCGCCGACCACGGGATGATCGACATCCCGTTCGACGAGCAGTCACGTATCGACTTCGACGAGGACTGGGAGCTGAGCGCCGGAGTGGCGCTGCTCGGCGGCGAGGGCCGCGCCCGTCACGTCTACGCCGTCCCCGGGGCCGAGGCCGATGTGCTGGCCGTCTGGCGCGAGGTGCTCGGCGAGCAGTTCTGGGTGGCGAGCAGGGACGAGGCGGTGTCCGCGGGCTGGTTCGGGCCGCACATCGACGCACGGGTCCACGGCAGGATCGGCGACGTGGTGGCCGCCGCCCACGACGACGTGGTGATCACCGCGTCGGTCAACGAGCCCCACGAGTCCGCCATGGCCGGCATGCACGGTTCGCTGACCCCCGTGGAACTGCTCGTCCCGCTCCTCGAAGTACGCTCGTGACCCGCGTCCCCCGCTTCCCGTACACCACCCGAAAGGCGCTCGACCTCTCATGCCCGAGCTTGTGTTCTTCTCCGGAACGATGGACTGCGGGAAGAGCACACTCGCCCTTCAGATCGGGCACAACCGGTCGGCCCGCGGCCTGCAGGGCGTGATCTTCACCCGGGACGACAGGGCGGGGGAGGGGAAGCTCTCCTCCCGGCTGGGGCTGGTGACCGACGCGGTCGAGGCCTCCGGTGGGATGAACCTCTACCAGTACGTCGTCGGTCTCGTCTCCCGCGGCGGACGCGTGGACTACGTGATCGTCGACGAGGCGCAGTTCCTGGCCCCCGAGCAGGTCGACCAGCTGGCGCGCGTCGTGGACGACCTCGAACTCGACGTGTTCGCCTTCGGGATCACCACCGACTTCCGTACCCGGCTCTTTCCCGGATCGCAGCGGCTGGTCGAACTGGCCGACCGGATAGAGGCCCTCCAGGTGGAGGCGCTGTGCTGGTGCGGGGCTCGCGCCACGCACAACGCCCGCACCCTGGGAGGCCACATGGTGGTCGAGGGGGCCCAGGTCGTCGTCGGAGACGTCAACCGCCCCGAGGAAGAGGTCGGTTACGAGGTCCTCTGCCGCCGCCACCATCAACGGCGGATGACCAGCGCCTCGGCGCACGCGGGCCCGCTGTCCCCGGACGTGCTGCCGGTCACCCAGCCCTGATCCCGCACGAGCCGGCCCTGCCTCCCGGACGTGCTGCCGGTCATCCGGTCCTGACCGCCGCCGTCAGTGCTCCGACGTCCGCTGGATCGTGAACACCGCGCCCTCCGGGTCGGCGACGGTGGCCAGCCTGCCGCCGGAGGCCTCCCGGGGCGGCTGGATCACCTGACCGCCGAGTTCCACCACGCGGGCGGCGGCCTCGTCGGTGTCGGCGACCTCGAAGTACGTCATCCAGTGCGGCCCACGGTCGCGCGGCAGGCCGTGGCCCACGCCGTGCAGGGCGGCGACCGGCCGGCCCGCCAGGCTCAGGGTCTGGTAGTCGAAGTCGGCCGAGACGACCGCCTCCGTGTCGAAACCGAAGACCGCCTGGTAGAACTTGGCGACCGATGAGGTCTCCCGGGTCACCAGCTCGTTCCAGACGGGTGTGCCCGGAGTGCCGGCCAGCGCCGTGCCGAGGTGCTCGCCCGGCTGCCAGACGCCGAAGACCGCCCCGCCCGGGTCGGAGGCGATCGCGAGGCGGCCCGCCCGGCCCGCGTCGATCGGTCCGACGGCCACCGTGCCGCCGCAGGAACGGATCGCCTCGGCGGTCGCATCCGCGTCCTCGGAGGCCAGATAGGTCGTCCAGGCGATCGGGAGGTGCCGGCCGGGCGGCAGCTGACCGATGCCCGCGACCTCCTTGCCGTGCAGCAGCGCGCGTACGTAGGGCCCGAGTTCCTCGGGGCCCGGCCTGAACTCCCAGCCGAACAAGCGGCCGTAGAACTCCTCGGTCGCGCTCAGTCCGTGCACGATCAGACTTACCCAGCACGGAGCTCCTGGCGCGCGCCGGGCGGCAGCCTCGGTCATCTTCTATTCTCTCCTCGTACCATCGGGGTGGCCGTACGGGGGAAACGGAACGGAGCCGGTACGTCGTCCAGCGGTACGGACGCGTGCCCCGGGCTCCGTGCAGATGCTCGCACCACCGGGCTCCCCAGGCACCCGGGCCGCGCCGCGTTTCGGCTTCCGTCCGCAAGGAAGTCATAGGGAAGTCGCAAGGAAGGTTGCTTTGTTGCGGTACGCCCCTTTCCATATCGCGTCCTCGTGCGGGGCTGCTGCGCGAAGATGGCGGCTATGAAGCCCATCATCACCGTATCCGAATACATGAGCGAAGCGACGGGGGCGCGTCCGCCGGTGCCCCTGGACGTCCGCTGGCAGCTGGGCGGCCCGCACGGCCGTGCCGACTACGACGCGGGGCACATCCCCGGCGCGGTGTTCGTCGATCTCGACGCGGAACTCGCCGGTCCGCCCGGACGCGGCGGCCGGCACCCGCTGCCGGACCTGGAGGTCTTCGCCGCCGCCATGCGACGCGCCGGGGTCTCCCGGGACACCCCGGTGGTGGTGTACGACGGCGGTCAGGGCTGGGCCGCAGCGCGCGCCTGGTGGCTGCTGCGCTGGGCCGGCCACCCCGACGTCCGGGTGCTCGACGGCGGCCTCGCGGCATGGACCGGTGACCTCTCCACGAAGACCCCCGAGCCCGACGCGGGCGACTTCAGGCCCGAGCCCGGCGGACTGCCGCTGCTGGGCGCGGACGGCGCCGCCGCACTCGCCGAGTCCGGTCTGCTGCTCGACGCCCGGGCTGCGGAACGGTACCGGGGCGACGTGGAACCGATCGACAGGGTCGGCGGCCACATCCCCGGCGCCCTCTCCGCACCGACCGCCGAGAACGTAGCCGAGGACGGCCGCTTCCTGCCCGCCGGGACGCTGGCCTCCCGGTTCGCCGCGCTGGGGGCCGCCCCCGGCACCGAGGTCGGCGTGTACTGCGGGTCGGGCGTCTCGGGCGCCCATGAGGTGCTGGCCCTGGAGATCGCCGGACACCGGGCCGCCCTCTACGCCGGTTCCTGGTCCGAGTGGTCCGCGGACGAGTCCCGCCCGGTCGCCACGGGCCCCGACCCCCGATGACCTGACCCCGCCGACGCCGAAGGGCCCGTACGCCGGTGCGTACGGGCCCTCGGTACGAGGAGGGCGCTCCTCAGTCCTGCTTCTTCCGGCGTGTGCCGAAGACGATCTCGTCCCAGCTGGGCACCGCGGCCCGGCGCCCGGGGCGCACCCCGTCCGCCTCCGCCTGCCGGTCCGTCGTACCCGTCAGCCGGTCCCGGTGACCCGCCACCGCGCGCGGCATCAGCACGTCCGCGTACGCGGAACCCGCGCCCGCTGCCGCTGCCGGGGGCTCGTCGGCCTCCGGCTCCTCGGCGGCCGGCTCGATCGCCGGCGGTTCCGGCTGCGACGGCCGCTCCGGCACGACCATGTCGCCGCGGAAGCTCGGCACCGCCTCCAGGAGGCTGGTCAGCGAATCACGCTCGTCCGCCGACACACCGCTGAGACGCTCCTCCGGCTCCGGGGCCGGAGGAGCGGGGCGCTCGATCTGCCGGTCGAGCGCACGGTCCAACGGCCGGTCGCGCGGCAGCCGGGCGATCCGGGGCACGAACGGGAAGCTGGGCTCGGGGGCGGCCACCTCGTCGGTCTCACCGATCAGTGAGCGCGCCTCGTCGTCCACGGCCTGCACCAGACGGCGCGGCGGGTCGTACGTCCAGCTCGCCGAGTGCGGTTCGCCCGCCACCCGGTAGACGAGGAGGACCTCCCAGGTGCCGTCGTCCCGGCGCCAGGAGTCCCACTGGACCGTCTCCCGGTCGGCACCGCGCAGCAGCAGACGCTCCTGGACGGCCTCGCCGAGCTGGGGGCCGGTGTTCTCGCCGGGTCGGCGTACGGGGGTCTTCCGGGCCCGCTCCGCCATGAAGGCGCGTTCCGCGAGCACAGGGCCCTCGAAGCGGCGTACCCGGTCGACGGGGATGCCGGCGAACTGGGCGACCTCCTCGGCGGAGGCGCCTGCTCGTATACGTGCCTGGATGTCACGGGGGCGGAGGTGGCTCTCCACCTCGATCTCGATCTGGCCGAGCCGGGCGCGGTCGTTGCGCACGGCGGCACGCAGCCGCTCGTCGATCGGCAGCGTGTACTCCGTGCTGTCGGCAGCCTTGAGCACCAGTCGTGTGCCGTCGTTCGAGACGGCCACGACACGCAGTTCGGGCATGGGAACCTCCCGGGTGGTGCCTGCCGACGTCACGTGCGTCGCTGCTTCCGCTAGTCGAGTGTGACCTGCCCGGGTTCAGCCTGCCACAACCTTGCCAAGTTACCCGGCGAGCGGACCTCGGCCCTGGATCACCAGGAGGCACGGTCACCTGTGCGCGGCGCGCAGTGACCGGATGGTCCCTGACGTGTCGCAGGCGCCCGTGCGATGCCGCGGCGCCGCCGGTTCGAGTGCCGCCCTTCGGCCCCCTTCCGCAGGCCCGGACACCCATGCGGGAGTCCGGCCCCAGGGCTCGTCACAGTACTCCATTCGGGCCACCGGGGTGGACCGGCGCGCCGCCGAACTTCTCGGCGGGCGCTGGAGTGGGGCTACCCAGTTGTCGGTGAAATGCCCCCAATGGGTGTGCTGCTTCACACAATCTGCAGAATCGGAACTATTCGCTTCGCCCATATGTCCCTCACTGGTGCAAGGTGGGTAGTTGTCGAGCAGGGGCTGGTAATGGTTCAGAAACCGCAGAACGATGCGGAACGCAAGGAAAGGCGCATAGACCTGAGCGTCCCTCAGGTCGCGGGCAGTGCCCTGGCTGCGGTCGCGGCCGCGGTGATGGCCTCGCAGCTGGGTGTGTACGGCACGATCGCCGGCGCGGGCGTGATGAGCGTGGTCGCCACCAGCGGGGGACCGGTCTTCCAGCACTTCTTCCGGCGCACCGGCGAGCAGATCCGCGAAGTCACCGTCCATGTGAAGCACCCGGGCGGGCGGCAGGTGACCGTTCGCACCCGGGACACGGTCCCCGCCGCCCGCCGGCCGGCCGGCGACGCCACCGCGGAAGAGCCCGCGACGCGCCCGGACCCCGGACATCCGCAGCCCGTCAACGACGACCCGGAGCGCACCAGGCTGCTCGGAGTACCGGACCCGGAGCGCACCAGGCTGCTCGGGACGGTGGACGCGGAGCGCACACAGATGCTCGGTGCCGTGGACCCCGAGGAGACGCGGAAGCTCGGAGCGGTGGACCCCGAGCGGACCCAGATGTTCGGCGCCGTCGGCCGGGAGGGGACGCGGCCGGTCATGAACGACCCGGAGCGGACCCAGTTGTTCGGGCAGGCCGAGACGTCCGACGACGCGTACTCGGAGGCTCGCACGCACGGCACCACGGCCCGCGGCTGGAAGCGCTCGGCGCTCGCGGCCGTCGCCGTCTTCACCGTGGCGATGGGCGGCATCACCGCCTTCGAAGTGGCCTCCGGCAACGACCTCAGCGGCGGCGGCGGTACGACCGTCGGCTCCGTGGTGCGCGGCGGCCACGGCCCGGCGACGACGGATCCGGCGCCCACGACCAGTACGGACCCGCAGCGGAGCGGTGGCACGGAGGACGGCGAGCCGGGCGACGGCAGTGCGTCGGCCCCCGCGACGGATCCCGGCCAGGACCGGAGCTCCGAGCCCGGCACCGGTGGCGACCCCTCCTCGCCGGCCCGGCCGGAACCGACGCCCTCCGCCACGGGCGGGAGCACGGCACCGGCCCCCACCGGCTCCACGGCGCCGGAGAACACCACCCCGGCCGCACCGGAACCGACCGCGACGGGTGACGCCGACGCCCCGGTGGGCGAGAACGGGGCCACCGGCGGCCCGGACACCGGTCGGTGAGCGGCACCCGCCGCCCGGTGACCGGCCGCCGGGCTCAGTCGCCCAGGACGCGGCGCAGGTAGTCGTTGCCGAACAACCGGTCAGGGTCGAGCCGGTCGCGTACGGCGGTGAACTCGCCGAACCGGGGATAGGCCTCCGACAGGTAGGCCGCGTCCCGGGTGTGGATCTTGCCCCAGTGCGGACGGCCGCCGAAGCCCGTCATGATCCGCTCGACCGCCGTGAAGTACGCCTGGTACGGCGTCCCCCGGTACATGTGCACCGCGATGTACGCGCTCTCCCGGCCCGAGGCCGTGGAGAGCGCGATGTCGTCCCCGGGGGCGGTCCGCACCTCGACGGGGAAGCTGATCCGCAGCGGCGAGCGGTCGACCATGGCCCGCACCTCGCGCAGCGCCTCGACGGCGGCCTCGCGCGGCACGGCGTACTCCATCTCGACGAAGCGCACCCGCCGGGGGCTGGTGAAGACCTTGTAAGGGATGTCCGTGTAGCTCCGGGCCGACAGCGCGCGGCTGGAGATCCCGGCGATCGCCGGAATGGTCCCGGGGAGCGCGCGGCCCACGGAACAGGCCACCTGGAAGATCCCGTTGGAGAGGAGCTCGTCCTCGACCCAGCCGCTGATCCTGCCGGGCGGAGCCGCCGGGCCGGCGCTGCGGTTGTTGCGCTTGGTGTTGCAGTTGCCGGTGTGCGGGAACCAGTAGAACTCGAAGTGTTCGTTCTCGGCGACCAGCTGGTCGAAGTCGGCCGTGACCCGGTCGAAGGACATCGGTTCCTCACGGGCCGTCAGCAGGAAGACCGGCTCCACCGCGAAGGTGATCGCGGTGACCACGCCGAGTGCCCCGAGCCCGATCCGGGCGGCCGCGAAGACGTCGGCGTGCTCGTCCGGGGAGCAGCGCAGCACCGTGCCGTCCGCGGTGACCAGCTCCAGGGCGCGTATCTGCGCCGCGATCGACGCCGAGTCGCGGCCGGTCCCGTGGGTGCCGGTGGAGGTGGCCCCGGCGACCGTCTGGTCCATGATGTCGCCCATGTTCGTGAGGGAGAGCCCCTCCCGGGCGAGCGCGGTGTTCAGGCGCTTCAGCGGGGTGCCGGCCTCGACGGTCACCGTCATGGCCGCGCGGTCGATCTCCCGGATGCCGGTGAGCAGGTCCGGGCGTATGAGCACGCCGTCGGTGGCGGCGGCCGCCGTGAACGAGTGCCCCGTACCCGCCGGTTTGACCCGCAGCCCGTCCTCGGACGCCCTCCGCAGCACCTCGGCCAGCTCCGCCACGGAGGCGGGGGACACGGCCCGTACCGGCCGGGCGGTGACGTTGCCCGCCCAGTTACGCCACGTGCTCGTCGCAGTTGCGTAGGTCTCGGTCATCTTCCCCGCGCCCTCCCGTCGGTGCCGGCTCCACGAGCCGGCGGTACCCCAGGAACGCCACCGCGGCCGCGAGCGCCCCCGCCACCGCGGGCACCACGTACCCCGCCCGGGCCCCCGAGGCGTCCACCACCCAGCCCGCGGCGGAGGAGCCGAGCGCCACCCCGACCGCCAGCCCGGTGCTGGTCCAGGTCATGCCCTCGGTCAGCTGGGTACGCGGTACGTGCTGTTCGACGAGGGCCATGGTGGTGACCATCGTCGGTGCGATGGCGAGGCCCGCGACAAAGAGCGCCACGGCCAGGAACGGCAGACTCCCGGCCAGTTGGAGGGGGATCATACTCACGGCCATCGCGCACACACCCAGCAGCCACCGGGACGACGGCTTCCCCTTGAGGTGGAGCACGCCGAAGACGGCCCCCGCGAGACACGACCCCAGCGCGTAGACGGCCAGTACGAGGCTCGCCGCCGCCTTGTGGCCGCGCTCCTCGGCGAAGGCCACCGTCACCACGTCCACCGCACCGAAGATCGCCCCCGTCGCGACGAAGGTCACCACCAGGACCTGGAGCCCCCGGGAGCGCAGCGCCGAGCCGGCCGTGTGGTGCTCCTCGGGCAGCGGCCGCGGTTCGGTGGCCCGCTGGGACGTCAGCCAGAAGACGCCGATGACCAGGAACACGGCGGCCAGCAGGGGGCCGGCCTCCGGGAACCAGGCGGTGGACAGCCCGATGGAGACGATCGGGCCGACGATGAAGCACACCTCGTCGACGATCGACTCCCAGGCGTACGCGGTGTGCAGCTGCCGCCCCGTGCCCCGGTAGATCTCCGCCCACCGCGCACGGACCATCGAGCCCATGCTCGGGACGCACCCGGCGCCCACCGCGAAGACGAACAGCGTCCATTCCGGCAGGCCCTGCTGTGCGCAGACCAGCAGCCCCGCGACCGCTGCGGCCGCCACCAGGGTCACCGGCCGCAGCACCCGGCGCTGGCCGTACCGGTCGACGAGCCGGGACACCTGGGGGCCCATCACGGCCGCCGCCATGGCCAGGGTGGCGGAGAGCGCGCCGGCCAGCCCGTACCGCCCGGTGATCTGCGACACCATCGTGACGACGCCGATCCCCATCATGGACAGCGGCATCCGGCCGAGGAAGCCGGCCGCGGAGAAGGCCCGGGTTCCCGGTGCGGTGAAGACGGCGCGGTAGGGGCTGGGCACGAGGGACTCCGGTGAAGCCGTGTCAGGTGTGAAGGGGGCCGACACAGCTTACGGCGCGCGGCGACAGCGGTGACCGGCGGATGTCGGTTGCCGCACTGTCACAGGCGGGTGGCAGGATCGGGGGCATGTCCGATCTGCGTGATCCCGCTCCCTACGACGCCCTGCTGCTGCTCTCCTTCGGCGGCCCCGAAGGCCCGGACGACGTGGTCCCGTTCCTCGCGAACGTGACCCGCGGCCGCGGCATCCCCGAGGAACGGCTGAAGGAAGTCGGAAAGCACTACTTCCTGTTCGGCGGCGTCAGCCCGATCAACGCGCAGAACCGCGACCTCCTGGAGGCACTGCGGAAGGACTTCGCCGGACACGGCCTCGACCTGCCGGTGTACTGGGGCAACCGCAACTGGGCGCCGTATCTCACCGACACCCTCCGTGAGATGGTCACCGACGGGCGCCGCCGGATCGCCGTGCTCGCCACCAGCGCCTACGCCTCGTACTCCGGCTGCCGGCAGTACCGCGAGAACCTCGCCGAGTCGCTGGCCGAGCTGGAGGCCGAGGGCCTGCCGGTGCCCCGTGTGGACAAGCTGCGGCACTACTTCAACCACCCGGGGTTCGTGCGACCCATGGCGGACGGGGTGCTGGCCTCGCTCGCGGACCTCCCCGACGAGGCCCGGGCGGGCGCGCACCTGGCGTTCACCACACACTCCATCCCGACCTCCGCGGCCGACACCTCGGGCCCGGCGGAGACCCACGGCGACGGCGGCTCGTACGTCGCCGAGCACCTGGACGTGGCCCGGGTGATCGTCGACGCGGTGCGCGAGGAGACGGGGATCACCCACCCGTGGGAGCTGGTCTACCAGTCGCGCAGCGGTGCCCCGCACATCCCGTGGCTGGAGCCCGACATCTGCGACCACCTGGAGACGCTGCACGGCGAGGGTGCCCCGGCGGTCGTGATGGTCCCCATCGGATTCGTCTCCGACCACATGGAGGTGCTGTACGACCTCGACACGGAGGCCACCGCCAAGGCCGCCGAGCTGGGCCTGCCCGTCCGCCGGTCCGCGACCGTCGGGGCCGACCCCCGGTTCGCGGCCGCTGTCCGCGAGCTCGTGCTGGAGCGCGCGGCGGCGGAGCAGGAGCGCCCGGTCCGGCGGTGCGCCCTCGGCGAGCTCGGCCCCTCCCACGACCTGTGCCCCGTCGGCTGCTGCCCGGCCCGAGCACCCAAGCCGGCCGCGGCCGGTGCGGACAGCCCGTACGCCTGAAGGCCTGCCGGGCTCCGAGAGGACCCCGAACCGTCCCGGCAGGCGCGTCGGCCTGCCGGGACACGACCCCTGGAGCGTTGTGACCGACCCCTTCCTGACCGAACTGCTCGACCTCGCCCTGGAGGCCGCCCGCCGCGCCGGAGCCCTGCTCCGCGACGGCCGCCCCGCCGACCTGGGCGTGGCGGCGACGAAGTCCAGCCCCATCGACGTCGTCACCGAGATGGACATCGGCGCCGAGAAGCTGATCACCGGTTTCCTCTCCGACCGCCGTCCCACCGACGGCTTCCTCGGCGAGGAGGGCGCCAGCTCCGAGGGCACGAGTGGGATCCGGTGGGTCATCGACCCGCTCGACGGCACGGTGAACTACCTCTACGGGCTGCCGACCTGGGCCGTCTCCATCGCCGCCGAGCGCGACGGCGAGCGTGTCGTCGGCGTGGTCGAGGCCCCGATGCGCCGCGAGACCTTCCACGCGGTCCTCGGATCCGGCGCCCATCTGAACGGCGAGGCGCTGCACTGCCGCCCGACCGCACCGCTGGACCAGGCGCTCGTCTCGACCGGCTTCAACTACGTCACCGAGGTGCGCGCCCACCAGGCCGAGGTGGCGCAGCGGCTGATCCCGCGGCTGCGCGACATCCGGCGCGGGGGATCGGCCGCCGTCGACCTCTGCGACGTGGCCGCGGGCCGGCTCGACGGCTACTTCGAGCGCGGGCTGCACCCCTGGGACCTGGCGGCGGGCGACCTGATCGCCCGGGAGGCCGGCGCGCTCACCGGCGGCCGCCCCGGGCTGCGCCCGGACCGGGACCTGACCGTCGCCGCGACCCCCGGCGTCTTCGAGCCGCTCCAGGCGCTGCTGGAGGAGCTGGGAGCCTGGCACGACTGACCGCGGCTGCCCGTCCGTGCGGCGCTCCGGGGCGTCCGGAGACGACGAGAGGGCCCCGGGGTGCCTGTGACGGCGCTCCGGGGCCCTCTCGTCGCGGCTCAGACGCTGGTGGCGCCGATCTCGACGCCGTGTTCGGCGGCCAGACGGCGCAGATCGTCCAGCTCGCTCTGCTCGACGTCCGCGAGGAAGTCGTCGCCCGTCTCGCGAGCCCTCGTGAGGTCGGACTCGGTGGTCTTGATCCGTTGCAGCAGACCTGCGGTGAAAGCGTCCATGTAGCGCCCCCTCGTCGTGGGTCGGTGGCACGGGGGTGTGCCCGGGGTTTTCCGGCAGACGCCGGAGTGCGGGTGATCACGCGGCCCGCCGGAAACAGAGCGGGCTGTGGTACGCCACATGCAGGGCGTGATCGCGGGTGTGCATTCGTCTTCCCCGGCGCCGACGCGGGGGAAACCTCAACTGGCCCGTGAATATGACGAATTCCCGGGGCCGCCACCGGGCCCGCGCCGCCTTACCGCCGGTTTATGCGCGTTGCAGGCAGGATGGACGCGCACAGTCGGTGCCGCTGACGTGCAGCGAGCGGCCGGGACCAGGCCGCTCGACGTATGTGTCGAAGAACTACGGAAGGACTGCGCCGTGCGCGTACTCGTCGTCGAGGACGAGCAGCTGCTCGCCGATGCGGTGGCCACCGGACTGCGCCGGGAGGCGATGGCCGTGGACGTCGTCTACGACGGAGCGGCGGCCCTGGAGCGGGTGGGCGTCAACGACTACGACGTCGTCGTCCTGGACCGTGACCTTCCGCTGGTGCACGGCGACGACGTCTGCCGGCGGATCGTCGAGCTGGGGATGCCCACCCGGGTGCTCATGCTCACCGCGTCCGCCGACGTCAGCGACCGGGTGGAGGGCCTGGAGCTCGGCGCGGACGACTACCTCCCCAAGCCCTTCGCCTTCAGCGAGCTCACCGCCCGCGTCCGGGCCCTGGGCCGACGGACCACGGCCGCGCTGCCGCCCGTGCTGGAGCGCGCCGGGATCCGGCTCGACCCGAACCGCCGCGAGGTCTTCCGGGGCGACCAGGAGGTCCAGCTCGCCCCCAAGGAGTTCGCGGTCCTGGAGGTCCTGATGCGCAGCGAGGGCGCGGTCGTCTCGGCCGAGCAGCTGCTGGAGAAGGCCTGGGACGAGAACACCGACCCCTTCACCAACGTGGTGCGGGTGACCGTCATGACCCTGCGCCGCAAGCTCGGTGAGCCCCCGGTCATCGTCACCGTCCCCGGCTCCGGATACCGGATCTGAGGGCCCCGTGGCTGCCTCTCCGGCGCCCGTGAAGGCGCCCCCCAAGCCGACCTGGGAGCCCAAGCCGCAGGATTCCCCCTACCCCTGGCTCCGCCCGACCATCCGGATACGGCTCACGCTGCTGTACGGCGGCATGTTCCTGATCGCGGGCATCCTGCTGCTCTCGATCATCTACATGCTGGCGGCACAGGCCCTGAACGACGCCGGTGGCCTGGTCTTCGAGGTCCGCGGCACGAACGTGCAGATCAGCAGCGACGTCTGCCCGCAGCTCAGCTCAGCCCTGAACAACACCCAGCTCAACGAGGCGATCAAGGAGTGCACCGCCGCCCAGCGGCAGCACGCCCTGGACAGCCTGCTGAACCGCTCGCTGCTCGCCCTGGTCGGCCTCAGCATCATCGCCTTCGCCTTCGGTTACGCCATGGCGGGCCGCGTCCTGGCCCCGCTCGGCCGGATCACCCGCACCGCACGCAGGGTGGCGGGCACCGACCTGACCCGCCGGATCGAGCTGGACGGCCCGGACGACGAGCTGAAGGAGCTCGCGGACACCTTCGACGAGATGCTGGACCGCCTGGAGCGGGCGTTCACGGCCCAGCAGCGGTTCGTGGGCAACGCCTCGCACGAGCTGCGCACACCGCTGGCGATCAACCGCACCCTGCTGGAGGTCCACCTCTCCGACCCGGAGGCCCCGCCGGAGCTCCACCAGCTGGGCCGGACCCTGCTGGCCACCAACGAGCGCAGCGAGCAGCTGGTCGAAGGACTGCTGCTGCTGGCCCGCAGCGAGAACCAGATCGTCGAGCGGAAACCGGTCGACCTCGCCGAGGTCGCCGACCGGGCCATCGACCAGGCCCGGTCGGAGGCGGCGACGAAGGGCGTGGAGATCCGCGGGGAGCGGGCCTCCGCGGTCGTCCAGGGCAACGGCGTCCTGCTGGAGCGGATCGCGCTGAACCTCGTACAGAACGCCGTGCGCTACAACGTGGCCGAGGGCGGCTGGGTGGAGGTCGCCACCGAGCTGCGGCCCGGACAGGCGCTGCTGACGGTCTCGAACACAGGTCCTGTGGTGCCCGCCTACGAGATCGACAACCTCTTCGAGCCGTTCCGGCGGCTGCGGACGGAGCGCACGGGCAGCGACAAGGGGGTCGGACTCGGCCTGTCGATCGCGCGGTCCGTCGCGCGGGCGCACGGAGGCCGTATCATCGCGGAACCCCGCGAGGGCGGTGGTCTCGTGATGCGTGTCACGCTTCCGGTCTGAGATGCTTCGCCGCGTGAAGTGGCATTGGATCGCCCTGTTCGCTTTGGGCGGAATTTCAGAGCCTTACCTCCGGCGCGACCCTGTGTGATCGATCACAGAGGCGAATTCCGGACGCTCTACTCTCCGTGACCACAACTCTCCCGGGATGCCAGGAAAGTCCGAGTTTTCGGGGCGTGGTATCACGGGAAGTACACGGGGTGGCGCCCGTGAACAGCACCGACGGGACCGTGTACGGTCCCCATCGCCACCCAAGCCGATCGCCACCGAGGGATCCGGTTGGGTGTCGATTGAGTAACAGACCTTGATGTGAGGCAAAATCTCCGCCTCAGGTCGGGCACAAGTCCGGCCTCTCACGCGTTACGTGCGCTGAGACACCGCAGACACCCATGAGGGGGAGAGCGACATGGCAACGGATTACGACACCCCAAGGAAGACCGACGACGACGTCGATCAGGACAGCCTTGAGGAGCTCAAGGCCCGTCGGAGCGACAAGACGGCCTCCGCCGTCGACGTCGACGAGTTCGACGCGGCAGAGGGACTGGAGCTGCCCGGCGCAGACCTGTCCAACGAGGAACTGGCTGTGCGGGTGCTGCCCAAGCAGGCCGACGAGTTCACCTGCATGAGCTGCTTCCTCGTGCACCACCGCAGCCAGCTGGCACGCGAGAAGAACGGCCAGCCCATCTGCCGCGACTGCGACTGAGACCGGTCGGCCGTGGCAGGCGACACACCGTTGTGGAAGCGGCGCTTGCGGCGCACGAAGTCGTCGGAGGCACATCAGGGCGGCACCGGCCCGGCTGAAGGCGCTCGCGCGTCTGCCGACCATCCGGCCGCCCTGTCGGCCTCCCCCGGCACATCCGACGACGAGCGAGGCCGATCGGCCTCGCTCGAAGCCGTCCGGGCGGCGGATCCTTCGCGGACGCCCGGAGAACGAGGCCCTGACGAGACCGCCGACCGGTCGGGCCGGCTGCGCAGCCTGGGACGAAGCGCCCTCAAGGGAGGGGAGAGCGCCCGGGCGATGGCGGGCCGGCTGGCCGACCGGATCATCGACACCGCTCCCCGGGTCCCCGTGCGGGACCTGGCGACCCTGCGCGCACAGTTCCCGGGGCTCGGCCCCGAAGAGCTCGCCGACAAACTCGTCGCGGGGGCGTGCAACGCCACCGCCACCGTCGGCGCGGGCATCGGCGCGGCCGCCATGATGCCCGTACCACCCGCCATGCTGGCCGAGCTCGCCGCCGAGATCACCGGCGTGGCCGCCGTCGAGATGAAGCTCGTCGCCGAGCTCCACGAGGTCTACGGCCGGCGCCCGTCCGGCAACATCGCCCAGCGCTCCACCGCGTACCTCACGTCCTGGACCCAGGAGCGCGGCATCGACGTCACCCGGCCCACCACGCTCAACGCGGCGCTGGGCGGCCAGATGAAACGCGAACTGCGCCAGCAGATCAGCAAGCGCATGCTGCGCGACCTGCCGAACCTGATCCCGTTCATGATCGGGGCGGCCGTCGGCGCGCTGATGAACCGCCGCGACACCCGCAAGCTCGCCGACCGGGTCAGGAACGACCTGCGGCGCGACCGGATCCCCTGGGACCGCCTCCCGGAGCTGCCGCCGCTGGAACAGCCGGAGGTCCCCGCGAAGGAACTGCCCGAGGGGCTCGACGACCCGGACCTCTGAGGGCCCGCCCGTCAGGCGGGTACGGCCGCGAGCGCCGCCACCAGGGCCTCGGGCTCCCGCGTCGACAGATAGAGATACGGCGTCGGGTCGGCCGGGTCCGTGACCTTCACCCGCACCGCCGTCGGAACGTAGCTGCGCAACAGCATGAACGCACGGGTGTCCGCCTTGTGCGTACGCCAGGCGCGGGCCTCCTCGGCGTCCAGCACCTCGGCGTCGCCGAGCGCCGAGAGCGGGATCCGGGCGTCGCCCGCGACGAGCGTTCCCGCCACGACCCGGATACGCACGGAGCCGTAGCTGCTGACGGCCATCGCGGACAGGACCGCGCCGCCGGACAGGCCCGCCAGCATGGGCAGCGTTCCCAGCGGCAGGAACATCAGGGCGCAGGCGACGCCGATCAGGAACGCGATGAACCACCACGATCGGGGCGCGGTGAGGCGTTCGTCGAAAGGTGATGCGGAAGGCTGCATGAATCCAAGCTTGGCACGGAGCGCCCCGTACGCGGCCGCGCGGGTAAGGTCTGCGCCTGTGAGTGGAACATCATCTGAAGGTCTGACACCCCCCGCCGGTGCGGTGAGACCGGTCCGGCACCCCGACGCTCCACAGCCCGGCGAACCCCTCGGTTCGCACTACGAACACTGTTTCGGCTGTGGCGGCGCCCAGCCGCACGGGCTCCACCTGGAGGCCCGCGCGGGGGAGGGTGTGAGCGTCACCGCCGAATTCACCGTGAAGCCCGCCCACCAGGGCGCTCCCGGCCTCGCGCACGGCGGTGTGCTCGCCACGGCGCTCGACGAGACCCTCGGTGCCCTGAGCTGGCTGCTGCGGGTCATCGCGGTGACCGGGCGGCTGGAGACGGACTACCTCCGGCCGGTGCCGGTGGACACGGTGCTCTTCCTGGACGCCGAGGTCACGGCGGTGCACAAGCGGAAGATCTACTGCCGGGCGACCGGCCGGATCGGTGGCCCCGAGGGACCCGTCGCGGTCCGCGCACAGGCCCTGTTCGTCGAGGTCAAGGTGGACCACTTCATCGAGAACGGCCGGCCCGAGGAGATCGACGCGGCCATGTCCGACCCGGACACCGTCCGCCGTGCCCGTGCCTTCGAGGTGAACCCGTGACGCGCTCCCCGGTCGACGTACTCATCCGCCGGGTGGACCCGGACGTGCCGCTCCCCGCCTACGGGCACCCGGGCGACGCCGGAGCGGACCTGGTCACCACCGAGGCCGCCGAGCTCGCCCCGGGTGAGCGGACGGTGCTGCCCACCGGGGTGTCGATCGCGCTCCCCGACGGCTACGCGGCCTTCGTGCACCCCCGTTCCGGCCTCGCGGCCCGCTGCGGAGTGGCCCTGGTGAATGCCCCGGGGACGGTTGACGCCGGGTACCGTGGGGAGATCAAGGTGATCGTGGTCAACCTCGATCCTCGCGAGACCGTGCGGTTCGAGCGGTTCGACCGGATCGCCCAACTGGTCGTCCAGCAGGTCGAGAAGGTCCGCTTCCACGAGGTGGCGGAACTCCCCGGTTCGGCGAGGGCCGAGGGAGGCTTCGGGTCCACCGGTGGTCATGCCGCCGTGGACGGCGTCAGGGGCGGTAACACCCAGGGTGGGAACAGCTACGCTTCGGTCGTATCCGACCGGGAAGGACAGTGACGTGTTCGGACGTCGCAAGAACAGTGGTTCCGCCAAGGAATCGGCGGACGAGACGCGCGAGGCCGAGCAGGTCGTCGACGAGCTCGACGACTCCGACGCGGCCGGCGAAGGCCGCCGCCGGACGAACCTTCCGCCGGCACCCCGGCCGGACGGGCCGTGGGACCTCTCCGAGGTCACCGAGCCCGGCGAGGGCCGTGTGGATCTGGGCGGCATCTTCGTGCCCGGCGTCGAAGGGATGGAACTGCGGGTCGAGGTCGCCGGCGATGCGATCGTCGCGGCCACCGTCGTGCTGCGGGACAGCGCGATCCAGCTCCAGGCCTTCGCCGCTCCCAAGAAGGAGGGCATCTGGGGTGAGGTGCGCGAGGAGATCGCCTCGGGCATCACCCAGCAGGGCGGGATCATCGACGAGGTCGAGGGCCCGCTGGGCTGGGAGCTGCGCGCCCAGGTCCCCGTACAGCTCCCGGACGGGACGAACGGCGTCCAGCTGGTGCGGTTCGTCGGTGTCGACGGGCCGCGCTGGTTCCTGCGCGGTGTGATCTCCGGCCAGGGCGCGGTGCAGCCCGCGGCCGCCGGGCTGCTGGAGACGGTCTTCCGGGACACCGTGGTCGTCCGCGGCGACGGTCCGATGGCCCCTCGCGACCCGATCGTCCTCAAGCTTCCCAACGACGCCCAGATGGTGCCCGAGGGCGTGCAGCAGGAGGAGCAGGCCGGTTCGAAGTTCTCCGGTGGCATGGGCCAGCTCCAGCGCGGCCCGGAGATCACCGAGGTGCGCTGACCCGCTCGTACGAAGGCCGGTGGGCCGCACCCGCACGGGGTGCGGCCCACCGGCCTTCGCGTGTGTGCGCCGTGGGCCCTGTGCGCGGACGGTGGTGGTCGCGTCCGGTGTCCGGCCGTCGCCGTCCGCGAGGCCGAGGGGGCGCGTCAGGGGCGTGTATCGAGGGCGTACGGGCGGCGTCAAGGGGCGGCCCCGGGGCGTAGGGAAGCCGTCAAGGCCGGCGGGAAGGGCCTGGAGCCGGGGTTTGCTCAGGGGGTCCCGAATCCGACCTCACCAGGAGCACATGATGTCCGACGTGGCCTTCGTCGTCACCACGATCGCGGTATTCGCGCTGGTGGCCCTCGTCGCCCGGGGGGTGGCCAAGCTGTGACCGCCGAGAACATCACCGGACTGGTCGTGGCCGTCGCCCTGCTGGGCCACCTCGTCCTCGCCCTCCTTTGCCCGGAGAGGTTCTGAGCGCCCCATGAGCCCCGTCCTCGCCGGTGTCCTCCAGATGCTCGCGCTCGTCGCGGCGCTGGCACTGGCCTACCGCCCGCTCGGCGACCACATGGCCCGGGTCTACTCCTCGACGAAGCATCTGCGGATCGAGCGGTGGATCTACCGGGCGATCGGCGCCGACCCCGCCACCGGCATGCGGTGGCCCGCCTACCTGCGCGGCGTCCTCGCCTTCTCCGCGGTGGGCGTCCTGTTCCTGTACGCCCTGCAGCGGCTCCAGGGCACGCTGCCCGGCTCGCTCGGCTTCGCCTCGATCGACCCCGACCAGGCGTTCAACACGGCGGCCTCCTTCGTCGCCAACACCAACTGGCAGTCGTACTACGGCGAACAGGCCATGGGCCACGTCGTGCAGACCGGCGGCCTCGCGGTGCAGAACTTCGTCTCGGCCGCGGTCGGCATGGCGGTCGCCGTGGCCCTCGTACGGGGCTTCGCGCGGTCGCGTACGGGGGAGCTCGGCAACTTCTGGGCGGACCTGGTGCGCGGCACCGTGCGCATCCTGCTGCCGCTCTCCGTCGTCGGCGCGCTCGTCCTGGTCGCCACCGGCGTCATCCAGAACTTCTCCGGCATCCACGAGGTCGGCCAGTTCGGCGGCGGCACCCAGCAGTGGAACGGAGGCGCGGTCGCCTCCCAGGAGGTCATCAAGGAACTCGGCACCAACGGAGGCGGCTACTTCAACGCCAACTCCTCCCACCCGTTCGAGAACCCCGACGGGCTGTCCAACCTCTTCGAGATCTTCCTGATCCTCCTCATCCCCTCCGCGATGACCAGGACGTTCGGGCGGATGGTGGGCTCCCCCGAGCAGGGGTACGCGATCCTGGCGACGATGGCCACCGTCTGGCTGGGCTTCACCGCCCTGATGATGTGGACCGAGTTCAGCCACCACGGCCCCGCGTTCGACCTCGCGGGCGGGGCCATGGAGGGCAAGGAGACCCGGTTCGGCATCGCCGGATCGTCTGTCTTCGCGGTGGCCACCACCCTGACGTCGACGGGCGCGGTCAACTCCTTCCACTCCTCGTACACAGGTCTGGGCGGCGGCATCACCATGCTGGGCATGCAGCTCGGCGAGATCGCCCCCGGCGGGGTCGGTTCCGGCCTCTACGGCATGCTGATCACGGCGATCGTCGCCGTGTTCCTCGCGGGGCTGATGGTGGGCCGTACGCCCGAGTACCTCGGCAAGAGGATCGGCACCCGCGAGATCAAGTTCACGGCCTGCTACATCCTGATCACCCCCGCCCTGGTGCTCTGCTTCACCGCCGCGGCGGTGGCCCTGCCCACCCCCGCCGACTCCATGACGAACACCGGGGCGCACGGCTTCTCCGAGATCCTCTACGCCTACACCTCCGGCGCCAACAACAACGGCTCCGCCTTCGCCGGCCTGAACGCGGACACCCAGTGGTTCAACACCACCCTCGGCATCGTGATGCTGCTGGGCCGCTTCCTGCCGATGGTGTTCGTCCTGGCGCTGGCCGGATCGCTGGCCCGGCAGAGCCCCGTACCCGTGACCGCCGGGACCCTCGGTACGCAGAAACCGATCTTCAGCGGGCTGCTGCTCGCCACCGTCGTGGTCGTCACCGGCCTGACCTACTTCCCGGCACTCGCGCTGGGGCCGCTCGCCGAAGGGCTGGCGTCATGACCGCTCTGCCGAAGTCCGCGAAGCAGGAGGCCCCGATGTCCGCCGTCACCCACGCTCCCCGTCCGCACCGGCCCGAGCCCTCCGGCCGGGGTCCCGGTGGCGGCCGTCCCGCCGGCGGCCTGTTCGACCCCGCACAGCTGGTCAGGTCCCTTCCCGAGGCGATACGCAAACTCGACCCCCGGATCATGGTCAAGTCCCCGGTGATGTTCGTGGTGCTCGTCGGCTCTGTACTCACCACCGTCCTGGCGGCCCTGGACCCGACGGACCTGTTCGGCTGGGCGGTCACCGCCTGGCTGTGGCTGACTGCGGTCTTCGCCAATCTCGCCGAGGCCGTGGCCGAGGGACGCGGCAAGGCCCAGGCCGACACCCTCCGCAAGGCGCGGACGGGCACCGTCGCGCGCCGCGTCATCGGTTTGGACGAGGAACGCGTGCCCGGCACCGAGCTGCGCGTCGGCGACCTGGTGGTCTGCGAGGCCGGTGACCTCGTGCCCGGAGACGGCGACGTCGTCGAGGGCGTGGCGAGCGTCGACGAGTCGGCGATCACCGGGGAGTCCGCCCCGGTGATCCGGGAGTCGGGCGGCGACCGCAGTGCCGTCACGGGCGGCACGCGGGTGCTCTCCGACCGGATCGTCGTCAAGATCACCACCAGGCCGGGAGACACGTTCATCGACCGGATGATCAGCCTCGTGGAGGGGGCCGCCCGGCAGAAGACGCCCAACGAGATCGCGCTCGACATCCTGCTGGCGTCCCTCACCGTCGTCTTCCTGCTCGCGGTCGTCACCCTCCAGCCGTTCGCCGTCTACGCGGGCCAGGAACAGTCGATGACCGTGCTGACCGCCCTGCTCGTCTGCCTCATCCCGACGACCATCGGCGCCCTGCTCTCCGCGATCGGGATCGCGGGCATGGACCGGCTCGTGCAGCGCAACGTGCTCGCCATGTCGGGCCGCGCCGTCGAGGCGGCGGGCGACGTCTCCACACTGCTGCTCGACAAGACGGGCACCATCACCCTGGGCAGCCGGCAGGCGGCCGGGTTCCTGCCGGTCGAGGGCGTCACGGACGCCGAGCTCGTCGAGGCCGCCCAGCTCTCGTCCCTGGCCGACGAGACGCCCGAGGGCCGCTCGATCGTGACGCTGGCCGAGGAGAGCCGCGGCCCGCGCGCACGCGACGAAGGAGAGCTGTCCGGCGCCGCGTGGGTGGCGTTCACCGCGCAGACCCGGATGTCCGGCGTCGACCTCGCCGGCCGCCGGATACGCAAGGGGGCGGCCGGATCCGTCCTGGCCTGGGTCACCGGCCGGGGCGGCCCGGTGCCCGCCGACGCCGAGGTACTGACCGGCCAGGTCGCGAAGGCGGGCGGCACCCCCCTGCTGGTGGCCGTCGAGGACGGCCGGGGCGCCCGGGTGCTCGGGGTGGTCCACCTCAAGGACGTCGTCAAACCCGGGATGCGCGAGCGGTTCGCCCAGCTGCGGCGCATGGGTATCCGCACCGTCATGATCACCGGGGACAACCCGCTGACCGCGAAGGCGATCGCCGAGGAGGCGGGCCTCGACGACTTCCTCGCCGAGGCCACGCCCGAGGACAAGATGGCCCTCATCAAACGGGAGCAGGCCGGGGGCAGGCTCGTCGCGATGACCGGGGACGGCACCAACGACGCCCCAGCCCTCGCCCAGGCGGACGTCGGCGTCGCCATGAACACCGGCACCTCGGCCGCCAAGGAGGCCGGGAACATGGTGGACCTGGACTCCGATCCGACCAAGCTCATCGAGATCGTCGCCATCGGCAAGCAGTTGCTGATCACCCGGGGTGCCCTGACGACGTTCTCCGTCGCCAACGACGTCGCGAAGTACTTCGCGATCATCCCCGCGATGTTCGCCGCCGTGTATCCGGGCCTGGACAAGCTCAACATCATGGACCTGTCCTCGCCCCGGACCGCGATCCTCTCGGCGGTGATCTTCAACGCCCTGATCATCGTCGCGCTCGTACCGCTCGCGCTGAAGGGCGTGCGCTACCGGCCGGCCGGGGCCGACCGGATGCTCCGGCGCAACCTCACCGTCTACGGGATCGGCGGACTCGTCGCCCCGTTCATCGGGATCAAGCTCATCGACCTGGCCCTCTCCCTCGTCCCCGGACTGCGCTGAAACCGGAGCGTGCAGACACTCATGAACACTTCCGCGGGCACCACCGCCCGACTGCTGGGGGCGGGACTCCGCGCCCTGCTCGTCCTGACCGCCCTGTGCGGGGTGCTCTACCCGCTCGCCGTCACCGGCATCGCCCAGGCGACCCTCCCGGGCAAGGCCAACGGCTCCGAAGTCACCGTCGACGGCGAGGTCGTCGGCTCGCACCTCATCGGCCGGCGCTACGACCTGCCGCCGAAGGACGGCCAGGAGACCCCGGAGCCCGACCTCACCTGGTTCCAGCCGCGCCCCTCGAACGGGCTGGGCACCAACAGCGTCAACACGCAGTACGCACTCGTCCTCTCCGGGGCGACCAACCGCTCCGGGGACAACGAGGAGCTGATCGACTGGGTCACCGACGCCAAGGCGGCCGTCGTCGCCGACAACTCCGTACCCGGACACCCGGTGGACCCCGCCGACGTGCCGCCCGACGCCGTCACCTCCTCCGCGTCCGGTCTCGACCCGCACATCTCACCGGAGTACGCCGCCCTCCAGGTCCGCCGTGTCGCCGAGCGCAACGATCTCCCGGTCCACCGGGTCGCCGAGCTGGTCCGGGACCACACCGAAGGCCGGATCCTGGGCTTCGTCGGTGAGCCCCGGGTCAACGTCCTCGCCCTCAACACCGCCCTGAAGGAGCTGGCGGAGAGCGCCTCGGCACACTGAGCCGCCCCGGTGCCGGGGCCCGCCCTGCCCGGCGGCTCCGGCACCGGCCCCCGCCCCCGGGCATTGCCCCGGGGGCCACCGCACGCCCATACTGACCGCGGCCGAGGAGCACGACGCGGCGGTGTACGCGGGGGAGCGGCACGCACGCCGCGTACGCACGGGGGAGAGCGATGACACAGCACACCGGCGGACAGAGCGGCACGGCCCTGGCCGAGAGCCCCGCGGACGGGCCCATGGTCCGGATCGAGGACCTGCACCGCTCGTACGGCACCGGGGCGGCGGCCGTGCACGCCCTGCGCGGGGTGTCCTTCGAGATCCCGCGCGGCGAACTCGTCGCGCTCAAGGGCCGCTCCGGATCCGGCAAGACGACCCTGCTCAACCTCGTCGGCGGCCTCGACACCCCCGACCGCGGCAGTATCACCGTCGCCGGAACCGAGCTGTCCGGCCTCGGCGAGGACGGGCTGCTGGAGCTGCGCCGGGACCGCATCGGCTTCATCTTCCAGTCGTTCGGCCTGATCCCGATCCTGACCGCCGCGGAGAACGTCGGCGTCCCCCTGCGGCTGCGCAAGGCCGACCCGCGTGAGCGCGAGGAGCGGGTGGCACTGCTCCTGTCCCTGGTCGGCCTCGGCGACCACGCCCGGCAGCGGCCCGGCGAGCTCTCCGGCGGCCAGCAGCAGCGCGTCGCCATCGCCCGCGCGCTCGCCAACCGGCCCGCCCTCCTGATCGCCGACGAACCCACCGGGCAGCTCGACGCGGAGACCGGCCTCGCGGTCATGCAACTGCTGCGCGCCGTGGTGCGCGGCGAGGGCGTCACCGCGCTCGTCGCCACCCACGACCCCCAGCTGCTCGGATTCGCCGACCGGGTCCTGGAGCTCAGCGACGGGCACATCGTGGAACACGCCTGAGCCAACCCGCCCGCGTCACGCCGCCGGACACGGCCGAGCGGGGCCCGCCCGCGTCAGAATCCCGTCAATACGGACCCCCCGGACACCGCCCCGGGCCGTGCCCCGCACCCCGCCGGGGTAGCTTCGACCAGGGACGCCGCACCGGCGGCGGCCGCCCGGAAGAAGACAATGGGGCCATGGGACGCGGCAAGCTTCGGATCTACCTGGGTGCGGCACCCGGCGTGGGCAAGACGTACGCGATGCTGTCCGAGGCCCACCGCCGGGTGGAGCGCGGCACGGACTGCGTCGTCGCGTTCGTCGAGCACCACGACCGCCCCCGCACCGAGGTGCTGCTGCACGGCCTGGAGCAGATACGCCGCCGTGACATCGAACACCGCTCGGCGGTCTTCTCCGAGATGGACGTCGACGCCGTCCTGGAACGCGCCCCCGCCGTCGCCCTCGTCGACGAACTCGCCCACACCAACGTCCCCGGGTCCCGCAACGCCAAGCGCTGGCAGGACGTCGAGGAACTCCTGCGGGCCGGCATCGACGTCATCTCCACCGTCAACATCCAGCACCTGGAGTCCCTCGGGGACGTCGTCGAGTCCATAACCGGCGTACGGCAGCAGGAGACGGTGCCCGACGAGGTGGCCCGCCGGGCCGACCAGATCGAGCTGGTCGACATGTCGCCCCAGGCACTGCGCCGGCGCATGGCCCACGGCAACGTCTACCAGTCCGACCAGGTCGACGCGGCCCTGTCCAACTACTTCCGCCCCGGCAACCTCACCGCCCTGCGGGAACTGGCCCTCCTCTGGGTCGCCGACCGGGTCGACGAATACCTCCAGCAGTACCGCGGCGAGCACGACATCAGCACCCCCTGGCAGGCCCGCGAACGCATCGTCGTCGGGCTGACCGGCGGCCCCGAGGGCCGTACGCTCATCCGCCGCGCCTCCCGGATGGCCGCCAAGGGCTCCGGCAGCGAGATCATGGCCGTCTACATCGCCCGCAGCGACGGACTGACCTCCGCCTCGCCCAAGGAGCTGGCCGGTCAGCGCACCCTCGTCGAAGACCTCGGCGGCACCTTCCACCACGTCATCGGCGACGACATCCCCTCCGCGCTCCTCGCCTTCGCCCGGGGCGTCAACGCCACCCAGGTCGTCCTCGGCTCCAGCCGCCGCAAGGCCTGGCAGTACGTCTACGGGCCCGGCGTCGGCGCCACCGTGGCCCGTGAGTCCGGCCCCGACCTCGACGTCCACATCGTCACCCACGAAGAGGTCGCCAAGGGCCGCGGACTGCCCATCGCCCGGGGCGCCCGGCTCGGCCGCACCCGGATCCTGTGGGGCTGGGCGGTCGGAGTCGGCGGGCCGGCCGTGCTGGCGCTGCTCCTGCGCGGCATGGAGAACGGCCCCGGCCTCGCCAACGACGTGCTGCTCTTCCTCTTCATGACCGTCGCCGCGGCCCTGCTCGGCGGACTGGCACCGGCGCTGGCCTCCGCCGCCGTCGGCTCGCTCCTCCTGAACTACTGGTTCACCCCGCCCACCCACACCCTGACCGTGCAGGACCCGGAGAACTTCGTCGCCATCGTGATCTTCTTCGCGGTGGCGGTCGCGGTCGCCTCGGTGGTCGACCTGGCGGCCCGCCGCACCCACCAGGCGGCCCGGCTGCGGGCCGAGTCGGAGATCCTCTCCGCCCTGGCCGGCAGCGTGCTGCGCGGTGAGACGGCGCTGGACGCCCTGCTGGACCGGGTCCGCGAGACCTTCGGCATGGAGTCCGTCGCCCTGCTGGAGCGGCAGAGCGAGGTCGAGCCCTGGACCCGCGCCGGATCCGTCGGCCCCGCACCGGTGGCCCGGCCCGACGACGCGGACGTCGACATGCCGGTCGGCGACCACATGGCGCTGGCGCTCTCCGGCCGGGTGCTGCCCGCCGAGGACCGACGGGTACTCGGAGCGTTCGCCGCGCAGGCCGCCGTCGTACTCGACCGCCAGCGCCTCGTGGACGAGGCGGAGGCGGCCCGGCGGCTCGCCGAGGGCAACCGGATCAGGACCGCGCTGCTCGCCGCCGTCAGCCACGACCTGCGCACCCCGCTCGCCGCCATCAAGGCCGCGGTCAGCTCCCTGCGCTCCGACGACGTTGCCTGGTCCGACGAGGACGAGGCGGAGTTCCTGGCCGGGATCGAGGACGGTGCCGACCGGCTGGACCACCTGGTGGGCAATCTGCTCGACATGTCCCGGTTGCAGACCGGCACCGTCACCCCGCTGATCAGGGAGATCGACCTCGACGAGGTCGTGCCCATGGCGCTGGGCGGCGTACCGGAGGGCAGCGTCGAGCTGGACATCCCGGAGACGCTGCCCATGGTCGCTGTCGACCCGGGGCTGCTGGAACGGGCCGTCGCCAACATCGTCGAGAACGCCGTCAAGTACAGCCCCGACGAGGCGCGTGTCACCGTCGCCGCCAGCGCGCTGGGCGCACGGGTCGAACTGCGGGTCGCCGACCGGGGCCGGGGCGTCCCCGACGAGGCCAAGGACCGCATCTTCGAGCCGTTCCAGCGGTACGGCGACGCACCGCGCGGCGCGGGAGTGGGCCTGGGGCTCGCCGTCGCCCGCGGTTTCGCTGAGTCCATGGGCGGCACCCTGGGGGCCGAGGACACCCCGGGGGGCGGGCTCACCATGGTCCTCACGCTCAAGGCGGTGCCCGGCCGGGTACGGGACGGCCCCGGGGCCCCGGAACCGGCCGCCCGATGAGGCCCCGGGACACGGCGTCACCCCGTACACACTCCTCCGGAAAGGCAGGACCCCGATGACCCGGGTGCTCGTGGTCGACGACGAGCCGCAGATCGTGCGCGCCCTCGTGATCAACCTCAAGGCGCGCCGCTACGAGGTGGACGCGGCGCCCGACGGGGCGACCGCCCTCCAGCTCGCCGCCGCCCGCCATCCCGACGTCGTCGTCCTGGACCTGGGGCTGCCGGACATGGACGGTGTCGAGGTGATCAGGGGCCTGCGCGGCTGGACCCGCGTACCGATCCTCGTGCTGTCCGCCCGGCACACCTCCGACGAGAAGGTCGAGGCCCTGGACGCCGGGGCCGACGACTACGTCACCAAGCCGTTCGGGATGGACGAACTGCTGGCCAGGCTGCGCGCCGCCGTACGCCGGGCCGAACCGGTCGGCCAGGACGGCGCCGACGACCTCACGGTGGTGGAGACGGAAGGGTTCACCGTGGACCTGGCGGCGAAGAAGGTGAACCGGCAGGGCCGTGACGTACGGCTGACCCCCACCGAGTGGCACCTGCTGGAGGTGCTCGTCCGCAACGGCGGCCGGCTCGTCAGCCAGAAACAGCTGCTCCAGGAGGTCTGGGGCCCCTCGTACGGCACCGAGACCAACTACCTGCGGGTCTACATGGCCCAGCTCCGCCGCAAGCTGGAGGCCGACCCGTCGCACCCCCGGCACTTCGTGACCGAACCGGGCATGGGGTACCGCTTCGAACGGGGGTGACGCGGGGCGCCCCGGAAGCCCTTCTCCGCGGCTTCCGGGGTCCTTCGTCCGGGTGACATCTCGGGAGCCCGCCGGCACCCCGGACGACCGGTACCCTTCGGGTATGAGCGCTGTTCCCCGATCCGAGAAGTCAGGCAGGGCGGAAAGGCCGTCCGGCCGCTTCCGCCGCATGCTCGACCGGCTCTCCAGCTCCCAGGAGGACCTGGAGTCCGAGGAGCTGCGCGAGGACTCGCACGCTTCGGGCTGCACGCGCATCTCCGAATGCACGGACCGCCAGATCGTCAAGGTGACTGGTACCTTGCGGACGGTCACCTTGCGCCCGCGGGCCGGAGTGCCCGCCCTGGAGGCGGAGCTCTTCGACGGCACCGCGCCGCTCGACGTGGTCTGGCTGGGACGGCGATCCATCGTCGGCATCGAGCCGGGCCGCAAGCTCATAGCCTCGGGCCGTATCGCCATGAGTCACGGGCGCCGGGTGCTGTTCAACCCCAAATACGAACTCCGACCGCTCGGCAAGGAGTAGCCGGTGACGTCTCTCGACAAGCCGACGTCCGACACGGACCAGCACCACCGCACCGACCAGCAGACCGCCGAGGCGAAGGCGGTCACCGAGGCCGCTCTCTTCGAAGCCTTCGGCGGTGTGCGCGGCATGGTGGAGACAGTCCTGCCCGGGCTGCTCTTCGTCACGATCTTCACGATCAACAAGAACCTGCACGGCTCGGCGATCGCCGCCCTGGCCGTGTCGCTCGTCCTCGTCGCCGTACGCCTGATCCGCCGGGACACCGTCAAGCACGCCTTCAGCGGCGTCTTCGGCGTGGCCTTCGGTGTGGTCTTCGCGATGATGACGGGCAACGCCAAGGACTTCTACCTCCCGGGCATGCTCTACACGCTCGGCCTGGCGCTCGCCTACCTCGTCACCACGATCGCCGGGATGCCGCTGATCGGCCTCATCCTCGGGCCGGTCTTCAAGGAGAACCTCTCCTGGCGCACCCGGAACCCGGGCCGCAAGAAGGCCTACGCCAAGGCCAGCTACGCCTGGGGGCTCATCCTCCTCGCCAAGTGCGCGATCCTCTTCCCGCTGTACTGGTGGGCCGACACCACCCAGCTCGGCTGGGTGCTGGTCTCCCTCAAGATCCCGCCGTTCCTCCTCGCGGTGTACCTGACCTGGGTCTTCCTCGCCAAGGCACCGCCGCCCATCGACGTCTTCGCCGAGATGGAGGCGGAGGAGGAGGCCGAGAAGGCCCGCAAGGCCGCCGCCCAGGCCCCCGAGCCCCGCGAGGGCTGACCGGCCCCGGCGTACGCGTACGAGAGGGCCCGGACCGTGATCCCACGGTCCGGGCCCTCTCGTGTGTACGGGCGCCGGGGCCGGTCAGCCGGAGGAGGACTCCCGGCGGACCGACAGCAGGTCCTCCAGCTGCTCCTCGCGCGCCTGGGCGGCCACGAACAGCAGCTCGTCACCGGCCTCCAGGGTCTCCTCCGGGCTCGGCGTCAGGACGCGCGTCCCGCGGATGATGGTGACCAGCGAGGTGTCCTCCGGCCAGGCCACATCGCCGACCCGGGTGCCGGCCAGCGCCGACTCCGGGGGCAGCGTGAGCTCCACCAGGTTGGCGTCGCCGTGGCTGAAGCGCAGCAGCCGGACCAGATCGCCGACGCTCACCGCCTCCTCCACCAGGGCGGACATCAGCCGCGGTGTGGAGACCGCGACATCGACCCCCCAGGACTCGTTGAACAGCCACTCGTTCTTCGGGTTGTTGACCCGGGCCACGACCCGTGGAACGCCGTACTCGGTCTTGGCGAGCAGCGAGACCACCAGGTTGACCTTGTCGTCGCCGGTCGCGGCGATCACGACGTTGCACCGCTGGAGCGCCGCCTCGTCGAGTGAGGTGATCTCACAGGCGTCCGCGAGCAGCCACTCGGCCATCGGCACCCGCTCCACCGAGATGGCGGTGGGCGCCTTGTCGATGAGCAGCACCTCGTGGCCGTTCTCCAGGAGCTCGGCCGCGATGGAACGACCCACCGCACCCGCCCCGGCAATCGACACGCGCATCAGTGACCGCCCTCCTCAGGACCTTCGGCAAAGGCCTCCTCGACCTTCACGATCTCGTCCGTACGCATCATCACGTGGACCAGATCGCCCTCCTGCAGCACCGTCTGCGACGTCGGCAGTATGGCCTCGCCCAGCCGCGTCAGGAACGCGACGCGGACGCCGGTCTCCTCCTGCAGCGTGCTGATCTTGTGGCCGATCCAGGACGGCGTGGTGTGCACCTCCGCGAGCTGCACACCCCCGCTCGGGTCGCGCCACAGCGGCTCGGCGCCCGACGGCAGCAGACGGCGCAGCATCTGGTCCGCCGTCCAGCGGACCGTGGCGACGGTGGGGATGCCGAGACGCTGGTAGACCTCGGCACGGCGGGGGTCGTAGATGCGGGCCGCGACGTTCTCGATGCCGAACATCTCGCGGGCCACCCGGGCCGCGATGATGTTGGAGTTGTCGCCGCTGCTGACCGCGGCGAACGCCCCGGCCTCCTCGATCCCCGCCTCGCGCAGGGTGTCCTGGTCGAAACCGACACCGCTGACCCGCCGGCCGCCGAACCCGGAACCGAGGCGGCGGAACGCCGTGGGGTCCTGGTCGATCACGGCGACCGTGTGCCCCTGCTCCTCGAGGGTCTGTGCGAGAGCGGCTCCGACGCGCCCGCAGCCCATGATGACGATGTGCACCTCGCGCCTACCTCGCCGTCCTGGTCGTCCGGATGACCTGCGAAAACACCCTGCTCACACTTCTTTCTCAGCTTGCGGGGCAAAACAACGGGGCAACCGCCTTCGGGGCTGCCGGGCACGAGCTTATGCGGCCGCGCTTCCGCTGCCTCATCCGCGTAGCCGTACGCCGTGTCCGAGGCCCGCGCCTACGTCTGCCCCCAGGCCGTACGCGGTGCGGCGGTGGTGGGCCCCGTCACACCACGGGCGGGGCCTCGCGAGGCCCCGTACCCGGCGTCCCCGCAAAAATTCCGTTAAGGATTCCATGGACTTTTGCTGCAACGACGGGTAATTATGAAGGTTTTCCGGGCTTTCAGGGGGTGGTGGCCCATTCGCCCCTCCCCGCAGCGCTTACGATCCTCAGCGTGTCCAAACTGACCGACGTGCCGAAACGGATCCTGATCGGCCAGGCGCTGCGCAGCGACAAGCTCGGGGAGACGCTCCTCCCCAAGCGCATCGCCCTCCCCGTGTTCGCGTCCGACCCGCTCTCCTCGGTGGCGTACGCACCAGGAGAAGTCCTCCTCGTGCTGTCCATCGCGGGTGTGTCGGCGTACCACTTCAGCCCGTGGATCGCCGTGGCCGTCGTGGTGCTCATGTTCACCGTCGTCGCCTCCTACCGGCAGAACGTGCGCGCGTACCCGAGCGGAGGCGGCGACTACGAGGTCGCCACCACCAACCTCGGTCCGAAGGCCGGTCTGACCGTCGCCAGCGCCCTCCTCGTCGACTACGTCCTCACGGTCGCCGTGTCGATCTCCTCCGGGGTGGAGAACCTCGGCTCCGCCATCCCGTTCGTCGTCGAGCACAAGCTGCTCTGCGCCGTCGGCGCCATCGTGCTGCTGACGCTGATGAACCTGCGCGGGGTCAAGGAGTCCGGGAAGCTCTTCGCCATCCCGACCTACCTGTTCGTGGCGGGCGTCTTCGTCATGATCCTGTGGGGGGCGTTCCGGGGCCTGGTCCTCGGGGACACCATGCACGCGCCGACCTCGGACTACGAGGTCAGGCCGGAGCACCAGGGACTGGCCGGTTTCGCGCTCGTCTTCCTGCTGCTGCGGGCGTTCTCCTCCGGCTGCGCCGCGCTCACCGGCGTCGAGGCGATCAGCAACGGCGTCCCCGCCTTCCGCAAGCCGAAGAGCAAGAACGCCGCGACCACCCTCGCGGCGATGGGCCTGCTGGCCGTCACCATGTTCTGCGGCATCATCGCCCTCGCCATGGCCACCGACGTGAAGATGGCGGAGAACCCGGCGAAGGACCTCGTCCGCGACGGCACCCCGGTCGGCGCGGGCTTCGTCCAGGACCCGGTGATCTCCCAGGTCGCCGCGGCGGTCTTCGGGGACGGCACCTTCTTCTTCGTCGTACTGGCCGCGGCGACCGCCCTCGTGCTCTTCCTGGCCGCCAACACCGCATACAACGGCTTCCCACTGCTGGGCTCGATCCTGGCCCAGGACCGCTACCTGCCGCGCCAGCTGCACACCCGCGGCGACCGGCTGGCCTTCTCCAACGGCATCGTGCTGCTGGCCGGAGCCGCCATCCTGCTCGTGTGGATCTACGGGGCGGACTCGACCCGCCTCATCCAGCTCTACATCGTCGGCGTCTTCGTCGCCTTCACGCTCAGCCAGACCGGCATGGTGCGGCACTGGAACCGCCACCTGCGGACCGAGCGCGACCAGGCCAAGCGCCGCCACATGGTCCGCTCCCGGGCGATCAACGCCTTCGGCGCCTTCTTCACGGGCCTGGTCCTGGTCGTCGTCCTGGCCACCAAGTTCAGCCACGGCGCCTGGGTCGCGCTGCTCGGCATGGTGATCTTCTTCGGCACGATGACCGCCATCCGCAAGCACTACGACCGCGTCGCCGAGGAGATCGCCGCCTCCGACGAGCCGTCCGACGAGAACATCCGGCCCTCCAGGGTCCACTCGATCGTCCTGGTCTCCAAGCTCCACCGGCCCACGCTGCGCGCCCTCGCCTACGCCAAGCTGGTCCGCTCCGACCAGCTGGAGGCGCTCTCCATCAACGTCGACCCGGACGAGACGAAGGCGCTGCGCGAGGACTGGGAGCGGCGCGGGCTCGACATCCCGCTGAAGATCCTCGACTCGCCCTACCGCGAGGTGACCCGGCCCGTCATCGACTACGTGAAGACGCTGCGCAAGGACCGGCCGCGCGACGTCATCAGCGTCTACATCCCCGAGTACGTCGTCGGACACTGGTACGAACACCTGCTGCACAACCAGAGCGCCCTGCGCCTGAAGGGACGACTGCTGTTCACCCCCGGGGTCATGGTGACCTCCGTGCCCTACCAGCTGGAGTCCTCGGAGGCGGCGAAGGTCCGGGCCAGGAGGCGGGCGAACTGGACGGCGCCGGGATCGGTGCGGCGGGGACCGGTGGAGCGGCGGCACAAGGAACCGCGGGACGCGCGCCCGAAAGAGCCGCACGGCAAGGGCTGACACCGTGGGGGCCGGCAGGGGCATCGAGAGGGCAGGCGGGGGCACCGCGAGGGCTGACCGGGAGCACCGCGAAGGCTGACGTGAGGGCCCTCGCCGTGGTAAAAGGCCGGCCGCCGCCCACGTAGACTGGTGGGCTGTCGTCCGGCCGTTTGCCTTTGCCGTACCCCTTGGCAGTACTTCTTCTCCCGATCTCTGGAGCCACCCCCTCATGCAGAACGAATCCACCCCGTCGCCGGCCGGGGAATCGCTGGTCGGCCGGGAGTACGAGGTCGAGGTCGGCCCCGTCGCCCACGGAGGCCACTGCATCGCGCGTACGGCGGAGGGCCAGGTCCTCTTCGTGCGCCACACGCTGCCCGGTGAGAAGGTCGTCGCCAGGGTCACCGAGGGAGAGAGCGACTCGCGCTTCCTGCGCGCCGACGCCGTCACCGTCCTCGACGCGTCCAAGGACCGGGTCGCGGCCCCGTGCCCGTACGCCGGCCCCGGCAAGTGCGGCGGCTGCGACTGGCAGCACGCCAAGCCGGGAGCCCAGCGCCGGCTCAAGGGCGAGGTGATCGCCGAACAGCTCCAGCGCCTCGCGGGCCTCACCCCGGAGGAGGCCGGCTGGGACGGCACGGTCATGCCGGCCGAGGGCGACAAGCTCCCGCCGGGCGAGGTCCCGGCGTGGCGCACCCGCGTCCAGTACGCGATCGACGCGGACGGCCGGGTCGGGCTGCGCAAGCACCGCTCGCACGACATCGAGATCATCGACGAGTGCCTGATCGCCGCCCCCGGCGTCTCGGAGCTGGGCGTCGAGAAGCAGGACTGGCCGCAGATGGCGACGGTGGAGGCCATCTCCGCCACCGGCTCCCACGACCGCCAGGTCATCCTCACCCCGCGTGAGGGTGGCCGACTCCCGCTGGTCGAGCTGGACAAGCCGGTCTCCGTGCTCCGCGTCGACGAGAAGGACGGCGGCGTCCACCGCGTCCACGGCCGGGCCTTCGTCCGCGAGCGCGCCGACGACCGCACCTACCGCGTCGGCTCCGGCGGCTTCTGGCAGGTCCACCCGCAGGCGGCCGACACCCTGGTCCGCGCGGTCATGCAGGGCCTGCTGCCGCGCAAGAACGACATGGCGCTCGACCTCTACTGCGGCGTCGGGCTGTTCGCCGGCGCCATCGGCCAGCGGATCGGCGAGAAGGGCGCGGTGCTGGGCATCGAGTCCGGCAAGCGCGCGGTCGAGGACGCCCGGCACAACCTCAAGGACCTGGACCGGGTCCGCATCGAGCACGGCAAGGTCGACCAGGTTCTGCCGCGTACGGGCATCACGGAGTGCGACCTCATCGTCCTGGACCCGCCGCGCGCGGGCGCCGGCAAGGCGACCGTCAAGCACCTCTCGGGGCTGGGAGCCCGCCGCATCGCGTACGTGGCCTGCGACCCGGCGGCGCTGGCGCGGGACCTGGCGTACTTCCGGGACGGGGGATACAAGGTGCGGACGCTGCGGGCGTTCGACCTGTTCCCGATGACGCATCATGTGGAGTGCGTGGCGATTCTGGAGCCTGCTGAAAAGGGGCGCTGACCTGCAGTGTTCCCGGGGTTCTCAGGCACGGCGGGATGCGCTCGACATGTTTCCCACCGGACACGACGTGGAGCGCGCGGCCGTCCAGGCACACTGCTCTGACCTGCGGTTTCACCCAAGAGTGCAGGGGCAAGCGGTCTGCGGCGGCCTTCGTTGGGAAGGGTGCACGACGGGCTCGACGCTCATCTGACGCTCGTTCTCATGGTGCGTCAGGTGAGCCTCGAACCCACGGCGCAGTACGGGTCGTCGCGTCATCATGGCGGAGAGGTTTCTTGGCCGCCGCGAGCCATCCGGCCGCCCGGGTGGCCAGGTCGGTGTAGCCGTCCTGGCCCCGGACGGTGCGGTCAGGGCGCTGAGACACATCCGCCTTCGGACTGCGGATCGCCTGCGTCTCGTCCGGGTTGCGCTGTTGAGGCCCTGGCGATGTTCTCAAAGGGCTGCGGTCACCGGCTGGTCGGACCTTCAGGTGGGGTCTCGCGAGGGCTCGGCCCTGAGGTGCTGTCCACGTTCATGCCGTCCTGTGGCTGTGGAGCGCCCGTCCCCCGACAGTCCAGCCAAATCAGGCACCAGACAGTGTCGCCGCCAGCGACTGGAACCAGGCGCCGTGGGAGAACGGCTCCGGCGGGCCCACCTCCATGCCGAGTTCGGCGGCAGCCAGGGCGTAATCCCCCTCGTCCAGGGGGAGGGCGAGCAACTCGTGCAGTTCACCCACGAGGCGGGCGACCAACTGCGGGTTCGTGGTGTCGGCGTAGTCGGCGACCGCGGCGTCGTGGCCGAGGAACTCGTCGACGATATCCTGCGAGAACCAACCCCCCAGCAGTTGCGCGGTCTCCGGAAAACGCGCGTGTCACTCCCAGTGCGTCTGCGGGCGCGATGGCTCCGGAACGTCCCCCTCCTCGATGCTCCTCTTCAGGTGGTCGGCCAGCACCATCAGCCAGTCACCGATGTCCGACTGGGGCTTTCCGGTGTCCGGGATGGAGTAGAACTCGCCCAGCTTCTGCCGGATGCGGCCCGGAGGATTACGGCTGTACGCGCGCAGCTGTCGCTCCGCCTCCGCGACGGCCGCAGGGCGGGTATGCCAGGTGTGACGGAGATACGCGTCCAGGGCGCGACTGCGCCGCTCCGGGGTGTCGTCCGCCGGCTGACCCAGATACGCGCGCATCACCTGGTCCAGCTCGCCGTACCGCCGGTCCCTCGGCAACCTCTTCGCCTTCTTCGCCCTGCCCGAACGCCGGCTCAAGGGCGGCACCCGGCCCTTCCCGGACACGCTCCGCAAAGGCATCGAGTTCCGGGACGTGCGCTTCGTCTACCCCGGCACCGGCCGTGTCGTCCTCGACGGCGTCAGCTTCACCCTGCCGGCCGGCGAGTGCGTCGCCCTCGTCGGGCAGAACGGCGCCGGCAAGACCACCCTCGTCAAGCTCCTCACGCGCCTCTACGAACCGACGAGCGGGCAGATCCTCGTCGACGACGTGGCCATCGAGGAGTACGACCTCGACGATCTGCAACGCCACATGGGCGTCATCTTCCAGGACTTCATCCGCTACGAGCTGCCCGTCCGCGACAACATCGGCTTCGGCCGCGTCGAGGCCCGCGAGGACACCGCACGCATCGCGGAGGCGGCCCGCGCGGGCGGCGCTTCGGCGATCGTGGACGAGCTCCCGCAGGGCCACGACACCGTCCTCGGCCGCCACTTCGAGGACGGGCACCAGCTCTCCGGCGGACAGTGGCAGAAGATCGCCCTCAGCCGCGCCTTCATGAGGCGCGCCCCCGTCGTCGTCCTCGACGAGCCGACCGCGGCGATCGACGCCGAGGCCGAAGCCGAGATCTTCTCCCGGCTCCGGGACGTCGCCCGCGGCGCCACCTCCCTCGTCATCGCCCACCGCTTCTCCACGGTCCGGATGGCCGACCGGATCGTGGTCCTGGAGAACGGGAGGGTCATCGAGGACGGCGTCCACCAGGACCTGCTGCGAGCCGACGGCGTCTACGCCCGTCTCTTCCGAATCCAGGCTTCGGGCTATCTGACCGAAGCCGCGTCCTCCTGAGGCCGAACGATGCGCGTATCCGTCCTGTACCCCCTCATGCCGACGGACCCCGAGTCCCTCGTCCCGTTCGCCGCACTCGTCCGCGACGGTGGGGCCGCCCGCCTCTGGCAGGGCCAGTCGCTGAGCGCGGACACCCAGCAGGTCTTCGCCTATCTGGCCGGGCGGGGATACCGCGTCCCGGTCGGCACCAGCGTCGTCCTGATGCCGCTGCGGCACCCCATGGAGGCCGCGATCCAGTCCCGCTCCCTCGCGCTGCTCACCGGGCACCCCACCGTTCTCGGGCTCGGCCCCGCGACCCCGGACTTCGTCGCGGGACTGCACGGCAAGCCGTACGACAGCCCGCGCGACGCCTGCCTCGCCTACCTCCGGGAGGTGCGGCGGCTGCTCGGCCCCGAGGACGACGACGGCGCCATCCGGCTCCCCTCACTGGCGCACCCCGGCGTCAAGACCGGACTCGGCGTGCTGCGTCCCGCGCTCGCACGCGCCGCCAGGCAGGTCGCGGACGCCGCGATCAGCTGGAGACCCCGCACGGCTACGTCCAGGACACCCTGCTGCCCGCCATGGCCAAGGGCGCCGCCGAGGCGGGCCGCCCCGTGCCGCGGGTCGTCACCGTTGTGCACGCCGCCGTCGATCGCCCGCACCGCAACCCGTACCGTCTCGCCTACACGGCCGCACGCGCCCACCTCGCCGGACGCCACTACACCGACATGCTCCGCCGCGCCGGGCTGCGCGTGCACCACAGCCGCCCGAACCTCGGCGCCCGCGCCCGCGCCCTCGTCGACGCCGGCGTCTTCCTGCACGGCACCCCCCGCGAGATCGCCGCCGGACTGGCCGAATACGGACGCGCGGGCGTGGACGAAGTTGTCGTCAACGTCGCGGGCGTGTATTCCGACCATGGCCGAGAGGACGCCGTACGAGACCTCAGGGAGATCCTGACGGCGTGCCGTGAGGCCGAGAGCTGATACACGATCGCGTGCGGCGACACGGGCGGGCCGCAGGGGCCACGCCACGCCGCACGCAGGGAGGAGGGGCACCCCGGTGCCCGACGAGATCGCCCGCTGGCTGACCGAGCACGCCCGCCCCCTGGACACGCTGACCCCAGGTGCGCCCACCGACGACCTGAAGCCGCTGGGGGAGACGCTGCGCGGCGCCCGGATCGTCGGCCTCGGCGAATCCACCCACGGCACAGCCGAGTTCTTCCGGCTCAAGCACCGGATCATGGAGTTCCTGGTCCGCGAGGAAGGATTCACCACCCTCGCCATGGAGGCCAGCGAGTCCGCCGCCCGCGCTCTGGACGCCTACGTCCGGCACGGCGTCGGAGACCCGGCGCGGCTCGTCGCCCGGCTCGGCTTCTGGACCTGGCGCACGCGGGAGATGGTCGACCTCGTCGAGTGGCTCCACGCGCACAACCGGGACCTGGCCGAGGAGCGCCGGGTCCGCTTCGTCGGCATCGACCCGCAGCGCGGTGCCGACTCGGTCGAGGTCGTGACGTCCTTCCTGCGCGCGCACGCGCCCGGACGCGAGGAGGACGCCCGCGCCCTGGAGGTCCTGATCCACGCCCGCCCCGGCTCGCGCCCCGACCCCGAACAGGAGCTCCGGCAGCGCGCCGAGGACGTCGCCCGCCACCTCGCCGACCACGCCGACGCCGACGACGAGCTCGTGGAGCACGCGCGGATCCTTGTCCGCGCCGCCGATCTCGTGACCCGCTCGCTTGACCAGTCCGGCCGGGAGGAGAGCGCCTTCGCCGTGCGCGACCGCGCCATGGCCGATGCCGTCGCCCGCCTCGTGGACGCCGATCCGGCGGCCCGGGTCATGGTCTGGGCGCACAACGGTCACCTCGCGAAGGGCACGTACGGGGACCGGGTCACCGCGCTCGGCAGCAGGCTCCGTGAGCGTTACGGTGACCGCTACTACGCCCTGGCCCTGCTCTTCGGCAAGGGCTCCTTCCTCGCCCGCAGGGGCGACCACCTGCAGGCCCCTCCTGTACGGCACCGCATCGGCACCGGAACCCGGTCCATCGAGGCACGGCTCGCCGACGCCCTCAAGGGCGACTACTACATCGACCTGCGCTGCACCGCCCCCTGGCTGCACGCGCCGCAGGCACAGCGCAGCTTCGGCGCCAACGTGCCGCGGTTCTCCTACCGCTTCCACACCGCGCCGCTCGTACCGGCGAAGGACTACGACGGCATCGCTTTCGTCGCCCGCTCGACCTGCTCCCACCCGCTGCCGCAGGCTGAGAAATGAGGGCAGACCTGCTCACGGCCACATCTCCAGCAAGGCGTTCAGCGTCAGCTTCCACATCGGCTCGGCCCCCGTCCCGAAGGCGGCGGCGAGCGCGTACCCCACGGCGGCGTCGTGGGGCTCCGCGTGCTCGCCGCTGTTCGGCTCCTCCCACTCGGCGCTGACCGACCCGTCCCCGGTCGACGTGAAGACGCCAAGGAGACGGCCGTCGCGCAGCAGACGGCTGGTGCCCAGAGAGTCCGGCACCAGCAGATACCCGTGTGCCCGCGCCGAGGATTCGACCTCCACCCGGTAGGAACGCCGGGTCAGGAAGCCCTTCGCAGGGCGCAGGGCCTCGTCCGCGCCGTCCACGCTCAGGGTAAGCCGCCGCTGTTCGCGCGTACCGATCGGCACATGGCTTTCCGGCGGGGTACCGGCGCTCCGCCGGATCTCGGTGCGCGGCAACCCATCGCCGCTCACCGTCAGTGTCCCGCCCTCGTGGTCGAGCGCGATGTGGACCACTCCGAAGAGCCGATCGGCGGCGGGCTCGTACGTGAATGCCTCCATCGGCACGCTTTCCTCTCCTCGTTGTCCGTGTTGATCATCGTCCGGGAGTCTCCGCGAGGGCTGCGAGGACGGAATCCTTTTCGGCCACGGAGTCGGATGTGCCGGGGAGAGCGTTGGGCGACCTGATCCAGGGAATGCCCGCGTCAAGTATCCAAAACGGGCACCGCGACTCAGCCGGTACACCGAGCTGCTTCCAAGTCCACCGCGCTCTCCCCGGTCATCCACACACGGTGCCCAGCGGTCACCGCGTCCCACTGCTCGACAAGAGGGCCCCACGCTGAACAGGCCGACGTTCGCCGCGTGGAGCGCCGCTGATCCCTCCCCACGAGGGGCCACATGCGAGTACGTCGTGGCAGAGGGCGAAACGGTCCTTTGTGACGCTCGTCTGACGCTCTCGACGTCAGCAAGCAGGCTGGTGAGCCGAGAAGCTAGCTCTGACCTGCCGTTCTTCGGAATCCGGCCTATCCGACATCTTTTCGATGACGCATCACGTGGAGTGCGTGGCGATCCTGGAGCCGGCGGCGAAGGGCGTATGACCTGAGGTTTTGTGGTGCAGGTGGGTTGCTCGACCTGTTTCCCTCCGCGCGGCGGGTGGAGGGGACGGATCGCCCCAGTGCCCCTGACCTGCGCATTCACCGGGAGGCCCTTGCGTCGGCGACGCCTTCAAGGTTCTCGGTCGGAGGCTCTTGACGCTCATATGACGCTTGTCGCTTGAATATGAAGCCTTGGCCGTCCGGAACACTCTCTGGTTGGCAACAGCCGCTTGGCGACTCCCTGACGAGTCCCCAGAGCGCCGAATGTAGTGAATCCGGCAGGCGAAGCAAACCACGCCGGTACAGGGACCACCGTGCACCCCCTCGGGCCGACTGCCGGTTCCCCACACAGTCGCGTGGCGGCTGACCGCATTCCCAGAGAGCGCATCCAGAACAGCCGATGCACATGACGAAACGAACAGGCGGACCGTCTCGCCAAGGTCTACCGCGCTTCTCCACAGCCCATAGCGGTGCAGTGGTGCAGTGGGACGCTCGCACCGGAGACCTTGCCCCTGCCCAAGGTCCGGTCGGCAGGACCCCTTCGGCTGTGCCAGCACGCGGAGCCGGGATCACCTTGGGAGCTGGGTCAAAGGCATCGGCCCGTTGGCTGCGGCACACGATTGCCGCAGCCAACGGGCCTTGCCTGGCGACGCTCTGCGGGTGCTTTGACTCGTCAGTTCAGAAGAGGTCGAGCTCCGCAGACTCGACTGCACCCAGTAGTCGGCATTCTCCGGTCTTCCCGTCAACGCGCAGGTAGCCCGTACCGACGGCCATGTCCCGGGGGTTTCCGTCACGGAGATAGGCAGCTGACTGGCAGTCGAAATAGAAGTCGTTCCCCACTTGGGCGCGTGCCCCTTCGACAAGCGCGAAGGTCATGCCTTCGTGGCTGACCTGCTGGTCCAGAAAGTTCTGGGCCAGCACGGCAGCGTCTTCGATGTCCAGCATCAGTCTGTCCTCAGGAGAGAGAAGTTCCGCCATGGCGAGAGGCTGGCATGTCCCGACTGGCCGTCCAGGAACACGACGTCTCCCTTGACGTTTACCACGTTGAAGACATGGGCCTGTCTGCCCTTCTGACCCATGACGATACCTCTGGCGCCTTCCCCTGCGGTTTTGATCTCATTGACGATGCCGGAGATGGTGGACGACTTGAACTGTCTCCCTCCGTACAGGGCTTCGAGCGGCGCAGTCGAGCCGGCACCCAGCTTGCCCGGAGCCGAGGAGGGAGCGCCGTCGGCGAGCAGACGATCGACTGCCACCGCGCAGGCACGGCAGTTCGTCTCGCCGCCCTGCGGATTGACCAACGCCTTGAGCTGTGGGGTGAGGGGGGTCTTGTAGGGAATGCCCCCATGCCCCAAGGTCACGCCGCCGCCGCCGGGGCCGAATCTAAGGTTCCCCACCTTGAAAGGAGTTGCCTCGGGAGCGACGGCTGCTCGCCGCCACCCGGTCAGTCCTCCGAGTCCGGTGACGGCGAGCTGTTGGGTGAGTTCGTCAGCTGCTTCGGCGTAGAGGTCGGCGAGTGCGTCGCAGCCTTGTTGGCGGAGCATGTACTCGGCGCGGTAGAGGCGGTAGGCGGGGCGGACGGGGAGGTACTTGTCGACGAACGCCCCGGCGCCTCCATTGGCGCCGGTGAAGGCGTCCTGGGCGTCCCCGAGGAACTCGAAGGGCATCTTGAGCCCTTGCAGGAAGCCGTTGCCGAAGATCTTCAGTCCCTCGCCGAGGCTGTCGACGTGTCCGTTGCCGTTGTCATCGCCCGGAACCGGAGCAAGGCCGCTCGGGTCGGTCAGCGCGGTGGGCTTGTTGTCGGCGTAGGCGTACGGGGATACGTAGGGAGTCGAGGCACCGCGCGCAGCCGGGTCGGTGCTGGTGAAGCGGCCGGTGGCGGGGGTGTACTGGCGGGCGTGGAGGTCGATGTTGCCGGTGGTTGCCTCATAGCGGGCACCGGTGTACGTGGGGGTGCTTGGGGGTGCGCCGGTGGTGACGGTGCCCAGGACGCGGGTGCCGTAGGGGTCGTAGGCCCAGCGCTGGTGGAGGGCGCCGGTGCTGCTGGTGACGTCGAGCGGGGAGCCCTGGGTGTCGTGGTGGTAGTAGAAGACCGCGCCCGTGCCGGTTTTGGTGGCGGCGGGCTGGCCGAGGGGGTCGTAGCGGTAGGACTGTTTGACGGTCCAGGCGCTGTCGTACTCGGTGGCGAGGATCGGCAGTGGTGCGTTGGGGTCCCACTGGGTCCGGCTGGTGACCGTGCCGTCCTGGAGCGTGGCGACCTGATTGCCGCCGGCGTCGTGGTCGTAGGCGTAGTCGGCGCCTGCGACGGTGGCGGAGGAGATCTGTCCGGCCAGGTCGTAGGTGAAGGTGTCGGTGCCGGCCTTTGTCTGGTTGCCTTCCGCGTCGTACTCGTATGCGGTGGTGGTGGCCCCGGCGGTGGTGGAGGTGAGCTGGTCGGCGTCGTCGTAGGCGTAGTTGGTTGACGTGGTGCCGAGGGTGGAGGTCAGGCGGTTGCCGACCTTGTCGTAGGTGTAGGACGTGGTGCGGGTCGCGGCGCAGCCGGTGATCCAGGGCTGGGGGTAGCAGCCGGAGGTCAGGCGGCCGGCGGTGTCGTAGGTCTGGTCGTAGCCGCCGGTGCCGACTCCGGCCCGGGTGACGTCGACGCGGGTGGGCAGACCGGCCGCCGACAGGGTCAGGGCGGTCTTGGTGACCGTAGTGCCCGCCTTGGTGGAGGTGACGGCGGTGACGCGGCCCGCTCGGTCGTAGGTGCGTTCCTCGGTCTCCGTGTTGGGCAGCGCCGTCTTGGTGAGGTTGCCTGCCGCGTCGGAGGTGTAGGTGGTGGTGGTGCCGTCGGCCGTCATCGTGGCGGTGCGGCCGTCCTTGTCGTAGGTGTAGCCGATGGTGTTGCCGTCGGAGTACTTGCGGGTGAGCATCTGCCCGGCGGCGTCGTAGGTGTAGGCGAAGCCGCGGGTCTTGGTGAGGTCACCGACCGCGTTGTAGACGAAATCCTCGGAGATCTTCGCGTTGGCGCGGGCGGTCATCTGCCCGGCGTCGTCGTAGCCGAGGGTGACGTCCGGCGTGGAGTCCGAGTAGTCGATCTTGGTGATCAGACCGCGGGCGTCGTACGTCCGGGTGGTGGTGCCGCGGGGCGTCGTCACCTTGACCGGATTGCTGTCCGCGTCGTACGCGTACGACGTCGCCCGGTCCAGCGGGTCGGTGACCGATGTCAGGCGGTGCGCCGCGTCGTAACCGTAGGAAGTGACGTGGCCGTTGGCGTCGGTGCGACCGGTCATGTTGCCGACCGTGTCGTAGCCGTAGGTGGTGGCCGCGCCGCCGGGGGCGGTGACGGTGGTCAGCTGGTCGAGCTTGTCGTAGCTGTAGGTGGTGGCGCGCTGGTCGGCGTCCGTGCTCCGGGTGAGTTTTCCGACGGCGTCGTACTCGGTTCTGGTCACGTTGCCGAGCGGGTCGGTCACAGCGGTCACGTTGCCGACCGTGTCGTAGCCGTAGGTGGTGGTGTACTGCGCGGGGGAGGCTCCGGTGACGTTGCCTCGCGGGTCCACGGCCGTGGCTTGGCGGCCGTCGTCGTCGTAGGTCCAGCTCTCCTTGTTGCCCAGGGGCGAGGTGCTGCTGAGCAGGTTCCCGTCGGCGTCGTAGGTGTAGGTGCTGGTTTCGCTCAGCTGGTTGGTGCTGCTGGAGAGCCGATTGTTCTTGTCGTAGACGGACAGAGTCGTCTTGCCTGCGGCGTCGGTGACCTTGGTGACGTTGTCGTTGGCGTCGTACGTGTAGCCGGTGGTGTGGCCCAGCTGGTCGGTGTTCACCAGCGGCCGGTTGATCGCGTCGTAGGTCGTGGTGGTGAACGCGCCGGTGGGACCGATGGCCTTGGTGCTGTTGCCTGCGGCGTCGTAGGCGTAGCTCGTCGTATATGCGGCCGGGTCATTGCCTGTGACGTTGCCGCGCGGGGAGACGCTGGTGAGCAGGCGTCCCACCTTGTCGTAGGTGTAGGTGGTCTTGTTACCGGCAGCGTTCGTCTCGGAGGCGAGGTACCCGGCGGCGCTGTAGGTGCGGGTGACGAACTTCCCCGCCGCGTCTGTCGTCCTGGTCAGGTGCCCGGCGTCGTCGTAGGCGAATGCAGTGGTCTCGCCGTCGGGGTTCTCCGCGGTGAGGAGCTGCTCCGCGCCGTTGTAGGTGTAGGCCGTGGTGCGGCCCAGCGGGTCGGTGGCCGAGCTGAGCAGCCCGCGCCCGTCGTAGGCGTACGTCGTCGTGTAGGCGGTGGCGTCGGCGCCGGTGACGTTGCCGCGCGGGTCCGTCTTGGTCAGGATCCGCCCGGCCGCGTCGTAGGTGAACGTCGCCTTCTCACCCAGGGGTGTGGTCACCGAGGTGCGGTTACCGGCTGTGTCGTAGCCGTAGGTGGTGACCTTGCCGCGTGGTGTCTTCACCGTCTGGACGGCGCCGAGTGTCGTGTACGTGTAGGCGGTGGTGCCGCCGAGCGGGTCGGTGGTGGTCGTCAGCTGGTTGGACGTGTTGTACGCGTAGGTCGTCTTGTTGCCGCGGCCGTCGGTGTGGCTGGTGATGTTGCCCGAGGAGTCGTATGTCCAGATCTCCTTGTAGCCGAGCCCCGACGGCGAACTGCGCGTGAGCATGCGGCCGGCGCTGTCGTACGTCATCGACGTGGTGTTGCCGCGCTGGTCGGTGATGCCGACAGGCCGCAGATTGCGGTCGTAGTCGTAGGTGATGCTCTTGCCGTACGGGTCGATGGTCGACATGAGGACGTTGCCGGAGTAGACGTCGGTCCACACGCCGCCGTCGGGCGCCGTGGTGTGCGACTCGCGGCTGCCGTCCCAGGTGAACGTGCTCGTCTTGGTGTTCTGGTCGGTTTGGGAAGCGATCCGGCCTGCGGTGTCGTAGGTGTTGCTGACCTTGCCGCCCGCGGGGTCGGTGTAGGACGACAGCCGCTTGTTCGCGTCGTACGTGTACGAAGAGGTCTTTCCGGCGGGATCGGTCACCGAGGTCAGCAGACCACCGGTGTAGCCGTAGGACACCGATGTAGTGTCCGGCAGGGCCACCTTGGTCAGCAGCCCGTCGGCACCGACCGTGAACGTCGTCGTGCGTCCGGCGGCGTCCTTGACGGAGGCGAGCCTGCCGGACACGTACGTCAGGCCCAGCCCCTTCCCTGCCTTGTCCACGACGGAGGTGAGCTGACCACCGCTGGTGAAGGTCCGCTTGGTGTGGTCGGGCGTGGTCAGGACGTAGTCACTGGTCCCCTTGACCAGCTTGGCCGCCGACCCGGCCGGGGTTTTGTACGTCCCGTCGCCGTTCTGCGTGAACACGAACGACGCCCCGTCGTCCGCCCGGTAGGTGGCCTTTCCCGTCGCGACTGTGAGCTTCGAGTCGAACGGTGTCGCCCAGCCTCGGCCCAGCAGGCCCGCCGCGGTCGAGTCGGAACGGTATGTGCGTTCCAGGGCTAGGGGCACACCTGGGCCGACCAGGGACGCATCGGTGAGCTGTTCGAAGAACATGCCGGTCGCCGTGTTGACCGGGTCCGCACGGTGAGCCTGCGCGTAGCAGGTGCAGATGCCCGCCTGCGCTCCAGGGATGTCAGGCGTGTAGAAGGCTTCCACCAGGGGGGAGGTGGTTCCGTCCGGACTCGAGGACCCGTCCGCGCCGGTGAGGAAGATCCAGGCGTAGTACTTCTTGCCGTCCTCGAGATGCCCCCCGAGCGTGCTGCCGCTCCACCAGAAGCACTGGTCGGCGGGGTATGCGTTGCCTGGCCACCATCCGTAGCACCAGGCGCCGTTGTCGAGATAGCGGCCCGAAGGGTCACCGGTGGAGCGCTTGATCTCCTGTTGGAGGACGAAGTTCCCCGCCTCGTCGCGGACGTAGAGCCACATCCCGGACACCTGGGATGCCGCCGTGCCCGTCGGCAGCTGCAACTGCCCGCCGATCGACAACATCGCCGGGTAAGCAGTGGCGTACGCGCTGACCCACGAGGGATTCCCTGTGGCCTGTGCGTCGAACGGAGCTGCCGATCCGTTGGCGGCCGGGCCTCGGTCGGCGGGCTCGGTGGGACGGGGGTGCGGTGTCCCGGACGGCTTTTCCGCGCGCGGGTCGATGTAGTTGTGCATGGGCGACAGCTGGCCCCGGTCCCGCTTCACCTGCTGGCGTCTCTCGGCCAGCGTCATGGCCTTGGGCGGCTTCGGGAGGTCCGACGCGGTTCTCACGGCGGCCGTCGTTGTGGCAGCCGACGGGGGTACAGAGGCCTGTTGGCCTCCGGGGGAGGCCCAGGAGGGGATGGCCCCTGGGACGGCTAGGAGCGCCAAGGCCAGGAGTGTGGTGAGGAGTCTTCGTGCTTGTGTGTGCACCGTGCATCACCCGTGAGTAGGTCGTGAACAGAGTCGGGGTGATGCTTGATCCAAAAATGGATCGAACTAACGCACGACAGCGAATGGGGCTGGATCCCGACGCGTCGCACCGAACGGCGCCCGGAGTGTCCCCTGGCCGGATGGTCACCCAGCCGTCCCTTGATGAGCGATTGGCGTGAACACGCCTTCCTGCCCTGGAAGCGGTAGTTGAACACCCGGAGAGCAGCCGGCCAAGCCTGGGTTTCCTATCCGAGACCGGCGTGGTTGCGGCGACTGGCGGGGGAGTCAAGGTGCGCCTCGAGTGTCAGACGCATCTGCCGCTCAGCCAGGATTTCAGCTCCTTCGGCCAGGTGGTGGCCATCGGTACCGAGGTGGTCGGCAGACCGTAACGGCTCAGCCTGTTCAGCCACGTCGCGTAGTTGCCGGAGGCCGCCGGGGCGGGCTCCTCCCAGCCGATCCCGTCGACCCAGCGCGGGTGGTTCCTGAGCGTGATGCCAAGGCCCGCCGCCTCGATTCGCTGCTTGAGCGCGGCCTTCAGATCGACGTTGTCGCTCCCCGTGTAGATCATGATCTGCTGGGAGGCGATCCGTTGCTTGATGGGGGCGATGACCTCGTTCCATGCGGTCTCGCGGATGGTGGCGTCACTGTTGAGGAGTGACTGCCCGGCCTCACCCTTGAGTTCGACGAGGGCGGCCATGTTCTGGCTTCTGGCGCTGTCGAGCCATTCCCGGAAGGTGTACACGGTCTCACCCTTGTACGGGCCTCGGTCGATGGTCCGGTCCTTGAGCTGGTCGGCTCCGGTGGCCCACCAGACCGCGTTCGCGTCGGCTGTCGGTCCCGTCAGGCCTCTGGTCGACTTGTTGTGCCACATCACGCCCTTGGTGCCGTCCTTGGTGAGCTGAAGGTCGGCCTCCACACCGGCTGCTCCCCAGCTCTTCTGCTGGGCAAGCCCTGTGGGGTGGTTCGGCTGGCGAATCTGGTCCCGCTCCCACCCCGGCGCTTCTGCCGGATAGCCGCCGTGTCCGAAGACCGTCGGGCAGATCGGCAGCCCTTCCGAGTGGCGCTCGACCAGACGCATCCTGTCGAAGGTCCAGCCTGTCTCGGTTTCCCAGCCGTGCAGGTCTCCGGTGAGGGTTCCGTCCGCCTGGGCGGTGAAGGTGATGGTCTTCACCGTGCCCAACCGGAGGTCGGTGTAGCCGTAGACCGTGGCGAGGTCGTCACGGCCGTCACCGTTGTAGTCGCCGGTGACCATCTTCATACGGGACCGTTCGTACCAGCCCGCCGGCCTGTTCAGGATTTCGCGGCGATTGCCGAACTCACCTTCGGTGTCGAGGTCGAAGCCGATCAGGGCGTCGTGCCCGTCGGCGTAGTCGTACCAGGCGGCGATGGAGTCACGACCATCACCGTCGAAGTCACCGGAGTGCACGGTCGCCCGGCTGAACGTCCAGCCGGTGGTGGACTCCCAGCCGCGGACCGGCTCGGCGAACCCGCCTCCGGGCTCGCCCGTGAAGGACATCAGAGTAACGGTGCCGGAGGCATAGCCGTACAGCACACCCAGGTCGTCGCGGCCGTCGCCGTCGTAGTCGCCGGTGGCGAACTTCATACGCCCGACCTCCCACCCATCCGCTGCAGCGCGCGCGAAGGACGAGAAGGGGCTGGCGAAGCCGCCGTCGGACCGGGCGAGGAACGTGAACAGCTTGTCGTCGCCGTTGCGGTAGTCGTACCAGGCGGCGATGTCGTCGCGGCCGTCACCGTCGAAGTCCCCGGCCTCGGCGGTGATGGCGTCGAAGGTCCAGTTTCCGGGGGCCACGGTCCAGGAGGTGAGGCGGGTGCCGAATTTCCCGTCCCCCTTGCCGAGCCAGGTGAACAGGGAGACCTTTCCGTCGTCGTAGCCGTAGAAGGCGGCGACGTCACCCGTCCCGTCTCCGTCGAAGTCACCGGTGACGTACTTCATGTGCTCGGCCCAGTAGTTGCCCTCGGTCGCCTCCCACCCCTTGAGGGGCCCGGAGAGGCTGCCGTCGGGGCCGGCTGCGAAGGTGTGCATGGCGTCGCTGCCGTCTGAGTAGTCGTACCAGGCCACCATGTCGCTTCGGCCGTCACGGTTGTAGTCGTGACGGGGGCCCCTCTCGGCAACTGCCCGCACGGTGGCCACGTGTGCCCCACTGCCCGCCGCGTCGGCGCTTCCGGCAGCTACGCCGCTGACCTGAGGAAGTTCGGTGTCCTCGGCGGCCCCGGCCGGAGCGACCGCCACCGGTTCGCCGCGCACCTGGGCGCTCACGCTGCCGGTACCCGCCTGCAGACCGAGCAGGGCGCACACGACAGCGGCGCAGACTATGCCCGTGGGTCTTTTCATCCGGTTGTTCATCCCCCTTGTTGCTGCTTGCCGCTTCTGCCACTCGACGAAGCGGACGCGCCCGCGTTGCGCGGACGCGCTTGCGCTCAGCCGCCTCAAGTGAGGGGCCCCCACCCCCAGAAAGTGCACGCATATTCGATGAGACGACTCCGGCGCCGATTCGACCACTAGCCCGGCACCCTGTACCAGCCGGTATCGGGCCGTTCGAATAGCCATGGCCGAAGAGCGACTGCACTCGACACCGACGACTGCGGCACGGGGCAGCTCCCGCATCGCAGCACAAACGCTGTGGTGAGTCCTGCCCGAACTTCGCCGTGGAGCCGGAGACTTCAGTGGGAGGTCATGGCGATTGCGACTCAGCTCGAAGCGCGGAGAGTACCGCTGCCCAAGATCTTCTGCGACGACGACTACCAGCCTGGACGGTGGTACATGTCACCTCACTGGCTGAGCTCGCGGACCAGCCGGCCCCCACCAGGGCTGGCGTCGACTTGAGCGTTCTCCTTCCAGCCGCGAAACCATCGCCACCTCGATGTCCGACCGTGGGCACGACGATCCGGCAAACCAACGCGATCAGCAACGACCCAGATCAGAAAGCTTACCGGAGGGGAAGCCGCCCCCTTCGGTGTCGCGTCCTCGGCGGTGGGTCGCGTAGCCCAGAAGCTGGGCCCGTTTCTCGCGTTCCAGCCCGTGGCCCGCCGGTTGGTGCGACCGTTTTGTGGATCGTCGACGGCTCCCTGGCCCCGGTGCGTGACCGGGACTCCATCGGCCGTCAGATGCTGGACTCCGTGTCGTCGGACAGATCCTTGCCGCGCTCGGGGCAGTGCCGCAGTCACCTACGCGCCCACCGGCCGGTTGCCCCTGGCCTGCGTGGATAACCTCAGACTTATCTGTCTATTACAAACTGGTTGTTGTTCCTGCCTGATCGCTGCCGCATCGTGGGGCACGCGCCACGTGCGGATCCTGTGTTGCATGTGAAGACAAGTCGGAGGAACAGTGCTCGTAATGCATGTCTGCAGGCTCACCGCAGCGTCGAGTTCTGGTTACTCACCACCTCCTCAGGTGGTGCCTACGACTGGCCACGTGTCGGCTGACTCTGGGTGACGGACGGCGTATCGGGCTGTTCGACATCTGCGCGAACGCGCCCGGAGCGGACTGGCCGTTCCTGCCCTGTGCGGCGTCGGCCGGGCAGCTGGGCGACGCAGGGACCGTAGGGGGCGGCAGCCGCGTCCCGGCACCCCGCTGCCTCAGGGCGTATGTGGATGGGGCGGGGAACCGCAGGGGCGCACCAGGGCGGCGAGTTGGTCGCCAAGGACGGCTTGCGCATATCGGCAGTCCATTCGCGCCGGCCGACCTACGGACGCCGTGATCGGCGGTTTCGTCGGCAAAGCGCGAGACGTGGGTTCTCACTGGGCGGTTGAACGGCTCTTCCCGGGCGGCCTCGTCTCGTTCCATCGCTTGCCAAACCCTGCCCACGCGCGGTGTCGAGCGCTCGTTTGGCTTTTCTGATTCGGCATGCTCTTCAGTCCGTTACGGAGCATGACATGTTCTGGACATTGCATCAGCAAGATGCGGTTGCCATGAGGAAAGAAAGAGAAGATGCCTCCTAGATCGAATGAAAAACGTTTCATCTGGCGCCTCACCGTGCCCGTTGCTGCCGTACTGAGTACGGTCGTCTTCGGCGCTGCGGCTGCGGCTTCGGTGCCGGCCGGCACGACTGCCGCCCCGATGACCGACTCTCCGCAGAAGAGCGACCCGGGGACAGGAAGATTCGGCGGCCAGGGAGCCGTGACACCCCGTCAGGACGAGGGGGCGCGCAGCCGCGCGACAGCGGATTCCCCGGTCACCCGTAGTGAGGCGCTCAAGCGCGCCGCGAGCTGGGTGGGCAAGGGCCTCCCGTACAACCAGGGTGCGTACCACGACGGCTATCGCACCGACTGCTCCGGGTACGTCTCCATGGCCTGGGGCCTGTCGAGCTCGCAGGCCACGAACACCTTCGTTCCGAACGGGTACGGGGAGTGGATATCCAAGGACGACCTGAAGCCGGGCGACGCACTCAACAACGACTCGGCCGGTAACTCCGGGCACATAGCCCTCTTCGAGAAGTGGGAGAACTCGGCTCACACGTCCTACACCGGCTACGAGTTCACGGGCAGCGGCGTGCATCACCGCTCCATCCCGTATCCCTACTATTCGGGCTACGGCACGTTCAAGCCGATGCGGTACAAGAAGATCGTCGACGACAGTGCCCCGGTTCCTGAGGTGTCGGTGGCGGAGCCGTCGCAGCGGGTGCATGCGGACTTCAACGGTGACGGGCGTGATGACGTCGCGGTCCTGTACGGCTATGACGATCACACGGTGTCGTTGTTCACGTTTCTGGCCAAGAGTGATGGGGGGTTCGCGGCTCCGGTGAAGTCGTGGACGTCGCAGCCCAATTACTGGACGTTCAAGAGCGTCAAGATGACGGCCGGTGACTACGACGGTGACGGTCGTTCCGAACTGGCGGCGATGTACGACTACGCGGACGGGTCTGTCGCTCTGTTCACCTGGCCCAGCAATGCCGACGGCACTTTCCAGGCGCCCCGGAAGTCCTGGGAGACCGCACCGGGCAACTGGTATCCCGAGCATGTCCAGCTTGCCTCGGGGGATTTCGACGGTAATGGCCGCGACGATGTAGCCGCGTTCTACGGCTACTCGGACGGGCGTGCCGCCCTGTTCACCTTCACATCGGCAACCGGCGGTGGTTTCTCGGCCCCGGTCAAGAGCTGGAATGTGCCCGAAGCGTACTGGTGGGGCGAGCACGTCAAGTTTACCAGCGGCGACTTCAATGGTGACGGCCGTACCGATGCGGCTGCTCTCTACGGCTATGACGACGGTACGGTTTCTGCCTTCACCTGGATAGCGAACTCCAGTGGAGGGTTCGGTGCACCGACGAAGTCGTGGACGGTTTCTCCGGGGAACTGGACATTCGAGAGTGTCAAGCTCACCTCGGGTGACTACAACGGCAACGGGCGCGATGACCTTGCCGCCATGTATGACTACGCGGACGGTTCCGCCGCCATGTTCACCTGGCTCAGCGACACCGACGGCACCTTCCTCGCGCCCCGGAAGTCGTGGGAGACCGCACCGGGCAACTGGTACCCGGAACACGTGCAGTTGGTCTCGGGTGACTACGACGGGAACGGCCGCGACGACGTCGCCGCTTTCTACGGCTACGACGACGCCCGCGCCGCCCTCTTCACCTTCAAGTCGGACACCACTGGCAAATTCGCCGCACCCGTCAAGAGCTGGAACGTTCCCGCCAAGCAATGGTGGGGCGAACACGTAAAACTCGGCTGACACCGCACCGCGAAAGCGTTGACCGTTTACATGCCTGCGCACCTTCGACCTCACCGTTCCTGAAAACAAACTGCTCAGGTCTGATGGCGGTACCTGGAAATAGCTCATCTACCACCTCACCTGTGCCGCCCGCCAGGTATTACGGGACAGCTCATGGCGCACCCGGACGGGTGCTGTCGTGTGTCGGCGGGCCTTCGTGGGCAAGTCAGCCGGTTCGTGGGCCGGTATCCCGTGCGGCCTGTGCCAGTGCCCGGATGGCGTCGGTTTCCTGGGCTGTGGGCCAGATCAGGGCCCATTCCCCTGTCGGTGCGTCGTACGGGCGGAGGTAGCGCAGGCCGGGCCAGCGGTAATAGCGAGCGGCGTCGCCGTGGACGAGACTGACGGCGTGGCCTGCGGCGACGGCCGCTGCGACTTCCTGGAAGGTGGTGACCTTCGGTCCTCGTCGGATGGGACGACCGCTGGGAGTATGGGTGGGGACGAGAGTCTGCAGCCAGTATTCGGGCGTGGGCGGTCCGGAGTAGGGAAGAACCCAGTCCGCGAGGTCCTCCATGCCCACCTCGTCCCGAGCTGCCAGCGGGTGATCGGTGGCCACCATGAGCAGCAGTGGTTCGGCGTCGATCACGGGACCGACGGTGAGATCGGGCTCTCGGACGGGCAGCCATGCGGATGTGACTTCAACGGTGCCGTCGCGCAGCGGGCCGAAGGGGTCGGTGAAAAGCATTTCCCGTATGCGCAGCTCGACGTCGGGATTGCGGTTGCGGAACAAGTTCAAGAGGTCGGCCTGGTCGTGTGCTTGGGGACCGTGGAGGCCAAGAGTGAGTGTGGTCGCGGCACTGCGGGCGGCGTTGGTCGCATCATGGATGCCATCACGTATCCGCTGGTAGCCGGCGCTGAGGTCTTCGCGCATTCGGGCACCGATAGGCGTCAGTTCGACGCGGCGGCTGCTCCGGGCGAACAGAGGGGCGCCGATCTGCCGCTCCTGCTTGGCAATGGACTGGCTCACGCGTGCCTGCGACACGTGCAGGCGTTCCGCGGTCCGGCCGAAGTGCAGTTCCTCGGCCAGCGCCAAGAAGATCTCTATGTCGCGCAGCTCCACTTTCGTCCCCCAACAACCGCCTCCGACAACTCCACGGTTATCTGATCATGCGGAACCGGCGGGTGTTCACACGTTCGCCTCACCCGGTCGCGGCACCCGGCCCGAAGGGACGCGTGGTGCGGCTCGGGGACGCGGGGCGTTCCGCGACGGCGTAGGCGGGAGCGCGGGCAGCCTGAACCTCGGCCGCTTCCGGCATCGTTGTCACTCGCCTCGTCCCCCCCCCTCGTGAGAGGGAGGCCGACGAGGTTCAGGTGGCTGACTGGGTGTACGAGGTCAGGACGTTGGTTACGCCGTCTCGTAGTCGAGCCGCCGGGGGCTGGTTCCCGCTGGAGGTGTGGGGCCGGTGGTAGGTGTAGTGGATGTTCCAGACGCCGAGAGCGTCGCGGCGTTGGTCTTCTGATGTCCAGGTGCGGGCGTACAGGAACTCCTCGGAGATGATCCGGTCGTAGCGCTCCACCTTCCCGTTGTGGCGCGGCGTGCAAGGCGTCATCCGCTGGTGACGCGAGCCGGGCGGCGCCCGTGGGAAGGCTTCGGCGCGGTGCGTGAATGCCATCGCAGTAACTGCTTTCTCGTTAGGCAAAGCCTCGGTGCAGGCGAGTCGGGGGTAACCGTCGACCGCGGAGTGCAGGTAGACGTTGCCGCCCCGCTTCGTCCTCCTCTTGGAACGTTCGGCTGCCTTGGCCTGGCCGCCGAGCGATGATCTTGCGTGGGTCGCGGTTTGAGGAGCCGTTCGGGTCAATGAACTTGCGGCGGTTCAGCCCGAGAGCGAGAAGGTGACGAGAGACCGTGCGACAGCTGACCTTGATGCCCTCGGCTCGGAGTTCGAAGGCGATCAGGAGGCTGACCACTTCTGCGTGCGCCGTGGGTCCTCGATCCGTGCCACGGCGTCCGCAGAGACTGCTGCCGGTTGGCGGTGAGGGGCCGAGGAACGATCCAGGAGGCCGAGCTCCCCGTCCTGGCGGTGGCGGTTGACCCACTTCGATGCGCACGCACGAGAGATGCCCATCTCGGCGGCCACATGCGTGATGGGACGGGTACGGCAGCGTTCGACCAGCCGCCGACGACCTTCGAGGGACAGCGGCGCGTTGCGATGAACCATCCGCGTCAGCGTGCTCCGGGACGCATCGCAGCCGCGGTGTCCACCGCGACGGCCAGCGCATCGGTGGGCGATCGGTCGAGCAGTCCCACAAGGTCGGGGCTGGAGTTGCTGAGGAACCCATGGCGGACGCTGCTGGCGATCGAGGCGAGCATCGGCGGCTGGAACGGCAGCAGTGCGTCGTCCGCGAGGAGCCGGGCGCGGTACTCGCTGAGCCCGATCGCTCGGTGGGCGACGTCGAGACGTTCGGCGACGTCACCGGCGGTGATCGGGTCGCCGACCAGGTCATAGGTCTTGTCGACGTGCGCGGTCGGGTGGCTGGCAACGACGGCTGCGGCTGCGGCCAGGTCCGCCCGAGCCACCGCAGAGAGAGCGCCATCACCAAAAGCTGACTCCAGGCCATCGGGTGTCCACGTCAACAACCCTCCGAAGAGCTCGGCGTAGAGACCATTGCGCAAGATCGTCCATCCGAGACCGCTGGCCTTGACCAGGTCCTCAGTGGCGCGGTGGGCGAGCGCGAACCCAAGATGATCCCCGGCGCCGGTCAGGCTGGTGTAGATCACGTGCGCGACGCCGTCCCGGACCGCAGCGTCAAGAAGGGCCCGGTGACGAGCGATGACCTGGTCGTCCTCCGCATACCCGGCCGAGACCAAGACCAGCGTCGAGACACCGGTGAGGTCCAGGCTGGTCCGGTCGTCGAAGTCCAGTCGGCGCTGCCCGACGGCGGGTGTTCGGCTGCCGCCCAGAGCGGGCACCTTCCGGTCGGCCAACTCCTGGAGCGTGAGGGAGGCAAGCTGTCCGTTCGCGCCGGTCACCATGATCACTGTCGTTCAATCTCCTACCGTGGTTCTCTTCAGTAACTACGGCGATCCTGAACCGACCGCGGTCGGCCCACAAGGAGGCAGTTCCATGTCAGTGACGCACACCGATGTAACCGCTGGCCCCGCAGCGCTGGAACCGTGCGGGCAACCGGACCACCCCGACTGCGGAATCCGCGACGTTCTCGACCGCGTGGGCGACAAGTGGTCGGTCCTCGTGATCGTCGAGCTTGCGAACGGGGCGCGGCGCTTCCGGCAACTCCAGCGCGCCATCGACGGAATCTCCCAGCGGATGCTGACGCTGACCGTGCGCCGGCTGGAACGCGACGGACTGGTGATGCGGACCGTCTACCCAACCGTGCCTGCCCAGGTCGACTACCGACTCACCGAGACCGGCGCAAGCCTGACCCACCTCGTCAAGGCACTGGCCGACTGGTCACTCGAGCACCGAGACACCATCGCCCAAGCCCGCCAGGCTTACGACGCGCAGCATCCCGACAACGAGATCCGATGACCATCGGCGTCAACAACGTCATGACCCGCAACAACGAGGCTCATCAGGAGTCGTGGAGGCAGGTGACTCCATGAGTGCGGTGGAAGGCCGCCGGCAGCCGGTCGGGCCGCCCCGCTCGGCCCAGCAGGAGCCGGCGGTCGGTCGGGACGCCGAGCGGTCCGTACTCGTCGAGGTGAAGGTGCGGTCGGGGCGCCGGGGTAGCGCGTACTCGGTCCGGTCCAGCTCGGCGTCGAAGCCAGGGGCAGTGGACTCCTTCCTCGTGCGCTGGAAGGTGGTTCCGCGGCGGACCAGCAGCGTCTGCAAGGCCTCGCGGCCGATCTGTATCGGACGGGCGACGTCGCGCCGCAGGTGGTCGGTGAGTTGCCGGACCGACCAGCGGGTGCAGGCTTGCTGAGCCTGACCGGGCGGGTCGTGGCCGTCTCGCACATAACCGGTTGCCCGTCGGCGGTGGTGGTGTGTCCAATGACCGGCGAGATCACGCGGGCGCGTCCGCCTCGGTGAGACGGGGGAGACGCGAACCGCCGGCCCCGCCCGGCGCGGAGCCGGGCGGACCGCGACCGCATCGTCCGAGGGGAGACGCCGCCCGATGAACACGCCACCGCTGCCGTCCGGAGCCGAGCACGCAGATGGGTACTCCGTCCGTCTCGGCGCCCTCGCGCCCCTGACACGGCCCGGCTGGGCCGAGTCGGGCCGACACCTCCTCGCGGGACTCGACCTGGCCGTCCGTGAGGTCAACGGCGCCGGCGGGATCGACGGCAGACCACTGGAACTGGTGGTCCGGGACACCGCGGCAGATCCGGAGCGGGCCGCGGCGGCCGTGGACGAACTGGCCGCTCTGGGCGTGGCCGCGGTGGTGGGCGAGTACCACAGCGTCGTCGCCCGCGCCGCCGCCACCCGGGCCGACGCCCTCGGCGTGCCGTTCCTCTGCTCGTCCGCCGTGCTCGACACGCTCACCGAGGAACCGACCGAGTGGGTCGCGCGCCTGGCACCGGCTCAGTCCCACGGCTGGCGGATCTACGCGGACTTCCTCCTGGGCGCCGGCCGACGCCGGATCGCCGTGGCGACCCAGCCGAGCGTCTACTGGGCGTCCGGCACCCGCATCCTGAGGGACCACCTCGCCGCCCACGGCGGCAGCGTCCTCGAACTCGACGCGAACGCACTCACCCCGGACGCCTTGTGCGACGCGCTCGTCGACCACGGTGCGACGGCGCTCCTGCTGCTGGTCGGCCATCCGGAACCGGCGGTGCCGATCGTCAGGGCCGTCCGGGGCGACCGACGACTCGGGAAGATCCTGATCGGTGCTCCTGCCGGACAGCCGGAGCTCACCGAATGGCTCACGGCGCTGGGCGGGGAAGGGGCAGGGATCCCGTTCCTCCGCTATCTGCCCGAGCGCCTCGGCCCGCTCGGCGAACGCGTCCGGAGGGAGCTGGGCGAACGGCTGGGCGAGGCGCCCTCCTTCGTCGCCTTCGAGGGGTGGGACACCGTCGCCGTCATGGCGGCGGTACTGCGGTCCCACGGGACGGACCGCTCGGCCGTCGCCGCGGCATGGCCCGGCGTGGCGGTCGAGGGCACCCGTGGGCCGATCCGGTTCTCCCGTACGCCGGGTGTCGGCGTACGGCAATGGGCCTGGGCACCCGTCCAGGTCGTCGACCGGGACCCGGCCGACCCCGATCGCTTTCGCGTCCTCCACGCCGGCTGACAGGTGAGCCCGGGCTTCCGGTGGCGCACCGGAGGAGGGCAACCTGCTGCCGTGCGACTGAGTGACCACGTCAACGGCGTCAGCCTTCGTCCGCTGCGCTACCAGTTCCCCACCGCCAGCGGTGACCCCTACGACGACAACTGGCTGGTCATCGCGGGGTCGGTCACCACCCCCGGCGGTCGATGGGCCTTCGCCGATCCCTGCCTGCTGACCCAGGAGGCGCGCGAGATCGCTCACTGGCTCCGCGCGGTCGCAGCGGGACGGGTGGCTGTGGCCCGACCGGAGGACGGTGAGGAGTCCTCCCCCGGCCTGGAGTTCCTCGAACCCGTCCTGGCGTTCGACCTCGTCGACCGGACCGAGGACGGGGCGGTGCTTCGCGTACACCTGTCCTTGGCGGCAGCTCCCCCGGGGTGGCGGGACGAGGACGTGTACCAGTACGCCCTGGACGTGCGGCTGGACACGTCTGCGGTGCTTCGGGCGGCCGACGGGTGGGACCAGGCCCTGGGCGCCTTCCCGGAACGCTGATCACCTTCCGGCGAACCGTGGTCCGTACGGCCACGGTCAGGTCGCCCGGGCTCCGTCGTTTCCGCGTCGTACGCGGGCGGTGGCGGCTGCCCGGTGTGCCGGCCTCCGGCCTCGCCGTCCGCGGTCGGTGCCCTGACCGGCGCCGCCGCATGGGGCCGGTACGGCGGGGCACGCGCGGGAGGCACCACCGCCCCGCCGCGGCGTCACCGCCGTGTGCACTCCCCGGCGGGCCTCGGAGGGCGGCCCCGGATGGGCGCCTGACGGTGCAGATCATCATGTTTCAGACATATCAGCAAGGGAATCGAGTCCAGCATGATTCAGAACCTTGTGCGAGGTGGCGTCGCCGGCGCCGCCGGAACGACCGTACTGAACGCCGTCACCTACGCCGACATGGCGTGGCGGGGGAGGGGTGCCAGCGATGCCCCCGCCCAGGTGGTGGAGAAGCTCGCCCAGGCTGTGGGGCATCCGGTCACCGGTTCGGGGGACACCCGGGACAACCGGCTCACCGGGCTCGGCGCCCTGTCCGGGATCTCCGTGGGCTGTGGAACCGGAGTGGCCGTCTCCGCGCTACGGCGTGTGGGCGTCCGCCTGCCGTGGTGGCTGGGCGGCGTGGTCACCGGCGCCCTGGCCATGGCCGCGACGGACCTGCCCATGGCGGGACTGCGCGTGAGTGACCCGACGACCTGGTCGGCCAAGGACTGGGTGTCGGACGCCGTGCCGCACCTCGTCTACGGGCTCGTGACCTATGCCGTCGTGACGGCCGGGGAGGACCGGTCGTGAACCCGGCGGTGGGGGCGCTCGCCAGGGCCGGACTGATCGGCGCGGTCAGCGGCCTGCGCAGCCAGTGGGGGATCGCCGCGGTCTCCTTGAGTGCCCGGCCCGGCGAAACCCCTTTCGCGGCGCAGCGGTTGCTGTCCCGGCCGTGGGTGCGCGGGGCCGTGCTGGCCGCCGCCGCCGGGGAGTTCGTCGCGGACAAGGCGCCGAGCACCCCGAGCCGTCTCGCTCCCGCAGGTCTAATTCCCCGTCTGGTGCTGGGCGCCCTGTCCGGCGTGGCGCTGGCCGGGCGCCGGCGCCCGGCCGTTCCGCCCATCGCCGCCGCGGTGGCCGGGGCCGCCACGGCCGGTGCGTTCGCGGTGGCCGGAGTTCGATGGCGCCGGACGGCGGGTGCCCGCACCGACGCCGTCGCCGCTGCCGCCGAAGACGTTCTGGCCGCGGCCCTGGCCTGGGCCGCCTGCGCCGACGCCGTCCGCCCGCCGCACGGCCGCGGCCGCCCCCGTGACGACTCGGAGCTCGTAGGGGCCGGTGCTCCCGGTGTCGACGACGCTCCCGACGGCGCCGAGGCGTCGCGGACGCAGGCGTACCCCGACCGGCCCGGCGACTGACGGCGGGGCAAGGCCTCGCGCCCCCGCGCCTCGCGTCCGTGAAACAGGCGGCCGGTGCCCGTCCGTGGCACAGGCGGCCGGTGCGCGGGGCGCACGCGCCCGGCGCATGGGAGCGCGAGGCGATCTCCGTGTGCTGCGCTCTCTGCGGGCGTACGCCGGCGGTTATCCGGAATGCCATGGTTCATATGAGGTGATAGTGGGATGATGCGGACATCGGGTGGCTGATTGTTTCCCTTAGGCAAGGGTTGGCATATGTCCCCGGCGAGGCTGATTTTTCGGTGTTCGATTAAGTACTCATAAGTAAGCAGGCGAATTCGCATCTACAGCCGCCTGGGGTCCTCTAGTGTGATTGGCGTGTACGGGGGAAGCCGGGAGGAACCCGGCGCGGTCGCCGGTGCGCCGTCGAATCCGGAGGCGTAACGTATCTCCGCCCATGGGGTCGAGACCCACCACGTGGGGATTGCTCGGTGGTGAGGCTGCCGAGCAATTCGGTGCGGATACGCGTGAACGATCGATGAACGTGCCGTGGAAAAGAGCAGGAACAGAACAGGTGGGGGACGGTCATGACCAATCCTTTCGATGACGAGTCGGGGCGGTTCGTGGTCCTGGTGAACGAGGAGGGCCAGTACTCGCTCTGGCCCGCGCACATCGACATCCCGGGTGGCTGGCGTATCGAGGGGCGGGAAGGGTCGCGCCAGGAGTGTCTGGAGGCGGTCGAGAGCGTCTGGACCGATATGCGCCCCGCCGGTCTGGTGCGGGCGACGGAGGCGGACGCCGGCTAGGGCCGCCCTGGGCCGGCGAACGGAGTCGCCTCAGGTCGGCGAGGTGCCGCCGCCTCTGGCCTGATCGACTTCCGTCTGTTTCGGTCAGAAGTAATCACGCGTGAGCGGAAATCGACTGCTTCTTCGGCCGCGAGTGATCACTTCACCGCGATGAGCCATTCATCGACCTCTTATGGGCTACCTGTGGACTGCCGGGTGGCCCGTCCTCGGTGCACGAAGAGAACGAGGTTACTCGGCAGGTCTCCCGGCGGGCCGAATGTGCCCGTGGAGCCCGGTAGTTCCTGACGACGCGGGTCCGGCGACGTTCCTCGGAGTTCTCGCCGGTCCGTTGTCGGCGATCGTTGCTGCACCGGTGTGGGCGGCTCCGCCCGCCTTCTTCGTCGTCCCCGAAAACTCTCCCCAAAGGTGTAGATCGGCATGCACGAAAACGGCTCCGTCCCCTCACGCGCGGTTTCCGAAGACTTCTTCGAATTGACCCCTGCCCAGCAGGGTGTCTGGTACGGGCAACTGGTCGACCCGGACAGCCCCAAATACAACATCGGGGAGTGCTTCGAGATCCGTGGCGGCCTCGACGAGGAACTGTTCGCCGCGGCAGTCGACCGGACCGTCGCCGCGCACGACAGCCTCAACACCGAGTTCGTCACCGAGGGCGACACGGTCCTCCAACGGGTCGTCCGCCGTCCGTCCGCCGGGGCCGGCAGGCTGCGCCTCGTCGACCTGACCGGCGCCGACGACCCCGTCGCCGCCGCCGAGCGCTACCTGGCCGACGACATGGCCGCCGTCGACCGGCTCGACGCCCCGCACCACCACTTCGCGCTGCTGCGCCTCGCTCCCGATCTGCACCACTGGTACGTCCGCTATCACCACATAGCCATCGACGGCCTCGGCGGTGCCGTCTTCGCCCGCACCGTGGCCGACCTCTACACCCGTGCCGTACACGGCGAGGACCCCGCCACGGCCGAGCTGCCCGCCGCGCCCCTGCGGGAGCTCATGGCCGACGAGGCGGCCTACCGCGCGTCGGAGCGCCACGAGGCCGACCGCGCCTACTGGACCGGCAAGTTCGCGGACCTGGCCGACGGCCCCCCGGCGGGCCCGGCAGGCGCCCTGGTCGAGGACGCGGGCGGTGGCGGGGAGCTGATCCGCCGGCGTACCGACACCCCGGCACCGGGCACGCCCGACGCTGCGGACGTGCGCCTGCACACCGGCGAAACGCTGCCCCTCGCCGTCCTCGACGACCTGCGGAGACTGGCCGCCGCCCACCGCACCACCTGGACCGCCGTCCTCGTCGGCGCGGTCGCCGCCTACGTCGGCCGGGCCACCGGGACGCGGGACGTCACGGTGGGCCTCGCCTCCAACGGCCGCCACGGCGGGCTCAGGCACATCATCGGCATGACCGCCAACATCCTGCCGTTACGCCTGCGCCTCACCCCGGACATGACGGTCGGCACTCTCGTGCGCGCGGCCGCCACCGAGATGCGCGGAGCCCTGCGCCACCGCCGCTTCTCCCGCGAACAGCTCGCCCGCGAGCTCAACATGACGGACGACCCGGCGCGCCTGGCGGGCATCGTCGTCAACATCATGGGCTACGACTACGGCCTCGACTTCGCCGGAAGCCCCGGCGCCTCCCGCGTCCTGTCCGTCGGCCCGGTCGACGACGTGTCCCTCTTCGTCTCCGAACGGTCCGAGGGCACCGGGCCGTTGATCGGCTTCGACGCCAACCCGGAGCTGTACCGCCCCGAGGACGTGCTGCCGCACCAGCAGGCCGTGGTCTCCTTCCTCTCCGTCCTGGCCGGTGCCGACGCGGACGCCCTCGTCGGCGACCTGCCGTTCGTCGACGACACCGCCGCCGGGGCCCTCCTCGCCCAGGGGCGCGGCGCGCCCCTGCCCGCACCGGCCGTGGCGACGAGCCTGCCGGAGGCCTTCGCCGAGCGGGCGCGCCGGACGCCGGACGCCCCGGCGGTGACGGACGGTTCCGCCACGCTCTCCTACCGGGAACTGGCGGGCGTGGCCGCGGAGCTGTCCGGCGCCCTGGCCGGCTGGGGCGTGGGCGCGGAGGACGGTGTCGGCGTCCTCGTGGGCCGCTCGGCGGCCGTGGTGTCCGCCACCCTCGGCGTGGTCGGAGCGGGAGCCGCGTACGTGCCGATGGACGCGGCCTGGCCGGCCGAACGGCTCGGCCGTGTCGCGGACGTCGCCCGTGTCCGCGCCCTGGTGGCCGACGAGGCCACCGCCGCCCGGCCCTGGGTGCGGGAGCGGGCCGCCGGTCTGCCGCTGATCGTCGTCGACCGCATCGGCCGCGTCGTTCGCGGCGCCCCGCCGAATCCGGGACCGCTGCCGCGCGTGTCCCGCGGTGACCGGCTCGCCTACGTGATGTTCACCTCCGGATCCACCGGTCTGCCCAAGGGGGTCGGCGTCACCCACGCCGACGTCCTCGCGCTGACCGCCGACACCACCTGGTCCGGCGGTGTGTCCGACGCGGTCCTGATGCACTCCGCCTACGTCTTCGACGCCTCCACGTTCGAGATCTGGGTGCCGCTCCTGCACGGCGGCCGGGTGGTCGTCGCCCCGGACGGCGTGCTGGAGGCCCGGGTGCTCCGGGACCTGGTGGACCGGCACGGGGTGACCGCGCTGTTCCTCACGACGGCCCTGTTCAACGTGGTGGCCGAGGCGGATCCGGCGGCGTTCGCCGGACTGCGGCTGATCGCCGCCGGCGGCGAGGCGGCCACCGGGGACCTGATGCGGCGCGTCGCGGCCGCCGCGCCCGGTACCCGCGTCCTGCACGTGTACGGCCCCACGGAGACCACGACCTTCGCCACCCGCCACCCGGTGGACGCGGACACGACGGGCGTACCGCCCATCGGCCGAGCCCTCGACGGCAGGCGGCTGTACGTCCTCGACCAGGCACTCGGCCTGGTGCCCGCCGGTGTCGTGGGGGAGCTGTACGTCAGCGGCCTCGGCGTCGCCCGCGGCTACCAGGGGCGTGCGGCGCTGACGGCCACCCGGTTCGTCGCCGACCCGTTCGACGCGGACGGCGGGCGCATGTACCGCACCGGCGACCTCGTGCGCTGGACCGCGCGCGGTGACATCGAGTACGTAGGCCGCGCGGACGGGCAGATCAAGCTCCGCGGGTACCGCATCGAGCCCACCGAGATCGAGAACGTCCTCCTCGCCGACCCGGACGTGCGCGCCGCCTGCGTCCTGGTCCGCGAGGACGCACCCGGTGACCGCTCACTGGTCGCCTACGTCGTGCACGCCCCGGACACCCGGCCGGACGGCTTCCGGCTGGCCCGACGCGTCGGGCGGGCCCTGCCCGCCTACATGGTTCCGTCCGTGTTCGTCCCCCTCGACGCCCTGCCGCTGAACGCCAACGGCAAGGTCGACCGCAAGGCCCTGCCCGCCCCCCGCGTGGCGACCTCCACGGGCCGCGCCCCGCGCACGGCCGACGAGGAGATCCTGGCCGGGCTGTTCGCCGACGTCCTGAGCGTGGACGCCGTCGGCGTCGACGACAACTTCTTCTCCCTGGGCGGCCACTCCCTGCTCGCCACCCGCCTCATCGGCCGGGTGCGGGCGGCACTGGGCGCCGAACTCGCCCTGCGTACGCTCTTCGACCACCCGACGGTCGCCTCGCTGGCCGCCGCCCTCGACTCCACCGGGGCGGCCCGGCCCGTCCTCTCCCCGCAGCGGCGGCCCGGCGCCGTACCGCTGTCCTTCGCGCAGCAGCGCCTCTGGTTCCTCAACCGGACGGAGGGCGACGGCGACACCTACAACGTCCCGCTCGTCCTCGGACTCGACGGTCCGCTGGACACGGAGGCGCTGCGGGGCGCCCTGGCCGACGTGGTCGCCCGCCACGAGAGCCTGCGCACCGTCTTCACCGAACACGACGGCGTCGCCCGGCAGGACGTCCTGGACGCGGCTGCCGCCCCGACGCTCGTCCCCCTCGCCGTAGAGGAGCCCCCGGCCGGGGAACCCGCCGACGTGTGGGCCGAGGAGACGGTACGCCGTCTGACCGCCGCGCCCTTCGACCTCACCGGCGACATCGCCGTCCGGGCCCGCCTCCTCCGCCCCGGCCCCGGCCGGCACGTCCTGGTCCTCGTCCTCCACCACGTCGTCGCCGACGGCTGGTCCCTCGCCCCGCTCAGCCGAGACCTCGGCGCCGCCTACCGCGCCAGGACCACGGGCTCGGGGACGCCCGACCTGCCCGCCCTGCGCGTGCAGTACGCCGACTACGCCCTCTGGCAGCGCCGGCTGCTCGGCGACGCCCGCGACCCGGACAGCCTGGCCGCGCGTCAGCTCGCCCACTGGACCGAGACCTTGCGCGGGGCGCCCGAACTGCTCGACCTGCCCCTGGACCGGCCCCGGCCCGCGGTGCGCGACCACCGGGGCGACACCGTCCCCTTCGCCCTGCCCGCGTCCACGTACGCCGGGCTGGGGCGGCTGGCCCGTACCGCGGGCTGCACGCCGTTCATGGTGCTCCAGGCGGCCCTCGCCGTGACGCTGCACGCCCATGGCGCGGGGACCGACGTTCCGGTCGGCACGGCGGTGGCCGGGCGCACCGACGAGGCACTCGACGACCTGGTCGGCTTCTTCGTCAACACCGTCGTTTTGCGGACGGACCTGTCCGGGAACCCGACCTTCCGTGAACTCCTCGATCGTGTGCGGGAGTTCGGCATCGCCGCGTTCAGCCATGGAGACCTCCCCTTCGAACGGATCGTGGAGGCGCTCAACCCCGAGCGGTCCGGCGACCACCACCCGCTCTTCCAGACCATGCTGGTCCTCCAGAACCAGCGCCGGGCACAGCTCGACCTGCCCGGCGTCACCGTCCACGACCGGACCCGCCACACCGGGATCAGCAAGTTCGACCTGACGTTCTCGCTCACCGAGGCGGCCCCGGCCCCCGGCGCCCCGGCCGGGCTCGGCGGATACCTGGAGTACGCCACCGACGTCTTCGACGCCGGCACCGCCCGCGCCCTGTGCGACCGCTTCGCCCGCGTCCTCACCCTTGCCGTCACCGACCCCGGCCGGACGCTCGGCGACCTCGACCCGCTCGCGCCGGGCGAGCGGGACCGCCTCCTGGCCCAGGGACGCGGCGCCGCGCTGCCCCGCCGCGTCCCCTCCGTCCCGGAGGCGGTGCGGGAGCAGGCCGCCCGCACACCGCATCTGACCGCCGTGCGCGACGCGCACACGAGCCTCACCTACGCCGCGCTCGACGCCCGCGCCGACGCCCTCGCCCAGGCCCTGCGCGAGCGGGGCGCAGGCCGGGAGGACCGGGTGGCCGTCGCCGCGCCCCCGTCCGTGGACACCGTCGTGGCCATGCTGGCCGTGCTGCGGGCCGGGGCCGCCTACCTGCCCGTCGACCCGGAGTACCCGCCCGCCCGCATCCGGCACATGCTCGACGACGCCCGGCCCGTGCTGCTGCTCACCACCACGGACGTCCACGCGGACCTGCCCCCCTGCGACGTACCGTGGCTGGCCCTCGACGCCCTCGGCGCGCTCGACGACACGGACACGCTCCCGGCCGGTTCCGCCGCGCCCCGCCCGGCGGACCCCGCGTACGTCATCTACACCTCCGGCTCCACCGGCCGTCCCAAGGGCGTGGTCGTGCCGCACGGCGCCCTGGCCGGTCATATGGCCTGGATGGCACGTCACCTCGCCGTCACCCCGGACGACCGGGTCCTCGCCCGCACCTCCACCAGCTTCGACGCCTCCGTGTGGGAGCTGTGGCTCCCGCTGATGCACGGCGCCCAGGTCTGTGTGCTGCCGCACGGCGCCAACCGCGAACCGGACGCACTGGTCTCCTGGATGAGCCGGTACGGCGTCACCGTCGCCCAGTTCGTGCCCTCCCACCTGAACCTCGTCCTCTCCTCGGCGCCGGACGCCGCACGGCCGTCCGCCCTGCGCGCCGTCCTGTGCGGCGGCGAACCGCTGCCGCGCGCCCTCGCCGACGACGTCGCTCGCCGGTGGGGTGCCGAGGTGCACAACCTGTACGGGCCGACCGAGGCGACGATCGACGCGACCGTCCACCGCGCCCCCGGCCCGGAAGCGGGCGGTCCCGCCGGCGCCCCGTCCGAGACCGTGCCGATCGGCCGCCCGGTCGACGGCATGCGCGGTTACGTCCTCGACGACCGGCTGCGGCCCGTACCCCCGGGTGTCACCGGCGAGTTGTACCTCTCGGGCCCCAACCTGGCCCGCAGCTACCTGAACCGACCGGGCCTGACCGCGGCACGGTTCGTCGCCGACCCGTTCGACGGCGCCGGTTCCCGCATGTACCGCACGGGCGACCTCGTACGGTGGAACGGGCAGGGGCTGCTCGACTACGTGGCCCGCGCCGACGACCAGGTCAAACTGCGCGGCTTCCGCATCGAACTGGGCGAGGTCGAGGCGGCGCTCCTGGCGCGCCCCGGTGTCACGGCCGCCTGTGCGGTGATCCGCGAGGACGTACCCGGCCGGCGCGAACTCGTCGCCTACGCCACCGGCGACCCGGCCCCGCGCCCCACGGCCCTCCGCGACGCCCTCGCCGAGACCCTGCCGCACCACATGGTCCCCGGTGCCGTCGTCGTCCTGGAGCGTCTCCCGCTCCTGCCCAGCGGCAAGGTGGACCGGCGGGCCCTGCCCGAGCCGGAACGGGACACCGGCGCGCCCGGCGGAGCAGGGAGGGGCTCCCTCCAGGAGGACCTGCTCGCCGGTGTCTTCGCCGACGTCCTGCACCGCCCCCTGGCCGGCCCGCACGACAGCTTCTTCGACCTCGGCGGCCACTCGCTCCTCGCGATGCGCGTCGTCAGCCGGGTCCGCGCCCTCCTGGGGGCCGAGATCGCGGTGCGCACCCTCTTCGAGCACCCCACCGCGGCCGGTCTCGCCCGTGTCCTCGACGCCTCGGGACGGGCCCGCCCGCCGATCGCCGCCGCGGTGCGACGGCCCGACCCGCTGCCGCTGTCCTACGCCCAGCAGCGCCTGTGGTTCCTCAACCGGCTCGAAGGACCCGGCTCCGCCTACAACATCCCGCTCGTCCTGGAACTCGACGGCGCCCTGGACACCCACGCCCTGCGGCAGGCGCTGCGCGACGTCGTCGAGCGGCACGAGGCGCTGCGCACCCTCTTCCCCGAACGAGACGGCGTCCCCCACCAGGTGGTGCTGCCGGCCGACGCGGCCACGCCCCGGCTGCCGGTCGTGGGCACGGCCCCCGCCGATCTGGAGGCGGTGGTCCTGGACGCCGTGCGCGAGCCGTTCGACATCGTCGAGGACCTGCCGCTACGGGCCCTGCTGCTGCGCTCCGCACCCGCCCACCACGTCCTGGTGCTCGTCCTGCACCACATCGCGGGCGACGGCTGGTCACTCGCCCCGCTCGCCCGCCACCTCGGCGACGCCTACCGGGCCCGTATCGAGGGGCGGGCACCCGAACCGGCGGCCGTCTCCCCGCTCCAGTACGCCGACTACACCCTGTGGCAGCACGAGGTGCTGGGGGACGGGCTCGCGCCGCAGAGCCTGCTGCGGCGGCAACTCGACCACTGGCACACCGCCCTGGAGGGCATGCCCGGGCTGACCGAGCTGCCGCTGGACCGGCCGCGTCCGGTCGCCGCGGATCCGCGAGGAGCCGTCCACACCTTCGGACTCCCGCCCGGGCTGTACGCCCGGCTGCTGGACCTGGCGAGGGAGTCGGGCAGCACCCTGTTCATGGTGCTCCAGGCGGCGGTGGCCACCGTGCTGCACCGGCACGGCGCGGGGGACGACATCCCGCTCGGCTCGCCCGTCGCCGGGCGCACGGACGAGGCGCTGGAGGACCTGGTCGGGTTCTTCGTCAACACCCTCGTCCTGCGCACCGACCTCTCCGGCAATCCCACCTTCCGCGAACTCCTCGCGCGGGTGCGCGAGTTCGACCTCGCCGCCTACGCGCACCAGGACGTGCCCTTCGAGCGTCTGGTGGAGAGCCTCAACCCCGTCCGGGCGCGCGACCACCACCCGCTGTTCCAGGTCATGCTGGTCCTGCAGAACCAGGAGACGGCCCGCCCCGATCTGCCGGGCCTCACGGTCGAGGACCGGCTCGTCCACAACGGCCTGAGCAAGTTCGACCTCACCTTCGCCTTCACCGAGGAGCCGGGCGAGGACGGCCTCGCCGGGCTCACCGCCGGGATCGAGTACGCCACGGCCCTCTTCGACCGGACCACCGTCGAAACCGTCGCCGACCGTCTCGTGCGCCTCCTGGAACAGGTGGCCGCCGATCCCGGTCTGCCCCTGGCCGGCTACGACGTGATGACACCGGGCGAACGGGCCCGCGTCACGCACCGGGGGACCGGCGCCCCCCTGCCCGCGACCGCCGTGGAGGCCACGCTGCCCGCGCTCTTCGCGGCCCAGGCGCACCGCACGCCGCACGCCGCGGCCGTCACCGCCGACGGCACCACCCTCAGCTACGCCGAGCTCGACCGGATCTCCGAGGGCCTCGCCCACTGCCTCGCGGGCCTCGGCGTCGGCCCCGAGTCCGGCGTCGGGGTGCTGCTCGGCCGGTCGCCGGCCGTGGTGTCGGTGTCGCTCGGCACCGTCCGCGCGGCGGGCGCCTACGTCCCGCTGGACGCGCGCTGGCCCACGGAGCGGCTCGACCAGGTAGCGGGGGTGGCCGACGTACGGGTCCTCGTCGTCGACGAGGACGCCGCCGCCTCGCCGTGGGTGGCCTCGGCCGCCGGCCGCAGACCGGTGGTGGTCGTGGACCGGCTCGGCCGGGTCCTGCGGGGCGCGCCCGGACAGCCGGTCCGCCCGGCCGCCGTGCCGGGCCCCCGCGCCCTCGCCTACGTGATGTTCACCTCCGGCTCGACCGGTCTGCCCAAGGGCGTCGGGGTCACGCACGCCGACGTGGCCGCGCTCACGGCGGACGCCGCCTGGCGCGGGGGCGCCGCCGAGGCGGTGCTGATGCACTCGGCGTACGTCTTCGACGCCTCCACCTTCGAGATCTGGGCCCCGCTCCTGAACGGCGGCCGCGTCGTGGTCGCACCCGAGGGCGTCCTGGAGGCCCGTGTCCTCGGCGACGCCGTCCACGAGCACGGGGTGACCGCCGTCTTCCTGACGACCGCCCTGTTCAACGTGATCGCCGAGACCGATCCGGGCGCCTTCGCCGGTCTCCGACTGGTCTGCGCCGGGGGCGAGCTCGCCTCCCCGGACGCGATGCAGCGGGTCGCGGGCTCCGCCCCCGGGGTGCGCGTCCTGCACGTCTACGGGCCCACCGAGACCACCACCTTCGCCACCCGGCACGAGGTCGCGGCCGACCTGCCGGCGGGCCCGCCGCCGGTCGGGCGCCCCCTGGACGGGATGCGCGCCTACGTCCTCGACGGATCCCTGGGTCCCGTGCCGCCCGGCGTCGTGGGCGAGCTGTACCTCGCCGGACACGGAGTGGCACGCGGGTACACCGGGCTTCCGGGACTGACCGCCACCCGCTTCGTGGCCGACCCGTTCGACCCGGCGGGCGGACGCATGTACCGCACCGGCGACCTCGTCCGGTGGACCCACGACGGCGAGATCGCCTACGTCGCCCGCGCCGACGGCCAGGTGAAGCTGCGCGGCTACCGCATCGAACTCGGCGAGATCGAGGGGGTGCTGGCCTGCTGCGACGGTGTCGCCGACTCCTTCGCCGTCGTACGCGAGGACGTCCCCGGCGACCGCCGGCTCGTCGCCTACGTGGTTCCCGCGGCCGGGGCCCGGCCCGAGCCGGCAGAGCTCGCCCGGGCCGTCGGCCGGTCCCTGCCCGCCTACATGGTCCCCTCCGCCTTCGTGCTGCTCGACGCTCTGCCGCTGACCGTCAACGGCAAGGTCGACCGGCATGCCCTGCCCGAGCCCGGGCAGCACGCGCCGGCCCGTGGACGCGGAGCCCGTACCGCCCGCGAGGAGCTCCTGTGCGGACTCTTCGCCGACGTGCTCGGCCTCGACGGGGCGGGGACCGACGACGACTTCTTCGCCCTGGGCGGCCACTCGCTGCTCGCCACCCGCCTCGCCGCGCGGATCCGTACCGTCCTCGGGGTGGAGGTCCAGGTGAAGGCCCTCTTCGAGCACCCCACACCGGCCGCTCTCGCCGCAGCGCTGGACGGGGCCGAGGAGGCCAGGACCCGGCTGGAACGCGTCGCCGTGCGCCCCGATCCGCTGCCGCTGTCCTTCGCCCAGCAGCGGCTGTGGTTCCTCGCCCGGCTGGAGGGGCCGAGCGCCACGTACAACGTGCCGCTCGTGCTCCGCCTGGACGGACCGCTCGACGCGGGTGCCCTGGAGAGCGCCCTCGGCGACGTCATCGAACGCCACGAGAGCCTGCGCACCGTCTTCCCGGACACCGACGGAGTGGCCCGCCAGGCCGTCCGCGACGCCGAGGGCGCCGACCTCGACCTGACACCCCGCTACACCGAACCGGACCGCCTCGACGAGGTCCTGGCCACCGAGGTGGCGCACCCCTTCGACGTCGGCGCGGAACTCCCCGTACGGGCACGACTGCTGCGGCTCGGCGCCGAGGCGCACGTCCTCGTGCTGCTGGTCCACCACATCGCGGGCGACGGCTGGTCCCTCGCCCCGCTCGCCCGCGACCTGGGCGAGGCCTACCGGGCCCGTACCGAGGGCGAGGAGCCCTCCTGGACGGAACTCGCCGTCCAGTACGCCGACTACACCCTGTGGCAGCGTGCGCTGCTGGGCGACGAGGACGACCCGGCGAGCCGGGCCGCGCGGCAGCTGGACTTCTGGCGTACCGCCCTCGCCGGCGCCCCCGAACTGCTCGCACTGCCCTGCGACCGGCCACGGCCCGTCGTCACGGCCTACCGTGGCGACGCCTTCACCTTCCCCGTCGGCGCGGACACCCACCGGGCCCTCGCCCGGCTGGCCCACAGCCGCGGAAGCAGCCTCTTCATGGTGCTCCAGGCCGCCCTGTCGGTTCTCCTGTCCCGGCACGGCGCCGGTGAGGACATCCCGCTCGGCACCGCCGTCGCCGGACGCACCGACGAGGCGCTCGACGACCTGGTGGGCTTCTTCGTCAACACCCTCGTCCTGCGCACCGACCTGACCGGAGACCCCACCTTCGGCGAAGTCGTCGAGCGCGTGAGGGACTTCGACCTCGCCGCCTACGCCCACCAGGACGTGCCGTTCGAGCGGCTGGTGGACCTGCTCAGCCCGGCCCGCGCCCAGAACCACCACCCGCTCTTCCAGACCATGCTCGTCCTCCAGAACCAGGCGGACACCACGATCGACCTGCCGGGTCTCACGGTGGCGGCACAGCCCGTGCACACCGGCATCAGCAAGTTCGACCTGACGTTCACCTTCACCGAGACCTTCGACGGCGCCGGCCGGCCCGCCGGCCTCGACGGCGTCCTGGAGTTCTCCACCGAGCTCTTCCTCCCCGCGACCGCACACGCGCTGGCCGACCGGCTGACCCGCCTGCTCGCCTCGCTCACCGCCGACCCCGACGTGCGGGTCCACTCCGTCGACGTCCTGGACCCGGCCGAGCGGCAGAGCCTGAGGAACGTCGCGGACGGCCGGGACCGGGCCGTGACCGCGCGCACGGCGCCCGAGGCGTTCCGTGCCCAGTGCGCCCGCACGCCCGGCGCCGTCGCCGTGCGGGCGACCGACCAGCACCTCACCTTCCGCGAACTCGACGCGCTCTCCGACGACCTGGCGCACCATCTGCACAGCCGGGGGGTCCGCCGCGGTGACCTCGTCGCCCTCGGCCTGGAGGGCACCGCCGACCAGGCCGTCGCGATGCTCGCGGTGGCCAAGGCCGGGGCCGTCTGCCTCCCGCTCGACCTGGAGTACCCCGAGGCGCGGATCGCCTTCGTTCTCGACGACGCACGCCCGGCGCTGCTCCTGACCCGGCGCGGGGCACGGGACGTCCCGTCCGTGCCCCGCCTGGAGCTCGACGACCGGGCCGCCTGGTCCACCGGACGCGCGGCGCCGCCCGCGGCCGCCCCCGACCCGCGCGACGCCGCGTACGTGATCTACACCTCGGGCTCCACCGGACGCCCCAAGGGCGTCGTCGTCACCCACGCCTCCCTGACCAACCACATGGCGTGGATGGCCGGGCACCTCGGCCTCACCGACGACGACCGGGTCCTCGCGCGCACCTCGCCCAGCTTCGACGCCTCGGTCTGGGAGACCTGGCTGCCGCTCCTGCACGGCGGCTCCACCTGCCCCGTGCCACCCGCCGCCAACCACGACCCCGCCCGCCTGCTGTCCCTCATGCGTGCGGCGGGCGTGACCCTCGCGCAGTTCGTGCCCTCGCACCTCTCGGTCGTCCTCGCCGAGACCGGCCCCGACGAGGCGCCCGCGTCACTGCGGGCCGTCCTGTGCGGCGGCGAACCCCTGCCCCGCTCCCTGGCCGCGCGCGCCGGGCGGGACTGGCGGGCCCAGGTGCACAACCTGTACGGGCCCACCGAGGCGACCATCGACACCGCCGCCCACCGCTACCGGCCCGAGGAGACGGACGCGTCGGCGGCGGACGGCGGCGTGCCGCTCGGCCTCCCCGTCGACAACACCCGCGCCTACGTCCTGGACGCGGGCCTGAGGCCGGTACCGCCGGGCGTCACCGGTGAGCTCTACGTCGCGGGCGACGGCCTCGCGCGCGGCTACCTGGGCCGCCCCGGCCTCACCGCCGCACGGTTCGTCGCCGACCCGTACGGCCCTGCGGGGGACCGCATGTACCGCACCGGCGACCTGGTGCGGCGGGGCGCCGACGGACTGCTCAGCTACGTCTCCCGCGCCGACGACCAGGTCAAGCTGCACGGCTTCCGGATCGAGCTCGGCGAGATCGAGGCCGCCCTCACCGCGCTCGGCACCGTCACCTCGGCCTGTGCCCTCGTCCGCGAGGACCGGCCGGGCGAACGGCGCCTGGTCGCCTACATCGTCCCCGCCGAGCGGGGCGGTGCCGCGACCCCGTCCGACGCCGAGCTGCGCGCCCGGCTGACGTCGGCGCTGCCGCCGTACATGGTGCCGGCCGACTTCGTCACCCTGGACGCCCTGCCGCTGCTGCCCAACGGCAAGACCGACCGGCGGGCCCTGCCCGCTCCCGCGCGCCCCGACGCCACCCGGCCGGGCGGGCAGCCGCGCACCGAGGAGGAACGCGTCGTCCGTGACGTGTTCGCCTCCGTCCTCGGCGCCCCCGACGTCCGCACCGACGACGACTTCTTCGCGCTCGGCGGAGACAGCATCCTCTCCATCCAGCTCGTCAGCCGCGTCCGCAAGGCCGGTCTCGCCGTCACCCCGCGCGACGTCTTCGTCCACCGCACCCCCGAGGCCATCGCGGCCGTCGCCACCCCGCTCGACCAGGCCGCCACCGCGCGGACGGGGGAGGGAACCGGCGTGATGCCGCCGACCCCCATCGCGGCCTGGCTCCTTCGGCGGCCCGGCCCCGTCGACGGCTACAACCAGTCCGGGGTGCTGCGCACACCCGCCGGTGCCGACGAGGAAACCCTCGTCGCGGCCCTTCAGCTCCTCATCGACCACCACGACATGCTCCGCCTGCGGGCCACCCGCCCGGCCGAGGGCGACCCGGTCCTCGAAGCGCTTCCGGCCGGTACCGTACGGGCCGACCGCCACCTCACCCGCCTCGACGTGGCGGGACTCCGCCCCGAAGAAGTCCGAGCCGCCCTCACCGAGGCCGGCGAGCAGGCCCGCAGGCGGCTGCGCCCCGCCCAGGGCGACGTAGTCGAGGCCGTCTGGTGCGACGCCGGACCGCACACCCGCGGGCGGCTGCTGCTCGTCGTGCACCACCTGGCCGTCGACGCCGTCTCCTGGCGCATCCTCGCCGACGACCTGGCGGCCGCCTGGCAGGCCGTCACCCACGGGCCGGGGGCACCGGCGCTGCCCCCGGTCCCCACGTTCTACCGACACTGGGCGCGGCTGCTCGCCGCCCAGGCGGGGGAGGCGGCGCGCGAGGCGGAACTCCCGCTCTGGGAAGCCGCGTCGAGAACACCCGACCCGCAGCTGGGCCACCGCCCGCTCGACCCGGGACGGGACACCGCCGACCGGACACGCACCCTGGTCACCCGGCTGCCTTCCGCGTGGACGAAGGACCTGCTCACCACCGTCCCCACCGCCTTCCACGCCGGGGTCGACGACGTCCTGCTCACCGCCCTCGCCCTCGCGGTCCGCTCCTGGCGTGCGGAACGGACCGGGACGACCGGAGGCCACCTGCCGGGCGACACCGGAGTCCTCCTCGACCTGGAGGGCCACGGCCGCGAGCAGATCGCCGACCACCTCGACCTCTCCCGTACGGTCGGCTGGTTCACCAGCCTCTACCCGGTCCGGCTCGACCCCGGGCCCGCCGACCCCCGTGATCCGTCACGCTTCGACACCGCGCAGGTCGAACGCGCCCTCAAGCGCGTCAAGGAGCACCTGCGGACCGTCCCCGACCACGGCGTCGGCTACGGGATGCTGCGCCACCTCAACCCGGCGACCCGCCCGCTGCTCGCCCCGGCGCCCCAGCCCCAGATCGGCTTCAACTACCTGGGCCGGTACGCCGCCCCGCCCGGCGCGGGAGCGGACGACGGGACCGACTGGGAGGTACTGCTCGACGGCGGCGGGCCGCGCAGCCAGGACCCGGACATGCCCGTGCACCACGTCCTCGACATCAACGCGCACACCGAGGACCTGCCGGACGGTCCGAGCCTGGTGACCCGCTGGACCTGGCCCGGCGAACTCCTGGCGGAGAGGGACGTCCAGGCCCTGGCCGACGCCTTCACCCGCGCCCTGCGCGCCGTCGCCGAACTCGCCGAACGGCCCGACGCGGGCGGCTGGACGCCGTCCGACCTTCCTCTGGTCTCGCTCAGCCAGACCCAGATCGACCGACTGCAGAACAAGTGGGGTGGACGCAAGTGACCGACTTCCAGCTGGAGGACGTACTGCCACTGACGCCGTTGCAGGCGGGCATGCTCTTCCACGCGCTGTACGACTCCCACGCCGTGGACGTCTACACCGCGCAGTTCGTCTTCGACCTCGAAGGCGCCGTCGACGTCCTCGCCCTGCGCGCCGCCGTCGCCGGGCTGCTGCGGCGCCACGCCAATCTGCGGGTCGGCTTCCTGCACGAGGGACTGGACGAGCCCGTGCAGGCCGTCGCACGCGAGGTGCCCGTGCCGCTGGAGGAGCTGGACCTGAGCCCGGGGGCCACGGGAGAGGGTGAGGACCCGTCCGTACGCCTCGCCGCGTTCCTCGACGCCGACCGCACCCGCCGCTTCGACCTCTCCACCCCGCCGCTGATGCGCTTCACCCTCGTCCGCACCGCGCCGGGACGCCACCGGCTGGTCATGACGAGCCATCACATCCTGCTCGACGGCTGGTCGATGCCCCTCCTGGTACGGGAACTGTTCGCGCTGTACGCGGCCCGGGGCGACGACCACGACCTGCCGCGCGTCGCCCCCTACCGGGGTTACCTCGCGTGGCTGGCCCGGCAGGACCGCGGCGCCGCCCTGGACGCCTGGCGCACCGCCCTGGACGGGATCGAGGCGCCGACCCTGCTCGCCGGGCCCGCCCGCACCGGCGCGCCCGGCTCCGGCGAGCTGCCCGGCACCCTCGTCCTCGACCTGGACGAGGCCACGACACACCGGCTGCGCGAGACCGCCCGCACCCACCGGCTCACCCTGAACACCCTGGTGCAGGGCGCGTGGGGCCTCCTGCTCGCGCATCTCACCGGGCGCGGGGACGTCGTGTTCGGGGCCACCGTGTCCGGCCGCCCGCCGGAGCTGCCCGGCGTCGAGTCGATGGTCGGCCTGTTCATCAACACCGTGCCCGTACGGCTGCGCCCCGAGCCCGGTGAAACCCTGGCCGCACTCCTGACCCGGCTCCAGCGGGAGCAGGGCGAACTCCTCGGCAGCCAGTACGTGGGCCTGACCGAGATCCAGGGCGTCACCGGGCTGAGCGAACTCTTCGACACGCTGGCCGTGTTCGAGAACTACCCGCTGGACGACGAGGCCCTGCGCACCGCGCAGCGGTCACTGCCCGGCCTCGCCGTCACCGGGGTCAGCGGCACCGACGCGGCCCACTACCCGCTCACCCTCACCATCGCCCCGGGCGACGCCCTGAGGATCACCTTCGGCTACCGGACGGCCGCCCTCGGCCGCGAGGAGGTGGCGCGCGCACTGACTCGCATGCGGCGGCTGCTGACGGTGATGGCGGACGGTCTGGACCGCCGCGTCGGCGCCCTGCCCGTCCTCCTGGAGGGGGAGCGCGAGGCGCTGCTCGCGCAGGGGAGCGGAGCCGAACTCCCGCCCGGTACGGCAGACACGAGCATCCCGTGCACTGTCGTCGGGCATGCCGTCCGCCACCCGGACGCGGTCGCCGTGACCGGTGCGGGCGAGCGGCTGACGTACGGCCGGCTCGACGGCCTCTCGGAGGCGCTGGCCCGTGCGCTGACCGGGCTGGGGGTGGGTGCCGAGGACGGTGTCGGCATCCTCCTGGGCCGGTCGAGCGCCCTGGTCACCGCTTCTCTGGCCGCCCTGCGCGCGGGCGCGGCCTATGTGCCACTCGACCCGCGCTGGCCAGCCGAACGGCTCGACCGGGTCGCCGAGGTGGCCGCGCTCCGCGTCCTGGTCGTCGACGCGGACACCCGCACCCACCCCTGGGCGCACCGGCTCGGCCCCGGCGTGGCCGTGGTCACCGTCGACGGGGCGGGCCAGGTCCTCGACGGCTCCCCGGCCGCACCGGGCCCCCTGCGGGACTCCGGACCGGCCTCCCGGCTCGCGTACGTGATGTTCACCTCCGGCTCCACCGGACTGCCCAAGGGCGTCGGTGTCACCCACGCCGACATCGCGGCCCTCGCCGCCGACCACCGGTGGGGGGACGGTGCGGCCGACGCGGTCCTGCTCCACTCGGCGTACGTCTTCGACGCGTCCACCTTCGAGCTCTGGGTCCCCCTCCTCAACGGCGGACGCGTCGTCGTGGCCCCCGAGGGGCCGCTCCAGCCCGGCGCGCTCCGGGACTCCGTCGCCAGGCACGGGGTGACGGCGGCATTCCTGACGACGGCCCTGTTCAACGTCGTGGCCGAGACCGATCCGGGTGCCCTCGGCCTGCTGCGTCTGGTCGCCACCGGTGGCGAGGCGGCCGCGCCCGGGGTCCTCCAAGGACTCGCCGCCGCCCACCCCGGCACCACCGTCCTGCACGTCTACGGGCCCACCGAGACCACGACCTTCGCCACCGCCCACCGCGTCCCCGCCGACGGGGAACCCGGTGGCGTGGCCCCGATCGGCCGGCCGGTCGACGGCGTGCGCGCCTATGTCCTGGACACGGCGATGCGCCCCGTACCGCCCGGCGCCGAGGGCGAGCTGTACGTCGGGGGCGCCGGTGTCACGCGCGGCTACCTCGGGCGCCCCGGCCTCACCGCCACCCGGTTCGTCGCCGACCCGTTCGCCGGCACCGGGGCACGCATGTACCGCACCGGTGACCTCGTGCGGTGGCACGCCGACGGCACCCTGCACTACGTCGCCCGGGCCGATCAGCAGGTCAAACTGCGCGGCCACCGCATCGAACCCGCGGAGATCGAGGCGGTGCTCCGCACCGACCCGTCGGTGCGCTCCGCCTGCGTCCTGGTCCGCGAGGACCTCCCCGGCGACCGCACCCTCACCGCCTACGTCGTCCCGGCACCGGGCCGCACGCCCGACCCCGGTCATCTCGCCGCGCACGTCGGACGCCATCTGCCCGCTCCGATGGTGCCGGCCGTCATCCACCCCCTGGACGCCCTGCCGCTGACCCCGAACGGCAAGCTCGACCGCGCGGCCCTGCCCGCGCCCACCGTCCCGTCCGGCGGCGCCGCGGGACGGGCGCCGCGCACGGCCCTGGAGGAGATCCTCGCCGGGCTGTTCGCCGATGTGCTCGGCGTGCCCCGCATCGGCGCCGACGACAGCTTCTTCGCCCTCGGCGGCCACTCCCTGCTCGCCACCCGCCTGGTGGGCCGGATCCGCGCCACCCTGGACACCGAGACCGAGATCCGCACCCTCTTCGAGAACCCCACCGTCGCCGCGCTCGCCGCTGCCCTCCAGGACGCGGGCCGCTCCGCCCGCCCCGCCCTCGTGCCCCAGGCGCGCCCGGCGGTGCTCCCGCTGTCGTACGCGCAGCAGCGCCTGTGGTTCCTGCACCGGCTCGAAGGCCCCTCCGCCACGTACAACATCCCCTTCGCCGTACGCGTCGAGGGCCCGCTCGACACGGACGCCCTGCGCCGGGCCCTGCACGACGTCGTCGTCCGGCACGCCGCCCTGCGCACCGTCTTTCCCGAGGGCGACCGCGGACCCCACCAGCTCATCACCGCCCCGGACGACGTCCGGCTCCCGTTCTCCCTGGAGGCCGCCGACGCGGACAAGCTGCCCGACCGCATCAGAGCCGCCGCCACCGAACCGATCGACATCGAGCACCGCCTCCCGCTCCAGGCGACCCTGCTCCGCCTCGCCGACGACGTCCACGTGCTCGTCCTCGTCGTCCACCACATCGCCGCCGACGGCTCCTCCCTGGCCCCCCTCACCCACGACCTGGGCCTCGCCTACCGGGCCCGCGTCCGCGCCGAGGCCCCCGCGTGGACCGCGCTTCCGGTCGACTACGCCGACCACAGCCTCTGGCAGCGCCGCCTGCTGGGCGACGAGCACGAGCCGGACAGCCTCGCCTCACGGCAACTGGCCTACTGGGAGGAGGCGTTGCGCGGTCTTCCCGACATGGTCGACCTGCCGTGGGACCACGCGCGCCCCGCCCTGCCCCGGCACACCGGGGCCACCCACGACTTCGCCGTCGACCGCTCCACCGCCCGACGGGTCGCGGACCTCGCCCGCGCCAGCGGATGCAGCGTCTTCATGGTGCTCCAGGCCGCCCTGGCGACCACGCTCTCCCGGCACGGCGCGGGCGACGACATCCCGCTGGGCACGGCCGTCGCCGGACGGACCGACGAGGCGGCCTCGGACCTCGTCGGCTTCTTCGTGAACACGCTCGTGCTGCGCACCGACCTGACCGGCGACCCCACCTTCCTCGAACTGCTGCGCCGGGTGAGGGACTTCGACCTATCCGCCTACGCGCACCAGGACATCCCCTTCGAGCGCCTGGTGGAGCTGCTCAACCCCACCCGCTCGCAGAACCACCATCCGCTCTTCCAGACCATGCTCATCCTCCAGAACCACGCCCCCGGCGCCGGCCTCGACCTGCCGGGCCTCACCGTCGGCGGACTGCCGATCGACCTCCGGGTCAGCAAGTTCGACCTGTCGTTCACCTTCACCGAGACCTACGACGCCGACGGGGCGCCCAGCGGTCTGCGGGCCGCCGCCGACTACGCGACGGAACTCTTCGACGCGGCGACCGTCCGCGACCTCACCGAACGGTTCCTGCTGCTGCTCGGCGCCGTCACCGCCGACCCCGAACGCCCGCTGAGCACGTACGACGTCCTGCCCCCCGCCGAACGCGCCCGCCTCACCGCCTGGGGGACCGGACCCGCCCCGGACCTGCCCGCGTCGACGGTCCCCGCACTCTTCGAGCGGTGGGCCCGGCGCACCCCCGGCGCCCCAGCCGTCCGCGACGCCACCACCACCCTCACCTACGGCGAACTCGACGCACGGGCCGACGCCCTCGCCCGCCGCCTCACCGCGCGGGGCATCGGCCCCGAGGACCGGGTCGCCGTGGCCCTGCCCCGCACCCGCGACCTGGTCGTGGCCCTCCTCGGTGTCCTCAAGTCCGGTGCCGCCTATGTGCCGCTCGACCCCGACTACCCGGCGCAGCGCCTGTCCTACATGCTCGACGACGCCCGGCCCCGGCTCCTCCTGACCACACCCGCCGTCCACCACCGGCTCCCCGCCACCCCGGTGCCGCACCTGTACACCGACGGCCTCGCCGACGGCGCGGAGACGGACACGTCCGCCGACTCCCGCACGGGACCGCACCCGGACAACCCGGCATACGTCATCTACACCTCCGGCTCCACCGGCCGCCCCAAGGGCGTCGTCGTCACCCACCGTGGTGCCGGGGCCATGGCCAGGACCCAGAGCGAGCGGCTACGCGTCGTCCCGGGCAGCCGGGTCCTGCACATGGCGTCCGTCAGCTTCGACGCCGCGTTCTGGGAGCTCTGCATGGGGCTGCTCTCCGGCGCGTGCCTGGAGATCGACGAACGCGACGCCCTGCTGCCCGGCCCCACCCTCGCCGCCCTGGTCCGCGAGCGGGGCGTCACCCACCTCACCCTGCCGCCCGCGGCCCTCGCCGTGATGCCGCCCGGCTCGCTGCCCGCCGGGACCACGACGGTCCTCGCCGGTGAGGCGTGCCCGCCCGCCCTGGTGCACGCCTGGGCGGAGGGCCGGTTCCTCGTCAACGCGTACGGCCCGACGGAGACCACCGTCTGCGCCACCATGAGCGCTTTCCAGCACGCCGACGGGCCGCTCGCCCCGGGCCGGACCGTGCCCATCGGCGTCCCCGTCGACGGCACCCGTGTCCACGTCCTGGACGACCGGCTGGCCCCCGTGCCGCCCGGCGTCACCGGCGAGCTGTACGTCTCCGGGGAAGGGGTGGCCCGTGGTTACCACGGCAGGGCATCGCTGACCGCGTCCCGTTTCGTGGCCGACCCGTTCGACCGGGCCGGGGGCCGCATGTACCGCACCGGCGACCTGGTGCGCTGGACGCCCGGGGGAGAGCTCGTCTACGTCTCCCGCGCCGACGACCAGGTCAAGCTCCGCGGGTTCCGCATCGAGCTCGGGGAGATCGAGGCCGCGCTCACCACCCTGCCCGGGGTCGTCGCGGCCTGCGCCGCCGTCCGCGAGGACCGGCCCGGCGACCGGCGCCTGGTCGCCTACACCGTGTCCGCGCGGGGCGCCCGGGGTCCCGGCGAGGCCGAGGTCCGCGCGCACCTCGCCGCGACCCTCCCCGGACACATGGTGCCGGCCGCCCACGTACACCTGGACGCGCTGCCCGTCACGCCCAACGGCAAGACCGACCGCCGCGCCCTGCCGGCACCCGGCCATGCCTCGCGGGCAGGCGGCCGAGGGCCGCGCACCGCACGCGAGCGCGTGCTCTGCGAGGTGTTCGCGGAGACGCTCGGGGTGCCCGAGGTCGGTGTCACGGACGACTTCTTCGCCCTGGGCGGCCACTCGCTGCTCGCCGTCACCCTGGCCCGGCTGATCGGCGAGCGCTGCGGCCGGCGCCCCTCCCTGCGCGCCCTGTTCGCGGCACCCACCGTCGAGGGCGTCGACCGCCTCCTGGGACGTACGGACCAGGACGAGGAGGACGCCGATACGCCGGACCTCGCAGCCGAGGTCCGGCTGGCCGAGGACATCACCGGCGCGGGCCGGGCCCCCGTCCCCAGGCCCACCCGCGCCTCGTCCCGGCCGCTGCTGACCGGCGCCTCCGGCTTCCTCGGCGCCTTCCTCCTGCGGGACCTCGTCGAGACCACCGACGGCCCCGTCGACTGCCTCGTCCGCGCCGGCAGCGAGCAGCACGCGGCGCACCGGCTGCGGGCCAACCTGGAACGCTACGGGCTGTGGCGCCCCCGGTACGCCGACCTGATCCGCCCCGTCCCCGGCGACCTCGCCGCCCCCGGCCTCGGCCTGTCCCCCGAGGCCCGCACGGACCTGGTACGCCACCTCGGCCCGGTGCTGCACAACGGCGCCCGCGTCAACTTCGCCGCCGGGTACGGCGACCTCCGGGCCCCCAACGTCGCCGGCACCGAGGAACTCCTGCGCCTGCTCGCCGACTCCGCCTCACCAGGGCTGCACTACATCTCGACCACGAGCGTCTACGCCCCGGGCCACGGGCCGGGCACCGTGACGGAGTCGACCCCGACAGGCCCGGCGACCGCCCTGCCCGACGGGTACGCCCGGAGCAAGTGGGTCGCCGAGCAACTCGTGGGCCTGGCCCGCGAACGCGGTCTGCCGGTGACCGTCCACCGGCCCGGCCGCATCAGCGGTGACACCGCCACGGGCGCCTGCCAGGACCTCGACCTGCTGTGGCAGCTCATCAAGGGGTGCCTCCAGGCGGGGGCGGTGCCCGACCTGCCGTACGGGTCCACCGACTGGGTGCCGGTGGACTACGTCAGCGCGGCGGTGGTGGCCCTCGCCCTGTCCGGCCGGACCGGCGGGGAGACGTACCACCTGACCAACCCGCAAGCCCCGGGCCTGGACCGCGTCTTCGCGGCGGCCTCCCGCCTCGGCCACGAGCTGCGCACCGTACCCGCGGAGCACTGGCGGGACCTGGTGGCGGCCCAGCCGGACAACGCGGCACAGCTGTTCCTCGGTGACGAGGGGCGGGCCGGGTCCGAGGCGACGGTCCACCGACGCTTCGACTCCGGCCGTACGACGGCGGCGGCCGCGGACCTGGGGGTGCGCCAGGCCCCGCTGACCGACGAGGTCCTGGACCGCTACCTGACGTATTTCCACGGCACCGGCTTCCTGCCCGCGCCGGGGGCGCGGGTCGGGGCGTAGCCGGGCGGTCAGCCGTCGACGGCCTTGTCGTGGCGCAGGACGTCGTCACCGGACGGCCGCGAGGGTCTCGAGGAGGAAGCCGTCGTCGGTCACGACGTGCTGGGCGATGTGCGCGGGCCCGCCGGGCTCGGGCCGGCCGCTGTCCCGGATCCGGGTGACGCCCGCGGGGGCGAGGGCGTTGCCGGCCTGGACGCGCACGCGGCAGAGCTCACCGGCGACGGGGGGCGACGGTGCCGGTGGCCATCGCCCCGGCCGGTGGGCGGGCGGGAAAGTTGGACGTCCTCGCGGGGCGATCCTGCACGGTGCCGCCACCCCGGACCACCAGGGCCGATCTGCCGTATTTCCCTGCCGGAAACATACCGGGCGCCGGAGTGTGCTCGCCTCGGGCAGGGTGATGCAGGATTCCATCGTTGACGGGTCAGGGGGCGGTGATTAACGTCCCTGCCATGTCATCCCGAGCCCACGCAGGCATGATCGACGAGCTGGACCGCCGCGTCATCGCCGCGCTCCAGCTCAACGGCCGCGCCTCGTGGAACTCCGTCTCCCGCTGGGTGGGAGCCAGCGAGACCACCGCGCAGCGGCGCTACCACGCGCTGCGCGAACGGAAGCTCGTGCACGTGGTCGGCGCGCTGGAGCTGGACCGCACCGAGAGCGGCTCCTCCATGCTGGTCCGCGTGCACGCCAAGCCGGGCAAGGGACTCGAACTCGCCGAGCTGCTGGCCGAGTGCCCGGAGACACGGTTCCTGGCCGTGGTCACCGGCACGGCCGACCTGATCGTCGACTTCGTGGCCCGGGACAACGAGCAGCTGATGAGGCTGCTCTTCACCGACCTGCCGGGCGCGCACCTGATCACCGGCACCGAGTGCGTCGCCGTCATCCGCAACTTCACCTCGGCGGCCATGTGGGACACCGGCCTGCTGCCGCCCGAGGCGGCCGCCGACCTACGGCCCGCCACGCTCGCCCCACCCTGCGACCGTGACGACTGGGACCAGGCGCCACAAGCGCTGTCCGGTCTCGAACAGGCCGTAGCCGACGGTCTCGCCGAGGACGGCCGACTGCCGGTCAGTACGCTGGCGCGCCGGCTGGAACGCAGCGAGTCCAGTGTCTCGCGGGCCCTGGACCGGCTCGTGGAACGCGGTGTCCTGCACTTCAGGACCCTGGTCGACCCGGCGCTGCTGGGGTACCGGACGGAGTTCATGGTGTGGCTGTCCATCGAGCCGGACCGGCTCGACGCGGCGGGCCGCCAGTTGGCGCGCCACCCGGGCACCAAGTTCCTGGCCGCGGCCACCGGCCGGTTCAACCTGGTCGGCCACATGGTCCTGCCCCGCCGTACCGATCTGTTCCGCTACACCGGCGAGGTCATCGGTGCCCTGCCGGGACTGAACGCCTCCGACGTCACCGTGCACCTGGCCACCGTCAAGGGCGCCTGGACCCGGCTGGACCAGTCCGGCTGAGCCCGTCGGCCGGGCGGACCGCCGCCCGGCCATGGAGTCGTACCCGCGGCCCGGCCCGCACACGGGGCCGCACCACCGCCGTACCTCCGCACACCTCCATATCCGCACACCTCCACGCATCCGCGCACCGGCCGGTCGGGCACACGCCGACGGCCCCCTGGCCGTACCCGTGTCCGGCCCAGGCACACGGCCCGCCACGCGCACGCCCCCGCACACCCGCGAACCGATCGCGAACCCACCCCGAGCCCCGAGCCCCCGGAGAGCACCATGTCCACAACCGAGCCGGACGCCACCGCGACGCAGAGCTGGCGGTGGCCCGAGAGCCAGTGGCGGCGACACGTCGAGGCGGTCCGCGCCGGGCGGCCGCTGAAGCCGGAGCGGTGGCCCGACGGCGCCCGGGTCGCCGTCGCCCTGTCCTTCGACTCCGACCACGAGACCATCCCCCTGCGCGACGGCCACACCAGCCCCGGCCTGCTCGCCCAGGGCGAGTACGGCGCGCGGGTCGGCGCCCCCCGGGTCCTGGACCTGCTCGCCCGCTTCGGGGCCCCGGCGACGTTCTTCATGCCGGCCGTCTCCGCGCTGCTCCACCCCGACGAGGCCCGCTCCTACACCCGCGACGGCCACGAGATCGCGGTCCACGGCTGGATCCACGAGCGCAACACCCTGCTCGGCGCCGAGGACGAGAAGGAACTCGTGGGACGGGCCCTGGACACCCTCACCGACCTCACGGGACAGCGTCCGACGGGGATCCGCACACCGTCCTGGGACTTCTCGGACTCGACCCTCCGGACCATCCTCGACCTGGGCTTCTCCTACGACTCGTCGCTGATGGCGGACGACGAGCCCTACGAGATCCTGGCCGCCGGCCGGCCCACCGGGCTGGTCGAGATCCCCGTCGACTGGATCCGCGACGACGCGCCGTACTTCACCATGGACCGCTACGGCGCGGTCCGCCCCCACAGCCGTCCCCGCGACGTGCTGGAGATCTGGACCGACGAGTTCGACGCCGCGTACCGCTCGGGCGGCGTCTTCCAGCTCACCCTTCACCCGCACGTCATCGGCCACCGCTCACGGCTGATCGTCCTGCGCGAGCTGCTGGACCACATCGCCGGGCACCCCGGCGTCTGGTTCGCGACCCACGCGGAACTGGCCCAGGCCGTCCGCGCCGCGATTCCTCCCCACGAGATCCCGGAGCACACGTCATGAGCACCGAGTCCCCAGCGGCCCCGGCCACGCCCGGCACGCACAAGATGACCGGCAAGCAGCGCAAGGCCATCGTCGCCGGCACGATCGGCAACACCGTGGAGTGGGTCGACTGGGCCCTGTACTCCATCTTCGCCAAGATCATCGCCGACGAGTTCTTCCCCTCGGGCAACGGCGCGGTGGCCCTGCTCTCCACCCTGGCCGTCTTCGCCGTCGGCTTCGTCATGCGGCCCGTCGGCGCTGCCGTGCTCGGTGTGTACGCCGACCGGCACGGGCGGAAGAAGGGCATGACCCTGACGGTCGGCCTGATGGCTGGTGCCGCGTTCGTCATCGCCCTGACCCCCAGCTACCAGACCATCGGGGTCCTCTCCCCGCTGGTCCTGCTGCTGGCCCGGCTGGTCCAGGGGTTCTCCGCCGGTGGTGAGTTCGGCTCCTCCTCGGCGTTCCTCGTGGAGTCCGCCGCCGTCGGCCGCCGCGCCTTCGCCGGATCGTGGCAGCAGGTGTCGGTCGCCGGAGGGGTGCTGATCGCCTCACTGCTGGGCACGATCACCACCTCCGCCCTGAGCGACGCGGCCCTGCACGCGTGGGGCTGGCGCCTCGCCTTCGTCGTCGGCGGGCTGCTCGGACTGGTCGGGCTGTGGCTGCGGGTCTCGGTGGAGGACACCCAGTCCTTCACCCGGGCGCAGGGGGAGGGCCGTACGCGCTCCAACCCGCTCAGGGCGATGTTCGTCGAGCACCCCGGAGCCGCGCTGCGGGTCGCCGGGATCACCGTCGCGGGCACGCTGACGTACTACATCTGGGTCAACTACCTCCCCACGTACGCGAATCTGACCACCGGTATCCCGCTGAGCAAGGCACTGCTGTCCCAGACGCTCTGCCTGATCGTCTTCGTCGTCCTGCTGCCGTTCGTCGGCCTGCTCTCCGACCGTCTCGGGCGCAAGCCGACCATGGCCGTCTTCGCGGGCGGGTTCACGCTGCTGGCCTGGCCGCTGCTGCACCTGCTGGGCAGCAGCTTCCTCAGCCTCTTCCTGGTGCAGCTGGTCGGGATGCTGCTGATCCTCGGCTACTCCGCGAACTGCGCGGTCATCATGGCCGAGCAGTTCCCCGCGGAGATCCGGGCCACCGGGATCGCCCTGCCGTACGCGCTGGCCGTCGCCCTCTTCGGCGGCACCGCCCCCTACCTGACCACCTGGATGCACGAGAGCGGCCACAGCGACCTGCTGTGGCTGTACGTCGCCGGGGCGTCGCTGATCTCGTTCCTCGTCTACGTGACGATGCCGGAGACCAAGAACAAGGAGTTCCACTGATGCGCCATGTTCTCGTCACGGGCGCGGCCGGAGGGATCGGCCGGGCGATCGCGGAGGAGTTCGCCGCGGACGGCGCGGCCCTCACCCTCGCCGACCGCGACCGCACCGCCCTCGACCGCGTCGCCGAACGGCTCGGCGCGTCCGCCAACGGCCCGGTCGGCGCGCTCACCGTCGACCTGACGGACCCGCAGGCCCCGGAGGACCTCGTCCAGCGGGCGTGGAAGGCGCGCGGACCGGTCGACGTACTGGTCAACGCGGCCGGCGTCTACCCGTCCCTCGACATGGCCGACGTCTCCGCCGCCGACTGGGACCGGCTCTTCGCCGTCAACCTGAGGGCCCCGGTGCTGGCCACCGCCGCGTTCGCACGGCTGGCCGTGGAGCACGGCCGGGGCGGCGCCGTGGTCCACATCTCCTCCGGTTCCGCGCTCCGGGCCCGTCCCGGCGGCGGCCCCTACGCCAGCTCCAAGGCCGCGCTGGAGATGGCCACCCGGGCCGCCGCCCTCGAACTGGGCGTGCACGGCATCCGGGTCAACGCCGTCAGCCCCGGATTCGTCCCGGTCGACAGCGCGTGCAACCCGGTCTCCGAGCAGTACGCGGCCGCCATCGGCGCCAACCCGCTCGGCAGGGCGGGCACCCCGCGGGACATCGCCCGCGCGGTCCGCTGGATCGCGGGACCGGACGCCTCCTGGATCACCGGGGAGATCCTGCGCGTCGACGGGGGATCCAGCACCGGCGCCCTCCACCTGCCCCGGATCTGGCCCCCGGACGGCCCCCGGCCGGCCGACGGCGGACCCCAGGCCCCCACCTACGCACCCGCTCCCGTACCCGCACCACCGGCCCAGGCGGCCACGGAAGGACACTCCGCATGAGCAGCGACAGCTACACCGTCGTCGGAGCCGGAGCCATCGGCGGCACCCTGGCCTTCAGCCTGGCCCGGGCGGGGCACCGGGTCCGGCTCATCGACACCGACGCGGCGCACGTGGCGGCGGTCCGCGACCGGGGGCTGACCGTCGCCCGGGGAGAGCACCGGGAGAGCGTACGGGTCGAGGCGGCGACGCCCGACGCCTTCGACGGGCCCGTCCACCGCGTGCTGCTGGCGGTCAAGGCGCAGGCCACCGACGCCGCCCTCGACTGGATCGCCCCGAGGCTGGCCCCGGACGGCTGGGTCGTCTCGTTCCAGAACGGCTTCAACGAGGAGCTGATAGCGGCCAGGATCGGGCCGGAACGCACCGTCGCCGCCTTCGTCAACATCTTCGCCGACGTCATCGAGCCCGGGGTGATCCTCGACGGCGGCGCCGGGGCGCTGGTGGTCGGTGAGCGCGACGGCGCCCCCGTCTCCGAGCGGGTCGGCGCGCTCGTCGCCGACCTGCGGAGCTGGGGACCGGCCGTCGCCAGCGACAACGTCGAGGGCTACCTGTGGGCGAAAGCGGGCTTCGGCGCCATGCTCGCGGCCACCGCCCTGGCCGACGCCCCCATGGCCGAACTCATCGACCGCCATCCCGAGGCCATGCACGCGGTGGCCGCCGAGGTCTTCGACGTCGCCGACGCCCTGGGGATGAAGCTGGAGGCGTTCGACGCCTTCGAGCCCGAGGCGTTCCGGCGGAACGCCGACCCCGACGTACGCCGCGCCGCCACCGGGCGGCTCACCGCCTGGCTCGCCACCCAGTCCAAGGACCGCAGCGGTATCTGGCGCGACCTCGCGGTACGCCGACGGCCGGTCGAGGTCACCACGCACTACGCGGAGGTCTTCGCCCAGGCCGAGCGGCACGGGGTGGACACCCCGGTCCTGCGCTCCGTCATCGCCGGGCTGCGTGAGCTGGAGCGCGACCCGGACCGGATGGCCGAGGCCCGGCTGGACGCGCTCGACCACCTCGCCCGCTCCTCCCCGGGCGCCCACGGCAATTCCGCCGGCCCCGACCGGGGCAGGGCCCGGGCGGTACGGGAGTGGCTGGACGCGCACCGGGAGGACATGGTCGACGACCTGGCCGCGTACACCTCCCAGGGCAGCGCCAGCGACGACCGGGAAGCGCTCGCCGCCTGTCTGACGTGGGTGCGCGGCTGGCTCGACGAAGCCCTCGGCGCCCCGCAGGCCGAGGAGGTACTGCCGCGCGGGGAGACGGGCGACATCCTGGTCCGCCGCTACCCGGGCGCCGGGGACCGGCCGGTGCTGCTGCTGGGCCACTACGACACGGTCTGGCCCACCGGGACCCTGGACACGTGGCCGTTCCGGCGGGACGGCGACCGGATCACCGGGCCCGGCGTCTTCGACATGAAGGCCGGACTGGTGCAGGCGGTGTGGGCCCTACGGGCGCTGGACGCCCTCGGCCTGCCCCGTCCGGCCTGCACGCTCATGCTCAACGGTGACGAGGAGACCGGCAGCCTCACCTCCAGCGAGGCGATCGTCGCCGAGGCCCTGGGCAGCCGCGCGGCCCTCGTCTTCGAGGCCGCGGCCGACGGCGCCGTCAAGACGGCACGCAAGGGGGTCGGCCTGTTCACCCTCACCGTCACCGGCACGGAGGCGCACGCGGGCCTGGACCCGGACGCCGGTGCCAGCGCGGTCGAGGAACTGGCCCACCAGATCCTGCGCCTGGCCGGCCTGCGCGACCGGGAGGCCGGGACCTCGCTCAACGTCGGCGTCGTCGAGGGCGGCACCCGCAGCAACGTGACGGCCGGACGGGCGGTCGCCCGGCTCGACGTCCGGGTCGCCACCGCCGCCGAACAGGACCGGATCGGTGCGGCGCTGGCCGCCCTGCGGCCGGTGGACGCGCGGACGTCGGTCGAGGTGACGGGCGACTGGAACCGCCCCGTCTTCGAACGCTCCCGGCAGGTCGCGGAGTTGGCCGAGCTCGCCCGGGACTGCGCGGCGGCGCTCGGCTGGGAGCTGCGCGAGACGTCGGTGGGCGGCGCCAGCGACGGCAACTTCGTGGTGGCGGCCGGTGTCCCCGTCCTGGACGGCATCGGCGCCGTGGGTTCCGGAGCACACGCCCGCTCGGAGAACACCTCGGTCGCCGGCATGGTGGAACGCGCGGCGCTGACGGCGACGGTCCTCGCCTCCCTGTCGGAGCGCTGAGGTCGCGACCCTCGCCGGAGGGGGGCCCGGCCGACCCGTCGGGGTGTCGACGGACGCACCCACCCGTCACTTGTAGCGGTCACTTGTAGCGTGATGCCGGAACGGGAGACAGGAGACGGACATGGGCACACAGCAGGGCAAGGCACTGGTGACCGGAGCCTCCTCGGGCATCGGCGCGGCGTACGCGGCGCGGCTGGCGGCGGAGGGGTGGGACACCGTCCTGGTGGCCCGGAGGCAGCACCGGCTCGACGACCTGGCGGCCCGGCTGCGCGAGGAGACCGGAACGGCCGTGGAAACGCTGGTGTCGGACCTGTCGGATCCCCACGGCCTGGCACGCGTGGCGGAACGGGCGGGGCAGGGCGACATCGGCTTCCTGCTCAACAACGCCGGGATCAACGGGTACGGCCCCTTCGCCGAGCTGGAATCCGCGCTGATGGCGAAGGTCCTGCACGTCAACGTGCTCGCCGTCACCACGCTGACGCACGCGGTGGTCCCGGTCATGCTCCGGCAGGGCCGGGGCACGGTGGTCAACGTCGCCTCCCAGCTGGCCTTCGCCGGAGCACTTCCGCCGCATCCGCTGCCCGAGCGCGCCGTGTACGGCGGCACCAAGGGGTACGTGGTCACCTTCACCCGTACCCTCGCCGCCGAACTGGCCGCCTCACCCCTGCGTCTGCAGGTGCTGTGCCCCGGTCTGACCGCCACCGAGTTCCACCGCTCACGCGGCGAGGAACCGGTCGGCGGACGCGAGGAGTCCGTGCACGAGGACGGCGGCATGCCCGTAGGCCAGGTGATCGACGCCTCGTTGGCCGCGCTGGAGGACGGCCGCACGGTGTGCGTGCCGGGGCTGGCGGATCCTACGCCGGTCGACGACCTGGCGGCGGCGGAACTGGCGGTCCGTGTGGCGGCGAGCGCGGGACGACGGTGACCGGGGGGGGGACCGGAGGCCGTAGACCGGAAGGCCGGTGACCGGGAGCGCCCGCCCGCCGGCCTCTTCGAAGTGGCAAGGACGGCTCGCAGGCCACCTGGCCACCTGGCCACCTGGCCGACTGGTCACCGAGCCACCGAGCCACCGAGCCACCGAGCCACCGAGCCACCGAGCCACCGAGCAGCCACCGAGCCACCGCCTCCACCGGGCCGACTGGGAGTCTGACGGCCTGTCAGTCCTGTGGCCGGTCCTCAGCCGTCGGCCGCAGGGCATCCACCACGAGGTCCAGCAGCCGACCCGTCAGTTCATGGCTGTCGCCGGCCGTCGTGGACAGGAACACCCCGAGGAGCATCATCGTGACCTCGTCCGGCTCGACGTCCGCCCGCAGTGAGCCGGCCCGCACCCCGGCGTCGAGGATCACCGCGATGGCGGCGGTGATCCGTTCCCGGGTGGCCGGTGTCGCGATGGCGCCCGAGGCCCAGCCCGCGCGGAGCGTGTCGGAGATGCCGCGTTTGGCCGCGAAGAACGCCGCATAGCGGTCCATCCACGCGCGCAGCGCCGCCTCGGGCGGGAACTGGGAGAGCAGGGCGGGGGCACTGGTGACGACCGCGTCCAGTTCGGAGGCGTAGATGGCCTCGACGAGCGCTTCGCGGGTGGGGAAATGACGGTAGAGCGTACCGATCCCGACGCCGGCCTCGCGGGCGATGGCGTCGAGAGGCGCCTTGCCGCCGGTCGCCGCGAAGGCGTCACGGGCCACGGCGAGCAGCCGCTCGCGGTTGCGCCGGGCGTCGACGCGGGTCGGCCGCCCGGTCGCCTCGGCTGTTCCGTCAGGAGGTGACGAGTCTGGCGCAGTCAAAACGGAGACCCTCCGGTTAGTGCTACGGTCGTAGGTAACGGAGATCCTCCGTTTATCTCCATCGTCTCATGAGAGCGAGACCGTCATGACGTCCACCGCTCGATCTCCCCAGCTCACCGCCACCGGAGTGGTGCGAGCCGGCGGGCCGGGTGAGCTCGCGGGCCGCCCCGTCTCACGCCTCGGCTACGGTGCCATGCAGCTGGAGCGCCTGGATCGCGAGGCCGCTGTCGCGCTGCTGCGCCGCGCCGTCGAACTCGGCATCGATCACGTCGACACCGCCCAGTTCTACGGCAACGGCTTCGTCAACGAGGTGATCGGCGCCGCGCTCCGCCCCCAGGACGGTGTCATGGTCGTCAGCAAGGTGGGCGCCGAGCCCGCTCCGGACGGCCCCGTCCCGCTGCGCCTGGCCCAGCGGCCCGAGCAGCTGCGGGCCGGCGTCGAGGACAACCTCAAGAGCCTCGGCCTCGAACAGATCCCCCTCGTCAATCTGCGCCGCGCCGACCACGGCCCCGGCCTGCGTCCCGAAGGCGACCAGATCGTCGACCTCGACGACCAGCTCGCCGTGATGGCCGACCTGCGGGACGAGGGCAAGATCGGCGCCATCGGCCTCAGCAGCGTCACCCTCGACGGGCTGCGCCGCGCCCTCCCCGCGGGCATCGCCTGCGTGCAGAACGCCTACAGCCTGGTGGCGCGCGAGGACGAGGACCTACTGCGGCTCTGCCTCGACGAGGGCATCGCCTGGGTGCCGTACTTCCCCCTCGGTGGCGCCTTCGCGGGTCTGCCGAAGGTCGCTGACGAGCCCGCCGTCGTCGCCGCGGCGGGGGCGCTGGGCGTCGCACCCGCGCAGATCGGCCTGGCCTGGCTGCTCCACCACACCCCGAACACGCTGCTCATCCCCGGTACCGCCGACCCGGAGCACCTGCGGGCGAACGTCGACGCGGCTGCGATCTCCTTCGATGACAGGACGCTCGCCACGCTCGACGCCGTCCCCACGCGCTCCGGGGACATCGAGCTCGGGTGACTGGCCCCGTCCGCCCCCCCCTGCACCGTGCGCAACGACCGCTCCCGGCTCACGGCGTGCCTCGGGTTCCGACTGTGCGACAGCGTCCGCGGCAGGTCTCCGCTGCGTCCTGAACCCCGGTCGCGCCGCGACGACGAGTCGGTCTGGCCGAACACGCCCGAGCGGACCCGCGTGCGCTGCCGTAGCTGTACGCGGAAGAGCCCTGCTCGCCGGGGGAGGGGCGGCAGGGCTCCCGTACGTGTACGGCCGTCAGGCGCCCCGCACCGAGGAGGCCGAGCCGACGAACCCCGACCATGCTTCACGCGACACACGGACGACCGGGCCGGCCACGGCCTTGGAGTCCCGGACGTACACAACTCCCGTACCGGCGGCGACCTCCAGGCACTGACCGCCCTCGGCTCCGCTGTAACTGCTCTTGTACCAGGCGAGGTCGGACGCGACGGCTGAGGACACAGAGCTGTTCATAGCGATCCCAGCAACCTTTCCATGAAGTCGAGCGACTCTCGCGAGGGGAGAGCCTGCGAACGGATAATCCCATAGCGAGCGGCGGCGAGAGTTGTCTGTTCCGGCTCAGTCTGAAGGGCGCTGGCGCCTTGCGCCTCTGTGTAGACGAACCTCTTTCCGTCCTTACGGGCAATGACCGTGAAGGCGCCGTCCACCCCCGCGTTGTACTCGCGTTCGGTCGGCATGACCTGGATCTCGACGTTCTGTTTCTCCCCGATCAGCAGCAGCTGCTCCAGCTGCCCCCGATGTACAGACGTGCCGCCCCAAGGGTGCCGAAGCGCCGACTCTTCGAGGACAAAACTCAGAAGTGGAGCAGGCCAGCGGTTGAAGATGTTCTGCCTGGTCAGGCGGGCCGTCACGCGCTGTTCGATGGTCTCCTGGTCAAGAACCGGGCGGCGCATGGCGAGTACGGCCCGCATGTACTCCTCCGTCTGAAGCAGACCGTTGAGTACATGTGTGTCGTACACGAGCAGTTCGACGGCCTCCTTCTCCAGCTTCGCCATCCCCTGGAAGAAGACCGGGTACTGAGCCCGCTCCATCTGCTCCATCCACACGGTCAGCAGTCCCTCTGCCCCCAGCACCTCATCCGCCTGCTCGATCGCCCGGGGTGACGGAATCCGCCGCCCCTGCTCGAACGACGCGATGCTGGAGGCCGAGTACCCCAATCGCCGCCCCAACTCCTCGCGTTCCATGCCCGCACGCACCCGCAGGGTCTTCAGGCTCTGGCCGAAGGCGGTGACGATGCCCTGGCCGGACTTGTCCGCCGCCGTGCGGCCTCCGGAGCCGTCGTCGTTCTCCCAGCTGTCGCCGAAGTTCATCGTTGCCCTCTCGCCCACCACCGCGGTTGCCGCCTCCGGGCCCGTACGCTCGGTCACCCTCACCACCTCCCTGGCTCAACGCCCGGCCAAGCGCGTCCGTCACGCCGCGCGTCTCGTACCCGTACCGATGTCACGCGTACAACTGGACGGCGTCGGGGCGTCACCGCTGGCCACGCTACGCGCCCGGCGGGACCGTGGTCGGCATGACGAGTGAGCACGGCAGCCTCAGCGGACCCGCCCGAACCACCCGGCCCACGGGCCGGTTGACCTCCCCGCACCCACCGGTGGACCGGACCTTCGAGATGCGTTTCACCTCCACACCCCGAGGTGCCCGCCTCGCACGGAGACTGGTGGCCCACCGGCTGGACACCTGGGGGATCCCGTACGGCAGCCGTGTGCACGACGCGATCGTGCTGGTGGCCGCCGAGCTCGCCGTCAACGCCGTCCGGCACGGCCACGTCCCGGGCAGGGACTTCCACCTGCGACTGGATGCGGTCACACACCCTCGGACCGTCCGGATCGAGGTCACCGACACCCGCGCCGAACGAGTGCCGCCCCACCCGGCGCACGTGCGGGTCCCGGAGGCCGAGGACACCGGAGGCCGGGGGCTCCTCCTCGTCGCCGGGCTCGCCTCCCGCTGGGGCTGGCATCCGCGGGCGGACGGTCCGGGCAAGACGGTGTGGGCGGAATGCGGGCTCACACCTTCCGGGTGACGTCGGGCAGGACGGAGCCCGTGTCGGACCGTCCGGCCCCTCGCACAGGCTCGCCGGCCTACGGGAGCCCAGCCGGTGTGGGTGGGCCGGGCCGGCGGGCAGGCGGGCACGCGCATCAGGTCGCCACCGAGAGGGACATGGCCGGGTCGAGCGCCGTTCGTGGCCGCTCAGTCGAGACAGAACTCGTTGCCCTCGACGTCCTGCATCCCGAGGCACGACTCGTTGACCCCGTCGGCGAGCAGCATCTGCCCGCGTACCGCGCCGAGGGCGACCAGTCGTGCGCACTCGGCCTCCAGCGCGGCCAGGCGTTCCTCACCCACGAGTCCGGTGCCGATCCGTACGTCGAGGTGCACCCGGTTCTTGACGGCCTTGCCTTCGGGAACGCGCTGGAAGAACAGGCGCGGGCCCACACCCGAGGGATCGACGCAGGCGAACGCCGCGCCCTGACGCTCGGGCGGCAGCGTGCGACCGAAGGCGTCCCACGTGTCGAAGCCCTTCGGCGGCGGCGGTACGACATACCCCAACACCTCGCACCAGAAACGGGCGACGCGCTCGGGTTCCGCGCAGTCGAAGGTGATCTGGAACTGCCTGATCGACGTCATCGGGCCATCGTAGGGTCGCGGCGGCTCAATCCCATGGGACTTTCTCGATCACGGTCTCCCCGAAGCGCCACACACCCCGGTTGCCGAACGCCTCCGCACGCAGACCCGCCTCCCAGGCGATCCGCGCGGCCCGGGCCTGCGGCACGTCGGGGTACTCCTCGGGTCGGACCTCTACGTAACCGCCCCGGCCGCCGGAGTACGCGCGCAGGGCAGCACGCAGCTTCTTCTCCTGCGCCTCCTGGGGAGAAAGAGCCCCGCCATCGCACCCAGCACGTAGCCGCCGATGCCGATCCCCAGGAGGACGGGATGGCGCGCACGCTTTCGCCGCTCTTCGTCCGTCGCCACGCCGCTCACGTCGCCTCTCCGTTCCCGGGGGGCGCCGCTACTGCCTGCCCGCCCCGCGCAGCGACGAGAGCACCAACCGCCCGTACCGCGTCGCCAGAGCGCCGGCCGTGGCGGCGACGGTGAGTCCGAGCGCGATGAGGAGATGGCGGAGGGAGTCGTCGCCGAGTACCTGGAGCACACCGAGAGCCGTACCGAGCGGCAGGCCCAGAATCGTGAGCAGCCCCAGCGCGCCGCTGATCTGCTGGCTCTCCTGCGTCTGGACCAGGCGGCTGTAGTCAGCAGCCTCCGCGAGGATCTCGGTGAAGCGTGCGGGCAGCCGGTGCTGGTTCTGGAAGGCGAGGAGAAGCTCGTTGGCGGGTCCGTGGGCGGTGAGGTGCTGGCGCCAGTACGTGCTTCGGAATCCGGCGATGTTCCGTTCGAGCGTGGCCACACGGCGTGCCAGCCTCGCGCCGTCGAAGACCTCCGAGAGCTCGTCGGTGAGTTCGTCGATGTGGTCCCGCTGGAGCGAGCCGAGCAGGAGGGCGTCAAGGTAGACGGTGCGGGAGTGCAGCGCGCCGAACTCGTAGAAATCACCGTCCCCCGTGTCGGCACGGTGTCCCAGGAAAGCGGCGCCTTGCCGCAGGACCATGGCACTCCAGTCCGCCGAGACGCGCACGGTGCAGTCGGACTGTTCCGCGGCGATCTCAGGGGCCAGCGGGAAGTCGGCCGGGTTCGAACGCGAGGCCAGCTGCCACAGCCAGCGGTCCGCGGTAGCCGGCAGAGCCCCTTCGAGACCGAGGCGAAGCGTGGGGGTGTGCGCCGCCGTGGGGGTCATGAAGGCGACGGAGTACGGACGGGCGATGGCGAAGGGCCCCGGCCCCTCCCGTAGGTCGGCGATGCCGGACAGAAGGGCCCTGGGATCCAGCAGGCCGGTGAGCGGATCGGGCTCGGCGGTCGGCCGTCCGGCTACCGCGCGCAGGACGGGCAGCAGCGGACTCGTCACCGTGAAGTGCAGGACGGCGAGGGCGTGTTCGGGGTGGCGGGCGGTGGAGGCGCGAAGCAGCTCCATGCCGATGAGACGCAGCCCGTCCTGCTCCACCGACTCCGGGCGGTGCCAGCGGCGGGGCCGTCCTGGACTCCCGTACAGGACGCGTGCGGAGGCCGGAGCGAAATAGGTGGCACGGGTCGCGGTGTCGGTGCGGCGCCTGCCCGCCTCGAACGGGAACGGTCCCTCGGCCCAGTCGGGTGTCCGCAGCAGCCGGACGGGGACGATGACGGTCAGTTCCTGACGCGCACCGGTCACCCCTTCGAGCGGCGGGGCGGCGGCGGTCATGCGTAGTACTCCGACGGGTCGGGCTGGTCCAGACGGATGACGAACTCGGCTCGTCCCGGGATCTCGGCCGACACATGGAAGCGAACGGACTCTCCGATGCGGATGGTCCGGAACCCCTCCGTCACGATCTGCCGGTAGTCGAAGCCGTAGTACCGCTGGTCCTCGTCGTCCTGAACCGTGTAGGCGCCGGAGGTTCCGTTCGCCCCGCCGCCGGTCTGCCGTCTGTCGACCACGGTGCCGTGGCGCGCCTCACCGTTCACACCACCGTCTCCTTCGCGTCGTCGAGGTCCTTCACGCAGCGGAAGCCGACCGCGCTGCTGGCACCGCCCTTGCGGTAGAGGCCCTTGCTGCTCGTCTGCACCGCGCGCATCGGGTTGTCGTAACTGCCGCCGCAGATGACGGCCAGGCCGGGGTCGTCGAGGCTGCTCGACGTCCATTCCCAGCAGTTGCCCACCATCTCGTCGATCCCGAACGGCGAGCGGTTGCCCGGGTGTTCGTTTACCGGGGTCGGCCATGCCCTGCGTACGGCGTCTTCCGCGAAGTCCCGGTACCACGCCTGATAGGTCACCAACGGTCGTCCCACCCACGAGTCCGCGCAGTTGACGAGTGCGCTGTCGGGCCGGTCGCCCCAGGGGAACAGGCGGCCGTCCGTACCGCGTGCGGCGGCTTCCCACTCCAGCGAGGTGGGCAGTCGTTTGCCCTCGAAGGCGGCGAACGCGAACGCGTCCCACCAGCTCACGCAGACGGCCGGGTGCCCGGCATAGCGGGGATCCACGTAGTAGTCGGGTTTGCGCAACTGTTGGCTCCCGGGCCGGTGCGAGACGCCGTCCGGCTGTTCGGGGTGGTCCCAGCGCGAGGTGCCGTCGCTGTCGAGCGCGTCGAGGAAGCGCCGGTAGCGCGCGGCCGTCACCGGGTGCCGGTCGAAGCGCACGGGACGCGGGACGCGGCGGAGGAGCAACCGCTCCGCCGGCCCGACGAGATACGTCCCCGCAGGCAATACGCGGTCGTCCGTCCCGGGGGCGCCGGGAAGGCCCGCCAGGAAGGCGCGCACCTGCTCCGTGAGGAAGGCTCCGCCCGGGATGTCCGCAGCCGCGTCGCGGTTCTCCGGCACGGCGAGATACCGCGCGGCCAGCAGTTCCTGGTACGCGGTGTGGACGAAGGCGACCTCGTCCGTGCCGACGGAGCGGAGCAGAGGGCCGAGCACACAGGCGTCGGCTTCGAGGCGGCCACCGGTGAACGCGTCCGGCCCCAGCGTCCTGTGCAGGTCGAGGAGGGAGAAGACGGTCCGGTCGGTGAGGAAGGCCTGTCCGAAACAGGCGGGCAGACGCCCTTCGATGTCCGGCCGCCCCCGGTCGGCGAGGACCTGGGTGATGTGCCCGCCCAGAAGATCGGCGAAGGGACGCCCGGGAGGTACCTCCAGCGACGCGGTGAGGCGCTTCTCCAGCGGTGTCGAAGGCTGCGTCGCATCGGTCTCGACGAGCCGTACGAGATGGAAGTGCGGGACCCTCGCCGGGTCCACCCCGTTGGCGTACATCTGCTCGACCAGTTGCTCGGAGCGTCCTGCGCCGCTGTCCAGCAGCTGGCGTATCTGGGGCGAGTCGGCCAGGAAGGACACCCGTGAACTCATGATCACCGAGGACTCGGCCGACAGGACGGCGGCGAGGTCCGCGAAGAGCCGTAGGAAGCCCGCGGGGCTCGGTTCGTCGACGCCTTCGTCGACGGCGTCCAGCACGCAGAGCGCGGTGCCCGACCGGATCAGGTAGAGGAAGAGCTCATAGGCCCGGGAGCGGTCGGACGCCATGGACGGCGCCAGGAGCCGCGCGGCGTACTCCGAGAACGGCTCGTCCTTCGGCTTGAGGCCGAGGTCGAAGTAGAAGCGGAAACGGCGGGCCGTGGGATCGACCGCCAGCGAGCGGAGCAGCGTGCTCTTCCCGCTCCCGGGGCGGCCTGTGACCAGCACGTTCGCGCTGCCGCGGGCGAGCCGGGCCAGCAGCTCCGCCGCATCCTCGGACTCGGTCATCCGGGGCTCACCTGTGCGCGTGTCCGTGGACAGGACGGCGGCCCTGACGGGTGCGGCTCCACCGGCCGGCGAGGACGCGGCCGTGGAGGCGACACCGCCGAGGTGGGCCTCGAGATCGACGAGGGTGTCGACGAAGCCGTCGTAGCGGACGATCCGGAAGTCCAGGCCGAGCAGCCGGCGCAGAGCGTCCGACGGGGCACGGTCGTGGCCGTCCTCCAGGACGACGAACCTGGTGAGCTTGGGCAACCGGGTACGCAGCAACTCACCGCCGCTGGAGGCGAGTACGGTGCTCAGGTCGTCGGCGTCGCGGGAGAGCATGAGTTCCACGTACTCGAACCGCATGCCCGATTCCCGGCAGAACAGCTGGTAGACGGTGTCGGGGCTGAGGACGAAGCGCTTGGCCTGCCGGTAGCCGAGCGTGACGTAGAGCCCCGCGAGGAACTCGCAGCGCCGGGCCACCTCGGGCGCCATGTCCGGTTCCCCGCCGGTGAGCGCGGCGCTTCCCGTGTTCGTGAACCAGACCAGTACGTCGACGAGGCGGCGTACCGCCAGCAGGCCGTCCTCGTCCCGGATGTCGTAGCCGTCGTGCGAGGAACGGTTGCGCAGTCTGCGGATGTCTTCCAGCGCGTCCATCACCGTGCTGCTGCGGATGTGCGGTCGGCAGCGCTTGACCAGGTCGTTGAGCGCCTTGGTCGAAGGGTCGCCCTCGATGGCGTGGTGGCGCCACAGCTCCTTGAGCAGCTTCTCGGTGAGTTTGCCGACGAGCGCGACGGCGTTCTCGGGATAGCCGTCGTCGAGCGAACGCAAGGGGCGTTCGAGGTCCAGTCCCAGGTGGTCCGCGATGCGTGAGTGGTCGTCCAGCTCGCTTCGGAGGCGCCGTAACCGTTCGTCGACCACCGTGCTCATCCGGCCTCGCCCCGTACTCGGCCCAGCTCTCCCAGAGCGAACGCGAACCGGTCGGGAAAGACCAGGACGGGGTCGGGATGCGCGGCGCGCATCTCCTCGATCCCGTCCTCGATCTCGCTGTCGCTGAACGTGGAAAGCAAGGACATGTAGCGGGCGCGCACCATGCCGAAGTACTTGTCACGGTCGATGCGCAGCTCGTGCTCGACATGGCTGAGACCCGCGTCCAGCCCTGCCGCCGTCAGGTGCTCCACGATGTCGGCGGGGTCGGGCTGCAACTCCTCGAACCGGGCCAGCGCCGCCCTGAACAGTGGGTACCGGATCGTCGCCGGAAGCATCACCACGAGCAGCCTGCCCCCGGGCGCCAGACGATCGGCCAGGCCGCGCAGCGTACGGGCCGGGTCGGGCAGGTGGTGCACCGACTCCTTCAGCCACACCGCGTCCAGCCGCTCGTACGGCAGCTCGGTCCGCTTCTCGGCGATGTCTTCGGCGGAGGCGACGATCGGCCTCAGCCCTGGCGGGGCCGGCGTGCCGATCTGGCGCAGCATCCCCTCGGACGGATCGACGCACAGGACGGGGTGATCGGGCCTGACGGTACGGACTATCTCGCGGGCGAACAGCCCCGTGCCGCAACCGATATCGGCCGTCCGGTCGGTGGCGGTCAGCCGCAGTGCCTCGGCGATGCGGGCGGACATCCAGGGGATGTAGTCCGGCCCGTAGACCCAGTGCTCGTCGTACTCGGCGGCCAACTCGTCGTAGTGCACCCGCACATCGCGCCGCTCCACGGTGCCCCCTCGTGTGTCGCCGACGCCGTCACCCGTGCGGGCGTCGCACCCGGCCAGGCTATCGCGGGGTGCGCGGTCGGCGACACCCGGTAACGCGTCACGGGGCTCGCGGCCGACCGTGTTTTGCCCCGTGAAGTCGCTGCCACGTTCGATAGATGACGGGGCGTCAGGTGTGGACGCTACGCGCAGGACCGGGCAGGGAAGGCCGCAGCCGCCCCGCCCGGTCCCCGGATCACCGGGTACGGGCTACGGGAGTTCCGCCCGTACCACCCGGGCCGCCGCGACCAGGTTCTCCAGAGAGGCCCGGGTCTCCGGCCAGCCGCGGGTCTTCAGGCCGCAGTCCGGGTTGACCCAGAGGCGCTCCGCCGGGATGGCCTCCAGGCCCTTGCGCAGCAGGTCGGCCGCCTCCTCGGTGCTCGGCACGCGCGGGGAGTGGATGTCGTAGACGCCGGGTCCGGCCTCGCGCGGGTAGCCGTGGGCGGCCAGTTCGCGGGCGACCTGCATGTGGGAGCGGGCCGCCTCCAGGCTGATGACGTCGGCGTCGAGGTCGTCGATGGCCTGGACGATGTCACCGAACTCCGCGTAGCACATGTGCGTGTGGATCTGGGTGTCCGGGCGTACACCGCTGGTGGTGAGGCGGAACGCCTCGGTGGCCCAGTCCAGGTAGGCCGGGCGGTCGGCGGTGCGCAGCGGCAGGGTTTCACGCAGCGCCGGTTCGTCGACCTGGATGACCGAGGTGCCCTCGGCCTCCAGGTCGTTCACCTCGTCCCGCAGAGCCAGCGCCACCTGGCGCGCGGTGTCGCCCAGCGGCTGGTCGTCCCGGACGAAGGACCAGGCGAGCATGGTGACCGGGCCGGTCAGCATGCCCTTGACCGGGCGGTCGGTGAGGGAGCCCGCGTACGCCGTCCAGCGCACCGTCATCGGGTGCGGCCGGGAGATGTCGCCCGCGAGCACCGGCGGGCGGACGTAACGGGTGCCGTAGGACTGGACCCAGCCGTGCTGGGTGGCGAGGTACCCCGTGAGCTGCTCGGCGAAGTACTGGACCATGTCGTTGCGTTCGGGCTCGCCGTGCACCAGGACGTCGATGCCGGCCTTCTCCTGGAAGGCGAGGACGTCGCGGATCTCGTTCTCGATGCGCCGCTCGTAGGCTGCGGTGTCGATGCGGCCGGCCCGCAGATCGGCGCGGGCGGTGCGCAGTTCGGTGGTCTGCGGGAACGAGCCGATGGTGGTCGTCGGCAGCGGCGGCAGGCCGAGGTGGGCCCGCTGGGCCGCGGTGCGCTCGGCGTACGGCTGGGAGCGGCGGCCGTCCGCGTCGGTGACGGCGGCGGCCCTCGCCCGTACGGCCGGGTCGCGGGTGATCGGCGAGTTCGCCCGCGAGGCGAGGTCGGCCCGGTTGGCGGCCAGTTCCGCGGCGACGGCGCCGGTGCCCCGGGCCAGCCCCCTGGCCAGGGTGACGATCTCCCCGGTCTTCTGCTGGGCGAAGGCGAGCCAGCGCAGGATCTGCGGGTCGATGTCCCGCTCTGCCGCGGCGTCGACCGGGACGTGCAGCAGGGAGCAGGAAGCGGCCACGTCGACCTGGTCGGCGAGACCGAGGAGCGTGCCGAGGGTGGACAGGGACTTCTCGAGGTCGTTGATCCAGACGTTGCGGCCGTCCACCACGCCGGCGACGAGCCGTTTGCCGGGCAGGCCGCCGACCGCGGCCAGCGCGTCGAGGTTCGCGGCGGCGGAGCCGGTGAAGTCGAGCGCCAGGCCATCGACCGGGGCCTTCGCCAGGACCGGCAGGGCGTCGCCGAGCCGGTCGAAGTAGGAGGCCACCAGCAGCCGGGGGCGGTCGCTGAGGGCGCCGAGGTCGCGGTAGGCGCGTCCGGCGGCGTTGAGTTCGGCCGGGGTGCGGTCCTGGACGAGGGCGGGCTCGTCGAGCTGCACCCACTCCGCGCCGGCGGCGCGCAGGTCGGCCAGCACCTGGGCGTAGACGGGCAGCAGGCGGTCCAGGAGGGTCAGCGGTTCGAAGTCCGGGGCCACGCCGGGGGCGGGCTTGGCCAGCAGGAGGTAGGTGACCGGGCCGACCAGCACGGGGCGGGCGGTGTGGCCGAGAGCGAGGGCCTCCTTGAGCTCGGTGACCTGCTTGCCGGAGTCGGCCGTGAAGACGGTGTCGGGGCCGAGCTCCGGCACCAGGTAGTGGTAGTTCGTGTCGAACCACTTGGTCATCTCGAGGGGGGCCACGTCCTGGGTGCCACGGGCCATCGCGAAGTACCCGTCGAGGGCGTCGGCGGCCACGGCCCCACGGTGCCGCCGGGGGACGGCGCCGACCATGACACTGGTGTCCAGGACGTGGTCGTAGTACGAGAAGTCGCCGGTCGGTACCTCGTGGACCCCGGCGTCGGCCAGCCGCCGCCAGGTGGAGCGGCGCAGGTCCGCCGCGGTCTCCCGGAGGGCGTCGGCGGTGACACGGCCCTTCCAGTAACCCTCGACCGCCTTCTTCAGCTCCCGGTCGGGGCCTTGGCGGGGAAAGCCGTACACGGTGGCGCGTGCTGCCGCGGCTGCGGACTTCGCTGTCACGGAAATCTCCTTCGCGAGATGACTCCTTGAGATCCCGGGACGGGACACAGGCGCGAAGGGATACGAACCGGACAGAACTCCCGTACGCCGTCGGCGCGGTCGTCCGTCCGATATGTACGCCGACCCGCCCACGAGGTCACCGGGATATCCGCACGCGATCGGTCGCGTACGGGCAACAGGCAGGTCTTCGGACTCGCGGGCACGTCTGCCTGGGGCAGACACCTACTGGCCGTCGCTTCCCGGATCCGTCCGGATCCAGTGCGTATGACGGCGGTCGTTCCCGCTCACCGCTGCGGGGCAGTCCCGGATTCCCACCGGGTTCCCTCTTACGACGCGCCTGTCTGGCGGACAGGGCGAACCAGCTGCACCGGCCAGGGTAGAGGGCGGGGCGCCTCCGGGACGCCAACGTTCACATTCCGGTACGTGAGGTGGGACACGGTTCCACCGGACCGCACCTGGTCGGATGCGGTCCGGCGACCTCTCCGGATGCCCGCTGAGCCTGTCCTTCCGGCCCCTCTCCACCGCGTTTCGGCGCGTCCCGTAGCTTGCTCTTCCACGCCGGTCGGCGATGCGGAAAGGTCCGGAAAAAGATTCCGCCCCGGATGTCGAGGACCCGGTTCCCGCTCCGACCGAGGGGTGACAGCGCGCCGACGGGGCGCACGAAAGAGGAAGAGGAACCCGGGATGAAGTACCTCGCGATGATCTACGGCAACCAGGAGAAGTGGGACTCGTTCCCGGCCGACGCGTGGCCGGAGGCCATCGCCGAGCAGGAGGCGTTCAACCGGAAGTACCGCGAGAGCGGGGAACTCCTGGGCGCCTACGGCTTGGCGGACGTGGTCAACGCCAGGCTGGTCCGCCGGGAGGAGGGCGTTCCGGTCGTCACGGACGGGCCGTACCTGGAGACCAAGGAGTACATGGCCAGCTTCTACCTGCTCGACTGCGAGAGCCAGGAGCGGGCGGAACAGATCGTGGCGGACATGCCGTTCGCCGCCGAGGACCCGGTCGAGCTGTGGCCGGTCCTGCACGAGTCCGCGGCGGACGTGTGAGCGTGGACCGCAGCGCCGAGGACCTGCTGCGCGAACTGGCGCCGCAGGTCCTCGGCGCGCTGGTCCGCCGGTACGGACTCTTCGACGCGTGCGAGGACGCCGTCCAGGAGTCCCTGGTCGCGGCCACCCTCCAGTGGCCCCGCGAGGGCACACCGGACAACCCCAGGGGCTGGCTGGTCACCGTCGCCTCCCGCAGGCTGGTCGACCATGTCCGCAGCGAGCAGGCGCGACGGCGCAGGGAGGACCGGATCGCCCTGGCGACCCCGCAGTCGGAACTGCTCAGCCGTGCCGCCGACGCCGCGTCGGACGCCGACCGGGACGACTCGCTCGCCCTGCTGTTCCTGTGCTGCCATCCGGCGCTGTCCTCGCCGAGCCGTATCGCGCTGACCCTGCGCGCGGTAGGCGGCCTGACCACCGCCCAGATCGCCGCGGCGTTCCTCGTCCCCGAGCCGACCATGGCCCAGCGCATCAGCCGGGCGAAGCAGACCGTCAAGGGCTCCGGCACACCACTGGGCATGCCGGACACGGCGGATCACGCGGCGCGGCTGGCCGAGGTGCTGCACGTGCTCTATCTGATCTTCAACGAGGGGTACGCCACGACGGACGGCGACGACCTGACCGCGCCCGCGCTGTCCGGCGAGGCGATCCGCCTGGCCCGCCTGCTGCACCGCCTGCTGCCCCGGGACGGCGAAGTGGCCGGACTGCTCGCCCTGATGCTGCTCACGGAGGCCCGCCGGCCGGCGCGTACGGGACCCGCCGGGGACCTCGTGCCGCTGGCCGAGCAGGACCGCCGCCTGTGGGACGGGCGGCTCGTCGACGAGGGGACCGACCTGCTCACCGAGGCGCTGCCACGGGGACAGGTCGGTCCGTACCAGCTGCAGGCCGCCGTCGCCGCCGTCCACGACGAGGCCGAGCACGTGGAGGCCACGGACTGGCCGCAGATCCTCGCGCTGTACGGGCTGCTGGAGCAGGCCGCGCCGAACCCGATGGTCACCCTGAACCGCGCGGTCGCCGTCGCCATGGTGCACGGCCCCGCCGCCGGACTCGAACTGCTCGCCACCCTGGAGGACGACAGGCGGACGGCACGCCACCACCGCCTCCTCGCCACCCGTGCCCATCTCCTGGAGATGGACGGCCGCCACGCCGATGCCGCGGAGTGCTACCGCGCCGCCGCGCGCCGGGCCACCGGCGCGCCGGAACGACGCCACCTCACCGCCCGGGCCGCGCGCCTGGCCCCGGCCCGGAGCTGACGCCCCGGAACGGCAGACCGGGGACCTCCACCACGTCCTCGGCCGTCCGCCCACCACGCTGGAACAGGCGCTCACCACGGTCCTCGGTGTGTGAGCCGCGGCCTCAGGCGGTCAGCCGCACCCCGGTGACCAGGTCGGGGCTGATGCGTACGGCGGCCTCCATCGGCCGGTCGGGCCAGGGCCTGATCAGCCGCTGGTACCGCAGCAGCGCCTCCGGGTCGGTCACGGGACGGCAGTAGCCGGTGGCGACGACGCTCCAGCCCAGATGGGTCAGCGGATCGATGTCGTCGGCCTGGTAGGCGACGACGACTCCGAGGCCGCCGTGCTGCCGGGCCTGGTGGAACAGGTCCGAGTCCCGGTGCGTCCGGATGACGATCTGGCCGCCGTCCAGCAGGTGGTTCACCGGCCGGACGGCGGGCAGCGCGCGCCGGGTGAAGACGATCCGTCCGAGCGGTGCGCCGCCGAGCAGCGCCATCGCCTGGACGGCCGTCAGCTCGACGGTGTGCCGGGGCCCGCAGGAGAGCGGGTGGCCGGCCACGGCCGGCGCCACCGCGGGCCTGGACCCCGCCGTGCGGACGGCCGTCCGGGGCGACTGATGCCGTGTGTGGCTCATGGTGCGGCCTCGCCTCCTGGTCTCTCGCCTCCCGGACGAGTACACCGTGTGCCGCCCTCAGGCGACAGGGCCGAACGGCCCCGGGCCGAACGGCCCTAGCCCGGCCGGGCGTTCACCGGTTCACTCGGGGATCGCATGCCGCGGCCCGGTCCGACCGGCGGCACCGGGGCCGGGGCCGCGGCATGCGACGCGTTCCGCCCGGGCGGGCGGAGCGAGGACGCGCGGGAGGGGAACGCGGTGATCGCGGTCATCGGACACGGGGATCTTGGCGACACGACCCTGGAACTGGTGGAGGCCGAGCTGAGAGCCCGGCTGGAACGTCCGGCGGAGGGCGCGGCCGCTCTCGTACGCGCCGGGGCGGGGCTGCCCGTGGTGTTCGGGCGGGCCGCCCGGGAGGCCGGCCGGAAGCTGACCGTCCTGCTGCCGGCCCAGGGCGTGGTGCCCGCGGCACTGCCCGAGCCGGACCGGCGGGCCGCGGGCGAGCTGCTGGTGCTGGCCGAGCAGGTGCGGCTGCTGGCCTTCGACCCGGCCGACCGCGACGCCTGCGTCAGCGCCGACGAGCTCCTGGTCAAGGAGAGCCGGACCGTGTTCGCCGTATGGGACGGTTCGCACTCCGACGGCCGGGACGCCACCGCGCATCTGGTCGCCTTCGCCCGTACCCGGGGGATCCGGGTGGAGATCGTCTGGCCCGAGGGCTGTGTACGGGGGCGGGCATGACGGTGGTGGAACGCGGGCCGGTGACGGCCGCGGTGAAGAGCGCCGACGACGCCGAAGCCCCCGTACGCGTCGGTGCGCGGCGCGGGTTCGGGTGGCTGCTCGTGATCACGGCGGCCCTCGGGCTGTGGGCGTCCTTCGTGATCACCGTCGACAAGTTCGAACTGCTCGGCGACCCCGACTTCGTCCCCGCCTGCTCACTGAACCCGGTGCTGTCCTGCACGGACGTGATGCGCAGTGAGCAGGCGTCGGTCTTCGGCTTCCCCAATCCCCTCATCGGGCTCATCGCCTTCGCGGTGCTGCTGGGGACCGGTGCGGGCCTGCTGGCGGGCGCGCGCTACCGCCGCTGGTACTGGCTGGGCCTGAACGCCGGCACACTCGCGGGCGCCGTCTTCTGCGTGTGGCTGATGACGCAGGCGCTGTACGACATCGGCGCGCTGTGCCTGTGGTGCGTGCTCGTGTGGATGGTCACCGTCCTCGCGTTCTGGCACACCACCCTGCACAACCTGCGCCACGGGGTGCTCCCGGCCCCGCGCGCCCTGGTGGCGGCGGCGCTGGAGTTCCCGCTCGTGGTGCCGATGACCTGGTGCCTGGTGGTCCTCACGCTGATAGGGACCCGCTTCTGGTCGTACTGGCAGACGCTTCTGTGACGGCCACGACCCCGGAGGCGTCCTGATGGACCCGGTCCTCCGGCACCCCGGCGGCCGCCAGAGCGGCCGTGACGGTCCGCGCCGGCTCGGCCGCGGCCGCCTCGGGGCACAGGGCCAGGAAGACGTGCGGAGGGACGGATGCCCCCGGATGCGGCGGCAGCACCCCGTTCAGGACGCGCAGCGCGCCTCCCGCGGCGTGCACCGCCGAGTGCGTCGGCAGGACGGTCAGCCACGGCCGCCCGCGCCGGAACGCCTCCAGATGCGCCGTGTCGTACATGCCCGCACCCGGTTCGTCCCCGGCGCCGACCTCCAGCAGCAGCCGCACCCGGGTGCGGGGCGAGGCCACCGTGTCGATCTCCTGGAGCAGCGCCTTCATCGGGGCCCAGCCCGTCCCGGACGCGATCAGCAGAACGTCGCAGTCCGCCGCCTCGCCGGGCAGCGTCAGCAGGCCGCGGGGCGCGCCGAGCCGGAGGGTGCCGCCCACCCGCGTCCCGCGCACCAGCGCCTCGCTCACCCCGCCGGCGCGCCGGGCCCGTACGTGGAACTCGAGTTCGCCGTCCCGGTGCGGGGCCCGCGCCAGGTAGTACGGACGCCACGCCTGCTCGACCAGCGGCGTCTCCAGGGACGCGTACTGCCCGGCGCGGAAGGGGTAGGGCTGCTGCGGCCGTACCCGCAGGACCGCGAGGTCGGGGGTGCGCAGCTCGTGCGCGGTCACCGTCGCCTCCCAGCTGGAGAGTTCGGCGATCGCGTCGTTCTCGCCCCGGACCATGGAGGAGACCGCCAGTCGCAGCATCCGCAGCCAGGCGTCCTCCAGCGGACCGGTCCACCGGACCCCGGCCCGGGCGCGCAATGCCTCGACGAGCGCCCCCTCGAACGCGGCGAAGTGCGCCGGGCGCACACCGAGCTTCCGATGATCGCGCCCCAGCTGAGTGAAACGCTCGGCCACCACATCCGTACGGTGCAGATTCCCGATCAGGTACCGGAAGGCGACGGCCAGATGGGCCTGCTGGAACGCCATCGACTCGGGGAACAGCGACCGCAGATACGGATGCCGGTCGAACAGCACCTGGTACAGATCGGCGATCAGCTCCTCCAAGGGGCCCACCAGCGGCAGGTACTCCTCGACGAGCCGCTGGTCGGCCGTCCCGTCGTACGTCTGCGGCGCGGCGGGACGCCCGGCCTCGCCGGAACTGCCCTCCGGCGTCAGGATGCGACGCCGCAGCCGCATCGCGTCGTGCCGCGCGAGCAGTGCGTGATAGTCCTCGCTCGGGGTGTTCATCAGCAGGTGGCTCCTCGGGACGGCACGGTGGGGGCGGGGGAGGCTCCCCGGGCGGGAGTACGGCGACGGCCGCGGTACCTCGCAGCGCACGCGCGGCACCCGGCGTCCGGGGACGAAGGGGCGACGGGGCTCGGCCGCACAGGGGTGTCCGTGGCGACCGGACCCTGCGGGCGGCGCCAGTATGGCACCGCGTGCCTCCTGCTGACCGGCCCTGGTCACAGGGCCTTTCGGCCCCTTTCGCGGAACGGTTCGCCGTGCTGTGACACCCCGCCGCGAACCGCTGCCCGAGCCCCCACATACTGGTTCGGGTCCGCCCCGAACCCCGACCGATCGAGCATGGTGTGAACGACGATCCCGCCCAGTCCCGGACGAGCACGCCCCCGTCGCGGCCCGCCTCCCCGGTGCGCGTCTTCATCCTCGACGACCACGAGGTCGTACGGCGCGGTGTACGCGACCTGCTGGAGGCCGACGGCGGCATCGAGGTCGTCGGCGAGGCCGGTGACGCCCGGGAGGCGCTGGCCCGCGTACCGGCCGTCGCACCACAGGTCGCCGTCCTGGACGTACGGCTCGGCGACGACCGGGGCGGGGACCACGCCGGCATCGAGGTGTGCCGCGAACTGCGCGCCAGGATGCCCGGACTGGCCTGTCTGATGCTGACGTCGTTCGACGACGACGAGGCGCTGTTCGACGCCATCATGGCCGGGGCGGCGGGCTATGTGCTGAAGCAGATCAACGGGGCCGACCTGGTCGCCGCCGTGCACACGGTGGCGTCCGGCACCTCCATGCTGGACCCGCGGACGACCGCCCGGGTGATGGCGCGGCTGCGGGGGCCCCAGCAGCCGCCCGCCGCCGAGGCGTCGGAGCTGGACAGGCTCACCCCCAGGGAACGGCAGATCCTGGACCTCATCGGTGAGGGGCTCACCAACCGGGAGATCGCCGAGCGTCTCTTCCTCGCCGAGAAGACCGTCAAGAACCGCATCTCGGCGATCCTCGCCAAACTGGGCGTCGGTCGCCGCATCCAGGCCGCGATGCTCGCCGGCCGCATCCGGGAACGCCAGGGGCAGCCCCCGGCGCGGGGGCGCTGACCGGTCCGGCGGGCTCAGTCGAGCGGGGCGCGCCAGACGATCCGGGTGCCCCCGCCGGCCGGCTGCTCGACGGCCAGGGTGCCGTCGCACAGCTCGGCCCGCTTGCGCATGTTGGCCAGACCACCGCCGCGCTCCGCCCCGCGCCCGTCCGCGGCCGTACGGCCGCCGAGCCCGATGCCGTCGTCCGTGACGGTCAGGGTCACCGCGTCCCCGGCGGACAGCACGATGTCGATACGGCTCGCGCGGGCGTGCCGGGAGGCGTTGGAGACCGCCTCGGCGGCGACCGCCACCACATGCTCCGCCAGTTCGTCCGGGACCACCGAGTCCACCGGCCCGTCGATGCGTACGGAGGGCCGGAAACCGAGGGCACGGGCCGCCGCGCGGGCGGTCTCCGCGATCCGGTGCCGCAGTCCGCCCCGGCCCGACCCGTCCGTCGTCCGCAGATCGAAGATGGTGGACCGGACGATCCGTATCGTGGTGTCCAGGTCGTCGACCGCGCGGCTGACGCGTTCGGCCGCCTCCGGGCGGTCCGCGATGGCCCGGGTGGTGCTCTGGAGCGTCATCCCGGTCGCGAACAGGCGCTGGATCGCCAGGTCGTGCAGGTCGCGGGCGATCCGGTCCCGGTCGTGCATGACCGCCAGCTCCTCCGACTCCGCCCGCCCGCGCGCCAGTTCCAGGGCGATGGCCGCCTGGTCGGCGAAGCCGGAGACGAGCGCGACCTCGCTGTCGTCGAACGGCGGACGCCCCACCGGGCGCCCCATCCGCAGCGCGCCCATGGCCCCGGCCCCCACCCGCAGCGGTACCGCCACCACCGGACCGAGGCCCTTCTCGGCGCCGTCGCCGAACAGATGCGCCCGGGGATCGGTCCGCACATCGGCGCAGTGCACCGGCGTCCCGGTACGAGCCGCGAGCCCGGCCAGCGACCCGTGCGCCGGGACGGACAGCCCCCGCACCCGCTCGGCGTCCCGGCCGTGGGCCACGGCCACGGTGAGGCGGGCGTCGAAGGCCGCAGGGTCCTGGCAGCCCTCCTGCGGGGCGGGCGCGCCCGGCAGCGACGGCGGCAGCAGGACGGCGGCGCGGTCGGCACCCGCGACCTCCATCGCCCGCTCCGCGACCAGGTGCAGCACCTCGTCGGCGTCCGTCCCGGAGAGCAGCGCGCGGGTGATCTCGCCCAGCGCCTCCAGCCGCTGTTCCCGGCGGCGGCTCTCCTCGTACATCCGGGCGTTGTCGATGGCGACCCCCGCGGCGATCGACAGGGTGGTCAGCAACGCCTCGTCGTCCGCGTCGAAGCCTCGTCCGCCCCGCTTCTCGGTGAGGTACAGATTGCCGAACACCTCGTCACGCACCCGCACCGGGACGCCCAGGAAGCTGTGCATCGGGGGGTGGTGGGGCGGGAAGCCGAAGCTGTGCGGATGGCTGCTCAGATCGGTCAGCCGCAGCGGTTCCGGGTGGTGGATGAGCTCGCCGAGGATGCCGCGCCCGCAGGGCGTCTGCCCGATCCGCGCGGTCAGCTCGTCCGACATGCCGACGGTCAGGAACTCCAGCAGCGTCTGCCCGTCGCCGACGATGCCGAGCGCCCCGTACTCCGCGTCGGTCAGGGTCACCGCGGCCTCCACGATGCCCCGCAGCACCTCGGGCAGTTCCAGCCCGCGTCCCAGGCTCATCACGGCGTCCAGCAGACCGCGCATCCGGTCCGGCCGGCTGGGCTGCGGCCAGCTGCCGGGACCGGGGCCCGCGGCGGGACCCGAGCCATGACCCGTGACCGGGCACGAAGGGGCCGGCGGCCGCGGGGAGGAGGTGCCGGGGGAGTGGGGCACCGGGCATGCTGCGTCTGTCATCGGGGCGCCGCTCTCTGGGTCCGTGTGCCGTGGCCGGGTCGTCGTCCACCGGCTCACCGCAGGGCCGGGAACGGTCCACGGGCGGCCAGTTTACGGCAGCCGCCGACGCGGAACCCAGGGGCCCGAAGGCCTCGGCGTCCGGTGGGCCCGTACGCGCGGCCGCATCCCGCGCCCACCTCGCACCAGGGCCGGTCGGCCCTGTCCCAGGGTGCCCCCCGGCCCCTGGCGCAGGTGTCCCTCGGCCCCGCAGGCCGGTCCCCCTCGGCCCCTGGGGAGCGATGCGGCGCGCGAGCAGCATGGTGCGGCCGGGAAGGTCGGCTCCGTCCCCCGCGTGATCGCGGACCTTCCCGGCCGCACCCTGTCGCGCCGTCCCGCCCCGGGCGGGCGGGCCCGGGGTGTGCTCGGAGAACCGCACGAGCTGGAGGACACGGTCCGGTGGACGCAACGGAATCGCAGGGCAGCAAGGCCGCTCCCGCACAAGGCCCCAAGCCCCCCGACGGCCCGCTCCCGGGGCCCGCGCCCACCGGGCCCGGCACGGCGGCACCCGCGCCGCGCGACCGGGTGGCACGGAACTCACGGGGGCGCCTCGTCGTCTCGTGGCTCACCACGACCGACCACAAGCAGATCGGCAGCCTCTACCTCGTCACCGCCTTCGCCTTCTTCCTGATCGGCGGTGTGATGGCGCTGGTCATGCGCGCCGAACTCGCCCGCCCCGGAACGCAGATCATCTCCAACGAGCAGTTCAACCAGGCGTTCACGATGCACGGCTCGATCATGCTGCTGCTGTTCGCTATGCCGCTGTTCACCGGATTCGCCAACTGGCTGATGCCGCTCCAGATCGGCGCGCCGGACGTGGCCTTCCCGCGCCTGAACATGCTGGCCTACTGGCTGTTCCTCTTCGGCTCCCTGATCGCCGCGGCAGGCTTCCTCACCCCGCAGGGCGCCGCCGACTTCGGCTGGTTCGCCTACGCCCCGCTGTCCGACGCCACCCATTCCCCGGGCGTCGGCGCCGACATGTGGATCATGGGGGTGGCACTGTCCGGTTTCGGGTCCATCCTCGGCGCGGTCAACTTCATCACCACGATCATCTGCATGCGCGCCCCCGGAATGACCATGTTCCGCATGCCGATCTTCACCTGGAACGTGCTGCTGACCGCGCTGCTCATCCTGCTCGTCTTCCCGGTCCTCGCCGCGGCGCTGTTCGCGCTGGAGATGGACCGCAAGTTCGGCTCGCACGTCTTCGACCCCGCCAACGGGGGCGCGCTGCTGTGGCAGCACCTCTTCTGGTTCTTCGGCCATCCCGAGGTGTACGTCCTGGCGCTGCCCTTCTTCGGCATCGTCTCCGAGATCGTGCCGGTCTTCTCCCGGAAGCCGATGTTCGGCTACGTCGGACTGATCGCCGCCACGATGTCCATCGCCGGACTGTCCGTCACCGTCTGGGCCCACCACATGTACGTCACCGGCGGTGTGCTGCTGCCGTTCTTCGCCTTCATGACCTTCCTCATCGCCGTGCCGACCGGAGTGAAGTTCTTCAACTGGATCGGCACCATGTGGAAGGGCTCGCTGTCCTTCGAGACGCCGATGCTGTGGGCCACCGGATTCCTGGTCACCTTCCTCTTCGGCGGCCTGACCGGGGTGATCCTGGCGTCACCGCCGCTGGACTTCCACGTCTCCGACTCCTACTTCGTGGTCGCCCACTTCCACTACACGCTCTTCGGCACCGTCGTGTACGCGATGTTCGCCGGATTCCACTTCTGGTGGCCCAAGTTCACCGGGAAGATGCTCGACGAACGCCTCGGCAAGATCACCTTCTGGGTGCTGACCGCCGGCTTCCACCTCACCTTCCTCGTGCAGCACTGGCTCGGCGCCGAGGGCATGCCCCGCCGGTACGCCGACTACCTCGCCGCCGACGGCTTCACCGCGCTCAACACCGTGTCCACCATCGGGTCGTTCCTGCTGGGGCTGTCCTTCCTGCCGTTCTTCTACAACGTCTGGAAGACCTCCCAGTACGGCAAGAAGGTGGACGTCGACGACCCCTGGGGCTACGGCCGTTCACTGGAGTGGGCCACGTCGTGCCCGCCGCCCCGGCACAACTTCACCTCGCTCCCCCGCATCCGCAGCGAGTCCCCGGCCTTCGACCTGCACCACCCGGAGATCGCGGCACTCGACCACGCCGAGCTCGGCCCCGCCGCCCCGCACTGACCCGCGTCCCCGTACAGCCGCACCCAGGAGAGGAGAGTGCCGTCCGATGTCCCACGGTGTCATGGCACTGGGAGTCACCGCCGTCTGTCTGGCGGGCAACGTCTGGTACCTGCCCGCCTACGTCGATCTCCGGGCGGGGCAGGACCGCCCGCGCTCCCGGCGGGCGGCGGCCGCCGGCGTACTGACCGGATGGGGGTCCGCCGCCCTCGCGGCGCTGCTCCTGCTGACACCGGTCCCGCTCACCGCGGTCGCGGTGGTGGCGGCCACGGGAGCCGCCGCCGTGGGAAGCCTGGGCGTCGTGGGGCGGCTGCGGCGGGTCCGGGAGCGACGCGAGACGGCCGCCTTCACGGCGGCCCTCGCCCCCGGCCGGGGCCCGTCCCCGCACCGCGTCCGCGGGCCGCGTCCGAAGCCGGCCCGCAACCGTGCGCCGGCCGATCCCGCCGAACGCGACCACTGAGCCGCCCCGTGCGGGTCAGCCGATCTCGATCAGCAGGTCACCCGCTTCGACCTGCTGGATCCTGCCGATCGCCAGACGCCGTACCGTCCCCGTCGCCTGGGCGGTGATCGACGCCTCCATCTTCATCGCCTCGATCGTGGCGACCGTCTGGCCGGACGTCACCGAAGCCCCCTCCTCCACCTGCAACGTGACGACCCCGGCGAACGGCGCCGCGACGTGGCCCTCGTCGTCCCGGTCCGCCTTCTCGGCCGCCTTGACGTCCGTGGCCACGGACGTGTCCCGTACCGACACCGGGCGCAACTGCCCGTTGAGCGTGGCCAGGACACTGCGGTACCCGCGCTCGTCGGCCTCCGAGATGGCCTCCAGCTCGATGAGCAGGGTCACGCCGGGCTCCAGCGTGACCGTGTGCTCGGTCTCCGTCTCCAGCCCGTACAGGAAGTCCCGCGTCGGCAGGACGGAGGTGTCCCCGTACGCCTCCCGGTGGGCCGTGAACTCCTTGGTGGGGCCGGGGAAGAGCAGCCGGTTCAGCGTCTCGCGCGGCGACCGCGCCAGGCCCTCCCGGTCCTCGTCCGTCAGCCGAGGCGCCCCCGCCTTCTCCGGGCGGCCCTGGAGCGCGCGGGTACGGAACGGCTCGGGCCAGCCGCCGGGCGGGTCGCCCAGCTCGCCGCGCAGGAAGCCGATCACCGAGTCCGGTACGTCGAACGATCCCGGGTCGGCCTCGAAGTCGGCCGCGTCGACCCCGGCGCCCACCAGGTGCAGTGCCAGGTCGCCGACGACCTTCGACGACGGGGTCACCTTCACCAGGCGGCCGAGCATCCGGTCGGCGGCGGCGTAGCAGTCCTCGATGAGCTCGAAGCGGTCGCCCAGGCCGAGGGCGATGGCCTGCTGGCGCAGGTTGGACAGCTGCCCGCCGGGGATCTCGTGGTGGTAGATCCGGCCGGTGGGTGAGGCGAGCCCCGACTCGAAGGGCGCGTAGACCTTGCGGGTCGCCTCCCAGTACGGCTCCAGGTCACCGACGGCCTGGAGCGAGAGACCGGTCGCGCGCTCCGTGTGGTCCGTGGCCGCGACCAGCGCCGACAACGGCGGCTGGCTGGTGGTGCCGGCCATCGAGGCGACCGCCGCGTCGACCGCGTCCACCCCCGCGTCGACGGCCGCGATCAGCGTGGCGAGCTGCCCGCCCGCGGTGTCGTGGGTGTGCAGGTGGACCGGCAGGTCGAACCGTTCGCGCAGCGCGGTGACGAGGGTGCGGGCGGCGGGCGGCCGCAGCAGCCCGGCCATGTCCTTGACGGCGAGCACATGGGCGCCCGCCTCCACGATCTGCTCGGCGAGCCGCAGGTAGTAGTCCAGCGTGTAGAGGGACTCGGCGGGGTCGGAGAGGTCGGCCGTGTAGCAGAGGGCGACCTCGGCGACCGCGGTACCGGTGGCGCGCACGGCGTCGATCGCCGGCCGCATCTGGGACACGTCGTTGAGCGCGTCGAAGATCCGGAAGATGTCCATCCCGGTGGCCGCCGCCTCGGCGACGAACGCCTCGGTGACCTCGGTGGGGTAGGGCGTGTAGCCGACCGTGTTGCGGCCGCGCAGCAGCATCTGGGTACAGATGTTGGGCACCGCCTCCCGCAGCGCGGCCAGCCGCTCCCACGGGTCCTCGGCCAGGAAGCGCAGCGCCACGTCGTAGGTGGCGCCTCCCCAGCACTCGACGCTCAGCAGCTGCGGGACGGTCTGCGCGACGAGCGGGGCTACGGCCAGCAGGTCACGGGTCCGCACCCGGGTCGCCAGCAGGGACTGGTGGGCGTCGCGGAACGTCGTGTCGGTGACGGCGACGGCCGACTGCGCACGCAGTTCGGCGGCGAAGGCCTCCGGTCCCAGGGCCGCGAGCCGCTGTCGCGAGCCGGGCGGCGGGGTGCCGGGCGGCACGGCGGGCAGCTTGTCGGCGGGGTCGATGACGGCGGGCCGCGGACCGTAGGGCCGGTTCACCGTGGTCTCGGCGAGATAGCTGAGGATGCGGCTGCCGCGGTCGGCCGACGGGCGGGCCCGGATCAGCTCCGGGTGCTCGTCGATGAAGCTCGTCGTGATGTGCCCCGCCCGGAAGTCGGGCTGGTTCAGCACCGCGCCCAGGAAGGGCAGGTTGGTGGCCACCCCGCGGATGCGGAACTCCGCGATGGCCCGGCGTGCCCGGCGGGCCGCGTTGTCGAAGTCGTGCCCGTGACAGGTGAGCTTGACCAGCATCGAGTCGAAGTGCGCGGAGACCTCGGCGCCGGTGTGGACCGTGCCGCCGTCCAGCCGGACCCCCGGCCCGCCGGGCGAGCGGTAGGCGGAGATGGTGCCGGTGTCCGGCCGGAAGCCGTTGGCCGGGTCCTCGGTGGTGATCCGGCACTGCAGGGCCGTGCCGTTGAGCGTGATGTCCTCCTGCGCGAGGCGCAGTTCCGGCAGGGTCCGGCCGGCCGCGATGCGCAGCTGCGCGATCACGAGGTCGCGGCCGGTGACCTGTTCGGTCACGGTGTGCTCGACCTGGATGCGCGGGTTCATCTCGATGAAGACGTGGTTGCCGCGCTCGTCGACGAGGAATTCGACGGTGCCCGCGTTCACGTAGTCGATGTGGCGCGCGAAGGCGACGGCGTCGGCGCAGATCCGCTCCCGCAGCTCCGGGTCGAGGTTCGGGGCGGGCGCGATCTCCACGACCTTCTGGTGGCGTCGCTGCACCGAGCAGTCGCGCTCGTAGAGGTGGACGACGCCGCCCTCGGCGTCGGCGAGGATCTGCACCTCGATGTGGCGCGGGTTGATCACCGCCTGCTCCAGGAAGACCGTCGCGTCACCGAACGCGGAGCGCGCCTCCCGCATCGCCGCGTCGATCGCCTCGCGCAGCTGGGCCGCCTCGGCGACCCGGCGCATACCGCGTCCTCCGCCACCGGCGACGGCCTTGACGAAGACCGGGAAGCCGATGTCCTCGGATGCGGCGACGAGCGTGTCGACGTCGTCGGAGGGTTCCGAGGACTTCAGCACAGGGACGCCGGCCTCCCGCGCGGCCGCGACCGCCCGCGCCTTGTTCCCCGTCAGGTTCAGCACCGACGCGGGTGGGCCGACGAAGGTGATGCCGGCCCGGGAGCAGGCGGCGGCGAGCTCCGGGTTCTCCGACATGAAGCCGTATCCCGGGTAGACGGCGTCGGCCCCCGCCTTCCGGGCGGCCTTGATCACCTCGTCGACGGAGAGGTAGGCCCGCACCGGATGCCCCGGCTCCCCGATCCGGTAGGCCTCGTCGGCCTTGGCGCGATGGAGGGAGTTGCGGTCCTCGTGCGGGTACACGGCCACCGTCGAGACACCGAGCTCGAACGCCGCGCGGAAGGCGCGGATCGCGATCTCTCCCCGGTTGGCGACCAATACCTTCTCGAACATCAGACTCCCCAGTCGTGTCACAGGCGCGCGGTCTACAGGACGAGCGACGTCGCACGGGACGCGTGTGCCGGCATCCGCGATGGTCACGTGGTGGTGATGACGCGCTCCGGGCCTTCCGGGCCGGAGCGTTCGACACCGTACCGGAGACCTCCCCGTGGATCGTGTGTACGGAGGATGGCCTGCGTCACGTGCCGGACAGCGCCTCAGGGCCGTCCGGTGGCCGGATCCCGCCGCCCTGAGCGCCCGTCCTGTGGGGCGGCCCCGCACCTGCGGCGAGGTCCTTGCGCACAGGCGGCGTGAGCCTGCCCAGGCGGTAGAGCCGCTGTCGCTCGTGCGGCGTCGGCGTCGCCCCGGTGTGCCGCCGCCAGGCGCCGGCGAAGGCCTCGGCGGTGTCGCGGTCCGCGCCGACGCCCGGGGCGGGCAGGCCGAGGGCGGGCCGGACGGGCCGCGAGGGCGTCGGCCTCGTCCGGGGCGAGGGGGTGAGGTTCGGACGGCGGGGCGGGGTGCGGAAGCAGGTCGCGCGGACCTCGCCCTCCCTCTCCAGGATGCCGAGGACGGGATCCCCGGAGCCGTACGCGTGTGCCCGGCGCGCACGCAGCGCCTCGGTCACCGTCAGGGGATGGTGCGCGACGCGTGTACGGCCCCGCCCGGTGCCGGGGGAACGGCCGCGGGCGGTGGCGCCACGCCGGGCCCCGCCGGGCTTGCGGAGGGACGGGCGGGGGCGGCAGGGTCTCAGGCGTGGCCACCCTGCTGATCGTTCACCACACCCCGTCGCCCAACTGCCGGACGCTGTTCGAAGCCGTGGTGTCCGGCGCCACCACCGACGAGATCGAGGGCGTCCGGGTCGTACGGCGCGCGGCCCTCGCGGCGACGGCGTCGGACGTGCTCGACGCCGACGGCTACCTGCTCGGCACCCCGGCCAACCTCGGCTACATGTCCGGCGCCCTCAAACACTTCTTCGACCAGGTGTACTACCCGTGCCTGGACGCGACCCAGGGCCGTCCCTTCGGCTACTGGGTGCACGGCGGCAACGACGTCACCGGCGCGGTGCGCGCCCTGGAGTCCGTCACGACCGGCCTGGGGTGGCGACGCGCCGCGGACGCCGTGACGGTGACCGGTGAACCGGGCAGGGCCGACGTCGAGGCGTGCTGGGAGCTGGGGGCGACGGTCGCCGCGGGCCTCATGGCCTGAGGCCCGCTCCCCCCTGGTCCGCCCGAGGACCTTCAGTCGCCGCGCGGCTTCCAGGTGAGCTTGCCGCCGCCCACCCAACGGACCTCGTCCGGGTCGTCGAGGTCGTCGATCCTGATACCGGCCTCCGCCGCCGCGACCACCACATCCGTCATCGCGATCGCCGTCCCGACGACCTCTCCGTCGATCTCCACGATCCGGAAGGGCGGGTCCCCGGGCTGGACGGGAAGGACGGTGACCCGCGGACGGTAGAGGCGGGGGCTCGGGGTGTCGGTCATGCGAGACCGGTTCCACCGGAGAGTCCGAGCTATGCCCCACACGGTCCACTGGTGAGCCATATGCCCGATTTATTGGATTAAGTGTAATTAATCCATTCTTTCGGGAGGTCGCGCGACGTGCGTCCGGATCACCTGTGTGGTGGGGCAAAACGCCCGTAACGGACGCCGTGACCAGGGTCACGCCGGGCGCGCCGGACGCCGGGGCGGGCTCGCCGGTTCCCTGCTGTGCCGGGAAAGTTGGCGGGCCGGTGTGGGCTCGGTAACACGAATTCCTATGAATTGATCATGCGAATGAATTGCGATCAAGAATTCGGAGCTTGTTCCTTTCGGCATTTCTCGCCTACGGTCACCCTCACTCCGGACGGAACGCCGAATCCTGCCGCCGTCCGGGAACCCGACCACATCTCGTACGGCAGGAGCGGGGGACCCAGGTAAGTGCCGATCCGGTATCCGGAGCGGCTCGGGGTGAAGTCGCAGTCTTCTGCGGCCGGGCATCTCCAGCCCGAACCCGACAGCTCACTTCGTAGGCGACGGAGAGGAATTCAGCATGCCCGCAAAGACTCACCACCGTCGTTCCAGGCGCAGCTCGCTGACCCGCGGCATCATCGCCGTGAGCACGGGCGGAGCCGCACTGGCCCTTCCTGTGATCGGTGCGACCGGCGCCTTCGCCGCACCGGCGCAGCCGACCGCGGTCGAAAAGGCGGCGGCCTCGACTGCCGTGTCCGGCAAGGAAATTGCCGGAAAGGACTCGAAGTCCGCCACCTATTCCGTGATCTTGGGTGATTCGCTTGCCAAGATCGCCCGCGACCATTCCGTGAGCGGTGGCTGGCAGGAGCTCTACAAGGACAACCGAAAGGCCGTCGGCGGCAATCCCGACATCATTCACCCGGGCCTGCGGCTGACCATCGGAGCCAAGGCGCACAAGGGTGCCGAGGCCGGGAACGAGGCGGCGGACAAGGCCACTTCCAAGACCTCGGATTCCACGGTCCGCACGGAGAGCGCCGATCGCGCCGACCGTTCGGAGCGCACGGGCAACGACGTCGTCGCGCAGGGCACGCCCGCCGCCGAGGTGGAGGCCGCGCCGGCCGCCGAGCCGGTCGCGTACACCAACGACCTGGACGGCTGGATCAAGGAGTCGCTGGCGGTCATGGCCGAGCACGGCATCCCCGGCACCTACGAGGGCATCCACCGCAACATCATCCGCGAGTCGGCCGGCAACCCGCTGGCCATCAACAACTGGGACATCAACGCGATCAACGGCGTCCCGTCCAAGGGCCTCCTGCAGGTCATCGACCCGACCTTCCAGGCCTACCACGTGCCCGGCACGTCGATGGACAGCTACGACCCGGTCGCCAACATCACGGCCGCGTGCAACTACGCCGCCGACCGCTACGGCTCGATCGACAACGTCTTCGGGGCCTACTGAGTCACGACCGCCTGAGGGTGGAACACACGGCCGGTGGCCGGTGCGGGTTCGTCCGAACCCGCACCGGCCACCGGCCGTTCGCCGTCGCCGCAGCGTGGCCCGGGGCGCGGACGGGCCGGGGGCGCCCGGCTGGTGAGACGGGATCAGGGAGAGCGGCGAGGCGGCACCCGGTCCCGGGCCGCCGCATCCGTACTCCGCCCGGTGCGGGACGTACGCCGGCCTTCCCGTCCGAGCCGGTGGCCGCCACCGTGCCGGTCCTCGGTGCCCCATGCTCCGGACACGCACCCGGGAGCGGGGCGACTGGTCACGTACAGGTTCGTCGTCCATACTGCCCGCCGTGGAGCAGCGCATAGATTCAAACACCAAGCCCGAGTTCGCCGCGGGGACCGACCCGGCGTTCATCCCCGGCCTGACGGCCCCTGCCCCGGTGCGGACGGAGGAAGCGGCGAAGAAGGCGCCGGAGGAGTCCGAGGAGGCGCCCGAGACGGCCGACGCGCCGGTGGAGGACGTCGTCGGCGCGGACGAGGCGGCGGCCTCCACCGGTACGGAGGAGGCCGGAGAGGCGCCGGACCGGGACCCCGAGGCGGTCGCGGACGCGGAGCCGGACGAGGCGGGCGAGGCGTCCGTTCAGGAGGACGGCCCCGTCTTCGAGGTCAGCGACCGGCGCGGGTCCATCCGGGTGAACCGTGAGGGTGTCCGCTTCCAGCTGGACGACCAGGAGGCCGAGTTCGACTGGTCGGAGATCGGCGCAGTCGAGGTCAAGACCCCGCGCTTCGGACGCCGGTTCACCGTCACGGTGCACCTGTCGAGCCGCCGGTGGTTCAACGCCGAGGTCGAGGCTCCGGCCAGGGGGCGGCTCAAGGAGTGGACGGCGGACCTCGACGCGGCGCTGGACGCCTACTTCGAGGAGGCCTGACACACAGGACCGGAGCGGCCGGGGCCGGAGTCCCGGCCCGCTCCCGGATCCGCCGGTCACCCGGCACCGCACGCTCCGCCCGGACCGTGCGGCGGACCGGCGTGCCTCGGCGCCGCTGTGCGCCCCCCCGTGCCCGTGCGAGGCCTGCTCGCCCCATGAGCACGCCCGGGGGTGCCCGGCCACTCCGGGCCCCCGCTCCTGCCGCCGGGGCGGTTCCGGCGGTTCCGGCGGTCCCGCCGGTCCCGGCCGCGGGTCCGGCTCAGGCCTGGGGGTCGAGGACCACCGAGCGGGTCAGGTGCCTCGGGAGGTCGGGGTCGAGGTCCTGGGCCGCCGCCCGGGCGATCGCCAGCCGCTGGACCCTGACCAGCTCGGCCAGCGGGTCCAGGTCGCTCTCCACCCAGCGGGCGCCCGTCTCCCGTACCTGCTCCGGCAGACCCTCCGGTGCCGCTCCGAACATCCACGTCGCCGTCCCGGCCGTCGCGATGCTGATGGGGCCGTGGCGGTACTCCATCGCCGGGTACGACTCGGTCCAGGAGAGCGACGCCTCCTTCATCTTGAGCGCCGCCTCGTTGGCGATGCCCACCGTCCAGCCGCGCCCCAGGAAGCTGAACTGGGTGCACTCCAGCAGTCCTTCGGGAAGCGGTTCGGCCAGCGCGGTCTCCGCGTCCCGCACCACCGCGTCGCTGTGCAGCCCGAGATGGGCGCGGAAGAGGGTGAGGGCGGTGGTGGCGAACCGCGTCTGCACGACGGACCGTTCGTCGGCGAAGTCGAGCAGCACCACGTCGTCCGCCACCTTCGGTACCGGCGTGTTCGGATCGGCGGTCACCGCCACCGTGCGCGTGCCGCCGCGCAGACGGGTCAGCAGTTCGAGCACCTCGGTCGTGGTCCCCGAGCGGGTCAGGGCGACCACGCGGTCGTACGTACGGCCGGAGGGGAACTCCGAAGCGGCGAAGGCGTCCGACTCGCCCTGACCGGAGCCCTCCCGGAGCGCCGCGTAGGCCTGGGCCATGTAGTAGGACGTGCCGCATCCGACGATGGCGACGCGTTCGCCGGGGGCGGGCAGGGCCGCCGCCCGGTCGACTGCGACCTGCGCGGCACGTCGCCAGCACGCCGGCTGATCGGCTGTCTCGGTCTCGACATGGGACATGTCTCTGCACTCCGCTTCCGCTGCTGCCGCACGCATGGGTGAAATAGTCGCCAGGTTGTTCAATTTTGCATGCTACAGGGGTTAAACGAGCAAGAACAAGCACCAGGCGGACAGGAGGATGCCGACGCCAAGGGCTCTTTTCGGTCATACTCCGGGGTCGGTCGGCTCGATCCGATTCCTCTGCTAACGGGCGGGTGGGCACCGGACCGACCGGCATGCCCCCTGGTCAATCCCTGACAAAGCAGAGGAAAATACACGTGTGATGCGGGGACGGCTGGTGCGCGAGAGCGGTCCGTGGGTGGCTGATCTCTGCGGGGAGGGGCGTTTTTGCGTCATCGGACGCGAGGGATGGCCGAGTTCGAACGTGCGGCCGGTTCCGAGTCGGCATAATCGGCGCATGTCGATCACGGGTGGGGACGTCGTTGACCTCGGCACGGGCTTGTACGCCTGGCTGCCGCCGAAACGCGGCTGGGGGCTGGCCAACTGCGGTCTGCTCGTCTCGCCGCGCGGGGGGCTCTGGATCGACACCCCGTACGACCCCGTGCTCGCGGGCCAGTTCCTCGTCGAGAGCGAGAAGCGGCTGCCCGACGGGGCGACCGTCGACCGCATCGTCGTCACCCACGCCAACGGCGACCACTTCTGGGGCGCCGGCGTGCTCCCGGACGCGGAGATCATCGCGACCCGGGAAGCCAGGGAGCACATCCACTACGACCCCACCCCGCAGCAGCAGCACGCGCTGGTGACCCAGAGCGATCCGGCCACACCGCTCGGCGCCTACCTCGGCCGCCACTTCGGCGTCTTCGACTGGTCGTCCACCGAACCCGTGCAGCCCACGACGTACTTCACTGGAGAGCTCGAACTGACCCTCGGCGCGTACGCCGTCGAGATCACCGCCCTGCCGCCCGCGCACACCGGCGGCGACCTGATCGTCCATCTGCCCGCCCAGCGCGCGGTGTTCAGCGGTGACGTCATCTTCTCCTCCAGCCCGGCCCAGCCGGGCGACCACCCGGTGCACTGGGCCGGGCCCCTGAGCAACGTGATCGCCGCGTGCGAGCGGGTGCTCGCCACCGGCGCGGAGGTGATCGTGCCCGGTCACGGGCCGGTGCTCGACCGGGCCGGGGTGCACGAGCACATCGGCTACCTCTCCTACGTACGCGAGCGCGCCCACGCCCTGCACGCGGCCGGGGTGCCCCCGCTCGAGGCCGCCCGCAGGGTGATCGCCGAAGGCCGCTACCCGGCGCTCGGGCTGCCCGAGCGGCTGGTGGTGACGGTCGGCACCGAGTACCGGCACCTGGACGGCGGCACCGACATGCCCGGCGTCCTCCAGGTGATGTCCCAGGTGGCGGCCGTCGCGCACGAGGCGGAGCCGGTCATGACCGGTGGCGGCGCCGAGTGACGGCCGACCGGAGAGGGCGCCGGTCGCGCGGCTCCCTCCCGGCGCGTGGACCCCGTCCGACGACGGGGGCGTGGTGACGCCGTGCTTCCCTGGATCGTGGCACTGGCCGCCGTCGGCACGGCGATCTGGCACGCCGTACGGGCCTACCAGGCCGGACGTGACGCCTACGCGGCTTCGGCCCGCGCCGAACTGGCGGACCGCCAGGCACGGGCGGCCGAAGCCCGCACCCTCGCCCTGACCGAGGAGATACGCCAGCTCGCCGAGAAGCGGATACCGGCCGCGGCCACCGCCCTGTCCCACCGGGCCGCACCCGTCCCCGGGCTGCGGGAGGCGGCCGGCGTCGAGGGCGACGCCGCGCGCCTGCTGACCGACGCGGTCCAGGCCGCGCGCACGGCGATCCTCGAAGAACGCCGCCGCGTCGACGCGGCCGCCCGAGCGGCCATGCGCGGCACCTCCGCCAAGATCCAGTCGCTGCTCAACCAGTCCCAGCACCTGCTCCAGGAGCTCCAGCACGAGTACGACGATCCGCGCGTGCTGCAACTCGACTTCCGCAACGAGCTCGCCCTGCGCCGCACCCAGGCCACCGCCGTGCTCTGCGACGCCTGGCCGGGGCTCGCCCGGCAGAACTCCTCGCTCGTCGAGATCGTGCTGGGCGCCCAGTCACGGGTCGGCGGGTACGAGCGGATCAAGGTCGCCAACCACCTGCGCCAGGAGCGGCTGGCCCTGGTCGCCCGCGCCGCCGAGCCCCTGGCGATCGCGCTCGCGGAGCTGCTGGCCAACGCCACGGCGTACTCCCACCCGGACACCGAGGTGCCGGTGACGGTCCAGCAGGCCGCGGGACGCGGAGCGCTGGTCCTGGTCGACGACGCCGGGATCGGCATGGACGACGACGCGCTGAAGCGGGCCCGGGCGCTGCTGGCCGGGCCGTCCGAAGTGCTGCTGACCGAGCTCGGCGACCCGCCGCAGACCGGTTTCGCGGTGGTCGGGCGGCTGGTGGCCAGGTACGGCTTCAGCTGCCACATCGAGCCGTCGCCGTACGGGGGCATGCGGGCGATGCTGCGCATCCCGGCCCATCTGCTGACGGTGATGGACGACGACCGGACCCTGTCCGTGCTCGCCCCGGCGCCGGTGCCCGCGCACCCGGACGCCCCGGGGGGCGGAGCCACCGACACGGGCCCGGCGGCCGACTCCGCGGCCCCCGATTCCCTGGCCCCCGATTCCTTGGCCCCCGGGTCCTTGGCCCCCGGATCTGCGGAGCCTGTGGCCACCACCGGCACGGACCCCACCACCGGCACGGACCCCGCCACCGCTGCCCGCGACTCCACCGGCCCGGGTGTCCCGGAGGCCGGGACGCCCGCCCTGCCCAGCCGGCGCCGACGGGCCCGCCGGGCCACCGCACCCGACGGCGGTACGGCCGCCAGGACCCGGGAGACGGGCGTGGAGCCGGATCTCCGTACGCCCGAACAGGCCGGTGCCTCCTGGGCCGCCCTCCAGCAGGGCACTCTCAGCGGCAGGAGCGCGAGCGCTCCCTCAGCATCCCCATCGGACGACCAAGGAGACGACGAGACGTGAGCGCCACCCCCACCACCGGTGATCTCGCCTGGGTGCTGACCCCGCTGCTGGAACTCCCGGGTGTGCAGCACGCGGTGGTCGCCACCGGCGACGGACTCGTCGAGGGCGCGTCGCCCGGCCTGGAGCGCGCCTCGGCCGAACGCGTCGCCGCGATGACCGCCACGCTGCACGCGGCCGCCCGCGCCTTCACCACCGCCTTCACCGACGTGGAGGCACCGCGTCTTGCGCAGACCGTCGTGGAATCCGAGCTGGGCTTCGCCGTCGTCGTACCCGCGGGCCGGAACACCACCCTGGCCCTGTTCGCCGCCCCGGACGCCCACCTGGGCAACATCGCCTACCAGATGCAGGTGCAGGTCACCGCGCTCACCCGGGCGATGCACGCACCCACCCGCCGACCGGACGCTGCCGCCCGGCCATGACCCCAGGCCCAGGCCGCCGCCTGATTCCCGCCTACCTGGTCACCGGGGGACGCTCCACCCCCTCCGGCCCCGCGCTCGACCGGCTCGCCGTGCTTCTCCGCACGGACGCGGAGCTGCCGCCGGGCGCCGGCACGGAACAGCGCCGGCTGTGCGGACTCCTCGACCCGGGAGCCCTCACTGTCGTCGAGTGCGCCGCCCACCTGGAACTGCCGGTCAGCGCCACCGTCTTCCTGGCCACGGACCTCGTGGCCTCCGGACACCTGCGCGCCCGGCCACCGATACCCCGTGCCGGTGAGATCGACCGGTCGCTCGTCGAGAGGCTGCTCGTTGGACTCCGTTCCCTCCACTGACCGGGGCGGCATCGGCTACCTGCCGAGTGCCGCCGAGACCCTGATGAAACTCGTCGTCACGGGTCCCTTCGGCGTGGGCAAGACGACCCTGATCCGCACCCTCTCGGAGATCGAGACCCTGCACACCGAGGAGGCGATGACGCAGGCCGGGGAGGGACTCGACGACACCGCCGGGCTGCCCGAGAAGACCACGACGACGGTCGCCGTCGACTTCGGGAGGCTCACCGTCCAGGACGACCTGGTGCTCTACATGTTCGGCACGCCCGGCCAGGAGCGCTTCCTGCCCCTCTGGGAGGACATCGCGCGGGGCGCGCTCGGCGCCCTGGTCATGGTCGACACCCGGCGGCTGGAGGACTCCTTCGCCGTCATGGACATGGTGGAGGAACAGGGCCTGCCCTACGCCGTCGCCGTCAACCGCTTCCCCGACGCGCCCGCCCACCCGGACGAGGTCCTGCGCAAGCACCTCGACCTCGACCCGGCCACCCCGCTGGTGCAGTGCGACGCCCGCGAACGGCGCGGCAGCATCGACGCCCTGATCGCCCTCGCCGAGCACGCGCTGACCCGACTCCCCGCGCCCCAGGAAGCCTCATGACCCCGCCCGCACCCGGTGCCCCGGCCTCTCCCCCCACCTCCGGCACGGTGCCCTCGCCGTACGAGCCGCCCGCGCTCTACGGGCCCGACTTCGCCGCCGACCCGCACGGCCACTACCGCAGACTCCGCGCCCAGGGGCCGCTCGGACGGGTCAGGATCGCCCCCGGTGTCGACGCCCTGCTGGTCACCGACTACCAGGCGGCCGTCGATCTGCTGCGCGACACCGACACCTTCTCCAAGGACCCGCGCGCCTGGCAGGCGGGGATACCCGAGGACTCACCGGTCCTGCCGGTGCTCGGCTACCGGCCGACTGCCCTCTTCTCCGACGGAGCGGTCCACACGCGCTACCGCGAGGCCGTCAACGACACCCTCGCCCTGCTCGAACCCCACCTGCTGAGGGCGTACGCCGCCCAGGCCGCACAGCAGTTCATCGCCACGTTCTCCGCCACCGGCACGGGCGACCTCATCGCCCAGTACGCCCGCCTGCTGCCCCTGCGCGTCTTCAGCGCCTGCTTCGGGGTCGCCCCGCGGGACAGCGAACGGCTGCTGCACGGCGTCGCGGGCATGATGGACTCCGCCGCGAACGCGGCCGCCGCCTACGCCGACCTCGTCGCCGTGGTCGCCGGCCTCGTCGCCGAGCGCCGGGTCCGGCCCGGCCGGGACCTCACCACCTACCTGCTGGCGCACCCGGCGGGCCTGGACGACGACGAGGCCGTACGCCAGATCACCCTCATCATCAGCGCGGGCCACGACCCGACGACCAACCTGATCGGCAACGCCCTGCTGCGCATGCTCAGCGACACCGGCTACGGCGGCTCCCTGCACGGCGGAGCCATGACGGCACGTGAGGCCATCGACGAGGTGCTGTGGCGGGACCCGCCGCTGGCCAACATGGGCGCGCACTACCCACGGCACGACACCGAGTTCCACGGGGTCCCGCTGCGCGCCGGCCAGCTCGTCCTGGTCTCCTTCGCCGCCGCCAACACCCAGTCCCTGCCCGCCGTGTCGGACCCCGCCGTCCGTTCCGGCGACGGGGCGCACCTGGCCTGGTCGGCCGGGCCGCACCGGTGCCCCGCCAAGCAGCCCGCCCTGCTGATGGCGATGACCGCGATCGAACAGATCACCAGCCAGCTCTGCGACCTCGAACTGGCCGTCGACCCCTCCGAACTGATCTGGCGCCCGGGTCCCTTCCACCGCGCCCCGGCGCACCTCCCGGTGCGGTTCACCCCGCTCGACACCCACCCCTGAGGCCCCCGCCGGTGCCGGACAGGAAGGCGCCGATCCCGTTCAGGCCCGTGTCGGTGGTACGCCGAACGGGTGAGGGACGAGAGAATTGCCCGATGAACAGCGAGCGCAGCCGGCGCACAGCCAACCGGCATACGGACGGGGTGGTTCTGTGAGCAGGTACGACAGGTACGACAGGTACGACGCCACCGACGAACAGTGGGAAGGGCTCGCCCAGGTCGTACCGCTCCGGGGCCGCAACGAGTGGCCGTCCAGAGTGGACCACCGCACGGTCCCGGACCGCCAGGAGGCGGCCGAGCAGCGGCGGATGGTCGTGTTGAGGGTGCAGGTGTTCGCGGACGCCCGCGAGGTCGCCGAGTACCTGGTGGCGCAGATCCCGGTGCTGCTCGACCTGACGGGCGCCGAGAGCGATGTGGCCAAGCGGATCCTGGACTTCAGCAGCGGTGTGGTCTTCGGGCTCGGCAGCGGGATGCACCGAGTCGACCGCAACGTCTTCCTGCTGGCGCCGGTGGGCATGGAGGTCGAGGGGGTCACCGCGGCGGGCGTACCTCAATCGTAGGAAGGTCGTGCGGACGGAACGGTTCGCCGGTCACCGGCGTGCGTACGGTCCGCTCATGACTGTGATCCCCACGGGGCGTTCGGCCCCGCTGCCGGCACCGCGCCCCTACGCGACGGCCCCGTCCACGGCCCCGGCGCCCCCACCCGGGGGCGCGGCCCGTCCCGTCGTCAGTGAGCTGCGGCTCGGCTCCTTCGCGTCGCACCGGCGTACCGTCGTCCCGCTCGGCCCGTTCACGCTGCTCACCGGCGCGAGCGGCAGCGGGAAGTCGACGGCCCTGTGCGGGTACGAGGCCCTGGCCCGGCTCGCCGCGGGCGACCCGCTGGAGGAGGTGTTCTCCGACCCGGCGGCCTGGGTGCCCGAACGGTCCGGTGCCGATGCCCAGGGGCGGCGGGGGTTCCGGCTCGGCTGCACCGTGGACGGTCCGGCCGGGCCGGTGACGCTCGAAGTGGCCGTCCAGGCCGAGCCGGTGCTCCGCGTCGTCGGCGAGCGGCTGTCGCGCCGCGGCGAGAGGCTGCTGGACACGGCGCTGCGCGATCCGCGCCGGTCCGTCGTGCAGGCCGCCTGGCACACGGCGGGCACGGTCGCCGTCACCCGGGCCCCCTTCCCCGACGACCGGCTCGCCACCGCGCTGCTTCCCCTGCGGCTGGCGGGCACCACCGAGGGTGAGCTGCGGGTGCTGGCGGCGGCGGAGCAGGTGGTGGTGGCTCTGCGGTCGGCCTTCGCCTGCGACCCTCTGCCGCGGGGGATGCGGGGCGCCGTGCCGGTCGGCGAGGGGCGGCTCACGTCGTCCTGCGACAACCTCGCCGATGTGCTCCACCGCACCCACAGCCAGTGCGCACAGCGGCACGCCCGGCTGGTGGCCACCGCCGACGCCGGGTGCGCCGGCCCGGTGACCGGGCTGGGCGTCGACTGCCGGGCGGACGGCACGGTGCTGGCCCGGGTCGTCCGCGGTCCCGGGCACAGCACGCCCCTCGGGCGGCTCGGCGACGGCGAACTGCGCTATCTCGCCCTCGCCCTGGTCCTGCTGACCGGCCCGCACGTGCTGGTGGTGGAACCGGCGGCGGAGGTGCCCGCGGCGATGCAGGCGCTGACGGTCCTGGCCGACGGGTTCGACCGGAGCATGGACGCCCGGCAGACGCGGGAGTTGCTGGCGCTGGCGGCCTCGATCTGCGCGGGTGGGCACATGCGGGTCCTGGGTACGGTCACGGAGGCCACCGCGGAGGCGGCCCGTGCGACCACCGGCGTCTCGGTGGTAGACCTGACACCGTGACGGATCATGGCGCGGGACGGGAAGTGACGGAACTGCGTCGGAGGCTGGCCGACTTCGCGGCGGCCCGGGACTGGGGCCGGTACCACACGCCCAAGAACCTGGCGGCCGCGCTGAGCGTGGAGGCATCCGAACTCCTGGAGATCTTCCAGTGGCTGACCCCCGAGCAGTCGGCGCGGGTGATGGAGGACGCCGGTACGGCGCACCGGGTCGAGGACGAGGTGGCGGACGTCCTGGCGTATCTGCTGCAGTTCTGCGAGGTGCTCGGCATCGATCCGCTGGCGGCGCTGGCCGCCAAGATCGAGCGGAACGAGACGCGTTTTCCCGTACCGGACCCCACAGCTTCCCCACATCGTCACTCTTCGGAGTGATCGACTTATCCACAATCAGCTCCCTGTCCACAGATTACCGATTTCCTCTGGCTTTCCGGTGGCGCGCAGCTCACTGTGGGTAATGAAAGAAGTGAGCGGGGTTCCCGGCGCGTTCGGCGGCGGGGATCGCGCGGACGGCGGAGGCGACGGGGGAATCACATGGAAGCGGAGCGGCTGATCGAGGCGGGCAGGCGAGCCCTCGCGGGGAGCCGGGGGGCTCCCGCCGTCATGGCGGAGGCGTGGCAGGCCCAGGCTCTCGCCCGGACGATCGGAGGCCGACTGGCGCGCTGCGGGCCGGCGGAGGTGCGGGCCGAGGCGCGCGAGCTCGGTGAGATCGGCGTGCCGGGCACCATGGCGATCGACCACCCGGTGGTTCCGGCTGGCGAGGTGCGGGCGTCCCTCCTCACCGAAGTCGTCGACGCCCGGGCGGCATTGACGGCGCTGGGGTGCCTTCTCGGTGAGGTGGGGATCGCACTCGTGGGCATCGCCTGCGACACGGAGGACGGGCTGTACTGGCAGTGCATCGAGGCGATAGACGCGGTCGACGAGTCGGTGGACCGGGTGCACGGCATGCTGCGACGGCTCGCGGAGCTGCCCCCCGACCACGGGTTCGAGTCGGCGCACGCACACGAGCAGGACTGCGAGGACGGCCCCTGCCGTGAGCGGGAGCAGGGGCATGAGCGTGCCGGTCCCGGCGAGGCGCTCCGGGGCCGGGCGGAGTCGTGGCCGGTCACCTCATGAGCCGGGCGGCCCGGGGCCGCCCCGCCCACCGCCACGACGGAGGAGGGAACCCGCCGCCACGACGGACGAGGGAAGGAGGGGAGGGGGCCGGTCGGCGGTTTCGAAGGTGCAGGATGGAGGCATGGATCTTCGAATCTTCACCGAGCCCCAGCAAGGGGCGAGCTACGACACCCTGCTCAGCGTGGCCAAGGCCACCGAGGACCTCGGCTTCGACGCCTTCTACCGGTCCGACCACTATCTCCGCATGGGCTCCGGCGACGGACTGCCCGGCCCCACCGACGCGTGGATCACCCTCGCGGGGCTGGCCCGCGAGACCAAGCGCATCCGTCTCGGCACCCTGATGACGGCTGGCACGTTCCGTCTGCCCGGCGTCCTGGCCATCCAGGTGGCCCAGGTCGACCAGATGTCCGGCGGCCGGGTCGAGCTGGGCCTGGGCGCGGGCTGGTTCGAGGAGGAGCACAAGGCGTACGGCATCCCGTTCCCGAAGGAGAAGTTCGGGCGGCTGGAGGAGCAGCTGGCCATCGTCACGGGCCTGTGGGGGACCGAGGTCGGCAAGACCTTCAGCTACGACGGCGCGTTCTACCAGCTCACCGACTCGCCCGCGCTGCCCAAGCCGGCCCAGCCCAAGGTGCCGATCCTGATCGGCGGACACGGTGCCGTCCGCACCCCGCGGCTCGCCGCGCAGTACGCGGACGAGTTCAACATCCCCTTCGCTTCCCTCGAGGACAGCGAGAAGCAGTTCGGCCGGGTCAAGGACGCGGCCAAGGCTGCCGGCCGCGCGCCGGACGACCTGGTGTACTCCAACGCCCTGGTGGTCTGCGTCGGGAGGAACGACGAGGAGGTGGCACGCCGTGCGTCCGCCATCGGCCGTGAGGTCGAGGACCTCCGGGCGAACGGACTCGCCGGCTCGCCCGCCGAGGTGGTCGACAAGATCGGCCGGTACGCCGCCATCGGATCGTCCCGGATCTACCTCCAGGTCCTGGACCTGGACGACCTGGACCACCTGGAACTGATCTCCTCGCAGGTCCAGTCGCAGCTGAGCTGAGCGTCGCCCGGCTCCGGCTCCGGGTGAGCCGAGCCGGTCGTCACCGGTCCGGGCCCCGGCAGGGCGCCCGGACCGGGACCCGGACCGTTCACAGAAGCCTCAGGGGAAGGAGCGGCAGCTGTGCGTGCCGACCGGATTCCGGCGCGTACGCTCCCCGGCGTACTGGCCGCAGGGGAGACCCTCGTGCTGGACGGCGGCCTCTCCAACCAGTTGCGGGCGCAGGGGTGCGACCTGTCCGACGCGCTGTGGTCGGCCCGGCTGCTGGCGGACGCGCCCCAGCAGATCGAGGCCGCCCACGCCGCGTACGTCCGGGCCGGTGCCCAGGTGCTCATCACCGCCAGCTACCAGGCCACGTTCGATGGGTTCGAGCGGCGCGGCATCGGGCGGGAGGGGGCGGCGGAGCTGATGGCCGGCAGCGTGGAGCTGGCCCGCCGTGCCGCCGGGCGGAGCGGCAGAGAGGTGTGGGTCGCCGCGTCCGTCGGGCCGTACGGGGCGATGCTCGCCGACGGCAGCGAATACCGCGGCCGCTACGGTCTGACGGTCCGGGAGCTGGAGCGCTTCCACCGCCCCAGGATCGAGGCGCTGGCCGAGGCGGCCCCCGACGCGCTGGCGCTGGAGACGGTGCCGGACACCGACGAGGCCGAGGCGATGCTCGGGGCCGTGCGGGGCTGCGGGCTGCCGGTCTGGCTCTCGTACACGGTGGCGGGGGAGCGTACCCGGGCCGGTCAGCCGCTGGCCGACGCCTTCGCTCTGGCGGCGGGCGAGGACCAGGTGGTGGCCGTAGGGGTCAACTGCTGCGATCCGGCTGACGCGGACCGCGCGGTGGAGGTGGCGGCCGCCGTGACCGGGAAACCGGTCGTGGTCTACCCCAACAGCGGCGAGATCTGGGACGCGGCGGCCCGGGGGTGGGCCGGGCAGGGCACCTTCGACGCGGCCCGGGCCGGCGGCTGGCGGCGGGCGGGGGCCCGGCTGGTCGGAGGCTGCTGCCGGGTGGGGCCGTCCGGCATCAGCGGGCTGGCCGCCGCACTGGCTTCGTCGGGACCGTGAAAATGCCTGGTGGGGGACGGGACGGAAGACCATACTCGGACGCGTGTTCCTGACGATCAGCACGACCGGCAGCCCTGAACGCCCCGCCACCGATCTCGGATTCCTGCTGCACAAGCACCCCGGGAAGGCGCAGGCGTTCTCCACCTCGCACGGCACCGCGCACGTCTTCTACCCGGAGGCGTCCGAAGAGCGGTGCACGGCCGCGCTGCTCCTCGAAGTGGATCCCGTGGCGCTCGTGCGGCGCGGCAAGGGCAAGGGCCGGGGCGGCGCCCCGGACGCGGCGCTCGCGCAGTACGTCAACGACCGTCCGTACGCCGCGTCCTCGCTGCTTTCGGTCGCCATGGCCGCGGTCTTCAAGTCCGCGCTCAACGGGGTCTGCCGGGCCCTGCCGGACCGGGTCCAGGAGTCGTTGCCGCTGCGAGTGGAGGTGCCCGCCCTCCCGGCCCGCGGCGGGGTCGAGCTGGCCCGGGGGCTCTTCGGGCCGCTGGGATGGGCCCGGGTGGATGCCGTGGCCGTACCGCTGGACGAGCGGTTCCCCCAGTGGGGCGACTCGCGTTATGTACGGCTCGTGCTGGAGGGGGAGATGAGGCTCGTGGACGCGCTCCGTCAGCTGTACGTGCTCCTGCCGGTGCTCGACGACGCCAAGCACTACTGGGTCGCGCCCGACGAGGTGGACAAGCTGCTGCGGGCCGGCGAGGGCTGGCTGGCCGGCCACCCCGAGCAGAAGCTCATCACCAGCCGCTACCTCTCCCGGCGCTGGGGCCTGACCCGGCAGGCGATGGAGCGGCTCGAACTGGTGCGGCTGGCCGAGTCCGACGACCTGGAGGTGGAGAGCCTCGACAACGCGGTGGACGAGACCACCGACACGGAGGAGAGGCCGGTACCGCTGGCCGAGCGGCGCCGTGAGGCGATCCTGACGGCGCTGCGCTCCGCCGGGGCCGCCCGGGTGCTGGACCTCGGCTGCGGACAGGGCCAGTTGGTGCAGGCGCTGCTCAAGGACGCGCGCTTCACGGAGATCGTCGGGGTCGATGTGTCGATGCGCGCCCTGACCGTCGCCGCGCGCCGGCTGAAGCTCGACAGGATGGGGGAGCGCCAGGCCGGCCGTGTCACGCTCCGCCAGGGTTCGCTCTCCTACACCGACCGTCAGCTCAAGGGGTACGACGCTGCGGTGCTCAGCGAGGTGATCGAGCACCTCGACCTGGAGCGGCTGCCCGCCCTGGAGTACGCCGTGTTCGGTGCCGCCCGCCCCCGGACGGTCCTGGTGACCACCCCGAACGTCGAGTACAACGTCCGCTGGGAGACGCTTCCGGCCGGACACGTCCGCCACGGTGACCACCGCTTCGAATGGACCCGGGCGGAGTTCGGCGCCTGGGCACGGCAGGTGGCCGGCCGCCACGGCTACGAGGTGGACTTCCTCCCGGTCGGCCCCGACGACCCGGAGGTGGGGCCGCCCACGCAGATGGCCGTGTTCACGACGGCTGCGGCGGACACCGAGAAGACGCACGGGAAGACGCACGGCAGGACGGACCGGGAGTCCGGCGAGAAGACGAAGGAGGCGAAGGCGGCATGACCACCACCCCCCGCACGACCGGCGCCACGCGCAGGCTGCCGGTGACCGACCTGTCCCTCGTCGTGCTCATCGGCGCCACCGGATCGGGCAAGTCCACCTTCGCCCGCGCCCACTTCAAGCCCACCGAGGTCATCTCCTCGGACTTCTGCCGGGGCCTGGTCGCCGACGACGAGAACGACCAGAGCGCCAGCAAGGACGCCTTCGACGTCCTGCACCACATCGCCGGCAAGCGCCTGGCCGCCGGACGGCTCACCGTCGTCGACGCCACCAACGTCCAGTCGGAGAGCCGCAAGCAGCTCGTACGGCTGGCCCGTGAGCATGACGTGCTGCCCATCGCCATCGTGCTGGACGTGCCGGAGGAGGTCTGCCTCGCGCGCAACGCGCAGCGCCCCGACCGGGCGGGGATGCCCCGCCACGTCGTCCGGCGCCACCGCAGTGAACTGCACCGCTCCCTGCGCGGACTGGAGCGGGAGGGCTTCCGCAAGGTGCACGTCCTGCGTGGCGAGGAGGAGGTCGCCGCCGCCGAGATCGTCCTGGAGCGCCGCTACAACGACCTCCGCCACCTCTCCGGCCCCTTCGACATCGTGGGCGACATCCACGGCTGCAGCTCCGAGCTGGACACCCTGCTCGGCAAGCTGGGGTACGTGGACGGCGCGCACCCCGAGGGGCGTACCGCCGTCTTCGTCGGCGACCTCGTCGACCGGGGTCCCGACAGCCCCGGTGTGCTGCGCCGCGTCATGTCCATGGTGGCCGCGGGCAACGCCCTCTGCGTCCCCGGCAACCACGAGAACAAGCTCGGCCGTTACCTCGAGGGACGCAAGGTCCAGCACACCCACGGGCTGGCCGAGACCGTCGAGCAGCTGGAGCGGGAGGACGCCGAGCACCCCGAGTTCCGCAAGGAGGTCGCGGAGTTCATCGACGGACTGGTCAGCCACTACGTCCTGGACGGGGGCAAGCTGGTCGTCTGCCACGCGGGGCTGCCCGAGAAGTACCACGGCCGCACCTCCGGCCGGGTCCGTTCACACGCGCTGTACGGCGACACGACCGGCGAGACCGACGAGTTCGGCCTGCCCGTGCGCTACCCGTGGGCCGAGGAGTACCGGGGCCGCGCCGCCGTGGTCTACGGACACACCCCCACGCCCACCGCGTCCTGGCTCAACAACACCCTGTGCCTGGACACCGGTGCGGTCTTCGGCGGCAGGATGACCGCGCTGCGCTGGCCGGAGCGCGAGATCGTCGACGTACCGGCCGAGCGGGTCTGGTACGAGCCGGTCAAGCCGCTGACCACGGAGGCGCCCGGAGGCCGGGAAGGCCGGCCGCTGGACCTCGCCGACGTGCAGGGCCGCCGGACCGTGGAGACCCGTCACATGGGCCGTGTCGCGGTGCGCGAGGAGAACGCGGCGGCGGCGCTGGAGGTGATGAGCCGGTTCGCCGTCGACCCGAGACTGCTGGCCTACCTCCCGCCGACCATGGCCCCGACCGCCACCTCGCGCGAGAAGGGGTACCTGGAGCACCCGGCGGAGGCGTTCGCGCAGTACCGGGCCGACGGCGTCACCCGGGTCGTGTGCGAGGAGAAGCACATGGGCTCCCGCGCCGTGGCCCTGGTCTGCCGGGACGCGGACGCGGCCCGTGCGCGCTTCGGCACCGGGGGCGCCCCCCACGCCGCCGGCGGTGCGGGAGGCCCCACCGGCGCCCTGTACACCCGCACCGGGCGGCCGTTCCTGGACGACGCGGCCCTCACCGAGACGGTCCTCGACCGGCTCCGCACCGCGGTGACGGCGGCGGGGCTCTGGGAGGAGTGGGACACCGACTGGGTCCTGCTGGACGCCGAGCTGATGCCCTGGTCCCTCAAGGCGGGCGGGCTGCTGCGCTCGCAGTACGCGGCGGTGGGGGCGGCGTCCGGCGCCGTCCTGCCCGTGGCGGGCGAGGCCCTGGCCGCCGCGGCGGCCAGGGGTGTGGACGTCGGTGCCCTGGCCGCCCGGCAGCGGGAGCGCGTGGTGGACGCGGCGGCCTTCACGGACGCCTACCGCCGTTACTGCTGGGACACCGAGGAGCTCGACGGGGTCCGGATCGCGCCGTTCCAGATCCTCGCCGTCCAGGGCCGCTCGCTGGCCGCCGTACCCCACGACGAGCAGCTGGCCTGGCTGGACCGCCTGGTGGAGCACGACCCGACCGGGCTGCTCCAGGTCACCCGGCGCCTCGTGGTCGACACGGGGGACGAGGCCTCCGTGCGCTCCGGCACCGACTGGTGGCTGGAGATGACGGGGCGCGGCGGTGAGGGCATGGTCGTCAAGCCGCTCGGCGCCCTTGTACGGGACGCCGGGGGCCGGCTCGTCCAGCCCGGCATCAAGGTGCGCGGCCGGGAGTACCTGCGGATCATCTACGGCCCGGAGTACACCCGGCCGGAGAATCTGGAGCGGCTGCGGTCCCGGTTCCTCGGCCACAAGCGGTCGCTGGCCCTGCGCGAGTACGCCCTGGGCCTGGAGGCGCTGGACCGGCTGGCCGACGGGGAGCCGCTGTGGCGGGTCCACGAGGCGGTGTTCGCGGTGCTGGCCCTCGAATCGGAGCCCGTCGACCCCCGGCTGTGAGCCGGAGGACGGGACGGACAACTGGCGGGCGATTCGCGGGGTGAACGGCGCGCCGTGTGGTGAGGATGGAGATATGGGATTCCATGTCGACTCCGAGGCCGGGCGGCTGCGCCGCGTCATCCTGCACCGCCCCGATCTGGAGCTCAAGCGGCTCACCCCGAGCAACAAGGACGCGCTCCTCTTCGACGACGTGCTGTGGGTGCGCCGGGCCAGGGAGGAACACGACGGCTTCGCCGGTGTGCTGCGCGACCGCGGCGTGGAGGTGCACCTCTTCGGTGACCTGCTCCGCGAGTCGCTCGGCATCCCGGCGGCCCGGCGGCTCGTGCTCGACCGGGTCTTCGACGAGAAGGCGTACGGCCCGCTCGCCACCGAGCACCTGCGCGCCGTGTTCGACGAGCTGCCCGCCGAGGAACTGGCCGAGGCCCTGGTCGGCGGGATGACCAAGCGGGAGTTCCTGGAGCGGCACGCCGAGCCGACCTCGGTCCGCTTCCACGTCATGGACCTGGACGACTTCCTCCTCGACCCGCTGCCCAACCACCTCTTCACCCGGGACACCTCCGCCTGGATCTACGACGGGGTGTCCATCAACGCGATGCGCTGGCCCGCCAGGCAGCGCGAGACCGTCCACTTCGAGGCGATCTACCGGCACCACCCGCTGTTCACCGGACCCGAGGCGGGTGTCTTCCACCACTGGTCACAGGGCCAGGACGACTACCCGTCGACCATCGAGGGCGGCGACGTCCTGGTCATCGGCCGGGGCGCTGTCCTCATCGGGATGAGCGAACGCACCACCCCGCAGGCCGTGGAGATGCTCGCGCGGGGCCTCTTCGACGCCGGGTCGGCACGGACGATCGTGGCCCTCGACATGCCCAAGCGCCGCGCTTTCATGCACCTCGACACGGTCATGACGATGATCGACGAGAACACCTTCACCCAGTACGCCGGGCTCGGCATGCTCCGCTCCTACACGATCGAGCCCGGCAGCGGACCCCGGGAGCTGAAGGTCACCGACCACCCGCCGGAGCACATGCACCGGGCCATCGCCGCCGCGCTGGGACTGGACGGTATCCGGGTGCTCACCGCCACCCAGGACGTCCACGCCGCCGAGCGCGAGCAGTGGGACGACGGCTGCAACGTCCTCGCCGTGGAGCCGGGGGTGGTCGTCGCCTACGAGCGCAATGCCACGACCAACAGCCATCTGCGCCGCGAGGGCATCGAGGTCATCGAGATCCGGGGCAGTGAACTGGGCCGTGGCCGGGGCGGCCCCCGTTGCATGAGCTGCCCGGTGGTCCGCGACCCGGTGTGACCGGGGCGGCGGCAGGGCGGCCGGCCCCGGGGCCCACGAAGAGAGCACCCCGGGTCTGTATAGCGATGCGGTCCCTCGTATAGACTTCCAGCGTCACCGTACGCGGCACGCATGCCGAGCCAGACCCAGGAGCAGCCACCATGGCCAACGACCTCGCAGGCCGCCACTTCGTCAAGGAGCTGGACTTCACGGCCGAGGAATTCCGCGGCCTGGTCGCCCTGTCCGCCGAGCTCAAGGCCGCCAAGAAGGCGGGCCGGGAGGTGCGGCGGCTGCGCGGCAAGAACATCGCGCTGATCTTCGAGAAGACCTCCACGCGCACCCGCTGCGCCTTCGAGGTGGCCGCCGCCGACCAGGGGGCCTCCACCACCTATCTCGATCCCTCGGGCTCCCAGATGGGGCACAAGGAGTCGGTGAAGGACACGGCCCGGGTGCTCGGGCGGATGTTCGACGGCATCGAGTACCGGGGCGACAGCCAGCAGGTGGTGGAGGAGCTCGCCGCGTACAGCGGGGTCCCGGTCTTCAACGGGCTCACCGACGCCTGGCACCCCACGCAGATGCTCGCCGACATCCTGACGATGACCGAGCACAGCGAGAAGCCGCTGGAGCGGATCGCCTACGCCTACCTCGGCGACGCCCGCTTCAACATGGGCAACTCCTACCTCGTCACCGGTGCCCTGCTCGGCATGGACGTCCGGATCGTCGCCCCCGCCGCCTACTGGCCGGCGAAGGAGGTCGTGGACCGGGCCCGCGAGCTCGCCGGAACCAGCGGGGCGCGCATCACCCTCACCGAGGACATCGACGAGGGTGTCCGGGGCGCCGACTTCGTCGCCACCGACGTCTGGGTCTCCATGGGCGAGCCCAAGGAGGTCTGGGGCGAGCGCATCGCCGCCCTCGCGCCGTACGCCGTGACCATGGACGTCCTGCGCGCCAGCGGCAACGACGCGGTGAAGTTCATGCACTGCCTGCCGGCCTTCCACGACCTCGGCACGAAGATCGCCCAGGGGGTCCACGACCAGCACGGACTGAAGGAGCTGGAGGTCACCGACGAGGTGTTCGAATCCGCGCACTCCGTCGTCTTCGACGAGGCCGAGAACCGCATGCACACGATCAAGGCCGTCCTGGTCGCCACCCTCGCCGGGAACGACGGCACGACGTCGGCCGGGGACACCGCCCCGAGTGCATGAAAATGCGCCCGATTGGGTGAACATGCATGAGAGTGGCTACGATGGTGCCACTTGGTGGGGTTCGGGCTCGCACGCCCGAACCCCATTTCCCGTTCACGGGCCGTCCCCCACAGCCCGTCGACGCTCCCCCCCCCACGCAGCACCGGAGAAGAGAACGTCCGCATGAGTCCGGCCCCCCACACCCCGCCCCCCGCGAGCCCGCCGCGCAGGCCGGGGGCGCGCGTCAAGAGTCCAGCCCTGCTGCTCGCCGAGTCCGGCGCCGACCTGGAAGGGCACGGCCTCAAGCGCACCATGGGGCTCTTCCAGCTGGTCTGCTTCGGCGTCGGTGCGATCGTCGGCACCGGCATCTTCGTCGGCCTCTCCGACAGCGTCGCCGAAGCGGGCCCCGCCGTGGTGGTCTCCTTCGTCCTCGCGGCGATCACCTGCATCTTCACGGCGTTCTCCTTCGCCGAGCTCGGCGGCGCCATCCCGGTGTCCGGCAGCTCGTACTCGTTCGCCTACGCCACCCTCGGCGAGCGCGTCGCCTTCCTGGTGGGCTGGTGTCTGCTGCTGGAGTACGGCGTCTCGGTCTCCGCGGTCGCCGTCGGCTGGAGCCAGTACGTCAACGAACTGCTGGACAGTCTGATCGGCATCCACCTGCCGGCGGCGCTCTCGGCTGGGCCCGGTGACGGGGGTGTGATCAACCTGCCCGCGGTCGTCGTGGTCATGATGGCCGCCACCCTGCTGGTGCGCGGCATCCGGGAGAGCGCGGGCGCCACGGCGGCGATGGCGGTCCTGAAGATCGGCATCCTCGTCGCGTTCTGCGCCGTCGCCTTCACGGCCTTCGAGGACGGGCACCTCTCGCCGTTCGCCTCGCACGGGGTCGCCGGGGTCACCGCGGGCGCGTCGGTGGCGTTCTTCTCGTACATCGGGTTCGACGCCATCACCACGGCGGGCGAAGAGGTCAAGAACCCCCGGCGGAACATCCCGATCGCGATCATGATCTGCATCGGGCTCGTCACCCTGCTCTACTGCGCCGTCGCCCTCGGCGCCATCGGCGCCCTGGGGGAGGACGCCGTCTCCGGGAAGCCGGCCGCCCTCTCGCTGGTCGTCGACCAGGTCACCGACTCGTCCGTCGGCGGCGGGATCATCGCCTTCGGCGCCGTCGTCGCGATCGCGTCGGTGGTCCTCGCCGTGATGTACGGCCAGACCAGGATCCTGATGTCGATGTCCCGCGACGGCCTGGTCCCCCGGGTCTTCGAGCGGGTCTCACCCCGTACGCACACCCCGGTGGCCAACACCTGGATCGTCGCGGTCGTCTTCGCGCTCCCGGCCGCCTTCTCCTCGCTCGACGTCGTCGTGAACCTGACGACCATCGGCACCCTCGCGACCATGGCCGTGGTGAACATCGCGGTCATCGCCCTGCGCCGGGGCCACCCCGAGCTCAAGCGGTCCTTCCGGGTCCCGCTCTACCCGCTCAGCCCGGTCCTGGGAGTCGGCTTCTGCCTGTACCTGATGTACGGCACGGGCTGGACGACCTGGGTGCAGTTCGCGGTCTTCCTGGCCGTCGGCGCGCTGATCTACGCCTGCTACGGGCGCGGCAGGTCGCGGCTGGTCAGCTCCGCGGCGACGGACCCAGCTGCGCCGGAATCGCCGGGAGCGTGAACCAGACGGCCTTGCCGTGCTCCGTGGTGCGGTGACCGCAGGCGGAGCTGAGCGTGCGGATGAGCAGCAGTCCCCGGCCGTGTTCCTGCCAGGGGTCGGGCGCGCTGCCGGGACCCGGCCGGGACAGGTCGCCGGGCGGGCCGGGATCGCGGTCGTGCACCTCCACCTGGCAGCCGGTGGCCATGAGCTCGACGACCAGCTCGATCGGGCCCGCGCCGCCGGTGTGCTCCACGGCGTTGGCGACCAGCTCGGCGGTGAGCAGCTCGGCCGTGTCGCTGTCCGCCGCCGCCTCGATGTCCGCCAGTGCCGTACGGACGAGGGCGCGGGCGATCGGCACGGCGGCCGTGGAATGCGGCAGGGCGATACGCCAGGAGGCCGGTGAGGGCGAGGGGGCGGGGGCGTCGGGCGGCACGGCGGGGTTTCCTTCGGGAGCGAGACATCCTGCACAGGACCTCTGTTCCGGCACTGCTGTTCCAGGAACCGCCGTACCGGGACTGCTGCACCAGGAGTACTGAAGCAGGACTACCTGGGCCCAACCCTACGAAGTGCGAAGGCCGGGGCACAGAGGCTGCCGACCGGTACAAACGGGACCTTCGCCACCACGGTCTCACGGATCGTTTATCCCGCGCCTGTGACTCACGACACCCTCACCGGCGGCCGTGCCTGGTCACGCGGGGGCCAGGGTGACGATCAGCCGGTCGCAGACGGCCTCGAAGCCGATACGCCGGTACACCCCGTTGCTCGTGGGGTTGGCGAGGTCCGCGAAGAGCAGCACCTCCTCGGCGCCCGCCTCGCGGGCCGCCCGGCTCACCTCCGCCGTCACCGCCGCCGCGTACCCCGCACCCCGGTGTTCCCGGGGTGTGTAGACGGCCGAGACCCGGACCGTGCCCGCGACCGGCCGGGAGACGCCCGCCATCGACACCGGCAGGCCTCCGGCCTCCCACAGCGTCAGCCCGCCGTGCCCCAGCCGATCGTCCACCAGCCGCTCGGCCCCGGCGCCCGGCTGACCCGTCTCCGCGCCGAAGGCCCGCACCCAGGCGACCAGCAGGGCCCGGTCGGCCGCGGTGGCCACCCGCGGGAGGCCGGGGACCGGAGGAGGAGGGACCAGCACGTCGAGGCGGTACAGCCGGTGCCCGGCGTCGACCCGCCCGCCGTGACGCGCGGTCAGCGCCTCGGCCGTCGCCCGGTCCGCGTTGACCACGGGCAGCGGGCAGGCGTCCAGCAGCGGACCGATCGCCTGGGGGGCCACCGTGCCCAGGACCGCCGGGTGCGGCGGCGTCCGCACCAGCGTCCCCCCGACCTCGCCGTCCGCCCCGCGCCACCAGCCGAGCACCGGCGCGGCCTCGCCGTACGCGTGCGGGCCGTGGCGCGCGAGGGTCGCCGTGACGGTGAGCAGCAGGGTGTTCTCGACGGGGCGGGCGGCGGGCGAGGGCCCGGCGGCGTCCAGGAACACGCCCACGTCGTCGGTGAAGGTCCACGTCATGCCTCATCCTCCCGGACCGGGCGGTCGCCGGGCACCCGGACGGGCGCGGTACGACGAGGCCGGGGCGGCGGACGCGTCACGCGTCCGCCGCCCCCGGGTGCGGGAGAACGAGGGCTATCAGTAGGGCTTGACCAGCACGTGGGCGGCGCCGGGGATACCGATCTTCAGGAGCTCGTCCTCCTCGGGGGTCGTCGCCGCGCCCATCTCCTCCTTGAGGATCGCCCGCGACAGGTTCTGCACGAACATGGCGCGCGGACGGCGGCGGGCCTCCCACGCGGCGAGCGCGGCGGCCACGTCCTCCTCGACGTCCAGCGACCGCGCCAGGACGAGGGCGTCCTCCACCGCCATCGCCGCACCCTGGGCGAGGTGCGGGGTGCTCGCGTGCGCGGCGTCACCGGCGAGGACGACCCGGCCGACGTGCCAGGGCTCATCCACCGTGACCTGGGAGATGCGCGAGTGGACGACGGCGTCGGGGTCCTTGACGTGCGAGAGCGCCTCGGCGACCGGCCCGCCGAAGGCGGTGAGCCGCTCCGCGAGCTGCTCGTGCGCACGCTCCGGGTCCGGGCGGAAGCCGGGCTCCTCGGCGAAGACCGCGCCCAGGTACATCAGCTCGTCCGTGATCGGGGTGAGCAGCGCCTTGGCGGCGTGGTTGCCGGTGCTCATGACGACGCCCCGGACCTCGGGCTGCCGGGGCACGGTGACACGCCAGTTGGCGAAGCCGGTGTACTCGGGCGTGAAGCGGTCGCCGTAGAGCCGGGTCCGCAGCGGCGAGCCGATGCCGTCGAAGCCGACGACCAGGTCCCAGCGGGCCGACGAACCGTCGGACAGGGTCACCTCTGCGCCGGAGCCGTCGTCGGACAGCTCGGTGATCGTCGTACCGAAGCGGATCGTTGCCCCCGCCGCCCGGGCGGCCTCGCCCAGTACCTCGGCCAGGGCCGGGCGCGGTATCCCGTTGTTGGAGGGGGCGTCGTCCATCCGCGGCTGCGGGATCCTGGCGAGGGTGGCGCCGGCCGGGTCGCAGATGGTCAGCACCTCCCACTCGAAGCCGGCCGCGACGCACGCGTCGAGCACGCCGATCTCACGCATCACGTGGAGGGCGTTGGACGGCTGGATGATGCCGACGCCGAGAGCGTCCAGTTCGTCACGGACTTCGGCGATCTCGACGGTGTGCCCGCGCTGGGCGAGCGCGACGGCGAGGGTCAGTCCGCCGATGCCGCCGCCATGGACCAGGACACGCAGAGGGGTTGTCATATCGGATCTCTCCAGGCGAGAAGGATGAGGAAGCGGAGGGCGGGAGCGGGCGCCGGTCAGCCGACCGCCGCGGGCAGGCTCATCAGGTGGTCGACCAGGTCGTCCCCCATGGACCAGAAGCGTTCCCGGCGACGCTGGTGCCGGATGATGATCGGTCGGTGACGTTGAGAACTCGGCCACGTGGATGCTAGCCACGGTGAAAACTGAAGAGAAAGTGGGCTCACGCGTACAACGCGGTGCGCCCCCACCGTCCACCAACGCGGTGCGCCCCCACCGTCCACGCAGGTGTGGCCCGGCGCCTGGGGCAGGCCCGAGGGCCCCGCGGCGGCGGAATCACCGTGAGCTACCGGAGTGCCCGGCGGTGCCCGGCCCGAGCCGCGTGGTGCCGCCGCCCGAAGGCGGGCGCCCGGTGAGGTGCCGGGCGGCCCGGCCGGGCGATTCCCGCACGTCCACGGGGTCGCCCTCTGGCGAGGCGGCACGGAGGCAGCTGTTCCGCAAGGGCGCCGCGAGCGGATCCGGCTGACGGAGTGTGGAGCCCGGGACTCCGGGAACACGCCTCTCTGTGACCACAGCGGAGCGTGCGCCGGCCTTGTCCGGGGCGTCCCGGGGCCAGTGGTCCGCGCCTCACGCGGCGCGCCGGACGGGTGAACGGAGCCAGGGGATATATCTGTATTCGGTGCCCTTCGCTCACTCTGCGCCCTTTGTCCCTCCGGTCTCCCCGTCGTGATCACGCTCATCGTCTGCCACTTCGCCCTCGCGGCCTTCGCGGTCCCGCTGGTGCGCCGGCTCGGCCGACGCGCCTTCCTGGTGCTCGCGCTGCCGCCCGCCGCCACCACGGTGTGGGCGGTCACCGAATGGAGCGGCACGGCTGCCGGAGGGGCGGCCACCTGGTCCTGGAAGTGGATCCCGGACTACGACGTCTCGCTCGGACTGCGCCTGGACGCACTCGCCGAACTCATGGTGCTGCTCGCGGCCGGGGTCGGCACGCTCGTCCTGCTGTACTGCGCCTCGTACTTCACCGACGACTCGCCCCGGCTGGGCTCCTTCGCCGGCAACCTGCTCGCCTTCACCGGCGCGATGCTCGCCCTGGTCCTCGCGGACGACCTGATCTCCCTCTACGTCTTCTGGGAGCTCACCACGGTCTTCTCCTACCTGCTGATCGGCCACGGCAGCGAACGCAAGCAGAACCGCAGGTCCGCCCTCCAGGCACTCACCGTCACCACACTGGGCGGCCTCGCCATGCTGGTGGGCTTCCTGATCATCGGTCAGGCCGCCGGCACCTACCGCATCTCCGCGATCGTCGCCGACCCGCCCGACGCCACACTCGCCGTGTCGGTCGCAGTCGCCCTCGTCCTGTGCGGGGCCCTGTCCAAGTCCGCCATCTGGCCGTTCAGTCTCTGGCTGCCCAACGCGATGGCCGCGCCCACTCCCGTCAGCGCCTATCTGCACGCCGCCGCCATGGTGAAGGCGGGCGTCTACCTGGTGGCACGGCTCGCCCCCGGCTTCGCCGACGTACCCCTGTGGCGGCCCGTCGTCCTCGTGCTCGGCGGAGCGACCATGCTGCTCGGCGGCTGGCGGGCGCTGCGCCTCAACGACCTGAAGCTCGTGCTGGCCTACGGGACCGTCAGCCAGCTCGGTTTCCTCGTCGTGCTCGCCGGGGCCGGCAACCGGGACGCCGGGCTCGCCGCCGCCGCCATGATCCTGGGGCACGCCCTCTTCAAGGCCGCGCTGTTCCTCGTCACCGGCATCATCGACCACGCCACCGGCACCCGTGACCTCCGCAAGCTCTCCGGCGTCGGCCGTACGGCCCCCTGGCTGTGCGCGACGGCGGTGCTCGCCGCCGCGTCCATGGCCGCCCTCCCCCCGCTCCTGGGCTTCGCCGCGAAGGAGGCCGCCTTCGACGCGCTGCTGCACGGCGACACCGCCGACCGCTGGGTGCTCGCCGTCGCCGTCGCCGGTTCGGTGCTGACCGTGGCGTACACCCTCCGCTTCGTCTGGGGAGCCTTCGCCCGCAAGCCCGGCGTCGAGGACACCCCCGTGCAGCGGGTGGGGCCCGCCTTCCTGGCGCCGCCCGCGCTGCTCGCGCTCGCCTGCCTGGTGCTGGGCCCCGGCGTCGGCTGGACGGACGGGCTGCTCAGCGCCTACGCCGACACGTTCCCCGCCTCCCCCCACCCCTTCCACCTCGCCCTCTGGCACGGCTGGGGAACGGTCCTGCTGCTGTCCGCCGCCACCTGGGCCGGCGGCGCCCTGCTCTTCGCGGCGCGCACCACCGTCACCCGGTTCTCCCGGCGGGTCGCCTGGCCGACCGCCGACAGCGTCTTCGGCCACATACTGCTCGGCCTGGAACGCCTCGCCCTCCAGGTCACCGGCTTCGTCCAGCGCGGCTCGCTCTCCGTGTACCTCGCCACCACCCTGCTGGTGATGCTGGGCGGCCAGCTGGCGGTGCTGTTCACGGACCGCCCCTGGGACGGGGCGGCCGCCCCCCGGCTGTGGGACACCCCGCTCCAGGGCGGGGTGGCGGTGCTGACCTGTGCGGCCGCGCTGCTCTGCCTGACCGTCAGCCGCCGTATGAAGGCCGTCGTCCTGGCCGGGCTGACCGGGTACGGCACCGCCCTGCTCTTCGTGGTCCAGGGCGCCCCGGACCTGGCGCTCACCCAGTTCTGCGTCGAGACCGTCTCCATGATCGTGTTCGTGCTCGTGCTGCGCCGGATGCCGGTGCACTTCCAGGAGTCCGTCAGCCCCTGGCGGCGGGCGGTCCGCGTTCCCGTCGCGCTGGGCGGCGCGGCCACCCTCGGGGTGGCGCTGTGGGTGACGGCCGCCGCGCGCGTCGCACCGCCGGCGGGTGCGGCGATGGTCGAGGAGACCGCCCACCACGGCCTCAAGGACGTGGTGGCCACCATCCTGGTCGACCTGCGTGCCTGGGACACGATGGGGGAGTCGGCGGTGCTGGCCGCCGCCGCGATCGGGGTCACCAGCCTCATCTACGTACACCGCCGCAGCGAAGCCGACATGAAGCCGGGAGAACTGCACGGCGAGACCGCCTGGTCGCTGAGCACCACCTCGCTGACCGGGGTGCCGCAGGGCGACGACACCGCCCCCGAACGCACCTGGCTGGCCGCCGGATCGACCCTCGCGCCCGAACACCGCTCCGTGGTCTTCGAAGTGGTCGCCCGGCTCGTCTTCCACCCGATCCTGGTCCTCTCGCTGTACCTGCTGTTCTGCGCGGAGAACATGCCGGGCGGAGGGTTCGTCGGCGGACTCGTGGCGGGGCTCGGACTCATCACCCGCTACCTCGCGGGCGGACGCTTCGAACTCGCCGAGGCCGCCCCCCTGCAACCCGGGCTCTTCACCGGCCTCGGGCTCTTCCTCTCCACGGGCGTCGCCCTGCTCGGCCTCGTCGACGGCACGGTGCTGCACGCCTGGACCTACCACGGGCACCTGCCCGTCATCGGCGACTTCCACATCGGCACGCCGGTCCTCTTCGACTGCGGCGTGTACCTCCTGGTGCTCGGTGTCGTCCTGGACATCGTGCGCGCGCTCGGCGCCAAGGTGGACCGGCAGATCGAGCGGGCGGCCGGTGCGCTCGCGCCGGCCGAGTCCGGAAGCGGAGGCACGGGCCGATGACCGTCAGCGTCTCCCTGCTCCTGACCGCCGTGGTCCTGTGCGCGGTCGGCGGCGTCCTCATGCTCACCAGGCCGCTGACCCGCATCCTGCTCGGCGCGGTGATCGCGAGCAACGGCATCAACCTGCTGGTGATCTCCTCGACCGGCAGGGCGGGGGAGGCCCCCCTGCTCTACGGCGTGGCGCTGGGCCGGGTCACCGACCCGCTGCCCCAGGCCATCGCGCTCACCGCCATCGTCATCACGCTCGCCACCACGGCGTTCCTGCTCGCCATGGCCTACCGCAGCCACCAGCTGACCGGCACCGACGAGGTCCACGACGACCTGGAGGACCGGCGCATCGCCCTGCGCGCGGAGGTGCGGGGCGAGTGGGAGGAGATCCGGGAGGAGTACCTGACGGAATCCGACCGCACGCCCGAGGACCGTGACCGCTACCGCGAGGAGCGCAGCCGGCTGCGGGCCCGCCTCCGCGCCGACCGGGCCCTCCAGGCCAGGGGCCGGGACGCCACGGGCGACCTCTGGCACGACATCCTGGGGGCCGACCTGGACGACTACCCGGAGGCCCGGGGAACCCGCGCCCCTTCCGCCGCGGAGCCCGCCGACCTCGACCCGGACGCCTTGGCCCACGACTCGGGCGCCGAACCGTCGGACTCGCCCTCCACCCCCGGGGACGCGGAGCCCGATGGTCCGGACGGGCCGGGGGGAGCCCCGGGCCCCGACGACCCGGGACCCGACGACTCCGGCCCTGCCAACGGCTCCGGCCCCGCCGACGGCTCCGGCCCCGCCGGACCCGATCCCTCCGATCCCGACCGAGGAGCCGCCGGATGAACGCGCTCGTTCCCCTGCCGGTGCTGCTGCCGCTCTGCGCCACCGGCCTGAGCCTCGCCTTCGGTACCCGGCTCGCCCGCTTCCAGCGCTTCATCAGCGTCGCCGTGCTCAGCGCCGTACTCGGCCTCTCCGTCGTCCTGATGGTGGCGGCCGACCGGCAGGGACCCCTCCACGTCGACCTCGGCGACTTCCCGCCGCCGCTCGGCATCACCCTGGTCGCCGACCGGCTGTCCGGGCTGATGCTCACCGTGTCCTCGGCCGTCACCCTCGCCGTCCTGATCTACTCGCTCGGCCAGGGCATGGCCGACCGGGACCAGGAGACGCCGGTCGCCGTCTTCCACCCCGCCTATCTCATCCTGGTGGCCGGGGTGTCCTGTACGTTCCTGGCCGGCGACCTCGTCAACCTCTTCGTCGCCTTCGAGATCATGCTGGTGTCCAGCTTCGTCCTGCTCACCCTCGGCGGCACCGGCCCCAGGGTCCGGGCCGGCTCGACCTACGTCATCATCTCGCTGTTCTCCTCGATGCTGTTCCTGACCGCCATCGCCATGACCTACGCCGCGGCCGGAACCGTCAACTTCGCCCAGCTCGCGGCACGGCTTCCCGAACTCCCGCTCGGCGTGCAGACCCTGATCCAGGCGATGCTGCTCACCGTCTTCGCCGTCAAGGCCGCCGTCTTCCCCGTCGCGGCCTGGCTCCCCGACTCCTACCCGACGGCACCCGCCCCCGTCACCGCCGTCTTCGCCGGCCTGCTGACCAAGGTCGGCGTCTACTGCATGCTGCGCACGGAGACCCTGCTCTTCCCCGGCAACCGGCTCGGCGACCTGCTGATGGCCGTGGCCCTCTTCTCGATGGTCGTGGGCATCCTCGGCGCCGTCGCCCAGACCGACCTGAAACGGCTCTTCTCCTTCACCCTCATCAGCCACATCGGCTACATGATCTTCGGGATCGGGCTCGCCTCCCGCGAGGCGTACGGCGGGGCGATCTTCTACGTCGTCCACCACATCACCGTGCAGACCACACTCTTCCTCGTCGCCGGACTCATCGAACGGCGCGGCGGCACCAACGAACTGACCCGGATCGGCGGACTGGCCAAGTCGGCCCCGTTCCTCGCGGTCCTCTTCTTCGTCCCCGCGATGAACCTCGCCGGCATCCCGCCGCTCTCCGGCTTCATCGGGAAGCTCGGCCTGATGCGGGCCGGGGTCGCCGACGGCAGCGCCTGGGCGTGGGTCCTGGTCGCCGGAGCGACCACGACGAGCCTGCTCACCCTGTACGTGATGGCCAAGGTCTGGAACCTCGCGTTCTGGCGGGCCGAACCGCCCGACCAGGCCGCCTACGGCACCGTGCTGGAGGACTCCGACGACTCGGACGACTCCGACTCCGACACCGGGCCCGACCGGATCCCCGGTTCCGGGGACGAGGGGGTCAGCGGCGCACCGGCACCGGCCGGGCAGGCCGTCGCCGCGAGCCTGCACGGACGTGCCGTCACCACCACCACCCGGCCGCCCGGCGCGATGACCGCCGCAACCGTCGCGGCGGTCGCCCTCGGCCTCGCCTTCACGGTCCTGGCCGGCCCGCTGACCGCCTTCACCGACCGCGCGGCCGCCGAACTGATCGACCGCGGCCCCTACACCGAGGCGGTGCTCGGCCGGTGAAACGCCTGATCACGCTCTCCCGCCGCGACCCCGAACTCCCGCCGTTCAGCGCCGAGTTCGCCGGGCGCCGGCGCCGGGTGCTCGACCTGCCGCTGATCGCCTGGCTCACCGTGATCTGGGTGCTGCTCTGGTCCACCCTGACCTGGGCCAACGTCATCACCGGCGCGATCGTCGCCGTCTTCGTCTCCCTGGCGTTCCCGCTGCCGCGCGTGGACCTCGGGCTGCGGCTGCACCCCTGGGGCATCGTCGTCCTCGCCGGCTATCTGCTCTACGACATGTACACCTCCGGGGTGAAGGTCACCAAGCAGATCTTCACCGGCTACCCGCACCGGCCCGCCGTCATCGCCGTACAGCTGCGCTGCCGCAGCGACCTGATGCTCGCCGCGACCGCCGTCTCGGTGTCCAACGTGCCGGGCGGCTCGGTCATCGAGGTGCGCAGAGCCACCGCCACGCTCTTCCTGCACGTCCTGGACGCGGACCAGCCGGCCGCGCTGGAGGCGGCCCGGCGTTCGGTCTGGCGCCTGGAGAGGCTGACCGTCAGGGCGTTCGGCACGAGCGACGAGATCGAGCGGGTGGCGGAACCGCCACCGGGCCAGGAGCAGGACGACAACGGGAGGCAGGGAACATGAGCGCACCGGAGACCGTCGACCGGGCCCTCCTGGTCGCCGCCGTCGTGATCGTCGTCGTGGCGGGGGCGCTGCTGCTGTACCGGATCTGGCGCGGCCCCTCCATGCTGGACCGGGCCATCTCCCTGGACGTCCTCGCCGCCCTGATCATCGCCGGGCTCGGCGCCAAGTCCGCGATGGCCCGCGACCCCTACTACTTCCCCATCATGCTGGTGCTGGCCTTCCTCGGCTTCACCGGCTCGGTCGGCATCGCCCGCTTCATCGCCGTACGCGACCGGCCGCCCTCGCGTCCGGCGCCGGCGCGCCCGGCGGACGGGAAGGGCCCCCGATGAGCGTCTGGACGCAGTTCACCGACACCCTCGGCGCCGCCCTGGTCCTCCTCGGCGCGGCGACCTGCCTGCTCGGGGTGATCGGCATGCTGCGGCTGCCGGACGTCCTCTCCCGCAGCCACGCGGCGACCAAACCCCAGACCCTGGGGCTGCTGCTCGTCCTGGCCGGCGTCGCGCTGCGGATGCGCAGCGGCACGGACCTGGCGACGCTGGCCCTCATCGGCTTCTTCCAGCTGATGACGAGCCCGGTCGCCTCCCACCTGGTGGCCCGTTCCGCGTACCGCACCGGCCAGATCGAGCACGACGAGCTGCTCATCGACGACCTGGACGAACAGCTCACCGAACGGGCCCCCGAACCGGAGCCCGAGCCGGGCTCCGGCAAGGACTGACCCGCCTACGCCCCGGGCAGCCGGTCCAGGAAGCCGCTGACCGAGCTGATCCGGCCGTCCTCGGCGAGGGCGATCACGTCGAAACCGGCGGCGGGCGAGGAGCCGTCCGCCCGGGAGACCAGGTCCCAGGTGAAGCGGACCAGGTGGTGGTGGGCGTCCGGGGTGCCGGTGAGGACGAAGTCGAATCCGGCGAACTGCTCCTGCGCCCCGCCGATCGCGGCGGCCAGGCCGTCGTGGCCGCGCACGTCGGCGAGCGGGTCGGTGTAGGTGGCGTCCTCGGTGAATCCGGCGGCCACCGCCTTGCCGAGCTCCTCGGCGCTGCCCGCGTTCCACGCGGCGAAGTAGCGCCGCACAGCGTCCTGGTGAACCGTCATGGTGACGTCCCTTCCCTCGGTACCGCGGTGCTCCGCGGCGACGGGAACAGCTTCTCCCGGGGCTCGGGGGACGTCGATTACCTGCCGGGTCATGCGGTCCGGATCGAGGCGAGGAGTCGGCCCACGCCGGTCACCCCATGTCTGCCATGATGCACCGGTCGCGGTGACCGGTCGCTGGGGGGCGTATGGGAAGCACGGGTACGACGCTGCGCGCGTTGCGCGGCGCACAGAAGTCGTCCAAGGGCGTCTCGCTCTACTCGCGGTACCTGAACCGGCCGGCCGGCCGCCTGCTGGCCGCAGGTGCCTGGCGGGCCGGACTGACACCCAATCACGTCACCGGGATCAGCGCGGGCTTCACCTTCGCGTCGATCGCCGCCGTCGCCCTCGTGGAACCGGGGTGGTGGCTGGGGGTGGCGGTCTACGCGGGGCTCGCCCTCGGCTTCGCCTTCGACTCGGCCGACGGGCAGCTCGCCCGGCTGACCGGACGGGGAGGCCCGGACGGTGAGTGGCTGGACCATGTGGTGGACTGCGCGAAGATGATCCTGGTCCACACCGCCGTACTGATCTCTTTCCACCGTTTCGGTGAACTGCCGTCCGCCACATGGCTGTTGCTACCGATCGGCTTCCAGTTCGCCGCCGTGCTCACCTTCTGCGCGGGACTGCTGCGCGAACAGCTGGGCAAGGCCGCTGCCGGTGCCGCAAGCCTCGCGGCCGGCGCCCCGGCCCCGGTGTCGCGGGTGCGGGCCGTGGCACTGCTGCCCGCCGACTACGGGGTGTTCTGCCTGGTCTTCCTGCTGCTCGGTGCCCCCGCGGCCTTCCGCGCCGGATACGCGGCGCTGGCCGTGGTGCACGCCCTGTTCCTGGTGGCGTTCCTGGTCAAGTGGTTCAGGGAGCTGAAAGCGCTCCGGGCGGGCTGACGAGCACGTCCAGCGCCCGGCGCAGCTGGGTGCTGGACGTGTGCACCGTGTACGGGAAGTAGACGACCTCGACGCCGACCTCGGCGAAGTCGCGCTCCAGGCGGGCTCCCTTGTCCGTGCCCCGCCAGTCGTTCCCCTTGAAGATCACGTCGAAGCGGACCTGCTGCCAGGTCTCGATCTTGTCCGGCACCGTCTCCACGAAGGCGGCGTCCACGAAGCGCACACTGCGCACGATCTCCAGGCGCTCCCGCAGCGGGATCACCGGCTTGTGGCCCTTGGCGAGCGTCGCCATCTCGTCCGACACGACCCCGGCCACCAGGTAGTCGCACTGGCTGCGGGCGTGCCGCAGGATGTTGAGGTGACCGACGTGGAACAGGTCGTACACCCCCGGGGCGTATCCGACTCTGTGCTGCACCATCCGTTCTCTCCCCCCACGGTGGAACTGGTCCAACGACCTTACTGTGAAGAGCACTTGAGCAGCCCGTGAACGGATAAGCTCGGCGCAGAGGCTGCTTTGGGGGGAGGCCACCGTCCGATGTCCGACGCTGAGGGCCACAGGCCGCACCGACCGCTCGAGAACCGCCGGCTCCTCGTGGTCTCCACCAACTACGCACCCGAGGTGACGGGCATCGGCCCGTACGCCACCCAGCTCGCCGAGCACTGGGCTGCGTCCGGCGCCCACACCCAGGTCCTGGCCGGCATGCCGCACTACCCGGCCTGGCGGACCGACGAGCCCTACCGGGGGGTGTGGCGTCGCGAGGAGAGCCTGCGGGGGGTGGGCGTCCACCGGCGCCGCCACTACGTCCCGCCCCGGCAGAGCGCGCTGCGCCGCGCCGCCTTCGAAGCGTCGTTCCTGGTCCACGGGCTGCTCGCCCCGCCGCCGGGCCGCCCCGACGCGGTGGTCTCCCAGATGCCCAGCCTGGCGGACGGTGTCATCGGTGCCCGCATCGCCCGCCGCCACCGGGTCCCGCACGTACCCGTCGTCCAGGACCTGATGGGCGCCGCCGCCGCGCAGAGCGGTATCCGGGGTGGCGGCCGGGCGGCCTCCGCCGCCTCGGCGGCCGAGCGGTACGCCCTCGGCGGCGCGGCCCTCGTCGGCGTCATCCACGAGAGCTTCGTCCCGGGCGTCAAGGCCCTGGGCGTGGACGCCGGGCGCATCCGGGTGGTGCCCAACTGGACGCACGTGCGAGCTCCTTCGGGGGACCGGGCCACCACCCGGGCCCGGCTCGGCTGGCGTGAGGGCACCCCCGTGCTGCTGCACTCCGGCAACATGGGGCTCAAACAGGGGCTCGACGTCCTCGTCCGGCTCGCCCGGCTGGCCCCCGACATCCGGGTCGTGCTGATGGGCGACGGCAACCAGCGCGAGGCGTTGCGTACGAGCGCCGCCGGGCTGCCCAACGTCGACTTCCTGCCGCCCGCGGACGCGGCGGAGTTCACCGATGTGCTCGCCGCGGCCGATGTGCTCGCCGTGACCCAGCGGGCCTCGGTGCTCGACATGAGCGTGCCGTCCAAGCTCACCTCGTACTTCGTCTCCGGGCGGCCCGTCGTCGCCTCCGTCGCCGGGGAGGGCGGCACCGCCGACGAGGTGCGCCGCGCGGGCGCCGGGGTCCTCGTCGCCCCGGAGGACCCCGGCGCGCTCCTGGCCGCCGTACGAGGACTGGCCGAGGACCCGGCGGCGGCGGACGCGCTCGGCGCGCGCGGGCCCGACTACGTCGCCCGCCACCTGAGCCGCGAGGCCGGCCTGGCCCGCTTCGACGCCCTGCTCGCCGAGGCACTGGGGGACACACGGCCCGAGGCGCCAGGCCACGCACAAGGGGGAGCACGCCGATGACGCATCCGATCCGCACCCTGGAGGAGCAGGACGAACCGGCCCTCCTGCGTGACCAGTTCCGCCAGCTCCTTCGCTACCGGACGCTGCTCGCCCTGGGTGTCGCCATCGGCCTCCTGGGCGGCGCCTTCCTCGCCCTGAGCGGCGAGGACACCTACACCGCCACCGGCGAGGTCCAGGTCAGATCCGCGACCGCCGACCCCTTCGCCACCGGCGCCTCCGCCGACAAGGGCATCAACATCGGCTCCGAACGCCAGACCGCCGTCAGCGACACGGTCGGCACCCTGGCCGCCCGCAGCCTCGCGGCGAAGGGCGACAAGGCCGACGCGCGCACGCTGCTGCGCGGCCTCCAGGTCACCAACCCGCCCAACACCCTCACCCTGCGCTTCGCCTACACCACCACCGACCCCGTCCTGGCCAAGGTCCGCGCCGACGCACTGGCCGACGCCTACCTCGCAATACGCCGACAGCGCACCGAGGGCAGCATCGACAACATGGTGAACGGCTACCGCGCCCAGCTGAGGCCCCTCGTCGAGCAGCGCGACCAGCTGGCGGAGCAGGCCGGCGGGAGCGCGGCCGACGACACCGAGAGCGCCCGCGCCAACCTCGTCGTCGCCATCTCCGAGCTCAACCGGAAGATCGTCGAGCTGAAGGCGCTCGACACCACCCCCGGCTATCTGAACAAGGAGCCCGTCGTCCCCACCACCCCCACCGGTGCGGGCCTCCCGCTCCTGCTGGGCCTCGGCGGCGTGGTGGGCCTCGCGCTGGGCATGCTGCTGTCCTGGGTGCGCCTGGTCTTCGATCCGGCCGTACGCTCCACCCGCGAGCTGGTCCGGTCGCTGGGCGCCCCTCTCCTCGGCACCCTGCCCCGGGAGCGCGGATCGGCCGGAACCCTGCTCGCCATCGGACGCGGCGGCAGCCGACTCGCCGAGGAGTACCGGGCCGTCGCCTTCCGGCTCGCCTACGACCCGGCGTTCGCCCGGGCCCGCCGGCTGTTGGTGACGACCCCGCGCGGGGACAACGCGGCGGCCGCGGCCGCCGCCGCGAACCTGGCCGCCGCGTTCGCCGAGATGGGCCGCGACGTGCTGCTCGTCGAGGCCGACCTGCGCACCCCCTCGCTCGCCCCGCGGCTGGGCTCGGTGGCCCGCGAGGCCGGGCCCCGCCGGGCCGCCCCGGGCGAGGAGGACGGCGGCTGGCCCGCCGGCAGCCGCTCGAACGTCGACGTACCGGGGTCCGGGGCCTTCACGCTGGTCGCCGGGCAGCCGGTGGACAACGTGCCCCGGGCGCTGACCTCGGCGCCCGTCGGACGGATCCTCTCCGAGGGCGACCGTCCCGGGGCCGTCGTCATCGTGCTGGCCCCGCCCGTCCTCTCGTACGCGGACGCCGTGGCCCTCGTCGACCGCGTCGAAGGCGTCGTGGTCGTCTGCGACCCGCGCGAGGTGCACCGCAGCGACCTGGAGCGCATCCGCGAGATCATCGGCGCCTCGGGCGGCACGGTGCTCGGCGCCCTGCTCCACCCCGCCCGCAAGGGCGCCCGCAAGGAGGCCCGGAGGGACGAGCGCGACGACGGACGCAAGAAGTCCGGCAGGCGGCGCGGCACCGGTGCACCGGACCCCAGGTCCGGGCACCCCCGCCAGGACGGCACCAGCGGCGACCCGACCGAGACCCTCGGCCTGCGCAGCCCCTTCGGCACCCCCGCCGGACGTCCGTGAGGGCACGCGCCGCGATCGTCTGCTCCGTCGCGGACCAGGCGGTGGCCGCGCTGACCAACATCCTGGTGCTGGTGGCGGCGGCCCGGCTCTCCACCGTGGACGGCTTCGCCCGCTTCTCCGCCGTCTACCTCGTCTTCACCGTGCTGCTGGGCGTCTTCGGCGCCTACACCGGGCAACCGCTGGTGCTGCGACGCGGCGAGGGGGCCGAGGTCGCCGGAGCGTGCAGGTCGGCGGCCGTGTTCACGCTGCTCGCCGCCGCCGCCGTCGGTGCCCCGCTCGCCGCCGTCTGCCTCCTCCTGCCGGGCGACACCGCCCGGGCGCTGGCGATGCTCGGGCTGGTGCTGCCCGTGGTCCTCGGCCAGGACACCCTGCGCTACGCCTTCTCCACCCTCCAGCTGCCCCACTTCGCGCTGCTCGCCGACGTGCTGCGGCTCGGCTGTGTCCTGGCCGCCCTCACCACCCGGACCCACGGGGCGGGCGCGGCACGGCTCGTCCTGGTGTGGGGGCTGTCCGCGCTGCCCGCCCTGCTGCTGTCCGCCGCCCTCCTCCACCGCCGTACGGCCGGTACGCCCCTGCGGATACGGCCCCTGCTGCGCCCCGGGCACCTCGGGCGGAGGTTCGTCGTCGAGTTCGGCGTCGGCAACGCCACCAGCCAGCTCTCCGTCCTCGGGCTCGGTGCCGTGGGCTCCCCGCTGGTGGTCGGGGCGCTGCGCGGCGCGACCACCCTGTTCGGCCCGCTCAACGTGCTCTTCACCTCCGCCACCAGCTTCGGCCCCCCGCTGCTGGGCCGGCTCGACGGGGACCGCCGGCGGGTCCGGGCCACCGCCGCCCTCGCCGCCGTGCTGGCCGCCACCGCCGCGGCCTGGACCACCGTGCTGGCCCTGCTGCCCGGCACGGCGGGCCGCCACCTGCTCGGCGACACCTGGCCCACGGCCGCCGCCCTGCTGCCCGCGACCGGCAGCCAGTACGCCGCCATGGCCGCCGGGACCTGCGGGCTGCTCGCCCTGCGCATGCTGGATCCGCGCACCACCCTCGCCGTCCAGGTGGTCTTCTCGCTGCTCTCCGTCGTCCTCCTCGCGGGCGGTTACGCGCTCGCCGGGGTCCCCGGAGCCGCCTGGGGACTCTGCCTGGGCTCCGTCTGCAAGGCCGCCGCCACCTGGACCCGGGTGGCCCGGCTGCGCCGCGACCGGGCCGGCGGAGGGGACACCGTCAGCGTGACCCCCGCCGGGAGCCGGTCCTGAAGCTGGTGACCAGCGCCAGACACAGCGCCACGACGGCCAGCTTCCCGGCCGCCTGGAGCAGCGGTCCGCGCAGCAGGATGAAGGTGTACCCGGCGATCACCGGCGCGGCCACGGCCAGCACACTGCCCGGCCCGGGGCCCGCCCGGGTCACCGCGAGCGCGTACCGCCGGTCCGTGCGGGCCGCCGCATAACCGGTCAGGGCCAGCCCGCCCACCATGCCCACCGCGCCGAAGTCCACCCAGAGCTCGGTCCACAGGGGGGCGGAGAGGTTGGTCATGTTCATCCCCATCCACTCACCCACCCGCACCCCGGTGTCCTCCGGCTTCCCGCTCCACACCGCACGCGGGACGAAGAACAGCGCGGAGCCCGCCAGTTGGCGGCCGTAGGTGTGACCCCGGGTGTCCACCCAGGAGACCGTGTTGGCGAACATCACCGTCTGGTCGTAGTCCTTCGTCGCCAGCGGCTCGAAGACCGAGGCGGACCGCACGGGCCGGTAGCCCTCGTCGTCGTACCGGAAGCGGTCCGCGTACGGGAACAGCACCAGCGCGCCCACCACCCCCAGGGTCAGCACCGACCGGTAGACCGCCGCACTGCTCGGGAACGCGGTGAACAACAGCGAAACAAGGACCGTCAGGAACCAGTAACGGGCATTGGAAATCGGGTTGTTGACGACGAGGTTGAGGACCGCCAGGGCAGCCCACACCAGCACCGTCGAGGGGGTGCGCCGGGTGGTCCGCGAGGTCGCCAGGCGGCGGGTGTGGAAGAGCAGCGCCAGCAGCGCCGGTACGGTGCCGAAGCCCTTGAGGAACGCCGACCCCACGTTGGACCCGTCCGAGGCCACCCCGCTCTGCGCCAACGACGCGCTGATCTCCTGCCGGCTGGTGAAGAAGACCGCGGGCCCGCCCAGCTTCAGCACGTAGTAGCCGCTCGCCGCGAACGCCAGCACCACCAGCAGCCGCAGCCGCACCCGGTGCGCGGTCGCCGGGCCGTGTCCGCCCCGGGCCGGTCTGCGGCGCAGCGGCCGCCGCGACGCCAGCAGCGCCCCCAGGTCGAACGCCGCACAGCCCATCAGGACCATCGACACCGCCGTCACCAGGTCCGAGCGCGGCCCGACCATCGGCGTCGGTGTCTGCCCGATGACCACCTGGGCGAACGGCGCGACGCCCATCGCGATGTACACGAACATCCAGAAGACGCCCTGGAGCAGCCGCCGCCGGGTGGACAGGATCATCGTGGCGAGCCGGGCCCCGGCGTAGCAGGTCAGGACCAGTTGCAGCCAGTACGTGGTGTCCCGGGTGCCGGAACCGGGCTGCGCCGCGATCACGGCGGGCAGGAAGCAGACCAGCCCGAGGATGAGCGGCACCGCGAGCGCCCGCGAGAGCATCGCCCACGACAGGGATCTGCCCGGCGGCCCGGCCGGCGGGCGCGGAGCGCCGGCCCGGCCCGGCGCGGGCGGTGGCGAAGCCTCGTGCACGGACGTCATGGCCCCCCGTTCGGCCGATCACCGGACCGATCAACACCTTAACGAATCAGCCCACTCGGGGCGGCCCGATGGCTCAGGGCTGTCCCGTGATCCCTGGCGGGCGCGCGACGACGGCTACCGCACCTCGCCGCGTCGTCGGAACGCCCGAATACGCCCGCAAGGTGCCCCCAGGCGTATGCGGACGTCCCTCCGCCTTGCGACGCACCGCGTCTGACGCCGCACACTGACCCACCAGGTACTACGGGACAGCCCTTAGTCTGGGCCGGTCGGCCGAAGTTGAGGGGAACCCCGGTGAAGGTCCTGCACATTGTCACGCTGCACACTCCGGACCACGCGTTCGGCGGGCCGACCAGGGTCGCGCTGAACCTCTCCAAGGTCCAGCGCGCCCACGGCGACGACGCCCGCCTCATGGCCCTGGGCGACGGCTTCGAAGGGGCCTTGCCCGGCGAGGTCGAGGGAGTGCCCGCGCACCTCTTCCAGGCCCGCCACCTGCTCCCCGCCTTCGAGGTCAGCGGCATCACCTCCGCCGCCCTTCTGCGCACCGCGCGCCGCATGATGCGCGGGGCCGACCTGGTCCACGTCCACCTGATGCGCGACCTGGTGACCCTGCCCGCCGCCCTGCTCGCCCTGGCCACCCGCACCCCGCTCGTCGTGCAGACCCACGGCATGGTCGACCCCACCGAGAAGCGGGTCGCCCAGCTCACCGACCTGCTGGGTGTGCGCACGGTGCTGCGCCGCGCCGACGCCGTCCTGCACCTCACCGAGCAGGAGCGCCTCGACGTCGGCGCCGTCGCCGCGCCGGTCGCCCTCACGAACACCGTGCGGCTCGTCAACGGCGTACGCACGCAGGAGCGCAAGCCCGCACGCGAACCGGGCAGGCCGCCGGTCGTCCTGTTCCTGGCCCGCATCCAGGAGCGCAAGCGCCCCGAGGACTTCGTCGCCGCCATGCCGGCCGTCCTGGCCCGCCACCCCGACGCCCGCTTCGTGCTGGCCGGACCCGACACCGGGGCGCTGCCCGGCACCCTGGCACTCGCCCGGAAGCTGGGCGTCATGGACGCGCTGGACCATGTGGGGCCGCTCGGTCACGAGGAGGTGCTCGACGCGGGGCGCCGGGCCGACGTGTACGTCCTGCCGTCGATCGAGGAACCCCTGGGCGTCTCGGTCCTGGAGGCCATGTCGGTCGGCACCCCCGCCGTCATCACCCGCACCTGCGGCCTCGGGCCCGACGTGGCGGCCGCCGGAGCGGGCCGGGTCGTCGACAGCCGCGTCGGCGAGGACGCCGCCAACGCGGCCGGGATCGCCGGCGCGGTCCTGGAGCTCCTGGAACCCGGGGCGGGCGACCGGGCCGGCAAGGCCGCCTGGGACCTGGTCAACGAGCGCTTCAGCGTCGAGTCCGTCGCCCGCACCCTTGGGCAGACCTACGAGGACGTGGTCCGCCGGAGGGCACGGTGACCCAACCCGGCCTTCGCTCGCGGGACTTGAGGGCGATCTGCCACCGGTAGAAGCTCATCGCCAGCGCGAAGTCCAGTCCCGCGCGGCCGTCCAGGAAGCCCCGCCGGTAGACGTACATGTACGCGAAGGAGACCAGCGGCTTGAGCGGCGCCTTGTGGAAGAGCTGCCCCTGACGGGACTTCACCCTGCGCACCTGCTCCTTGACGTCCGGATGGTGCTCCAGCCACGCCTCCCAGTCCGAGTAGCGGTTGTGCCGCTCGAACCAGGCGGTCACCGGGTCCAGGTCCTGGTGCTCGATGGGGTTGTGCAGCGCCTGGGAGGTCGCCGCGACCGGCTGGTAGTGCCCTTCCACCTCGCCGATCCCCGGCGCGTCCAGATCCCCGACCTCCGGGTAGTGGCAGCGGGTCCGGTCGGTCAGCGAGCGCTTGCGGATCGTGTAGCCGTGCCGCAGCCGCTTCCCCGAGAACCAGTAGCCCAGCGGGATGTCGTACGCCGCCGGCTTCGGCCGGTCCGGGCCGGCGAAGATCCGCCGCAGCTCCGCCAGCAGACCCGGGCTGATCCGCTCGTCGCCGTCGAGCAGCAGGATCCAGTCCAGGTCGGTGCGGACGTTCTCCAGACACCACTGCTTCTTGCGCGGGTGGCCGCCGTCCCAGGTGTAGGTGACCACCTCGGCCCCGCACTCCTCGGCGATCTTCGCCGTGTCGTCGGTGCTGTGGGAGTCCACCACGACGACCGCCTCGAAGTGGCCGAGGACCGACTTCACCGCCTCGGCGATGTTCAGGCCCTCGTTCTTCGTGGGGATCGCCACGGCGATGGGCAGCTTGCTCAACGCGTCTTCCCTTCGGGCAGCCAGGCGTAGCAGCCTGTGGAGGTGAAGGTGCGGGCGGAGGCCGGGACGGTGAGCGACACCGGCCGGTCCGTGGAGCCCGCGGCGAGCTGCTCGCCCTTCGCCCCGGCCAGCTGCCACGCGCAGTCCTTCGTGGGGGAGGGGGCGCGGTAGCGGCCGGGCCGGAGCGTCGCGCCGGTGTGGGTGCCGTCCGCGTAGCCGAGCGCCGCCTCGTCGACCAGGTCCTGGTGCCGCGGGCACAGGTGCGCCACGGCGGGGGCCGCGTCCGCGACCTCGCCGGCGACGATCGAGCCCACGGCGATCTCCCGGTCGGCCTTGGCCAGGTAGCGGAGCCGGTCGCAGGTCTCCTGACCGGTCTGGAGCACCGCCGCCGGGTCCATCCCCTCGGGGACCCGGTCGGTCAGGTACTCCTTCTGCGGCTTGCTGAAGGTGCCGGTGGCCGGGGTGATCTCCCCGGCGGGCACCTTCGGCGGCTCACCCGCCTCCTCGGGGGAAGCGGCCTGGGCGTCCCCGCCCGACGAGCCCGGTGACGCCGAGGGGCCTGCGGCGGCCGGCGCGGAGACCACGTCCCGGGACGGCGCGGGGTCCGCCTTCGCGTCCTGTCCGCCGCCGGACGAACCGCAGGCCGCCAGCACCGCCGTCGCGAGGGCGACGGCGGCGCCGGCCAGGAACGGATGCCTCATCAGCCGGTCCTCAGTGCGTAGTGCGCGCTGACCTGGGAGGCGCTCAGCGCGGTCGGGTAGACGGCGGTCTCGTCGATCTGCCCGGCGAAGAAGTTGCTGGTCGGGCGGTTCGGCCAGTTGGCCAGGTTGTCCCCGCCGACCCTCCAGTAGCCGGGGGTGTTCTGGCTCGCGGTGTAGGCGGAGCTGGACGCGCGCAGCTGCCCGTCGACGTACAGCGCCATACCACCGGTGCCCTGGGTCGCGACGACGTGGTGCCAGTTGCCGTCGTTGTAGGCGGCGGTCGTGGTGACGGTGCGGTAGCCGCCGCTGTACACGCCGAAGACCAGCCGACCGTTGTCCGCCATGTAGACGTGCTTGTCGTAGCGGGTGCTGTTCTGCATCGTCAGGTTGCCGAAACCGATGACCTTCCCGCCCCGGGTGGTGGTCGTCCTGATCCAGGTCTCGACCGAGAACCGGGTGGGCGCCGGGTGCAGCGTGTTGCCGTAGGCGTACTGGCTCGTCCCGTCGAAGCCGATGGCGGTCGAGCTTCCGGCGACGGCGGCCGGGGTCTGCCGGTACGCCGGCGCGTTGCGCAGGAAGCCGTTGTTCCGGTTGCCCGTGGCGTCGGCCGCGAAGGTCGAGGTGCCCTCGTCGTAGCGCCAGTACACCGAGGCCCCGTCGGACAGCACGCGCGCCGGGTAGCGCTCCGCCGTCGCCGACACCGTCGCGGACTGGGCGGGGGACTTGGCGCTGGTGTTGGTGCCGTCGCTCGCGGTGATCCGGTACGAGTGGGTCTCGCCCGCCGCCACGGCGGTGTCGGTCCACCGCAGCTGCGGCCGGTCCCAGAAGACCGAGTAACCGGTGGTGGTGTGCACCGGGGTGCTCGCCCCGTCCTTGTAGATCCGGTAGGTCAGCTCGCCGTCGTCCGTGTCGAAACTGGTCTGCCAGTTCACGTCGATCCGCCCCGGTGTGAGCGTGGACAGACTCACGTTGGGCACCCAGGGCGCCCCGGTGTCGGGGCCGTCCGCGAACCGGGTGAGGCCCTGCTGCCGGACGCCGTTGACGGTGGTGAACTCCCCGCCGACCCAGAGGTAGTGGTGCCCGCCCCTGTCGGTCTGGGACATCACCCGGGGCCCCACGGGCTCGCCGATGCCGTCGTTGGTGTCCGGGAACCACGGCAGCAGCTCAGGGTCGTCCACGGACTGGGCGAGCAGGTGCTTGCGCGGCTGGTCCGGGAACTCGCCCATGTCGGCGCAGTCATGGGCGTGGCTGCCGCTGTAGAGCACGCCCGAGTGGACCAGGACCGCCTGGGTGGCTCCCAGGCAGGTGTCGCGCCACCGCTGCTGGTAGCCGGCGAGGTCGATGGCGATCCGGCCGTCGAAGACGCCGCCGCCGGTCCCCTCGTTCGCGGTGTACAGGCCGGTCGCGTCCGTCGTGAGGTCCTGCACCGTGGAGGTGTCGGGAATGAAGCCGGGGTAGCTCTTGACCAGCGCGCCCGTCGTCGCGTCCACCACGGCAAGGGCGTGGCTGCTGGTGCCGTTGACCTTGAAGAAGTCACCGCCGAGCGCGACGTGCCGTCCGTCGGGGGTGACCTGGACTGCGCGGGCCACCTCGTCGGCGTCGGCGGTGAAGGGCAGCAGGGCGGCGCCCGTGGTGACGGCGGCGAACTTTTTCCTGGTCTGGCCCCCCACGCTGTTGAAGTCGCCGCCGAAGTAGACGGTGTTGGCCGTGACGTCGATGGCCCGGACGGTCGCCGAGACCGAGATCTTGAAGTCCTTGCGCGGGGTGCACGTCGCGGTGTCGACGGCCGCGATGTTGCTGACCCCCTCGCCGTTCACCGACCCGAACTGCCCGCCCGCGTACAGGGTCTTCCCGTCCGGGGACAGGGCCAGCGCCCGCACGGTGGCGGTGCCGGAGGAGAGCGTGAAGGACAGGCTGCACCCGGTCGGCGAGCCGGTCGCCGCGTCGAACGCGGCGAAGTTGAGCGCCGGTTGCTCGGAGGTGCCCGCCGCCGCGCCCGGCGGGCGGAGGGTGGAGAAGGTGCCGCCCGCGTAGACGACGCCGTCACCGGCGGCCATCGACCAGACGATGCCGTTGGTCTGCCAGGTGGTGAGGTCGTCGGCGGTGATCGCGACGGGCGGGGTCAACGCCGCCGCCGACGGGGTCCCGCCCGTGGCCGTCGCGGTCAGGGCCCCGGCGAACAGGCAGAGCGCGGTGGCCGCGGCGCGCACCCGGCCGCGTCCCCCGCTCGGCCCGCGGCCCGTGGTTACGTTCATGATCCAGCTCCGGAGGTGAGGACGAGCCGCGGCCGGCCGGCCGCGGTCCGAGGGCGTACGGCGAACGTAGCGCCGTCCGCCCGGCGGGCGGGCGGGACTTGCGAAACACGTCCTGAAGGGACCGGGTCCCCGGTCCCTGTGCCGGTGGCCGGCACGAGGCCGTGGCGGTGCTTCGCGGACCCGCTCATCGGTCCACCCGCACCGTCGCCCCGGTGAGCTGGTCGGCCAGCAGCCGGATGTCCGCGTCGACCATGATCCGGGCCAGCTCCCGGGTCTTCACCTCGGGCTTCCACCCGAGCAGCTCCCCGGCCTTGGAGGCGTCCCCGACGAGCGCGTCGACCTCGCTGGGGCGCTCGTACTTCGGGTCGTAGCGGACGTGCTCCGCCCAGTCCAGGCCCGCGTGAGCGAAGGCGTACTCGACGAACTGCCGGACACTGACGCCCTCGCCGGTGGCCACCACGTAGTCGTCCGGGGCGTCGCACTGGAGCATCCGCCACATCGCGTCCACGTACTCCGGGGCGTAGCCCCAGTCGCGCACGGCGTCGAGGTTGCCCAGGTGCAGGCGGTCCTGGAGCCCGGCCTTGATCCGGGCGATCCCGCGGGTGACCTTGCGGGTCACGAAGGTCTCGCCCCGGCGCGGCGACTCGTGGTTGAACAGGATGCCGTTGACGGCGTACATACCGTATGCCTCGCGGTAGTTGACGGTCGCCCAGTACGCGTAGACCTTGGCCACGCTGTACGGGCTGCGCGGGTGGAACGGCGTCCGCTCGTCCTGCGGGGGCGGACTGGCGCCGAACATCTCGGAGGACGAGGCCTGGTAGATCCGGGTCTCGACACCGCTGGCCCGCACCGCCTCCAGAAGCCGGATCGTGCCGAGCCCGGTCACGTCACCGGTGTACAGGGGCGCGTCGAAGGAGACCCGGACGTGTGACTGGGCGCCCAGGTTGTAGACCTCGTCGGGGCGGATGTCACGGAGCAGGTTGACCAGCGCGACGCCGTCGGAGAGATCGGCGTGATGGAGGACGAAGGAACGATTCGCTTCCTCGGGCCCCTGATAGATGTGGTCGATCCGCTCGGTGTTGAAGCTCGACGAACGGCGTATCAGGCCGTGGACGGTGTACCCCTTGTCGAGCAGCAGCTCGGACAGGTACGAACCGTCCTGACCGGTCACCCCGGTGATGAGTGCGGTCTTTGCCATGGCTCCCCCTTCTGTGGTCGCCCGACGGGCGGGATGATGCACCTGAATGGCGTGGTCTGGGCGGTTTGCCGTAAAAGGTCCCCTGAGTCCGGAGGTGCTGGCACAATCCGAGCCATGACGACTGAACTCCCCCAGGAATCCCGGAAATTGGGCCGACCGCTGCTGTCTCCCGGTGCCCGTGTATTCGTCGCGGGCCACCGCGGTCTCGTCGGCTCGGCGCTGGCCCGCCGTCTCACCGCCGACGGTCACGAGGTGGTCACCCGGGGCCGGGACGAGCTCGATCTGCGCGACGTGGCGGCCACCGGGAGGTTCCTGCGGGACGTCCGTCCCGACGCCGTCGTCCTGGCCGCCGCCAAGGTGGGCGGGATCATGGCCAACAGCACCTGGCCCGTGCAGTTCCTGGAGGACAACCTGCGTATCCAGCTCAGCGTGATCGCGGGCGCGCACGCGGCGGGTACGCCCCGACTGCTCTTCCTCGGCTCGTCCTGCATCTACCCCAGGCGCGCCCCGCAGCCGATCCGGGAGGACTCCCTGCTCACCGGGCCCCTGGAGCCGACGAACGAGGCCTACGCGCTGGCCAAGATCGCCGGGATCGTGCAGACGCAGTCCTACCGGAGGCAGTACGGCGCGTCCTACATCAGTGCCATGCCCACCAACCTCTACGGTCCCGGCGACAACTTCGACCTGGAGACCTCCCACGTGCTGCCCGCGCTGATCCGCCGGTTCCACGAGGCGAGGCGGGAGCGTGCGCCCGAGGTCACCCTCTGGGGTTCGGGCAGCCCTCGCCGTGAATTCCTGCACGTCGACGACCTGGCCGCCGCCTGCGTGCGGTTGCTGGAGGCCTACGACGGCGACGAGCCGGTCAACATCGGCTGCGGCGTCGACCTCACCATCAGGGAACTGGCGGAGACCGTAAGGGAGGTGACGGGATATCAGGGGCGCATCGCCTGGGACGCCTCGAAACCCGACGGTACCCCGCGCAAGCTCCTGGACGTCTCCCGGCTGACCTCCCTCGGCTTCACGCCGCGGATCCCGCTGAGGGACGGCATCGCCCGCACCTACGCCTGGTGGCTGGGTCAGCCCGCGGCGCGCGGCTGACCCCCGGACCGTCCGGCCGCGACGGGCGCGGCCCCCTCGCACGTGTGCCCGCGCCACCTCAGTACGCCCCCCGGCCGTCGGCGACGGCCCGTACGGTACGGGCGAGGAGTCCCAGGTCCGTCGTCACCGACCAGTTGTCGACATACCAGAGGTCGAGGCGGACCGTCTCCTGCCACGACAGGTCCGAGCGCCCGCTGACCTGCCACAGGCCGGTCAGCCCCGGCCGGACCGCGAGCCGCCGCAGCTCCTTCTCGTCGTAGCGCGCCACCTCCTCCGGCAGCGGCGGGCGCGGGCCTACCAGGGACATGTCACCTCGTAAGACGTTGAAGAGCTGCGGGAGTTCGTCGACCGACGTACGGCGCAGCGCGTGGCCGATCCGGGTGACCCGGGGATCTCGGCGCATCTTGAACATCGGGCCCTCGCTCTCGTTGACCCGGGCGAGCTGCTCCTTGCGGGACTCCGCGTCCGCCACCATCGTGCGGAACTTCCACATGGTGAAGGGGGTGTTGTGCCGCCCGTGCCGGACCTGGCGGTGGAAGACCGGGCCACGGGAGGTGAGCCGGACGGCCAGTGCGACGGCGAGGAACAGCGGTGCCAGCACCAGCAGGCCCAGCGCGGCCCCGATCCGGTCCACCAGGGCCTTGAGCGCGGCCTGCGGCCCGTGCCGCAGGGGAGGCGCCACGTGCAGCAGCGTCAGCCCCGCGACGGACGCGGGGCGGACCCGGGCGGCCGCCGTCCCCGAGAGGTCCGAGAGCACGCAGAGCGCGACGCCCCCGTCGTGCAGACCCCAGGTGAGCCGGCGCAGCCGGTCGCCGGTCAGCTTGGGGCCGGGCGCCACGAGCACCAGGTCCGCGTCGTGGGCGAAGGCGCTGCCGAGCACCGTGGACACGTCGTCCTCGGCAGGTTCGGGAGCGAGCCGCCCCGGCACGGGGGTCTCCCCGCCCGGGGCGCCCCCGCCCACCGGCACGGCGGCCACCACCGCGTACGGGTGGCCCGCCCGGGAGGTGAGCCGGCCGACCGCGCGGTCCAGGCCGGCCGACTCGCCCACCACCAGGACCCGGTGGGCGGGCCCGTGGCGCCGGGCGGCCCGCCATCGCCCCGCCGCGACGGCCGTCAGGGCGGCCGCCAGGCCGGGCACCAGGGCCGGCACGGCGGTCGCCGGATCCGGCCGGTGGCCCGTCACGGCCAGCAGCACGACGAGCGTCCCGACGAGCACCAGCCAGTCGGCGAGCGGTGGGGAGAAGGGGCGGGGCCGTCCGGGGGGCGGTTCCGTGTACCGGCCGCGCGTGGCACGCACACCCACCCAGACGAGGGCGGCGACGGCGGCGGCGGCCGAAGGGCGCGGCGCGTGGGCCGCGTGCAGCACCCACCAGGCGGGCGCGCCCAGGCCCAGCAGATCGGTCAGGGCGAGGAGGTGCGGGCGTCGGTCCGGCCTTCCGGCCGCCCGCTTCACCCGCGGGTGGTCGTGCGGTGCGCTCGGCGCTCTCCACAACTGTTCGAGTGCCGCCGTGCGGTTGCGGGACCCCATGGTGCGCGGCCGTGGTGCCCCTGCCAGCCCTACCGGCCCTGATAAGTCCGATTCGGGTAATTCGACATGCCCCATGAGCCCCCCAGCCACAGTCGCACCCCCGAACGGGACGCATCCGCCGATCTCGTGGACTGACGGATGCGCCTTCGCTCGGTGCACGATATCCACACACGTGCCATTTCGCTGGAGTTCCCATGAAGTTCGGACGGGCTCGCCGGAGCGCGGGAACCCTCCTGCGCGGGCGGCGGGCTCAGAGCACCGTCGCCAGCGAGTCCAGCGCGGCCGACGGGTCCTTACCGGCCGGGATGAGGACCGCGTCGGTCACACCCGCCTCCCGGAGCGCGGCGATCCTGGCCCGGGCCTGCTCCCGGGTCCCCGCCACCGCCAGCTCGGCCACCCACGCGTCGGGCATGCGCCGGGCGAACTCGGCCCGGGAGGCGCACCGGGCGCGCAGCCCGGCGAGCTCGTCGCCGAAGGGGAGCGCGGCGACCTGCGCCCGCCAGTCCGGCTCTCCGACCCACTCCAGCGCGGGCCGTGCCGCGGCCAGCGCGGCCCGGGGGTCCTCGTCGACGCAGGCCACGTTGTACGCCACGACCCGGTGCGGCCGACGGGGAGCGATGTGGCCGACGGCCTCCCGGACGTACGCGGGAGCCGCAGGTTCGGCCAGGACCGTGCCGTCGGCCACCCTCCCGGACACGGCCAGCGACTTCGGGCCCCGCACCCCGGCGAGCACGTCGGGCGCGGGGGAGGGGAGCGCCGAAGGCTCCAGCCGCACCCCGTCCAGGCGGACGTACCGGCCGTCGTCCCGCACCCGCCCGCCGCGCACGAGTTGCCGGACCGCGGTGACGTACTCCTCCAGCAGCGTCAGCGGGCTCGCGGGCCAGGCGCCGGCACCGCGCATCCAGGCCGGCATGCCGTGCCCCACCGCGACGTCCAGGCGCCCCGGGAAGAGCTGGGCGAGGGTGGCGATCTCCATGGCCGCGAAGGCCACGTTGCGGCTCCCCGCGGGCAGCAGGCCGATGCCTACGCGGATACGGCTCGTCGAGGCCAGGACGACGGCGGCCTGGGCGACGCCCCCGCGGTGACCCAGGTCCTCCACGACCCACACACTGTCGAAGCCGAGCCCGTCCGCCCGGCGCGCGAAGGGCAGGACGGCGTCCGCGGGCAGATCGCACGGCAGCACGACGCCGACGGACCGGTGGGGGCTGCTCATCGGTAACTCCTGGTGGGCCGGGGCGAGATGCCGGGGCGGGGTGGCACGACAGCTTCGCAGACCGGGCACGCCACCCCGCGACCCGCCGGCGGCGGCCCTCCGGCTCCGCCGCCCCGCCGCGCGAGCGCGCCGCCGGGTGGTGCAGGGTGGGCGGCTGAGCCGGTTCGCCGCACCCACCGCATCGGAGAGAGCACCGCATGAAGATCGTCGACGCGACCGTGGTCGTCACGAGCCCCGGCCGGAACTTCGTGACGCTGAAACTGACCACCGACGAAGGGATCGTCGGCCTGGGCGACGCCACGCTCAACGGCAGGGAGCTGGCGGTCGTCGGCTATCTCTCCGACCACGTCGTGCCCCTGCTCACCGGCCTCGACCCGCACCGGATCGAGGACACGTGGCAGTACCTGTACCGCGGCGCCTACTGGCGGCGCGGCCCGGTGACGATGGCCGCCCTGGCCGCCGTCGACGTCGCGCTGTGGGACATCAAGGCCAAGGCGGCGGGGATGCCGCTGTACCAGCTCCTGGGAGGCGCGAGCCGCGAGCGGATCCGCACGTACGGGCACGCCGACGGCCGAGACATCCCCGAACTGCTCGACTCGGTCCGGGCCCGCCTCGCCGAGGGGTACCCCGCGGTCCGCATCCAGAGCGGCATCCCCGGGCTGAAGGCCGTGTACGGGGTGCACACCACGGACGGCGACGGGGCTCCCGTCCTCCACCAGCAGGCCAGGCCGCTGGTGGAGGACTGGGACACCGAGGCCTACCTCCGGCACGTCCCCGCGGTCTTCGAGGCGGTCCGCGCGGAGTTCGGCGCCGAACTGCCCCTGCTCCACGACGTGCACCACCGGCTCACCCCGATCCAGGCGGCACGGCTCGGCAAGGACCTGGAGCGCTACCGGCCGTTCTGGCTGGAGGACTGCACACCCGCCGAGAACCAGGAGGCCCTGCGCCTCATCCGCCGGCACACCACCACGCCGCTCGCCGTCGGCGAGGTGTTCAACACCGTCCACGACTACCAGACGCTGGTCACCGAGCAGTTGATCGACTACGTGCGGTCCGCCGTCACGCACTTCGGAGGCGTCACACCGCTGCGCAAGCTCTTCGACCTCGCCGCGCTGTACCAGATCAGGACCGCCGTCCACGGCCCGCAGGACATCTCGCCGGTCGGCATGGCGGCGGCCGTCCACCTCGACCTCGCCGTGCACAACTTCGGCATCCAGGAGTACGCGCCCCACACCCCGCGCACCGAGGAGGTGTTCCGGCACGCCTACACGTTCACCGACGGGCACCTCCACCCGGGCGACGCGCCCGGCATCGGCGTGGAGCTCGACGAGCAGGCCGCGGCGGCCCATCCGTACGAGGCCGCCTACCTGCCGGTCAACCGCCTCCAGGACGGCACCGTCCACGACTGGTGAACCCGGCCGGGCGGTGTCCGTGACGGAGACCTCGTGTGTCCCGCGCACTCCTGGGACCTCGACGGCATGCCTGGGACCGGCTCGCCCGCCGCCCGTTGTCAGAGGCGGGTGGCACACTTCCGCGGCATGAGTGAACAGGTGAGTCTGAGAGATGTGCGGAGTGACGATCTGGAGGTCTTCCTCGCCCAGGAACACGATCCGGAGGCGGCGCGGCGGTCGAACTTCCGGCCCAGGGAACGGGAGGCGTTCCTGACCCACTGGCAGACCCGGGTCCTCGGTGACCCCGCCGTCTTCGTCCAGGCCGTCACCGTCGACGGTGTGACGGCGGGCAACGTGGTGGCGTGGTGGGAGGAGGACCGGCGCTTCATCGGGTACTGGCTCGGCCGGGAGTACTGGGGCCGGGGCGTCGGCACGCGGGCGCTCACGCTCTTCCTGGCCCGGGAGACGGCCAGGCCCCTCCACGCCGACCCCCACGCGGAGAACACCGGTTCGGTGCGGCTGCTGGAGAAGGCGGGATTCCGGCGCACCGGGACGGTCCGGCACGGCGAGCAGGAGCACATCATGCTGGTCCTCCCCGCGGACGGCTGAGGACGGCCGGGGCGCTCCAGGGTGCCGTCCCGGATCCCAACACGCGCTGTGGCGCCTTGCCGCCCACCGCCGTGCTCACACGCCATGATCGGAGCCGCAGGCGGTATTCCGACCAGGAAGGGTGTGGCGACATGGCAGGACCGATTCTGATCACCGGCGCGGGCAGCGGTTTCGGCAAGGAGGTCGCCCTGCGGCTCGCGGCCGCCGGGCACCGGGTGATCGCGGGCGTGGAGATCATCGCCCAGGTCAGCGCGGTGCGTGCCGAGGCGCGGGAGCGCGGGGTCGAACTGCGCGTCGAGAAGCTGGACGTCACCGACCCGGGCGACCGGGAGAGGGCCTGGACCTGGGAGGTCGAGGTCCTCCTCAACAACGCCGGGGTCTCCGAGGGCGGTGCCACCGCCGACATCCCCGAGGAACGGCTCCGGCGGCAGTTCGAGGTCAACGTCTTCGGGCCCGTCCTGCTCACCCAGGGCATCGCCCGGCAGATGGCCGCCCGCCGCAGTGGGCGCATCGTCTTCATGTCCTCGGTCGCCGGACTCACCGTCGACCCGTTCACCGGCGCGTACGCCGGATCGAAGCACGCGGTGGAGGCGTTCGCCGACGCGCTGGACCAGGAGCTGGCCGAGTTCGGCGTCACGGTGGCCACGATCAATCCCGGCCCGTTCCTGACCGGCTTCAACGACACCATGTTCGAGACGTGGAAGGAATGGCGCGACGACCCCGCCGACCGTCTCCACGACTACGCCGAACTGGCCTTCCCGCACGAGCAGTACGACCCCGAGCCGGTCTTCGAGCGCACGGTCCGCGTCCTCCTCGGCGAGGAGAGCCGCTACCGGCACCTGCTCCCCGCCGAGATGGAGCAGCAGGCCCGCGAACAGGTCGACGCCCAGTGGAGCCGGCAGGTGAACGACGGCCGTCGCCCCGCTCTCGTGCAGAAGGCGTACGACATCGCGCCGGGGACGCCCGTGTCGTCCTGAGGGCCCCGGACATCGGATTTTGCATGGTCATGCGTAATCATGCATACTCTTCCCATGTCTAAGGTCCTCACCTCCCTTCCGGCCGGCGAGCGCGTCGGCATCGCCTTCTCGGGCGGCCTCGACACCTCGGTCGCGGTCGCGTGGATGCGCGACAAGGGTGCCGTCCCGTGCACCTACACCGCCGACATCGGCCAGTACGACGAGCCCGACATCGCCTCGGTGCCCGGCCGCGCACAGGCCTACGGTGCCGAGCTGGCGCGGCTGGTCGACTGCCGTGCGGCGCTGGTCGAGGAGGGCCTGGCCGCGCTGACCTGCGGGGCGTTCCACATCCGTTCCGGCGGACGTGCGTACTTCAACACCACCCCGCTGGGCCGCGCGGTCACCGGCACGCTCCTGGTCCGGGCGATGCTGGAGGACGACGTGCAGATCTGGGGCGACGGCTCCACGTTCAAGGGCAACGACATCGAGCGGTTCTACCGCTACGGCCTGCTCGCCAACCCGAACCTGCGGATCTACAAGCCCTGGCTGGACGCGGACTTCGTGACCGAGCTCGGCGGCCGCAAGGAGATGTCGGAGTGGCTGCTCGCCCATGAGCTGCCGTACCGGGACAGCACGGAGAAGGCGTACTCCACCGACGCCAACATCTGGGGCGCCACCCACGAGGCCAAGACGCTGGAGCACCTGAACACCGGTGTGGAGACCGTCGAGCCGATCATGGGCGTGCGGTTCTGGGACCCGTCGATCGAGATCGCCGCCGAGGACGTGACGATCGGCTTCGAGCAGGGCCGCCCGGTCACGATCAACGGCAAGGAGTTCGCCTCCCCGGTCGACCTCGTCATGGAGGCCAACGCCATCGGCGGCCGCCACGGCATGGGTATGTCGGACCAGATCGAGAACCGCATCATCGAGGCCAAGAGTCGCGGCATCTACGAGGCGCCCGGCATGGCCCTCCTGCACGCCGCCTACGAGCGCCTGGTCAACGCGATCCACAACGAGGACACCCTCGCCCAGTACCACAACGAGGGCCGGCGCCTGGGCCGCCTGATGTACGAGGGCCGCTGGCTGGACCCGCAGGCACTGATGGTGCGCGAGTCGCTCCAGCGCTGGGTCGGCGCCGCCGTCACCGGCGAGGTCACGCTGCGGCTGCGGCGCGGTGAGGACTACTCGATCCTCGACACCACCGGTCCGGCGTTCAGCTACCACCCGGACAAGCTGTCCATGGAGCGCACCGAGGACTCGGCGTTCGGCCCGGTGGACCGGATCGGCCAGCTCACCATGCGCAACCTCGACATCGCGGACTCGCGCGCCAAGCTGGAGCAGTACGCCGGTATCGGCCTGATCGGCACCGCCAACCCGGCCATCGGGGCCGCCCAGGCCGCCGCGACCGGCCTCATCGGCGCCATGCCCGAGGGCGGCGCCGAGGCCATCGCCTCCCGCGGCGAGGTCTCCGGCGACGAGGAGATGCTGGACCGCGCCGCGATGGAGTTCGGCACGGACTGACTCTCCCCGGAGCACCAGGCCGGCCCGACGCCCCCTCCGGGCGCCGGGCCGGCCTTTTCCGTTCGTCGGGCCCGCGCCGGGCGATCTACGCTCCCGCCATGACGATCACGTACGAGTGGCGGGGCGAGAGCGAGAACGCGGCGCTCGACGCCCTGCACGCGGAGGGTTTCGGCCACCCGGTCCAGGGCGCCGACCGGACGGCCCGGCTGTACGGCCACAGCCTCGGCTGGGTCTGCTCCCGCCATGACGGAGAGTTCGTCGGCTTCGTCGACGTCGCCTGGGACGGCGGTGCCCACGCGTTCCTTCCGGACACCGTGGTCGCCCCGGCCCACCGCCGGGCCGCCGTCGGCTCCGAGCCGGTCGCGGAGGCGGCACGCGGGGCCGGGCGGCCGGGTGCGCCTGGCCACGGCGACTTCGTGGACGGACCGAGGCCGTTCCACCTCGACGCGTGCGGGTTCAGGCCGAAGGCCGCAGGACCGATCCCCCTCTGAGCCGACGTGCGCCGCCCCCGGCGGCGGCGCGCCCGCTCACCCGCTCGTCCGCTCACCCGCTCGACCGCGGCCCGAGGCCGAACGCCTCCGCCACCCGGCCGGTCAGATCGTCCTCGGCCGTTCCGGTCCCCGGCTCGATCGTGCGCAGGCCGAGCCGGGCCGTCTCCTCGCGGAGGCGGTCGGTGAACATACGGTCGCGCGCGGCCAGGTTGGCCGCGGCGCGCTCCGGGTCCGTGGTCCGCCAGGTGAATCCCTCTCCCGGCGCCTCCCGCCCGGTCACCGCCGTCTCGCGGAACGCGGGGGTGGGGAGCAGCCAGACGGCCTGACGCTCCACGGTGAGCAGGGGCTTCACGAGGCGGGGCAGCAGCCGGAAGCCCTCCACGACGACGCACCGGTCCCGGGGCAGCCGGAGCAGGTCCTCCACGATCAGGCCGAAGCCCTCACCGCGGAACCAGTGGAACGTCTCCAGCATGACTTCCGGGGACCTGTCCACCCACCGCTCGTCCATGCTCATGCCCATGAAGGCGTGCAGATACGGAGCCTGCCCGACCGGCACCCGCCGGGTGTGGTCGCCCATCACGTCGTCGGTCGCGTAGAGGCGCCAGCCGTACCGGTCCGCCAGCCCGCGGGCGACGGTCGACTTGCCCCCGCCGCTCCCGCCCCCGATCCAGCGGACGTGCCGCAGCGCGTCCCGGACCTGCCCGTTCTCCACGCCGTGCCCCCTCGCCTCCGGCGCCACCCTATCGCCGCGCAGTCCAGCCCTCAGGACCCGAAGAGGTGGCCGGACAGGACGGAGCGGCAGGCCGCCCGGGTCGGGCCGCCTGCCGCTCCCGCACGTCACCGGGCGCGTACGCCCGGATCTCTCAGGTGGACGCCTGGTCGCTGTCCTTCAGCGAGCCCCAGCCGTGCCACCGGTCGACCTCGACCCAGGCGCTCACCCGGGCCCGCTTCCGTTCCGGGTACGGGTTGCCCGTGTATTGGGTCGAGAGGCGGTCGATGTCGGTGAGACCCTCGTCGTCGTACATCTCGGCGACGTGCCCGATGAGGGTCACGTGCGTGTACCAGTCGCCGTCGGCGAGCACGGTGAGTGTCACCCGCGGGTCGTTGCGCAGGTGCTTGAGCCGTACCCGGCCCTCGTCCATGTTGATCAGCACCCGGCCGTCGTCCCACAGGTACCAGGTGGCCGTGGAGACCGGCGCGCCGTCCGAGCGCACCGTGGCGAGGACGCACGGGTTGGGGCGGCGCAGCAGTTCCACGGCCTCGGGCGGCAGCGGCGGCTTGGACATGTGAACTCCTCGGTGTCGGCGGACAGCGGTGTACGGGGCGGAGGTGCCGGGCCGGGCTCCGGCGCCGGGCCGTCCGGGACCGGTACCCGCCGCCGGCGGGCCGAACCCGTGTACGGCACCGTACGCGGGCCCGGTGCGGCGGTCAGGGCCGGGTGCTCAGGGCTGGGTGCGGGCCTGTTCGGCCGCCTGACCGGCGGCGCCGGTCTCGGTGGAGGCGCCGCGGGTGGAGAGCACCCCGCCACTGGACTCCAGGTGGGCGCGGACGAACCACTGGAAGAGCTCCAGGCCCCGGAGCTGCTCGATCAGCATGTCCTGGGTGACCGGGTCGGACGTCTCGGTGGCCTGCATGGCCTCGCGATGGTCCTTGATGACCGACGTGTAGACCATGTCGAGGGCCCCGAGGTGCTCGATGGCCTCCGCCCGCCCGATCGAGTAGTTGTTCCAGGTGCGGTCCTTCACCAGCGCCCCGGGCGTGCCGTTCGGTTCGCCGCCGAGGGTGGAGATCCGTTCGGCCAGGTCGTCGGCCATGGAACGGACCTGGTCGACCTGGGGGTCGATCATCTCGTGCACGGCGATGAAGTGCGGGCCGACGACGTTCCAGTGCACGTGCTTGAGGGTCAGGGACAGATCGTTGAGGGAGTGCAGACGCATCTGCAGCAGCGCGATGATCTGCCCGCTGTCCTGGGCGCTCACCCCGGGCACGGTGTACGAAATGTTCGAGCGCTGTGACGCCACGGCGGGACTCCTTGCGGGTGTGGATGCTGAGACCCCCAGACAAACAGCTCGTTGTGGGCTCCGCAGTCCGGCCGCGCGCGGCCCGCGGTGTGTTTCACCGGTGCGGACGCGCCGCCCGCCGACCCCGCCACGGGTGCGTGGCACGGCGATCTGTCCGACCCTGGAAAGGGCCGAGATGTATCGATCACCCGTTCGGCAGGGAATCAGGAGGGCGCTGTGACGAAGAAGGACGACGACATCGCGAAGGGCGACGAGGTCTCCTGGAGGAGCCACGGCCAGGAGGTGCCCGGCAAGGTCACCAAGAAGATCACGGACCGCACCGAGGCGGCGGGCCGGACCGTCGACGCCTCGAAGGACGACCCGCAGTACGAGGTGGAGAGCGACCGGTCCGGCCGTTCCGCCGTGCACAAGCCCGGCGCTCTGCACAAGAAGGGCGACCGCTCCTGATGGCGGGGGACGGCGGGGACCGGGACGCGACCGCCAAGGCGTTCGGCGAAGCGGTCAACATGACGCCCGCCCGGCTGGAGGACTGGCTCGGCACCGACGCCTCCCACGAGGTCGGACAGAAGGGGCGCGGGCGGAAGGGCGGCGGACAGAAGGGCGGCGGCGAGAGCGTCGGGCACGCGTCGGGCCGGCGCATCGTCGGGCTGCTCCGCACGAAGAAGGCCGACCTCGACGAGGACGATCTCGCCCACATGCGCGAGGTCGTGGGCTACGTGCACCGCCACCTCGCGCAGCGCCCGGACGGCGACGTCACCGACACGCCGTGGCGGTACTCCCTCATGAACTGGGGCCACGACCCGCTGAAGTGACCCGCACGCCCCCCGCCGTGGTGCACACGGGTCACACGAAGAGGGGATGCCCAGGGAGGCTGCTGGCTTCGGCGCCCGGAACGTGATCGGCTTGAGGTCCCGTCGGCCGTGCGGGGACGAAGCAGCCGAGGGGCACGGATGACGAACCGACAGCACCCAGCAGCACCGGACACCGTCGTCGTCGGCGCCGGTCTCGCGGGATTGGCCTGCGCACTCGACCTCAGCCGCGCGGGCCTGCGCGTCGAACTGCTGGAGGCGTCCGACGCGGTGGGCGGCCGGATGCGGACGGACCGCAAGGACGGCTTCCTGCTGGACCGGGGCTTCCAGGTCTTCAACACCTCCTATCCGCAGGTGAAGTCCCGTCTCGACCTGCGTGCCCTGCGCCTGCGCCCCTTCACCCCCGGCCTCGTCGCCCGGACGCCCTCGGGCCGGGTCCGCCTCACCGACCCGACCCGGCGTCCGGGCGACGCCGCGCAGTTGCTGCCCGGCCGCGTCCTGTCCGCCCGGGACCTCACCGCGCTCGCCGCCCTCACCGCCCGCGACGTCCTGCTGCCACCGAAGCGGCTGGCCCGTACGACCGACCGCACCGCCTCGGACGCGCTCGTGCGCGCCGGGCTGTCGCCGGACGCGATCGAGGACCTCCTGCGGCCGTTCCTGTCCGGGGTGTTCCTGGAGGAGGGGCTGGAGACCTCCGCCCGCTTCCTGCACCTGGTCTGGCGGAGCATGGCGCGCGGCACGCTCTGTCTGCCCGCCGACGGCATCGGCGCGGTACCCGCCCAGCTCGCCACCCGGCTGCCCGAGGACGCCCTGCGGCTCGGTACGCCCGTCGCCGGGCTCACCGATGCCGGGGTGCTCCTGGCGGACGGACGGGAGCGCCCGGCGGCCGCCGTCGTCGTGGCCACGGACGCCGTCACGGCCGCCCGTCTGCTGCCGGGCCTGGAGGTCCCGGACGGCCGCACGGTGACGACGTACTACTACGCGGCCGGGAAGTCGCCGCTGACCGAACCCACCCTGGTCGTCGACAGCGCCCTGGCCGTCCTGAACAGCTGCGTCCTGACCGAGGCCGCCCCCACCTACGCCCCGCCCGGTACCGCCCTGGTGTCGGCCTCCGTCCTCGGCGCCGGTCCGCCGGGCGGCGAGAAGACGGTGCGCGCCCGGCTGGCCGAGCTGTACGACGCGGACACCAGTACCTGGGACGCGGTCGCCGCGTACACGGTGGAGGGCGCGCTGCCCGCGATGCGCCCGCCCTGGCCGCTGAGCCGGACCACCCGCTTCGCGCCGGGCCGGTACGTCTGCGGGGACCACCGGGCCACCGGGTCCGTCCAGGGCGCCCTGGCATCCGGCAGCCGGGCGGCGCGTGAGGTGCTGGCCGACCGCGCGGCGGCCCGCGCCGCCCGGACGTGAACCCGCGCCCGGCACGGCCGCCCCGGTGAGCCGCACCGGTGCCGCCCAGGACGCGGCCGACGGCGTCGTCGTCGTGGGCGGCGGCGCGGCCGGCCTCTGCCTGGCCCACTGGCTCGGCAAGGACCCGGACATCCCCGTGACCGTGGTCGAGGCCCCGGACGGCCCGCTGCGCCCCGCGGAGCGGACCTGGTGCTACTGGGAGGCGGGCCCGGGGGAGTTCGAGGAGGCCGTCGTCAGCTCCTGGACGCGGCTGCGGGTGCGGGGACCGGACGGCTCCGCCGTCGAGTCGGAGCCCGCCCCGCTGCGCTACCGCATGGTCCGGTCGGGCCGCTTCGAACAGCTGGTGCACTCCCGGCTGGCCGCCCGCCCCACGGCCCGGCTCCTGCGCGCCACCGCCCACGAGGTGCGGGACACGCCGTACGGCGCCGAGGTGCGCTGCACGGGCGCCGACGGGCGGCCGCTCACCCTGCGGGGCCGCCACGTCTTCGACTCCCGCCCCGCGCACGGCATTCCGCCCCACCGCACGCTGCTGCTCCAGCACTTCCGCGGCTGGTTCGTGCGTACCGGCGCACCCCGGTTCGACCCCGGCGTCGCGGACCTCATGGACTTCCGGGTACCGCAGCCGCGCCACGGACTCGCCTTCGGTTACGTCCTGCCCCTCGCCCCCGACCGGGCGCTCGTCGAGTACACCGAGTTCTCCCGGACCCCGCTGACCACCCCCGCCTACGAGGCGGCCCTGCGGCACTACACGGCGGACGTGCTCCGCCTCGGCCCGCTCACCGTCGAGTCCGCCGAACAAGGGGTCATCCCCATGACCGACGCGCGCTTCCCCGGGCGCACCGGGCCCGCCGTCTTCCGTATCGGGGCCGCCGGCGGTGCCACCCGCCCGGCGACCGGCTACACCTTCGCCGCCGTACAGCGCCAGAGCCGGGCCATCGCGGAGGCCCTGCGCCACGGCCGCGCGGACGTGCCGCCGCCGCACGGCCGGCGGCAGCTAGCGATGGACGCCGTCCTGCTGCGGGCACTGGACACCGGGCGCGTGGACGGCCCCCGCTTCTTCACCGACCTCTTCCGCCGCGTGCCCATGGAGCGGCTGCTGCGCTTCCTCGACGGCGGGAGCACGCCCTGGGAGGAGTTCGGCATCGGCCTGCGCACCCCCGTGGGGCCGATGCTCCGCACCGCGGCCGAACTGCCCTTCCTCGCCCGCCGTGAGACCGACCGCCGTGAGACCGCCCGCCGGGACACCGGCCGATCCGAGGAGAGCCCGCGATGACCCTGTTGCGCGACCACGACCTCGCGCACGCGTTCGACCACGCGTCGCACAGTTACGACCGTCTCACCGCGCTGAACCCCGGCTACCGCACCGACCTGCACCGCTCGGCGCGCCGCCTCGGCCTCCCGGACGGCGGCAGGGGCCTGCGGGTGCTCGACCTCGGCTGCGGTACGGGGGCGTCGACGCGGGCACTGCTGCGCGCGGCCCCGCACGCCCGGATCACGGCCGCCGACGCCTCGGCCGGCATGCTGGAGCGGGCCCGCGCGAAACGCTGGCCGTCGAACGTACGGTTCCTGCACCGTTCCGCGGAGGCGCTGGCGAGCGCCGGTCACGACGGCGTGTACGACGCGGTCTTCGCCGCCTACCTCTTCCGCAACGTCACCGAGCCGGGCCGGGTCCTCACGACCGTGCGCACGCTGCTGCGTCCGGGCGGCCGGCTGCTGGCCCACGAGTACAGCCTCAGCGGCTCCCCGGTGCACCGGGCCCTGTGGCACGCGGTGTGCCGGGGGGTGATCGTCCCGGCGGGCACGCTGACCGGGGACCGCGAGCTGTACCGCCATCTGTGGCGCAGTGTCCTCGACTTCGACACCGCACCGGTCTTCGCCCGGCGGATCGCACGGGCCGGATTCCCGTTCGTCCGGACCGTGCCCGTCGCCGGATGGCAGACCGGCATCGTCCACACCTTCCTGGCCCGGACGGAGGCGTCATGACCCGCGCCCGGCCCGCCGCCGACCGCCACGGACGCGACCGCCGGGCGGAGGTCCTGCCGCCGGCCCCGGGCCGTGAACGCTTCACCGGCGACGCGCCGTCCACCGCGGTGATCGGCGGCGGCATCGCCGGTCTCGCCGCCGCGACCGCCCTCGCCGAGCGCGGCGTCCGCGTGACCCTGTACGAACGGGAGGACGCCCTCGGCGGCCGCCTCGCCGGGTGGCCCGTCCGCCTCGCCGACGGATCCGGGGCGACCATGAGCCGCGGCTTCCACGCCTTCTTCCGCCAGTACTACAACCTGCGCGGCCTGTTGCGGCGTACCGACCCCGCGCTCGGCTGCCTCACCCCGCTGCCCGACTACCCGCTCCGGCACCGCGGCGGCCTCACCGACAGCTTCGCCCGGGTGCCGAGGACCCCGCCGTTCAGCGCCCTCGGATTCGTCGCGCTGAGCCCGACGTTCGGCCTGCGCGACCTCGCCGCGATGAACCCCCGCGCCGCGCTGCCGCTGCTCGACGTCCGGGTACCCGAGGTGTACGAGCGGTTCGACCACGTCAGCGCCGAGGACTTCCTGCACCGGATCAACTTCCCCGAGGCCGCCCACCACCTGGCCTTCGAGGTGTTCTCCCGCAGCTTCTTCGCCGACCCCCGGGAGCTGTCCGCCGCCGAGCTGCTGCTGATGTTCCACATCTACTTCCTCGGGTCGTCCGAGGGCCTCCTCTTCGACGTACCGCGCGAGCCCTTCCCCGAGGCGCTGTGGGACCCGCTCGGCGGCTACCTGCGACGGCTCGGCGCCAAGGTGCGCACCGGCACCCCGGTCCACCGCGTCCGCCCCGCCACGGACGGCACCCTGACCGTGGAGCGGGACGGGGCGGCCGACCGCCACGAGGCCGTCGTCCTCGCCCTGGACACCACCGGGCTCCGCCACGTCGTGGGCGCCTCCGAGGAGTTGGGGGACGCTGCCTGGCGAGCGGACGTCGCCGCGCTGCGCACCGCGCCGCCGTTCCTGGTCTCCCGGCTCTGGCTCGACCGCCCCGTACGCGCGGACCGCCCCGGTTTCCTCGGCACCAGCGGTTACGACGGGCTGGACAACATCAGCGTCCTGGACCGCTGGGAGGGCGAGGCCGCCCGCTGGGCCGCGCGGACGGGCGGCGGCGTGGTCGAACTCCACGCCTACGCCGTCGACGCGGACGCCGAACCCAAGGAGGTCCAGCGGCACATCGTCGACCGGCTGCACGAGGTCTACCCGGAGACCGCCGACGCCCGGATCGTCGACGCCCGCCACGAATGGCGCGCCGACTGCCCGGTCTTCTCCGTCGGCGGCTACCACCGGCGCCCCGCCGTCCGCACCCCGCACCCGCGCGTCGCACTGGCGGGCGACCTGGTCCGCACCGGCCTCCCCGTCGCCCTCATGGAACGCGCGGCGACCTCCGGCTTCCTCGCCGCCAACGCCCTGCTCGCCGACTGGGGCATCCGCGGCCAGACGCTCTGGACCGTTCCGCTCTCCGGCCGCTCCCGGCTCCTCGGAGCCCTCGCCCGCCGGGCCGGACGGTACTGACGCGGCACGGTCACCGACGAGGCGTCAGCCTGGGAAGCGCCCGGTGCTCCGCAGCGACCAGCGCCGCTCGGCGTACGCGAGGTCGTCCCGCCAGAGCCGCCCCGCCGTCCTGCGCATCAGGGGCCGCAGGACCGGAGCGGCGGCGCGCGCCAGCGCGAACCCCCGCCGGTCCGAGGCCGCGACGACCGCCTCGACCACCGCCGTCCGAGGCGCGTCGGCACCTGGAGCGGTGAGCGGCGTGGCATGGGTCTCCACCACCGAACCGGCGCCCTCCCCGTCCGTGATGTGCATGACGACCGTACGGGGCTCCGGGGCGGTGAACACGGCCCGCACCGGCACCACCAGCCGGCCCGCGACCTTGAACGACACCTCGACGGCGAACCCGTCGTCCGCCTCGCCCCCGGGGGTGCCGACCACCTTCAGCCCGACGAACGCGTACGGGTGGAACCAGGACCCGTGCCAGGGATCGAGCCGGTTGGCGACCACGTCCTCGGGCTCGCACCGGCCGACCGCCGTGAACACCGCCTCCACCGCGCTCCCGGCCTCCGGCCGCACCGGCACCACCGGGTGCTCCAGCGCCCGCTCGCCTCCGGCCGCGTCCAGCCGCACCCACACCAGCACCCCGTCGTCGTGCACCGGATACGGTTCCCACCCGGCGCGCGGCCCGCCGTCCAGGGCCAGCCCGTGCCAGTGGCACAGCAGCGTCCCGCACACCACCCGGCTGTCCCGCAACGGAGCCCCCAGATGCGGACACACCCCGGGTCCGGCGCGCAGCGAGCCGTCCCCGGCCCGCCACAGGACGACCTCGACACCCGCCACGCTCCGGCCGTACGGACGGTCCCGGGCGGCGATCTCCCGCGACGCCCCGACCACGTACCAGTTGCCCGACGGCCTGGCCGCCGCCCGCCGCAGCGCCCCTGCGATCAGGGCCGGCCGCGCCTCACGCCAGGTCGGGGCCTGCCGCTCCCATGCCGGTGCGCGCCGCACCCGCAGCGGCGAGGTCCAGATCCTCCCGTGCCGTCCGGTCAACGCCTCGTCCCCTCCGGCCGGGCTGCCGTGCCCGGGGGCGGGGCGGCGGCCCGCCGGTTGCGCATCCGCGCCCCCAGCACCCGCGCGAGCCCGCCCGCCGCGGTCACCGCCCGGCGCCCGCGCGGCACGACGGCCCGCCGGTGCAGCACCGCGTAGTCGTCGGCGGCGATCGCGTCGAGGATGCCCCCGTACAGCGTGAACGCCGTACGGATGCACGGCCGCACCCGCGGTTCCAGCATGGCGATGCCCGGCTCCGCCTCCCGGTACACCGCCCGGGTCAGCGCCTCCGCCTCGACGAGAGCCGCCCGGACCCGCCGGTCACGGCGCCCGGTGCGACGGCTCCACTCCAGCAGCGGGCGCGCCACCCCGTGGGCGGCCAGCAGGTCGGCCGGCAGGTACACCCGCCCCCGGTCCAGGTCCTCACCCACGTCCCGCAGGAAGTTGGTCAGCTGGAAGGCCACCCCGAGGGCGGCCGCGTGCGGGGCCGCCTCCCGGCGGTCCACGACCGTTCCGAGCACCGGCAGCATCTGCAGTCCGATCACCGCCGCCGACCCGTGCATGTAGGCCCGCAGATGCGCGTACGTCGGATAGTCCGTGACGCTGAGATCACTCCGCATCGACGCCATGAAGTCCGCGAACAACCCGTGGTCGATGGCGTAGCGCCCGGCGGTGTCCGCCACCGCCCGCACCACCGGCTCGTCGCCGCCTCCCGTACGCAGCCCGAGCGCCAGGTCGTCCTCCAGCAGGCGCAGCAGCCGGTCGCGTTCCGCGGGGGGCCGGGTGCGGTCGAGGTCGTCCACGATGTCGTCCGCCCACCGGGCGAAGCCGTACAGGGCGTGCACCGCGCAGCGGCGCTCCACCGGCAGCAGCCGGGTCGCCAGGAAGTAGGTGCGGCCGTGCCGGGCGTTGAGCCGGCGGCACCGGTCGTAGGCGGCCCGCAGGGCGGGCTCGGTGATCCGGGCCGCGTCCAGTTCACGACGGTTCATCGGCTGCCCTTCGACGACGTGAGCGGGATGCGGGCCGGCCTCGCCCGAGGACGGCCCGTGATGCGCGCGGCGGCGAGCTTGCCGCTGACGAGCACCGTCGGCACCCCGACCCCGGGGGTCGTCCCGCACCCGGCGAGTACGACGTTGTCGTAGTCACGCACGAGGTTGCGGGGACGGAAGGGGCCGGTCTGCGTGAATGTGTGCGACAGCGAGAAGGGGGTGCCCGCCGCATGACCCTGGGCCGTCCAGTCCACCGGGGTCACCAGCAGCTCCCGGTCGAGCGACGCGCCGAATCCGTCGAGCCCCCGCCGCTCCAGCTCGGCCAGCAGGCTGTCCCGGTAGCGCGGCCCCAGGCCGTGCCAGGCTTCGGCGGACGGGCCGGCCGTCGTGTTGGGGCACGGGGCCAGGACGTAGTGCAGGTGCCTGCCCTCGGGAGCGAGCGAGGGATCGTGCGTCGTCGGCCGGGTGATCAGCAGGGACGGGTCGCTCATCAGCCGCCCGGTGCGGGTGAGTTCGTCGAAGGTGCGCTCCCAGGCGCCGCCGAAGGAGATCGTGTGGTGCGCCAGCTGGGGCCAGGTGCGGTCGGTGCCCGCGTGCAGGACCACGGCCGACGGAGAGTGGCGCAGCCCGACCGGACGCCGCGGCGCACGCCCCAGCAGACGGTGGACGACGGGCAGGTCGGGCGTCAGCACCACCGCGTCACAGGCGATCCGCTCGCCCGAGACCAGCCGGACGGCCCGCACCCGCCCCGCCGCGTGTTCCAGCCGGTTCACCTCCGCCGACCAGCACAGCCGCGCCCCCGCGTCGGCCGCCGCGTCCGCCATGGCCCGGGGCAGCGCGTGCATACCGCCCTTGGGGAACCAGACGCCCGCGACCGTGTCCATGTAGGCGATGACGGCGTACGCGGCGAGGGCCCGGGCGGGGGCCACCCCCGCGTACAGCGCCTGGAAGGAGAAGACCCGGCGCAGCCGCGGATCCGAGAGGAACCTGCCGATCTGCGGGTCGAGCCGGCCGAAACCGCCCAGGGCGGCCAGCCGTGCCAGGTCCGGGTGCAGCAGCTGGAAGGGGGAGTCGAAGTTGGTGTCGATGAAGCGGTGCATCTGCGCCCGGTACAGCCGCTCCAGCCAGTGGCGCAGCCTGCGGTACCCCTCGGCCTCCCGGCCCCCGGCGAACCGTCGTACCTCGGCCTCCATGGCCTCGCCGTCCGTGTGGACGTCCAGCCCGCTCCCGTCCGCGAACCTGGCCCGGTAGGCCGGGTGCAGCGGTACCAGCTCGACGCGCCGGTGCAGGCTGTCACCCACGGCCGCGAACGCCTCGTCGGCCAGGTGCGGCATGGTCAGCACGGTGGGCCCGGTGTCCACCCGGTAGCCGCCCAGCTCCAGCCGGCCCGCCCGGCCCCCGGGGCCCGCGTCCCGTTCGACGACGGTCACCCGGCGTCCCGCGCCGAGCAGGTGCAGGGCGGCGGCGAGACCGGACAGCCCCGCGCCGACCACCACCACGTGGTCCGTCGGACCCGGCACCCTCCTCATGCGCCCTCCCGGTCCGGGGCGGGCGCGGTGCCCACCGCCCGCTCCACCAACGAGGCGAACTCCCGCCGGGCCGAGGCGTCCGCCGCGCCGGCCGCGAAGTGCCGCACGCTCGACGCCGCGAGGGCGGCGATCTCGTCCTCCACCACCGCGCGTGCGCCCGTGGCCTCCAGGGCGGCGCGCATCCGGTCGACGCCCTCCTCGGTGTGATCGGCCTGGTCGGGGCCGAGCACGGCCAGGCCCTCCATGTCGCCCGTCTCGGTCGCACGCCGGACCGCCACCGCGAGGAGGTAGGTGAGCTTGCGCCCGCTCAGGTCCTCGCCCGCCGGTTTCCCCGTCAGCGCCGGGTCCCCGAACGCGCCCAGCAGGTCGTCGCGGAGCTGGAAGGCGAGACCGGCGCACCGCCCGGCCGATCTCAGCGCGGCCGTCGCGCGGGCGTCCGCCGCGGCCGACACGGCGCCCAGGGCGAGCGGCCGCTCCACCGTGTACAGCGCGCTCTTGAGCGTCGCGATGGTCCGGGCCTCGTCCCCGTCCGAGGAACCGGTCGCCTGCGCGCGCAGATCCAGGTACTGGCCGGCCACCATCTCGCTCCGCATCGCCCGCCACTCCCGGTGCAGCCGGTCCCCGTGCGGCGCGGCCAGCGCGGTCTCGGTGAGCAGGTCGTCGGCCCAGGCCAGCGCCAGGTCCCCGGCGAGCACCGCGGCGGTGGCCGAGTAGGACGCGGCGGAGCCCCGCAGCCCGGCCTCACGGTGCGCCCGGGCGAAGTCCGCGTGCACGGCGGGAGCGCCCCGGCGCACCGGGGACCCGTCCATGACGTCGTCGTGCACCAGCGCGCAGGCCTGGAGCAGTTCGAGGGCCGCTCCGATCCGCACCGGCGTCCCCGGGTCGCCCCCGCGGCCGGCCGCCAGCCACCCGCACCACACGAACGCGGTCCGCAGCCGCTTGCCGCCGCGCAGGACGAACGCGGCGACCCGGCCCGCCACCTCTTCGGCGAACACGGCGTCCATCTGCCGAGCCTCCTGGAGCCGGTCGTCCAGGTACGACGCCAGGAACGCGTCCACGGCCGCGGTGGCGTCGCCGACCGTGGACGGGGCCCCGACGGCGCCGGGCGGGCCGACGGTCTCTGACCGCGTCGCCCGTGGACCGAGCATGGAGAACCCCTTTCACTCCGTTCCGCTTCCGCGGCCACCGGTGCTTCCGGCCGACGGGACCACGGATGCGCCTATGCCTGCCCGGCGCACGCCACGGTCGGAGCGGGGTTCACTCCGACGGCCCGGGGCCGAACGGGGAGGGGCCATCCCCGGTCGTCGGCCGGTGGCGCGGCGTCGTGCCGCCGGAAAACGTCTTGCCCCCGCGCGGGGGTCCCGCTACCGTCGCGTCGGCGCGCGACGCGCGTGTTCACCGGACGGGGAGGTTGATGCATATGGCTGCCGCAGGCCGTCGTCTCCATGCCCTCCTCCGGTCCGCGCACCACTGAGCGCGGCCCGGTCGTCCCACGACCAGGAATGAACACGTGACACCGACTTCGTCATCCACACATCCCCCGCTGACCACCGACCGCCTCGACCTCCGCTGCTGGAGTACGGCCGACGCGGACGCGGTCCTCGGTGACGCCGGGCAGGCGCACTGGGCGCACGACTTCCCCGCCGAAGGCGACCGGGTCGTCGCCGGCCTCTTCGGGCAGAACCCCGCCTGGCTCGGCGCGTACGGCCACCGGCTGGTCGTCGAGCGTGAGAGCGGCCTCGTGGTCGGCTCGGTCGGCCTGTTCTGGCCGCCCGGTGAGGGAACCGTCGAGCTCGGGTACGGCATCGTCGCGTCCCGCCGCGGCCGGGGCTACGCCTCGGAAGCCGCCCGGGCGCTGGCGGACTTCGCGCTGACCGCGCCCGGGGTCCGCACCGTCGTCGCTGCCGTAGAGCTCTCCAACCCGGCCTCCGTCCGCGTACTGGAGAAGGCCGGCTTCCAGCGGTGCTCCACCGGGGCGGACCAGGCGCGCTTCAGGTTCCCGCCGCCCGGCGGTCACCAGGAGCGGTGACCCCGTGGGGGCCGGCACGCAGGCCGGCCCCCATCGGCCCCAGCTCTGAGGGGCCGTCAGGAGCGGCGCAGCTCGAACCAGTCGAAGGCCGCACTGCCCCGGGTGGCGTACATGCCGATGACCCGGCCGGTGAAGCCCCCCGCGACCTCGGTGGTGAGGTAGCGGCCGTCGAGCTCGGCGAGGACCGTGAAGCCGCCGTCGGCCGTCTCGTATCCCAGGCGCAGGGTGTCCGGACCGCCGACGCGCAGGCCGGGCGGGACGGGCGCGTCCCGCCCGGTGACCGTCGGTGGCAGGTCCACGGTGGTGGTGATGTCGATCCGCAGCGTCATGGGGCCCGGCGGCACCCGGTGTTCGGCGACGCTGTGGCTCAGCGGGCCGATCCGGGCGACGGCGCGGACCGTGCCCCCGCCCGTCTCCACCTCGTAGTGGTGCGCCTCGTCCAGCCGTACCGCGAGTCCGCCCCGGCCGTCCGCGTCCACGGTGACCCGCGTGCGGGCGGTGCAGTCGGGGTCGCGCTGGCGCCGCCCCACGAAGACCGCGCCCGGCGTGTCGAGACCGGCGGCGCGGGCGTGCAGCACCAGATGGCCAGGCCGTTCACCCAGGCGCACGGCGGCCGGGTCGAGCCTGCGGGCCGTCACCCAGCACGGCGCCGGTACGGGGGAGTCGAAGTCGTCCCGGTCCGGCTCCGGGGGCCAGGGGTGCGGCGGCAACGCCGGTGCGTGGGCGCGGAGTTCCACCGGTCCGGGCAGCGGCCAGCCGTCCTCCCACCGCACCGGCACGAGGAAGGTCTCCCGGCCGAGGCCGTGGAACTTCGGGGTGTCGCCCCGGGGGCGGGTGCCCAGCAGCACCATCCACCAGGTGCCGTCCCGCGCCTGGACCAGGTCCCCGTGGCCGGTGTTCTGCACCGGATGGCCGGTACTGCGGTGGGACAGCACCGGGTTGGCGGGATGGGGCGTGAACGGCCCCGGCAGCGTGCGGGACCGGGCCAGCGACATCGCGTGCCCGCGTTCCGTACCGCCCTCCGACAGCAGGAGGTACCACCAGCCGTCGATCCGGTACAGGTGCGGCCCCTCCGGGTACTGCAACCCGCTGCCCGACCACATCGCCACCGGCTCGCCCAGCCGTGCGCCCGTCCCCGGATCGATACGCGCACCGTGGATGCCGCCGTCCGAGTACACGCACCAGCAGGTCCCGTCCTCGTCCCAGGCCAGGTCGGGGTCGATCCCCGGTATGTCGACCGGCACCGGGTCCGACCACGGGCCCGTGGGATCCCGCGCGGTCACCAGGACCGTGCCCGCCCCACCGACGACGGTCGTGATCATCCAGAACCGGCCGTCGTGGTACCGGAGCGTCGGCGCGTACACCCCGCCCGAGGCGCCGGTGGACTCCGGCAGGTCCAACTGCGAGGCCCGGTCCAGGGCATGGCCGATCAGCCGCCAGTGCACCAGGTCGCGGCTGTGCCACACCGGCACCCCGGGCACGTACTCGAAGCTCGACGTCGCCAGGTAGAAGTCGTCACCGGCCCGGCAGATGCTCGGGTCCGGGCTGAATCCGGGTATCACGGGGTTGTCGAAAAACGTCGGCGTCATGTCCGTCCAGACCGGTCGGGGGAGGGGGCGGGGGCTCCGGCGCGGTGCCCGGGTACGAGCGTGCGTACGAGGGTGGAGGCGAGGGCGTCGAAGCGCTTCGACCGTGGCATCGCGGCGAATCGCTGTCAACGGGTCATCGGTGGGGATCCGGTGGCCTCGTGCGAGCGGTGAGGCGCTCCGGTCCGGCTCCCGTCCGGTCTCGTTCTCCACCCGGCGGCGGACGGTGGTCCGGGGAGGTTCGGAGAAGTTCTGTCCGCGGCGTTGACGCGCCGTCCGGGCGGCTGCACATTACCTAGCGGTAGAACCGCGCGGTAACCCTCGCGTCCGGAGCCGGACGGCCGTGCGGCATGCCCACCCGCACTCCCCCACCGATGAATCGAGTGCACATGCCGAAGAGAGCCCTCCGTCATGTCATGACCGCGACACTCGCTGCGGCCGGCGCGCTGGCGCTCGGCGTCAGCCAGGCCGCCGCGCAGACCGCCGCACCGCTCGACTACGTCGCCCTCGGCGACAGCTACAGCGCGGGATCGGGCGTGCTGCCCGTGGATCCGACCAATCTGCTCTGTCTGCGCTCCACGGCCAACTACCCCCACGTCATCGCCTCCCGCACGGGCGCCCACCTCAAGGACGTGACCTGCGGGGCGGCCGAGACCAAGCACTTCACCCAGTCCCAGTACCCGGGAACCGCCCCTCAGGTGGACGCCGTGAACGCCGACACCGACCTGGTGACGCTGACCATCGGCGGCAACGACAACGGCACCTTCATCAACGCCCTCACGGCGTGCGCCTCCGCAGGGCTCCTCAGCGGCGGCAAGGGCAGCCCCTGCAAGGACAAGAACGGCACCCACTTCGACGACCAGATCGAGGCGAACACCTATCCCGCGCTGGTGGCCGCTCTGCGGAGCGTCCGCGCGAAGGCGCCGAGCGCGCGTGTGGCGGCGCTGGGGTACCCGTGGATCACCCCGGCCACCGCCGACCCGTCCTGCTTCCTGAAACTTCCGGTGGCCTCCGGCGACGTGCCGTACCTGCGCGGCATCCAGACCCACCTGAACGCCGCCGTCGCGCGCGCCGCGGCCGAGACCGGGGTCACCTACGTGGACTTCTCGCAGGTGTCCGAGGGGCACGACGCGTGCAAGGCCTCCGGCGCCCGGTGGATCGAGCCGCTCGTGTTCGGTACCAACATCGTGCCCGTCCACCCCAACGCGCTGGGGGAGCGGCGCATGGCCGAACACACCATGAGCGTCCTCGGGATCGGCTGAGCCGGTCACAGCGGCTTCCGGCTCCGTGCGTTCACCTCGGCGAGCTGAGCGCTCAGCAGCTCGTCCCGGCCGGCGGGCCGCACGCGGGCCGGGTTCGCGTCCCACTCACGGCCCCCGCCGAGCGGACGGAGCCGGACGAGGGGGCCCTGACGCCCCGTCACGATGCCCACCCGTCCGCTCCCGCCGTCGACGACGGCGGCTCCCACGGCGGGGGAGTCCCCGTCCGTCACCGGGCCGCCCCCTTCCTGATCACGTCCGCCAGCTCCAGGGCGACGGGGGCGGAGCAGACGCCGAGGTGGACGAGGGCGTAACGGGGCGGCCGTCCGTCTTCGTCCTCCGCCGCTTCCGGGCCACCGTCCTGCCACGGCGTACGGACGTCCATCGCCGGCAACTGGATACCGGCGGCGGTCAGGGCGGCCGCGAGGGCATCCCGCGCTTCCAGGGCCTCCGGGACGCGGTCCCGGACGCCGCCCGGTGCGGTGGCGGCCCGACCGGGCGACGGCGTCCCGGCGCCGGTGGGGGTGGGGGCGGGAGTAAGGACGGGGTGCGACGGTGTGGTCATGGGCGCGCTCTCTCCTTCGGATGCTCTTTCCCGGATTTCGCCGGGCCGGGCACGCGACCTGGATTACGGTGCGTGAGGGGCTGTGACGAGAATGGCCCAGGCCGCCCCCGCGACACACCGAGGGCGGGACGTGCTTCCCCGGTGTTCCGGTCAACTTCCACACGTGCCACGGAGGGTGCGATGCCGACGAGGCGGGCGGTCACGGGCCGCAGCAGGGAACCCCGCGCCCGGTTCGCGGAGGAGCTGCGCCTCCTGCGCACCGCGCGCGGCGACAGTCTGCGCCAGCTCGGCGAACGGCTGGGCTGGGACTGGTCGCTCTTCGGCAAGATGGAGAAGGGCGAGACGATCGGCGGCCCGGAGGTCGTCCAGGCCTTGGACCAGTACTACGGGACGCCGGGGCTGCTGCTGGCGCTGTGGGAGCTCGCGGCCGGCGACAAGAGCCAGTTCAAGGAGCGGTACCGGCGGTACATGACGCTGGAGTCGGAAGCGACGAGCTTGTGGCACTTCGCGGTGAGCGTGCTGCCGGGCTTGTTGCAGACGCCGGGCTACGCGCGTGAGGTACTTGCGGCTGGTGGGCTCCGGGAACCGGAGCTGACTCAGCAGATCGAGGCGAGGATGGGGCGGCGGGAGCTGTTGACGGGACAGGACCCGCCACACTTCCGCACCATTCTTTCCGAGGCGGTGTTGCGTACATCCCTGCGCGATCCCATGCAGTGGCGCCAGCAGTTGGAGTACTTGCAGGAGATGGGCGAGAGGGACGGAGTGACCGTGCAGGTGTCGCCGTTCAGCGCGGGACTCCATGGTCTGACCAATGCTGACGTGATGTTTCTTCGCCTCGTGGAGGGGCGTACCGTGGCCTATACCGAGAACGGCTACCGAGGTGAACTCATCGAGGAAGCCGCACCGGTTGAGCGCCTGCAACGTGCATATGATTCGGTCCGCGACCTCGCCTTGTCACCTGCCGAGTCGCGCAAGTTCATCCTGTGCCTTCTGGAGGAAGTGCCGTGCGATCCCTCGACCTGACCGCCGTGACTTGGCGCGCAAGCAGCTACAGCAATCAGGACGGTGGCCAGTGCGTCGAGGTCTGTGACGGTTTCCCCGCGGTCGTGCCCGTGCGGGACAGCAAGGACCCGCACGGACCCGTGCTCGTCGTCGCGGCGGGCGGCTGGGCCTCGTTCGTGGACGCGCTGAAGGCCGGTGCCCTCCGCGTCTGACGCGTTCCCCGTCGCACCTCCGCCGGACCCTTCGAACGCTGGGCGAGAGCCGGTGCTCGAATGCGTCCCGTTGCCCGTCCTGCGGTGCCCGAAGGCGTGCACGCGTGCGTACTGCCGTGTGTCCAACGCGGTGAACCGCGCGCTACGGCCCGGCTCGCTCACGGCTCAATTTGCTCTCCACACCCCCTATACGTCATGCGCGAGGCAGATCCTTACAAGGGGTGGGAAGCACACGTCGCCCGTCGGGGGATCAGCTGCCGACCGCCGTGGTCGTGAAGCGGTCACCGCAGACGAGAGGGTCGGTGGTGCGCAGGGTGACCGCCTCCTTGGACCCCGGCGGATAGACCTTGAGGTAGTCGGGCCGGTCCCAGCAGGGCGCGTCGGTCAGGCCCTGGTTCACGGTGTGCAGAGTGATCTCCACGTGGCCGCCGGGCTTGAGCACGGTCTTCTGCCCCGCCGCGCCCTCACGCTCCGCCGGCTCACCGATCACACCGCCGTCCCGCTTGATCAGTGAGACACCCGGGAAGCCCTGGAGGGTGCACGGGGCGTCGGACGTGTTGGACAGGGTCAACCGGTAGTAGATCTGCCCGGCGCCACCGTCCGAACGGTTCAGGGCCGGAGTCAGCGCCTTGGCGGCGCAGCGCTGCGGACCGGCCTGGGTGGCCGGTTCGGAGGGGTCGGCGGCATCGGAGGGCGCGGACGATCCCTCGGACGCGGTGGTACCGGACGGCGACGGCTCGTCGGGGGCGCCGCTGTCGGGCGCCTGTGACGTGCTGCTGTCCGGCATGGTGCTGCCGGCACCCGCCGGACTGCTCGACGTGGAGGTGTCGTCGCACCCGGCCAGGACGACCGCCACCGACAGGGCGGCGGCCGGGACGAGCGCGTACCGGCGGAGTCTGCGCCCGCGCCCGCTCGTCCGGCGCTCGGGCTGCCGGGGAGAGGGTGCGGTCGGGGCCATCGGGGTGCGCGGCTGTGAGTCCATACCTCTCGCCTGCTCACTCACGGCCCCTTCCAATCGTCCTCACCGCATCGGACCCGATACGCCGGGCGGCGGCCCCGTGTCGCTTCGCGTTTCGCGCACGGGGCTGCGAGCATGGAGCGGTCAGACATCAGGATGCTTCCTGACCGCCCCGGACCTGTGAGAGGTGGCCATGTCCTCGAAACGACGCCGCAAGAAGAGGGCGCGCCGCAAGAACGGCGCGAACCACGGCCGACGGCCGCAGTCCTAGACCTGTAACGCCGAAGGGTCCGGCCCCACCGCTCAGGCGGTGGGGCCGGACCCTTCGGCGTTGGAGCGCGAGACGGGCCGCCCGCCACCTCCGGAGCACCGGGTGAGGCACGCCGGTCCGCAACTCCCGGTCGGTGCGAATCCGTTGACTTGAGCAGACGGTGTCCCTAGCGTGTCACCCCGTCATTACATCGATGTAATGACCCAGTGTTCCCCCCCACTCACGCAACGAGCACCCACAGCTGCGAGGAGCCGCCCATGCGCGCTGTACCGACCCCACCCCCCGCCTCCGCCGGGGCCCGCGCTCCGAGCCGCGGTCGTGCCCTGCGCCGCGTGGCCGCGGCGCTGGCCGCGCTCGTCGCCGTCCTGGCGGGCCTGTTGACCGCCACACCGGCCGCGGTGGCGGACACCACGGCACCGGCGCCGAGGGCCGCTGCCGCGGGCACGTTCCGTAATCCTCTGAACGCCGGCCCCGACCCGTTCATGACCCACTGGAACGGCTCCTACTACCTGACCACCACGCAGGGCGACAGCATCCGCATGTGGCGTTCGTCCTCGCTGGGCACCCTGCTCGCCGCCGACCCGGTGACCGTGTGGACCGACTCCGACCCGTCCCGCAACCGCAACATCTGGGCCCCGGAGTTCTACCGCTTCGGTGACCGCTGGTACCTCTACTACACCGCCGACGACGGCGTCGACGACCATCACCGCCTGTACGTCCTGGAGTCGGAGCGCGACGACCCGACCGGCCCGTACCACTACAAGGCCAAGCTCGCCCCGCCCAACCACGCGAACGACTTCGCCATCGACGCCGGCATCCTCCAGCACAACGGCCGTCTCTACCTCGCCTACAGCGGCATCAACCAGTACCAGCACAACGGGCTGAACATCGCACCGATGTCGAACCCGTACACGGTCTCCGGCGACGCGGTCGCCCTCAACGGGGACGGTGGGTGCCCGGAGGTGCGGGAGGGGCCCGAATTCCTCTACCGCAACGGCCGCACCTGGATGACCTATTCGGCCTGCGACACCGGGAAACCCGACTACCAGGTCCGCATGATGTCCCTGCCCGCCACCGCCGACCCGCTGGTGCCCGGCAACTGGACCCAGCACCCCGGCGCGGTCTTCTCACGCGCCGACGACCGCGGGGTGTTCGGCCCCGGCCACCACGCCTTCTTCCGCTCGCCCGACGGCACCGAGGACTGGATCGTCTACCACGCCAAGACGACGTCCTCCCTCACCTACTCCAACCGCACCACCCGCGCCCAGCGCTTCACGTGGAAGGCCGACGGCAGCCCCGACTTCGGCCGCCCGCTCGCACTCGGCGCCACCCAGGACCTGCCCTCCGGCGACCCCGGATCCGGCAACCACTGGATCAACGACGACGGCCGCTCCAGCGGTGGCGGGACCGTCGCCTACACCGGCGCCTGGAACTCCGGCACCGGCTGCGGTACCCAGTGCTTCTGGGGCGACGACCACTGGAGCGACCGCGCGGGCGCCACCGCGACCTTCACCTTCACCGGTACCCGCATCGCCCTGCTCTCCGTACGCGACACGGGCAACGGCATCGCGGCCCTGAGCATCGACGGCGGGCCGGAACAGCGCGTCGACCTCTACGGGGCCATCCGCACGGGCGAGACGCTCCAGTACCTCAGCCCCCGGCTCGCCAACGGCCGGCACACCCTGCGCGTCCGGGTCACCGGCGAGCACAGCGCCCAGTCGGGCGCCTCCTTCGTCAGCGTGGACCGCGCGGAGGTCTACACGAACTGAGGTCCCCCGCGGGGGCGGGTCCGGGCCCCGGGCCCGCCTCCGCACCTCACCGGCCTATCGCCGCCGCCTCCGGGGGCAGGTCCTCCGGCAGCAGCAGGCGCAGGTCGTCCAGGCCGGGCGCGGACATCGCACCGATCCGGCCGGCCTGACGGGTCATCATCCCCTCCAGGATCTGGCGGGCCGTACGCGCGTTGCCGAAGGCATGGTCGCGCGGCAGGGCGTCCATGTAGCCGCGCAGCGCGGTCATCGCCTCGGGGGAGCAGTCGTAGCCGTAGTCGGTGGCCTGCTTGGACAGGATCTCCAGCAGGTCGTCCGTGGAGTAGTTCTCGAACTCCACCGTCCGCGAGAACCGGGAGGCCAGGCCCGGGTTGGAGTCGAGGAAGCGGCGCATCTCGCGTGTGTAGCCGGCGGCGATGACGACGACCTCGTCGCGGTGGTCCTCCATCAGCTTCAGCAGCGTGTCGACGGCCTCCCGGCCGAAGTCCGAGGTCGCGCCCTCCGGCGTGAGCGTGTACGCCTCGTCGACGAACAGCACCCCTCCCAGAGCGCGTTCGAACGCCTCCTTGGTGAGCTGCGCGGTGTGACCCACGTAGCGGCCCACCAGATCGGCGCGGGCGACCTCGACCAGCTGGCCCTTGGGCAGGACGCCGAGGGAGCGCAGCAGGTCGGCGTACAGGCGCGCGACGGTGGTCTTGCCCGTACCGGGGGGCCCGGAGAAGATCAGGTGGTTGCTGATCCTCGGGGTGGGCAGCCCGGCGGCCTTGCGCTGCTTCGCCGCGGTGAGCAGGTTGACCAGGGCGGCGACCTCGTTCTTGACCGCCGTGAGGCCGATCATGGCGTGCAGCTCGGCGAGCAGTTCGTCGGAGCCGGGGCCGTCGTCGGCCGGAGCGCTGTCCGGCGCCACGTCCTCGGGCAGCAGGAGGGTGAGGTCGCTCTCCGCCGGGTTCGTCATGGAGGCGAGCCGGGACGCCTGCCGGTCCACCATCTCCTCGAACACCCGGCGCGCGGCGCGGCCGTTGCCGAACGTGGCGTCGCGCGGCATACGCCCGTAGTGCAGGGCGAGGGCGTCCAGGGTCCGGGGGTCGAGTGCGTAGCGGTGCCCCGCGCACATGTTCTCGGTGATCGTCACCAGCTCGTCGACCGAGTAGTTGGCGAACTCGATGGTGCGGGTGAAGCGGGAGGCCAGGCCCGGGTTGGAGGAGAGGAAGCTGTCCATCTCGCCGGTGTAGCCGGCGGCGATGACGGCCACGTCGTCGCGGTGGTCCTCCATCAGCTTCAGCAGGGTGTCGACCGCCTCCCGGCCGAAGTCGGCACCGGAGCCCTTGCTGTCGGAGAGCAGTGTGTACGCCTCGTCGATGAACAGCACACCGCCGAGCGCCTCGTTGAACGCCTCGGTCGTCTTGATGGCCGTGCCACCGATGACCTGGGCGACCAGGTCGGCACGGGAGACCTCCACCAGGTGCCCGGAGCGCAGCACGCCCAGGTCCGCCAGGATGCCGCCGTACAGCCGGGCGACCGTGGTCTTGCCGGTGCCGGGCGGGCCGGAGAAGACCAGGTGGCGGCTCATCTGGGGGACGGGCATGCCCAGCTGGGCGCGGCGCTGGTTGAGCTGGTTGAGGTTGACGAGCGTCCGCACCTGGCTCTTGACCTCGGTCAGGCCGACCAGCGACTCCAGCTCCTCCAGCGGGCCCTCGGGCTCCTTGGCCGAGTCACCGGCCCCGCCGGTCGCGACGTCCGGCGGGAGGGTGTCGCCCCACGCGTCGGGGGCCACGTTGCCGGAGCTGTTCAGGTTCTCGACCGTGAGCCGTTCGTTCACCCTCGTCTGCCTGAGGCCCGCGCCGCGGTTGTCGCGGACGGCGCAGCCGGTGACGGTGACGGGCTCGGCGGTGTCGATCCGGATGCCGTCGCCGACGCTGCCGATGACCTGGGAGGAGGTGAGGGTGGCGCGGGCGCCGTTGGCGAGGAGGACGCCGTGGGCGCCGCAGTCGGTGATGTGGGCGCGCAGGGCGGAGAGTTCGCCGCCCTTGTCCACCGTGATGCCGCCGGCCGTGGCGGACTCGATGCGGCAGTCCCGGAGGGTGGCCCGGCCCTCGCCGCCGACGGAGACGGTCGCGTCGGTCGCCGCCCGCATGACCGTGTCGCGGATGTCGGGGTTGCCCCCGGAGACGATCCGTACCGCCGCGCCGCCCGCCCGGTCGATCTCGCAGTGCTCCAGCCGGCCGCGCCCGTCCTCGGCCACCTCTACGCCGTGGCCGCCCGGTGAGGTGATCCGTGCGCGGCGCAGCAGCGGGTCGGCGCCCGTGCGTATCCGGATGCCGGTGCCTGCCGCGTCCGTGATCAGCAGGTCGTCGAACTCCGCCGACGACTCCTCCTCCAGCAGCACGGCGCCGCTCGCGTCCGCGCAGTCACGCACCGCGCAGCCGGTCAGGAAGGGCGCGCTGGAGTTGACCACCCGGATCGCGGGCGCGGCGGCGGTGTCGAACTCGCAGTCCTGGAAGGTGCCCCGGGAGCGCTCGGTGACGGCCAGGCCACTGCCCTTGGTGCGTGAGGTGCGGCAGTTCAGGAACTCGGGGTCGGCGCTCGCGGCCAGCATGATGCCGGGACCCGAGGTGTCGGAGACGGTGACGTGTTCCAGGACCGGGCGGGCGGAACTGGTGATGTAGACGCCGACGGAGGTGTCGTGCACCGAGGTGCGCACGACCCGGGTGCCGCTGCGGCCCTCCAGGGCGATGGACGGCTTGTCCGTGCCGGAGATGTCGCAGTCCTCCACCAGGCCCTGCGCCTCGTCGGAGGTCAGCACGCCGTTGGCGCGGGCGTCGCGGATCCGGCAGTCCCGTACGGTCGCACGGGCCTCCGCGCCGATGACGACGCCGGAGGTGCCCAGGTTCTCGATGAGGCAGCCGGCGATGATGCTGCCCGTGGGCGCGGAGTCCACGACACCGGCGCCCTTCGGGTTGCTGACCCGGCAGTCGCGCATGGCCACCGAGCCCGACTCGCGGGCCAGGACGGCCGTCCAGCCCGAGCCGATGACCGTACAGCCGTCCATGGCGACCTGGCCGCGCGGCGCGTCGACCACCGGCAGGTCCTCGCTCCCGCCGCGCAGGGTCAGGTCGGTGAGCATGACGGCGTCGGCGACGAGGACGACGGCGGTGCCCCTGCGCGGGCAGATGTCGACGCTGCCCGGCTCGCCGTCGGCGACGATGGTGACCCGGGTCCTGACCGTGAGGTTCTCCGGGTAGCGGCCGGGGTGGACCCGGATCACCGCACCCGTGCGTGCCATGTCCAGGGCATCACCGATCGTCCGGAAGCTGTCCGGTTGTTCCGACCCGACCCTGAGCAACTGCCGTGACACGCTCGATCCTCCTCCTTGTGGTGCCGCCGCCGCGTGCCTCTCCCGCCGAGGGGGCCGACAGGGGACTGTTCCGCGTCCGGGTACGTACGGCTGTGCGCACGCGACGAAGGCTACGGGACCGGTGCGGCGATGTTCCAGGAGGGACCGACGAGTTGGGACGAGACCGTGCGTATGTCCCGTGATGCCCCGCTCGTCTTCCGCCTGTCACGTCCCGCTCGACGCGCCGTCGGACGCGCCGCCTATCATGCGCGCCATGCCCCGTGCCCGAATCCGTCCCCGCCGCCGCCCCCGGGCCTCGGCCGTGACCGCCACCCTGCTGACCACCGCGACCGCGCTGGGCGCCGTCGGGGCCGTGCCCGCCGCGGCCGACTCCGTGGGGCTGCCGGTCGTACGCTCCGTCCTGGCGGAGGACGACACCTGCGCCTCGGTCTCCGGCGAGAAGGCCAAGGCCGAACCCTGGACGCTGGGGTCTTTGGGCATGGCCCGCGCCCGGCCGCTCTCCCAGGGCGCCGGGACGACGGTCGCGGTCGTGGACACCGGAGTCGCCGAGGGGGCGCCCGCGCTGTCGGGGCGGGTGACCGCGCTCGGGGCGGCCGGCGAGGACTGCGTCGGCCACGGCACGTTCGCGGCCGGCCTGATCGCGGCGACCCCCGGCGACGACGGGGGGCCGGCGGGACTGGCGCCGCAGGCCCGGATCCTGGCCGTACGCGGCACGGGCGAGCGCGGCGAGCCCACGGTGGCCCAGGTCGCCGACGGAATACGCCGGGCGGCCGACGAGGGCGCCCAGGTCATCTACGTCGCCGTGGCCCTGGACAGCGGCAAGTCGCAGCTGACGGACGCGGTCGCCTACGCGGGCGGCAAAGACGCGCTGGTGGTGGCCCCGGTGGCGCCGGACGCGCTGCCGAGGAACACCGAGCCGGCGCCCTGGTACTGGCCCGCGGCGGCCCCGGGCGTGCTGGCGGTGACGGACTACGGCCCGGACGGCGCGCGACCGACCGACGCGCCCCTGGTGAGCGGGGCGGACCTGGCCGCTCCCGGCGACGCGGTGGTGAGCATCGGCCCGAAGGGCTCGGGCCACTTCATCGGCTCGGGCGCCTCGTTCGCCGCCGCGCACGTCGCGGGGGCGGCGGCGCTGGTACGGGCGCGCTACCCGGAGCTGAAGGCCGCGCAGGTCTCGCGCCGCCTGACGGAGGCGGCGTACCCGGCGGTGCCGCCACGGCTCGACCCGTACGCCGCGCTGACGGCCGTACCGACGGACGCCGAGGGCACGGCGCCGAGGCCGGAGCGGGCGGTGGTCCCGCCCCCGCCCGCGACGCAGCCGCGCACCCGTGCGCTGGTGGTGGCCGGCGTGGGCGGCGGGCTGGTGCTGCTGGTGGCGGCGGGCGCGGTGGTGATCCCGCGCGGCCGGGCACGGAACTGGCGCCCGGCGGGCAGCTGACGGGCCGGGGGCGACGGCCGGGCCGGGACGCCTGGGGCGCCCCGACCCGGCCGTCGCCCCTCACGCCTCCTGGTCCTCCAGCACCGCCGTCTGCACCTGGGTCTGCTTGCGGCGCGTCACCCGCGTGCCCCGGCCCGGCGGCAGGTTGCGGCCCTTGACGCTGCCCAGGATGAAGCCCTCCGACGGCGGGCACGACAGCAGCAGCGTCGGGGTGTTGACCTCCTGCATGCGGCGCAGCATGGGTTCGCCCAGGCCCCGGCCCGCGCCGGCGGCGGAGCGGGAGACCACCATGTGCAGACCGACCTCGTAGCCGAGGGCGAGGTGGTTCAGCAGCGGGTCGAAGGGCGCGTTCATCGGGCTGGTGCCCAGCATGTCGTAGTCGTCCACGAGGATGAACAGCCGCGGGCCGTCCCACCAGTCGCACGTGCGCATCCGGGCCGGGGTGATCTCCGGTCCGGGCACACGGGCCGCGACCGCCCGGGCGGCGCCCGCGATCAGCTCCTTCAGGGCGTCCATCGACACCGCGTGGCCGAGGCGGTACTCGTCGGGGATCGCCTCCACCAGCGCGCGGCGGTAGTCCACGACCATGATGCGCGCCTCGGCCGGGGTGTAGCGGTCCATGATGGCCTTGGCCGTCAGCCGCAGCATGTTGGTCTTGCCGCTCTCCGCGTCGCCGACCACGATCATGTGGGGGGTCTCGGAGAAGTCGTGCCACACCGTGGAGAGGCGCTCCTCCTCCAGGCCGATGGGCATCTTGAAGTCGCCCTTCGGAGCCGGCAGCGCGGACAGCGGCAGCCGGGTCGGCAGCATCCGGACCGGCGGGGCCGGCGGGCCCTGCCAGCTCTCCCGGACCGCCGCCACCAGAGCCGCCACGCCCTCGGACAGGTCGTCCGCGGACTCCACGCCGTCGATCCGCGGCAGCGCGGTGAGGTAGTGCAGCTTGGCGTCCCGGGTCAGGCCGCGGCCCGGCAGCCGCGGTACGGTCGCGGCGCGCCGCATGTCGATCTCGGAGTCCATGGGGTCACCCATCCGCAGCTCCAGGTGCGTCGCGGCCTGGTCCCGGATCGAGGACGTCAGCTCCACCCAGCGGGCGGTGGTGACGATCAGGTGGATGCCGTAGTTGAGACCGCGGGCGGCGATCGCGCCGAAGGTCTGGATGTGCCGGTCGAAGTCCTGGCGCACCGTCGACCAGCCGTCGATGACCAGGAACACGTCGCCGTGCCGGTGCTCGGGGAACTCCCCGGCGGCCAGGCGCCGCCGGAAGGTCGCCATGGAGTCGATGCCGTTGTCCAGGAAGAACCGCTCCCGCTCCGCCAGCAGCGTGGTGACCTCGGAGATCGTACGGCCGACCCGCTCGGTGTCCAGACGCGCCGCGACCCCGCTGACGTGCGGCAGGCCGGCCAGACCGGCGAGCGTGCCACCGCCGAAGTCCAGGCAGTAGAACTGGATCTCGCGGGGGGTGTGGGTGAGCGCCAGCGCCGTCATGATCGTGCGCACCATCGTGCTCTTGCCGCTCTGCGGGCCGCCCGCGATGGCGATGTGCCCGCCCGCGCCCGAGAGGTCGACGGACAGCAGGTCGCGGAGCTGGTCGAAGGGGCGGTCGATGATGCCGAGGGGGATGGTGAGCCGACCCCGGTTCGAGGAGCCGACGGTCGTCAGGCCGAGCTCGGGGTCCTCGGTGAGCGGCGGCAGCACCTGGTCGAGGGTGGCCGGGAGGTCCAGCGGCGGCAGCCACACCTGGTGGGCCGGCGGCCCGGCGGTCAGCAGCCGCTCCACGGCCACCGAGAGCAGGGTGTCGCCGGTCTCCTCCTGCTCCGGGGCCGGCTCGGGGGCGGGGGCGTCCGGAAGCCGGCGCGGCACCACGTAACCGTTGGTCCACGGGACGGTCTGGCTGGCCACCCGCGCCTGGTTGGCGCTGCCCCGCCGCTGCTGGTACGGGCCGGAGACGTACGCCGCGCGGAAGCGGGTCAGCGCCTCCACGCCCGACTTGAGGAAGCCGCTGCCGGGCGCCGACGGCAGCTGGTAGGCGTCCGGCACGCCGAGGACGCCGCGGCTCTCCATCGCGGAGAACGTGCGCAGGCCGATCCGGTAGGACAGATGGCTCTCCAACTGGTGCATCCGGCCCTCGTCCAGGCGCTGCGAGGCGAGCAGCAGATGCACTCCGAGTGACCGGCCGAGGCGGCCGATCATCACGAACAGCTCCATGAACTCGCGGTGCGCGGCGAGCAGCTCACTGAACTCGTCGACGACGACGAACAGGCTGGGCAGCGGTTCCAGCGGCACGCCCGAGGCGCGGGCCTTCTCGTAGTCCAGCGCGGAGGTGTAGTTGCCCGCCGACCGCAGCAGCTCCTGGCGGCGCATCAGCTCACCGTGCAGGGCGTCCTGCATCCGGGAGACGAGTGCCGCCTCCCCGGCCAGGTTGGTGATGACGGCGGAGGTGTGCGGGAGTTCGTCCAGGCCCAGGAAGGTGGCGCCACCCTTGAAGTCCACGAGGACGAAGTTGAGCGTCTCGGAGGAGTTCGTCAGGGCCAGCGACAGGACGAGGGTGCGCAGCAGCTCGCTCTTGCCGGAGCCGGTGGCGCCGATCAGCATGCCGTGCGGCCCGGTGCCGCCCTGGGCGGACTCCTTGATGTCAAGCTCGACCGGCTCACCGTCCGCGCCGACCGCGATCGGCACCTTGAGCCGGGTGGGGCCGGTGTGCTGCCGCCACAGCGTCTCCGGGTCGTGGCGGTGCAGGTCGGGAATGCCCAGCAGCGTGGTCAGTTCGACGTTCGCCGACAGCGGCTCGGCCGAGTCGGAGGCCGTGCCCAGGCCCATGCGGTACGGGGCGAGCCGTCGCGCCAGCGACGCGGCGCCCGTCGGACCGAAGCTGTCGGGCCGGCCGAGCCGGGTGGTCTGCTCCTTGCGCTCGCGGTCCGTGCGCACCAGCCCGAGGCCGTCCTCGCCGACCTCGAAGCGCAGCGTGATCCGGCCGGGCCGCCAGGAGAGGGCGCCGCTCAGGTCCAGAACGACCGTGTTGCGGAAGCCGGGACCGTCCAGGCGGTGGCCTGCCGGGACGGTCCCGCCGTCCACCACGATCACCGTGAACGGCTCCTCGCGCCCCGGTACGGCCTCCGGGTCGAAGGGGGGCCGCTCCATGAACTCGGCGCCCAGCAGGTTCTCCAGCTCACCCAGGGCCGAGACGGTCATCCGGGTCGGGCCGGCGCCGTCCGTGTCGTGCGGGTGGAGGCTGTGCGGGAGCCACTTCGTCCACTCCCAGTCCGCGCGCCGCTCGTCGGAGACGCACAGCGCGATCCACACGTCGTCCGGCGAGTGGAAGGTGGCCAACTGGGCGATCAGCGCCCGGGTCACGGACCGTATCCGCTCCTCGTCGCCCCGGAACAGCACCCGGGCCCAGGCCCGCAGGTAGATCGCGATGGGCTGCTCGGGCACCGTCGAGTAGGCGCGGATGAAGCTGCGCAGGGCGTGCGCGCTCAGCGGTTCCAGGTCCTCGACCGGGTTGGTGGAGCTCGGGTTCAGCTTCAGGCTCAGCTTCTGCTCGCCGACGGCCATCCGGACCTCGCCGAAGTCCTCGTCGCGCGGGCGGCGCTCCCACAGCCGGGTGGTGCCCGTCATCGACCACAGGGCGGCGGGTTCGGGGTGGCGCCAGGCCAGGGCCAGCTGCTGGTCCACCACGGCCCCGCGGACCTTGCGCCGGATCTGGGTGAGGTAGCGCAGGTAGTCCCGGCGCTCGCCCTTGAGCTTCTGCTTGCGCTCGGCCGCCTTGCGCATGAACTGGCCGATGAACATCGCGGCGGCGCCGAGCACCATCAGGCCCAGGGCGATGTAGATGAAGCCGCCCGAGCCCCGGGTCATACCGGGCCGCATGAACATGAACATCATGGAGACGGACATCAGCGCCATGGGCAGGTACGTCCACACGGCGGAGGTGTCGGGCACCGTCTCCGGAAGGATCGGAGGTTCCTGGAGATTCAGCTCCCCGTCGGGCATCTCCGGGCCCCGTCGTCGGGCCGGGCGGCGGAACAGGACCACACTCAAGGAACCGTCTCCTTACGGGGCAAGGGGGGAGAGCGGGCGGAACGACATCGACGTCGTCGCCGATACGGTGCCGGAACACCGGACGGGGCCTCGCTGTCGCACGCACCCTACGCCGCGCGTCGGCCGACGACGACCGCCCGCCCGGACCCGGGTCGGGGGCGGGCCCTTCGAGCGTGCCGCCGTGTCACAATCCTGCTACATCGCCAGGTCACACGTCCGCCACGCGGCGGGGTCATCGGTGCGCGACGGCGCGCGCCGCGTCACCGTCTGTGCCGCGGCGTCTCGCGCGGCACACCGCGTGGTGCGCCGATGTTCATGTCGCGTTCCGCCTCATGGGCCAGGGTCGCCCACAACAGGCAGCTGATACTACGATCATCGCGCCGACCGCCGACAACCGGCCCTGTCCCCCGAGGTTGTGGAACGCGTCCAGCCAAGAGCGATGTCCGGCGGTGCGTCAGACCGCGTTCCCCTGACCGTACTCAGCAGTAACCGGAGAAGCGTGAGCCATCCCGATGACTGACACTCAGGTGGCCGAGCTGTGCCGTCTGACGGTACGAGCCCCAGCCAAGAGCATCGACCTCGCCGTGCCCGCCGACGTCCCCGTGGCGGACCTGCTGCCGGCGGTGCTCGGATACGCCGGCGACAACCTCGAGGAAGCCGGTATCGACCACGGCGGCTGGGTACTCCAGCGGCTCGGCGGCGAACCGCTGGACGAGGAACGCACCCTCGACTCCTACGGCCTGCGCGACGGTGACACCCTCTACCTCAGACCGCGCACCGAGGCCCTGCCCGAGGTGCACCTCGACGATCTGGTCGACGGCATATCCACCACGATGCGGGACCACCCCTTCGGCTGGACCCCCAAGGTCAGCCGGTGGGTGCTGCTCGGCATCGCGGTCGCGGTGCTCATCGGCGGCATGGTGGTGCTCGCGTGGCCCGGCGGCTCGGCGCCGTCCCGGGCCGTGTTCGCCACCGCGACCGGCCTGCTCCTGCTCGCCGGCGCGGGTGCGGCGAGCCGGGCGGTCGGGGACGCCGGAGCCGGAGCCGCGCTGGGCTTCATGGTGGGGCCCTACCTGGCGCTGGCCGGCTGGCTGCTGCCGGGCGGCGCGCTCAGCGGACCGCACGCGTACGAGACGCTGGGCGCGCGGCTGCTCGCCGCCGGCGCGGCGGCGGCCGGCGGGGCTGTGCTCGCGCTCGCCGTCGTGGCAGCGTTCGCCGCGCTCTTCCTGGGCGTCGCCGTCGTCTCGGTGTTCGCGGCGCTGGCCGCCGTCCTGCTCATCACGACGGACCTGGCACCCGTGCACGCCGCCGGGATCCTCGCCGTACTGGCCGTCGTCCTGGGCGCCTTCGTGCCCTCGCTGGCGTTCCGGATGTCCGGGATGCGCATGCCCCCTCTGCCGACCAACGCCCAGCAGCTGCAGGAGGGCATCGAGCCCCACGCCACGTCCGTGGTCGCGGCCCGCGCCATCCTTGCCGACGGTTGGATGACCTCGCTGTACGGGGCGGTGGGCGTGGTCGGCGCCGGATGCCTCGTCACCCTGGCCCGCGAGCGCGAACTGGCCGAGATCATCATGACGGTGGCGTTGTCCCTGCTGCTCATCCTGCACGCGCGGGGACTGGGCAACATCTGGCAGCGCATGTCGCTGGTGGTCCCGGGCGTGGCGGGGCTGCTCCTGCTGGTGCTGGTCGCCGCCCCGGCCGCCTCGCCCGGCTACCGGCTGGTGACGGCCGCGGGCCTGCTCGCGGCCACGGCGGCGCTCGCCATCGCCGCCTGGACCGTCCCCGGACGCCGGCTCGTGCCGTACTGGGGCCGCGCGGGGGAACTGCTGCACTCGGCCCTGGCGGTCAGTGTGCTGCCGCTCGCCCTGTGGGTGCTCGGTGTGTACAGCACTCTGCGGTCCATCAACGGCTGACCGGAAGGGAGACACGCTGCCATGCAGTCCAAACGCGACCAGGTACACGCCCACATGTTCGTCATGGGCCGGCTGACCTCGGGCATGCTGCGAGCGGATCCGGACGCCCCGGAGAGCCCCCAGGGCCGGACCAACCGGGGCGTGGTGATCGGCATCGTGATCGCCGTCCTGCTGTCGGCGGGGTCCTTCGTCCTCGGGCTGCTCAAACCCGGCACCAAGGACTCCTGGCGGGCGGCCGGGACCCTCGTCGTGAACAAGGACACCGGCTCCCGCTACCTCTACCTGGACGGGCGGCTGCGGCCGGTGCGCAACTACGCATCGGCACGGCTGCTCGCGGGCGCCGACATGAAGGCGGTGACCGTCGGCTCCGCCTCCCTGAAGGGGACGCCGCACGGGTCGCCCGTCGGCATCACCGGCGCCCCGGACGCGCTGCCCGGCAGCGGCGACCTGGACACCGGCCCCTGGCAGGTCTGTTCGGGCGGCGTGACGGGCTCGACCGGCACCGTCGTGGCCGTGGGCGCGCCGGCCGACGCCGCCGGGCTGCCCACCGGCCAGGGGATGCTGGTGACCGGACCGGACAAGACCGGCTACCTCGTGTGGCGGGGCAGCAAGCTCCGGCTCGACGAGGACAGCCGCGCCCGCGAGGCCCTCGGCTACGGCTCCACACCGAGGCTCCCCGTCTCGGCGGCCTTCCTGAACGCCCTCCCCTCGGGGCCCGACCTGCGCCCGCCGGACGTGCCGGGCAAGGGCCAGGACGGCCCGTCGCTGGGTGGCCGGGAGACCCGGATCGGCGAGGTCTTCCGGGTCACGGTGCCCGGTTCCGCCGACCGCTACTACTTGCTGCGCAAGGAGGGCCTGGCCCCCCTCACGGCGACCGGTGCCGCCCTGGTGCTCGGTGACCCGGAGACCCGCGAGAAGGTGTACCGGGACGGCGCGGCGAAGCTGACCACCCTGGGCGCGGACGTGCTGAGCAGCCATCTGGCCCCGGGCGCGGGCGAGACGGCCGAGGACCCCGACCTTCCCTCGGCGCCGCCGGAAGCGGTGGCCCTGGGCGAGGACCGTACCGTCTGCGTACGGATCGAGCCGGGCGAGCGCGGACCCCGGATCAGCGTGGCCCTGACCGGGACGAGCGCCCTGGGCCCGGTCTCCCAGGCCCCGCCCGAGGGGCTCACCCCCGCCTGCATGCCGGTCGGCACGATCACCGTACGGCCGGGCGGCGGGTCCCTGGTGCGCGCGCTCGGGGCGAGTGGGAGCAAGGTGGGCACCACCGTCTACCTGGTGACGGACACCGGGATGAAGTACCGGGTGGGGACGGCCGACGCGCTCGGCGCGCTCGGCTACACGCAGGACCAGGCGCGCGGACTGCCGGCGCCGCTGCTGGCGATGCTTCCGACGGGGCCGGACCTGACGAAGGAGGCCGCGGCCGTGGGCCGGAGCGCCAACACGACTCCGCGCTGCGAGCCGAAGTGACGCGCGACGGCGGACAAGCCGAGCGGTGACGCCGGAAGGACCGGAAGGACCCACCACGGCGGGAAGGAAGGTGAACATCGTGTGACACGAGTGAAAGTGGTCGTGTCACCGCAACGGGACGCGACGATCAAGCGTCCTAGAACGGGAAGTGCACGGGCTCGGCTGACGGGCAGGGCGGATTTCCGCCCTGGATCCCGCCGCGGAAGGCCTGAAACACCCGGTCGGAGCCGAGAAGGTGACTCAAGCCATTGAATCGTCAACTCCTTTCTCTTTAGGCTCCATTCGTCCGAACCAACCGGACGCCGGTCCTCCGGCCGCGTCCGGCCACGCACCGCGCTGCCCGGGTCCCACGACCGGCGGCGCGACATTCCAGGAGGCACAGGAACATGGCGGGTACAGGCGCACAGCAGTCACTGGCATCGGCGACACAGAACGGTGTCACGGCCCTGGAGATGGCGTTCTCCGGCGTCCAGAACAGCCGTCAGGACGTCGAGAACATGAAGCACAACCTGTCCTCCGGCTACGCCGGTAGCGACGGTGGCGCCTTCCAGAAGCTGCTCGACCGATGGGACGCGCAGGCGGAGATCATCTCCGGCAACCTCCGCGACATGATCACCACGCTGGAGGAGACGATGCGCGCGCAGGGCATCCAGCAGTCCACGGCCAACGAATCCATCCAGCAGGCGTACAACCGCTCCGAGGAGATCTTCAACGCGCTGGCGGGCTCCACCGCCGGCCGCTGACGACCCGAGCCGCCCTGACGGCGCCGACCGGCGCCCGGGCACGGCACGACACCCCTTCCCTCCTGAAGTACCTGCCGCGAGACGAGGACGACCATGACCCCCCCGCTTGACTTCACCGACGGCCAGATCTACGTCGACTACTCCCACATGCAGAACGCCGCCGACGACATGGTCCAGCAGACCAAGGCGATCGACAGCATCCTCACCAACCTGGAAGCGGAGCTCCAGGAGCTCCAGAAGACCTGGGAAGGTGACGACAAGGCGGTGTACGCCGAGAAGCAGGCGTCCTGGAACCACGCCGTCGAGGAGATGAAGCGCATCCTCGCCGAGAACTCGGCCCTGCTGAACGACGTCTCCGACAGCTACCAGTACAGCGAGAAGTCGCTGACGTCGCTGTGGGAGAGCGTGCGCATCGGCGGCTGACCCGGGGCGACACGCCCTTGGCTCTCTTCGGGCGGCCGTCCGCGTGTGTGTCACGCGAGCGGCCGCCCGCTGCCGTGAGGGCGGCGTCGTCGTCGCTCGCGTCCCCGTGAACCGTCGGCACCGGGCACGTGTGTTGCACCCCTCGCAGCCGACGGCCCCGTAGAAGACAGGAGAAGTGCGTCATGGCGGAAGAATCGCCCACGGTCAATCTCAACAAGGAATGGCTGCAGAGCTTTCTCGACGACGACGTCGTCCCGTTCCTCGCCGCGGTCAAGAAGATCAGGGAGAACGGGGACTCGCCGGACAAGGTGCTCGTACCCGGGATGCCCACGCTGCAGGGCGGGGAGGACGGGGCGAAGACGGCACCCGGCTTCCTCGACGGGCAGAAGGTGCCGCTCGCGATCGGCCTGATGGCGAGTGACGCGGAGGGGCGGACCAACGGCGGCTACCTGGTCAAGAGCCTGAACGGGATGGTCGATCAACTCGACGAGATCCTCAAGCTCCAGGTCGAGCTCTTCGAGGAGATCGAGGACAACCTCGAGGACACCATCGAGAAGATGTTCAAGACCCAGGACGACAACTTGGAGAAGATCGACGGGAAGAAGCTCGTCGACTTCTTCGAAGGCGTGGACGAGGTGCTCTCCGAGAGCGGCGGCGGCTCGAACAGCAAGAACGATGACGACGACTGAGCCGGCACCGCTGTCGGCCCGCCCCGGCCGGCGCCCTCCCGCCCGTCCCCGCACGACTCCGTAGACGGTACCCCTGCCGCCCGCTCCCCCTTCCGCCCTGACCGAAAAGGCTTCCTGGCATGGCGCTCGACTCCAGCAAGATCACCGACGACCTCACCGGTACCAACGACAAGTGGTCCGAGGCCGTCAACTTCTTCACGGGATACAAGGCGCCGGACAGGAGCGAACTGTTCGACGCCCTTGTCGGCAACGAGGGGATCCCGCTGATGAAGGTGGAGATCTCCGACGTGGGCTATGTCGACTACGTCGACACGGAAGACCTGAACTGGCTCTACGAGAACGCCGGTTCCGACATCTCGAACACCGACTTCGTCATCCCCTTCTACCACTCGAAGGGTGAGGGGGCGGGCTCCGACGTGTCGATGTACAAAGCGCGCATCACGCTGCTCGGCAGCAAGGGCGACGGCAGGGTGCCGAGCCAGGGGTACCAGGAGGGCGGGAAGTTCTCCAGCAGCATCGACGGTCACCTGGGGATGGACGGCAAGCCCACCTGGGACACCACGCCCACCGCCCGGTACGCCTACGGCACGGGACTGGCCCTGGAGGAGCTCCTCAACAACGAGAAGGAGGGCACCCACGGTTTCAGCTGGAACGGCCTGCCCGTGGACGACGCCAATTCCGTCACGCTCGGCAACTTCGACGTGGTGGCCGGTGCCTTCGACCGGGTCGCCCAGTTCTTCATCAACCAGCAGAAGCTGGTGGAGGAGTGGCAGAGCAGGGTCGGCACGGAGAAGAACGAGGCATGGCGTGGGAAGGCCGCAGGTGTCTTCTGGGACCTCGTCAACAAGATCAACAAGCAGTACACCGACTACGCGGAGGACATGAGCTCGGGTAAGGGCTACTCGAAACAGGGCAACGAGATCCGGCAGGCGAAGAAGGACTTCAGGGCCGCCGTCTCGGATCTCCACAGCGCCTGGGCGAAATGGGAGTGGCAGTACGGCAATCCGCTGACCGTGCTCCACAAGCTGCTGTCCGCGGTGATGGAGTACGTGTGGGACCACAACATCACGAAGATCACCTACGAGATCGAGACCTACCCGACGGGTAACGGGGGCTACAGCTCCTCCACGAACTACATCTCGGAGAGCGGCTTCAGCAACAAGGCCGCCATCGACAAGATCACGGGTACGGGCGAGACGGGGCTGAGCGTCGACGCCCAGGAGTTCGGCGAGCTCAAGGAACTCAGTACCTGGGAGCACATCGGCAACAAGGCTCTCCTGATGTGGCAGCAGACCGTCGAGGACCAGCTCGACGCGGCCGCGGTGACGGCCATGACGAAGGTGCGGGACAGCTGGAGCAACAGCACTTTCGATCTGGGATCCGTGAAGTCCCGGGGCACCAGCGGAACCCTCGAGTCGGATTACAAGGAGGACAAGGCCGAGGTCGCCGAGGAGGAGGCGAAGAAGAAGGAGGACGACGCCGCCGCGGCCGCGGCTGCCGCTGCCAAGAAGCAGGAAGACTTCATCCAGTGGCAGAAGGACCAGGCTGCCAAGGCGGAGGCGGCGGCCGCGGCGGCCAAGGCCGAGCAGGAGGAGAAGGAGCGCAAGGCCAAGGCGGAGCAGGAGGAGAAGGAGCGCAAGGCCAAGGAGGAGCAGGAGGAGAAGGAGGCGGCGGCCGAGGCCAAGGCGGCGGCCAAGGAGGCCGAGGCGGAGGCCAAGGCCGAGGAGGCGAAGAAGGAGCAGGAGGCCAAGGAGGCGGCGGCCAAGGCCGAGCAGGAGCAGAAGGAGAAGGAGGCCGAGCAGAAGGCGGCCGAGCAGGAGGCGAAGCAGGAGGCCAAGGAGGCCGAGGCCAAGGCCGAGCAGGAGGCCAAGGAGAAGGAGGCCGAGCAGAAGCAGGCCGAACAGGAGGCCAAGCAGGAAGCCAAACAGGCCGAGCAGGAGGCCAAGCAGGAACAGCTCCGCAAGGAGCAGGAGGCCAAGCAGGCTGAGGCCCAGGCCCGTGCAGAGAACATGCAGATGATGCAGATGACCCAGGCCAGGACCCAGCAGGAGGAGGCGAAGAAGGAGCAGGAGGCCAAGGAGGCGGCGGCCAAGGCCGAGCAGGAGCAGAAGGAGAAGGAGGCCGAGCAGAAGGCGGCCGAGCAGGAGGCGAAGCAGGAGGCCAAGGAGGCCGAGGCCAAGGCCGAGCAGGAGGCCAAGGAGAAGGAGGCCGAGCAGAAGCAGGCCGAACAGGAGGCCAAGCAGGACCGCATCCGTACCGAGCAGGAAGAGCGCCAGGAGCAGCAGCAGGCCGAGCAGGAGAAGAAGCAGGCCGAGGCCGAGGCCAAGGCGGAGGCCAAGCAGGCGGAGCAGGAGGCCAAGCAGGAGGCGAAGGAGCAGGAGGCCGAGCAGAAGGCGGCCGAGCAGCAGGCCAAGCAGGAACAGAAGCAGGCGGAGGCGGAGGCCAAGCAGGAAGAGGTCCGCCAGGAGCAGGAGAAGAAGCAGGCGGAGGCCGAGGCCAAGCAGGAGGAGATCCGCCAGGAGCAGGAGAAGAAGCAGGCCGAGGCGGAGGCCAAGCAGGAAGAGGTCCGCCAGGAGCAGGAGAAGAAGCAGGCGGAGGCCGAGGCCAAGTTCGACAGCTCCCGGCAGAGCCTCTTCGGCGGCGGTGACCTGCCCGACCTGTCCTCCACCACCATCTCCGGCCCCGTCAACGACGGCGTGCTGGACATCCCCGGTGCCGGCGAGTCGCGCATCGACTCCAGCGGCCGGGTGGTCACCGACCTCCCGGACGGCTCCACCGTCACGATCGACCCCGCCACCCACTCCTCCACCGTGACCCGGCCCGACGGCTCCACCGTCTCCGGCCCGCTCAACACCGGCGATCTGCTGTCCCTCCCCGGCGGCGGCACCACGCACCTGGACTCCGGTGGCAACGTGGTCACGGAACTCCCGGACGGTTCCGTCCAGACGATCAACCCGGACACCGGCACCACCACCGTCACCCGTCCGGACGGCACCACCGTCTCGGGCTACCTGGACGACTCCAGCCCGTCCCTCAGCTCCGGACACCTGAACAACGGCTCGCTCGACTACACCCCGCCGTCCTACGACTACTCCTCCTACGAGGAGGAGCTGTTCGACGACCAGCCCTACGAATCGCCCCTGGCCGGCAGCGGGTCGTCCAGCGGGACGAGCGCTCCCACGCACAACCGGCCGTTCCTGAACAGCGGGGCGTTCCCCGGCCCGACCAGCGGGGGCGACGTCGGCCTCGGCACGAGCGGCGACACGGGCACGGGCACGGGCACGGGAACCGGCACCGGCACCGGCACGCCGATGGGCGGCGGTATGGGCGGCGGTATGGGTGGAGGCATGGGTGGCGGTATGGGCGGCGGCAAGGGCGGCCAGTCCGACTCCGGCGAACGTGTCCGCAACGTCATCGACGGCGAGGTGATCCCGAACCGCCGCCCACGGCCCGGCGCGGGCGCTCCCGTCAGGAACGGCCGGTACGCGGACGACGAGGTACGCGTGGCCACCGGCGCCCCGACCACCGGTGGCACGCCCTTCCTCCCGCCGATGGCGGGCGGCGGTGGCGCCGGTGCGCCCGGCCAGCAGACCCAGACCCAGAGCGGTGACCGCGCCCGGGACTCGTGGGTGCCGGAGGACGACGACGTATGGGGCACGGACGAGGGCGGCGCGCCGGCGGTGATCGGACGCTGACCGTCACGGCGGCAGCCTCCGACGGGCCTTGAGCGCCCGGTGATCGAGGGGGAGTTCGCATCATGCACACGTGTACGGCAGAATCCCGTACGAGCAGGTGAAAGGGTGACCGTTGAGCGAGTCGATGGAGAAGAAGCTGTCTCAGGCCATGGCCGAACTGACGGCCGTGCAGGAGGCGGTGGCGCAGGCCGAGAGTGAGCTCAGCCAGGCCTCGGCCACGATCCGGTCGCGGGATCGCGCGGTGGAGGTCACCGTGGGCCCGCAGGGCGAGTTGACGGCGCTCAAGTTCCCGGACAACAGGCACCAGAACATGACGGGCCCTCAGCTCGCCGCCTCCGTACTGGAAGCCGTGCAGGAAGGCCGCGCGCAGATGGCTCGCAGAGTGATGGACGTCTTCGAGCCGCTGACCCGGACGAGCGGCGGCCCGACGGGCCTGCGGGGCGTGGACATCGACTGGGACCGGGCCTTCGGCTCGGCGCTCGACGGCACGGACGGCGGGAGGAGGCGTTCGGCGGCCCGCCTGCACGACGAGATCCACGAGGACTGACTTCCAGCAGAGGACGACGAGGGAGGTACACATGAGCACGGGCAAATTCATCGCGGATCCCGGCCGTATACGCCGCGGCGGCGAGATGATGGAGGCGCTGCCGGAGAGGACGAAGAAGATCGCCGACGACTTCATCTCCGACATGCAGAACTACCGGGGCTGGGCCGGTTACAACGACGACTTCGCCCTTGAGGTGCTGCCCAAGTACGACGCGACCAACGAGTCCTGCCTGGAGTTGATCAGGACCGTGGGCACCGCGCTCGCGGACCTCCGGCAGGCGGTCTGGGCCAACGGGCAGCACATCGAGGGTGTGTCGGCCTACGCCAACGAGCAGATCGGGCGCCAGATGTCGAGCCTCGACGGGCCGGGCGGGGACTCCGCCGGGGGCGGCAGGCACTAAGTGGAGGAGATCGACTTTCCGCCGGACGTCCGGACGATGCTCTGGATCCTGCTGGGCGAAATGCCCCTGCAGGCCAGGGAGAATCTGGCATGGGAAAGTCGTCAGCTCTACCTCGCTCTCCAGAAGGGTCTGATCGACCTCCGCGCCGCCTCGCGGGAGACGATCCAGATGGTGGAGGACGCGTTGCCGCCGGAGGTGGCCAAGCCGTACATCGACAGCGTACGGATGCTCACCGACATGCCCGGCGGCACCGACCCCATCCAGCAACTGCTGTACCAACTCGACGAACTCGCCAACGGCCAGGTCGACTACTCCCAGAAGATCCAGGGATCCAAGTGGGAGATCATCGCCGAGATCATCATGCTGCTCGCCGAACTGGCGCTGCTGGCAGCGCTGATGGCGTTCACCGGCGGCGCTTCGGTGTCGCAGATGTTCCTGGCGAGGGCCCGGAGCAAGCTGGCGATCCTGATGATCATCGACCGGCTGCTGCGGATGTCGCACATCGCGCCGACCCTCGGGGAGGCGATCGAGGAGGCCATCCAGACCCTGGCGGTCCGGCTGGCGCAGATCGGTCTGAACACCGGCGGCCGCAAGCCCGGCGGCGTCGACTGGAAGGACGTCGGGGTCGCCGCGGCGTTCGGCGCGCTCACCGCCGGTTTCATGGAGATCTTCGACAAGTTCCTGAAACCGATCAGCAACTACTTCAAGAACGTCCTCGGGGACGTCTTCGACAAGTTCCGCATCAACCCGAACAGCCTGCTGTTCAAGGGGCTGGTGAACGGTCCGCCGACCGTTGTCACCACCTTCGTCGTCGGGGGCGCCGCCGAGAGCACCGCCGAGGTCATCATCAACGGGGCCTTCTACGACAAGTGGGAGTTCAAGTGGGAGACCTTCGTCGGGTCCGGCACCAGCACCCTGTTCGACGTGGGTGCGGGAATGGCCATCGGCGCCGGGGCCTTCACGATCTACAACAACTACTTCAACAACAAGAACCAGTTCACGGACCTCAACGACCTGCCCGGCCCTGACAGCCCGCTGGGCGGCGGCGACTCGGGGTCCTCGGGCTCCGAGAAGTCCGGCGTGGGCTCCGCGGGCGGCCCGGACGCCAAGGGCCCGTCGACGGTCAAGAGCAATCCGTTCACCCCCGGACCCGCGACCCCGCTCCCGAACACCGTCTCGACCGATCTCCCGAGCGGGACGGGCAGCGGTATCGACGTCCTGCCTCCGCCGCTGTACACGCCCCCGCCGTCGAGCACGCCCCCGTCCACGCTGAACACGCTGCCGACCGGCGGCTCCGACGCGCTGTCCGGGCCGTTCGACCTCTCGTCGAGGACAGCGGGCGGCACGGGCGGTGTCAGCGGCACGGGGATCGTCAACGGCACGAACGGCTTCGACGCCACGAGCGGGTCGCAGGTGCCGTATCTGCCGCCGCCCACGTCGTCGCCGGTCTCCGGATCCACCTCCTCGCCCTCCACGCTCCCGTCCTCGTCCTCGTCCGACACGACGCCGCTGCCTTCCGGGCGTACCTCGGGGCGCACGTCGGTGCCGTCGTCCGGACCCGACGCCGACCTCACACTGCCCGAGCTGTCGCCGGACCTCGTGCCCGATCCGACGCCGGACCTCGTGCCCGATCCGACGCCGGACCTCACGCCCGGCGCCACCTCGGACGTGCCGGGGTCGACGAGTGACCTCCCGCAAGGACTCACGACGCCGAAGGGTTCCCCCGCCGCACCGGGCCCGAGCACCACGGTCGGTACGAACGGTTCGGACCTGGCCGCCGACCTGGACGACGCGTGGACCGGCCAGGACGGGACCCGGGACGTCGTTGACGGCACCTCCGGACAGGATCTGCCCGGAGGCGGAACGCCCGCCCGGAACACGGGCGTTCAGCAGAGCACGGAGGACGGCACACACCAGCGGGGGAACGAAGCCCTGCCGGATCCCGACGCCGAATCCGGCACCGTCGCTCCGCCGACCCCCGTGAGTACGTCGGCCGGCCCGAACGCGACGGCGCCCGCACCCGGGACGCAGGGCACGCCGCCCGGTTCCCCGCAGGGCACGTCCCCTACCGGGAACCAGTCCCCGTCCTCGTCCCGGACCGACCTGACCGACGGGAACGGCACGACCGACCGGCCGGATCAGCAGACGGACCAGGACGGTCAGGAGGAGCTGTCCGACGACGCGGACCCGTCGCTCGCCCCGCCGCCCGTCACGGACCCGGCCGGGCCCGACGGCGTACCGGCGCCGGCGGCTCCGTCGGCGGGGCCGCGTACGTCCGTGGACGCCCCGCACCTGGACGCGACGCCCGCGCCCCCGCAGCCGTCCCGCGCGGACCCGGCCGGCGGCCCGGCCACGGTGGGCGGCGACATCTCGTCCACCGGTGACGCCACCGGCGACCGCACCGGCGACGCCACCGACGCGGGCACCGGCACCGACGCGGGCACCGACACCGCTGTGGACGTGCGCACCGGGCAGGCGTCCGAGCCCGCCGTGCCCGTCGCCGACCCGGTGCGGCCCGAGCAGTGGCGGACCGGGCGCCACGACGCACCGGCGGTGCCCGTGCGGACCGAGCAGCTCGACCCGGCCCCGGAACCCGGCCCGCACCCCGGCGAGACTCTCGTGCGCGCGTGGGTGCAGCGGATCCAGGCCGACGACGGCCGCTGGATCAGCAATCTCTCCCTCCACCTGCCGGTCCGGGCCGGGGAGGGCTTCGCCGCAGGCGACCTCGCCGTGTTCGAGAAGCGGATTCAAACGCTCCTCGACACCCGCCTGAACAACGGTCTGCTGCTGCCGCGTTCGGGTGACCAGCTTCATGTGGACCTCACGCTCACGCCGGCCCCCGGTCACTCCGAGGCCGTCGAGCTGAGCAGGGCCTCCCGGCCGGGCGACGTCGACCAGCTGAACTGGCGGCTCCACACGGCCGACCCCGCCGCCTCCCCGGAGGAGACGGCGACGCGGCAGGTGCGGGACGACGCCGCGGTGCTCCACACGCTGCTGAACTACGCGGGCGTGCCCGACCGGGGCCCGGCCGCCGACGCGCTGTTCCGCCGGCTGGTGCGGCCGAACGACGGCGACGGCACGACGGCCGACCCGTCGCCCGCCGTGCCACTGAGCTACCTGGGGACCGTCGAGGACGTCATCGCCACCAATGCCGTCGTCCTCGACCACCCGCTGACCGCGCGTGGCACGCGGCCCCCGAGCGGTGTCGACGACCCGGCCCGCGCGCTGCGGATGCCGACGACCGGCCCGACGGACCACACCGACACCGCCCCGATCGCACCGGCAGCCCCTGTCCGGACCACCTCGACCACCGCCACCGCGTCCGTGACGGGCGCGGACGAAGGGCGGTCGGACACCGACGCGCCGCCGGTCACACCCGCCACGGCCACGGCGCCGGCCGTCGACGGGCTCACCACGCCCCCCGGCGACGGTCTCCGCACGGACCGGGGGAAGGGCAAGGGGCCCCTCGTCGACACGGTCCCGGTCGACATCGACGACGCCTTCGCGAGCCGCGCCGTCGACGAGGCCCGCACAGAGCGCGACGACGCCCTCCTCGCCTTCGACCAGGCCGTCCGGACGGCGAACACGCTCACCCAGCGGGTCGAGAGCGGCCGGGGAGGCACCGACGACGCCGCGAGGCTCGGCGACGCGTGGCGGGACGTCGAGCGGACGCAGCGGCGACTCGACGAGGCCGTGGACCGACTGCGCGACCTCGGCGCGGACGCGGCCGTCGACGCCCGGGTGGCGTCCGTCGTCCCGCGTGTCCGCCGTACGGACGACGAACGGCGGCGCACCGCCGCCCTGGTCACCGCCGACGACCTGCCCGGCGACCCGCCGCGGCTCGCGCCCGACGAGACCGTCGCCTCGGCCGAGCTGACCGCCGCAGGCATCACCCTGGGTGAAGGCCCCGCACTCCAGGCCGCCCTCAACGGCTCCGTGCGGGTCGCCGACAGCGGACTCGACCCCGTCGACCACGTCCGGCTGCTGATGCACCGGCCCGGACCCTGGACCGAGGCGCTCGACGGCATCGCGGCACGCGCCGCCCGCCGTACCTGGCGCACCGCCTACGAGGACTTCGCGCTCGCGACGGACCAGGCCTCCGGCGCCCCGGCCGGCACCTCCGCCGAACAGGGCACCATCCACACCTTCCCCGGCCGAGCACCCGACACCGAGCCGCCCGCCGCCCCGCCGGCGGACGGCACCGTCCGGGGCGACGCGGAGGCCCCCGCGTCCCGGACCGCCCAGACCGTCGGGACGCCGCCCGTCGCACCGGTCTCCGACGACGCGAAGCTGGCCGTGGGCCGCCGGTTCAGCGCGCTCATGCGGGGCCTGGGCCATCAAGTGGTCCTCGCCGGCGGGACCCGGGGCAGGGTGCTGTTCGAGAACCCGCGCCCCCTCGGCAGCCTGGAGTTCACCCTCCCCGGCGACGTCGCCCGGTACGCCGACGCCGTCAACGAGGCCATCGCCCAGCAGTTCCCCGGAGTGCACCGGCACGCCCTCCGCGTGAGCGCGGACGGACGCACACTGTCCGGTGTGGTGCGCGGCGCGGAGATCGTCGTCACCGCCGCCCCGCACGCCTCCACCGCCCCCACCACCGAGACCGACGGTTTCCTGGTCCCCGACGTCACCGAGTCGCTGGCCGACACCGCCTACACGCTGGCCCTGGCCACCGACGAGCGGCAGCGCGCCCGGGACCTCTTCGACCTGCTGTGGGCGCTGTCGTACGCCCCGGCCGACGACGCGCTCCCGGCCACCGCCCCCCGGACCCTGCGCGGCGACGCCTACCGTGCCGCGCGAGCGGCCGGGCTCGCGCCCGACCTGACCGTCCGGCTCAGCGAACTGCTGGACGGGGTGGCCCGGAACCCCGAGGCCCGCTCGGCGATGGAGCGGACGTGGCTGTCCCTGGGCGCGGTAGCGGCCGACGTGCGGTGGCTGAACGACGAACTCACCACGTTCGCGGACGCGTTGCGTGCCACCGACGCGGTGGCCTCGGACCCGGTCCGGCGGCTGGCGGCACGGCTGGCGGATCTGCCGAAGGACAGCCGTGACCAGGAGCTGGCCGCGCTGTCACCCGGCGAACGCGAGCGGCTGGCCTCTGATCCGGACCTCGTCGACGCGCTGCGGACCACGCTGTCCGCGCCGGACTTCGCACACACGGCGGCGCAGCTGATGGTGCAGGTGCCGCCCGGGGTGGACCAGCCCGTGTCGGCACGGCGGGAGGTGCGCGGACAGATCGCGCGCATGCTGCGCGATCCGGACGTCACGGCCAAGCTGCTCCGGGACGGCGCGCGCGTGATCGTGGTGCCCCGGAGCGAGGCGATGACCTCCCTGGACCCGTTCCGCGACCTGGCCGGCCGGAGCAGCCAGGACGGCCGGTCGTGGGACACGGTGCGCGGCGTCGGCCGGCGTACGGCGGGGGTGACGGAGGAGAACCTCCTCGGCGAGTCCACCTCCGTCCCGGGCGCCGAACCCTCCTACGCGGACGGGTACTCCACGACCCTGCACGAGTTCGCCCACACGATCCACCAGTACGGGCTGAGCGAGGAGCAGCAGCAGCTCGTCCACGACGTGTTCCAGGAGACCAAGGAGGAGTACGGGGCGCTGTGGCCCGACGGATGGCTGCACGGCATGGACGGCGAAGGCCGCCGCACGGGAGCCAACTACTCCAGCCGGGACGAGCTGGAGTTCTTCGCCCAGCTCACCAACGTCTACTTCCGGGCGAACCGGGGCACGGACGCGTACACCGGGCTGAGGCGCCAGAACGGCGGCCCCGACTGGGTCCGGAGACACTACCCGGCGCTCTTCCCGCTGATGCGGCGGCTGTACGGCGACGCCCCGGACACGGACCGGGTGCCGGTCAACCCGGTCGCGGCCACCCAGCAGCAGAACGAGATCTACGAGGGCTTCCGGGCGCTGTGGGACCAGGCGGAGGGCGTGCACGTGGCGCAGCCCCACGCCCCGGCCCCCACGCCCGCGCCCGGAATCCGTCCGGCCGACCCGGTCCTCCCGGCCGAGGGCAGCACGGACGCCCCCGCGCCGCCGCCCGGCACGGACGGTATGACGCCGGCGAAGTGGTACGAGCTGTCCGCCGCCCTCACCCAGGTCTTCGGTCCGGACGCCGCCGCGAACCCCGCCTTCACGCAGACGGTGAACTCGCTCGCGGCGCTGGACGCGGCGCGCAGGGGCGACCGGCGCTTCGGCGCCGGGCCGATCGATCTGTGGGGCATCACCGGGCGCGTACTGCATCTGGGCCCCTCGGTTCCGGTGACTCCCGATCTCGTCTACCAGGCCCTGTCGGTCGCCGGCAGCGCGGCGCGTCGTCACCGCGCCCGGAGCCTGGCGGCCGTGGCCGCCTACCAGCTGGAGCGATCGGGAGCGCTGGCGGCCTCCACGGTCCTGACCGGTCCCGGCGGCCACGCCCAGGGGCGTAACCTGACGGGGCGTCAGGGGCTGGGGCTGCTGCTGGACAGGACGGGCGTCCAGGACGAGCAGGGCGTGGTCAGGCCGGGGCCGCTGCCGTGGGGAGACCAGGCCCACGCGGTGGTGGCGCAGCGCGCCCCCTCGGGCCGGATCCTCGTGGACGACGGCCGCGGGACCCCGGTGGAGGTCGACGAGCAGGAATTCGTCGAGCTGGTGGCGCACGACCCCGGCCGGCCCGCGGGGGTCCCGGTGGTGCTGCTGGTGGAGGACGCCGGCGAGTCGCTGGCGCGGCGGCTCGCGGACCGGATCGACGGGCGGGTGTGGTACACCGACGGCACCTTCCGGTTGCAGCCGGCGGCGCAGGGGAGCAGCTGGCGGTACGCCGCCCTGGAGAACCCCGAGCCGGGGCGGGTGCCCGTGGGGACCTGGCTTCCCGCCGACCCCGGACTGGTGCCGGACGACCCCGACGCCTTCGTGACCCTCGCCGACGGGACGCGGGTCGCCGAGGACGACCTGGAGTCGTACGCCCTGACGACCGCCGACGGACAGGAGCTGACCGGGCGGGCCTTCCTGGACCCGCAGGACATGGCGATGCGGGAGCAGGGCCTGCGCCCGATATCCGCGGTCCAGTACTACACCGACCTGTACGAGGGGCTGCCCGGGGTCGACAGCGACCGGGAGAGCGGACTGCGGCCGCTGCCCAGGCCGCTGGCGGACTCGTACATCTTCGTGGGGCACGGCCGCACGGGGATGAAGGCCGTCCCGGTGCGCAGCACGGGCCGCGGACACATGCTGGGCGACAAGGAGTTCGGCAGGCTCCTCGCCCGGCGCAAGAGCCTGCAGCGGATGCGACCGGACAAGCCGGTCTGGGCGCTGTGGTGCGAGCTCGGCCAGGTGCGGACCGGGAAGGACCGGCTGGAGTCCCCGCCCCCGGCCCAGTCGGCGGCGAACATGTCCGACCGTACGGTGTTCACCGCGGAGGCGACCCAGGGATGGAGCGCGGCGGAGGGCAACTGGCCGCCGCGGCTCATCAAGTTCGACGACCCGGACCGGCCCGTCTTCCGGTACCGGGAGTTCCGCCCGGAGCCCGGCGCCACCACCCTCACCTCCCTCGCCGACCTGGCGGGCCTGCCCGCGGACGCGGAGCGCAGGACGACCCGGGTGCTGCGGTGGGTGCGGGCGGTGCGCGAGACCCACGGCGTGGACATCGACACCGACCCCGGCCGGACCGCTGAGTTCCACAACCTGATCCGCGGCTTCGGCGCGCTGGAACGGCTCCGGACCGACACCCCGCAGAACCCGGACACCGGGCCGCTGACCTGGCGGTCGCTGGAGCACATCGTCGGCACCTACGCCCAGGGGCGCGGCTGGGACCGCTCGCTGACCGCGAACGCGCTGGAGCACGTGCTGTACCAGGCGCAGGTGGGCGGCCTGTCGCCGCAGTCCGTGATCGCCGCGGCCCCCGCCGCCCCCGCCGCGCCGCCGGTGGCACCGCAGACCGAGGTGGCCGCGCCCGGCGAGCTGTCGGAGTACATGCGTTCCCACGGCGCCCAGCACGACGGACACATCGGCCTCGTCATCCACGAGCCGACGCCTGACCCCGTCCTGGAGGGGCTGCACCGGCAGATCATCCGCGCCCTCGGGGTCGACCCGGCCGGCGTGGAGGGCCAGGAGCTGCGGACCCGGCTCCGCGACGTGCTGAGCGCGGAGGAGGTCGAGCTGAACCGGCCGTACCTGCGCAGCCGGCAGGGGCACCGGATCACCCTCCGGCACGGCGGCCGCGACCGGTCGGTGGACGTACGGCTCGCCTACGCCGATCCCCGGAAGTCCCCGAAGTACGGCCGGAACACCGGCGAGCGCCCTCCGACGCTGCCCGACATGCAGGTGGAGCTCCGGGCCGCGGGCGGCCAGTCGTCCTCGCACGCGGAGAGCTCGGGAAACCTGCGCACCGGCTCGGTGCCGTGGAGCGCGATCTTCCCGGACTACGGCGCCGGGGTGCTGCGCTGGGGCGACGCCACCGTCAGCCTGTCCGCGACGCACAACCAGCTGGCCCAGTCCATCACCGTCGGCGAGACGTTCCAGGTCACCAGCAAGCAGCAGGCCGAGGAACCCGCGCACCCGATGGACGTCGACGGGCGGTGGCAGGTCCAGGTGGACACCCCCCGCGAGGCCGCGACGACCAACTGGCAGCCCGAGCAGTCGCACGGCGCCCTCACGATCTGGTTCCACGAGCACCTCGCCTTCGACGGCGCCGACGCCACCGACCTCCCGGAACCCGGAGACGTCGACGATCTCCCGTTGTGGGGCGGCGACAGCGTCGCCGAACCGCGCCGACTGCTGACCGAAGTCCTCCAGGACCAGAACTTCGCCTCCCTACGTGGTCTCGACGAGAACTCGGAGACGGCGCTGGAGAACTTCCTGTCCCAGCGGATGCTCCAGGGCACCCCGCACCTGCAACGCTCCGGCGGGGTCTTCTCGCCGACGCTGCTGGACGAGGACGGCAACGCGATCGGCATGCTCGAACTCACCGCCGTGATCGAGCCGGGACGGCCGATGCGCAAGAGCGCCGACGGCAAGTCCACCCTGGAGACGTGGTTCTCGCACACGTCGAGCGTGGACCGGTCGGCGAAGCTGACCAGCGGCCTGGGGATCGAGGCCTCGGGCGGGCCGTCGTTCACCACCGACCACGCGGAGGGACATCCGAGCGCCGCGTCGTCGTTCGGCGGCAACCTCATGGGCAAGGTAGGCGCCAACTGGCAGTTGAACGACCAGCTGAACGGCGTCAGCAGCGCGACGCTGATGCACGGACTGCGTACCAAGACCAGCCACCTGCTCACCTCCGGCCGGGTCACCTACACCGTGACGCTGCACCGGGCCGGCGGCGGCCAGGTCAGCAGTACGTTCGGGCCGTGGGAGGACGGTCTGCGGCTGCGCATCGCCCGGCGCGCGGCGATGGCGGGGCACCGGCCCGGCCCCGAGGAGGTGCGCGAGCTCCCCGAGCACCTGGAGAACCTGGAGAGCATCGGGTACACCGAGACGCCCCTCAAGATCGACGGAGCGGACCCGCTGTTCACGCGGGCGGAGGCGTGGCTGCGCCGGGAGGGGTTCCTGCCGCCCGACAACCCCCGGCGGCGGTCGCTGCCGTTCCGCCTGGACGAGCCGCTGGTCGTGGCCCAGCTGGAGAACCTGCGGCGGCTGCGGCAGATGCGTTCGACGTTCGGTCTCGCCGCGTCGGCGGCGGACGGAGTGGACGGCGGCGAGCCGGTCTGGTTCGACCGGCCGAACGCCGTCTCGGGCACCCGCCGGGTGCAGCTGCGCTTCTCCGTCACGCGGGACACCGCGCGCCCCTCGGTCCACACGCGCAGGCTGCCCGACATCCTCCAGGTCGGCTTCAGCTCGTACGAGGCCGGCGGCGGGCGGCGGTCGGGGACGGCGCTGAGCGGCTCCCTGGGCGGTGGCGGAGGCTTCAACGCCCCCCTCGCGGACGGCGCCTGGGGACTGAACATGAGCCCGGACTACCTGGCCACCCGGCAGATGACGGACGCCGGGAACACCGGTGACTCGGTCGGCTTCGACCAGTTCACCATGACGACCCAGAACGGCAGCGAACTCTTCGAGGTGCCCGCCAGGCTCGGCCTGGACCTGTACGAGGGGCCCGGGGACGACCCGCGCATCCACTTCGCCGACGGCGCGGGAACGGACGGCGACGGCGCCACGGACGGGACGGCGCTGCTGCCTCTGGGCGCCACACCGCACACCGTGCCCGGCGACGTCACGCTGCTGGTGCCGCACTACCGCACCCACGAGCCCGTCAGGAACCCCGCCCCCGCCGTGCCCCGGCCCGGACACGTGATCCGTGAACCGGTCACCGACGGCGGGCCGACGGACGACCAGCGGCGCCTGAACCTGGTCGACGCCCAAGGCAATCCGCTGCCGGGCCTGACCAGGCTGCCCGAAGGCGCGCTCGTGGACACCTTCCGCGGCACCGCGGCACTGACGCAGGCACTGGGCCAGATCGTCGCGGGGACCTACCCGGGCCACCCGGAGCAGGGCCCGGTCGGCCGGGCGGTACGGCGCGCGTCCGTGACGCTGACCGGGCTGGCCACGGAGACCGCCAGGCGCGGATCCGCGGTGAAGGAGTCGCTTCCCGAAGGCCTGACCGGTGCGGTCAACCGCGTCGGGTCGGCCGTCAACTGGGCCGCGACCCCGGTGACCTGGGCGGCCAAGACATCCGCCGGCGGAGTGGCGGCGACCTACAAGTGGACGTCGGTCGCCGTGGCGGGCGCGTCCCTCAACGACCAGGGCACCCTCGCCACAGAGGCGCGGCACGACGCGATCCGCCCCGCCCAGCTCATCTCCCGGGCCGCGCAGATCCTGGGCGGCGTGTACGTGGTGGAGGGGCTGACGCTGCCGGGCATGGTGGCGGACCAGGTCATGATGCTGGAGGTCAGCGGCTACCTGACCAACCCCCGCAACCTGGGTTCCGAGTCGCTCTACTCGGAGCAGGACGTACTGTCCGGCGACACCGCGGGCCGACAGCGCGGCGTCGGCGTCACCCACCAGGGCAACTTCCAGATCACCGCGTTGCAGGCGGCTCCCACCCCGCCCGACCTCCTGATCCACCAGGCCAACCCCGGGGGCCGCTACTCCCAGTCCCGCCGCTCCGACGACATCAGCACGGTCAACACCGTGACCAAGGCCACCCACGCCACGGAGCATTCGGGCGGCAAGCTGTGGATCGGCAGCGACCTGACCCTGCTGGTGACCGTCAAGTGGGGTGTGCGCAACGTCGCAGGGAACACCGTCGGCCTGGGCGCCTACGCCCCGGTCACGGTCGCCGTCGACCTGCCCCGCGCCGTGACCTACCTGGCTCCCGCCCAGTCCCTGGCCCGCCTGGCCGCCTGGTTCCAGGGCATGCCGGGGGTCCCCGTCCTGACGCAGCCCCAGCCCACCGTGCCCCTTCCCGGCCGGTTCGTCCGCACCCGCCAGCTCGGCAAGGCCAGCGTCCTGACGGTCACCCAGCTCGACGACACGACGAACCGCCGGGAGCGCCGGGACCGGATGCACCAGGAGCTCACCACCCTGGTGGAGAACGAGGCCCCGGGCGTCACCCGGCCCGCACACGCCTCCTACGCCTCCGGTGTGGCGACCGAGATCACCCGCACCACCGAACCCGCGGCGCTGCGCGCCCTGCCCCGGCGCGGCCCCGGCGGCCACGTGCGCTTCCACTTCGTCCACGTCGCGTACGGCGGCGCGCGACTGGTCGAGGTGACCCTGAGCGCCGAGCCGATGATGCAGACGCCCGCCCTGCGCGGCGTACGCGGCCGTCCGGCGGACGCGGGAACCGCCATGGAGCAGGTCGACACGCACATCCCGCAGGGGAGGGTGACGTCCTCGGGCGTCACCACGACCCGGCAGGGGACGGCCAACATCATCTCCCGCTATCCGCGCACCGCCGACGGCGGACACACGGACCGCGAAGGCCCCTCCATCGCGCTGGCCAGTACCCGCGCCCGTACCGCGCGGTCCGAGGTGACGACGGAGGACCGCTTCTGGACGCGTTCGGGGAGCACCGCCGACTTCGACGTCGACTACCGCTACACCGCGTCGGTCCGCTCCGAGGCCGTGTGGCAGTGGCCGCCCAACATCCCCGGCGCGGTCTTCCAGAACGGGCTGCTGAACCTGTCCGGTCTCGAAGGGGCCATGGCGCAGAGGGTGCGCACCTGGATCGGGCGTCTGCTGCGGGGCCGGCCGGTCAGCCGGATCTCCGTACCCGCCGCGCTGGCACTGCGGTTCATGGGCTCCGAGTCCGCCCAACCACGGCCGCACGCGGGGCCGCGCCCTCCCGCGATGCACACGGCCGACCCGCTGCTGCTGTCACCGCGCGACGCCGCGGCCCGGGGCATCCTGCCCTTCCCGGACGGCGCGCGCCTGGAGCCGACCGGCCCGACCCCGGCGTACGACTCCAACGCCGTCCCGCAGCTCGTGCAGGCGCTGCGCGAGGTCGATCCGCGCATGGCCACGTCCTGGGGCCTGCCCGCGAACGCCTCGGTGGAAGCCGCGGCCGTCCGGCTGGGCGAGTTGATCCAGGCCGGTGCGATCAGCCTCGACCCGAGCCGCACGGCGGCGGGCCTGACCACCACGATGCCCGGGAGCTGGCCGGTCCAGCGGCCCGACGCCGCGCCGTCCCTGCAGATTTCCCTGCACCGTCCCCGGCCGGTCACGGAGACCGGCGACGTCGCCGTGGACCGGGTGCGCAGGCAGGTCCGCACCTCCTCGACCGCCTCCTCGGCCGCGAGTTCCTTCGTCCTGAACCAGCAGGGCACCTACAGCCTGACCGGCGGCAACTCCCACATGCTGGGACTGACGTTCCCCCTGGCCGCGCAGCAGCCGCACGCCAACTCCACCGGCGGCAACGTGTCCGCCTCCTCGTTCTCCCGCCTGCGGATCGGCGCCACCAGCCAGCCCCAGGACCGGCACGGCACGCGCAGCTACGAGACGCTGGTCGACACGGTCATCACGGTGACCGGCCCCCAGGGCGTCCGCTACGTCACCGGAAGCTCCACCACCCGGCTGTGGGAACGAGACGTCCTCGGCTTCGGTGTCACCCCGCCGCGTCCGGGTCCCCGGATCTACGACCTGCCCGCGATGCTCGCCGACCAGGACGCGGACGAATTGCGGGACTGGGCGCGGCACCCGGTCACCGACCTGCCGAGCGTGCTGGCGGAGGGCATCGACGAGCAGGACGCGTCGGCGGAGATGTGGCTCGCGCTCGGACCCGACCCGGACGGCACCCGCCTGGCCCGCGCCCTGCTGGTCGGCTCCCGTACGGCGGCGCTGGCCGGGAAGCCCGTCGAACTGGTGGTGCGCACCGACGAGGGGCTGCGGTACTGGCCGTTCGACGCCGACGGCTCCCTCGCCGATTCGACCGACGCCACCCGCGACTCCTGGCAGGGCGTGCACGACGCCATCGGCACCTACCTCGACGCGGTGCGGGCCGAGGCGACGGCGCGTCACCGGGAGGAAGTGCTCGCGCGGCGGCAGCCCGGCGCCCTGCGGGCCCTGGGGGACGCCGGACGTGCCGTGGACACCGCCACCACCGCACACCGGAACGCCGAACAGGTCCACACGGCCGCCCTGCACACCGCGGCGACCGTACGGGCGGAGCTCACCTCGGTGCGGGGGCGGATCGCCGAGGCGCAGACGGAGATCGCGCGGCTGGACGCGGCCGCCCGGGACGCGCGGACCCGTTACGACGCCGCCGCACAGGAGGAGCGGCGGCTGCACACGCGGTGGCAGCAGGCGCTGGCCGAGGTGGAGCGTCTCGAACAGCTCGTCGCCGCCACCCCGGAGACCGACCCGGCCGCCACGGAACGGCAGAACGCCCTGGACGCGGCCGGGGAACGCGCCGGCACCCTCCAGGAGCAGGGCCGGGCCGTCCACCGGCAGCGTCAGCTGGACCTCGACGAGGCGAACACCGCCCGCGAGACGGCCGACGGGCTCCGGACCGGCCTCGACGGGGCCCGCGCGCGGGAGACCACCCTCGTCGGGGACCTCGGGCGGGCCGAGGAGGCCGTGGCCCGCGCGGACCGTACCGTGCGGCAGGCGGACACCGACCTGAGGCGCGGGACCAGGGCCCGCGACGCGATCCGGGCCCAGGTCCACGAGATCAGGCGGGACCTCGGCGGGGTCCGGCGGGAACTGAGCACACAGGCGCGCCGCCACACCCAGGCGTGGGCAGGGCTGCCGGGCCTCACGAGCACGCTGGAGACCGGCCGCCGCGCGGAGAGCATCGGCGCGGGGCCGTCCCTGCGCAGCTCCATGTCCTCGGTCCCGGCCCGCGCGACCCGTTCCGGCCGGTTCGGCGGGCAGCCCCTGCCCGCACCACCGCCCGAGGAGCAGGGCACGGCCGGGACCCCCGCCACTGCCGTACCGGCCCCGGCGCCACGGCCCGTGCTCCCGCCGGCCGAACGGGCGGAGCTGGCCGCACTGCTGCCCGGCATGACCGAGGGGGAACGGACCTCCCGGCTGCTGCCCCTGGCGTCGCGGGACCGCGAGGCCCTGGCCTCCGACCGGACGCTGGCGGCGGCGCTGCGCCGGGCCCTGCCCGCCGACGAGTTCGCGCGTACCGCCGCGCTGCTGATGGTGGACGTCCCGGCCGGTGCGGACCTGCCCGTCTCGGCCGGCATCGAGGCGCGGGCCCAGGTGGCACGGATGCTGCGTTCCCCCGCCGTGGCGGAGCGGATGCTGAACGAGGGCGCCCGGATGACCGTGGTCCCCAAGGACGCCGCCACGACCTCGCTGGACGCGTTCGGTGTCCTGCGGGGGGAGTCGGCACAGGACGCCCGCCCCTTCGAGACCGTGCGCGGTGTCGAGACCGACGGACAGGTCGCGGTCGGCGAGGAGAACCTGCTGGGGGGCACCACGAGCGTGCCGGGCGCGGGGCTGTACGCCGACGGCTACTCCGCCGCGACGCACGAGTTCGCGCACGCCGTCCACCGCCACGGGCTGACCGACGACCAGCGGCGGCTCGTCACGGAGGCGTTCCACGACAAGGTGCTGGCGGGCGAACTCGCGTCCTGGCCCGACGGGCCGCTGTACGACCCCTCCGGCACGCACCGGAACTACTCCGCCCGTGACGAGTTCGAGTTCTTCGCCCAGCTCACCAACGCCTACCTCGGCACGAACACCGGCACCGACCCGTACACCGGCCTGCCCCGCAACAACGGGGCGAGGTGGGTCCGGCTCCACGAGCCGAAGCTGCTGCCGCTGCTGCGGGAGCTGTACGGCACCGACCCGAAGGGCGCCCACCCCTGGGGCGCCAACCCCCGGGCGGAGGACGACGTCTGGGCGGCCTTCCGGGCGCTGTGGGACGAGCCGGGGAACGCGTACGAGCCGCAGCCCCACGCGCCCCTCCCCGTGACGGCTCCCGCGTCCCCGGGCACCCGCGGCTCCGGCAGCCGTGGTTCTCTCCGGCCGTACAGCCGTGCGGAGTTGACGGCGATGGCACGCCGGGTGGCGGGCCGCGGACCGGTGACGGGGCTGTCCGTCGAGCGGTGCCTGGTGCTGCTGCGGGCGCTGCGCGGCGAGCTGTTCCCGCGCGGTGTGCGTCCGGCGCTGACGGTGGACGACGCGGTGGTCGGTGTGAAGACGGCGCCCTCGTCGCTGGTGGTGGGCCCCGGGTGGAGCAGGGTGCGGTCGTGGCTGTCGGTCGTCGGGGCGGTCGCCGTCCAGGGGCCGGGTGCGGTGGCGTTCGTCCTGGCGCGGCGTCAGGGCGGTGCGCTCGGGCACGCCTGGGCGGCGTACCACCTGGGCGGCCGTGACGGCGTGGTGTGGGTGGACCTGTCGGCCGGTGACGGCCGACAGGTGTCGGCGCTTCCCCCCGCGATCGCGGCGTCCGAGGCGCAGGTGGTGGTCGTGGACCCCGCCGGGCAGGTCGTGGAACGTGCGCTGCCCAAGTTCGCACCGTCGTCGTCCACCCCGCACTCCGTGGTGGACGCGGCGACCGGGCGCCGTTACGGGGCGCTCGGCCTGGAGGTCGAGAAGCGCCAGGTCTTCGTGATCAGCGGCATCGGGGACGTTCCGGCCAAGCAGGTACTGGCCCGGGCACCCGGCTTCAAGATCGTCACGGACCACGCCAGCGTCATGCGGACCGCCGACGGCCGCATGCACCTCACCTACCCCGACCTGGCACCGGGCGAGCCGAAGCCCCAGCAGGCCAGTTATCTCATCGGCGAGATCGTCGTCGACCCGATGGCGGTACTCCCGGGTGAGCGGCGGCAGTCCCAGGAGGAGGGGCTGGCACGGCTGGGGCGGGTGGAGCGAGCTCTGGACGGCAGGGACGAGCCGGGCACCGCCCCGCAGATCGGCCTCGCCGCTCTCCTGCCCGCCCAGGACGACTGGGAGACCACGGACCTGGGCGACAAGGCCCTGGTGGGCCAGACCCCGGTCCGGACGAACCTCGCCTACGTGCAGCCCACCACGGGATTCCCCGCCCTGGGGCTGAGCGCGCTCCAGGACCGGGCGGTGGACCGGCTGCCGAAGGGCGCCGTCGGGGCCGTGGAGGCGTCGGGCAGGGAATTCGGGATGAAGGCCACCGCGCACTTCGTCCGCGTCTTCACCGGCCGGACCGACGTGCCCGACGTGGTCGTCCCCTTCCTCTCGCCGATCCCGGACATCGACGACATGTGGGGCTACCTGAGGTTCGCCTACGCCCACACCGTCGCCAGGCCGACCGGCGTCATCCTCAACCAGGGCCCGACCGCGTTCATGGTCAAGAACGGCCTCGCGGTGGCGTCGCGCCCCGCGCTGGACCGCGTCCTGCGGGCCCTGCGGCCCCGCACCCGGAAGTTCCTCGACCGGCAGCACGACGACATCAGCGCGAACCTCGCCGCCACGCTCGGCAGACTGCTGGAGCTCTACCGGAAGACCATCACGCCGGACAAGCCGTTCTTCCCGGGCTACTTCGACGCCACCATCGGCGAGGTGCCGTCGGCCCGCGAGCACACGACCTCCGTGCTGACGGGGCGCACCTCCCGGGGCAAGGTCGTCACCCAGAAGCAGATGGTCGACATGGACGACGACCAGTTCCCGACCCTGGACACCGACGACGGCCGGCTGGAGATCCCGCTGGTCCTCACGGAGCTGCGGCACTTCGCGTACGACGGTGCGCAGCTGATGACGCCCGAGGACATCCGGCGGGCCGTGGCCGAGCTGTCCACGCTCAGCCGCGAGGCCTACCGGCGGGCACTCACCCACCGGGCCCCGCTGCCCGAGGACGTCCTCGCCGAGTCCATCACCCGGATCCTGGACAACGAGGTGATCCGGGGCCTCGCGCACTTCGTGCAGATGGTGTTGATGGCGGGTCTGCCGCAGCCGGGCGGCAGTTCCCGGCGACTGGTGTCGGTGGGGGAGAGCCAGGCGATCTCCCGAGCGCTGGGCGAGTACGCCCTGGGCACCCCGCTGCCCGTCGGCCACCCCGTGCACCAGGCGCTGCGTACGGCCGTCGACGAGGCGTCCGATGCCATCGACACGCTCCCCCCGCCGCACCGGCCGAAGCTCCGCTCGCTGGTCGACGCCGCGCGGGGCGCTCTGGAGATCCTGGCCGACCCCGAGCGGACGCCGCCGCCGATGGTGTGGGTGTCGGAGCTGGTCGCGGTGGACGGCTCCCGGGTCCTCCTGGACCGGGTGCTGGCGATCAGGCACCGCGACGCGCACGGTCGGCCGCTGGGGACGTCGTCCCGTCCGGTCGAGGACTGGCAGGACGCCCACCGCCAGACGTACGGCCTGCTGGCCGACGTGGTCGGGTACAGCTTCGTGCGTCCGGGCCCGGTGCCGCTGGAAAGCCCGGTCCAGACGCTGCCGTTCGCCGACGCGTACATGGTGGGGCTCCGCGGCGGCCCGGGAGCCGCCGCGCTGGCGCTGTCGGACGGCACCCACGCGGTGGTCGACTACGAGCGGATCGTGGACTTCCTCTTCGCGTTCGACGGAGACCTGACCGCACTGGCCCCCGAACGCCCCGTCGTGGTCACGGGAGCCGACCTGGCCGGCCCTCCGCCCGCCGACCCGCTGGAGACGCCGCTCGCCGGCCAGACCCTGGCCAACGGGCTGGACCGCTGGGTCTGGACCACCGGCAGCGGCATCGAACCCGTGCTGGCCCCCGCGGAGGGTCCGACCGGACCGCGCTGGCAGCTGGCCGAAGGCGACTGGTGGGCCGGTTTCCGCCCCGAGCCCTCGACCCCCGAACTGGCCCGGTGGGCCGAGCAGATCACCGGCGACCGGGGGCGGGCCCCGGACGTCCTGCGATGGGTGCGGGCGATCCGGCTGGTCTACGGCCCCGCGCTGGAGAACGACACGGCCGCGTTCGAAGCGCTCCTCCAGGGCTTCCAGGCGCTGGAACAGACCCGCGCCGCCCAGGGCTTCCAGACCTCACTCACCTGGAGCGACCTGCGGTTCGCCGTCAGCTCCTACTTCGCGGCCAACGGCCAGCCGGAGCCCCCGCTGCCGGTGGCCCTTCAGTTCCTGCTGCTCTCCGCCGCCGGTTCGACCGGTGTCGACCTGGAACTGTCCAGATTCTCGATCGCTCCGCAGCACCACAGCGTGCGGGCCTGGGACATGGCCGCGATCGGCGGCGAGAGCGCGCAGGACGAGGAGATGACGCTCTTCGCACCGCCGCCGGGAGCTACCGCGCCACCGGCCTCGCTGCCGTCCGCGCCCTCCGCCGAGGAGGGCGACCCCGTGTCCCCGGCGGCGCAGGGCACGGCCACCGGGCCGAACGACCCCCTGCTGTCGGCGGAAACGCTGATCCCGGGGCCGTCCGGCCGCCCGCAGGGCCGTAACTGGACCGGCGGGCCGGTCAGCCGGGTCGTGACGGGGTCGGTACGGGTCATCGAGACCCGGCCGGGCGCCGAGCCGAAGACCGTGTCGAACTTCCCCGCTTCGTGGTCCGGAAGCGCCTACGTGGTGGCGGCGGCCGGCGAGAACGGCCGGATACGGCTGCCGGACGGCCGGCTCCTCGACGGCGAGGGGATCGCCGACGTGCTGGCCGCCGACCCGGAACTCGCCGGGCTGCCGAAGGACGTCCCCGTCGTCCTGGCCGTCCCGTTCGCGGGACAGCAGTACCAGGAGACGCTGCAACGGGTCGCCGACCGGCTGGGCCGCGCGGTGCGGGGTCCCAGCGCCGACGGCGGACTGGTCCCCGACGGCACCGGGAACGCGCATGTCCTGGCGTTGGTGGACAGCGACCCGGACGCGCCGATCGGCTCCTGGGTACAGGCATCCCCCTCGGCCACGACCGACCCGTACCCGGACCGCGCGTGGACGGCGCTGGACGGGACCACGTTCCGCGACAGCGACGTGTACACACAGCCGTTGGCGGACGGGAGGCAGGAGCGGTACGGCCGGCTGGCCATACAGCGGGAGGACGGAGTCCGGAAGCGGGAGGAGGGCTTCCGCGTCTTCCGCCAGATGCGGCGGCTGATGCACCGGACGCCCGCCGGCGCGGGATACCAGGAGACCGGCTCCGAACCGGTCTCCATGGACTCGGCGGTCTACGTGTACGCCGGCCACGGGTCCCCCGGGCGGCTGGTGCTCCCGCTGCGCGACGGCCGGACGGTGCGGCTGGGCAAGCAGGACGCGGCCGCGTACATCGCGGGTCTGCGCGAGGTGCGGGAACTGCCCCCCGGGCACCGGATCCACCTGGAGGTCTGCTGGAGCGCGTCGGACGGCGACCCCTCGCGGCCACAGCCCTCGCACGCTCCGGCACCCCATGTCGACGACCCGCTGGGCGAGGTCCCGCTCGCCCAGCACGTGGCGAACCTGACCCGTCGGGACACGGACGGGGCCACCCGGATGACCGGCTTCGACAAGGCCGGGCGCGCGACGGTGGACGCGGCGAACGGCGAGCGGGGCCGCCGGGTCGTGCGGCGCCCCGAGCCGCTGGACCACGAGCTGGACCAGCTGGCACGGGACGCGGGGCTGCACCGAGTTCCGGGCGACGTGCCGCCGGAGACGCGGGCGACGACACTGCGGCTGGTACGGGCGCTGCGCATCGCCTTCGGCGTCGGGATCGAGGACGACCGCGGCACTCCCGGCGGACGGTACGAGCAGGCACTCAAGGGCATCGGCGCGCTGGAACGCATGCGCGCCAACGATCCGCTGCTCAGCCAGTTCACCCCGTTCCGCATGGACATGTTGGACTTCTACGTCCGGGAACACACCGACCGCGCCCCGGACGCGGCCGGCTACCTCGCCCTGTTCGACTTCGCCGCGGCCCGCCTGGCGGCCGACCCCGAGGCCCAGCTGACCTCGGTGGTGGAGGTGCCGGCCCTTCAGGTCACCTTCGGGCAACTGGCGTCCACGGGTGAGCGGATGACCCGCCACGTGCAGTCACTGTCCGCCTCGGCGCCGTACACCCCGGCGCACGTCGCGTCCACGCTGTGGGCCACGGCCCGCGCCGCCCAGATCTTCAGCCTGACCACCCGGGCCGACCGGGAGGCCATGGGCCGCAGAGTCCTCCACCTGGACGCGGCGACCGAGTGGCAGCGGTCGCACCACGAGGCCCTGTGGGCCCTTCTGTCGAAGGCGATCGCGGAGGGCGTGGACGTCTCCGACCACGACCTGCTGGCCGCCTACCACCTGCGGGAGGCCGGCGCCTTCGGCCCGGCGGCCCACCTCAGGCAGGGATCCCACGTCCAGGGCGTCAACTGGTCCGGCACCGCCGCACCCGGCGGTATCGACTGGGGCGCCGTGAACCAGGTGGTACCCGGGCCCGGCGGGGCCACCGTGCGCCCGGTCCGGCCGGCCTGGACCCTTCCGGGCAGGCCCATGCCCACCCTGCGTGTGGTCGAGGCGGGCCCGGGCGGCACGATCGTCGTCCACGTCCCCGGCCGCGCCCCCGTCACCGTCCCGGAGAGCGAGTTCCTGGCGCTGCTGGGACTCGACCCGGAGCTGAGCACCGTCCCCCTGGGCACCCCGGTGCTCTTCCTGACCACCGGTTCGGGTGCGCTGAGCCCGCAGCTGGTGCAGCGGTTCTCCCAGAACACCGGACGCCCGGCCTTCGGTCACAGCGCGCCGATGATCCTCGCGCCGGCCGCCGACCCCTCCGCGGCGCTCAGCATCCTCACGCTGCCGGCCCCGGCGGGCACGGCCCCGGCCCGCTGGACCGCCGCCACCCGGCAGCAGACCACCGGCCGGGCCGGCCTGTTCGTCTTCGGCCCGGAGGACACGGCCCCGGCGCCGCTGCCGGACGTCGGGGCGCTGAGCATCGGTGAGGGCGCACAGCCGTCGGCGGGCTCCCTGCTGTCGCCCCAGACGCTGATGACGAACGCGTCGGGCGCGCCGCGCGGCCGCAACCTGACGGGCGAGAAGGTGCGTCAGCTGCGGATCGGGCGGGTGCGGGTCTTCGAGGAGCAGCCGGACCAGCCGTTGAAGGAGGTGCCGGGCGCGGACGAGGCCGCACCGTGGGGGGACTCGGCGTACGTCGTGTGGGGCGAGAGCCACCCGGACGGTGTGCGTTTCCCCGACGGGCGGGTGCTGGACGCCGAGAAGCTGGCGGCGGAGCTGGCGGCGGACCCCGAGCTGGCGAAGCTGCCCAAGGACGTCCCGGTCGTCCTGATGGTGCCGAATCTGGCGAACGAGCGGTATCTGGAGTACCTGCGGGCCGTCGCCAACCTGCTGGAGCGGCCGGTGTGGGCGCCCAGCGGCGACGCCCGTCTGGTGCGCAACAAGAAGCGCGAGCACGTCCCGGCGCTCATCGACCACGGCCCGGACCAGCCGCTCGGCTCGTGGGTGCCGTTCCACCCGACGAAGGCGGTCGCACCGCTCCCGGACCGTACGTGGACGGCGCTGGACGGCACGACGTTCCGCGACAGCGACGTCGCGTCCCGGCCCCTGGTCTCCGACCGGAACGAGCGGTTCGGCCGGATGTCGCACGTGGACGACGTACGGGACCGTGAGCGGCTGATGCGGACGTACCTGCGCGCGAAAAAGCAGGTCCACCTGATGGCGTCCGGCAGCAGGACCGCCCTGATCAGCGAGGAGACACGGACCCCTGATCCGGCGGTGTACGTGTACGTCGCCCACGGGCTGCCGGGCGGTCTGCTCCTGGCCCTGCGCGACGGCCGGACGGTGTGGCTGGGCGCGGCGGACGGCGGACGGTACGTCGGCGGGCTCCCCGAGGTGGCGGAGCTGCCGAAGGGCCACCGCGTGAAGCTGGAGGTGTGCTGGAGCGACTCCGCGGGGAACCCGGCGCTGCCGCAGCTGGACAACCGGCCGGCGCCCCAGGTGCACGATCCGCTGGAGGAGGTGTCCCTCGCCCAGCACACGGCGAACGCGAGCCGTCGGGTGACCGACGGGTCGCTGATGAGCAGTGGCTTCCACACCGATGCCCACATCCTGCACGACACCCCCGGCGGGGTGGCCGGGCGGCGCAGGGACGTGGTTCCCGAGCCCCTGCCGCACGAGCTGGACCGGATGGCACGGGCCGCGGGACTGCACACCGGTGAGGGCGAGGTGCCGCCCGAGGTGCGCGCGACCACCCTCCGGCTGGTGCGGGCCCTGCGGATCGTGTTCGGCCCCGAGGCCGAGACGGACGGCCCACTGCACGAGCAACTGCTCAAGGGCATCGGCGCGATGGAGACCCTGCGCGCCAACGACGCGGCGCTGAGCCGGTTCACGCCGTTCCGCATGGAGCTGTGGACCTTCGTCGCCCAGCGGCTGGGGGGCAGGTCGCCGAGCCCCGACGACTACCGCAAGGTCCTGGACCTCGCCGCACGGCTGGTGGCGCAGAAGCCGGCGGCCCCGCTGAGCGAGGCCGTCGCGGACCCGGCGATTCTCCACGCCATGCGGCAGATGACGCAGCTCGGCGCGGCCGTCGTGCGGAACGTGCTGAGGCAGCCCGAGAGCGTCCCGGTCACGAAGCGCGCCGTGACGCACGCCTTCTGGGCGATGGCCGGCGCCGCCCGGCAGATGGCCGGCCGGGACGACGCGTTCACGGAGAAGCTGGGCCGCAGGGTCCTCCACATGTTCCCCGACGAGCAGTGGGCCCCGGCGAGGAAGCAGCAGCTGTGGATGCTGACGGCCCAGGCGATCTCGGCCGGTCTCGACCCGGCGGACTTCTTCACCCTGTCCGCCTTCCACCTCGCGTCCAAGGGAGCGTTCGGACCGGCCCACCACCTCAGGGACGGCGAGAAGTTCCAGGGCTTCAACTGGAGCGGCAGGCCCGCCCCCGGCGGTGTCGACCTCCGGGGCGTCGGCAGGCAGGACAAGGAGGGGGACGGAAGCTCCCTCGAGCACTTCCGCGCGCCCTGGACGGCCGAGGGGGAGCACCAGGACGTCATGGTGGTGTGGACGGACACCGACGCCGAAGGCTTCGTCGTCCTCCACCTGCCCGGTACGCCGCCGTTCCGGGTGGCCGACGGGGAGTTCCTGGCCCTGCTGGACCTGGCGCCCGTGCTGCGCATGACGGCGCTCGGGGTTCCGGTGCTGTTCGTGCTGTCCGGTGCGGGCAGCGGCGCGGGGCGCCCGATGGTGCTGTCGGAGGCGTTCTCCAACCGCACCGCCCGCAACGGCTGGGCGTACAGCGGGGCGCTCACGGTGGCACCGACCACCCCGGCGCCGGGCACCACGGCCGCCCCGATGCGTCTGATCGGCCTGCCGGAGACGAAGAGCGGGAAGCCGGGCGTGTGGCGCAAGGCGTGGCTCCAGGGGCTCAACTCCAGTGTCCTGGCGCCGGCTCCCTACGGCGACGCCCTGTTCTCCTCGCCGAAGCCGTCCGCGGTGCCGCGGAGCCTGACCGGGGCCCCGGTCACGGTGCCGCCGCCGCTCAGCCGCGCGGAGCTGACGGCGACGGCGCGCCGGGTGGCGGGTCGCGAGCCGGTGCGCGGCATGACGGTCGAGCGGTGCCTGGTGCTGCTGGGGGCGCTGCGCGCCGAACTGTTCCGGCGGGGGGTGCGGCCGGCGCTGACGGCGGACGATTCCGTGACCCTCGGGAATGCCGCGGAATCGTCCCTGGTGATGGGCCCCGGGTGGCGCCGGGTGCGGTCGTGGGCGTCGGTGGCCGGGGCGGTCGCGGCCCAGGGGCCCGGCGCGGTGGCGTTCGTCCTGGCGCGCCGTCAGGGTCCGCTGGCGGGGCACGCGTGGGCGGCGTACCACGTGAGCGGGCGTGACGGTGTGCTGTGGGTGGACCTGTCGGCCGGTCACGGCCGTCAGGTGTCGGCCCTCCCGCCGGCCGTCGCGGCGTCCGACGCGCGTGCCGTGGTCGTCGGCCCCGCCGGGCAGGCCCTGGAACACGCGCTGCCGGAGTTCTCGCAGTCCTCCTCCACGGTGCACGCGGAGCTGGACGCGGCGGTCGAACCCTCGTACGGCGCCATCGGGCTGGAGCTGGAGGAGCGCCGGGACCTCTTCATCGCGGTGCCGGGACGCATCACCACGACACTCGTCCTGGCCCACGGCCCCGGCATCACGCTCGTCACCGACGGCCGGGCCTTCTGGATGACGGCCGACGGCCTGCTCCACGTCGACAGGCCGCAGGTGGCACCGGGAGAACCGCAGCCCGTCCGGGGGAAGTACACCATCGGTGAGTTCGTCCTCGATCCGATGGCGGTGATCCCGGGAGAGCGGAGGCAGTCCCAGGAAGAGGGCATGGCCCAGTTGCAGCGGGCGCGTGCCGCCGGGAGGATCGCGGACGAGCGGCAGGCCGCCGTGCCGCTCACCGAGGTGTTGGGGCCGCTCGGCGGCTGGACGTTCACCGAGGTCGGCCTGGCGACGAAGGTCAACCCCGCTCCCGAGGGCTTCGACTGGTCCGCCTACGGCCAGCTCACCGTCGGTTACCCCGCTGTCGGCCTCCGGGAGCTCCAGGACATCGCCTACGAGCGGTCGACCGCCGAACAGTTCGAGACCGCGACAGCCGGTGCCCGGAGCTTCGGCCAGATGGTCACCACGACGTTCGCGAACCACGTCCTCGGCGCGAACGCGGTGGAGAACCACATCGTCCCCTTCCTCGCGGCCGTCCCGGACATCGACGAGGTGTGGGGCTACGGATGGCTGGGCTTCCAGAACGTCGCGGCCGCGCCGATCGGCAACGTCTTCGACAACTCCCGGCCGCCGGGGATCGATCCGGAGCTCATCAAGAACCTCCTGCCCGCTGCCTCGCGGCATGCCCTGGACCGTGTCCTGCGGGCGCTGCGGCCCCGTACCCGCGCCTTCCTCGACGAGCGCCACGACCAGCTCACCGAGGACGTCGTCCAGCACCTGGGCAGGCTGCTGGAGTTCTACCGGCAGCGGCTGACGCCGAACCTGCCCCCCGAGACCGGTTTCTTCGACACCGCCGGCACGGACGTGCCGACGCCCCGCGAGCACTGGACGGCCGTCCTCACCGGCCGGACGTCCCAGGGCGCCCTCATCAGCCAGCGCTACGCCGTCGGGATGGACGACGGCGACTACCCGACCCTGGACACCGACGACGGCCGGCTGGCCGTCCCGCTGGTCCTCGCGGAGCTGCGGCACTTCGGCTACACGGGCCAGTTCATGACGCCCGAGGAGGTCCGGCGCGCCGTCGCGGAGATGTCCGCCTACGGCCTCAGCGCCTACGAGCGCGCGCTGAGGCACCGGGCCCCGCTGCCCGAGGACGTCCTGCGCGAGTCCGTCCTGCGGATCGTGGGCAACCCGGTGGTGCAGGGTGTCTCGGGCTTCCTCGTGGTGGCCGCGCGAGCGGGCGTCCCGCAGGTCGGCGCCCCCACCAGGAAGCTGATGACCGAGTGGGAGAGCAGGAACATCGCGCTCGCACTGGGCGGATACGCCCTGGGCAGGCCGCTGCACGCCGGCCACCCCGCCTACCAGGGCCTGCGGGCGGCGCTCGTGGAGGCGTACGAGCTGCTGCCCCACATACCCCCGGGAGGCCGGACGAGGGCCCAGGAGATCTTCGACGCGGCGCGCACCGCCCTGGGCATCCTGGCCGACCCCGGGCAGACCCCTCCGTTCCTGCGGTGGTTCTCGGAACTGGTCGCGCTGGACGGGTCCCGCGTCCTCCTGGACCGGGTGCTGGTGATCAGGCACCGCGACGCGGACGACAAGCCGGTGGGGACGTCCTCCCGGCCGCTGCGGGACTGGCAGGACGGACTGCGGCAGACCTACGGCCTGCTGCCCGAGGTGTCCACGTTCACCTTCCTGCGGCCGGGCCCGGTGCCGCTGGAGAGCCCGCCCCAGACGCTCCCGTTCGAGGACGCGTACATGGTCGGGCTCCGAGGCGGCCCCGAGGCCGCGGTCCTCGCGCTGGCCGACGGTGCCGAGGCGGTGGTCGACTACGACAGGGTCGTGGACTTCCTGTTCGCGGTCGACGGAGACCTGACCGCACTGGCACCGGAGGTCCCCGTCGTGGTGACGGGGGCCGACCTGGCGGGTCCTCCGCCCGCCGACCCGCTGGAGAGGCCGGTGGCCGGCCAGATCCTGGCCAACGGCCTGGACCGCTGGGTCTGGGCCCCCGGCAGCGGCGTCGAAGCGTTCCTGGCACCCTCCGACGGAACCTCCCCACCGCACTGGCAGCTGGCCGAGGGCGACTGGTGGGCGGGTTTCCGCCCCGAGCCCTCGACCGCCGAACTGGGCCGGTGGGCCGAGCGGATCACCGGCGACCGCGGCAGGTCACCCGACGTACAGCGGTGGTTCCGAGCCGTCCGGCTGGTCTACGGCCCCATGCTGGAGAACGACGCGGACGCACTCGAAGCGCTGCTGCGCGGCTTCTGGGCCCTGGACCGGACCCGTGCGGCCGCCGGCGTCCGGACGTCCCTCACCTGGAGCGACCTCCGCTCCGCCGTCAGCTCGTACTTCACCGCCAACGGCCAGGCCGAGCCCCCGCTGCCGGTGGCCCTGCAGTTCCTGCTGCTCTCCGCCGCGGGCTCGACCGGCGTCCACCTGGAGCTCTCGGGGCTGTCGATCGTCCCGCGGCACCACAGCGTGCGGGCCTGGGACAGGGCTGCCCCGGGAGGCGCGGTCGGCGGCGTGGCGGAGCAGCCGGTCGAGGCGTCCTTCTTCGGGCCGTCGGACACCGGGCCCGCCTCCGCGGTGGCCCCCGCCACCGTGCCTCGGGCGGTGTCCGGGGCGTTCACCGGCCCGACCGACCCGCTGCTGGCGCCGGAGTCCCTGGTCACCGGCCCGTCGGGGAGTCCGCAGGGCCGCAACTGGACGGCCCGGCCGATGAGCCGGGTCCTGCCGGGGACGCTGCGGGTCGTCGAGACCCGGCCGGGTGCGGCGCCCGAGCTGGTTTCCAGCGGACCCGCTCCGTGGCCCGATTCGGCGTACGTGGTGGCGGCCGACGGCGAGGACGGGCGGGTGCGGCTGCCGGACGGCCGCGTGCTGGACGGCGAGGGGATCGCCGACGCGCTGGCCGCCGACCCGGAACTCGGCAGGCTGCCGGAGGACGTCCCCGTCGTCCTGGCCGTCCCGTTCGCGGGGGACGGGTACCAGCAGATGCTGCGGGTGGTGGCCGACCGGCTGGGGCGCACCGTGTGGGGGCCGAGCGGGATGGGACGCCCGGTTCCCGACGGCACCGGGGACGCGCACGTCCTGGCGATGACGGACCCGGACCCCCAGGCGCCGGTCGGGGAGTGGGTGGCCGTCTCTCCGTCGGCCGCGACCGGACCGTACGCGGACCGCGCGTGGACGGCGCTGGACGGGACGGTGTTCCACGACAGCGACGTGGTCACGCGCCCGCTGGCCGACGAGAACCACGAGCGGTTCGGCCGGCTGGCCGTCCACCGGCAGGACGGGCTGCGGCGCCGCGAGCGGGACTTCCGGACCCTCCGCAAGATCCGGCAGCTCGTGCACTGGACGCCCGCCGGTACCCAGGCCCAGGTGGCGGCCTCCGAGCCGGTCTCCATGGACTCGGCGGTGTACGTCTACGCCGGCCACGGCGAACCCGGCCGGATGCAGCTGCCGCTCCGTGACGGCCGGACGGTGTGGCTGGGCAAGCAGGACGCGGCCGCGTACATCGCGGGTCTGCGTGAGGTGCGGGAGCTGCCGCAGGGGCACCGGATCCACCTGGAGGTCTGCTGGAGCGCGTCGGACGGTGACCCCGCGCGCCCGCAGCCGTCGTACGGTCCGGCCCCGCACATCGACGATCCGCTGGGCGACGTCTCCCTCGACCAGTACGTCGCCAACCTGAGCCGTCGGGAGACGGACGGGTCCACCCGGCAGACCGGCCTGGACGGCACCCGGCGGTCCACCATGAGCGCGGCCGACGGTGAGCGGGGCCGCCGGGTCCTGCGCCGGCCCGAGCCGCTGGACCACGAGCTGGACCAGCTGGCGCGGGAGGCGGGACTGCACCGCACCCCGGGCGCGGTGCCGTCCGGGACGCGGGCGACGGCACTGCGGCTGGTGCGTGCGCTGCGGACGGTGTTCGGCAACGAGATCGAGGACCACCGCGGCATACCCGGCGGTCGCTACGAGCGGGCGCTCAAGGGCGTCGGCGCGCTGGAGCGGCTGCGCGCCAACGACCCCCTGATCAGCCAATTCACCCCGTTCCGCAAGGACTTCCTCGACTTCTTCGTCCAGGAGCACACCGGCCGTGCCCCCGACCCGGCCGGGTACCTCGCCCTGCTCGACCACGCCGCGCGGTGGATCGAGGCCGATCCCACCGCCCGGCTCACGGACGCGGTGCCGTCGCCGGCACTCCAGATCACCGTGAAACAGCTGACGGACGCGGGTGAGCGGATGATCCGCCATGTGCAGTCGCTGCCCGCCTCGGCGGCGCTCACCCCGCGGCACGTGGCGTCCACCCTGTGGGCCACGGCCCGGGCCGCCCAGATGTTCCGCCCGATGCCACCCGCGGACCGGGAGGCCATGGGCCGCAAGGTCCTGCACCTCGACAGCTCCACGGCCTGGGGCCGGTCGCATCAGGAAGCCGTGTGGGCGCTGTCGGCCAAGGCGATCGCGGAGGGCCTGGACGTCTCCGACCACGACCTGCTCGCCGCGTACCACCTGGCGGAGACCGGTGCATTCGGCCCGGCTTCCCTGCTGAAGCAGGGCCCCAACGTCCAGGGCGTCAACTGGTCCGGCACCCCCGCACCCGCCGGCGTCGACTGGAGCACCGTGCGCCGGGCGACGCAAGGGCCCGGCGGGACGACCGCACACCCGCTCACGCCGGAATGGACCGGCCCGGGCAAGCCCATGCCCGTCCTGAACCTGGTCGAGGCCGACCGGACCGGCACACCCGTCCTCCACCTGCCCGGCCGCTCCCCCGTCCGCGTACCCGAGAACGAGTTCCTGGCCCTGCTGGGCATGGCCCCGGCGCTGCGTACGGTCCCGCTCGGCATCCCGGTGCTGTTCCTGACCACCGGGCCGGGGGCACTGAGCCCGCGGCTGGTGCAGCGGTTCTCCCAGCTGACCGGACGCCCCGCCTACGGCCACAGCGCACCGATGACGCTCACCTCCGGCAGCCCCGCCGTCCCGCTCGGCATCGTCGTCCTGCCGGACCCGGACACCGGGGCCCCGGGCCGCTGGACCGCCACCACCCGGCAGCAGCCCACCACCGGGCCCACCACCACCCAGGACCAACTGGCCCTCTTCGGTCCGGCGTCCCCGGCCGGGCAGGCGGCGGACCCGTTCCAGGACCCGGGCACCGTGCTGCGGGACGGCTCCGGCGCGGTGCGCGGACGCGACCTGGCGGGGGCGTGGATCGACCGGGTACGGATCGACCGGGTGCGGGAGGTCACGGGCGGTCAGGGCAGCCCGGAGGTACCGGGGCCCGACCGGCCCGCGCCGTGGGGTGCCGAAGCGTACGTGGTCGGGGACCGCGCCCTGGACGCACGGCAACTGAGCCACGAGGCGTTCGCCGAGAAGCTGGCGAACGATCCGGAACTGGCGAAACTCCCGCCTCACGTGCCGGTGGTACTGGCGATCCCGCACGCGGGCTCGCAGTACCTGGAGCTGATGCGCGCCGTCGCCGTCAGACTGGGCCGGCGGGTGTGGGCGCCCAGCGGTGACGGGCGTCTGCGGCACGACCCCGCCCTGAACGCCCACGTGCCGACGATGACCGTCCGGAACACCGCGGACTGGCACGGCGACTGGGTGCCCTTCGACCCGCCCGCGGTACCGGCGCCGTTCGAGGACCGCACGTGGACGTCGGTCGACGGCACGACGTTCCGCGACAGCGACGTGGCCACCCGCCCCCTGGTCTTCGACCGCCGCGAGCGGTTCGGCCGCATGTCGGTGAACGACAACATGGCCAGGCGCGAGGAACTGCTGCGGGCCTTCTTCGACAAGCGGCGGCTGATGCACTACGTGGCCACCGGCGAAGGCGACAAGCAGGTCGGCACCGAGCCGTTCACCCCGGACCGCGCGGTCTACACGTACTACGGCCACGGGCTCCCGGGCGCGCTGGCGATCGTCCTGCGCGACGGCCGGACGGTGCTGCTGGACGCGGCCGACGGCGGGCGGTACATCGGCGGACTGCGCGAGGTCGGCGAGCTGCCCGCCGGCCACCGGATGGGGCTGGAGGTCTGCTACGCCGGGTCGGCGGGCGACCACCGCAACCGTCAGGAGGAGGGCCGCCCGGTACCTCGCGTGGAGGACCCCCTGGAGGAGGTGTCTCTCGCCCAGCACACGGCCAATGTCAGCCGGCGGGAGGTCGAGGCCTCGACCCTGGTCAGGGCGTTGGACGATGACTCCCGCGTGCTGGAGGACACCCCCGGCGGTGTGATCGGGCGTACGGAGCGCGTCCGGCCGGAGCCGTTGGACGGCGGGCTGGACCAGCTGGCGTGGACCGCCGGCCTGCACCGCGACCCCGGCGCCGTGCCGCCGGAGACCCGCGCGGCCGCACTGCGGCTGGTCCGTGCGCTGCGCCTCGTGTTCGGCCACGGCGTCGAGGACGACCTCGGTGTGCCGGGCGGCCGGTACGAGCGGGCGCTGAGGGGCGCCGCCGCACTGGAGACCCTGCGCGCCAACGACCCCGGGATGCGGCTGCTCACACCGTTCCGGACGGACCTGTGGACCTTCCTCGCCCGGCGGATCGGCGGGGACACCCCGGACCAGGCGGCCTACCTGCGCGTCCTGGACGCGGCCCGGGACCAGGTGGCCCTGCGGCCGGACGCCACGCTCGGCGAGATGCTCCCGGACACCGCGCTGACGTACACCGTCGAGGAGCTCTCGGGCAGCGAGGGACCGGTTCTCGTCCGGGACGCGCTGGGGCTGCCCGGTTCCGTGACGGTGCGTCCGAAGGACACCGCACGGGCCTTCTGGGCGACGGTGGCCGCGGCCGACCGGATCCTGTTCCGGTTGAACCCGGCGGAGCAGGAGAGCCTGGGCCGCGGTGTCCTGCACCTGGCGCCCACGGACGCGTGGAGCGATGACGCGGTCATGGAGCTGACGCTCCTGGCCACCCGGGCCCACGCGCGCGGCGTGGACATCTCCGACCCGCATCTGCTGGCCGCCCACCACCTCCGTGAGCTGGGCGCCTTCAAGCAGATCCTCACCGACGGCACGGAGCCGACCGGCTACAACTGGAGCGGACGCCCGGCCCCGAACGGCGTGGACGGCAGCCGCTGGTACGCGCGGCTGAAGAGCGGCGGCGACATCCTCGACATCCCCCACCCGGCGGATTGGAGGTCCAAGGAGCCGTCCGGGGCGTCCCTGGTGATCTGGACCGGCATCCGCCAGGACGACGGCGGCATCGTCATCCACCTGCCCGGGCACCCTCCGCTGCCCGTCTCCGACGAAGAGCTCTGGGCACTTCTGGACCTGGCCCCGCTGGTGACCGAGGCGGGCGTCGACGTCCCCGTCGTCTTCCCGATGTCCGGCTTCACCGCCGGGGGACCGGAGCGGACGCAGGCGTTCTCCGACCGCACCGGCCGGAACGCCTTCGGTTACTCGGGACCGCTCGACGTCCTCGAGGACGACCCGTTCGACCCGCTGCGCATCACCGCCCTCCGCGAGAAGAAGCTGGGGGAGTGGCGCCATACCGTCTGGAAGGCCCGGCCGGCCCAGACCTCGTCCTCGGGGGGTGTCACCACGGCCCCGGTCACCGGTCCCGGTGCCTCCGACGGGGCGGCCCCCCTCTGGCCGACACCCGCGGCCCGGCACGACTCCGGCGTCGGGACGTTCCACTTCGCGGGTCCCGGTACCGGTGAGCCGGGCGCACGGTCCGGCCTCGCCCATCCGTCCGCCGCCCGGATCAACGCCACCCCCGTGACCCCGGCCGGCCGAGGGAACGCCCCGGAGGCGGACACCGCCGACACACCCAACGCCTCCGACGGCGGTCCGGGCTGGGCGGTGCCGTCCTGGCGTCCCGCCGGATCGCCCGGCGCCGTGCGGTTCGCGGCCATGTACCGGGACCGCGCGTGGCGGCGCCTCGGCACGGCCCTGGAGCTCGCGTACGCGGAGCACCTGGGCCGGGCCGCCGGACCCACCGAGTCCGCACGCGACGCCGTCGCCCGCACGTACGGCGAACTCGCCGCCCGCCACGGCGAGGACGCGGCCCGGCGCGCCTTCTTCGCGCCGGACGCGGCCCCCGGGGACCCGGCCGCGGAGCTGGAACGGCTGCTCGCGCTGCCCCCGGGGCCGCTCGCCCTCGACGCGCTGATGACCGCGCTCGTGTACGCGTCGTACGCGGGCCCCGGACTGCCGCGTGAGGTCGCCGAGGCCCTGTCCCGCCCGGCCGGGAACCGCGCGCGGTACGCACCGGGCAGTGCCTACCGCGACGTGCACGACAGCCGGGGCATGCGCCGGGTGGGCGGTGAGCACGGCCCCGCACTCCGGCTGCTGCGCGCCTACGCCGCGCTCGGCGCGTCGCCCGACCGGCTCCTCGCGCTGCGCGACGCGCTCGTCGCCTGGGCGGTCCCGGCCGACCTCCAGTCGCTCCACGAGATCCTGCGCGCCTCCCACCGGCTCGGCCTGGGTACCGCCGAGGAGCGCGACCTCGCCCTGCGCGACGGTGCCGGACTCCACACCTGGGTGGCGGACTCGGTCAGGGCGTCCGAGGCCCACCGGACCGGCCGGGACGGGACCGACCCGCGGCTCGTCCCGCCGCACCGCGCGCGGTACGCCGCCCGGATGACGTTCGGCCGGGACATCACGGGCAGCAAGCTGGACCTCCCCGGTGGCCTCGTGGAACTGGTCGACGCCGCACTGGCCGGAACCCTGCCGTCCGACACCGACCGCAGCCGGGCGCTCCACGCGTGGCTGAACCGCTACGGCGACGTGGGCAGAAAGGCCCTGGAGCGACTGGACCCGGCCCATCTGACGGCCGTACACCTCTACAGCGGTGCCGACTACCGGCTGATGAAGGCGTTCCTCAACGGTGAGCGTTTCGGAGCGGGGATGGGACGGCGCCTGGTGCGCCTCAACGCCTGGACGATGACCCGGAAGATGGCCGAGGTCGGCGCCGCCGACCTCCTTCCGGCGACGCTGCGCAAGCAGGAGGGCTTCTCCGCCCTGTTCGACGCGATGTGGGAGGTGGACGACCTCCAGGAGGCGACCCCCGAGGTGGCCCGCCTCAGGCGCCGCCTCGACGCGATGGCGGACGCGGTGTACGACGAGCTGTCGCTGCACGTCGACATGACGATCGAGGCGCTGGAGATCCTGCCCCCGCTGAACGCCGACGTCTGGTGGGGCGACCGCGGGATGCCCGGCGCGCTGGGCGAGCCGCCGTCGGACGGCCCGGTGTACGGCAGGGACACGATCACGATGCCGTTCTTCCGCAGCACGGCGCTGGCGAGGGGGGAAGCGCTGGGCTTCATGCACCGGAGCAAGGGCGTTCCCGGCGACGCGCATCGCGGGCTGGTGCACGTGGCGCGCTCGACGGCGCGGGAGGTCAACCCGTTCGCGGTCCGGCCGCTGGAGACGGAGGCTTTGTACCCGCCGGGCGCCTCCTTCGACGTCTCCACCCGGACGATCGTCCCGGGCGACTCGCGGACGCAGCCCTACGAGTCCGTCGAGGTCCGCGAGGTGACACCACGTCAGGACGTACCGGGCGCCACGGGCCGGACCACGGAACCCGGCTCCCCGGACGAACTGTTCGGCGTCCCTCCCCTCGCCTCCGCCACCGAGGGCGGACCGCGGCCCGCACCGGTGCTGCGCCCCGTCCACGGGCAGGACGGCGAGCTGATCGGGGTGGCCTCGTTCGACGACGCCGACTGGGCGGAGCGGCAGGAGGAGTACGGCCGGCTGGACCGTGCGACGGGCTTCGTGTCGTGGGAGCGCGACGGCGAGGGCCGGCCGGTGGCGACCCACCAGGCGCTGCCGGGCGGTGGCACGGCCGACGGGACGTTCTACTTCGCGTCGCACGGCGGCGCCCGAGGGTTCGCGCTGGTCACCGAGGACGGTGGCGTGCGGCAGGACGACGGTTCGTACGCCGGGCGGTTGCTGCGGTCGGCCTCGGACCGTGGCTTCCGCAGCGTGACGGTGCTCGCGTGCGGGCCCGGCGACGTGCCCCGGAGCGAGGCCGAGGCCCGGGCACGGGCCAGGCGGATCGCGAACGGGTCGCGGCTGCCGACGCATCTGCCGGTGGGGCGCGCGGCGGTGTCCGACGGGCTGCCGCACCTGCTGGAGGACGCCGACGGGCAGCCCACGGAATGGGTGACGGAGTATCCGGACGGCTGGACGGGCCCCCGCGCACCCGCCCCGGCGGCCGGCGGGCGTACCGCGTTCGCCTATCCGGCGCCCGGCCGGTTCAACGTCACGGGCGGTACGCCGGACGCCACCCCGGAACGGACCGAAGCCGCCGACGCGGCCGAGGGAGCGACCTGGGCGGTGTCGTCCTGGCGGCCGGCCGGTGCCCCGGACACCCCGCGCTTCACGGGCTTCTACCGGGAGCGGGCATGGCGGCAGGCGAGCGTCGACTGGGAGGACTCCCTCGCCGAGGCGCTGAGCGACGCCCCCGAACTCGCCGAGACGGCCGGGCTGGCGGTGCGCGGGGTGTACGAGCGGCTCGCCGAGCGCAACGGCGACGAGCGTGCGGCGCGTGCGTTCTTCGCCCCGGACACGACGCCCGGGGACCCGGTCGCCGAGCTGGAACGGCTGCTCGACGAGCCGCCGGGACCGGAAGCGCTGGACGGGCTGATGCGAGCCCTCGTGTACGCCGCCTACGCAGGCCCGGGGCTGCCCCGCCCGGTCGAGGAGGCCCTCGCCGAGGGCGGCGCGCGGTTCGCGGCCGACAGCGCCTACCGCGCCGTGCACGACAGCCGGGGCTTCCGCCGGGTGGGCGGTGAGCGCGGCCCCGCGCTGCGCCTGCTGCGGATGTTCGCCGCGCTCGGCCTGCCGGCGACCCTGCTGCCGGAGTTCCGTGCCGCCGTGGTCGCCTGGACGATCCCGTACGACCTCCAGTCGCTGCACGAGGTGCTGCGCGCCTCCCACCTGATCGGCATGGGCACCGAGGACGAGCGGGCCGCCGCCACCCGTGACGGTGCCGCGCTGCACACCTGGACGGTGCGCCGGTTCACGGAGAGCGGCCTGCTTCCGCTCGACGACGACGGCGGCGCACCCGCCGCCCTGACCCCGCCGCACCAGGCCTTCTACCAGGAGCGCATGACGTTCCCGTTCGAGCTCACCGGGACGATGGACGTACCGGACGCCCTCGTCACCATGGCCGGGGCGGCGCTCGACGGCACACTGCCGCCCCGACCGTCCCGCAGGCTCCAGGTCATGGCCGAGTGGCTGGAGCGGTACGGCGACCGGGGCGCCGAGTCGCTCAGGCGACTCACCCCGGCCCACATCACGGCCCTGTACCTCTACAGCTCGTACGACTACCGGTTGATGAAGGCCGTGCTCAACGGCGAGCGACTCGGCCAGGGCCTCAGCCGTCACCTGGTGCGCTTCCACACCTGGCGCTACCTCCTGGAGTCGGCGCGCGAGGAGGAGCTGGAGATGCCGCCGCTCACCCTGGTCGGCCAACCCGACTTCGCCGATCTGTACGAGGACCTGTCCGACCTGCCCGACCTGGACACGCCGAGCCCGGAGCTGGCCCGGCTGAGGCGCCGCGCGGACATGATGGCCGACCGGCTCCACGGCGAGCTGAAGCTGCACATCGACATGGCCGTCGAGGCGCTGGAGATCCTGCCGTCCGTCGGACGGACCGCCTGGTGGGGCGAGCGGGGAGCGCCCGGCCCCATCGACCGGCCCGCCGTGGACGGCCCCATGTACGGTGCCGGGACCATCGACGTGGCGTTCTTCCGCAGCACCTCGCTGAAGGTCGAGGAGGCGACCGAATTCGCCCTGGGCGACAAGGCGGTCCCCGCCGGTTCGCACCGCAAGCTGGTCGAGGTCAGGAACTCGACGGCACGCGACGGCACCCCCTTCCTCAAGCACCTCTCGGAAGGGGAGGCGCTGTACCCGCCGGGCATGAGGTTCGACGTCGTCGGCCGACGGCTCGTCGAGACCCACAGGCGGCCCCCGATGCTGCACGAGCTGGCGGAGGAGGCGACCGCGCTGCCCGACGGCCTCGCCGGAACGACGCAGGCCGACCCGCTTCCGTACGCCCCGGCCGCGTTCGAGGAGTCGGTGGACGACCTGTTCGACCTCGGTCCCGCCGACTCCGACTCCGACGTGTCCGACGCCGCCGAGCACTCCGACGTCGACGCCCGCTCCGACCTCGGTGACGACGGCGCCTTCGGCGCGCGGGTCGACGCCTATCCGCGGCGTGATTACTGGAACACCCCGTGGGCGGGTCACGAGACCGCGCCCGCCCCGGAAGGGATCGTCGTCCAGGAGATCCGCGAGAACGGCACGACGGTCGGCAAGGCGTCCTTCACCCGGCGCGACTGGGCGCTGCGCGAGCCCTTCTACGGCCGCCTGCACGAGGCCACCCACTACACCGAGTGGAGTCGCGGCCCGGCCCGGGAACGCGTGGCCCGGCGGCGTCCCCTGCCCGCCACGGCACGGTCCGGCACGTTCTTCTGGACGTCCCACGGCGGGGAGGACGGCTATGCCGTCGCCGGTGGGAACGACATGCCCGTCGGTGCGGACGGCGCGATGGTGGGGCGCCTGCTCGGCCAGGATCTGGCCGCGGGGGGCTTCACCACCATCACGGTTCTCTCGTGCGACATCGCCACCGGCACCGGCGTGCCCACCGGCGCCGCACCCGGGGGCGACAGCCTGCGGCGCGCCGTTCGACGGGCCCAGGGGATCGCCGACCTCACCGGCCTGGACGTGTACCTCAACACCGGCCGCACCGCGATCACCCCCGGCCGGGACGAGGACGGGCGGCCGACGGCCGACATCCACCTCCTGGAGGCCGCCGACGGCAGCCCCACGACCATGCTGCGCGTCACCCCGCGCTCCCGGACCGGCACGGACCTCGGCCTCCCTCTGCCCTCGACCCTCGCCGGGGAGCCGGACGCGTCCACCGGAGCGCCCTGGTCCGTGCCCGGATGGCGTGTCGCCGGATCACCCGAGAGCGTGCGCTTCGCCGGGCTCTACCGGGACCGCGAGTGGCGGAACTTCAGCTACCGCTTCGAGTTCGGCCTGGCGCAGAAGCTGGTCGCCGACCCCGAGGCCGCCCAGGGTGCCGTGCGCGCCCTCACCCGGCTCCATCACGTCCTGGCGCAGCGGCACGGCGCGCTCGCCGCGGACGGTGCCTTCTTCCAGGGGCCGGAGGCGCAGCGGTGGCTCGGGGAGCCGGACGCGGTGCGCCGATTCCTGGCGGCCGGGCCGTCCGTACCCCACCTGATCCAGGCGTTCGGTCACGCGGCGTACGGCGACGCCGGGCCCGTCACCCTGCAGCACACCCTGCCCGGCTGGCTCCGCTCACCGTGGGCACCCCGGCCGTGGGGCCCCCGGCAGGGGGCGTACCGGACCGCGCACGACCCGCGCGGATTCCGCTACGTCGGCGGGGTGGTCGGCCCGGCCCTGTGGCTGCTGCAGGCCTACCGGGCGATCGGGGCGAGCGGGCCCGAGCTGATGGCCTTCCGCAAGGCGCTGCTGGCCTGGTCGATCCTGACCGACACCCAGTCCCTGCACGAGGTGCTGCGCGCCTCCCACATGGCCGGCGTGGGCACCGAGGCGGAACGCGTCGCGCTCACCCGCGACGGCGCCAGGCTGCACCAGGTGGCGGGGAGTGCCTTCGGTGTCGGCCCGGTGCTGCCGCACCACCACCTCTACGACATCAGGACGTCCTTCGTCTCCCGGTACGACGTCGCCGTACCCGGGGACATCTCCCGGGCGCTGAGCGCGGCGCTGACCGGGGCGCCCGTCGCGGCGGAACTGGTGCGACGCTCCGAGGTGGCCGCCCAGTGGCTCGAGCGGTTCGGGGAGCGGGGCCGCGCGTCCCTGCGCTCCCTGACCCCCGGCCACCTGACCGCGCTGTTCCTCTACACCAGCCAGGACCACGAGCTCTTCAAGACCTACGTCACCGCGGGCCGCTTCGGCGAGGCCGTCGGCCGCTGGATGATCAGGCAGAGGGTGTGGCAGTACGCGCGGGAGGACGCCGTGAACAACGGCCAGGGCCTGCCGGAACTGCTGACCGACGACGAGGACCTGAGCGACGCGACCGCCGATCTGCAGGACCTGGGTCCGGACGCGACCGGGCCGGACGTCCAGGACATCCGCCGCCGGGTGAACCGGATCGCCGACAAGCTGTACGACGACCTGGCCATGCACGTCGACATGGCGGTCGAGGCGCTGGAGATCCTGCCGCCGATCAACGGGCCGGTGTACTGGGGCGGCTGGCTCCCGGGACACCTGAACGCGGTCCCCCAGGACGGGCCGCTCGTCACCGCGACCACGCTGTACATGCCGCGGTTCCGCAGCACCACCGAGAGCCGGGAGACGGCGGAGAAGTACACACGGGGCGACCTCATGGAGATGGACGACGCCCAGGACCGGCACGCGATGCGGGGGTACGTGGCGAACTCCACCGCTCGCCCCGTCGCGCCGTTCTCGGCATGGGTCGGCGAGGAGGAGGTGCTCTACCCACCGGGCATGGCGGTGAGCATCGTCGGCCGCGACATCGTGACGGAGCCCGAAACGGGGCTGGACTTCGCCGACTACGAGTTCGTGGAGGCGCCCGCCTACCCGCACCCGGCCTATCACAACGCCGGGGACGGGGCGTCGCCGCGGATCGTGGAACTCACCGACGACGAGGCCACCGCCGTGGAGGCCGACGCCCCCGCACCCCCTGACGGCTACCGGCGCACCGGACCGTACGCCGCAGAACTGGACGGCACCGTCTTCGCCCTCCACGAGTCGCCCGGAGAGGGCGACCGGACCGTCGCCACCCTGCTGTTCGCCCTCCGTCACGTGGCGGCCGGCACGCTCCGGGAGGCGGGCATCGAGACGGCCGACGACTTCCGCACCTGGCTGGACGGCCGCATCGCCGACGACGACGTGTCCGAGACGGAGGTGCCGCCGCTCGACGGGAACCGGAACCTCCCGCTGAGCCTCCTGGACCGGATCGGGGAGCCCCTCGACATCTCCCTGCGCACGGAGGGCATGCTCCTGGGCGACAAGCTCCCGGCCTCGCGGATCCCGCTGAGCCCCGCACGGCGTCTGCGGGTGCTGATGACGGACGCCTCCTACGGGGGCGAAGGCGCGGCCGTGCCGATGGGACCGCTCGTGGCGGCGGCGGTCCGCGGGCTCGGGGTGAGCGTGGCCGTGGCGGGTCCGGACGGCGAGCCGACGCTCCACGGGGAGCGCACCGGCGACGCGCCGCCCGCCCTGCTGGTCCGCGACGGGGACCGCCACCTCGCCGGACTCCCCGACGGGCCGGGCGACACCACCGCCGAGAGCGGGGCACGGCTCGACCGGGTGGTGGACGCCCTGTCCTCGGCCCCGGTGTCCGTGCTGCGTCCGGCCGCGGCCCGGCAGGCGCCGGAGTGGGTCCGGGCCCGCATCCGCTACACGGCGGAGGCGGCGCGCTTCGAGGAACGGCTGGGCCGGTATCTCGGTGGCCACGAAGCGGCGAACGCCCAGCTCGGAGTGATGACGGCGGAGCTCTGGACCCGGGCCGTGGCGGCGGACCGCTGGGCGGAACTCGGCTCGGACGACCCCGCGGTCGACGGCGCGGTGGGCACCGGCCGGGACCGGCTCCAGGCCGTGGCGGAGTCGGGCAACCTGCGCGAGCGCATGGGCATGCTGTGGATCGGCGCCCAGTCGGCGGACGGGAACGGGGGACTGATCTCCGACCTGCTCGGCAGCCCCGACCCGAATCCCGACGTGATCACCGCGGAGTACCGGTCCTCCCGGCCGCCGTCGCAGGCGATGACGGCCTATCAGGAGCTGAGCGGACGGCCGGACAGGACGCCCGAGGAGCAGGCGCTGACGGTCCGGGCCGAAGAGGCGCTCCGGACACCGCTGCGCCCCGAGGACCTGTCGCCCCCGCTGAGCGAGGCCGAGCGGGCCCTGATGCCGGACGACAGCATGCCGTGGGTCCCGGGGGCGCACCGCTACGACATCGCCATGAGCAGCCTTCCGCAGTCCGCGGCGGAGACGAAGGGCGCCCTGGTGCGGGCCGGCACCTCCGGATCGGCCCACCGGCTGATGGCGCAGGCGGTGAAGATGCGTGAGGAATGGGGCCTGGACGTCGACCTGGGCCTCGTGCGGATCGCGCTGATGGCCGAGATGCTGCAGGCGGGGCACCACACCCTGGACGAGATCATGCGGGGCAGCCAACTGGTCCTCGACCGCCTGAGGCGGGACGGCACCCCGGAGCCGGCCGACCTCGACTACGTGGACAACTGGGGCCGTTACCACCGTCTCGCCCCCTTGACCGAGGCGGAGCTCCGGCAACACGTGGCCGTCGACGGCAGGTTCCCCGACGAGCACGTGCTGGACACGGCCGGCCTGCCCGCGGACGAGGGACCGGCCGGTCCGGCCGACCCGGCCGACCCGGCGGTGGCCGACTGGTCGGCGGAGCACCGGGACGTCCTGGACGACGCCCTGGACGTCCTGGCGGCACTGGGTCCGTCCGCCCCCGGTATCCTTCCCGGCTCCGACGGCGGTGTTCTGACCACTGATCGTCTGGAGCGCCTGGTCGACGCGTGGTTCCGGGCCCGGAACCTGACCCAGGCCGGCTCCCTGGCCGACAGACTCCGGTTCATACTGAACGACTACCGTGCATAACACCCCAGCGAGGAGCTCATGAACGACAACACCGCCGGGGCCGGGGCCGCCGAGGACACCGCGCCACCGGTCCCCGAGGAGATCGCGGAAGCCGCCCGGCTCGCTCCCGACCACTGGCTGGGCATGGTCGACCCCGCGTGGCCGGGGGAGGGCGAACCGCCCGACTGGGCGGTGGTGGGGCGGTGGCGGTCCGGTCAGGACGGCGAGATCGAGGAGTGGCGCCCCAACGAGGAGTACCGCCCCTCGCCCCAGGCGCTCGGCTGGCCCGCTCCGACCGACCCGGTGGACGAGGCCGTCCAGCTCGCCGCCACGGGTTACGGCCCCGGTGAAGCGGTCTCCCGGACACTGGCCGTGGCGGAGGTCGCCGTCCTGCTCGCCCCCGGTGGCGGCCCGCTGTCGGCCACCTCGCCCGACGGGGCGGCGGTGGTGCCCGTCTTCACCTCGCCCACGTACCTGCACGCGGCCGGGCGCTTCGGCTACGAACTGGCGCCGGTGCACGAGGTGGTGGACCGGATACCGGAGGGCCATGTGCTCTACCTGAACCCCTCCGGACCGGTCGGCATGGCCGTGGAGACCGACGCCCTGCGCCGGGCGGTCGAGGCGGCGGCCCGAAGCGCGGCGGAGACGGGGGACGGGGAGGCGGTTGGTGGGGCGTCGGCCTCCCCGGAGGCCGGAGAGGCGTCGGCTTCCCCGGTGGCCGGTGGCGCGGACCTGCCGACGCGTCCGGTCACCGCGACGCCCGCCGGCGCCCGGACCGGGGGCGGGACCGGCCCGGAGGCGGCCGCCGCCCCAGGCCCCGGCGACTGACCCCAGCCGCACCGCGCCCCTCACCCCACCGATCCGACATCGCACACCGATGGAGTTGCCCCCCATGACGAGCCCTTCCGGTACTCCGGACCACGAGCCCGAGACCACCGCCGAGGACGCCACCGCGGACGGGCCCGTCGGCGGGGGGCCGGCCCCTTCCGTCGCGCAGGGCGGCCCGTCCGCCGTACTGAAGGGCCGGCCCGGCTTCAGGGAGCCGCCCGAGGACTACGTCAAGGCCGCCAAGGTGGCGCCCGACCACTGGCTGTCCGTGATCGACCGGCACTGGAGCGGTGACGAGGGCGAGCCCCCGCCCTCCTGGGCGAGCCTCGGCCGCTGGCGCAGCGACGAACACGGGGAGATCGTCGAGTGGGAGGCGAACGCCGAGTACCGCCCCTCACCCGACGCGCACGGCTGGGCGCCGCCGGTCGGCCCCGTGGACGCCGCCGTGCAACTCGTCGCCACCGGATACGCCTCGCAGGACCTGTTCGCCCTGATGCTCGCCGACGCCGAGGTGGCCGTATGCGTCGACGGCGACGGCGGCCTGGCGGTGACCGACGCGGAGGACGGGACGAAGGCCGTCCCCGTCTTCTCGACCTCACCGGAACTGGAGCAGGACAAACTGCCCCCGCACGAGGTGATGTTCGTACCCGATCTCCTGGACCGGCTGCCGGAAGGGAAGGAGGTGCTCTTCCTCAGCTCCTCCGCCCCGGTGGGCCAACTCGTCACGGCGGACGCACTGCGGGCGGGCAAGGCCGAGCTGGAGAGGTACGCGGCACTGGAGGACTCCGACGCCTGGCCGCCCGGCTCCGCACCGGCCGACGGCGCCCCCGAGGGCGGCGCGGATCCCTGGGGCACCGGACCGGCCGACGGCCGTCCCGACTTCATGACCGCCGGACAACTGCCGGAGCCCGAGGGGGCGGTGGAGGGTTCCGGTACCGGCCCGGAAGCCGCCGGGGACCGGGAGGGGCGCGGGGCGGCGGAGGAGAGCTGATCCGCGGGCGGCCCGCGCCGGGCGACGGGTCCGCGCGGGCCACTGAACTGGAGGACGGACGTGTACGGTTGACGCTTGAACGGTATTCTCGGGCCGTCGTCCCGGGCGGCCTCCCCGTCCGCGGTGGATGCCGGTCTCGCGCGACCGGAGATTCCGTTTGCCGGCCGCGAGAGGGAACGAGGGGGCGGCGCACAGCGTCTACAACGTAGTAACGGCACTCTCGTGGTCCTCGGGCCGGACGACGGTCCCGCCGTGGCACACGCCGTTACGTTCCGCACCCCCGGTACCTCGTGGAAGGGACCCCGACTCAGAGGTCCGCACCATCGGACTGTTAACTGAGCAGGGTGAGTTCGAAAGGATGGACCGTGTCTTCTGCTTCTGGAGTGCCCGCCGGTGAGTGAGTACGACGACAGGTCCGCCCCCCAGGCGCCCCCCGCGCCTCGGCCCGAGCCGCTGCCCGCCGCCGAGGACACCGAGGCCGTAGCGGTGTACGGGCGCACCGTGACCGGAACCTCGGGAACCGCCCCGACCGCCGTCGAGCCGGAGACCGAGGACGACGACGAAGCGAAGGACCCGGCCGCGGCGCTGCCCGAACCGCCCCCCGAAGTGGTCGAGGCCGCCCGGAACCCGCGCGAGCCGGCCGCCCTGCGGTCGGCAGAGGGCGAGCCGGTGGTCCCCGTCTCCACCAGCCCCGCCTACCAGCGCGTCGTCGGGACGCTCGCCGCCCGGCTGCTCCCGGTGGCCGACGTGGTCGAAGGACTCCCCGACGGGCACTCCCTCCACGTCAACCCGACCGGACCGGCCGGGAACGTCATGGAGACCGAGGCGCCGGCCGAGGAGACCGCGGCCCAGGAACGCGGCGAAGCACGGGCGGCGGGCGTCGACGCGCCGGAGGGGACGACCCCGCGCATCCACGCGGTACGAGTGGACGACCCGGTGGCGGCCGGCGACGCACCCGCCGCCGCGTCGGCGGCGGAGTCCCCGGCGGGCAAGGGGCCCCGGCAGTGACACGCTGGAGTGGTCCCTTCGCACGGCGCCGCGCCGCCCGGTCGTCGGCCCCGGCCGGGCGCGGGCCTGCCGACGTCCGGCCCGCCGACGACCGCCCGGACGCCACGGCGGCGGAAGGGCTCCTGGTCGAGGACCACGACGGCCTGCTGCTGCTCCGGACCCCCTCGGACAACGCGCTCACCCCCGCGGACGTCGCCGACCTGGCCCGGGGCATGCGCACGGACGACGGCACCGTGACCGTCATCGCGGGCGCCGACGGGATGGAGACCTCCGCCTTCTGGCCGAGGCTGAGCGAACTGCTGGACTCGCTCAGCGAGTCGGGCGCCGACACCGTACGGCTGGTCATGGCCGGTGCCGGGCAGGACGTCAAGGACCGGCCCGCCACCGCGCGCCGGATCTCCGACGCCTGGGGGGTCGAGGTCAAGGCCCCGGACGGGGCGCCCCTCGTCGTACCCGGCGGTTCGCTCTTCGTCCCTCCCGGTCCCTCCGCCGACGGGAGACCGCCGGCGGGCGGCTGGTGGCGGTTCGCCCCTGGCTCGGCTCCCGAACCGCTGGGCCCGCGCAGCCCGGAGCCGTCCTGGCAGCCCGCGCTGCGCCACGTGCCGTCGGGTACGTCCGGCGGGAGCGTGGTGGAACAGATCCCGGCCGGGCTGCTGGTACGCCCCGCCGAGGCCACCGCGACCCAGCCCGGCGACCTCTACCACGCCGTGCCGGTCGACCCCCGGCGCCCGGCCGTGGTGGTCGGCGTGCCCTACGGCGAGGACGTCTCGGCCGAGGAGGTCGCCGAGGTGCTGACGGCCCTGCCGGAGGAGGTCAGGTCCGGTGTACGGCTCGCGCCCGGCGGCAGGCGTGACGTGCTGCGGCTGGCGCAGGCGGTGTGCGACCGGCTGGACACCGACGTCGAGGTGATGACCGGGCTGCCGCTCGTGGCGGCGGCCGGTCCGCTCGGGTCGTACTCCGTACGGTCGGTCCTGGCCGCGCCGGACGGAACGCCGAAGTGGCTGCCGTTCGTGGACGCCGTCGTATGCCGGCCGCCCGACGAGGAAGGCCACGCCCGGCCGCCCCAGCTGCTGCGCTGGACGCCCCCGCTGCCGGGGCCCGCGCGCCCGGAGGAGGGCGTGATCGGGCTGACGGACCGCTGGCAGGTCACGGTGACCAGGGCGGGCCTTTGGGTCGGCCCGCGCGGCGGCCCCCGGCTGTCCCCCACGGCACGTCAGGTGGACGCCAACGGCCCCGTGATCGAGCTGGGCATGCCGGGCGAGCTCATGGACGCGTCGCTGCTGCCGGCCCTGTCGAGCCTGCTGGGATCCCTGACACCGGCCCTGCGCGAGCGCGCGACGCTCCATGTGCACGGCGTGTCCCACGACGGCGGCCACGGCCTGCGACGACTGGCTGCCCAACACGGCCTGCGCACCCTCCGCTACGCCGCCCCCGCCCCGGCTCCGGCCCGTGCCAGGCCGACGGCCCAGGCCCCGGCGCGGGCCCAGGTCCGGCCCGCTGGTCCGCCCGCCCGGACGGCGGCCTCGGCCCCGTCCCCGCCCGCCGCATCGGCAGGCGCCGGTCCGAACGGTGCCACCGCCACGGGGCGGCCGGAGTCGGTGCCGGGACCCCGGACACAGTCCGCGCAACCGAGGCTGCCGGGCCGACCCGCGCAGCCGGGGCCGTCACGACCGGGACAGCAGGGGCAGCCGGCGCAGTCGGGGCGGTCGGAACGGCCGAGCCTGCCGCTGCGGCTGCCGCGACCTTCCCAGCCGTCGCAGGCGGACCGCCCCGCCGGATCCGGGTACGGCCCCGGCCGGCCGGCGGAAGGCGGTGCACGGGCCGCGCGGGCCGAGCGCGCTCGGCAGCTGCGGGAAGCCATGGGTCTGGAGACGGCGGCGGACGCGAGCGCCCCGGCACGCGCCGGGACGCCCGGACGGCCCCCCGGCTCGGGCGCGGCCGAAGAGCCCGACGGCCCTCGGGCGTCCGGGGCGTCCGGCGCGCCCGCCGCGGTCCCGGGGCGCGCCGGTGCTCCCGACGGGGTCGGCGGTCCCGCGGCGGCAGACGGGCCGCCCGTACGGCCCGACGGCGAGGACCCGGCCGAGGGCGTGAGAACGGCCGAGGGCGCCGGAACGGACAACGTTCCGATGGGTACCGGCGGTCCGGAACGGGCTGACGACCCCGCGCGTGCCGATGCTTCCGTGGGCGGTGACCGTTCCGACGCGGCCGAGGGCCCCGAGGACCAAGGGCGCCCCGTCTCGGCCGACGGCTCAGGACCGTCCGCCGCGCGAGGCCCGGCCGCCGAGCCCGCGGGCGGCCCCCGCCCGGGCGAGACCGAGGCGCCCGAGAGCCCCGACGCCACCGTGCTCCCGCCGGAGCCCGCCACCGTGCTCCCGCCGGAGCCCGACATCGTGTCCCCGCCGAGGCCGGTGCGCGTGGCGTCCGGCGCGCCCGCGGATCCGGCGCCCGCCACACCTCCCACGTCACCGGGGGCCATGGCGTCCCGGGACGTGACGCCCGACGTGCCGGACGCACCGACGGAGCCGGGCGGTACGGGGACGGCCAGGGACGGGGCGGACGAATCCGACGGGGCGGGCGAGGCGCAGGGGAGCCCCGGTGCCTCGACGGCTCCGGACGCGCCGCACACCACCGCGACGCCCGACACCCCGGACACGCGTGAGGCAGCCCCGGACTCGGCCGCCGACGCGGGCGACGCCGCCGACGCTGGCGATGCCGCTGATGTCCCCCAAGCCCCGCTGCCGCCCGTCCCGTTCGACCCCGGACACCGCAGCAGCGAAGTGGAGCGGGCCGCCTTCCGCGCGCTCGCGGACGGGATGTGGGACAGGCACGGCGCGGCCGTCGCCCGCTCACTCGCCCGGATGCCCGCGCTGCGCGGCAAGGAGCAGGAGGCCGCCCGCGCCGATCTGATCGCGCTGCGGATGTATCTGCACGTTTCCGAGGGCCCGTTGAGCCATGGCGCCGTGACCCGGGCCCTGCGTGAGTACGAGCCCGACATGCTGCCGTACGGCGCCTGCGTCGCCTCGGCGCTGAACCGGCTGCCGTCCTATCGGGGCGCGGTGCTGCGCGGCACGGGCAGCGATCCCACCGCCGAGGGCTCCGGCGCCCCGGCTCTTCCCCGCCCCGGCACACTGCTGCGCGACGCGGCGCTGCTCAGCACCACACCGCTCGATCCCGCCCGGACGCCGGCGATGCCGGGCGGGACCTACGTCATCTGGTCGGTGGCGGGCCGTCGTGTACGGCAGTTGTCCGACCACGGCCGTGGGCCCGACGAGGTGGTGTTCGCTCCGGGAACCCTCTTCCGCGTGCTGGACGTCCGTCGCGACGGCCCGGCCGTACAGATCTATCTGCGTGAACTGACCGGTCCTGCCACGGCGACCAAGCCCGATCCCGACGTGGATCGAGCCGTACTCGCCCGGTTGGACGATGTCGTGCGCGGGCGCTCGACGACACCTGCGGGCACCGGCCACTGGCCGGAGCGCTGCGTGGGTGCCGTGGGCGCCGGGCCGTGACGCGACACCGAACCCAGACATGAGTAAGGAAATTGCATGGCACGTGAGCATGATCCTTCCCGTCGCATACCACCGAGGCCGGGCACATCCGCCGGCGCGGGCGACTCCGGGACAGCCGGGAGTTCACCCGTGTCGGTCCGCCGGGCGGTGACGATGCGAGGAGCGGCCGGGGACCCCGGCGGCGCCCTCGCACCGGGCGGCGCACAGCGTGGCCGTACGAACGCGTCACCTGCCGCCGCCGTCCCGGACACGGCTGCCCCCGAGCCGAGCCCGGCGAGCAAGCAGCCGGAGAAGGGCCCGGAGAACGCCGCCCCGAAGGGCACGGAACCGGAGACCACCGCCCCGGAGAACACGGACGCCCGGAAGAAGACCGCGGAGCGTTCGACCGCCGACGAGGCCACCGGCACGGTGAGAGGCATCGGCGCCCCGCACCCGTCGTCCGAGGGCACGTCCGAACCGGATGCGCCAGCGCTCAACTCCGCGCCCGCTTCGGCGGATTCCGCAGCCGCGGCGTCCTCCGAGGCGACGGGCGCCGCGCCTCCCTCGCCCCCGGCGGCCGTCAGCACGACGGGCACGCCCCCGGACGCCGCCATGGCGGCGTCAGCGGCCGGCAGCGGCGGCGCGGGCGCGAGCGGTTCGCACGCGGGTGACGAACCGCCCGGCAGTCGCCCCAAGAAGCCGATGCTGGCGGCGGCGGCGATCGTCGGCGCGGTACTGATCGCGGTCCCGTTCCTCGTGGCGGGACAGGACGACCGCAAGCCGGAACGGCCCCGGACGGAGAACGCGGCCGGTACGGTCCTGGACACCGAACGCTCCGCCGTTCCGGACACCTACACCAGCGCGTCACCGGTTCCCTCCGCCACACCGAGCAAGAAGGAGGAGAAGAAGAAGGAGGAGCCGCCGCCCGCGCCGGTGGTCCAGAAGCAGACCACCGCCCCGTCGCCGAGCGCGTCCGAGAAGAAGCCCAAGACCGAGAAGAAGGCCGCGGTCAAGGAGCTGACCGCGGCCGAGAAGCTCCGCCAGTGGGCCAACGGACGCTCCGGTGTGCAGAACACCGTGCTCAAGAACGCGGCGACCGGCCAGTGCGTGGACATCGGGGGCTTCGGCAAGGGCAAGATCAACGCGCCCGTCAACCAGTACCCGTGCAACAACACGACCGCCGACAACCAGCTGTGGAACCTGGACATCGTGGACAAGGACGGCGGGCCGCAGAACGCCCCCCTCTTCCTGATCCGCAACAGCAAGGACGGGTTCTGCCTGGACCTGCCCTACTACACGGCGAAGCCGGTGGGTACGAAGGTCGGCGAGTTCCACTGCAACGCGGCCGGCGACAACCAGCTCTGGTGGCTCGACCCCCGCGGGGACGGGACCAACTGGATCCGTAACGCAGCCAGCAACGACCTGTGCCTGCGCCCCACCGGCGGCGCGGCCGCGGGCAACGACGCCCGGCTCGAAATCGCCAACTGCGGTTACGGCGACCGCTGGATCGTCTGAGGATCCGCTCCGGCGGACCGACGTCCCCGTTCCCGAGGCGCACTCGACCGCCTCTCGGGAACGGGGACGTTCTCTTTCCCGCTCGCAGCCGGGGGAGGCCGCGTGGGGCCCGCGTCGCCGCCTTCGGCCGGTCGACCGGGCGATGCTCAAGCGTTTCGTGACGCGAACAGGGCCTGGACGGTTTCGGTGGCCAGGTCCCGCAGCCAGGTGTGGGCGCAGTCGTCGTCGTAGCGCTGGTGCCACAGCAGGTACAGCGGGACATCGGGCAACCGGAGCGGGGCCGGCAGCGTGATCAGGCCGAGCCGGTCCCGGGCCGCTCGGGTCACCGTGTCGGGGAGGGTGACCACCAGGTCGGTCTCCAGGGCGAGTTGCAGCGCGAAGGTGCTGGTCGGCCCTGCGGCGACGACGCGACGTTCGAGGCCGAGCGTGGTCAGGGCGTCGTCGATCGGGTCGCGCAGGCTGCCGCGCCTCGACACGGTGAGGTGTTCGGCGGCCGCGTACCGCTCGGGGCTCAGCGAGCCCTCGGTGAGCGGGTGGCCCGGTCGGACGGCGACGACCAGCCGGTCCCTTCCGACGAGGCGGTGGCGGATGTCGGCGAGCGCCGGGGGGCTGGAGCTGGATTCGAGGTCGACCTCTCCCCGGCGCAGCTCGGGGTCGTCCGTGCAGGGCTCCGCGGACAGGCGCAGCCGGACACCGGGCGCCCGGCGGTGGACGGCCGCGGTCAGCGCGGTGCCGCAGGCCGCGGTCAGGGCGTCGTGCCAGCGCACGGTGAACACCCGGTCCAGGGCTTCCAGGTCGAGGCTCTGTTCCGGTGACAGCAGGTGGTGGGCCTGCTGCACGAGGGCGTGAACCTCGGCACGCATGGCCAGCGCGCGAGTGGTGGGGACCATGCTGCGGCCGGTGCGGACCAGGATCTGGTCGCCGGTGGCCTTGCGGATGCGGCCCAGGGAGCGGCTCATCGCCGGGGCGGTGACGTGGAGGCGGGCTGCGGCCCCGGCGACACTGCCCTCTTCCAGCAGCGCGTCCAGGGCTGTGAGCAGGTTCAGATCCAGTTGCATGACAGTAACTCTACAAGTGACAAGCGTGCACTTGTTGTTAACAGTCAGGCCGCCTACCTTCGCAGTGCGGGTGCGAGACGAACCGCCCGCACCGACCGCCACCAGGGAGCCCCTCATGAGCACAGCCATGCCTTTCGACGCCGACACGACACTCCTGTCCGATGTGACAGCCGCCGTGAAGGCCGCCGGCCTCACGCTGCGCGACCGTCACACCCCGCACGCCCGAGGCGTGAGCCTGGACGAGATCGTCGACGAGATCCACGCCAACGACGACGCGGTGCTGGACGTGCTGCGCGAACCCCTGCTGCGGGCCCGGCAAGGGTCCCGGTGGGCCGAGGACGAGCTGGCCGGCGGCGCGCTCCCGCCCGGGGAGTGGTGGGTCGTCGACCCCGCCGAGGGCAACATCAACCACGTCCACGGCATGGAGGACTGGGCCGTCACCGCCACCCTGGTCCGCGACAACCGACCGGTGCTCACCGTCGTCCACCTGCCGCTGACCGGCGACACCTACACCGCCGTCGCGGGCGGAGGTGCCCGCCTCAACGACCGGCCCCTGAAGGTGTCCGCCAAGACCGATGTCGGCGCCGCGCTCGTCGGCACCGGTCAGGCCAGGCCCGGCGAGGACGAGCGCACCTTCCGGCGGATCGGTGACTCCGTCACCGCCATGCTCGTCAACGGCCTGGTCGTGCGGGTGTCCGTTCCCGCCACGATGCAGCTCATCCACGTCGCCGCCGGACGTACGGACGCGTTCTGGCAGTTCTCCGACGTCCGCTCCGGCCTCGTCGCCGGCGCCCTGCTGGTCGCCGAAGCCGGAGGCACCGTCACCGACCTGGCGGGCCAGGCCTGGAACACGGGCAGCCGCGACTTCCTGGCCGCCGCCCCCGGCATCCACGCCGCCGCCCTCGAAGTCCTCGCGCCGATCGTCTGACCGGGCACCTCCGTCCTCCCACCCGCATACCGCAAGGAGCATCACCTCATGACCAGCATCGGCATCCTGGGCACCGGCCGCGTCGGGACCAACCTCGCCGGCAAGCTCTCCTCAGCCGGACACCACGTCACCCTCGGCGGCCGGAGCCCGAAGGACCCCACCGACCGCGCCGCCGGGGCCGCTTCGCGGATCACCTTCGCCGACCAGCGCACCACCGCACGCACCGCGGACATCGTGATCAACGCGACGCCCGGCGACAGCTCACTGGACCGCCTCACCGACCTGCGCACCGAGCTCTCCGGCAAGATCCTCGTCGACGTCTCCAACGCCACCCGCGACGCGGACGACGGCCTGCCCGGCGAGCTGTGTCACCCCGGCAGCAGCCTCGCCGAGAAGCTCCAGGCCGCGCTCCCCGGCACCCATGTGGTCAAGACCCTCAACACCATGCTGTTCATGGTCATGACCGCTCCCGAAACCCTGGGCACCCCGCCGACCGTCTACGTGTCGGGCGACGACGAGAAAGCGAAGAAGTCCGTCACCGGCCTGCTCGGCGACCTGGGCTGGCAGCCCGCGTGGATCGAGGATCTCGGCGACATCAGTACGGCCCGCGCCACCGAGGCCATGGTCCTGGTCGTGCCCCACGTCCTGCGCCGACACGGCTTCGAGCCCTTCGCCGTCTCCCTCGCCCGCTGACCCGGCCTCCCGGACCCGCCTCCCCCGCGGGGGAGGCGGGCCCGGTCCGGCCGTTGTCCGGTACGGCTGGCCGAGCCGATGGTCCTCCGGCTCGGCATCGGGCGGGCCCTCGGTCTCAGACGGAGGCCCCGCCCACCTCCCGGGCGTACGGCGGCTCCGCCCCCGCCCGGGAGCACGTGACGGCCGCCGCCCGGGAGGCGAACGCGAGGACCTCGCCCCAGCCGTCGGCTCCCAGCGCGGCCAGGGCATCCCGGGTGAGCAGGTCCCGGCGCGCGAGGGCGTGCAGCAGTGCGGCGTTGACCGTGTCCCCGGCGCCGATCGTGTCGACGACCTCGACCGGCGCGGCGGGCACCGAGTACCGCGCGCCGCCCCGGGTCAGGACGGTGAGCCCGTCCCCGCCCCGGGTGAGCACGACGGCCGCGGGGCCCGCGGCCGCCAGTTCCGGCAGCCCGGCACCGAGCCAGTCCGCGTCCTCCTCGCTCAGCTTCAGCAAGGACACGTGCGGCAGCCAGCCGCGGAACCGTGCCCGGTAGGCGTCCGGGTCCGCGACCAGCTCGGCCCGGACGTTCGGATCGAGGGCGACGAACACGCCGCGGGCCGACTCCCGCCGCATCAGCTCCTCGTAGGCGCTCGCCCCGGGCTCCAGCACCAGCGAGCAGGTCCCGAACGACGCCGCGCGCGTCCGGTCCGGCAGGGCGTCGGGCAGCGTGAAGAGGCGGTCCGCGGTGCCGCCCGTGTAGAAGGTGTACGAGGCCGAGCCGTCCGCCGCGACCGACGCCACCGCGAGGGTGGTGGGCTCGGGCCCGCGCTGGACGAGCTGTGTGGAGACCCCCTCGGACACCAGCCGCTCGACGAGCGACGTACCGAAGGCGTCCGTGGACAGGCGCGAGCAGAAGGCCGTCTCCGAGCCGAGCCGGCCCAGCGCCACGGCCGTGTTGTACGGGCCGCCTCCGCGCACCGGCCGCAGCGGCGTCAGGGCGTCGCCCCGGTCGTGCGGCACCAGATCGATCAGAGCCTCACCGGCGACGACGATCACAGGAAGTTCCCTTCGAGGGGGTCGGGACCCGGCGCGGACCGGCCGGGCCGTCGGGTCGGTCGGACGGCTGCGGGCGAACGGTCCGGTTCGGTACCGGCCGCAGGAGGCGGACCGTGCGCGCCCTTGGCGTCGGCCCGCAGGGTGAGGAGCGAGACGAAGGTACACGAGGCCACCGGCGCCGACATGATCAGGTAGGTGCGGCCGTAGCCGAGCTGTCGTCCCCGGCGGGGAGATCACGGCCGTGCCGGCCCGGGCCGCCATGACGCAGCCCGTCGACGCCCTCAGGAAGACCTGACGGGGGAGCGGAACGTCGATCGTGCGGTCCATGCGGGGAGCCTGCCACGACCCGGACACCTGCCCCGCGCCCCGGGCCGCCACACCGCAATCAGCCGGTCGCCGTCAGTCCGTGTTGCCCCGCGAATCCAGGTCGAAGTCCTCCTCCCGGCCCGCGAGACGGTCCTCACAGCGGTGCAGCTCCGCCTTGAGGTCGGCGCGCCGTTGCGGTGCGAGAGCGGTTTCGAGCAGGCCGCGCAACGCGTCCCGGCGGATCAGGAGATGCACGAGGCGCTCCGGGCTGACGAACCGCTCCGTGTGCTCGAAAGCCGTCTGGTAGTCGTGTTCGGCGATACAGAGACGGGCCCTCAGCCCCGTCCTGATGTCGCGGCGCTGCCTGCTGAACTTGCGGTCCAGCTGTTCCAGCGCCGCGCCCGCCTCGCGTACACGTGAGGTGCGCAGCGCGCAGAGAACGTAATTCGCCAGCACCTCGAAGCGCACGTTGTCGGATTTCTCCACGGCCTTCTCGGCGAACTCGTAGGCCACCTCCAGGTCACCGAACAGGTACTCCACGCGCGACGTGCGATGGCTCACCATTTCGACACGGTCGATATCCGCCAGGCGCAGAAGCAGCGCCAGTGCCGTTTCCTTGTCCCGCAGCCGGCAGGCGATCTGGATCTTCAGGTCCACGACGTAGCGGTTGTCGGGCTGCTTCTCCTCCGCGCGGGAGATGTGCTCGTCGGCACGGGACAGATCGCCGAGGCGTAGACAGCACTCGGCCATGTCGCGATGGATGGCCATGCCGCCGCGCCCGCTGTCCAGCGCCTTCTGGTAGTAGTTCAGGGCGTCCTGGTGCTCCCCCCGGTGCCGTTCCAGGAAGCCGAGCAGGAAGAACGCGTCCCGGATCTGGCCCCGCTTCTTCAACTGCGCGATGTGCTCCCCGGCTTCCGGGTACTCGCCGAGTTTCACATGGGCGCGGATGAGCGTCGTGCGGGCCTGGTGGATTCCCGGATCGGCCCGGAGCGCGTCGTTCGCCATTTCGACGGCACGCTGGTACTCCTGCTCGTGGTAATACTCCTCCGCCAGTCTCACCCGGTCGGTGAGCAGGGCGTAGGCCCTGGGTGTGGACTGTTTCCCGGCCATGTCGATGGCGCGGAACAAGGTGCGCTGGAGAGCCAGGAAATCCGTCCCGTCCTCGGACCGTGCCAGGAATTTGTCCAGCCTGTTCGCGACCGCCCCGTACTCCTCCTTGCGGCAGGCGCCGAACTCGCGGCGAATGGCGTGGGTGGCGGGCCCGGACACCTCGTACCAGCCGCCTGCGGTGGGGATGATCAGGGAGACGTCGATGAGGTGGATCAGGGCCTGCTCTATGTGCGTGTTGGACGCGCCGACCGCGTCCTGGAGGACGGCCAGCGGTAAAGGGCTGTTGGCGGCCATGACACGCAGGATCTTCTGTTCCAGCGAGCTGAACTTGTTGTTCTTCAGGTAACGGGTGAACGGTGAGGCCCCGAAGTCGGAGAGCATACGGCCGCCGATCGCGAGGTCGGGACCGTAGGCCGTGACCAGTTCGAGCGCATAGGTGACGGACGGGGGATAGCCCCGGACCGCGGAGGTGATCTTCTTGACGGTCGAGGGATCCAGGGCGATCTGCCGGGCCTTCGCCATCAGCCCGACGAGGCGGTTGATGTCCGAGTCCCCGAGCGGCTGGAGGTGGACCACGGCGGTGGGGCGCATGCTGCGGGCGATGAAGCGCTCCGGCGCGGGCCGCCTGTTGGTCAGCAGGGCGGTGACGACGTCCGGGTACTGGCCGAGCGCCTCGACGAGGTCGAGGATGTACGGCGCGATGTCACCGTCGTTGTCCAACAGACCGCCCTCGTCGTTGAGTACGGGCATCTGGTGGTACTGGCAGATCGCCTGCAACTTGCTCAAGGCGTGGCGCAGCGCCTCCTCGTCGCCGAGAGCGGTGATCTCCCGGGTCCGTTGCAGCGACTCGTCCGGGGTCTCCGACGGATCGACCAGCGCGGAGAGTTTGGCGGCGAGGGCCTGCACGCTGTCCCCGGGCTCCACGTTGACGACCAGCAGGGACTCCAGGTCCAGCGACTCACGCACCATCTTGGTCAGTGTCGCGCGCCTGCCGATGCCCGACAGCCCGACCACACAGGCGACCTGGCTCTCCGCGCCGGGCACGGGCGCGGAGTAGACGTCCTGCAAGGCCGCGATCTCGGCCGCGCGCCCGACGAACCGCGGGCTCTGTCCCTGGCGCACCAGATCGTCGATGAGCGTTCTGATCTTCCGCGCGGCGGGCTTCGCCGAGATCGTGGTGATGTGCTTGGTGCGGTTCAGCCAGTCGGGCAGGTCCTCGGGCGAGATGGTGTGGTCCATGCGGACCACGAGGACGTTCTTGATGCGGCCCATCGCATGCTGGAACCGTGCCTCCCGTATCTCGTGCCGCACCCAGGAGGACGCCAGAGCCGACTTGCTGAGGAACAGGACGAAGGCGGCGGACTCCCTGATCGTCTCGTCCATGGTCTCGAGAAGGTGCTCGCCCGCGCTGAACGCCCGGTAGTCGATCTTCGCGAAGGCGCGGCCGATCTCGGAAGCCACCTCTCTCACGAAGGCGGCGTCCTGGGTGGAGTAGGAGAAGAATGCTTTGATCACGGAGTAACCGTTCTGCTCGGCCGAGACGGCGTGACTGGCGCGGTATGTCTCCGGACATCCGCATCGATCTCCTGACCCCGCCGCACGGCCCCGCACGTTCGGCCGGTTCCACGGGACCGGTTCTCGGGGGCGGCGCGTGGGCGGGGACCTCTGGCCGCGCGCCCTTTCGCGGGGCGCACGCCGCACGAGCCGCCTGGCGGGTGGGGGACGCGAGGCGCTGCGGACCACGGTGACGGCCGGGGCGTCCGGTGAGACGGCGGCTCCCGCGCCGAGAGGCGCGACACCGGCCCCCGCTCGCGGCTGAACTCCCCTGCGAACGGGACAGCGATCTCGACGTCCGGGTCCCCGGGACTCATGCCACCCCCTGCAACTGTCGCCCTGTCAGATGCTAGAGGAGGCGCCGCCACGCAGGGAGGGCAAGCGCACTCCCGGCCGGTGATTTTCTCCGGCCGCCGGGCCGCCGGGTGTACGCCCGGAAGGCGCCCCGCGCAGACCACGACTGATTGCGCCACACATCGCGGGAGGCGTGCGCCGGCCGGCGCGAGGCGCGGCGCCCTCACCGGGGCGGTGCGACCAGCCGTCCCTGGTAGACGAGTGAGGCGGCCTGTTTGAGGGTGCGCAGCCGGACGCTGACCGTGTAGCCGGTGACCTCGGGCACCGTCGCGAGCCGGCGGCTGAGCCAGTCGTAGAAGTCGGCGGCGTCCGTGCACATGACGATCGCCATCAGGTTCTGGGCGCCGGACGTGGCGGAGGCGAAGACGACCCGGGGGAGCGCGGCGAGGGCCGAGCCGGTCTCGTGCAGCCGCGCGGGGGAGGTGTTCAGCCAGAGCGCGGCGCTGAAGGGGTAACCCAGCTTCTCCAGGGCCAGGTCCACGTCGTAGAAGAGGGTGCCCGAGCGCTCCAGCGCCTCCAGGCGCCGCGCGACCCGCCCCGTGGTCCAGCCGGTGCGGTCGGCGAGCGTCGCCTGACTCGCCCGGCCGTCCTCGGCGAGTGCGGCGAGCAGGGCGGCGTCCTCCTCGTGCGGTTCGACCGGCAGGCCCTGCGGTGTCGTGCGCGGGTGGTGCTCGCGGAGGGACTCCACCGCCTCCTCGGGCAGCGACGGGCCGAGCCGCCCCCAGTCGGCGCCCGGCGGGGAGTAGGTGTGCAGGGTCATACGGGTGTCGATCTCCAGCACCCCCGGGGTACGGGAGAGCTGGCGCAGCACCTCCGGCATCCGCCCCTCGTGGGGTGTCGCCATCGAGCACACGATCTCCGAGCCGCCGAAGGAGATGTTGGCGAAGGAGACCTCGGGAAGCCGCGTCAGCGCCTCGGCGCACGCGTCGATCCGGTCGGGGCGCAGTGAGATCCGGACCACGCTCGCCACCAGGCCCTGAACCGCCGGGTTGACGAGCCCCACCACCCGTACCGTCCCCGCGCGGCGCATCGTCCGGTAGCGGCGCGCGACGGTCTGCTCCGAAGCCCCCACCACCTCCCCGACCAGCCGGAACGGCGCCCGAGGTGCGACGTGCAGGGCGTGGAGGATATGGCTGTCCAGGGTGTCGAGCATGGAGCAAGTGTAGGGGGGAGTGCCTGCGAGTGGCGGTTTCCTTCATTGCCGGGGGTTCGATTTGATGGAAAGCCCCCTTTCGGTGGAGACTCGGGCAAGCTCGACGGACGTTTCTCGCTCCCGGCCGACGGCGACCGGTGCGGCCCGGCCCGTGCGGCTCCGACTCGTGCGGCGCATACCCGTGCGGATCCGACGTGCGCGGTTCACGCCCGCGCGGCCGGACACGCCCCCGAGGCCCCATGTCTCTCATCTGTTCCCCGCGCCGGACCCCTGGCGCCCCGAAGGAGTTGTGTTGTCCCAGTCACCGCCCTCAACCGTGCCCCGTCGCGGGGCGACCATCGTCATGGCCTGCCTCGGGGTCTTCGTCGCCTACCTGCCGGTGACCAGCGTCTCGGTGAGTCTGACCGCCATCCAGTCGGCGCTGTCCACGACGACCTCGCAGCTGGCCTGGGTGTCGGACGCCTTCGTGCTGCCGATGGCGGCCTTCATCCTCACCGCCGGTGTCTTCGGCGACGTACACGGCCGGCGCAAGGTCTTCATCGCCGGGCTGCTGCTGTCCGCCGTCGGCGCGGCCACGTCGCTCACCGCGCACTCGATCGGCCAACTGTGGACCGGGCAGGCGCTGTCCGGGCTCGGCGCCGCCGCCCTGCTGCCCACGACGCTGGCCCTCATCAGCCACGCCGTACCCGACCACCGCGAACGTGGGAAGTTCATCGGTATATGGGCGATGTGCCTGCTGGGCGCGCTCGCCGTCGGTGGTGTGCTGGCCGGGTCGATCCTCAGCCACGTCAGCTGGCGCTGGATCTTCCTCGTACCCCTCCCCGTCGCCCTCGTCGCCGTCGTCATCTCGCTGCGGGCCCTGCCCGAGTCCCGTGCGCCGCGCTCCGGGCGGCTCGACTGGCCCGGGCAGATCACGGCCGCGCTCGCCATCACCGCGCTCGTCTACGGCGTCATCGAGGGAGGCGCCGGCTCCTTCGGCGACACGCAGGTCGTCGTCGCGCTCGCCGTCGCCGTCGTCAGCGGGGTTCTCTTCGTCGTGACCGAGCGGCGCTCCGCCCACCCGATGCTCGACCTCGCGCTCTTCCGCAGCCCGGGCTTCACCGCCACGACCCTCGTCGCCATGATCATGTTCCTGGGCATGATCGGCTTCTTCTTCGTGCTGAGCCTCTACTTCGGCATGGTCCAGCGGCTCGACACCCTCGGCACCGCCTGGCGGCTGCTGGTGATCACCGGGGCCGCGCTGATCGTCAGCGGTATCGCCGGGCGCGTCATGCACCGGCTCTCACCGCGCCTCATGATCACCACGGGCCTGCTGATGGTGACGGCGGCCCTGCTCACCCTGCTCGGCGCCGGTGCCGACACCTCCTTCGGCTCGCTCTCCTGGCGGCTCCTGCTGCTGGGTCTGGGCATGGGACTGGTGACGACGCCGATGACGGCCACCGCCGTCGCCTCCGTACCGCATCCGCTCGCCGGGATGGCGGCCGCCGGTAACAACGCCTTCCGCCAGGTCGGCGGAGCGCTCGGTCCGGCCGTACTCGGCGCCCTGCTCACCAGTCGTGCCGTCTCCTCCCTTCCCGGCCACCTCGCCGACGCGGGGGTGGACGGCGCGCTGGCCGACCAGGTCACCACCGCGACGCGGGACGCCGGTCTCGGCGCGGTGGGTTCGATGGCCCTCGGCCCGAAGTCCGGTCAGGTCTGGGGCGCGGTCGGCGACGCCTTCCTCGACGGCATGCGCCTGTGCCTGGTCGTGTCGGCGGGCCTCACGTTCCTGGCGGCGGTCCTCGCCTTCGTCCTCCTGCACCCCCGCCTCGGACGCAACCGCTCGGTGAACGTCGTCGGCGAACCGGCCGCGCGGGCGCCCGGCAACGCGGAGCGGCGCGAGGTCGGCACGGGGACGCCCGCCTGACGGGACCCTGCCGTCACGCCCCTTCCGGCCTGAGCGCATGCCGGGCCGGGAGGGGCGTGACCGTCCCGGCCCGGCGGTCACGAGATCGACATGCCCCCGTCGATGGACAGCACCTGGCCGGTCATGTAGTCGGCGTCCAGCAGCAGTTCGACGCCGCGGGCCACCTCGTCGGGCGTGCCCGTGCGGCCGAACGCGGTCCGAGCCACGAGCGCGGCGCCGACCTCGGCCGGCAGTTCCTCGGTGAGCGCGGTGGCCATGAGGCCGGGTGACAGCGCGTTGACCGTCACATTGAACCGCCCGCACTCCAGGGCCAGGCTCCGGGTCATTCCCAGCACTCCGGCCTTGGACGCCGAGTACGCGGTCTGGCCCGGGCTGCCGTGGAGGCCGGCGGGGGAGATGACGTTGATGATGCGTCCCCAGCGGTTTCGCATCATGTCCGGGAGCGCCGCCCGGCAGGTGTGGAAGGTGCCGCTCAGGTTGACGGCGACGGTCCGGGTCCAGTCGTCGACGGACTGGGTGACCATGAGGCCGTCCCGGCGGATCGCACCCGCGTTGACGAGGACGCTGATGCCTCCCAGCTCGGCGCGTACCCGCTCGACCATGTCCCGGGTGGCAGCCCAGTCGGCGACATCCGCCCGCACGAGGGCGCTCGGCCCGCTGAGCCCGTCCGCCACCTCGCGGGCCCGGTCCTCACCGCTGGCGTAGTGCAACGCCAGCCGATAGCCACGGTGGTCGAGGACCCGTGCCACGGCGGCGCCGAGCGCCCCCGAAGCGCCTGTGATGAGAGCGACACGGCCGTCGGCACCCACCGCCATCAGACCGGCGCTCCTGTGCACGCGCCGGCCTGCGCCGAGCGGTCGGAGAGCGCCGCTGCGAGACCTCTCCTCGCGTTCTCGCGTCGACGTGCCTTTCGTGCGCGCCGAAGGCCGGATATCCGCGTCCGGTCGAAAGCCATCACACCACTCCGTACGTACGGGGACGGGGAAGGGGAGCGGGGGCCGGACCTCCGCGGGAGGTCCGGCCGCCGTAGCTCCCGGGCAGGCGGTCCACGGCGCATGAGGCGCGACAGGTCGCAGGGGCAGCGCACGGCGCGCGAGGGCATCCGGGCGGGTGTCGCCTTCGACAGGCTCCACCTCGCCCGGAGCTCCCGCGCCGTTCCCGTTCCGGGGACTCCGCCGCTGCGCCGGCCGGCATCCGCGGACGAACGCGGGGAACGCGGTCGAACGCGGTCGGTCGCGATCGGGCGCGGCCGGTCGTGCTACGAGGCGACGGACGATTCGTCGGCGGCCTCGGCCACGAAACGCTCGGCCGCCGTCGCGTCGACGCCCAGCGAGGACAGGACCCCGGCGCCGTCCTCCTCCAGCAGCCCCAGCAGGATGTGGCCGGTGCTGACGCTGTCCCGCTCGAGTCGCAGGGCGATCCGGGATGCCAGTTCCAGCGCCTTCTTCGCGCGGGCGTCGTACGGAGTCAGGACCGGATCGGCGTCGCTGCGCGCCGGCAGGGCGGCCACGGCCGTGCCCCGCGCCTGGTCGAGGTCGATACCCTGCGCCCGCAGTGCGCCGACCGCGCTGCCCTCGGTGCCGAGCAGGCCGAGGAGGACGTGCGCGGGGACGATCTCGGCGTTGCCGGCCACCTTGGCCTCGTTCATGCCCGCGATGATGGCACTGCGGGCGGTCTGGGAGAACCTCTCGAAGGCGTTCGACGGCTTGGAGTCGGGCTTGCCGACGAACCGCTTCTGGGCGGCCTGCCGGGTGACGCCCATGCTGCGGCCGATGTCGGTCCAGGAGGCGCCGGAACGACGGGCCTGGTCGACGAAGTGGCCGATGAGGTGGTCGGCGACCTCGCCGATGTGGTCGGCCAGCACGATGGCGCCGCTGAGCTGGTCGAGGGCGGTGGTGTGGTTCTCGGTGATCGCCGTGATGAGCTCGTCGAGCTTCACCGGCGGAGTGATCTGAGTCATGATGTCAACCTTAGGTTGTCAGTCGAGGAGTGTCAACCCGGGGTTGTCACCTCTCTTCTCCGGCCCTGGGCGCGTGGCCACCGCGCTCCGCGGCGGCCACGCGCCCTGCCGATGAGCGCGCGGCGGACCGCGCGCCTACCAGGTGACCGGCATCTCGGCCGGGCCGAACGCCTGGATCGAGTGGTACTTGTACGTCAGCTCCGCCTCGGGCACGGCGAGCGCGAGCGTCGGGATCCGCTCGAACAGCGTCGTGTAGACGATCTCGAGCAGGCTCGGCACCAGGCGGTCCGCCGGGCACTTGTGCGGTCCGTGACCGAACGCCAGGTGCCGGGCGGGCTCCTCCCGCATGAGATCGAGCTGATGGGGATACGGGCACACCGACGGGTCGCGGTTGACGGGCAGCGTCGGCACCGCCAGGCCGTCACCGTCCTTGACCAGCGTGTCGCCGATGAGCACGTCCTCGGTGGCGAGCCGCATGGGGGTTCCGTCGTTGACCGAGAAGTAACGCAGCATCTCGTCCACCGCGATCGCCATCCGGTCCGGCCGGGCGAGCAGCGCCGGCCGCTGCTCAGGGTGGTTCAGCAGGGTGAGCACGCCCAGCGAGATCATCGTGGACACCGAGTTGTGGATGCCCTGGGCGTTCGACAGCATCAGAGGCGCGAGCTCGTACCAGTCGACCTCGCCGTGCTTCTCGCGTTCCTGCACGATCAGACGGCTCATCATGTCGTCGCCGAGATGCTTGGCCTTCTCCTTCAGGACCTCTTCCGCGTGCCCGTTCAGACGGTCGGCCGCTGCCCTCTCCTCGGCCTCGGTGGAGGTGCCGAGCAGCAGCTTCCAGACGTTGTCCCGCATCGTCCTCAGCTCGGCCGCGGGGATGCCGAGGAACATCTCCTGCAACTGCCACGCGACGGGGAACGACAGCTCCTTCACCATGTCGACCGGCTTCGTCCGCCGGCCCAGCATGTCGTCGATCCTCTCCTCCACGGCGACCCGCAGGCGCGGCAGCAGCCGGGCGAGCCCTTCCGGGGAGAACTCGTCCATGATGGACTTCTTCTTCAGCAGGTGCTCCGGACCGTCCAGGTTGATCATGAACGGTGCGCAGTACCGCAGCTTCATCAACGAGTTGGGTGTCAGCTTCGGGAAGCGGTCGTCCGTCTTGTCCGAGCTGAACCGCGGGTCGGAGAGGACGATGCGGGCGTATTCCGGCCTCACCACCATCCAGACCAGTTTGCCCGTGGGCAGTTGGACCTGGCCGATGCCTCGTTCCCGCAACGTTTCGTACTCGGCCGGCAGTACGCCGGGGAGCTGCCGACGAATGGGGTGGGCCGGTAGTGTGCTCATGCTGACACCTCTGCAGCCCAGTGGTAGAAGCGGGTGGCCAGTGAATTGTCTTGCGGGTCGTACGGCGGAATGATCTCCGTGAGGTCGTCGACGAGCTGGAGGAAGCGGGGATCGCCCTCCGTCCACACCTCGCTGATCGCCTCCATGCTGTCGGCCACGGCGAAGTCCTGGACGTGCAGGTAGATGCCGCGCCACAGATAGATCTGGCGGCGCAGCGTGCCCATCTTCTGCGGGATATCGGTCGCGTCGGATTCGGCGAACAGCCGTGACACCTCGGCGATGTGCTCCTGCCGCTGGGTGTTGACGATCACCGCGCTGTACGTCTGCTCCAGGTCGCCCAGTCGCTCGGTCGGCCACAGGTAGAAACGTTCGGCCGTCGGCCGGTCGACCGGGCCGTCCCAGTCGTCCGTCGCGGCGTGATCGCCGAAATAGGTCGACAGGTGTTCGTCCAGCTGCGTGCACCGGGGGTCGGTGGTGATGATCCGGTACGCCTCGTCGGGGTCGTCGACGTCCCAGTCCTGCATGTGCACGTACAGGTCGCTGTAGCTGAAAACCTGTCTGCGGCGCAGCTGGGGCAGTTCGGAGGCGACCTCGCCGTCGAACTCCCGAAGGATCTTGGTGACGTCGGCGACGTCACCGCTGTCGAACGCGCCGACAGTGACGATGCTCGGCATAGGCGTCTCCTCACGATAGGCGGGGGTGGGTTTCGAGGGCGTGCCCAGCCTGTGGCCCGGCCTTCGACGCCGGATCGACGCCCGGTCGACGGCCTGGGGCGGACCGCCGACGGCGAACTCGAAGGGTCCTCGAAGCGAGGTCGATCGAGGACGGACATCGTCGAGCGCGACGGATCCGGACGTTACGACGCTTGTGAGGTGTCTTGTTGTGTCGAGTACACAGCGGCGAGTCGAGCACGGCATCACCATCGACGCCGATGTCGAGACGGTGTTCGACCTGGTCGCGGACGTAGCACGATGGCCGCAGTTCCACCTGTCCGCGGTGCACGCGGAGACGGTCCACGCCAACGAGAAGGGGGAACTGGTCAAGTACTGGGCTCTGGACGGAGACGCCGCCGTCCGCACCTGGCAGACCGTGCGCCGCACGGACCGGCCGGGACGCCGTATCACCTTCGCCCACATGGAGGCCCGACCGCCCGCCACCGAACTCCGCGGCGAGTGGGTCTTCACCGAACTGGCTCCGGACCGGACCCGGGTCGAGCTGTCCCACCAGGTCGGCGCGCCGGCCGACGCCGATCTCGGACCGTTGCTGGACGGGCTCGCCCAGGACAGCGAGGACTGCCTGACCACGCTGCGCGACACGGCGGAGCGCCATGCCGACCTGGACGAACTCGTCGTGTCCTTCACCGACCCGTTGTTCATCGCCGGCTCCGTCGAAGACGCCTACGACTACCTCTACCGGGCGGACCTGTGGCCGGAGCGCATTCCGCACGTGGTGGGACTCGCCATGACCGAGGACGAGCCGAACGTCCAGTTCTTCGACATGGACACCAAGGGCCCGGACGGCAGCACGCACACCGTCCGTTCGGTGCGGATCTGCCTCCCGTCCCGACTGATCGTGTACAAGCAGATCTCACTGCCCGCGATGCTGGACGCGCACACCGGCCACTGGCGGTTCACCGAGACGCCGGAAGGCGTCGTCGCCGAGGCGCGGCACACCAGCACGATCAAGCGGTCGGCGCTGTCCCAGCTGGGCGGCGCGACGACGGTCGGTGAGGCCCGCCGGTACCTGCGGCGTCTGCTGAGCGGCAACAGCATGAGCAACCTGCGCCTCGCCAAGGCGTACGCGGAGGAGCGCGCCGGTTTCTGAACCGGGCACGCACCAGCCTCCGGGCGCTCTCGCCGCAGCGCGAGTGGCGAGGAACCACCCGGCCGGACGGCGCGCTGCCGTACCGGCAACGACACCCGTCCGGGCCGGGTCCAACGAACAGAGAACCGTCGAGTCAGGAGGAGTCATGGCCGAGGAGACGACCGCCAGAGGCGGGGGAGTGTGGGCAGCCGCTGATCTGCTGACCCCGATGGCCGTCCGGGTGGCGGCGACGCTGCGGCTGGCCGACCACATTGCCGCGGGCATCCGGACGACCGAGGCGCTGGCCGAGGCCGTGGACGCCGACCAGGACGCGCTGGGGCGGTTGCTGGACCACTTGGTGACCGCAGGCGTGCTGTCGGGTACCGGCCCCGGCGCATACGGCCTGACGGCCATGGGCCGCCACCTGTGCGAGAGTGAACCCGAGGGGATGCGGGCCATACTCGACATCGAAGGAGCGCTGGGCCACGCCGAGTTGAGCCTCGTTCACCTGCTGCACACGGTACGTTCGGGTGAGGCGGCGTTCCCTCGGCAGTACGGCGTGACGTTCTGGGACGACCTGTCGTCCGACGACGGGCGCGCCGAGTCCTTCGATGCGCTGATGGGAGCCAGGCTGACGGCGCACGCGCCCGCCGTGGCCGGGGCGTACCCGTGGGGGACACTTCGGCACGTCGTCGACGTCGGTGGTGGCGACGGCAGCATGCTGATTGCCGTTCTGCAGTCCCACCCCGATCTGCGAGGGACGGTCGTCGACCTGTCCGGTCCTGTGCGCCGGGCCGGGAAGGCCATCGCCGCGGCCGGTCTCGACCATCGGGCCGACACCGTGGCAGGCAGCTTCTTCGACGCTCTTCCGGCCGGAGCGGACGGATACCTGTTGTCGAGCATCCTGCACAACTGGGACGACGCGGCGGCCGCCCGCATCCTGCGCCGCTGCGCCGACGCGGCGCGGACGACGGGGCGCGTGCTCGTCGTGGACTACTTCGGTGACCGGACCGTGCAGACGGAGGGTGACCTGCGCATGCTCGGCTACTTCGGCGGTCGGCAGCACACCCTTGAGCAACTGGCCGAACTGGCGGGAGCCGTCGGCCTGCACACCACCTCGGTCACGCCGGCCGGCCGTTACTCCGTCGTCGAACTGCGCGCGGCGCGCTGAACGGTCGCGCGCCGCGTCGCAGGCGGACCACCGTCGGTGTCGCCGACCGGCCGGCGCGCTCCGTTCGTCCCGGTGGCCGTCGAGAACCGGGCTTCGATTCCGTCCAGGATGATCGCCAGGCCGTTCTCGAACCGCTCGTCGGCCTCCCCGATCTCGGACACCTGGACCATCCGGCTCAGGTGGGGGAACTCACCCGTAGCCAGAAGGGACTTGAGGTACGGCTCCATCCGCAGCCGCCAGGCATGACGATCGACGCCGGACCGGTCCGCGTTCGCCCGCTCGGTCAACTCGGCCTGTACGGCTCCGCCGACCCAGGAATGGATCAGATTGAGTACGTCGACCGTTTCGTCCATGCCCAGACCGCAGCCGGCGAGAACGGCGAGATCGCGTTCCATGCCGCGCATGAAGTTGGGGCCCATGATCGGGCGGGTGGCGAGGAGTGGGGCGAGCCAGGGGTGCCGCAGGAAGATCTGCCGACGACGGTGAGCCAGGGTCGTCAGGTCCGCGCGGAGATCGCCGGTCGGCTCCTGCGGCTCGAAGCCCGTCGCCTCGTCGATCATCACCGTGTAGAGATCCTCCTTGGCCGGGAGGTAGCGGTAGAGGGTCATCGCACCGGTGCCGAGTCTCTTGGCGATGGCGCGCACCGACGCGGCTTCGATGCCTTCGGAGTCCGCGATGTCGATCGCCACCGCGGCGATCTGCCCACGGCTGTGCGTCGGCGCGGGGCCTCGCGCCGGCTTCTCCGGTCGCATCCAGATGATTGGTTTCGAGTCCGACACAGCAGCCATCCTACGCGGCCCGCCGCATACTTGCGTGCGGTGTACTCAGTTGGCTACGCTAAAATTGCGTACACCGTACTCGGTCAGGGGTTGATGCATGGAAGACGCGATCGTGTACACCGAGAATCTGCGGAAGCGGTTCGGGGGCGTCGTCGCGCTGGACGGCTTGGACCTGGTGGTGCCGACGCACACCGTCTACGGCCTGCTCGGCCCCGAGGGCGCGGGCAAGAGCACCACCGTGCGGATCCTGACCACTCTCACCAGGCCCGGCAGCGGACGGGCCGTCGTCGCCGGCTTCGACGTGGCCCGCAACCCGGCGGACGTGCGGAAGGTGATCGGCCTGGCCGGTCAGGACGCCTCGCTCGACGACGAACTGACCGGCCGGGAGAATTTGCGGATCTTCGGCCGCCTCTCACGGCTCGGCTCGCGCGGCGCCCGCAGGCGCGCCGACGAGCTGCTGGAACGGTTCGGGCTCGCCCACGCCGGTGACCGGCTCGTCGGCACCTATTGCTGTGGCATGCGCCGCCGGATCGACCTGATCGCCGGTCTGTTACGAACTCCCGCCCTGCTCGTCCTCGACGAGCCGACCAGGGGGCTCGACGACCGCAGCCGCGTCGAGATCTGGGAAAGCGTTCGCCGCCTGGTGGCCGACGGCACCACGGTCCTGCTCACCACCCAGCATCTGGAGGAGGCGGACCGGCTCGCCTCCGCGGTCGGCGTGATCGACCAAGGCCAACTGATCGCCGAAGGCAGCCCGGCCCAACTCAAGTCCCACATCGGCAGTCGTATCGACGTCGTCGTGGAGTCGACGGACCATCTGCCCAGTGCCATGGCGCGGCTGGAGAGGCTCACAGGCCGGTGCCCGGAGGCGGACGGAGCGCGCATCGTCGTCGCCGCGGTGGACCCGATGCCCACCCTGCCACTGATCGTGAGCGAACTGGACGCGGCCGGTGCGGTGATCCGGAACGTCGGGATCCGTGAACCCGGCCTGGACGACGTCTTCCTGGCACTGACCGGCAGGAGCATCGAACCGGTGAAACCGGCCGAGGCGCCGGGGACGGCGTGATGGACCTCTTGGCCGGCGGTTGGACGCTGACGGTACACACCTGGGGCGGGTGGTGCGTTCGGCACGGGCCGCGGTCGGCCTGGCAGCGTCGGCCCCGCCCCTCGCGGGGGTGTCCGATGTCCTCGCGCCCGCCGACCGGACGCCGGTGCGGCTTCGCGCGTTGTGCGAGTGGAACCCGCTGAACCCATGGGCGACGGCCCTGCGTGAACTGTTCGGCGTCCCGGTCACTTCCCGGGCCCGAGGCCGCGTGGCCGCTGACCCACCCCGCGACCGCGAGCCTGCTGGGGGCCGGTCTGCCGCTGCTGGTCCTCGTGCCGCTGTCGGCCCGGTCGCTTCGCCCGCGCCGGACTGCGGATCCGTCCGCGTGGTCCGCCGCCCGAGGGTGCGGCGGACGCGCGGCAGCACATCCAGAACCCGCACGGGTGCGACGCGCCCGTGAGGAAACCGCTGTTCTCATTCTCGGAGGGACAAACATGCGTGTAGTGATCGTCGGGGGCGGCACGGTGGGGTTGTGCACGGCCGTCTTCCTCGCCCGTCAAGGTGTCTCGGTCCATGTGCTGGAGCGCCGGTCACAGGTCAACGACCACCCGCGGGCCTTCGGTATCACCGACCGGTCGGCGGAGATCCTGCGGGAGGCCGGCATCGAGATCGAGACGGACCATCTCGTCCGGGGCCTCATGACGGGGTCGAGCCTGGCCGACCTGACCACCGTCACGGCCAAGTTCGAACCGCCGGAGATCGGCCCGGCGAAGCTGGGAAGCTGCCCGCAGGACCGGGTGGACCGGGCCGCGCTGGCACGGCTGCGGGAGCTCGGCGGGCAGGTCGACTTCGGCAGCGAGGTGGTCGCGGTGGCGGGAAGCAGTGTCACCACGGCGGACGGCAGGACGGTCACGGGAGACTACGTGATCGCCGCCGACGGAGTCCGCAGCGGGATCCGGGAACTGCTCGGCATCGGCGTGACCGGCCCGGGGCCACTGAGCAGCTCACACATGCTCAACGTGCTGTTCCGCGCGGAACTGCCGACCCCGCCGCTGTCCATGACGTTCCTGCGCAACGAGCGGGCGTCCGGGATCCTGCTGAAGGTCGACGACACCGGCCGCTGGGTCTTCCACATCCCGAACGGCGACCCGGACACCCCCGTCGAGCGGATACAGCAGCAGATCCGGGACGCCACCGGCGTCACCGACGTCGAGCCGGAGATCATCAGCCTGCTGCCCTGGTCGTCGACGGCGCGGGTGGCCGACAGGTTCAGGCAGGGCGACGTCTTCCTCGTGGGTGACGCTGCGCATGTGGTGCCGCCGGTCGGCGGCCTCGGGCTCAACGTGGGTATCGCCGACGGCCACAACCTGGCGTGGAAACTGGCTGCCGGCGGTGACGCCCTGCTCGACACCTATGAGGCCGAGCGCCGGCCGGTCGCACTGTTCACCATGCGACAGACCGTGCTCCGAGCCGAAAACCGGGACCTGCACTGGGACAACGACGCGGGCCGGGCCGCCGACCGGGCAGCCGTGGGCATGGCCGGCATCATGATCCCCGTGATCGGCTACCGGTACGACTCCCGCGCGGTGATCGACCCGGAACCTCTCTCCGACATGGAGAACCTCGTACTGGACGGGGCACCGGGCAGTCGCCTGCCGCACCGGTGGCTTCCGGACGGACGGTCCACGGTCGACCTCGTCGACGGGTTCACGCTGATCACCGGGACCGACGCCGGCCACTGGCTGGACGCGGCACGGACCCTGGGCATCACGGCGCACGCGGTCGAAGGGTGGGCGGAGGCCGCCGGCATCAAGGAGGACGGCGCCGTGCTCGTCCGCCCGGACGGGTTCGTCGGCTGGCGTACCGCCACCACGCGTCATGCCGCGGCAACCAGCACCCAACACCTGCGGGACGCGCTCGACCGGATCCTGTGCCGACAGGGAGAGTGACGCGGATCCGTAGCCGTGGCATGCGGCCGGCACCGGCGCAGTCGGTGCCGGCCGCACGCTGCCCGGGCCCGGGCCCCGACATCCGGGCCGTCTCCGCACGCCCCACCCCTTCGAGTCGAACCACACACGAACTCGCCTCGATCCGCTGACGCGAGCATCGGCGCGATGTGATGCCTCGACCACCGATCCCGGGCAGACGCGCGCTCACCGCGCGCTGTTCGCGGACGTTCCCAGCACGAGGGCGAAGGCCGGGCCGGAAGGGATCAGGTTCGAGTGGAACGCGAGGCCGGTCAGGAACCGAACACCGAGGCAGAGGAGGCGGAGGATGGATTTCGGCGCTGATCCCTATCCCGAGTACGCGTGGTTACGTGCGGAGGAGCCGGTCCGACAGGTCTTGGAGGGCCGGGGTCTTTACGGGCTGCTGGTGACCCGGTACGAGGACGTGCGCAAACTGCTGTCCGATCCCAGGATGAGCAAGGACCCGCGCAACGCACCGCTCGACTGGCAGGAGGCGGGCAAGGGGAGGCCGCTGGAGGACCGGACCGGACTCGGGACGCACCTGCTGACCACGGACCCGCCCGAACACACGCGGCTGCGTCGGCTGGTGTCGACGGCCTTCACCGCCCGCCGGGTCGAGGGCCTGCGCGTTCAGGTGCAGGACATCACGGACGGGCTCCTCGACGCGATCGTGCCGCGGGGACGGGCCGAACTGGTCACCGAGTTCGCGTTCCCGCTGGCGATCACGGTGATCTGCGAGCTGCTGGGAGTCCCCAAAGCGGACCAGGACGTGTTCCGCCAGTGGACGAAGGACTTCCGGCGGTGGACGAACACGGACTCCGCCCAGGCCGACCGCGGTGACGCGCGGCCGGTCGGACTGCGCGATCTCCTCGAGTACCTGACCCGGCTGGTCGAGAAGCGCCGACGTGAGCCGGCCGACGGACTGGTCGACGCGTTGATCGCGGCCCGGGACGCCGACGACCGGCTGAACGAGGCCGAATTGCTGTCCATGCTCTCGCTGCTGCTGGTCGGAGGCTTCGAGACGACGGTCAACCTGATCGGGAACGGCACCCTGGCCCTGCTGCGCCACCCCGACCAGCTCGCCCGGCTGCGCGAGCGACCCGATCTGGTGGATTCGGCGCTGGAGGAGATGCTCCGGTACGACGGGTCGTTCGAGACGTCGACGTGGCGGTTCCCGCTCGAACCCGTCGAGATAGCGGGCACGCGCGTCGAGAAGGGGCACCCGGTGCTTCTGTCACTGGCGTCGGCCAACCGGGACGGGGCGAAGTTCTCGGCACCGGACCAGTTCGACGTCACCCGTGCGGACAACGCGCACGTGGCCTTCGGACGGGGCGCCCATTTCTGCCTCGGCGCCCCCCTGGCCCGGCTGGAGGGCCGGATCGCGTTCGACGGGCTGCTGCGCCGGCTGCCCGGCCTCGCGCTGTCCGTACCGCCGGAGCGGTTGCGATGGCAGCGCAGCCTCACGATCCGCGGCCTGGAAGCGCTGCCGGTCACCTTCGATGCCTGACCTCGGCATCGAAGAGTCCGTTTACCCACCATGGACCGTTGTCAGGAAAGAGACCCACATGCCGAATGCAGCAGTCAGCGCGCGAACGGTGAGGGCGCGATGAACCGCCGGATCGCGATCACGGGGATCGGAGTACGCGCCCCGGGCGGTGGAAACGCCAAGGAGTTCTGGAAACTGATCTCGTCGGGCACCTCGGCCATACGCACCATCTCGCTCTTCGACGCGTCCGGTCACCGCTCCCGTATCGCGGGTGAGTGCGACTTCGACCCGGTCGCGGAGGGACTGTCCGCGCAGGAGATCCGGCGCATGGACCGCAGCGCGCAGCTCGCCGTGGCCGCGACGAGGGAAGCGGTCGCGGACGCCGGCCTCGACCTGGCCGAGACCGACCCCCACCGCTGCGGGGTCAGTGTCGGCAGCGCCATCGGCGGCACGATGAGCCTGGACCGGGAGTACAACGTGCTGTCCGACGGCGGACGCAAGTGGCTCCTCGACCACGAGTACGCGGTGCCGCACCTGTACAACTATCTCGTCCCGACGTCGATCGCCGCGGACGTGGCCTGGACGGCCGGGGCTGAAGGTCCCGTGTCGCTGGTGTCCACGGGATGCACCGCGGGCATCGAGTCGGTGTCCCACGCGGCACGGCTGATTCGTGAAGGCTCCGCCGACGTGATGCTGGCCGGTGGCTCGGACGCGTCCGTCTCACCGATCTGCGTCGCCTGCTTCGACGCGATCAAGGCGACGACGCCTCGTAACGACGAACCGGCGACCGCGTCCCGTCCCTTCGACCGCAGCCGGAACGGCTTCGTGCTCGCCGAGGGCAGCGCGATGCTGGTGCTGGAGGAGCTGAACCACGCCAGGGCACGTGGCGCGCACATCTACGCGGAGATCGGCGGATGGGACGTGCGTGCCAACGCCTACCACATGACCGGACTCAGGACAGAAGGCGCCGAACTGGCCAAGGCCATCGAGGTGGCGCTGCGGATGGCCGGGCGCGTGCCCGACCAGGTCGACTACGTGAACGCGCACGGCTCCGGCACGAAACAGAACGACAGCCACGAGACCGACGCGTTCAAGCGCAGTCTCGGCGACCACGCCTACCGGACACCGGTCAGTTCGATCAAGTCGATGATCGGCCACTCGCTGGGCGCGATCGGCTCGATCGAGATCGCGGCGTGCGCGATGGCCATCGAAGCCGGACTGGTTCCGCCGACGGCCAACCTCCACGAGCCCGACCCGGAGCTGGGTCTCGACTACGTGCCGCTGACGGCGCGGCAGGCGGATCTGCGGACGGTGCTCAAAGTGGGCAGCGGCTTCGGTGGTTTCCAGAGCGCCATGGTGCTGACCAAGGGGGGATCCGATGAGTAGGGCAGTTCCGGGGAGCGACGACGGCACGACGCCGGCGCCCCCTCGCGCAGTGATCACCGGTATCGGGGTGGTCGCGCCGAACGGGTTCGACGCCGACGAGTACTGGGACGCCGTCCTCCACGGGCGCGGAGGCATAGACCGGATCACCCGGTTCGACCCGGCGCAGTACCCCGCCACGTTGGCGGGTGAGGTGCCCGACTACGACGTACGCGCGTACATCCCCAGCCGTCTGGTGCCGCAGACCGATCAGACCACCCGACTGGTGCTGATCGCTGCGGACGCGGCGGTTCGGGACTCCGCCCTGGATCCGACCGCCCTCCCGGACGACCAGGTCGGCATCGTCACCGGCCTCTCCGCAGGCGGGCTCGAGTACAGCCAGCGCGAGCTGGAGAAGCTCTGGAGCCTCGGCAGTGATCATGTGAGCGCCTATCTCTCGTTCTCCTGGTTCTACGCGGTGAACACCGGGCAGATCTCCATCAGGCATGGGTGGCACGGCCCCGGTGGCGTCCTGACCGGGAACACCAGCGGCCTGGACGCCATGGCGCAGGCCCGCCGTTACGTGGCCGACGGCTTGCCGGTGGTGATGTGCGGTGCGGTGGAGAGCGCGATGTGCCCGCTCGGGTTGACGATCGAGCTGACCACCGGCCACATGAGCACGGTCGACGACCGGACCCGGGCCTACCTGCCGTTCGACACCGCCGCGTCCGGCTACGTGCCTGGAGAAGGCGGAGCCATGGTCGTGGTCGAGGAGGTCGGACACGCGAACGGTCGGGGTGTTCAGCCGTACTGCGAAATCGCCGGGTATGCCACCACTTTCGACCCCCGGCCCGGCTCGGCACGCGAGCCCGGGCTGCGGCGGGCGATCGAGTCCGCGCTGTCGGACGCCGGTGTGACGCCGGCCGAGGTCGACGTCGTGTTCGCGGACGCGGCCGGGGTCGGCACACTCGACCGCGCGGAAGCCACCGCCGTCACCGCCGTGTTCGGTCCACGGGGTGTTCCGGTGACCGCGCCGAAGACGATGACCGGCCGGCTGTACTCCGGTGGCCCGGCGCTCGACGTGGCCACGGCGTCGTTGAGCATGCGGCACGGTGTCATCCCGCCCATGATCAATGTGACCGACCCCGTTCGGTCCGACCAGCTCGACCTGGTACTCGGACGGCCGAGGGAAACGACCGTGTCCACCGCTCTGGTGCTGGCCCGCAGTGACGGCATCAACTCCGCGATGGTGTTGAAGGCGGTGTGAAGAAGGACGCCGGTGGCAGCCGTCCGCGACGGCTGCCACCGGCGTCCTTCCCGGACGAGGCATCTGCCGGTGACGCCGGCACCCCCGACCCGGCATCGCCCGGTTCACGGCGTGGCGATGATCTCCAGGATGCCGGCCGTCCAGGTGAAGCCGGCGCCGACGCCTGCCAGCAGACACGTCTGCCCCGGCTCCAGGGCGCCCTCGGTGACGAGCTGGGCCAGCCCGGCGAACTGGTCGCCCGCACCGAGGTGCCCGACCTGCCGGCCCCAGGACCAGGTCGAGCGCTGCGGATCGATGCCGAACGGGTCGAAGTACTGTGCCCGCATCCGGGTCCGGCCCAGGTTCGGCAGCACGTACCAGTCGATGTCGCTGAGTTTGACGTCCGCCTGGGCGCAGGCCCGGTCGAATGCCTCCCGTTGGCCCGCCTCGATGCGGTTGATCAGCAATTCCACCCCGAGCTCGCGCACCAAGGAGTCGCTGTTCAGGTCGATCGGCGCTCCCGCGGCCAACGGGGCGTCACTGAACCGCTCGCTCCGGCTACCGTGCTCCAGCCCGGAATCGGACACCGTGACGAGTCCGCGGAGCCGGGCGAACCCGGTGCGGGTGGACACCACCACGGCGGTGCCGCCGTCGCCGCAGACGGTGCTCGGGTCGCTGCGCCAGCGGTCGAAGCCGGGCAGGCTGAAACGGTCGGCCGTGGTGACCAGGGCGGTCGGGCGGTCGTACGCGCGCAGGTAGCCGGCGGCGAGTTCCAGGGCGATCATGCCGCCGTTGGACATCTGGCGGACCTCGACGGCCGGACAGGAGCCACCGCCGCAGAAGCGCTGGACGTACGACGCCGCCGGCCACATGTCGTGACCTTGGTGGTAGGCACAGGCGTGCAGCAGCAGATGCAGGTCCTCCGGCCCGACCTCGGCGCGTGTGAGCGCGTCCTGTGCGGCCAGCACCGCCATCTCCGGGGCCGACTTGTCCGCCGAGACGCACACCGACTCGATGCCGGTGTTCCAGACCCGCGCCCGATCGGCGAGGCCGGTGCGCTCCGCCTCGTCGAGCGTCAGCCGCTCGGGCAGCCACGCGCTCGCGGCGGCGATGTAGATTCCGTCGCTCATCTTCTTCCTCCCACGGATCGGATTGCCCCGGGTTTCCCCTATCCGGTCATGGTCGTGATGTCCGGCCAAGGCTCGGTCGAGGCCCAGGCGAGGCCTTGCCGCGGTGAACGGACGCCGACAAGCCCCTGAGGGCTGTCCCGTCGTACCTGTCGGGCGCGCATACCGGGCGCCGCCGTCGAGCGGTACTCGATCGGGTGTCGAAGCGCCCCGGCGATGTTGGTCTCGACGTCACGAGACGAAGGGATCGACGATGGCGACTTTCACTCAGGCGGATCTGGTGGGCCACATACGCGAGGCTGCCGGCGAGGACGAAGGATTCGACCTGGACGGCGATATCGGCGACACCACCTTCTCCGACATGGGCTACGACTCGGTCGCGATGGTGGAGGTGACGCTCCTGGTCGAGCGAGAGCTCGGCATCGGCCTGCCGGAGGACGACAGGACGGGCAAGAACGCGACGCCGAAGCAGTTCGTCGAACTGGTCAACGAGCTGCTGCCCACGTCGATCTAGGGGGTCTCTCGTTCGGATCGAGCCCGGCACGATCCGAACGAGAGGCCTTGGCCGCGGCCCGGTGGCGCGGACGGCTCATCAAGGAGATGACCATGTACAGCACAGAGCACGAGCAACGCTTCGACAACGGCGCACCGGAAGCACCCGAGCAGCTCGGTCTGCTCTCCGAGATCCTCAACCGGGAGACGTTCCGGACCCTGGGGGAGGAAGTGCGTGTCGGCCACGGCTGGCGCTGCTGGGAGGTGGGCGCCGGGGACGGCTCCGTCGCCCGATGGCTGGCCGCCAGAGTGGGGACATCCGGACATGTGGTGGCCAGCGACCTCAAGCCCCAGCACGTCCCCGACCACCCGCGGATCGAGGCGATCCGCCACGATCTCACCGAGGACCCGTGGCCGGAAACGGAGTTCGACCTCATTCACGCCCGGCTGGTGCTGATGCACGTGGCCGACAAGGACGCGGTCGCCGCACGGCTGGCCGCGCGCCTCCGGCCGGGCGGTGCGCTGGTGCTCACCGACTGGTATTGCGGTTGCGCCGAAGAGGGCATCATCAAATCCCCGGTCGACGCATACACGGAGCGCATTTTCCAGGAATACCACGACGGTGTGCACAAGCTCGCCGGAGAGACCGGTATGGACTTCGGCTGGGCGGTGCGTACGCCGGACGTGCTGGCCGCCGCCGGTTACCGGGACTTCGTGGTGCGGGACTTCCGGGCGCAGGGGGAGGGCGGGACACCGACCGCACGGCTCGCCCGGCTGCACAGCAGAATGCTGGAACCCTTCCTGTTGAGTCGGACCGGGCTGACCGAAGCCGACCTTTCGGTAATCCGTGAGAAACTCCTGGACCCGGAATTCGAGATGGTGACCAACCATACGTACACCACCGTCGTCCGGGTGCCGAAGTAAAGGCGAACCGGCGGAATTGAAGGCGGGCCGGCCGAAGTAAAGGTGAGGCATAGGGCGCGGGCGGGCCGGGAGGCGGGCGTCCGGGAGTCCCGGCAGGGGTGGCCGCCGCTGCGCGTACCGGCTTCAACGGTCATAGCGGTACACATCGGCACAGACAACCGTGCGCCTCCGGGGTCGCGCTTCAACATCTCCCCTCCGGGTGTCGCACGGTGGTTCCTGCCTCTCGAACAGCCGTTCGCCGTGGCAGCGGCGCGGCGATCGGGTTGCACTCCCGGTTACCGCCGCCGACTCTTTCCCCAAGAAATGCTAAAACGGCTCGATATGATCTTGTTGGGAAGTGGAGGGCCGGGCTACGGTATGTCGTGCGCCAGCGAATACGGGGGAGTGATGGCGGCTGTGGCGGCAAAAGATTTAACGGTAAAGCGACATGCCGATATTTCGGTCCATAATCTCGAGTGGGTGCTGAAATGGAAAACGGCAGATGTCGTCGGCCTTGGCATCCTGACGGAGCCCGCAAGGTTTTACGTGCACCACTCCCGGGGGGTTCCGGAACGGTCATGGGAACCGCCGCCCGGTCCGGGGGCGCGGCATGCAGCCTGACTGTGCCGGCCAATTGCGAATAGTGCTGATCGACGACCATGCGCTGCTGCGCGAGGTGGTGTGCGAGGCGCTCAACGTAGAACCGGACATGGTCGTCGTCGGCGTCGCCGCCAGTAGTTCGACAGGCATCCTGCACTGCGACATCAAACAACCCGACGTCGTGCTGCTCGACGGGAACATTCCTGACGAGTCGTTGACCGAAACGGTGCGCGCCATCCGCTCCGCATCGCCGCACGCGAGAGTCCTGATCGTCAGCATGCCCGACGATCCGGCTCTGGTGCGCCAATTGCTCGACTGCGGTGTCCGGGGCTGTCTGAACAAGTCGGCGAGCCGGACCGACTTGGTGTCCAGTATTCGCGCGGTGTGTGCCGACAACATCCGTATCGTGCTCCACGTATCCGTCGAGGCGTTGACGCACATCGCCTCGACGGCGGACTGCCCGGACGTGCTCACCAGACGCGAGATGGAAATCCTGACCCTGGTGAGCAAGGCCATGAGCAACCGGCAGATCTCGCGGCGGCTGACGATCGCCGAAGGCACGGTGAAGCGCCATCTGGGCACCATCTTCACGAAGTTGGGCGCCCGCTCCCGACTCGAAGCGGTCAACAAGGCTGTTTCCATCGGGCTCATCGCTCGCGCAGGGTGAAACCGTCCGGAGAAATGCCGCCGAGCGACAAGGTCCAGAAACCGCAGGTGCAGATCGAGGGAAGGTACACAGATCGTGGCAAGCTTGAAAGGCAAAACCGCGCTGGTGACCGGTGGTCGGACCGGGCTCGGCTTCGGCACCGCCACCGCGTTGGTCGAGCGCGGTGCGAAAGTCGTGATCACCTCACGCAACGAGGACGCACTGCGCAAGGCTGCCGCCGAACTCGGCGAGGAACGGGCCGTCGCGGTCGCCGGTGACGCCAACGACCCCGAGCATCAGCGGATCGCGGTGGCGACCGCAGTCGACCGGTTCGGATCGCTCGATCTGCTGGTCAACAATGTCGGCGGTACGGAGCGAACGGCCCGCCGGCTGGTCGACGCGGATGTGGCGGCGTACCGGCGTACGGTCGAGATCAACCTGATCTCCGCGCTGACCTGGGTCCAAGCGGCCTGGCACGGCTGGCTCGGCGAGCACGGCGGCTCCATCGTCAACGTCTCCTCGATCGCCGCCGAACTCGCCGTTCCCGACGGCACGGCCTACGGGACGGCCAAGGCGGCGCTGAACCACTTCACCCGGCAGATGGCGAACGAACTCGCGCCCGCGGTCCGGGTGAACGGTGTCGCGTCCGGCACGGTGCTCACCGACTTCACCAGGGCGAATCTCGAAGGAAGGGAGGACAAGGTGATCGGTTCCATCCCGCTGGGGCGACTCGGCGAAGCCGCCGACGTGGGGGCGGCCGTGGCCTTCCTGCTGTCGGACGAGGCGTCCTGGATCACCGGGCACACCCTCGTCGTCGACGGCGGCCGGCTCCTTCACAACAGGTAGAGCGGTACCCGCCCGATCGAGGATCGTCTGGGCCGTGTCCGACGATTTCCGCCGGGCGGGCGGTACCCGCTGATCCGACGCGCATGGCCGGACACGCCCTCGCGACGATCCTCGCTCCGCCGCCGCGGTCGTTGCGCGTGGCGGTGACTACCGAGTGAGCTGCTCCGCGCGGGGCTTCCCCGAGACCTCCCAGTCCGACCAGGAGTCGCGTCCGGCCAGCACCTCCTGATGCAGTTCCCGCAGCATCCCCGAGGGTTCGAGGCCGAGTTCGGTCGACAGTGTCCTGCGCAGGTGCTGGTAGGCGACCAGGGATTCACTCCGTCTGCCGCTGGAGGCCAGCGCCTTGATCAGCTGCGCGTGGTACCACTCGTTGAGCGGGTCGGTCAGCAGCGTGGCCTTCAGCTCCCCGACCAGCTCCCGGTGCCGTCCCAGCATCGCGTCGGCCTGGATGCGCAGTTCGACGGTGTGCGCCCGCTGCTCCGTGAGATGGACGACGTGCGCCTGGATCGACGGGCCGGCGGTCACATCGGCGAGCGCCGGCCCCGACCAGAGGTCGAGCGCCTGTCGCAGCAGCCGCGCCGCCGCGGCCGGATCACCGGCGGCGAGTGCGGTGCGCCCCTGCTTCGCCAGCCGCAGAAACGCTCCCAGGTCGAGCTGGTCCGGGTCCACCCGGAGCATGTAGCCGGTGCCGCACGTGGCGAGCACCTGCTCGACCGTCCCCGCCGGCACCCACGGTTCGAACTGACGCCGCAGCTGGTAGATGTACGTCTGCGCGGTGGGGACGGCACTCTTCGGCGGTTTGTCCCCCCACAGCTCGTCGATGATCGTGTCGAGCATGACGATGTTGTTCGAACACAGGAGCAGTTGCGCCAGCACCCGCCGCGCCATCGGCGCGGTCGGCGTGCAGTCGCCCAGATCGTTGGTGACGGTTAGGCGGCCGAGTACCTGGAATTGCAACACGGACGAATGCCTCCACACGGTGAACGTCGGATCGGGCCTCGAACCAGACTCTGCCGATCCCTTTGTGTGACAGGCAATGCTGCGGGGCGAAGGTCCCGCCCCGGTGACCGAGTCGGATCGTGCTCTCTACAACCTTCGTCGCATTGCAGCGGCCGAGAGGTTTGCGAGCGGCCGCACCGGCCGAGCCCGCCCTCCGAGAGCAGAGTGAGATTCCGCTGTCATGGCAGAGAACTTCGTGAAAACGAGTGGTCAGGACATCGTCGCGGTGGTCGGTCTGTCGTGCCGCCTACCGGGCGCGAACTCCCCCGAGGCGTACTGGGACCTGCTCGCGGCCGGCCGGGAGACCGTCGGTGAGGTTCCTGCCGACCGCACCCTCCACGTCGGCACGCGGGTGGGCAGGGCCGGGCTGATCGACGGCGTCGCGGACTTCGACGCGGGCTTCTTCGGGGTGTCGCCCCGCGAAGCCGCGGCGATGGACCCACGGCAGCGACTGATGCTGGAACTGGCCTGGGAAGCGCTCGAACACGCGGGAGTCGACCCGTCGGCGGCCCGCGGCAGCAGGGCCGGGGTCTTCCTCGGGGCGATGGGGGACGACTACGCCGGGCTGGTGCGCGACCAGGGCCAGGAAGCGATCGACAGCTTCACCCTGTCCTCGCTCCAGCGGGGTGTCCTCGCGAACCGGATCTCCTTCTTCCTGGGACTCTCCGGCCCCAGTGTGGTCGTGGACTCGGCCCAGTCCTCCGCCCTGGTCGCCGTGCACCAGGCGTACGAGAGCGTGCGGCGAGGTCAGTCGGCGTGGGCGCTGGCGGGTGGGGTCAACCTGATCCTCTCGCCGGAGTCGACGGCGACCGCGAGCGAGTTCGGCGCGTTGTCGCCGGACGGCCGTTGCTACACGTTCGACGCGCGCGCCAACGGCTACGTGCGCGGCGAGGGCGCCGGCCTGGTGGTGCTCATGCCCCTGGCGGACGCCCAGGCGGACGGCCACGACGTCGTCTGCGTGATCCGTGGCGGTGCGGTGAACAACGACGGGGGTGGCGAGCAGCTGACCACACCGAGCCGGGCGGGGCAGGAGGACGTGCTGCGGGCTGCCCTGACCGACGCGGGAACCGACCCCGCCGAGGTCGGCTACGTGGAGCTGCACGGCACCGGCACACCGGTGGGGGACCGCGTGGAGTCGGCGGCGCTGGCCGCGGTCTTCGCCGGCCGGGACCGGCCGCTGGTGGTGGGGTCGGCGAAGACGAACGTGGGGCACGCGGAGGGAGCGGCGGGGATCGTCGGCCTCATCAAGGCGGCGCTGTCCGTCCAGCGCGGTCAGGTCCCGGCGAGTCTGAACTTCGCCGCTCCGGCGGACGGCATCCCGCTCACCGGGCCGGGCATCGAGGTCGCTGCCGAACTGTGCGACTGGCCGGGTGACGGACCGCGCGTGGCCGGAGTGTCGTCGTTCGGGATGGGCGGGACCAACTGCCATCTGGTGCTCGCGCAGGCGCCGGATCCGTCGCCGGCTCAGGAGCGCCGTACCGGCGGGACGGGCACGATCCCGTGGCTGGTGTCGGGCGGCACCGTGCCGGCACTCCGCGCCCAGGCCGAGCGGCTGGCCGGTCATGTCTCCGCACAGGACGATCCCGATCTGCTCGGCACCGGATTCTCGCTGGCGACCACCCGCGCCGCGCTCGCGCACCGCGCCGTCGTGATCGGCGCCGACACGGCCGAGTTCGGCGCCGGTCTGACCGCGCTCGCAGCGAACGAGCCGGCGCCCGATGTCGTCACCGGTGCGGTCTCGGAAGGTGGCACGGCATTCATGTTCACCGGGCAGGGCGCACAACGCACCGGCATGGGAAGGGAGTTGTATGCGGAGTTCCCGGTGTTCGCCGAGTCCTTCGACGCGGTGTGCGCGGAGCTGGACCCGTTGCTGGGCCGCGGCCTGCGGGAGATCGTGTGGTCCGACCCGGATCTGCTCGGCCGGACCCGGTACACGCAGGCGGCGCTGTTCGCACTGGAGACGGCGTTGTTCCGGCTGGTGGAGTCGTTCGGAGTACGCCCGACGCACCTGATCGGCCATTCGATCGGCGAGGTCACCGCCGCGCACGTCGGTGGGGTGCTGTCGCTGTCCGACGCCTGCACGCTCGTCGCGGCACGCGGACGATTGATGCAGTCGGCGCCGCCCGGTGGGGCGATGGTGGCCGTCAACGCCGGCGAGGACGATGTGCGAGCACTGCTGCCCGAGACCGGGGTGAGCATCGCCGCAGTCAACGGGCCCGGGTCGGTGGTGATCTCCGGCGACACCGACGCGGTACTCGAGATCGCGGAATCCTTCCGTGCCGGGGGAGCGAAGACCAGGCAGCTGGACGTCAGCCACGCATTCCACTCCCACCATCTCGACGGGATCCTGGACGCGTTCGCCGACGCCGTCCGCGGGCTGACCTTTCACGCGCCTCGGATCCAGGTCGTCTCGAACCTCACCGGGCGTCCCGCCACCTCGGACGAGTTGGCCGACCCGGATTACTGGGCCCGCCAGATCCGTGGCACCGTCCGCTTCGCCGACGGCATCCGTACCCTGCACGACGCGGGCGTCTCCCGGTACCTCGAACTCGGCCCCGCCCCCGTACTCGCCGGCATGGCCCGCGAGACGCTCGCCGCGCAGGCGCCGACGGCGGTGTCCACGCTGCACGAGGGGCGGCCGGAGGCCCGTACGCTGCTGAGGGCACTCGGCACCCTGCACGTCACGGGGGCGGCAGTGGACTGGACGCCGCTGTTGAACGGCGGCCGCAGGACCGCGTTGCCCACCTACGCCTTCCAGCGCCGCCGGTACTGGATCGGCGAAGCGCGCGAGGCCGCACCCGCCGCCGAGCCGGTACCCGTCCGCGACCGCGACGGCCTTCTCGATCTGGTGCGCACGCACCTCGCGGCCGTCCTGGGGTACGACGCGGTCGACATGACACCGCTGACGTCGTTCAAGGACCTCGGGCTGACCTCACTCACCGCGGCCGAACTGTGTGCCGGGCTGGCCGGAGAGCTGAGGCTGCCCTTGTCCGGATCGCTGGTGTTCGACCATCCCACCCCTGACCGGTTCGCGGCGTACCTGCATGCGGAACTCACCGGACACGGCGATGTGCGTGAAGCGGTGCGCCTCCAGGCGCCTGACGACAGCAACGCCGACGACCCGATCGTCATCGTCGGGATGGGGTGCCGGTTCCCCGGTGGTGTGTCGTCGCCGGACGATCTGTGGGAGCTGGTGCGGTCCGGTCGGGACGCTGTTTCCGGGCTGCCGCGCGACCGCGGCTGGGACCTGGACAACCTGTTCGACCCGGACCGATCGGCCTCTGGGCGGACCTATGTCCGGCACGGTGGTTTCCTCGACGACATCGCCGGCTTCGACGCCGGGTTCTTCGGGGTTTCGCCGCGTGAGGCGCTTGCGATGGATCCGCAGCAGCGGGTGCTGCTGGAGACCGCGTGGCAGACGTTGGAGGACGCGGGCATCGAGCCCGGTTCGCTGCGCGGCAGCGACACGGGCGTGTTCATCGGGGCCATGGCCGGCGACTACGGCCCACGGCTCGACGCTCCGTACGGCGGGGTCGATGGATACGTGCTGACCGGTAGCAGCGGCAGTGTCACGTCCGGCCGGTTGGCGTATTTCCTTGGTCTGGAGGGGCCGGCGGTGACGGTGGACACGGCGTGTTCGTCGTCGTTGGTGGCGTTGCATCAGGCTGCTCAGGCGGTGCGGAACGGTGAGTGCGCTCTGGCCCTGGCCGGGGGCGTGACCGTGATGTCCTCACCGGGAATGCTGGTGGAGTTCGCGCGACAGCGGGGGCTGTCCGCCGATGGGCGGTGCAAGGCGTTCGCGGCGTCGGCGGATGGTACGGGGTGGGGTGAGGGTGCGGGTGTGGTGGTGCTGGAGCGTTTGTCGCACGCGCGTGCTCGTGGGCATCGGGTGTTGGCGGTGGTGCGGGGTTCGGCGGTGAATCAGGACGGTGCGTCGAATGGGCTGACGGCGCCGAACGGTCCGTCGCAGCAGCGGGTGATTCGTGCGGCGTTGGCGGTCGCGGGGCTCAGCGGGGCGGATGTCGATGTGGTGGAGGCTCATGGCACGGGAACGGAGCTGGGTGATCCGATCGAGGCGCAGGCTTTGCTGGCCACGTATGGGCGGGGGCGCTCCTCGGATCGGCCGTTGTGGCTGGGTTCGTTGAAGTCGAACGTGGGTCACACCATGGCGGCGGCGGGGGTCGGTGGTGTGATCAAGATGGTGGAGGCGCTGCGTCGTGGGGTGCTGCCCGCCACGTTGCATGTGGATGAGCCGACGCCGCATGTGGATTGGGAGGTCGGGGGTGTGCGGTTGCTCGTGGAGTCGCGTGAGTGGCCTGTGACGGGGCGGCCTCGTCGTGCCGGTGTGTCGTCGTTCGGCATCAGCGGGACCAACACCCACGTGATCCTGGAACAGCCGCCACAGGCCGAGCCGTCCGAGCCGTCCGAGTCGTCTGAGTCGTCTGAGTCGTCCGAGTCGTCTGAGCTGTCCGTGGACGGTGTGCCCGGTGCCCCGGTGGGGTGGGTGGTGTCGGCTCGGAGTGAGGAGGCGTTGCGGGCGTATGCGGGGCGGGTTGCGGCTGTTGTCGGTGAGTCGGTGGCGCCGGTGGGGGATGTGGCGGCGACGTTGGCGGGGCGTGCGGTGTTCGAGCATCGTGGTGTGGTGGTCGGTGGTGGTCGTGGGGAGTTGCTGGCGGGGTTGAGGTCGTTGGCGGAGGGTGTTCCCGCGGAGAATGTGGTGGTGGGGGCGGTTGGGGCCGGTAAGACGGTGTTGGTGTTTCCGGGGCAGGGTTCGCAGTGGGATGCGATGGCTCGTGATCTGTATGTGAGTGCTCCGGTGTTCCGGGAGCGTCTGGATGCGTGTGCGCGTGCTCTGTCCGTGTTCGTGGAGTGGGATCTGTTGGAGGTGTTGCTGACCGATGAGGGTGCGGGGTTGTTGTCGCGGGTGGATGTGGTGCAGCCGGCGTTGTTCGCGGTGATGGTGTCGTTGGCTGCCTTGTGGCGCTCGTACGGGCTGGAGCCGGATGCGGTGGTGGGGCATTCGCAGGGGGAGATTGCCGCGGCGTGTGTGGCGGGTGCGTTGTCCTTGGAGGACGCGGCGCGGGTGGTGGCGTTGCGCAGTCAGGCGATCGGGGCCTTGGCCGGGGAAGGAGGGATGGTCTCCGTTGCGCTGCCGGCCGATCTGGTGCGTCCTCGTCTGGAGCGGTGGGACGGTGATATCGGGGTCGCGGCGGTCAACGGCCCTGGTTCCACCGTGGTGTCGGGCAGTACGCGGCATCTCGACGAGCTGCAAGCCGTACTCGAGGCCGAGGGTGTGCGTACCTGGCGCATCCCGGTCGACTACGCCTCACACTCCCGGCACGTCGACGAGATCCGTGAGCAGGTGCTGGAGCTGCTGGCGCCGATCCGCCCGCGAGCCGGTGACGTCCGCTTTTACTCCACCGTCACCGCACAACAGATCGATACCACCGAACTCGACGCGGAGTACTGGTTCCGCAATCTCCGTGGGACGGTCGAGTTCGAGACCGTCGTCCGGCTGCTTCTGACGGACGGCTACGACACCTTCGTCGAGTCCAGTGCCCATCCCGTCCTGGTTCCTGGCGTGCAGGAGACCATCGACGGCACCCACGCGTCTGCCCGCAGTCTCGGGACGTTGCGTCGGGACAGCGGTGACTTGGCCCGCTTCCTGCGTTCCGCCGCAGATGCCTTCACCGCCGGCGCCGTCGCCCGCTGGAGTCCGCCGGACCAGGGGCGTGGCCGTCATGTCACCCTGCCCACCTACCCCTTCCAGCGGACGCGGTACTGGCTCACCCCGGACACCGGCCGTCGCGACGTCGCCGCCGTCGGACTGACGGCAGCCGGCCATCCGCTGCTCGGTGCCGTCACCGAGGGTGCGGCCAGCACGGTCTTCACCGGCCGGATCTCCCTGGCCACCCACCCCTGGCTCGCCGATCACGGGGTTGCCGGCACCGTCGTCCTGCCCGGCGCCGCCTTCGTCGAGTTGGCGGTACACGCCGCCGACCTGGTGGGCTGCGGCTCCGTGCGCGAGCTGACCGTGCAGACCCCGCTGGTCCTGCCCGAGCACGGTGCCGTACGGCTGCGGGTGGAGGTGAGCGAATCCACCACCGGCGACGGCGCGCGTCCGATTCGTATCGACGCACGCCCGGACACCGGCACGGGCACCCTCTGGACCAGTCACGCCACGGGTGCCCTGGACGTCGACGCGCCTTCCCCGGACTGGGACCTCACCGCCTGGCCGCCCACCGGCGCCCAGCCCGTGGACGTCTCCTACGACACCCTCGCCGCACGCGGATACGACTACGGGCCGACCTTCCAGGGGCTGCACCGGATGTGGCGCCACAACGACCACGTCTACGCCGAGGTCTCCCTCCCCACCGACCCCGACAGCTTCACCATCCACCCCGCCCTCCTCGACGCCGCCCTCCACGCCGCGCTGCTGGGCCAGGTCCTGCCGGACGACGGCCGGATACGACTGCCGTACGCCTGGGAGGGCGCGACGCTGCACGCGTCCGGCGCCTCCGCCCTGCGGGTCTCCGTGACGACCGTGGGGGACGACACGCTGCGGCTGCGCGCGGCGGACGGTGCCGGCATGCCGGTGGCCGGGGTCGCGTCACTGGCCATGCTTCCGGCCGACCCGGCGGGCCTCGGCTCTCCGGCCGTGAACCGAGACTTCCTGCTGCGCCTGGAATGGCCACCCGCGCCGTCGGCGGACGCGGTACCGCCCACCGAGCTCTCGCAGCTCGGCCACGACCCGTTCGGCCTGCGCCCGGCGACGGGAGCCGACGTCGACTGGCAGGAGTACACCGAGCTGTCCGCGATACCCGGCGACTCGTCCGATGTGGTCGTGTGCGTCCAGGGCGACGACAGGCCGGACGTCCCGGAAGCCGCCCGCGCGGCGCTGTACGGTGCCCTCGAACTGGTCCGGGCATGGGTGTCCGACGACCGGTTCGCGGACGCACGGCTGGTCGTGGTGACCCGGCGGGCGGTGATGACCGGGCACGGCGAGCCCGGACCGGACCTTTCCGTCGCGCCCCTCTGGGGGCTGCTCCGCTCCGCACAGAGCGAAAATCCGGGTCGGCTGGTCCTGGTCGACGTGGACGAGGACGCTCGCTCGTTGGCCGCCCTGCCCTCCGCGCTGGCCGGTGACGCCGCCCAGTTCGCGCTGCGTGACGGACAGGTCAGGGTGCCCAGGCTGGCCAGAACGAGCTCCACGGACCGGTCAAGGGAACCGGAGAGCGGGCAGCGGCGGGCGGACTCCGAGGGCCGGAGCGGGCCGGGGGCGCTTCCGGGGTGGGACACCGAAGGCACCGTGCTGATCACCGGCGGTACCGGAACACTCGGCAGGCTGTTCGCCCGGCACCTGGTCACGAAGCACGGTGTGCGGAACCTGTTGCTGGTCTCTCGGCGTGGGCCGGGCACTCCCGGAGCCGCGGACCTGGTCAACGAACTGTCCGGGCTGGGCGCCGAGGCGACGGTCGCCGCGTGCGACGTGGCCGACCGGACCGCGGTCGCCGCACTGCTCGCGAAGATACCGCCGGACCATCCGCTCACCGGCGTCGTGCACGCCGCAGGGGTCCTGGACGACGGACTGGTCTCCGGGATGACGCCGGAAAGGCTTGACGCCGTGCTGGCACCGAAGCTGGACGCGGCGTGGAACCTGCACGACCTGACCCGGGACCTCGGGCTGTCCGCCTTCGTGCTGTTCTCCTCGGTCATGGGCACGATCGGCAACGCGGGCCAGGGGAACTACGCCGCCGCGAACGTATTCCTCGACGCGCTGGCCCAGCACCGCCGTACCGCCGGGCTGCCGGCGGCCTCGTTCGCATGGGGCTTCTGGAGCGAGCGCAGCGAACTGACCCGTGACCTGGGCGACGCGGACATCGCGCGCATGGCACGCTCCGGGCTGAAACCACTGTCGTCGGACGAAGGCGTCACGCTGTTCGACGCGGCGCTCGCCGACGGCGAGGTCACCGCGACACTGGCCGCGCTCGACCTGGACCGGGTACGCGCGCAGGCCGGGCACGCGAGCGTGCCGGAGGTACTGCGCGGGCTGGTCCGGGCGCGGCGCGCGGCGACCGCGGTCACGGCGACCGGCTCGACGCTGACCGACAGGCTGGCCGGCCGCCCGGCGGAGGACGTCGACCGCGAGTTGCTCGACCTGGTGCGCTCCCTCACCGCCACCGTGCTCGGCCATGCCGACGGCGGCTCCGTACAGCCTGCCGTCGCGTTCAGGGAGCTCGGCCTCGACTCGCTGTCCGCGGTGGAGCTGCGCAAGCGGCTCAACGACGTCACCGGACTGCGGCTGTCGGCCACCGTGGTGTTCGACCATCCGACCCCGTCCGCACTGGCCGCGCTCCTGCGCGGGGAACTGCTGGGCGAAAGCACCCAGGTCGTCACTCCGACCGCTACGGCACCCTCTTCGGCAGCGGACGACGACCCGATCGTCATCGTCGGGATGGGGTGCCGGTTCCCCGGTGGTGTGTCGTCGCCGGACGAACTGTGGGAGCTGGTGCGGTCCGGTCGGGACGCTGTTTCCGGGCTGCCGCGCGACCGCGGCTGGGACCTGGACGACCTCTTCGACACGGACGCGGGACGGACGGGCAAGAGCTACGTCGACAAGGGCTACTTCCTCGACGACGCGGGCGAGTTCGACGCCGGGTTCTTCGGGATCTCGCCGCGTGAGGCGCTCGCCATGCATCCGCAGCAGCGGGTGCTGCTGGAGACCGCGTGGCAGACGTTGGAGGACGCGGGCATCGAGCCCGGTTCGCTGCGCGGCAGCGACACGGGCGTGTTCATCGGGGCCATGCTCCAGGAGTACGGGCCACCGATGCACGAGGGCTCGGCGGAGGCTGACGGGCTGCTGCTGACCGGTAGCAGTGGCAGTGTCACGTCGGGGCGGTTGGCGTATTTCCTTGGTCTGGAGGGGCCGGCGGTGACGGTGGACACGGCGTGTTCGTCGTCGTTGGTGGCGTTGCATCAGGCTGCTCAGGCGGTGCGGAACGGTGAGTGCGCTCTGGCCCTGGCCGGCGGTGTGACGGTGATGTCCTCGCCCGGGGTGCTGGTGGAGTTCTCCCGGCAGCGTGGGTTGTCGGTGGACGGGCGGTGCAAGGCGTTCGCGGCGTCGGCGGATGGTACGGGGTGGGGTGAGGGTGCGGGTGTGGTGGTGCTGGAGCGTTTGTCGGACGCGCGTGCTCGTGGGCATCGGGTGTTGGCGGTGGTGCGGGGTTCGGCGGTGAATCAGGACGGTGCGTCGAATGGGCTGACGGCGCCGAACGGTCCGTCGCAGCAGCGGGTGATTCGTGCGGCGTTGGCGGTCGCGGGGCTTACCGGGGCGGATGTCGATGTGGTGGAGGCCCATGGCACGGGAACGGAGCTGGGTGATCCGATCGAGGCGCAGGCTTTGCTGGCCACGTATGGGCGGGGGCGCTCCTCGGATCGGCCGTTGTGGCTGGGTTCGTTGAAGTCGAATGTGGGTCACACCATGGCGGCGGCGGGGGTCGGTGGTGTGATCAAGATGGTGGAGGCGCTGCGTCGTGGGGTGCTGCCCGCCACGTTGCATGTGGATGAGCCGACGCCGCATGTGGATTGGGAGGTCGGGGGTGTGCGGTTGCTCGTGGAGTCGCGTGAGTGGCCTGTGACGGGGCGGCCTCGTCGTGCCGGTGTGTCGTCGTTCGGCATCAGCGGGACCAACACCCACGTGATCCTGGAACAGCCGCCGGCGGTGGAGCAGGAGGAACCGGTGGAGTCGGCGGGGCCGGTGGGGTGGGTGGTGTCGGCTCGGAGTGAGGAGGCGTTGCGGGCGTATGCGGGGCGGGTTGCGGCTGTTGTCGGTGAGTCGGTGGCGCCGGTGGGGGATGTGGCGGCGACGTTGGCGGGGCGTGCGGTGTTCGAGCATCGTGGTGTGGTGGTCGGTGGTGGTCGTGGGGAGTTGCTGGCGGGGTTGAGGTCGTTGGCGGAGGGTGTTCCCGCGGAGAATGTGGTGGTGGGGGCGGTTGGGGCCGGTAAGACGGTGTTGGTGTTTCCGGGGCAGGGTTCGCAGTGGGATGCGATGGCTCGTGATCTGTATGTGAGTGCTCCGGTGTTCCGGGAGCGTCTGGATGCGTGTGCGCGTGCTCTGTCCGTGTTCGTGGAGTGGGATCTGTTGGAGGTGTTGCTGACCGATGAGGGTGCGGGGTTGTTGTCGCGGGTGGATGTGGTGCAGCCGGCGTTGTTCGCGGTGATGGTGTCGTTGGCTGCCTTGTGGCGCTCGTACGGGCTGGAGCCGGATGCGGTGGTGGGGCATTCGCAGGGGGAGATTGCCGCGGCGTGTGTGGCGGGTGCGTTGTCCTTGGAGGACGCGGCGCGGGTGGTGGCGTTGCGCAGTCAGGCGATCGGGGCCTTGGCCGGGGAAGGAGGGATGGTCTCCGTTGCGCTGCCGGCCGATCTGGTGCGTCCTCGTCTGGAGCGGTGGGACGGTGATATCGGGGTCGCGGCGGTCAACGGCCCTGGTTCCACCGTGGTGTCGGGCAGTACGCGGCATCTCGACGAGCTGCAAGCCGTACTCGAGGCCGAGGGTGTGCGTACCTGGCGCATCCCGGTCGACTACGCCTCACACTCCCGGCACGTCGATCGACTGCGCGACCGCGTCGTGGACCTGCTGGCGCCGATCGAACCCCAAGCCGGTGACGTCCGCTTCTACTCCACCGTCACCGCACAACAGACCGACACCACCGAACTCGACGCGGAGTACTGGTTCCGTAACCTCCGGGAAACGGTCGAGTTCGAGACCGTCGTCCGGCTGCTTCTGACGGACGGCTACGACACCTTCGTCGAGTGCAGTCCGCACCCGGTTCTGGTCGCCGGTGTGCAGGAGACCATCGACAGCACGGACGTGTCCGCCCGCAGCTTCAGGACGCTGCGCCGTCACCACGGTGGCCCGGAGAGCTTCCTGCGGTCGGTGGGGGAGGCCTTCACCGCCGGCGCCACCGCCCGCTGGAGTCCGCCGGACCAGGGGCGTGGCCGTCATGTCACCCTGCCCACCTACCCCTTCCAGCGGACGCGGTACTGGCTGATGCCGGACGGCGGCCGTCGTGATGTCGGTGCGGTCGGGTTGACGGCGGCCGGCCATCCACTGCTGGGCGCCGTCGTCGAGGGGCCGGCCGGTACGGTCCTCACCGGGCGGGTGTCCCTGGCCACCCACCCCTGGCTGGCTGATCACGAGGTGGCCGGTACCGTCGTGTTCCCCGGAGCGGCGTTCGTGGAGCTTGCCGTGTACGCCGCCGACCTGGTGGGCTGCGGCTCCGTGCGCGAGCTGACCGTGCAGACCCCGCTGGTCCTGCCCGAGCACGGTGCCGTACGGCTGCGGGTGGAGGTGAGCGAACAGGTCACCGGTGAGGGTGGACGAGCGGTGCGGATCGACGCGCGGCCGGACACCGGCACGGCCACGTCCTGGACCTGTCACGCCACCGGTGTCATGGACCCCGGGACGGCGTCCCCGGACTGGGACCTCACCGCCTGGCCGCCCACCGGCGCCCAGCCCGTGGACGTCTCCTACGACACCCTCGCCGCACGCGGATACGACTACGGGCCGACCTTCCAGGGGCTGCACCGGATGTGGCGCCACAACGACCACGTCTACGCCGAGGTCTCCCTTCCCACCGACCCCGACAGCTTCACCATCCACCCCGCCCTCCTCGACGCCGCCCTCCACGCCGCGTCCACCGAGGGGCCCCGGCTGGCGACGTCGTGGCGCCAAGTCGCCCTGCACGCGGTCGGCGCCTCCTCCCTGCGGGTGCGGATCGGCCCGGACCGCGCCGGCGCGGTGTCGATGATGCTGGCCGACACCCTGGGCGATCCGGTCGCCGAATTCACCGTCACCACCACGCCCGTCGACCCGTGGGAGCTGCAGACGGCCAGGGTCGTGCAACTCGGTGCGCTGTACCGGGAGGAGTGGGTCGACCATCTCGCGACGTCGTCACCCTCCACGGCACGCTGGGCGGTCGTGGGCGCGGATCCGCTCCGCGCCGAGGCGGGACTGACGGCCGCGGGCGTGGAGGCACGGGCCTACCCGGCACTGGACGCCGTGGCCGAGGCCGACGGGGACGCGCCGGACTACCTGGTGCTCACCGTGCCGGCGGGCGCGGAGGTCGCCGCCACCGTACGGGAGACACTGCGCCGGCTGAACGCTCTCTCGGCGATCGAAGCGCTGGCCACGGTGACCGTGGTGTTCCTGACCACCTCCGCGGCCCCGGCTTTCGACCAGGCCGGCGTCGACCTCGCCGGCGCCTCGGTGTGGGGGCTGATTCGGTCCGCGCAGGAGGAGAACCCCGGACGGTTCGTGCTCGCCGACGTGGACTCCGACGATGCCTCCTGGCGCGCGCTGCCAAGAGCCGTCGTGTCCGGCGAGCCGCAGGTGGCCCTGCGCGAGGGCCGGGCCAGGGTGCCACGGCTCGTACCGGCCGGACCGGCGGGCACGGCAGAGCCGTTCGTCGGCCACGGGGGCACCGTGCTGATCACCGGCGGGACCACGCGCATGGGCGAACGGCTGGCACGGCACCTGGTCGCCATGCACGGAGTGCGGCATCTCGTACTCACCGGCACGATAGCCCCCGAGCCGACCGAGGAACTCAGCGCGCTGGGCGCCACCGTCACCACCGCGGCATGTGACCCGGCCGACCGCACGGCGCTGCGGGAGCTGATCGGCCGCCTGCCCGCGGAACATCCGCTGACCATGGTCGTGCACATACCGCAGGCGGCGCCGCAGGACGAGGAACCGTCCCCGACTCCGGACACGCTCGCCGAGCTGGTGCGCGCGACGGTCGGTGCGGCGGAAATCCTCGACCAGGAGATCGGGGCCGCCGCCACCCTCGTACTGTGCTCGTCGTACGCCGGAACCGTCGGTGGCGCCGGAACCGCGGCCCCGGCCGCGTCGGCAGCCGCACTGGACGCACTGGCCCGGCGGCGTCGGGCGAGCGGCGCCCCCGCCGTGTCGCTGGCCTGGGGGCCCTGGGCGCCGGATGGCGCACCGGCCCGCGGCGGGATCGCGGGAGTGGGTGTGCTGGGGGCGCGTGAGGCAGTCGCGCTGTTCGACACCGCCTTCCGCGGGAGCGAACCCGTGTGGATCCCGGCCCGGCTGGACCTTGCCGAGCTGGCCAGGCAGGCCGAAACCGGGAAGACGCTGCCGCCGGCGTTCCGGTCGCTGGTCAGGGCCACCGGCAAACGCACTGCGGGCAAGGGCGTGTTCTCGACGACATCGCTACGGCAACAGCTCGCGTCGATGGCGGAAGCCGACCGCGATCGGACACTGTCCGACTTGATCTCCACGCAGATATCGGCGGTGCTCGGGCTCCGGTCGGCCGATGTGGTGCGGCCGAACCAGGTACTCCTCGACATCGGCTTCGACTCGCTGTCCATCCTGACCCTGCGCAACCGCCTGAACTCGGCAACCGGTGTCCGTCTGGAGACCACGTCGATGTTCCACCGGTCGACACCGGACGAGCTGGTCCAGCACCTCAAGCAGGCACTGCTCGAGAACTGATGCGACAGAGGAGACGATGATGCATTCACCGATGACACGGTCCGAACGCGTCGTGAATCCGACGGGACGTGGCTATCTGCTGCTCGACGCGCATCCGGCCGGATGCTTCCGCAGCGTGGAACTGATGCGGGCCGAGGTGCCGGCGCCGGAGAAGCCACCGGCGCGGCGGCCGACGGCGCTGGTCATCGGGTCGAGCGCGGGCTATGGCCTGGCGAGCACGATCGCCGGACTGGTGCGGTACGGCATCGACGGCGTGGGCATAGGCCTGGAGCGGCCGGCCGGGCACCGCAGCGCGAGTGCCGGTTGGTACCGCACCATCGCCACCCACGCGATCGCCCGCGGTCTCGGGGCGGATTTCTCGTTCCTCAACGCCGACGCCTTCGCCGACACCACCAAGGCCGAGACGCTGGATCTGCTGGCCGAGCGGTTCGGCGGCGTGGACTACCTGATCTACAGCGTGGCCGCGCCCCGGCGCACCGACCCACGCAGCGGTGCCGCATACCGGTCGGTGCTCAAGCCGCTCGGCGCGCCGCACGTCACCCGGAACCTGGAGTTCGCCGACGACGGAACCGCGTATGTGCGGGAGGTCACCGTCGCCTCGGCGACCGAAGCCGAGACCGAGGCGACGGTAAAGGTCATGGGCGGCGAGGACTGGTCCCGCTGGGTCACCGGGCTGGCAGAACGCGGCCTGCTGCGCAGCGGTTTCCGCACGGTCGCCCTCAGCTACATCGGTTCGCCGCTGACCTCGGCGATCTACCGCGGGGGCACGATCGGCGCCGCCAAGGCCGACTTGGAGTCCACTGCGGGCGTCCTGACCGGACGGCTGGCCGCCGTGGACGGCCGCGCGTTCACCTCGGTGAACGGAGCCTTGGTCAGCCAGGCGTTGACCGCCATCCCGGGCATCCCGCTCTACGTCGGTCTGCTCCGTGGTGTCCTCGGCGACCGCTTCCCGTCCCCCGTCGAGCAGTCGCTGGAGCTGTGGCGCCAGCTCACCGCGCACCGGCCCGACGTGGACGGCTCCGGCCGCATCCGCCTCGACCGCTGGGAGCTGGCCGAGCCGGTCCAGGCCGCGGTGGCCGAACGCTGGCGGTCGATCACCCCCGAGACCGTCACCGCGCTGGCCGACACCGCGTGGTTCCGAGCGCAGTACCGTGCCCTGTTCGGCTTCGACGTCCCCGGCGTCGACTACGCCGCCCCGGTCGAGACCGACCTGCCCTGGCCGGACCCGTCGACTCCGTGAACCCGCCGCCGGGTGTCCCGAAACGGCCCACCGAGCAGGTCCGCCCATGGGCAGCTCACCTCTCCTCGGCTGACCACCGTACGGCGGTCAGCCGAGGAGGACGCTCAGCGGAAGTCGTCGGCGTGGTCGGCCACCCACTGAGCGAACGTGTGCGCGGGCCTGCCGGTGATCCTTTCGACGATGACCGAGACCGGCGCCGGAACGCCGTCGGCGGCGGCCCACATGCCCAGAAGCGCCTCGGCCACGCTCGCGGGCGCCTTCTTGGCGAATTCCTCCCGCGCCTGCTCGACGGAGACCGTCTCCACCCGGACCGGGCGCCCGAGGGCCTCGCCGATGTGCTCCACCTGGCGCCGTAGCGTCAGCGACTCGGCCCCGTGGACGGTGTACGCCTGCTGGGAGTGGCCCGGCTCGGTCAGAGCGGTCACTGCGAGCGCGGCCATGTCCTTCTCATGGACCGGTGCGTTCTGCGCATCCGGGTACGGAAGGCGCACGACGCCCTCCGACCGGATCGATTCCCCCCACCACCAAAGGGCGTTGGTGGCGAACATGCCCGGCCTGACGAATGTCCAGTCCAGCCCCGACCGCTCTATGGCCAGCTCGACCGTCCGGTGCATCCGGGCGATCGGGTTCTGTTCGGCGGTGCCCATCACGACCGACACCGACGACAGCAGGACCACCTGCCGGACGCCGGCGGTCCGCGCCGCCGCCACGAAGGCATCGATCTCTTCCGGTTTGGCGTACAGGAACACCTTGTCGGCACCGGCCAGCACCGGGGGCAGGGTTTCGGGACGCTCCAGGTCGGCCGGGACGACATCCAGCGTGGACGGGAAGCCGCCCGCCGCCGGGGTTCTGCTGGTCCCCCTGACCTTCTCGCCGGCGGCCAGCAGGCCGGCAGCGACATTACGGCCGACGTTCCCGCGTGCGCCGAAGACAACGGTAACCAATGATCCGACCTCCGCTTGATTGATGGTGCGGGTGGAGCATGCACCGACCATACCAAAACTGCGTACGCCGTACCTTCTTTTGCTATCCTGGATCCGTAGGGCCCACGAAGACCGTCGAACACGCCTTGCTCCGTGGGCAGTTGACGCTGCCGGGAGTAAGCCGGGTGGGTCGCCCGCGAGGGCGTGCACAGAGGGGAATTCAGGTGAGCAAGACGTATCCGCCGCCCAGCGCGGCGATCGACCCCGATCCGAGCCGTTCCTGGTTACTGCGGGCGTGGCCGCTGGTCCGGGCGCACCGGTGGATGTTCGGCACGGCGCTGGTGATGTCGGGGGCCAGCCTGCTGGTGGCCGTACAGGTGCCGACACTGATCCAGGACGCGGTGAACAACTCGATCGTGTCGGACAAGGTGCCCCTGTCGCACTACATGTGGTGGCTGGTCGCGATGACGGTGGTCATGCTGGTCGTCGGCTACCTGTCCAAGCAACTGCTCTTCCGCGCCGCGGCCAGGATCGAGTACGACCTGCGCAACATCGTGTACGAGCACCTGACCAGCCTGTCGTTCCCGTTCTACGACCGGATGCAGAGCGGGCAGCTCATCTCCCGCGCCAACTCCGACATCCGCGCGGTGCAGATGTATCTGGCGTTCGCGCCGTACCTGCTGGTGCAGTCCGGCATCTCGCTGGTGTCGTTCGGGTACATGCTGGCGATCGACGTGCCGCTGGCCATCCTGGCCATGCTTCCGATGCCGCTGCTGTTCGTGGCCACTCGGCGCATGCAGCGTTCCCTCTTCCCGGTTTCCTGGCTGATCCAGGCCCGGCTGGCCGACGTCGCGACCGTGGTGGACGAGAACGTCAACGGCGTGCGCGTGGTCAAGTCGTTCGCGGCCGAACGGAGTCAGCTCGCCTTGCTGCAGAAGGCCGCGACGAGCGTCCGCTGGGCGAGCGTGAAGGACGCCGATCTGCGCGCACGGTGGACACCTCTGGTGCAGAACCTGCCCCGCGTCGGCATGGCGATCGTGCTGCTCTACGGCGGATACCTCGTCATCCACGGCGAGTTGGGCATCGGTGCGATCCTGGCCTTCAACGCCTATCTCCTGATGCTCCAGGTGCCGTTCCAGGTGATCGGCAACCTGATCATGCTGGGTCAGCGTTCGTCGGCCGCGGCCAAGAGGCTGTACGAGGTGCTGGACGAGAAGCCGGAGATCGCGGATGCCCCCGGGGCGCTGGAGATCACCGGGGCACACGGTGACGTCCGGTTCGACGACGTCAGCTTCGGCTACGGCGACGGCCCTGACGTGCTGAAGGGATTCTCGCTGCGGCTCCGCGCCGGCGAGACGGTCGCGCTGGTCGGCCGGACCGGCACCGGGAAGTCCACCGCTGCCAGACTGCTGCCGCGCTTCTACGACGTGCGCACCGGCTCCGTCACCGTGGACGGGCACGATGTGCGTGAGCTGACCCTGCGCAGCCTGCGCGACACCGTCGGAGTCGTACTGGACGAGCCGTTCCTGTTCTCGGCGTCGGTCCGCGACAACATCGCCTACGGGCGGCCGGACGCGGACATCACCGACATCGAACGGGCGGCCCGGCTTGCCGGGGCCCACGGGTTCATCACAGAACTCTCCGAGGGTTACGACACCGTCATCGGCGAGCGCGGCTACACGCTGTCCGGCGGGCAGCGGCAGCGCATCGCGATCGCCCGGACACTGCTGGTGAATCCGCCGGTGCTGGTACTCGACGACGCGACCAGCGCCATCGACGTCCAGGTGGAGCAGGAGATCCACGCCGGCCTGCGCACCCTGCTCGCCGGCCGGACGACTTTGATCATCGCGCACCGGCTGTCCACGATCAGCCTGGCCGACCGCGTCGTGCTGCTGGACGGCGGGCGGATCGTCGCGGACGGCACGCACCAGGATCTGCTCGTGAGTACGCCGCTGTACGCGGAAGTACTCGCGCAGGCGGACGAGAGCAACGAGGAACTGGGGAGGGTGGGCGGATGACGTCTCCGACAGGAGGTGGTGGTGCGGCGTTCAACGGCGGCGGCAGGGCCACCGCGCCAGGTCTGCCGTTCGCGGGTGTGCCGCCGGAGATGCGGGCGAGCGTCGACAAGCTGCTCGCGACCGAGCCGGAGCATCCCGAGCCCGAGGTCACCTTCGAGCACGGCCGGCCCGATCCCGACGGCGCCAAGCTGAGTCTGCGGCGGCTGATCCGCCCGTACGGGGCGATGGTGCTGCTGGCCGGTGTGTTCGTGGCCCTGGAAGCACTGACGCTGCAGGCCGGTCCGAAGCTGACCCAGATCGGCATCGACGACGGCATCACGGCGCGGGACTCCGTCACGCTGGTGCTGGTCGCGGTCGCGTACCTGGCCAGTGTGGTGATCACGGGCGTCGCGCAGGCCGCGCGGGTCAAGGTGACGGGGCGGATCGCCGGGTGGGTGATGAACGACCTGCGGGTACGGGTCTTCACCCAGTTGCAGCGGCTGTCGCTGAACTTCTACACCGGCGAGAAGGCCGGCGTGATCATGACCCGGATGACCAGCGACATCGAGAACCTCCAGGCGTTGCTGCAGGACGGTCTGGCACAGTTCGCCGTCCAGGGCCTGACCATGGTCGTCGTCACGGTGGTGCTTTTCACCTTCGACGTGAGGCTGGCGCTCATCACCGTGGTACTGGTCGTGCCCGTCCTGACCGCGCTGTCCGTCTGGTTCCACCGGGCGTCCGGCAAGGGCTACGTGCGGGTGCGGGACACCATCGCCGCCGTGATCGCCGATCTCTCCGAGAGCCTGCAGGGTGTTCGCATCGTCGCGGCGCACAACCGGCAGCGGCACAACACCGAGCACCACCGGCAGGTCACCGGCACGTACTACGACGCCAACGTCCGCACCGGACGGATCAACTCGATCTACACCCCGAGCACCCAGGTCATCGGTGTCGCGGGACAGCTCGTGCTGCTGGCCATCGGTGCCGGCATGGTGGCCGACGGGGAGCTGACCATCGGCGAGCTGGTGGCGTTCCTGCTCTCCCTGGGCGCCTTCTTCCAGCCCATCCAGCAACTGGTGCAGCTGTACAACACGTACCAGCAGGGGCAGTCGTCGATCGTGAAGCTGAGGCAGCTCCTGGGTACCCGGGCGGAGGTCGAGGAGGCCCCCGGGGCCGTCGACCTGCCGCAGGTCGAGGGCGAGATCGTCTTCGAGGACGTCACGTTCGGCTATGTTCCCGGCCGGCCGGTGATCACCGACGTGTCGCTGCACATCCGGGCCGGCGAGACCGTGGCGTTCGTCGGCCCGACCGGTGCCGGCAAGTCCACCCTCGCCAAACTGGTCACCCGGTTCTACGACCCGGCCTCCGGCAGGATTCTCATCGACGGGCGCGACCTGCGGGACGTGCGGATAGAGTCCCTCCGGCGGCAGATCGGCGTCGTGCCGCAGGAACCCTTCCTGTTCGCCGGGTCGCTCCGGGACAACATCTGTTTCGCTGCCCCGGACACCTCCGACGACCGGGTCCGGGAGGCGCTGCGGGTGGTCGGCCTGGTCGACGTGGTCGAGCGGCTGCCGTCCGGCCTCGACACCGTCGTCCAGGAGCGGGGCCAGTCCCTCTCCTCCGGCGAACGTCAACTCGTCGCCCTGGCACGGGCCTTCCTGGCCCAGCCCCGTGTACTGGTCCTGGACGAAGCCACGTCCAACCTGGATCTCCAGTCCGAGACCAAGATCGAGGAGGCCCTGGACGTGCTGCTGGAGGGCCGCACCGCGATCCTCATCGCGCACCGGCTTTCCACCGCCATGAAGGCCGACCGCATCGTCGTGGTCGACGAGGGCCGGATCGTCGAAGTCGGCACGCACGACCAACTCCTCGCCGCCGACGGCAAGTACACCCAGATGTACGCCACCTGGACCAGCCAGGCCGCCGAAGCCCACTGAGAACCTCGCGAACCCCGCTCCCGGCCGCGGAGCGGGCCGCGAGCGTCCGGGCCCCGATGCTCTGCCCTGCCTCGGCAGGGCAGAGCATCGGCTGTCGTCCGCCGGACGAGTCTCGTTGCGTGCGCCACTGATCGCGTACGTTCTGGCGTATCAGGTGCTGCGCCGATGCACGCCTTTACGATGACGTCGCGCGTTGATTGTGTGGCGATTCTGAAGCCTGCCGAAAAGGGAGCCTATCCTGCGTTTTTACGGTTTGGGTGGGTTGCTCGACCTGTTTCCCTCCGTACGGGGGGTCGAGTGGACGGATCGATCCTCGCAGGCTGCCTGACCTGCGCATTCGTGAGGAAGACGCCCGCATCGGCGGCGCCTTCAGGGGCGCGTTCGGGGCTTCTTGACGCTCGGATGACGCTTGCCTCAGGGGCCTGGGGCCAGTCGCATTGCTCCTGCAGGGCAGGTTCAGGTCCCAGAGCCCTCTATGTGCCTCGGGTTGGGAAGTCGGTGGGGGCGGTGATGGCGGCGCAGACGTCCTCCCCCTGGGACTCAGAGGGCATTCTCGACCTTTGCCCGAAGTGGATGCCGAAGTCCTCTCAGAACCGCTCCCAGGGCCCTGCGCGATGAGGCCACCGGGATCGGTCTGGGAGTGGAACGTGGCTGGCCTCCGGCGCCTCGCTCTCTGCCCGGTCTCGAAGCAAAGGGGGACTGAGAGGAAGTGAAGCATCTCCGGTGTTCGTTTGCGGGCCGTTACTGAGTGGCTCGGAGCTGTGCCGAGGCGGCACCGTGATTGTCTGGCTACTTTTGTTCGTTGCTCTTGGGAAGCGTGCTGTGACAGCATTCGGTGAGTGTTTGATAACGGGGATGACGTAGCGGAGCCGCCTGCCCAGCGCTCGAAGATTGCCGACTTGGTCAACTGGCCTGCTCCGCGAGCGTCACTCGCACCGTATGAGGCGCTGGTGCCGGCCCCTGCCGCGCCGCCGGAGGATGATCCGATGGCGACGGCTCGCGGGGAGTTTGCTGTGTTGCTGGGTGAGTTCCGGCGTACGGCGGTGCTGGTGCCGCTGGATGGCAATGGGGATCTGTGGTCGGCCGATCAGAACGGGGTGCGCTGGATCTGCGTGTTCTCGGACGAGGAGGCGCTGGCTCGGTTCGCGTGGGCTCGGGGGGATGCCGGGCGGGAGTGGGCGTACCGGACGGTGCTGGGGGCGCGGTTGCTGGATGTGATGGTGCCGTTGTTGCCGGGTCCGGCGGGGGTGGCGCTGGATGCGGGCAGTGAGGACGGCGGGGTGTTGTTCCCGCCGGTGGCGGGCATCGTGCCGGACGCGGTCGCGGTGGATCTCGGGGGGACACGATGAGCGGGGAGAGCCCTGATCTTCATGTGCCGCCGGAGGCGTTGGCGGAGATCGCGAAGGGGATCGACCTGGCGCACGCCGAGTTGAAGGAGCTCGGGTTCATCGGTCAGGCGTCAACAGGCCGTGGCTTTTCAGAACTGGCTCTGTCGGGACTTGAGTTGGGGCACGGCGGGCTGACGTCAGAGTTCGAGACGTTCTGCGACCGGTGGGAGTGGGGTGTGCGGGCGTTGACGCAGAAGGGGAACGGGTTCGCGCTCGGGGTCGGGTTGTCGGCAGGCTCGTTCGCCGAGCAGGAGCAGTACATCAAGGACTCGTTCAAGATCGGCGTGAACTCTCTGAACGGCAATCCGCACGCGTCCGAGGACGAGGTCAAGGCCATGAGCTGGGACGCGGTTAGCGGTCAGTCCCCGTACGACGGGGCGGACTGGAGCCGGGAGTCGATGAGTGAGGCTCACGGCGAGGTGAAGCAGACCTGGCAGGACACCACCTACGACGTGGAGGACGCCGCGCTCGACTCCATGGAGCGTAACGGGCTGGTGGACCCGGCGGTGCGAGCGGCGGCGGATGAACGGCTGAGAGAACAGCTCGATCCGTCGCAGGAGACGATCGACCAGGCTGAACAGCCGCGATGGGGGCAGGGCGACTGATGCCGGACTGAGGGAAGTTCGCCGGGGACCTGTACGACGGAGCGGGGAACCTTGTCGACAAGGGCAAGGAGATCGTCGGCGAGGGGATCGACAAGGGCACCGATGTGCTCGGCTCCGGCCTGGAGAAGGTCGGCGCCGACGAGTGGGCGGACAAGGTCGAGGACTGGGGGGGACGAGACCGCGTCGTCACTGGGCGCGGGGGTCGGTGAGCAGCAGCTCGGGCAGAGTGAGGAAGCGAACGAGCTGATTCACGGCAGGCCGGAGAAGATCGCCGCGGCGGTGAAGAACCTGCGCGACTTCCAGAGGGCCTTCGACCTCGTCGGCAGCGGGATGAAGAAGCTCGACTCGGTCACTGGAAGGGTATGGCCGCCGATACGTTCCGGGAGAAGTTCCAGACCCTGCCTACCGACTGGGTGCGTGCGGCTGCCGCGTTCGAGGACGCGGCAGCGGCGTTGGAGCCGGACTCCACTACAACTTTCACCGCCACTACGATCCGGAAACCGCCCGATACCTCTCTGTCGACCCTCTGGGCATTGCGCCGTCACCCAACTCGGATGCCTACGTCGCAAATCCTCACACATGGGCAGATCCTTTTGGGCTTTCCCCCTGCCCCGAAGTCAACCCGAGAAAATTGGATTACCTGTTCAATAAGGATGTGAAGTCGGATCCTCACAACACGCCGAGGGCGATACAAAATGCCAATCAACTCAAGAGTATAGGGTTCTATGACACTCCGGCCTCTCGTCAGTTCGTGACCGAACACTTGAAGGAGGCGACCGGCAATGGATTCTCGGAACATTTCACCAACGAATGGGGGAATTTCGGGAAAACGAAATCCGTACTATACGGCCCACATGGAATGCTCGGTGTGGATAGCACCCGGCAGATCATGCCCGACGGTGGATACAGGCTATCGACGGTAATATTCCGCAGTTGAGAGATCCGCCGGTCGCTTGCAGTTCGAGCAGGTAATCGCATGCGAAATCCAGGAGAAATTCCTTGCCAGTTGAATTTGTCACACCTGACCCACAGGAAATCGTCAACGCACTGGGAGTCGAGCCAGAGATCACTGGTGAGACTCAAAGGACCGTAAATCTCGTCGATGTCACAGGTGAAGACTTGACACTGTCGTACGACGCGGTCGGGCAGTCGGTAACTGTACGCTGGTGCGCGCCATCCGGCAAGGCCATGTTGAATCTGTTCAGAGAAGGAGCGATTCTACTCCGCGTCCAAGAGGGAGACGGCGAGACCCAACTTGTCGTGGAATTCGAAACCAGAGACACCGCAGGAGAGCTCAGAGTGAAGGTATTTCCAGAAGTGTCTATCACTGAAACATTGCTCTTCTCGTGATCCGCTCGTGAAATCCGGCACGACAAGCCGCCTCTATGCAGGGAGCTGGGGGGATAAAATCAAAGCACATCGAGCGATCTCGGGCTGCACCCAGCATTTGTGAGAAAATTACAGATCCGGTGTATTCTTTCAAGAATGTGATCTCGTCCTGGGAGCATCTTGTGCGCAGGATGGGGTCCGACTGGCAACTACCGAGGCAGTACCCGATCAGCGCTTACATCAATGATCTGGATGCGGTGATCAGTTGCCGATCGCCATGGGCGCACTGACCGACGAGGTCCCAGCAGAGCTGTCCGCTCTGCTGGGAGCGTTGGATGCGCGCGTTGTGCACGAGTCTGTGCCGGACGAGGGGGCCTGTGGCGCGAGGGACTCACCACATCCCGTGGGTGTTTTTCCGCGGAGCCGTCGGTCGGTGGGGACGCTGCCGACGTTTGATGCCGAAGGCGGTGGGCGTCGGGTAGGTCGATCGCAGTGTCGGTGTGCCGCGTCATCAGCCGCACGCTTCGATGGTGGTCGGCGCCGGGGGTGAGCACCGACCGGTGATTCTGCACATCTGACGTCCTTGTTTCCGGCAGTGTGCGGGACTGCCGTCGACACCCGTCGAGCAGGGCCGACCCGTCACGGCCGTGACGCTCGTTTGACGCTCCGGGCGCATGGAAGCTGCTCCTCGTGAGCGTGAAATGGCGTCTGACCTGCTAGTTCTCTGCATGCCGCTTCCGATGACGTGATTCCGATGACTCAGCATGTGAAGAGCGCGGCGCTCGGAAGCCGTCGCTCCTGGTGCAAAGTCCCAGATCAGTTCCAGAAACTTCGTCACGCCCCACCTCACCTCGAATTTGGCAGGTCAGGAAGGGCGCGACGGTGCTTCTTCTGGCAGGCTTTCAGATGTCCCGGAAGATCTCGATCTGCGCCCCCACCGAGTTCAGCCGCTCCGCCAGTTCCTCGTAGCCGCGGTTGATCACGTACACGTTCCGCAGCACCGACGTGCCCTCGGCCGCCATCATCGCCAGCAGGACCACCACTGCCGGGCGCAGGGCCGGCGGGCACATCATCTCTGCCGCGCGCCAGCGGGTCGGTCCCTCGACCAGGACGCGATGGGGGTCCAGGAGCTGGAGCCTGCCGCCGAGGCGGTTGAGGTCGGTGAGGTAGATGGCGCGGTTGTCGTAGACCCAGTCGTGGATCAGGGTCTTGCCGTGGGCCGCGGCGGCGATGGCCGCGAAGAACGGGACGTTGTCGATGTTCAGGCCCGGGAACGGCATCGGGTGGATCTTGTCGATGGGCGCCTCCAGCTTGGAGGGCCGGACCGTCAGGTCCACCAGCCGCGTACGGCCGTTGTCGGCCGCGTACTCCGCGGTGCGGTCGCAGTCGACGCCCATCTCCTCCAGCACCGCGAGCTCGATCTCCAGAAACTCGATCGGGACCCGGCGGATCGTCAGCTCGGACTCCGTCACGACCGCGGCGGCCAGCAGGCTCATCGCCTCGACCGGGTCCTCTGAGGGGGAGTAGTCGACGTCCACGTCGATCTCCGGCACGCCGTGCACGGTCAGCGTCGTCGTACCGACGCCCTCCACGCGTACGCCGAGCGTCTCCAGGAAGAAGCACAGGTCCTGGACCATGTAGTTGGAGGAGGCGTTGCGGATGACGGTCGTGCCGTCGTGCCGGGCGGCGGCCAGCAGCGCGTTCTCGGTCACCGTGTCGCCGCGTTCGGTGAGCACGATCGGGCGCTCCGGCCTGACCGTGGGGTCGACCTGTGCGTGGTACAGCCCGTCCGTGGCCGCGATGTCCAGGCCGAAGCGCCGCAGCGCGATCATGTGCGGCTCGATGGTCCGCGTGCCGAGGTCGCAGCCGCCGGCGTACGGCAGAGTAAAGCGGTCCGTACGGTGCAGCAGCGGGCCCAGGAACATGATGATCGAGCGGGTCCGGCGGGCGGCGTCCGCGTCGATCGACTCCAGCTCCAGCTGCGCGGGCGGAAGGATCTCCAGGTCGACGCCGTCGTTGATCCAGCGGGTGCGCACGCCGATGGAGTTGAGGACCTCCAGGAGGCGGAAGACCTCTTCGATCCGGGCGACCCGGCGCAGCACGGTGCGGCCCTTGTTGAGCAGGGACCCGCAGAGCAGGGCGACACAGGCGTTCTTGCTGGTCTTGACGTCGATGGCGCCGGAGAGGCGGCGGCCGCCGACGACTCGCAGGTGCATCGGCCCGGCGTAACCGAGCGACACGATCTCACTGTCGAGGGCTTCACCGATGCGAGCGATCATCTCAAGGCTGATGTTCTGGTTGCCGCGCTCGATGCGGTTGACGGCGCTCTGGCTGGTGGCGAGCGCCTCGGCGAGCTGCGTCTGTGTCCAGCCTCGGTGCTGACGGGCGTCACGGATGAGCTTGCCGATACGTACGAGGTAGTCGTCTTCCATGACTCAACGCTATCTCAGATATGAGATGAAGATCGTGCGGGGGTGTGCGGTTCGGGTGGGAACCGGGTGCCCGCGCCGCGTACGGGCGCCCCTTCGACGGTCGTTCCCCGCGCGGGATCCGGCGCGCGGGGATCGGCCGAACGGGTGGCGCCCGGTGCGGTGGTCAGCCGCTGCGGCGCCGGGTCGTCCTGCGCCAGCCGAACGGGCCCGGCAGGTCCATCGAGGTGGTGCGGCGGCCGGTGCTGCTGGTGGTGCGCTTCGGGCCGTGCCGTCCGCCGGTGGTGACGGACCAGGAGCGGCGGTTCAGGTTCAGCCGGACACCCGGAAGGATCCGGAAGCTCTTGCGGAATGTGAGCGGCATCTGCGCCTCCTTCGTCGCAGTGCGGGTTTCCCGGTACCGCCGATCCATGCGCGGGAAGGGAGCGGGAAGGAGGGAGGGTGAGGGGGTGGGAGGGGAGAGGGCAAGGAGGCGGGGGAGGGTGGGGAAGGAAACGGAAGGGAGGGTGAGGGGTCGAAGACGCGGTCGTGACCGGTGCCCGGGCATGACCGCGCGGCGGTGATGTACTAGAGTTATCTCGACATCGAGATATCTGCCGAGGCGCACCGCAGCCGCCGCTCGGTAAGGGTTACCTAACTAATCCTTACCTTAGCGGATGGTGGGGGCCGCAGGCGGCACCGAGCGGCGCCGGCCGCCTATGAGGCGCGGCGCGGTTGAACGCGCACATTGAAGAAGGAGACTGTCGTGTCGGCGAACAGCTTCGACGCCCGCAGCACGCTGCGCGTGGGCGACGAGTCGTACGAGATCTTCAGGCTGGACAAGGTCGAGGGCTCCGCGCGCCTCCCATACAGCCTGAAGGTGCTGCTGGAGAACCTGCTCCGCACCGAGGACGGCGCGAACATCACCGCCGACCACATCCGGGCGCTGGGCGGATGGGACTCCCAGGCCCAGCCCAGCCAGGAGATCCAGTTCACGCCGGCCCGCGTGATCATGCAGGACTTCACGGGCGTCCCGTGTGTCGTGGACCTCGCCACCATGCGTGAGGCCGTGAAGGAGCTCGGCGGCGACCCGGCGAAGATCAACCCGCTGGCCCCGGCCGAGCTGGTCATCGACCACTCCGTCATCGCCGACAAGTTCGGCACCAACGAGGCGTTCGCGCAGAACGTCGAGCTGGAGTACGGCCGCAACAAGGAGCGCTACCAGTTCCTGCGCTGGGGCCAGACCGCCTTCGACGAGTTCAAGGTCGTCCCCCCGGGCACCGGCATCGTCCACCAGGTCAACATCGAGCACCTGGCCCGCACGGTCATGGTCCGGGGTGGCCAGGCGTACCCCGACACGCTCGTCGGCACCGACTCGCACACCACCATGGTCAACGGCCTGGGCGTGCTGGGCTGGGGCGTCGGCGGCATCGAGGCCGAGGCCGCGATGCTCGGCCAGCCGGTCTCCATGCTCATCCCGCGCGTCGTCGGCTTCAAGCTGACCGGCGAGCTCCCGGCCGGCACCACCGCCACCGACCTCGTGCTGACCATCACCGAGATGCTCCGCAAGCACGGCGTCGTCGGCAAGTTCGTCGAGTTCTACGGTGAGGGCGTCGCCGCCACCTCCCTCGCGAACCGCGCCACCATCGGCAACATGTCGCCCGAGTTCGGCTCCACCGCCGCGATCTTCCCGATCGACGACGAGACGCTGAACTACCTGCGCCTGACCGGCCGCGACGCCCAGCAGGTCGCGCTCGTCGAGGCGTACGCCAAGGAGCAGGGCCTCTGGCTGGACCCGGCCGCCGAGCCGGACTTCTCCGAGAAGCTGGAGCTCGACCTCTCCACGGTCGTGCCCTCCATCGCCGGCCCGAAGCGCCCGCAGGACCGCATCGTCCTGGCCAACGCCTCCCAGCAGTTCGCCCAGGACGTGCGCAACTACGTCACGGACGACATGGAGGCGAGCAAGGAGTCCTTCCCGGCCTCCGACGCCCCGGCCAACACGCCGAACGGTGCCCCCTCCAGGCCGGTCCCGGTCACCGCCCCCGACGGCACCACGTACGAGCTGGACCACGGCGCCGTCACCGTCGCCGCGATCACCTCCTGCACCAACACCTCGAACCCGTACGTCATGGTCGCCGCCGCCCTCGTGGCGAAGAAGGCGGTCGAGAAGGGCCTGACCCGCAAGCCGTGGGTCAAGACCACCCTCGCGCCGGGCTCCAAGGTCGTCACCGACTACTTCGACAAGGCGGGCCTGACCCCCTACCTCGACAAGGTCGGCTTCAACCTCGTCGGCTACGGCTGCACCACCTGCATCGGCAACTCCGGCCCGCTGCCGGACGAGGTCTCCAAGGCGGTCAACGAGCACGACCTGGCCGTGACCTCGGTGCTCTCCGGCAACCGCAACTTCGAGGGCCGGATCAACCCCGACGTCAAGATGAACTACCTGGCGTCCCCGCCGCTGGTCGTCGCGTACGCCATCGCCGGTTCGATGAAGGTCGACATCACCAAGGACGCCCTCGGCGTCGACCAGGACGGCAAGCCCGTCCACCTCGTGGACATCTGGCCCACCGAGGCCGAGGTCAACGACGTCGTGGCGAACGCCATCGGCGAGGACATGTTCAACAAGTCCTACCAGGACGTCTTCGCGGGCGACGCCCAGTGGCAGGCGCTGTCGATCCCCACCGGCAACACCTTCGAGTGGGACTCCGAGTCCACCTACGTGCGCAAGCCTCCGTACTTCGAGGGCATGACCATGGAGACGAGCCCGGTCGAGGACATCGCCGGCGCCCGTGTCCTGGCCAAGCTGGGCGACTCGGTCACCACCGACCACATCTCCCCGGCCGGTGCGATCAAGGCCGACACCCCGGCCGGCCAGTACCTCACGGAGCACGGCATCGAGCGCCGCGACTTCAACTCCTACGGCTCGCGCCGTGGTAACCACGAGGTCATGATCCGGGGCACCTTCGCCAACATCCGTCTGCGCAACCAGATCGCGCCGGGCACCGAGGGCGGTTTCACCCGCGACTTCACCCAGGCCGACGCGCCCGTGTCGTTCATCTACGACGCCTCCCAGAACTACCAGGCCGCCGGCACCCCGCTGGTCATCCTGGCGGGCAAGGAGTACGGCTCCGGCTCGTCCCGCGACTGGGCCGCCAAGGGCACCGCGCTCCTCGGCGTCAAGGCCGTCATCGCCGAGTCCTACGAGCGCATCCACCGCTCGAACCTCATCGGCATGGGCGTCCTCCCGCTCCAGTTCCCGGAGGGCCACACGGCCGAGACCCTCGGCCTGACCGGTGAGGAGACCTTCTCCTTCACCGGTGTGACCCAGCTGAACGACGGCACCACGCCGCGCACGGTCAAGGTCACCACCGACACCGGTGTGGAGTTCGACGGCGTCGTCCGCATCGACACCCCCGGTGAGGCGGACTACTACCGCAACGGCGGCATCCTGCAGTACGTGCTCCGCAGCCTGATCCGCAAGTAAGGGCGCAGGAAGCAGTCGAGGGCCGCACCCCGGTGGGTGCGGCCCTTCGCCGTGCCGCCCGTCCCCGTTCCCGAAAGGCCCACGCGCCGGCCCGTAGGCTCGACACGCCATGAACAAGTCCCTCACCTCACCCGCGGCCAAGGCCGGGCACGAATCCGTGCGACGCCACAACCTCAGCCTCGTGCTGCGCACCGTGCGCGAGGAGGGTGAGGCCACCCGGGCCCGGGTGGCGAGCCTCGTCGGGCTCACCCGCGCCGCCGTCTCCTCCCTCGTGGAGGAACTCCTCGCACTCGGCTGCCTGAGCGAGTCCGGCAAGACCTCCAGCGGATCCGCGGGACGCCCCGGCACCGTACTCACCCTGGCCCGCACCGGCCCGGCGGGGCTCGGGGTGGAGATCAACATCGACTACGTGTCGGTGTGCGCCGTCGACCTCACCGGAACCGACCGGGTCCGGGTCACCGAGCACACCGACCACCGAGGCGTCCCGCCCGCCGAGGTCCTCGCCCACGCCGCCCGGCTCACCAACCGGGTCATCGGCTCCACCCGCGAACAGGACCTGCGCGTCGTCGGCGTCGAACTGGCCCTGCCCGGCCTCGTCTCCGGCGGTGTCGTCCGGCAGGCGCCGAACCTCGGCTGGAGCCGGGTCGCCGCCGAGGGCATCTTCGGGCAGGCACTCGGGACACTGCGCCCGGCCGGGCGCGCGCTGGCCGTCGGCTCCGACAACGAGGCCAATCTGGCGGCCCTGGCCGAGTACTGGTTCGGCGGACTCGGCGGCGTACGCACCTTCCTCTATCTCACGGGTGAGATCGGGGTGGGCGGCGCCCTCGTGGTGAACGGTCAGATGCTGCGGGGCGCCCACGGCTTCGCGGGCGAGATCGGCCATGTGGTCGTCGACCCGCAGGGCCCCCTGTGCCGGTGCGGGGCACACGGCTGCCTGGAGCAGTACGCGGGCCGTGGGGCGCTGCTCGCGGCCGCCGGCATCGACCCGGACCAGGGCGTACGAGGCGTGGCGGAGCTGGAACAGCGCGCCGCCGCGGGGCAGACGCGGGCCGTCGAGGCCCTGACCACGGCGGGGGACCGGCTGGGGGTGGTCCTGGCCGGGGCGGTCAACCTCTTCGACCCCGAGGCGGTCGTGCTGGGCGGGATCTACCGCACCCTCATGCCATGGCTGGAGGAGTCCGCCGACGCCCAGCTCACCGCCCGGGTCGTCTCGGGCCGCTGGCACGCGGGCGGCAGCCGGCTGCGGGCCTCGTCCCTCTCCGGGGACGCGGCCCGGGGCGCGGCGGCCCGGGTGGTGTACGAGGTGATGGAGAACCCGGCTGCGTACGCGGTGCGGTGACCGCGTACGCCGCCGGGTTCCGTCGTACGGCTGTGCCGGCCGGGGACGCGGCGGGCGGCCCGGCCGTCTCGTTCACCGGCGTCCGCGGCGCTTCCCGATCAGCACCAGCAGGACGACGGCCGCCGCCACCAGCAAGGGCCCGCGGCGCCGGTTCGCGGTCCGCGCGAGGCGGCCCGCCGTGTCGGCGACCGCGTCCGGGGTCTTCTCCTGGATCCTGCCCGCCACCGTGGCAGCGGCCTGGGCGATCTGCTCACGGGCCTGGCCGGCGTTGTCCGTGACCGCGTCCGGAAGCCTGTCCTGCGCCTCCCTGACGACCTGGGCCGCCTTGTCCTTGACCTGTACCGCCTTCTGTTGCATCTGTGCCTTCACGTCGTCGGGTGCCGGGGTCTCGCCGTGGGACTGCGCCGTGTCGCTCATCGGTGTGCCTTCTCCTTGATCTCGGCCACGTCGGCCTTGACGCTGTCCATGGTCCGCGTGGGGGTGGGCGGGGTGGCCCGGGCGACCTGCTTCTTGCCCATCAGGGCCAGGACCGCGGCGATCGCCAGCAGCACGCCGCACACGATCAGTGCCGACGCCCACACCGGCACCGCCAGGGCCAGCGCGGCGATCCCGGCGACCACCAGCGCCTGCAGTGCGAGGAAGGCCACCGTGCCCGCGCCCCCGAACAGGCCGCCGCCGAGGCCGAACCGCTTGCCCTTCTCGGTCATCTCCGCCTGGGCCAGGCGCATTTCGTCACGCACCAGCTGCGACAGCTGCTGCGAGGCCTGGGTCACCAGTGCCCCGACCGTGTCGTCCTTGCCGCGCGTCCCGGTGGGGTGTTCGACGGTGCTCATGGCCACGTACCCGCCTTTCCTTGGAGTGTCGCCTCTGCGCGAGGCCTGCCGGTGGGGCCGTCGCAGCGGGTACCCCGAGGGGAACCCTCCATCCGGCGCGCACCGGATTCAGTCGAGATGGCGCCGGTCCTCCTCGGACCACTTGGCGGTGTCGCGCGGTTCGACGTACGGCTCCTCGGTCGCCGGATGGCCGCCTTCGATGGCACGCTGACGGGCCATCTCCGCGTCGAACTCGAGACCGAGCAGGATCGCGAGGTTGGTGATCCACAGCCAGACCAGGAAGACGATCACGCCCGCCAGGGCGCCGTAGGTCTTGTTGTAGGAGGAGAAGTACGCCACGTACAGCGCGAAGCCGGCCGAGGCGATCATCCAGAGCAGCAGGGCGAGGAAGCTGCCGGGCGTCACCCACTTGAAGCCGCGGCCCCGGGCGTTGGGCGCGGCCCAGTACAGGAGCGCGATCATGACGGTGACGAGCAGGACCAGGACCGGCCACTTGGCGATCGACCACGCCGTCAGGGCGGTGTCGCCGACCCCCAGGGCGGAGCCGGCCCGCTGGGCGAGGGGCCCGGTGAACACCACGATCAGCGCGCTGACGACCGCCAGCACCATCAGGGTCACGGTCAGGGCCAGGCGCAGGGGCAGCACCTTCCACACCGGCCGCCCCTCGGGTATGTCGTAGACGGCATTGGAGGAGCGGATGAACGCCGCGATGTAACCGGAGGCCGACCAGAGGGCCAGTACCAGACCGAGGACGGCCATCAGGGATCCCGTGCCGCCGTTGCCCTGCAACTGCTCCACGGCGTCGGACAGGATGTCCCGGACCGGGCCGGGGGCGAGTTTGCGCAGGTTGTCCATCACCTGCTGGGTGGCGGACTCGCCCGCGATGCCCAGCAGGGACACGAGTACGAGCAGGGCCGGGAAGAGGGAGAGCACACCGTAGTAGGTCAGGGCCGCGGCCCGGTCGGCGAGCTCGTCGTCCGCGAACTCCCGCACCGTGCGCCTGAGTACCGCCCACCACGACCGCTTGGGCATGGCGGTCGGCTCGTCCGGTGCCTCGCGCTCCACCTCCGGTCCCGGCCCGACGTGGTCCGGATCCCGCGCGGTGCCACCCACGCCGTCCGCGCGCTCCGGGTAGGGGTCGTGGCCGCCGGGTGCGGTCGGGGGTTGCTGTGGTTCCGGTGTCCGTGCCATGCGAGTCCGGTAACCGCCCCGGGCCGACGGAAACGGAATTTCCGCGACCGCGTGTCCCGGGGCATAGGTCACGGTGTGCCGGGCACGCGGGCTGTAACTTCCCGAAACGTTCAGGGCAGAGGAAGAGGAGGACGTGACGTGTCGTTCCTGTGGGCCATCATCGCGGGACTCATCATCGGCCTGCTGGCCAAGCTCGTCGTACCCGGCCGGCAGCCCATTCCCCTGTGGCTGACCACCCTCCTCGGTATCGTCGGCGCCCTCGCCGGCAACGCGCTCGCCGGCGCGGTCGGCGTACGCGACACCGGGGGCATCGACTGGATCCGGCACATCTTCCAGATCGGTGTCGCCGCCGTCCTCATCGCCTTCGTCACCCCCATGTGGGTCCGGCGACGGACCTGACACCGCACTGCCGCCCTGCCCGCCGTAGCGATGCGACCGGTAGGGCGGCTCCAGGCGCGGACGGCGCAAAAGGGGCTCGGCCCGGCTGACCGGCCGGACCGAGCCCCTTTCCGTGTGCCGGGGTCAGGCCCGGTGCGCCGCGATCAGCTGCTGGTACCAGCGGTAGCTGTCCTTCGGGGTGCGCTCCAGGGTGTCGTAGTCGACCCGGATGATCCCGAACCTCTTCGCGTACCCGAGCGCCCACTCGAAGTTGTCCAGCAGCGACCACACGTAGTAGCCCCGGACGTCGACGCCCGCTTCCATGGCCGCCCGCAGCGCGGTGAGGTGGTCGCGCAGGTACTCCACCCGGTCCGCGTCGTGGATCGCGCCGTCGGCCTCGACGGCGTCGAACTCCGCCGAGCCGTTCTCCGTGATGTGCACCGGCGGAAGCGCCTGGCCGTACGTCTGCTTCAGCGCGGTCAGCAGGTCGGTGAAGGTGTGCGGGACGACCGGCCAGCCCATCGCCGTCCTGCGGACGTCCGGGTAGCTGCCCTCCGCGTACCGGTTGTCCGTGGCCACCCGCAGCGCGGGGTCGGCCTCGCGGTGCGGAGCCGCGGCGATGACGATCGGCCGGTAGTAGTTGATGCCGAGGAAGTCCATCGGCTGGGAGATCAGCTCCAGGTCGCCCTCGCGGCGGAAGTCCTGGCCGGTGATCAGCTCGCCCCAGGTCTCCTCCTCGGTGGCCGGGTAACGCCCCGCGAGCAGCGGCTCGGTCCACACCAGGTTGTGCTGCGTGTCGGCCCGTACGACGGCCGCGAGGTCCGCGTCCGACTCGGTGGCCGGGACGTTGCGGTCCAGGTTCAGCGTGATGCCCGCCTCGCGGACGCCCGCCGCGCGCAGCGCGTTCATCGCGTGGCCGTGGCCGACCAGCAGGTGGTGTGCGGCGGCCAGCGCCCCGCGCCCCTCCTGGGCGCCCGGCGCGTGCCGGCCCACCGAGTAGCCGAGGAACGCGCTGCACCACGGCTCGTTGAGGGTGATCCAGCGCGGCACCCGGTCGCCGAGGTGCTCCGCGACGACCGCTGTGTACTCGCCGAAGCGCTCCGCCGTCTCCCGTACCCGCCAGCCGCCCTTGTCCTCCAGGGCCTGCGGCAGGTCCCAGTGGTACAGGGTGGCGGCCGGCTCGATGCCCGCCTCCAGGAGCGAGTCCACCAGCCGGGAGTAGAAGTCCAGCCCCTTGGGGTTCACCGCCCCGCTGCCCGTCGGCTGGATCCGGGACCAGGCGATCGAGAAGCGGTACGACTCCACGCCCAGGTCGCGCAGGAGCGCCACGTCCTCCGGGTAGCGGTGGTAGTGGTCGCAGGCGACGTCGCCGGTGTCGCCGCCGTCCGTGCGTCCGGGCGTATGGCTGTAGGTGTCCCAGATGGACGGGCCGCGGCCGTCTTCCTCCACGGCGCCCTCGATCTGGTACGAGGCCGTGGCCGCGCCGAAGACGAATCCGGGCGGGAAGACCGGGAAGTCACTCATGGAAACCCTCACTTGACCGAGCCGCCGGTGATCCCGGCGGCGATGTACTTCTGGGACAGGACGAGGAGGACCGCGGCGGGCACGGCCGAGAGCACGGACGCGGCCATGACCGAACCCCAGTCACCGACGTGCGCGCCGATGTACTGGTAGATGCCCAGCGTGATCGGCTTGACGTCGTCCGTCGTGTTCAGCGTGAGCGCGAACATGAAGTCGCTCCACGCGTACAGGAAGGAGAACAGCCCGGCGGTGATCAGCGAGTTGCGGCTCATCGGCAGGACGACCCGGACGAACGTACGGATGCGGCCCGCGCCGTCGACCTCGGCGGCCTCGATGACCTCGCGCGGGATGGACACCATGAACGAGCGCATCAGCACGATCGCGAAGGGGATGCCCAGCGAGGCGTCCGCCAGCATCAGGCCGAAGTAGGAGTTGACCAGGCCGAGGTCCACGTACGCGCTGTACAGGGCGTTGGCGATGACGATGCCCGGCACCATCTGGGTGATGAGCGTGCCGAAGACGATCGTCCTGCCGCCGCGCAGGTTGAACTGCGCCAGCCCGTACGCCGCCGGCGCGGAGATCGCCAGACAGATCGCCACGGCGCCGAGCGCCACCGCCAGCGAGGTCAGCAGGTTGGTGCCCTGGTCGGTGAGGGCCGAGGTGAAGCCGGAGAAGTCGATGCCCGTGGGCACCGGGCCCACGTCGACCAGGCTCGCGTCCGGCTGGAGGGCGGTGTTGATCATCCAGTACAGCGGGAACAGCATGACCGCGAGGACGACGAGGCCGAACACGGTCGCACCCCAGCGGCGCCTGGGCCGGTGGACGGCGGCGGGAGCCGGGGCGGCGGGGATCTGGGTGGTGGTCGCCATGCCGGTCACTTCCCCTCGTTGCGGTTGACCCGCAGGTAGAACACCGCGAAGACGGCGGAGATCAGGATCAGGATGTTGCCGACCACGGCACCGGCTCCGAAGTCCATCTGGACGAAGGAGTTCTGGTACGTGAGCGTGCCGAGCGTCTGCGTGGAGTCGGCGGGCCCGCCGTCGGTGAGGGCGAGGACCAGGTCGAGGATCTTGACCGTCGACATGAAGCCGAGCACCAGCACCACGGTGATGACGGGCTTGAGCATGGGCAGGGTGACCGAGCGGAACGTACGCCAGGCGGACGCGCCGTCGAGCGCGGCGGCCTCGCTCAGCTCCTTGGGGACCTCCTGGAGGCCGCCGTAGAGGATCACCATGTTGAACGGGATGCCGATCCAGATGTTCACCAGGATCACCGAGATCAGCGCCATGCTCGTGCTCGTCAGCCACGGCGTGTCACCGGGGAGGCCGACGGTGCCCAGGAAGGAGTTGAGGACCCCGGTGTCCTGGTCGAAGATGCGCCGCCACACGATGCCGGAGACGACCATCGGGACGAGCCACGGCAGCAGGATCAGCGAGCGCAGGATCCCGTTCAGCGGGAAGCGGCGGGTGAAGAAGACGGCGAGGGCCAGACCGATGCAGAACTGGCCGACGAGCGAGCCGACGGTGAAGAGGATCGTCTGCCAGAGGGCCTTGCCGAACAGTCCGTCGCCGAAGACGTTGCTCCAGTTGTCGAAGCCGTTGAACGGCGCCTCACCGGTGAAGAAGGTGGACGGTGAGTAGTCCTGGAAGCTCATCACGATGTTGCGGACGAGCGGGTAGCCGAAGAACAGCGCCATGAAGATCACGGCGGGGGCGATGAACCCCCACTGGGCGAGCGACTTGCGCCGCTTGGCGCTCCGCGGGTTCACCGGCTTGCCGACCGCACCGGCCGCGGGGGCCTTCGTGCCGGTGGCCGGCGCGGCGGCTGAGGCTGTGGTGGATGACATGGTGCGTTACCTCAGTTCCCGCTCGTGACCTGCTGCTGGGCACGCTTCAGAGCGGCCTCGCTGGACTCACCGGTGAGCGCGGACTGGAAGGCGCTCTGCAGGGCCAGCGACACGGACGACCACCGCGCGCCGACCTTCGCGGTACGGGAACGGGCCGTGGCGACCTGGTCGGCCAGCGCCGCCAGCTCGGGGGTCTTCTTCCGCCAGATGTCGGCCGCCTTGGTGTTGGCGGGGACCATCCAGCTGTTGATGGCGTAGGAGATCTCCTCCTGCTCACCCGACATACAGCCGATGATCTTCGCGGACATCTTCTCGCGCTCGGTGTCACCGGTGTTGGGCACGGTCAGCACACCGCCGCCCAGCGGACCGACCGAGTCGTCGCCCGCCTTCGGGACCGGGATCTCGGCGATGCCCCAGTTGAGGCCCTTCTTGGAGTTCAGGGTCTCGACCTGCCACGGGCCGTTGATCATCATGGCCGCGTTGCCGGCCATGAACTGGTCGTTCACGTCGGCCTGGGTCCAGTTGACCGTGGACTTGGAGAGCGAACCGTCCTTCAGCAGCGCCTTCCAGTAGTCCAGGGCCCCGGCGACCTCGGGGGAGTCGAGCTTCGTCTCGTCGCCGCCGTTGGACCACATGAACGGGGTGAACTGGAAGACGCCGTCCTCCGCGCCGCCCGCGCTCAGCGCCAGGCCGTACCGCTTGCCCTGGGTCAGCTTCTTCGCCGTCGACTGCATCTCGGCCCAGGTGGTGGGCACCTCCAGACCGGCCTTGTCGAGGGTGTCCTTGTTGTAGAACAGCGCCAGGGTGTTCACCGTGCGCGCCGCCCCGTAGTACGTCCCGTCGAACGAGCCGAAGTCGACGATCCCGTCGGGGATGTCCGTCGTGGTCAGCCCGAGGTCCTTCAGTGGGATCAGCCCGCCGGCCTCGGCGAAGGTCGGCATCTCGGAGGCGTCCAGCTGGAGGACGTCCGGCAGCGACTTCGAGGAGGCCATGCGCAGCGCCTTCGTCATCAGCTGCGAGGCCGGCACGCTCTGCTGCTCGATGGTGACCCCGAGCTCCTTGCTGCAGCGCTCGAGTGTGTCACCGTCCCAGCGGTGGTACGACTCGTCGGTCGAGGAGTTCATGACGGTGTAGACGTCCTCGTCCCGCTGCTGCCCGCACCCCGACAGAACGGTGCCGGCGACGATGGCGGAGACGACGGTGAGAGGGACGACGATCCGCCTGGTGCGACGGCTGCGGCGTCCGGTCCGCCCGTCCGGGGAAGGTTCTGTCACGGTGGTGCCCTTGCGGTGAGAGGGTGGCCGGGCCCATGGGAACGCTCCCACGGGATGTTCGTCAAGCCCCTGCGCGGATTCGGCTGTGTCACGGCGGGGGGACGACTGCGGGGTGCCCGGCGGCCGGAACGCCGCCGGGGCACCGGGGAATCAGCGGACGTTGAGGAGGTGGTCCATGGCGAGCTGGTCGAGGGCTTCGAAGGCCATGGAGCGTTCGGCGGCGGCGGTGGCGTCGAAGTCCTCGTAGGCGGTGCGGTCGGCGAGGAGTGCCTTGAGGCCGTCGTCGGCGGTGGGGCGGGCGAGTTCGTCGAGGCGGGAGGCGGTGAGGGCCTCCTGGACGGCGGGGTCGGCGCGGAAGGCGGCGGCGCGCTCCTTGAGGATGAGGTAGTTGCGCATGCAGTTCTTCGCGGACTCCCACACCCCGTCGATGCCGTCGGTGCGTACCGGCTTGAAGTCGAAGTGGCGTGAGCCGTCCCAGCCGGCCGTCTCCAGGAGGTCCACGAGCCAGAACGCCTGGCGCAGGTCACCGGCGCCGAAGCGGAAGTCCTGGTCGTACTTGATCCCGGACTGGCCGTTGAGGTCGATGTGGAAGAGCTTGCCCGCCCACAGGGCCTGCGCGATGCCGTGGGGGAAGTTCAGCCCGGCCATCTGCTCGTGCCCGGTCTCCGGGTTCACCCCGACCAGCTCGGGGCGCTCCAGGCGCTCGATGAAGGCCAGCGCGTGCCCGATCGTGGGCAGCAGGATGTCACCGCGGGGCTCGTTGGGCTTGGGCTCGATCGCGAACCGCAGGTCGTAGCCCTGCTCGGTGACGTAGTCGCCCAGCAGGTCGAAGGCCTCCTTCATCCGGTCCAGGGCCGACCGCACGTCCTTGGCCGCACCGGACTCGGCGCCCTCACGCCCGCCCCAGGCCACATACGTCTGCGCGCCGAGCTCCACCGCGAGATCGATGTTGCGGATCACCTTGCGCAGCGCGAACCGCCGCACGTCACGGTCGTTGGAGGTGAACCCGCCGTCCTTGAACACCGGGTGCGTGAACAGGTTCGTCGTCGCCATCGGCACCTTGAGCCCGGTACGCTCCAGCGCCTCCCTGAACCGCCCGACCAGCCGCGCCCGCTCACGGTCGTCCGACCCGAACGGAATCAGGTCGTCGTCATGGAACGTCACCCCGTGCGCACCGAGCTCCGCCAGCCGCTCGACCGACTCCACCGGGTCCAGCACCGGACGCGTCGGCTCACCGAACGGGTCGTTGCCCCGCCAGCCCACGGTCCACAGACCGAACGTGAACTTGTCCTCAGGAGTGGGAGTGAAACGCTCCGGCATCGGTCAGCCTCTTGTCCACGAGAGCCGGTCGGCTGCACTGCCGGCCGGCACCAATTTGTTTGCTTGGAGTACTAATACGCCATCCCGTCAAGGGTTTCTAGACCGTTTCCGTGATGTTTCGGTCACATGGCGCAAACATGGCTGCTCGGAAGCGCTTCACCTCGGGGGTGCCCACCCGGGCAATCCGGGAATTCCCGCTGCGGACCGCCCTGTCGGTCATATTTGTTTTGTGTACGATCAAAATGAAGAGGACCCGCAGCCGCGCTTGCCGCAGGCGCCCTGACGTCCCGCAGTCCAGCACTTCTGATCCGGCTAAGGACCCCCCATGAAGTTCACCGACGGCTTCTGGCAGTTGCGCAGCGGTGTGCACGCCTCGTACGCCACCGAAGTCCGCGACGTCCGACTCGACGACGACCGTCTCGCCGCCTACGCCGCCGTCAAGCGCGTCCAGCGCCGCGGCGACACGCTGAACGCCCCGCTGATCACCGTGGAGGCCCACGCACCGGCCGAGGGCGTCATCGCGGTCCGCCTCACCCACCACGCGGGCAAGCGCCGCAAGGGCCCCGACTTCGAGCTGCCGGGAGCCGTGGCCCCGTCCGCCGGGGGCTCCGCACCCGGGTCCGCCGCGACCACCCGTACCGAGGGCACCACCGCCGAGCTGACCAGCGGCCCGCTCACCCTGAGGCTGCCCACCGAGGGGGCCTTCGGCCTGGAGTTCCTCGACCAGGACGGCCGGCTCCTGACCTCCGCCGGGCCCAAGGGCAGCGCGTTCGCCACCACCCCCGACGGAAGCCACCACATGGTCGCCCAGCTCGCCCTGGGCGTCGGCGAGACCGTCCACGGGCTCGGCGAACGCTTCACGCCGTACGTCAAGAACGGCCAGGTCGTCGACATGTGGCAGGCCGACGGCGGCACCAGCAGCGAACAGGCCTACAAGAACGTCCCGTTCTACCTCTCCTCGCGCGGCTACGGCGTCTTCGTCAACCACCCCGGCAAGGTCTCCTTCGAGGTCGGCTCCGAGGCCGTCGGGCAGGTGCAGTTCAGCGTCGAGGACCAGACCCTCGAATACTTCGTCGTCGCCGGCCCCACGCCGAAGGACGTCCTCACCCGCTACACCGCGCTCACCGGCCGCCCGGCCCTCCCGCCGGCCTGGTCCTTCGGGCTCTGGCTGACCACCTCCTTCACCACCTCCTACGACGAGGCCACCGTCACCTCGTTCGTCGACGGCATGGCCGAGCGCGGCATCCCGCTCAGCGTCTTCCACTTCGACTGCTTCTGGATGCGCGAGTACCAGTGGTCCGACTTCGAGTGGGACCCGGCGGTCTTCCCCGACCCGGAGGGCATGATCGCCCGGCTCAAGGGCAAGGGCCTGAAGATCTGCGTCTGGATCAACCCGTACATCGCGCAGAAGGGCGCCCTGTACGAGGAGGGCGCCCGCAAGGGCTACTTCGTCGAGACCGCCGACGGTGACATCTGGCAGTGGGACAAGTGGCAGGCCGGAATGGCGCTGGTCGACTTCACCGACCCGGAGGCCACCGCCTGGTTCCAGGGCAAGCTCAAGGGCCTCCTCGACCAGGGTGTCGACGGCTTCAAGACCGACTTCGGCGAGCGCATCCCCACCGACGTCGTCTGGCACGACGGCTCCGACCCGGAGCGCATGCACAACTACTACACGCACCTCTACAACAAGGCGGTCTTCGAACTCCTGGAGCAGGAGCGCGGCGCCGGAGAGGCCGTCCTCTTCGCCCGCTCCGCGACCGCCGGCGGCCAGCAGTACCCGGTGCACTGGGGCGGCGACTGCTGGTCCTCCTTCGAGGCCATGGCCGAGTCGCTGCGCGGCGGGCTCTCCTTGTCGCTGTCGGGCTTCGGCTTCTGGAGCCACGACATCGGCGGCTTCGAGGGCACACCGGACCCGGCGGTCTTCAAGCGCTGGCTCGCCTTCGGCCTGCTCTCCTCGCACAGCCGGCTGCACGGCTCGTCCTCGTACCGCGTGCCGTGGGAGTTCGGCGACGAAGCGGTGGACGTGGCCCGGCGGTTCACCCGGCTCAAGCACCGGCTGATGCCGTACCTGTACGGCGCCGCGGTCGAGGCCCACCGCACCGGCGTCCCGACCATGCGCCCGCTGCTGCTGGAGTTCCCGGACGACCCGACCGCCCGCACGGTGGACCGCCAGTACCTGCTGGGCCCGGACCTCCTGGTCGCGCCGGTCTTCGCCGAGGACGGCGAGGTCGAGTACTACGTCCCCGAGGGCACCTGGACGCGGTTCCTCACCGGGGAGACCGTCACCGGCCCCGCCTGGCACCGGGAGACCCACGGCTACGACAGCCTGCCGCTGCTGGTCCGCCAGGGCGCGGTCCTGGCCCTCGGGGCGGACGAGTCCCGCCCGGACGGCGCATGGCTCGACGACCTCGAACTCCGCGTGTACGCCCCGGCCGGGACCGGCGACTTCACCCGCACGGTGACGGTCCCGGACCGCACGGGCGCGGTCGCCGCGACCTACGAGGTGGTCCGTGAGGGCGGCGATGTCCGCGTCACGACCGACACGGACCGGCCGTACACCGTCACGGTCGTAGGCTGATCCTTCGGGCCGGCCCCGCCCGGGGCCGGCCCACCGGCACGAGAGTCGCGAAGGTGGAGTCCATGGGTGAGCTGCTTCTGATCCGGCACGGCGAGACGGAATGGTCCCGCTCCGGGCAGCACACGAGCCACACGGACCTGCCCCTGACCGACCTCGGCGAACGCCAGGCCCGCGCGCTCGTCCCCGTCCTCGCCGAGCGCCGCATCGGCCTCACCCTGGTCAGCCCGCTCCTGCGTGCCCGCCGCACCGCCGAGCTGGCGGGCCTGGCCGCGCCCCGGGTGACGCCGGACCTGCACGAGTGGGACTACGGGGCGTACGAGGGCGTCACCACGGTGGACATCCGCCGCACCCGGCCCGACTGGAACCTCTGGACCGACGGCGTCGCCCCCGGCCCCGAGGACCACCCCGGCGAGTCACCGGCCGACGTCGCGGCCCGGGCGGACCGGGTCCTGGCCGAGGTCCGGGCGGCGATGTCCCGCATCGGCGACGACGACATCGCCCTGGTCGCGCACTCCCACTTCCTGCGCGTCCTCACGGCCCGCTACCTGGGCCTGCCGGCCACCGGCGGCGAACTGTTCCAGCTGGCCACGGGCGCGGTCTCCCGCCTCGGCCGGGAGCACGGCAAGCCGGTCATCACGGCCTGGAACGTCGCCATCCCGAAGAGCCTCTTCGACGCGGCGGGGTGCTGAGCGAGCCCGGGCCCGGACACGCGGACGGCCGGTACCTCGCCCCCGAGGTACCGGCCTGTTCCGTGCCGCAGGCTCTCAGGCCGCCTGCTTCTTGAGTGAGGTGAGGTGGGCGAAGACGACGACGTTGGCCGAGTAGCCGTTCTTCTTGTCGAAGCGTCCGCCGCACGTCATGAGTCTGAGTTCCGGGCGGCCGGTGGGCCCGTACACCTTGTCGTCCGGGAACTTGTCCTTCGTGTACGTCTCCACCTCGTCGACGGAGAAGACCGCCGTCTTCCTGTCCGCCCGGGTGACCGTCACCGTGTCGCCCCGGCGCAGGGCGTTGAGGTTGAGGAAGATGGCCGGGCCCGTCTCGGTGTCGCGGTGACCGACGATCAGAGAGGTTCCCGCCTCCCCGGGGGACGGGCCGTCCTGGTACCAGCCCACCAGTTTCGGCTTGCTCAGCGGCGGGGCGCCGAGCCGGCCCTTCTTGTCGAGGCCGAGGCCGGTGACCGGGGCCTCGATGTAGATGGCGGGCACCGCGACCTTCACCGGCCGGGAGTGCACCAGCGGCGCGTGCGAGGCCGGAACCTTGTCCGGCGGCTTGTGCGGCGCCCGCTGGAACGGCGCCGCCCCGCCGCCCGCGGCGTCACCGCCGCGGGCGGCGGTGACCGGGTCGTCGGACGAGTCTCCACTCGCCCAGACGATGCCGGTCACCAGCGAGAAGGTCACGCACAGCGTCATCGTGAGACGGCACGCGCGACTCGGTCCCCGTCGTCGCCGTCGGCTGCGGGCGTTATGCCTCGTTGCGGGCACGGCGGCGTGCGGATCGGCGGACCATGACCAGCCCCGCGATACCGACCGCTCCGGCGGCCAGCGCGGTCGTGGTCACGGCGTTCGAGTCGCTCTCGGAGCTGACGCTCTCCATGTCCGGGACGCCGCCGCCGCCCGCGGGCACGGCGCCTGACGGCTTGTCGTACCCCTTGTCGTGGCCCTTCTCGGCGCCGGTGTCCGAACCCCGGCCGTGGCCCTCGGAACGGTTGCCGTTCTCGGCGGGACGGGAGCAGTCGACCTCGAAGCTCTTCTGCTTCGGGCCCGCCGGGACGGTCCACACCAGCTGGTACGTGCCCTCCGGGAGCAGGTACTCCTGGCTGCGCGCCGAGCCGTTCACCAGCGGCAGCGTGCTCTGCAGGGTGTCGCCCGGGGGAACGGTCGGGGGCTGCGCGGTGATCGTCCACGGGACCGACGGGAACGACTCGAAGTTGCTGGCGACGAGGACGAACTTGCAGACCTCGACCCCGTCGCGGTCGCCGCGCGAGTGCCAGCCGACCGAACGGACGTCGATGTCACCGCTGTCGCCGGGGGCAGCGTAGGCGGCGGGTGCCCCGGCCAGGGTGGCTCCGGCGACGGCGACCGCGGCGGCCACCGTGGTGCCCGCACGGACGCTGCGGGAGCGGACGGAAGCGGAAATGCGCATGCTGGGCTCCTTCAAGCCGAGATGATTGTCGTACTGATCACCTGATCGCCTAAGTGATGCCATGGATCGTCAAAAAAGTAGGTCGGGACACCGTAAAAACGGCCAGAAGTACCCTGACTAGCCGATAGGCGCCATAGGTGGAGGTCCCGGACACGCGGACGGGCCGCCCCATTCCGGGGCGGCCCGTCCTTCTGAGGTAACGAGCGGGTCAGGAGATCAGTTCGATCTCCGCCAGCGTCGCCTTCTCCGTGCTGACCAGCCTGTATTTCGCGTACGAGCCCGGCGCGGCCACCGAGAACGCCCGGGTCTGCTTGTCCCAGGCGAACGTCTGTCCGGACCGCTTGTCCAGGTCCTTCCAGGTGGCCCCGTCCGAGGAGCCCTGGAGCACCCAGTCCGTGGGAGCCGCGTCCGCCGTCGCCGACGTCAGCGTGTACTGGAGCGCCTTCGTCCTCGCCGGGACGGGCAGGTCCACCGACTCGACGCCCGCCGAGGTGGCCGAGGTGTCGTCGAAGAGCGCGCCGTCACCGACGAGGACGTCGCCCCTGGGAGCGGGGACCTCGTCGTCCTGGGTGACGGAGACCGGGGCGGCGTTCTTGCCGGTGCCCCAGGCCGACGGCCGGGAGCCCATGTCGAAGTCCAGCACCCCGCCCTTGGCGAGCAGGTCGTGCGGCAGCGAAGTCGAGGTCCACTTCTTGCCGTTGACCTTCAGGCCCTGGACGTAGATGTTCTTCGTGCTGTTCTTCGGTGCCTTGACGACCAGGTCGCGGCCGTTCTCCAGGTGCACGGTCGCCTTGGTGAAGAGCGGCGAGCCGATCGCGTACTCACCGCTGCCCATCACCAGCGGGTAGAAGCCGAGCGAGGAGAAGAGGAACCAGGCCGACTGCTCGCCGTTGTCCTCGTCGCCGTGGTAGCCCTGGCCGATCTCGCTGCCGGTGTACAGCCGGCCGAGGACCTCGCGGACCTTCTCCTGCGTCTTGTAGGGCTGCGAGGCCGCGTCGTACATGTACGTGGCGTGGTGGGCGACCTGGTTGCTGTGGCCGTACTGGCCCATCCGCACGTCACGCGCCTCGGTCATCTCGTGGATGACCCCGCCGTACGAGCCCACGAACTCCGGGCCCGCCGTCTCGGGCGTCGAGAAGTAGGTGTCCAGCTTCTTCGCGAGGCCGTCGCGGCCGCCGTAGAGGTTGGCCAGACCGCGGCTGTCCTGCGGGGCGGTGAAGGCGTAACCCCAGCCGTTGGTCTCGGTGTAGTCGTAGCCCCAGACCCGCGGGTCGTACCGGTCGGACGGGAGCCGCCAGTCGCCGTTCGCCTTCCGGCCCTGGAAGAAGCCGGCCTTCTCGTCGAAGAGCTTGACGTAGTTCCGCGCGCGGTTGAGGAAGTACTCCGACTCCTCCTTGTAGCGCGCCTTCTTCGTCTTCTTGTAGAGCGCCTTGCCCATCTGGGCGATGCCGTAGTCGTTGAGGTAGCCCTCCAGCGACCAGGAGAGGCCCTCGTGGGTCGAGGTGTCGGCGTATCCGGTGAAGACCGAGGTCTCCATCCCCTTGCGGCCGACGCCGGAGGACGGCGGGGCCACCGTGGCGTTCTTGACCGCCGCGTCGTACGCCGCCTCCGCGTCGAAGTCGACGCCCTTGACGTACGCGTCGGCGAAGGCCACGTCCGAGCTGGTGCCGGTCATCAGGTCGGCGTAGCCGGGGGAGGACCAGCGCGAGATCCAGCCGCCGTCCTTGTACTGCTGGACGAAGCCGTCGACCATCTTCCCGGCCTGCTTCGGGCTGAGGAAGGAGTACGCCGGCCAGGTCGTGCGATAGGTGTCCCAGAAGCCGTTGTTGACGTACACCTCGCCCTCGACGATCTTCGCCCCCGTCTGCGTCGGGGTGTCGGTGCCGGTGGGCGCGGAGAACGGGCTCGCGTAGACGCTCTTGCCCTTCACCTGCTCGAAGCCGGAGTTGGGGTAGAGGTACAGGCGGTAGAGGCTGGAGTAGAGCGTGGTCAGCTGGTCGGCGTTCGCGCCCTCGACCTCCACCTTGCCGAGGATCTTGTCCCAGGCCTTCTGCGCGTCCTTCCGCACCCGCTCGAAGGAGTGCTTCGCCGGGAGCTCCGCGGCGAGGTTCTTCTTCGCCTGGTCGACGCTGATCAGCGAGGTGGCCAGACGCAGGCCGACCGTACGGTCCTTGCCCGCGTCGAAGCGGAAGAACCCGGTCACGTCATCGCCGCCACCGCCCTTCAGCGGGCCGCTGTCGGTGACCTTCGAGTCGAAGGAGCCGTAGACGAAGAGCCGGGTGGCCCCGGTGGAGCCGCCGCTCTTCACGTCGGAGTAGCCCGTGAAGGAACTGGTCGCCGGGTCGAGGGTGAGGCCGCCGTCGTTGTTGACGTTGTCGAAGACGATGCTCGCGTCGTCGCCGGGGAAGGCGAACCGCATCCGCGCCGCGTGGTCGGTGGGCGTCATCTCGGCCTTGAGGCCGTTCTCGAACGTCACCCCGTAGTAGTGGGGGGTGGCCGTCTCGTTCTCGTGGCGGAACGGCAGGGCGCGGGCCTTGCGGGAGGCGTCCGGGGTGCCGGAGGCCGCCGACGGCATCAGCTGGAAGGTCTGGCGGTCGCCCATCCAGGGACTCGGCTCATGGCTGGCCGAGAACGCCTGCAACGTGGGCAGGTTGTCCTCGTTGTTGCCGCTCGCGTAGTCGTAAAGCCAGCTCGTGGTACCCGCGTTGGTCACCGGGGTCCAGAAGTTGAACCCGTGCGGTACGGCCGTCGCGGGGATGTTGTTGCCGCGCGAGAAGCTGCCGCTTGAGTTGGTGCCGCGGATGGTCGAGGCGTAGTCCGACAGGTGCGCCTTGCGCTTCTGCGGTGCCTTCGGGGCGATCGTGATGTCGTCGATCCAGCCCTGGAACTTCGCCGGGCCCTTGGGGGAGTCGTACGCCACCAGGATCCGGTCGACCGTCTTGCCCGCCGCGACCGTGCCGATGCCCGCGTCGACCTTGTTCCACTGGTTGACGTACAGGCGCTTGGCGTCCGCCTGGCCCTGCGGGGTGAGCAGCCCGCCGTTGCTGTCGGTGGCCTTCAGGTCGCTCAGATAGGTGCCGTCGGTGAACGCCAGGTCCACCGCGACGTGCGTCGCCGGGTAGTTCAGGTCGGTCTCGCCCATCTGCGGGTAGACCAGGTAGGAGAGCCGGGTGTCCTCCGTGACGGCCGTGTCGACGTCGAAGACCTTGTTGTACGAGTAGGCGCGGCCGTCCGGCTGGTGCGTACCCGCGTAGCGCAGGGCCTTCCTGCCCGTGAACCCGACACCCGACTTGGCGGTGGGGGAGCCCGACGGGCCGCGGTCGGCCTGGGTGCGCATCTCGGCCGGCGCGGGGGAGGAGCTGTCACCGTCGGAGAACTGGACGTCGGCGAGCTGGATCGCGTCGGACGCGCCGTTGTTGGACGTGAACTCCAGCCGGAAGTGCTGGTAGGCCTGGTCCGGGGCGATGTCGTACGACGTGGTGCGGAGCCGCTCGGAGAAGGACTGGCCGGTCCGGGTGTCCAGGTCCTCCCAGGTCTTCCCGTCGGTGGAGCCCTTCAGGGTCCAGTCCTTCGGATCGCGTTCGCCGTGGTCGTTCGCCGAGGTCAGCGCGTACGCGGCGAGTCGGACCGGCTCGGCGAGGTCGAACTCCACCCACCCCGAGGACGCGAAGGCCAGCCATTTGGTGGCGGGCTCCACGTCGACGAGGTTCTCCTTCACCTCACCGCCGGCGACGTTCTCGCCGCTGGCCCGGACCTCCGTCACCTGATCGGTGACATTGCCCGGTATTCCGGAGGAGAATCCGCCATCGACACCCGATGCCCTCTTCTTTCCGTCGGGGCCTTCTTCGACGGTATTCCGCCAATCCGGCTGCTTTTCGTCGGCTTCGAAGGAGGAGCTGAACGAGGTGTTCCTGGCGGGTTTCCCCGGGGGGCCCGCCGGTTGTGCGAGGGCCGCGGTGGGGGCGGCCACGGCGAGGACGAGAGAGGCCGCGGTGACCGCGGCCCCGTAGCCGTGTCTCTTTCGGGAGTCCTGTCGGAGAGCGCGTAGGGACTGCATACGAAGCAAATCCTCCTGGGGGCACGCATGGACAACGTTGTCAATCGAGGGCGCGGGTACCAGTAGGGAGCCAAGTGGCGGGATGTGTCAAGGGTGTTGCACGTGGATGACCGTGCGAATCGACCGACAAAGCGGAAATGGGCATTCCGGTGCACGGGCGGCGGTCCGGGCGTGCGGTGCCGACGCGTCCGCGAGGTCTCAACTCGGGAAAGACTGCCGCTCAAACCTGCATTCGATCTTGCTCAGTCGGCCGCAAGTGGACTATACCTGTCGGCGTCTGCCCAGCCGTTTCCCGCGGTCGGCGGATACGGGGGACGGGGTTACGTCGGAGGCGCCGCAGCAGGCGACTTGCCGCACGGTCCCTCGGAAACTCCCCCACTGCACCTGGTAATACGGCAATCTGCACGACCCAAGCGCAACTGACCGCGGTGGCGGGGCCCTTCGCCTGAGGCGAATTCACGACGGGTGACCGGTACACCGCCTGAGTCCTGGAGAAGGCGAGGACTTGAGCATGGGATCCACCTCCGCCCACAAGAATGAGGGCCTTGGCCGTCGCGATGTGATCAAGCGTTCGGCCGCACTCGGCCTGATCGCCGTCCCGACGATGAGCTTCCTGACGTCCTGCGCGAGTGGCGACAGCGGGAGCGACGACAAGGTAGAGAAGGGCACCAAGAGCGCGAAGAACCCGCTCGGTGTCAACGAGACCGCCCCCCTCGAGGTCGTCATCTTCAACGGTGGCTTCGGCGAGCAGTACGCCATCGACGCGGAGAAGAAGTACAACGAGGCCTTCCCCAAGGCCCCGAAGGTCAAGCACGCCGCGACGGAGAAGATCCAGTCGACGCTGCAGCCGCGCTTCAACGGCGGCACCCCGCCGGACCTGATCGACAACTCCGGTGCCGAACAGATGGACATGGGTGTCCTGGTCGGCAAGAAGCAGCTCCTGGACCTGACGCCGCTGATGGACGCCCCGTCCGTCGACGACCCGGCCAAGAAGGTCCGCGACACCCTGCGCCCCGGCGTCCTGGAGATGGGCCAGTTCGACGGCGACCCGGTGTGGATCATGTACTACGCGTACACGGTCTACGGCGTCTGGTACTCGCAGACGGCGCTGGAGAAGCTCGACGCGACGTACCCGGAGACCTGGGACGACATGCTCGCGCTCTGCAAGAAGGCGAAGAGCAAGGGCATCGCCGGCTGGACGTACCCGGGCAAGTACCCGTACTACCTGCCGTTCTCGCTGTACCCCTTCATCGGCAAGATCGGTGGCCGCGAGGTCCTCGACAAGATCGACAACCTGGAGCCGAACGCCTGGAAGGACCCGGCCGTCAAGGCCGCGTTCGAGGCGTACTACGAGCTCTTCCAGAAGGGCTACATCCTCAAGGGCACCCCCGGCCTCACCCACATCCAGTCGCAGACCGAGTGGACCAAGGGCAAGGCGCTCTTCATCCCGAACGGCTCGTGGGTGGAGAACGAGGCCGCGCCCACCACGCCGGACGACTTCAAGATGATGGTCGGGGCGCCCTCCAGCCTCGACTCGTCCGACAAGCTGCCCTTCGGCACCATCTGGGCCTCCGGCGGCGAGCCGTTCATCGTCCCGGCGAAGTCGAAGAACCCCGAGGGCGCCATGGAGCAGCTGCGCATCATGCTCTCCGAGGAGTCCTCGAAGAACTTCACCCAGTCGGTCAAGTCCCTCAGCGCCTTCAACGGAGGCACCGACGGACTGGAGCTGTCCACCGCCATGCAGTCCGGTGTCGACGTGCTGAAGAAGGCCGGCGACAACGTGGTGAACCCCCGTATGCAGGACTGGTACGTGAAGCTCCAGAAGGAGCAGATCGGCATCGCCGGAATCGGCGAGATGATGGCCGGCCGCGCGACCCCGGCGGAGACCATCAAGAAGATCCAGGCCTTCGCCGACGCGGCGGCCAAGGACCAGTCCATCAAGCACTACAAGCACCAGTGAGCAACCGTCACCAGCGGCGGCACCCGCTCAGAGATCGGGGTCGGTAAAACGATGCAGCACGGCAAATACCGTTTCATCGTGGGATTCCTGGTAGTCCCACTGGCGTTGTACGCCATCTTCGTCATCTGGCCTTTCGTCCAGTCCATCTACTACTCGTTCACGGACTGGACCGGGCTCAGCCCGGACTTCAAGATGGTCGGCTTCGACAACTACAGCCGAATGCTCGACGACGACATCTTCTGGAAGTCGTTGCAGCACAGCGTGCTGCTCGTGCTGCTGCTGCCGCTGGTGACGCTGGGACTCGCACTCTTCTTCGCCTTCATGCTCAATGTCGGCGGCCGGCGGCGCAAGAACGCCACGGTCGCCGGCGTGCGGGGATCCTCGTTCTACAAGATCGCCTATTTCTTCCCGCAGGTCCTGTCGATCGTGATCGTGGCCCTGCTCTTCCAGTTCGCGTTCAACCCGACCTCCGGCATGCTGAATTCGACGCTGAAGGCCGTCGGCCTGAAGAGCCTCCAGCCGGACTGGCTCGGCGACCCGAACCTCGCGCTGTACTGCGTGATGGTCGTGCTCATCTGGTCCACCGTCGGATTCTTCGTCGTCCTGTTCTCCGCCGGAATGGCCTCCATACCGAAGGACTTCTACGAGGCGGCCCTGCTGGACGGTGCCGACCGCATCACGACGTTCTTCAGGATCACGCTGCCGCTGCTGTGGGACACCGTGCAGTCCGGCTGGGTCTACATGGGCATCCTGGCCCTCGGTGTGGAGGCGTTCACCGCCGTCCAGGTCATGACCGTGGGTCCGGGCGGCCCCGACTACTCCACCACCATCCTGCCGCTGTACGTCTACCAGACGGCCTTCCGGGACGCCCAGGCCGGATACGCCACCACGATCGGCGTCGGGCTGCTCATCGTCACCATGCTCTTCGCGGGCATCGTGATGCGGCTGGGCCGGCGTGAGCGGCTGGAGTTCTGATGCCGGCGTCCGTGAGGTACGGCGACCGGATCCCCGGCGGCGCGCACGAAAGCTCGGCCGCGGTGGCCGGCTCGACAGTTGTACGAGGTGAGCACACGTGAAGGTCACTGAGACTCCTCCGGCCGTCCCGGCGCCGCGCTCGCCGGTGACGAAGACCGACGCCCCGGCCGGCGAACCGGCGAAGAAGAGCGAGGGCGCGGTCCTCAACGTCTTCTCGCACGGCATGCTGATCATCTGGGCCGTGCTCGTCGTCATGCCGCTGCTGTGGGCGGTGATGGCGTCCTTCAAGACGGACGACGCGATCCTGTCGACCCCGTGGTCGCTGCCCGACTCGCTCCACTTCGAGAACTGGTCGCGGGCCTGGACCCAGGCCCATATGAGCGACTACTTCCTGAACACTCTGATGGTGGTGGGCGGTTCGCTCGTCGGCACACTGCTGCTCGGCTCGATGGCGGCGTACGTGCTGGCGCGGTTCGACTTCCCCGGCAACCGCTTCATCTACTACCTCTTCATCGGCGGGATGAGCTTCCCGGTCATCCTGGCGCTGGTCCCGCTGTTCTTCGTCATGAACAACATGGGCCTGCTGAACTCGGTGCACGGGCTGATCCTGGTGTACATCGCGTACTCGCTGCCCTTCACCGTCTTCTTCCTCACCTCGTTCTTCCGGACGCTGCCGACCTCGATCGCGGAGGCGGCCATGCTCGACGGCGCCTCGCACACCCGGACCTTCTTCCAGGTGATGCTGCCGATGGCCAAGCCCGGCCTCATCAGCGTCGGGATCTTCAACTTCCTGGGGCAGTGGAACCAGTACATGCTGCCGACGGTGCTCAACACCGACCCGGACGGCAAGGTCCTCTCCCAGGGGCTGGTCGAACTGGCCACCAGCCAGGGCTACAAGGGGGACTGGTCGGGGCTCTTCGCCGGTCTGGTGATGGCGATGCTGCCGGTCCTCGCGGCCTACATCGTCTTCCAGCGCCAGGTGGTCGCGGGACTGACGGCGGGAGCCCTCAAGTAGCCGCGTGCCGACGGCGCTTCGGGAGTGCGTTCACGTAACGACCGCACCTGGCGCCCCGGCCACAACACCCACCACGAACGAACAGGGCCTGCGGGCCGTGAATCGCCCCCCGGTCAGCGGCCGGGGGGCGATTCGTGGTGCTTCCATGGCGTTCGCCGGTGTCCGGACGGGAGTGCCCGACGCTCATCGGAGGCTCCGACTGCTCAAGGTCTTGACGGGGGGCACCCCAAAACGCTCAGCTTAGAGTTCACATGTTGGAGAATATGGCAGGAGTGGGAGAGTCGATGGAGACTCCGGGGTCGCAGACGTCTCTGCATCGGGCCAACCTTGAGCGGGTCGTGCGCGCGGTCAGGATGGCGGGGTCGCTGACCCAGGCCGAGATCGCCAGAAGCACGGGCCTGTCCGCGGCCACCGTCTCCAACATCGTCCGGGAACTGAAGGAAGGCGGCACGGTCGAGGTGACCCCCACCTCGGCGGGCGGGCGCCGTGCCCGGAGCGTCTCCCTCAGCGGAGACGCGGGCATCGTCATAGGGGTCGATTTCGGTCATACGCATCTGCGCGTGGCGATCGGCAACCTGGCCCACCAGGTCCTCGCCGAGGAGTCCGAGCCGCTGGACGTGGACGCCTCGTCGGCGCAGGGCTTCGGTCGGGCGGAGCAGCTGGTCAACCGGCTGATCGAGACCACCGGCATCGCCCCCGGGAAGGTGATCGGCGTGGGGCTCGGCGTCCCGGGTCCCATCGACGTCGAGTCCGGCACGCTGGGCTCCACCTCGATCCTGCCGGGCTGGACGGGCATCAATCCGGGCCAGGAGCTCGCGGGCCGCCTCGGCGTCCCCGTGTACGTGGACAACGACGCCAATCTGGGAGCCCTGGGCGAGCTCGTCTGGGGCGCGGGCCGGGGGGTCAAGGACCTCGCGTACATCAAGGTCGCCAGCGGGGTCGGCGCCGGTCTGGTGATCGACGGGCACATCTACCGCGGGCCCGGCGGCACGGCCGGCGAGATCGGCCACATCACCCTCGACGAGTCGGGTCCCGTCTGCCGCTGCGGCAACCGGGGCTGCCTGGAGACCTTCACCGCCGCCCGGTACGTCCTGCCCCTGCTCAGGCCCAGTCACGGGCCCGACCTCACCATGGACCGGGTCGTCCAGCTGGCACGCGAGGGCGATCCCGGCTGCCGCCGGGTGATCGGCGACGTCGGCCGGTACATCGGCAGCGGCGTGGCCAACCTCTGCAACCTCCTCAACCCCAGCCGGGTGGTGCTCGGCGGCTCCCTCGCGGAGGCGGGCGAGCTGGTGCTGGCCCCCATCCGCGACTCCGTGTCGCGCTACGCCATCCCGAGCGCCGCCCGGCAGCTCTCGGTGCTCCCGGGCGCGCTCGGCGGGCGGGCGGAGGTGCTGGGCGCGCTGGCCCTGGTGCTCAGCGAGATGGGGGATTCGACCCTTTTGGAGAGCACCCTCCCCACGGCGTCCCCCGTCTTCACTTAGATAACGGATGGCACCGTTGTCATCTCGTTAAGAATTTACTCCTTGACGGCAGCCCTGCGGCCGAGTTGACTTCCAGCCACCTCGGCCGCAACGTCGCGGCCTCGTCAGGGAGGTTCGAAATGAACACGCGTATACGTCGTGCCGCCGTTGCCGTCGCCGCCACCACGATGGCCGTCTCGCTCGCCGCTTGCGGGAGCGCCAAGGAGTCGGGCGACAAGGCCGAGAAGGAGTCGGGCAAGAAGGGCGACGATCTCAAGATCGCTCTGCTCCTTCCGGAGAACGCCACGGCCCGTTACGAGAAGTTCGACAAGCCGATCATCGAGAAGAAGGTCGGCGAGCTCACCGGCGGCAAGGCGGAGGTCGTCTACGCCAACGCCAAGCAGGACGCCACCACGCAGGCGCAGCAGGTCGAGACCATGATCACCAACAAGGTGGACGCGCTGATCATCGACGCCGTCGACTCCAAGGCGATCGAGAACAGCGTCAAGAAGGCCAAGGACGCCGGTATCCCCGTCGTCGCCTTCGACCGCCTCGCCGAGGGCCCGATCGACGCCTACACCTCCTTCGACAACGAAGAGGTCGGCCGCGTCCAGGGCACCGCCCTCCTGGAGGCCCTCAAGGGCAAGACCAAGCCCACCGTCGTGATGATGCACGGCGCGATCACCGACCCGAACGCCGCGCTCTTCAAGAAGGGCGCCAAGTCGGTGCTCGACGGCAAGGTGACCTACGGCAAGGAGTACGACACCAAGGAGTGGAAGGCGGAGAACGCCAACGCCAACATGGAGGGCGCGATCACCGCCCTCGGCAAGGACAAGATCGACGGCGTCTACTCCGCCAACGACGGCCTGGCCGGCGGCATCATCCAGGCCCTCAAGTCCGCCGGTGTCTCCAAGCTCCCGCCGATCACCGGCCAGGACGCCGAACTCGCCGGTGTGCAGCACATCGTCGCCGGTGAGCAGTTCATGAGCGTCTACAAGTCCTACCCGCAGGAAGGCATCATCGCCGCGGAGATGGCCGTCGCGCTCGCCAAGGGCGAGAAGCTGGACTCCATCGCCACGTCCACGGTCGACAACGCGAGCCAGAAGGGCGTGCCCACCGTGCTCGTCCCGGTCGTCTCGCTGACCAAGGACAACATCAAGGACACCATCATCAAGGACGGCATCTGGAAGGTCGAGGAGATCTGCACGGCCAAGTACAAGGCCGCCTGCGACGCGATCGACCTGAAGTAGTCCTTGCCGCGGCCGGCCCGCAGTACGGCCGGTCCGCAGGTGAAGAGCCTGTCCGGTGTCTCGCCCACCAACTGTCCCGCTACCGGGCGGGGCACCGGACGGAACGCTTCCTCCGTTCCCATTTTTCTGCTCGACCACCGTGCCTCCCCCCAGGCACGGCATCCCCGCCGGGTCAGGCGGCGAAGGAGATGGTTCACGTGTCCGCTACGCCCGTGTTGGCGTTGCGAGGGGTCTCCAAGCGATTCGGTGCCGTCCAGGCGCTCACCGATGTCGAGCTTGAGGTCCACTCCGGCGAAGTCGTCGCCCTCGTAGGCGACAACGGCGCCGGCAAATCGACGCTGGTCAAGACGATCGCCGGCGTCCACCCCATCGATGACGGAGTCATCGAGTGGGAAGGCCGGCCGGTCCAGGTCAACAAGCCGCACGACGCCCAGAACCTGGGCATCGCGACCGTCTACCAGGACCTCGCGCTGTGCGACAACATCGATGTCGTCGGCAACCTCTACCTCGGCCGGGAGATCCGCCGGTTCGGGGTCCTCGACGAGATCGAGATGGAGCGCCGCTCCCGCGAGCTCCTGAGCACGCTGTCGATCCGTATCCCGAGCGTCCGCATCCCGATCGCCTCGCTCTCCGGCGGTCAGCGCCAGACCGTCGCCATCGCGCGTTCGATGCTCGGCGAGCCCAAGCTCGTCATCCTCGACGAGCCCACCGCCGCCCTCGGCGTCGAGCAGACCGCCCAGGTCCTCGACCTCGTGGAGCGGCTGCGCGAGCGCGGCCACGCGGTCATCCTCATCAGCCACAACATGGCCGACGTGAAGGCCGTCGCCGACAAGGTCGCCGTGCTCCGGCTGGGCCGGAACAACGGGATCTTCGACGTGAAGAGCACCTCGCAGGAAGAGATCATCTCCGCCATCACGGGCGCCACGGAAAACGCCGTGACCCGTCGTGCGGCGCGCAACGCGGAGGCCCAGAAGTGACGACCGACAAGACCTCCACCCCCGTGGTCAACCCGGAGGCCGCCAAGGGCGCGGAAACCGTGGTCGACCCCCGTCTGCTCGTACGCGAGCAGGGCCTGGGCGGATACCTCACCGAGTTCAAGCGCAAGATGCGCGGTGGTGACCTCGGCTCGATCCCCGTGATCATCGGCCTGCTCATCATCTGCGTGGTCTTCCAGAGCCTGAACTCCGAGTTCCTCTCCGCGAAGAACATCAGCGACATCGCCGTGGCCATGGTGGCCACCGGCATGATGGCCGTCGGCGTCATCTTCGTGCTGCTGCTCGGCGAGATCGACCTCTCGGTCGGTTCGGTCAGCGGCGTCTCCGGCGCGGTCGTCGCCGTGCTCAGCGTGTCGCACGGCATGAACGAGTGGCTCGCCATCCTCGTCGCGATCGTCAGCGGTGCCGTCATCGGCGCGGTCCACGGCTTCTTCTTCGCCCGGATCGGCGCCCCCGCGTTCGCCGTCACCCTGGCCGGCCTGCTGTTCTGGCTGGGCTTCATGCTCCAGCTCCTCGGCGACACCGGCACGATCAACCTGGACAGCGACGGGGTCGTCGGCAATCTGACCACGTACTACTTCACGGACGTCGCGGCCGCCTACGGCCTCGCCGCCTTCGCCGTGATCGCGTTCTTCCTGTCCGCCTTCCTGGACAGCCGCCGCCGCGAGGCCGCGGGCATCCCCGCACGACCGCTGACGGACATCGTGGTGCGCACCGTCGTGCTCGCGGTGTTCGCCTTCGCCGCCGCCTTCATGTTCAACCAGCACCGGGGCCTCCCGCTGGCCCTGGTCCTCTTCCTCGTCGTCCTCGTCGGTACGGACTTCCTCCTGCGCCGCACCGCGTACGGGCGGAAGATCTTCGCGCTCGGCGGCAGCGTCGAGGCGTCCCGCCGCGCCGGTATCAACGTCACGGCGATCCGTGTCTCGGTGTTCGCCATCGCCGGTACCTTCGCGGCCATCGGCGGTCTGTTCTGGGCCTCCAAGATCGCCGCAGTCAACCAGGGATCCGGCACCGGTGACCTCCTGATGAACGTCATCGCCGCGGCCGTCATCGGCGGCACCAGCCTCTTCGGCGGCCGGGGCCGCACCTGGAACGCCCTGCTCGGCGTCATGGTGATCGTGTCGATCCAGTACGGCCTCGCCCTGGAGGGCATCGCCACGCCGATCCAGTACATGGTGACCGGCGCCGTGCTCCTCGCCACGGTCGTCATCGACTCCGTCAGCCGCAAGACGCAGAAGACCGCGGGCCGCGCGTAGCCCCTTACGCGGCCCGGCCCGGCCTCCGGGCCCCGCCGGGCCCGCGTACGGGACCCCCGGCCGGCACACCGGTGCCCGGCGCCCTGGACGGGCGCCGGGCACCGCCGTGTGTCCGCCCCCGGCGACACCCCGGGTGAGACCGGACACGCGTTCCGGGGCGGGGCCACCGGCGCGACCTGGCACAGGACGCGCGCCGCCGGCCGCGGCGGGCCCCCGGGGGACGGCACAACCCCCGCCCGATGCCCGCGGCCGCCCGGGGAACATTAGACTCATCGGATCGGCAAGCTCGATCAGCTCAAACGCAAGGAGGCACGGGTGGACCTGCTGACCCGCATCGGGGGACCGCGTGACCTGGACCGGCTCAGCCTCGAGCAGCTGGACCAGCTCGCCGAGGAGATCCGTACCTTCCTCGTCGACGCGGTCTCCAAGACCGGCGGCCACCTCGGCCCCAACCTGGGCGTGGTCGAGCTGACCATCGCCCTGCACCGGGTGTTCGAGTCCCCGCGGGACAAGGTGCTCTTCGACACCGGCCACCAGAGCTATGTGCACAAGCTGCTCACCGGCCGCCAGGACTTCTCGAAGCTCAAGAGCAAGGGCGGACTCTCCGGATACCCCTCCCGCGCCGAGTCCGAGCACGACGTCATCGAGAACTCGCACGCCTCCACGGTGCTCGGCTGGGCCGACGGCCTCGCCAAGGCCAACGAGGTACGCAAGAAGGACGACCACGTCGTCGCCGTCATCGGTGACGGCGCGCTCACCGGCGGCATGGCCTGGGAGGCGCTGAACAACATCGCCGCCGCCAAGGACCGCCCCCTCGTGATCGTCGTCAACGACAACGAGCGCTCCTACGCCCCGACCATCGGCGGCCTGGCCAACCACCTCGCCACCCTCCGCACGACGGACGGGTACGAGCGCTTCCTGGCCCGCGGCAAGGACATCCTGGAGCGCACGCCGGTCGTCGGCAGGCCGCTCTACGAGACCCTGCACGGCGCGAAGAAGGGCCTCAAGGACTTCATCGCCCCGCAGGGCATGTTCGAGGACCTCGGCCTGAAGTACGTCGGCCCGATCGACGGCCACGACATCGAGGCCCTGGAGTCCGCGCTCCAGCGGGCCAAGCGCTTCGGCGGCCCGGTCATCGTGCACTGCATCACCGAGAAGGGCCGCGGCTACACCCCCGCCCTCCAGGACGAGGCGGACCGCTTCCACGCGGTCGGCAAGATCCACCCGGACACCGGACTGCCCATCTCCACCTCCGGCCTGGACTGGACGTCCGTCTTCGGCGAGGAGATGGTCAAGCTCGGCCACGACCGCGAGGACATCGTCGCCATCACGGCGGCCATGCTCCAGCCCGTCGGGCTCGGCAAGTTCGAGGAGGCCTTCCCGGACCGCATCTACGACGTGGGCATCGCCGAGCAGCACGGCGCGGTCTCCGCGGCGGGCCTGGCCACCGGCGGGCTGCACCCCGTCTTCGCGGTCTACGCGACCTTCCTCAACCGCGCCTTCGACCAGGTCCTCATGGACGTCGCGCTGCACAGGTGCGGCGTGACCTTCGTCCTGGACCGTGCCGGGGTCACCGGCACGGACGGTGCCTCGCACAACGGCATGTGGGACATGTCGATCCTCCAGTGCGTGCCCGGCCTCAGGATCGCGGCCCCGCGCGACGCCGACCAGGTCCGTGCCCAGCTGCGCGAGGCCGTCGACGTCGACGACGCCCCGACCGTGGTCCGCTTCTCCAAGGGCGCGGTCGGCCCCGCGGTCAAGGCCGTCGGCACGGTCGGAGGCATGGACGTGCTGCGTACGGCGGGCACGGACGCCCCGGACGTCCTGCTCGTCTCCGTCGGTGCGCTCGCCCCGATGTGCCTGGAGATCGCCGGACTGCTCGATGCCCAGGGCATCTCCACCACCGTGGTCGACCCGCGCTGGGTCAAGCCCGTCGACGAGGCGCTCGCCCCGCTCGCCGCCCAGCACCGGGTCGTCGTCACCGTCGAGGACAACAGCAGGGCCGGCGGTGTCGGATCCGCCGTCGCCCAGGCGCTGCGCGACGCGGGCGTCGACGTACCGCTGCGCGACTTCGGCATCCCGCCGGTCTTCCTGGACCACGCCTCCCGCAAGGAGGTCATGGCCGAGATCGGGCTGACGGCGCCGGACATCGCCCGCCAGGTGACCGGTCTGGTCGCCAAGCTCGACGGCCGGTACGAGAGCCGCCCCGCCGTGGCCCCGGTCCGCGACTGACCGACGCTCCACGGCCGCGCCCCCTCGCCCGTCCGGGCGGAGGGGGCGCGGCCGTGTCCGGGCTCCGCACCGGCTGCCGTACGCCCGTTCGGCCGAGCGGATTTCCCTCTCCCGGGGCCCATCGGGTGAATCGCCCTCTCCTGCCGCCCGTCGGCCGCGCGCCCTCTCGATCATGACCGTGGTGCGGACAACGCGAGGAAGCGGCGACGGACATCACGGAGGCTGACCGATGAGCACACTGTTCCGGACGAAATCGGTCGAGCAGTCGATCAGGGATACGGAGGAACCCGAGCACGCCCTGAAGAAGTCCCTCTCCGCGCTCGACCTCACGGTGTTCGGGGTCGGAGTGATCATCGGGACCGGCATCTTCGTCCTCACCGGCAAGGTCGCCAAGGAGACGGCCGGGCCCGCCACGGCACTCGCCTTCGTCGTCGCCGGCATCGTCTGCGCGCTGGCCGCCCTGTGCTACGCCGAGTTCGCCTCGACGGTGCCGGTGGCCGGGTCCGCGTACACGTTCTCCTACGCCTCGCTCGGTGAACTCGTCGCATGGATCATCGGCTGGGACCTCGTGCTCGAATTCGCCCTGGGCACGGCGGTCGTGGCGGTCGGCTGGTCCGGCTACGTCCGCTCGCTCCTGGACAACATCGGCTGGTCGATGCCCGAGGTGCTCTCCGGGCCCGACGTCGCCGACGGCTTCGGCTTCGACATCCTGGCGTTCGTGCTGGTGCTCGTCCTGACGGTCATCCTGGTGCTCGGCATGAAGCTCTCCGCCCGGGTCACCACCGTCGTCGTCGCCGTCAAACTGGCCGTCGTGGGGATCGTGATCGTCGCCGGCCTGTTCTTCGTCAAGTCGGCCAACTACACGCCTTTCGTCCCCGACGCCGAACCCCAGCCCTCCGGCTCCGGCTGGGACGCGCCGCTGGTCCAGCTGGTGTTCGGCTACGCCCCCACCAACTTCGGCCTCCTGGGTGTCTTCACCGCGGCCTCCATCGTCTTCTTCGCCTTCATCGGCTTCGACGTCGTGGCCACCGCGGCCGAGGAGACGAAGGTCCCGCAGCGCGACATGCCGCGCGGCATCCTCGCCTCGCTCCTCATCTGCACGGTGCTCTACGTCGCGGTGTCCCTCGTGGTCACCGGGATGCAGCACTACACCGAACTCTCCGTCAGCGCCCCGCTCGCCGACGCCTTCAAGGCACTCGGACACCCCTTCTACGCGGGGGTCATCAGCTTCGGCGCCGCAGTCGGGCTCACCACCGTCTGCCTGATCCTGCTGCTCGGCCAGACCCGGGTCTTCTTCGCGATGAGCCGCGACGGGCTGCTCCCGCGCTTCTTCTCCAAGACCCACCCGCGCTTCGGCACCCCGTACCGTCCGACGATCCTGCTCGGCGTGATCATCGCGGTCGTCGCGGGCGTCACCAGCATCAACGAACTGGCGACGCTGGTGAACATCGGCACGCTCTTCGCGTTCGTCGTCGTCGCCCTGGGCGTCATCGTCCTGCGCCGCACCCGACCCGACCTGCCCCGGGCCTTCCGTACCCCGTGGGTGCCGCTGCTGCCGGTCGTCTCGGTGGCCGCGTCGGTCTGGCTCATGCTGAACCTGCCCGCGGAGACATGGCTGCGGTTCGGGATCTGGATGGTGATCGGGGTGATCATCTACGCCGTCCACGGCCGCCGGAACAGCGGTCTGGCCAAGGCGGCCGCCCGCCGCTGAGGGGGCGCCCCGCTCAGGCCCCGGGCCGTACCGTGCGCGGGCCCGCGCACCGGGCCCCGTACGCCTCGACCCGTCGGCGCAGTTCCCGGTCGGCCGTGACCACCAGGCACGTACGGTCCGGCGCACCGGAGGCCCAGTCGGCGACCAGGCCGACGATCCGGTCGTCGCCCTCGTCCGGGGCGCTCTCCACGCGTACACCCGGTACGCAGTCCACGCCCCGGGCGGCGCCCTCCACGACCAGCACCACATCGAGCGGCCCGGGGAGGCCGGGGAGCCCGGCCGCGGCGTACGGGACCAGCGAGTCCCGCAGCCGCTCGGCGGCACCGCGTCTGTCGCGCCACCAGCCGTCCGGCACCGACCCGACCACGTTCGCCGCGTCGACCACGACCAGGGCCCGTTCGTTCGTCACCCCCGAAGGGTGACACAGGCTCAGCCCCCGGTGGCCGGGGACTTCTTCGCGGACTCCGGGATCGAGGCGTCCTCACGGATCGCCTTCCAGAGGTCGTCGGCCTGCGGCTGCGCGGCCACCACACGGTTCGGGTCGGTCTTGTCGTACGCCACCGGGAGCATGATCGTCTCCATGGTGGACGGGTCCACGCCGTTCATCGAGCGGGCGAACTCGCTGAGCGAGGTCAGCGACGCGAGTCCCTCGTCCGTGGTGAGCGCCTTGGTGGCCGAGTCGGCGACCTTGTACGTGGTCGTCGGGCTGCCCAGCAGGTCCTGCGACTTGATTTCCGTCAGCAGGGCCAGGAGGAACTGCTGCTGAAGACCGATCCGCCCGAGGTCGCTGCCGTCCCCGACGCCGTGCCGGGTCCGGACGTAGGCGAGCGACTGGGTGCCGTCCAGTTTGTGGGTGCCGGCGGTCAGATCGAGCCCGGAGGACTTGTCGTGGATCGGCTCCTCGACGTCGACGGAGACACCGCCTATCGCGTCCACGAGATCCTTGAAGCCGGCGAAGTTGATCTCCATGTAGTGGTCGATGCGGACGCCGGACATCTTCTCCACGGTCTTCACCACGCAGGCCGGACCGACCTGCGAGTACACCGAGTTGAACATGACCCGCTCGGCGGACGGCGACGTCGAACCGTCCTCCTTGACACACTCCGGCCGGGTCACCAGCGTGTCGCGCGGGATGGAGACCGCGACGGCTTCCCGCCGGCCCTCGGGGATGTGCACCACCAGAGCGGTGTCCGACCGGGCCCCGCTGACGTCACCGCCACCGCCCAGCTCCTTGTTCTCCGCCCCGGCGCGCGAGTCGGAGCCGAGGACGAGCAGGTTCTGTCCGGCGGTGGGCAGCTTCTCGGGGCGGTCCTGGCCGAGGGCCTTGTCGATGTCGACGCCCTTGATGTTGCCGTCCAGACTGCTGTACAGCCAGTAGGCGGTGCCGCCGCCGGCGAGCAGGAGGACGACCAGCACACCGAGCGTGATCTTCAGGCCGCGACGGCGCTTGCGTGGCTTGGCCGCGCGCCGCGAGCGGGGGCCGTCCGGGCCGTCGTGTGAATCCGGCGTCATGGCGTCGTGGCTCATCCTGCTCGAGTCCTCAAATCTCATGGCCCGGCATGGGCGGTGAAGTGCGTGGGACTCGGGTGGGGGGTGTGACCGGTCCGTGAATGCATGACTGACCGAGCACTATAGAACAGGTGACCGCAAGCGGTGCCCGACGGCCGTGCGACCGGAGGCCGTGCCACGGCCGCGTGGACGCGTCGTCGCGGCCTCCGTGCCCCGCCGGGACGAGGCGGACCGGTCGCGCCGAGGCCCCCCGCGATCGCCGCACGGTGGCGGCGAGCCGGTCTCCGGGGGCGGCGCGTCATGGAGATGTGTGGGCCAGGTGAAGCATGTGACAAAATTCTGATGCGCAGGTCTGTTCGACAAGGGCCTCGGGGGACACCGTTCCCGACGGGCTCCGTCGCACCACGGCCCCTGTGAGCCGGAGCTCGGGGGTGCCCCTGGGAACCGGACGAGATGTGACGAGAAGGGCGTGGGCATGCGAGTGAGGTCCGGGCGTGCGGCGCGGGTGAGCCGCCCAGGCGACACGGCCGACACGGAGAAGAAGGCGGCCGCTTCGACGCCCCGCGCCGTGGTCGTGGAAGGGCCGTGGCTCTCCATGGGTAAGGACGGTCGGCTGACCGCGTTCACGCGTGTCGACGGGGGGCTGCGGCGTTGGACGCAGGTCCGCCCTGCCGGGCGGGAGTGGACCGGACCTGACTCCTTTTCCGCTCCGGCGTTGTCGCATCTGTCGGTGGCGCAGGGCGTGGACGGATTCGTCCGCCTCCTCGGGCGTCGTGTCTCCCGTGAGGGCGGTGCCGCTGCCGTGGTCCAGGCCACTCAATTCCAGACGGGCCGTCCGGTCACGGAATGGAAGGTCGTGGGCAATCCGCACAACGACGCCGACAGCGCCGGGCGCATGGGCGCCCCGGTGGTCGCGGTGAGCGGATCGGGTCGCGTCCACGCCTTCGTGGCGAACGCCGGCGGAGGGGTGTCGATGCGCCGCGAGGGTGCCAACGGTGCGTGGGAGCCGTGGCGTGATCTCCAGGGGAGTGGTGCGCAGGAAGGGTTGGTCGCTTCCTCCCTCGCTTCCGGGCGCATCGAACTCTTCGTGCCCGGTACGGGCTCCGTCCTGCGTTGGCGGCAGGCTGAGCCCGACGGTGCCATGGACCGGTGCCCCGACCTGCAGATCGCCGTGCGTCCCGGAAGTGCCATGGGGCTGGAGACCGCGCCGGACCGTGTGACGTACTACTGGGCGGACGCCGGGACGGGCGCTCTTGTCGCGCACCGGCCCGGCAGCTGGGTGATTCCGTTGGGAGGCGGGCAGGTCGACGGGCGCGTCGCGGCTCTCCGGACGTGGCTGGACGGCTACGACTGCACGGTGCTCGCCCACCGGGGCCTGGACGGCCGGATCATGATCGCCGCCTGTGGGACGGAGAACGAAGGCGGGGGCCTTTGGTGGTCACCGACCGGGGAGAAGGCCGGCGGGTCGCCGGCGTTGGCGTGCGACGCCGAAGGCCGGGTCGTGTTGGCGGTGACCGGCGACGACGGAGCGCTGCGCATCGCCCGGCAGACGGACGAAGCCGGTTTGGCTATGGCGCCCTCGGTGAGGGTCTGACGCGCTGTCGCTCCCTGGGTCGATGGGTCCACCCCTTGATGTGGTCCGCGCTGCCTGGGGTGATGGGGGTTTCGCATAGGGGGTCAGAGGCGTAACGAACGCGCATATAACTTGTTCACGGATGGACAAAAGTCGACCAAGATGTGAAGATCCTGTGGCGGCCCGTCTGCCTCCAGCGACAGGTCCCGCGCGATGAGGCTTTCGGTGGGACCGAAGAGTGAGACGGGGCTGCGGCCCCTGTGTATGGGTGGGGCGAACTTCTGTGAGCGGCAGCAATCCTGAGACCAGTGCGCTTGTGTCGACATATCGGTCTTTGGTTCCGGTTCGAGCCCGTCGTCGACTCGTACGACGCGTTCCCGCCCCACTCCGCAACCTGGTCATGCACGCGCTCGCGAGCTTCGACTCCGCCCGTTCGGCCGTCGTCGTACGGGCGCTGGGCGGTCGCCGGAAGCCCGCCAGGCACAGCGCCGAGGCTTCCCTCCGGGTGGTCCGGGTCCAGGGCAGGCACGTCCGCGCGGCGGTGGTGCGCGGAGCCACCGAGTGGGCCGCGCGGGCCAGGAACTTCCACATGCTTGTCGAGATCCTGGAAGAGGCCGAGATCGCGTACTTCGCCGTGCGGGGGACCGGGAAGAGCATTCCGTGCGTCGCCGTGTCCGCGCGGCTGCGCGACGACGTCGAGGAAATCCTCCAGCTCGCCTTCGGACGCAATCCCGGCTACGCGGCCGAGGGGGCGGGTGGACAGCTGAGGGCCGGTTCGTCGGCGCAGACGTGGCGGCGGCTCCGCTCCAGCGCGGTGATACGCCTTTCCTGGAACGTCTGTGATCCGACCGGGCATTTGATCTTCGGCCCGGAATCCGGCTGCGATCTGGAATTCTGGTCCGAGGAAGAAGGCGCGCTGATCGCCCCCAGGCCCAACTCCGTGCTGGCGCGGGTATCCGTCGCCGCGGAAGGCCGGATGGCTGAGCAGAAACTCTTCAGCCCGGTTCCGAGTCAGTACCACACGGGGTATGCCCGTACGCTTCCCGACTTCACCGTTCGGCTGCCGGAGGACCACGCCTACCCCATAGACGTCGTGTACACCTGGGTCGACGCCGACGATCCGGTCTGGCGCGCGGGCAAGGAGGCGGTCCGGCGTGGCCTGCGGCCGGACACCGAGGTGCGCCTGCACGAGCAGGCCGACAACGCCGCCCGGTACACGAGCCGTGACGAACTCCGGTACTCCCTCCGGTCGATCCACCAGTACGCGCCTTGGGTCCGCAACATCTTCCTCGTCACCGCGGGGCAGACACCGGGCTGGCTGAACACCGAACATCCCGGGATCAGAGTGGTGGACCACGAGGAGATATTCTCCGCTCCGTCGGCCCTGCCGACTTTCAACTCGCACGCCATCGAGAGCCAGCTGCACCACATCCCGGATCTCTCCGAGCACTTCCTCTACCTCAATGACGACGTGTTCTTCGGCCGTCCGGTGCAGCCGGACCTCTTCTTCCATCCCAACGGCCTGACCAAGTTCTTCATGTCGAAGGCGCTCATCCCCCCGGGCACCACGACGCCCGAGGACCTCCCGGTGGACGCCGCCGGGAAGAACAGCCGCGGGCTCATCGCCCAGCAGTTCGGCACGGTCATCTCGCAGAAGATGAAGCACACGCCGCACGCTCTGCGCCGTTCCGTGCTGGACGAGATCGAGCAGACGTACTCCCGCGCCCACTGGGTGACGCAGCATTCGACGTTTCGCTCGCCGAACGACATCCCCATCGCGTCGTCGCTCCACCACTACTTCGCCTACCACCTGGCGCGCGCCACGCTGGGCAGTCTGCGGTACGTCTACATCGACATCGGTGACGCCCTGGCGCAGCGCCGGCTGGACCGGCTCGTCGCCAGGCGGGACTTCGACACGTTCTGCATCAACGACACGGTGGTTCCGGCGGACCCCGCCGCCCAGGAGCTCATGGTGAAACGTTTCCTCGAAAGCTACTTCCCCGTGCCGAGCCCGTACGAGCTGCCCGGGGCCGAAGGACTGCCGACCAGGCGTACCGCCGAGCTGGGACGGACACACCAGTGATACCTCGACGATCCCACCTCCGCGCGGCTCGGGGCCGACTGGAGGCCCGTGCCGCCGCCTTGCGCTCGTGGCTCATCCTGCGCGTCTTCCTGCCGCGCCGTTCCAGGCACACGGCACGGCTGAAGTACGCAGCCGTGCTCGACGGTCAGACGGTCAACCTCCACGCCGAGCTGCCACGGTCGGTCCGGCTGCCGGACCACGCGGAACTCGTCCTCACACGCGGCCGACGGCACCACGAAAGTCCTGCCCGTGTCTACGAGGGCGGCGACGGCACCCTGCTCATGGACGCGGCCGTACTGCTCGGGGCCGAGGTGGGTGGCGCCCCGGTGGACCCCGGCCGCTGGCAGGTCAGACTGCGGCTGCGCACAGGGAGCCGGACACGCCGCATACCGTTGCTGCTGGTGGAACTGCCCACTCCGTACGAGGGCCCGACCAAGCCGATGACGGCATCCGGCGTGACCGGCCGACGCCACCGGATCGGCCGGTCCGTCACCGGGAACATGCGTGTGGTCACCGCAGTCGCCAAGCCGGGCGCCGAAGTCGTCAAGGTGCACATCACCCATGCGGGGATCTCCGTCGACTTCCGGCTTCTCGGTATCCGGATCGACGAGCCCGAGGCGGAGTTCATCGCCTCGGGACGCCGACTGCGACAGCCCGTCACCGTGCTGGCCGACGGGACCGCCAGGGTCGAGGTCCCGCTGGAGGGCATGGCCCCGCGCCGGAGCCGGCCCGAACACTGGGACGTCGCGGTGACCGGGGCGTCCGGCCGCACCTTCCGGCTGGGACGTCGTCTGCACGACGTCCGTAACCCCCTCCGGGTCTTCGCGATGCGTGCGACGGCGATCGCCCCGCGGGGGCAGCGCCCCCTGCTCGTCCAGCCCCGCTACACGCCTGCGGGCAACCTCCGCATCACCTGCACCCCGATGCCAGAAATCGGCTGAAAGACCAGATGAAGATCACTTTCCTGCTGACTACCGCCGATGCCGTGGGAGGAACCGAACGCGCCGTCTTCAACCAGGCGTCGGAACTCGCGGCAGGCCACGACGTGCGCGTGCTGAGCGTTTTCAAGTCCAAGGCGGCCCAGTTCTTCTCGCCCGACGAACGAGTGCGCGTCGACTATCTCGTCGACCTCACGGGACCTGTTCAGCGCCCCCTGCGCGACACGACGGTGGACGACGCGGCCTGGGCGGCACTGTCCGCGCAGCCCAGTCGCATCGTGGACCGCGCCTGGGAGGCCGCGTTCAACCGGGTCTCGGACCTGGAACTCGAACTGGCGTTGCAGGACACGGACACCGACGTACTGATCACCACCACGCCCGCGCTCATGGCCCTCGCGGTTCACCTGGCACCCTCATGGGTGGTCACGGTGCATCAGGAGCACCGGGTGTCCGAACTACGCGGTACCAGCGGCGAGCCGCTCCTGCGCTATTCCGCCAAGCTCGACGCGCTCGGCGTGCTGAGCGAGCGGACCCGGGAATGGTTCGCGGAGACCCTGGGGACGGCCGCGCCGAGGCTGGAAGTCGTACCCAACGCCCTCCCCGGTGGATTCCGCCCGAGGTCGACCCTGGAGACCCGGACGGTCGTCATCGCCGGGCGGCTGGTGGGCGAGAAGCAGATCGACCACGCCGTCACGGCCTGGGCGACGGTGGCGCGGCGGCACCCTTCGTGGACCTTGCGGATCTTCGGGGACGGGCCGCTCAGCGGCGCGCTCCGACGCCAGATCGACGCGCTCGGCCTGCACGACAGCGTCCAGCTCAACGGCAACTCACCGCATCTCGCGGAGGAGTGGGCCAAGGCCAGCATCGCCCTGCTGACCTCACGCAACGAAGCCTTCGGGCTCGTCCTCGCCGAGGCACAGGCCGCCGGTGTACCGGTGGTCTCCTACGACTCGCCCAACGGGCCCCGTGAGGTGATCATCGACGGTCACTCCGGGATGCTGGTGCCCACCGGCGACATCGACGCGCTGACCGCCTGCCTGCTCCGGCTCATCGAGGACGCACCGCTACGACACCGCATGGGCGAGGCCGCTCTGGAGGTCGTCGGGCGTTTCGCTCCGGCGGTGGTCACCGGCCGGTGGGAACGCATCTTCGCGGAACTCGTCGCTGACCGGGACGCCGGCCGCCGGGACACGGCCAAGACCGAGCGACAGGCCATGCACGACCTGCTCAGCGGGGGAGACGGCACCGTGCCGGCCGCCTCCCCGGCGCCCGCCAGCACCGTGCGTACCGGCAACCAGCGCGCGTCGGAGGACCGCCTGCTCAAGGGCGACCGCGGGCTGGTCCGCGACGGCGGACAGCTGTGCAAGGTCATCGAGTGGGAATCTCCCTGGGACATCGTCCAGGCCAATCTGGCGCTCGCCGCCGATGTGCTGGAGGGCGCGGACATCCCCTACTTCGTGGTGCGTGACTCCCTGGTGAGGCACACCGTCGCCGTGCACGCCTCCTACTGGGAGGCCACCTTGAAGTCACTCGCCGGCGCCTACCGGGACCGGGCGGTGTACGCCTCGGTGCTCAACGAGAACCAGAACGCGGTCGCCACGGTGCTCGCGGGCCTCCTCGAGAACTACCTCGGCACCCCTGGCTCGGGGGTACGCGTCTACCAGAGTGCCGTGGCCCGGTCCCGCACACTCAGGCTCGGCGCCGTCTACGGCTGCACCATCTCGTTCTGGGACGACGACCCGGAGGACGGGGCATTCCTCACCTCTCCCACCCGGACCCTCATCGGTGACCGGGTGCCCAAGCAGGCCATGACGCGCACCCCTCTCACCCTGGGGGCGCGCGTCTATCCCTCGATCACGCCCTTCACCCGTCCCCTGCACGGCGATGTGACGTTCCCCGTCGACGCCGTGTACACGTGGGTCGACGGAGCCGACCTGGACTGGCTGGAACGCAAGAACACAGCCCTGGCCGGGCTGGGTCTGGAGACCGAGGACGCGGCCACGAGCGCGGCCAGGTTCCGGGACCGGGACGAGCTGCGCTACTCACTGCGCTCGATCGACATGTACGCGCCGTGGATCCGGAACATCTACCTGGTCACCGACCAGCAGGTGCCGTCCTGGCTCGACACCGAGCACCCCCGTGTCCGGGTCGTCGACCACAGGGAGATCTTCGGACCGCGCGGGATGCTGCCGACCTACAACTCCCATGCGATCGAGAGCCAACTGCACCACATCGAAGGCCTGGCGGAGCACTTCCTCTACTTCAACGACGACGTCTTCGTCGGCCGGACCCTCCAGCCCGGCATGTTCTTCCACAGCAACGGCCAGGCGAAGCACTTCATGTCGCCCACCGCCGTGCCGATGGCTCCGGCGAGCTACGCCGACGAGTTCAACATCAGCGCGGCCAAGAACAACCGGGCGCTCATCGAAGCCACCTTCGGCCAGGTGCTGGCGCATTCCTTCCTGCACGCCCCCCACCCGCTGCGCCGCAGCGTGCTGGAGGAGATCGAGGAGTACTACCAGGGGCCCATGGCGACGACGGCCGCCAACCAGCTACGCAACCACAGCGATGTCTCCGTCGCCTCGTCGCTGCACCACTACTACGGCTATCACACGCTGCGCAGTGTGCCGGGAAGCATCTCCTGCGGCTTCGTCAACGTCGGCCTGAGCGACCACAAGCCGCGCCTGAACCGCATCCTGACGGCCCGTCCGCACGACGTCTTCTGCCTCAACGACTTCCATGACGGGGACGTTTCGGAGGAGGAACAGGACTCGATACTCACGGCCTTCCTCCCCAGCTACTTCCCCGTCGCGAGCCAGTTCGAGAAGGGTTCGCCACGCAATCAGCGCGCCCGCATCGGCAGCCTCCCGGGGTGGCCCATGTGACGTACCCCGTGACACCTCCCGTCGACCCGTCCGGAGACGCACAGAAGGCCACCGCATGAACTCTCCAGCCCAGCCGCCACGTCAGGCATCGGTCGTCCAGATCCTCGCCCACCCGGACGACGACCTGTACTTCGTCAATCCGGACCTCCAGCGCGCCGTCGAGGCCGGGCACCCGATCGCCAGCGTCTATCTGACGGCCGCCGAGGCGGACGGCCGGAACATCGACACCCGGGACCAGACGCGCGGCGCGGTTCCGCCGGACTATTCGGGCTACATGGCTGCCCGGCAGAACGGACTGCGCGCGGCGTACGCGGTCATGGCCACAGGGGAGCGGGACAGCCCGTGGTCACGCGACGTCGTCGAGTTCTCGGCAGGAGTACTGGCCGAACGGTCCACGCTTCTCGCCGCACCTCACATCCAGCTGTACTTCCTCGGCGTGCGGATGGTGGACGCCGCGCACGGCTTCTCCCCGGACGTTCCCCCCTCGCGGCTGGCGACTCTGTGGAGCGGCCGGTCGCCGGTCGCACCGACCCTCGTCGCCGAGGACTCGCCCCTGCGGCAGGTGCAGGAACTGAGCAGCGAGAGTGTCCTGCTCTGTCTGGTCGAGATGATGCGGTACTTCCGGCCCACGGTGGTCTGGACGATGGATCCCGACCCGCAGCACACCGCCTGGGACAAAGCGAAGGGACCGTCCTCCAGCGATCACCAGGACCACACGGCCACCGCGCAGTTCGCCCTGGAGGCGGTGGACCGCTATCAACGTGCTGGAGGTGTGCCGCCTCTGGTGGAGCACTACCGGGGCTATGCCAACAAGCTCTGGCCGAGCAACCTCACCGAGACCGCCTATGCCGAGAAGAAGCGTCTGATCGACGTCTACGGTGGCGCGGACGGGCATCCGTGCACCCATCGTCACTGCGGTGACCACCAGCTCGGCGACGGAGCGGACATCCGCCGCTACGGATGGAGCACGGCCTCGCGCTATGCACCTGGTACCGGCTGGCTGCGACTCCGCCCCGATGGGCGGCTGGCCGCCTACGCGGTCATGGGCGGGCGGGTCGCCGTCTGGACCGAGTCCGTCCCCGGCGGACCGGAATGGGTCGGACCGCTCTTCCTGCAGGGGGCCGGACTGTTGCCGGCGCTCACTGTGGCGCCCGACCGCCGAGGTTCCGTCCACCTCGTAGGCCTGCGTCGTACGTCGGGCCCGGGGGGCACCGCGGAGGTGGAGGTGGTCCGCGCCTGGCTGAGAGGTGAGGAAGCCTCTCCGTGGGAAGTCGTCGGCAACCCGCAGGGATACACGGGGGACTGGCAGCGGTGCCGTGAGGTCGGAGTACCGGCCGCGGTGACCGACCCGGCCGGTCGTCTCCATGTGTTCGTGCGCAACTTCGGCTTCGGCCTGAGTGCCCGCCGGGAGACCGACGAGGGCTGGTCCGACTGGGAGGACCTCGGCGGCGCCGGGCTGCAGGACGCACCGTCCGCCGTTCTGACGTCCACCGGTCGCATCGAGGTCTACGCCCCGACCCGCCAAGGCGTTTCGCGCTGGAAGCAGGATGCCGTCTACGGTCCCTTCAGCCATGACAGCGGGCTGCTCGTCCCCACGCAGGACACCTGGCGGCCCGCTGGTGGCATCACCCCGCTCCAAACCGGGCGTTCACGGATGTCCCTCTTCTACCGCGAGGAAGAGTCGGCAGAGATCCGCGAACACCGGCAGCAGCCTGGGCCGGGGGGATGGCCCGCAGAGGCGGAAAGCCTGGGGGGTGCCGGTGGCACCGGTCCCGTGGCGGCACTGCGCCGTCTCGGAGAGGGACACGACGCGATCGTGCTGGCCCGACGCAACGCCGCCGGCGGGGTCGGAGTCGCCGTCCTGGCCAACGACCGGCGGCGCGGGGTGCCTCTCTGGGAGGAGTCGCGCTTCTTGACCGTGGGAGCGCCGTCCCTGGCTGCCGACTGCCAGGGGCGCGTGGTCACAGCGGTGGTCGGTATCGACGGGCGACTGCGTGTCCGGCGGCAGGGAGAGCCGTTCGCCGAGAGCGGCTTCGCCGACTGGACGACCGTCTGACCACGCCGGTACGAGTCGGATCCATGCCAGGACAACAGGGCCAATGAGGAACAGAACGTCATGAGGAAGATCTGCATCGTCGGCAACTCCGTCGCCGCGTCCAGGACACCCGCGGAGTCGCCGCTGGCCGGCTGGGGCCAGTACCTGGCCGAGTTCTTCACGGATCAGTGGGAAGTGAAGAACTACGCGCGGGACGCGATGACCGCCCGCGACTACTATCCCGGCCGGTTCGTCGCCCTGCTGAACATGCTGAAGCCGGGCGACGTCGTGGCCGTCGACTTCGGCGGTGTGGAGCAGCGGATCAACATGGTGATCCGTTACCACAGCCACAGGGAGTTCAGGGAATACCTCCGGCTGTACGTGGAGGGAATACGCACACAGAACGCCGTTCCCGTGCTCGTCACCCCCGCCGCCCGCTGTACGTTCGACGTCGACGGCAATGTGCTCGACACGCGTGACGGCTATCCGGACGTCGTCCGGCAGGTCGCGGCGGAGACGGAGTCTCCGCTCGTCGACCTGAACGCCCTCACCACGGACTTCCTGCGGGGCCTCGGCCCCACACGCGCGAAGCAGTTCTTCCGCTGGGTCGATGCAGGCGAGCACCCGAACCACCCGGAAGGCATCATCGACGCCTCCCACTTCAACGAGGCGGGTGCTCGGGAGGTCGCGAAGATGTTCGCATCCGCCCTTCACACACTGCCGGGCCTCCCCGAGGACCTCGTGCGTCCCGAAACCCTGGTCCCCGCCGTCTATCCACCGGTGCTGCCGGAATTCACGGTGGAGAATCCGGATTACGCGCTCTACGCCACGGAACGCACCGGCGCCGCACCGGCGATCGCGAAGCCGGACAGGGCGGCGCTCGTCGGCGCATCGCCGAAGTTCAGCGGCACGGTCCACCCCGGTACGGATTACGTCCTCTTCTTCGCGAACGGCGTATACGCGGGAGGCACGGGCGTCGGGCCGGACGGCACGTGGAAGTGGCGACGCGCCGTGCAGTGGCCCGAGGGGGACCACCTGCTCCAGGCGGTCGGTCTGACGCAACACGGCGTCTCACCCGCAGCCGAGCTCCCCTTCACCGTGCTGGACCGGATCGCGCCCCCGCGGGTCAACGGTCCCGCGGAGGGAGCGTGGAGCGGTCCACGGCCCCGCTTCTCGGGAACCGCGCCGAAGGGCGTGAGGAAGGTGATGGTGCTGGAGGGTGAACGGATGATCGCCGAAGCGCCGGTTCGCGACGACGGCACGTGGAACGTCACCCACCCACACGACTGGAGGCCGGGACTCCACACCGTTGAGTTCGTCTCCGTCTTCAGCGCCATCCACTCCGAACCGGCCCGCCGCACCTTCAGGGTCCTCGGCGTCCCGGACGGAAACTGGCTCAGGGAGTCGGCGGGATCCCGGCTGCCGTGCGGTGGCGACGCGTGTGAGCACCACCCCTTCGCCGGCCCCTGAGACCGGCGGGTCCGCCCCCCGGGGCGTCGTCGCTGACCCGAGGGCCCGCTCGTCCGCGCGGGACCGCGTCTGCGGACGGCTCAGCCGCCCGTCCGGATGTCGGCGAACACAGGAGCGTGGTCCGAGTAGCCGTCGGGCTCCACACCGCCGGCTTCGTTGGGCGTGGTGTCCATCCGGTCCCGGTCGACACCGCACCGGGCGAACGGCGCTCGCACCTCGGACGCCTTGCTGACGAACACGTGGTCGAGTGTGTGGAAGGAGTGGGTACCCTCCGCGGGCATCCACTGGTGATAGGTGGATGTGCCCTGTCCGGTGCCGAGCAGCCCCGGGCACTCGGTGAACGCGGAGGCGAGCGGTTTCAGCTGGGCGGCACCCGAGTTCCGGTTGAAGTCCCCGGTCAGTACGGTGGGACGGTCTTCCTGCCGCACGAAGTCCCGCACCCCGGTGATCTGCTCCAGCACCCGTGGCTCCTCGCCGGGGAGTATGTGCGTGGTGCACGGCGTGTACGACCAGCCGCTCACGCGGACGCACAGCACCGGCAGGGTCTCGTGGCTGTGGCCCGCGGGGTCCGGCGGGAGAACGTTCCGGGACCGGGCGCCGACCACCTTGCCGCGGACCGCGATGGCCACGCCGAGGTGCCCTGAGAGGCCGCCGCGGCACCGGGTGCGGCCGTCGGGGCGTGCCCCCTCGGCACGGCGGACGGACCACTCAGGGCCCAAGGCCGTCCGCAGCAGCGAAAGGTGGCTGCCCGCAGCGCCCCCGCAGATCTCCTGGAGGGCGATCACATCCGCGTCGCGCTCGTGCGCCAGCTCGGTGATCTGCTCGACCTTCTCCGCGGGAGAGTTCCGGTAGGGGCAGTAGCCCGCCTCGCCGCGCTTCCCGCCCGCCTCGCCGCAGACGTTCCAGGTGACGACACGCAGGACCGTCGGGCCACGTGCCTCCCGGGGGCCGGGGGCCTCGTGCGTGGCCAGGCCCGCGAAGACCGCTCCCGCCGCCAGCAGGGCCACGACGCTGACGACAGCAGCCGCTGCGCGGGTGCGTACGGGCACGGAGATCCTTCGCTGCGTCGGAGAGACGGAAGGACCATCGTTCCACAGCCCGCGTGCGACGCGGGGACAGGAACGGCGGGCCGTGCGAAGAGAGTCGCAGGCCCGCCGTCACTGTGTGCGTGCTACGCCAGAACGCTCGCCACGCCCTGCTCCAGGAACTTCTTCCCGTTGACCCGCTCGGAGACGCCCTCGCGGTCCAGGTACGGCGTGATGCCGCCCAGGTGGAAGGGCCAGCCCGCGCCGGTGATCAGGCAGAGGTCGATGTCCTGGGCCTCGGCGACGACGCCCTCGTCCAGCATCAGGCCGATCTCCTGCGCCACCGCGTCCAGGACGCGGTCGCGGACCTGGTCCTCCGTCAGGACGGTGTCGCCCTGCTCGAGGAGGGCGGCGACCTCGGGGTCCAGCTCCGGGTTGCCGGAGTCGTAGACGTAGAAGCCGCGCTTGCCCGCCTTGACGACCGCCGCGAGGTTCTCGGAGACCGTGAAGCGCTCGGGGAACGCGCGGTTCAGGGTCTCGGAGACGTGCAGGCCGATGGCCGGGCCGACCAGCTCCAGCAGCACCAGCGGGGACATCGGCAGGCCGAGCGGCTCGATGGCCTTCTCCGCCGTCTCGACCGGGGTGCCCTCGTCGATGATGTTCTGGATCTCGCCCATGAAGCGGGTGAGGATGCGGTTGACGACGAACGCCGGGGCGTCCTTCACCAGCACCGCGGTCTTCTTCAGCTTGCGGGCGACACCGAACGCCGTGGCCAGCGAGGCCTCGTCGGTCTGCTCGCCGCGCACGATCTCCAGCAGCGGGAGGACCGCGACCGGGTTGAAGAAGTGGAAGCCGACGACCCGCTCCGGGTTCTTCAGCTTCGACGCCATCTCGGTGACCGAGAGGGACGAGGTGTTCGTGGCGAGGATCGCGTGCGCCGGGGCGACCGCCTCGACCTCCGCGAACACCTGCTGCTTGACGCCGATCTCCTCGAAGACGGCCTCGATGACGAAGTCGGCGTCGGAGAAGCCCTCCGCCTTGTCCAGCACACCGGTCACCAGGGCCTTGAGGCGGTTGGCCTTGTCCTGGTTGACGCGGCCCTTGCCGAGCAGCTTGTCGATCTCGGCGTGGACGTAGCCCACGCCCTTGTCGATCCGCTCCTGGTCGATGTCCGTGAGGACGACCGGGACCTCCAGGCGGCGCAGGAAGAGCAGCGCGAGCTGGCTGGCCATCAGGCCCGCGCCCACCACGCCGACCTTGGTGACCGGGCGGGCCAGGGACTTGTCCGGGGCACCGGCCGGGCGCTTGGCGCGCTTCTGGACCAGGTTGAAGGAGTAGATCCCGGACCGCAGCTCGCCGCCCATGATCAGGTCGGCGAGAGCCTGGTCCTCGGCGTCGAAGCCGGCCCCCAGGTCGCCGCTCCTGGCCGCGCCGATGATCTCCAGCGCGCGGTACGCGGCCGGGGCCGCCCCGTGCACCTTGGAGTCGGCGATCGCCTTGCCTCGGGCGACGGCCTGGTCCCAGGCATCCCCGCGGTCGACCTCGGGGCGCTCGACGGCGATCTCGCCCTTGAGGACGGACGCGGTCCACAGCAGCGACTGCTCCAGGAAGTCCGCGCCCTCGAAGATCGCGTCGGCGATCCCGAGCTCGTAGACCTGCTTGCCCTTGAGCTGACGGTTCTGGTTCAGCGCGTTCTCGATGATCACCGAGACGGCGCGGTCGGCACCGATCAGGTTGGGGAGCAGCGCGCAGCCGCCCCAGCCCGGGACCAGCCCGAGGAAGACCTCGGGCAGCGAGAAGGCCGGGATGGCCTGCGAGACGGTGCGGTACGAGCAGTGCAGACCGATCTCCACACCGCCGCCCATGGCCGCGCCGTTGTAGTACGCGAACGTCGGGACCGCGAGGGAGGACAGACGCCGGAAGACGTCGTGGCCGCCCTTGCCGATGGCCAGCGCGTCCGAGTGGTTCTTGAGCAGCTCGACGCCCTTGAGGTCCGCGCCGACCGCGAAGATGAACGGCTTGCCGGTGACGCCGACACCGGTGACGGTGCCCTCGGCGGCCTCCTTCTCGACCTGGTCGATGGCGGCGTTGAGGTTCGCCAGCGACTGCGGGCCGATGGTGGTCGGCTTGGTGTGGTCCAGGCCGTTGTCCAGCGTGATCAGGGCGAACCTGCCCGCGCCGCCCGGAAGGTCGAGGTGGCGTACGTGCGCCTCGGTGACGACCTCGCCGGGGAACAGCTCGGCCGCGCCCTTCAGAAGCTCGGTGGTGGAGCTCACTTGGTGCCTCCGTCGAAGTTCGGGTTCTCCCAGACGACCGTCGCGCCCATGCCGAAGCCGACGCACATGGTCGTCAGGCCGTAGTGGACCTCGGGGTGCTCCTCGAACTGGCGGGCCAGCTGAGTCATGAGGCGGACGCCGGAGGAGGCCAGAGGGTGGCCGTACGCGATCGCGCCGCCGTACTGGTTGACGCGCGCGTCGTCGTCGGCGATGCCGTAGTGCTCCAGGAAGGCGAGCACCTGGACGGCGAACGCCTCGTTGATCTCGAAGAGGCCGATGTCGTCGATGGAGAGGCCGGCCTTGGCCAGCGCCTTCTCCGTCGCCGGGATCGGGCCGTAGCCCATGACCTCGGGCTCGACGCCCGCGAAGGCGTAGGAGACCAGGCGCATCTTGACCGGGAGGCCCAGCTCGCGGGCGACGTCCTCGGCGGCGAGCAGCGAGGCGGTGGCGCCGTCGTTCAGCCCGGCCGCGTTGCCGGCGGTGACCCGGCCGTGGGCGCGGAACGGGGTCTTCAGGCCGGCCAGGTTCTCCAGCGTGGTGCCCGGACGCATCGGCTCGTCGGCGGTGACCAGGCCCCAGCCCGTCTCGCCGCCCTCGGCGTTGGTGCGGCGCACCGCGACCGGCACCAGGTCCTGCTGGATCTTGCCGTCGGCGTACGCCTTGGCGGCCTTCTCCTGCGAGCGGACCGCGTACTCGTCGGCGCGCTGCTTGGTGATCGAGGGGTACCGGTCGTGCAGGTTCTCCGCGGTCATGCCCATGAAGAGGGCGGACTCGTCGACCAGCTTCTCCGAGACGAAGCGCGGGTTCGGGTCCACGCCCTCGCCCATCGGGTGGCGGCCCATGTGCTCGACGCCACCGGCGACGACGACGTCGTACGCGCCGAAGGCGATGGAACCGGCCGTCGACGTGACGGCGGTCAGCGCACCGGCGCACATGCGGTCGATGGAGTAGCCCGGGACCGACTGCGGCAGACCGGCCAGGATCCCGGCGGTACGGCCCAGCGTCAGACCCTGGTCACCGATCTGGGTGGTCGCGGCGACGGCGACCTCGTCGATCTTCGCGGGGTCCAGGTCCGGGTTGCGGCGCAGCAGCTCCCGGATGGCCTTCACGACGAGATCGTCGGCGCGGGTCTCGTGGTAGATGCCCTTCGGGCCCGCTTTGCCGAACGGGGTGCGGACGCCGTCGACGAAGACGACGTCCCGGATGGTACGAGGCACGGTGGCTCTCCTCCAGGGTGCGGGATGGCACTGCTGCGGGGCGCGCCGATGAGCGCGCCACGCCCCTCATGCTACTTGCGGGTAACCAAGCTGCCCACCCCCCGTGCCCGGAGCGTCGAAGGTCACATGCCGACGTGTGCCCGCGGGTGCCCGCCGTGCACCCGCCCGAGGCGGATGTACACGAAAGGGGCCGGGCCGTGCGGCCCGGCCCCTGGCCGCCGGCCCGCCCCTCCGGGGACGCTCAGGCCTCGGTCGCCAGCGCACGGAGCAGCAGCGGGCCGACCTGCTCGATCTGCCAGCGGCGGGCGCCGTACCCGGCGAGCGCGGTCTCCACCGCTCCGGGCGTCAGCTCCCTCGGCGGCTCCCAGCAGACCCGGCGCACGGTGTCCGGGGTGATGAGGTTCTCCTGCGGCATGTGCAGCTGCTCGGCGAGCGCGGAGACCGCGGCGCGGGCCGCCGAGAGACGGGCCGCGGCGGCCGGGTCCTTGTCGGCCCAGGCGCGCGGGGGCGGCGGACCGGCCGGCTGCTGGCCGGGCTGCGGAAGCTCCGACTCGGGCAGCGCCCTGGCCCGGTCGACGGCCGCCTGCCACTGTTCCAGCTGGCGGCGTCCCATGCGGTGGCCGAAACCGGGCAGTGCGGTCAGGGCGTGCGCGTTGACGGGCATGGCCAGGGCCGCCTCGATGATCGCGGCGTCACCCAGCACCTTGCCGGGCGAGATGTCGCGGCGCTGGGCGACCTGGTCCCGGGCTGTCCACAGCTCGCGTACGACGGCGATCTGGCGGCGGCGGCGCACCTTGTGCATCCCGGAGGTCCGGCGCCAGGGGTCCTTGCGCGGGGGAGCGGGCGGCGCCGAGGCGATCGCGTCGAACTCCTCCAGGGCCCACTCCAGCTTGCCCTGGCGCTCCAGCTCCGCCTCCAGGGCGTCCCGCAGGTCCACCAGCAGCTCGACGTCGAGCGCGGCGTAGCGCAGCCAGGGATCGGGGAGCGGGCGGGTGGACCAGTCGACGGCGGAGTGGCCCTTCTCCAGGGCGTACCCGAGCAGGTTCTCCACGATGGCGCCGAGGCCGACGCGCGGGAATCCGGCCAGCCGTCCGGCGAGCTCCGTGTCGAAGAGCGAGGTGGGGACCATGCCTATGTCGCGCAGGCACGGCAGGTCCTGGGTGGCGGCGTGCAGGATCCACTCCGTACCGGTCAGGGCCTCGCCCAGCGAGGACAGGTCCGGGCAGCCCACCGGGTCGATCAGCGCGCTCCCGGCGCCTTCCCGGCGCAGCTGCACGAGGTAGGCGCGCTGCCCGTAGCGGTAGCCGGAGGCCCGCTCGGCGTCGACGGCGACGGGGCCGGTCCCCGCGGCGAACGCAGCGACGACCCCGGCCAGGGCGTCGTCGGTCGCCACCACCGGGGGAATGCCCTCGCGAGGTTCGAGCAAGGGGATCGGCGCCGGGGCGACGTCGTCCGGGGGAGCGCCCCCGGTGGTTCGCAGTGATGTGTCTGCTGCGGTCTCTTGGGCGTCGGTCACATGCCAAGGGTATCTGTGTATGCACGGCGCACGCCGACGGAACGTTCCGTCGGCGTGCGCCGTGCACGTGAACCGGCCGGGTGCGTGTCCGCGCAGGTGCCGGGCGGGGTCGCGGGGTCAGTGGATGATGCCCGTGCGCAGGGCGACGGCGACCATTCCGGCGCGGTCCCCGGTGCCGAGCTTGCGGGCGATGCGGGCGAGGTGGCTCTTGACGGTGAGTGCGGACAGGCCCATCGAGACGCCGATGGCCTTGTTGGACTGCCCTTCGGCGACCAGGCGGAGCACCTCCACCTCGCGTCCGGACAGTTCGCGGTAGCCGCCCGGGTGGCTCGGGGACCCGGGCGGCCTGCGGTGCATACGGGCGGCGTTGGCACCGATGGGTGCCATACCGGGACGGCCGGGGTGGCCGATGTTGGTCCGGGTGCCGGTGACGACATAGCCCTTCACACCACCCGCGAGGGCGTTGCGCACCGCGCCGATGTCATCGGCGGCGGACAGGGCCAGACCGTTCGGCCAGCCGGCGGCTCGGGTCTCGGACAGCAGGGTCAGCCCGGAACCGTCGGGCAGGTGGACGTCGGCAACGCAGATGTCGCGTGGGTTGCCGACGCGGGGGCGGGCCTCCGCGATGGACGACGCCTCGATGACGTCACGAACTCCGAGTGCCCACAGATGGCGGGTGACGGTGGAACGGACGCGCGGGTCGGCCACGACGACCATGGCCGTCGGCTTGTTCGGGCGGTAGGCGACCAGGCTTGCGGGCTGCTCGAGGAGAACGGACACCAGGCCTCCTGGGAAGTGGCGGGACGGGCCGGCTCGGGGGGTGAAGCCGGGGGAACCGTGCTTGACGGGTCATTGACCTCTTCGGCAGCGGGGCCGTGCTCCTTTAGGGGAAGATCACGATTTGGTGAGTAACAATTCGGGCAAATCGGACGCGCGATCGATTGTACGAAAAGAGAGCCGGTGCCTGTGCGACCGGCTCTCCCGAATGTGACGCACCGTTACGGAATCTGGGGCCCCCGCCGCTGGGGCAGCGTCACCACCGCCGCGTCGGCCGACTCCGACGGCGGCAGGCCGGCCAGCTGGCAGAGGAGATCCCCCCAGGCGGCCAGGTGTGCCGCCACGTCCGGCACCCCGCTGCGGCCCTCGCGCGGAGTCCAGGAGGCGCGGATCTCGATCTGGGTCGCGGGCCGGCGCGCGGACAGCGCGCCGAAGTAGTGCGAGCCGGCGCGCGTCACGGTGCCTCCGGCCTCCCCGTACGCCAGGCCCCGGGCGTCCAGGGCCCCCGTCAGCCAGGTCCAGCAGACCTCGGGCAGCAGCGGGTCGGCGGCCATCTCCGGTTCCAGCTCCGCCCGGACGAGGGTCACGAGCCGGAACGTGCCCTTCCAGGCGTCGTGCCCGGACGGATCGTGCAGGAGGACCAGGCGCCCGTCGGCGAGGTCCTCGTCCCCGTCCACGACCGCGGCCTCCACGGCGTAGGCGTGGGGTGCGAGCCGCTGGGGCGGCCGTGTCGGTTCGACCTCCAGTTCGGGGCGCAGCTGCGCGGAGCGCAGCCCTTCGACCGCCGACCGGAACGCGGGCGGGACCAACTCGCCCTCCCCGCTCCCCTCGGTGTCGGCGCCTTCGGAATGATCGGAAAATTGTCCCTGAGCCGGAGCCATGCGGGGAAGAGTAGGCGGAACCGGGGCGTCGCGCAGGGAAGGACACCCGGCCGGGGCGGCTCCTTGCCGCTCCATGCGAAGATTCCAGGTGTGAGTGCCAACGACAGCCCCTCGGGCCTGCAGACGACATCCGCCACCCATGAGTCGGCCTTCCTGAAGGCGTGCAGGCGTGAGCCCGTGCCGCACACCCCGGTGTGGTTCATGCGCCAGGCGGGGCGTTCGCTGCCCGAGTACCTCAAGGTCCGCGAGGGCATCGCGATGCTCGACTCCTGCATGATGCCGGAGCTGGTCACCGAGATCACGCTCCAGCCCGTGCGCCGCCACAAGGTCGACGCCGCGATCTACTTCAGCGACATCGTCGTCCCGCTCAAGGCGATCGGCATCGACCTCGACATCAGGCCCGGCATCGGCCCGGTGATCGCCGAGCCCGTCCGCACCCGCGCCGACCTGGCCCGGCTGCGCGACCTCACGCCCGAGGACGTCTCCTACGTCACCGAGGCCATCGGCATGCTCACCGCCGAGCTCGGCGCCACCCCGCTGATCGGTTTCGCCGGGGCGCCGTTCACCCTCGCGAGCTACCTCGTGGAGGGCGGCCCGTCCCGCAACCACGAGCGCACCAAGGCGATGATGTACGGCGACCCGGAGCTCTGGGCCGATCTGCTGGACCGCCTCGCGGAGATCACCGGGGCGTTCCTCGAGGTGCAGATCGAGGCGGGTGCCTCCGCCGTCCAGCTCTTCGACTCCTGGGTGGGCGCCCTGGCCCCCGCCGACTACCGGCGCTCCGTGCTGCCCGCCTCCGCGAAGGTGTTCGACGCGGTCGCGGGGTACGGCGTCCCGCGCATCCACTTCGGCGTGGGCACCGGCGAGCTGCTGGGCCTGATGGGCGAGGCCGGCGCCGACGTGGTCGGGGTGGACTGGCGCGTCCCTCTGGACGAGGGCGCGCGCCGTGTCGGCCCGGGCAAGGCGCTCCAGGGCAACCTCGACCCCGCCGTGCTCTTCGCGCCGACGGCGACGGTGGAGGCGAAGACCCGGGAGGTGCTCGACGCCGCCGCCGGTCTGGAGGGCCACATCTTCAACCTGGGGCACGGCGTCATGCCGACGACCGACCCGGACGCGCTGACGCGCCTGGTGGAGTACGTCCACGAGCAGACCGCGCACTGACCGCACCGGGGCCCGGGCCGCCGACAGGCACCCCGGGCCCCCGGAATTCGGCCGGAAATCGCCGTCCGTCAGGCGCTGCCGGCCGCCCGTACCACCGCCACCGCCTTGCGTGCCGCCACCAGCACCGGGTCCCAGACCGGGGAGAACGGCGGGGCGTAACCGAGGTCGAGTGCCGTCATCGCCTCCACCGTCATTCCGGCGGTCAGCGCCACGGCCGCCACGTCGACCCGCTTGGCCGCCCCCTCCCGGCCCACGATCTGCACACCCAGCAGCCGCCCGGTGCGGTACTCGGCGATCATCTTCACCGTCATCGCCCGGGCCCCCGGGTAGTAGCCGGCCCGCCCGGTCGACTCGATCGTCGCCGTGACATAGCGCAGCCCCACCGCCGCCGCGTCCTTCTCACGCAGCCCGGTGCGGCCGATCTCCAGGTCGCAGACCTTGCTCACCGCCGTCCCCACGACACCCGGGAACGTGCCGTAGCCGCCGCCGACGTTCGACCCGATGACCTGGCCGTGCTTGTTGGCGTGGGTGCCCAGCGCGATGTGCCGGGTGCGGCCCGCCACCAGGTCGAGGACCTCGACGCAGTCGCCGCCCGCCCAGATGTTGTGATGGCCCCGCACCCGCATCGTCAGGTCCGTCAGCAGCCCGCCGTTCGGCCCGGTCGGCAGGCCGGCGGCGCGTGCCAGGCCCGTCTCCGGCTCGACGCCGATGCCGAGCACCACCACGTCCGCCGGGTAGGTGGCGTCGTCCGTGGCCACCCCGGAGACCCGGCCGTCGTCACCGGTGAGGATCCTGGTGACCGAGGCCCCGTTGACCGTGGTGATGCCCAGGCCGTCCATCGCCTCGTGGACCAGGCGCCCCATGTCGGGGTCGAGGGTGGCCATGGGCTGCGCGCCCCGGTTCAGGACCGTCACCTCGTACCCGCGCTTGAGCATGGCCTCGGCCATCTCGACGCCGATGTAGCCCGCGCCGACCACGACCGCCCGCCGGCCCGTGGTCCGCTCCAGCGTCTCCAGGAGCGCCTGGCCGTCGTCCAGGGTCTGCACCCCGTGCACCCCGGGGGCGTCCATCCCCGGGAGCTCCGGGCGGACCGGGCGGGCCCCCGTAGCGATCACCAGCTTGTCGAAGCCCGTCCAGTAGCTCTCACCGCTCTCGCGGTCCAGGGCCCGCACCCGCTGCCCGGCGACGTCGATCCCGGTCACCTCGGTGCGCATCCGCAGATCGATGGCGTGGTCCCGGTGCTCCTCGGGCGTACGGGCGACGAGGGCGTCCGGCCCCTCGACGTCGCCGCCGACCCAGTAGGGGACACCGCAGGCGGAGTAGGAGGTGAAGTGGCCCCGCTCGAAGGCGACGATGCTCATCTCGTCGGGTCCCCTGAGCCTGCGGGCCTGCGACGCGGCGGACATGCCCGCCGCGTCGCCCCCGATGACCACCAGTCGCTCCGCCGCCATGCCGGCTCCCTTCGTCGAAGTGTCAGGGAGCCACGCTACGGCGCTCAGGACGCCGGCGGCGCCTGCGGCCCGGTCGGCGCCGGACGCTCCGGCACTTGGTGGCGCGGCACCCGGCGGCGCACCAGCCGCCACAGCACCACCAGGACGGCCGCTGCGGCCAGGAACGGCGCGGTCGCGCCGATCGCCACCGTGATCCACCGCAGGACCGTCAGGAAGGCGTCCCAGCCGCCGGCCAGCGCGTCCAGGAACCCGGTGTCCCCGTCGTCCGGGGCCGCCGCCTCCTCGTCCGGCTCGCCGAGATCCAGCGTGATGGTCGCCAGGGAGGTGCGGTCCCTCAGGGACGCCTGCTGGGCCAGCAGCGACTCCAGATCGGCCTGACGGCTGCTCAGTTCGCCCTCCAGGGCCACCACGTCGGAGAGGCGCTCCGCCTTCTCCATCAGCGAGCGGACCCGGTCCACGCTCGCCCGCTGGGTGGCGATCCGGCTCTCGACGTCGACGACCTGCCCCGTGACGTCCTTGGCGTCCGACGAACGCGACAGAAGCCTGCCCGACCCCGCCAGCTCCTCCAGCACGCCCTCGTAGCGGTCCTGCGGCACGCGCAGCACCAGGTGCGAGACCTCGTGGGTGTCGTCCAGCCGCTCCGTGGTCTCCTCGGCGACCAGTCCGCCGGCGCCTTCCGCGGCCCTGCGGGCGGCGGCGACCGCCTTGGGCACACTCGCCACCTCGACGTCGAGCGTGGCCGTACGGATGACGTGGGCGGCGACCGCGGGGGCCTGCTTCGCCTTCGACGCGGCCCCGTCGGCGGACCGCTCACCCGCCCCCTCCGCGCCCGGTGCCGCCGCCTTCCCGTCCGCGGACGTGGCCCCCTTGTCGGCGGCGGAGCCGCCTCCGCCCCCGGCCGAGCACCCGCCGGCGCCGAGCAGCGCCACGAGCAGGGCGGCGGCCGGCACGGCGCGTGCCAGGCGCCTGCCGGACCGTGCGGGTGGATGGGTGTCCGTGCGGTGTCCGTCGTGCATGTCGCGTCCCCCCCAAGGGCCGTTCGCCGATGATGCCGGTTCGACGTACGGGCCGGTGCGCGGGTTGCCGGACGGCGGTGTCGAAGCGGTCACGTTCGGGACTCGTTCGGGGTTTGAGAGAGTGGACCCATGCAGCGTTCTCTTCAGCACGACCCCGCGCGTACGGGGCATGTCGTCGTCATCGGCGGCGGCATCGCCGGACTCGCCGCCGCCCACCGGCTGCTCGCCACCGGACTCCGGGTCACCGTCCTGGAGGCGACCGAGCGGCTCGGCGGCAAGCTGATGACCGGCGAGGTCGCCGGCGTACGGGTGGACCTGGGGGCCGAGTCGATGCTCGCGCGGCGCCCCGAGGCGGTCGAGCTGGCCACCGCCGCCGGTCTCGGCGACCGGCTCCAGCCGCCCGCCACCGCCTCCGCCTCGGTCTGGACCGGGAACGCCCTGCGCCCCATGCCCAAGGGCCACGTCATGGGCGTCCCGGGGGATCCGGCGGCGCTCAGCGGGCTGCTCTCCTCCGAGGGGCTCGCCAGGATCGCCGAGGAACGCGACCTCACCCCCACCGCCGTCGGTGAGGACGTCGGGGTCGGTGCCTATGTCGCCGACCGGCTCGGCCGCGAGGTCGTCGACCGGCTCGTGGAGCCGTTGCTCGGCGGGGTGTACGCGGGCGACGCCTACCGGATCTCGATGCGGGCCGCCGTTCCGCAGCTCTTCGAGGTCGCCCGGGAGGGAGGCTCGCTCCTCGACGGCGTCCGGCGGATCCAGGAGCGGGCCGCCGTCAGGCAGCCGACCGGACCCGTCTTCCAGGGCATCTCCGGGGGGCTCGGTACGCTGCCGGGCGCCGTCGCCGACGCCGTGCGGGCGGGCGGGACCGAGATCCGTACGGCCACCCCCGTCCTCGGCCTGACCCGGACCGGGCAGGGCTGGGAGGTGCGCACCGACAGCGGGGTGATCGCCGCCGACGGTGTCGTGATGGCCGCGCCGGCCTGGTCCGCGTCCACCCTGCTCGCCGCCGAGTGCCCGGCGGCCTCCGTCGAACTGGCCGGCGTGGAGTACGCCTCGATGGCCCTGGTCACCCTCGCCTTCCGGCGCTCGGACGTCGAGGGCAACGAGGCGCTGGCGGGGCGCTCCGGCTTTCTCGTACCGCCCGTCGACGGACGCACGATCAAGGCGTCCACCTTCTCCAGCAACAAGTGGCGGTGGGTCGCCGACGCGGCCCCCGACCTCTTCGTGCTGCGGACCTCGGTCGGGCGCTACGGCGAGGAGGACCACCTGCACCGAGAGGACTCCGAGCTCGTCGCGGTCTCGCTGAAGGACCTGGCCGACGCGACCGGGCTGACGGCGCGGCCCGTGGACACCGTCGTCACCCGGTGGATCGGCGGGCTGCCGCAGTACCCCGTCGGTCATCTGGGCCGGGTCGCCCGGATCCGCGAGGAGGTGGCGAAGCTGCCGGGACTGCGGGTGTGCGGCGCGGTCTACGACGGGGTGGGCATCCCCGCCTGCGTGGCCGGCGCCCACCGGGCCGCGGACGAGATCGCGGAAGAGATCATCGCCACGTCGACCCGGGTTCAGGGCACTCCGAGCGAGGCGGGACAATAGCCGTATGAGTGCGCCAGAAAAGCTTCCGAACGCAGGCAAGAAGGCCAAGGACCTCAACGAGGTCATCCGCTACACGCTGTGGTCCGTCTTCAAGCTGCGAGATGTGCTTCCCGCCGACCGGGCCGGCTACGCCGACGAGGTCCAGGAGCTGTTCGACCAGCTCGCGGCCAAGGACGTCACCGTCCGCGGCACCTACGACGTCTCCGGTCTGCGGGCCGACGCCGATCTGATGATCTGGTGGCACGCCGAGACCTCCGACGCGCTCCAGGAGGCGTACAACCTCTTCCGGCGTACCACGCTCGGCCGCGCGCTGGATCCGGTCTGGTCGAACATGGCCCTGCACCGGCCCGCCGAGTTCAACAAGTCGCACGTGCCGGCGTTCCTCGCCGACGAGGAGCCGCGCGCCTACGTCAGCGTGTACCCCTTCGTGCGCAGCTACGACTGGTACCTGCTGCCGGACGAGGACCGTCGCCGTATGCTCGCGGACCACGGCAAGATGGCCCGTGGCTTCCCGGACGTGCGCGCCAACACGGTCCCCTCGTTCTCGCTCGGCGACTACGAGTGGATCCTGGCCTTCGAGGCGGACGAGCTGTACCGCATCGTCGACCTCATGCGTCATCTGCGAGGCTCCGAGGCGCGGATGCACGTGCGCGAAGAGGTCCCGTTCTACACGGGCCGCAGGAAGGCCGTCGCAGACTTGGTGGCGGGGCTCGCATAGCCAGCGTTTCCCGGCCACCCCGACCCGGAAGATCAGTTGGCGGGCAACGGCGCGTGTGACGCCGCCCGTCGTTCCAGCGACACCGGGTCCGGTTCCGGGAGCACATCGGCCCTGACCGGCGAAGTGCGGTGGCCCGCGGGGGAGTCAGCCATTCCTCCCCGCGGGTCGCCGCCTCGTGCCGGACGTGGCCGATGTGTCCCGGGCCGCACAACCGACGGGTACGTCCCGGGGCGCCTCGCAGATCTCAGATCTCGGCGCCGGACGCCCGGCCGAGCGGGCGGACCGTACGGCCGCCGTCGAGCAGCGCCGCCCGCAGCCGCGGGTCACCCACCGCCGCCACCCCCCGCACGGCCACCGCCGCCAGCACGTCGCGGTCCGGGCCGTGGACCGGGGCCGGCAGCGAGTCCAGCCACCTCTGCCCGGACGGCGAGGCCCACGGACTGTACGGCTGGTTCTCCACCCGCGCGATGGCCAGGCAGCCCAGCGTGAGCACCAGCGGCAGCCCGAACCACGCCAGGACCGGGCCCGCGTCGCCCGTGTCCTGACCGGGCATCAGCGCGGTCACCGCCGCCAGCACCACCACCAGCACCGCCGCGCCGCGCACCCCCCGCACCGCCGACTCCAGGGCGGTCCGCGTGCCGTGCGGTACGGCGAGCCCCGCCGCCACCAGGCGGTCGGCGAGAGCGCGTACGGTGTCGGCGGCGGCAGCGGACGCCCGTATCGGCGCTATCCGGGACTGCCCCTCCGGGCCGATGGCCCGGATCACGGTGCGCTCGACCTCGTCGCGGCCCTCCGGGTCGACGACCGTGGCCCAGCCTGTGTGGGCCAGCAGCAGACGGCGCCGCAGATGCATCGAGACCAGGGCCAGATCGGCGACCCGGTGCGGACCGCCTGCCAGGAACGCCGTCTCGTACAGGCTGAGTTCGCGCGACAGCGGCTTACCAGGGGCGTCGGCCGGGAGCAGCGCGGCGCCCGCGGTGAGGAGGCAGAGCCGGATACAGGAGACGGCCGCCACGCCCCACGCGGCCAGGAGGAAGAAGACCCAGAGCATGGGCGATGTCTATGCGAGGCGGGCACGCGAGCGCCACGGTCTGTTCACGATTCGGACAGAAGTCGGTCACAGCTGGTCACGGCTGGCTGAAATCGTTTGGTTCAGGAGCTGCTGCCACAGCTGGACCCGCCGCCGCAGCTCGACCCGCCGCCGCAGCTGGACCCACTGCTGCAGCTGGAGCCGCCGCCGCAGCTCGAACCGCCACCTCCCGAACCGCACGAGGACCCCGTTCCCGAGTCGCCGCTCCCGCCGCAGCCACCCCCGCCGGGCCCCGCCCCGGCGCACCACGCGGCGTCGCCCGCGTACAGGTCCGCGGTCGCGCCCGCGCCCGCCGGGACGGAGCGCCCGGGGGAAGGGTGCCGGGCGGCGGCGAGCAGCTGGTCCCGCAGCTCCGTGTGCGGCAGTGCGCCCAGCCCCTGGGTCGCCACCAGGTGGGCGGCACCGGGCACATGGGTGCGGGTCCACCGGTAGCGGGTGGCGGCCCGGCGTCCCGCCTCGGTGAGCCGGGCCTTCGCGGATTTGGCGGTCACCAGACCGACGACGGCACCGGCGAGGAGCGCCGGCAGCACCTTGACGACGAACGGGATCGGGACGTCCGCGTACCCCTCCCGAAGGGCGTACTGGAGCACGGTCAGGACGACGGCGAACGGCGCGGCCACGACGCACCCGATGCCCTGGACGAGCGCCCACCGGCGGCGTGTGCGGTTCTCGGCCGGTGGCACCAGCAGTCCCCGGGCGGCCAGCCCGTCACCGATCTCCTGCACCGCAGGGTGCCGCATCACGGCCTTCCGCAGGACGTGCAGGGCGCCGCTCGGCGCGGCGGCCAGCTCCTGGAGCACGGCGCGCTCCACCGGGTCACGGGCCTCGTCCCGTCGTACGGCGACGATGCCGGGGCCGCCGACCACCAGGCGGCCGTCCTCGTACAGGGCGGTGAGCGCGGTGTCGACCACCCTGGCCGGGCCGCCGCCGAGGAAGGCCGCCTCCGACAGGTCGTGGACCGACGGTTCGGGTTCGCCGGGGGCACGGCGCCTTCCGGCCGCCGGCACGGTGAGCAGCAGCACGGAGGAGACCGCCACGGCGAGGGTCAGCAGCAGGGCGAGGGCGTTCACCGGCTTCCCCTTCCCGGGCGGGCTCCGGCGAGGACGGTGCGCGCCGCCCGGGCGACCCGTGCGCCGCGGCGCGGTGGGCGCGGTGCCGCCCGGTCCTGCCACCACCGGGTCAGCCTCCGCCGGGCCGCCTCGTCGGCCGGGCGCCCGGCGATGAGCAGGTGCTCCGCGAAGTCCAGGGCGTCGCGGCGGTAACCCCCGGACAGGGGGCGGGTCCTGGCGTACGCGAGGAACGCCTTCCGGAAGCCGTCACCGAGGATCCGGGGAAGCTCCGGGGCCACCTCGGCGACGACGTCGGCCCGCTTCGCGGCCAGGGCGCGACTCTGCACCGCCAGCCGCGCGTGGTCGAAGCCCTCCGGCGCGGGCGAGCCCGCCACCAGGGCAGACAGCAGCGTGGTCTGCGCCATCGCCACCCGCTCCCGGGCGCCCGGCGCGGGTGCCGGACGGGCGGTGGCCCCGGCCGGCGTCCGGTCAGGGGCCGGGGCGGCCGCCGCCGCGGCCAAGGTGGCCCGTATCGCGGTCAGTTCGCCCGCCAGCTCCCCGGCCGGCGGGAAGGCGTCGTCGCGTTCCAGCAGCACCCCCGGCGGGTCCACCCGCGAACGCAGTTCCGTCAGCACGTCCAGCACGGGGCGCGTCACCGGGTGGGCGTGGGTGTCGTGCCAGACGCCGTCCTTCTCGATGCCGCCCGCCACATGGACGTACGCGATGGCCTCCACCGGCAGCTCGTCCAGTGCGGCCGCGGGGTCCTCGCCCCGGTTGACGTGGTTGGTGTGCAGGTTGGCCACGTCGATCAGGAGGCGTACGCCGGTGCGCTCGACCAGCTCCGCCAGGAACTGCCCCTCGGTCATCTCCTCGTCCGGCCAGGCGATCAGCGCGGCGATGTTCTCCAGGGCGAGCGGCACGGGCAGCGAGTCCTGGGCGATGCGGACGTTCTCGCACAGCACGTCCAGCGCGTCCCAGGTCCGCGGGACGGGCAGCAGATGGCCCGCCTCCAGGCCCGGCGACGCGGTGAGCGGCCCCCCGGCCCGGACGAAGGCGACGTGCTCGGTCACCAGCGGTGCGCCCAGCAGTGTGGCACGCGCGGCCAGGCCGGCGAGGCGGTCCGGGTCGGGCCGGTCCGCCCCGCCCAGGCCCAGCGAGACGCCGTGCGGGACGACGGTGACCCCGCGTTCCCGGAGCCGTGCGAGGGGGCCCGGGAGGTGGTCCTCGCAGATGTTCTCCGCGACGGCCTCGACCCAGTCGATCCCCGGCAGCCCCTCGAGGGCGTCCGCGATCTCCGGCCGCCAGCCGATGCCGATTCCCAGCTTCATGGTGTCCCCTCCCCGCCTCGTGCAGGGGTCATGGCCCCGCGGCGCGGCGCCGAATCCGAGAAGGGGGACGTTCAGAGCTGGATCTGAGGTTCCCGGTGCCGGGGCCTTCCGCGCGCAGGACCGTCCGCGACCTGGACGAAAACCTCGGCGTTATCTGATCGTGATGTTCCGGCCGGTCGGTCATCACCTCGCCCACCTGCAAAAACACCGCGCACACGGCCTCCCGGAGGGCCGGGAGCGCCGGATTAAATCGGCGGTCTGTTGACGGAGATCAACAGGCGTTCGCATGCTGATCGACATGTCAACCAGGGACGGCTCCACGGCACATTCCCCGCGGGGCGAGACGTGCGCGCCCGCCGACCGCCGCTCGCGGAAGGCGTGTCCGGGCGGGGCCGAGGCGGCCCCGGCGGCCGTCCCTGTCCCCCGCTGACAGGCGGACCGACGCCCCGGCCCGGCCGCGACGCGGTCGCGGGCAGACGTACGGCCCCGCCGGGCGCGGGGCATCCCGTGGAGAGCCGGCCCGACTCGATCCGACCCGGGCCCGGGCGGGCGGTCCTGCCCACGCACCGGCAACCCGGACGAACGAAGGAGAAACTGACTGATGACCGGCACCGAGAACAGGTCGCACCTCGACCGGCGGTCCCTGCTGACCCGAGCCGCCGGTGTGGGAGCGGCGGCGGCACTGCCCACGGCCGCCGCCGGGGCGACCCCGGCGTCGGCCTCGCCCGCGTCCCCGGCCTCGCCCGCCCGCCGTCACCCCTCCAACTGGCCCGACCCCGAGCCCTACGGCATCGCGGACATCCGGCCGGACCTGTGGCCACGCGAGGACAACTCCTTCGTCCTGCCGCTGGAGTTGCGCCCCCGAGACAAGGAACGCGGCCTGGTGTGGATGCGGGACACCTACGTCAACCGCTTCGTCGTCGACGGCCGTCCGCTCTACGTCGCGACCGGAACCACCCGCGTACCCGGGCTGGAGGCGGCCGGACCGTGGAACGACGGCATCTTCGTCTGGCTGTCCCGCTCCCTCAAGGGCCCCTGGAAGCTGGCCGACACGACCCGCATCCGGCCCGGCGCGGAGAAGGGCAAGGTGTGGTCGCCCGAGTTCGTCGGCGAGAACCGGCCCGGCCGCACGGTCGTCGCCCCCTGGCAGGAGTACTGGTACGACGAGCAGTTCGGCAAGCGCGGCCAGGCGTGGGCCCCGGAGCTGCACTACTTCCGGGGCAAGTGGTACATGGTCGCGTGCATGGGTGACCACTCGAAGAAGGTCGGCTCCTTCATGCTCGTGAGCGAGGGCGGGGTCGAGGGCCCCTACCGGCTCGTCGAGGGGAACGTCGACAAGCCCTTCGGCGACTCGTTCATCGGGGGTCCGGCCTTCATCGAGCCCGGCGCCTACCACCACATCGACGGGAGCCTCTACTCCGAGGGCGACCGCGCCTGGCTCGTGCTCCACAACAACCTGTACGCCCGGTTCCGCGACGACATGGAGGACATCGTCACGACGACGGACCTCCCGCTGTTCAAGCAGACGCCCTACGCACCCGAGCCGTACCTCGAAGGCGCCTACGTCTTCAAGCACGGCGGCAAGTACTACCTCCTGCACGCCGCGTGGGACCGTACGTCGATCAACGCCGACGGCAGCACCCGCCAGGCCTACGACACGGCCGGAACCGGCCGCGTGCAGTACCAGTACGACGCGGTGGTCGCCGTCTCGGACCGCTTCGAGGGCCCGTACTCACGGCGATGGACCGCCGGGGTCGGCGCCGGCCACAACAACTTCTTCACCGACTCCGACGGCACCGTGTGGGCCACCTTCTTCCGCAACCCGGCGTTCGGCCACTGGTCCGACCCGTCGCGCGTCGCCGACGCCGCCGTGCCCGGTGTCGTACGGGTGGAGTGGACCGGCCCGCAGGGCAACCGCCTGTACGTCCGGCGGCGGGACGGCGGGCGCGGCTGACGGGTCAGGCGGAGGCGCCCCGGGGCCGCCGTCCGCGCGGGAGCGGGCAGAAGCGACTGCCCCCCTCGGTCACGACGGTCGCCCCGGGGGCGATCTCGGTGAAACCGGCGTCGACCACCACCGGCAACCCGCTCGCGGTGAGTTCCCGCCAGCTCTCGGGCGTCGCGACGGCGACCGAGAGCGGGAAGCCGGCCTCGCGCCACTCCTCGCGCTCCGCGTCGGACAGCTCCCACCAGGCGAGCTGCGCGCCGTGTCCGGCCTGCGCCATCGTCTTGCCCGCCGACATGTCCGGCCCGGGGTTGAGCCAGAGCACCGGGCCGGTCCCGTCGGGCGCGGGCGGCGGGACGGGGTCGTCCAGCTCCGTACCGGACACCTGGAGCTTGGCCAGCTCCTTGGGCCAGCCGTCCAGAGGGATCGGCGGGAAGACCCGTACCTCGGCGCTCTCGCCCGTGACCGTGATCCCGGGCAGTGCCGAGGCCTTGCGCCACTCCGCGCCGCGCGCCCGGCGCACCACCTTGCGGATCCGGGCGTCCTCCCAGTCCCGTACGGCCTGGGCCCACTCCCCGTCGCCCAGCGAACGCTCGTCCGAGAGCATCGTGAGCACCGCGCGGGCGGCGGTCCGCACCGCGTCGGTGCGCCCCGGGGGATCGGTCTTCTCCAGGTGCACCACCAGCGGAAGCACGTACTGCGGTGCCTCGTCGCGGGCGGTCGGCTCACCGCGGAACGGGCTGTCCGCGGGCGGGGCGGAAAGGGGCCGGGAAACGTCGTCACTGCTCACGGACCCAGTCTGCCAGGCCTCCGGACAGCACTTCTTGGCGGAACACACGGCTCCGGGTGAGGATGCACGCCATGAAGAGCGACCTCTTTTCCAGCGAGCACATGGCCCAGCAGGCCACCGCCCCCGGTATGACCCTGCAGAACGCCAAATCCATCAAGTACGCCGTCGACGGCGAGATGCACGCGCGCCAGGGATCGATGATCGCCTTCCGCGGGAACCTCCAGTTCGAGCGCAAGGGCCAGGGCATCGGCGGCATGCTCAAGCGCGCGGTCACCGGCGAGGGCCTGCCGCTCATGGCGGTGCGCGGCCAGGGCGAGGCCTGGTTCGCCCACGAGGCGGCCAACTGCTTCATCGTGGACATGGAGCAGGGTGACGTCCTGACCATCAACGGCCGCAACGTGCTGTGCTTCGACGCCACCCTCGCCTACGAGATCAAGACCGTGAAGGGCGCAGGGATGACCGGCGGCGGCCTCTTCAACAGCGTCTTCACCGGCCAGGGCAAGCTCGGCCTCATGTGCGACGGCCACCCCATCGTGATCCCCGTCAGCGCCCGGCAGCCGGTCTACGTCGACACGGACGCGGTCGTCGGCTGGAGCGCCCAGCTCTCCACCTCGCTGCACCGGTCCCAGAGCTTCGGCTCGATGGTGCGAGGCGGGTCCGGCGAGGCGGTCCAGCTGATGCTCCAGGGCGAGGGGTTCGTGATCGTACGGCCCAGTGAGGTCAAGCAGGAGAAGGCGTCGGCGAACTGAACCCGCACGGGGCCGGCCGCCGTCACGGCCTTCGCGGGGAGCGGGTGCTGCGCGGGGTCGGCCTCGTGCTGCCCCCGGCACGCCGGTGCGCGTCGAGGGCGCCAACGGCACGGGCAGGTCGGCCGCTCCCGGCGTCCGCCAGGGCCGTGCTCGCCGCCGCCGCGGTGGCCGCCGGCACCGCCCGGCTCGCCTCGCGGCGGGAGTGAGTACGCTCGACGGCATGGACGACGCGTACTGCGAGACGCCCGCTCCGGCGCCCGTACCCGAGGACACGGGCGGGCCGTATGCCGAGTGCGTGCTGTGCCGGGAGCCCACCGAGTATCCGGAGTCGACGAAGGGCGCCACCCTCTGCCCGGTCTGCGCCTGGCAGGAGGCGGGCCGCACGGCCTGCTCCGGCTGACGGAGGCCCACTTCCTCAGCCGCGCATCAGCTCGGAGACCTTCACGAAGCGGTACCCCCGCTCGCGCAGCGCCGGGACCACCTGGCGTACGGCCTCGTCGGTGACGGGCGCCGCGCTGCGCGTGCAGTGCATGACCACCAGCGAACCCGGCCCGACGCCGTCCAGCACCTGCTGGGCCACCGCGTCCGCGTCCGTGGCGAAGGCGTCGCCGCTGACGACGTCCCACTGCACCGCCGTCACACCCGTCGGCGCCAGGGCCTTGCGCGAGGCGTCGTCGTAGCAGCCGCCCGGGAAGCGGAAGTACGGCACCACCTGGCGTGCCCCCGTCTTCCGGATCGCGTCGAACGCCTGCTCCACCTCGCCCCGCATGGCGCCCTCCTCGACGGTCGGCAGCCCGTAGCAGGGGGAGGAGAAGGCGTAGTGGCTGTAGGAGTGGTTGGCGATCTCGAACAGCGGATCGGTGCCGATCGAGCGGGCCTGGGACGGGTACTCCTCGGCCCACCGGCCGGTCATGAAGACCGTCGCCGGCACCTTCAGCCGGCGCAGCAGCGCGATCAGCTCCGGGTTGTCGAAGTGCTCGCCCGCCTCGGCGCGCGGCCCCTGATCCGCCGTCATGTCGGCGTCGAAGGTGAGCGCCACGACCTTCTCGTCCCGCCCCGGGGAACCGGTGGCCGAGCCGGAGCCGCCCGGCGCCCGGCGTTCGAACACCGGGGTGAGACCGGCCGGCCCGGGGGCCATCGTGGGCGGCTTCTCCACCCGCTCCGGGGCCGCCTTCGCCACCGGACTCGGACTCGCCGGGGGCACCAGGGTCTCGGTACGGGCGGCCCCTGGGCCGCCGCAGCCCGTGAGTGCCATCCCGCCCAGAATTACCAGTGCTGTCATCCTACTAACCGATTTGATCACTGGAGGACGTTAGCTGACGGCCCGTCGGATCTGGTCGCGGCGCTCCGGGGGAGCGGTGCTCCGGGGGAGCGGTGAACGCCGCTCAGTGCCAGGGCCCCGTCACCGCGAACGTGGTCCCCGGGGTGTAGCAGTTCACGAACATCGTGGCGCCGTCCGGCGCGAACGTGACCCCGGCGAACTCGCCCCACTCGGGCTCATCGGCGGTCCCGATGTCCTGCCGGCCCCGCGCCATCGGATAGACCTCGCCGTGCCGCGTCACCCCGAACACGTGCTGCGCGCCGCCGCCGTCCTCGCACACCATCAGCCCGCCGCCGGTGGCCAAAGTGATGTTGTCCGGGGACTCGCCGGGCAGCTCGATGTCCGTGTCCGGACCGAAGACGACGACCAGGGTCAGCCGGCGCCGCCCCGGTTCGTACCGCCACACCTGGCCGAAGTGGTCGGCCGCCGCCCCCTCGGCGCTGTGCGCGAAACTGGAGACGAAGTAGACCGACGAGCCGCCCCAGTAGCACCCCTCCAGCTTCTGGGCGTGCGTGATCCCCTTGGGGCCGAAGTCCTGGAACCGGATCGCTGTGCCGGAGGCCTGTGGGTCCGGTACCGGGACCCACTCGACGCGGTCGAAGACCGCGCCGGTCTCCTGGACGGTGGAGAGGTCGGGCACCCCGGGCACCCGCATGGCCTCCAGCGTGCCGCCCGCCCGCAGCGAGCCCGTCCCGCCGAGCGGCTTCTCGGGAAGGAAGCGGTAGAAGAGGCCGAACGGACGCTCGAAGGCGTCCTCCGTCTCGTACACGATCCCGTTCCGCGGATCGACCGCGATCGCCTCGTGCTGGAAGCGGCCCATCGCGGTCAGCGGCACCGCGCCCGTGCGGTGCGGGTCGGCGCCGTCCACCTCGAAGACGAACCCGTGGTCCTTGGTGTACCCGTTGGTGCCGGCCCTGTCCTCGGTCTCCTCGCAGGTCAGCCAGGTGTTCCAGGGGGTGGGGCCGCCCGCGCAGTTGACCGCCGTACCCGCGATCGCCACCCGTTCACCCAGGACGTGGCCCCGGCCGTCGAGCTCCAGGGCCGTACACCCGCCCTTGCCCATCGGGTCGTAGGTGAGGCCCTCGACCGTGGGGACGGCGATCCGGGCGTCGGCCCGGTTCTCGTGGTTGCGCACCAGATGGGTCCGGCCGCGACGGCCGGCGAGGGCGGCCATCCCGTCGTGGTTGCTGGGCACTCGTCCCTCGCCGGAGCGCAGCGGGTCGCCCTCCCGGGAGAGGACCCGGTAGCGGAAACCTTTCGGCAGGTCGAGCAGGCCGTCCGGGTCGGGCACGAGCGGGCCGTAGCCGCCGTGCCCCCGGGCGGCCGAGGTGCCCGCGAAGAGCTCGGTGAAGGCCCCGGTGAAGGCGATCGACGCGGCGGCGGCGCCGCTGGTGGCCAGGACCTGCCGCCGGGTCGCGAGCCGTCGGGGTGCGGATGACATGCGGGGTGCGGATGACATGAGGCAACTCCCTGTGTGGGGACAGGTGACGTGACGTCGTCGCGGTCAGGCCTGCCCGGTCGGGCGCCCCGGCGAACGTCGCCGTGGTCAGGGGCCGGGGCCCGGCCCGGTGCTCCCCGGGAGCAGCAGCCGGAACGTGCACCCGGGACCGGGACGGGTGTCGAGTTCGAGCCGCCCCTCGTGCGCGGCGGCGATGGTGGCCGCGATGGACAGGCCGAGGCCGGAACCGGGGCCGGGGCCCGGGTGGGCGGTGCGGGCGGCGGGCGCCCGGTAGAAGCGTTCGAACACCTGCCGGGCGTCGTCGTCCGTCAGTCCCGGTCCGTCGTCGGCGATCTCGACGACGCACGCGCCGACGCCCCGGGGCAGCGGCGGGGTGGCGCCCGTGCGGCCCGGCCGGTCGGTGCCGCCGGTGCGCGGACCGGTGCGCACGGTCCCGACCCGCACCTCGACCCTGGTACCGGGCGGGGTGTGGGAGCAGGCGTTGGACAGCAGGTTGGCGATCACCTGGGACAGCTGATGGGGGTCGCCGAGCGCCTCGACCACGTCGAGTTCGTCCCGGGACCGGTCCGGTCCGCCACCGGACAGCGGCACCAGCCTGACGTCCCGCCGGGGATGCGCGACGACGGCCGCGCTGACGCCGTCGGCGGCCAGGGAGAGCAGGTCGACGGTCTCCCGGTGGGCGACGGGTGCGTAACCGAGCTCGGCCAGCAGGAAGAGGTCGTCGACGAGCCGGCTCATCCGGTCGGCGTTCCGGGCGATCAGCTCATGGGCCTCGTGCCGCCGCGCGGCGGTCATACGCGGCTGCTGGAGGAGCAGTTCGGCGAACCCCTGGATGGAGGTGAGCGGGGTCCGCAGTTCGTGGCCGGCGTCGGCCATGAACCGGCGCAGCCTCTGTTCCGACGCGTCCTTACGGGACAGGGCGGCCCGCACCTGGTCGAGCATCGTGTTGAAGGCGATGCCGAGGCGTCCGGCCTCCGTCCGGGGGTCGGTGTCGGTGACGGCCAGGGCCAGCTCACCCCCGGTGATGCGCCGGGCGGTGCGCTCCATCCGGTCCAGGGGGCGCAGTCCCAGGCGCACCGCCGCCCTGCCGAGCAGCATCACACCGGCGGCCGTGACGGCGCCGACGGCCAGGCTGAACCACAGCAGCTTGGACGTGGCGCCCTCGACGGTGTCCAGGGGGAGGGCCACGACCACGCGCCGTCCGTCGGGGCCAGCGTCGGCGAGCACCCGCCAGCTGGACGTACCGCGTTCGGCGGGCACGGTGGCGGGCCGTCCGTTCTCGAGGGTGAGCGCGGACGCGGTCGCGGGCAGCCGGGGGGTGCTGTCGCCGCTGCCCAGCGAGTCGGGCAGGAGCCGTCCGTCCGCCCCGTAGAAGAAGACCCGGTAGTCGGACGGCAGTGCGTCGTCGCGGGGGAGCGGACGGGGTCCGCCGGCCGTGTCCTGGGCCGGGGTGCCGTAGGCCGGGGGCGGCGGGCGGAAATGGCCGAGGCGGTCGTCGATCTGCCCGGTGAGCCAGGCGCGCATGACCGTCAGTCCGGCCGCCTGGGACACCAGCACCGCGACCGTGGCCAGCACGGTGGAGATCAGCACGAGCCGGGTACGCAGCGAGCGCGGCCGCAGGGAGCGGAGCCACGGGCGCCGCGGCCGGGGGATCACGCCGAGCCCTCCCGGGGCAGCCGCAGGCAGTAGCCCACCCCGCGCACGGTGTGGATCAGCGGCGGGCCCTCCTGGTCGATCTTGCGGCGCAGGTTCTTGATGTACGTGTCGACGATGCGGGTGTCCCCGGCGAAGCCGTACTGCCACACCTCCTGGAGGATCTCCCGCTTCTCCAGCACCTTCTCCGGGTGGGAGACCAGGCACACCAGCAGGCGGAACTCGGTCGGGGACAGCCGCACCGGACGTCCGCCGCGGTGCACCGTGTGCCGCTCGCGGTCCACGCCGAGGTCCGCGTACCGCAGCGGGGGCCGCTCGGCCGGTACGGGCGCCGGGCCGCCGGTGCGGCGCAGGATGGCGCGGACGCGCAGCAGGATCTCCTGGATGTGGAAGGGCTTGGTGACGTAGTCGTCGCCCCCCGAGCTGAGCCCGATGATCCTGTCCTCGACCTCGGTGCGGGCGGTCAGGAACAGCACCGGGGTGTAGACGCCCCGGGCGCGCAACTCGCGCGTCACGGCGAACCCGTCGGTGTCCGGGAGCATCACATCCAGCACGATCAGGTCAGGCCGGCAGCGATCCGTCTCGGCCAGGGCCTCCCGCCCGTCCGCCGCCGGCGCGACACGATAACCGGCCGCGTGCAGCGCCGAGGTGAGCAGGGTGCGGATGCTCGGGTCGTCCTCGACGACCAGGACGGTGTGCCGGGCGGACCGGGCGGCCATCGGACTGTTTCACCTCACGGAGGTACGGCGGGACGCACGCCGGGCGCGGCGGTGCGCGGGCGATGCTAACGGCCGAACTTATGAGGACGCACAGGAACGGTGTCCGGGACGGCCGGGTGTGACGGCGCCCCGGGCCGGCCCGGGGCCCGGGGCGCCGTCCGGTCAGCCGGTGACCTCCTTGTTCTTCGCGAGGGCGGTGGTGCGCTCGGTGACCGTGGTGCGCAGGGTGCTCACCGCGGTGTCGAGGTCCTTCGAGGGGACCCCGGCCCGGCCGGCCTGCTCCGAGATGTCCGCCAGGGCCTCGGTCGCCTTGCCGGAGGCGTAGAACGTCTCGTACAGGTCCTGGTACGCCTTCTTGTACACGGCGTCGAAGGCGTCGAGCTCCAGGAACCGGTCCTTGAGGGTGTGTCCCGTCATTCCTCCGGGGCCACCGCCCTGTCCGCCGCCCCCGGCTCCGCCCGGCACGCCCCCGGGGCCGCCTTCCGGCATCCCCTCAGGCATGCCCTGCGGCATCTGTCCGGGCTGCTGCCCGTCCTGGCCCTGGGCGCCTTCGGTGCCCTGACCGTTCCGGCCGCCTCCGGGGCCTCCGCCGCCCATGCTCATCTCGTCGTCGGGGCCGGCGGTCGCGTCCCCGCTGAAGGTGAGGTTGAAGTCCCAGCCGAGCACCGAGAACTTCTTGGTGTCCAGGTCGTACCCGAGCAGGTAGTTCTTGCCCGGGCCGGCCATGTCGTCGAAGTTCATCAGCAGGTTCTGCGTGGCGACGTACGTGGCGAACGACTCGACGTCGACGTGCTGGTCGAGGTCTTCGGCGAACTCCTCGTCCGACGCCTCCTCCACCCACTTGATCAGCTTCATCACGGGAGCGAGGTCCTGGCTGCCGACCTTGTTCAGCTGACGGAAGGACGTCTCGTAGTCGGAGGGGTCGTCGCCGAGGTAGGCGAAGCTGCCGCCCGCCCGCGCCTTGTACACCACCGATTCGCCCTCGACGGCCTCGGCGTACTCCGTGTCGGGGTTCTCCACCATGAGCCGGGTGGCGGTGGGCCGGTTGTTGACCTTCAGCGTCGAGAAGCCGTACCGCTCGGCCGGCTCGCCGCTCGCGTCGATCAGCGACAGCGCCAGTGCCTCGTTCAACGGGACCTGGGCGTTGCTGCCCGGACGGAGCGAGATCTCGCGCTCGCCCTGGTAGGCGCGGCCCTCGACGTACTCGTCGATCTTGATGAGCCAGGGCAGCTCCTCGGGCTTGTCGGCGGACAGGTTGTACTGGGTCATGCCGCCGCCCTGCCGGCCCCCCGCACCGCCCTGGCCGGCGCCGGCCCCGCCGGCGGGTGCGTCGCCCGCACCATCGGCGCCACCGGCGCCACCGGCGCCACCGGCACCACCGGCACCACCGGCACCACCGGCACCTGCGTCGCCCGCGTCGGGGCCGTCGGCGGTCCGGCCTCCGGCGCCCTGCGGCATCTGCGGGCCGCCCTCTCCGGCTCCCCCGGCTTCTCCGGCGTCCTGGCCACCGCCGCCGGGCATGCCTCCGCGCATCCCTCCTTGCATCCCTCCGGTTCCCCGCAGGGACATCAGGGTCGAGTTCCCCTTCAGCCGGATGCCGACGTCCTGGAGGAAGACACCGTCGACGGTGAGGTCGGCCCGGATCGACTCCTTGGTCCCGTCCTCCTTGAACTCCTTCATCATCCGGTCGAAGTCGCTCTGGTCGTACTCCAGTTGGATCGAGTGCCGCACCGACGTGTCGTACAGGCCGACGGTGCCCGCGACGTCGTCCGTGACGGCGTCGGCCTCCACGCGGGACGCGGAGGTGACGTACGGGGAGATGCGGGCGTCACCGAACGCGTACACCATCACCGCGAGCCCCGCGCACAGCGCGGCGGCCGGCTTCCAGTGGTGCCGCAGCCGCACCGGCACCCGGTCGCGCGACCGGCGCCGGCGGGCCGTGCTGTCGCCCGGCATCACAGGTCGGTCGTGTCGTAACCGGTGAGCACCGTGACCCGCTGACCGGAGGTACGTTCCTGCAGGGCGTTCACCAGGTCGCCGGGCTCGGTGCCCTTCTTCATGCGGACCGTGTAGAACACCTCGTTCAACGCCCCGCCACGGATGGTCTCGGTGCTCACCAGCTCGAACTCGCTGGTGTACTTGATCAGGACGTCGCGGATCGCCGGGGTGTAGTCCTCACCCGCCGGGACCTGGACCTTGACGACCTGGCGCTGGACGTTCAGGGCGAACCAGTCGAACTTGTGCATGATGACGATCACGGCGCAGATGACGACGGCGCCGACCGCGGCCAGCGTGTAGAAGCGGGCACCGCAGGCCATGCCGATCGCCATGGCCAGGAAGATGAATCCGACGTCCCGTGTCTCCTTGACCGCGTTGCGGAACCGGACCACGGACAACGCGCCCACCAGGGAGAACGCCCGGGCGAGGTTGGACCCGACGACGAGCATGATCAGGGCCACGATCATGCCGACGATGACCAGCGTCTGGACGTAGGACTGGCTGTAGGACACGTTGCGGTGCGTGTACCGGTACACGTAACCGATCACCGTGCTCAGGACGAACGACAGCGCCATGGCCGCGACGACGTCGGCGACGCTGAACGTCCCGCTGAGTTCCTGCAGATCGAAGTTCACTGTGCTCCTGCTCTCACCGGCGTCTCGTGCGCCGGCAGCCGTGTGTCGAGGGGGGTGGCGGGCGGCGGGCAGTCCGCCTCGTTGACATGGAAGACGGACCGGGGTGCCAGCCCGAACGCCTCGATGGACTGCACGTACTTGGAGACCCGGACGAGGCCGAGATTCCGGCGCGCGGCCAGGTCCGTGATCCAGTACGGCGTTCGTTCGTTGACCTTGATCTCCATCACCGACATGTGGGGCGGGATGGTGAACCGGTTCTCCGGGGTGGCGAGGGAGAAGTCGAAGTCCCGGTCGCGGCCCCGGATCCGCCGGTCGAAGGTGACGCGCAGCCCGGTGTCCGAACCGCGGCCGACCAGCGCCTCGCGCTGGTAACCGGTGATCGCGGTCGGCCGGAGATCCAGCCGTACGACCAGGTCCAGCACCTCGTGGACGAAGGGCCGCTCCTGGGGCGAGTGCTCCACCAGCTCCCGCGCGTCGCAGAGTTGACGGGCGGTGCCGTACGGGAGGGTGATGCGGCGCTTCTGGGTGACGCGGTTGACGCGCTGCTTGATCTCCACGCAGACCGGCGACGCGTCCGAGACCCCGTCCAGGTCGCCGTAGTGCCTGATGCGCAGCTTGCGCCGGAACTTCAGGCCCTCGATCTTCTCCCAGTAGAACCGCAGCTGCGGCGAGTCGTAGTACAGGCTCCACACGCCGTACCCGCCGACAGGGCTGTTGCGGTCGCGGTCCATCCGCTCCGCGAGCTCGTCACGGATCTCGGCGGCCTGCTCCACGGGCACCAGGTACTTGAGCTCGAACCTGTTGAACGCGTGCAGTCTGCTCGCCACGTGCAGCGGTTCGGCGTCCTCGGGTGAGCCCGGTGCGGGCTCCCGGGGCTGAGCCATGTCGCTTCGCGCCACCACGCGCCTCCTTCGTCGTCCGTGCCGGACCGGCCGGCCCGTGACACGCAACCAACGGCGCATGAGGAAGCGATGAGAAACGCGGGTGTATTGCAGGAGGATCCGAGATGGCCGGAAGGTGAACGCGAGGTGGGTGCTTCCCCGGCACCCGGCGCGGGGCCCGTCACTTTCCGACGGGGTGATCGTTGCGGATGTGTTCCGCATGTGCCGCTTCGAGGGGATCCGATGTACGAGACGATCACACAGTTGCTCATCGAGGAGTTCGGCATCGAAGCCGAACGGGTGTGCCCCACCGCGACGGTGCAAGATCTCGAACTCGATTCGCTGACCCTCGCCGAGCTGTCGGTCATCCTCACGGAGCAGACCGGAGTGCGCGTCGAGGACGTCGACCTCGGGCCGGTCAGCACCCTCGCGGAACTGGCCGAGCGGTTCACGGCCGCCCTCTCGGCCGCGTCCGCCGACGCGGCGGGTGAACCGGCCGCGGGGATCCCGGCCTGATGGGGACGACGGGGAACGCGCCGACGGCCGCGCACGGGTCCGAAGCCGCCGGTACGGACCTGCTCAGGCAGCTGGAACCGGCGGTCGTCCGCCTGATGGACCGGCACCTGGCCGCCACCCGTGACTGGCTGCCGCACACCTACGTGCCCTGGAGCCGGGCCGAGGACTTCGACGGACCGCTACGGGGCACCCCGTGGTCGCCCGAGCAGTCCACCCTGCCACGAGCTGTCCAGGACGCCCTGGTCATCAATCTGCTCACCGAGGACAACCTGCCCAGCTACCACTTCGAACTGGCCACCCGGATGGGGCGCGACGGAGCCTGGGGGGCGTGGGTCCACCGCTGGACCGCGGAGGAGGCCCGGCACGGGGACGCCCTGCGCGGCTACCTCCACGCGCGGCGGGCGGTCGACCCCGCCGCGCTGGAGGAGGACCGCATGCTGCACGTCGGGGCGGGCTACACCAACGAACAGCCGGGCCCGCTGCACGCGCTGGCCTATGTGACCGTCCAGGAACTGGCCACCCGCGAGGCCCACCGCAACACCGGGCGGTCCTGCGGGGACCCGGTGGGCGAACAGCTCATGGCCAGGATCGCCGCCGACGAGAACCTGCACATGCTCTTCTACCGGGACCTGTACGCCGAGGCACTCGTGGCCGCCCCCGACGAGGCCGTGCACGCGCTGGCCGACGTCATCTGCGGTTTCGAGATGCCGGGCACCAAGATGCCCGCCTTCCGCACGCGCGCCCTGCGGGTCGCGGCGGCCGGCATCTACGACCTCGACGTCCACCGGGAACACGTGCTGCGCCCCCTGCTGCGCGTCTGGGACGTCATGTCCCTCACCGGGCTGGGACCGCGCGGGCAGCAGGCCCAGGAACGCATCGCCGCGCACCTCGACCGGATGTCCGCCACCGCCGAGCGGTTCCGCCGCCTTTACCAGCGCATGCGGAGCACCGAGGAGACCCTTACGGGCGCCGGGGCAGCGACGGGTCCGGGAGATCACCGTGTCTGACGTCCGCGAGGCCGCCGTCACCGGGATCGGTCTGCTCACACCCGGGGGCGTCACGGCCGACGCCACCTGGACGACGCTGTGCCGGGGGCGCGGCCTGGCCCGTACGGATCCCGTCCTGGCCGGGCTGCCCGTCGACATCTCCTGCCGGATCGAGGACCTGGACGCGGAGGCCGCACTCGGGCGCCGGCTGGCCCGGCGGCTGGACCGCTCCACACATCTGGTGCTCCTGGCCGCCCGCCAGGCCGTCGCCGACGCGAAACTCGACCCGGCCGTGTGGCGTGCCCCGCGCGTCGGTGTCGTCCTGGGCTCCGGCGGCAACAGCCTGGCGACCTACCAGCGGGAGTTCGACCTGCTCGGCCGAGGGCAGCACCACCTGGTCTCGCCGACCGCCCTGACCCGCAGCGTCCCCAGCATGATCGCCGCCGAGGTCGCCCTGGACCTCACCGCGCAGGGCCCCAACTTCACCGTGGCCAGTGCGTGCAGCTCCGGAGCCACGGCCCTGGCGGTCGCCCGCCAGCTGATCGTCGCGGGCGCCTGCGACATCGTCCTGGCGGGAGCGGGGGAGTCGGGGCGGGACCGTATGGGAGCGACCTGCTTCACCCAGCTGAAGGCCCTGTCCGGCCGGACCGCCGACCCGGAGCGGGCCTCACGTCCCTTCGACGCCGCACGTGACGGGTTCGTCCTGTCCGAGGGGGCCGCCGTCCTCGTCCTCGAACACCCCGACCACGCCCGCCGGCGCGGTGCCCACGTCCGTGCCCTGCTCCGGGGCGCCGCCTCCACCTGCGACGCCCACCACCCGGTCGCCCCGCACCCCGAGGGGGCGGGCGCGGAGCAGGCCATGCGCGACGCCCTCGCCGACGCCGGGTGCACTCCCCGGGACATCGGCCACGTCAACGCGCACGGTACGTCCACACCGGCCGGGGACACCGCCGAGGCGCGCGCCCTGCTGCGTCTGTTCGACGGCAGCCCGCCACCGGTCACCGCACCCAAGGGCAGCCTGGGCCACGCCCTCGGCGCGAGTGCCGCCATCGAGGCGGCCCTGACCGTCCTCACCCTGGAGCGGCGGACCGTCCCGCCGACCGCGAACCTCGTCGCGCAGACACCGGGCCAGGAGCTCGACGTCGTCACCGCCCCCCGGCCCGCGGCACCGGCCGCCGCACTGAGCAACTCCTTCGGCTTCGGCGGCCAGAACACCGTCCTGGCCCTCACCACTCCCTGACGGAAACCACCTTGACCCCACCGCACCACCCGTCACCGACCGACAGCGCCGAGCCGGCCGAGGCCACGGCGTCGACCGTCCGACCGGCTCACGGCCGCCCTCCGGCCCCCGCCGAGCCGGACCCGCCCGGCGCCCGCACACCCGCCGTCCCGGGCCGTCCGCGGCAGACCGCCCCCGAGCAGGCCGGACCGCGCCGCGTCGTCCTCGACCGCCGCCCCGACGCGACGACGCGCCTGTACTGCGTGCCGCCGGCGGGCATGGGGCCCGAGTGCTACCACCGCTGGGCACGGCTCCTGCCCGCCTGGATCGAGCCGTGCACCGTGTCCCTGCCCGGCCGGGGCGCCCGGGCCGGGGAGGTGTCGCTGACCGACCCCGACGAGGTCAGCGCCCTCCTCGCGGCCGTCTTCGACGACCCCGCCGACGCACGGCCCTTCGCCGTCTTCGGACACAGCGCCGGGGCCCTGCTCGCCTACGAGGCGGTCCGGCAGCTGCGGCGTACCCAGGGCAGACTCCCCGGGCTCCTCGCCGTCTCCTCCCTCCCCGCCCCGCACCGCGGCACCTACCTGCTCAACCTCGTCCCGCGGCTGGCCGCGGGGCTGGACGGCCTGAGGGAGCTGCTGGGTCCGCTGCCCCGGCGCGTGCTCGAGGACCCCCGGCTCATGGCGCTCGTCTGCACCCCGCTGCTCGCCGACTGCCTGCTGCTCCTGCACCACCGCCACCGCGAGGAGCCCCCGCTCGACGTCCCGTTCGTCCTGTACGGAGGTGACCGGGACCCGGTCGTCGACCCGGAGGAACTGACGGCGTGGAACGACCTGGTGACCGTCCCCGGCCCGCTGCGGCTGATGCCGGGCGACCACGGCCACCCCCACCTCAGTGCCAGGGCGCTGATCACCGATCTCACCGACACGCTCCGCGCGCACGCGCACCCGGGGGCGACCCGATGAGGTACCGGCGGCCGGCGCCCCGCGTGTGGACGGCTGCCGTGGTGTGCGCCGGACTGTTCATGCTGGGCATGGACGTCACCATCCTCAACGTGGCCGTACCCGAACTCCGGCAGGGTCTCCCGGCGAGCACCGCCCAGGTGCAGTGGATCGTTGACGGCTACGCCCTCGTCCTGGGCGGAACCGTCCTGTCCGTCGGGGCCTTCACCGACAGCTGGGGGCGCCGGCGCTCGTTCCTGAGCGGTGTGGCCCTGTGCGGCGCCGCGTCGTGGGCGGGCGCGGAGGCCGCCGCTCCGTGGCAGCTGATCGCCGCCCGGTGCTTCATGGGGGCGGGCGCGGCCCTGCTGATGCCCGCCACGCTCGCCGTCATCCACCACACGTTCCCCGAGCCGGGGGCGCGGGCCCGGGCCATCGCAGCGTGGGCGGCCGTCGGCGGGCTCGGTGGACTCGGCGGGCCGCTCATCGGCGGCTGGCTGGTCGAGCAGTTCTCCTGGCGGGCCGCCTTCTGGATCAACGTGCCCCTCGCCGCCGTGATCGTGGCCGGGGCGGCGTTCCTGGTGCCCGAGTCCCGTGCCGCGCGGCGCAAGGGGTTCGACGGCCCTGGGGCGGCGCTGTCCGCCGGCGGCCTGCTGGCCCTGGTGTGGGCGGTGATCGAGGGCCCGCACCGGGGCTGGGCGAGTGCCGCCACGCTCACCGGGTTCGGCGTCGCGGCCGTGCTGCTCGCCGCGTTCGTCCTCCGGCAGGCCCGTACCCCGGACCCGATGCTGCCGCTCGGCCTGCTGCGCGCGCCCCACGTCTGGGTGGCCGCGACGGCCCTCACCCTGATGTCCTTCGCCCTCTTCGGCGCGCTCTTCGTCCTCACCCTCTACCTGCAAGGGGTGCTCGGATACGGTCCGTTGGAGGCCGGCGTACGCACCGTGCCGCTCCCCGCCGCGCTGGCGGCGGGCGCCGTGTGCGCCCTGCCGCTGCTGTCCTCCCGCCGCCCGGGTCCCGGACAGCCCCCGGGCGTCCGGCTCCCCGTGTCCGGCGGGCTCGTCGTCGTCACCCTCGGCTTCCTCGTGCTGGCGACCACCGACGCCACCTCCGGCTATCCCCGCTGCCTGGTCTTCCAGCTCGTCGCGGGCTTCGGCGCCGGCCTGGTGGCCGCCGCCGCCACGGAGTCCGTCATGGGGTCCCTGCCGTCCGACGCGGCGGCGCTCGGCTCCGCCGTCAACGACTCCACCCGCCAACTCGGCTCCGCTCTCGGCATCGCCGTCCAGGGCTCCCTCCTGACGACCGTCTTCACCGACCGCGCCGCCGCCCTGGTCCCGGGGAGCGCCTCACCACCGCTGACCGACACCCTCGGACCCGAGCCGGCGGACGTGCCGGAACCCCTGCGCGCCGCGGTGGCCCTCGGCGTACGGGAGGCGTTCACCGACGCGATGACGGTGACCGCGCTCGCCGCGGGCACGGTCACCGCCGTCGCCGCCGTGCTGGCCGCCCGCGGACTGCGCCCGCCGGCGGCTCCCGCACCGCCCGTCCCGTCTGACGGACGCCCCGTCAGCTTCCGTACGACTGCGGCTCCTTAGCCCGGTCCCGGACGCACGAGTCCCCGGGACAGCGGTGGCCGTCCCGGGGACTCGTCGGGGAGGGGTCAGGCGACCAGTGACGCGGTGAGCGTGATCGTCGTGCCCGACAGCGCCTGGCTGACCGGGCAGTTCGCCTTGGCGTCCTCGGCGGCCTTCACGAAGCCCGCCTCGTCCAGACCCGGTACCTCGCCCTCCACCGTGAGGTGGATGCCGGTGATGCCGGTACCGGGCTGGAAGGTGACCTCCGCCTTGGTGTCCAGCCGGGCCGGCGGGTTGCCCGCCGAGGCCAGGCCGTTGGAGAGCGCCATCGAGAAGCAGCTGGAGTGCGCCGCGGCGATGAGCTCCTCCGGGCTGGTCCTGCCGTTCGCCTGCTCAGCGCGGGACGGCCAGGAGACCGGGTACTCACCGATCCCTGAGGAATCCAGGGAGACGACGCCCGATCCCTCCAGCAGGTTGCCTTCCCAGACGGTGTGCGCCTGACGCGTGGTAGCCATACGGGGTCCCTTCGAACGGTGTATGCGGTAGCGCGGTCCACGTACGCGGCACGGGGCCACGGACGCGGTCCGCCCCCCGAACCTACTGCGCCACCAGACCCTTCGCGTCACGCGCCAGTGCCGTCAGCCGTGAGATCGCCCGGAAATACTTCTTCCGGTACCCGCCGTTCAGCATCTCGTCGCTGAACAGCCGGTCGAACGGGAGGCCGGAGGCGAGCACCGGCACCTCGCGGTCGTACAGCCGGTCCGCGAGCACCACCAGCCGCAGCGCCGTCGACTGGTCCGGCACCGGCTCCACATCCGTGAGGCAGACCGCCGTGATTCCGTCGGTCAGCGCCCCGTACCGGCTCGGGTGGACCCGGGCGAGATGGCCGAGCAGCGCCGGGAAGTCGTCCAGGGAGGCGCCCGCCGTGGCGTACGCGGCCTTCGTGACCTGGTCCGAGGAGTACGGCGGCGGGGCCTCGGGCAGCCCGCGGTGGCGGTAGTCCTCACCGTCGATCCGCAGCGGCCGGAAGTGCGCCGAGAGGCCCTGGATCTCCCGCAGGAAGTCCGCGGCGGCGAACCGGCCCTCGCCGAGCTTCCCGGGCAGGGTGTTCGAGGTGGCGGCCAGCGCCACACCCGCCTCGACCAGCCTGCTGAGCAGGGAGGACACCAGGACCGTGTCACCCGGGTCGTCGAGTTCGAACTCGTCGATGCAGAGCAGCCGGTGTCCGCCGAGGGTCTGCACGGTCTGCTGGAAGCCGAGCGCCCCGACCAGGTTCGTCAGCTCGACGAACGTGCCGAACGCCTTGAGCGACGGGTCCGCCGGGGTGGCGTGCCAGAGGGAGGCCAGCAGGTGCGTCTTGCCGACGCCGTACCCGCCGTCGAGATAGACCCCGCGCGGTCCCGTGGGGCCCGCGGCCCTCTTCCCGAACCACCGGCGCCTGCCCGTCCCCGTGGCGTGCGCCCCGCCGAGCCCTGCGGCGAACGAACTGAGCACCTCGACCGCCTCGCGCTGACTCGGCTGGTCCGGGTCGGGCTCGTACGTCTCGAAACGCACCGAGTCGAAGCGCGGCGGCGGCACCATCTCCGCGACCAGGCGGTCGGCGGGGACGCGCGGCTCGAGGGCGCACAGGGACTGCGGGGCCGTTTCAGCTATGGGGCTCTGCCCCGGCACGGCGGTGGAGGACGACACAACTCCCCAGCTTACGGGCCATGCCAGACTGCCTCACATGCGACGCCTGCTCCCTGTGACGGATCTGACAACCCGCGCCCCCCGCCCGGAGGCGGCCACCGACCGCGAGTGGACGCTCGACGAGCTGGCCGAGGCCTACGCCTACCCCGGAGGGGAGCGCCCCTGGCTGCGCGCGAACATGGTGACCACACTGGACGGCGCGGCCCAGCACGACGGCCGCTCCCAGGGCATCTCCTGCGCCACGGACATGCGGATCTTCGGCACCCTGCGGGGACTGGCCGACGTGGTCCTCGTGGGCGCCGAGACGGTACGGCTGGAGGGCTACCGGCCCGCCCGGGCGCGTGAGGCGTTCGCGGAGCGGCGGGCGGCGGCCGGGCAGGGGCCCGCGCCCGCGATCGCCGTCGTCACCGCGAGCCTCGACCTGGACTTCTCGCTGCCGCTGTTCGTCTCGCCACTGGTCCCGACCCTGGTGATCACCGGAGCCGGCGCCCCGTCCGACCGCGTCCACGCCGCCCGGGACGCGGGCGCCGAGGTGCTGTTCGCCGGGGAGGGGGCGGTCGTCGAACCGGCGCGCGCGGTGGCGGAACTGGCCGCCCGGGGCCACACCCGGCTGCTCACGGAGGGCGGCCCGAGGCTCCTCGGGCAGTTCGTGGCGGCGGATGTGCTGGACGAGCTGTGCCTGACGGTCTCCCCGATGCTCACCGCGGGGGGCGCGCAGCGTATCGCGACCGGGCCCGGTGTGACGGTGCCGGAACGTTTCTCCCTCACATCTCTGCTGGAGGAGGCAGGATTCCTCTTCAGCCAGTACGGAAAGATCTGACACATACCGGAATTTCCCGTTCCGGTTAGCTCCGGATGGGCAGACTTGACCCTGCGACCCCGTGCGATGACGGGGAAGGATGGTTTCAGCAGCAGCGGCCGCACACGGCCGAAGAGATGAAGCGGAAGGCGCCTGTCGTGTTCACAAGCGTTTTGATGATCGAGAAGCCCCTCAGCCCCGTGGACGTGGAGTTCGTCACCACGCTCCACGGCGAGGAGCGGATCTCGTTCGTCGTCCTCATGCAGCCCCGCGGCGACCAGGCCGACGTACTGCTGCGCGCGATCGACGACGTGGCGCTGGGCGAGCTCAAGGAGGCCGCCCGGGAGAACGAGGAGCCGGAGGGCAGGGCCGCCCAGGAGCCCGCCGCGGTGGCGCTGGAGTACTCGCTCCAGGAGCTGCGCAAGGCCGGCGCCGAGGCGGTCGGGCAGGTGGTCGAGGACCACCCCCTGGACAGGCTGAGGACCGTGGTCGAGGATTCCCGGGCCGACGAGGTCATCGTGCTGACCGCGCCCCACTACGTCGAGGAGTTCTTCCACCGCGACTGGGCGTCACGGGCCCGTCACAAGGTGGGCGTACCGGTGCTCAAGCTCTTCGCGCACAACGAATAGGCTGGGGCCGGACCACACCCACCCGTCGCACCCTCGGGAGACTCACGCATGGCACCCGGTATTCCTGCCGCCCTGGAACGGCCGCACTTCATCGGCATCGGCGGCGCCGGAATGTCGGGCATCGCGAAGATCCTCGCCCAGCGGGGCGCCAAGGTGGCGGGCAGCGACGCCAAGGAGTCCGCCACCGCCGAGGCGCTGCGCGCGCTGGGGGCGACCGTCCACATCGGGCACGCCGCGGGCCACCTCGCCGACGACGCGTCCTGCGTGGTCGTCTCCAGCGCCATCCGCCCGGACAACCCCGAGCTGGTCCGCGCCGCGGAGCTGTCCGTGCCGGTCGTCCACCGCTCCGACGCGCTCGCCGCCCTGATGGAGGGCCTGCGGGCGATCGCCGTCGCCGGCACGCACGGCAAGACCACCACCACCTCGATGCTCGCCGTCGCCCTGTCCGGTCTGGGTCTCGACCCCTCGTACGCCATCGGCGGCGACCTGGAGGGCCCCGGCACGAACGCCGCGCACGGCGGGGGCGACATCTTCGTCGCCGAGGCCGACGAGAGCGACCGCAGCTTCCAGAAGTACGTCCCCCAGGTCGCGATCGTCCTCAACGTCGAGCTGGACCACCACGCCAACTACGCCTCCATGGACGAGATCTACGAGTCCTTCGAGACGTTCACCGGCAAGGTCGTGCCCGGTGGCACGCTCGTCGTCTCCGCCGACCAGCAGGGCGCCGTCGAGCTGACCCGGCGGGTCCGCGGGCAGGACGGCCTCCAGGTCGTCACCTACGGCGAGGCCGAGGGCGCCGACGTACGGGTGCACAAGATCACCCCGCGCGGGCTGACCAGCGAGGTCACCGTCGTGCTGGGCGGCAAGTACCTCACCTTCACCGTTTCCGTGCCCGGCCGGCACTACGCGCTCAACGCCGTCGCGGCCCTCGCCGCCGGAGTCGCCCTCGGCGTCCCGGCGCACAACCTGGCCTCCGCGATCGGCACCTACACCGGCGTCAAGCGCCGTCTCCAGCTCAAGGGCGAGGCGGCCGGCGTCCAGGTCATCGACTCCTACGCGCACCACCCCACGGAGATGGCCGCCGACCTGGAGGCCATGCGGGGCGCCGCCGCCGGGTCCCGGCTGCTGGTGGTCTTCCAGCCGCACCTCTTCTCCCGTACGCAGGAGCTCGGTACCGAGATGGGCCAGGCCCTCGCCCTCGCCGACGCCTCTCTGGTCCTGGACATCTATCCCGCCCGTGAGGACCCGATCCCGGGCATCACCAGCGAGCTGATCATCGATGCCGCGAAGACGGCCGGGGCCGACGTCACGGCCGTCCACGACAAGGCCCGGATCCCCGCCGCCGTGGCGGGAATGGCGAAGCCCGGCGATCTCGTTCTCACCATGGGAGCGGGCGACGTCACCGACCTCGGCCCGCGGATCCTGGACCACCTGTCGAACTGAGGGAGCCACCGTGTCCTACGACGTCGAGAAACCGGACGAGCAATGGCGGGCGGAGCTCACCCCCGCCGAATACGCGGTGCTGCGCAAGGCCGGCACCGAGCCGGCGTTCGTGGGCGAGTACACCGACACCAGGACGGCGGGCGTCTACTCCTGCCGCGCCTGCGGGGCGGAGCTCTTCCGCTCCGACACCAAATTCGAGTCGCACTGCGGCTGGCCGTCCTTCTACGACCCGAAGGACACCGACGCGGTCGAGCTGATCTCGGACACCAGTCACGGCATGGTCCGCACCGAGGTGCGCTGCGCCCGGTGCGGCTCGCACCTCGGTCACGTGTTCGAGGGTGAGGGGTATCCGACCCCCACCGACCAGCGGTACTGCATCAACTCGATCTCGCTGCGACTGGAGCCGGAAGAGGCCTGAGGGCGCTCCCGGCGTGCGGGCCGGGCGGCCGTCAGGCGTCTTCGGACGTGGCGGCCGCCGCGGCACGCAGCAGCGGGTGCACGACCCCCGGGAACACCGTCGCCTGGACGACCTCCTCGGCCGACCCGCCCCGGATCACGGTCCCGGCGACGCCCCAGGGACGCCCGGCCAGCCGGATCGTCAGCGTGTACGAGGACGGGCAGCCCGTGCACTCGTAGCGGTCCGCCCAGACCTCCACGTCGGTGACGCTGCCCGGATACCGCTTCACGTGCAGGTGCCGGGCGTGGCAGCGCCCGCAGTCCTCACCGGGTTCGCAGGTGCTGCCGCACGGACAGGGCACGTCGGCCGACCCGGCGGGCGTCCACCGCTGCGTGAGCACGGCCGCACGGGTCGCGCTCGTGTCCTTCATCGCCTTCAGGTGGCGCGCGGCGACGTTGTACGACTCCCCGGTCGCCGCCATCCGGTCCCGGATCACGTCCTTGCGTCCGCGGTTGGTCGTCATGGCTCTCCTCCTGGGGTGTCACGCAGCCCACCGGAGGCACACGAGATCGGAACACTCCACGGTACCTGGCGCGCACGGCCGCTCGCGCCCCGCCGCGGGTCACCCCCGGCGCACGCGCCCCGCGATGCGTCTGCCGAGACGCCCCAGCGAGCGCGAGGGGCGGTTCCAGGCGCGGAAGGCGTCGAGCGTGCGGCTGGTGCCCGCGCTCTCCACACCCGCCTCGACGGCCGCGACCTCCTCCGGTGACAGCGCCCGGACCACGGGCCGCAGGACCTCTTCCAGCAGGGCCGTACGGGTCCGCGTCCAGGCGTCGCCCGCGTGCGGATGGGACGTCCAGACGGTGAAGCAGTCCGCCGCGTACACGGGGTCGGTACGCAGCAGGGCGGCCACCTCGTCACGGCGGGCCGCCCGGCCGTAGGCGGCGATCAGCTCCTCGTCCTCGCTGTGCACACAGGCGAACAGCTCCGCCTCCGGCCGGTCCGGGGCGAGCAGCCGGCGCGCCACCGCTCCGTAGGCGTGGTCCCGGACCGACGGCTCCACCGGCTCGGCCCCCTCGCGCAGGGAGCGGGCCCGCCCGGCCCAGCCGGGCTCCGCCGTGCCGGCGCGCACCTCCCGGGCGAAGTCCAGCAGGAGCAGACCGGCGCGCACCCGGGCGTCGATCTCCTGCGGGAAGGCGCGCAGCACGTCGTGGGCGAGCGCCGGGCCGTCCTCGTCGTCCGCCGGGGCGGCGAGCGCGGCGTCCACCAGGTGCCGCCAGGTCCCGGCCGTCCGGTGGGCGTCCGAGGTGGTCTCGCCGAGCAGCGCGAGCCCCTCGGCGGCCGTCAGCCCGTCCCGGCCCCAGACCAGGCCCACCGCCGTGCGCAGCACCAGCGGTTCGGAGAACGGGGACATGCCGGCGGCCCGCAGCACCGTGTGCAGGACCTCCACCCGCCCCGCGCCCCGTGCCTTCGCCCCGGGTGCCGCCGCGCACATCCGCAGATGCGGCAGTGCCTGCGTGCCCGTGAACGGCAGGGGCACCCGCGCCAGCAGCCGCTCCGCGCCCGCCGGGTCGTCGGGGGCGAGCCGGTCCAGCTCGCCGAGCAGCGCCGTCCGCACGTCGAACTGCTCGTCCAGCAGATCGGGCAGCGCCGGACACGCCCCGGCCTCCGCGTCGTCCAGGAGCGCGCCCGCCAGACGGCGTACGACGCCCGGGAGCACCTCCGTGCGGTCCAGGCCGAGCAGCCGCGCCACGCGCAGCAGCTGCACGGTCCGCGCGACGCCCCCGGCGGCCCCCGCGGTGAGTTCGGCCAGCAGGTCCTCGCCCAGCTCCGCCACCAGCGCGTCGACCGCGCGCTGCCCGGCGGCCCCGGCGAACGCGGAGCGGGCCGGCGGTTCCAGGGTGACGTCGCCTCCGTGGACCGCCTCGGTCACCAGCAGCGCGGCCAGCGGGGCGGTGACGGCGGCCGGGGAGCGGCCGTCGAGCGCCGTGAGCAGCCGGAGCGCGGCGGCGCACTCGGCGGGCGTACGGTCCTCGCCGGGCGCGGTGAGCGCGGCGGTCAGCTGCTGGGTCCGCTTCTCGTCCAAGGCGTACGGCCGCACCGCCGCCCAGTCGGCGGCGGCGGCGCGCTCCTCGGACGCCAGCGCGATACCCGCGCCCAGCGCCGTCACGGCGAGCGGCCCGGCGGAGAACGGCTCGCCCGGCAGTTCGGCCGCGTCCCGGAAGAGCTCCGGGGCCCGGTGGCGCCAGATGCGGGCGGCGGTCGCCGCCCAGGCGTCGTCCCCCGGGCCGGCGGGGCGCGGCCCGGTGGTGACGTGCACGCGGAAGCGGGGATCGCGCACGTCGGGCGCGTCCTGCGGCTGCACCCCGACGACCCGGTGCGCGGCGGCCCCCGGGTGCCGGGTGTAGGTGGTGAAGGTCAGCCGTTCGGCGTGCTCCCGCGGCAGTACGGCGACGGCGAGGGCGATCCACCGGGCCACGTCCGCGCTGTGCCGCTCCACGAGCACGACCTGCGGCGCGGACGGGTCCTCGCTCGCCCGTCGTATGTCGCCGAGGACGGCGGCCAGCCACGGGCCGCGGGACACGGCGAAGTCGCCCAGCCCGTCGCGGGAGAGGCCGCCCGACGGCCCGGCCAGGGCCAGCGAGGTCAGCGGATCGGGCCGGGTCCGCCCGGGTGTCGAGGAGAGCCACCCGGAGGCCCCCCACGCGGCGACCGGCAGCAGCCGTCCCGGCAGGGGCGTGTCCGCCGGGAGGTGGACGGCGTGGGCGTGGAAACCGGAGGTGCCGGAGGCCACCGTGCGGCTGACCAGGTGGCTGCCGTCGGAGAGGGAGCTGAAACCGAACGCGACGGGCAGCGCGCGGAGTTCGGCGTCGGTGGGCCGCTCCGGGGTGCCCGTCGGCGCCGCGTAGGCGAGCAGCGGCGCGGCCTCCGCGCGCACCGGCCCGGGTATCGCGGCGTCGACGGCGGTGAACCGGCCGCCTGATCCCCCGTCACCTGCCGTGGCGGCGGTGTAGTGCAACTGCGCGAGGCTCATGTGTCGGTCCTTTTCCGTGCCACGTCCGTCCGGGCCCACCGCGGTCACAACTCCGCGAGGGGAGCGGTCCGTAGTCGCGTGGGCAGACGCTATCAAGGCCCGGGCGCCCGGCCCGCGCCGTCGGGGAGGCACCAGGGGGAGGCGCCCGGCGCACGGGCGCGCTCTCCCGGGTGCGACACGAGGTCGCCGTGCCGTGTCCCCCGGAGCCGCGAGGCCCTAAGTTGGCCGGTATGAGCGAGGTGCTGCTGTCCGCCGGAGTGGTGGAGTACGAGGACACCGGTGGCGACGGGCCCGTGGTGGTGCTGCTGCACGGGGTCGCGATGAACGGTTCGCTCTGGCGGCACGTCGTCGCCGGCCTGGGCGCGGACTTCCGCTGCGTCGTGCCCACGCTGCCGCTGGGCGGCCACCGCAGACCGATGCTGCCCGACGCCGACCTCACGGTCCGGGGGGTCGCCCGGCTCGTGGCGGAGTTCCTGGACGCGCTCGGACTCCAGGACGTCACGCTCGTGATGAACGACTGGGGCGGCGCCCAGTTCCTCGTCGCCGACGGGCGGGACCGGCGGATCGGCAGGCTGGTGCTCACCTCCTGCGAGGCGTTCGGCAACTTCCCGCCCGGGCTGCCCGGACGCAATCTGTACCTCGCGGCGAAGGTGCCCGGCGGCCTGCGGCTCGCCTTCGCCCTGCTGAAGCTCAAGCCGCTGCGCAGGCTCCCGGTCACCTGGGGCTGGATGAGCAAGCGGCCGGTTCCGCCCGAGGTGATGGACGAGTGGTTCCGGCCCCTGTGGACCTCCGCCGCGATCCGCCGGGACCTCAGGGCCTACGCACTCGGCGTACCGCCCGAGAGGGAACTCCTGGAGTGGGCCGAGGCGTTGCGTACGTTCGACCGGCCCGCTCTCGTCGTCTGGGCCACCGAGGACAAGGTCATGCCGCCCTCCCACGGGCGCAGGCTGGCCGGCCTGCTGCCCCGGGGCGAGCTCGTGGAGGTCGAGGACAGCTACACGCTGATTCCCCAGGACCGGCCGGAGCGGCTCTGCGAGGCCCTGAGGGCGTTCGTCCCGCGGCCCTCCTGAGAGCTGCCCCCGCGTCTCAGACCGTACGGACGTCGACCCCGGCGGCGGCCAGGGCCTCGGTCTCCTCGGCCGGGGCCGTCGCGTCCGTCACGACCGTGTGCAAGGCGCTCGCCGGTGCCACGAGGGCCAGCGCGGTACGGGAGAACTTGGCGCCGTCGGCCACGGCGACGACGCGGCGGGACGACGCGATCGCGGCACGCTTGACGGCGGCGTCCTCCAGGTCGTACGCGGTCAGGCCGTCGGCCGCGGTCAGGCCGCAGCAGCCGATGACGGCCGTGTCGAAGCGGAGGGAGGCCAGGGACGCCTGCGTCAGCGGTCCCGTCAGCGCGAGCTCGCCGGGGCGGGGCCGGCCGCCGGGCAGCAGCAGGGTCGGCCCGGGCGCCCCGGTCAGGGCGTTGGCGGCGTGCAGGGACAGCGGCATGACGGTCAGCCGGCGGCCGGCCAGCGCGTGTGCCACCTCCAGACACGTGGTCCCGCTGTCCAGGACGACCGATTCGCCGTCCGTGAGCAGCGAGGCCACGACGTCCGCGATGCGCCGCTTGGTCTCCACACCCTCGCCCGCCCGGAGCGCGAACGGCGGCTCCTCGCCGCGCAGCACCAGGCTCCTGGCCCCGCCGCGGAATCGTTCCAGCACGCCCTGGCCGGCCAGCGTCTCCAGATCGCGCCGGATCGTCATCTCCGAGGCGCCGGTGAGCCCGGCCAGTTCCGCCACCCCGACGCTGCCGCGCTCGCGCACCGCGTCGGTGATCCGTCTCAGCCGGTCCGTACTCGCCATGCGCGTATTGAACACAGACGATGTTCGAAAAGCAACTTTACGAACATGAATGGTGTTCTATAGGTTCTCGGGCATGGACAAGACCCTGCGCGCCGGCCGGCTGGCCACCTTCGCGTACTTCGTACTCAACGGCTTCCTGCTGGGGATGTGGATCGTCCACATCCCCAGCGTGGAGGCGCACACGGGCATCAGCCACGCCGTGCTGGGCTGGCTGCTGCTGTTGCTGGGCGCCGGCGCCTTCGCGGGCATGCGGCTGGCCGGCCCGCTCGCCGACCGCTACGGGGCCCGCAAGGTCGTCCCGCTGAGCGCGGCACTGTGCGGTGTGGCCCTCGCCCTGCCGGGGCTGGCCGGCAACGCCTGGACGCTCGGTCCGGCCCTGCTGGTGTTCGGCTTCGGCAACGGCTGCCTGGACGTCAGCATGAACACCCATGCCGTCCAGGTCGAACGCGGTTACGGACGGCCCATCATGTCCGCCTTCCACGCCCTGTTCTCGATCGGCGGTGTGCTCGCCTCACTGGTGGGCGCCGTCACGCTGAGCCTCGGCCTGAGCGCGGCCACCACCCTCGGCGCCATGGCCCTGCTCGGCCTGGTCGCCGCCGGGACGGCGTCCCGCGCCCTGCTGCCGCCGGAGTCCGTGCCGGCCGAGGAGGCGGCGGCCACGGAGGCCGCGGGCACCGAGCGCGGGACGCCGTCCCGGATCTGGATCCTGGCGGCGCTGGCCTTCATGCTCATGCTCAGCGAGGGGGTCGCCAACGACTGGAGCGTGCTGCACCTGAAGGACGTCCTGGACGCCCCCGAGGCCACGGCGGCCTTCGCCTACGGCGCCTTCGCCACGGCCATGACCGTAGGCCGCCTGCTCACCGACCGGGTGGCCGCGCGGATCGGCACCGTCGCGGTGGTGCGGTACGGCTCGGCGGTGGCCGCGGTCGGCCTGACCGTGGCGACGCTCGCGCCCGTGGTGCCGCTCGCCCTGGTCGGCTGGACCGTCTTCGGGATCGGCCTCTCCGGCTGTGTCCCGCAGCTGTTCAGCGCGGCGGGCCACGCCGACCCGGGCGCCGCCGGAGCCAACGTGTCCCGGGTGGCGGGGCTCGGCTACCTCGGGATGCTCGCCGGTCCGGCGGTGATCGGTCCGATGACCCATCTGATGCCGTTGAACCTGGCGTTCCTCCTGCCGGTGGCCTTCTGCGCGGTCGCCTGCCTCACCGCGCCGATCCTGCGGACCGGCGCGGCCCCCGCGAGTGGTGCGGGAACCTCGCCGGCGCGGCAGCAGGCGTGACCGTCCCTTCCGCCCGCGCCCCGATGGAGCACGGCGCCGGCCGGGGCGGGGTCCTGGAACCCCGCTCCCGGCCGGCACCGTCGTGTGCGGTCAGTGCTTCGCGGCGGCCTCCGGCTTGCTCCGCATGCCGAACCCGGCCAGCAGCGCACCGGCGACGCAGAGGACCGCGGTGACGAGCACGGCGGCGTGGAGACCGTTCATGAACGCGTTGCCGCTGCCCTCGACGACGGCGGCCCTCAACTGCGCCGTCATGCCGGAGGAAACGGGCGAGACCCCCATGGACACCGCGTCCTTGGCCTCCTCGAAGCCGGCCGCCGCATCCGCCGGGGCACCGGCCGAGGTCAGCTCGCCGGTGAGCGTGGAGCCCACCTTGCCGCTGATCAGGGAGACCAGCACGGACGTGCCCAGCGCACCGCCGATCTGCAGCGAGGTGGCCTGGAGCCCGCCCGCGACACCGCCGTCCTTCCTCGGCGCGTTGCCGACGATGGCGTCGGACGACGCGGACATCACGATGCCGACGCCCAGCCCGATGGCGAGGAACGGCGGCCACAGGGAGGCGTACGAGGAACCGGCCTCCCAGGTCAGCATCCAGAGGGCGGCCACCGCCTGGAGCGCCATGCCGGCCGGCATGGTGACCCGCGGGCCGAAGCGCTGGGTCAGGGCGGCACCGAGCGGTGCGGCCACCACGGTGGCCAGGCTGAACGGCAGGGTGCGGACACCGGCCTCGACCGGTGTGAAGCCACGCACGTTCTGCAGGTACAGCATCACGAAGAAGATCACGCCGAGCATCACGAAGAAGTTGATCGCCGTGACGAGCGCGCCGATGGTCAGCGAGCGGTTGCGGAAGAGGCGCATCGGCAGCAGCGGGTGCGCGAGGCGGGTCTCGTACCAGCAGAAGACGGCCAGCACGCACAGACCCGCGGCGATCGACCCCAGCGTGCCGCCCGAGGTCCAGCCCCAGGTCTCGCCCTTGACCACGCCGAAGATCAGGGCGACCAGGCCGACGGCGAGCAGGACCACGCCGGGGACGTCGAAGCGGTGGTGCCCCGTGGAGTCCTTGCTGCTGGGCAGGACGAAGAGGCTGAAGACCAGGGCGACGACACCGATGGGGGCGTTGACGTAGAACACCGACTCCCAGTTGACGTGCTCGATGAGCAGACCGCCGACGATCGGACCGAGCGCGGTGGAGCAGGACGCCACCATGGCCCACAGGCCCACGGCCATGCCGAACTTCTGGGGCGGGAAGACCGCGCGCAGGAGGCCGAGGGTGTTGGGGATCAGCAGGGCGGCGAAGAGGCCCTGGACGGCACGGAAGGTGATGACGCCCTCGATCGAACCGGAGAGGGCGATGGCCACCGACGCCAGCGTGAAGCCGAATGTGCCCACCAGGTAGACCGTGTGCCGTCCGAAGCGGTCACCGAGCTTGCCTCCCAGGATCAGCAGGGCGGCCATGGCGATCAGATAGGCGTTGGTGACCCACTGGAGGTCCGCGGTGGAGGCGTTCAGGTCCCGGCCGATCTCCGGGTTGGCGATCGCGACGACGGAGGAGTCGAGGTTGACCATGAACAGGCCGATGGCGACGGCGATCAGCGTCAGCCACGGGTTGCCGCGCCTGTCCCGCTTCGGACGGTCCGGTGGGGAGCCGGCGGGCAGGGGGGAGGTGCCCACGGTGGTGGAGGACATGGAAGTGCCTTGTCTGTGTACGTACTTCGGGAAGTCGGGGAAGCCGGGGCGGCGGCACCGCTTGCGCCCACGCGGCGACGGCCGGCCCACGGGGACGGCAGCCGGAACCGGCCGGGAGCCCGGGACCGACGGTGGTCCCGGGCTCCCGGCCGGACGCGGTGGAGGTCAGCCGGCGGGGGAGTGCAGAGGCCGGGGTAGGGAGGTCAGCGCGCCCAGGGCAGCGCCGAGGGCGTCGAGGTCGCCGTCGGTGAGGGTGTGCAGCGCGCGCACCATGTGCGCTTCCTTGAGCAGTCGCGCCTCGGCGAGCCGCTCCCGCGCGAGGGCGGTCGGGTGCAGATGGGCGACCCGCTTGTCCGCCGCGTCCTGGCGGCGTTCGAGCAGCCCGATCTCGGTGAGCTGGGAGACGAGGGCACTGACGTTGTTCGGCTTCATCAGCAGGGCCTCGGCCGTCTCCCGCACGGTGATGCCCTCGCGTTCCTCGACGAGGAACAGCAGTGCGAGCTGGCCGTCGGGAAGCCGGGGGTGCGGGAACTCCTTCGCGATCTGCCGCTCCAGACCCCGGTGCAGCGCGGGCAGGCACGCCACGAGCACGGAGGCCACGTGGTCGATGTCCTGAGGAGGCGCGGAGGAGTCGGGCATGCCCGGCAGTGTAGGTACGCAGTTATAGCTATGTCAACATACCTAAAATTCCGGTCAAGTCGACGAGGGTGGTATATCTGCACGTGAGAGCCCCGGCGCACGGTGAAGGCGGTCGAGAGAAGGACCATGGAGAAGCCCACGCACCTGATCGAGTTCGAGACCATGCTGCTCGGACGGCACGTCCAGCTGAGCACCCGCAACGGCTCGCACCTGGACCGCAGCGCGTACACCCTGCTCAGCCGCATCCGGATGGAAGGTCCGATGTCCATCGGGCAGCTCAGCGACGCCTTCGGGCTGGACGCCTCCACCCTCAACCGGCAGACCGCCGCCATGCTGCGCGCGGGCCTGGTGGAGCGCATCCCCGACCCCGACGGCGGCATCGCGCGCAAGTTCCGGATCACCCGGGAGGGCGAGCGCAGCCTCGACGCCGAGCGGACCGGGAACATCCGGGGACTGGAGAAGGTCATGGCCGGCTGGGACCCCGAGGAGGTCGCCGCCTTCGCCGGCTACCTGAAGCGCTTCAACACCGACATCGAGAACCTCGACGGCCGCCCCTGGCCCCGCCCCTGACCTCCGCCACGCACCGTGACCGACCGTCACGCGTGTGTCCCGCGGTCGCAACAGTTCGGCCGAACCCCCTGCCGCGCGGGCCCGCGCTCCTATGATCGGGCGGCGTCGTGGACAGTCGCGGAGACGGGGGACAGGGACTCATGAGGCACCTCGGGGGCTTACGCCCGTACGCCATGGCACTCCTGCCCCCGCTGCTGCTCCTGGCGGCCTGCTCCGGCGGCGCCCCGGACACCGGTGAGGGGAGCCCGCCCCCGGGGAGGAACGGCCCCTCCCCCTCGGCGACCGGCTCCCCGGCCGGGGCCCTGGACGCGGACCCCGCCAGGCTTCCCCGGGACCGGGGCGCCGCGCGCGCCCTCGTCGCCCAGGTCATCGCCGACCCCGCCGGCTTCGGACCCGGCGTCGTGCGCCGCACCCCGTACGAGAGCGATCCGGAGACCTGGCCGGTGCTCGGCGCCGACTGCGTCTGGCACGCGGGGAAGCTCCGCGCGAGTGTGCTCGCCACGCTCAGCCGTTCCTACGAGCTGCCGGCGGAAGGGGGCAAGGGGCCCGTGCGGCTCTCCGCGGCCGTCACCGTCCACCGCACCGCCGACGACGCCCGGTGGGACACGGCCGAGTCGCTGGAGGAGACGATGCGCTGTCCCTCCCAGCAGCTCCGGCAGGGTGAGCGGATCGAGTCGATGGTGTCGACCGGGCTGCTGGGCGGCGAGGACGGCCCAGCCGACTACGACGACCTGCTGATCGAGCTCGGGACGTTCCGGAGCGACGAACTGGGCGGCCCCCACGCCTACGTCTGGCAGCAGGCGCAGATCCTCCAGTTCACCGTGGCGGTGACGGGCAAGGGCGCCGAGGGCAGGCCGGAGAAGGAGATCTCCGCCCTCCTGGACCAGGCGCAGGCCGGGATGCTGGCCCGGCTGGACGCCGCCGTCAAGAAGCAGAGCTGAGGCCCCCGATGGACGAGCTGCGCCCCACCGACCCCTCACGCATCGGCGGCCACCGGCTGCTCGGACGCCTCGGCGCGGGCGGCATGGGGGTGGTCTACCTCGGACGTACGGACACGGGGGCGCCCGTCGCGATCAAGGTGATCCTCCCGGAGCACGCCGGGGACGCCGGCTTCCGGGCCCGGTTCCGCCGTGAGGCACAGGCCGCACGGAGTGTGCGCAGCCCCTGGGCCGTGGAGGTCGTCGACGCGGACACCGAGGGCGAACAGCCGTGGCTGGCCACCACGTTCGTGCCGGGGCCGGCCCTCTCCGAGGCCGTCGCCCGCTGCGGCCCGCTGCCCGCCCGCGGCACACGGGTGCTGGGCCGGCTGCTGGCCCGCGCCCTGGCCGCCGTACACACCGCCGGGCTCGTCCACCGCGACGTGAAACCCGGCAACGTCCTGCTCACCGCCGACGGCCCGCGCCTGATCGACTTCGGTATCGCCCGGAGGGGCGATGCCACCGCGCTCACCGCCACCGGCCTCGTCGTGGGCACCCCCGGCTTCCTCTCGCCGGAACAGGCCACCGCCGACGGCACGGCCCCCGGCCCCGCGAGCGACGTCTTCTCGCTCGGCTGTCTCCTCGCCTACGCGGTGACCGGCCGGCCGCCCTTCGGCAGCGGCGCGGTGGAGGCCGTGCTCTACCGCACGGTGCACGACGAACCGGATCTCACCGGGATCGACGACCCCGAACTCCGCGCCCTGGTCGCCGACTGCCTCGCCAAGGACCCGGCCGCCCGGCCCACCGCCCGGCAGCTCGACGCGCGCATCGCCGAGGACATACCGAACGGGTCGGCCGCATGGCTGCCCGAGGACGTCGTACGGCTGGTGGCCGACCGGTCCGCCGCGATGCTCGCCCTGCCCGGCATCGAGCCCACCGTCGCGGAGGAGCCCGCACCCCCGGCCCGGCGGAGAGTCCTCGCCCTGACCGCCGGCGGCGCCGTCCTCCTGGCCGGCGGGGGATACGCGGGGCTGACGGCCTGGCGCGGGAGGGCGGACGGCAAGGGGAAGGCGGGCACCCGGGCCTGGACGATCGGGGTGCAGGCGGACCTCTCCGGGGCCCGGAGCGCGGCGGGCCGGGCCCAGGAACGCGGCGTCCGCCTCGCCGTCGAGCGCTTCAACTCCCGTACGGACCAGGCGTTCGCCCTCCGGGTCAAGGCGCTCGACGACCGGGGCGAACCGCAGCGGGCCGCAGAGGTCGCCGAGGAGTTCGCCCGCGACCGTGACGTGCTCGCCGTCGTCGGCCCGACCGGTGACGCCGAGGCCGGTGCCGTCCTCGGCCTCTACGACGAGGCGATGCTCCCGCTGGTCACCGTGTCGTCCCTGGCGATCACCTACGGGCCCGGCTCCCGGAAGTCCTTCTTCCAGGCGGCCCCGTCCTACGCCGTCCTGTCCGTGCCGGTCGTCGTCCGGCAGGTGCTGCGGCCCGGCGTGGAGCGGCTCGGCGTGATCCTGGACCGGGCGGGCGGCCGGGCCGCCTACTCGGGCGGGTACGCGACCAACCTGCTGACCGGCGACCTCACCACGGGAACCACCTACCCGAGGGTCGTGCCCGCCGGGACCGAGGAACTGGGCCCGGTGGTCGAGGACATGCTCGCGCACGGCAGCGACGCCTTCTTCTACGCCGGTGACGCGGCCGGGGCCGCCCGCACCGCCCGCGCCCTCGCCGCGGCCTCCTTCGGGGGCCCGCGCATGGCCATGTACACCTCCATGGACACGCGGTTCCTGAAGGACGCGGGCCCCGCCGCGTCGGGCTGGGAGTTCGTCGCGCCGTACACCGACGCCGCCGCGCCCGCCGCCGAGGAGTTCGCGGCCGCCCACCGCGAACGGTTCGGGTCCGCGCCCGCCCCCTGGGCCGCCGAGGCCCACGACGCCGCCGGGCTCGTCACCGCCGCCCTCACCGCCGCCGCCGGTACGGCCGGGAAGAGGCCCACCCGGGCGGCCCTCGTCGCCCGGATCGCCGCGTCCACGTACAAGGGGATCTCCCGCACGTACGCCTTCGACGACGACCGGATGCTGGTGGCGGACGACGCGCATCTGTACCGGGCCGAACAAGGGCGCTACCGCTACCTGGGGGCCGCGCCGAAGACGGGGGCCTGAGATGCGGCCGCTCACCTCCCAGGACCCCCGCGCCATCGGCGCGTACCGTCCGCTGGCGCGTCTCGGCGCGGGCGGCATGGGCGTTGTCTACCTGGCCCGCGGCCCCGGCGGCGACCTGGCCGCCGTCAAGGTGATCCACGCGGAGCACGCCGCCGACCCCGGCTTCCGCGCCCGCTTCCGGCGCGAGGCCGAGGCCGCCCGGAGCCTCGACGGGCCGTGGGCGGTCCCGGTGGCCGGTGCGGACACCGAGGCCCACGAGCCGTGGCTGGCCACCGAGTTCGTCCCCGGCCCGTCGCTCGCGGAGGCCGTGGGGGAGCGGGGACCGCTGCCGGAGGACGCCGTGCGCGCTCTCGGCACCCGGCTGGCCCGGGCGCTCGCCGACGCCCACGCGGCGGACCTCGTCCACCGCGACGTCAAACCCGGCAACGTGCTCCTCGCCCGAGACGGGCCCCGGCTCATCGACTTCGGCATCGCACGCCACGCGGGCGCCACCGCGCTGACCGCGACCGGCGCGCTGCTCGGCACCCCCGGCTACCTCGCGCCCGAACAGGCGACCGCGGGCGAGACCGGCCCGGCCTGCGACGTCTTCGCCCTGGGCTGTGTCCTCGTGTACGCGGCGACCGGACACCGCCCCTTCGGCGACGGCTCCGCCGCCGGGGTGCTCTTCCGCACCGTCCACGAGGACCCGGATCTGGCGGGGACGCCACCCGGACTCCTGGCCGCCGTCACCGCCTGCCTGGCCAAGGCGCCCGGGGACCGCCCCACCGCCCGGGAGGCCGGGGCCCTGCTGTCCCGGGGCGGCCCCGACACGGGGTGGCACATCCCGGGGCTGACCGCCGAGCTCGCCGAACGCTCCGCCGCCGCGCTCGCCCTGCCCGACCCGGGGCCCCCGCCCGCACCACCGTCCGCGCCGGCCGGTCCCGCGCCACCCTCCCGGCGCCGCTTCCTGGCCGCGGGCGCGGCCGGCGCGGTGCTGCTGGCCGGCGGCGGCACGGCCGCCTGGATCGCCGCCCGCCGCGCCGGCGGAGCGCCCCCGGCCACCCGGCGCCGGCCCACGTACACGATCGGCCTGCACGCCGATCTGAGCGGCCCGGGCAAGCTCGTCGGAGTGGCGCACCTGCGGGGCGCCCAGCTGGCCGTGGACGGCCACAACGCGCGTGCCGCCGCCCCCTTCCGGCTCGCGCTGCGCGCCGAGGACGACACCGGGACCGCCGCCGGTGCCCTCCGGGTCGCCGAACGGCTGGCGGCCGCCCAGGAGGTGATCGCCGTCGTCGGACCGACCACGGACGTCACGCCCGAGGCCGTCGTCACCCGGTACGCCGGGAGCCGCCTGGCCACGGTCGTCGTCGCGGCGGGATCCGCCACGAAAGGGGCCACCGAGACCCTGTGCGTGATCCGGCCGTTCGACGCCGATCTGCCCACCGCGCTGATCGACTACCTGGCGCATGTGCGCCCCGCCGAGCGGATCCGCGTCGTCGAGGACCGGTCGCCGGACGCGGGTGGCTGGGAGATCACCGAGGCCTTCCGGGACCTGCGCCTCGCCCGGGTCACCGTGGACACCGTCCGCGACGGCTTCGGTGCCGCCGCCCGCGCGGCCGTCACCGCACGGGCGGACGCCGTCGTCTTCGCGGGCACGTCGCCCGCCCGCGCCGCCCGGTGCGCGGTGGCCCTGGCGGAGGCCGGATACGCCGGGACCAGGGTGTCCAGCGGCCCCGCGCTCTCCCCGGTCTTCCTCCGGGACGCCGGGGACGCCGGGGACGGCTGGGTGTTCGCCGAGGCCTACTGCGACCCCGCCGCCACCCCGGCCGCCGCGGAATTCACCGCGGCCCACCGCGCCCGCTTCGGCGCACCGCCCGACCGGTGGGCCGCGGAGGCGTACGACGCGGTCGGGCTGATCGCCCGGGCCGCCGAGACCACCAGCGCCGCCGCCGGGGACCGCGGCGGGATCGCCCGGCGGCTCTTCCTCCTCACCTACCAGGGCATCAGCCGCCCCCTCTCCTTCCGCACCACCCGGCGGGTACGGAGCGAGACGGGGATGTTCCTCTACCGGGCCGAGGGCGGCCGGGCCCGCTTCCTGGGCCCGTACGCGCGGCTGTGAGCCGGTCCGTGTGAAGCACAGCTGCGGCGGCGCTTAAGAAATCCTCGATGGACCCGGGGCCCCGCGGTACGGCAGATTGCTCCGTGACGGCACAAGGCACCGCACGCCGCAGGTCCACGGGACGGACCTTCGCGCCACGCGCCCCGGGCCGTCGACCCCTCAGTCACTCCGGGCCGCCGGCTGCCTTCGCATGCCCGCGCCCCGGGGCACCACCAGGCGACAGGTACAGGGAGCCGCAGCCGTGAAGGCACTCGTGAAGCAGAAGGCCGAGCCGGGACTCTGGCTGACGGACGTACCGGAGCCGGAGATCGGCCCCGGGGACGTCCTGATCAAGGTCCTGCGCACCGGGATCTGCGGCACCGACCTGCACATCCGCGCCTACGACGGCTGGGCGCAGCAGGCCGTGCGCACCCCCCTGGTCCTCGGCCACGAATTCGTCGGCGAGGTCGCCGCCCTGGGCGCCGACGTCGTCGACATCGAGGTCGGGGACCTGGTCAGCGGCGAGGGCCACCTCGTCTGCGGGAAGTGCCGCAACTGCCTGGCCGGACGCCGCCACCTGTGCCGCTCCACCCTCGGGCTCGGCGTCGGCCGGGACGGGGCGTTCGCCGAGTACCTGTCGCTGCCCGCGTCCAACGTCTGGGTGCACCGCAACGAGGTCGACCTCGACATCGCCGCGATCTTCGACCCGTTCGGCAACGCCGTACACACCGCGCTGTCCTTCCCGCTGGTCGGCGAGGACGTCCTGATCACCGGGGCCGGCCCGATCGGCATCATGGCCGCCGCGGTCGCCCGCCACGCGGGCGCCCGCAACGTCGTCATCACCGACGTCAGCGAGGCCCGGCTCGAACTCGCCGGAAAGGTCGGGGTGGACCTCGCCCTGAACGTCGCCGCGGAGACCATCGCCGACGGCCAGCGCCGTCTGGGCCTGCGCGAGGGCTTCGACATCGGGCTGGAGATGTCCGGCCGCCCCGAGGCCATGCGGGACATGATCGCGAACATGACGCACGGCGGGCGGATCGCGATGCTCGGTCTGCCGTCCGGTGAGTTCCCCGTCGACTGGTCCCGTGTCGTCACCTCGATGCTCACCATCAAGGGCATCTACGGCCGCGAGATGTACGAGACCTGGTACGCCATGTCCGTGCTGCTGGAGGGCGGACTCGACCTCGCCCCGGTCATCACCGGACGCTACGGCTACCGCGACTTCGAGGCCGCCTTCGACGACGCCGCGAGCGGGCTCGGCGGCAAGGTCCTGCTGGACTGGACCGCCTGAGAGCCCGTGGGTGGCCACTCCTCGACCGGAGGCCGCCGCCGACGGCCTCCGAGCCCGCGCCCGCCCGTCCGACCCCCACCACCTGACCGGGAGACAGCCCTCATGTTCGACTCCGTACGCGACGACCTGCGCACCACCCTCGACGAGATCCGGGACGCCGGGCTCCAGAAGCCGGAGCGGGTCATCGGCACCCCGCAGTCCGCGAACGTCGCCGTCACCTCCGGTGGCCGGGCCGGCGAGGTGCTCAACTTCTGCGCCAACAACTACCTGGGGCTCGCCGACCACCCCGAGGTCGTCGCCGCCGCCCACGAGGCGCTGGACCGCTGGGGCTACGGGCTGGCCTCCGTCCGCTTCATCTGCGGTACCCAGGAGGTCCACAAGGAGCTGGAGCAGCGCCTGTCGGCCTTCCTCGGCCAGGAGGACACGATCCTCTACTCCTCCTGCTTCGACGCCAACGGCGGTGTGTTCGAGACCCTGCTCGGCCCCGAGGACGCGGTGATCTCCGACGCCCTCAACCACGCCTCCATCATCGACGGCATCCGCCTCTCCAAGGCGAAGCGGTACCGCTACGCCAACCGCGACATGGCCGACCTGGAGCAGCAGCTCAAGGAGGCATCCGGGGCCCGCCGGCGCCTCGTCGTCACCGACGGCGTCTTCTCCATGGACGGCTACGTCGCCCCGCTCGCCGAGATCTGCGACCTCGCCGACCGCTACGACGCCATGGTCATGGTCGACGACTCGCACGCCGTCGGCTTCGTCGGCCCCGGCGGCCGCGGCACCCCGGAGCTGCACGGCGTCATGGACCGCGTCGACATCATCACCGGCACGCTCGGCAAGGCGCTGGGCGGCGCGTCCGGCGGTTACGTCGCGGCGCGCGCCGAGATCGTCGCCCTGCTGCGCCAGCGCTCGCGCCCGTACCTCTTCTCCAACTCGCTCGCCCCGGTCATCGCCGCCGCCTCCCTCAAGGTCATCGACCTGCTGGAGTCCGCCGGCGAGCTGCGCGAGCGGCTCGACGCCAACACGGCGCTCTTCCGCTCCCGGATGACGGCGGAGGGCTTCGACATCCTGCCCGGCGACCACGCCATCGCCCCGGTGATGATCGGGGACGCGGCGAAGGCGGCCCGGATGGCCGAACTGCTCCTGGAACGCGGCGTGTACGTGATCGGGTTCTCCTACCCGGTCGTCCCGCAGGGTGCCGCGCGCATCCGGGTCCAGCTCTCCGCCGCGCACTCCACCGAGGACGTCGACCGCGCCGTGGACGCGTTCGTCGACGCGCGGGCGGCCCTGGAGGCGTGAGGAAGCGGGCGGCGGGTCGGGAAGCCCGCCGCGACCTGGGACAATGAGGACATGATCGATGCCCGGCGGCTGCGCATTCTCCGTGCGGTGGCGGATCACCGTACGGTGACCGCCGCGGCCGCCGCGCTCTACCTCACCCCGTCCGCCGTCTCCCAGCAGCTCGCCGCCCTGGAGCAGGAGACCGGCCACCGGCTGGTCGAGCGCGGGGCGCGCGGGGCCAGGCTGACGGCGGCCGGGGACATCCTGCTGTCCCACGCCAACGAGGTCCTGGCCCAGCTGGAGCGGGCCGAGGCGGAGCTCGCGGACTACGGCGCGGGCGTCGCCGGCACGGTCACCGTCGCCGCGTTCGCCACCGGCATCGGCCTCGTGCTCGCCCCCGCCATCGCCGAACTGACCCGTACGGCGCCCGGCATCCGGGTCCGGGTGCAGGACGCCGAGGGCGACGCGAGCGTACCGATGGTGCTGGACCGGCAGGTGGACGTGGCGGTCGCCGTCGAGTACCGGGGCGCGCCCGGGGACGACGACCGGCGCCTGACCCGTATCCCCCTGTACTCCGAGCCCTTCGACGCCGTGCTGCCGGTCGGCCACCGACTCGCCGGACGGGAGCACATCGCCGTCGCCGACCTCGCCGAGGACCCCTGGATCGGTCCGTACCCCGGCAACCCCTGCCACGACGTGGTGGTCCTGGCCTGCGAGTACGCCGGGTTCGCGCCACGGCTGGAACACTCCTCGGACGACTTCCACGCCGTGCTGGCGCTGGCCGGGGCGGGCGCCGGAGTGGCGCTGGTACCCCGGTCGGCGCTGCGCGGCCCGGAGCTGGACGGTGTCGTCGTACGCCCGGTGGAGGGCGTCGCCCCGACCCGGAGGGTCTTCGCCGCGGTGCGGCGGGGAGCCGAGGGGCACCCGCTGATCAAGCCGGTCCTGGACGCACTGGGGGCGGCGGCGGGACCGGCGTAGCCCCGGTCCCGCCACCGCCCCCGGCGGCCTCCCCTCAGCGGCCCGTACGGGCGGGCAGGAGCGTCCCGGCCGCGGCCGCCACGACGACGGCCAGCACCAGCGCCCCGTACCGGGCGGGGACCATGTACGGTGCCGAGCCGGCCAGCGCCACCGAGAACGCCGTGAGCGGGACCGCGGCGACCAGGGTGCCGATCGCCAGCCCGGCGAAGGCGACCAGCGCCGTCTCCAGGACCAGCATCCGCGTCAGCTGCCCGCGTCCGGCGCCCACCAGCCGCAGCAGCCGCAGCTCACGGCGGCGGCCCACCGTGATGAGGGTGAGCGTGCTGACCACGGCCAGCAGCGCGAACCCGCCGATCACCCCGACACCGATCACCACCAGCGCGTCGTCCTGCCCGGACGTGGCCGGGGCGGACCGCACGGCGTCGTCCGTCGCCGGACCGATCCGGACCCCGCCGTACGGGGCGAGGGCGTCCCGCAGAGCCGTGGCGGCCGCCTCCGGCCCGGTGCCGTCCGTGCGGACCAGGACCGCCTGGTCGCGGGCGGCCGACACGTGGTCCACGAGCGCCTCCCGGGGGAACAAAAACTCTCCGACACCCAGGGAACGTTCGTAGACGGCGACGACCCGGGGCGCCACCTTCGTACCGTCACCCAGACGCAGCTCCACCCGGTCCCCGACGCCCGCGTCGAGTCCGTCGGCCCGGTCGGCGCCGAGCGCCACCGTGCCGGTGCCCGTGAGGTCGGCGAGGTCGCCCGCAGTCACCCCGGGGTCCACCGTGCTCGCCAGCTGACCTGCCGTCACCCCCAGCACGGGCAGCCGGTCCAGCACCGGTTCGCCGGCCTCCCGGTGCGCCAGGAGCACCGCCGAGCGCAGGACCCCCGTGGCCGCCGCCACCCCGGGCGTCCCGCGGACGGCCCCGGCCACCCCGTCCGGCAGCCCGCCCGCCGGGCCGGTCACCATCAGGTCGGCCCGCAGCGCCGCGGCGGCCTGCCGGTCGGCGGCCCGCTCCAGCGTCGACGCCGCCGCCAGCTGCACGCACACGAACGCCGTCACCAGCACCACCGGAGTCAGCGCCGCGCCCAGCCTGCGGGTGTGCGCGGCACCGGACCTGGCCGCCAGGAAGCCGGAGACCCCGGCGGACCGGCGCATCGGAGCCCCCAGCACCCGGACCGCCACCTCCGCGATCCGGGGGCCCAGCAGCGCCACCGCGATGACCAGCGAGGTCGCCGAGCCCGACGCGGCGAGCGCGGCGGCCTGGCCGCCCTGGGTCGTCGCCAGCCCGGCCGAGCTGACCCCGGCCAGTGCCAGGAGGAGCCCCGCGACCGTACGGAAACGACCCGGGTCGCTCGGCTCGGCGGCGCCGGCCTCCCCCAGCGCGGCGGACGGCCGCAGCCGCGTGACGCGCCGGGCGGCGAGCATCGCCACGGGCCGTGCGGCCAGGGCGACCACCAGCGCCCCCACCGCACCGGCGCCGAACGGCAGCCACAGCGGTACGGGCAGCGGCAGCGCCTCGGTGCCCAGCAGAGACCGCATCAGGAATCCGAGCGGCACCGACCCGATCCCGCCCAGCACCGCGGCCGTCGCCGCCACCCGCCCGGCCTCCCGGCCGACGGCCGACCGCAGCTGACGCGGGGAGGCGCCCACCGCACGCAGCAGCGCCAGCTCCCCGGAACGCTGGTGGACGGCCTGGGCGATGGTCGAGGAGATCACCAGCAGCGCCACCAGCACGACCGTCCCGGCGACGGAGGCGAGCATCGCCAGCAGATCGTTCCGCCCGGCCGGCGCGTCCACCCGCTCGCCCTCGCCGCGCTCCGCGCCGGTCAGCACCCGCACCGCGCGATCCTGGTCCGTCGCGTCGGGGAGGGCGGCGCGCAGCGCGCCCCGCAGAGCCTCGGGGGAGACGCCCCGCTCGGCGACGACGCCGATCGCGTCGACCGTACGGGGGTGCCCGGCCAGTGCCGTCAGACGCGCCTCGGTGAAGAAGACGGCCGGGGCTGGGGTGCCGCCCCGGGACTCGGCGAGCCCGCTGACGGTGTACTCCCGGGCGGGACCGCCGGCCCGGAGCGTCACCGTGCCGCCCGGCCCGGTGCCGGCCGGGGCCGACGCCGCGTCCAGGACCACCTCGTCGTCCCCGTCCGGCGCCCGGCCACCGGTCAGCCGGTACGGGGTGAGCGCGGCCGACTCCCAGGAACGGCCGGTCGCCGCCGTCCCGTCGCCCAGCGCCACCGGCACCGAGTCGTCCGCGACGGCCGCCGCCACCCCGTCCACCGCCGCGGTCTTCGCCACCAGCGCCCGGTCCAGCCGCACCCGCTCCGGCAGGTAGGCGGACACCGTCCTCGGCTCGCTGCCCCAGGGCTTCGCCGTGTACGACACCTTCTGGTCCGCCGCCACCACCGCGTCGGCGCCCGCGTACCGCTCCACCGGAGGCCGCGCCGACAGCAGCGAGCCGAGGACGAGGGCGAACGCCCCGAGCAGCGCCGCCGCGGCACCCGCCGCCGCGAACACCGCGGCCCAGGCCCGCCGGTGGGCGGCCAGTGAGCGCCGCGCGAGGAACGCCGACGCCCGCCGCGAGCCCGACCGCGCGGTGACGAGCGGAAGCTGTTCCTTCCGGGTGAGGGTGCTCATCGCAGCCGCCCGCCGTCCATCGTCAGCACGGTGTCCGCCCAGTCGGCCGCCGACGGGTCGTGGGTGACCATCACGACCGTACGGCCGTCGATCCGCACCGCGTCCCGCAGCAGCGCCAGCACCAGCGCCGCCGACCCGGGGTCCAGCGACGCCGTCGGCTCGTCGGCGAAGACCACATCGGGTTCCGTCACCAGGGCCCGGGCCACCGCGACCCGCTGCTGCTGTCCTCCGGACAGCGTCGACGGGCCGTCCGGGCCGCGTCCCGCGAGCCCCACCCGGGTCAGCAACTCCCGGCCCCGGTCCAGGACGTCGTCGGATGCGGGGTCGGCGCCCGCCAGCACGAGCGGCAGGACGACGTTCTCCTCGATGCTCAGGGAGGGCACCAGGTTCAGGGCGTGGGACTGGAAGACGAACCCCACCCGGTCCCTGCGCAGCCGCGTCAGCGCCGCCTCCGACAGCGCGCCGAGGTCGGTACCCCCGATCCGCACGGTTCCCGACGTCGGCCGGTCCAGCCCCGCCGCGCACTGGAGGAAGGTGCTCTTGCCCGAACCGGAGGGACCCACCACCGCGGTGAAGCTCCCGGCCGGCACCACGCAGCTGACCGCGTCCAGCGCCGCCGACCCCCGGCCGCCGTAGCGCCGGCTCACCGACTCCAGACTCAGCGCGGCCGCGCCCACCGCCGTGACCGTATGCACCGTCGACTTCACTGTCCCTCTTCCCCAGTACGTCTGTGACCTGCAAGAACGCTAGGCGCGCGCAGGCTGCGCGGCGAGGGTGCGCACTCCCGGACCGGGGGTTCAGCAGGCACCACCACGGCCGGGGGGAGCACCCCACTCCGCCCGGGAGGCAGCCCCCGTACGGTGGTCCTCCATGAGCTCCACTCCCGTGCCGTTGCAGGCGGCCGTCCAGCGGTCGTGGGAGGCCTCGCGCTTCCTGTTCACCGGTCTCCTGCTGGGCCTCGCCACCTACGTCCTCACGTTCCTCGTGGTGGTCGTCCTGATCTTCGCCGTCCTGGTCATCGGCCTGCCCGCGCTCCCTGAGGCCACCAAGCTGCTGCGCGGGCTCGCCGAGTCGGAGCGGCGCAGGGTTGCCGCGAGGCTGGGCGTGCCCTACCGGCCGGCGCGGTACCTGCCTCTGGACACAGGGGAGTTGAGCGAGCGGGTGCGCCGGGTCCTCACCGATCCCGCGACCTGGCGTGATGTGCTGTGGCTGCCGTTCCAGGCCGTCGTCGGGGGCGCCGCCGCCTACCTCGCGATGGTGCTGTGGCCCGTCGGGCTGCTCGTGGACGGGATCGCCCTGCCCGCCGCGCATCTGCTGGACCGGCGGGCGGCCGACGAGTACGGCACGCCGCCCCCCGTACGCCGGGGCTGGGTGCTGCGCTGGCTCCCCGTCCTCGCCGACCTGTCGGCCAGCTGGAACCGGTCGATCCTCAACCCCCCGGTGCCCGCCGGCCTGGAGGAGCGCATCGCCCAGCTGACGGAGAGCCGTGCCGGAGCGGTGGAGGCCCACGGCGCCGAACTGCGCCGCATCGAACGCGATCTGCACGACGGAGCGCAGGCCCGGATCGTCGCCCTGTCACTGCGCATCGGGCTCGCCAAGCAGCTCCTCGACCGCGACCCGGCAGCCGCCAGGGACCGGCTCGACGAGGCCCAGGACGGCGCCGACGCCGCTCTCGCGGAGCTGCGGCACGTGGTGCGCGGCATCCATCCGCCGGTGCTGACGGACCGTGGACTGGCCGGTGCGGTAAGGGCGTTGGCGGCCGACGTGGCCGTCCCCGTGGAGGCCGGACTCGACGGGATGGAGGACGGCCGGCGGCTCCCCGCCGCGATCGAGGCCGCCGCCTACTTCGTGGTGGCCGAGGCGCTCACGAACATCAGCAAGCACAGCGGGGCGACGGCGGCGACCGTCCGGATCAGCAGGGGCGCGGGCACGCTGCGCGTCCGCATCGGCGACGATGGTCACGGCGGCGCGGACGAACGCGCCGGCAGCGGGCTGGTCGGGATCAGGCGGCGGGTCGCCGCCCTGGACGGGACCACCCGGATCAGCAGCCCCGTCGGGGGGCCTACGGACATCGAGGTGGAGCTGCCGTGCGGATCGTGATCGCCGAGGACAACGCGTTGCTGAGAGAGGGCATCATCCTGCTGCTCACCAGCTCGGGCCACGAGGTGGTCGCCGACGCGGCCACCGGCCCCGAGGTGCTTCCGGCGCTGCTGGAACACCGCCCGGACGCCGCCGTCCTGGACGTACGCCTGCCCCCGACCTTCCGTGACGAGGGCCTGCGCGCCGCACTCGCCGCCCGGGCCGAGCTGCCCGACCTGCCGATCCTGGTGCTCTCCCAGTACGTCGAGGAGACGTACGCCGCCGAACTGCTGGCCAGGGGCGCGCAGGGCATCGGCTACCTCCTCAAGGACCGGGTGGGCCGCGTCGACCAGTTCCTCCAGGCCCTGGAACGGGTCGCCGCGGGCGGCACCGCGCTCGACCCGGAGGTGGTCTCCCAGCTGCTGACCCGCAAGGCATCCGCGCGGCCGTTGCAGAGCCTCACGGCCCGGGAGCGCGAAGTGCTGGAACACATGGCGCAGGGCAAGGCCAACGGCACGATCGCGGCCGAACTCGTGGTGTCGGAGCGGGCGGTGAGCAAGCACATCGGGTCGATCTTCGCCAAGCTGGGTCTGGAACCCGACGACGGCACCGTGCACCGGCGGGTCCTCGCCGTCCTGGCCTATCTGGAGGGCCGGAACAGCCCTTAGGCCTGTCGGGCCTGAGCGCCTGTCGGTGGCCGCTGGCCGACCGGGGGCCACCCGACAGGCTCTCAGCCGTAGGACACCCCGACGTCCCGGGCCGGAGCGGCTGCCGCCGGACCGGACATCTGCGCCCGTCCGGGCAGCAGGAGCGGGGTGGCGAGCAGGAGGACGCCGGACGCGGTGATCGCGCCGAGCGGGCCGATGAGTGTGGCCAGAGCGCCCCAGACCACCATCAGGGCGGCCTGGAGGAGTCTGCTGCTCGCACTCCACGCGCTGATGACCCGGGCGGTGCGGTCCGCGGGGGTCCGCCGCAGGCGCTCCGTCGCGTGGACCGGATTGAAGACGCCCATGCAGGTGATCAGCAGAGCCTCGACGACGATCACGACGAGGAGTCCGGTGACGCCGGGGTGGACGAACGCGAGGCCGAGCGGGAAGAACGAGCGCAGCCGGCCGGAGACGGTCAGGACCCGGTAGCGGCCGTAGCGGGCCACGAGGCGCGCGGAGAGACGGGCTCCCACGAAGCCGCCGAGCGCCGGGACGCCGAAGGCGAGACCGTACTGCCAGGCGGGGACGTGGTAGCGGCCCAGCAGGAGGACGGACAGGAGCGGGAGCGTGGCCATGATGAGGCCGCCGACCAGGACCGAATTGAGGAACAGACCCCTCAGGACGCGGTCGCGGATGATGAGGCGCCAGCCGCCGAGGAGGTCGGAGCCCCGCAGCCCGGTGGCCCCCTCGCGCGGTGCCGCGACGTCTCCTCCACGGATGCGGAGGACCCCGAGCGCGGACAGCAGGTAGCTGAGGGCGTCGGCCACGACGGTGACGACCGGGCCGAGCAGTCCCATGAGCGCTCCGCCGAGGGGCGGTCCCGCCGCGGTCGCCACCCAGCTGGTGCCCTCGAGCCTCCCGTTCGCCACCAGGAGCTGATCGCCGCGGACCAGATACTTCAGATACGCGCCGGACGCGGCGGTGAACGTGATGCCCGCGGTCTGGGAGACGACCGCGACGACCAGCAACTGGCCGTAGGAGAGCACCCCGAGGACGTACGCGACGGGAACACTCGCCGTCGCGGCGAACCGGATCAGGTCCGTCGTGATCATCACCGGACGCTTGGCCCGGTGCTCCACCCACGGTCCGAGCGAGACGGCGACGACGGCCGCGACGGCGGGCCCGGCCGCCTCCAGGAGCGACACGGCGAACGCCGACGAGTCCAGCACCCGGACCGCGATCAGCGGGAACGCGCCGAAGGCGATCCAGGTGCCGTACGTACTGACGGCGTAGGCCGACCACAGCAGGCCGAACTCACGCCCCGACCGCACCCGCATGTGACTCCCTCGCGACAACCGGTGTTGGGGTCCCGGCATCACACCGTCCGCAGGGGCACGGGATCAAACAACCGACTTCCGGGCGAGCCACAACCGTTGGTTGAGTACCTCTATGCTGGCTCGATGGATACCGAAGCGGTGCGCACCTTCGTCCGCGCGTCCGAGCTCGGACAGCTGGGCCACGCGGCCGACGAGCTCGGCGTCACCCAGCAGGCCGTGTCGAAGAGGATCGCGGCCCTCGAACGCGTACTCGGCGTCCGGCTGTTCACCCGCACCGCCCGGGGCGTCGAGCTGACACTCGACGGCCAGGCGTTCCTCCCGCACGCCCGGAACATCGTCACCGGTGTCGACCGGGCCGTCACCGCGGTACGACCGGACTCACGCGCCCTTCGGATCGACGTGCTCGGCCTGCGGTCCGCGCAGGCGGTCGTCCTGCACGACTACTGGCGGTCGCACCCGGAGACCGACCTCGACGTGGTGACCCTCCGCGTCGACGACCCGCACGTGGCGGTCGCCGCCGTCCGGGCGGGCGACGTCGACGCCTCGTTCCGCTCGGTCACCGATCCGGCCACCCTGCCGCACGAGGTACGGATGATCCACGCGTTCGGCTCCCCGCTGGAACTCCTCGTCGGCCCGAGGCACCCGCTCGCCTCCGCACGGACCCTGACCCCGGCCCAGCTGCGCCGGCATCGGATCTGGGTACCGGGCATCGCGCCGCGCAGCGAATGGGCGGACTTCTACGATCAGCTCGCCACCGCGTTCGACCTGCGCATCGACGCCGCGGGCCCCAACTTCGGCAACGAGGTGCTCCTCGACATCCTCGCGGACTCCGCGGACGTGGCCACCCTCGTCGGCTCACGGGACCGCTACCTCTGGCCGCCCAACCACGACCTGCGCCGCATCCCGGTGGTGGATCCGACGCTCGTCTACCCGCTCTCGCTCCTCTTCCCCCGCACGGACCCGCACCCGCGACTCCAGGCCGTCATCGACCACTTCGCGAGCCTGGTACCGCTCCCCGAGGCGGTCTGGCTCCCGTCCTGGGCGGCGGCACCACGCCGCAGCGACGCGGGCGCCGCGCGGACCTGACGCCGACGGCCCGCCCCGCCCAGGCGGCCCGCACCGCCCCCGGTGTGCTCCCCGCCCGGGCCTCGGGCCTGGTGGCCCGGCGCGCGGGCGTCGTCATGACCGTCGCCTCGTTCGACGCCGCCGACGGCCGCGTCACCCGGATCCGGGCCGTCCGCAACCCGGAGAAGCTGCGGCCGTGGGGGCGCCGGGCACGCCTTAGGCGGCCGCCCCGCGCACCCGGGCGCTCGGGGCGGCTCAGGCCGGCTGCAACAGGTCCCACCGGTTGCCGTACAGGTCCTCGAAGACGGCGACCGTGCCGTACGGCTCGTACCGCGGCTCCTCCAGGAAACGGACCCCGGCGGCCCGCATCCGTTCCAGGTCGCCCGCGAAGTCCTCGGTGTGCAGGAAGAAGCCGACCCGGCCGCCCGTCTGCGCGCCCACCGCGGCCCGCTGCGCCTCGTCCCTGGCGCGGGCGAGCAGCAGCCCCGTGCCGCCGGTGCCGCGCGGACGCACGACCACCCAGCGCGAGCCGTCGCCCCGGTCCGTGTCCTCGACCAGCTCGAAGCCGAGCGCGTCCGTGTAGAAGGAGACGGCTTCGTCGTAGTCGTGGACGACGAGCGTGACCAGGGCGATGAGGGACATGGGTCCTTCCGATTCCTCGGCAGTGCGGCACGGATGGACGTGCGGAGTGGTTATACGTAACACTAACGCGGTGCCGGGGCGGCCGGGGACAATGCCCGCCATGGACACGAGCGCCCCCGGCCCCCATCCCGACCTCGCCCGCCTGACGGCCCGCGCCCGGCGCCTCGCCACCACGGGCGGCCGCCGCGTCCTCGGGATCACGGGGGCGCCCGGCTCCGGGAAGTCGACCCTGGCGGCCCGGCTCGTCGACGCGCTCGACGGTCATGCGGTCCTCGTCCCGATGGACGGTTTCCATCTGGCCGGGGCCGAGCTGGCGCGGCTCGGGCGGGCGGAGCGCAAGGGCGCGCCCGACACCTTCGACGCCGCCGGGTACGCGGCGCTGCTGAGGAGGCTGCGCCACCCCGAGGGACCTGACCCCGTGTACGCGCCGGCGTTCGACCGGGAACTGGAGGAGCCGGTCGCCGGATCCGTGCCCGTGCCCCCGGACACACCGCTCGTCGTGACCGAGGGCAACTACCTCCTGCTGGACGAGGGGCCCTGGGCGCCGGTACGGGGGCTGCTCGACGAGGTGTGGTTCCTGGACACCGACCCGGAGCTGCGGGTACGCCGCCTCGTGGACCGGCACGTGCGGTTCGGCAAGCCCCGCCCGTACGCCGAACGCTGGGTCGCCGGGTCCGACGAACGCAACGCCCGTCTCGTGGAACGGCACCGCGACCGGGCCGACCTCGTGGTGCGGATGCCCTGAGCGGGCACGTACCCCGGCGGGCACGCACCCCGGCCGGCCCGCACCCCGGCCGGGGCCCGGGACCTCCCCGGGGCGCGTCCCGATACCGTTCGCATCGTCCGGGCCGGGCGGGCAGGATGCTGTGTGCCGTGCCGCCGTCCCGCAGGAGTGCTCCATGACCAGCCCCAGCACCACCCCCGGCCAGCCTCTCCCCTTCACCGCCGACGACTACCGGGCGCGGATGGCCCGCGCGGCCGAGGCCGCCGACGAGGCCGGACTCGCGGGTGTCCTCGTCGCCCCCGGGCCCGACCTGGTCCACCTGACCGGCTACCGCCCGACCGCCGCCACCGAGCGGCTCACCCTGCTCGTCCTGCGGGCCGGCCACGATCCCGTTCTGGTCGTCCCCGCCCTGGAGGCGGCGGACGCCGCACACGCGGCCGGTGCCTCCGCGCTCACCCTGCGGGACTGGACGGACGCCGTCGACCCGTACGCCCTGTCCGCCCGACTGCTGGGCCCCAACGGCCGGTTCGCGGTCAGCGACAACACGTGGGCCCTGCATCTGCTGGCCCTGCAGGACCTCCTGCCCTCAACCTCCTACGCCTCCCTGACCTCGGCCCTGCCGATGCTGCGCGCGGTGAAGGACGAGGCCGAGCTGGAGCGGCTCGCCGCGGCGGGGGCCGCCGCCGACGCCACGTACGAGCGGATCCTGAAGGTCCGCTTCTCGGGCCGCCGGGAGACCGATGTGGCCGCCGACCTGGCGTCCCTCCTGCGGGAGCACGGCCACGAGCAGGTCGACTTCACCGTGGTCGGTTCCGGCCCGAACGGAGCCAACCCGCACCACGAGGCCGGGACACGCGTCATCGAGCGAGGCGACATGGTGGTCCTGGACTTCGGTGGCCTCAAGCACGGTTACGGCTCCGACACCTCCCGTACGGTGCACGTCGGCGAGCCCACCGCCGAGGAGCAGTCGGTCCACGACCTGGTGCGCGAGGCCCAGGAGGCGGGTTTCGGTGCCGTACGCCCCGGGGCCGCCTGCCAGGACGTCGACCGGGCGGCCCGCGCCGTGATCACCGAGGCCGGTCTCGGCGAGCGGTTCATCCACCGCACCGGCCACGGCATCGGCGTCACCACGCACGAACCGCCCTACATGATCGAGGGCGAGGAACAGCCACTGGTGCCCGGGATGTGCTTCTCGGTGGAGCCGGGCGTCTACCTCCCCGGCCGCTTCGGGGTCCGCATCGAGGACATCGTCACCGTCACCGAGGACGGCGGACGGCGGCTGAACACCACCCCGCGCGAGCTCGCGGTCGTCGAGTAGACCGCCATCGGCGCGCGGTCGAGCCGGTCGACCACGCCCCGTACGGCCCGGTGTTCCACGGCCAGTCGGTCCAGCACCGGATCCAGCCGCGGGTCGGACCGGCTCAGGTACGGGAGGAGGTCCTCGTCCGTCCCGGCCGTACCGGTGGTGCGGGCCGACGGCCGGTCCGGTGGGCCGACTCGTCCCATGGCCGCACGGTGGACCGGCGGACGCCGCTGCACGGTGTGGGACGCACGGTGAGCGGCCCGGAGCCGTCCGCCGCAATCAATAGCGCCAGGAAATCATTACCTGAGGTCATCCTTACGTCCGGCTACTGTCCCCGGGTAGCATGTGACCATGAGCGAAACCACCGAGCGCGGGCCCGACGGAGCCGCCCCCGCGGGGGGCGAGGACCCGGTGCCCCGCCCGCCGGGCCTGCTGGCGCTGCCCTCCTACCTCGTCGGCCATGCGGCCCGCATCGGCCATGACGCGCTGGTCGGTGCGGTGGGGCGGTACGGCCTGCGGCTGCCGCACTTCGCGACCCTCACCGCGCTCGCGGATTTCGGCCCGCTGCCCCAGCACGTGCTGGCGGATCGGCTGGGGTTCCAGCGCAGCCACCTCGGGGCGTACCTCGACGTGGTGGAGGAGCGCGGCCTGGTCCACCGGGCCCGGGACAAGGCGGACCGGCGCAGGCAGGTGGTCGGGCTGACCGAGGAGGGCGCGGCGCTCCAGCGCCGGCTGCTCGCGGGGGCCCGGGAATCCCAGGACGTGTTCCTGGCGGCCCTCGCCCCGGCCGAACGCGACACGCTGACCGGGCTGCTCCGCCGCCTGCTGGACGCGGACGACCGGTCGCGCGGTGCGGCGGTGGGCACGCGCACGGAGGCGAGGTAGGGGGTGCGGGCCCCGTCACCGGGCGGCGCGCGGCCGCTGCCCGGTGGATTGACGGGCCGTCAGGCGAGTCGGCTCACTCGTCGGCCAGCACCACGCAGGACTCCGGCGGCATACGCAGCACACCGTCCGCGCCCGGAGCCTCGACCGGCGTCCAGGCGGCCAGCACCCGCCCCCGCCCGTGCGGTGCCGCCCCAGGCCCAGCGGGATGGCGGCCGGCGCGTCGGCCAGGTTGACCGCGACCCGCAGATCCCCCCGGCGGTAGGCGATCCAGCGCGCCTCCTCGTCGTACGCCGTCCGGACCGCGGCCAGGTCCGGGTCGGACAGGTCGGGCATGGCGTGGCGCAGCGCGATCAGCTCGCGGTACCAGGCCCGCATCCGGGCGTGCGGTTCACGCTCGGGCTCGCTCCAGTCGAGGCACGAGCGGGCCCGGGTGCCCGGGTCCTGCGGATCGGGGACGTCCTCGGCCGCCCACCCGTGCTCGGCGAACTCCCGCCTCCTGCCCTCGCGTACGGCACGTGCGAGCGCCGGATCGGTGTGATCGGTGAAGAACTGCCACGGGGTGCGGGCGCCCCACTCCTCGCCCATGAAGAGCATCGGGGTGAACGGCCCCGTGAGCACCAGGGCCGCCGCGCACGCCTGGAGTCCGGGGGAGAGGGACGAGGAGAGCCGGTCGCCGAGCGCGCGGTTGCCGATCTGGTCGTGCGTCTGGGAGTAGCCGACGAAACGGTGGGCGGGAGCACGGGTGATGTCGACGGGCCGGCCGTGGGTGCGGCCCCGGAAGCTGGAGTACGTGCCGTTGTGGAAGAACGCGGCGGTCACCGTCTTGGCGATCGCGGCCAGCGGGGCTGCGGCGAAGTCGGCGTAGTAGCCCTGGGACTCGCCGGTCAGCGCGCTGTGCAGGGCGTGGTGGAAGTCGTCGTTCCACTGGGCGTGCAGGCCGAGTCCGCCCTCGGGCCTCGGTGCCGTCGTCCGAGGGTCGCACAGGTCGGACTCGGCGATCAGCGGCAGCGGACGGCCCACCTCCGCCGCGAGCGCGTCGACCGCCGCGGACAACTCCTCCAGGAAGGTCAGCGCCCGGCCGTCCGCCAGCGCGTGCACGGCGTCCAGCCGCAGCCCGTCGAGCCGGTAGTCCCGCAGCCAGGCCAGCGCACTGCCCAGCAGGTACGCGCGAACCTCGTCCGAGCCCGGGGCGTCGAGGTTGACGGCCGAGCCCCACGGCGTGTGGTGGGTGTCGGTGAAGTACGGGCCGAAGGCCGGGAGGTGGTTGCCGGACGGGCCCAGGTGGTTGTGCACCACGTCCAGCACGACGGCCAGACCCAGACCGTGCGCCGCGTCCACGAAGCGCTTCAGGCCCTCCGGCCCGCCGTACGGCTCGTGCACCGCCCACAGCGACACGCCCTCGTAGCCCCACCCGTGCGTGCCCGGGAAGGGGCAGACCGGCATCAGCGACACATGGGTGATGCCGAGGTCCACCAGGTGCCCGAGCCGTTCGGCGGCCGCGTCGAAGGTGCCGGCCTCGGTGAACGTCCCGATGTGCAGCTCGTACAGGACGGCGCCCGGCAGCCCGCGTCCGGACCACTCGCCGCGCCAGTCGTACGCCTCCTGGTCGACCACCGCGCTCTCGCCGTCGGGCCCGTCCGGCTGGCGGCGGGAGCGCGGATCGGGCAGGACGGGGCCGTCGTCGAGGACGAAGCCGTAGCGGTCGCCGTCCACCGCCTCGGCCTCGGCCGTCCACCAGCCCGCACGCAGCGGATCGCGCTCCATCGGCCGCCGCCCGTCGGCCGTCGCCAGCAGGACCGACGCGGCCTGAGGGGCCCACACCTCGAACTGCATCCACCACTCCTCGTCCACGAACCGACAGGCCCGCCCCGGGCCCCATGATCGGCGGAATGCGCACGCACGGCCCCCGGGACACTGGAGCGAGTCCGTATCTGGCGATTAAGGTCTGGTCCTGATCATTGCCCTACCGGCTTGTGCTCATACGTGGCGGACACGGGCAGGAATACCCGGAACGAGTACCAGGTCCCTCTGACGGCTGCTGGAGGCCGAGATGACCGTGCCGACCTTTCCCCCCGGTTTCCTCTGGGGAGCGTCCGCCTCCGCCTTCCAGACCGAAGGCGCCCACGACGCCGACGGCAAGGGCCTCTCCGGCTGGGACGCCTTCGCCGCGCAGGGCCGGATCAAGGACGGCACCGACACCACCCGGGGCACCGGCTTCCACGAGCACTACCGGGAGGACGTCGCCCTGCTCGCCGGACTCGGCGCGGACGCCTTCCGCTTCTCCGTCAGCTGGCCCCGGGTCGTCCCCGCAGGCAGCGGCGCGCTCAACCCCGCGGGCCTGGACTTCTACGACCGGCTCGTCGACGAACTCTGCGCCCACGGCATCACCCCCGCCCCGACGCTCTACCACTGGGACACCCCGCTCGCACTCGACGAGGAGGGCGGCTGGCTCAACCGGGACACCGCCTACCGCTTCGCCGAGTACGCGGGCATCGTCGCCGAACGCCTCGCCGACCGCGTCCCCATGTGGATCACCATCAACGAACCGGCCGAGGTCACCCTGCTGGGATACGCGCTGGGCGAGCACGCCCCCGGCCGCACCCTGCTCTTCGACGCGCTGCCCGCCGCCCACCACCAACTGCTCGCCCACGGCCTCGCCGTACGGGCGCTGCGCGCGGCCGGCGCCGGGAACATCGGCGTCGCCCTGTCCCACACCCCCGTCTGGACGGCCGGCGAATCGGACGAGGACCGCATGGGCGCGGAGCTCTACGACACCCTCACCAACTGGCTGTTCGCCGACCCCGTGCTCACCGGCCGCTACCCCGACGAGGGCTTCGCCGCGCTCATGCCGGGCCCCTTCGAGGACGACCTCGAGGTGATCTCCACCCCGCTCGACTGGTACGGGGTCAACTACTACAACCCCACCCTCGTCGGCGCCCCGAAGCCGGAGGCCCTGGACTCCTTCTCCGGCTACAGCGTGCCGGAAGGACTCCCGTTCGGGATCCGCGCCATAGAGGGGTACGAGACCACCGACTTCGGCTGGCCCGTCGTCCCCGAAGGGCTCGCCGAGACGCTCGGGCAGCTCCGCGACCGCTTCGGCGACCGGCTGCCACCCGTGTACATCACCGAGAACGGCTGCGCCGTCGACGAACCCGTCGCCGACGGCCGCCGCATCGCCTACCTGGAAGGACACCTGGAGGCACTGCGGACGGCCATCGACGCGGGCATCGACGTACGCGGCTACTTCACCTGGTCACTCACCGACAACGTGGAGTGGACCGAGGGCGCCGCCAAGCGCTTCGGGCTCGTCCACATCGACTACGAGACGCTCCGGCGCACTCCCAAAGAGTCCTACGCCTGGTACCGCGACGTGATCCGGGCCCAGCACGCCGGCTGACACCGCGTCACATCAGATGGACGCGCTCCTCCACGATGCGGTGCCCGGCCCGGGCGAACGCGGTGGCCATCGGCACGTTGCCCAGGTCGGTCGCGGCGGACGCCAGGTCCGCCTGGCCGTGGGCGTCCAGGGCCCCCTCCGTCACCGGAGCCGTCAGGGCGACCAGGTCCTCCCGGTCCTCGACCTGACGGGAGATCAGGCGACCGCTGCCCTGGGGGACGGGCGTACCCGCCCGCCAATCCGGGCGCCGCTCCACCGGGATCCGGGCACCGCTCGCCTCCATGACCCGCAGCCGGGCCTCGACCACCTCACGGGCGGCGGGGTCCTCGCGCCGGCCGGGCGGGACGAACCGGCCGTACTCGGGCCGGGGCGCACCGGCGGGTGTCACCGCGGCCGGAGGCCAGGTCGGGTGAGGAGGGGTCACAGACGCTCCGGAACGCGGTTCACCGGCGCGGGTCGGCGACGGCGGGCGTGACAGTAGCGACCCGGCGGCCCCGCCGTCGGGCGATCACCGCCCCCTGGGCCGCTGGTGCCCTGGTCAGGAGGGCGAGAAGCGTTGTTCTTCTGGACACCTCAGCCCTGTCGGCCCGACAATCGCATGGTGACGTCATCCTTCGAGCACTCCACGTACCCCGCGCGGCTGTCCGACGCCCAGCGCGACCGTGCGCTCGACGCACTCAGGGACGGCGTGGCCCAGGGCAAGCTCTCCCAGGACACCTTCCTGCGTCGGATGGAACTCGCGCTCACCGCCCGGCGCTCCGAGGACCTCGCGGTGCTCACCGCAGACCTGGACACCGGCGGGCGATGGGCGTCCGGTCTCTTCCGCGTGGTCGGCGGGGTGTCCGCGTTCCCGGCGCGGCTGCGCAGGGCCTGGCAGTCCGAGCGGCTGCCCAGACTCCTGCTGCCGGTGCCCGGCCCGCATCCGCTGCACATCGGCCGCGACCCCGGCAACGGACTGCGGCTCAGCCACGAGACGGTATCGCGCCGGCACGCCGAGCTGATCGCCCACGGCAGCCGGTGGATCCTGCGCGACCTCGGCTCCACCAACGGCACCTGCGTCAACGGCCAGCGGGTCATCGGCTCCGTCCCGGTGCGCGAGGGAGACCAGGTCAGCTTCGGCCGCATGACCTTCCTGCTCTCCGCACCCGTGCAGGGCCCGCCGCTCTGACCGGGCCCCGGGACATACGCCTCACACCCTGACGAGCAGCGCCACCGGCCGGTCCGCGAACAGCTCCGCCACGGCGGCCTCGGGGCCGGTGAACTCCCGCCCCGGTGCGAGCAGGTCGCGCCACGGGCCCGCGTCGGGCAGCGTCAGCGCCGTGTCGCGCCAGCCGCCCTCCTCCGCGAGCCGCAGTGACAGCCGCGTCACCGCCGTGACCACCTCACCGGACCGGCAGAACGCCAGGCAGTGGGCGGCCGCCGGGCCCCGCGCGGCGAGCGGGGCGTAGGTTCCCGACCCGTCGAAGAGCTCCGGGCGCTCCCGGCGCAGCCGCAGGGCCGCCGCGGTGACCTCCGCCTTGGCGTCCTGGCCCTCGGGCGGTTCGGCGAACGGGCGCCGGTTGTCCGGGTCGACCAGGGCGATGTACTCACGCTCCGTCCCCTGGTACAGATCGGGCACCCCCGGCATCGTCAGGTGCACCAGCGCCGCCCCCAGCACATTGGCCCGCACGGAGGGCTCCAGGGCCGCCGAGAACCGGGTCAGCGCCGAGCGGGCCTCGCCCGAGTCGCTGCCCGGACCCGCCGCCACGAAGTCGGTCACCGCACGCTCGTACGCCGGGTCCGGTTCCGTCCAGCTGGTGAACAGGCCCGCCTCCCGGACCGCCTTCAGCAGCGCCGGCTCCAGCCGGCCGGCCGCCTCCCCGGCCGGCAGCCCCGCACAGCCGTACGCCGACTGCCAGGCCTGCCAGGCCAGCTGCGGATCCGGCGCCGCCACCCCGGCCGCCCGGGACAGCTGTGCCACCAGGGCGGCCCAGCGCTCCGGGCACTCCGACAGGACGGCGATCCGGGCCCGGAGGTCACCGCTGCGCTTGGTGTCGTGCGTGGTCAGCACCGTGCCGGTGGCCGGCCAGTCGCGGGAGAGGCGGGCGCAGTACGCGTGGAACTCCTCCGGGCCCACGGCCGGCCGGCCCGGGTCGCCGCCCACCTCGGTCGCCGAGATCAGCGGGACGTACCGGTAGAACGCCGTGTCCTCCACCGACTTGGCGTGCAGTGCCGAGGCCGTCTGCGCGAACCGGGCACAGAACGCGGCATGCCCGGCCCCCGCGCCCAGCCGCCCCAGCGCCAGCTCCCGGACCACGTCCACGGCCGCCGCCTCCTGGGGCACGGAGAAGGCGGCCTTCGCGTCCCGTACCGCCTGGGGCGGCAGCGTCGACTCGGCGAGCTCCGTGGGCGGGCCTCCCGCCGTGACGTACGGGCGGTAGACGGGGACCCGCACCAGCAGCTCCCGGATCGCCGTGCGCAGCGCCCAGGGGGCGTGGTCCCGCAGCGCTGGATCCTCGTCGCAGGCCCGGACGGCGAGCCGGGTCAGCCACTCGGTCTCGGCGGCCAGCTCGTGGGTGACCACCCGGTACGCGGCCCGGCGCACGGTCGCCGTCCAGTAGCCGCCTCGGTCCCCCGGGGGACCCGCGAAGTCCCGGTAGCGGCCCAGCAGGTCCGCCGCGCCCGCCGGGTCCGTGAACAGCCCGTCGATCCGGTGCAGGGCGTCGTACCCGGTCGTCCCCGCGACCGCCCAGCCGGCCGGCAGGACCTCCTCTGCGGTGAGGATCTTCTCCACCACCGTCCACCGCCCGCCGGTGGCCTCACCGAGCCGTTCCAGGTACGCGGCGGGATCGGCCAGCCCGTCCGGGTGGTCGATGCGCAGCCCGTCCACGGTGCCGTCGGCCAGCAGTTCGAGGATCTTGACGTGGGTGGCCTCGAAGACCTCCGGATGCTCGACCCGGACACCGATCAGGTCGGAGATGGTGAAGAAGCGCCGGTAGTTCAGCTCCGTACGGGCCAGCCGCCACCAGCCCAGACGGTAGTGCTGGGCGTCCAGGAGCCGGGGCAGCGGAAGGTCCTCGGTGCCCTCCCGCAGCGGGAACTCCTGCTCCCCGTAGCGGAGCACCGGGGTGCCGTCGTCCCGGGTGCCGGTCTCGAAGCGGTCGCTCTCCTCACCGATCCGACCCGCGAGGACCGGCAGCAGCACCTTGCCGCCGCCCGCCTCCCAGTCGATGTCGAACCAGCGGGCGTACGGGGACTCGCGGCCCTCCCGCAGCACCTCCCACAGCGGCCGGTTGTACCGGGCCGAGGCCGCCATGTGGTTGGGCACGATGTCCAGGACCAGCCCGAGCCCGTGCTCGCGCGCCGTCGCGGACAGCTCCCGCAGGCCCTCCTCGCCACCGAGCTCGGCCCGGACCCGGCTGTGGTCGACCACGTCGTAGCCGTGCGTGGAGCCGGGCACGGCTTCCAGGACCGGGGACAGATGCAGATGGGAGACACCGAGCCCGGCGAGATAGGGCACGGCGCCGGCCGCGGCGGCGAACGGGAAGTCCGGCTGGAGCTGGAGCCGGTAGGTGGCGGTGGGCGTCATGGCCTCGTACGTACCCAGCCTGACGGGTTCTGTGTCACCCGGAGGCCCGTGGGGCGCCGGGCCGGCCGCCCCCGTGACCCGATCGGCCTACGCCGCGGCCCACGGGGGGCGGTCCGCCGCCCGCGTCACGCCGGGCGCTTGAGCACCGTCAGACTGCGCCCGACCAGGGTCACCCGCTCGCCGGCCGCCACCTTCGGCCCGGCACCCGGCGCCACCCCGTCGGGGATCGCCGTGTCCACGACGACCTGCCAGCGCTTCCCGTGGTGCGTGGGCACCGTGAACTCCAGGGTGTCCGCGCTCGCGTTGAACATCAGCAGGAACGAGTCGTCCGAGATCCGCTCGCCGCGCGGACCCGGCTCCGAGATGGCGTGCCCGTTCAGGAACACCGTCATGGCCTTCGCGTGCGCGGCCTGCCAGTCCCGCTGGGTCATCTCGTCGCCCCGGGGCGTGAACCAGGCGATGTCCGACAACTCGTCGTGCGTGCCCTCCACCGGGCGGCCGTGGAAGAACCGCCTGCGCCGGAAGACCGGGTGGTCGCGGCGGAGCCAGACCATGGCCCGGGTGAACTCCAGCAGGCTGGTGTCCGACCCTCCGGCCTCCGCGCCCTCCTTGCCGCCGTCGCCCTGGGCCTGGGCGGCCGCCGGATCGGGCCAGTGCACCCAGGAGAGCTCGTTGTCCTGGCAGTAGGCGTTGTTGTTGCCGCGCTGCGTACGGGCGAACTCGTCGCCGTGGCTCAGCATCGGGACGCCCTGGGAGAGCATCAGGGTGGCGATGAAGTTGCGCATCTGGCGGCTGCGCAGCTCCAGCACCTCCTTGTCCTCCGTGGCGCCCTCCGCGCCGCAGTTCCACGAGCGGTTGTGGCTCTCGCCGTCCCGGTTGCCCTCGCCGTTGGCCTCGTTGTGCTTGTCGTTGTACGAGACCAGGTCGTGCAGTGTGAACCCGTCGTGGCAGGTGGTGAAGTTGATCGAGGCCAGCGGGCGCCTGCCGTCGTCCTGGTAGAGGTCCGAGGAGCCGGTCAGCCGCCCCGCGAACTCCGCCAGCGTCCGGGGCTCGCCCCGCCACAGGTCGCGGACCGTGTCCCGGTACTTGCCGTTCCACTCGGTCCACAGCGGCGGGAAGTTGCCCACCTGGTAGCCGCCCTCGCCCACGTCCCAGGGCTCGGCGATCAGCTTCACCTGGCTGACCACCGGATCCTGCTGGACCAGGTCGAAGAACGACGACAGCCGGTCCACCTCGTGGAACTGCCGGGCCAGCGTGGCCGCCAGGTCGAAGCGGAACCCGTCCACATGCATCTCGGTCACCCAGTACCGCAGCGAGTCCATGATCAGCTGGAGCACGTGCGGGGACCGCATCAGCAGGGAGTTCCCCGTGCCCGTGGTGTCCATGTAGTACTGCGGGTCGTCGGTGAGCCGGTAGTACGAGGCGTTGTCCAGGCCTCGGAAGGAGAGCGTCGGCCCCAGGTGGTTGCCCTCGGCCGTGTGGTTGTAGACCACGTCGAGGATCACCTCGATGCCCGCCTGGTGCAGCGCCTTCACCGCCTGCTTGAACTCCAGCACCTGTTCGCCGCGGTCACCCCAGGAGGCGTACGCGTTGTGCGGGGCGAAGAAGCCGATGGTGTTGTAGCCCCAGTAGTTCGCGAGGCCGGCGTCGGCGAGGCGGTGGTCCTGGACGAACTGGTGCACCGGCATCAGCTCGATCGCGGTGACGCCCAGCTCCGTCAGATGGGCGATGATCTCCGGGTGCGCGAGCCCCGCGTACGTACCGCGCAGCTCTTCGGGCAGGCCCGGGTGAAGCATCGTCAGGCCCTTGACGTGGGCCTCGTAGATCACCGTGCGGTGGTAGTCCGTACGGGGACGGCGGTCGTCGCCCCAGTCGAAGTACGGGTTGACGACGACCGAGCTCATGGTGTGCGGCGCCGAGTCGAGGTCGTTGCGCTCGTTCGGCTTGCCGAACGGGTAGCCGTACACCGCCTCGCCCCACTGGATCTGCCCGGAGATCGCACGAGCGTACGGGTCGAGGAGCAGCTTCGCCGAGTTGCAGCGCTGCCCGCGCTGCGGCTCGTACGGGCCGTGCACCCGGAAGCCGTAGCGCTGGCCCGGCATCACACCGGGCAGATAGGCATGACGGACGAAGGCATCGGTCTCGCGGAGCTCCACCGCCGTTTCTGAACCGTCGTCGTGCAGCAGGCACAACTCGATCCGGTCGGCGGCCTCCGAGAAGACCGCGAAGTTGGTCCCGGCGCCGTCGTACGTCGCGCCGAGGGGATACGCCTGTCCCGGCCAGACCTGCATAGATAGGACTCTTCCACTTCTGATCCGGGTGCTTCGGGGTTCTTGACCCGATAATCCCCGAAAGATGCGTCTGTACCTAGTAGGTCGCCCGGTGCGGCCGGGTCCCGTCGTCACGGATGCTGCCCAGCCGGTCAACTTCGGACACCTCGGGACCGCCCCGAGAGTGACACCGGGCCGACAGCCCGTCGCGCCGCCCGGTATGCCGTGTGCGCGGGGTGTGCAATCCCTATGAATCGGCTCACTCCCCCCGATCTCGCCGTGGAGAAGGAGCCAGGGAGGCAGGGGAGTTGAGTGAGGAGCCTGTGCATCCGGCTGCACCGGCTCCCGCTCCCGGAGTACCCTTCCTTGATCGTTGGTGGGGGAGCGGAAGGCGGTGCGCGGGTGAGCTCGGGAGGGTTCGAGCTACCCCCAGGTGACGCAGGTCACGAGGGGGAGCCGACCGATGCCCCGCCGGGGGCGGTTTCCCTCGCGCAGCCCATGGAGATCGGCGTGGAGCTGGACTGGGGGGCCGACGCCTGGAACGAGGTGCGCACCCGGGCCCAACGTGCCGGACGGGCCTATATCTGGCTGAATCTCGTCGAACAGCGGCTGCGTGCCGTGGTCTCCGCGGTGATCCGCCCGATCTACGAGCCCGTGCACGGCGAGGACTGGGTGGTGGCCGCCGCCGGACCCGCCGGACAGGAGTGGGTGCAGCGCGCCGTGGCCGTCCGGGAGGTCTCCCGCCGCAAGGGCTACCTCCTCGACCCGGCCGACGACAACGTCCTCAGCTTCCTGACCCTGCCTCAGCTGCGGGAGCTGATGGTCCAGCACTGGCCCTGCTTCGAGCCGTACTTCGACGACCGCCGTGAGGTGGAGCTCGCCCTCGACGAGCTGGAGGTGGCACGCAACGTCGTCTCCCGCAACCGCGCGCTGAACGAGGCCGTCCTCGCGCAGGCCGAGCGGGCCTCGGCGCGCCTGCTGGAGATCCTGGGCAGCGGTGCGGCCGTCCCCTCCGCCGACCGGCTCCCGGTGGACGCCGTGGAGGAGCTGGTCGGCGACCGGTACGCCGACGTGGTCTCCGTCCATCCCGACCGGGTGCGGCTCCAGCGCCAGCTGCCCGCCGAGGACCTGTTCGGCGGTGCGCGCCGGCTGGACGCGATCGGCATAGGACTCAATCTGCTCACCCAGAACTTCTCGGGGCGCCGGCTGGTCCGGCTCGCCGAGTCCGGGTGCCGGGTGCGGCTGCTCTTCATCAACCCGGCGAGCAGTGCCGTCAAGCGCCGTGAGCGGGAACTGGGCCTCAAGAAGGGCGAGCTGAGCCGCTCGGTGGAGATGAACATCCTCCACATGCGGCGGGTCCGCTCCAAGCTCCGCGACCCGGGCGCCTTCCAGATCCAGGTCTTCGACGAGACGCCGCGCTTCACGGCCTATCTGGTGGACGGCGACGGGCCCGACGCGGTCGGGGTCGTGCAGCCCTACCTGCGGCGTGCGCGCGGCATGGAGGCGCCCGTCTTCGTGCTGCGCGGCGGCGGGCGGGCGGTGGTCCGCGCGGGGCAGGACAGCGAGCACGGACTCTTCGAGACCTACCGCGAGGAATTCGAGTCGGTTTGGACCGATTCGCGGCCTGTCTCCTGAGTGGGCCCGCCTTCTGACGCCCCCTCCTGCGTTGTCAGTGGCCCGTGCGAAGGTGGTCACCACATGGGGGAGAGCACCACCGAAGGAGGTACGGGATGAGCTGGCACCGGGAGCGTCTGGCCGGGTTCGACCTGGAGACGACCGGCACGGATCCGCTGGAGGCCCGCATCGTCACCGCCGCGGTCGTCGCGGTGGAGAGCAGCGGCGGCGAGGCCGCCGGGTGCCGCACCTGGCTGGCGGACCCGGGCGTGCGGATCCCCGAGCAGGCGTCGGCGATCCACGGCATCAGCAGCGAGCGCGCGGCGGCGGAGGGCCGGCCGGTGCGCGAGGTGGCGGACGAGATCGCCGGAATCCTCGTGGAGCACTGGCGCGCCGGCGTCCCGGTCGTCGCGTACAACGCGGCGTTCGATCTGACGCTGCTCTCGGCGGAGTTGCGGCGCCACGGCCTGCCCTCCCTGAGCGAGCGGCTGGGCGGCGCGGGCATCGGCCCCGTCATCGACCCGTACACCATCGACCGGGCCGTCGACCGCTACCGCAAGGGCAAGCGCACCCTGGAGGCCGTCTGCGTCGAGTACGACGTGGTGCACGGCGGGGCCCACGACGCGGCGGCCGACGCGCTGGCCGCGGTCCGCGTGGCGTACGCGATAGCCGAGCGGCACGGATCGGTGGCCGCCCTGACCACCGCCGAGCTGCACGAGCGTCAGATCGGGTGGTACGCCGACTGGGCCGCCGACTTCCAGAAGTTCCTGCGCCGCAAGGGCACGGCGGACGCGGTGATCGACGGCCGCTGGCCGCTGCGCGAGCCCGCTCCGGCACACGCCTCCTGAACGGCGGGGTCAGAAGGGGTACCAGCGGACCTCCGGATCGTCCTGGCGCAGCGACGCCACCCTCCGGCGGAACTCCGCCAGCGCCTTCGGGTTGGTCGGGGCGTGCTGGGAGACCCAGGCGCAGCTCGCCGTCTCGCGGGCCCCGCGCAGCACCGCGCACCCCGCCCAGGCGCGCACGTCCCAGCCGTAGGCCGCGGTGAAGGCGTCGTACGCCTCGGCGGAGAGCCCGTACCGGTCACGGGAGAGGGCGAGGACCACCAGGTCGTGCTCCCGGAAGTCGGCCGAGAAGGTCTCCAGGTCCACGAGGACCGGTCCGTCCGGGCCGATGTGGACGTTGCGGGGGAGTGCGTCACCGTGGATCGGCCCGGGGGTCAGATGCGGGGCCAGGGCCGCCGCGGCCTTGGCGAAGCCGTCGCGCCGGCCGCGCAGGTAGTCGGCGTCGGCCGGGTCGATGGCGTCACCGGCGAGCCGCAGCCAGCGCTCGACGCCGCCCAGCAGCTCGCGGCGCGGCAGGGTGAAGTCCGCGGGCGGGGGCAGCGCGTGGATGCGGGTGAGCAGCGGCGCCAGGTCCCGGGGCTCGGTCGGCCGTACGGCCTCCGGTAGCCGGTGCCACAGCGTCACCGGGTGCCCCTCGACCAGCCGCGGCGCGGGTTCGGCGGCGCGGACGGCGGGCACCCCCGAGTCGGCGAGCCACCGCGCGACGGCCACCTCGCGCTCGGCCCGTTCCCGCAGCTCGGGGTGGGAGGTGGCCGCCCGCCCCACCTTGGCCACCAGATCGCCGACCGCGAACACCGCGTTCTCGCCGAGCGCGAGCAGCTCGGCGCCGGCGGGCAGTCCGGCGGCGGTCAGTACCTCGCGGGCACGCATCTCGTCCATGCCCTGATTTTCGCATCCTCGCAGGCCACCTTGACGAACGGAGGGCACGTCAGCACGATGACGAGGGCCGTGCGCGCGGCCATACCGGGATGAACCAGGTCTCATGACACAAAGGGGCGAAATCCGTGACAACGACCGGTGGGGCAGCGCCGCCGGGCCGCAAGGTCCCGCGCGGCGGAGCGCCGGCCGGGCGCCGCGGACCGGACGGAGCCACCTGGTTCCTGGTGCTGCCCGCCCTGATCCCGATCCTGGTCCTCAGCGTCGGACCCCTGCTGTACGGCATCGCGCTGGCCTTCACCGACGCGCAGTCGGGCCGTACCCGCTCCACCCGGTGGACCGGCACGCTCAACTTCCAGGACCTGCTGCACGACGGCCTGTTCTGGGAGTCCTTCCGGATCGGTCTGCTGTGGGCGGTCGGTGTCACGGCCTGGCAGTTCGTGCTCGCGCTCGGCCTGGCCCTGCTGCTGAACACGGATTTGCGGCTGCGGTGGCTGGCCAGGGCACTGGCGATCATTCCGTGGGCCATGCCCGAGGTGGTCGTCGGCATCATGTGGCGTCTGGTCTACAACCCGGACGCCGGCATCCTCAACGAGACCCTGCGCGACCTCGGACTCGGCGACGGACGTGACTGGCTGACCGGACTCGCCACCGCGCTGCCCGCCGTGGTCCTGGTCGGCGTCTGGGCGGGCATGCCGCAGACCACCGTGGCACTGCTGGCCGGACTGCAGAACACCCCGCACGAGCTCCACGAGGCTGCCGCCCTGGACGGAGCCGGGGCGTGGCGCCGCTTCCGTACGGTGACCTGGCCCGCCCTCGTACCGGTGGCGCTGGCCGTCACCGCCCTCAACTTCATCTGGAACTTCAACTCCTTCGCCCTGGTCTACGTCCTGACCGGCGGAGGGCCGGGCGGCCGCACCCGGCTGCCCATGCTCTTCGCCTACGAGGAGGCCTTCCGCTACGGACAGTTCGGGTACGCGGCCGCGATGGGCTGCGTGATGGTCGCCGTGATCTCGGTGGTCCTCGCCGTCTTCCTCGCCGGCCGGCTCAAGGGAGGCGAGGACACGTGATGACCCGTACGAGCAGGACGGCGCGGGCCGGACAGTACGCCGCACTGCTGTGCTACCTCGTCTTCCTGGCGTTCCCGTTCCTGTGGCTGCTCTCCACCGCCTTCAAACCGGCACGCGAACTGGGCTCACTGCACCCGACCTGGCTCCCGGAGCACCCCACGACGGACAACTTCCGGCAGGCCTTCGAGGAACAGCCGCTGCTGAGGGCCGCGGCGAACTCGCTCACCGCGGCCCTGTGCGCCGCCGTGATCGCGGTCGGCGTCGCCACCCCCCTGGCCTATGTGATGGCCCGCCACCGGGGCCGGCTCTCCAGGGCTGCCACCGGCTGGGTCGTCGTCAGCCAGGCGTTCCCCTTCGTGCTGGTGATCATCCCGCTCTTCCTGGTCCTGAAGAACCTGCGCCTGATCAACTCGCTGGGGGGACTGGTCCTCGTCTACGTCGTCTGGTCGCTGCCGTTCGCGCTCTGGATGCTGGCCGGGTACGTACGGGCGGTGCCGCGCGAGCTGGAGGAGGCGGCGGCGGTGGACGGAGCGGGGAAGGCACGGATCCTCCTCTCGGTCACCGCGCCCCTGCTGGCCCCCGGGATCGTCGCCACGGCGCTCTTCGCGTTCATCACCGCGTGGAACGAGTTCTTCTTCGCGCTCGTCCTTCTCAAGACCCCGGAGAAGCAGACCTTGCCGGTCGTCCTCACCCACTTCCTCGGCGCGGAGGGCGCGGCCGACCTCGGGCCGCTCGCCGCCGCCGCGTTCCTCGCCACCCTGCCCTCCCTCGTGGTGTTCGCCCTCATCCAGCGGCGGATCACCGGGGGGCTCACGTCCGGGGCGGTGAAGCACTGATGCGCCGCCACACGCCGCGGACCGCGCTCACCGCGACCGCCGCCGCCCTGGCCCTGCTGCTGACCGGCTGCGCGGGCGGCGACGGGCCCGCGGAGGCCGACGGGACGGTCCATCTCCGCTTCCAGTCACTGGCCTGGCAGAAGGAGTCCGTCGCCGCCAACAAGCAGCTGGTGAGCGAATGGAACGCCACCCACCCCGACATCCAGGTGGACTACGTCCAGGGCAGCTGGGACAACGTCCACGACCAGCTGCTCACCTCCTTCGAGGGCGGTGAGGCCCCCGACGTCATCCACGACGCCTCCGACGACCTCGCGGACTTCGCCTACGGCGGCTACCTCGCCGATCTGCGCACCCTCCTGCCCGGCCGGCTGACCGAGGACATCCCCGAGAGGTCGTGGCGGACCACGACCTTCGACGGCGGTGTCTACGGCGTCCCCTTCCTCCAGGAGCCCCGGGTCCTGATCGCCGACACGAAGGCCCTGCGGGCCGCCGGTGTCCGGATCCCGACCCCGCGGCGGCCGTGGAGCTGGCCGGAGTTCCGGCGGGTCACCGAGGAGCTGTCGGGCGAGGGCCGGTACGGGGTCGCCTGGCCGCTCAAGGAGCCGGTGTCGGTCACCCTCAACCTGGGGCTCTCCGCCGGCGGGCAGCTCTTCCACCGCGGCGCCGACGGAAAGACCACGGTCCGCTTCGAGGAGGGCGACCAGGTGATGCCGGGGACCGTCCGGGACCAGGTCAACGCCGACCGCAGCGCGACCCGTTCGGCGCTCGGCATGAGCGGGTCGGACACCCTCCCCGGCCTCTTCGGCGGGAAGTACGCCATGGTCCCGCTGGGCTTCTCCTACCGTCAGCAGGTCGCCGAGCAGGCGCCCGAAGGGTTCGAATGGAGCGTCCTGCCCGCCCCGGCCGGCAGCGACGGACTCGCCCAGGGGGTGAGCCCGCAGACCCTCTCGGTCGCGCGGGACAGCCCGCACAAGGAGGAGGCCGTGCGCTTCGTCGACTACCTGCTGCGCCCGGCGAACATGGTCCGGCTCGCCAAGGGGGACTGGATGCTGCCCACCGGCACCGAGGCCCTGGCCGACCCGGCCCTGCACACCGCCGAGGACGGCTGGGCGACCGGCGCGGCGCTCGCCGGGTCCTTGCGCCCGGCCCCCGCGCAGTTCGTCCGCGGATACCCGGAGTGGAAGGACAAGGTGGCCACGCCCGCTCTCCAGGAGTACTACAGCGGGGCGATCGGCACCGAGGAGCTCGGGCGTCGGCTGGTCGAGGACGGCAACCGGGTGCTGGCCCGCTACCAGCGCTGAGCCGGCACCACCCGTTCACACGTGCGGCCGGGACGCGGTGTCACGCGCTCGGCGTCGGCGGCGGAAGACCGCCGGGCCGCCTCCGGAACGCAGGGCTTCGGACCGCGGGGGCGGCGGCCGGGCCCGGCCCGGTCCGCCCGAAGTGCTGTCGTAGGGAGGGGTGTCGGGGGAGCTGTCCGACTTGGTCGAAAGTGCTTCGGTTTGCTGTGGAGAGAACCGGGCGACTGCGTGACGGCTACATGAAGGTCTTGATCTGGGCGCGTCAATCGAGCAGGGTTTCGAGGCAGCCCCCGGAGATTTTCCGGCCGAGGGCCAATCCCCCCACAAAGAGTGACGAGGAGAACCCCTCTTCATGGCCATTCACCAGCGCGCCCGCCGGACCAAGCTCACCGCCGCCATAACCGCCGTGGCGGCGGCCGCCGGCGTCACCCTGTTCGGCACGTCGTTCGCGGGAGCCGCCCCGGCCCCCGCCATGGGTACCGTCTACGGCGCCGACGCGGCCACCGCCGTGTCCGGCAGCTACATCGTCATGCTGAGCGAGAAGACGGACAAGAGCGAACTCGCCAAGAGCTACGGCGGGAAGCTCCAGAGGAACTACAGCTCCGCCATCAACGGCTTCTCGGCCAGCGGCCTCACCGAGACCGAGGCCAAGCGCCTCGCCGCCGACCCCGCCGTCTCCAAGGTCGTCCAGAACAAGAAGTTCCACATCGACGCCACCCAGGAGAACCCCCCGTCCTGGGGCCTGGACCGGATCGACCAGACCGAGACCGCCGGCGACGACGCGTACACCTACCCGGACGCCGCCGGTGAGGGTGTCACGGCGTACGTCATCGACACCGGGGTCCGCGTCACGCACGAGGACTTCGAGGGCCGGGCCACCTCCGGCTTCGACGCCGTGGACGAGGACGACGACGCCGACGACGGCAACGGACACGGCACCCACGTGGCCGGCACCATCGCGGGCGCCGCCCACGGGGTGGCCAAGAAGGCGAACATCGTGGCCGTCCGCGTGCTGGACGACTCCGGCTCCGGCACCACCGAGCAGGTCGTCGCCGGCATCGACTGGGTCACCGCCAACCACGAGGGCCCCTCCGTCGCCAACATGAGCCTCGGCGGCAGCGCGGACCCGGCCCTCGACGCCGCGGTCCAGAAGGCCATCGCCTCCGGTGTCACCTTCGCGGTGGCCGCGGGCAACGAGTCCTCCGACGCGGGCCAGGGTTCCCCCTCGCGCGTGCCCGAGGCCATCACGGTCGCCTCGTCCACGGTCGACGACGAGCAGTCGTCGTTCTCCAACTACGGTTCGGTCGTGGACATCTACGCCCCCGGCTCGGACATCACCTCCGACTGGAACGACAGCGACAGCGGCACCAACACCATCTCGGGTACGTCGATGGCGACCCCGCACGTCGTCGGCGCCGCCGCCGTCTACCTCGGCGGACACCCGGACGACACCCCGGAGGAGGTCGCCACGGCACTCACCGAGGGAGCCACCCCGGACGCCATCTCCAACGCGACCACGGGCACCGCGAACAAGCTCCTGAAGATCGTCGAGTAACCGTCCGGCAGCACCGGTGACAGCGGCCGCCGCGCCCTCCCCCACGGGGCGCGGCGGCTCTCACCGGCCGAGAAGACCGTCCTATGGTGGGGAGCATGAGCACGAGGTACGCGGCGCTGCTGCGCGGAGTCAACGTCAGCGGTCACCGGAGAGTCCCGATGGCGGAACTCCGGGCGCTGCTCACGGAGCTGGGCCACACGGACGTCGCCACCCACCTGCAGAGCGGGAACGCCGTCTTCAGCAGCGCGTCCGGCGACGAGGACACCCTGGGCGCCGAGCTGGAACGGGCCGTCGAGGAGCACGTCGGATTCCGGGTCGACGTCCTCGTGCGCACCGGCCGCTCCCTCGCCGCGGTGGCCGACGCGTGTCCGTTCCCCGCCGACCGGCTGGAGGGAAGACAACTGCACGTCACCTTCTTCGACCGGCCCGTGGAGGCGGCACGCTTCGCGTCGCTGGACACCGCCGCCTTCCTCCCCGAGGAGTTCCGGATCGGCGGCCGGGAGCTCTACCTGTACGCGCCGGACGGGCTCGGCCGCTCCAAGCTGGCCGTCGCACTCGGGCGCCCCGCCCTCAACCGGGGCCTCGTCGCGACCTCCCGCAACTGGAACACGGTGGCCCGACTCGTGGAGATGACGCGTGACTGACCCCTCGCCCGCCGTGGCCGCAGCCGTCGAGGGTGAACTCCGCCTCCTCGACCCGGTCGTACGGGCCTCGGCGGAACTGCTGGCGACGATGCTGCACCCCGACTTCCGGGAGATCGGCACCAGCGGCCGCCTGTGGGACCGGGAGACCATCATCGCCGCCCTGACCGCGCCCGACCCCGAGGCTCCGCGTCCCGGCCCGCTGACGGCGTCGCGGATGTGCGGCGAACAGCTCGCCGAGGACCTGGTGCACCTCACCTTCGACACGGAGTCCCGGGGGCTGCGCTCGCACCGCAGTTCGCTGTGGCGGCTGACCGACAGCGGCTGGCGGCTCTACTTCCACCAGGCCACGCCCTTCATCGACGACCCGTTCGCCGAGGTCTGACGTCCGGGCGCCCGACGGAGGACCGGCCGCCGGAGAGGGGCCGCGTCGGACCCCAGGAACTGATTTCGGCCAATCGCGTCCGTACGGCGAACCGTCCGCGGCGCGGTCCCGCGCACCGGCCCACGCACGGCCCGCGGGCCGTCCCGGGGACCCGCCCCGGGACGGCGGGCGTGACCGGGCGGAGGGGGTGCCGGTGGACATGCTCCCTCGTCGCGTCCCTGCCGAGCCCGCCGGCGCCTCGACCGGCCGCGGTCCGTCCGATGAGCGGACGGGGGTGTCCGCGGGCCACCTCGCCGCGTATCGGCGTTCACCGTCCGTTTTCCGTCACGGATCCGGGCGGGCCTCTTGTCACCGGGTCAAGCGGAGGCAAATATTCAGGCCGTGCGGTTGGCAGGTTCACGACCAGACCCACCTGGTCCGTGATCGGCCGCACCCGGCGGCCGCCCACCCAGCGGTCCGCGACACCCCCCATCCATGGAGGATTTCGTGACCTTCAAGCCCCTCGGCTCCCTCTCCAGACGCGCACGGCTCATAGCCGTCACCTCCGGCCTGGTCACCGCCGTCGCGCTTGCGGCCCCGACCGCGGTCGCCCAGCCCACCCAGGACACCGCCGTGACCAAGGCGGCTCTCGCGGACGCCAGCACCGCCGTGCGCGGTGCGGACATCGCGGGCACCGCCTGGTACACCGACGCGAAGACCGGCAAGGTCGTCGTGACCGTCGACAGCACGGTCTCCGCGACCGAGGTCGCCACGATCGAGAAGTCGGTCACCGACACCGGCGCGAAGATCGACATCAAGCACACCCCGGGCACGTTCAACAAGCTCATCGCGGGCGGCCAGGCGATCTACGCCGGCGGCGGACGCTGCTCCCTCGGCTTCAACGTCCGCAGCGGCAGCACCTACTACGCGCTGACCGCCGGGCACTGCACCGAGATCGGCAGCACCTGGTACACCAACTCCGCCGGTACCGCGAGCCTCGGTTCGCGTGCGGGCTCCAGCTTCCCCGGTAACGACTACGGGCTCATCCGGCACTCCAACTCCGCCAACGCGGACGGCCGGGTCTACCTCTACAACGGCAGCTACCAGGACATCACCTCGGCCGCCAACCCCACGGTCGGCCAGGCGGTCAAGCGCAGCGGCTCCACCACCGGCGTCCACAGCGGCACGGTCACGGGCCTCAACGCGACCGTGAACTACGGCGGCGGTGACATCGTCTCCGGCCTGATCCAGACCAACGTCTGCGCCGAGCCCGGTGACAGCGGCGGCTCGCTCTTCGCGGGCAGCACCGCCCTCGGCCTCACCTCGGGCGGCAGCGGCAACTGCTCCTCGGGCGGCACCACGTTCTTCCAGCCCGTCGTGGAAGCGCTGAACGCCTACGGCGTCCAGGTCTTCTGAGGCTGACGCATCACCGACCCGGCTCACCCCGGCGGGCCGCGCTCCCGGAGCGCGGCCCGTTGTCGCGTTTGTTCAAGACCGTGGGCGGAGCCCGCGCCCACCATGGAGCCATGAGGAACGCGTACGCACACATGACCGAATGCGCTGCCGAGTGCGCCCGGGTCGCCCGAGCCGCCGGTACCCCGCTCGCGCCCAGCGCGCCCACCCCCTGCGGAGACTGGGACCTGCGGCAACTGGTCAACCACTGGGTGCTCTACACCGCTTACGGGCTGGAGCACCGGGCCCTGCGCACACCGATCCCCGACGAGCTGACGGCCCGCGACTTCACGGCCGGCCCCGACTGGGCCGGGAGCTACGCCCGCCGGCTCGACCGCGCCGTCGCCGCCTGGTCCGACCCGGCCGTCTGGGAGGGGGACATCGACACCGGACACGGCTCCTCCCCGGCCCGTGAGATCGCCGGGATGCTCACGGTGGAGGCGGCGCTGCACGGCTGGGACGTCGCCACGGCCACGGGCGGGGAGTTCCGGCTCTCCGATCCGGCGGCGGCCGACGTCCTGGAGATCGTCGAGGCGTCCGCCGCGCTCTACCGGAAGTACGAGGGCTTCGCCGCCGAAGTCCCGCCGCCCCCGGGCGGATCCGCCTTCGAGCGGGCGCTGGCGCTCAGCGGACGCGACCCGCGCCGGGCGGCGGTCTGACCCCACCGGTGGCCCATCGCACCGGAGGCGGGATGGCCCACGGTCCCGGGCCACCGTCTCCCTGGGCTCCTGCCATGACCACGCACACCGACACCCCGGCGGGCAGGACGGCCGTCGACCTCTACTCCGACCCGGCCACCCCGACTTCGTCGAGCTGAAGCGGTCCCGCACCGGCACCCTCGACCGCGGCTGAACCGCCCTACGCGCTCAGCGACCGCGTCCCGGCCGCCGACCCGCACGCCTCGGCGTACCGGGCCAGCAGCAGCCGGGCGAGAGCGGGCGACGGGCCCAGCACCCCGGAGAGCACATCGGCCCCGGCCGCACCGGCGGCGATGCGGTCCGGGAGGCGGCCGGGGGCGATGACGTACGGGGCCACCGCCACCCGCCGCACCCCCTCGGACCGCAGGTCCCGCACCGCTTCCTCGGTACGGGGCAGAGATGCGGAGGCGAACGCGGGCCGCACGGCGCACCAACCGGTGTGCCGCAGCTCCCGCGCGATTTCAGCGATCACCGCGATCGCCTCCGGGTCCGTGGAGCCCGCCGAGGCCAGGACCAGCCCGGTCGAGCTCTTGTCGGCGGGGGAGAGCCCCGCCTCGTACAGCCGCTCCTCCAGCGCCGCGTTCAGCAGCGGCGACGGGCCGAGCACATCGGCCTGCCGGATCCGCAGCTGCGGAAGCCGGGTCCTGGCCTCGTGCAGCACCGAGGGGATGTCCGTCTTGGCGTGGAAGGCCCGGGTCAGCAGCAGAGGCAGGGCGACGACCTCCCCCGCACCGTCCGCGGCCAGGCGCTCCAGCACCCGGGGCACCGACGGCGCGTTGAACTCCAGGAAACCCGTCTCCACCCGCAGCCCGGGCCGCAGCGCCCGTACCCGCGCGGTGAGCGCGTGCACGGTCGCCGCGTGCCGCGGGTCGCGGCTGCCGTGGGCGATGACGAGGAGGACCGGGGCAGTCATGGGGTCTCAGTTCTTGACGAGGAGGCCGCGGCCGCGCAGCACCCGCCGCTCCAGCGGGCTGAAGATCAGCAGATCGATCGCGATGCCGACGAACAGGATGAGCAGGATCGCCAGGAAGATGCCCGGCATGTCGAAGTTGTTGCGGCCGTTCTCCAGCAACTGCCCCAGCCCCAGGCCCAGATCGGGCGAGGACGCGATGATCTCGGCGGCCATCAGCGAGCGCCAGGAGAAGGCCCAGCCCTGCTTGAGGCCCGCCAGATAGCCCGGCAGAGCGGCCGGCAGGACGATGTGCCAGGTCCCGCGCAGCCCGGTCGCACCGATCGTGCGCCCCGCACGGAGGAACAGCGGCGGCACCTGGTCCACGCCGGAGACCAGGCCGTTGGCCACCGACGGCACCGCGCCGAGCAGGATCACCGCGTACATCATCTTGTCGTTGAGGCCGAGCCAGATCACCGCCGGGGCCACCCACGCCACCGAGGGCAGGGACTGGAGCCCCGACAGGATCGGACCTATCGCGGCCCGGACGACCTTCACCCGGGCCACCAGCAGGCCCAGCGGCGTACCGATGGCCACGGCCAGCAGGAAGCCGAGCAGACCGCGCGACACACTCGTCCAGACGACTTCGAGCAACGTGCCCTTCAGCCACATGTCCCGCGCGCTGTCCCAGACCGCGGACGGCGGCGGCAGCTTGTAGTCGTCGGTGACCTTCCCCCAGACCAGCAGCTGCCAGACGAGGACCACCAGGACCACCGCGACCACCGGCGGCAGGACCTTGGCGAGAAGGACCTCGCGCAGCGGGGTCCGCCGCACCTGGACGGCGTCCAGGGCGTCCAGCCCGGCCTCGAGACCGGCCAGATCGTCGGGCTTGGTGTCAGTGCTGGCCATGGCGGCGGATCTCCCCACGCAGTTGTTCGGTGATCTCGACGGACAGCTCCGCCACGGCGGTGTCCTCGATGCGGCGCGGCTGCTCGATGTCGACCGTCCACTCGTGGGCGATCCGGCCGGGCCGCGACGACAGCAGCACGACCCGCTGCGCGAGCCGCACCGCCTCACGCACGTTGTGGGTGACGAAGAGCACCGAGGCGTTCGTCTCGCGCCAGATCCGGGTCAGTTCGTCGTGCAGCACATCGCGGGTGATGGCGTCGAGCGCGGCGAAGGGCTCGTCCATCAGCAGCAGTTGGCTGTCCTGGGCGAGTGCGCGGGCCATCGCCACCCGCTGGCGCATACCGCCCGAGAGCTCGTGCACCCGCTTCCCGTACGCCCCGCCCAGGCGCACGAGTTCGAGCAGCCGCTCCGCCTCCGTACGGCGGTCCGACTTGGCCACCCCGCGCAGGCGCAGGGCCAGTTCGATGTTCTTGCCCGCGGTCAGCCACGGGAAGAGGGCGTGCTCCTGGAACATCAGGGCCGGCCGCCCGCCGGGGGTCTCGATGGACCCCGCGCTCGGGTCGTCCAGCCCGGCCACCAGGTTGAGCAGGGTCGACTTACCGCACCCGGAGGCCCCCAGGAGGGTGACGAACTCGCCCGGGGCGACATCGAGCGTGATGTCGTCCAGGACCAGTTGCCGCCCCGCGGGTCCTGCGAAGGACTTGGAGACATGTGTGATGCGAGCGGCGTGCTCGACCGACGCACGGTCCTCGGCCTTGGTGAGGGTGGTGGTCGCCATGGTCGTCACCTCCTGGGGATCTCGGAATTCTCGGGAATCCGGTCGCGGGCAGGGTGGGCTACTTGACGCCGAGACCGGCGTCGGAGACCTCGGAGGCGCCCTCGGCCTTGAGGATCTTGTTCAGCGGCTTCAGGTCGTAGATGCCCTTGAGGTCCGGAGCCTCCAGCAGCCCGGCGCCCACGGCGTGCTGCGCCTGCGCGTCCAGGGTGCTGGCCAGCGGGTCATCGGTGATCTTGATGGATTCCCAGGCCGGGTCGAGGACCTCGGCGGGCAGGGCCTTGCCGCTCAGCTTCTCCAGCGCGGCGTTGGCCGAGGCCTTGGCCTTGTCGGAATTGGCGTTGATCCACTTGTTGGTGTTGACCGTGCCGCGCAGCACCGCCTCGACGACGTCCGGGTGCTCGGTGAGGAACTTCTGCGACACGATGATGTTCGTGATCACGAACTGGTCGTCCGGCCACAGCGTCGACTCGTCCAGCAGCACCTTCGCACCCTCGGAGACCAGCTTGGAAGCGGTCGGCTCCGGCACCCACGCGCCGTCCAGGGAACCGGACTTGTAGGCGTCCGGGGTCACCTTGTTGTCCGAGCGGACGACGGAGACGTCGCCCTTGCCGCTCTGCGCGTCGACCTTCCAGCCCTTCTCGGCTATCCAGTGCAGGAAGGCCACGTCCTGGGTGTTGCCGAGCTGCGGGGTGGCGATCTTCTTGCCCTTGAGATCGTCCGGCGTCTTGATCTTCTCCGGGTTGACGACCAGCTTCACGCCGCCGGAGGCCGAACCGCCGATGATGCGCAGGCTCTGGCCCTTGGACTTGGTGTACCCGTTGATCGAGGGGGAGGGGCCGATGAAGCCGATGTCGATCGAACCCGCGTTGAGCGCCTCGATCTCGGAGGGCCCGGCGTTGAACGTCGAGGGCTTCACCGAGGTGCTGCCCAGCTCCTTGGCGATGATGCCTTCCTGGATGCCGACCAGGGCGGTGGCGTGCGTGAGGTTCGGGAAGTAACCGATCTTCACGGTGTCGGTGGAGAGCTTCTTCCCTCCGGTGGAGACACTCTTGGTGTCCTCCTCCTTCGCGTCGGAGCCGTAGCCGCAGGCGGTGAGCGCCACGGCGAGCAGCGGCAGGGCGGCGGCGACGGCGATGCCGCGGCGAAGGGTGGTACGAGGGGCTGGCACGGGAGGTTTTCCTCTCGTCGGCCCGGTCTCACATCCCCCGATGGCGCGGAGGTGCGGCCGGGTCGTCGGCTGGTCGTCTTCGTCTGACACGGTGGTGCGGATGGTACGGGCGGGCGCGCAGGCAGTGCGCGTACGTCATGCCGCACATCGCCCGACCCCGCCCTGGCCGCTGCCGAGGGCGCCGCTGCCGACGCGGCCGCCCTCCTTCGCGAAGGTCGAGAAGAAGTCCGTCATCATCAGAAGTCCCACCCCGCGTCCTCGGCCGAGGTGTCCTCGGTGTCCTGGGCGTCCACGGCGGCGAACGAGGCGCCCGCCATGCCGGCCGTCAGCGTCGTACCGTCCGAGGGATCGATCAGCAGGAACGAGCCGGTGCGCCGGGAGGCCGCGTAGGCGTCGAGCGCGAGCGGCTCGGCGGTACGCACCACGACCCGGCCGATGTCGTTGGCGACCAGCTGCCCGGGGGCCGGGTGCTGGGAGAGGTCGTCCAGGGTGAGCCGCGACGGGATCTCCTTGACGATCGCCTTGACCGTGCGGGTGGTGTGCTTGAGCAGCACCCGGCGTCCGACGGTGAGCGGCTGGTCCGCCACATGGCAGACCGTCGCCTCGACGTCCTGGGTGGTGCCCGGCGCGTCGGCGCTCGGCGCGATCAGGTCGCCGCGCGAGATGTCCAGGTCGTCGGCGAGCCGCAGGGTGACGGACTGGGGGGCCCAGGCGACGTCGACGCTCTCCCCGAGCGCGTCGATCCCCGCGACGGTCGTCGTACGGCCCGACGGCAGGACGGTGACGCTCTCGCCGACCCGGAGCACACCGGAGGCGATCTGACCGGCGTACCCGCGGTAGTCGGGGTGCTCGGCCGTCTGCGGGCGGATGACGTACTGCACGGGGAAGCGGGCCGGGCACTCCGTCAGGTCGTGGCTGACCGGCACGGTCTCCAGGTGCTCCAGCACGGTCGGACCGCCGTACCAGTCCATGTGGGCGGAGGGCTCCACCACGTTGTCCCCGGCCAGCGCCGAGATCGGGATCGCCGTGATCTCCGGGACGCCCAGAGAGGCGGCGTACGCGGTGAACTCCTCGGCTGCCGCGGCGAAGACCGGCTCCGCGTAGTCCACCAGGTCCATCTTGTTGACGGCGAGGACGACGTGGGGGACGCGCAGGAGGGCGGCGACGGCGGCGTGGCGGCGGGTCTGTTCGACGACGCCGTTGCGGGCGTCGACGAGGACGACGGCCAGTTCGGCGGTGGAGGCGCCGGTGACCATGTTGCGGGTGTACTGCACGTGGCCGGGGGTGTCGGCGAGGATGAAGCGGCGGCGGGGCGTGGCGAAGTAGCGGTAGGCCACGTCGATGGTGATGCCCTGCTCGCGCTCGGCGCGCAGTCCGTCGGTCAGCAGCGCGAGGTCGGGGGTCTCCTGGCCGCGGTTGGTGGAGGCCAGGGTGACGGCTTCGAGCTGGTCGGTCAGGACGGACTTGGAGTCGTGCAGGAGGCGCCCGACGAGGGTGGACTTGCCGTCGTCGACGGAGCCGGCGGTGGCGAACCGCAGGAGGGTGGTGGCCGAGAGCTGCTCGGCGGTGCTGAGGGTCATGGCGGGCCTCTCGTGTGGCTCAGGCCGGGTCAGGGAGCGGGGTCCGGCGCCGTGGATCGCAAGGCGGAGGAGGGAGGCAGTCGGGGTCTCCCCTGCTCGAGCGAAGCCGAGAACTCGGGGACGGAGTCGTGGCGGGGAACGACGACGCGGCGGGGGGTGGCGCCAGGGCACGCGGGCCCGGCGTGACCCACCCGCGGTGCCCTCAGAAGTACCCCTCGCGCTTGCGGTCCTCCATCGCGGCCTCGGACATCTTGTCGTCGGCACGGGTGGCGCCGCGCTCGGTGAGCCGGGAGGCGGCGATCTCCGTGATCACGGCGTCCAGTGTGGTGGCGTCGGAGTCGACGGCGCCGGTGCAGGACATGTCGCCGACGGTGCGGTAGCGGACCTGGCGGGTCTCGACGCTCTCGTGGTCCTTGGGGCCGCCCCAGTCGCCGGCGGTGAGCCACATGCCGTTGCGGTCGAAGACCTCGCGGTCGTGCGCGAAGTAGATCTCGGGGAGCTCGATGCCCTCCCGGGCGATGTACTGCCAGACGTCGAGTTCGGTCCAGTTCGAGATCGGGAAGACGCGGACGTGTTCGCCGGGGGCGTGGCGGCCGTTGTAGAGCTGCCAGAGTTCGGGGCGCTGACGGCGGGGGTCCCACTGGGAGAACTCGTCGCGCAGGGAGAAGACGCGTTCCTTGGCGCGGGCCTTCTCCTCGTCGCGGCGGCCGCCGCCGAAGACGGCGTCGAAGCGGTGGTGCTGGATGGCCTCGGTGAGGGGGACCGTCTGGAGCGGGTTGCGGGTGCCGTCGGGGCGTTCACGCAGGGTGCCGGCGTCGATGTAGTCCTGGACGGAGGCGACGTGCAGGCGCAGTCCGTGCTTCTCGACGGTGCGGTCGCGGTAGGCGAGGACCTCGGGGAAGTTGTGCCCGGTGTCGACGTGCAGCAGGGAGAAGGGGATCGCGGCGGGGGCGAACGCCTTCAGCGCGAGGTGCAGCATCAGGATCGAGTCCTTGCCGCCGGAGAAGAGGATCACCGGCCGCTCGAACTCACCCGCCACCTCACGGAAGATGTGCACGGCCTCCGACTCCAGCGAGTCCAGGTGGCTGAGCGCGTACGGGTGGTCGGTGCCTTCCGGCACGGTGGTGACGGTGCTCACGCCAGGCCCCTCTCGGTGAGCAGCGCGTGCAGCGCCGCCGCGGACTCCTGCACGGTCTGCCGGTGCGATTCGATCCGCAGGTCCGGCGACTCGGGTGCCTCGTAGGGGTCGTCGACCCCGGTGAGACCACTGAGCTCACCCGCCGCCTGCTTGGCGTACAGCCCCTTCACGTCACGGACCGAGCACACCTCGACGGGCGTCGCGACGTGCACCTCCAGATACGTGGTGCCCTCGGCCAGATGGCGCTTGCGGACCGCGTCGCGGCTGTCGGCGTACGGGGCGATGACCGGGACGAGCACCTTCACACCGTGGGCCGCCAGCAGCCCGGCGACGAAGCCGATCCGCGCGACGTTGGTGTGCCGGTCCTCGCGGGAGAAGCCGAGGCCCGCGGAGAGGAACTCCCGGATCTCGTCGCCGTCCAGCACCTCGACCCGGTGACCCTCGCTCCGCAGCCGGCCGGCCAGCTCGTAGGCGAGGGTGGTCTTGCCCGCGCTCGGCAGACCGGTGAGCCACAGGGTGGCTCCCGTCTCCGTCACGCTCATCGGTATCTCCTGATCAGTCGTCATCAGCCGTGCAGCCCGCATTCCGTCTTGCCGCGCCCGGCCCATCGGCCGGCCCGGGCGTCCTCGCCCTCCAGCACCCGCCGGGTGCAGGGCGCGCAGCCGACGGAGGCGTAGCCGTCCATCAGCAGCGGGTTGGTCAGTACGCCGTGTTCGGCGACGTACGCGTCCACGTCGTCCTGCGTCCAGCGGGCGATCGGGGAGACCTTGACCTTGCGGCGCCTGCCGTCCCAGCCGACGACCGGGGTGTTCGCCCGGGTCGGGGACTCGTCGCGGCGCAGACCGGTCGCCCAGGCGGTGTACCCGGTCAGCCCCTCCTCGAGCGGCTCGACCTTGCGCAGCGCGCAGCACAGGTCGGGGTCGCGGTCGTGCAGCCTCGGTCCGTGCTCGGCGTCCTGCTCGGCCACCGAACGGCGCGGGGTCAGCGTGATGACGTTGACGTCCATCACGGCGTCGACCGCGTCGCGGGTGCCGATGGTCTCCTCGAAGTGGTAGCCGGTGTCGAGGAACACCACGTCCACACCGGGCAGCACCCGGGAGGCGAGGTGGGCGACGACCGCGTCCTCCATGGAGGAGGTGACGCAGAAGCGGGGGCCGAAGGTCTCGGTGGCCCACTTCAGGATGTCGAGCGCGGAGGCGTCCTCCAGCTCGCGCCCGGCCCGTTCGGCGAGCTCCCTCAGCTCCTCGTCCGCGAGCGTCGCGGTCTGCGGAGTGTCCGTCATGTCCCGTCCCCTTCCACGTCGTCGCGCTTCAGGCCCCGGGCCAGCAGGCCCAGGAACTTCAGCTGGAACGCGCGATTGCAGGAAGCACATTCCCAGGCGCCGTGCCCCGCCTCGTGCGGGCGCAGGTCCTCCTCGCCGCAGTACGGGCAGTGGAACGGCGCGGCTCGCTCGCTCATGACAGGGACTCCGCACCGGCGCGGGCCGCCCAGGCCGCGAAGCGCTCGCCGTCCTCGCGCTCCTCCTGGAACCTGCCGAGCACCCGCTCGACGTAGTCGGGGAGTTCGGCCGAGGTGACCTTCAGGCCGCGGACCTTGCGGCCGAAGCCGGCCTCCAGGCCCAGCGCTCCGCCCAGGTGTACCTGGTAGCCCTCGACCTGGTTGCCGTCGGCGTCCAGCATGAGCTGGCCCTTGAGCCCGATGTCCGCGGTCTGGATGCGGGCGCAGGCGTTGGGGCAGCCGTTGATGTTGATGGTGAGCGGCTCGTCGAAGTCCGGGAGGCGGCGCTCCAGTTCGTCGATGAGCGCGGCGCCGCGCGCCTTCGTCTCGACGATCGCCAGCTTGCAGAACTCGATCCCGGTGCAGGCCATCGTGCCGCGCCGGAACGGGGAGGGATGGACCTGGAAGTCCAGCGCCTCCAGTCCGGCGGTCAGCGACTCGACCCGGTCCTGCTCCACGTCGAGGATGATCATCTTCTGCTCGACGGTGGTCCGCACCCGGCCCGATCCGTGCTCCTCGGCCAGCTCCGCGATCTTGGCCAGGGTGGAGCCGTCCACCCGGCCGACGCGCGGGGCGAAGCCCACGTAGTACCGGCCGTCCTGCTGGCGGTGGACGCCGATGTGGTCGCGCCAGCGGGAGGAGGGCTCGGCGGGGGCGGGACCGTCCAGCAGCGGGCGCTTCAGGTACTCGTCCTCCAGCACCTGGCGGAACTTGACCGGACCCCAGTCGGCCATCAGGAACTTCAGGCGGGCGCGGGTGCGCAGCCGGCGGTAGCCGTAGTCCCGGAAGATGCCGACGACACCGGCCCAGACATCGGCGACCTCGTCCAACGGCACCCAGGCGCCCAGGCGTTCGGCCAGTCGCGGGTTGGTGGAGAGCCCGCCGCCGACCCACAGGTCGAAGCCGGGGCCGTGCTCGGGGTGCTCCACGCCGACGAACGCGATGTCGTTGATCTCGTGCACCACGTCCTGCACGGGCGAACCCGAGATCGCGGTCTTGAACTTGCGCGGCAGGTTGGAGAACTCCGGGCTGCCGATGTACCGCTCGTGGATCTCCTCCACGGCGGGGGTGCCGTCGATGATCTCGTCCGCGGCGATACCGGCCACCGGTGAGCCGATGATGACGCGCGGGCAGTCGCCGCAGGCCTCGGTGGTGGAGAGCCCGACGGCCTCCAGCTTCTCCCAGATCGCCGGGACGTCCTCGATGCGGACCCAGTGCATCTGGACGTTCTGCCGGTCGGTGATGTCGGCGGTGCCCCGCGCGTACTGCTCGGACACCTCGCCGATCGCCCGGAGCTGAGCGGTCGTCAGCCTTCCGCCGTCGATGCGCACCCGCATCATGAAGTAGCGGTCGTCCAGCTCCTCCGGCTCCAGCACCGCGGTCTTGCCGCCGTCGATGCCGGGCTTGCGCTGGGTGTACAGGCCCCACCAGCGCATGCGCCCGCGCAGGTCGTTGGGGTCGATCGAGTCGAAGCCGCGCTTGGAGTAGATCGTCTCAATGCGTGTCCGCACGTTGAGACTGTCGTCGTCCTTCTTGAACTGCTCGTTCCCGTTGAGCGGAGTGAAGTGTCCCATGGCCCACTGGCCCTCGCCACGGTGCCGTCCGGCCTTGCGGCGGGGCGTGGCGGTAGCAGGCTGTTCGGTGCTGGCCATGGCAAATACGTCCTTCGGGACTGCAGGAGGGCGGCTTTGAACTGCACACTCGCGTGAGGCGCGGCGGTGCGCAGGAGGGTGGTGCGGAGAAGGGTTCGCGGCGGTGCTGGAAGCTCTCAGCGGGCCGGACAGATGGCGCTGGACATGCGGCCGAGGTCGACGTGCCGCCGACTCACCAAGGCAATTCCAGTTCCAGACATGACGGAAGCGTGTCACGCGCATCTCGGGCCAGTCCACCACGATCCATCATGTGGACGACATGGTCCCGCTATATGAGACGATGTGGTGCCGGTCACTCCGGTAGGTCGACAAAGCGACTCGACCGGGTCGTGTGGCTCAGGCGCCGGGAGCCGGATCGTGAGCGGGGGACGGGAACGCACCGGGCCAGGGACCGGGCGGCGCCGCGGCGGACCCGTGCTCGGTCCGGGTGTCGAAGAGCCGGAACCCCCGGCGCAGGTAGTTGTCCATGGCGTGCGGGCCGTCGTCGGAGCAGGTGTGCACCCACACCCGGGTGGTCGGCGCCCGGCCCCGGTGCCGCTCGGCCAGGTCCCAGGCACGGGCCGCCCCGTACGACAGGAGGTGGCCGCCGATCCGGCGGCCCCGGAAGGCCGGGATCAGCCCGAAGTACGCGATCTCGACCACGCCGCCGTCCTGGGCGTCGAGCTCGATGAATCCGGCGGGCGTCCCTCTCTCGTACGCCACCCAGGTCTCGGCGCCCGGCCGTCGGAGGATCTCCTGCCACTGGGCGTACGACAGCCCGAGCCGGTCGGTCCACCGGATGTCCCCGCCGACGGCCGTGTACAGGAACCGGCTGAACTCCGGCAGCGGTGTCACGGACCGCACGATCCGAACGTCGTCGGCCGCGGCGGCGGCCGGACGCAGATCGGAGGGGGAGGTCTGTTCCAGGGACCAGACCGTCACCTCGGGGGCGGCCGCGGCGGAGGTGACGGGGCTCGTGGCGTTGCTCATGGCCGCCAGAAAACCACGCCGCCCTCCCGCACCGCACACCGGGCCACCCGACATGCCTCAGACCGGCCCCGCGTTCGTCCGCGCCCTGACCACCACCGGGGCCGTCGAGCGGGGCAGCAGGTCCGCCGGGTGGGCGGGGTGGACCACCTCCACCTCGACCCCCTCGCCGAAGCGGTACGGGCGGTGGGCGAGCACCTCCGCCAGGTGGCGGCGCATCCGTGAGATCTCGGCCCGCACCGTCACCGTCCTGGTGGCGTCGCCGAAGACGTCCTCGGCCAACTCCGCGGCGGTACGCCCCTCCCGGCGCAGGGCGAGCGCGTACAGCAGCTCCGCGTGACGCGGCGAGAGCTTCACCGTCCAGGTGCCCACCGGCCCCGCCACGTGCGCCACCAGTGCCCGCTCACGGCTCAGGTCGAGCACCACCCGGCGCGGCGGCGCCTCGGCGTGGCCCTCGGACACCTGCACCAGCCAGCCGCCCGGCAACGGCTCCACCCGGCACATCCCGAGCGAGGCCAGCCACACCCGGCCGGGCCGCAACGACTTCGGCAGCGGCAGCCGGTCCACCGGCGGCATCCCGCTCACGGCCGCCAGCCACCCGTGGGAGTCCACCGCCAGCGCCCGGCCGGCCAGCCGGCACAGGATCGGCGCGGCCACCGACCGCAGCCGCTCGATCGCGACCAGGTGCCGGGCCCGCAGCTCGCTCTCCGCGAGCGCCGCCACCGAACCGACCAGGGCGAGCGTCGTGGGATGGAAGGTGGACGCCGGGCCGCTGATGTCCACGATGCCCATCAGCCGGCCGTCCCGCGGGTCCCGTACCGGGGCCGCCGCACAGGTCCAGCCGTGCAGCGCGCGGATGAAGTGCTCAGCCGAGTGGACCTGGACGGGGACACGGGTGGCGAGCGCGGTCCCGATCGCGTTCGTCCCGGTCGTCGTCTCCGACCAGGCGGCCCCCTCCTCCAGACAGATGTCCTTCGCCAGGCGCATCACCGCCGCGTGGCCCTGACGCCACAGCACCCGGCCCTCCGGGTCGGTGACGACGAGGATCTGCTGGGCCGCGTCGGCGATGGTCGCCAGCCCGTCCCGCAGCAACGGCATCACCTCACCGAGCGCGGAGCTGCGGCGCCGGTGCTCGATCTCGTCCGTCTCCAGCAGCTCGCTCTCCGGTGACTGCTCGGGATCGACACCGCTGCGCAGCACCCGTTCCCAGGACGCGTCGATCTCGGCCCGCGGCGCCGGCACGGTGCGGTCGCCCGCCAGCCGGGCCTCCCGGGCCCGGTGGACCAGACGGACCGGGTCCGAGGCGGCGGGCCCGACGACGGGACGTGTTTCCATGACCGGTTCCCCCAAGACGATGCGTGGCCCGCTCCGGAAGTGAGCTACCCGGCCCCGCCCCCATCCTGCCGCCCCGGAACCCCCTCCACCTGGCACTCCGCACATCGGGTGCAACCCTTTGCAACTCTGGTGACCGGCCGCCGACCGTACGAGAGTGGCGGGACACCACGCGGCGGGGTCACCGACGCCACCGTGCGGTGCGCACAAGCGTGGAGGGTGGTGCCGTGTCGGCGCAGCATCACCCTCCTTCGTTTGCCCGCGTCCTACGCCACCCGGGCCCGCTCCACGACCGAGGCCAGGTCCAGGGTGTGCGGCAGCGTCCCGAAGGCCGCGCCCCAGTCCCCGCCCAGCCGTGAGGCGCAGAACGCGTCCGCGACCTCCGGCGGCGCCCAGCGCAGCAGCAGCGACCCCTGGAGCACCAGCGCCATGCGCTCCACCAGCCGCCGGGCCCGCGCCTCGACGGCGTCCAGGTCCGCCAGCTCCGTCAGCAGGTCCTTGATCGCCGCGTCGAGCCGGTGGTCGGCACCCCGCGCCCTGCCCACCTCCCGGAGGAAGGCGTCGAGCGCCTGCGGCTCACGCCGCAGCGCCCGCAGCACGTCGAGCGCCTGGACGTTGCCCGAGCCCTCCCAGATCGAGTTGAGCGGCGCCTCCCGCAGCAGCCGGGGCATCCCCGACTCCTCGACGTACCCGTTGCCGCCCAGGCACTCCAGCGCCTCGCCGACGACCGCCGTGCACCGCTTGGTCACCCAGTACTTGGCGGTCGGCACCGCGATCCTCAGGAAGGCCCGCTCCTGCTCGGTGTCCGCGTCGTACGCGGCCGCCAGCCGCAGCCCGAGCGTCGTCGCCGCCTCCGACTCCAGGGCCAGATCGGCCAGCACGTTGCGCATCAGCGGCTTGTCGACCAGCAGACCGCCGAACGCGCTGCGGTGCGCGCTGTGGTGGATCGCCTGCGTCACCGCCTGCCGCATCAGCGCCGCCGAACCCACCACGCAGTCCAGCCGGGTGGCCGCCACCATCTCGATGATGGTGCGCACCCCCCGCCCCTCCTCGCCGACCCGGCGGGCCCAGGTCCCGTCGAACTCGACCTCGGCCGAGGCGTTGGACCGGTTGCCCAGCTTGTCCTTGAGCCGCTGGATCGCGAAGACGTTCCTGGTGCCGTCCGGCAGGACCCGGGGCACCAGGAAGCAGCTCAGCCCGCCCGGCGCCTGCGCCAGCACGAGGAAACCGTCGGACATGGGCGCCGAGCAGAACCACTTGTGACCGGTCAGCAGGTACTCGCCGTCACCGCCCAGCGGCTCGGCCCGGGTGGTGTTGGACCGTACGTCGGTCCCGCCCTGCTTCTCCGTCATGCCCATCCCGAAGAGCGCCCCGGCCTTCCGCCGGGCGGGCCGCAGCCCCTCCTCGTAGATGTGCGAGGTCAGCAGCGGCTCCCACTCGGCGGCCAGCGCCGGGTCGGTGCGAAGCGCCGGGACCGCCGCGTGCGTCATGGACAGCGGGCAGCCGTGACCGGCCTCGACCTGCGTCCACACCAGGAAGCCCGCCGCCCTCCGCACGTGCCCGCCGGGCCTGCCCCAGGCGTCGGTGAGGCCGGCCGACACCGCGTGCCCGAGCAGCCGGTGCCAGGCCGGGTGGAACTCCACCTCGTCCAGGCGGTGCCCGTACCGGTCGTGCGTCCGCAGCCGCGGCGGGTTCTCGTTCGCCTGCGCACCCCATGTCTGGGCCTGGGCGGAACCGGCCGAGAGCCCGAGAGCCTCCAGCTCCCCGCGGGCCTCGGGGAGGATCGAGGGCTCCAGATGCCGCTCCACGGCCTCGGTCAGCGCCCGGTCGCGGGCGAAGACGTCATAGCCGACCAGCGGCGGTACCTGGTTGGTCACTGTGTGGGTGGTTGCTGCCATGCCGATACGGTAAAGAGGTGCAGGCAGCAAATGAAACACCCGAGCGCCCGTCGGGCCGGCTCCACCGGGCGCGCGTCCTCTACCGCAACGTGTCCAAGCGGCAGATGGCATGGCGATTGATCAAGGACACCGTCAACTCGTGCATGGAGTACCGCATTCTCGGTCTCGCCGCCGAGGCCGCGTTCTTCACCCTGCTGTCCCTGCCCCCGTTGCTGCTCGGCCTGATCGGGCTGCTCGGCTACGTCGACGAGTGGACGTCCACGACCACGGTCGCCTCCATCGAGCGCAACATCCTGAGCGCCGTGCAGACCGTGCTCTCCGAGCGCGGCGTCAACGACATCGCCAAACCGCTGCTGGAGGACGTCACCACCGGGGCGCGCCCCGACGTCATCTCCATCGGGTTCGCGATCGCCCTCTGGTCGGGCTCCCGCGCGGTCAACGTCTTCATCGAGACCATCACCGTGATGTACGGACTCGACGGGCACCGCGGCATCGTCAAGACCCGGCTGCTCGCCTTCCTGCTGTACGTGGTCGCTCTGGTGCTCGGGTCCGTGGTGCTGCCGCTGCTGGTCGTCGGGCCGGACCGGGTGGTTGAGTTCGTCCCGTGGGGCACCGAACTCCTCGCCGTCCTGTACTGGCCGCTGGTCATCGTGCTGTCCATCGCGTTCCTGACGACGCTGTACCACGTGTCCGTGCCCGTGCGTTCACCCTGGATGGAGGACGTACCGGGCGCGCTCGTGGCCCTGGCGATGTGGGTGCTGGGCAGCTTCCTGCTCCGTATCTACCTCACGAGCACGGTGGAAGGACCCACGATCTACGGCTCCTTGGCCGCGCCGATCGCCGTCCTGCTCTGGATAGGGATCTCCGCATTCGCCGTGCTGGTGGGCGCCGCGGTCAACGCGGCGATCGACCGCGTCTGGCCGTCCCTCGCCACGGCCGCGGCCCGCGCCGCCACCGAGCGCGCCCGCGCCGCGCAGGCCGCCGAACTCGTCGCGCGGGCCCAGGCGGCGCACTGGGAGGCCTACGCGGACGACGAGGAGGAGGACGACGTCTCCATACCGTCCGAGTTCCCCGAGCGCTGGTCGCGCTTCCTGCCCCCGGACGACGTGAAGGCCCGGCTGCACGCGGGCCGCGACCCGAAGGACACCAGGGACACCGGCAAGAGCCCCCGGGCCGGCAAGGACGAGAAGGACACCGGGGACAGCCGGGAGGGATGAACCCGTAGCGTGGAATCCATGGACGCGCGGTACGAGGAACGGGCCTCGCGGCTCGGCGGTGCGGTCGTCTGGACATGGACCGGCCCACGCGGCCCGGCCCGGCCCGTGCTGCCGGACGGCTGCATGGACCTGCTCCTGTGGGGTGGCACGCTCGTGGTGGCGGGCCCCGACACCCACGCGTTCACCCCCCAGGATGCGGACGGTACGGGGGACGCGAGCTGCGCCGGCATCCGCTTCGCCCCCGGCACCGCGCCCGCGCTCCTGGGCGTACCGGCACGGGAGCTGCGCGACCGTCGGGTCCCGCTCGACGCGCTCTGGCCGGGTGCCCGCGTCCGCAGGCTCACCGAACGGATCGACGCGGCAGCCGACCCGGTCGCAGCGCTGGAGGAGGCCGCGCTGCGGCGGGCGGCAGGCGCACAGGCCCCGGACCCGCTGACGGCGGCCGTCGCCGCGGGGCTGCGACAGGGCCGCTCCGTCGGCGAGGTGGCCCGGGCGGTCGGCCTGGGCGCCAGGCAGCTGCACCGCCGCTCACTGGCCGCGTTCGGCTACGGCCCCAAGACACTCGCCAGGATCCTGCGGTTGCAGCGCGCCCTCGCCCTCGTACGGACCGGGACGGCGTACGCGGACGCGGCGTACGCCGTCGGCTGCACCGATCAGGCACACCTGGCCCGGGAGGTGCGGGAGCTGACCGGGACGACGCTCGGCGGCTACCTCGCGGGGATCGGCCACGGAGCCGAGGACGCGAGGAGCGGGACGGCGCAGCCGTCGGGGGACGGCAGGTAGGGGCCCGCCCGAGGTCCGGGAGGGGCTCATGCGCCTGCCGGTGCCGCAGAGGACGCGCCGTGCGGCGGGCGGCCGATGGTCACGGCACCGTGGAAGCCGTCCGCCGAGACGGCCGACATGGTGTCGAGGGAGGGGTCGGGGACGGGCAGGAGGTGGGCGTCCACCCAGGTGTCCCCGGCGACCGCGTGGGCCCACGGGTCCTCGATCACCACGGCGCCGGGCACGGCGCCGTGGCAGAGCACCCAGTGCGGCACGTCGAACCCCAGCATCCCGGCGAGCGAGACCAGGAGCAGCACGTGCTCCCGACGGCCGATCGCGTCCCGGATCGCGGTGGAGGAGAGGGGGCGCGGGTCGATCGGGAGGCCGATCCGCCCGGCCTCCGTGCGCGAGGCGTCCTGGAGCAGGGCACGCCACTCCTGCTCGTCCTCGGGGAAGTGGTCGAGCAGGACGGCCCGGTCCGTGTCGAGGTGGACGGTGACGGGCGACGACGGCCACGCCCGGCGCACGGCGACGCCGAGTCCGACGGGCTCGCACGAGGGGAAGTTGGTCGCGTCGCGCCAGAAGGTCAGCTCCGCCCGGCGGTCGAGCGCCTCCGGCGACAGCGTCCCCGCGTGCGCCTGGGCGACCAGGGCGGTGACGGCGCCGCACGTGAAGTGGGTCGTCTGCCCGTAGTACGGGGGTTCGGTCCCGGCGCCGTCGCACAGCCAGCGGACGTACCCGGCGTCGGGCCCCGCCCCGTCCCCGGCCGGCGCGAGCGGGGGAGCGAGCGGGGTGAAGCCGGCGGCCGCGGCGGTCTCCGGGCTCGCCGTCCACCCTTCCCACTTGACCTGCACGAGCCCTCGGTCGCGTGCGTGCGCGACGACGGCCCGGACGACCGCCGGCACGTCACCGACGGCGTCGACGATCTTCAGGTAGGCCGTGTGCGGGCGTGCCGTCACGAGCGCGGCGCCGATCCAGCCGGCACCGTCCTCACCCGGGACGGCCACGACACGGGGGGTGTGGGCGGAGCGGTCGACCGCGCGCCAGCGCTCCGGCACCTCGTGACCGAGCCGCTTCAGCCCGGCCGGCTCCGTGCCGGGTCCGAACGGGACGACGACGCTCTTCACGGGCGTTTCCTGCTGAGACGGCATTCCGGCGCTCCTGGGGGTCGGACGGGTGACAAAGAGAGGCGGTCCGGGGTCATGCGCGGGACTTCCGGAGCACCCAGACGAAGTACGGGGCACCGACCAGGGCGATCATGAGGCCCGCCGGCACCTGAGAGGGGGCGACGACCGTGCGGCCGAGGGCATCGGCCACGCAGACCAGCAGCCCGCCGAGGACCATCGAGACCGGGATCGCCCGACCGTGCCGGGTGCCCACCAGCGACCGGGCGAGGTGCGGGGCGACGAGCCCCACGAAACCGACGGCACCGACGGCGACCACGCTGAGCGCCGCCAGCACCGCGGCGATCGTCAGCGCGGTGAGGCGTGTGCGCACCGGCCTGACGCCGACGATGCGCGGGGTGTCCTCGTCCACGGCGAGCAGGTCGAGCTGGTTGCGCATGGCGAGCAGCACGGGGAGCGCGAGTGCCAGGGCCACCGCGACCGGTACGACGTCCGGCAGCGTGCGCCCGTAGGTCGTGCCGGAGAGCCAGGTGAAGATCCGCGGCGTGTTCCACGGGTCGGCACGCAGCAGGAGGAAGGTGGTGACGGAGCTGAGGCCGTATCCGCAGCCGATGCCGATCAGGACGAACCGGTCGGGCAGGAAGCCGCCGCGCCAGGACAGCAGGGCGATCAGCGCGAACGTGGCGAGCCCCGTCGCGACCGCCGCCGCGATGAGCAGCGGCCGTCCGCCGGACAGGCCCGACGTGACGACGGCCGCCGCACCGAGCCCGGCGCCCGCCGTGATGCCGAGTACGCCCGGCTCCGCCAGCGGATTGCGCACCGCGCCCTGCACGACGCATCCGGCCAGCCCGAGTGCCGCGCCCGCGAGGACCGCGGCGACCACGCGCGGGACCCGGTCGTCGAGTGCCTGCCCGATCAGGTCGGGGGCCGTGCCCTGGACCCAGAGCGCGAGGTCCCCCGTCCGCAGCCAGAGGCTTCCCGCCAGGACCGCCACGAGGGCCGCCCCGGCCAGGAGTGCCACCGCGCCGAGCACGACGAGGAGGAACGCGCGGCGCGACCGCGCGGCGACCCGGACGTGCGGTGGTTGCCGGAGCTGTCCCGTGTCGCGGAGGCGGAGCGCGAGGACCACGATCACGACGGAGCCGAGCAGCGCGGTCGGCACGCCGGTGGGGATGGAAGCGGCCCCGTCCGCGCCCTGCACCGCGCGCAGCGTCGCGTCCGCGAGCAGGATGAGCAGCGCGCCGAGCAGCCCGGCCGCGGGCACCAGGAAGAGGTGCCGGCGCAGCGCCCGGACCCGCCCCGCGATCAGACGGGCCAGGACGGGGGCGCCGAGGCCGACGAAGGCGATCGGGCCCGCGAGCGTCACCGCCGTGCTGGTCAGGAGCACCGCGCAGACGACGGCGGTCACGCGGGTGGCCCGGATCGGCACACCGAGGGTGGACGCGGCGTCGTCGCCGAGGTTCATCACGTCCAGCCGCCGGGACAGCGCCAGGGCGACACCCAGCACGACGGCCACCAGGGGGAAGGCGCGCATCGACGCGTCGATGTTCAGCTGGGCGAGCGAACCGCTGCCCCAGGCGTAGAGACCGGTGGTGTTCTGCTTGAACAGGATGAGGAACATCGCGGTCGCCGCGTCCAGGGCCATCGCCGTCGCCGATCCGGCGAGGATGAGACGGGTGCCCGCGGTGCCCGCCGCCCGGCCCGCGAGGAGCAGCACGAGCGCGGCCGCCGTCAGGCCGCCGGCGAAGGCGACGGCCCCCGACGCCCAGAGGGGTACCGCGAGACCGAAGGCCGCGACGAGGGAGAGCGTGAAGTAGGCCCCCGCCGTGACCGCGAGGGTGTCGGGGGAGGCGAGCGCGTTGTGCGTGACCGACTGCAGGAGCGCGCCGGCCGAGCCGAGGGCGACGCCCACCGCCACGCCCGCGAACAGGCGAGGCAGCCGCGAGCCGGTGAGGATCTCGCCGACCGGTGCCCCGCCGGTGTCCTCCCGGCCCCCGGTGAGGTACCGCACGAGGTCGCCGACGCCGACGCCGGACGTCCCCTGCGTCAGGTGCCACATGCCCACCAGCACGGTCACGAGGAGAAGGAGTGCCAACACGCCCACCCCGGTGGGGCCGCCGCCGCGCTCGGTGCGCGGCGGCGACGCCTCCCGGGGTGCCGAGATCTGCGTCGTGCTCACTTCTTGAGCACGTTGACGTAGGCGTCGATCGCCTGCTCGCAGGAGCGCGGACCGCCGGCGCCCCACACCCGCGCCGGGAACGCGTGCGCGCGTCCCTCCTTGACGGCGGGGATGGTCTTCCAGAGCGGGTTCTTGGCCAGCGCGGCGACGTACCCGCCGGCGCCTTCGTCGTTGGCGTAGAAGAAGTTCGCGTTGCCCACCGAGGTGAGGCCCTCGACGTCGGTCTGCGCGAGGCCGTAGGAGGGATCGACGCCCCCGTCGCCGTGCGCCTTGTTGACGTCGTTGGTCCACGCGGGGGTCATACCGAGCTCTTTGCCGATCTCGGTGAACAGCGCGCCGTCACTGTAGGGGCGGACGGTGAGGTTGCCCCCCTCCAGCCATCCGTCGAAGAACAGGAAGTCCTTCGTCGGCAGATCGGCGTCGGTGACCTGCTTCTTCGCCGTCGCGAGGTGCTCGTCGAACTCCTGGAGGACCTGGTCGGCGCGCTCGGTGCGTCCCGTCGCCTTGCCGATCATGCTGAACACCTCACGCATGTTCCCGATCGGGTCCTTGGGGTTCGCCCCCCGCGTGGCCATCACGGGAACGCCGCGCTTCTCCAGCTTCGCGATGGTCTCGTCGTCGGCGTCGAACGCCTCCACGACGATGAGGTCGGGCTTGGCCGCGTAGAGCGTGTCGAGGTCGGGCTCCTCACGGGTGCCGATGTCGGTCACCCCGTCGGGCAGCTTCTCCGCGCTGACCCAGGTGCTGTAGCCCTTCGCGTCGGAGACCGCGGTGGGGGTGACGCAGAGGGTCAGCGCGTCCTCGACCTGCTGCCATTCCAGGACCGCTATCCGCTCGGCGGGCTTGTCGAGCTTCACCTGGCGGCCCACGCCGTCCTTGAAGGAGACCGGCTTCGTCGAGGTGGTCGTGGTGTCCTGCGCACAACTCTTGGACGCCGGCGACGCGGAGGCGCTGCTGCTCGCCCCGGCGTTGTCGACGGTGGTCGTGCCGCAGGCCGTCGCGGCCAGGACGATGAGCCCTGTGGAGGCTGACGCCGCCAGGCGGTGGGCACGGTTCATGAACGTTCCTCTTTCTTGCGGTGCGATGCGAAGTGTTGCGAAGTGACGCGGTGCGGCGGAGTGCCGCGGTGCGTGACCGCCGGGGCGGGACGTGCCGCCTCAGGCGGGGTGCCGGCCGATCGGGTCGATACGGAGACGGCCCGTGCGGGGGTCGATGCCGACCTCGACGCGGATGTCGTAGACCTCGCCGATGTTCTGCGCGGTGAGGACGTCGGCGGGTGCGCCCGCCGCGTGCACACGGCCGGAGCGCATCAGGACCAGCGTGTCCGCGACGCGGGACGCCTGGTCGAGGTCGTGCAGCACGACCCCGACCGCGATGCCGTGGTCGTCGACGAGATCGCGCACCAGGTCGAGCGTCTCGATCTGGTAGCGGAGGTCCAGGTGGTTGGTCGGTTCGTCCAGCAGTACGACGCCGGTGTCCTGGGCGAGGCACGCCGCGAGCCAGACACGTTGCATCTCCCCGCCGGAGAGCTCCCCGACCGGCCGGCCGGCCATGTCCCGCACGCCGGTGACGCCCATGGCGCGGTCGACGGCGCTCCGGTCCTCGGCGGTCGGCCCGGCGAAGCCGCGGCGGTACGGGTGACGTCCGAACGCCACGACCTCCGCGACCGTCAGCCCCTGGGGTGAGGGCCTGGACTGGGAGAACAGGGTGACCTCGCGGGCGAACTGCCGGGCGCTGAGCAGAGCCGCGTCGCGCTCGGGTGCCCCGTCGGGGGAGTCGAGCGTCACCCGGCCGCCGTCCACCTTGTGCAGCCGGGAGAGCGCGCGCAGCAGCGTGGACTTCCCGCTGCCGTTCGGCCCCACCAGTGCGGTCGCCCGGCCGGGTTCGAGGGCCAGTGAGACCCCGTGGACGACCGGTGTGCCGCCGTACCGCAGGACCAGGTCGTGTCCGGTGAGGGCGGCCGGCGTGGCAGGGCCGGCCACGGGGCCGTCTGCGGGCCGGGAGGGGCGTGTGAACATCAGGGGGTCCGGACGGTCGGAGGGGCAGGGACTGCGGCACCCTCCGTCCGGCTTGCGCCGACCGGGCAGCAAAAACTCTGCCGCGTACGGAAAGTCCCGTTCGCGGCGCAACTAAGGGTCGCCTAACTCAGGGAAGACTACGTTCCGGTCGCTTTGTCGGCAATCAGGAGTCCCGGACAGGCGATACGGAATTCCGGACATTCTCGGGCGCGCTGCCGGCCGAGGCCGAGAACGCCCCCGGCGTGGTTCCCACGACCTTCCGGAAGGAGGCGATGAACGTGCTGGGCTGCGCGTAGCCGAGCACCTCGGAGACGGTCGTCACGTCGAGCCCCTCCGAGAGGAGGGCCAGCGCGCGGTGCACACGCAGCGCCTGCCGCCACTGGGCGAAGGACAGGCCGGTCGCCTGCCGGAACGCCCGGGTGACGGTCCGGTCGCTGATCCCCAGCAGCCGCGCCCACTCCTCCAGCGAGCGGCAGTCGGCGGGGTCGTCCAGCAGCGCTTCGGCGATCACGTCGATCCGTGCGTCGCCGGGCAACTGCAACGCGAACTGGCGTTCCGAGGGCTGGAGCACGTCGTACACGACCGACTCCGCCCGCGCCCTGGCCGCCGCGTCGAGATCCGTGCGGGACAGATGGTTCAGCAGCGACTCCAGCAGCGGCGTCATCTCGATCGCCCTCGGCTCCTCGAACGCGAACGGCGCGCGGTCGGGGGCGAAGAAGGCCTCGTAGAACCTCGCGCCCGCTGTGACCCTGCCCCCGTGCGTCGTTCCGGCGGGCATCCACAGCCCGTGCCCGGTGGACACGGTGAAGACGCGGTCGCGGACCCGGGACGTCAGCGTCCCCCCGCGCACCCAGACGAGCTCGTGCAGGGGGTGCGCGTGGGGCGACCACTCGGTGGGGACGGAGGGAATCCGCAGCCCGGCGACTATGGCGAAGGGGGCTGTCGTCTGCTCGGGGAGGGGCGGAACCCGGCGCACCACGGTGTTCGCCTCGCGCCGCCACATCCCGGGGCCCGCGTCGCCATGGAACGGTGGGACCATGCGGACGAGTCTATCCGGGGGCCGCACCGGCGCCGGGAGGCCCCTGGGCCGCGCATCCGGGCGCGCGTGCGGCGCCGCCGCCGCAGGGGCCGCCCCGGTCGCGACGGGATGCCGTCACCCGGCGGCCCCGGCACATCCCGGCCGCCGCTCCACGCGGGCCCCATCCGGTCCCGGCGGGTGGTGTCACCCGGCGCACGCGGCCGGGGAGGTCCCCGGTTTCGTCAGCGGCAGCCCCAGCTGTGCGCGTTCGGTGAGCCAGCGGGTCGGACGGTGGCGCGGGTCGCCGGTCGTGGCGTGCAGGGCCCGCTGGAGCTCCAGCATCCGGGCGGCCCCGATCCGGTCGCCCCAGGCCAGCGGCCCCACCGGGTAGCCGAGCCCGGCCGTCACCGCCAGGTCGATGTCCGCCGGGGCGGCCAGCGAGCGTTCCGCGATCGAGGAGGCCACCGACACCACCGAGGCCAGCAGCCGCTGTGCCACCGAGCCCGCGGTGTCCCGCACCACCGATACCGCGTACGGGTCCGCGCCGGACGCCGCCCGGGCCAGCACCGCCCGCGCGTCCCGGGCGGCCTCGGGTTCCGCCGCCGGGGTCACCGCGAGCACCCGGCGCCGGCCCGCGGCGGGCAGCGGGTCCACGCCGAAGGTGCGCTCGGCCGGCAGACCCAGCGCCGCCACGGCGGACGCCACCGTCGTGCCCCAGACCGGCACCAGGACCACGGCGCGCTCCGACGGTTCCGCTCCCGCCTCCACCACGGCCCCGGAGGCGGCCAGCGCGTCGGCGTACGCCGTGTCCCCCGCCACGAACACCGGCCGGTCCGCGTCGCCCGTCACCGGGGGCTCGTCGGCCGGGGCGGGGGCGTCCGGGCCGTACGCGTACCAGCCCCGGCCGGTCTTGCGGCCGTGCAGGCCCGCCACCACCCGGTTCGGGGTGAGGTAGGAGGGACGCAGGCGGTCCTCGTGGCGGAAGCCCTCCCAGATCGAGTCGATGACGGCCGCCGTGACGTCCAGCCCCGTGAGGTCCATCAGCTCGAAGGGGCCCATCCGCAGCCCCAGCACGTCCCGGGCGATACGGTCGACGTCGGCCGGTTCGGCCACCGACTCCTCCAGCAGCGCCAGCGCCTCCGTGACCAGGCCCCGGCCCGCGTGGTTGACCAGGAAGCCCGGAGTGTCGGCGACCGTGACCGCGCGGTGGCCGCACCCGGTCACCAGCTCGGTGAGGAACGGCGGGATCTCCGGCCGGGTGGCCGCGCCCGGCACCACCTCGACGATCCTCATCAGCGGCACCGGGTTGAAGAAGTGCAGTCCGGCCAGCCGCGACGGGTCCTTCAGGGTGGCCGCGATCCGGGTCACGGACAGCGACGAGGTGTTGGTGGCGAAGACGGCGGAGGCCGGCAGGGCCCGCTCCAGTCCGCCGAACACCTCCGCCTTGGTGTCCAGATCCTCCCGCACGGCCTCGACGACCAGTTCCACGTCCGGTCCCTCGGCCCACGGGTCGTCCAGCGGGACCAGCCGCTCCAGGGCCGAGGCGCGGTCCCCTGCCGTCATCCGCCCCTTGTCCACCGCCCGGTCCAGCATCGAGCGCACGAAGTCGACGGCCGCCGTGACCGCCTCCCGGCGCACGTCGGCCAGCTCGACGGTGTGTCCGGCCACGGCCGCCCACTGGGCGATGCCGCGGCCCATGGCTCCGGCGCCGACGATCCTGATACGCATGGCGGTCACGGTCCTCTCGTTGAAGCCGACGGATGTCGGAAGGGTGTGTCGTCCGTGTCGTCTCAGCGAAGATAGACGCGGCCGGGGTCCACGTCCTCGCGCAGCAGCCGCAGTTCCTCCGCGGTCGGCGGCTCCACCGTCTCCACGGAATCGGCCACCACCAGGTCCCAGCCGGTCGCCGCCCGCACCTGATCGACCGTCACACCGGGGTGCACGGCGACCAGACGCAGCTCATGGCCGGTCCCTTCGCGGGCCAGGATGCCCAGTTCGGTGATGACCCGGGTGACCCCGGCGCCCAGTGGGCGGATGCCCTCCGCCAGCGCCCGGTCCGGGCCGGGCGTGGTGCAGAAGTCCAGCACGCCGGTGAAGGAGCGCGGGTGGTGACGGCGCATCACCACGAACACCTCACGGGAGTTGGCCATCACCTCGACGCCGCCCCCGGAGCCCGGCAGCCGCACCTCCGGGCGCTCCCAGTCGCCGATCACCGAGGTGTTGAGGTTGCCCCACCGGTCGATCTGGGCGGCACCCAGGAAGCCGACGTCGATGTGCCCGCCCTGGAGCACGCAGCCGAACAGCGCCGGCATCGACAGCACGGCCTCCGCCCCGGAGATCAGCACCGCGTCGGCGATCGTCTCCGGCAGGTGCGAGGGGTGCGCCCCGCACACCCCGGACTCGTACACCACCTCGATGTCCGGAGCGACCGTCAGGTGGGCCAGTTCGGTGGCGAGTGTCGGCAGCCCGATGCCCGCGAACACCGTCCGGCGCCCGGCCAGTTCGCGGGAGGCCACGACGGAGAGCAGCTCGGACGAGGTGACGTCCAGGGGGGCGGTGGAGGGCATGTCGTGTTCCTTCTCCCTCGGCGCGCTCACAGCCGCCGTCCGTAGTTCACCGGTTCGCTGAGCGCCTCGCCGACCGCGAGCCCCGCCCAGAACTCCTCGCCCAGCTTGTCGACGTACGCGGCGTGGTCGGCCGTCCCGTACACCCACTCCTCCAGCCACGCCCGCAGCCGGTCCGGGTCCTTGCTGATGTGCGACCAGGCCCGGTAGAAGGCGTTGTCGCGGTCGTAGTAGCCCTGCGCGAAGGACGGGTGCGCGCCGCGCGGGCAGACCACCACGGCGTCCACCGCGTGCGCGGGGATCAGGGTGCGGTTGGGGTCCGAGCGGACCACCTCGTCCGCGACGACCTCCTCCACGACGACGACCGCCTTGTCCGCCGCGTACACCGCCTCCGCCTGGATGCCGGTCAGGCCCCACAGCTGGGTGTTGCCCCGGCGGTCCGCCCGCTGGGCGTGGACGATCGTCACGTCCGGGTTGACCGGCGGGACGACGTAGATCTGCTCGGGTCCGCCGTCCGGCCCCGGGTAGGGCGAGGTCACCTTGCGCAGGTCGGCGTTGACGCCCGGCAGGTCGCTGCCGCCGTAGCTGCGCAGCGGGTAGAAGGGGAGGCGCTGCGACCCGGCGAGGTAGCGGCAGACCATCCCGTAGTGGCTGTACTCCTCGAAGGCCAGCGGCTCCGGGTCGGCCCGCTCGATCCTGCGCCTCAGCTCACCGAGCGAACCCGCGGAGGAGTTGCCCACGAAGGAGGAGACCAGCCGCGAGACGCAGCCCGCGGCGATCATCTGGTCCACCACGATGTCCGCCGTCATCCGCACGACGGTGAGGTCCCGGCGGCCCTGGCGGATGATCTCGTGTCCGGCGGCGGTGGGGACGAGATGGGTGAAGCCTTCGAGGCTGACGGTGGCTCCGTCGTGCACGAAGGAGGCGACGGCCTCCCTCATCGACATGACTTTGCCGGCCCCGTCGGCCGTGTCCGTCCGTTCCACGGTGCTCCTCGGCGAGTGTGTGCGGATTGCTCCCCCACCGTGTCAGCGGCTATTGATTGCCGTCCAATACCAAATTAGGGTCCCACCAAGACCGTTGATTAATGAGTGGGTGCCCGATGGAACTGCGTCATCTCGCCGCGTTCACCGCCGTGGCCGAGGAGCTGCACTTCGGCCGGGCCGCCAAGCGGCTCCAGATGGCCCAGCCCCCGCTCAGCCAGCAGATCCGCCAGCTGGAGAAGGAGCTCGGTGTCCGGCTCTTCGAGCGCAACACCCGCTCGGTGCGGCTCACCGGCGCGGGGGAGTCGTTCCTCGAACCGGTGCGCGCCGTCCTGGAGGACCTCGACACGGCGGTACGGGCGGCCAAGGCCGCCGGGCGCGGGGAGTACGGCCGTGTCACCGTCGGCTTCGCCGGCGCCTCCAGCCACGAGACCCTGCCCCGGCTGACCCGGGCGGTGCGGGCCGCCCACCCCGCGCTGGAGCTGGTCATGAAGGGCCAGACCTACGCCAACGTCGCGCTGTCCCGGGTCGCCGACGGCTCCCTGGACCTGGGCTTCGTCCGCCTCCCGGTGACCCAGCCGGGCGTGGCCTACCGGGTCATCGACGAGGAGGAACTGCTGTGCGCGCTGCCCTCCGACCACCACCTGGCCGGTCTCGACAGCGTCCCGATCGCGATCCTCGCCGAGGAGCCCTTCGTCTCCTTCCCCGCGAACGCCGGCTCCTCGGTGCGCGACGCGATGGTCCAGGTCTGCGAGTCGGCCGGCTTCACCCCGCGCGTGGTCCAGGAGGCCCCCGACTCGTACACGATCCTGGCGCTCGTCGCGGCGGGTGTCGGCGTCACGCTCACCGTCTCCTCGGTCCGCCACATCCAGCAGGGCGGGCTCGTCTACCGGCCGCCGGCCGGCCCGCCCATCCGGCGCCAGGCCGCGCTGGCCTGGCGCACCGACAACCCCTCGGCCGCCCTGCGGGCCGTGCTGGCGGTCGCCGAGGAGGCCCTGCCGACGCCCCGCCGCCCCGATTGAGACGCCCGGCGTCTGGAAGGACGGCCAACTCGATATTGGACCGACTCAGTGGTCGGGTGCGAGGGTCGGCCCACACACCCGAGCCGCCGAAAGGTGTTCCGCCGTGCCCGACCAGACCGATGTCGTCATCTGCGAACCGCTGCGCACCCCCATCGGGCGGTTCGGCGGAGCCTTCGCCCAGCAGACGCCCGCCGCGCTCGCCGCACGCGTCATCGCCGAGGTCGTCGCCCGTACAGGCATCGACCACGACCGCATCGACGAGGTGATCCTGGGCCACGCCTACCCCACGTCCGACGCACCGGCCATCGGCCGTGTCGCCGCCCTGGACGCCGGGCTGCCCCAGAGCGTCACCGGCCTCCAGACCGACCGCCGTTGCGGTTCCGGCCTCCAGGCCGTCCTGGACGCCGCGATGCAGATCCGGGCCGGCTTCAGCGACGTCGTCGTCGCGGGCGGCGTCGACGTCATGAGCGCCGCCCCCTACTACACGCACGACGGCCGCTGGGGCATCAAGGGCCCCGGCCTCCAGCTCCACGACTCGCTCGCCCGCGGCCGGGTCACCGCCGGCGGCGCCCACCACCCCGTACCCGGCGGCATGATCGAGACCGCCGAGAACCTCCGCCGCGCCTACGGCATCAGCCGTGCCGACCAGGACGCCCTCGCCCTGCGCTCCCAGGCCCGCGCGGCCCGCGCCATGAAGGAAGGGCGCTACGACGCGGAGACCGTCCCCGTCACCGTACGCACCCGGAAGGCCGAGACCACCGTCACCGCCGACGAGCACCCCCGCCCCGACACCACCGCGGAACAACTCGCCGCGCTGCGCCCCGTCATGGCCAACAGCGACCCCGAGGCCACCGTCACCGCCGGCAACGCCAGCGGTCAGAACGACGCGGCCGCCGCCTGCCTGGTCACCAGCGCCGCCACCGCCGAGCGGCTCGGCCTCACCCCGCTGGTCCGGCTCGTCTCCTTCGCCCGCGCCGGGGTCCCTGCCGCCACCATGGGCCTCGGCCCCGTACCGGCCACCCACACCGCCCTCGGCCGTGCCGGGCTCACCCTCGCCGACCTCGACCTGATCGAGATCAACGAGGCGTTCGCCGCCCAGGTCCTGGCCTGCACCCGCGAACTCGGCCTCGGCGAGGCCGACCACGAGCAGCGGATCAACGTCAACGGCTCGGGCGTCTCACTCGGCCATCCGGTCGGCGCCACCGGCGCCCGCATCCTCGCCACGCTGGCCCACGAGATGCACCGCAGCCAGGCCCGCTACGGCCTGGAGACCATGTGCATCGGCGGCGGCCAAGGCCTCGCCGCGGTCTTCGAGCGCCTCACCGGCTGAGACCGCCCCTTCCCCTGAGCTTCCTCGCCATCAGCCGGCTGCCCGACGAGGCCTTCGTCGCCTGGGGCTGGCGGGTGCCCTTCCCCTCGGCCGCCCTCGTGATCGTCGGACGGTTCGTGCGCCTGAAGGTCGCCGAGTCGCCCGCCATGGCCGGGCTCACCAAGAAGGAGGTCGTCAAGCTTCCGCTGACCGAGGTCCTGCGCAGCCACCCCATGCTGATCGTCCTCGGCATCGGCGCCTGCACGATCGGCCTCTCGGCCACCTACTTCAAGTCGACGTTCGCCCTGTCCCGGGCGACCAGCTCGCTCGGCTTCGACCGCAGTTCGTTCCTGACGATCACCCTCGTCGCCAACATCTCCAGATCGTCGTCCAGCCCTTCGACGCGGTCATCGCCACGAGGATGAAGAGCTGGTCGCGCGCCGTGACCGTGATGCTGGTGTCGCGCGCAGGTGAAGGTTGGATTCCTGCATTATTTTTTGCGGCTCCAGAAGAAGGCAACCAAGAGGACAACTATGACGAGGAAGGCCAACGTAAATATGGCCGCAGATTTCCCGTCCTGCAATGCTGGGGCCGTTGCAAGGATGCTCATGCCCCTCGATCCTTCCTGTGGCTGACCAGTCCAAGGACCAAAGAGATCAGACCTGTGGCCAAAAGAATGACAGCCAAGGGGACTAGCGCGGAGCCGGAGCTGTGAGGGAGCAGTAGGAGCAAACCTGCACAGAGCAGCTGCACCAAGCCCAGCAGCGAAATTTGGCGGCCTCTTCCAGGCTGAATCATTCAACCTCTCCGTTCCAATGCGAATCCGATGTGCGGGTTCACCGCAGTGGTGGGGCCGGATGGGAGTCGGCCCCACCACTGGACTATCCGGTTAGTTCAGGTTGTTCTGGTATGTCGCGCCGACATACATGCCAGCGGCCGCGCCTATGGCCATGCAGAAGGGGAGGGCGGGCACCGCTCCGGGCCCGGTAAAGGCTGCTGCTCCTACTTCACACAGAGCAGTGATGCCTACATCCGCGATCATGGAAGCCGTGGCTGACTCAGCCGCTCCGGTGCCACCAGTGAAACCTGCATAGAGAATCGTGCCGATCCCCAGAGAGTTGCCGATGCTGTCAAAGCTCAGGGTCCCCTGGGGGTCGGTGCGGTTGATGGGGTCGCCTTCGGCGTAGAGGTAGGTGTTGGTTTCCTGGCCGGAGGGGTCGGGCTGGGTGAAGCGGCCGAGGGCGGGGTCGTAGTAGCGGGCGCCCATCTTGTAGAGACCGGTCGGGTCGCTGTAGGCGCCGGCGAACCGGTAGGGCTGGGGGGCGGTTTCGGTGGGTGTGGTGCGGGGGGTGCCGGTGGGGGTGTAGGCGTAGGCGTGGGTGCGGGTGCCTGTCTGGTCGACGGCGCCGAGGATGCTGCTGGTGGCGTCGGTGAGGTAGTAGTAGCTCTTCCCGCTCCTGGTCATGGAGTTGAGGGTGCCCCCGGGTTCGCGGACGAAGCCTGTGTCCGTGGGCCCGGTGGTGGTGGAGGCGAGGCCGAGCTGGGTGTGGTGGAACCATGTGTCGCCGAGCTTGGTGCGCTCGTCGTTGGTGGTTCCGGCGTGCTTGGCCTGGTAGGTGGTTCCGCTTGTGGTGATGCTGGTGAGCTGGTTGTAGTCCGACCAGGATTCACCGGTGTGGGCGGTGCCCCCGGCGGGGGTGGCGGCGGTTTCGTTGCCGGCCGTGTCGTAGGACCAGCCGGTGGTGGACCCGCTCTTCGATATCAGCTGGGAGGCGTCGTCGTAGGCGTAGGTCGGGCTGGTGGGGCAGGTGGTGGCGGTGGTGTCCTGGTGGGTGAGGAGGAGGCGGGCGAAGCGCTGTGGGGTGGTGACCGGTCTGTTGCCCTCGGCGCGGCCCTGGGTGAGGTAGCGGACCAGGAGGTTCGCGCTGCCGGTGTAGCCCAGTTCTTTGATCTCGCGCAGGAGGTGGGTGACGGGCACCGCGGGGTTCTCGGCCCGGCGCTGGCGCAGGTGGTCGCGGTAGGGGTCGACGAGTGTGGGTTTGTAGCGGGGCGCGCGGCGGTCGCCGGTGGGTTCCTTCATGCGGGCGTACCGCTTGGCGGTGTTCAGGGCGATGTCGAGGCGGCGGGCGCATTCGAACAGGCCGACGCCTTGGCCGAGCAGGTTGTGGACCTGTGCCAGCGTTCGCGGGTGGTCTGCTCGCGTACGCCCCCGGGCCGGGCGGGGTTCACGGCGTTGGCCCAGCAGGCGGCGTGGGAGCGGACCTCGGCCAGGACCTTGCCGCACAGGTTGGACCAGAGATGCCACCTGTCGCTGACCTGGACCGCTTCGGGGAGGGCCTGGCGAATCGCCTCGCCGTAGGAGGCGGAGCCGTCGCGGCAGACGTACTCGGCCCCGGGGTGCTCGCGTAGCCACGCGACCAGGGCCTGGGTGGTGCGGTCGGGCAGGACGTCGATGCGCTCGCCGCTCTCGGCGTCGATGGGCACGGTCGCGTAGCGGTGCCGGCGCTTGAGGGCGAAGTCGTCGACGCCGAGCACACCCGGGACGCGCGATGGTGGCAATGCCTGGCGCATGAGCACACGCAGGGCGGTCGAGCGGGAGATCGCGCAGGCCAGCACACGGGAGAGGCGGGCGCCCGCCCGGCCCGCTAACTCCCTCACCACGGAACCGAGTTGATCGGCCAGGCGATTGGTGCGCCGCTGGTAGCGCTCCACGACGCCGGGAACTTGCTCACGGAAGGTCTGCCGCCGGCAGCCGAGCACCGGGCACACCATCCGCCGCAACCTCACCGAGACGACGACCCCCCCCGTCCGTCAACCGGCACGTCCGCGACCCTCCGCCCGTGGAAACCGTGCACCCTCCCCGTCGGCGTCCCACATACGGGACACGGCACCGGGTCGTCCCGGGTCCGCGCCGACAGCCGGATGACCTCGCCCTCGTCCGTCACGCCCTCGACGACCAGCGCAGACAGCTCTGAAAAACCACACGCACAAGCTCGTTGACATCACGCACGCCATGCCGACGAAAGCCATCACCGTTGGTTACCACCGATTACGGGACAGAGCCCTTCACCGTACAGACCCCTTCCAGGTCGCGCTCACCCTGGGCCGCATGATCCTGCTGCTCAAGCGCCCCGACCACGACGAGCTCGCCGTCGACCGGGCCGCCGCGCCCCGCACCGCCGTCGTCACCGCGTGACCCCGTCCCCGTACGAGCAGAACGGAGCAGCATCGATGTCCCTGACCGCGCACGGCATCCCGGAGATCCTCGCCCTCGGCGGGCGCGACCTCGGGCACTCCGGCTGGAAGGAGGTCACCCAGGAGCTCATCGACGCCTACGCGGAGGTCTCGGGGACCATCGGTGGATCCACACCGACACCGCCCGCGCCCGCCGACGGCCCGTACGGACGCACCATCGCCCACGGATGCATGCTGCTGAGCTGGGGCATCCCGATGTTCGGCGAGCTGCTGAGGGTCACCGGTGTGGGGCGCGCGCTCAACTACGGGGTGGACCGGGTCAGGTATCCGGTGCCCGTCCCCGTCGGCAGCCGGGTCCGGCTGCACGCCTCGGTCGCCGAGGTGGAGGAGGTCGCCCGGGGCGGGGTGCGGATGACGCGGGCGTTCGCCTTCGAGCTCGAAGGATCCGTGAAGCCCGGCCTGCGTCGCGCAGTCGCTGACGCACTTCCCCCCCCTGACGGGCTGTCACCTGGCGTCCGGTGCGGAGGTGAAGAACTCCGCCATCCGCTCCAGGCCGTGCCCGCCGAACATGATCTCCAGATTGGCGGCGGATTCGGCGGCGGACGCCTCGCCGCGCGGGAAGAGCCCCTCCTCGTACGCGGCCAGGGCGGCTTCCAGGTCGCCGGGGTGGGCGGCGACGGCCAGGCCGAGCTCGGCTCCGTCGAGCATGGCGAGGTTGGCCCCCTCGCCGGCGAACGGGGACATCAGGTGGGCGGCGTCGCCGAGCAGTGTCACGCCCGGCACGCGGTCCCAGCGGTGTCCGACCGGCAGCGCGTGGATGCGGCGGGGTACCGGCGCCCCGTCCGCGTCGGCCACCAGTGCGCGCAGATCCTGGTGCCAGCCCTCGAAGTGGGCGAGGACCGCGGCCTTGGCGGCGGCGCCGTCGCCGAAGTCGATCGTGTCGATCCAGTCCTCGTCGGCCCTGAGCGCCGTGTAGATGTGCAGGCTGCCGTCGGTCTCCCGGTGGGCGAGGAGACCGCGCCGGTCGCCGAGGCACATGAAGGACCCCGTGCCGACGACCGCGGCGGCACGCGGGTGGCGGGTGTCGGCGTCGAGCAGGTCGGTCTCGACGAGCGAGATACCCGTGTAGGCGGGCCCGGCGGGGGACAGCAGCGGCCGGACGCGGGACCACGCGCCGTCGGCACCGACGAGCAGATCGGTGGTGACGGCCGAGCCGTCGGCGAACGCGACCTCGTGCCGGCCGCCGCCGATCGGGCGCACACCGGTGGCCTTCCGGCCCCAGTGGACGGTGCCGTCCGGGAGGGAGTCCAGGAGCAGATCGCGCAGGGCGCCCCGGTCCACCTCGGGGCGGGTGCCGGTTCCGTCGTCGTCCTCGTCCACGTGGACGGTGCCGTCCGGACCGAGCAGGCGCATCGCCTGACCGCCCTCGTGGACGATGCCGCGGAAGCCTTCGTGGAGACCGGCGGCGTGCAGCGCCATTTGACCGCTGTCCTCGTGGATGTCGAGCATGCCGCCCTGGGTGCGGGCACCGGCCGACGCCTCCAGATCGAAGACGGCCGCCTCTGTGCCGTTGGCGTGCAGGACCCGGGCGGCGGTCAGGCCGCCGAGGCCTCCGCCGATGATCGCGATGGGGTGGTGGGTGGTCATCGTCGTCTCCAGACCGTACGGGGGAGCGGGCGGCAGCGGGGTGCGCCCTGGGTGCCCGGCCCGGTCGGAACGGGGCATCCTGATGGACACCTCCACCGTAACGAACATGTTCGTTGCGAACAAGTTCGTGAAGAGGTGTGCTCGCCGGTGCCTGGGGCCGCCGCGCCTGAGCCGGTCAGCCCTCCAAGGGGGCGGGGGTGTGGATGATGCCGTTGATCAGCACGTCGAATCCCCAGGTCAGCCGGGACTCGTCGGGACCGGCGAGCAGGGCGGGCAGGTGGGCGCGGATCGCCGGATGGGTGGCTTCGTCCGCGTCGTGCACCGCCCGGGTCAGGGCGTCCCAGTCGTCCTGAGCCGCCGGGTCCTGCTCCCGCGTCCCGTGCTCCGCGGCGGTGGCCGTGGCGTACTGGAGCAGCGTGTCGACCCCCCACGCGGCCTGCCCCACGGGCACCCCGCCGCGGGAGAGCAGTCCGAGGACGCGTTCGACGAGGTTCAGGTAGTTCTCGCCGCCGGGGTGCGCCACCAGGGCGGAACGGGCGAGCCGCGGGTGCTCGAACAGGACGAAGGTGTAGGAGGTCAGCACCTGGACCAGCTGTTCGCGCCAGCCCGTCCCGGCCTCCTCGGCGGCCAGGTCGACCTCGCCCAGCAGGGCGTCCAGGACGGCCCCGTGCAGTTCGGCGGTGTTGGCCACGTAGACGTACAGCGAGGCCGGCCCGGTGTCCAGCTCCTGGGCCAGACGGCGCATGGTCACCTTGTCCAGGCCGTCGGAGCGCATGATCCGCACGGCGGTGTCGACGATGCCCCGCCGGGTCAGGGCGGGCTTCGCGGGGCGCTCGCGGCGACTGATCGGTTCTCTCGTGGCAGCCATGTCCCGATCGTAACGAACGTGTTCGTCACCGGAGCCGGGCCGGGTGCGGCTCCGCGCCACCACCGACACGGCGGCCGGGCCGCGCTCCGGTCTGCCGAGCGCGGCCCGGCGGGATCCGGCCTGCGGTCAGGGGGTCACGCGTTCCGTCCTCGGCTCGGGGGCCGGCTCCTGGGCCGGTACGGCCAGGTGGTCCGCCACCGCCTCCGGGTCGACCAGCCGGTTCAGCCGGGCCGGCACGTCGAACCCGACCAGGGCCACCACGATCACCGTCCCGGCGAAGGTCAGCACCGCCAGCGCCCGCCCGAGGTCCATCCCGGACGCCAGATGCGCCCCCAGGACCGGGGCCACCGCCCCGCCGAGCGCCCCCACGTTGTACGTGAAGCCCAGCGCGGCACCACGGCTCGCGGTGGGGAAGTGGCCGCCGATCCAGCGCGGCAGCAGCCCCGAGATCCCGAAGCTCGTCGCCTGGAGCAGGAAGAGCAGACAGCCCAGCAGCAACAGGTTGTCGTGCACCGCGAAGACCGGGTAGACGAAGGCGAGGGAGGCCAGCAGGGTCAGCGCGTACGCCTTCTTCGCGCCGATCCGGTCCCCCAGGAAGCCCGCCGTCCAGCAGCCCACCATGGTGCCGAAGCCCGCGAAGTACAGGACGTCGGTGACCTGGTCGGTGCTGTAGCCCAGGTCCGATTTCAGATAGGTGGGCAGCAGCGCCTGGATGGGCCAGGAGTACAGGAACGCGAAGAACAGCGTCACGATCATCGATACGTACAGCAGCCAGCTCCGCCTGCCGCCCAGCTGCACCGCGAACGCGAGGAGGGAGAGCCCCGCGACCACCGACAGCACCGGCACCAGGCCCTCGCCGCTCGGGGTGAAGACCATGAAGAGCGAGAGCGTGGCGGCCACCACGAGAACGGTGTTGGCCACGGCCAGCCGCGGGGTCCGGAACAGCGGCCGGAACGGGTTGGGCTTGGCGCCCCGGTCCGCGACATCCGCCGTCCACTCCTCGGCCTCCGGCAGCGCCCGCCGCATCCACAGCGCGACCGCGATCGGGATCAGGCCCAGATAGAACATCCACCGCCAGCCCAGCGAGGGCACCACCCAGTTGTAGACCTGCGCGGCGAGGACCGACCCCACGGAGAAGCCGGAGATCAGGAAGCCGCTGGCCCGGCTGCGCAGCCGGGACGGCCAGCTCTCCATGACGTAGGTGGCGCTGGCGCTGTACTCCCCGGCCATGCCCATGCCGATGGCGAGGCGGGCGGCGAAGAGGCTGTGGTAGTTCCAGGCGAACCCGCAGGCGAAGGTGCCCAGCGAGTAGAGCAGGATGCTCACCACCATGGAGAGTTTGCGGCCGTACCGGTCGCCGAGGGCGCCCAGCACCGCGCCGCCCAGCCACCGGGTGATGAAGGCACCGGAGACCAGGCTGGCCGCCTGCACCGTGCTCAGCCCGAAGTCGTCACTGATCTCGGTGAGGACGAGCGTGATCAGGACGAAGTCGAACCCGTCGAGGACGTAGCCGATCCACGCGGCGAAGAAGGACTTCCACTGGGTACCGCTCACCTCGCGGTACCAGGGGAGCGAGGGGGGTGTTTTCTGCACGGTGCGCTCCATGGTGCGGGGCGGCTCCTCGGTGGGCGGCCGCCCCGCGTGGTGAGGGGCTGCTCAGGGCCGGGCGAGTCCGGCGACGAAGCGGGAGGTCAGGGCGGTGGGTGCGGTGATGGCCGTGCCGACCACGACGCTGTGCGCGCCGCGGGCGAGGGCCTCGGCAGCCTCCTCGGGAGTATTGATACGGCCTTCGGCGACGACCGGTACAGAGATCGCGGCCGAGAGAGATGTCACAAGGTCCAGGTCCGGGCCGGTCTGCTTCGGGGTCCCCGGCACATAGCCGGACAGCGTCGTGGAGACGAAGTCCGCCCCCTGCGCGGCGGCGGCGACGCCCTCGGCGAGCGTGGACACGTCGGCCATGACCAGGGCGCCCGCCTTGTGCACGGCGGTGACCAGGTCGGCGAAGGTGGAGCCGTCGGGGCGCGGCCGGTCGGTGGCGTCGGCGGCGACGACGGCCGCACCGGCCTCCACGATCGCCAGGGCGTGCCGGACGGTCGGCGTGATGTAGACGCCGGTGTCGCCGTCCTTCCACAGGCCGATGACCGGGAGGTCCACGGCCTCGGTGATCGCGGCGACGACCTCCGGCTCGTTGGCGCGGATCGCCGAGCCGCCGCCGGCCACGGCGGAGAGCGCCAGGCGTACGAGCGTGCCGGTCTCCCGCATCGGGTCGCCGGGAGGCGCCTGGCAGGAGACGATCAGCCGGCCCTTCAGGGTGTCGGCCAGGTCCTGTGCGGTCATCGGAGAGCTCCCGGGTGGTGGAGGGGAAGGGCGGTGGTCAGGGCCGCGGCGCCCAGCACGGCGGCGTCGTGGCCGAAGAGCGGAGGCTCGGGGACGAGCCCGCGCAGCGGCGGCATCAGCTCGGCCGCGAAGGCGGCGGCCAGGGCCTCGCGGTAGAGCGCGCCGATCCGCGGCACCCCGCCGGCGACGACGACCCGGTCGGGGCCGAGCGCGTTGGCGAGGCCGCCGAGGACCCGTCCGGCCGCGGTCGCACCGGTGGTGACGGCCCGCACGGCGGCCCGCTCGCCCTCGGCGGCACGGGCGGCGACCGTTTCGAGCCGGTCCACGGGGGTGCCGGTGAGCCGCTCGTAGTGGGCGGCGATGCCCGGCCCGGAGGCGATGACCTCCAGGTGACCGGTGGCCCCGCAGGTGCAGGGCAGTCCGGCCGCCTCCGCGCTGGGCAGATGGCCGAGGTGGCCGGCGATACCGGCCGCGCCGTGCAGCATCCGCCCGTCGACGGCGAGCGCACCGCCCACGCCCGTGCCGACGGCCGCGAACAGCAGCGAGCCGTGGCCGTCCGGCAGTGCGGCGAGCTCCGGTCCGGCCGTGGCGCGTACGTCGTTGTCGCAGGCCACAGGCAGGCCCGTGCGGTCCGCAAGGCCGGTGCCGAGCGCGGTGCCCGCCCAGCCGCTGATCGAGTCGGTGGCGCTGGTGACCATGCCGCTGCGGGGGTCGACGACCCCGGCGGCGGCGATGCCGAGCGCCGTGGCCAGCCGGCCCGGGTCCACCGCGGCGGCCGCCGCCGCGAGTGCGTCGAGCACCGCCTCGGCGCCGTCCCGGGCCGGGGTGGGCCGGGTGTGCCGGGACAGCACCGTGCCGTCGGCGGCGAAGAGCGCGGCCGCGATCTTCGTCCCGCCGAGGTCGAGGCCGATCACCACGGCCCCGGTCGCCGCCGTGCTCATCGGACCGGCGGCAGACCGGCGCCGCGCAGCCCCTCCGCGACCAGCGCCACGGACTCGGCCGAGAGCGGGATCTGCGGGAAGACGGTGGCACCGTTGTCGATGATCCCGAGCAGTCGCAGCGCCTCCTTGAAGGAGCCGAGCGCCGACGAGCTGCGACCCATGTCCTGCTCCGGGCCGACGTCGACCATGGCGAACAGCTCGATCAGCCGCTCCTGCTCCCGGGCGGCGAGCACCCAGTCACCGGCCCGCGCGGCGTCGTACAGCCGGACGTAGCCGGCCGGGTCCACGTTGCCGATGCCGGGCACGACACCGTCGGCCCCGGCCAGCAGCGCCGCGTCCACGGTCAGTTCGGAACCGGTCAGCACGCTGAAGTGCGGCACCGGTCCCCGGGCGCGGCCCTCGCGCCCGCCGAGCTCCACGATCAGCCGGCGCAGCCCGCCCTCGTCCCCGCTGCTGTCCTTGAGACCGGCCAGGGTGCCGTCCTCGGCGAGCTCGCGCACCAGGGAGGCCGAGAGCTTGGAGTGCACCGCGACCGGGATGTCGTAGGCGAAGAGCGGCAGGTCGACCGCGGCGCGCAGCCGACGGAAGTGCCCGGCGATCTCCTTCGGGTGCGTACGGGTGTAGAAGGGCGCGGTCGCGACGAGGGCGTCGGCCCCCAGCTCGGCGGCGGTGCGCGCGTGCTGCACGACCCGGGCGGTCGTCGTGTCGATGACCCCGGCCAGCACCGGGACCCGTCCGGCGGCCGCGGTGACCACGGTCTCCAGGGCGGTGGCGCGCTGGGCGTCGGTCAGATAGGCGACCTCGCTGGTCGAGCCGAGGGCGAAGAGCCCGTGCACGCCGCCGTCGACGAGGTGACCGACGAGCCGGGTCAGGGAGGCGGTGTCGACCTCCCCGCGGTCGTCGAGCGGGGTGCAGACCGGCGGTACGACGCCGTGCAGCGGTGCGGTCAAGGACATGGTGAGGGGCTCCAGCTCGTTCGGAACACCGGCCCGTCGGCCGCGAGGTCGTGGGAAAGGGAGACGGGACCGGGACATGAGACGTAAGATGTCCTATGTCTGGACTCACCTTAAACAGATGCCCCGGCGACCGGTCAAGAGGCACCGGGGGCCGGCGACACCTCAGGAGGACCGTTGTGGCCCGCCCCACCATGGCTCAGGACATCGAGCGAAGGATCAAGGAACTGATCCTCGAACGCAGGCTCGGACCGGGCGACCCGCTGCCCACCGAGGCCGAGCTGATGGAGCTCTTCACCGCCGGCCGGGTCTCCGTGCGCGAGGCGCTCAAGGCGCTCCAGGCCATGAACGTCGTCGAGATCCGGCGCGGCTTCGGGACCTTCGTCGGCTCGCTCTCCCTCTCGCCCTTCGCCGAGGGGCTGGCCTTCCGGGCCGCCGTACGGCACGGGCAGGGCGAGCCCGGCCTGCTGGAGCTGATGAAGGTGCGCGAGGCGCTGGAGACCGGCCTGGTCGGCGCGGTCACCGACGGCGTCCCCGCCAAGGACCTGGCCGTGCTGCGGGCCCTCGTCGCCACGATGGAGTCCGAGGCCGCCCAGGGCGGCCGGGTCGCCCGGACCACCGACCGCGCCTTCCACCTCGCGCTCTACTCCTCGCTCGACAACCACCTCCTGAGCGAGGTGCTGGACGCGTTCTGGGCGGCGATGGACCGGGTGCGCGAGGACGTGGACGACGGCCACCAGGACCCCGCCGTCACCTGCGCCCAGCACCACGAGATCGTCGAGGCGGTCGCGGCGGCCGACGGCGCGCGTGCGGTGCGCGCCATGCGCACCCACTTCGACGGCATCCGCGGCCGGCTGGAACCTCAGTCCGTACCCGCTTCCGTGTAGAGGTAACTGCTGGCGCCCGCCAGGGTGGCGCGGCACCACGCGTCCACCGCGCGCTGGTCCATCGCGGCCCAGTCGGGGGCCCGTTCCACCTGGGCGCGGCCCAGCCTGCGGCCCAGCTCCACCAGCCGGGCCGCCTCGGGGGTGCGCTCGCGGGCGTAGTGCCGCAGCGCGTCCGCGGCCGAGGGGGACGACCGCAGCGCCTCCTCCAGGCAGAGGGCGTCCTGCAACGCCTTGACGGCCCCGCTCGCCGTGTGCGGCCGGGTGACCCCGGCCGCGTCGCCGGCGAGCAGGAACGGCGGGTCGGCGGCGAGGGGCGCGTGCAGATCGGCGACGGGATGACAGGTCGTCGCGGCGTACTCGCCGCGGGCCACGATGTCCGCCCAGGCGTCGGGGAAGTGCTCCTCGGCGAGGTGCCGCACGTATCCGGCCTCGTCCGGCGTCCGGCCGGGCGGGGTCGCGTAGATCGCGTAGGCGAGCAGACGGTCGTCCGGCCCCGAGCCGTCACCCCGGGGGATCAGGTAGAAGATGCCGTGCCCGCCGGGGAAGCCCAGGGTGACCCAGGCGCCGCGCAGCAGCTCCAAGGGCCGGGGATGGTCCGCGAGCGCGCTCAGCGGGAGCGTGCCGCGCCACACCGTGTACCCGGCGGGAGTGGGCCGCAGGCCCGGGGCCAGGACCTGGCGGGTGAGCGAGCGGTGGCCGTCGGCTCCGACGACGACGTCGTAGGTCTCCTCGCCCTGTGCCGTGCGGACGGCCGCGCGGCCGGAAGGTGCCCTCCCGACCGAGGTGACGGGGCGCCCGCGGTGGTGGCGCGCCCCGGCGGCGGCGGTGCGCAACGCCTGCCACAGCAGGCCCCAGTTGCACGCGGTGATCGCACTGGGCTGGCGCGCGAACTCCCGCGCCGACCCACCCCCCGGCGCACGGGTCAGCCAGACGCGGGTCGCCGCGGGGGCGGTCGGCATGGCGGCGCCGAGATATCCGGTGGCGACCAGCCGTTCGTGCAGGGCGGGCGGGATGGCGATCCCGAGGCCCCGGTCCTGGAGCGCGCCCGCGCTGCGCTCGTACACGGTGACGTCCGCCCCCGCCCGGGTCCCCGCGACGGCCATCGCGCATCCGGCGATGCTGCCGCCGACCACGCCCATCCGCAAGCCCGTTACCGCCATGCCGCTGCCGCCTGTCCGCCGTCCGGGAGGTGCCGTCCCCCCATCGTCGCAGCCGACCGGGTGCGCGCGGGGGAACAACACCTCCTTGGGGCACGGGAGTTACGGGGTCACGGTCACCGTCCGGGTCCCCGAGGCCTGCTTGCCGTCGGCCTTGTAGGTCACGGTGAGTTCGGCGTTCCCGGAGGCACCGGCCGGGATCGTGACCGGGACCTTGATGTTGGCGCCCTCACCCGGACGCGTCGCCGGGAACGCCACCTGCTTCGTCGTCCAGCCGCCGGGCACCGTCAGGTCGAGCGTGCCCGCGCCGCGGGTCACGTCCATGCGGTTGACGACCCGGACCGTGACCTCCGTGCTGGTGCCGGCCTTCATGGTGGCCGGCGGGGTGATCGTGATGTCGGCGCAGGTGCCGCCGAGCCACTTCAGGTCGAAGGAGGAGTAGGTGATGGCCTGGACGTTGCCGCGCTCGTAGAGCAGCCCGACCCGCCCGTCGGGCAGCCGTGTCAGCGTCGAGTACGCGGCGCTGCCGGGCTCGACGACCTTCCGGATCGGCCACGTCTTCCCGTTGTCGCAGGACATCTTGACCGTGAGGTTGCTCCGCGAGGAGGTGCTCTCCGTGTTGCTGAACAGCAGCCACGAGGACTGCGGGTCGGACGCGGTGGCGTCCGGGGCGTACCGGATGACCGAGCCGTTGTTCGCCGGGTCGGGCAGGTTGGTGTCCTGGGTGAACGGGGTGTAGTTGACGCCGCCGTCCGAGGAGTAGGCGATCGTCCGGTAGGGCGCCGAGCGGTTGTTGAGCATGATGCGTCCGTCGTCGAGCTCGACGGTCTTGTTCTCGTCCCCGCCCGGTCCCACGGGGTTGCCCATCTTCCAGGTGTCGCCGTGGTCGTCGCTGTAGGCGCTCACCGCGTAGTTGGCCCCGTTGTTCCGGATCGCGTACTGCTGGACCAGCCGGCCCTTGTACGGGCCGTTGCGCAGCTGGATGCCCTGGCCGGAGGCGGCGAACATCCCGGCCCAGGCCGGGTTCTTGATCTGCTGGGTGATACGGCGGTGGGTCCAGGTCAGACCGTCGTCGTCCGAGTAGCTGTAGTCGGCCTGGAGGACGTTCGGGTCGCTCTCGTCGTTGCCGGTGGCCGACCCGAAGAAGCCCTGGTTCACGGAGCTCGCGTAGAAGACGAAGATCCGGCCCGTGGTGGTGTCCGTGAGGAGACTCGGGTCGCCGAAGCCCTTGGGAGCGGCCTCCTTGCGGACGACCTGCTGGGTCTGCCAGGTGGTCCCGCCGTCGGTGCTGCGGCGCAGGACGACCCCGAGGTTGCCCGGCAGGTCACCGAGTGTGGGGCGCGCGTCGTAGGCGGCGAGCAGGGTGCCCTTGGTGGAGGTGGTCAGCGCGGGGATGCGGTAGTAGGGGGATCCGACGCCCGCGGTGGCGATGTCCTGGGAGGCCAGTTCGCCGGCCGCGGCCGCGACGGTGGGGAGGCCGTGGGCGGTGCCGGCCGCGGTGGCCACCAGGACGGCGGCGGACAGCAGGGCGACGGTGACTCTGCGCTGCATGGACGTCTCTCTTCTCGTGAGGGGGAGAGCTGCGGAGATGGAGCGAGCGCGCGGCGGGACGGGCCGCCGCGTCAGGGGACGGAAAGGGTGCACACCCGGCTGCCGGAGTCGAAGATCTGCAGGTCCTTGATCATCTTCAGGGCGATCCGGTGGTGCCCCCGCTCGTTGGGGTGCAGTCCGTCGTTGAGCAGGGACAGGGGGACCTGGCCGCCGTTGCCGGTCAGCCAGTCGTCGTAGTGGTCGACGAAGACCACGTCTCGCTGGGCGGCCACCTCGCCCATGACCCGCGCGTAACCCGAGAGGGCCACCCGGCCGGGCCACTTGGCCGGATCGACCGGGTTCGGTGCCTGGAGGACCGGCACCGGTGATCCGGGCAGCGCGCGCACCGAGCCGACCAGGGAGAGGAGATCGGCCCGGTAGGCGTCCAGGCCGAGGCCTGACGTCGCGATGTCGTTGGTCCCGATCATGATCGAGACGACCTTCGGCGAGAAGGCGGTGACCCGCTCGCCGAAGGACGAGACGAGCTCGGCGCCGGTGGCTCCGCTCACCCCCGAATCGATCACGAAGTCGCGGTTCTTGGGCTTGCCCAGCTCCCAGCGGACACGTTCGGTCCAGTGCTCCGGGTAGCTGCGCCAGCCGTTGGTGTGCTGGGCCCCGTGGGTGATGCTGTCGCCGGTGAAGACCCAGGTGGCGGGGGTGTCGCTGTTGAGGATCGTGGAGATCCGGCCGTGGTCGGCGACGACCGGTCGCGGGCACTGGGCGACCAGTTCGCCCGCGTCGAGCACCCGGTCCCAGACCGCCGCCCGCTCGACGGTGCCGGTGAAGAACCACTCGCCCGAGGGATGGTCGCTGTCCCGGTTGGCTCCGAGCGTCAGCGCGGTCAGCCCGGACACGCTGCCGAAGAACGGACGGCCCGCCGTCTCGAACACCATCTGACCGCCGGCGTGGAGGCGGGTACCGGTGGCGTCCACGGTGACGGCGACGGTGTGCTGCCGGCCGTCGTCGTAGCGGGTCCTGGTCATGACGTCGACCAGGACGGCGCCCCGTCGCCGTACCGAGAACTGAAGGGCACCGCCGCTGAGGTTCAGCGTGAGGTTGGAGGAGGGGGTGGTCGGGTCCGAGGCGCTGATCAGCGTCATCGCCTGGTTGTGGCTCGTCGTGCGGAACGTGACGAGGACCGTCCCCGTCGTGAGCGGGGCCAGGGCCCCCACCTGGGACGACAGGTCGACCTGCCCGCTCCCGTCCAGGTCCACGGCCGTGCCGTGGTCCACCAGCGGGCCGCTGCGGGAAGCGGCGAAGGCACGGCCGGCCATCGGGCCGGTCAGGGCTGCCGCACCTGCGGCAAGGAGCACGGAACGTCTGCGCACGGAGCATCCTCCGGTCAGGAGCGGACGGCCTGCCCGGTCGGGAGGCCGGCGAACAGGGCGCGCACCCAGGCCAGTTGCTCCGCCCGGTGATGTTCGGTGCCGCCCTCGTGCCCGTTGAACTCGTAGACGCGTACGTCCTTGGGGCCCGCGTAACGGTTGTAGGCCGTGAAGCAGGTGGAGGGCGGGCAGACCTCGTCCATCATCGCGACGGAGAACAGCGCGGGAGCGGTGGCCCGGGTGGCGTGGTGCGCCGCGTCGAAGTACGACAGCGTGTGGAAGACGGACGCGGTGCGGTCGCGGTGGAGCTGGAGGTAGGCGGCGATCTCGGTGTACGGCGGCAGTCCGGCGATCCGCGCGGCCCGGGGGATGTTGCACAGGAAGGGCACGTCCGGCATCACTCCGGCCAGCCCCTCCACCAGACCGGACACGGCCAGTGCGAGGCCGCCGCCCTGGCTCACCCCGGTCACCACGATGCGCGCGGGATCGATCTCGGGGTGCTCCCGCATCGCCTCCACGCAGCGGACCGCGTCGGTGACCACCCGCCGGTAGTAGTACGTCTCGGGGCTCTCGACGCCCCGGGTGAGGAAGCCGGGCACGGTCCCGGACGCCCCGGGATCGATGTCGGCGGTGTCGCCGCCCGCCGCCGACCAGCCCTGGCCCCGGGTGTCCATGACCAGGTGCGCGTAGCCGGCGCAGGCCCACGTCAGCTGCTCGTGCGCCAGCCCCCGGCCACGCCCGTACCCGAGGAACTCCACGACGCAGCCCAGCGGTTCGGTGGTCCCGACGGGCATCCGCAGCCAGCCGCTCACCGGCCGCCCGCCGTACCCCGGGACGCTCACGTCGTACGTACGCACCTGGCTCAGCCCGCAGTCGACCTCCTCGAACCGGGGCTTGTCCGGGGCGCCGTCGTGGGGCGCCTCGACGAGGGTGGCGGACCAGAAGTCGTCGAAGCCGTCCGGCAGCGGGAGTTCGGGCCGGTAGGTGAGGCATTCCGCGAGCGGGAGATCGGCCGACGGCATGGCTGTGCCCTCCTGGGGTACGGGAAGCGACAGGACAGAAGACGTCAGATGTCCTGGTGGCAACCGGACCCTAGGGAGCTTCGCGGCCGGGCGTCAAGGGTGTGGAGGGGGAAGGGCCCCGCCCCCGGGGGCGGGGCGGGGCGCGAGGGTGCCCCGGGTCAGACCTGGTCCGCCCCGCGCGCCCTGGCCTCGGCGATCCGCCGCCTGACCGGCGCGTAGTGCTCGCCGAGGGCTTTCAGGAACGCGGTGACGTCACCGGCCCGGGCCGCGTCCACGATGTTCTGGTGGGCGGCGATCGTCGCCGTCTCGTCGGCGTGGGTGAATCCGTCGAGGTGCGGCGCGACGATCGTGTAGACGTCCCAGAAAGCCATCGAGAGCTGGCCGATGAGGTCGTTGCCGAGGGGGGCCACGAGCAGGGCGTGGAAGGCCCGGTCCGCCGCGACGAAGCCGTGCCCGTCGCCCGCGCCGGTCGCGCGCATCGTCTCCACCAGGCCGTCCAGCGTGTCGAGCTGCTCGGCGCTGAGCGAGGAGATGATCCGGTCGGCCATGCCCCGCTCGAAGAGCTCGCGCACGTCGACGAGGTCGGCCATCACCTGGAAGTCGTCGTCGGGGGAGAGCAGGCCGCGGAAGGTGAGGCTCTCCACCAGTGCGGACAGGCTCAGTCGGCCGACGTACGTCCCGTGGCCGTGGCGCACCTCGACGATGTCCAGGGCGTCGAGGATCTTGACGGCCTCCCGGACGCTGGAACGGCTGGCGCCGAGCGCCTCGCACAGGGCCGGCTCCGTCGGAAGCGGGTCCCCGGGGCGCAGCCGCTCGTCGAGGATGTAGCGCTTGATTCCCTCGACGACTTCCTGCCGCAACAGGGTGCGACCGGGTCGCGTGCCGGACATATGTGAACTCCCCACCTCTTGACCCCTCTCGATTGTCAAGCTACGTTCCCACGCTATCAAGGCATCAGACATCTGACGTCTGATGCTCAGCGGTTCATCGGCTTCCCCGATAGCCGTCGAAACAGCCTTTCTCCGCCCATCTCCCACCCCCAAGTCCCTTGGAGGACCCGTGCCCGAGCTGAGGCCAGCCGGCGTCGAGCGCCGCACCTTCCTGCGTTACACCGGCGTCATCGGCGCGGCAGCCGCCATCACGGCGGGCCTTTCCGCGTGCGGTGGACCCTCCTCGACCGCCGACGGCGCGGCGGGCAAGGGCGACGGCAACGGCACCATCGAGGCCGGCCTGTCGTACCCGCTCTCGACCGGATTCGACCCGATGATCACCTCGGGTGCGACGCCGTACGCAGCCAACATGCACTTCTTCGAGGGCCTCGTGGATCTCGATCCGGCAACACTCGTGGCGCGTCCCGCGCTCGCCACCGAGATGCCGAAGAAGATCAACGCCACCACCTACCGCGCCACCCTCCGCGACGGTGCGACCTTCCACGACGGCTCCCCGGTCACCGCCGAGGACGTCGTCTTCAGCTTCGAACGCATCCTGGACGAGAAGAACGCGTCGCTGATGGCACAGTTCGTGCCCTTCATCGACACGATCACCGCCGTGGACACCAAGACGGTCGAGTTCAAGCTCAAGTACGCCTTCGCGCTCTTCCCCTCCCGCATCGCCGTCGCGCGCATCGTGCCGAAGAAGATCGTCGAGGCGGACGTCAAGGGATTCGACGCCAAGCCCGTGGGCTCGGGCCCCTACAAGTTCGTCGAGGCCACCCGCGAGGACAAGATCGTCTTCGAGAAGTACGACAAGTACAACGGCCCCCACCCGGCCAAGGCCAAGAAGATGATCTGGCGCCTGATGTCGGACCAGTCGGCCCGCGTCAGCGCCATGGAGTCCGGCCGCGTCCAGGCCATCGAGGACGTCCCGTACATCGACGTCAAGAGGCTCTCGGCCACCACGAAGACCGAGTCCGTCCAGTCCTTCGGCCTCCTCTTCCTGATGTTCAACACCGCCGACAAGCGGTTCGCCGACAAGCGGGTCCGCCAGGCCCTGCACTACGCGCTGGACACCGAGAAGATCATCAAGACCGCCATGGTCGGCAACGCGACGGCCGCGACCGGGTACGTCCCCTCGACCCACCCCGACTACCACAAGGCCGCCACCACCTACACGCACGACGTGGCCAAGGCCAGGAAGCTGCTCGCCGACGCGGGCGTGGGCAAGCTCGAGTTCACCGTCCTGACCACCGACACAGGCTGGGTCAAGGACATCGCCCCGCTGCTCAAGGAGAGCTGGGCCGCCGCCGGCATCGAGGCGACCCTCGACATCGCCCAGTCCGCGGCCCAGTACGCCAAGGTCGACAGCGGCGACTTCGAGGTCCTGGTCGCCCCCGGCGACCCGTCCGTCTTCGGCAACGACGTGGACCTCCTGATGCGCTGGTTCTACTACGGCTTCTGGCCGGAGAACCGCTACGGCTGGGCCGGGACCGCCGAGTACAAGAAGGTCAAGCAGCTCCTCGACAAGGCCGCCCAGGCGGCCGACGAGGCCGGCCGCAAGGAGCTGTGGGGGCAGATCACCGACATCGTCGCCGACGAGGCCGCGCTCTACCCGATCCTCCACCGCAAGCTGCCCACCGCCTGGAACGAGAAGGCGCTGCCCGGCTTCGAGCCGCTGCCCACCACGGGCCTGTCCTTCGTGGACGTCAGCCGCGCCTGACCCCACCGGTCCGGGCCGCCCCCCCCGACGGCCCGGACCCGCTGTCCGCCCAATCGCAAGGAACCCGACGATGGTTGCTTTTCTCCGGCTCGCGCTGCGCCGCGTCGCGATGACGCCGGTGATGATCCTCGGTATCGCGCTGCTGGTCTTCGTGGTGCTGCAGTTCTCGCCGGTCGACCCGGCCTTCAACGCGCTCGGGGAGAGCGCCACCCCGGAGGCCCGGGAGGCCTTCGCCGAGGCCAACGGGCTCAACGACCCGCTGCCCGTCCGCTACTTCGACTTCATCGGCCAACTGCTCCACCTGGACCTCGGGTCGACCGTCCCGCCGAGCCAGCCCGTGATCGACCGGATCACCGCGGCCTTCCCGCTCACCCTCCAGCTCACCTTCCTCGGGCTGGTCGTCGCCGTCGTCCTCGCCGTCATCGGCGGTGTCCTCGGCGCCATGTACCGCGACCGCTGGCCCGACCAGCTCTTCCGGATCCTGTCCATGGCCGGGGTCGCCATCCCGTCGTTCTGGCTCGGTGTCCTGCTCATCCAGCAGTTCGCCCTGAACACCAGGATCTTCCCGACCGGCGGATACACCAACCCCGCCGACTCGTTCAGCGGCTGGCTCACCACCATGGCCCTGCCCGCCGTCTCCCTCGCGGTACCCGTCGCGGCCTCACTCGCCCGCCTGGTCCGCACCTCGATGGTCGCCGAACTCGACCGCGACTACGTCCGTACCGCCCAGGGCAACGGCCTGCCGGTCTTCCTGGTGATCCGCTCGGTGCTGCGCAACGCGCTCGTCACCCCGCTCACCGTGCTCGGCGTCAAGGTCGGCTACCTGCTCAGCGGTGCCGTCGTCATCGAAGCGATCTTCGACCTGCCCGGCATGGGCAAGCTCATCCTCGAAGGTGTCACCGGCGGCGACGTCGCGCTGGTCCAGGGCACTGTACTGACCATCGCCATCGCCTTCCTGGTGGTCAACGTCATCGTCGACCTGCTCTACCTGCTGGTCAACCCGCGCATCAGGACGGTGTGACATGTTCGCCACGGGCCGTCTGGCCACCAAGCTCTCCCGACCGGGCATCGCCTTCCGCGCCCTCCCGGTCACCTCCCGCGTCGCCCTCGGCGTCCTGATCGTCGTCCTCCTCGGCGCCGTACTCGCACCCCTGCTCACCCAGGACCCGCTGACCACCGGTACCCCCGTACAGGCCCCGAGCGGCGACCACTGGTTCGGCACCGACCGGGCCGGACGCGACGTCTTCGCCCGGGTGATCCACGGATCGCGCTACTCCCTGGTCATCGGCCTCGGCGCGACCGCCCTCGCCCTGGTCGCCGGGTCCGTCCTCGGCTCGCTCGCCGCCACCTCGCGCAAGCTCGGCGACGAGTCCGTCATGCGCACCCTCGACGTCGTGATGTCGTTCCCGCCGATCGCGCTGGCGGCCGTCCTCGTCGCCGTCTTCGGCACCAGCATCCCGGTCATCATCTTCACCGTCGCGTTCGTCTACACCCCCTCCCTCGCCCGCGTCGTACGTGCCAACGTCCTCGCGCAGTACGGAGAGGACTACGTCGCCGCCGAGAAGGTCATCGGTGCCCGGCGCGGCCACATCGTGCTCCGCCACGTCGCCGTCAACTGCATGGCCCCGGTCATGGTGTTCGCGACGGTCATGGTCGCCGAGGCCATCATCTTCGAGGCCAGCCTCTCCTTCATCGGAGCCGGCGTGCAGGACCCCGACCCCAGCTGGGGCAGCGTCCTCGCCTACGGCCGGCAGATCCTGCTGGCCGGCGGCTGGTGGGCCACCTTCTTCCCCGGCCTCGCCCTCCTGGTCACCGTCCTCGCGCTCAACATCCTCTCCGAGGGCCTCACCGACGCCTCCGCGGCGCCCAAGAGCGCCCGCGCCCACGCCGAGCCCGCCACCACGGCACCGGACCCGGTCGAAGCCGCCGCCACCGTCGACATCGACGCCGCCCTCGCCGAGCTCGCCCGGCACATCGACGCCACCGAGCCCACGATCACCCCGGTACGCGAGGACGCCGACGAACTCCTCGTCGTCCGCGACCTGGCGATCCGCTTCCCCGACCGCTACGGCGAGATACCCGTCGTCGACAAGCTGAACTTCACCGTCCACGAGGGCGAGACCCTCGGCCTGGTCGGCGAGTCCGGGTGCGGCAAGTCCATCACCAGCCTCGCCGTGATGGGCCTCCTCGCCCGCAACGCCGAGGTCAGCGGCGAGATCCTCTACCGCGGCAGGGACCTGCTGAAGCTCCCGCCCAAGGAACGCCGCGCCCTGATGGGCCCCGAGATCGCGATGGTCTACCAGGACGCACTCTCCTCCCTCAACCCCTCCGTGCTCGTCGGCACCCAGCTCAAGCAGCTGACCTCACGCGGCGGCACCAAGACCCCGGCCGAACTCCTCGAACTGGTCGGCCTCTCGCCCGAACGCACCCTGCGCAGCTACCCGCACGAACTCTCCGGCGGCCAGCGCCAGCGCGTCCTCATCGCCATGGCGCTCTCCCGCAGCCCCCGCCTGCTGATCGCGGACGAGCCGACCACCGCACTCGACGTCACCGTCCAGGCCCAGGTCGTCGAACTCCTCATCAGGCTCCGCGACGAGCTCGGCTTCGCCATGGTGCTGGTCTCGCACGACCTCGCCCTGGTCGGCGACCTCTCGCACCGGGTCGCCGTCATGTACGCGGGCCGGCTCGCCGAGGTCGGCGACACCCGGTCCGTCCTCACCGACCCCACCCACCACTACAGCCGCGGTCTCCTCGGCTCCGTCGTCTCCCTGGAAGCCGGCGCCGCACGGCTCCACCAGATCCGCGGAGTCGTCCCCGCGCCCCAGGGCTTCGGCGACGGGTGCCGCTTCGCCGGACGATGCGGTGCCGCGAGCGACCTCTGCCGCACCACCACCCCCGTACTCACCGTGCGCGGCGCCGCGAAGGACCACGGCTTCGCTTGCCACCACCCGGCCGAGGCCACCGCGAAGAAGCTGGAAGGGAGCGCCCTGTGATCAGGCTCGACGGCGTCCACGTACGCCACAAGGCACGCAGCGGAGGCCTCTTCAGCCGCGACGCCGTCCACGCGCTCACCGACGCCACCCTGGAGGTCAAGCGCGGTGAGATCGTGGGCCTGGTCGGCGAGTCCGGCTGCGGCAAGTCGACGATGGCCCGCGTGCTGACCGGACTCCAGAGGCCCACCGAGGGCGAGGTCCTCTTCCACGGGCGCGACCTGTGGGAGATGACCGGCGCCGAGCGGCGCAACGACTTCGGCTCGGCCGTCGGCGTCGTGTTCCAGGACCCCTCGACCGCGCTCAACCCGCGTCTCACCGTCCGGCAGATCCTGCGCGACCCGCTGGACGTGCACCGGCGCGGCACCCGGGAGGCCCGCGAGGCCCGCGTCGAGGAACTGCTCGACCTGGTCGGGCTGCCCGGCCACACCCTCGCCGCCCTGCCCGGCCAGCTCTCCGGCGGCCAGCGCCAGCGCGTCGCCATCGCCCGCGCCCTGGCCCTCGAACCCGAACTGATCGTCGCCGACGAACCGACCTCCGCGCTCGACGTCTCCGTACGCGCCCAGGTGCTCAACCTCCTCGTCGACCTGCGCGAACGCCTGGGCCTCGGCATGGTGTTCATCTCGCACGACATCCAGACCGTGCGCTACCTCGCCGACCGCATCGCCGTCCTCTACCTCGGCCGCATCGTCGAGGAGGGCCGGGCCGCCGACGTCGCGGGAGCCCCGAGCCACCCGTACACCGAGGCGCTGCTCTCCGCCACGCCCAGCCTGCTGGAGGCGACCCAGCGCATCGTGCTCACCGGCCCGGTGCCCTCCGCCACCAACCCGCCGCCCGGCTGTCCGTTCAGCACCCGTTGCTGGAAGGCGGACGCGGAGTGCTCCACGGTCTTCCCGGCCGAGACCTTCGGCCCCGGCGAACACCGCTGGCACTGCGTCCACCCGCAGACCCCCGCGTCCCCCGCCGGGGACCGGACCCCCGTACCGCCCGCAAGGAGCACCGCATGACCGCCCCCACCCCCACCTACTCCGGAGTGATCCCGCCCGTCGTCACCCCGCTCACCACGGACGGCGAGCTCGACCGGGTCTCCCTGGAGCGGGTCGTCGGCCATCTTCTCGACGGCGGGGTCAGCGGCCTCTTCGCCCTCGGCAGCTCCGGCGAGACCGCCTACCTGACGCCCGGTCAGCAGGACGAGGTCATCAAGGTGATCACCTCGGCGTCCGGGGGCCAGGTGCCGGTCCTCGTCGGGGCCATCGAGACCACCACCAACCGGGCCATCGAGCGGGCCCGCGCCGCGGCCGCCCTCGGCGCCGACGCGGTCGTGGCCACCGCGCCCTTCTACACGCGCACCCACGCCACCGAGATCGACCGCCACTTCCGGGACATCGCGGCCGCCGTGGACCTGCCGCTCCTCGCGTACGACGTGCCGGTCTGCGTGCACAGCAAGCTGGACCCGGAGCTCCTGCTGCCGCTCGCGGCGGACGGGGTGCTCGCGGGCGTCAAGGACTCCAGCGGGGACGACGGTTCCTTCCGCCGGCTGGCCATCGGGGCGCGGAACCTGACGGGCTTCTCCGTCCTGACCGGCCACGAGCTGGTGGTCGACGCGATGATGCTGAGCGGCGCCGACGGTTCCGTGCCCGGCCTGGGCAATGTGGACCCGCACGGATACGTACGGCTGCACGAGGCGGCCGTGCGCGGTGACTGGGCCGCCGCCAAGGCGGAACAGGACCGGCTCGTCGGCCTGTTCGACATCGTCACGGCCGCCGCACCCGGCACCGCGTCCGCGACGGCGGCCGGCCTCGGTGCGTTCAAGACGGCCCTGATGCTGCGGGGCGTCATCGCGACCAACGTGATGAGCCCGCCGATGCGCCGCCTGGACGCGGCGGAGACGGTGAAGATCGCCGCGTACCTGGACCGCGCGGGGCTCTCCCGCGTGTGAGGACACGCACGAGGCCCCCCGGCAGTGAACTGACACTGCCGGGGGGCCTCGTGCGTGCGGGGTGTCAGCCGCGCGTGGCGCGGGTGCGGCGCATCAGCACCGCACCACCCAGCAGGAGTGCGGCGCTCGCACCGGCGGCCATGCCGACGCCGCCGGCACCGGTCTCGGCGAGCTGGGTGTCGGGGGTGTTCGGCGCGGGGGTCTCGGCCGGCGGCTGCTCCGCCGGGGGCTCCTCGGCGGGGGGCTCCTCGGTCGGGGGAACGACCGTCGGCGGCTCCTCGGTGGGCGGCTGCTCGGTCGGCGGCTCCTCGGTGGGCGGCTGGACCGGCGGGTGGTGGTGCGCGGGGCCGCTGTCGTTGACGCAGTCGTTGCCGAAGACGGGGTTCAGCAGACCGACGACGTTCACGGAGTTGCCGCAGGCGTTGACCGGGATGTCGATCGGAGCCTGGACGGCGTTGCCCGAGAGCACGCCCGGCGAGTCGGCGGCCACGGCATCGGCCTGGGCGCCGGAACCGGAGCCCCCGCCGTCGTGTCCTTCGTCCGAGCTGACGTTCGCGCAGGCGTTGCCGAAGGCGGGGTTCAGCAGGGCGATCACGTCGACGGTGTTCCCGCACAGGTTGACCGGCACGTGGACCGGCACCTGCACGGCGTTGCCCGAACCGACACCGGGCGAGCCCACGGCGGCGCCGTCGGCGGAGGCGTCGGCGTGCGCATAACCTCCGGCGGCGGTCAGGATGCCCGACGCCGCCGCCATGACGATCATGCTTTTGTTCAGAACCTGTCGCATTACTTGCCCTTCTTCGGGAAATTCGCGCGGGCGGTGACCCGGATGGAACGTAGCCATTCCATATACGCGGACGACTCCCTAACGACGCGACGGTTGCGGGGGAAACTTGGAGAACGGTGGAAATTCTGTAATCACTCGAATGGGTAACGCACACCCGTTCGTGCGCGGACCGAGATCGTGGCATTCGGGTGAACGGGGGGAACCAAACGGCGCCCGGCGAGTTGATCAGGACGCTCCGCCACGGGGCACTCGGTACGAGAAGGGTTAATCGTGATCAAGAAGGTTCTGGCAACGGGCGCCGTCGCCGCCTCCGTCCTCGGTCTCTCGGCGACGAGCGCCATGGCCATCGGTGACGACACGGGCACCACCGTCGTCAACGGCAACGGTGCCGAGTCGGCGTTCGGCAACTCCGCGACCAAGGGCGACATGAGCCCCCAGCTCAGCCTCGTGCAGGGCTCGCTGAACAAGCCCTGCGTCGGGCTCCCCCTCAAGGCCAACCTCGGTTCGCTCGTCGGCCTCGTGCCGATCACGGTCCAGGACATCAACGTCCTGTCGAACCCGCAGAACCAGCAGTGCACCGAGAACTCCACCCAGGCCAAGGGCGACGAGCCGCTGTCGCACATCCTGGAGGACATCCCGGTGCTCTCGGGCAACGGTGCCGGCAACGGCTGATCCGGCCCCCACGACCGGTCCGGGCCGCCGACACTCCTCCATCGTGCGGCCCGGCCGTGTGTCATTCGGGCGGATTCACAAGAAACCCTCCCCATAGAGTTTCGCCGCCGCCCGCCAATCGTTACGCATGACAGCTCGGAGTCACGAGCGCATTTCACGACAGCGCGCTCGTGCGGCACGAAAGACGTGACCGCCCAGGACTCCGCAGCAGAAAGGGATGAAAGTGAAGTACACCAAGGTTGCCGCCGTCGCCGCCGGAACCCTCATGGCGCTGGGCGCCGCTGCCCCGGCCATGGCCGACGCGGGTGCCGAGGCCGCCGCCGTGGGTTCCCCGGGTGTCCTGTCGGGCAACGTCCTGCAGGTCCCGGTCCACATCCCGGTGAACGTCTGCGGCAACAGCATCAACGTCGTCGGCCTGCTGAACCCGGCCTTCGGCAACGCCTGCGTCAACGACTGATCGGCGCACCGGCCGAGCCGGTCGCTCATCACGTGAGGCCCCGGACCGCACACGCGGTCCGGGGCTTTCCCGTGCTCGGTTCGTCCCGATGTGCGGTGAAGTCCGTGGAAAAAATCCGCATCGCACAGTTTCCGGTCCGCCCGTCGATCGTTATCCCTGGTGAAAGCGGTGGACGTCACAGGCGCAGAAGGCTTGTGCGGCGCGGGAACGCGACCGGACCCCACGCCGCTGCAGAAGGGATTTCGAAAGTGAAGTACGCGAAGACTGCCGCGTTCGTTGCCGGTTCCGTGGTCGCTCTCGGGACGGCTGCTCCCGCCTTCGCTGCTCCTGCAACCTCTCCCACGCTCAGTCTCACCACCGGCGTCAACCACCTCATGGCCAGCACCCCGCAGGTCCTCGATCCGGTGGTCGACACGGTGGGCGGTGCGACCAAGAAGGTCCACGAGGACGGAACCGTGGCCAGGCTGGCGGACCAGGCGACCGGTGCGGCGGCCCAGGCCGCCCCGCTGCTCGGTGGCCTGCCGGTCGGCGGCTGACCGTCCGCATCGCGGAAGTTCTCTCCATTCAGCGCATTTTCTCCGGTGCCCGGTCCGGCGCTTCCCTGGCCGGCCGGAGAACACAGCACCGTTCGAGTGAAGTGGCACAACCACGTCCGTCCGCGACGCGTGCCTTCGGCACGCCCGCGGCAGCGGGCAACAGGCAATCCAGAAGGGCTAGTTCATGATCAAGAAGGTTCTGGCGTCGGCGGCGATGGCCGCCTCCGTCGCAGGCGTCTCCGCTGTCGCGGCCCCCGCTGCCATGGCCACCGGCAACGACCAGGGCACCACCGCGGTCAACGGCAACGGTGCCGTGCAGTACTACGGCAACAGCAGCACCTCGGGCAACATGAGCCCCCAGATCGGCCTGATCCAGGGCTCGTTCAACAAGCCCTGCATCGCGCTGCCCGCGAAGGCCAACCTCGGTTCGCTGATCGGCCTCGTCCCGATCTCGGTCCAGGACATCAACCTCCTGTCCTCGCCGCAGAACCAGCAGTGCACCGAGAACTCCACCCAGGCCAAGGGTGACGAGGCACTGTCGCACATCCTGAACGACATCCCGATCCTCTCGGCCAACGGCGGCGGCAACAGCTGACGTCGACCGGCCCGGCCCGACGCCGGTGGCACCACGGGACCCGTCCAGTTCCCGTAGGTGCCGCCGGCGGACCGGGCCGTGCCGGTGCGCGGAACGACGGGCCGGAACCCTGGCGGACCGGCCCTCCCCGCGCCTTCCCGCCCGGTCGGGTAACCCGATCGTGCGGATATTGGTCCGGTTGCCGCACCTGCGGTCGGCGTCTCCCGCCGGTTCGGGTAGTGCCACCCCATGGACCAGTACGACAGTCAGCCCCGGCGTGGCCACGAAGGAACGCCCGACCACTCCTCGACGCCGATCTACGACCGGCTGCTCGCCGAGTGGCGGGAGGCGGGTCGGCACGCCGCCGAGCGGGAAGCGGCGGTGGCGCCCGGGAGCGTGCGGGTCTTCGTTCCGGCGGCCCGCAGGACGTAAATCCCCCTTCCGCAACGGAACGTCGACCCTTCGCCGCATCGAATCCGTTCGAGTGGTGGAGCGGAACCTTCGCTTCCGATTGCGGTTATCAGTACGTCCCACAAGGGACGCGTGGAAAGGTGAAGCGTGATGAAGAAGATGATGGCCGGCGCGGCCGTTGCAGTGTCCCTGATCGGTGCCTCCGCAGCCGCGGCCCCCACGGCCATGGCGATCGGCAACGACCACGGCACCACCGTGGTCAACGGCAACGGCGCCGAGTCGGAGTTCGGCAACTCCGTGACCAAGGGCCACCAGAGCCCGCAGCTCAGCCTGGTCCAGGGCTCGCTGAACAAGCTCTGCCTCGGCGTCCCGGCGAAGGTCAACGCCGGTTCGCTCGTCGGCCTGGTGCCGATCACGGTCCAGGACGTCAACGTCCTGGCCAACCCGCAGAACCAGCAGTGCGCCGACAACTCCACCCAGGCCAAGGGCGACGAGCCGCTGTCGCACCTCGTGGACGACGTCCCGGTGCTCTCGGGCAACGGCGTCGCCAACCGCTGACGTCCCGGGGGAGTGCGGCCGGCTCCGGTCGGCCCGCATTCCCCCTGTGCGGCACCGTTCACGACGATGCCCACCACTCCACGGGGGGTGGTGGGCATCGTCGTGCGCGGACACGGCCTACAAGCTGCGTACCGGCAGGAGACAGTGGGCCGACGTGCTGATGACCTCGGGATCACAGACGAAGGAACGCAGCAGCTCCTCGTCGACCGGCTGCCCGGGGGTGGCCGCCGGCCACGGGCGCGTCGCGAACATGCAGTGCACCGCGCCCTCGGCGCGGGCCACGGCCAGCCACTCCGGGGGAACGGTGTACTGCGCCTTGAAGTGAGGGAGCGTCAGCACCGCCTGCCCGGCCTGGATCAGCAGTTTCACCGGAAGGTTCGGCGTCTCCGTGGCGTCCAGTGTCTCGCCGCCGATCCGCAGTCCGCTGCGTTCGAGGGCCGTGCGCATGGCCCGCTCTCCGGTCTCCGGTCCGTCCTGCCCGTCGCCGAGCGAATAGGTGAGGAGGAAGGCGGTGCCGCCATGCCCGTCCGGGCGCTCCCCACTCCAGGCGAGGAGGACCTGGGTGCCCAACTGGGCTTGTGTGAACGTGCTGGTGGCGGTCTGGGAAGAGGTCATGTCCGGCACACTAATGGCCAGGAACCGTCCGACCCGCATGCGTATCACCCGATCGTGGGAGATCTCCCGAACTCTCCGGTGAATCAACGGTCGTGGGAGGGGGCGGACGAAAAGCGGTTGACGCCGTCGGGCGGCGTCCCGCTATGGTGTGCCGAGTTCGCCGGATCCGCCGCGTGCGAGGAAACAGGAGGTGAGGACATTGATGACTGTCGTCGCGATGGGCGCTGCCCACGACCCGAAGAGCATCGTTCCCACCCCTGTGGCCACCGGCTGACCCGAACCTTTCCTCCGCGCCCGAGAGCGCGGTGCCGGGGCCACCCTTGTGAAGGGTTTCCCTTGTCTTTCCCCAAGCTTCAGTCGTCCTCCCCGTCGCACCCGCTGGCCCTCTTCGGCTGGGACGAGGACTGGGCCGCAGCCTTCGCCCCGTACGCCGAGCAGGGACTCCTGCCGGGACGGGTGGTGCGGGTGGACCGCGGTCAGTGCGACGTGGTCACCCCGCACGGCACCCTCAGGGCGGACACCGCGTTCGTGGTGCCCCGCGACCCGATGCGGATCGTCTGCACCGGTGACTGGGTGGCCCTCGACCGGGACGGCGACCCGCTGTTCGTCCGCACCCTGCTGCCCCGGCGCACCGCCTTCGTACGGTCGGCGTCCTCGCAGCGCTCCGAGGGCCAGGTCCTCGCCACCAACGTCGACCACGTCGTCATCTGCGTCTCGCTCGCCGTCGACCTGGACCTCGGTCGGCTGGAACGCTTCCTGGCCCTGGCCATGTCCAGCACCGCGGGGGCGGCGCTCCTCGGCGACGGCGCGCGGGCACCGGAACACGAGGCGCGTCCGCTCGTCCTGCTGACCAAGGCCGATCTCGTCCCGGACGCCGCCACGCTGTCCCATCTCGTCCAGGACGTCGAGGGCATCGCCCCGGGCGTGCAGGTGCTGCCCGTCAGCTCCACCACCGGGGAGGGCGTCGACGTGTTCCGCGCCGTCGTCGCCGACGGCACCAGCGTGCTGCTCGGAATCTCCGGCGCCGGCAAGTCGACCCTCGCCAACACCCTGCTCGGCCAGGAGGTGATGGACGTACAGGAGGCGCGCGGCGTGGACGGCAAGGGCCGGCACACCACCACCACACGCAACCTCCTCGTGCTCCCCGGCGGCGGCATCCTCATCGACACCCCCGGGCTGCGCGGGGTCGGTCTCTGGGACGCCGAGGCGGGCGTCGGACAGGTCTTCTCCGAGATCGAGGAGCTGGCCGGGGAGTGCCGCTTCCACGACTGCGCCCACGAGACCGAGCCGGGCTGCGCGGTGCTGGCCGCCGTCGCGGACGGCGTCCTGCACGCCCGGCGGCTGGACAGCTATCGCAAGCTGCTCCGGGAGAACCACCGCATCGCGGCCAAGACCGACGCCCGGCTGCGCAGCGAGACCCTGCGCGAGTGGAAGCGCCGCAGCGCCGAGGGGAGGGCCGGCATGCAGGCCAAGCGGGGACACCTGCGGTAGTCCGGCACCCGGTCGGGCTCGACGTCCGGAAACCGCGAGTGCCGCCCTGCGGCGGGGGCGCACACTGGACGTGTGATGGACGAACGGACCAGGTACGAGGCGGTGAGCAGCCGCGACGCGCGCTTCGACGGAGAGTTCTTCTTCGCCGTCGCGACCACCGGCATCTACTGCCGGCCGAGCTGCCCCGCCGTCACCCCCAAGCGGGAGAACGTCCGGTTCTACCCGACGGCCGCCGCGGCGCAGGGACACGGCTTCCGGGCATGCAGACGCTGCCGCCCGGACGCCGTGCCCGGTTCCGCCGAATGGAACGTACGCGCCGACGTCGTGGGACGCGCCATGCGGATGATCGGCGACGGCGTGGTCGACCGGGAGGGCGTCCCCGGACTCGCCGGCCGGCTCGGCTACAGCACCCGCCAGGTGCAGCGACAGCTCACCGCCGAGCTGGGCGCCGGGCCCGTCGCGCTGGCCCGCGCCCAGCGCTCTCACACCGCCCGGGTGCTGCTGCAGACCACGGACCTGCCGGTCACGGAGATCGCCTTCGCGTCCGGCTTCGCCAGCGTGCGCCAGTTCAACGACACGATCCGGCAGATCTACGCCCGCACCCCCAGCACGCTGCGCACCGAGGCCGGAACGGGCCTGGGCGCGAGCGCCCCGGTGGGCCGCCGGGCCGGCATCCCGCTACGGCTGGCCCACCGGGGCCCGTACGCGGCCCGCGAGGTCTTCGACCTCCTGGCCGACGAGGCGGTGCCCCTGGTCGAGGAGGTCGGCGGTGCCCCCGGCGCCCGTACCTACCGGCGCACCCTGCGTCTGCCGTACGGGGCGGGCATCGCCTGTGTCGACGAGGCGTCCGCCGGGCCCTGGCTGGAGGCCCGCATCCAGCTGACCGACCTGCGTGACCTGACGACCGCCGTGCAGCGGCTGCGGCGCCTGTTCGACCTGGACGCCGATCCGTACGCCGTCGACGAGGCGCTGGGCGCCGATCCGCGGCTGGCCCCGCTCGTCGCCGCGCGTCCCGGGCTGCGCTCACCGGGGTCCGCCGATCCCGAGGAGTTCGCGGTACGGGCACTCGTGGGCCCCACGGCCGCCGGGGCGCTGGTGGAGCGGTTCGGCAAGCTGCTGGACGTGCCGTGCGGCGGGCTCACCCACCTCTTCCCGGAGCCCGGCGTACTCGCGGAGGGCGCCCAGGACCCCGCGCTCCGGGAGCTGGCCGGGGCCCTGGCCGACGGGGCCGTCCCGCTGGACGCCGGAGCCGACCGGGACGAGGCGGAGAAGGCCCTGCTCCGGCTGCCGGGGACCGGGCCGGTCACGGCGGCGCTGATCCGGATGCGCGCCCTGGGCGACCCGGACGTCGACCCGTACGGGACGCCCGGCGCGGACCGCCTGCGGCCATGGCGTTCGTACGCCGTGCGCCATCTGCGGAGATGACCGGGGCGGTCCTCAGGGCCGCTGTTCCTCCAGGCCCCAGCTGTGGATCCTCCCCGGGTGGATGCGGATGACCTCCTGGCTGAACTGCGGGCCCAGATCGTGCGGGCCGACGAGCAGTTCGGCCTCGCCCCGGATGTCGACGCCCCGGACCGTCCACGGCCGCACGCTGACGATGTCGTCGACGACCAGGGCGACCTTCGGGTTGGCCTGGAGGTTGCGCCATTTCTTCGTCGTCCCCATGGCGTACCCGCCGACGAGGATCGTGCCGTCCGGCTGCGGGAAGTAGCCGACCGGGTTGGCCTGCGGCTGTCCCCCGGGGTCGACGGTGGCGAGCCTGCCGAGCCGCTGGGAGCCGAGGTACGCGCGCTCGGCCTCGCTGAATTCGGTCATGGTGCCAGCGTCACACGCGACCGTGCCCGCGCACATCGGACCACCGCCCTACGTCCCGGGTCCCGGCGGCGTCGGCCGGTCTCAGGCCCGGATCAGGACGCCCAGCCACGCGCCCACCGGCAGCAGGCAGCAGTAGAGGTCCAGGAGCACCGAGCGGCCGGTCGCCCGCATCACCGACCTGACGGAAGCCCGGCCCGCCCCGTGGCTGCCCAGGCGCAGCCGTTCGGTGCCGTAGACCGTCCCGACGTATCCCAGGACACCGCCGAGCACCGGCACCACGAAGAAGCCGGCGATCGCGGACACCCCGGCCAGCATGAGCGTGCCGCGCGGCACTCCCGCGGCCGCCGTGCGGCGGCCGGGCAGCAGCGCCTTCAGCGCCTGGTCCAGCAGGAGCAGGCAGGTCGTCCCGATCAGCACACCCCAGGCGACCGGTGTCGTGTCCGTCAGAGCCCACCACAGCACCGCGGCCCAGACGATCGCCTGCCCGGGCACACCCGGCACCAGTACCCCGACCAGGCCGAGCAGCATCACCCCGGCGACGGCGACGAGCTGCCACACACTCATTCGACCAGCGTGCCGGAGCCCACGCGGTCCCGCCCGCCGACACCGGGCCGCACGCCCGTCGTGCGGAGCGGGTCAGCGGGGCGCGCGCGCCACCCAGCCCCGCTCGTACGCGTGCCAACCCAGCTGGAGGCGGGTCGAGACCCCGGTCAGCTCCATGAGCCCCTTCACCCGCCGCTGTACCGTCCTCAGGCCCAGCTCCAGCTGCTTCGCCACGCTCGCGTCCGTCAGGCCCGCCAGCAGCAGGGACAGGATCTCCAGATCGGTGGCGTCCGGCCCCGGGCCGTTCTCCTCCCGCACGCCGCTCTCGCCCAGCCGCAATGGCATGGCGTCCCGCCACACCGCCTCGAAGAGCCCCATCAGCGACTCCAGCAGCCCGCTGGCGTGGACGACCAGCGCGGCGGGCTCCACGGCCCGGCCGGTCAGCGGCACCATCGCCAGCGAGCCGTCGGCCACCACCAGCTTCGTCGGCACCCGGTCGACCACCCGGCACTGCTCGTCCCGGCTCAGCGCGGCCGACAGCTCGATGATCCCGGACGGCAGCGACAGCACATCGCGCTCCACGACCACACGGTAGGACACCCCGCGCATCGCGACCCGTTCCTCCGACTCGTTCTCCATCCCGGTGACCGCGATCGGCTTCCCCGTGACCAGCGCGCACACCTCCGAGGTGGCCCCGAGCTGCAACTGGTGGAAGCGGTGCGCCACCGCGCTCGCGCCGGTCACCACCTCGACCAGGTCGTGCACGGCCGGCTCGTCCGCCTCGGCCCGGTACTCTTCGGCCAGCAGCACGGACGCCAGTTCGGCCTGTTCCAGTTCGTGCCGCTGCTGCGTCAGCAGGGCCCCCAGCGCGACCCCGGGCGGCGCGGCCACCCAGCGTCCCGCCCGCGCGGAGGACTGGGCGGCGAGCCCCTGCTGCTCCAGCCGTCGCAGCGCCCGTTCGGTGTCCGCCTCGGGCAGCGCGAGCCGGCGCGCGAGGTCGGACAACTCCGCCGCACCCGCGGTGACCAGTGCCCGGTAGGTGGCCTCCTGTCTCTCGTCGAGACCTATCGCTGCCAGCATCTTCCGGCCCTCCCCAGGTGATGGTCGCGCATCGCTGCGCCCGTCCGGCGTGCCGTCGTGGCGGAAACCGGCCACGGCGTAAACCCGCCGGGCCCATCATGCCCCGTACCGGCTGCCCGTCTGTCACTGTGGCGCCACCGCAGCACCGCGGGGCCGGAACCGTCAACGGGGGCCCGCGGGTGTGCTGCGAGGGCCCGCCGGGCGTTCTTCCCGTGGGGGGTGTGGACGCCCGGCGGGCTCTGTCAGGGTGTCAATTCCCGGCGTGTTTTCGGGATGTCCCGCTTTCGTGCGCCCCGCGCGGTGGAGACTGGGGGCATGAGCCAGCAGGGGGAGAAGCCCGCCGCCCATGAGGACGACTGGTGGCGCCGGCTGTACGACGAGGCGGCGCCGGACACCGGTCCGGCCGGCGCGCCCGACAGTCTCGACGACCGCTTCGACTCCGCGTCCGACGCGGTGGGCCCGACACCGGACGCGGACGCGGAGCAGGGCCGGGGCCTTGGCCCCGACGCGGTCCGGGCGGACCCGCCGGACCACCCGGGCACGGTGGTTCCGGTACCGGACCCACGCACTGCCCCGGCGGCGGCGCACGTGCCGCCGCCGCCCCGACCGGCAGCTCCGGCCAGGCCGGAGCCGGAGGCGGGTCCGGCGACCGGCGGGCGACAGGTGCCGCCTCCGACGGACCGCGCGGCGGCCACGTCCGACGTCCGGAACCCGGCACCGGCGGCCCGCCAGGGCGGCCCGGACCGGTGCACGCATGAGCCGGCAGCAGCCCCTGACCTGCGGGCCGCCCCCGTGCCGCCGTCCGTCTCACCGCCGCCCGCGCCGGAGCCGCCTCCAGAAGGGGACGACTCCGGAGCGCCCGCTTCCGCCGCAGAGGCGGCGCCGCCCGAGCCGGTTCGGCGCGCGGCCCCGGACGGGCCCGCACGACTGGGTCCGGAGGACCGGACGATTCCGGACGGGCCCGGGTGGCGGGGTACCGCGGACCGACCGTCACCGGCTCCGTCCGCCGATCCTGTACCGCCGCCCGCCGGGGCCGCCTGGGACGTGCCGCCCGGGACTCCCGCGCAGCCCGGGACTCCCGCGCCGGACGGGGCGCCGCCGGAGTCCGGCGTGCCCGTGCCGGGGCGCCATCCCGGGGCGGCCGGACCGGTCGCCCCGCCCGCGCCCGAACGGCCGGAACCGCCCGAGACGTTCGCCGCCCCGCCGACAACGGAACCGCCGCGTACGCCGGTGGAGCCGTCCCGGCCCGAGCCGCCGTCCCGGCCTCCCGCCGCGACCCGGGTGCCCCCGCCCGCCCCCGGCCCCTCCTCCGCGCCGCCCCCGGCCGGCGATCCGCGCTCCACGTCCGGGAGCGCGGAGCCTGCGCCGTCCCGGGCGACGCGGCCGCAGGTCATCGTCGTGCGCCCCCCGTGGGAGGCCCCCGGCACTCCGGAATCCCCTCCGGCGCGCCGCACCTTCGCCGTACCCCTGGCACCCAGACCGCCCCAGGAGCCCGAGGCGTCCGCGCAGTCGTCCGAGGCGCCGGCCGACGTGGCCCGGGGCGGGCCGCGGCCCGTCGTCGGGCATCTCGGGGACCGGCCGCCCACCTATGACGCCGAACCGGCCGCCCTGCCCGCGTCCGGGGTCGACGACCTCGACGGTCTCGTCCCGGACACCGTGCTCGACGGCGCCCGGTACGGCACGTACACGCTGCGCGCCGCCTCGGTGCGCGGGGATTCGGCGCGCTTCCGGGGCGAACCGCGCCGGGACGCCCTGCTCACCGCGCGGTTCGGGACCGGGGACGGCGCGCTCGTCCTGGTCGCGGTGGCCGGCGGGGCCCGGGCCGCCGAGCAGGGGCACCTGGCCGCCGCCGACGCCTGCCGCTGGATCGGCGGCGCCGTCGCCCGAAGCCACGCCCGGCTCTCCGACGACATAAGGGCCGGCCGCCGCGGCGACCTGAAATCGGGGCTGCACCGGCTCACCGACCGTACCTACGGCAAGCTGCGCGCCCGGGCCGCCGAACTCGGCCTGGAGCCGTCCGCGTACACCGCCGGGCTCCGCTGCCTGCTGCTGTCCGCGGACCCGGACTGCCGTACCCGTGTCTTCTTCGGCGTCGGCGGCGGGGGCCTCTTCCGGCTGCGCGACGGCTCCTGGCAGGACCTCGAACCGCTCGTCCCCACCCCCGCGGAGAGGCGGGAGCAGGAAGAGGGCCCGGGCGGCGACCGGCTGACGATGGACCTCCAGATCACCACGCCGCCGTCCCCGTACCCCGGGGACCCGGCCCCACCGCCCGCCGAGCCCTTCCGGTTCCGCGCCTCGGTGGCCCGGCCGGGGGACGTCCTGCTGCTCTGCGGCAACGGACTGGCCGAACCCGTGCGCGGCGCCCCGGAGCTCGCCGGGGAACTCGCCCGCCGCTGGGCGGCGGGCGATCCGCCGGGGCTGCCCGCCTATCTCGCCGACGTCCAGCTGCGCGTCAAGGGCTACGCCGACGACCGCACGGCGGCCGCCGTCTGGGAGGCGTAACCGCGCACGCCATGGGTTGATGGACACCGGAGTCCGCCCCGACGGCCCCTCGGGCCGACGTTTCGGGCTCCGGAGCCGGGACAGCCGCATGTGCACGGAGCACAGGCAGAGAGGGTGCGCACCCATGGCCAAGCAGAACGTGTCGGAACAGTTCGTCGACATTCTCGTGCGGGCGGGCGTCAAGCGGATGTACGGCGTCGTCGGCGACAGTCTCAACCCGGTGGTCGACGCCGTTCGGCGTAACGCCGCGATCGACTGGATCCAGGTACGGCACGAGGAGACCGCCGCTTTCGCCGCCGGAGCCGAAGCCCAGATCACCGGGAACCTGGCCGTCTGCGCCGGCTCCTGCGGCCCGGGCAGCCTGCACCTCATCAACGGGCTCTACGACGCGCACCGCTCGATGGCCCCGGTCCTCGCCCTCGCCGCGCACATCCCGTCGAGCGAGATCGGGCTCGGCTACTTCCAGGCGACCCACCCCGAGCTGCTCTTCCAGGAGTGCAGCCACTACAACGAGATGATCTCCAACCCGCAGCAGATGCCGAGGCTGCTCCAGACGGCCATCCAGCACGCCATCGGCCAGGGCGGTGTCAGCGTCGTCACCATGCCCGGCGACATCGCCTCGCAGCCGGCGCCGGAGAAGTCCGTCGAGCACGCCCTGGTGACCTCGCGGCCCTCCGTACGGCCCGGTGACGAGGAGATCGACAAGCTCTGCCGGATGGTCGACGAGGCCGAACGGGTGACGCTGTTCTGCGGCAGCGGTACGGCCGGAGCGCACGCCGAGGTGATGGAGTTCGCCGAACGTGTGAAGGCCCCGGTCGGGCACGCGCTGCGCGGCAAGGAGTGGATCCAGTACGACAACCCGTACGACGTCGGGATGAGCGGACTGCTCGGCTACGGCGCCGCCTACGAGGCGACGCACGAGTGCGACCTGCTCATCCTGCTGGGCACCGACTTCCCGTACAACGCCTTCCTCCCCGACGACGTGAAGATCGTGCAGGTCGACGTGCGGCCCGAGCACCTGGGCCGCAGGTCGAAGCTCGACCTGGCGGTCTGGGGGGACGTGCGCGAGACACTGCGGTGCCTGACGCCCCGGGTGAAGGCCAAGAAGAACCGCAAGTTCCTCGACCGGATGCTGAAGAAGCACGCGGACGCGCTGGAGGGCGTGGTCAAGGCCTACACCCGCAAGGTCGACAAGCACATTCCGATCCACCCGGAGTACGTGGCCTCGGTCCTCGACGAACTGGCCGACGAGGACGCCGTGTTCACGGTCGACACCGGCATGTGCAATGTGTGGGCGGCCCGCTATCTCACCCCCAACGGCAAGCGCCGGGTGATCGGATCGTTCAGTCACGGCTCGATGGCCAACGCGCTCCCGCAGGCGATCGGCGCGCAGTTCACCGACCCGGACCGGCAGGTCGTGTCGATGTCCGGTGACGGCGGGTTCAGCATGCTGATGGGCGACTTCCTCACCCTGGTCCAGTACGACCTGCCCGTGAAGGTCGTCCTCTTCAACAACTCCTCGCTCGGCATGGTCGAGCTGGAGATGCTGGTCGCCGGCCTCCCGTCCTCCGGCACGACCAACAAGAACCCCGACTTCGCGGCGGTCGCCCGGGCCGCCGGGGCGTACGGCGTGCGGGTCGAGAAGCCCAAGCAGCTGGAGAGCGCGCTCAGGGACGCCTTCAAGCACAAGGGGCCCGCGCTGGTGGACGTGGTCACCGACCCGAACGCGCTGTCCATCCCGCCGAAGATCAGCTCCGACATGGTGACCGGTTTCGCGCTGTCCGCCAGCAAGATCGTGCTGGACGGGGGAGTGGGACGGATGCTCCAGATGGCCCGCTCCAACATCCGTAACGTGCCCAGGCCCTGACGGGGCCTCAGCGCAGACGCAGTGTCCCGGGCCCGGTCTCCTCCTCGATGATCCCGACCAGCTGGTCGAAGAGCGTCGGGCCTCGGCCGGCCCGGGCCTCGGCCAGCTCCCGTTCGATGCGGGCGCGGTTCGTGTGGTGCGCCCGGCCGAGCAGGGCCTCCAGCCGGCGGGCGGTCTCCTCGTGGCCCAGCGCCCGGGCCGACGCGGTGTGGTCGCGCCACTCGATGACGAAGGCGCCGTCGTCCGGGGTGCCGAAGCCGCCGCTCAGACAGTCCGCGAAGGAGTCGAGACCGCGGCCGAAATAGCCGCCGGGGCCGTTCACCGCCTCACCGATCAGCTCCCAGAAGCGCTCCAGGCCGGTGACCTCCGAACCTTCGATCACATAGGTCACAGTCATACGGCGAGCCTACAAGAGGGCGCAGGACGGACGAGGGGCCCGCGCCGCAGGTGGGGGACGACGGCGCGGGCCGGACAGGGGCGGGTTCAGCAGCCGTGGTCGACGAGGTCGAAGGACTCGTAGTGGTCGGCGGTGTAGTAGTCCTCCTGGGCCTTGTCACCGGTCACGATCCGGCGGGCACCGCGGGTGTCGGAGCCCGGGGTGATGACGGTGTACTCGTGGTAGTAGCCCGACGACTGGCTCGGCAGGACACCCTCCCGGTTCTGGAAGACGGTGCCGTCCTGGTCGAACGGGAACGGGCCGCCCGCCTCGATGAGGTCGAGCGTGTCGTGCGCCTGGGACGGCAGGGCGGAGTAGCAGACGCTGCCGACCGAGGCGACGGACGGGGCGGCGGCCGCCGTCGCGGCGAGGGGCGAAGCGGCCGAGGCCGTCGCGGTGACGGGGCCGCCGACGAAGAGGGCGGACAGGAGGGCGGCTGCGCCGCCGAGCGTGGTGATCCGTGGGGGGATGCGCATACCCACCATGATGACGCGCGTAGACACCCCTCCGTCAACGGCGCCTCATGTGAATTTTCTGGGAGTCATCCGTGCACACATACGCCATCTCCCGTTCGAGCGCCGGGTGTTGCGCCGGAGCGTGTTCACCTGTTGGCGGAGTGGAAAGCGTGACCGTCCACGAGTGGGGCATGCATCCCGTGAAGGCGTTCGAGAACTGACGGCATCACCGAGGGATCGAGGAGGGTGCATCGACGTGCGGGCGGGGGACATGACGAAGCGACAGAAGGGCCCGTCGGTGCAACTGCACCGAAGACTGGGGCACACCGATCTGCCGGCCGTGGGGGAAGCGCGCTGTGCGCTGCGGGAGTTCCTGCGTCACCGCTCGGACCCCGAGGAGACGGACACCGCCGAGCTGCTGCTGAGCGAACTGGTGACGAACGCGCTGATACACACCCGGAACGGCGCCGCGATCACGGTGACATCGGCACCCGGGCGGTTGCGCGTGGAAGTGCGCGACTTCGTGGCGGGGCAGGAGCCCGCACCGTACGTACCGAACGCCGACGACGGTACGCACGGACGGGGGCTGCTCCTCGTGCAGAGCCTGGCGGACTCCTGGGGAGTCATGACGCAGGCGCTGGGCAAGGTGGTGTGGTTCGAGCTGACGGCCGGGAAGCCCGCGTGAGGCACGGGGGGCTCAGCCGAACTGCTCCTCCAGATCCTTGAGTTTCTGCTCGAGCGAGTCGAGCCGGGGCAGCGTCTGGGTGTCGTCCTCCGCGGTGAGGTCGACGGTCACGGGGTCACCGTTGGCGTTCTTGGCCGAAGTACTCCTGGAGTTCGAGCCGTTCACGGCTTGGAGGGATGGCCGGGGGCGCAGAGGCAGCTGTCCCGGCTCTGTTATGGCAGGCTCCGAGACGGCCGGTGTGCCGCCGCTCGCGGGTGCGATGGCCTGCACGTCGACCTGGTGGCCGCCGCGCATGCCGCGCCCCCAGGCCCGGTTCTGCCGGTTGAGCGCCTTGATCCGGGCGCGGTCCAGCTTCACCTGGTCCTTCCGCCGGTGCCGGTCCTGCTCCCTCGTCCGGCGGTCCTCGCGTACCTCGTCGACCGCCTCGTCCAGGGTGCGTACGCCCTCCAGGAGCATCAGCGACCAGGCGCCGAAGGTCTCCCGGGGCGCCCGCAGCCACCGTACGATCCGGATCTGGGGCAGCGGGCGGGGCACCAGGCCCTGTTCGCGCAGGGCGGCCCGGCGGGTCTGCTTCAGCGCGCGGTCGAAGAGCACCGCCGCCGAGAGCGACATCCCCGCGAAGAAGTGCGGGGCACCCGCGTGGTCCATCCCGCGCGGCGCGTGCACCCAGTTGAACCAGGCGGCCGCGCCGGCGAACGTCCACACCAGCAGCCGGGATCCCAGCGCCGCGTCCCCGTGGCTGGCCTCGCGTACCGCGAGCACCGAGCAGAACATGGCGGCACCGTCGAGCCCGAACGGGACGAGGTACTCCCACCCCCCGGAGAGGTTGAGATTCTGCCGGCCGAAGCCGACGAGCCCGTGGAAGGAGAGGGCGGCGGCGACCGCGGCGCAGCAGAACAGCAGGACGTAGGAGGCGGTGGCGTACAACGCCTCCTTGCGCCTGCGGCGCTCCTCGCCGCGTTCCCAGCTGTCGTCGGCAGCGGCCTTGCCGGCGGCGCGCTTGCCGCGCGCGACCACCGTCACCGCCGCCATGACCCCCACGAGCAGCACGGCGCCCGGAAGCAGCCAGTCAAGCGATATATCGGTCAGTCTCATGCGCGGTCCCTTGCGTCACGTAGGGCGTTTCGGGCGCCATCGTGACGGAAAGGCCACCCCGTTCAGGGGCTTTCGGGGCAAGTGAACGCCATCGGGGAGAGGGGCGTCACCGATGGGCGGAATCTTCTCGAACGACCGCGCGAAGCAGCCGTGTTGTGTTCGATGCGGAGTCGCCCGGACGGGCGGCATGATTCCGGGATCGTGGGAGGACGGCCGTCACCGCGCGAGGTCAGGGGGCGGGCCAGGGGACGTCGGTGGCCACCGGGGCGGTGTAGTCGACGCCCGGGACGGAGAATCCGTACAGGCGCCGGACTTCGGAGCGGAACCAGTCGAGGTCGGCGAGACGGTCGATGGTGTCGGTCGTGGCGGCGTCCCAGCGTTCGGCGACGGCCGCCTGGACCTCGTCGGTGAGCTCCCAGGTGTCCAGGCGGATCCTGCCCTCCTCGTCCAGGGAGAGCGGGGCGGTCCCGGTGAGCTGGTCCCACAGGGCGGCGAGTTGGCGCACCGGCGGGACCATGCCCTCCGCGAGGACGCCGCGCAGCAGGCCGGTGTACAGGGCGATGCCCGGGATGGCGGTGGAGGACTGGGTGACGGCGGCGCCGTTGACGGAGGTCACGGCCCGCCCGCCCACCGTCCTGCCGAGCCGCTCGTCCAGGGTGCGGGCGGTGGCCTCCAGGTGGGCCTTGGCCGCACCGATGGTGCCCTGCCGGTAGATCGCCGCCGTCAGCGGCGAACCGATGTACGACAGCGCGGCCGTGGTGAACCCCTCGCCGAGCAGATTCCGGCCGGCCAGACGGCCGATCCAGCGTTCCCAGTCCGCACCGCCCATCACGGCCACGGTCTGCTCGACGTCGTCGCCCTCGGCCGGCCCGGTCTCGACCTCACGTACCTCGGCGACGCCCTGGTCGTCGAAGAGGAGCGTCTTGGTGCGGTTCGCCCGGCCGACCGGCTTGAGGACGGAGGCGTACGTGGTGCCGGTGTCGGGATCGGTGCGCCGGGGCGCGGCCACCGAGTAGATCAGGTGGTCCAGTCTGCCTCCGAAACGCCGCTCGACGAGGTCGGCCACCTGGTCCTTCATGGCGTCGGAGAACGCGTCGCCGTTGAGGAAGACCAGATCCCGCCCGGCGTCACGGGCGATACGGGCGGTGGCGGCGGTGCGGTACCAGCCGGCCGTGGCGGTACGCCGCCCGGTGGGGGCCTTCTCGAAGGAGACCATGATGCCGCGGATTCCGGCGCGCCTGAGTCCGGCGAGAGCGGCCGCCAGGCCGTATCCGGACGAGGAGCCGATGATCAGGGCCACCGGCCCGGCCCCTTCCGGCACCGAGGCGGGGTCGGGGCACGCCCGCCACATGTCGGCCACCTGTCGCTCGCAGCCCGTCGGGTGGGAGTCGAGGAAGAGGAAGCCTCTGTTGCGGGGGGCGAGAACGCGCTCGCTCACGATTGCCGTCCTTGGGGTCGACCGGGCCGAAGCCACGGCGGCCCGACGGTCGCCGCGTCCGCAAGTCTGCGACAGCGAGGACGCGGCCCGCTGCCCTGCCGGGGACAAGGATCGCGGGACGATCTTGGAGCGTTCCACCACTTCCGGCGGGGGCTTCGGAGTCCTTCCGCCCCGCGGTCCGCGCCGGTCAGGGCGCGGGCGTCAGCTTCCGGACGCGCTCGGCGTCGCAGGTGCGCGGGCAGGTCACACAGGTGTCCTCGGGCCGCAGCGTGTAGAAGAGGCAGCAGCTCGCCCGGTCCCGGGTCGGCAACGACTCGCCGTTCGGCCCGGTCAGCTCACGGAAGCCCGCGGTGCCCACGTACGGCTTGGTGGTGCCGGGCAGCAGCAGCTCCAGCTCCGACATCGCGCGGCTCTCCTCGCCGAGCAGGTGGGCGATGTACCAGAGGCCCTCGACGACCTCGTCCGTCGCCATGCCCCACAGGGCCCGCTTGCCGCGCCGCATGCGCGGCCGGAAGCCGTCGAGCACCGGCTCGATGTGCTCCGCGACGGCGGCCAGGACCTCCGCGCGCAGCGCCGCCTCGTCGGCCACCACCCGGGCGCCGGGCAGTCCGGCGGCAGGGTCGTCCGGCAGGCAGGAGAACTCCGGGATCCGTACGGTCATGTGGCCCATCGCCCGGTGGAACGAGACACCCTCCGCCGGGATCCGCGGCACCCGGCGGTCCGTGAACCACGGAAGCGTCACCAGCAGGCAGGCCGGCCACGCGTAGCGGTGGAGACCGAAGCTGGCGACCACGTCGGGGCGGGCCCGCGTGCCGTAGTCGCGGAGCACCTGCTCGTCGTCGAAGGCCAGGAACGTGTCCAGGGCCGCGCCGCCCTCCGCGAGCTCGGCCGCGCCCACCCATCCGTCGCCGGAGGGTGCCGCCGCGTCGTCAGCCAGCACCTCGGCGCGCAGTCCGGCGAAGACCTCGGTCAGGCGTGCGTAGGACGCCGCCACGGGTGAGGGGGCGGGGGCGGCGAGAAGCGTGGAGACGGCCATGCAAGGACCACCGAATCAGGATCGTCTACAGGTAAGCCTTACCTTACCCGAAGCGATCGGTGTTTGAACTGCGGCCTGCTCCGCCTATCGTGCACAAGGGGCCGGGCCCACGCGAGCCGGGCCCGCCAGCGCGAGGAGGACCGGTGGAGCAGGGCAGCAGGCGTGAGGGCGAACGGCCACCGGTGCCGTGCGCGTCCGTGGCCGGCCGGTCTCCCGGAGGCCGGGCCCGGACCCTGGCGGCAGCCGCCCGGGTGCCGGAACAGGCGCGCGGCGAGCACACCCACGGCGAGCCCTCCGCGCCCCGGGCGGTGCAGCGGCACTCGGTGCGCGGCCAGATCCTGGAGGCGCTGCGGGCCGCCCTGGTGGGCGGCGAGCTGGTCCCCGGTCAGGTCTACTCCGCCCCCGCCCTCGGGGCCCGCTTCGGTGTCTCCGCCACACCGGTGCGTGAGGCGATGCAGCAGCTGGCGCGGGAAGGCGCGGTGGAGGTCGTGCCGAACCGGGGCTTCCGGGTCAGCGAACGCGGCCCGCGCGAGCTCGCCGAGCTGGCCGAGGTCCGCGCGCTCGTCGAGGTACCGGTGTGGCTGCGGCTGGCCCGCGCCGTCCCGGCCGGCCGCTGGGTCCTGCTGCGCCCACTGGCCCAGGCCACGGCCGCGGCGGCCCGGACCGGCGATCCGGCGAACTACGCGGAGTGCGACCGGGCCTTCCACCGGGCGGTCCTCGCGCTCTCCGGCAACGAGCAACTGGTGGCGGTCGCCGACGACCTCCACCGCCGGTCCCAGTGGCCCCTGGCCGGTGGCCCCGTCGGCCGCCCGGCGGACCTGTCGGCCGACGCCGCCGAGCACATCGCGCTCCTGGACGCCCTCGTCGCCCGCGACCTGACCGCCGCGCAGTCCCTGGTGCGTGCGCACTTCGCCGCGACGGAGGACTGAGCGGCGCCGGGACCGGTCCGGTCCCACGGCCGTGATCCGCGCGGGGCAGGGTGTGCCCTCGGCCGTCCGCGGCCCCGGCCGCCCGCCCTGTCCCTCTCCGGTGCCCGAGCGGACCGACGCGAAGTGGAAGCCTGGGAGCGGGCGGAAGGCCGGACCTGAGGGCCCGTCGGGCTCAGTTCGCCTCCACGGTCTCCGGGGCCGGCGGTTCCAGACGGGGGGCCAGCCAGGTCGGGACGCCGCCCAGCAGCCGGAACAGCCGCCCCGCCTCGGCGCGCAGCCGGGCCGCCTCGGGACCGGTCTCCGTGTCGGCGAGCGAGATGAGGGCCGGCGCGGTGCCCACCAGGTAGCCCAGCTCCTCCCTTATCCGCAGCGACTCCGTGAAGCCGTGCCGCGCCTCGGCGAGTTCGCCCTCGCGCAGGGCGAGCGAGGCCAGGTGCCGCCAGGTGAACGAGAGCAGGAGCTCGTCCCCCTGGGCGGTGGCCCCGGCGTGCGCCCTGCGATAGGCGGCGCGGGCCGACTGGGGCGCGTCGGCGATGTTCTGCGCGATCAGCCCCCGCCGGAAGTCCAGCAGCGGACGGCCGGGCGCCGCCGGGGGGAGCAGGGCCGCCGCGCGGCTCAGCGCCACACTCGCCTCGTCGGCCCTGTCCCGGGCGCCCAGCAGGGTCGAGGCGTACGCGAGGTAGCCGCGCTCACAGGCTGCCGCGCCGCGCTCGATGTCGTCGTGGGCGAGCGCCTCGGCGGTGCGCAGCGCGTCCTCGGCGTCCGTCCAGCCGGCCCCCGTGTACAGACACCGCTCGGTCAGCAGCGACGTCCGCTGGAGGGCGGCGGCGGGATCGGCGGACGCCTGGGGTTCGAGCAGCGCGGCCGCGTCGGTCCAGCAGGCTCGTGAGCGGAGCCGCCACACCGCCGTCTGGAGCGGCGGATCGTCATCGGCTGTCGTTCCGGAACCAGACATGGCGGTATGCGCCACATTGCCCTCCCCGAGCGCGCCATCGAGCTGTGGAGGTCGGCCGGCTCGTCCCGCCGGTCGGCCTGAGTCTGCGCGCATCTCAGCACGGAATGGCACGCCGGGCCAAGGGGTGGGGACCATGTCAGGTGAAAGATTTCACAATCGACCTGGGTGCTGGCGCCCCCGGGATCAGCTCATACGCAGGGCGAGGAAGAAGTCGAGCTTGTCCTCGAGGCGCGAAAGATCGCGTCCCGTCAACTGCTCGATACGTCCGACGCGATAGCGCAGCGTGTTGACGTGCAGGTGCAGCCGGGCCGCGCAGCGGGTCCAGGAGCCGTCGCAGTCGAGGAAGGCCTCCAGGGTCTCGATGAGTTCCGCCCGGTGGCGCCGGTCGTACTCGCGCAAGGGGTCCAGGAGTCGCGCGGTGAACGCCCGCCGCACGTCGTCCGGGACGAAGGGCAGCAGCAGGACGTGCGAGGCGAGCTCGTGGTGCCCGGCGGCGCAGACCCGGCCCGGCCGGGCGGCGGCGACCCGGCGTGCGTGCCTGGCCTCCTCCAGGGCGCCGCGCAGCCCCTCCGCCGAGTGCACGGCGGCGCTGACACCCAGTGTCAGGCGGCCGTCGTCCGCGAGTCCGGCGGAGAGCGGGGCGCGGACGGCCGCGACGAGGACGTCGGCGTGCAGCGCGGTGTCCCGCGCCCCGGCGGCCGTGGCCGCGGCGCCTTCGGGCCCTCGGGAGGCGTCCGTGTCCTGCCCGGCCGACCCGGAGGCCACGGACGTGCCGACCGCGTCCTGCCGCGATCCGGGCCCCTTCGATCTCGCGGACGCCGTGCCCTCCCCGGGCCCGTCCGGTACGCCGGACGCGGCGCCCGCCGGGGCCGGGCCGACGCCTGGCAGCGGGACGAGGGCGACGGCCTCCCCGCCCGAGTGCGCGACGGCGATCCGGTCGGCGGAGTCGGGCCCCGTGACCGCCGGGTCGACCAGGATCTCCTCCAACAGCGCCTGTGCGGCCCGGCCGGCCTCCGCCTCCGCTGCGGCGTCCGCGCCCTGCGGGTCCCATTCGACCCGGGCCACGACCACCTGCCAGTGCGGAGCCGTGTCGAGCCCGGGAAGCAGGACCGGCGCGGCCACCCGGAGCCGTGCCGAGATCTCCGCCGGGGCGGCACCCGCCTGGACCAGCTCCAGGATCTCCTGGGCGAGCCTGCGGCGTACCGTGCGGGCGGCGTCGCGGCGGTCGCGCTCCACCGCGATGAGCTGGGTGACCCCCTGGAGCAGGTCGAGGCGGGCCGGCGGCCAGTCGCCCGCGTCGGCCTCCACGGCCAGCAGCCAGTCGCAGAGCACCGACTCGCGTACGTCCCGGAACGCCCCCGGCACCGGGCCCCGGCCGCTGTGGATCGGGAACAGCGAGTACGTCGTACCGTCCGCCTGCGCCCGGTGGGGGCCCCGGCGGCCGGTGCGGGTCGCCGCGAGGTGCTGCCCGGCCAGGGCCGCGCCGACGGGGGCGGACAGCGGTTCGCCCGCTCCGGCGATCTGACGGCCGGTCGGGGACAGCACCCACGCCCGCAGGTCCAGGTCGGAGGTGAGCAGGTCCAGGACCACCTCGGGGCCGCCACCCGCCGGGCCCGAGGTCATCAGCCGGCGGTGCCGGTCCACGACCGCGGCGAGGTCGCCGGCCCGCTCGCCGGAGACCTGGCGGACGACGTACTCGGTGATCGTGGCGAACGCCACCGTCTCGTGCACGGCGAAGAGCGGCAGCCGGTGCCGCAGACAGGCCTCGACGAGGTCGTCGGGTACCGCGCCGAGCTCCGCCTCGCCCGCCGCCAGACCCGCGACCCCGGCGCCCGCCATGATCCGCACGAACGGCTCGGAGTCCGAGGCGTCCCGGCGCCACGCCAGTCCCGTGAGCACCAGCTCACCCCCGGACAGATACCGGCTGGGGTCGCGCAGGTCGGTCGTCATGACGCCCCGGACCGTGCGGTCCAGCTCGTCCTCGCCGCCGAGCAGCCGCAGGCCCAGCGCCTCGTTGTCCAGCAGTGCGCGCAGCCGCATCGTCGAAAGCCGCCGTTCTTCTTCGTCGGTGAGTGGTTGGCAGGTGGGGGAGCAGGTGAGGGAAAAGGGAGGGGCAAGGGGGTGCGGGGGCATCGGCCGATACCTGTGAATTGCGGTGAGGTTACCGATACCCGCCATTCGTTCGAATCTACAAGACACGGACGGGGACCAGCCAATTCCTTCATGGTTTCGGTGACTGCACCGAGTGGAGCAAGGCTTGTGTACTGGGCCACACACCGCGTCAACAACACAGGAACGAACCGCAGGGCCGGCCGTCCCCGCCCCAGCCGAACGACCCGATCGAGAAGAAGAGAGCCCATGGACTTCCTTCGCCCCGCCAGCTGGGAGGAGGCGCTCGCCGCCAAGGCCGCGCATCCGACGGCTGTGCCCATCGCGGGTGGCACCGATGTGATGGTCGAGATCAACTTCGACCACCGACGGCCCGAGTACCTGCTGGACCTGAACCGCGTCGGCGAGCTGTCCGCGTGGGAGGTGGGCCAGGACACCGTACGCCTCGGCGCCTCCGTACCGTACAGCGCGATCATGGAGCACCTGCGGGCCGAGCTGCCCGGGCTGGCGCTCGCCTCGCACACCGTCGCCTCGCCGCAGATCCGCAACCGCGGCGGCGTCGGCGGCAACCTGGGCACCGCCTCACCCGCCGGGGACGCCCATCCGGCGCTGCTCGCGGCCGGTGCCGAGGTCGAGGCCGTCTCCGTGCGCGGCACCCGGATGATCCCCGTCGACGCCTTCTACACCGGGGTCAAGCGCAACGCCCTCGCCGAGGACGAGCTGATCCGGGCGGTCCACGTCAAGAAGGCCGACGGGCCGCAGCAGTTCTCCAAGGTCGGCACCCGCAACGCCATGGTCATCGCCGTCTGCGCCTTCGGGCTCGCCCTGCACCCGGAGACCCGCACCGTACGCACCGGCATCGGCTCCGCCGCCCCGACCCCGGTCCGGGCCAAGGAGGCCGAGGAGTTCCTGAACGCCGCGCTGGACGAGGGCGGGTTCTGGGAGAACGGCAAGATCATCACCCCGTCCGTGGCCAAGCAGTTCGCCCAGCTGGCCTCCGGGGCGTGCAATCCCATCGACGACGTACGGGGGACCGCCGCCTACCGCCGGCACGCCGTCGGCATCATGGCCCGCCGCACGCTGGGCTGGACCTGGGAGCAGTACCGCGGCACGCGCCGCCCCCTCGAAGGAGCTGCCTGATCATGCGCGTCAACTTCACGGTCAACGGCCGCCCGCAGGAGGCCGACGACGTCTGGGAGGGTGAGTCCCTCCTCTACGTCCTGCGCGAGCGGATGGGCCTGCCGGGCTCCAAGAACGCCTGTGAGCAGGGCGAATGCGGTTCCTGTACGGTCCGTCTGGACGGCGTGCCGGTCTGTTCCTGCCTGGTCGCCGCCGGCCAGGCCGAGGGCCGCGAGGTCGTCACCGTCGAGGGCCTCGCCGACTACGCCCGGCACCGGGCCGGCGCCCACCCCGGCACCGGCTGCGCCGCCGGGAGCTGCGGCACCTCCCTCGACGCCGCCCAGCGGTGGCAGGCCGGGCCCACCGACGCGCGGAGCGCCGACGCGGCCGAACTCTCCCCCATCCAGCAGGCGTTCATCGACGCCGGCGCCGTGCAGTGCGGTTTCTGCACCCCCGGGCTGCTGGTCGCCGCCGACGAGCTGCTGGAGACGCGGCCCTCCCCGTCCGACCAGGACATCCGCGAGGCGCTCTCCGGCAACCTCTGCCGCTGCACCGGCTACGAGAAGATCCTCGACGCGGTCCGCCTCGCGGCCGCCCGTCAGGAAGAGACGGTGCGATGACCATGGCGCAGCACCCACGGGCCGCGTCCGTACCGGCCGGCACCCCGACCAAGATCACCCAGGGCTCGAAGAGCCCGGGCGGCATCGGCGAGTCCACCCTGCGCCCCGACGGCACCCTCAAGGTCACCGGGGAGTTCGCGTACTCCTCGGACATGTGGCACGAGGACATGCTGTGGGGCCACACGCTCCGCTCCACCGTCGCGCACGCCGAGATCACCTCGATCGACATCGGCGAGGCACTGGCCACCCCGGGCGTCTACGCCGTCCTGACCTACGACGACCTGCCCGCCGAGACGAAGAACTACGGGCTGGAGATCCAGGACACCCCCGTCCTCGCCCACGGCAAGGTGCGCCACCACGGCGAACCGGTGGCCCTCGTCGCCGCCGACCACCCCGAGACGGCCCGGCGCGCCGCCGCGAAGATCCGTATCGCCTACACGGACCTGCCGGTGATCACGGACGAGGCGTCCGCCACCGCGCCCGACGCGGTCCTGGTCCACGAGGGCCGCACCGACCACCACATCGGGCACGTCCCGCACCCCAACATCGTCCACCGCCAGCCCGTCGTCCGGGGTGACGCCGACGCGGCCGCCGCACGCGCCGACGTGATCGTCACCGGCGACTACGTCTTCGGGATGCAGGACCAGGCCTTCCTCGGCCCCGAGTCCGGTCTCGCCGTGCCGTCCGAGGACGGCGGGGTCGAGCTGTACGTCGCCACCCAGTGGCTGCACTCCGACCTCCGGCAGATCGCGCCCGTCCTCGGACTGCCCGAGGACAAGGTCCGCATGACGCTCTCCGGTGTCGGCGGCGCCTTCGGCGGCCGCGAGGACCTGTCGATGCAGATCCACGCCTGTCTGCTGGCGCTGCGCACCGGCAAGCCGGTCAAGATGGTCTACAACCGCTTCGAGTCCTTCTTCGGCCACGTCCACCGGCACCCGGCGAAGCTGCACTACGAGCACGGCGCCACCAAGGACGGCAAGCTCACCCACATGAAGTGCCGGATCGTCCTGGACGGCGGCGCCTACGCCTCCGCCTCCCCGGCCGTCGTCGGCAACGCCTCCTCGCTCGCCGTGGGACCGTACGCCGTCGAGGACGTCGACATCGAGGCGATCGCCCTCTACTCCAACAACCCTCCCTGCGGCGCCATGCGCGGCTTCGGCGCGGTCCAGGCGTGCTTCGCCTACGAGGCCCAGATGGACAAGCTCGCCGCCGCGCTGGACATGGACCCCGTCGAACTGCGTCAGCTCAACGCCATGGAGCAGGGCACCCTGCTCCCCACCGGCCAGCGTGTCGACTCGCCGGCCCCGGTCGCCGAACTCCTGCGCCGCGTCAAGGCCAGGCCGCTGCCGCCCGAGCAGCAGTGGCTCTCGGCGGACGCGGAGGGCAGCTCCGTCGACGTACGCGCACTGCCCGGCGGGCTCTCCAACACCACGCACGGCGAGGGGGTCGTGCGCGGCGTCGGGTACGCCGTCGGACTGAAGAACGTCGGCTTCTCGGAGGGGTTCGACGACTACTCCACGGCCCGGGTGCGCATGGAGGTCATCAACGGTGAACCCGTCGCCACCGTGCACACCGCGATGGCCGAGGTCGGACAGGGCGGCGTCACGGTCCACGCCCAGATCGCGCGTACCGAGCTGGGGGTCAGCCAGGTCACCATCCACCCGGCCGACACCCAGGTCGGCTCGGCCGGCTCCACCTCCGCCTCCCGGCAGACCTACGTCACCGGCGGCGCCGTGAAGAACTCCTGCGAGGCCGTCCGCGAACGGGTCCTGGAGATCGGCCGCCGCAGGCTCGGCACCTACCACCCGGCCTGGGCGACCGCCGAACTCCTCCTGGAGGGCGGCAAGGTCGTCACCGACGGCGGCGAGGTGCTCGCCTCCATCGCCGACGTCCTCCAGGACGAGGCGGTCGACATCGAGCAGGAGTGGCGCCACCGGCCCACCGAAGCCTTCGACCTGCGCACCGGACAGGGCAACGGCCACGTCCAGTACTCCTTCGCCGCCCACCGCGCGGTGGTGGAGGTCGACACCGAGCTCGGCCTGGTCAAGGTCATCGAGCTGGCGTGCGCCCAGGACGTCGGCAAGGCCCTCAACCCGCTCTCGGTCCAGGGCCAGATCCAGGGCGGCACCACCCAGGGGCTGGGCGTCGCCGTCATGGAGGAGATCCTCGTCGACCCGAAGACCGCGAAGGTGCGCAACCCCTCCTTCACGGACTATCTGATCCCCACGATCCTCGACACGCCGACCATCCCGGTCGACGTGCTCGAACTCGCCGACGACCACGCCCCGTACGGGCTGCGCGGCATCGGCGAGGCCCCGACCCTGTCGTCCACCCCGGCCGTCCTCGCGGCGATCCGGAACGCGACCGGGCTGGAGCTGAACAAGACACCGGTGCGCCCCGAGCACATCACCGGTACCTGAGAAGGGCCCTGGGCGGGGCGTGTCCACACGCCCCGCCTCCACCTGCAAGAACAGTTCGCCTCGGGCCGTCCCCCGGGTCGTGCGCCTCGCAGTCATCCCAAATCCCGCAATCACGACAGCTCCACGCGGGTGCCCCTGTGAACCTTGGGAGTCAGGCAACATGACCCAGCAGTCAGTGGAACCCAGGACGAGTGCGGAGGACGCGGGCCCCGGCTCGCGCGTCCCCGCGGGACGGTCCTGGCTCGACCGGTACTTCCACATATCCGACAGAGGATCGACCGTCGCGCGCGAGGTGCGCGGCGGCGTCACGACCTTCATGGCCATGGCGTACATCCTCCTGCTCAACCCGCTCATCCTGGGCGGCCAGGACGTGGACGGCCATCTGCTCGGCCGGTCCGGGCTGATCACCGCCACCGCGCTGGCCGCGGCGGCCACCACCCTGCTCATGGGCTTCGTCGGCAAGGTGCCCCTGGCGCTCGCCGCCGGGCTGAGCGTCTCCGGGGTGCTCGCCTCGCAGGTCGCCCCGGCCATGAGCTGGCCGCAGGCCATGGGCATGTGCGTGGTCTACGGCGTGGTGATCTGCCTGCTGGTCGTCACCGGGCTGCGTGAGCTGATCATGAACGCGATCCCGCTCGCGCTCAAGCACGGCATCACCATCGGCATCGGCCTGTTCATCGCGCTCATCGGCCTCTACAAGGCCGGCTTCGTCCACCAGGGCACGGCGACCCCGCTCTCCCTCGGACCCACCGGCGAACTGGCCGGCTGGCCCGTCCTGATCTTCGGCGTGACCCTGCTGCTGATCTTCATGCTCCAGGCGCGGAACGTCCCCGGCGCGATCCTGATCGGCATCGTCGCCGGGACCCTCGCGGCCGTCGTCGTCAACGCCGTCGTCGACATCGACCCGAAGTCCTGGAGCAGCGGGCCGCCCGAGCTCAGCGGCGGGGCGGTCTCCGCACCGGACTTCTCGCTCTTCGGGGACGTCGAGTTCGGCGGCTGGGGCGACGTCGGCGTGATGACGGTCGGCCTGATCGTCTTCACCCTGGTGCTGGCCGGCTTCTTCGACGCGATGGCCACCATCATCGGGGTGGGCACGGAGGCGAACCTCGCCGACGACAAGGGCCGGATGCCGGGTCTGTCGAAGGCGCTGTTCATCGACGGCGCCGGCGGCGCGATCGGCGGTGTCGCCGGAGGCTCCGGGCAGACCGTCTTCGTGGAGTCGGCCACCGGGGTCGGCGAGGGCGCCCGCACCGGACTCGCCTCCGTCGTCACCGGGCTCTTCTTCGCCGCCTGCCTCTTCTTCACCCCGCTCACCGCGATCGTGCCGGCCGAGGTGGCCTCCGCCGCCCTGGTCGTCATCGGCGCCATGATGATGCAGAACGCCCGGCACGTGGACTGGGGCGACCGCTCCGTCGCCGTCCCGGTCTTCCTCACCGTGGTCCTGATGCCGTTCACGTACACCATCACCACCGGGGTGGCCGCGGGCGTCGTCTCGTACACCGCGATCAAGACCGCCCAGGGCCGGGCCCGCGACGTCGGCGCCTTCATGTGGGTCCTGACGTTCGTCTTCCTCGTCTACTTCGCCCTGCACCCGATCGAGAGCTGGCTCGGCGTCAGCTGAGCTCCCGCCGCCCTCCGCACCCCGTCAGAAGGAGACACGCCATGCTGGACATCGCCGAAGAGCTCCACCGGTGGGTCGGGCAGGGCCGCGCGTTCGCCGTGGCCACCGTCGTGGCGGTCGGAGGCAGCGCGCCCCGGCAGCCGGGCGCCGCGCTCGCCGTCGACAGCGACGGCACGGCGATCGGCTCGGTCTCCGGCGGGTGTGTGGAGGGCGCGGTGTACGAGCTGTGCCGCCAGGCGCTCCTCGACGGCAGCCCCGTGCGGGAGCGCTTCGGCTACAGCGACGACGACGCGTTCGCGGTCGGGCTGACCTGCGGAGGCGTCATCGACATCCTGGTCACACCGGTGCGCGCGGACGACCCCGCGCGCCCGGTGTACGCCGCCGCGTTCGCCGCCGCGACCGGCGGCAGGGCGGCGGCGGTCGCCCGCGTCACCGAGGGCCCCGAGGCCCTGCTCGGCCGCCCGCTGCTGGTCCGCCCCGACGGCGGTCACGAGGGCGGGCTCGGCGGACATCCCGACCTGGACCGCACCGCCGCGGCCGAGGCCCGCGCCCTGCTGGACGCGGGCCGCACCGCGACGGTCGTCATCGGTGCCGAGGGCTCGCGCTGCGGCAGCCCGGTCACCCTGCTCGTCGAGTCGAGCGTTCCGCCGCCCCGCATGATCGTCTTCGGCGCCATCGACTTCGCCGCCGCCCTGGTCCGGGCCGGCCGGTTCCTCGGCTACCACGTCACGGTCTGCGACGCCCGTCCCGTCTTCGCCACGGCCGCCCGCTTCCCGGACGCCCACGAGGTCGTCGTCGACTGGCCGCACCGCTACCTCGCGTCCACCGATGTGGACGCCCGCACGGCGCTCTGCGTCCTCACCCACGACGCCAAGTTCGACATCCCGCTGCTGGAACTGGCCCTGCGGCTGCCGGTCGGCTACGTCGGCGCGATGGGCTCGCGCCGCACCCATCTGGAACGCAACGAGAGGCTGCGCGAGGCGGGGGTCGCCGAACACCGGCTGGCCGCGCTCCACTCGCCGATCGGACTGGACCTCGGCGCCCGTACCCCCGAGGAGACCGCCCTGTCGATCGTGGCCGAGATCGTCGCCGGCCGGCGCGGGGGGAGCGGGGTGCCGTTGCGGGGCGCGCACACCCCGATCCATCACGGGGACACGGCACCGCTCGCCTCGGTGGCCTGAGCAACGGCGCCGATTCCAGGGCGGGTTACCGCCACGGCGGCTTCACGCCAGACATGGACCGTTCGCCGCGCCGCAATTGCCGGTAGATCAGCTCCATGACATTTTCCCCCTCCTCCGTCTCCGGCAGGGCGAGACCCGCTCGCGCCGGGCGCAGGGCTCTGCTCGTGGCGACCGCGGTCGCCCTCGTGAGCGGTGTCATGCTCCCCGCCGCCGGATCCGCCACCGCCGCCGGACCCGCCGCCCCCCGGCCGCACACCCTGGACGACCGCCACCGGCCGCCGACCGAGAGCCACGACATCACCCTGGTCACCGGGGACGTCGTGCACTACGTGGACGGGCCGGGCGCCCAGGACACCGTCACCGTCGACCGCCCCGACGGCGCGTCGGGCGGTGTCCGGGTGCGGCAGGCGGGCGACGAGCTGTACGTCCTGCCCGACGAGGCCACCACGCTGCTCGCGGCCGGGAAGCTCGACCGGCGGCTGTTCAACGTCACCGCCCTGGTGAAGATGGGCTACGACGACGCGGCCACCGACGGCATCCCGCTGATCGCCACCTACCCGGCGAGCAAGGCCAGGACGCTGCCCGCCGCCCCGCGCGGCGCCACGAGGGTCCGCACCCTGGAGTCCGTCAACGGCGCGGCCCTGCACGCGGGCAAGGACACCGCACGCACCTTCTGGAGCGACATCGCCCGTACGGAGAAGGCCCGTTCGCTGGACAACGGGATAGCCCGGCTGTGGCTCGACGGCCGCTCCGAGGCCCTGCTCAAGGACTCCGTGCCGCAGGTCCGTGCCCCGGAGGCCTGGGCCGCCGGGTTCGACGGCAAGGGCGTCAAGGTCGCCGTCCTGGACACCGGTATCGACGCCGACCACCCGGACGTCAAGGACCGCGTCCTCGCCTCCAGGAGCTTCGTGCCCGGCGAGGAGGTCGACGACAAGAACGGCCACGGCACCCACGTCGCCTCCACCATCGCGGGTTCCGGCGCCGCCTCGCAGGGCGCCAACAAGGGCGTCGCGCCCGGCGCCGGACTGCTCGTGGGCAAGGTCCTCGGCGACGAGGGCTCGGGTGCCGACTCGGGCATCATCGAGGCGATGGAGTGGGCGAAGGCCGAGGGTGCCGACGTCGTCTCCATGAGCCTGGGCTCGCCGGTGCCCGACGACGGCTCCGACCCCATGTCCCTGGCCGTGGACGCGCTCTCCGTGGACGGCGGCCCGCTGTTCGTGATCGCCGCGGGCAACGCGTACGGCGCGGGCACCATCGGATCGCCCGGATCGGCCGAGGCGGCGCTCACCGTCGCCGCCGTCGACAAGAGCGACGACCGCGCGGACTTCTCGTCGATGGGTCCCCTCGTCGGCACGTACGGCCTGAAGCCGGACCTGTCCGCGCCCGGTGTCGACATCGACGCCGCCGCCTCGCAGTCGGTCCCCGGCGTCCAGGGCATGTACCAGTCGATGTCCGGTACGTCGATGGCGACCCCGCACGTGGCCGGCGCCGCCGCGATCCTGAAGCAGCGCCACCCCGACTGGTCGGGCGAGCGCGTCAAGGACGCGCTGATGAGCACCTCCGCGCGGCTGCCCGGCCGCACCCCGTACGAGCAGGGCACCGGACGGCTGGACGTGAAGGCGGCGATCGACACGACGATCGAGGCCACCGGTTCGGTCGAGGTCGCCTCGTACGCCTGGCCGCACAGCGCGGACGACCCGGTCGCCGAGCGCACCCTCACCTACCGCAACACGGGGGACGAGGACGTCACGCTCCACCTGGCCACCGACACGGACGCCGACGCCTACACGCTGTCGACGCCGACGCTGACCGTCCCCGCGGGCTCCACCGCCGAGGCCGTCCTCTCGCTGGACCCGGCGAAGGTCGCGAACGACACCCGGTTCTCCGGCCAGGTCGTGGCCACCGACGCCTCGGGCGCGGTCCTCGCGCACACCGGCTTCGCGCTGCAGAAGGAGCAGGAGCTCTACGACCTGACACTCCGGATCCGCGACCGCGCGGGCAGACCCGCGGACGGGCAGGTCGTCCTCGGCGCGCTCGGAGACCCGCAGCTCGGCGTCGTCCAGGTCTCCGGCGAGACCACCCTGCGGCTGCCCCCGGGCAACTACACCGCCTGGACCGCGGTGGACGTCGACGGCGACGCCGCCGACTCGAAGGGCCTCGCCTTCCTCGCCGCTCCCGAGACGATCCTGGACAAGGCCACCACCGTCACCCTCGACGCGTCCAAGGCCCGGAAGATCAGCGTTCGTACGCCCGAGGAGACCGAGACCCGGCAGCTGCGGTACGACATGGCGCGCACCTCCCCCGAGGGGGCCGTCCAGCGTGACGCGTACCAGATCCCGCTGATCTACGACCAGTTGTGGGCGAGCCCCACCAAGAAGGTCACCCAGGGCGGCTTCAGCTTCCTGACCCGCTGGCGCCAGGGGGAGGAGCTGATCGGCCTGACGGCCGACGGCGACGACATCCCGGTCACGGTCCAGGGCGGTTCGGTCGTCGCCGAGGACAGCGAGCGCAAGCTCACCGGTGTCTTCGTCGGTGACGGCGCCGCCGCCGACTACCGGGGCCGCAGCGTCAAGGGGAAGGCCGTCGTGGTCACCCGCAGCGACGCGGTCGCCCCCGCGGAGCGGATCGCCAACGCCCGCGCGGCCGGCGCACAGGCGCTCTTCGTCGTCAACGACGCCCGAGGAGTCCTGATGGAGAGCTACGCCCCCTACGGCGAGGAGACGGCGATCCCGGTCGCCTCCGTGCGCGCGGGCGCCGGGCGGGACCTGATCAGGGCGGCGCAGCGCGGCAGGAAGCTCGCCGTCGACCAGAAGAAGTTCGCCTCCTACGTCTACGACCTGGTGGACCGTCACGACGGAACCATCCCGGACCGCTCGCTGGCCTACGCGCCGAAGGCCCGGCAACTGGCGAAGGTGCAGAACACCTTCTACGGCCACCGGGCCACGCTCGGCGGCGGCTTCCGCTACGACATCCCCGAGTACGGACCGGGCATCGGCTTCGAGGAGTACGAGAAGTACCCCGGCACCCGCACCGAGTGGGCCACCCCGCTGCCGGGCGCCTCCTTCTGGTACGAGAACCACTCGGTGCTCGACGCGGAGACCGAGGCCACCGGGCACGAGATGCGCAGCGCCGAGCTGGACTACGAGGCGGGCCGGACCTACCGCGACGCGTGGTTCGCCCCGGTGGTCGGACCCCGGCTCGGCACCGGCTACTGGGGGCCGTTCCGTACCTCGTACAACGACGTGCAGTTCAACATCACGCCGTGGACCGACGGGAGCGAGGGCCACTCGGGCGCGATGCCCGAGGACGAGTACGACACCACCTCCTACGCCTTCTACCAGGGCGACACCCTGATCAAGAAGGGACCGGGCCGGGCCGGATACGCCTGGGACCTCTCGCCCGAGAGGCTCCCGTACCGCCTGGTCGTGGACTCGGAGCGGGACGGCGCCCTCTGGAAGACCTCGACGCGTACGCACACCGCGTGGGACTTCGTCTCGGGTGCGCTGCCGGACGGGACGGTGCAGGCCGACATCCCGATGCTCCAACCGCGCTACGACGTGGACACCGACCTGGCGGGCGACGTCAGGGCGGGCGGGTCCGTGGAGATCGGTCTGGAGGCCGGGACCCAGGCGTGGCTGGAGGGAGCCGTGAAGGCCACCCGGGCCTCGCTCTCGGTCAGTTACGACGACGGCGCCACCTGGACCGAGGTGAAGCTGCGCAAGAAGTCGTCGGGCACGTGGTCGGTCAAGCTGCGCACGCCCGCCAAGGGCGCGGCAGCGGTCTCGCTCAGGGCGCATGCCGAGGGACCGGGCGGACTGGCCGTCGACCAGGAGATCATCAGGGCCTTCGGTCTGAAGTGACCTGCTGAGAAGGTTCGGCGGAGGTGGTTCCGCATCCCGCGCGGGATGCGGAACCACCTCTTCCCGTGCGCCCCCGACGGATCGAAATATGCCTGCTTCGCCCGTATATGGCGGTCGATAACCCCAGAAAGGGACTTTTTGCGGTGCGGAGCGAGTTGCCAGGAGGCTCCTGAAAGGCTTATAAGAGGAGCGTGGTTCAGGCGCTTCCGGGAATTCCGGGAAATGCCGCCATGGAGGTTTCCCATGTTTCTAACTCCGTCCGACACGGAGAAATTGCTGCTGAGTGTTGCCGGAATGGTCGCCCGGGACCGGCGGGAGCGCGGTGTCCTGCTGAACTATCCGGAGGCCGTCGCCCTGCTCTCCTGCTGGGTCCTGGAACGGGCCCGTGAAGGTGCCCCCGTCCATGAGCTCATGACGACCGGGCGCGCCGTCCTCACCCGCTCCGACGTGCTCGAAGGCATCCCGGAGATGCTCCACGACGTCCAGGTCGAAGCGACCTTCCCCGACGGGCGCAAGCTCGTCACGATCACCTCCCCGATCCCGTGATCCCCGGCGAGATCCGGACCGGTTCCGGAATTCTGGAGATCAATGCGGGCCGGGAGATTCGAAGTGTCACCATGGTCAACGACGGAGACCGGCCCATTCAGATCGGCTCCCACTTCCATATGCCCGACGCCAATCCGGCCCTTTCCTTCGACCGTGCGCTCGCCGAGGGATTCCGTCTCGACATTCCCTCCGGGACGTCCCTGCGTTTCGAACCCGGAGTCGGAGCCGACGTCTCCCTGGTCGCGCTGGGCGGCCGGCGGAAGGTGCCCGGCCTCGTCCCGCGCACGGAGCCGGCCGCCGCCACCGCACCCGAGGAGGAGCCCCGATGGCACAGCTGACCCGTGCCGCCTACGCGGCGCTGTACGGCCCCACCACCGGCGACCGTGTCCGGCTCGCCGACACCGACCTGTGGATCGAGGTGGAGGAGGACCGCTGCTTCGGCGGCGACGAGGCCGTCTTCGGCGGAGGCAAGTCCATCCGCGAGTCGATGGCCCAGGCCACCACCTCCGGCGCCGACGGCGCGCTCGACCTCGTCGTCACCAACGCGGTCGTCCTCGACCACTGGGGGGTCGTCAAGGCCGACGTGGGCGTCCGCGCCGGACGGATCGTCGCCCTGGGCCGCTCCGGCAACCCCGACATCAGCGACGGCGTCCACCCTGACCTGGTCATCGGCCCCGGCACCGACGTCGTCTCCGGTGAGGGCCGCGTCCTCACCGCGGGAGCCGTCGACACCCACGTGCACTTCCTGATGCCGGAGACCCTCCACGAGGCGCTCGCCACCGGCACCACCACCGTGATCGGCGGCGGCACCGGCGCCTCCGAGGGATCCAAGGCCACCACCGTCACCCCGGGCACCTGGAACCTCGCGATGATGCACCGGTCCCTGGACCGGATCCCGCTCAACGTCATGCTCTTCGGCAAGGGCTCCACCGTCGGCGAGGACGGGCTGCGCGAGGCCGCGCTCGGCGGGGCCGGCGGCTACAAGGTCCACGAGGACTGGGGCGCGACGCCCGCCGCGATCGACGCCGCCCTGCGCGCCGCCGACACCTACGGACTCCAGGTCGCCCTGCACGCCGACAGCCTCAACGAGGCCGGCTACGTCGAGCGGACGCTCGCCGCGATCGGCGGACGCGGCATCCACGTGTTCCACGCCGAAGGCGCCGGCGGCGGCCACGCCCCCGACATCATCACCGTGGCCTCGCACCCCCACATCCTCCCGGCGTCCACCAACCCGACCCTCCCGCACACCGTCAACACCGTCGCCGAACACCTCGACATGCTGATGGTCTGTCACCACCTCAACCCCCGGGTGCCGGAGGACCTCGCCTTCGCCGAGTCCCGCATCCGGGCCACCACCATCGCCGCGGAGGACGTGCTGCACGACCTCGGCGCACTCTCCATCACCTCGTCCGACGCCCAGGCCATGGGGCGCGTCGGTGAAGTCATCAGCCGTACCTGGCAGGTGGCCCACGTGATGAAGCGGCGCTTCGGCGACCGGGGCACCCTGCTCGCCGCGGACAACGAACGCGCACGTCGCTATGTCGCCAAGTACACGATCTGCCCGGCCGTCGCCCACGGCATCGACCACGTCGTCGGTTCCGTCGAACCCGGCAAGCTCGCCGACCTGGTGCTGTGGGACCCGGCGTTCTTCGGGATCCGCCCGGCCGCGGTCATCAAGGGCGGCATGGTCGTCCACGCGCCCCTCGGCGACGCCAACGCGGCCATCCCCACCACCCAGCCCGTCCTGCTGCGCCGCACCGCCGCCGCCGGGGCCGCCCCGCACCTGTCGGTCAGCTTCGTCGCCCCGGCGGCCCTGGAGGACGGCCTCGCCGAACGCCTCGGCCTGGAACGCGAACTGGTGGCCGTCCGCCCCACCCGCCACCTGACCAAGGCGGACCTGCCGAACAACACGGCGCTGCCCGCCATCGACGTGGACCCCGAGACCTTCGCCATCCGCGTCGACGGCGACCTCGTCGAGCCCTCCCCGGCCACCGAACTGCCGCTCGCCCAGCGGTACAGCATGTTCTGATGGGCGCGCTCGGACCCCTGCTGCTCGCGGACGGCCGGCTCCCGGTCGGCGCGTACACCTACAGCGCCGGACTCGAACCGGCCGTCGCGGCGGGACTCACCCGCGAGCGGATCCCCGCCCTGCTGCGGGCCCGGCTGCGCACCACCGCCGTCACCGAGGCCGCCGCCGCCGTCCTCGCCCTGCGCGCGGCCGGCCGGGACCCGGTGGACTACGGACCCGTGCAGCACGCCCTCCAGGCCCGCACCCCGGCGGCCCCGCTGCGGGCGGCCTCGACCACGCTCGGCCGGGGCGTGCACCGGCTCGCCCGGCGGCTGGCCCCGGACCACCCCGCCGTACGGGGGCTCGCGACCGCGCACCCCCGGCCCCTGCGCCCGGTGGCGCTCGGCGCACTGGGGGCCGCGCTGGGGACGGGGGAGGAGGAACTGGCCTACGCCGTGGTCTACGACGAACTCCAGACCGTGACCTCCGCCGCGCTCAAGCTGCTGCCCGGCGACCCGCTCGACTCGGTCGCCTGGATCCTGGCCGCCGAACCGGACGCCGCCGACGCGGTGGCCACCGCCCTGGCGGTGACCACCCCGGACACCCTTCCCGCCCGGACCGCCCCGCTCACCGAGCAGTGGGCACTCGACCACGAACGAAGCGAACGGAGACTCTTCCTTGCCTGAGAACCAGAACCCCAACCAGCACTTCCACGAACCCCTCAACCAGCCCCGGGCCCTGCGCATCGGCGTCGCGGGACCGGTCGGCACCGGCAAGAGCTCCATCCTGGCCACGCTCTGCCGCACCCTGGCCGGTGAACTGTCCATGGCGGTCGTCACCAACGACATCTACACCGACGAGGACGCCCGCTTCCTGCGCTCCGCCGGGGTCCTGCCCACCGAGCGCATCCGCGCCGTGGAGACCGGCGCCTGCCCGCACACGGCGATCCGCGACGACGTCAGCGCCAATCTGGACGCCGTCGAGGATCTGGAGGAGGCCTACGGGCCGCTCGACCTGGTGCTCGTGGAGAGCGGCGGCGACAACCTCACCGCCACCTTCAGCCCGGCGCTCGCCGACGCGCAGATCTTCTGCATCGACGTCGCGGGCGGCGGCGACGTGGCGCGCAAGGGCGGCCCCGGCATCACCGGCGCCGACCTCCTCGTCGTCAACAAGACCGACCTCGCCCCGCACGTGGAGGTCGACGTGGCGGGCATGGTCACCGACGCGGAAGCGGTCCGGGGCGGCCTGCCGGTGCTCGCCCTGTCCAAGCACGACCCGTCCTCCGTCGCCGCTCTGGCCGACTGGGTGCGGTCGGTGCTCGCCCGGCACCGCGCCGGCAGCCACGTGCCCACCGACCCGGGACCGATGGCACCGCACAGCCACCCGCACCCGTGACGCGGCCGGACGTGGCGACCGTCGTCACGGTCCGCCGCGACGCCTCGGGGCGGGACGTGGCGAGCGAGCTGGCCCCCGGCACCTTCCTCGCCCCGCGCCCCCTGCTGCCCGCCGCCGACGGACTGCACCTCGCCCTGGTCGGCACCACGGCCGGTCTGCTCGCCGGCGACGACCTGCTGCTCCGGATCACCGTCGGGCCGGGCGCCCGGCTGCGCCTGCGGGAGCCGGCCGGGCTCGTCGCGTACGACCACCGGGGCGGCACCTCGTCCTGGCGGGCCGTGGTCGAGGTCGCCGAGGGCGGCGAACTGACCTGGGAATCCCAGCCGTTCGTCGTGTCCTCGGGCGCGGCGGTCACCCGGACGATGCAGGTCGCCCTGGCCCCCGGCGCCCGGATGCTCTGGCGCGACACCCTGGTCCTCGGCCGCTCCGGAGAACGCGGCGGCGGCGTCCGGGCCCTCACCCGCGCCGTCCACGGCGGCCGGGAACTGCTGGTCGAGGACCTCGACCTCACCGACCCGGACGTACGCGAACTCCCCGGCATCCTGGGACCCAACCGGATCGTCGGCGCCGTCACCGCCCTGGGGGCCGATCCCGGCGGCCCGCCCCACCCCTCGCGCATGGACCTGGCGGGCCCCGGCGCGCAGATCCGGCTGCTGGACACCCGGGCTCCGGCGGTGGACCGGGAACTGACGGCGGTCTGGCGGAGCTGGCGGGCGTCCTACGGCACGGTGCGGCGTACCGGTCCGTAGGACGCCGCACCGGCACGAGTCCCGCGGACCGCGCCGCCCTCGGGCCCGACGGGGCGTGACGGCCTCGCCCCCGCCGCTCAGCCCTGGCCGCGTCGCCTCCTGGCCATGCGCTCCTTCTCCTTGCGCCGCCGCACCGTGTACCGCGACCAGTCCCCCCGGTGCCGGTCGCACCGGGAGGCCCCCACCATCGCCAGCCGCGCGCAGCGGGTGCCCTTCAGGGTCGGTGCTCCGCACTTCGGCTGTGTACGCCCCATGACCTGCCGCCCCCTTCTCGCCGCCCGGCCGAGCGCCCGGCGGGACCTCAAGGATCGACCGGCCCCGGCGCCCGCCGGAAGGCGTACCGGGGGCCGGGCGGTGCGCTCCGGAGCGCACGGGCGGTCAGGCCGGCGCCTTCCCCGGGGCGGCTTCCTCGGCCCGCCGCCGCTCCTCGACGCGTCGCTTCGCCTCGTCCCAGTCGATCGGCAGACCGGCGGCCGGGGCCTCCCAGAACGTGAACGTGGAGGTCCGCATCGTCGGCTTCAGCCCGGTCATGAGGGACCGGTGGGGCTCGGTCCGGGCGAAGGCGTGGAGCGCTTCCCGGCTCTCCCACGCGGAGAGCGTGTAGAACTCGCGCTTCAGCGGCCGGGCGATGAGCGAGGCGCCGAAGACGCCCGGGGCGGACCGCACCTGCTTCCACGCCACCAGGGACTTCACGAAGAAGCGGGGGACGTCGCGGAGCGAACGCACCTCGAAGCGCGAGGCCATGACGACGGTGGTGCCTTCGGCGGGAGCGGGGTGCGGGGTCACCCACGGCAGAGTCGGCATCGCGGGGCTCACCTTCCTTCCGGGGTGGTGGCATGTCGGATAGTGGAGCTATCCATTGCCAGCTTAGAGAGTGTCACTCTGCAAGCGCTACCGGAATACGCGAGCGGTGGGCGGCACCTGCCCTCCGAACACCCTTTTCCGTAAGGCGAGTTACCCGCAGCACCCGCCGAACGCGCGAAGCGGCGCGCACCCCGGCGGGGGTGCGCGCCGCTCCTGGAGAGGTGTCAGCGGCCGGACTGCAGGGCCGCCCAGGTGTCCGGGCCCACATGGCCGTCCACCGTCAGCCCGCGCGCCTTCTGGTAACCGCGCACCGCCGTGTCCGTCGCCGGGCCGAACGTGCCGTCGACCGCCAGGGTCGCGCCCAGGGCGGCTGTCAGGGCGCGCTGGAGCCGCTTCACCGCGTCGCCCGAAGCGCCCTGGGAGAGCTGCGGGGTGGTCCCGGCGGAGAGCAGGGCCGTCCAGGTCCTCGCCCCGACCGTGCCGTCCGCGGGGAGCCCGCGGGTGGTCTGGAAGGCCTGGACGGCGCTCTTCGTGGCCGTCCCGAAGAGGCCGTCCACGGCCCCCGGCTCGTACCCCTGGTCGTGGAGCAGCTGCTGCACCGCCTTGACCTGGGCGCCCGCCGATCCCGTCTTCTGGGTCGCGTAGGAGTCGAAGCTCAGGTCGTCGGTCTCGCTGCCGGATCCGCCGCCTGCGACGAGCTGCATGTAGTAGGTCCAGTTCCAGTTGGCCCCCGGGTCGGTGTGGTCGTTCCCCGGGGCCTCGCTGTGCCCGATGATGTGCGACCGGTCCTTCGGGATGCCGTACCGGTTGCACAGGTGGGCGGTCAGGGCGGCCGACGACCGGTACATCGGGTCGGTGAACCACGACGGGTCGTCGATGTAGCCCTCGTGCTCGATGCCCAGCGACGAGGCGTTGGCGCTCTTGGCGTGGTACGCGGTGTCCTTGTCGCGCACCATCTGGGTGACCTCACCGTCCGAGGAGCGCACCACGTAGTGCGAGCTGACCTTGGACGCCGAGTTCTGGAACCAGCTGATGGTGCCGGCGTACGAGCCCTGCATGACGTGGATGATCACCTTGTCCACCGACGCGGAGCGGCCCGTCGCGTAGTTGCCCGAGGCGGCGGCGACCCACTTGGCCGGAGGGTAGTCGGGGCTCTGTGCGGCGGTCTCCGCCGACGCCAGTGCGCCCTTCTCCGGAGCGACCGGGCGGGAGGCCACGGCGATCCGCTCGCCGCCCGCCACCGTCGCGCGCAGCCCCTGGGCGAGGAAGGTGTACACGGTGTCCGCGTAGAGCGCGGCGACGGTGCCCTCCGCTCCGCTGTAGCGGGCGACTGCCGGGTACCAGGCGTCGATGTCGTCGCGCTCGTCGCCGTCCAGCCCGAGCTCGTCGGCGTGGCTGCGCAGGACGGCGGCGCCGCCCAGGATGTTGGCCTCGGTGTCCTGCCGCAGCTCGGCCCGGCTCTCGCCGGTCAGCTGGGCGGCCTTCTCCAGGGAGTGGTTCACGGGGTTGCTGACCAGGTGCATCACGCCGTAGCCGCCCGCCTGGCTGGGGCGCCCGGAGTGTCCGTCCAGGTGGGTCTCGCCGTACCCGACGGCGGCGAGCAGGTCGCGCGGCACGTCGTAGCGCGCGGCGGCCCGGGCGAAGGCCCGGTTCATCGGATCGGGGGTGCCGCCCGGGGCGGCGGGAGCGGGGGAGGCGGTGGCGACCAGGGCCGATACGGTGAAAGCGGCCAGAACGGCCGAACGTCTTGCGGTGTGGCCGGCGGGACGTCGGGGCATACCTGCTCCAGGTTCGTGGGGGAGGAGAGGGCCCCCGGACCCGGTGGGGGTGGGCCGAGGGCCGGTGAGCCCGCACAGGCTATCGACGTGATTCAGGCATGACAACGACGTCTCCGCGTGTCCAACTCCCCTTCACCCGAACGGAGTTGGCGGGGCGGCCGGGGTCGCCGTCCTGGTACGGCTACCAGTGGTTCCGGTGGACGACGTCCGCGACCGGGCGGCGCCGGACCGGCCCGAAGTTCCCCTGCGGCCACCCCACCGGAACGGCCGCGAAGGTGTGCGTGTCCGCCGGGATGCCCAGGGCCTCCTTCCACTCCCGCTCCAGCATCAGGTGCCAGATGGTGATGTTGGCCGCGAGCCCCAGCGCCCGCGCCGCGAGCAGCAGGTTCTGGACTCCCGGATAGACGCAGGAGCCCTCCGCGAGGGCCTGGAAGCGCGTCCCGGTGTTCGCCATGTGCTCCAGGCCCGCCGGACCGAGCGCCTCGGCGTACACACCGAGTCCCTCCTCGTCGAACCGGGGCTCCGGGAACCGGTAGCAGGGGATGACCAGGGCCGGGGTGTCCGCGAAGTGGTCGCGCTGGTATTCGATCGCCGCCACCATCCGGCCGTACGCGGCGTCGTCCATGCCGTCCGGGGCGTGCCTGCCGGTCGTCGCCAGATAGGCGTCCACGCACCGCTTCCACAGCGGGGCCAGCCGCGCCATCACCTCGCGGTCGGTGACCACCACGTACTCGTAACACTGCATGTTGCCGCCACTGGGACCCCACACGGCGGCCTGTATGAGCCGGTCGAGGGTCTCGTCCGGCACGGCGTCCGGCTTGAGGCGGCGCATGGCTCGCATGGTGGCCATGGTGGGGAAGAGGGCGGGCCCGCCGAGGGCGGACGCGTCGGCCTGAACCGTTTCGAAGGTCATGATCGCGGAGTGTACGGGCCAAGGTCCGTCCCGGGGAGTCCAATTGGCGTATGACCCGGGCACATGCCGATCGTGGCCGTCCGTCGCCGGACGGCCACGGGGTACACCCCGCTCGGACGGGCGTTCCGGCGCGCCGCCGGCCGCTCCGACGCGCCGGATTCGCACGCCTGGTCGGCCGCCCCTCCTCCCGGGGGAACGGAGGGCGGCAACCCGGCCGTGAAGGCGTATAAAGGGTGCCTCCGGAGCAGCCGGCGCCCCCGACGGCCCCCGCCCCCACCCCCACCCCCACGCGGCCGGCGTCACCGCGTACGAGAGCTCAGGAGCGTCCGCATGAGTACCTCGGAAGAGATCAACGCCTTGCTCGTCACCAGGTTCGGTACGGACCCCGGGGCCATCCGGCCCGAAGTGCCGCTGCGCCAACTCCGTCTGGACTCGCTCGCCCTGGAGGAGCTCCGGCTGCTCATCGAGGACCGGATGGACGTCGACCTGGAGGACGTGGTCCTGAGCTCGCGCGACACCCTCGGCCAGCTCGTCGCCGCGGTCCGCAGCAAGGCCGGCGCGTGACGCCCCCGGGGCCCGGCGCGCACCGTCCGGGAGCCGCGCCGTTCGCCGCCGCGGTCACCGGCATCGGTCTGGTCACCGCGGCCGGCACGGGAGCCGACGCCGCCTGGCGCGGGGCCTGCGGCACCGGTGCCGCCCCCTCGGTCCACCACCTGGACGAACTCGCCGGTCTGCCCTGCGACTTCATGTACACGGTGACCGACACCGACCCCAGGGGCGTCCTCGGGGTCGGCGCCCTGCGGCTCATGGACCGCTTCTCGCAGCTCGCCGTGATCGCCGCCCGGGAGGCCGTCGCCGACGCCGGGCTCGACCCGACGGTCTGGGACAGCGGCCGGGTCGCCGTCGTCATCGGCTCCGCCCACGGCGGCCTGCCCTTCTACGACGAACAGCACACCACGCTCGCCGAGCGCGGGGCGCGGCGCGTCTCCCCCAAGCTCGCCCCGCTGACCGTCGTCAACGGCGCCGCCAGCAGCGTCGCCATGGACCTGGGCGTGCACGGCCCGAGCCTGGCCGTCTCCACGGCCTGCTCCTCGGGCACCGTCGCGATCGGCACCGCCCACCAGATGCTGCGGGCCGGCGCCTGCGACGTCGTCGTCGCGGGCGGCGCCGAATCGGTCCGCTCCCGGCTGCTGATCGCCAGCGCCTGCCAGATGCGGGCCGTCTCCACCCGCCGCGACGACCCCCTGGCCGCCTGCCGGCCCTTCGACACCCACCGGGACGGCTTCGTCGTCGGTGAGGGTGCCGGCCTCCTCGTGCTGGAACGCCCGGAGCACGCCCGCGCCCGAGGCGCCACCGTCCGCGCCCACGTCGCCGGCTACGGGGCCTCCAGCGACGCGTACTCGGCCGTCGCCCCCGATCCGGGCGGTCTGGGCATCGAACGGGCGCTGCGCACCGCCCTGGCCGACGCGGGCGTCGGCGCCGCGGAGGTCGGCCACGTCAACGCGCACGGCACCTCGACCGTCGCCAACGACCTCATCGAGGCGACCATGCTCCGCCGGGTCCTGGGGGAGCACCCCCTCGTCACCTCCACCAAGGCGATGACCGGGCACACCCTCGGCGCCGCCGGTGGCATCGAGACCGCCCTGACGGTCCTCGCGCTCCGGCACCAGCTCGTCCCGCCCACCGGCAACCTCGACGCACCGGACCCCGCGATCCCCGTCGACGTGGTGAGCAAGGAGGCCCGGCGCGGTGCGTTCGACTGCGCCGTCAAGACGTCGCTGGGCTTCGGCGGACACAACGCGGCGCTCGTGCTCACCCGGGCCTGAGGGAGGTGACGAGCCCCATGACCCAGGAGATCATCCGGTCGCTGACCGTCCACGGACTGCGCTACGGCTACCGTGTCCTGCCCCGCGACGAGCGGGCCGCGGGGACCGTGACCGACCCCGTCCTCGTGCTCGGGGGTGCGTTGCAGGGCATGTTCGGCTGGCCGCAGATGGACGAGCACCTGGGCCCGGTGGCCGACGTGGTCACCGCGGACCTGCCCGGCATGGGCACGGCCGACCCGCTGCCGCCGGGCGCCGCCGCCGAGGTCCTGCGCGACGCGGTCACGGGGATCGTCGACGACCTCGGCGCCCCCCGGGTCAATCTGTTCGGCTTCTCCTACGGTGCCGCCATCGCCTTCGGCTGGGCCCGGCACGCCCCCGGGCGCGTCGCCCGCCTCGCGCTGGGAGGCGTCCCCGTACACATCGGCCCGGACCAGCGCGAGCACTGGCAACGGGCGCGGCGGCGGCTCGCCGAGGGGGACCAGGAAGGGTTCGCGGCGCTCGCCGCCGACGGGCTGATGTGCCTGGACCCGGACAAGCCCGTGCACCGCAGGGAGCTGGCCCGGCGCTATGTGCGCCGCTCCTTCCTGCACGCGGTCCGGAGCGGCTCCGCGCACGCCACCGACTCGCTGCACCGGGCGCTGGCGGACCGGCCGGAGTTCTCCGGCGGGCTGACCGGCGTACCGGCGCTGGTCTTCACGGGCGAGCACGACACGGTGACCTCGCCCGAGCGGCAGCGGGAGTTCGCCGCGACGATCGAGGGCAGCCGCTTCCTCACGCTCCCGGAGTCCGACCACTGGGTCGTCCTGGAGCGGTCCGACGAGGTCGCCGCCCTCGTCACCCGCTTCTTCACCGAGCCGCCGCCTGCCCCGGCACACCTCCCGAGGCAGGCGGGGGAACCGGAACCCTCCGGCCGCGTCTGAGACGGAGGTACGGGGGCGGGCCCGGCCGGGCCCGCCCCCGCCGGCTCACCTGATCCGCACGATCTGCGGGTCGTGGTCGCTCGCCTGGTCGGCGAACTCCGCGTTGATGTGCACCACGTCGTAGTCCAGCCTGCGGATGCCGGGGCTCGTCAGGATGTGGTCCAGCGTCTGCGAGTTGCCGTCGTACACATAGCTGTACTGCTCGCCCCGGGGGAGCGTCGTGATCAGCGGCTTCAGCACCCGGCCCCGGGTCAGCGCGTCCATCGCCGGGGAGAACGCGAAGTCGTTCAGATCCCCCAGCGTGACGACACGCGCCGACCTGTCCGCCTTGAGCAGCGAGGTGACGAAGGTGTTGACCTCGGCCGCCTGCCGCACCCGCTGGGTCTCGGAGCCGCGCTCCGGCTCCTGGTAGCGGCCGTGCAGGGGCTGGTCGCCGCCCTTGGACGCGAAGTGGTTGCCGATCACGAACACCGGCTCGCCACGGAAGCGGAACTCGCCGACCAGCGGCTTGCGGCTGGAGTCCCAGGCCGTGCTCGTCGGGTTGATCCGGCCGGGCGAGACGGAGAGCGTGGCGCCCTTGCGCGTCTTCACGGCCTCGACCGCGGTGGTGGCGTCGCCGCCCGCGCGGTCCACGAAGGAGACCCGCCCGGGGTTGAAGAGGAAGACGTTGCGGATGTTGCCACCGGGCTCGCCGCCGTCCTTGTTGTTCTCCGGGGCGACGTAGCGCCAGGAGTACCGGGGGCCGCCGGCCGCGACGATCGCGTCGGTGAACCGCTTCAGCGTGGCCTCGGAACCCACCGTGCCGTCGTTCACCGCGCCGTTGTCGTCCTGGATCTCTTCCAGCGACACGACGTCGGGGGAGGAGAGGTTCACCGCGACGCCCGAGGCCAGCGTGTCGAACTTGGCCTGGTCGTCGAGGGCGTCCAGGTTCTCGACGTTGTACGTGGCGACCGCGAGCTCGTCACGCCTCTGCTTCCGCGTCACCTCGCGCCGCAGCCCGTTGTCGACGTGGCGGCCGAGTCGCGTCGCCTGGACGTTGTACCCGCCGTACGAGGCGTAGTCCAGGACACCGGTGGTGGTGCCGGCCAGCTCGTCGCCGACGTCCGCCGTCGGCACGGGCTGAGCGGGGTCCAGCGACATCACCTTGAGGCGGCCGGTGTTCTGGTCCTCGTAGGACCGGTACAGCGTGCCGCCGCGCCGGGTGGGGTTCTCCTTCGGCTTGACGGTGACCCAGACCTCGTCGTACGCGGTCGTCGCCCCGGTCACCCGGGTGTCGGACATCGTGACCCGGACGCCCTCCAGCGACTCGTACAGGTCCAGGGCGTACCGCTTCGGCTCCAGCGGCAACGCGTCGATCGAACCGCCGCCCGCCGTCGGCACATAGGCGTCCGGCACCGAGCGCGCGTTCAGGACGACCGGCGCGGGCAGGGTGTTGCCGGAGGACAGCACCGTGGTCAGCGGGGCGGTGAGCTGGGTGAGCGACTGGGTGGTGGTGGACGGGTAGTACTCGGCCACCTTCCCGCTGACCAGCACCGCGTCCCCGACGGCCACGGTGGGCACGGCGGAGCCGGTGTAGACGAACAGGCCCTCGCTGGTGCGGGGATCTGCGTCCGGCACGGTGTCCTGGATCCAGAATCCGCGCGAACCGGTGGTGCGTACGCCGGTGACGACGCCCGGGACCCCGGTCACCGACTGCCCGGCGAGGGGGGAGACGCGGGTGGTGCCCTGGATGTCGTGGATCCGTACCGCACCGGGCTCGGTCGGGCCCTCGGGCTCGCCCGGACCGGAGCCGCCGGAGGTCTCGCCGGCCGCGTTGACGGGCGTCGGGGTGCCCGCCGTCAGATCGGCGGCGTTGTCGTCGGTGTCCGCGAGGGAGGTGCCGCGGGCCACGGAGGCGGCGGCCGAGGCCCCGGTCGCGGGACCGCTGCCCTCCCGTACGACGGCCGAGCCGTAGCCCACGAGGTCGACGATCCTGGTGTCGGCAGCGCAGTCCGCGGCCGTCCTGCAGGTCAGCGGAGCGGTGCCGGAGACCAGCGCCACGGTGCCGCTCGCGGCGGCCATCGCCGTGGTGCCGGTGGCGTCGGCGGCGGGCAGGTCCACGGTTCCGCCGGTCCCCGCGGACTGGGCCACCAGGTAGTGGCCACCGGGCGCGACGGCGCCGGACAGCGCCGTGACCTGCCACAGGGAGCCGGCCGACGGAGCACCCGGAAGGTACTGGACGCTGAGACCGGACAGCGCGAACGGCTCCGACGAGGCGTTGGCCAGCTCGATGAAGTCGCGGGTGAGCGTCGCCCCGGAGTTGCCTCCGCCGCCGTACACCTCGGAGATCACGGCGGACGAGGACGGGGCCGCGAAGGCGGCGGGCAGCGCGGTCACCGACAGGGTCACGGCGACGGCACCCGCCAGCAGGGCGGAGCCAGGTCTGGCAATGTGCACGGGAACAGCCCCCAAGAAGGTAGTGAGGGGGCAAAAACTATGCGCGTAGACCTGGGGTGACAAGGCATCACGAGGTTAAATCCTGGCAACACCCCGGCATCGAGGGGCAGTAGAGCACGGTGGAGGTGAACAGGCCCCGGTCCGCGCCCCCTCGCCGGACGGCGTACGCGGGCGACGACACAGCGGCGCCACACCCGGGCAACACGCCCTCCACACACCGCAACACCAGGGCAACGGTCACTCCCGGACGGGCGTCCACCATGCGGTCGGACGTTTGACCGGCTCCCGGCGCCCCGGCTACCTTGCCCGCCATGCAGCGATCCGCACACCTGACGACGCGAGGTCACGTCGACCTGAAGCGCGTGTGCTCCGCGGCGTGTCACCGGGACTGAACGCCCGAGTCCGCGCGCCCTTCCGGAGTGCCCCTTCCCCGGCCCCGCGCGTGGCACCCGTCACGGCCCGCGCGACTCCGGCCGGCCCGATGGCCGCCGGGTCCCGTCAGAAGACCCCTCCCAGGGGCCTTCCCCCACGCCCGCTGCCATCGAGGACCTGGAAGACACCTGTGACAAGTCTGCCTGCGCCCGCTCGCCGCTCCCGGCCCCCGCGGCGCTCCGAGATCCCCCCGGCCGGACCCGGCCGCCGTGTCTCCGGTACGGGTTCCGTCCTGGGCGCGATCCTCGACCACGGCCCGGTGGCCCGCTCCACCGTCGCCCGGCTCACCGGCCTCTCTCCCGCCTCGGTGACCGGACATGTGGGGCAGCTCCTCTCCCGCGGCCTGGTCCGGGAGAGCGCCGAGACGACCGGGCCCCGCGGGCTCGGACGCCCCCACGTCCCCGTGGAGATCGACACCGCCCGCTTCCTTGTGGCCGGCGCCCACATCGCGGTCGCGCACTCGACGGTATCGCTGATGGACCTGCGCGGCCGGGTCGTGGCGGAGGAGCGCAAGCCGCACCGGGACACCGACCCGCGGCGCGTCCTCGACGACCTCGCCGCCCGGCTGCCCCGGCTGACGGCCGCCCACGCGGCCGGACGGCAGGTGCTGGCCCTCGGTGTCGCCACCGGCCACCGCGTGGACACCGCCGCCGGGGTGGTCGTGGACCATCCGCACCTGGGCTGGTGTGCCGTGCCCGTACGCGAGATCCTCACCGCCGCCACCGGCCTTCCCGTCCATGTCGACAGCCACTCCCGGGCCTTGGCACGGGCGGAGCAGATGTTCGGCGAGGTGTCGACCCGGGCCAGCACGGTGCTGCTCTTCGTCGGCGCGGTCGTGGACGCGGCCTTCGCCACCTCGGGGGAGCTCCACCGGGGGCCGCGCTCCGGCGCGGGCAGCGTGGCCCATCTGCCCCTGGGGGCCGGGGGATCGGGCGACGCCGAGTCCTGCGGCTGCGGGCGGACCGGCTGCCTGCAGTCGGAGGTGTCGGAGCGGGCGATGATCCGCCGGGCCGCCGAACAGAGCCTGTACGTAGGGACGTTCCAGGAGCTGCTGGACCACGCCCTGGCCGGCGAGCCGCGCGCCGTGGACCTCTTCCGCCGCCGTGCCCGGCTGGTGGGAAGGGCGGCGGCGCTGCTCCTGGACATGTTCGACCCGGAGTGCCTGGTGGTCGTCGAGCCCGGGGCGGGCCGGCTGCCCGAATGCCTCGCCGACCTCCGGGAGGAGGTCGGCATGCGGTCCTCCGTCTGCGACGACCCCGAACGCGCGGTCGTCCCCAGCAGCTTCACCGGGTCGGTGCTGGCGACCGCGGGCGGCGCGGTCGCGCTGGGCGCGCTCTACACCGATCCGCTGGGCCCGTGGCCGGCGCTGCCCGCGGTGTCCTGAACCCTTTTCGGGCCTGCACGGAAGCCGACTTAATTCAGAGCGTTGCATTGTTGACCGGTCTCGACGACGGACAGGACAATGGATTCATGACCGGCCGACAGCGGAATTCAGTGAAGGTGCCCCGTGCGGCACGCTCCTGCCGCACGGCTGCGCAGGTGAGCATCCTCGCCCGACGTGCCTGTTGTCGCCCCTGTCCGGGCAACCGATAAATCTCGTCCCTTCTTCTCGGGCGGTCCGCACCTCGTGCGTGTTCACCTTCCGCCTGAGTGTGCGCGCCCATTCCCGTGTGCGCGCCCCGCCCTTTTCCGTCCCTACCGACCGGGGAGAGACGTTGACTGTCACCGTGTCCTCGCACGCCTCCGTGGAATCACCCACCCGCACCGCTCACGGTATTTCCCCGGAACGATTCAAGCAGGCCTTCCGCAGGTATCCGGCGGGTGTCGTCGTCGTCACCGCCGACGCCGGCCCGGGGCCGGTGGGCTTCACCGCCACCTCGCTCACCTCGCTCTCCCTGGACCCGCCGCTGGTCTCCTTCGGCATCGGGACGTCCACCTCGTCCTGGCCGCACATCGAGCGGGCCCGCACCGCCGTGGTGAACTTCCTCGGAGCCGAACAGCAGTCGCTGGCGACCACGTTCGCCACCAGCGGCATCGACCGGTTCGCCGCGCCGACCCGGTGGAGCCGGCTGCCGGGCGGCGAGCCCGTGCTCGGCGGGGTGGCCGGCTGGCTGCGGCTCGTCGTCCAGAGCATCGTCCCGGCGGGCGACCACCGCATCGTCGTCGCCCGGGTCGAGGAGTCCTGGCTCGACGAAGGGCGCAGCCCGCTGCTCTTCCACGACGGCTCTTATCATTCCCTCCGCCCCGCGCGCGACCAGTGACCAGGAATTCATCCATGACACGCCATGACGACCGGCCGGCCCTGGCCCGGAGATCATTCCTCGCCCTCGCGGGAGGCGCTGTATTCGGCCTCGCCGCCTGCTCCCCGCAGACGAAATCCGTGGCCGCCCCGGAACCCGCGGGCGCCTTGCCCACCGGAGATCCGCCCCCCGGGACCCGGCTGACCGTCGCCGTCCGTACGGCGCGGCTCCAACTGAAACCGGCCGGGCTGGAAAAAGAACTCCCCTTCACCGTCACTGAATGGCCGAATCTTTCGGCGGGACCCGACATCATCCAGGGTTTCCGTGCGAAATCCATCGACCTGGCCACCAATGCGGGCATCCCGCCGATCCAGGCCGAGGCCATCGGGGTGCGGGCGAAAATCGTCGGGGTCCAGGTGCGCAGGTACCCGCTCTACACGTTCGCGACGGCTCCCGGATCGTCCGTGACGAGGGCCGAGGACTTCCGGGGGAAGAAGATCGGCTTCTCCCAGGGGCAGGCCCAGGGCGTCGTCGTCCTGCGCGCGCTCAAGGAAGCGGGGCTGAAGAACTCCGACGTCGAGCTGGTCGCCCTGCCCAGCACCCAGTTCCTCACCGCCCTGCAGTCCGAACAGGTCGACGTGGCGCCGCTGGGTGAGCCGACCCTGACCAAGTACCTCGACCAGTACGCCAAGGACGGCGCCCGCGGGGTGAGGACGAAGGTCGTCGATCTGCTGACCGTGCTCTGGGCGCCGAACGAGGTCCTCAACGACCCGGCGAAGGCCGCGGCCGTCCGCAGCTTCATACCGCTGTGGGCGCGGGGCCAGGTGTGGGCCTGGGAGAACCCCGACGAGTGGATCGACACCTACTACGTCAAGGACCAGGGCGTCTCGAAGGAGGACGGCAGGCGCATCGTCGAATCCCTGCACAAACCGCAGTTCCCGGTGAGCTGGGACGAGGCCGTCGCCTGGGAGCAGGAGACCGCCGACCTGATGGCCGAGGGCGGCTTCGTACCGGAGCAGAAGGTCGCCCACCTGTTCGACCGCCGCTTTGAAGGGCTGGCGGCCGAGGCCGTCGCCGCCGAGTACCGGGAGGGGTCATGACCGATCTGCTGGCGAAAGCGCACACGGCCGGAGCACGGACGGAACAGGGGCGCCGGGCCGGACCGGACGCCACCAATAAGACCCGGCCCGACGGCTCGGCCCCGGTCGCCCGGGGCACCCGGCGGCGGCTCGGCCCCGGCAGGGCACTGCCCTTCGGACGGCTGATCGGCCCCGTGCTGCTCGTCGCCGTGTGGTGGGCCGCGTCCGCCTCCGGTCATCTCGACCCCCGCATCCTGTCCTCGCCCGGCACCGTGCTCTCCACCGCGGCCGACCTGCTCTCCACCGGGCGCCTCCAGGACAACGTCCTGATCTCCCTCCAGCGCGCCGGGCTCGGCCTGTTCTTCGGGGTGACGGCCGGGGTGGTCCTGGCCGTCGCCGCCGGGCTGAGCCGCAGTGGGGAGTACCTCCTGGACGGTCCGCTCCAGATCAAGCGGGCGATCCCGTCCCTGGCCATGCTCCCGCTGCTGATCCTCTGGCTCGGCATAGGCGAGCAGATGAAGGTCACCGTGATCGCGCTCGGCGTCGCGGTGAACATGTACATCAACACGTACGCCTCGCTGACCGGCATCGACAGCAGGTACGTGGAGCTCGCCGAAGGGCTCGACCTGGGCCGCGCGCAGTTCATCCGCAAGGTCGTCGTCCCCGGTTCGCTGCCCGGCTTCTTCGTCGGCCTGCGCCTCGGTGTCACCTCGTCCTGGCTCGGCCTCATCGTGGTCGAGCAGATCAACGCCACCAGTGGCATCGGCTACATGATGTTCCAGGCCCAGCAGTACGCCCAGTCCGACGTGATCATCGTGGGGCTGGTGGCCTACGGGATCTTCGGCTTCGCCTCCGACGCGGCGGTACGGGCCATCGAGAGGAAGGTCCTGTCATGGCGACGCACACTGGCCGGCTGACCGATGCCCGCCCCGCGATCCGCACCGTCGGGCTGGTACGGAGGTTCGGCGACCGGGACGTCCTGAAGAAGCTCGACCTGACCGTGGCCCAAGGGGAGTTCACCGCGCTGCTCGGCCGCAGCGGGTCCGGCAAGTCCACCCTGCTGCGGGCCGTCGCCCGCCTGGACCACACGGTCGAAGGGTCCGGCGAGCTCTCCGTACCCGACCGGGTCTCGCTCTCCTTCCAGGACTCCCGGCTGCTGCCGTGGCTGCGGGTGCTCGACAACGTCGTGCTCGGACTGCGCGGCCCCGGAGCCCGTGAGCGGGGCCTGACCGCACTGGCCGAGGTCGGACTGGAGGGCCGTGACCGCTCCTGGCCCCACGAGCTGTCCGGCGGTGAGCAGCAGCGCGCCGCCCTGGCCCGCGCCCTCGTACGCGACCCCGAACTCCTGCTGGCCGACGAGCCGTTCGGCGCACTGGACGCGCTGACCCGGCTCAAGATGCACGGCCTGCTCCGCGAGCTCTACGAACGCCACCGCCCCGCGGTCCTGCTCGTCACCCACGACGTCGACGAGGCCGTGGAACTGGCCGACCGGGTGCTCGTCCTGGAGGACGGCCTCATCTCCGTGGACCTGAGGATCGATCTGCCCTCCCCGCGCTCCCGCCGCGAACCGCGCTTCCAGGAGTACCGCGACACCCTGCTCGCCGCCCTCGGCGTGGCACAGCCCCGGCTCTCGCACTGATCTTCCGAGCTCTTCCGAGGAGAAGACACCCATGCCCCGCAAGCAGCTCCACCTGAACGCCTTCCTGATGTCCACCGGTCACCACGAGGCCTCCTGGAGGCTTCCCGAGAGCGACGCCGGGGCCGACTCGGACCTGGAGCACTACAAGAACCTGGCCCGCATCGCCGAACGCGGCCGTCTCGACTCCCTCTTCCTCGCCGACAGCCCGGTCCTGATGGGCGACCCCGGCCGGCGCCCCGCCGCCAAGCTGGAACCCACCGTGCTGCTCACCGCGCTGGCCGGCGCCACCGAGCGCATCGGCCTGATCGGCACCGCGTCCACCAGCTACAACGAGCCCTACAACCTGGCCCGCCGGTTCGCCTCGCTGGACCACGTCTCCGGCGGCCGGGCCGGCTGGAACATCGTCACCACCGCGGGCGCCGACGCGGCCCGCAACTTCGGCCTCGACGACACCCCGCTGCACCACGACCGCTACCGGCGCGCCGCCGAGTTCCTCGAGGTGTCCACGAAGCTCTGGGACAGCTGGGCGGACGACGCGGTCGTGGCCGACAAGGAGGCGGGGGTCCACGCACGGGCCGACCGGGTGCGTGCCATCGGCCATACCGGGGAGTTCTTCCGGGTGGACGGGCCGCTGAACGTCCAACGGTCGCCGCAGGGGTACCCGTTGTTGGTGCAGGCCGGATCCAGCGAGGACGGCAAGGACTTCGCGGCCCGTTACGCGGAGGCGGTGTTCACCGCGCAGCAGACCCTGGAGGAGGCCGTCGCCTTCCACAAGGACGTCAAGCAGCGAGCCGAGGCGCTGGGCCGCGACCCCGAAGGCATCAAGATCCTGCCCGGCATCGTCCCGGTCATCGGCGACACCGAGGCCGAGGCGCTGGCCCTGGACGCCGAACTGGACCGGCTCATCGTCCCCGAGTACGCCAAGCGCCAGCTGGCCCGGACACTCAAGCGCGACCCCTCCGAGCTGCACCTGGACCAGGAACTCCCCGACGACCTGCCCGACGAGGACGAGATCGAGGGGGCCAAGAGCCGCTACACCCTGATCGTCGAGCTCGCCAGGCGCGAGAAGCTGACCGTACGTCAGCTCATCGGGCGGCTCGGCGGCGGGCGCGGTCACCGCACCTTCGCGGGCACCGCCGAGCAGGTCGCCGACACCATCGAGCACTGGTACGACAGCGGCGCGGCCGACGGCTTCAACATCATGCCCGCCGTGCTCCCCTCCGGACTGGAGGTCTTCGTGGACCGGGTCGTGCCGATCCTCCAGGCCCGAGGGCTCTTCCGGACCGAGTACACCGGCACCACCCTGCGTGAGCACTACGGACTGCCGCGCCCCGCCAACCGGCTGTTCGACACCGTCGGCACCGGCGAGGGGCACCTCGGCATCGGCCTCGCCCCGGCGGAGGCCCGGTGACCGGCTGTTCCGGCACCGGGAGCGGCGAGCCGGGCGGACCGGCCGCCGCGCCCCCGCCGCCCGGCTGGGCGCGGCGACTGCTCGGGTACTGCCTGCGCCACCGTACCGATCTGCTGTGCGCGTTCGGAGCCGCCCTGGTCGCCGCCGTCGCCACCGCCACCCTGCCCCTCGTCCTCCGTCACGTCGTGGACGGGGTGGCGGAGGGGTCCGCAGGACCGCTCCTGCCCTGGATCGCCCTCCTCGCCGGTCTCGGAGCCGTCCGCTTCGGGGCGAGCTTCACCCGCCGCTACCGCTCCGGCCGGCTCTCCCTCGGCGTGCAGTACGACCTCCGTAACGACGCGTTCGCGGCCCTGCTGCGGCTCGGCGGCGCCCAGCAGGACGATCTGCGCACCGGACAGGTGGTCAGCCGGTCCATCTCCGACATCACCCTGATACAGACCCTGCTGCAGTTCCTGCCCAACCTCACGGGCAACGCCCTGATGTTCCTCGTCTCGCTGGTCTTCATGGCGGTGCTCTCACCGCTGCTGACCGTGGTCGCCCTGGTCGTCGGACCGCTGCTCTACCTCATCGCGCTACGCAGCCGCCGCGACCTCTTCCCCGCCAACTGGCACGCCCAGCAGGAGGCCGCCGAGGTGGCCTCGGCCGTGGAGGCGACCGTCACCGGGGTCCGCGTGGTGAAGGGCTTCGGCCAGGAGACCCGTGAGCTCAGCGGCATCGAGGACCGGGCCCGCACCCTGTTCGCCTCCCGGCTGCGGGCCGTCCGCTTCACCAGCCGCTACAACCCGGCGCTCCAGGCCGTGCCCGCCCTCGGCCAGGTCGCCGTCCTCGCCCTCGGCGGCTGGATGGCGCTGCACGGGCGGATCTCGCTGGGCACCTTCCTCGCCTTCACCACCTATCTGGGCTCCTTCGTCACCCCCGTACGGCAGGTGGCGACCCTGCTCACCGTCTGGCAGCAGGCACGCGCGGGCGCCGAACGCGTCCTGGAGGTCATCGACGAGGCGCCGTTGATCACCGACGCCCCCGGAGCCCGCGATCTCCCCGATCACCCGCCCGCCCTCTCCTGGCAGGACGTCACCTTCGGCTACGGGGACGGCGAACCGCTCCTGGACGGCTTCAGCCTGGACGTGGCACCGGGCGAGACCGTCGCCCTCGTCGGTCCGGCCGGATCCGGCAAGTCCACCGCCGCGGCCCTGCTGCCCCGCTTCTACGACGTACCGTCAGGATCCGTACGGGTCGGCGGCACCGACGTACGCGCGCTGACCACTGCCTCCCTGCGCTCCCGCATCGGTTTCGTCTTCGAGGAGAGCCTGCTGCTCTCCGACACCGTGCGCGCCAACATCGCGTACGGCGTCCCGGACGCCACCGACGAGCAGATCCGCCGGGCCGCCCGTACCGCCCGCGCCGACGAGTTCATCGAACGGCTTCCCCTCGGCTACGACACCGTGGTGGGCGAGCAGGGGCTCACCCTCTCCGGAGGGCAGCGCCAGCGCCTCGCCCTGGCCCGCGCCCTGGTGGGCGACCCGGCCGTCCTCGTCCTGGACGACGCCACCTCGGCCATCGACGCCCGGGTCGAGGCGGAGATCCACGCCGCGCTGCACGACACCACCCGCCGCCGCACCACCCTGGTCGTCGCGCACCGCAGATCCACGCTGGAGCTCGCCGACCGGATCGCCGTACTGGACGGGGGACGGGTCGCCGACACCGGCACCCTGGACGAACTCCGTTCCCGCTCCCCCCTGTTCCGGACCCTGCTCTCGGCCGCCGACGGTCCGCAGGACAGGGTGGAGCCGCCCGCGGCGGCGCCGGCCGGCGGGGTCACCGCCCATCTGTGGAAGCGCGCCGAGAACGCCGACACCGAGACCGAGGAGGGCACCGCCGTGCGCGCCGCCCAGTCCCTCGCCGAGGCGGCGGCCACCTCCGGCCCGGGCCGGGGCGGGCCCGGCGGCGGGGTGCTCGGCTCCGCCCCGGCGAGCGCCGAACTGATGGCGGGCCTCGCCCGGATGCCCCTGCCCGCGGCGGACCCGGAGGTCTCCACCGGGCAGGCGGTCGCCGCCGACCCGGACTTCCACCTCGGCAGCCTGCTGCGGCCGTTGCGGCTGCCCCTGCTGGCGGGCCTGCTGCTGGTCGCCCTGGACGCCGGTGCGCAGATCGCGGTCCCCGTCCTCGTACGGCACGGAGTGGACCACGGTGTGGCCCGGCAGGCGGGCGGGGTGCTGTTCGCCGCAGCCGCGGCGGCCGCCGTCGTGGTCGCCGTGAACTGGCTGATCGGCGTCGCCCAGGTGCGGACGACCGGACGCACCGGCGAACGGCTCCTCTACACCCTGCGGGTGAAGACCTTCGCGCAGCTCCAGCGCCTGGGGCTCGACTACTACGAGCGGGAACCCGCCGGCCGGATCATGACCCGCATGACCACCGATGTGGACGCCCTGTCCAACTTCCTGCAGACCGGGCTGATCACCGCGGTGGTGAGCCTGCTGACCGTCCTCGGCGTCCTCGTCGCGCTCCTCCTCATCGACGCGCACCTGGCCGTCGTCCTGTTCGTGGCACTGCCGGTGCTGATCGGCGCGACCGCCCTGTTCCGGCACCATTCCGTCCCCGCCTACCGGGAGGCCCGGGAGCGCGTCAGCGCCGTCAACGCCTGCCTCCAGGAGAACGTCACCGCCATCCGCGTCACCCAGGCGTTCCGCCGGGAGGAGCGCAACGCCCGCGACTTCGCCGAGCTCGCCTGGTCCTTCCGCACCTCACGGCTGCGCGCCCAGCGCTACATGGGCACCTTCTTCCCGTTCGTGGAATTCCTCGGCACCCTGTCCGGAGCCGCGGTGCTCGTCGTCGGCGCGGGCCAGGTCCGGGCGGGCGAGCTGAGCGCGGGCACCCTCATCGCCTTCCTCCTCTACGTCGAACTGTTCTTCTCACCGATCCAGCAGCTCTCCCAGGTGTTCGACGGCTACCAGCAGGCCGTCATCGGCCTCGGGCGGCTCCGCTCGCTGATGCGGACCCCGGCCGGCACCCCGCCCGCCGACGATCCCCGTCCCGTCGGCGCACTGCGCGGAGAGGTCGAGTTCGACGAGGTCTCCTTCGGCTACGCGGGCGGCGGCGGACAGGAGGTGCTGCACGGTCTGTCGCTGCGCGTCGCCCCCGGCGAGACCGTCGCCCTGGTCGGTGCCACCGGGGCGGGCAAGTCGACCGTCGTCAAGCTCCTGGCCCGGTTCCACGACCCGACCGCCGGTACGGTCCGGGTCGACGGCCAGGACCTGCGCGACCTCGACCTGACCGGATACCGCCGCAGGCTGGGACTCGTACCGCAGGAGGCCCACCTCTTCAGCGGCACCGTCCGGGACGCCATCGCCTACGGGCGCCCCGACGCCACCGACGCCGAGGTCGAGGCGGCGGCCCGGGCCGTCGGAGCGCACGAGATGATCGCCGGCCTGCGGCTCGGCTACCTCCAGCCGGTGGGGGAGCGGGGCAGGGGACTGTCCGCCGGGCAGCGCCAGCTCCTCGCCCTGGCCCGCGCCGAGCTCGTCGACCCGGACCTCCTGCTCCTCGACGAGGCCACCGCCTCGCTGGACCTGGCGACCGAACGCCGGGTCGCCGCCGCCACGGACGCGCTGTCCCGGCGGCGTACGACCGTGGTCGTGGCCCACCGGCTGACGACCGCCGCCCGCGCCGACCGCGTCGTCGTCCTGGACGCCGGAACCGTGGTCGAGACGGGCACGCACACCTCACTGCTGGCCGCGCGAGGCACCTACCACCGTCTGTGGGAGGCCTTCCGGTAGACCGGGAGCCCCGCCGTGGCGGACGGCCCCACCACCCACCCCACCACCGACGCACTCGTCAAGGAGAACGCAGGATGACGGAGTACCGCACCCTCGGGCGCACCGGCGTGAAGGTCAGCCCGCTGGCCCTGGGCACCATGATGTTCGGCCCCCGCGGCAACCCCGACCACGACGACAGCATCAGGATCATCCACCACGCGCTGGACTCGGGCATCAACTTCGTCGACACCGCCGACGTCTACTCGGCGGGGGAGTCCGAGGTCATCGTCGGCAAGGCCCTCGCCGGGGGCCGGCGTGACGACGTGGTGCTGGCCACCAAGTTCCACGGAAGTCTCGGCGACGACCCCAACGAGCGGGGCAACAGCCGCCGCTGGATCATCCGCGAGGTCGAGAACAGCCTGCGCCGGCTCGGCACCGACTGGATCGACCTCTACCAGGTGCACCGCCCCGAGCCGGACACCGACTTCGACGAGACCCTCGGAGCGCTCTCCGACCTCGTCCACCAGGGAAAGATCCGCTACATCGGCACCTCGACCTTCGAGCCCTCCTCGATCGTCGAGGGCCAGTGGCTGGCCGAGCGCCGGGGCCGCGAACGCGTGGTGACCGAGCAGCCCCCGTACTCCCTGCTGGCCCGGGGCATCGAACGCGAGGTCCTGCCCGTCGCGCAGCGGTACGGACTCGGGGTGCTGTCCTGGAGCCCGCTGGCCGGCGGCTGGCTCTCCGGCCGCTACCGCACGGGCGCCGAGCAGCCCGCGTCCAGCCGTACCGCCCGCCAGGCGGCCCGTTTCGACATCGGTGCCCCGGAGAACGCCGCCAAGCTGGCCGCCGCCGACGCGCTGGCCCGGCTCGCGGAGGACGCCGGACTCACCCTCGTGCAGCTCGCCCTGGGCTTCGTCCTCGAACACCCGGCAGTCACCTCGGCGATCATCGGCCCGCGCACCTTCGAACAGCTGGACAGCCAGCTGGGCGCGGACAAGGTGCGGCTGAGCCGGGACGTCCTGGACCGCATCGACGAGATCGTGCCGCCCGGCACCAACCTCTCGGCGCGCGACGCGGGTTACGTCCCGCCCGCGCTCACCGAACCGGCGCTGCGCAGGCGGACCGCCTAGACGGTCTTTGCCGGCCGGGCCGGGTACACGGCCAGGGAGAACGAGTGCCCGGCCGGATCGGTGTAGACACGGGCGTCGCGCGGGCCGCTGTTGCTGTCACCCGTGTCCACCGGCCGGGCGCCGAGGCCGATCGCCTCGCGCTCGGCCTCGTCCATGTCCCCCGGGTCCACCAGGATGCGCAGATGCGCCTGGTGGGCGTCCTCCGGGCGGGGCCAGCTCGGCGGCGCGTAGCCGTGGTCGCGGCGGACGGCCAGGTGCACACCCGCGTTCCCGACGACCTCGACGAAGTCGGGATCGCTCCCGATCCGTGTCTCGGCGCCGAGGAGCTCGGCATAGAAGTCCGCGAGCTCCAGAGGCTCGGCACAGTCCAGGACGAGGACGCTCGTTTTCCCCACAGTCATGCCTTCACCGATACCCCCGACGGGGCGCCGCACGCCGACGGTCCCGGCCACTTCCGCCCCGTCCGGCCGGCCGGGGCCCCGGGCCACCCGGATGCCGGGTACACGCGGCTGACAGGGGAGCGCGGGCACACCGGGCGGCGCGCCCGGGACCGGGAAGGGCCGGCCGCGGCCTAGGGTGCGGGTCATGGCTGAGAGCAAGGGGCACCGGGACACGGACTCGACCGGTTCCGGCCCGTCCGACCCCCGTCGCTGGCGGGCCCTCGGCGTCTGTCTGGTCGCCGGGTTCATGACGCTGCTCGACGTGTCCATCGTCAATGTGGCACTGCCCTCCATCAAGGAGGGCCTCGACACCCCGGAGTCCGACCTCCAGTGGGTGCTGTCCGGGTACGCCCTCGCCTTCGGGCTGGTCCTCATCCCGGGCGGCAGACTCGGTGACGCACGGGGCCGGCGCGTGGTCTTCATGACGGGGCTCGCCCTGTTCACCCTGGCCTCGGCGGCCTGCGGGGCCGCCCAGTCCAGTACCTGGCTCGTCGTCGCCCGCCTCATCCAGGGCGCGGCGGGCGGACTGCTCTCCCCGCAGATCTCCGCGCTGATCCAGCAGATGTTCTCGGGGCGTGAACGCGGCCGTGCCTTCGGCATGTTCGGCACCGTGGTCGGCATCTCCACCGCCGTCGGCCCGCTGCTGGGCGGGGTGCTGATCCAGGTCGCCGGGGCCGACGAGGGCTGGCGCTGGGTCTTCTACGTCAACCTGCCCATCGGCGCCGTCTGTCTGCTGCTGGCCCACCGGCTGCTGCCCGACACACCGCACGCGGGCCGGGTACGGCCGCGCGACCTGGATCCGTTCGGCGTGCTGCTGCTCGGCGCCGGGGTACTCGTCCTGCTGCTGCCGTTCGTCCAGGCCCAGCAGTGGCCGGGCAACGGCAAGTGGCTGCTCGTGCCGGTCGCCGTCCTGCTGCTCGCCGCGTTCGTCGGCTGGGAGGCGCGCTGCACACGGCGCGGGGTACAACCCGTCCTCGACCTCGGGCTCTTCCGGTTCCGGTCGTTCTGGCTGGGCTGCCTGATGATCCTGCTGTACTTCGCCGGGTTCACCTCGATCTTCTTCATCAGCACCCTCTACCTCCAGTCCGGACTGCACTACAGCGCCCTGGAGGCCGGGCTCGCCATCACCCCGTTCGCGCTCGGCGCGGGCGGTTCGGCGAGCATCGGCGGGCGGCTCGTGCACCGCTACGGACGGCCGCTGATCGTGGTGGGCCTGACCATGGTCGCGGCGGGGCTGGGGCTGACCGCGATGGCCGTCCACCTGGTGCCCGGCCGGGGCGCGGGCCTCGCGATGGCCGCCCCGCTGCTGCTGGCCGGACTCGGCAGCGGTCTGGTCATCGCCCCCAACCAGACGCTCACCCTGTCCGAGGTGCCGGTCCGCAACGCGGGCAGCGCCGGGGGCACCCTCCAGACCAGCCAGCGCGTCGGATCGGCCATCGGTATCGCGGCGGTCGGCTCGGTCTTCTTCGCCCAGCTGGGCCGCGACGCCTGGGCCGACGCCTACGACCACGGGCTGATCGTGTCCGTCGCGTTCGTCCTCGCCGGGCTGATCGTCGCCCTCGCCGATGTCGGAGCCGGTCGACGGGGAAGGAGACGCCAGGAGGTACGGGACACCCCTCAAGCAACCGATCCGCCGAGGAGCGAGACGTGAGCAGCACACCTTCAGCCCAGGAGTCCGACGACCGGGACCCGAACGGGAACAGCTCGTACGGCCACAAGCCCTTCAAGCGGTCCCGCAGCCACTTCGCCGACCGGATCACCGCCGACGGGCGGGACGGCTGGCCCGTCGAGGCGGGACGCTACCGGCTCGTCGTCAGCCGGGCCTGTCCCTGGGCGAGCCGGGCCCTCGTCTCCCGCCGCCTCCTCGGCCTGGAGAGCGCCCTCTCGCTGGCCGTCGCCGACCCGCTCCAGGACGACCGCAGCTGGCGCTTCACCCTCGACGAGGGCGGCCGGGACCCGGTGCTCGGCATCCGCTACCTGAGCGAGGCGTACGAGGCCCGGGAGCACGACCACCCCGGCGGGGTCAGCGTGCCCGCGATCGTCGACATCCCGAGCAAGGCCCTGGTGACCAACGACTACCAGCAGATCACCCTCGACCTGGCCACCGAGTGGACCGGCCTGCACCGCCCCGGCGCCCCCGACCTCTACCCCGAACGGCTGCGCGACGAGATCGACGAGGTGATGGAGGGCATCTACCGGGACGTCAACAACGGTGTCTACCGGGCCGGATTCGCCGGCGAGCAGGGGGAGTACGAGGCCGCGTACGTCGACGTGTTCCGCCGCCTGGACCTGGTCTCCGAACGGCTCGCCGGACAGCGCTACCTGGTCGGGGACACCCTCACCGAGGCGGACATCAGGCTCTTCACCACCCTGGTGCGGTTCGACGCCGTCTACCACGGCCACTTCAAGTGCAACCGGAACAAGCTCACCGAGGACCCGGTCCTGTGGGCGTACGTCCGCGACCTCTACCAGACGCCGGGATTCGGCGACACCGTCGACTTCGACCACATCAAGCAGCACTACTACCGCGTGCACACCGGCATCAACCCGACCGGCATCGTGCCGCTCGGCCCCGATCCGTCCGGCTGGCTGGCCCCGCACCACCGCGAGGAGCTGGGCGGCCGCCCGTTCGGCGACGGGACCCCGCCCGGGCCGGTCCCGCCCGGCGAGGAGGTACCGGCCCGCGGCAAGCCCTGACGCGGGATCAGGCCCCCTGCACTTGTGCGGTGTACGGGGCCGCCCCCGCCGGGCTCACTTCACCCGGGGCGCCGGTTCCTGGCCGCCGGACGCCAGCGGGGAGCGCGCCAGGATCACACAGCCGACGGCGATCAGCGCCACCCCGATCAGCTGCGGCAGCAGCCACCAACCGCCGCGCACGTGCTCACCGAAGAGCGTCACACCGTAGGTGATGCTGATCAGCGCGTCCCCCAGAGTCAGCATCGGCTGCACCGCCACCAGCGAGCCGGCCTGCAGCGCGTTCTGGAGGAGGAAGAGGGCGCCGACGCCCGCCGCGGCGGTGGCGTACAGCTGCCACGCCGTCAGCAGCCCGACGCCACCGTGGCTCTCCAGCCGTGACATGGCGTCCTTCATCAGCGCCGCCGTCAGCGCGTACCCGCAGGCCGCCGCCAGTCCCAGCAGCGCGGCCCGGGCGTTCCTCCGGGTGGAGAGCGCGGCGGCGATCAGCACGGCCTCGAAGACCCCGGTCGCCACCAGGGCGGGAATCCAGGCGGCACCGCGCACCTCCTCGGTACCGCCCACCGGTGCGGCCGACGCCATGCCGAGCGCCAGCCCGAGCGTCACGGCGGCCACCCCGGACCACACCGGGCGCGGCACCCCGACCCGCATGACGAACCCGGCCAGCAGCAGGGTCGCGGGCAGCTCGATCACGAAGATGGGCTGGACCACGGCGATCGGCCCGGTGGCCAGCGCCACCGCCTGGCAGACGGCGGCGACGATCACCAGTCCGATGCCGCCCAGCCACACCGGCTGACGCAGCAGATGGCCCAGCAGCGACAGACGCATCGCGTCGCTGGAGGGGACGTTGAGGGCGGCGCGGCGCTGGAGCACCGAGGCGGACCCGTTGCTGAGCGCGGTCAGAACGGCGAACAGGACACTGATCACCCGCACCATCATGGGGGCGAGAGGCCCGTCGGCCGTGGCGCCACGGTCCCGTCCGAGTGTCGGATTCGCGGGCCGCTGTCGGTGCCCCCGGATAGCGTTCCGCCATGGTCGCGAAGACGAGCCCTCCCGCGCTGTCCAGCCGCGCACTCAACCGGGCCACCCTGGCACGGCAGTTGCTGCTCCGGCGCACCGCACTCCCGGCCGGGGAGGCGGTCGCCCGGCTCGTCGGCCTCCAGGCACAGAACACCCGGCCCCCCTACTTCCAGCTGCACGCCCGGCTGGAGCACTTCGACCCCGCCGAGCTCTCCGCGCTGATGGAGTCGCGGGAGGTCGTCCGGATCGTCACCCTGCGCTCCACCATCCACACCCACACCGCCGACGACGCGCTCACCCTGCGGCCCCTGGTCCAGCCGGCCCGCGACCGGGAGCTGAGGATCTTCCGCGGCGGGCTCGCGGGGGTGGACCTGGACCGGCTCGCCGCCCTGAGCAGGACGCTCGTCGAGGAGCGCCCGCGCACCATGAAGGAGCTGCGGGACGAACTGCTCACCCACTGGCCGGACGCCGAACCGCGCGCCCTGTCCGCCGCCGCCCGCTGCACACTGCCGCTGGTCCAGATCACCCCGCGCGGGCTGTGGGGGCAGGGCGGGCCGGTCGCGCTCACCACCGCCGAGCACTGGCTCGGCCGCCCCGCCGAGCCGGCGCCCGCCCCCGACGACACGGTCCTGCGCTACCTCGGCGCCTTCGGGCCCGCCTCGGTGAAGGACATGCAGAGGTGGGCCGGACTCACCCGGCTGCGCGAGGTCTTCGAACGGCTGCGGCCCCGGCTGGCCACCTTCCGTGACGCGCACGGCGTCGAACTCTTCGACCTCCCCGACGCCCCTCGGCCCGATGCCGACACCCCCGCCCCGCCGCGCTTCCTCCCCGAGTTCGACAACGTCCTGCTCGGCCACGAGGACCGGACCCGGATCATTCCGGCCGCCTACCGCAACCGCAACGGCGTGGGCAACCAGGTCTACGGCTCGGTCCTGTACGACGGGTTCCTCGCGGCGATCTGGCGGGTGGACCGGGCGGACGACACCGCGACCGTGACCGTCCAGCTGTTCGCCGATCCCGGCGCGGGCGCGCGTGAGGAGATCACGGGCGAGGCCGTCCGGATGCTGGAGACGATGTCGGACGCCACCGTGTACGACGTCCGGTACGCCACGTTCGTCGACTTCGGCGACTGAGCCCCGGCCGTCCCGGGGCACCGCGGGCCTCAGGGCAGCAGACCCGCCCGCCGGGCCGCCACCACCGCCTCCAGCCGGGTGTGGGCCCCCAGCTTCCGCATCGACGAGCGCAGATAGGCCTTCACCGTCTCCGGCCGCAGCCCCAGCCGCTCGGCCGCCACCGCGTTCGTCGCCCCCGACGCCACACAGGCCAGCACGTCCACCTCGCGCGGCGCCAGCCGCACGAACCCGGCCCCGGCCGGACGCTCGCTCCCGGCGGCCGAGGCGAGCCGCCCGCACACCGAGAGCAACTCGTCGCGCAGGTCCGGGTCGGCGATCCGGGGCGCCAGCGCCCGCAGCTCGCGGTGCGCCTCCCGCACGTCCTCCCAGACGCCGGGACCCGTACCGGTCAGCTGCTCCCGGGTGGACGTGAGCAGCTGCCGCACCTCGTCCCGCACGGCGAGCGCCTGCTCGACGTCCCGGGCGGCCGAGGCCGCCGCGTCGAACGTACGGTCCCCGAGGGTGCGCGGGGCGCGCAGGGCGCCGTACAGCACCCCGCGCACCCTGCGGCGCACGACGACCGGCACCGCGACGACCGAGCGCAGGCCCTCCGCCGCCACGGCCGTGTCGTACTCGTGGCTGATGTGCCGGGCGGAGGCGTAGTCGGTCACCGCGCACGGCCGGCACAGCGCGATCGCCTTGCCGCCGAGTCCACTGCCCGCCGAGATGACGAGCCCGCGCAGCGCGGAGGTCTGGGCGCCGCTCAGCTCGGCGATGCGCGCGTGACGGGCGTCGGAGAGCAGCCCGCCGAAGACCACGGGCAGCCCGCTGGTACGTCGCAGCCTCAGCAGGGCCGCCTGGAGCTCGGTCGCCTCGCCCGGTTCGCTCACGGGATGCATCCCCGCTCTCTCGCTGGTACCCCCGTCCGGGGGTGGTGAGATCTGGGTCACTGTTCACATGATGTTAAGGCCCGTCGTCCCGCTGACGGGTCCGCAACGAGGAGGGCACATGCCGGCAACCAGCGCGACGCAGACGTTCCGGGAGGCACGGGACTTCCTGCTGGAGCACCGCGAGGACTACGCGACGGCCTACGCGGGCTTCCGCTGGCCCCGGCCACCCCATTTCAACTGGGCGCTCGACTGGTTCGACGTCATCGCCGAGGGCAACGACCGCACCGCCCTGCACATCGTCGAGGAGGACGGCGGCCGCACCGAGGTGTCCTTCGCCGCGATGGCAGCCCGGTCCGACCGGGCGGCGAACTGGATGCGGTCCCAAGGCGTCGCGGCCGGCGACCGGATCCTCGTCATGCTCGGCAACCAGACCGAACTGTGGGAGACCGCCCTCGCGGCGATGAAGCTGCGCGCCGTCGTCATCCCCGCCACCCCGCTGCTGGGCCCCGTCGACCTGCGCGACCGCGTCGAACGCGGCCGGATCCGGCACGTCCTCGTACGGTCCGAGGACACCGCGAAGTTCGACGAGGTGCCCGGCGACTACACCCGGATCGCGGTCGGTGAGGACGTCGACGGCTGGCTCGCCTACCGCGGGGCCGAGGAGGCCGCCGACACCTTCACGCCGACCCGGGAGACCGACGCCGACGAGGCGCTGATGCTCTACTTCACCTCCGGGACGACCGCCAGCCCCAAGCTCGTCGAACACACCCATGTGTCCTACCCGGTCGGTCACCTGTCGACGATGTACTGGATCGGGCTGAAGCCCGGTGACGTCCACCTGAACATCTCCTCGCCCGGCTGGGCCAAGCACGCCTGGTCCAACCTCTTCGCCCCGTGGAGCGCCGAGGCCACCGTCTTCGTCTTCAACTACACCCGCTTCGACGCGGCCCGGCTGATGGCGGAGATGGACCGCTCGTCGGTCACCAGCTTCTGCGCCCCTCCGACCGTGTGGCGCATGCTCATCCAGGCCGACCTGTCGCAGCTGAGGACGCCCCCGCGTGAGGTCGTCGCCGCGGGTGAACCCCTCAACCCCGAGGTCATCGAGACCGTCCGGCGGGCCTGGGGCGTCACCATCCGGGACGGCTTCGGACAGACCGAGACCGCCGTCCAGGTCGCCAACACCCCGGGGCAGCCGTTGAAGGCGGGCTCGATGGGCCGCCCCAACCCCGGCTTCAGGGTGGAACTGCTGGACCCGGTGACCGGTGCGCCGGGCGCGGCGGAGGGCGAGATCTCCCTGGACCTGTCCGACGCCCCCGTCGGCCTGATGACGGGCTACCACGGCGACCCGGAGCGCACCGCCCGGGCTATGGCAGGCGGCTACTACCGCACCGGCGACATCGGCTCCCGGGACGAGGACGGCTACATCACCTATGTCGGCCGGGCCGACGACGTGTTCAAGGCCTCCGACTACAAGATCTCGCCCTTCGAGCTGGAGAGCGCCCTGCTGGAGCACGAGGCGGTCGCCGAGGCGGCGGTCGTGCCCGCCCCGGACCCGGTGCGGCTCGCCGTGCCGAAGGCGTACGTGGTGCTGGCGGAGGGCTGGGAGCCGGGGCCGGACACCGCGAAGGTGCTGTTCGCGCACTCCCGGTCGGTCCTCGCCCCCTACAAGCGCATCCGCAAACTGGAGTTCGCCGACCTGCCCAAGACCGTCTCCGGGAAGATCCGCCGGATCGAGCTGCGCGAGGCGACCGCCCGGGGCACCGGTGCCGAGTTCGACGAGGGGGACCTGCGATGACCGACGAGCTGTCCTACGCCCATGGCACCGGAACCACGCCGCTGCTGGGCGACACCGTCGGCCGCAACCTCGCCCGGGCCGTCGAGGCGTTCCCCGAGCGAGAGGCCCTGGTCGACGTGGCCTCCGGTCGCCGGTGGACGTACGCCGAGTTCGGCGCCGCCGTCGAGGAGCTGGCACGGGCCCTGATGGCCTCCGGGGTGGCGAAGGGCGACCGGGTCGGCATCTGGGCCGTCAACTGCCCGGAATGGGTGCTCGTCCAGTACGCCACGGCCCGGATCGGGGCCGTCATGGTCAACATCAATCCGGCCTACCGCGCGCACGAGCTGAGGTTCGTCCTCGACCAGGCCGGCATCTCCCTGCTGGTGGCCTCGCTCAGCCACCGCTCCAGCGACTACCGGGCTCTGGTCGACCAGGTCCGCGCCGACTGCCCCGCGCTCCGGGCGGTCCACTACATCGGTGACGCCTCCTGGGACGACCTGGTCCGGGCCTCGGCGTCCGTCACACCCGAGCAGCTCGCCGCGCGCGAGGCCGAGCTGTCCTGCGACGACCCGATCAACATCCAGTACACCTCGGGCACCACGGGCTTCCCCAAGGGCGCCACCCTCTCCCACCACAACATCCTCAACAACGGTTACTTCGTGGGCGAGATGGTGGCCTACACCGAACACGACCGCGTCTGCCTGCCCGTGCCCTTCTACCACTGCTTCGGCATGGTCATGGGGAACCTGGGCATCACCTCGCACGGCGCCTGCATCGTCATCCCCGCCCCCGCCTTCGAGCCCGCCGCCGTGCTCGAAGCCGTCCAGCGCGAGCGCTGCACCTCGCTCTACGGCGTCCCCACCATGTTCATCGCGGAGCTCGACCTGCCGGACTTCGCCGCCTACGACCTCTCCTCGCTGCGGACCGGGATCATGGCCGGATCGCCGTGCCCGGTGGAGGTGATGAAGCGGGTCGTCGCCGAGATGCACATGGAGGAGGTGTCCATCTGCTACGGGATGACGGAGACCTCCCCGGTCTCCACCCAGACCCGCCGTGACGACGACCTGGAGCGCCGCACGGGCACGGTGGGGCGGGCGCTGCCGCACATCGAGGTGAAGGTGACCGACCCGGTGACGGGGGTGACCCTCCCACGCGGTGCGGCCGGTGAGCTGTGCACCCGCGGGTACAGCGTGATGCTCGGCTACTGGGACGAACCGGAACGGACCGCGGAGGTCGTCGACGCGGGCCGCTGGATGCACACCGGAGACCTCGCGGTGATGCGCGAGGACGGCTACGTCCGGATCATCGGCCGCATCAAGGACATGATCATCCGGGGCGGCGAGAACGTGTACCCCCGGGAGATCGAGGAGTTCCTCTACGGCCACCCGAAGATCGCCGACGTACAGGTGGTCGGCGTGGCGGACGAGAAGTACGGCGAGGAGATCCTCGCCTGCGTCATCCCCCGCGACCCGGCGGCCCCGCCGACGCTGGAGGAGGTGACGGCGTACTGCCGTGAGCAGCTGGCCCACTACAAGATCCCGCGCCGGCTGCGGATCCTGGACACCTTCCCGATGACGGTCAGCGGCAAGGTCCGCAAGATCGACCTACGGGCGGGGTACGGGGAGTAGAAGAGCCGGCTCCCCGAAGGCCCGCGATGGGGCGCGCCTTCGGGGAGGAGGCGCACGCCGGGGCGGTGGGCACCGCCCCGGCGGTCAGGCCGCCTCTATGATGCCGGCGCCCATGCCGCGGGTGGCCGCGGCCCATTCGATGAGCAGGACCTCGTACTGCGCGGACTCCACGGACGACCAGTCCTGGCCGGCCCGCTGGTCCACGAGCGCACGGATCGCCTCGTTCGCCTCGACGACGGCCGGGTGCGTCGGCTGTGTCGGGAAAACGGGCGCGAAGTGGGTGGAAAGTCGTGGAGTTAAGACCATGCCTTCACTCTACGTCCCCATACTGACAACAGTCCGAACATATGTGGCTCCCGGGGCAGGGGTGACCGAAATCATGCTCCGGGACGCGCCGGAAGTTCACGGCGCATGCAGACCCGTGGCCACCGGTCCAGGCCGTGTTCGGCCTCCCGGGCCCTGATCTCCCTGAGCCCTTCGCCGACTTCGTCCGCCGCCAGCGTCCGAAAACCGATGCGCTCGTAGTACGGGGCGTTCCAGGGGACCGAGGCGAAGGTGGTGAGCGTGAGGGCGTCCAGGCCCTCGGCCACGGCCCGGTCGGCGAGGTGGGCGATGAGGGCGCGGCCCACGCCCCGGCGGGCGGCGGCGGGGGTCACCGAGACCTGCTCGACATGGGCCGCGCCGTCCACCCGGTCCGCGAGCAGATAGCCGACCGGGCGGTCGTCGGGCCCCTCGGCCGCCACCCAGCACCGGCCGGCGCGGGCGTACTCCTCCAGCACGCCGAGCGGCGGGGGCTCGTCGTCGGCGACCGCGGCCATGCCGAACGCCCGGAAGGGCTCGCCGGCGGCGCGTTCGATGTCCTGGAGCAGCGGGAGTTCGGCGCGGCGGACGGGGCGGATGCGCATGCCGCCAGTATGGCGGGCGGTCAGGGGCCGGTGCTGACGAGCTCCTCGGCGGGGCTGTTGACCGGCTGCGGGGTACCCGTGAGGTCCATGACGAAGAGCGGGATGGCGAGGCCGTCACCGCGCGACCTGGCGTCGTCCGCGTACCCGGCCAGGGAGAAGAAGACGCTGGTCACCTCCGAGTTGAGGGCGTTCAGCCAGAGGCATTCGACGTCGCGCAGGGTTGTGGGCCGGGTGGTCGAGTCCACCTGGGCGATCAGTCCGTCCGCCCGCAGGTCGATCCGGGACAGCGGGCGCACCTCCGGCTGGACGACGTCGCGGTAGCCGAGCCAGGTCAGATAGAGCGCGGCGGCGCTGACCGCGTCGCGGGACGTACGGATCACCAGGGGCCGGAACGGCGGGCGCGGGTGCGCGGCCGTGCGGGGGAGGGGGATATGGGCCGGGGTGACCGGGCGGGCGGCCGCTCCACCGCGTGTGGCGACCGCGCGTACCGGTATGCGCAGCACCGCCCCGCAGGGGCAGCAGAGCTCGGGATGGGGCCACTGGTCGCGACGTCCGCAGCTGTGGCAGCGGACGCTCACCCAGTCGTCGGTCCAGGTGCGGTGCGTGATGGGTTCGGCGGGGGCGCCGCGCAGGAGCGGCGGGGCGGTCGGCGCTCCGCACGGGCACGGGTACACCGGGGTGATGTAGGCGTGGTCCCGGCGGCAGACCGGGCAGCGTACCGGTACGGACTCCACGAACCGCCCCCTCCCGCCGCCGACTTCGCGGCCCTTGCTCTCCGTGTCCCCATCGTCCACCAAGAGCGATGTTCTGGGCAGGGACTTGGCGTATTTGGTCCGGCGGCGCCTTCTCCCGCCGGCCGGACCGGTCCCTCGACGGCCGCCCCGGGTCTCTTGACGGCCGTCCCGGGTCTCTTGACGGCCGTCCCGGGTCTCTTGACGGCCGTCCCGGGCCCGCTCTAGATTACTTCCGTATAGCAGAACAAGTCTTCCGCAATGCGGAAATGGTGCTCTCAGGTGGCGCGACAGAGCCCGAATCCACCACATCCGAGCAGGAGTCCTCCATGCCCCGTATGACCGCTGCCCGCGCGGCAGTCGAGATCCTCAAGCGCGAAGGCGTCAGCAACGCGTTCGGTGTGCCGGGTGCCGCGATCAATCCGTTCTACGCGGCGCTCGAGGCGGCCGGCGGGGTGCACCACACCCTCGCCCGCCATGTCGAGGGCGCCTCCCACATGGCCGAGGGCTACACCCGCGCCGCCGCCGGGAACATCGGCGTCTGCGTCGGCACGTCGGGCCCGGCCGGCACCGACATGATCACCGGCCTGTACTCCGCCATCGCCGACTCCGTCCCGATCCTCTGCATCACCGGTCAGGCCCCGACGGCCGTACTCCACAAGGAGGACTTCCAGGCCGTCGACATCGCGTCGATCGCCGCCCCGGTGACCAAGGCCGCCACCACCGTCCTGGAGGCCGCGCAGGTCCCCGGCGTCCTCCAGCGGGCCTTCCACCTGATGCGCAGCGGTCGGCCCGGCCCGGTCCTGGTCGACCTGCCCATCGACGTGCAGCTGACCGAGATCGAGTTCGATCCCGAGCTGTACGAGCCGCTCCCGGTGCACAAGCCGGCCGCGAGCCGCAGGCAGATCGAGCGCGCTCTGGACATGATGGACGCCTCCGCGCGCCCGCTGATCGTCGCCGGCGGCGGTGTCATCAACGCTGACGCGTCGGAACTCCTGGTGGAATTCGCCGAGTTGACGGGCGTCCCGGTCATCCCGACCCTGATGGGCTGGGGCACCCTCCCGGACGACCACGCGCTCAACGCCGGGATGGTCGGCCTGCAGACCTCGCACCGCTACGGCAACGCGAACTTCCTGGAGTCCGACTTCGTCCTCGGCATCGGCAACCGCTGGGCCAACCGGCACACCGGCAGGCTCGACGTGTACACCGAGGGCCGCACCTTCGTCCACGTCGACATCGAACCCACCCAGCTGGGCAAGATCTTCGCCCCTGACCTCGGGATCGCCTCCGACGCCAAGGCCGCGCTGGAGCTTTTCGTCGAGGTGGCACGTGAGCGCGAGGCCGCGGGCCGGCTGAAGGACCGCGCGGCCTGGGCGGCGTCCACCCAGGAGCGCCGGGCGACGCTCCAGCGCCGTACGCACTTCGAGAACGTGCCCCTGAAGCCGCAGCGCGTCTACGAGGAGATGAACCGGGCCTTCGGGCCGGAGACCCGGTACGTCACCACCATCGGCCTCTCCCAGATCGCGGGCGCCCAGATGCTGCACGTCTACCGGCCGCGCCACTGGATCAACTGCGGCCAGGCCGGTCCGCTGGGCTGGACGATCCCCGCCGCGCTGGGCGTCGCCACGGCCGACCCGGACGGCTCCGTGGTCGCCCTCTCCGGTGACTACGACTTCCAGTTCATGCTGGAGGAGCTCGCGGTCGGCGCGCAGCACCGCATCCCGTACGTCCACGTCCTGGTGAACAACTCCTACCTCGGGCTCATCAGGCAGGCGCAGCGCACCTTCGACATCGACTTCCAGGTCAACCTGGAGTTCGAGAACCTCAACTCCCCGGAGCTGGGCGTCTACGGCGTCGACCACGTCAAGGTCGTGGAAGGGCTCGGCTGCAAGGCGATCCGGGTCACCGAACCGGACCAGCTGCTGCCGGCGTTCGAGGAGGCGAAGAAGCTCGCCGCCGAGCACCGGGTGCCGGTCGTGGTCGAGGCGATCCTGGAGCGGGTCACGAACATCTCGATGAGCGGGAGCGACATCGCGTCGGTCAACGAGTTCGAGGACGTGGCCTCGGAGCCCGGCCACGCCCCGACCGCGATCCGCGCGCTGACGGGCTGACGGCAGGAACGCGGGGGGCGGTCCCCGTGCCGTGCGTGCCGCCCCCTTGTCCGGCGGATCCCGGCGCCCTATCTTACTCCGGAGTAAGCTTACTTCGCGGTAAGGGGAGGTTGTCGTGGTCGCCTACCGGACGGTGATGGTCGGCACGGACGGCTCGGAGTCGTCGTTCGCAGCGGTCGAGGGGGCGGCCCGGCTCGCCGCCGTCTGCGAAGCCGAGTTGGTGATCGCCTGTGCGTACGCACCCATGCGCGGGCCCGAACTATCGCGTGCGACCGACCAGTTGGGAGCGGAGGCGTTCCAGGTGGTGGGGTCGGCGCCCGCCGAGGACACGCTGCGGATCGCCAGGGACCGGGCTCGAGCGCAGGGCGCGGTGCATGTGCGCTCCGTGGCCGTGGAGGACGAGCCGGTTGCCGCGCTCGTACGGACCGCCCGGGAGTGCTCGGCCGATCTCCTGGTCGTCGGAAACCGGGGGCTGCGCTCGCTCGCCGGGCGCATCCTCGGATCCGTGCCCGCGGACGTCGCCCGGAGAGCGGGTCTCGACGTGCTGATCGTGCACACCACATGAACGCACCGGACCAGGAGCCCCGGTCCGGTGCCGGCGAACCGCGGCCGACCGTCGAGGAGGTCCTGCTCGGCGGCGGCCGCGTCCATACGCGGCGGGACGTCGTCGCACGGACCGGTGTCACGGCCGAGCGCACCGCGCAGATCTGGCACGCGCTCGGGTTCCCGGTGGTCGACGATGACGCGCGGGTGTTCACCGACGCCGACGTGGACGCGCTGCGCGCGGGGGAGCGGCTCATCGAGGCGGGGCTCATCACCGCGGAGAGCGAAACGATGATGGCGCGTGCTCTGGGACACCATCTCTCCCGCCTCGCCGAGTGGCAGGTGTCCACCTTGTGGGCCTGGATGAGCCGGGGACCGGGCGTCCCTGGGCACGGGGGAGAACCGGTCGATCACGCCGCGGCCCTGCTGCCCGAGATGGAGCGGTTGCAGCGGCATGTGTGGCGCCGTCATCTCGCCGCGCACGCGGGGAGGATGGCCGCCGAGGGGCAGGGCTTCGTGCCGGCCGGGCCGGGGCGGCCCGTCGGGGCGGCGGCGGACGGTCCGACGGCGGCCGGGGAAGGGACCGACGTCCGCGAACTGGCGGTCGGATTCACGGACATGGTCGGTTACACCCGGATGACCCGGGGACTGGACACCGCCGAACTGGGCAGGGTGCTCGACCGGTTCGAGAGCCTGACCGGCGACGTGGTCGCCGAGGGGGGTGGCCGGGTGGTGAAGACCATCGGGGACGAGGTGCTGTTCGTCTGCGATTCGGCGTCCGCGTCCGCCGGCATCGCGCTGGAACTCACCGCCCGTGTCGAGGAGGAGAAGCGGCTGCCGAAGGTGCGGACCGGGCTGGCCCACGGCGCGGTCCTCATTCGCTTCGGTGATGTCTACGGGGGTGCGGTGAACGTCGCGGCCAGACTCACCGGCGTGGCCCGCCCGGCCACCGTGCTGGTGGACACGGCGTTCGCCGGGGAACTGGCGGGGACGGCCGCGTACGAACTCAGAGCGCTGCGACCGGTGTCGGTGCGCGGCTACAACAGGCTGCGCCCGGTGGTCCTGCGACCGCGGCGGCGGACGGGGGCCCGGTGAGCGGCCCGGTTCCCTCAGGTCTGGAACCGGACCGCCGGGCCCTTCGCCACCGCACTGGCGTCGTCCGCCGCCGCGGTCCCGTCCTGCCGGTGCCGCGCGGCACCCCTCATCAGGGTGCGCGGCACCGGCAGGGTCTGGGGGCGGCGGCTCAGTCCTCGCGCAGGGCGCGGACGGCCTCCGCCACGCGCTTGCCGTACTCGGGGTCGGCGGCGTGGAAGTGGGCGAGGTTCTTCCCGATCACGTCGTCGCGGGTGACCTGCGAGAGGCCTGAGGCGATGTTGGCGATCAGGCGGTCCCTCTCGTCGGCCGACATCAGCCGGTAGAGCTCGCCCGCCTGGAAGAAGTCGTCGTCCTTCGTGTGCGCGGGCGCCTCGTGCGTGCCCGTCCAGCCGTGCACGGCGAGCGGGGCGGCGAGCGGGTCACCGGTCTGGGCGGGACCGGCGTACGAGTTGGGCTCGTAGTTCCTGTCGTGGCGCGCGCCGTACCGGGTGGCGTGCAGGCCGTCGCGCCCGTAGTTGTCGACGACGGGCGCCTTCGGCGCGTTGACCGGGAGCTGGGTGTGGTTGATGCCCAGCCGGTAGCGCTGCGCGTCGGCGTACGCGAACAGCCGGCCCTGGAGCATCTTGTCCGGGGACGGGCCGATGCCGGGCACGAAGTTGTTCGGCGAGAACGCCGCCTGCTCGACCTCGGCGAAGACATTGTCCGGGTTGCGGTCCAGGACCAGGCGCCCGACCCGGTGCAGCGGATGGTCCGCGTGCGGCCACACCTTGGTGACGTCGAACGGGTTGAAGCGGTACTCCGCGGCCTCGGCGGCCGGCATGACCTGGACGTGCAGGGTCCAGGACGGGTTCACCCCGCGCTCGATGGCCTGGAGCAGGTCCGTCTGGTGCGAGGCGGCGTCCTGGCCGACGAGCTCGGCGGCCCGGCCGGCGTCCAGGGAGCGCACGCCCTGGTTGGTCTTGAAGTGGTACTTGACGAAGAAGGCCTCGCCCTCGGCGTTCGTCCACTGGTAGGTGTGCGAGCTGTAGCCGTTCATGTGGCGGTAGGAGGCCGGGATGCCCCGGTCGCCCATCAACCAGGTGACCTGGTGGGTGGCCTCGGGGGAGTGCGCCCAGAAGTCCCAGACGTTGTCCGGCTCCTGACGGCCCGTGAAGGGGTCGCGCTTCTGCGAGTGGATGAAGTCGGGGAACTTCACCGGGTCCTTGACGAAGAAGACCGGGGTGTTGTTGCCGACCAGGTCGTAATTGCCCTCGTCCGTGTAGAACTTGACGGCGAAACCGCGCGGGTCGCGTACGGCGTCGGCGCCACCGAGGGAGTCGGCGACCGTCGAGAAGCGGACGAACGTCTCGGTGCGCCGGCCGACCTCGGACATGAAGTCCGCGCGGGTCCAGCCGGTGACGTCGTCCGTCACCTCGAAGTAGCCGTACGCGCCGGAACCGCGGGCGTGCACGACGCGCTCCGGGATGCGCTCACGGTTGAAGCGGGCCAGCTTCTCCAGCAGGTGCTGGTCCTGGATCAGGAGCGGCCCGCCGGCACCGGCCGTGGCGGAGTTCTGGTTGTCGGCGACCGGAGCGCCTGACTCGGTGGTGAGCACACGCTGGGACATGAAGACCTTCCGTACGGGGCTGCTGACGGCCTGAGGAGCGTAGGTTCGGCACGAACCGCACGTCAACAGTTTGTTGAATTCGGAGTATGTGGTTCCGGACCGCGGCGGCGCCTGGGCGCGACAGGACAGGTGTCAGCGCCGCCACGGCCCGGAGTTCGGGGGCCCCGCTGTCGGGGCGAGGTGTCAGACCTGGGAACCGGAGAGGCGCTCGACCGAGCGCAGCAGCGCCGAGTGGTCCAGGCCCCCGTCGCCCTGGGTGCGCAGCGAGGCGACCAGCTGGGCCACCACCGCCCCTACGGGCAGTGCGGCACCGACGGTGCGGGCGGCGTCCGTGACGATCCCCATGTCCTTGTGGTGCAGGTCGATCCGGAAGCCGGGGGCGAAGTCCCGCTTCAGGAAGTTGTCCTTCTTGCGGGTCAGGACCGTCGAGCCGGCCAGTCCGCCGTTCAGCACGTCGAGCGCGGCGGCCAGGTCGACCCCGGACTTCTCCAGGAAGACCACGGCCTCGGCGCACGCCTGGATGTTGACGGCGACGATCAGCTGGTTGGCGGCCTTGACCGTCTGGCCGGAGCCGTGCGGGCCGCACAGCACGATCGTTCTGCCGAGCGCCTCCAGCAGCGGCCGGGCGGCGTCGAAGTCGGCCTGCTCGCCGCCGACCATGATGGAGAGCACGGCCTCGATCGCGCCGGCCTCACCGCCCGAGACGGGGGCGTCCAGCACGCGGACGCCCTTGTCCTTCGCGGCCGCGGCCAGGTCCACGGAGGTCTGCGGGGTGATCGACGACATGTCGATCAGCAGGGCGCCGCTCCTGACGTTCTCCAGGATGCCGTCCGGGCCGTAGGCGATCGCCTCGACCTGCGGGGAGGCCGGGACCATGGTGACGACGACGTCGGCGTCGCGTACGGCCTCGGCGACCGAGGCGGCACCCTTGCCGCCCGCCGCGACCAGCCGGTCGACCTTGGCCTGCTCCAGGGTGTGGCCGGTGACGTCGTACCCGGCCTTGATCAGGTTCTCCGCCATGGGGGATCCCATGATGCCGAGCCCGATCCAGGCGACCTTGGGGAGGTTGCTGCTCATGAGGGTGCCTTCCGGTGAAAACGTGTGGGGCGGGGGTCAGGCCGGGAGCCAGTCGAAGGACTCCGCGCTCGGCCGGTCGCCCGGCTTGTACTCCAGGCCGACCCGGCCCGTGTAACCGGCGTCGGCCAGTTCGTCGAGGAGTCGTTCCAGCGGGAGCGAGCCGGTGCCCGGCGCGCCGCGCCCCGGGTTGTCGGCGATCTGGACGTGGCCGGTCCTGGCGGCGTACGCCTTGATGACCTGGCCGACGTCCTCGCCGTTCATGGACAGGTGGTAGAGGTCCAGCAGGAACTTGGCGTTGCCCAGTCCGGTGGCTTCGTCGACCCGGTCGACGACCTCGATCGCCGACGGCGCGCTCAGCAGCGGATAGCGGGGCGACTCCGGCCCGTTGAGCGCCTCGATCAGGAGGTCCGCCCCGACGTCGTGAGCGGCGCGGGCGGCCGCCACCAGGTTCTCCAGGGCGAGTTCGTCCTGGACGGCGGGGTCGACGCCGTCCACGCGGTTGCCGTAGAGCGCGTTGAGCGCCCGGCAGCCGGTGGCGGCGGCGAAGGCGGTCGCCACCTCGATGTTGGCGCGGAAACGGTCCGACTCCGCGCCCGGCAGCGAGAGGGCGCCGCGGTCCGGCCCGGGCAGCCGGCCGGCGTAGAAGTTGAGCCCCACCAGCTGGGTGCCGGCGTCGTCGAGCGCCTTGCGCAGGGCGTCGAGCTCCGCCTGCGGCGGCGTGGGGGTCTCGGTCCAGGGCCACCACAGCTCGACCGCCGAGAATCCGGCCGCGGCCGCGGCCGCGGGGCGTTCCAGGAGCGGGAGTTCCGTGAAGAGGATCGAAAGGTTCACATCGAAGCGCTGGTCCGCGTAACCCATACTGCACTCCTTCCGTATTGCGGAAGTTAGTTTCTGCTCAACGGAAGATTGCAACGAGGTCGGCGCGGCTGTCAAGAGGCCTCCCGCGTTGCGTAGGGTCGGGAATCGAGCCGGGCGAGCCGACGACCGCGGCGGGACATGAGGAGGCACCGTGCGTTTGAGGGTGGAATTCACCACCGAGCCCTTCGACCTCGACGAGGCACCCGCCCACGCGGTGGTGGCCAGGGAGGTCGTGCAGGCGGCCGACCTCGACGCCGTGGACGTGGGCCCCTTCGGCAACACGGCCGAGGGCGGTGCCGACCAGGTGCTCGCCGCTGTGGACGCGCTGCTCCGCGAGGCCCTGGCCTCCGGGGCCACCCGGGTCTCGCTCCAGCTGAACGTGATCGGGGAGGACACCCCGTGACCGAACCGGTGGACCATCCCCTCGTGATCGCGGTGAAGCCGCTCGTCGACGCCATGGGTGCCGAACTGCTCGGCCCCGACCAGGCGCAGGCCGACGACGTGGTGCTCGCCTGGGAGGGGGAGGCGGTGCTGGCCGTACGGCTTCCGCAGCTCTCCGACTCGCTCGACCACATCCTGGCCGCGATGGAGCGGCGGCACGGGATGCCGCTCGCCGAGCTGGACCGCAAGACCAAGCAGGGTGTCGTGCGGACGCTGGAGGCGCGCGGCGCCTTCTCCGTACGGCACGGGGTGGAGACCGTGGCCGGCGCCCTCGGCGTCAGCCGCTTCACCGTGTACAACTACCTGAACCGGGAACACGCCGCGAAGGGCGAGTAGTCCGGCCGTGTCCCCCTCGATGCCGTCGACCCGGTCCCCGGGCGGCGGCATCGGCTGTTCGTGGAATTTCAACAAACTGTTGACGTGGTGTTGCGAAGGGCGTTAGCTATCCGCAGCCCGACAACGCACAGCGAAAAAAGGCCACGGAGGCTCCCGTGACGACGAGCTCCACACCGGGCCTCGCCCGGTTCAACACCCAGGCGGCACCCGAGGCCGCCGCCGCGCTGCACGAGGTCTGTGCGAGCGGACACTGGGGGAGCGTCATCCTCTCCCGACGGCCCTACGCCACCCCCGAGGCACTCCTCCTGGCCAACGACGCCGCCACGGCGGAACTCTCCGAGAAGGACCTGGCCGAGGCGATGGCCGGGCACCCGCCGATCGGTCGCCCCGAGCCGGGGGACCCGACGTCGGCCCGCGAACAGCGCGGGATGGCGGACGCGTCCGACGAGCTGAGGGCCGAGATGCTCGCACTGAACCTGGCCTACCAGGAGAGGTTCGGACACGTCTTTCTGATCTGCGCCACCGGAGCCACCGGTGAGCAGATGCGCGACGCGCTGAAGGCCCGGATCTCCAACCCGCCCGAGCGGGAACGCGAGATCGTGCGCGCCGAACTGGGCAAGATCAACCGCGTCCGGCTGACCCGCCTCGTACAGGACTCCTGAAGCCCCGTACGGCACCACAGAGAACAAGGAGCGTGACGGTCTTGAGCACCGACACCACCGCATCGGTGTCCACCCACGTCCTGGACACCAGCATCGGCCGGCCCGCCGAGGCCGTCACCGTCTCCCTGGCCGCCCGCGACGGCGACGAGCGGTACGTGACGCTCGGCGCGTCCGCGACCGACGCGGACGGGCGCTGCACAGACCTGCCGGCCCTGCCGGAAGGAACCACCCACGTACGGCTCGTGTTCGACACCGAGTCGTACTTCACCGCCAAGAAGCAAGCCGAGGCGCAGCAGGACGCCCCCCGCGTAAGGGACAGCGGCGCGTTCTTCCCGGAGGTGGCGATCGCTTTCGCCGTCACCCCCGGCGAGCACTATCACGTACCGCTGCTGCTCAACCCGTTCGGCTACTCCGTTTACCGAGGGAGCTAGCTACAGATGCCCACGATTCTCGGCCAGAACCAGTACGGCAAAGCAGAGAACCGCGTCGTCAAGATCGTGCGGGACGGCGACACCCACCACATCAAGGACCTCAACGTCTCGGTCGCCCTCTCCGGCGACATGGACGACGTCCACTACTCCGGTTCCAACGCCAACGTCCTGCCGACCGACACCACCAAGAACACGGTGTTCGCCTTCGCCAAGGAACACGGCATCGAGTCAGCCGAGCAGTTCGGCATCCACCTCGCCCGCCACTTCGTGACCTCCCAGGAACCGATCAGGACGGCCCGGATCCGGATCGAGGAGTACGCCTGGGAGCGCATCGCCACCTCCGACGGCAACTCCCGCTTCATCGGCGCCGATGAGGTCCAGCACTCCTTCGTCCGCAAGGGCCAGGAGCTGCGCACCGCCCAGATCACCTACGACGGCCGGAAGTGGGAGATCGTCTCCGGCCTCAAGGACCTCACCGTGCTCAACTCCACCAACTCGGAGTTCTGGGGCTACGTCAAGGACAGGTACACCACCCTCAAGGAGGCGTACGACCGCATCCTGGCGACCGATGTCTCCGCCAGGTGGCGCTACAACTGGACCGACGACGAACAGCCCATGCCGAACTGGGAGAAGTCCTACCGGCAGGCGCGCAAGTACATGCTCGAAGCGTTCGCCGAGACGTACTCCCTCTCGCTCCAGCAGACCCTTTACCAGATGGGTTCGCGCATCATCAACAGCCGGAGCGAGATCGACGAGATCCGCTTCTCGCTGCCCAACAACCACCACTTCCTCGTCGACCTGGAGCCCTTCGGCCTCAAGAACGACAACGAGGTCTACTTCGCCGCCGACCGGCCGTACGGCCTCATCGAGGCGACGGTGCTCCGGGACGGCGTCGAGCCCAAGATCCCGGTCGACATGACCAACCTCTGACGCGGCGCTGAACCGGCTCCCCTCGGCCCACGCCCGGGCGGGGCCGGTCCATCCCGGAGGACACACCATGGCACAGCCTGCAACGGGGCCGGCGCAAGGCCCATGCACCGCACCACCGTCCGCCGCCGGCACAGCGGTCCACCCGGTGGACGAGAGACTCCCTCCCGCGCGGCTCCTGCCCGCCGCGCTCCAGCACATCGCCGCCATGTACGCGGGCGTCGTCACCCCTCCGCTCATCATCGGACAGGCCGTGGGCCTCGACGCGGCCGGCATGACCCGGCTGATCGCCGCCGGCCTGCTGATCGCCGGCTGCGCGACCCTGCTCCAGACCCTCGGCGCCGGACGTTTCGCCGGCAACCGGCTGCCGTTCGTCAACGCCGCGTCCTCCGCCGGGATCGCCCCGATGCTCGCCATCGCCGAGACCAGCGCCCCCGGCCACCAACTCCCCGCCATCTACGGGGCGGTGCTCGTCGCCGGAGTGTTCTGCCTGGCCGTCGGCCCCTTCTTCGGCCGGTTGCTCCGCTTCTTCCCGCCGCTCGTCACCGGTGTCGTCATCACCCTCATCGGGGTCACCCTGATGCCCGTACCCGTGGGCTGGGCCCAGGGCGGCGACGAGACGGCCGCCGACTTCGGCGCCATGAAGTACCTGGCGCTGGCCGCCTTCACCCTCGTCGTGATCCTGCTGATCCAGCGCTTCGGACGCGGCTTCGTCAAACAGGTCGCCCTGCTGGCGGGCATGTTCGTCGGCACCCTGGCCGCGATCCCGTTCGGACTCGCCGACTTCTCCGGGCTCGGCTCCGCGCCGCTGGCCGCGCTGCCCGCCCCCTTCGCCTTCGGAGCGCCCGAGTTCCGGCCCGCCGCGATCCTCTCCCTGTGCATCGTCATGCTGGTGCTGATGACCGAGTCGTCCGCCGGGATGCTCGCCCTCGGCGAGATCTGCGACCGGCGCACCGACGGCCCCACCCTCACCCGGGGCCTGCGCACCGACGGCATCGCCACCCTCCTCGGCCCGGTCTTCGGCGGCTTCCCCACCAGTGCCTTCGCCCAGAACGTCGGCGTCGTCACCCTGACCCGGGTCCGCAGCCGCTACGTCGTCGCCACGGCCGGCTGCGCCCTGCTGGTCCTGGGGGCCTTCCCCGTCCTCGGAGCGGTCGTCTCGCTCGTCCCGATGCCCGTCCTCGGCGGCGCCGGCATCGTCCTGTTCGGCTCGATCGCCGTCAGCGGCATCCGGACGCTCTCCGCGGCCGGCCTCGACGACAGCTCCAACATCATCCTGGTGGCCGTGGCGCTCGGCGCGGGCATCGTCCCGCTCGCCGCGCCCGGCTTCTACGCCGGATTCCCGTCCTGGGCACAGACCGTGCTCGGCTCGGGGATCAGCGCCGGAGCACTCGCCGCCGTCCTGCTCAACCTGTTCTTCCACCATCTCGGCACCCACGGCCGCAACGCCGTGGCACTCAAATCCTCCTAGGGTCCTGCCGTGCCCTCCCGTGCTCCCCGGACGCACGGGTGCCCTCGCCACCGAGAGAAGAAGGAAGCGCCATGGCAGCCTCGGCAGACCCCCAGCGCCTCGTCATCGAGAACTGTTCGATCGCCACCGTCGACGCCCACGACACCGAGTACGCCTCGGGCCACATCGTCGTCGCGGACAACCGCATCGAATCCGTCGGCGCCGGCAAGGCCCCGGAGGGGCTCACCGGTGTCGTACGCCGCGTCGACGCCACCGGACACCTCGCCACCCCGGGCCTGGTCAACACCCACCACCACTTCTACCAGTGGATCACCCGGGGCCTGGCGACCGACCACAACCTCTTCGACTGGCTCACCGCGCTCTACCCGACGTGGGCCCGCGTCGACGAGCCGATGGTCCGCGCCGCCGCCCAGGGATCGCTCGCCATGATGGCCCGCGGCGGGGTCACCACCGCGATGGACCACCACTACGTCTACCCGCAGGGGTCCGGAGACCTCTCCGGCGCCATCATCGGCGCCGCCCGTGACATGGGCGTACGCTTCACGCTCGCCCGGGGGTCCATGGACCGCAGCGAGAAGGACGGCGGGCTGCCCCCGGACTTCGCCGTCGAATCCCTGGAGGGAGCGCTCGCCGCCACCGAGGCCACCATCGACGCGCACCACGACACCTCCTTCGACGCGATGACGCAGATCGCGGTGGCACCCTGCTCACCGTTCTCCGTCTCCACCGAACTCCTGAAGCAGGGCGCGGAACTGGCCCGGCGGCGCGGCGTACGGCTGCACACCCACGGCTCCGAGACCGTCGAGGAGGAGCAGTTCTGCAAGGAACTGTTCGGGATGGGCCCCACCGACTACTTCGAGACGACCGGCTGGCTCGGCGACGACGTGTGGATGGCGCACTGCGTCCACATGAACGACTCCGACATCGCCGCCTTCGCCCGCACCGGCACCGGCGTCGCCCACTGCCCCTCGTCCAACGCACGCCTCGCCGCCGGAATCGCCCGCGTCCCCGACATGCTCGCCGCCGGAGTCCCGGTCGGCCTCGGCGTCGACGGCACCGCGTCCAACGAGTCCGGCGAACTCCACACCGAACTGCGCAACGCACTCCTGATCAACCGCCTCGGCGCCCACCGCGAGAAGGCCCTGAACGCCCGTCAGGCACTGCGGCTGGGCACCTACGGCGGCGCCCAGGTGCTCGGCCGCGCCGACCAGATCGGCTCGCTGGAGGCCGGCAAGCTCGCCGACCTCGTCCTGTGGAAGCTGGACACCCTGGCCCACGCCTCCATCGCCGACCCGGTGACCGCGCTCGTCTTCGGAGCGGCGGCACCCGTCACCCTCTCCCTCGTCGACGGCAGGACCGTCGTCGAGGACAACCGCCTCACCACGGTGGACGAGGACGCCGTCGCCCGCGCGACCCGCGACGAGGCCAGGCGCCTGGCGCAGATCGCCGCCGGAGCCTGACGGCCCGCCGCGCAGGCGGCACAACCCCCTGACCGGCCGGCCGAGGGGGACGGCCCTCGGCCGGCCTCCGTGGACCCGACAGGGCCCACGGCAACCGGTCCGCGGCGCGCGCACCCGCACGGGGCGCGCCCCGCGGACCGGCGATCGAAGCTGCCCGCACCAGCTGCACGACCTGCATCAACGCCCCACCCGCACCACCTCCCTGACACCCACGTCGCCGACGTGTACCCGACCGGAGGAGCCGCCGTGGCAGCTACGCCCAGGTTTCGCAAGGACGCAGTCGCAGAGCAGAACACCAGCGCAGAACAGAACACCAGCGCAGAGCAGAACACCAGCGCAGAACAGAACACCAGCGCAGAGCAGGACCCGGCCGAGGGAGCCGGCCGCAGGCATCCGGTCGACGAGACGCTTCCGCCCCTGAAGATGTTCACCAGCGGCCTGCAGCACGTGGCCGCCATGTACGCCGGTGTCGTCGCACCGCCGATGATCGTGGGCCCCGCCCTGGGGCTGACCGCCAAGGAGACCGCCTTCCTGATGGGGGCGAGCCTTTTCACCGCGGGCCTGGCCACCCTGCTCCAGACCCTCGGCTTCTGGCGCGTCGGCGCCCGGCTGCCCTTCGTCAACGGCGTCTCCTTCGCCGGGGTCACCCCGATGATCGCGATCGGCAAGGACCGGGGGCACGACGGCATCGCCGTCATCTTCGGCGCGATCATCGTCGCCGGCGTCCTCGGCTTCCTCCTCGCCCCGTACTTCTGCAAGCTCGTACGGTTCTTCCCGCCCGTCGTGACCGGCACCGTCATCACCCTCATCGGTGTCTCGCTCCTGCCGGTCGCCTTCAACTGGGCCCAGGGCGGCGACGCGACCGCCGCCGACCACGGCTCGACGACCGACATCGCGATGGCCGCCGTCACCCTCGTGATCGTGCTCGCCCTGCGCAAACTGCTGCGCGGCTTCCTCCAGCAGATCGCCATCCTGCTGGGGCTGGTCATCGGCACCCTGATAGCGATACCCGTGGGCATCACCGACTTCGGGGCCCTCGGCGACGCCGACCTGGTCGGCTTCCCGACCCCGTTCCACTTCGGCGCCCCGCAGTTCGAGATCGCCGCGATCGTCTCGATGTGCATCGTGATGCTCGTCTGCATGACCGAGTCCACCGCGGACATGCTGGCCCTCGGCAAGATCGTCGGACGGCCCGCGGACGAACGGACCATCGAGGGCGGACTGCGCGCCGACACCCTCGGCAGCGCTCTCAGCCCGCTGTTCAACGGCTTCATGTGCAGCGCGTTCGCCCAGAACATCGGGCTGGTCGCGATGACCAAGGTCCGCAGCCGGTTCGTCGTCGCGGCCGGAGGCGTCATCCTCGTGGTGCTCGGTCTCGTCCCCGTCGCCGCGTCGGTCATCGCCCTCGTCCCGCTGCCGGTCCTCGGTGGCGCGGGCATCGTCCTGTTCGGCTCGGTCGCGGCGAGCGGCATCCAGACCCTGGCCACCGCCGCCCTGGAGAAGGGCGAGAACGCCCTGATCGTCGCGGCGGCCGTCGGCGTCGGCCTCATACCGATCGCCGCCCCGGACTTCTACCACGCCTTCCCCGAGGACATGCTCGTCGTCCTGGACTCGGGCATCTCCACGGGGTGCGTGGTGGCGATCCTGCTCAACCTGGCCTTCAACCACCTGGGCCGCAAGCCGGACGACGAGGCCGGGACGGAGGGGGAACCGACCACGGACGAGCAGCCCAGGGACCCGATGACGCTGCCCGTCGCCCACTGACCGGTGTGAGGGCGGTGCGTGGACGGAGGCACTCGCCGTACTCCGTACACGCACCGCGCCGCCGGCTCAGCCGATGTGGAAGCTGTCGCCGTACACCTGCCAGTCCAGCGGCGGATCCAGGTTCAGATTCCCGTCGCGCAGGAAGACGCGCTGCGCGGTGTCGACCCGGCTGGTGTCCGAGTGGGCCTCCTCCTGCCGCATCGCCCAGACCCGCGCGTCCAGGAACGCGTCGAGGTAGGCGACCTCGTCACCGCCCCGCGAGGGCGGTTCCGCCTCCGCGAGCGCGCGCTGCCGGATGGACCCGAAGCTCGTGCTGTCCCCGCCGCCTCCGTGCATGACGATGGCGTCGTAGTACGCGAACTGGCCGAGCGTCCCCAGCCCGTCGTCCTTGGCCTGGCGCACCGCCGGGTCGAAGTACACCCGGTCCCGCTCGTCGTTCTGCGCCTGCTGGAACACCGGGTCCTTCGCGGCCTCGGCCCAGTCCCGGGGGAAGCCGGGGTCGAGCCCGTCGTGCGAGTCGGTCCCGTCGACCTCGCGCAGGGCGGGCAGGTACGACGCCAGTACGTTGCCCGGTGAGCGGTCCGTGTAGCGCTCGACCAGGGCGAGCATGTCTCCGGTCCCGGAGCAGAAGCCGATGATGCCGGCGGTGTAGCCGCGTCCGTCGCCGATGTCCTCGATGTAGCCGTACTGCGCCTTCCAGTCCAGCGTGGAGTTCTCCGCGCTGGAGACCAACTGCATGGCGATGTCCTTCTTCGCGGGATCGTCCAGTCCGGTCGCGGCGGCCTCCAGATGATGAGCGGCCGGCTGCGTGGGGGCGCCGGCGTGAGCGGTGACGGGGAGCGCCATGAGCGCGAGCCCGAGGGCCGCGGCGGCGAGACCGCCGGTGCGGGTGAGCCGAGTGGTGCGACGTGCGGTGCGGTTGTGGGGGTGAAGCACCTGTCCTCCCAGGGGAGTTCGTCGTGTCGCTGTTCTGTTAGGAAGCTTTCCTATCAGCTGGACGGTCGCGGGTACAGACTCCGGGACGAACGGGCTGGAATAACTCCGGTGCGCAGGAGAGGCGGCACGGGAGGAGCCCTGGGTGCGTCGATGTGCCTCCAGCCGTGCGAACGGTCCTCGGACGCGGCCGGTCACGGCTCGGCGGACCCCGGCCCCGATGAGTGAGTGCGCAGGTCAGGGCAGAGTGCACCGGCGTACGCGTACCTAGCCCCGGACGCTCCGCGAGCCCACCGGACGGCTCTTTACGGCCGCCCGTCGCGGGCTACGGCCCGTCGATGCGGAAGCTCTCCCCGTACACCTTCCAGACCAGCGGCGTCTCCAGCTGGAGCCTGCCCTCGTGGACGAAGACCCGCTGGGCCGTCTCCACCCGGCTGGCGTCGCTGTGCGAGGGCTCCTGGCGGATGGCCCTCACCCGGGCGTCGAGGAAGGCGTCGAGGTAGGCCTCCTCGTCACCGCCCCGGGACGGCGGGTCGGCGGCCTCCACGGCCTCGGCCCGTATCGTGCGGAAGCCGACGGTCCCCTTGGCGTCGGCGTAACCGTGCATCACGAACGCGTCGTAGTAGACGAACTGGCCCAGGGCACTGAGCCCGTCCGCCTCGGCGCGGGCGACCGCCGGGTCGAAGTACGTCTCGTCCCGTTCCGCGTCCTGCGCCCGCCGGAAGGCCGTGTCGTCCGCGACCCGCGCCCACGCCTCGGTGAAGGCGTCGCCGAGCCCCTCGTGCGAGTCGCCGCCCACGACCGCCCGCAACGCCGGGAGGAAGCGTTCCAGCGCGTTGCCGGGGCGCGCGGCGGTGTACCGCTCGACGACCTTCAGCATGTCTCCGGTCCCGGAGCAGAAGCCGATGACGCCGGCGGTGTAGCCGCGTCCGTCGCCGATGTCCTCGATGTAGCCGTACTGCGCCTTCCAGTCCAGGGTGGAGTTCTCCGCGCTGGAGACCAGGCGCATGGCGATGTCCTTCTTCGCGGGATCGGCGAGCCCCTTCTCCGGGGCGTCTGGGCCCGGACCGGAGCAGCCGGTCAGGGCCAGGGCGGCGGCGAGGGCGAGGAGCTTGGTCTTCACCCGCCCAGCCTGCCAGGTCAGGGGCGTGCGTCCGCCGGGCACCGGACGACTGTAGCGTTCGGGCCATGGAAGATCAGTCTGTTGTGGATGTCGGCGATGTGCGCCTGGCGTACCGGACCTGGGGGGACTCGATGGGCTCGCCCGTCGTCCTGCTGCACGGCCTGGGCGGCTCGTCGGCCGACTGGGAGGCGGCCGGGAGCCTGCTGGGGGAGGAGTGGCGGGTGTACGCCGTCGACCTGCGCGGACACGGCGAGAGCGACTGGCCGGACGAGTACGGGTTCGAGCAGATGCGCGACGACGTCCTGGAGTTCCTGGACGCCTGCGAGATCGACCGGGCCGGGGTCGTCGGCCACGGGATGGGCGGGGCCGTCGCCTCGCTGCTCGCCGGCGAGCACCCGGACCGGGTCGAGCGGCTGGTGCTCGTGGAGACCCCGCCGCCGTTCCCGGCCGAGCGGCCGGCCGTGTTCGTACCCGAGGGGCCGGTGGACTACGACGAGAACGCCGTCCCCGCCGTCCTGGCACAGATCGACGCGCCCGACCCCCGGTGGGAGGAGGAGCTGGGCCAGATCGTCGCCCCCACCATGATCCTGGCCGGGGGGCCGGAGAGCACCATGCCGCAGGCACGGCTGGCCGACATGGCGTCGCTGATCCCGGACTGCCAACTGGTCACCCTGGGCGGCGGCCACCGCCCGCACCAGCGGCACCCGGACCAGGTCGCGACGCGGATCACGGAGTTCTTCACCAGCTGACGCGCACCGGGGACCGGGCCGGCGCTACCAGGGCGACCAGCCGTCGTCCCGCGGCCCCGGCACGTCGAGCACGGCTCCGTGGGTGCGGTCCGAGGACGGGCCCGTCTCGATCGCGAACCGCCCCGGCTCGACGGCCCGTTCCAGGCTCCGGGTGACCGAGGCCAGGGTTCCGTGCCCCACCCGGAAGACGGCCTCGGCCCGCTCCCCGGGAGCCAGCTCGACGCGGACGAAACCGCGCAGTTCGCGCACCCGGGGCCACGAGGTGCCGCCGGTCAGCCGCCGTACGTAGAGCTGCACGGTCTCCACGGCGGGCCGGGCACCGGTGTTGCGGACCTCGACGGTGCACAGGACCGGCTCCGCGTCGCCGGCCGGGCCGCCGGCGGTGAACTCCTCCGCGGCCACCGACGTACGCGACAGCCGGGGCTCGCCGTACTCCACCGTCGTGTACGACAGGCCGTGGCCGAACGCGTGTCGCGGGGTGGCGGGCTGGTCGACGTAGCCGCGGTAACCGTGGTCCTTGCCGTTGTAGAAGACCGGGAGCTGCGCCGCCGACCGGGGCACCGACACCGGCAGCCTGCCCTGCGGTTCGGCCGCACCGAACAGCACGTCAGCCACCGCCCGCCCTCCCCACGGCCCCGGGTACCAGGCGCTCAGGACCGCGCCCGCCCGGCCGGTGAGGTCGTCCAGGGCGTGCGGGCGGCCCTGGACCAGCACCACGACCACCGGGGTGCCGGTGGCCACGACGGCGTCCAGCAGGGCGAGCTGCCCCTCGGGCAGGGCGAGGTCCGCCAGGTCCACCCCCTCCCCGCAGGTCATCCCGGGCGCGTTCCCCGAGGCCACGACGGCCGCGCCGTTGGCGTCGAACGCGGTGGCGGACCCCCGGGCGCTGGACCCGCCGAGCACCAGCACCGCCGTGTCGGACGCGGCGGCCAGCGCCACCGCCGCCGGGACGGCGGACCGGTCCCCGCCGGTGAGCTCGCAGCCCCGCGTGTACGCCACCCCGGTGCCCTCGGGCGCCCGCGACCTGATGCCCTCCAGCACGGTGACGCCGTGACCGGGACGCTGCGGTGCGGTGTAGTCACCGATCTGCTGGGGCAGCGAGTCGGCGTTCGGGCCGATGACCGCGAGGGCACGGACCCTCCCGGACAGCGGGAGGGTCACCCCGTCGTGCTGGAGCAGGGTGACCGAGGCGCGGGCGAGGCGTTCGCTCACCTCGACCGGCCCGGCGGCGGGCGTCCTCCGTCCGGTGTACGGCCGCTCGAACAGGCCGAGCCGGAACTTCAGGGCGAGCACCCGCCCCACCGCGACGTCGAGCGTGGACTCCTCGACCAGCCCCCGCCGGACCGCCTCCTCCAGCCGGGGGAAGCAGTCGTCCCACAGACTCAGGTCACATCCGGCACGCAGGGCGGCCGCGCCGGCCCGCACCGGGTCGCCGGCCGGCCGCACCAGACGGTCCAGCGCCAGGCCGTCGGCCATCACCAGCCCGTCGAACCCCCAGCTCTCCCGGAGGACGCCGGTCAGCAGCGGGCGGGCGGCGGCGCACGGCACACCGTCGAACTCGTTGTACGCCGCCATGACACCCGCGGCCCCGGCCCGCACCCCCGCCAGGGCCGCTTCCAGGTGGATCTCGTGGAGCTCGCGGGCGCCCAGCTCGGTGGCCGCGCTGTTGCGCCCGCCGACCGTGGCGCCCTGTCCGGCGAAGTGCTTGAGGACGACGGCCGCCCGGTCGGGGCCGATGGCGCCGCCCGGCGGCCCCTGCACACCGCGTACCAGCGCCTCGGTGAACCGCGCCGCGAGGTACGGGTCCTCCCCGAAGCACTCCTCCGCCCGGCCCCAGCGCGGGTCCCGCACCAGATCCAGGGCCGAGACGAGGGCCACATGGCCGCCGCGCGACCGGAGCTGGGCCGCCGCGAGCGCCGCCGCCTCCTCGTACAGCCCGGGGTCCCAGGTGGCGCCGACGGACAGGTTGACCGGAAGGAGCGTGCCGTCCAGGGCCTGCAGCCCGTGCGGCATCTCCTCCACCAGCAGGACGGGGATGCCGAGGCGGGTGTGCTCGACGACGTGCCGCTGCACGCTGTCCGCCACCCGGGCGCCGTCCGCCTCGCCGATGCCCGTGCCGGCCGTCACCCCGGACCAGGGATCGGCGCGCTGGAGCCCGTACAGCGCGCCCATCGAGCCGAACGCGGCGACCTCCTCCCGGAACGCGTCCGTCAGCCGGTGGCCCGTCGGGGTCCGCTCGTAGGCGTGCCAGCCGTACATCCGCTGGTTGACCTGGCCCACCTTCTCGGTGAGCGTCATGCGCGACAGCAGGTCGCGCACCCGGGCGGCGACGGGCTCGGCCGGGTCGCGGAAGCGGGGCTCGGACATCGGTGTGCTCTCCTCGTGCGGCGGGCCGGAGCGGGGAAGGGGCGGGCGGATCAGCGCAGTTCGAGCACCCGCACCCCGAACGGGGCGAGCGCGACGTCCACCACCCGCCGGCCGCCGCCCGGTTCGTACAGCTCCCCGTCGGCCGACGGCCGGACCGTGATCTCCTCGTCGCTCTGGCTCACCAGCCACACGAAGCGGGCCCCGTCCTCACGGACCAGCGTGTCGGCGGCGACCAGCGGGGTGTCCACGCTCACCGGCCGGGCCACCCCGGCCACCGCGGCCAGCGCCGCGTACAGCCGGTGTGTCTGCTCCGGGTTGACCCGGGCGGTACGGGCGGCCATGTGCTCCAGCGGGTAGGTGGCCAGCACCGCGCGCCCCGCACCCCGCTCGAAGCACAGCAGCGCGGGACGGCCGTGCGCGTCCGTGGCGACGACCCGGGCGCCGGCCGGGACGACCGGCAGCCAGGCGCGGCTGTCCTCGTTGCCGGCGACCGGGAACGACAGGGTCTCGCCCGCCGCGACGGTGCCGAAGTCCTCGGTGAACGTCATCTCCAGGACGTCGTCCTCGATGGGCTCGGCGACCCCGTAGGACAGCTGGTGCTCCACCCCGAACAGCCCGTCCAGGTCGTGGAACCACGGGCCGCGGGTCGTCGGGTACTCGCCCGAGCAGAAGGACAGGTAGACCGTGGCGCCCTCCTCGGCCCGCCGCTCCAGCGCACGGCGGGTGCGGGTGGTCAACTGCCGCGTCGAGGGCAGCAGATACAGCGACACGTCCTGCGGTAGCCCGTCCGCCTCGCGGGCCAGGCCCACCGGCACGTCGCCGGCGCGCGCCGCCACGTAGCCCTGGTGCAGCGAGGTGAAGATCAGCGGCCGGTCGGCCGGGCGGCTGTAGGGGTAGCCCCGCTCCAGGAAGGCGGGCACCACCAGGGCCGCGTCCGCGTCGGTGCGCCGGCACCGGGCGAAGTCGACCTCTGCCAGCACCCGTGCGAAGGCGTCCAGTTCAAGCAGCGGGGTCTTCGGGCGTCCCGTGCCGTCGGTGATCCCGAAGTGCATCTCGAAGGGGTGGTGGTCGTACGGGGAGCGGTCCCACAGGTCGTCGTAGTCCGTGTTGTTCCACGCCATCCAGCCGGTGGCGCCGCCGAGCAGCGAGTTGTGCAGCGTCTGGCGGTAGTACACGGCGGCGTTGGCGGCGGACACGGTGTCGGTGGAGAGCCCGAACTCCTCCAGCACGACCGGCTTTCCGGCGACGGCGGCGAGCTCGCACTCGAAGGCCGCCCGGTAGTGCTGCCGGACCCGGTCCGTGTCGGAGCGGTAGACGTGCGGGCCCACGAAGTCGACGTACGCGGCCGTCTCCCGCAGCGAGAAGCCGTTGTCCCGGCCCGTCACCTCGATGCCCCAGGCACCGTCACCCAGCGACACCGGCTGGGTACCGCCCGCCGCCCGGACCGCGTCGCACATGAACTGGGCCCAGGCGGTGACCACGTCGCTGGACGGCGGGTCGACCTGGTAGACGCGACCGTATCCCGGCATCTCGTTGGTGATCAGCCAGCCGGTGACGGCGGGGTGGTCCTTGAAGCGCCGGGTCATCTGCGAGACGAACCACGCCTGCCTGCCGACGAGCCACACGTCCTCGTAGAGGTCCCGGCCACCGCGCCAGGCGGGGTCCCAGTTCTCGCCCGACATGTGGCCGACGATGAAGGTGGGGACCGTCCCCATCCCGGCCTCGGTGTGGGCGTCCAGGAAGTCGCGGAAGCGGTCGCAGAGCTCCTCGTCGATCCGGTCGGGCTCCGGGTGGAAGTCCGGCCAGTAGAAGAACGACCGGGTCATGTTCAGGCCGTGGTCCCGCAGGACGGCCAGTTCCTCGCGCACGGTCTTCGGGTCGTAGGACCGCCACATCAGCGGGCCACCGGTACGGGACCAGAAGTTGGCTCCGAGCCAGGGGAGTACGGCCGGGTCGTGGGTGAGCTGGGCGCTGTGGCGTCGCATGGTCTTTCGCTGACCTCTTCGGGGTGCGGGGGCGGTGGCCGTCATGGCGGTGCGCGGGCAGGCGCTCCGGGCACGGTGGCCCGCGCGGGAGGCGGGGGAAGGGGGTCATCGCGACTCCTCGCCCGGTACCGGTCCGGTCGACTCCCGCACCACCAGGCGCGGGACCTCGTCGAGCACCGGCGCCGGCACGTCCTCGCCGCACTGCCGCAGCAGGACCCGGGCGGCCGCCGCGCCGACCCGCTGGACCTGCTGGTCGACCGTGGTCAGCCTCGGGTGCAGCCACCGGCCGAGCGGCAGGTTGTCGTAGCCGATCACGGACAGCTCCTCGGGCACCCGCAGCCCGGCACGCTGGGCAGCGCCGATGCCGCACACGGCCATGGAGTCGTTGGGGAAGACCAGAGCCGTGGGGCGGGCCGGCAGCGCGAGCAGTTCCTCGGTGACGGCGAAGGCCGCCGCCTCGGTGAACTCGGTGTGCCGTACCGCCACGGGCCGCAGCCCCCTGTCGGCGAGCGCCTCCTCGAACGCGGCGAGGCGCAGCCGGGTGTGCACCAGCTCGCGGGGGCCCGCGACGTACGCCACCCGCCGGTGGCCGAGGGCCATCAGGTGGTCCACGGCCTCCCGGACGCCGTTGCCCTGTCGGCGCAGCCCCACCCCGGGCACCGGTGACCCGGGATCAGGCGCGCCGAGCAGGACGGCGGGCAGCTGGAGGTCCCGCAGCTGGGCCGGACGCGGGTCGTCCACCCGCGCCTCGGTCAGTACGGCGCCGTCGATGCGGCCCTCGGCGGTGAGCCGTTCGTACAGGGCGCTCTCCTGGTCCATGCCCGCCACCAGGTGGAGCAGCAGTCCGTAACCCCGGGGCGCGAGTTCGCCTTCCAGGCCCGTGATCAGCTCACCGAAGTGCGGGTCGGTGCCGAGCACGTCCGTCGGCCTGCGCACGACGAGCGCGAGCGTGCGGGTGCGCGCCCGCCGCAGCGCCGTCGCCGACGCGCTCGGCGACCAGCCCAGCTCAGCGGCCGCCTCCAGCACCCGGCGGCGGGTGGCCTCCGCGAGGCGCCCGGTGCCGTTGACGGCCTGCGAGACCGCCGCCGTGGACACCCCGGCCGCCGCGGCCACGGCCTTGATCGTGGGCCGCGGGGCTCCTCCGTCCGGGGGCGCGGGAGCCGGGGGCCGGCGCCGCCGGGCGGCGGGCACCGCGGGCGGGGACGCCTCGGCGTCCCGGGACGACGTGTGCTGCGGAGGGTTCACATCTTCACCGCACCGTTGACGAGAGCCTGTTGCATGCGCTTCTGGAGCACCGTGTACACCACCCAGACCGGAATCAGTGTCAGCACGGTACCCGCGGTCAGAATCCCGTAGTCGGTGCCGGTCAGGGCCTTGAGCGTGGGCAGTGCCACCTGCACGGTGCGCTGTTCGGGGTCGGGCCCGATGATCACGAGCGAGTACAGGTACTCGTTCCAGAAGGTCAGGAAGTTCAGCAGCAGGATGGTGGCGATGCCCGGCAGGCACATGGGCGTGTAGACGTGCCGCAGGACGGCGAAGGTGGAGGCACCGTCCATCCGCGCGGCCTCCTCCATCTCCCGCGGGATCGTCCGCATGAACTGGACGAGGATGACGACGGACAGGGGCATCGCCGTGGCCGGCAGGAAGAGCACCATGAAGGCCCGGGTGTGGAACAGCCCGGTGGCCGCGGCCAGCAGGAAGGTGGGGAAGAGCGCCGCGAACGTCGGCACGAGGAAGCCCAGCGAGAACACCCGCTCCACCCAGGCGCCGGCCCGCCCCTCCGCCCGGGCGAGCGCGAAGGCGGCCGGGATGGCGAGGGCCAGCGTGAGGGCGAGCGCGACCACCGTGACGAGGCCCGAGTTGACCATGGCCTGCCCCAGATGGGCGGAGCCGAACGCCTCACCGAAGTTGCCGAACGAGAACGACGTCGGCAGGGAGAACGGGCTCCCGAAGATCTCGTCGTTGGACTTGAACGCCGAGACCAGCAGGTAGTACAGGGGTGCGGCGAGCAGGACCGCGTACAGCCAGGCGAAGACGTGCGCAGGCAGCCAGGACCGTCCGAACTTCATGAAACCGCTCCGATCAGTAGTTCTGGCGGAAGACGCGACGGATGGTCAGCAGCCCGACGAGCCCGACCAGGAACAGCACGACGCCCACCGTCTGGCTGTAGCCGAGATCGGCCGCGATGAACGCCTTCTGGTACACCAGGAAGGACAGCGTCGTCGACGAACTTCCGGGGCCGCCCTGGGTGAGCAGCAGCACGTTCTGGGCCGACCCGAACAGCGTCCACAGGAACTGAAGCATCGTCACCACGCCGACGAAGTCGCGGATGACCGGGAAGTGGATGCGCCACATGGCACGCCAGTGGCCGGCGCCGTCCAGCTGCGCGGCCTCGCCGACCTCGGCCGGGACGCTGCCGAGCCGGGCGGCGAACAGCACCGCGGTGAAGCCGATGCCGCTCCACACGTCGAGCAGCACCAGGCAGAGCAGCGCGGTGGACGGCGAGGCGAGCCAGGCGTCGGTCAGCGAGCTCAGTCCCACGGTGTCCAGGGCGCCGTTGACCAGGCCGTCGGGCGAGAGCACCGCGTAGAACACCATCGCCTTGGCCGGGGTGGAGACCAGGCCGGGGATGAACAGCAGGTACCGCAGGACGCGATGGCCGGGCGGGTTCTGCGCGACGTAGTACCCGAGCATGTAGGCGCCGACGATCATCACCGGGAGGGCCAGGACGAGTTGGACGGCGGTGTTGCGCACCGACTCCCAGAAGACCGGGTCGTCGACGACGGCACGGACGTTGTCCAGGCCCGCGTACGAGATCGGCTGGAGCATCCCGGGCCAGTGCAGCGCCGCGATGACGAAGATGGCGACCAGCGGGCCGACCATGAAGACGAGGTACCAGACCAGGGCGGGGACGGCGAGGATCACCCCGCCCTGCTTGCGGCGGGGACCCGCGACGGGTGGCGGTGAGGGCGGTGACGGTCGGCGGACCGAGGCGCCGTCCTGGGCGGACGAGAGCATCGTCATGTGAACTCGCAGAGGGCTCGGGCGCGCGGATCAGGCCGTGCGGTAGGCGGATTCGAGGGCTGAGCGCACGGTGGCCGCGCTGGTTCCCCGGGTGAACGCGGTGCTGGTCGCCGTGATCAGCGGCTGGGTGGCCGTCGGGGGGACGTAGAGGTCGGGGAGGAGCGCCTGCCCGACCCGGTCGCCGAGTCGCTGCGCCTCGGCCACCAGCGGGAAGTCGCCGCTGACGGTGTCGGTGACCAGCGCCATGTCCCGGCCGCTCTCCGTGACGAAGCGGGACACCACGTCGGGCCGGTACATGAAGCGCAGGAACTTCTCGACGGTCGGCAGCTTCTTGACGCCGTTGGGGCTGATCCAGAAGCCGATCAGGGTGTAGGAGCGCAGGATCGTCGGCCTGTCGTGGGCCGCTCCGGGCGCCAGCGGCCAGCCGCCCACCGTGGTGTGCGCGGCGGTCTTCGCCGGAACCTTCGCCAGCGCGGACGACATGGCGGACTGGACGGCCGCCTTCTGGGTGTTGTACTGCGTGGTCATCGTGTCGGAGGTGAGCCCCTGCGCCTTGTCGGCGAAGACTCCGGCGTCACGGAGCGAGACGAAGTAGTCGATGCCCTCGCGGGCGCCCCGGCTGCCGCTGAAGTCACCGTCCGTGTAGACCTGCCGGGCCTCCTCGCGGGTCAGGAACGTCTGGACGATCTGCGCGAGCAGTTTCTGCCCGGTCCAGTCGTTGCCGCCGACGGTCACGGGCTGGATGCCCTTGGCCCGCAGCCTGCGGGCCGCGCCGATGAGCTGGTCGCCGGTGGTGGGCACCGAGCCGACGCCCGCCCGGTCGAGCAGGGCGGTGTTGTAGGCGACCGGCCAGTTGGTGGCGAAATAGGGGAAGGCGCGCAGCCGGCCCCTGCCGTCGGTCCACTCGTCGAGCGCCTCGGGCAGGACGCGTTCGCGCAGCCCCCAGTCGTCGAGGTAGCCCTTCACGTCGACGGTGGCGCCGACCTCCGTCCAGGCCAGTGTCTTGTCGTAGAGGTTGACCATCACCACGTCCGGCTCCTTGCGGGCCAGTCGGGAGGTCTCGTAGACCTGGGGGAGGTCGTCGCCGTTGACGAGGTTCTTGACCCGGAGCCCCGGGTTCTCCTCGTGGAACGCCTTCACCGCGGCGGTGTAGGTGGCCGAGCCCGGTGCCGTGGTGCCGAGCTGGGTGTGCACGATCAGGGTGTCGGGGCCGGAATCGGCCGAGGCCAGTGCGGAGCAGCCGGACAGGGCGGTGGCGGCGGCGAGGCCGGAACCTGCGGCGATGAAACCGCGCCGACTCGGGGAAGAGGGCACAGGCCTGCTCAGGGGCGAGGACACAGCGGAAGGTCTCCAACCAGGTCGTCCAGCACGATGGTTAATCGATATACCTGCGGGTGGCGAGAAACTTAGGCGCAGTCCCGGATGCGGTCAACCCCCGATTGCGCATGCTGGAAAAGCCGACAAATCACCCGGCCGGATGCCGCTCCTCCCGCGCCCGGAAGCCCCCGCCGGATCCGTCCGGCGGGGGCGGGTCCGCCCCGCTCGGCCGCCGCCCATCGCCGGACAATGCGCCCGTTCCGGCTCGCACCCCTTGCCGGGGCGCGTACGCGCGTGGCATATAGGTCTGGACCATTGCTGTCCGGATGGAAGGCGCCCCCCATGCAACGCCCCCACGCACACGCCGTGTCGGCCTGTTCCGCCGCCCTGCTCCTCACCACGCTCACCGCCTGCGGCGGCGGCGCGGGCGCCGACAACCGGAAGCCGACGGTGCCCACGGGCGTGACGGTGCAGGCGAGCAGCGCCACCTCCGTCCACGTCATGTGGGAGCAGGCCACGGACGACAAGGCGATCACCGGTTACGAGATCTACCGCGAGGGCGAGAAGGCGGCCTCGGTCCCGGCCACCAAGCGGATGACCGACATCGACGGGCTGACCGCGTCCACCGCGTACACCTTCACCGTCCGGGCCCGCGACGCCGCCGGGAACCTCTCTCCCCGGAGCACCGCCGTCTCCGTCACCACCCCCGCGCCCGCACCCGCCGACAACGAGCCGCCCACCCGCCCGGTGAAGCTGCGGGGCACGGCCGACAGCGGCCGCACGGTCTCCCTGTCATGGGGCGGCTCCACGGACGACGTGGGCGTGACCTCGTACGACATCTACCAGGAGGACTCCCGGATCCACAGCGTGCCCGGCACCCGGACCACGGCCCGGCTGACCGGACTGCGCCCCGGCACCGTCTACACCTTCACCGTCCGCGCCCGGGACGCCGCCGACCACTCGTCCCCGGACAGCGACGCCCTCGACCTCACCACCCCGTCCGCCCCGGGCGCCCCCACGAGCACGGCGCCGACCGGACTGAAGACCGAGACGAGGGCCGAGGGCGAGGAGTTCGTGGTCGACCTCTCCTGGGACCAGCCGGACACCGGCGGTACCATCCCCGCGTACCAGCTCTACCTGAACGGGAAGTTGACGACCACCATCGTCTGGGGCGGCACCCCGCCGGCCGGCCGCGCGTCCTACGAGCTGACGCTGAGCGACCCGCCGGGCACCCGCTACTCGCTGAAGATCCGGCCCAAGCTCCCGGACGGCACGTGGGGTGACTTCTCGGCCCAGCGCACGGTCGTGCTGGCGGGGTGACCGGGGCGGGACGGCCGACGGGCCCGGAAGGGGCCCGGGTACGCCCGCCGCGGGTGGTACCGGACGTCACGTGCACCCTCTGTCCGTACGGAAAGTGATCCTCGCAGGACCGTTCCCGCCCGGGGGCGCACTTGTGCCTGACCGCAAGTCACCATCCCGCCGTCCGGCAGGACCCGTCGCCCCTCGACCCGCCGTGCCGACACCGCCCGCATACTTCTCTGACCGCTTCCTGACATCACGTGACTACTGTCCGGCGCATGCGCACACCAACTCACCGCCCACGCGGTCAGCAGGGCACCCGCAGGACCCTCCGCCACGCGATCGGGGCCACCGTGACGGTGTCCGCGGCCGTCGTCGCGCTGGTCACGCCGGCCGCGGCCGCCGACACCGCACCGCACACCCCGTCGTCCAGCGGCGCCGGCGCGGCAGGACCGGACACCGTCACCACCCACGCCGGCGCCGGGACCGCACAGGAGCGCGCCCGGGTCGACGCCTACTGGAGCCCCGAGCGGATGAAGCTGGCGGGCGCCATGATCCCCGAGATCACCCCCGTACCCGAGGACGACAACACGCCGGACGACCCGCGGCCGCTTCCCGCGAACACCCCGGACCCCGGGTCCGTGTGGACTCACGGCGGAGCGGTGCAGAAGAACGTCGGCCGCCTGTTCTTCACCTTCTCCGACGGCTACGACGGCAGTTGCACCGCGACGGTCGTCACGAGTGCCAACCGCAGTACGGTCATCACGGCGGCACACTGCCTGAGAGGCGTGGGTGCGCCTTCCGACGACGACACCTGGAACCACAACCTCTACTTCGTGCCCGGCTATCGCAACGGAACGAAACCGCTCGGCGGCTTCAGCATCAGGACCATGGCCACCTCTTCCCGCTGGAACGCCGACCCGGACACCACCGCGTCGTCGGACCTCGCTGTCGCCGGCTACGACACGGGACTCCTCGTGGCGAACCCCGCCGCCGGGGGCCGCCCGATCGGGGACGTCACCGGCAGCCAGCGCATCGGGTTCGACCAGCCCGTCGAGGGCGAGTTCGTCCACACCTTCGGGTACCCCAAGGCCGGACTCAACGGCTCCGGGGACTCGTACGTCGGATCCCGCATGATCCACTGCGCGGGTCCGAGCCGTCCCGGGCCCGAGGCCCCCCTGCTGTGGGGCGAGACCTGCGACATGTCGAGCGGTTCGAGCGGTGGACCTCACCTGGCACGCTTCGACACCCGCACCGGCACCGGCACCGTCGTGGGCGTCACCACCACTGACGAGGAACTCGCGGGCGGGCAGTCCCCCACGCTCTACGCCACGCGCCTCGGTGACAGCGCCCACCGTCTCTACGACTGGGCGCAGTCGCGGTAGGACCGTAGGCACGAGCGCGGTCCGGAGGCGGGTCCGGAACCCACCGGGCGCGACGGACCTCAGCCCTCGGCTCCGTACCTGGTGCGGCCGTAGGCGGCGAGGGTGTGGAACGCGGCCTTGGGCTCCCAGGGCAGGCCGGGGCGGGAGGCGGTCCCGGGGTGGCCGTCGGGGAAGACCCTGACGACGCCGTAGGAGGCCTTGTCGAAGTCGCGGGTGTCGTCGGTGTCGTCGTGCGGCAGGTCGTAGCGGGCGAAGGTGTAGACGAAGGCCGCGTCGAGGCCCGACTCCGCGTAGACCCGGAGGAGTTCGCGCAGGTACGCCGCCTGCTCCCGCTCGTCGCGGACCACGGGGCGGACGAAGCCGGCGGGGCGGGCCTCCTCGTCCCACTCCACCACCTGGTCGGCCCGGCTCGCGATGTCGGCCGCACCACGGTACGGGGCGCAGCCGAACTCGGTGACGGCGGCCGGCTTGCCGTGGGAGACGAGGGCGCGCAGGCCCTCTTCGAGCCGGTCGGCGGTGCTCGCGTCCCGGTAACCGGCGTCCGTGGCGACCAGGTCGAAGGGTGCCCAGTCGACCCCTTCGAACGGCAACGAGGCATATCCGACAGGGCCGTTGAAGCGCGCCCGTACCTCGGCGACCGCCTTGCCCAGGAAGGCGTTGATCTTCGCGGGGACCTGGGGGAGGACCTCCCGCACCCGCCGGGGGTCGGCGAACAGTGTCTGCCGCTCGGCGTAGGTGTCCCCGGGGAGGAAGCCCGAGGTGAACAGGGAGATCTCCGAACCCGTGAGGAAGACGACCTCGGCCCCGGTGCGGCGCAGTCCCTCGGCGCGTTCGGCGCCGTCGGTGAGGAAGTCCAGCAGTTCGTCGGGGGTGAGGCCGTTGGTGAAGGGGCAGTACCAGACCTCCAGCCCCGCCTCCGCCGCGTGACGGGCCGCCGTCTCCAGCCGGTCGCGGTCGCCGCCGGTGACGCGGACGGCGTCGCAGCGCAGTTCGTCGCGGATGACACGCATCTCGCGGCGGACGACGGCCGGGTCGAACGGCTCACGGGTGGTGGTTCCGGCGGAGGTGAAACCGGTGTCGTAGGTGATCCCGAAGATGCGCACGGCGGCCTCTCGTTTCAAGGTACTTGGCGTACCTTATATCTGTAGCAGACTGGGTTGTGTGCTGTCTCACGGAGTACGATGCGTACCGTGCAGTTTTCGGTGAGCAGGACGGGAGGGCGGCACGTGACGCCAGCCGAAGGGGTGCGGCCGGCCGCGGCGGGGCGGCGGCGCGGGACCGAGCTGGAGGAGGCGATCCTGACCGCGGCGGCAGCGGTGCTCACCGAGGACGGTGTGGCCGGTCTGACCATGGAGAAGGTCGCCCGGCGGGCCGGGACCAACAAGAACACGCTCTACCGGCGCTGGCCCAACCGCCTCGCCCTGGCCGTGGCCGCCTACCGCCGGCTGGCCGCGGACCGCACGGCTCCACCCGACACCGGCTCCCTTCGGGGCGACGCCCTGGCGCTGCTGCGCCGTGCCGACAGCAGCTGGGCCTCGCCGATGGGGGAGATCCTGCGCGGCCTGCTCGCCGCGGCCGGCGGCGCCCCCGAACTGCTGGCGGAGCTGCGCCCCGACGCCGACGGCAACGCGGTCGACGCGGCCTGGCTGACCCTCATCGGCCGGGCGGTCGCCCGAGGCGAGGCCCGGCCCGAGGCGCTGCACCCCCGCGTCGCCTCCGCGCCGACGGCGCTGCTGCGCAACGAGTACGTGACCCGGGGCGTCCCCGCCGTACCGGACGCCGTCCTCGTCGAGATCGTCGACGAGGTCTTCCTGCCGCTGGTACGCGGCCGGGGGCCGATGGCGGGCAGGACGCTCCCGGAGGGCCCGGCGTGACCCGGGCCCGGTGAATCCGGCGCCACGGCGCGACCGTTCGAGGCCCGCCCGAACGCGCTCCGGACGCCGTGCGAGACTCCTCGCATGCCCTCCGGTCGCCCACGTCTTCACCGCCCTGCGTCGCTCGCCGGCCTCGTGGCCGCCGGTGCCCTCCTCCTGTCCGCGTGCGCCGGTGACGGTGGCGGCACGGCGGACAAGGGAACGGAGTTCGTCACCACCGGCGGAGGCGTCTCCACCGTCGCCAGGGGCCACCGCGCGGACGCGCCGACGCTCGACGGGACGACCCTGGACGGCAAGCCGCTCGACGTCGCCGAGTACCGGGGCCAGGTCGTCGTCCTGAACGTCTGGGCGTCCACCTGCGGTCCGTGCCGTCTGGAGGCCGAGCACTTCGCGAAGGTGTCCGAGGAGTACCGGGGCCGGGGCGTCCAGTTCGTGGGCATCAACACGCGGGACGTCCAGAAGGCCTCCGCGGTCAGCTTCGAGCGCGACTACGGCGTCACCTACCCGAGCCTCCACGACCCCGCCGGACGGCTCCTCCTGCGCTTCCCCAAGGGCACGCTGAACCCGCAGACCATCCCCTCCACCGTGGTCATCGACCGTGAAGGCAAGGTCGCGGCCCGCGCGTTGGCCGCCTTGGACGAGGCCGGTCTGCGCGGGATGATCGCGCCGCTGACCACGGAGAAGTGACCCTACGGGCGTGGCCGTGACCCGCGGGGTGTTCCTCGCGGGTCACAGGAGCGGTGACGGGCCTATGAGTTGGACCAGGTGCGGGTGGAGAGCACCAGCAGATAGCCGTCCGGGTCCTGGAAGGTCACGCCCCACGTGTCCCAGTACGGGTTGTGGGCGGGGACCCGCTTCCCGCCGTGGCGTTCGAGCCGCTCGGTCAGGGAGTCGGGGACCGGCTCGCCGAGATAGACCACCAGCAGGTCCTCGGGGGTCGGCCGCGGATCGACGGGGGCGGCGGGATCGCGGACGAGTTCCAGATGCCAGGACGCGTCCGGCCAGCCGACCATGAGGAGCGCGTGCTCGCCCGAGGTGCCGTCCGCCTCGTGCCGGTACAGGACATCGAGGCCGAGCCCCGCCACCCAGAACACTTCCGCCGCTTCCAGATCGCGTGACGGGCGGGCGATGCGTAGGTGAGCCGTGGCGTCGGCCGGCATGCCGGAACCTCCTGATGGTGTGGCCCACCCCCTGCGGATGGGTGCCACAGAGCCTACGGACGACGGGGCGCCGTGTCTGTCGGCCGCTGGTCCTACGCCGTGCCCCGCGGACCGCGGCGCCGTACCCCCGCCCGGTGACCGGTGGGGTACGGCGCCGCGCGCGGCCCTCGTCAGCGCAGCTGCTCGTACGCCGGCAATGTCAGGAAGTCCGCGTAGTCCTCGTCCAGCGAGACCGTGAGCAGCAGGTCGTGGGCCTGCTGCCACTTCCCGGCGGCGAAGGCCTCGTGGCCGACCTCCGCGCGGATCGTGGCCAGTTCCTCGGCCGCGATCGTGCGGGCCAGGTCGGCCGTGGCGTGTTCGCCGTTCTCGAAGACCACGTCCGCGTTGATCCACTGCCAGATCTGCGAGCGGGAGATCTCCGCGGTGGCCGCGTCCTCCATCAGGTTGAAGATGGCGACCGCGCCCATGCCCCGCAGCCACGCCTCGATGTAGCGGATGCCGACGGCGACGGCGTTGCGCAGGCCGTCGTACGAGGGCCTGGCGTCCAGGGTGTCGACGGCGATCAGGTCGCCGGCCGCCACCGAGACGTCCTCGCGCAGGCGGTCCTTCTGGTTCGGCTTGTCGCCGAGGACCGCGTCGAAGGACTCCATCGCGATCGGGACCAGGTCCGGGTGGGCCACCCATGAGCCGTCGAAGCCGTCGTTCGCCTCGCGGTCCTTGTCGGCCTTGACCTTCTCGAAGGCGACCTTGTTGACCTCGGCGTCGCGCCGCGAGGGGATGAAGGCGGCCATGCCCCCGATGGCGTGCGCCCCGCGCTTGTGGCAGGTACGGACCAGGAGTTCGGTGTACGCCCGCATGAACGGGGCCGTCATCGTCACCAGGTTGCGGTCCGGCAGGACGAACTTCGGGCCGCCGTCACGGAAGTTCTTGACGATGGAGAAGAGGTAGTCCCAGCGGCCCGCGTTCAGCCCCGAGGCGTGGTCGCGCAGCTCGTAGAGGATCTCCTCCATCTCGTACGCGGCGGTGATCGTCTCGATCAGGACGGTCGCCCGGACCGTGCCCCGCGGGATGCCGACGTAGTCCTGGGCGAAGACGAAGATGTCGTTCCAGAGGCGCGCCTCCAGGTGCGACTCCGTCTTCGGGAGGTAGAAGTACGGGCCCTTGCCGAGGTCGATCAGCCGCTGGGCGTTGTGGAAGAAGTAGAGGCCGAAGTCGACCAGGGCGCCGGGCACCGGGGTGCCGTCCTGCTGGAGGTGGCGCTCGTCCAGGTGCCAGCCGCGCGGGCGGGTGACGACGGTCGCGAGCTCCTCGGCGGGCCTGAGCGCGTAGGACTTGCCGGACCTCGGGTCGGTGAAGTCGATGTTCCGGGTGTAGGCGTCGATCAGGTTCAGCTGGCCGGTGACCACGTTCTCCCACGTCGGGGCGGACGCGTCCTCGAAGTCGGCGAGCCAGACCTTGGCGCCGGAGTTCAGCGCGTTGACGGTCATCTTCCGGTCGGTCGGACCGGTGATCTCCACCCGGCGGTCGTCCAGCGCGGCCGGGGCCGGGGCGACCTTCCAGGTGTCGTCCACCCGGATCGCCTGCGTCTCGGGCAGGAAGTCCAGCGTGGAGGTGCGCGCGATCTCGGCGCGGCGCTCGGCCCGGCGGGCGAGCAGCTCGTCACGCCGGGGTGTGAACCGCCGGTGCAGCTCGGCCACGAACGCGAGGGCCGCATCGGTCAGGACCTCGTCCTGCCTCGGCAGGGGCTCGGCATCGACGATGGCCAGCGGGGACGGCGCTGGTGCGGACATGAGCGGTCACTCCTTCAGCGGTGAGGAACGGCGGCACCCCGCGGCCGCCGGGTCACCCGTGCGGCACGGGGTGCCAGGGGCTCCGGGACACGGCCGGGGGAGCCGTCCGGATCCGGAAGCGGAACCATGGGCTTCTGATCAGTGGATATTAGTTTCCTCATGGTGGAAGTTCAATGGTTTGTTGATGTCGAGATTCTCCGGGTCGACAGAACCGGCCGCGCCGTGGCGCACCGTGCCGGTCCGTAAACGGTCCGTTCGTCGCCCCGCTCCGCCACGTCAGTCCAAATGCGCCAGATCCTCCACCGTGTCGATGTCGAAGGCCCGTGCCACGTCCGCACACTCCACGAGCGTGATCGCCTCGCGGTGCGCCCGCAGGTACGCCCGCGCCCCCTGGTCCCCGACGGCCGCCGCCGCGACGTCCGCCCACCGGTCGGCCCCGAACATCACCGGGTGGCCGCGCTCCCCGTCGTACGCCCCGGACGCCAGGGCCGCCCGCGAGCGGTACGCGGAGCGCACGCGCGCCACCGCCGCCGCGCCGATCCCGGGCTGGTCCACCAGCAGGACCAGCGCCGCGTCCGCGTCCGTGGCGGCGAGCGCGTCCAGGCCCGCCCGGAGCGAGGAGCCCATGCCCTGCTCCCAGTCGGGGTTCACGGTCACCGCGTACCCCGACAGGTCCGCCCGCATCCGCACCTGGGGCGCGGCGGCGCCGAGCACCACGTGGACGGGTCCGCAGCCCCCGTCCCGCAGCACCCGGGCCGCGTGTTCGACCAGGGGGCGGCCGCGGTGCTCCAGCAGGGCCTTCGGCCGGCCGCCGAGTCTGCGCCCGCCGCCCGCGGCGAGCAGCAGTCCGGCGACCACCGGAATCCGTTGTGTCTGAGCCATCCGCCCTGGATACCACCGCTCCGTTCGCACAGGCGCAAGGCGCGTCACCCGCCCGCCCCGGCCAATTGTGTCCGCGCGGTGGCGCGGCCTGCCCGCGATGGCGTTAACTTGTGGGCATACCGGGGCAGTTGACCGCTGCTCGGGGGCGGCTCGACCAGGTCGGCGCACCGGTACGAGGACGTGCGAAGGGGGAGCACCTTGCTGAGGAGTGCGGGGCACCAGCGGCCGGCCGGCGCAGTCGACCCGAGGGTGGCCGAGCTGCGGACGGCCGTCTCCCGGCTCCGCCGCGAACTGGCCGGTCATCCGGCGGAGTTCCCGGACCGGGGCATCGCCGAGGACGAACTGGCCGCGCTGGACGCCATGGCGGTCGGCGGAACACCCGAGATCCCGCGGCTGCGGCGCTCACTGCTGCTGGTCGCGGGCGCGATCGGCTCGGTCAGCGCGCTGGCGCCTCGGCTCCGGGACGTACGCAACGCCGTGGACCTCTTCGGCGAGCCGCCGCGCCCGGGAGGGCCAGCCGCGCGGTCAGCGCCGGATCAGCCGGCGCGCGGTGGCGGCGGCGACCGCGGAGGTGCGTGAGTCGACGCCCAGCTTGGCGTAGATGTGCACCAGGTGGGACTTCACCGTGGCCTGGCTCAGGAAGAGCCGCTTGCTGATCTGCTGGTTGGACAGCCCCTCACCCACCAGCTGGAGCACTTCGAGCTCGCGCTTGGTCAGGGCCTGTGCGGGGGTCCGCATCCGGTCCATGAGGCGGTGGGCGACCGCCGGTGCGAGTGCCGACCGGCCCGCCGCCGCCGTGCGTACGGCGGCGGCCAGTTCCTGAGGCGGCGCGTCCTTGAGGAGATAACCGCCCGCGCCCGCCTCGACCGCGGTCAGGATGTCCGCGTCCGACTCGTACGTGGTGAGGATCAGGACCCGGGGAGCGTCCGGGGCCGCGGTGATCGCCGCGGTGGCCTCCACGCCGTGCATCCCCGAGCCGAACTGAAGATCCATCAGGACGACGTCGAACCCGCCCGTCGCGGCGAGGGCCACGGCCCGTTCCGCCGTGGCGGCCTCCGCGACGACCTCGAAGTCCGGCTCGGTGTCCAGGACGGCCCGCAGCCCCGCCCGTACCACCGGGTGGTCGTCGGCCAGCAGCAGCCTGATCGGATCACTCACGCGACCTCCTCCCCTCGCGCCGCGGCCGGGAGCGGCAGGGTCACGGCGACCGCCGTGCCCTGCCCCGGCGCGGACTCCACGCTCAGCGTGCCGCCCAGCGAGCGGGCCCGGGCCCGCATCGCGGGCAGCCCGAAACCACCGCCCGGCTCGGCCTCGCCGGAGCGGCTCCCGCCCCCTCGGGGCAGGGCCGACGGGTCGAACCCCCGGCCGTCGTCCACCACGTCCAGCGACACCGACGTCTCCATGAAGCTCAGGGTGATCTCCGCCCGCCGCGCGTCCGCGTGCCGCACCGTGTTGGCCAGCGCCGACTGGGCGGTCCGCAGGAGCGTCACCTCGTACGGGAGGGGCATCTCCACCGGCGTGCCGCTGACCGCGCACTGCACGGTGAGCTCCGGCGTCGAGGTACGGGCCGACAGCCGGGACAGGGCCCCGGCGAGGGAACCGTGTTCCAGGTCCGGCGGGGACAGCGCGCGGACGAAGCGGCGGGCCTCGGCCAGATTCTCCTGGGCCGCCTCCCGCGCCCGGCGCACATGGACGGTGGCCGGCGCGTCCCCGGGCAGCGTGCGCTCGGCGGCCCGCAGCAGCAGCTGGATGCTGGACAGGCCCTGGGCCAGGGTGTCGTGGATCTCCCGGGCCAGCCGCTCCCGCTCGGCCAGCGTGCCCGCGGTGCGCTCGGCGGCGGCCAGCTCCGCCCGGGTGGAGACCAGCTCCTCGATCAGCTCGCGGCGCCGGTCGCTCTCGCGGAACAGCGCCTCGTAACCGAGCACCGTCGCGACGGCCACCGCCGCCCCGAGCAGCGGCCCGATGAACGTACCCGGCGTGACCTCCTGGCCGTGCAGCAGGAAGCTGACGATCGCGGCCGCCGCCGTGACCACGACGGCGGGCAGGCCCCGGCGCACCGGGAGCAGGTGCAGCTGGAGGAAGTAGAGCGGGAAGGCCACCCACAGGGCGTCCGGCGACAGGACCAGCAGTGCCAGCCAGAGGGCGCCGAGCCCGGCGAGCCAGACCGCCGCCGCCCTGGTGTGCGGCTGTACGGCGGAGGCGAGCACCCCCGCCCCGTACAGCGCGGCCGTCACCGCCGCCAGGACCGCCACGGCCGTGCCGTGCGGGGCGCCGTCGCCCACCGCCCGGACGGCCACCAGCATCAGCAGCCCCGCCAGCAGCGCGTGCAGGCAGAGCCGCAGGCCGGTGGCGACGGGGGTGGGAGCGCGCGTGTCCATGGTCGTTCCAGCGTAGACGCGGGACGCCCGCAGCCGGTCAACCGAAAGGTTGATGTCCGCCCCGTCCGCCGTGCGATGTCCTCGCGCCGCCGGAAGCCGAGGCTGGAGCCATGTTCGTCGCATGGAGAGATCTACGGTTCGCCAAGGGACGGTTCGCCCTCATGGGGTCGGTCGTCGTGCTCATCACCCTGCTCGTGGGGATGCTGTCCGGTCTGACGGCCGGCCTCGGCAAGGAGAACACCTCGGCCGTCACGGGACTGGACGCGGACCACATCGCGTTCGCCGCCCCGCCGGACGGCCGGTCCGAGTCGTTCGCCGACTCGGCCGTCACCAAGGAGGCCTGGCGCACCTGGTCGCACCGGCCCGGAGTGACGGCCGCCGAGCCGCTCGGAGTCAGGACCCTGAACGCCGCCTCGGGCGACGGGGAGCGCACGGCCGCCGTCTCGGCGTTCGGCGTCGAGCCGGACGGTCCACTGGCCCCCGGCCGGGTCGGCCCCGGCACGGTGGTGCTCTCGGTGCAGGCCGCCGACGAGCTCGGCGCCGGCCCCGGCGACACCCTGTCCCTCGCCGGCACGGAGGTGACCGTGGGCACGGTCGCGGGCGACGCCTCGTACAGCCACACGCCGGTGGTGTGGACCTCCCTCGGCGACTGGCAGCGCGTCGGCGGCAGCGAGGACCGGGCCACCGTGATCGCTCTGACGACCACCGGGCAGGCCGACCTCGCGGCCGGTGACAAGGCCGCAGGCACCAGCACCCTGACGCTCGACGACTCCCTCGGGGCGATCGGGTCCTACCAGGCGGAGAACGGGTCGCTCCAGCTGATGCGGGCCTTCCTCTTCGCGATCTCCGCGCTGGTCATCGGCGCGTTCTTCACGGTGTGGACGATCCAGCGCAGCGGCGACGTCGCCGTGCTCAAGGCGCTGGGCGCCTCGACGCCGTACCTCCTCAAGGACGCCCTCGGCCAAGCCGTCGTGATGCTGGCGGCCGGGACCGGGCTGGGCACCGCGCTGGCGGCGGGCATCGGCGCGCTGGTCGGCGGGGACGGCGGCGCCGTGCCCTTCGTCCTCGACGCGTCGACCGTGCTCGTCCCCGCCGGCGTCATGATCCTGCTCGGCGCGCTCGGGGCCGCCCTGTCCATCCGGCGGATCACCGCCGTCGACCCGCTCACCGCACTCGGGAGTGCCCGATGACCCTCATCCTCACCGACGTCACGCTGACCTACCCCGACGGGGACGCCCGGCTCACCGCGCTCGACCGGGTCTCGCTGGAGGTCCCGGCCGGTTCGCTCACCGCGGTCGTCGGACCGTCCGGCTCCGGCAAGTCCAGCCTGCTGGCGGTCGCCGCGACCCTGGTCACGCCCGACCGGGGGCAGGTCGTCGTGGCCGGTACGGACACGGTGGCGCTCGGCCGCGCCGAGCAGGCCGCCCTGCGCCGGGAACGCGTCGGCATCGTCTTCCAGCAGCCGAACCTGCTGCCCTCGCTGACGGCGGCGGAGCAGCTCCAGGCGATGGCGCACCTGTCGGGCCGCCCTGTCCGGGCGGCCCGGGGCCGGGCGCTGGAGCTGCTGGACGCGGTCGGCCTGGCCGACAAGGCGGACCGCAGGCCGCACCAGCTGTCGGGCGGCCAGCGTCAGCGGGTCAACATCGCCCGGGCCCTCATGAACGAGCCCGCGGTCCTGCTCGTCGACGAGCCGACCAGCGCCCTGGACCACGAACGCGGCGCCGCGGTCCTCGACCTGCTCATCGGCCTGACGCGCACCCGGTCGACGGCCACGGTCATGGTCACCCACGACCGGACCCACCTGGACCGGGTGGACGCGACGGCGGCGATGGAGGACGGCCGCCTCACGGCGCTCGCACGGACCTGACCGCCGTACGCGGGGCGCGAGGCCCCGCCTCAGCTCGTGGTGCCGCTGCTGGCCAGGGCCTCGGAGAGCTCCTTCGCGATCTGCTGGAGGATCGGCACGATCCGCTCCGTCGCCGCCTCCGTCACCCGGCCCGCCGGGCCCGAGATGGAGATGGCGGCGGACGTGGGGGAGTCGGGGACCGGCACCGCGAGGCAGCGGACCCCGATCTCCTGCTCGTTGTCGTCCACCGCATAGCCCGCCCTGCGCACCTGCTCCAGCGCGTCCAGGAAGCCGTCCGGCGTGGTGATCGTCTTCTCGGTGGCCGCCGGCATGCCCGTACGGGCGAGCAGCGCGCGCACCTCGTCCGCCGGGGTGTCGGCCAGCAGGGCCTTGCCCACCCCGGTGGAGTGCGGCAGCACCCGGCGGCCGACCTCCGTGAACATCCGCATCGAGTGCTTCGACGGCACCTGGGCGACGTAGACGATCTCGTCGCCGTCGAGCAGGGCCATGTTCGCCGTCTCGCCGGTCTCCTCCACCAGCCGCTGGAGGTACGGCCGCGCCCAGGTCCCCAGCAGCCGGGACGCGGACTCGCCGAGCCGGATCAGGCGCGGGCCCAGCGCGTAACGGCGGTTGGACTGCTGGCGTACGTAGCCGCACAGCACCAGCGTGCGCATCAGCCGGTGGATCGTCGGCAGCGGAAGGCCGCTGCTCGCGGAGAGTTCGCTGAGCCCGACCTCGCCCCCGGCGTCCGCCATGCGCTCCAGCAGATCGAAGGCGCGCTCGAGCGACTGCACCCCACCGCCGGCACCGGCGGGTTTGGAGTCGGATGTGCTGGCGTGGGACGGCGGCACGTCAACGGTCCTTTCGAAGCGGAGGCAAGACAGCAGCCTACCGGGCGGCTCCCGATCGGCCCACTGCTCCCGGTGCGGCGTCCTTGCCGGTCAGGACCTGTTTTGTCCCGGTGTCGGCAGTCGGGTCCCCGGTGGTGCCGGAGTCCGGAGGCATCACTCCTGGATCATTCTACGTTCCGTCTGGCGAAATTGGACTTTTACTTTGTGGAAACCCTCAAACGCGGCCACCTGGTCCCGGGTCAGGGGGGCAGGGCCTTGACGGGGTGGCCCGGCGAGTGAAGACTCCTTCAACAGTTCGTTGAATTCTTGGTGGAACCTTGAGTGAGGAGCACGCGTGTCCGAGGCACAGGCGAAGGCGGACGCGAAGCTGGTGCTGCGCTCGACGCGCGTCGTCACCCCGGACGGGACCCGCGCGGCCGCGGTCCTGGTCGCCGGAGAGGTGATCGAGGCCGTTCTGCCGTACGGCACCGAGGTGCCGGGCGCACGTGTGGAGGACTTCGGCGACGACGTGCTCCTGCCGGGCCTCGTCGACACCCACGTCCATGTGAACGACCCCGGCCGTACCGAGTGGGAGGGCTTCTGGACGGCCACCCGCGCCGCCGCGGCCGGCGGCATCACCACCCTCCTGGACATGCCGCTCAACTCCCTCCCCCCGACCACCACCGTCGGCCACCTGCGCACCAAGCGGGAGGTGGCCGCGCCCAAGGCGCACATCGACACCGGCTTCTGGGGCGGTGCTGTCCCCTCCAACACCGAGGACCTGCGACCGCTGTACGAGGCCGGGGTCTTCGGGTTCAAGTGCTTCCTGTCGCCGTCCGGGGTCGAGGAGTTCCCCGAGCTCGACCAGGAGCAACTGGCCCGCGCCATGGCCGAGATCGCCGGCTTCGGCGGACTCCTCATCGTGCACGCCGAGGACCCCCACCACCTGGCGTCCGCGCCGCAGCGCGGCGGACCCGCCTACGCCGACTTCCTGGCCTCCCGCCCGCGCGACGCGGAGAACGCCGCGATCGAGGGCCTCATCGGCCACGCCGAGCGGCTGGGCGCCCGCGTGCACGTGCTGCACCTCTCCTCCGCCGACGCCCTGCCGCGGATCGCCGCCGCCAAACGTGACGGCGTCCGCGTCACCGTCGAGTCCTGCCCGCACTTCCTCACCCTCACCGCCGAGGAGGTCCCGGACGGCGCCACCGAGTTCAAGTGCTGTCCGCCCATCCGGGAGGCGGCCAACCAGGACGCGCTCTGGGCGGGCCTCGCCGACGGCACGATCGACTGCGTCGTCTCCGACCACTCGCCGTGCACCACCGACCTCAAGACCCCCGACTTCGCCTCCGCGTGGGGCGGGATCTCCTCGCTCCAGCTGGGCCTGCCCGCCGTCTGGACCGAGGCCCGCCGGCGCGGACACACGCTCGACGACGTCGCCCGCTGGATGTCCACCGCCCCCGCCGCCCTCGCCGGACTCGCCCGCAAGGGAGCCGTCGAGGCCGGACGCGACGCCGACTTCGCGGTCCTCGACCCCGAGGCCACCTTCACCGTCGACCCCGCCGAACTCTTCCACCGCAACCAGGTCACCGCCTACGCCGGCCGGACCCTGCACGGTGTCGTCAGGTCGACCTGGCTGCGCGGCCGGCGGATCGCCACCGACGGCCGGCCGTCCGCGCCCACCGGCCGCCTCCTCGCCCGGGACCGCTGACCGGGGGCCGGGAACGGCCGGGCCCCGGGCTCGTCGGCGGGCGCCAGGCGGGCAGGAGTACGGGTACGACCGTCAGGCGGCGCGCGGGTGCGCCGGGTCTGCCCGTTCCGCAGGCATATGGCAGCCTGGTCGACGCCCGCACCCGCCCCACCACTGGAGTGGCCATGATCTTCATCGCCGTCAAGTTCACCGTCCGCAGCGCCGAGCGCGACAACTGGCTCCCGGCCGTCGACGCGTTCACCCTCGCCACCCGCCAGGAGCCGGGGAACCTCTTCTTCGAGTGGTCCTACAGCGTGGAGAACCCGGACCAGTTCGTCCTGCTCGAAGCGTTCGCCGACGAGGCGGCGGGCGTCGCCCACGTGAACTCGGACCACTTCAAGGCGGCCATCGACACCATGTCCGAACTGGTCGCCGAGATCCCCGAGATCATCAACGTCGAGGTGCCGGGGGACGACTGGTCGCGGATGGCGGAGGTCACCCCGCGCAACCGGTGACCGGCCGTCCGGCGCCCGCCGCGCGCCCGGGGACGCGCCGCCCTCAGAACTCCTCGTGCGTCTCGGGGTCGCCGCCGAAGCGGTGCGGCGGCCGCGAACCGATCGCCGCCACCTCCTCGGGCGTCAGTTCGAACCCGAACAGGTCGAGGTTCTGCCGCTGCCGCCCGGGGTCGGCGGACTTCGGGATCGGTACCGCGCCGAGCTGGGTGTGCCACCGCAGCACCACCTGACCGGGCGTCACCCCGTGCGCCTCGGCGGCCGCCACGACCTCCGGGGCCTCGAGGACCTGACGCCCCCTGGCCAGCGGGCTCCAGCTCTCCGTGACGATGCCCTTCGCGGCGTGCACGGCCCGCAGCTCCTCCTGCGGAAGCAGCGGGTGCATCTCGATCTGGTTCACGACGGGCAGCACGCCCGTCTCCCGCTCCAGCCGGTCCAGGTGCTCCGCGGTGAAGTTGGAGACACCGATGGAGCGCACCAGGCCGTCCTCGCGGAGCTTGATCATCGCCTTCCAGGTGTCCACGTACTTGTCCACCTGTGGCAGCGGCCAGTGGATGAGGTAGAGGTCGACGTACTCCAGGCCCAGGTTGCTCCGCGACTCCTCGAACGAGGCCAGCGTCTCCTCGTAGCCGTGGTGCCGGCCGGGCACCTTGGTCGTGACGAGGACCTCCTCGCGGGGTACGCCGCAGCGGGTGATGCCGCGTCCGGTACCGGTCTCGTTGCCGTAGTTCAGCGCGGTGTCCACGAGCCGGTAGCCCACGTCCAGTGCCGCCGCGACGGCCCGTTCCGCCGCGTCGTCGTCGAGCGGCCAGGTGCCGAGGCCCACCGCGGGGAGGGTGCGGCCGTCGTGGAGGGTGTGGACCGGGGTCGGGGTGTGGCTCATCGGGTTCCCTTTTCGTTCGCGGTGCCGTCCCCGCCCAGCGTAGGTCCGGGCCCGCGCCGACCGGCGGTGCGGCGCGGGCCCGGGGTGTACGAGCCGTCCCGATCCGGCGGGAGGGCCTACGCGGCGTGACCGCCGTCCACCACCACCTCCGTACCGGTGATGTAGGCGGCCTCCGCGCTCACCAGATAGGCGACCAGGGAGGCCACCTCGTCCGGGGTGCCGAAGCGGTCCAGTGCGGTGGCCGACCGCTGGGCCGCGGCGAACGGGCCGTCGGCCGGGTTGAGGTCCGTGTCCACCGGGCCCGGCTGGATCAGGTTCACCGTGATGCCGCGCGGCCCCAGCTCCCTGGCCAGCGGCTTGGTCAGACCGGCCAGGGCGGACTTGCCGAGGGCGTAGAGCGTGGCGCCCGGGCCGCCGGCGTACCGGCTCAGCGCCGTGCCGAGCGAGATGATCCGGCCCCCGTCCGCCAGCCGCTCCGCCGCGGCCCGGCAGGCCAGGAACACCGCGCGTACGTTGACGGCGAGGACCCGGTCCACGTCGGCCGGGTCCAGCTGCGTGATCGGACCGAGGACCCCGATGCCCGCGTTGTTGACGAGGACGTCGAGCCGGCCCAGCGCGTCCGCCGCCTCGTGCACCGCCGCACCCGCCGCGTCCGCGTCGGCGGCGTCCGAACGCAGGGCGACACCCCGGCGCCCGTACCCCTCGACGCGGCGGACGACCGCGTCGGCGGCCTCCTTGTCCCGTACGTACGTCAGGGCCACGTCGGCGCCGTCCCGCGCGAGCCGGAGAGCGGTCGCCGCACCGATGCCCCGGCTTCCGCCGGTCACGAGAGCGGTCCTGTTGCTGCTGGTCATGTCGGATTCCCGTCCGTCGTCCTGGAAGGCCCCCGCACACTGCGGGCGGCGGGCACGAGGACCAGGAAAGTCTCTCGGCGCGGGGAAGACCGGCGGGAAACGGACACCGAGCAGCAGAGGACGGGGCGGGCCGGAGAGTCCGGCCGCGCCCTCGGGTCCGTACCCCCCGGAAGCGCGGCCACGGCCGTGCCCGGACGGGCGTTCAGGCGGTGGCGGGGAGCAGCGCGGGATCCGTGACGACGCCGCGCAGCCGCCCCAGGATCGCCTTCGTCGCCTTGGCGTAGCCCGGCGCGTTGTCGTGGAGCACCGACTCGGCGTTCGCCAGTTCCATGAACGCGATGAGTTCGAAGGCCAGTTGGGAGACGTCCGTGTCCGCCGCCAGCTCCCCGCGCACCCGGGCCTCCTCCAGCGTCTCCTCCACGAAGGTGACCCAGCCGGTCTGCGTGGCCGCCAGCGCGTCGTGCACCTTGCCCTTGCGCGAGTCGAACTCCGCGATGGTCGCGTAGAAGAAGCAGCCGCCCCGGAAGACCCGGGTCCGCGAATAGGTGAGCCAGCTCTCGCACATGCGCCACACCCGCCCCAGGCCGGGATCCACCGCCCTCGTCGGCGTCAGCACGTGGTCCACGAAGATGGCCACCGCGGTGCGCACGGTGGCCAGTTGCAGCTCCTCCTTGGATCCGAAGAGGGCGAAGACGCCGCTCTTGCTCAGCTTCAGCTCCGTGGCCAGCCGCCCGAGCGACAGGCCGTCCAGGCCCTGTGTCGAGGCGACCTGGACCGCGCGCGCCAGGACCAGCTGCCTGGTCTGGTTCCCCCGCTCGACCCGTCCGTCCGGCCGCGCTTCACCCATGTGCCAACTCCGTGTCTACGAACATCTCAAGACCGGCATTCTAGGAGGAGCCGGAACCCCCGATCAGCCGCTTGCGCACGGGAGGACCTTTAGGGAAGCGAGGCCGGTCCGTCCTCCGGACAGAGGTTCGCGGCTGGGCCGTCCGTTCGGTACGGTGACCGTCCCGTGCGAGCCGGTGAGGTCTCCACATCGTTCCCGCTGTGGAGAAGCAGGAGAACCACGTGTCCTCTGCCGCGCTGCCCGCGCTCGCCCCGTCCCGCCGTGCCTGGGTCACCGATCTGCCCGTGCTGCTCGTCGCGGTCGTCTGGGGTGCCAGCTACCTCGCGGCCAAGGGCATCACCACCACCCACACCGTCGTCGCCGTCCTCGTGCTCCGCTTCGCGCTCGTGCTGCCCGTCCTGGCGGTAACCGCACGGCGTGGACTGCGGGCGCTCGGCGCGGCGCAGTGGCGGGGCGCCGGGTTGCTCGGACTGGTGCTCGGCGGGATCTTCCTGCTGGAGACGTACGGCGTCGTCCACACCTCCGCGACCAACGCCGGGCTCATCATCAGCCTCACCATGATCTTCACACCGCTCGCCGAGGCCGCCCTCACACGGACGCGCCCGTCCCGGGCCTTCGTCGCCGCGGCCGGGCTCTCGGTCGCCGGTGTGGTGCTCCTGACCCAGGGCGGCGGCTTCACCAGCCCGTCGGCCGGCGACCTGCTGATGCTCCTCGCCGCCCTCGCGCGCACGGTCCACGTCCTGGCCATGGCCCGCGTCAAGGCGCTCCGGCGGGCCGACTCGCTCTCCCTGACGACGGTCCAGCTCGGGGCCGCCGTCGCCGTCTTCGCGGTGCTGGCGGCGGCCCCGGGCACCGGCCCGTCCCCCTGGACGGTGGCCGCCGGTTTCGGCGCGGCCGAATGGGCCGGGCTCGTCTTCCTCTCCGTCTTCTGCACGCTCTTCGCCTTCTTCGTGCAGATGTGGTCGGTGCGCCGCACCTCGCCCTCCCGGGTCAGCCTGCTGCTGGGTACGGAACCGCTCTGGGCCGCCGCCGTGGGTATCGCGATCGGGGGCGAACGGCTCGGCCTCCCCGGGGTGCTGGGTGCGGTGCTCGTCCTGGCCGGCACCGCCTGGGGACGCCGCGACGCAGACCTCAGGACCTGATCGAGTCGGCCGCGACCATCAGCGCCCCGCCGGTCACGACCAGCACGATGTGCACGAAGAGCGCGTAGCCCTGGAGGAAGTCCAGCCTGGCCACCAGCGTGCCCAGCCGGAACCATCCCGTCCACTCGTACAGCAGCCCGGCGACACCCTGGAGGAACACGAGAAACCCGACGGTCTCGACACATTTCTTCATGCCCCGACCCTGGCGCGGACCGCCGTCCCCGCGCTTCGGCCGACGGTCTGCGAGGGGCCGACCGAAGTATTGACGTCGGCGACTTAGGTGTCCGATCCGCCCGCGCCGCCCCGTCGACGCCCCTGACCTGCCTAGGTTGGCCGGTATGACGCGTACGGAACACCGCTGGCTGCTGCCGTCGGCGCCGGCCGACCACGAGCTGCCCGGCGACCGGGCCGGGGCGCGCCGCACCGCGCGCGACTGGGCCGTCGACATCGCGGCCTTCCTCTGCGCCGCGGGCGCCGCGCTGCCCGCCCTCGGTGTCGTGGACGCCGACCCGGCCACGCCGGACGGCGTCGTCTTCGCCGACGTGCTGATCGCGGCCGCGTCCTGCTGCGCCCTGTGGCTCCGGCGGCGCCGGCCGGTGTGGGTGGCGGTCGCCCTGGCGGTGGTGAGCGCGGTGGAGCCCGCCGCCCTCGGGGCGCTGATGGTCGCGCTGTTCTCCCTCGCCGTGCACCGCCCCTTCCGGCCGGTGGCCTCCGTCGGCGCGGCCGCGCTCGCCGCCGCCGCCGTGCAGCCGCTGCTGCGCCCCGACCCCGCGTCCTCCTACATCGCCTCCGCGGTCATCGGGATGCTGCTGATCCTGCTGGTGATCAGCTGGGGCATGGTCGTACGGTCACGGCGCCGCCTCCTGCTCACCCTGCGCGACCGGGTGGTGCGGGCCGAGTCCGAGGCCGCGCTCAGGGCCGAGCACGCACAGCGCCTGGCCCGGGAGGCCATCGCCCGCGAGATGCACGACGTGCTCGCCCACCGGCTGACCCTGCTCAGCGTGCACGCGGGCGCCCTCGAATTCCGCCCCGACGCGCCCCCGGCCGAGGTCGGCAGGGCGGCCGGAGTCATCCGGGACAGCGCCCACGAGGCGCTCCAGGACCTGCGCGAGATCATCGGCGTGCTGCGGAGCCCGGGCGAGGGCGACGAGGGCAACCGGCCGCAGCCCACCCTCGCCACCCTGCCCGCCCTGGTCGAGGAGTCCCGCGCCGCAGGAGCGCGGGTGACCCTGGACAACGGCGTCGCCGACCCGGCGGGCGCGCCCGCGGCCACCGGGCGCACGCTCTACCGCATCGCCCAGGAGGCGCTGACCAACGCCCGCAAGCACGCCCCCGGCGCCCCGGTGGCGGTCACCGTGACCGGCGGCCCGGGGGACGGGCTGACCATCGAGGTCGCCAACCCGGCCCCCACCGAACCCTTCGATCCCGTACCCGGCTCCGGTCAGGGCCTCATCGGGCTCACCGAGCGCGCCTCCCTGGCCGGCGGCACCCTGACCCACGGCCCGGCGCCCGACGGGGGATTCACGGTCCTGGCGCACCTGCCGTGGCCCGCGGACGCGCAGCCGCCGTCGCCCGGCCCCGGATAGCGTGGCCGCCATGAGTAGCCCCGAAGCCCCGCCGGATCCGCCCATCCGTCTGGTCGTCGTCGACGACGACCCGCTCGTGCGGGCGGGTCTCGCCCTGATGCTGGGCGGGGCACCGGACATCGACATCGTCGGGGAAGGGGCCGACGGCGCCGAGGCCGAGAGCCTGGCCGCCCGGCTGCGCCCCGACGTCGTGCTCATGGACATCCGCATGCCGGGCGTCGACGGGCTGGCCGCGACCGAGGCGCTGCGGAGCCGGCCCGGCGCACCGGAGGTCGTCGTGCTCACCACCTTCCACGCCGACGAACAGGTGCTGCGGGCCATCCGCGCCGGAGCGGCGGGATTTGTCCTGAAAGACACGCCACCCGCCCAGATCGTGGAGGCGGTCCGCCGGGTCGCCGCCGGGGAACCGGTCCTCTCGCCCGCCGTCACCCGCCGCCTCATGGCCCACGCCGCGGGCCGCGCCCCCGACGACCGCTCGGCCCGCAGACGCCGTGCGCGGCAGCGGTTCGGCGAGCTCGCGGAGCGCGAACAGGACGTGGCGACGGCCGTCGGACGCGGCGCGTCCAACGCGGAGATCGCCGCCGCCCTCCATCTGAGCGTGGCCACCGTGAAGGCGCACGTCTCCCGGGTCCTCGCCCGGCTCGACCTCAACAACCGTGTCCAGATCGCGTTGTTGGTCCACGACGCGGGGCTGCTCGACGAGAGCAGGGAGCCGGACGGGGGCCTACCCTGAAACCGATTCGGACCGAACGAGGGGGGCAGGCCGATGTCCGTGGTCGATCTGCGTGGAGCACAGGACTTCACGGCGAATCCGTATCCGTTCTACGCGAAGATGCGCGCCGAGGGCCCGGTGCACGCCATCCGTACCGACGACATCGAGCACGCCTGGCTGATCGTCGGTTACGAGGAGGCCCGCGCGGCCCTCGCGGACCAGCGGTTCAGCAAGGACTGGCGTACGGCCGAGCACTGGGCGGCGTCGGAGAACCCCATCAACGCCAACATGCTGGAGATGGACGCGCCGCACCACACGCGGCTGCGCAGGCTGGTGGCCGGTGAGTTCACCGCACGGCGGATCGAGGCGCTGCGCCCGCGCGTCGAGGAGATCACCGGCCGGCTCCTCGACGCCATGGTGCCCGCAGGACGCGCCGACCTCGTCGACGCCTTCGCCTTCCCGCTGCCGATGACCGTGATCTGCGAACTGATCGGCGTACCGGACCTGGACCGGGACGCCTTCCGGCACCTGTCCAACGCCATCGTCGCGCCCGTCGCGCGCGACGCGGAGGAGAAGGCCGTCCACGCCATGGGCGACTATCTCGACGAGCTCATCGCGGACAAGCGCCGCTCACCGGGCGAGGACCTGATGAGCGCACTGATCCAGGCCCGGGACGAACAGGGTGACCGGCTGTCGTCCGACGAACTCGTCGGCATGGCCTTCCTGCTGCTGGTGGCCGGCCATGAGACGACCGTCAACCTCATCTCCAACGGTGTGCGCGCCCTGCTGGACCACCCCGACCAGCTCGCCCTGCTGCGGGCCCGGCCGGAGCTGCTCGACGGGGCCGTCGAGGAGATGCTGCGGTACGAGGGGCCGGTGGAGACCGCGACCTTCCGCTTCGCCCGTGAACCGGTCACGATCGGCTCCCAGGTGATCCCGGCGGGCGACGCCGTGCTGGTGGCCCTGGGCTCCGGGAACCGGGACGCGGACCGCTACCCGGACCCGGACACCTTCGACATCCGGCGTGAGCCGCGGGGCCACCTGGCGTTCGGCCACGGCATGCACTTCTGCCTGGGTGCCCCGCTGGCCCGCATGGAAGGACGCATCGCCGTCCGGGCCCTGCTGGACAGGTGCCCCGGGCTCGCCCCCGACCCGGACGGCGAAGAGCCCGACTGGCTGCCGGGCCTGCTGATCCGCGGGGTGCGCCGCCTGCCCGTACGGTGGTGAGGTAGGAAGGCCGGCATGACGGAACTCAGCCTCCAGGCGGCACGACAGGTCCTCGACAGCCAGCCGTTCAGCTCCCTCGTCGGGGCGCGGCTCACCGGGTTCGGTGACGGCGCCGCCACGCTGGAGGTCGGCGTTCGGGACGAACTCCGGCAGCAGAACGGCTTCCTGCACGGCGGTGTCCTGGCGTACGCCGCCGACAACGCCCTCACCTTCGCCGCCGGGACCACGCTCGGGGCCGCCGTGCTCACCGGCGGCTTCTCCATCCAGTACATCCGCCCCGCGACCGGCCGGACCCTGAGCGCCCGTGCGGTGGTCGTCCACACCGCGCGCCGGCAGGCCGTGGCGCGCTGCGATCTGTACACCGTGGACGACGAGGGCACCGAGACGCTGTGCGCGGTCGCCCAGGGGACCGTGCTCTCCGCCCGCCCGGCCTGACCCGGCCGGGCGGCCGGAGAGCACGGTCAGCCGCCGGGAATCTCGGCCAGCGGGACCGGTCTGCGCTCGGCGCGTGAGCGCTCGCAGGCCTCCGCGACCCGCAGCGCGTGCAGTGCCTCCCGGCCGTCGCAGGGGTTCGCCAGCTCGCCGCGTACCACCCGGACGAAGGCGTCCAGCTCCGCCTCGTACGCCGGGGCGAAGCGCTCCAGGAAGCCGGGCCAGGGCTCGGCGGGTGCGGGCGGGCCTTCCGGCTCCGCCGAGGTGATCGGGGTACGGCCGTCCAGCCCGACCGCCAACTGGTCGCGCTCGCCCGCCAGTTCCATGCGTACGTCGTAACCGGCGCCGTTGCACCGGGTCGCCGTCGACGTCGCCGTCGTGCCGTCGTCCAGGGTCAGCAGGGCGGCGGCCGTCGACACGTCGCCCGCGTCCCGGAAGGCCGGCGGGCCCGCGTCCGATCCGGTGGCGTACACCTCCACCACCTCACGGCCCGTCACCCACCGCAGGATGTCGAAGTCGTGCACCAGGCAGTCCCTGAACAGGCCGCCGGAGAGCGGGAGATAGTCGGCGGGCGGGGGAGCGGGATCGGAGGTGACCGTCCGTACGGTGTGCAGCCTGCCCAGCGCCCCGCCGCGCACGGCCGCGCGCGCCGCGCCGTACCCCGCGTCGAAGCGGCGCATGAAACCGAGCTGGAGCACGCTGCCCGCCCGCTCGACCTCCTCCAGCGCGCCCAGGGTCCCGGGCAGGTCCAGCGCGATCGGCTTCTCGCAGAAGGCGGGCAGGCCCGCCCGCGCAGCCCGGCCGATGAGGTCCGCGTGCGCCGCGGTCGCCGAGGTGATGACCACCGCGTCCACCCCGGCGGCCAGGACCTCGGCGGCCGAGGCGACGGCCCTGGCGCCGGTCCGCTCGGCGACCCCGGCCGCGCGGGCCGCGTCGGGGTCCGTCACCACCAGGGCGTCGACGCCCGGGTGGCGGCCCAGGACGCCCGCGTGGAAGGAACCGATCCGGCCGGTGCCGATGAGTCCGATACGCATGGACTCAACGTGCCGCCCGCCCGGCGCACTGTCAACTATATGTCCTGACAAAAAGCCGGTACGGCGCGGCTGCCACGCGGTACGCTCCCGTCCGTGCCCAAACCCGCCGCCGACTCCGCCGCCCTGGGGCTGGGTGTGGACCGCACCAGCCCCGTCCCGCTTTACCACCAGCTCGCCCAGCAGCTGGAGGCGGCCATCGAGCAGGGCCGCCTCGCGCCCGGCAGCCTTCTCGGCAACGAACTGGAGCTCGCCGCACGGCTCGGGCTGTCCCGGCCGACCGTCCGCCAGGCGATCCAGTCGCTCGTCGACAGAGGGCTGATGGTGCGCCGCCGAGGGGTCGGCACCCAGGTCGTCCACAGCCGCGTCAAACGCCCGCTGGAGCTGAGCAGCCTCTACGACGACCTGGAGGCCGCGGACCGCCGCCCCGCCACCCGTGTCCTGCGCAACACCGTCGAGCCCGCCCCGGCCGAGGTCGCCGCCGCGCTCGGGGTAGCGGAGGGCAGCGACGTCCACCTCGTCGAACGGCTGCGCCTCGCGCACGACGAGCCCGTGGCCCTGCTCCGCAACCACCTGCCCACGGGCCTGCTCGACCTGGACACCGGGCGGCTGGAGGCCACCGGGCTGTACCGGATGATGCGCTCCTCGGGCATCGTCCTGCACAGCGCCCGCCAGTCCGTCGGGGCGCGGGCCGCCGGCGGCGATGAGGCCGACCTGCTCGCCGAGCCGCCCGGGGCGCCGCTTCTCACGATGGAGCGCACCACCTTCGACGCCGGAGGCCGGGCGGTCGAGTTCGGCTGCCACGTCTACCGCGCCTCCCGGTACGCCTTCGAGTTCCAGCTGCTGGCGCGTCCCTGAGCCCGCCCGCCGCACCCCTCGCGGGCCCGGCCTCACCGCCGAGTGTTGACGGCGTCACGCGAGGCGGCTAGAACTCCCTCAGCCGCCTCGCCACGCTGCACAGGCGGCCCCGCAGACCGTGTGCGGGCGGCCCGACGAGGGGAGGCCGCCGGCACGCCCCGAACCGCCGCCGAGCCCCTGCCGGGCGATCCCGGTCCCGGCTCGGGGATACTTGGGCGGCCGGGCCGGGAGTCCACTCTCCCCGGCTCCACCAGGCAGCACAGCGAGCAGCACAAGAAGGGCACGGCGTCGTGGCAAGGGTTCGGACAGGGGTACGCGCGATGGGCGCCGTGCTCGCAGCGGTGCTGGGAGTCTCCCTCATGGGATGCAGCAGCACCGGCGGCAAGCGGGCGGAGGAGCGCGCGGCCAAGGAGGCCGCCGTGGGACGGTCCGCGGTGAACACACCCCGCTGGACGTTCGCCGTGGTCACCCACTCGGGCGACGGCGACACCTTCTGGGACATCGTCCAGAAGGGCGCCAAGCAGGCGGCCGACAAGGACAACATCAACCTCCTCTACATGCACAACGACGAGGGCCAGCAGCAGGCCGAGCTCGTCCAGACCGCGATCGACAAGAAGGTCGACGGGCTGATCGTCACGCTGGCCAAGCCCGACTCGATGAAGGCCGTCGTCGCCAAGGCGGTCAAGGCCGGCATCCCGGTGATCACGGTGAACTCCGGCTCGGCGGAGTCCAAGCAGTTCGGCGCCCTCACCCACATCGGGCAGGACGAGTCGATCGCCGGTGAGGCCGTGGGTGACGAACTGAACGCACGCGGACGCAAGAAGGTGCTCTGCGTCCTGCACGAACAGGGCAACGTCGGCCACGAGCAGCGCTGCGCCGGAGCCAAGAAGACCTTCGACGGCACCCTCCAGAACCTCTACGTCGACGGCACCAACATGCCCGACGTCCAGGCGTCCATCGAGGCCAAGCTCGACTCCGACCGGAGCATCGACGCGGTCGTCACCCTCGGCGCCCCGTTCGCCGCCGCGGCCGTCAAGGCCAAGCAGACCGCCGGCAGCAAGGCCGAGATCGACACCTTCGACCTCAACGCGAGCGTGGCCACCGCCCTCGCGAACAAGTCGCTCGGCTTCGCCGTCGACCAGCAGCCCTACCTCCAGGGGTACGAGGCCGTCGACCTGCTCTGGCTCTACCGCTTCAACCGGAACGTGCTCGGCGGCGGCCGCCCCGTACTGACCGGACCGCAGGTCATCACCGCCGACGACGCCGACGAGCTGGCCGAGTACACCAACCGGGGCACCCGATGACGGCGCCCGGTTCGACAGCGGCCCCGGACGGGGCCGACGAACGGCTGCTGCGCACCTCGCCGCTGCGCAAGCTGCTCGGCCGCCCCGAGCTCGGCTCGGTCGTCGGCGCCGTGGCCGTCTTCGTCTTCTTCGCGCTGGTCGCCGACAGCTTCCTGCAGACGTCCAGCATCGGCACCGTGCTCTACGCGGCGTCCACCATCGGCATCATGGCGGCGCCGGTGGCGCTGCTGATGATCGGCGGCGAGTTCGACCTGTCCGCGGGCGTGATGGTCACCAGCTCCGCGCTGGTCTCCTCGATGTTCAGCTACCAGATGACCGCCAACGTCTGGGTCGGCGTCTTCGTGTCGCTGCTGGTCACCCTCGGTTTCGGGGCCTTCAACGGCTTCATGCTGACCCACACGAAGCTGCCCAGCTTCATCATCACGCTCGGCACCTTCCTCATGCTGACCGGGCTGAACCTGGGCTTCACCAAGCTGATCAGCGGCACCGTGTCGACCAAGGCCATCGGCGACATGGAGGGCTTCGCGTCCGCCCGCAAGGTCTTCGCCTCCTACCTCACCCTCGGCGACGTCGAGCTGAAGGTCACCATCCTGTGGTGGGCGGCCCTGGTCGCGATCGCCACCTGGATCCTGATCCGCACCCGCTTCGGCAACTGGATCTTCGCCGTCGGCGGCGAGGCCGACGCCGCCCGCGCGGTCGGTGTCCCGGTCGTCCGCACCAAGATCGGCCTCTACCTCGGGGTGGCGTTCGCCGCCTGGGTCTCCGGCCAGCACCTGCTGTTCTCCTACGACGTGGTGCAGTCCGGCGAGGGCGTCGGCAACGAGCTGACCTACATCATCGCGGCCGTTATCGGCGGCTGCCTGATCACCGGCGGCTACGGCTCGGCGATCGGGGCCGCGGTCGGCGCGATCATCTTCGGTATGACCAGCAAGGGGATCGTCTACGCGGAGTGGGACCCCGACTGGTTCAAGTTCTTCCTGGGAGCGATGCTGCTCCTGGCCACCCTGCTCAACGCATGGGTACGCAAGCGCGCGGAGGCGACGACATGACGGCCGCCCAGGCTCGGGCCACCGAGGACGCGGAGAGCCGCGGGGCACTCGTCGAGCTCGACCACGTCAGCAAGTTCTACGGCAACATCAAGGCGCTGACGGACGTCTCGCTGGAGGTGCACGCCGGCGAGATCTCCTGTGTCCTCGGCGACAACGGGGCCGGCAAGTCCACCCTCATCAAGATCATCTCGGGGCTGCACCAGCACGACGCCGGGACGTTCCGGATCGACGGCGAGGACACCGTGCTCGCCAACCCGCGCGACGCCCTGGACCGGGGCATCGCCACGGTCTACCAGGACCTGGCGGTCGTCCCGCTGATGCCGGTCTGGCGCAACTTCTTCCTCGGCTCCGAGCCGACGAAGGGGACGGGCCCCTTCAAGCGCCTCGACGTGGCGCTGATGCGGGAGACCACCCGCAGGGAGCTGCTGCGCATGGGTATCGACCTGCGCGACGTCGACCAGCCGATCGGCACCCTGTCCGGCGGCGAGCGCCAGTGCGTGGCGATCGCCCGCGCCGTGTACTTCGGCGCCAAGGTCCTGGTCCTGGACGAGCCGACGGCGGCGCTCGGCGTCAAGCAGTCCGGTGTCGTGCTCAAGTACGTCGCGGCAGCCCGGGACGCCGGACTCGGCGTGGTCCTCATCACGCACAACCCGCACCACGCGTACCTCGTCGGTGACCGTTTCGTCCTCCTCAAGCGCGGCGCGATGTCCGGCAGCCACACCAAGGACGACGTCACCTTGGACGAGCTGACCCGTCAGATGGCGGGCGGCAGCGAGCTGGAGGAGCTCAGTCACGAGCTGGAGCGGGCCCCCGCGCCGGACCGCCTCGGCGGCGGCCCGACCGGCGCCGACACCCCGTAGCGCGACTCCCGTCACCGCGTCCCCGGGACCGTCCACCGGATCCGGGGGCGCGGGAATGGCAGAATCGAGGGCGGCGGGCGCCGTCCGCCGCCGGAATGACGACCTCCCGGCCCCCCGACCTGCCGCAGGGACGATGAGCACGTACCGCGACTTCACCCACCGCGGCTCCGCCCGCGCCACCGTCCTGCGGACCGTCGGTACGAGGGAGCGGCGTTCGCACCTCACGGCACCCAGAGTGCCCACCGTCGGCATCGACATCGGCGGTACCAAGGTGATGGCCGGCGTCGTCGACGCCGACGGCAACATCCTGGAGACCCTGCGGACCGAGACACCGGACAAGTCCAAGAGCCCCAAGGTCGTCGAGGACACCATCGTCGAGCTCGTCCTGGACCTCTCCGACCGGCACGACGTCCACGCCGTCGGCATCGGCGCGGCGGGCTGGGTGGACGCCGACCGTTCCAAGGTGCTCTTCGCCCCGCACCTGGCCTGGCGCGACGAACCCCTCAGGGACGCGCTCGCCTCCCGCCTCGTCGTCCCCGTCATGGTGGACAACGACGCCAACACGGCCGCCTGGGCGGAGTGGCGCTTCGGCGCCGGCCGCGGCGAGGACCACCTGGTCATGATCACGCTGGGCACCGGTATCGGCGGCGCGATCCTGGAGGACGGGCACGTCAAGCGGGGCAAGTACGGCGTCGCCGGTGAGTTCGGCCATATGCAGGTCGTGCCCGGTGGGCACCGCTGCCCGTGCGGGAACCGCGGCTGCTGGGAGCAGTACAGCTCCGGGAACGCCCTGGTGCGCGAGGCGAAGGAGCTGGCCGCCGCCGACTCTCCGGTCGCCCACGGCATCATCGAGCGGGTCAAGGGGAACATCCCCGACATCACCGGCCCGCTCATCACCGAGCTGGCCCGCGAGGGCGACGCGATGTGCGTCGAACTCCTCCAGGACATCGGCCAGTGGCTCGGGGTCGGCATCGCCAACCTCGCGGCCGCGCTCGACCCCTCGTGCTTCGTCATCGGCGGCGGCGTCAGCGCGGCCGACGACCTGCTGATCGGGCCGGCCCGGGACGCCTTCAAGCGCCAGCTCACCGGACGCGGCTACCGCCCCGAGGCCCGGATCGCCAAGGCCCAGCTCGGTCCCGAGGCCGGTATGGTCGGCGCCGCCGACCTGGCACGCCTGGTCGCGCGGCGGTTCCGGCGGACCAACCGCCGCCGGGTCGAGCGGTACGAGCGCTACGCCCAGATCTACGACCAGGCCGCGAGCACGCTCCGCAGCACGCGCAACGGCACCCGGGACGCCGGCTGAGCCGCCGCCGGCCCGTCCCGTCCGCCCATCAGCACTCCGCACCACAGCTCCGAGGGGTACCACCGACCATGACCGCCGCAGCCGGGCACCACGTCGCGCCGTGCCAGCCCCCGTCCTCAGGGTCCCCGGGGCCCGGCGGCGACGAGGGCGCCTCCCTCGACGGCCCTGCCGGGGGGACCTCCGACGGCTCCCGCGGAGGTCCCCCCGGTGGCCCCGGCGGCGGCCCCTCGGGGGGCGACGGGTCCCCGCCGGAGGACCGGCGCCGGATGTTCCGGCGCCGGCTGATCACCCTCACCATCATCGTCCTGCTCATCGGCGTCCCGGCCGGCTACCTGGTGATCTCGGCGTCGCAGAGCCGCCGTTCCGGGATGGACAAGGAGGCCGAGGCCGCGGCCCAGGGGCTGCGGGAGGACTGGCCGTCCGGCATGCAGCGACGGATCTTCGAGCTGCCGGTCCCGGGCAACGCCGTCGGCGTCCAGTACTACGAGACGAACAACTGGAAAGCCAGCCGGATGTACCTGAAGTTCCGGACGACGTCCGCCGGGCTGGACCGCTTCCTGAGCGGCGTCGGCACCGGCCGGGCGGCTCTGGAGACGGGCAAGGTCACCATCAGCGAGCGGGACGTCAAGATCACCGGCTGGGTCTTCGGGCCGGGCGTCGACTGGGCGGGCACGGTCCACCGGAACGACAACCCCCGCCCCACCCAGGACATCACCGTCAACATGACGGACCCTGCGGCCCCCGTCGTCTACGTGGTGTCCTCGGCGACCCCCTGACCCGGGGACCCGCACGCGCGGCCGCGGCGCCGGGCATGCGGGCGGTCACGGGCGCACCAGTACCTTCAGCGCCTCGCGGTCGTTCATCGCCCGGTAGCCGTCGGCGATGTCCTCCAGGCCGACCGTACGGTCGAAGACGCGGCCGGGCCGGATCGAACCGTCGAGGATGTGCGGCATCAGCTCCTCGATGTAGGCACGGGCGGGCGCCACGCCGCCGGTGAGCGTGATGTTGCGCAGGAAGTCACCGAAGCCGAAGGGTACGTCGGTGAACTGCGGGGCGCCGACCCGGCTGATCGTGCCGCCGTCCCGCACGATGCCGAAGCTCTGCCGGATCGCGTCCTCGAGCCCCACGCATTCGAGGACCTTGTGGCTGCCCTCGCCGCCGGTCAGCTCCTTCACACGGGCGATGCCCTCCTCGCCGCGCTCGGCGACCACGTCGGTGGCCCCGAAGTCACGGCCGAGGTCGGTGCGCGCCGTGTGGCGGCCCATGAGGACGATCTGCTCGGCGCCCAGCAGCCTGGCGGAGATCACGGCGGCCAGGCCGACCGCGCCGTCGCCGACGACGGCCACGCTGTCACCGCGTCGTACACCGGCGGTACGGGCGGCGTGGTAGCCGGTGCACAGGATGTCGGAGAGGGTCAGCAGGTCCGGCAGCAGGCCGGAGTCCTCGCCGACCGGCAGCGCGACCAGGGTGCCGTCGGCGTAGGGGACGCGGGCGGCCTGCCCCTGGCCCCCGTCCACACCGTCCACGCCCCACGATCCGCCGTGCACGCAGGAGGTCTGCAGGCCCTCGCGGCAGTAGGCGCACGTGTTGTCGGAGTAGACGAAGGGGGCGACGACCAGGTCGCCGGGCTTCAGCGTGCGTACGTCCGCGCCGGTCTCCTCGACCACCCCGAGGAACTCGTGGCCCATGTGGCGGGGGCTGTCGGTGGGCGGCGCCGACCTGTACGGCCACAGGTCGCTGCCGCAGACGCAGGACAGCACGATCCGCACGACCGCGTCGGTGGAATGGTGGATCTCGGGATCGGCGACGTCCTCGACACGTACGTCGTCGGCCGCGTACAGCAGGGTGGCTCGCATGAGCAGGGCTCCTCAGGGGGTGGGGCGGAAGTCGCCGCGCCGGGTCCGGCCGTCAGCGCGGTGCCAGGTGGTCGCCGGTGCGCACCATCCACGTGGTCACCGGGTCACGCGGGGTGCCGTCGGGGCGTCCGGACTCGAGGTCCGGCTCCTTCGCGGCACCGGTCTTCTCGAGGTCCGAGTCGTTCCAGGCCGGATCATGGCCGTTCCCTCCGGGTCTCAGGAGTCGAGGGCGGCGTTGCCGAGCCGGCTGACCATGGCGGGGTCGCGGTGGTCGAAGAACAGCGACGCCCCGGTGTCCATGGCGGCGATGGTCCTCATCTGGTCGTCGGTGAGCTCGAAGTCGAAGAGGTCGAGGTTCTCCGCCATGCGCTCGGCGCGTACCGACTTCGGGATGACGACGACGCCGCGCTGGACGAGCCAGCGCAGCACGACCTGCGCGACGGACTTGCCGTGCCCGTCGGCGATCTTGCTCAGGCGCGGGTCGGTGAAGAGGTGGTTGCGGCCCTCGGCGAAGGGACCCCATGACTCGATCTGCACCCCGCGCTCACGCATCAGTTCCTGGTCCGCCGTGCGCTGGAAGAACGGGTGGGTCTCGACCTGGTTCACCGCGGGGGTGATCTCGTTGTGGTCGATGAGGTCCACGAGCCGGTCCGGGTGGAAGTTCGAGACCCCGATCGCCCGGACGAGCCCCTCCTCGTGGAGGCTCTCCATGGCACGCCAGGAGCCGTAGACGTCGCCGTAGGGCTGATGGATCAGGTAGAGGTCGAGGTGGTCCAGGCCGAGCTTGCGCAGCGAGGTGTCGAAGGCGCGCCTCGCCTTGTCCTCGCCGGCGTCGGAGACCCACAGCTTGGTCGTGACGAACAGGTCCTCGCGCGGGATGCCGCTGCCGCTGATCGCACGGCCGACGGCCTCCTCGTTGCCGTAGGAGGCGGCGGTGTCCAGGGAGCGGTAACCGGCGGCGAGGGCGTCGGTGACGGCCTGCTCGGTCTGCTCGGGCGGGATCTGGTAGACGCCGAAGCCGACGACCGGCATCTCGATGCCGTTGTTCAGGGTGACGGTCTGCATGAGGGCTCCTTGCGTGCGGTGTTTTCCTGGGTTTCGAAGGCGGCGTCAGTGTTCGAGCATGGCCGGAGCGCCTTCGGGATGGGTTTCGCCGACGGCCGGGGACGGACCGGGGAGCCTGTCGAGCTGTTCCGGGGGGAGCCGGACCTCGGCCGCGGCGGTGTCCTCCTCGACCCGGTGGACGCGCCCGGTACCGGGGACGGGGGCGATGTCTTCACCTTGCGCCAGCAGCCAGCCCGGCGCGACCCGCGCCGAAGTGGCCCCGCGTCGGCGGCGACGGCCCGGACCTCGTTGGCGATGTCATCCACCTCGGTGTGCTCCACTGCTTGCCGCCTCTCGTCGTTCCCCGCCCCTGTGGGCCGTCGCGCGGCGGGGCTCGTGCAGCGGCGGTACCCGCAGGACGGCGGTGCGTCCCAGCCGCCGTGCCGGGCGGACACGTCGCGCCGACACGTTCCAGCCTGCCCCCGTGTGCCGGACACAGGCAGGGCGAGCCGTGCGGGGGAGTGGCCGGCGGGGGTGTGACAGGGCCCCCCTCGGCGGGCATGTCGGGACGGGGACGGAGTAAGAATTGCCTCATGGCACCCGAGCAGCACAGCAGCGGCGACGAGCTGGGACGTTTCCTGCGTGCCCGCCGTACCCGGACCAGCCCTGGGAGCGTGGGCCTCACTCCCGGCCCCGGTGTGCGCCGGACACCCGGTCTGCGGCGGGAGGAGCTGGCCACCCTCGCCGGGGTCAGCATCGACTACTACACCCGGCTGGAACGCGCCAAGGAGACCAGGCCCAGCCCCGCCGTCGTCGACGCCATCGCCCGTGCCCTCCAGCTCGACGACGCCGAACACCAGCACCTGCGCTCCCTGGCCGTGCGCGCCGCCCGCTATGCGCCCGGCCCCGCCCCGGCGCCGACCCGCACGGTGCGTCCGCAGGTGGAACTCCTGCTGGAGAGCGTGCGCCCCAACCCGGCCTACGTCCTCAGCCGCAGCATGGACGTGCTCGCTCACAACCCCGGCGGCCTCGCCCTCTACGCCGGCATCGCCGACTGGCCGGTCAGACAGCAGAACCTCGCCCGGTACCTCTTCCTCCACCCGTCCGCCCGTGACGTCTTCCCCGACTGGGAGAACCAGATCCGCGGCTGCGTCGCCCGGCTGCGCGCTCTGGCCGGCACTGATCCCGACGCCCCCGACCTGACCGGGCTCGTCGGCGAGCTGCTGCTCAAGAGCCCCGCCTTCGCCGGTCTGTGGGAGCGCTACGAGGTCACCGGGCGCAAGAACGCCACCAAGACCTTCCAGCACCCTCAGGTCGGGAAGATCACCCTTGCCTTCCAGGGCATGGCCCTGGAAGGCACCCCCGGTCACCGGATGGGCGTCTACACAGCCGAACCGGGTACGCCCGACCACGACGCCATGCTGCTGCTCGACATGACCGCCGCACCCGTCGGGCCGAGTCCGTCCACGCGGCGGCGGTGACCCGAGTCGCCCCCGCTCGTCGTCGGCATCCTCGGCAGCCGCGCCCCCGGATGACCCGGAATCGCGAGAATCCGCTCCGGGCCGACCGGTGACCGTGAGCGATCGGCGCAAGTCCTGTGTCCGATAGGCTGATTGCTTGCTCGAGAGGTGCTTCACCAAGAAACCGGAGCAGTGGGATGCGACAGCTGATGGACGTGGTCCTGACGAAGGCCGGTCGGGTCAAGATCCGCTACCAGGCCAGGCTGCTGGCCGACGACGGCACCCGGATCTCGGTCCTGGCCCCCTGGTCGGCGCCGGGCGTCCGCGACTTCGGCTTCGTCCGCTTCGAACCGGGAGACGTGTTCACCGAGCACTACTGGCGAGACCGCTGGTACGCCGTCAAGGAAGTGCGCGACGGCGAGGGCCAACTCAAGGGCTGGTACTGCGACATCACCCGGCCCACAGCGGTCCGCGAGACCGCCGAGGGCGGAACGGAGATCGAGGTCGAGGACCTCGAACTCGACCTCTGGGTTTCGGCGGACGGCTCCGAGGTCCTGCGTCTGGACGAGGACGAGTTCGTGGCCGGCGGGCTCGCCGACCGGGACCCGGACGCCGGGAGGCAGGCCGTAGCCGCACTCGACGAGCTGGAGCGGCTGGCGAAGGACGGGGGTCTGCCCGGCATGCTGGCCGGCTGACACGCGTCGAGCGGACGCTCGGCCTCATCCGCGGACCGGCGCTCCTCGGTGCCGTCGTGTACGGGCGGACCGGGTGGAGCCCGGCCCCGACGGCCCGGGCGGCGCTCTTCGGTACCGGACTCTCCATGACGTACCTGCTGGTCGCAGCCATGGGGCCGACGCGGGTCATGGCCCTCGTCCCGCTGTCGACCGGGTTCTTCCGACGATCACGCCCCGGCCCCGGTCAAGAGCCGGCGGCGGCGTTGTGCGCGGTCTTGCGCACACCGATGGTGGCCAGAGCCACGGCGGCGGCCAGCATCCCGATGCCGCCGACCAGTGCGCAGGTCCGCAGCGCGTCGGTGAAGCTCGCGCCGTAGACGGACTGGGCCTCCGCCGTGGTCGGGCCGGTGGAGAGGCGAAGGAAGGCACCGGCCTGGATGCCGGCGTCGGAGACCATACCCAGTACCTGCCCCCGGTCGGCAGTGCCGAGGTCCGAGGCCGCGAGATGGCCTGGCAGGGTGCTCAGGGTGCGGTTGGTGAGGAGCACGCCGAAGACCGCCGGGCCGAGCGCGCTGCCGATCTGGCGCAGGGCGCTGCTCGCGGCACCTGCGGTGGGGGCGAGGCGGGGCGGCAGGCTGTTCACGGCGATGGTGGTGATGGGGGCCGTGGCCAGGGCGATGCCGCCGTGGCCAGGGCGATGCCTATGCCGAGTATGCCGATGACCGCGGCGGAGCAGGCGACACCGGTGGACGCGTCGAAGGTCGTGACGAGGAGGGCGCCGATGCCGCCTGTGACGAGGCCGGCGATCAGGACGAGGCCGGGGGTGGTGCGGACCATGAGGCGTCCGACCAGCGGGCCGAGGAGGACGGTGAAGCCGTTGAGGGGGATGAGGCGGATGGCGATGTCGAAGGTGGAGTCGTGGTGCACGAGGCCGAAGTACTCGCTCAGGGTGAAGACGAGTCCTGCTCCCGGAGCGGATCGACACACCGAGGCAGGAGTTCATGGCCCGGCGGATGATGGCGGCCGAGGGCATCGACCGGGACGAGGCCCGCAGGCGCATCGCGTCGACCGTCGCGGCCCGCCGACTCGGCCGTCCCGAGGAGTTCGGCGACGCCTGCGCGTTCCTGTGCAGTGCGCAGGCCGGGTACATCTCGGGCCAGAACCTCCAGCTCGACGGCGGCTCGTACCGGGGGGTCCTGTGAGTACCGTCGTGAACGCGGACGCCGCGACCAGGGCCGAGCTCACCGCCCTCGATGAGCGCCGTCGCGCGGCGCTCGTCGCGGTGGACCTCCCGGCGCTGGACGCGATGTTCGACGACTCGCTCGTACACGTCCACGCCCCCGGGCTCACGCACAGCAAAGCCCAGCTGCTGGAGCACGTCGCGACACGGCGGGCCTACCTCGACTCGACGCGGGGCGAGCTGAGTATCCGGCTCGTCGGCGACGTGGCCGTCATGACGGGCCGGCTGACCAACCGGCTCCGTTCCCCCGAGGGGGGCGAACGCGTACTCGGGGGAGTCGTCACCCAGGTGCTGCGGCGCTGCGACGACGGCGAGTGGCGCTTCCTCAGCTTCCAGATGACGCCGGACGGCGAACACGTATGGCCTGCGATGCCCTCGGAGCTGGAGGCGCAGGACGAGACCACAGGGAAAGACGGACAACGATGAAGATCGCACGATTCCGCGTAGCCGAGGGCCCCGTACGGCTCGGGCGCGTCGACGGTGACCGGGTCACCGACATCTCCGGCGTCCCGGGTGTCGGCACGTCGCTGCGCGCGATCCTGCCGGTGCTCGGCACGCTCCGGGAGGCCGTCCTCGCAGCTGAGGGCCCGAGCCTTCCGCTCGACGCCGTCGTGCTGGAGGCGCCGGTCGACGACCCGCAGAAGTACCTCGGTATCGGCATGAACTACAGGGAACACGCGGAGGAGGCGCGCCAGGCCGGCGTGCCGGTCCCGACCAGCCAGATGTGGTTCAACAAGCAGGTGTCGTGCATCGTCGGTCCGCACGACGCGATCCACGAGCCGACGGTGTCGGACGAGCTCGACTACGAGGTGGAGCTGGGAGTGGTCATCGGCCGGCGCTGCCGGCACGTGGCCGCCGAGGACGCCCGCTCCGTGATCGCGGGCTACCTCGTGGCCAACGACGTGTCCGTGCGCGACTGGCTCGCCAAGCGGTCGCCCACCTTCACGCTGGGCAAGTCCTTCGACACCCATGGGCCGATCGGCCCATGGCTGACGACGGACGACGAGATCGCCGACCCGCACGCCCTGCGGATGCGGCTGTCCGTCAACGGCGAGGTACGACAGGACTCGTCCACCAACGACATGATCTACGACATCTACGAGCAGATCGCCTACCTGTCACAGGTCATGACGCTCATGCCGGGCGACATCCTCGCCACCGGCACCCCCGCGGGGATCGGCGCCCCCATCGGACGGTTCCTCAGGACGGGAGACGTCGTGCGGGCCGAGATCGAGGGCCTCGGGGTGATCGAGAACCATGTCGTCGCCGCACCCTGACCGCGTGCCGGGCCGGGTCAGTGTCTACCTCCCCAGCTTCGGGCACGCCAATCCCGTTCCGGCGGCGAGCCGCATCGGCCCGTTCCTCGCCTCGGGCGCCCTCACAGGCCGTGACCCGGCGACCGGTGAGATGCCGGAGGATCTCCGAGCGCAGTGCGCGAACGTGTTTGCCCATGTCCGCGCACTCATGGCCGCCGTGGACGGCGCGACGGACGACATTCTCAAGATGACGTTCCGGCTCGCCCGGTATCGCGACCGGGGCCCTCTCAACCGGGAGTGGACCACGATGTCCCCCGATCCCGCCCACCGGCCCGCCCGCCAGGTGGTCGCGGCGCGGCTGGATGGCGGCGCGCTCGTCCACTGCGACCTCATGGCGATTCTCGGAGACCCGAGAGGCCTGTGACCGCAGGTGCCGGGACCACCCCGCACCTGCGGGGTGGTCCCTACGGGCAAGGGCGACGCCCTGGTTCGCCAGGGAAGGTGTCCGTGCCGAGTGCTCCGCGTCGGCCGTAGCACGCGGGTCGTCACCCCGATCCCGGCCGCGACGGGATCGAGGAGCACGAGGACCGGCAAGGTGATACGCCACTTCCGAGCGATCGCAGCCTGGCGCCAGGACGGCGGATGCGGCGAAGGCGGACTATCGAACGGTTTCGGTCGCCGGGGCGCTCATCGCTGCCGTCAGGAACGTGATCGCCCAGCGCTTGGCCTCCCCGCCTGTCGCTGCGGAGCAGCTGGGTGTGGGCTGGTTGTGGACCTCGACGCGATCCACGGCCGTCACGGCGAGGGTTCCCCGCAACCGGAACCACAGCTCTTGCGGGGCAACGCCAGGCAGTGCGCGGGCGAAGGCCGACAGGAAGCGCTCACGGACGGCAGCTTCGTCCGGGCCGGTCCAGCTGCGGGCCTCTTCGGCCGGATCGCTGAGGATCGTCATGATCAGTCGGGAGGTGCGGGCTCCGCCGGCATCGTCGGCGGGCATCTCGTCGAACAGAGGGCCGACAAAGGCTTCCACGAGGTCGGCGACGCCCGGATCTGCGGTCCTGGAAAGAATCTCGTCGAGCCGGGCGTGCTGGGCCTTGTTGATGGGCTCGATCACGCGTCGGGCCACCGCGGCCATGAGTTCCGCCTTCGACCCGAAGTGATAAGCCACAGCGGCCAGGTTCGCCCCGGCGAGGTTGGTGATCGCGCGAACAGAGGTCCCGCGGTAGCCGTTCTCGGCGAAGAGGCGTTCGGCGGCGTCGAGAACCTTGGTCCGGGTGTCAGGAAGCGCCATGCGCCGTACTATACAGACGACTGATTAAAACGAACGTTTGACTCGTACGGATGTGATCGCATGAAACTGCTCGTCTACGGCGCCGGGATATGTGGCAGCCTGCTCGCAGCTCACCTGCACGAGGCCGGGCTCGACGTCTCGCTCCTCGCCAGGGGACGACGACTGGCGTCCCTGCGCCGGCACGGTGTGCAACTCGCCGAGGAGGACAGCCCCGCCGTGCGACGGGTACGTGTCCCGGTGGTCGAGCACCCCGCGGGCGGATACGACCTGGCCGCCGTCACCGTCCGCACCCATCAGGTGGACGCGGCGCTGAAGTCACTGGCCGACTTCGAGGGCGACGTGCTGTTCCTCCACAACTGGGCGGCCGGCGCACAGCCGCTGGAAGAAGCCATCGGCCGTGGGCGCGTGCTGCTCGGCTTCCCTCCCGTCGGCGGCACCACGGACGGCGACGTGGTCCGCTACCGTGCGAGCAACTTCGTGACCAGCCGAGTCCCCATGCCGATCGGCGAACCCGACGGGCGCACCACCCCACGGTTGGAACGGATCGTCCGCACCTTCCGCGCTGCCGATGTCAACGCCAGGATCGAGCCGCGGATGGACGCCTGGCTCAAGACCCACGCCGCATTCTCGGAACCGCTCGGACGGGCCGCGTACACGGCAGGCGGCCCGGCAGCTCTGGCCGAGGATCCCGACGCTGTCCGCGGAATGCTCCACCTCATGCGCCAGAACCTTGCCGCCATGCCGACACCGCCGGTACCGCGCACGTTCGGCGCACTGCAGACGCTGCCGCAAGGACTGCTCGTGGCCCTGCTGCGGCGCTTCCTGCGCAGCCGGACCGCCACCCGCAGCGGACTCAGTGACACCTCTCCTGCGACGGCCGCCGAACTGGACCTACTGGCCGAACAACTGCGCACCACCGCGCAAGCCCGATAGGCCATCGGCGACAGAGCCATCTCGACAGCACCACGACCTGGTGCGCGGCCGAGGTCTCCCGTTGAGCCGATTCGTTCGCTTCATCTGATCACCGGTCCGGTTGTGTCGTTGACTGACGCGCAGTGGGCGCGGATTGAGCCGTCGCTTCCGGACCGGACGCCGAAGCGGGGTGGCCGCTGGCGGGATCAGCGGTAGGCGATCCCGCCAGTGCCTTCACGTTTCGGACCGGAACGCGGTGGGTCCACCTGCCGGAGAAGTACGGCAACTGGAGAGGCGTCTACAACCGGCTCCGGAGGTGGGCCGTCGACGGCCGGCCGAGCCCCCTCCTCGTCGGCCTGGACCATCAGCGCGGGTCGGTGGACTCCACGATCTTCCGTGTGCACCGGCACGCTGCCGGGGCCCGCAAAAAGGGGGACCCGGCAGGCGAGCCGGCTGACCACGCCATCGGCCGGTCCCGCGGAGGACTGAGCGCAAAGATCCACCTCGCGGCCGACGGCCGCTGCCGCCGGTTGGCGTTCGGCCTGACCGGCGGACAGGCCAGCGAGGCTCCGGCTTTCACCCAAGCGATGGCGCGCTTGCGCGTTCCCCGCCGTTGAGGCAGGCCGCGCACCCGGCCCGACGTGATCCCGGCGGACAAGGCCTGCTCGTCCCGCACAATTCGAGAGCACCTGCGGAGCCGTCGTACCCGAGCGGTCGCCCCGTCCCGGGCGGATCAGAACTCGCACCGGCTGCGACGAGGCAGTCGAGGCGGACGCCTTCCCGTCGTCGACCGTAGGCGTCACAAGCAGCGCAACACCGCCGAGCGGTGCAGCAACCGCCTCAAGCAGTGGCGAGAGATCGCCACCCGCTGCGAGAAGACGCTTACCGCCTACCTGGCCGGTGTCCATGTCGTGGGCATCTTCCTCCGGTCGGCCCGCCGATTCGGATGGGACGGCCTTGGCTAGGCATCCGCGAACCAGGAGCGGCCCTGGGCCCAACGGGTCACCCAGCCCGAGAAACCGGGCGTGCCCGGCATCAGGCAGGTGCCCGGCCGGGTGCCGAAGGGTATCGCGCAGTTCTCGTCGATCAGCCAGACATGACCGCGCTGCGGTCCGGTGACGATCAAATGCCAGTACATGCCGCAGCCATCGGTGCCCAACAGCAGTGAGCCGTGGTCGTACACGGGGGCTGTCCGGTCTTCGAACTCCTGCTCAGACAGAGCCGCCTCGTCGCCCTCCGCCTCCCACAGCCATGCCGCCGTGAGAGGGAAAGGTTCGGCGAGTAGGCGCTCGGGGCCGCCTGAGTCCCAGTCGTCGGGCGTTTGCGTGAGGGGCAGCAGACCGTAGTAGGGCGGCCCCGCGCGCAGACCGTCGCAGACCTCCGCCACAAACGTGCGGTACGGCTCCGGAAGCAGAATGCCGTGCTCCGCCTCGAAGGACCGCACCGCATCCGAGCCGATGGGCGGCAGTGCCTCGGAACGGGACGCGAAGATCTCGCGGAGGGCAGCCAACTCGGCTGGGTCACATGCTTCCGTGTTCATGCCGGTCATCATGCAAGATCCGAAAGAGACGGCCCAGGCCGCGCTCCACGATGCACCGCTCGATCCAGCGAGCCAGGACACTCAGGGTCGCCAGCGGCTCCAGCGCCTTCTGTTCGGCCCAGGTCACCGCATCCGCGTGAGCGGCAACGTTCCGCAGGGCGAGGAAGGCACCCAGCCGCGAGGTACTTGGCACCTCCTGGCGGTCGCTCCAGGACGGTGTGTTGCGGTCGCCGCGAACCACAGGCGCGGTTTGCCTGCGACGGGGCCCTTCGTGCCGAAGGTTTGCCTGCACACGTCCGAGCGGTGTCTCACACTCTCTGTCCCACCAGCTCGGCGAAGCCAGGAGCAGCAACGCGGGCCGGGTCCGAACCCATGTGAATGAGCCTTTCGGTGGGCCAGTTGAGCGTTCATTCCTGTATCGGGGCCGGGGGAGCCGTCGGTTGCTCGTCCCGCCGCCAGAATGTCGGACGCCACCAGTACAGAGCGCTCAGGTCCTCAGGCCATGCTCCACTACTGCTGGGCGTTTCAAAGGAGTCCCGCGACGGGTCGATCGGGCGCCATTCCGGATCCAGCGGCTCATCCTGTGCCGGAGGTCGCACGTGTCTGAGGAAGCGTTCTTCCATCGCACCGAAACGCTGGTAGTTGCGTTGTGCGTCCACCAGGCACACCGCGTTGGCGCCGAAGCTCCATGGCCACCGCAGCTGGGCCAGGTCTTCTTCCCAGAAGCAGACGGAGCAGATGTCGTACGACCCCATCTCGCCGAACATCTGGTGTCCACAGCAGGGGCAGGGCAACCAGCCTCCGGGGGGCGGCGCAGTAGTGCTCTCGGGGGCCACCAACGAATCCCCTGCCGCCTCTGCTGCTTCCAGTGCCTCCAACTCGGCCAGCTCAGCTCGCATTTGTCCATCTGCGTCGCTCATGGACGCAAGTCTATGAAGAGCCCCATCCGGCAGATCAGCGAGCAGCGCCCCTGTGACCTGCCAGGTGTTCTCACCGTGGGCCAACCATGAAGCCGACACGGACGGCTGAAGCGCTCAAGGGGCCAGATGCAGCGCTCACTGGCCAACTACAGCGCTCAGCCACAACAGGTCCGGGGCCCGCTCGCGCTCAGCACGCGGTCACAGGTCGAGCTCCAGGTGCTCGATGTCCGTGAATCGGGCCTCGTCCGTCGATCCCGACCGGGGCGATGTAGCCCATGCGGGCGCGGGTGTCGATGACGATGCCGCCCGTGGATGCCGCTTTCGCCTTGGCCTCGGCCCGGATCTGCGGCTGCCACCGCTTCTTCACCTTGCGCTTCATGCGCGCGGCGAGGTCGTCGAGCACGTTTTCGCCCGCATGAAGACCTGGAAGATCCTCCGCGACTGCCGCCTCGAAGGCGACGGCGTCCACCACGCCATGCTCGGCATCGCGCGGCTGCGCAACCTCGCCCTCGCTGGTTTCGTCGTCGCGATGCTGCTGACGCAGTGCGCGCAGAGCGGACGGACCTTCTGGGGCTGGACCGAGGAGGAATGGTTCCACCTGCTCGGCCGCACCCAAGCCGAGTTCCGCCGCAACGCGCCCACCTGGGCAGGAAGGCCGACCCGAAAAGCGTCGATCTCACTCCCGGATTCACGCGGGACGTGACGGGGCTCGGTCACCACGGCGCGGGCGACCTGGAGGTGCAGCTGCGCACTGAACGGGAACTGGAGCGTGCTCAGGACCTGTTCCGGCTGAGCTACGCCGCGGCGTGAACGAGTAATGGGCCCCGAGGCCAGGTGGGTTTGCCTGATCAAGTTGTCGTCTGTCGCGATGCGGCCCTTCGAAGTGGCGGTCAGGTAGTGGCGGTGGAGCTATAACTATTCGGTGGTTCCCCGGTTTCGGTAACCGGGGAACCACCGGTATATCAGGGCTTGATCAAGTTCCCTGAGTGTCCGGGTTGTTGGTGATGCCCAGGAGTGGGAGGGCTCGTTCGCGCTGGTCGCGGATCCTATTCCAATCCATGCTTCGTTGATCTTCTGCACTACGATGAGGTAGAGGAGTACCAGGATGCACGGCGCCGTGGCAATGCTCGTCCACTGCAGATTACGACGAGTCTTAGCGGTGTCGGGCATAGATATTTTGGACTGTTACCGACGACGAGACAAAACGAGCAGAACCGCCACGATGAAAACTCCGAAGACTAGGGCGATCCCCCAGGTCGGCAGTCCAGCAGCGGACGGTGGCATAATCAGTGACATTGTCATCGCTTGAGCCCCTTGCGCAGGAAGTAAAGCCCGCCAACCGTCAGAACGGCACCGAAGGCGATCGGCAGCACCGCCCGAGTCCTTCCGTCACCGGCATCCTGCAAGCCGAGGTAGAACAAAGCGACGCCGCAAATCAGCGCTATGGACGCTGATCCTATTATTGTGGCTATACGCATTGATAACTCCTGCCCTCCCAGGGGGCGGGAGCCATATCCCGCCCCCGGCTTCTGGATCAGCTGTATGCGGCTGTCGTCGCCCCGGCGGCTCCGGCAGCTACGACGGAGCACCCGGTGAGGCCAGCGCCGACCGAGACACCAAGAGTGGCGAAGGCGCCGGCTGCGGCACCGGCCATGCACAGCCCTTCGACTCCAATGCCGACGAGTATGCCCATTTTGGTAGCGTTCGCACCCTCCGTGTTACCTGTCAAAGTGTCGTAAGTGAGACTCGCCCAGTCTCCGATGCCGGTGACGTCACCGAAGCTGAGCAGCCCGGTGGGGTCGGTCTGGTTGATGGGGTCGCCTGCGGCGTAGAGGTAGGCGTTGGTTTCCTGGCCGCTGGGGTCGGGTTGGGTGAAGCGGCCGAGGTTGGGGTCGTAGTAGCGGTGGCCCATCTTGTACAGCCCTGAGGGGTCGAGGTAGGTGCTGGTGTAGCGGTAGGGCTGGTTGGTGCCGGTGTTGGTGCGCGGTTCGCCGTAGGGGCCGTAGGTGTAGGTGGCGGTGCGCTTGCTGGCGGTGTCGACCAGGCCGATGACCGAGCCCTGGGCGTCGGTGAGGTAGTACTGGCTGTTTCCCCCGCTCCTCATAGCCACCAGCGTGCCCGAGGGTTCGCGGACGAAACCGGTCGCGGTGCCGGAGGCGTTCTGGTTGCTGAGGCCGACGGCGGAGTTGGTGAAGGTCGTGGAACCGGCCTTGAGGCGTTGGGTGGTGTCGGTGCCGGCGTAGGTCTGGTTCGTCGTGGTGCCGGACTGGGTGTAGGCGCTGAACTGGGTGAAGGGGGTCCAGGTTTCGTTGGTGCGGGTGCCGGTGGGGCTGGCGGCGCTGGTTTCGTTGCCGGCGCCGTCATAGGTGAAGGCGGTGTTGCCGTTGAAGGCGGTCAGCTGGCCGGCGTCGTTGTAGGTGGCCTTCTGGGTGGCGGCGTCACAGGTGGCGGGCAGGGTGGTGCCGGAGGAGCGGCCGGTGCGGTTGCCGGCCTTGTCGTAGCAGTAGGCCCAGCCGGCGGTGGTGGCACCGCTCTTTGTCTCCACCGCCTTGGTCAGGCGGCCTGCGGTGTCGTAGGTGTAGGCGGTGGCGGCGCCGTCAGCGGTGCGCTTGCGGATCTTGTCGGTGTCCTTGCCCGCGTTGGCGTAGTCGTAGGAGATCGTCGACAGCGTCGTCGTGCCTGCCTTGACCTCGATCTTCGTGGGGCGGCCGGAGTCGTCGGGGGTGACGTTCTGGGTGGTGCCGCCGGGGAAGGTGGTCTTGGTGCGCTCGCCGTTGTTGTTGTAGCTGTAGGTGGTCTTGGCGCCGCCTGGCTCGGTGACCGAGGTGAGCTGGCTGGCGTCGTCGTAGCCGTAGGTGACGGTGCCGGCGGAGTCGGTGGCAGTGGCCACGTTGCCGGTCGCGTCGTAAGTGATCGAGGTGGCCGGGGTGCCGGGCAGGGCGCGGGTGCGTTCGCGGTTCCGCTCGTCGTAGGTGAACGTCGATGTCCCGGCGGGAGTGGTGCGGGTCTTGAGGTTGCCGTCGGCGTCGTAGGTGAAGGCGGCGGTGACCGAGCCGGCCTTCTGGGTCTTGATGCGGTCGCGGTTGTCGTAGGTGTAGGTGGTGGTAACACCGCGGCCGTCGGTCATACTTTCCTGGCGGCCGAGGTCGTCGTAGGTGTAGGTGATGGGCTTGAGCGGGCTGGGCGGGGTGACCTTGGTCAGGTTGCCCTTGTCGTCGTAGGTGTAGCTGGTCTTTTTCTCCCGCGGATCGGTGGCGGTGCAGCGTTGGCCGGGCAGGCCGCCGCAGTCCATCTCACCCGTCTTGGGGTTGTAGGTGTAGGTCCACTTCGCGGCGGTGCCGCCGGAGGTGGAGTCGGTGGAGGTGAGCAGGTTGCCCGAGGTGTCGTAGGCGTTGGTGGTCTTCTCCGCGCTGGCGGAGGTGGCTGTGTCGGGGAAGTAGCCGCTGCCCTTCTTCACCCATGTCGCCGTCGCTGATGCCCCGGTGGGGATGGCGACGGATTTCGGGTTGAAGGCCTCGTCGTAGGTGTAGCTGGTGACGTTGCCGTCGTCGGGGGCGGTGCCCATCGCGTCGGTGGCGGTGGCGATGTCGTTGTCCGGGCCCCAGGACTTGGAGCGTTTGTGGCCGAGGGGGTCCTCGGTCTTCTTGGTGCGCCAGTAGCCGTCGACCGTTTTGAGGGTGTTGTTCCCTCGCGGATCGGTGATCTGGACGAAGCCCTCGCTGCTGGTGTTGTCCGGGCCCAGCGCCCAGTTGAACACGGTGGTGTTGCCTGCTCCGGTGGCGTTGTTCACCACGCGGTTCAGGGAGGCGACCTTGGTGCTGTTCCAGGTGAACCTGGTCTGCCGCCCCTCCGCGGTCGTCACCTTGGTCAGGCGGTTGGAGGAGTCGTAGTCGAAGGTGGTGCTCTTGCCGTCGGTGTCGGTGAACGTTTTGATCAGGTCACCGGTGTAGGTGTAGCCGATCGAGCGGCCGGTGTTGTCGGAGACCTCGGTGATGTGCTGGCCGTCGTTGGTGAACACCAGGGTGCGTCCGGACGCCGAAGTGATCTTCGATGTGAAGTTCCCCGAGTAGCTGATCGTGGTGGCGTTGCCGTTCTTGTCCTCCACCTTGGAGACCCTCGCGGGCCCGGTGGTGCCCGGGCGGGTGAAGGTGGTCTTCTCCCCGGTACGGCGGCTGGTGAGGGTGAAGGATTTCTTGTCCGAGGCTTCGCTCAGGTCCTGCTTGTAGCCCTTGGCCGGGGTGAAGCCCGAGCCGTCGCGGGCGAAGACCGCGGCGGTGCCCGAGGGGCCCTGGACAGAGACGCCGTCGGGAGTCGGTTCCGTGACGCGGTAGTCCGCTCCGGTGGTGGCGTTCCAGCCGATGCTGTTGAGGCTGTTGAAGGTGTTGCCGTAGGACAGACCGGGGCCTGCGTCGGCGATGTCGAAACCCTCGACGGTCAGGAGCAGGTTGCCGTTACCGTAGTTGACCTGGGCGCTGACACCGTCGGAGAGCTGGGCGGAGAAGAACTCCGACCAGGGGACCTGGCCGACACCGAGAGCGTAAAAACCTGGGTCGGCCGCAGTGGACTTCGCCAGCGGCTGCCCGGTGGTCTCCGCCGTCTTCAGCGGGGTGCTGGCCGGTGCCTTCGTCACCCCCAGCGGGGAGGGTTTCGGCTTCGCCGCGGTGGCCGGCGCCGCAGCAGGACCCGGAGCCGTAAGGGGCTGGGCGCTGGCGGGGAGGGCGGCGGTCATGGTGGCCGTCGCGGTGGCCACGGCCAGGACGGACAGCGGAAGCCGGTGTCTGTGGCGCCGCATTGCGGGCATGCGAGGATTCACGAAGGTCTCTCCGATGCGTGAGATGGCGAAGGAGCAGGACCTGTTGGGGCGGCATCCCTGCACGGATGCCGCCCCGCCCTGTCCCTGGCGGGAAGTGGTGTGTGAACAGCCCGGTGAGGGGGCCGTCAGCAGCGCTTGGAGGTACGGGTGCTGAGCGGATGGGGATCGGCCGGGATGTTGATCGTTCCGTCGGCCGAGGTGCACTCGTCGGCCGTGTCGGCCGCGTTGCTCCAGAACTCCTGCGCGTGGGTGTTGAAGACCGTTCGCTGGCCGACCAGGGAGTTGCGCTCGTAGGCCCACACGCCGACGGTCAGGTTGAAGTTGATGTTCTGGTCCAGGAAGGACTTCCACGCCCACACATAGCCGTAGTTCTTGTCACAGCTGGGCGAGTAGAACTGCTTGACCGAGGCGATCGTCTCCGTGCCCCGGTAGATGTACTCCGTCGTGCCGATCTGGGCGGCGTCCGCACACACCCCCGCCGCCGTCGCCACCGCACTGAGCGGGTTGCCGGCCTCCGTACCCGCCGCCCCCACCGCGGCGTTCGCCGCCTGCTGCTGCGGCGTCGCCCCCGGCCCGGTCGCCGCCGATGCCACCCCGGTGCCCAGCAGCGACAACGTTGCCCCCGCGACCGTCGCCGCCACAGTCATACGCGCACGTCTCACGTGCAAACCCCCCTGTGCGAAAGCGTGTCCCCGGCACCCGGCACGAGCACCAGGCAATTCACGCGAATGAAGGCGCACCAGCCGGTGCGCCTTCGCATCATCGCCATAACCCCCACCGGAACGGCGTGTTCCGGGGCCGTCGCTACAGTAAGCCAACACCTTGACGCTCCGTGACACCATGGATTCAGAAGGCGTTTTTCCTGCATACCCGAGGCAAACCATTCACGCCGCTGGCGATTCCTCAGGCTGATGCCATGCATAGATGTTCAAAGCACAAGACAGGGCGTCAGGTGTGAGTTGAGCAACACGCATGACACCCGGACAGCAGGGCACACGGGCCCGTTTGACCTGTCCTCAGCACACGCGTCCCACCGACAGCACATCCCGACCCGCCAGACCAACGAGGTGCGCCTCCGGCCGGGACGAACCGGGGGCAAGGTCCGCAACCGCAAAGAGCGTTTTGTCCCGGCAGGGGTGCTTCATCGCAGTTCAGGTGGCAGAACGGTGCGGGTCGGCTGAGAAGCCGTTGTCGTACCGAGAGATTCGATTGCGGGTCGAACTTGGGTGCCCGGTCGGGTGGTCGGCTCGTGGTAGAGGAATGACAGCAGGGCCTCCTGAACAGCTCATGGGTGTTGAAGTCCATTCGAGCGTCAGGAGGCCCTGTGCCTCAGTCTTACGTGCTGGTGTTGGTGGAGTCCAGCCCGGATGCACCGTCGTGTGACTCTCTCGCCCACGTGTACGGGACATGGTGAGCGGCCTCGTCGTTACCCCTCGGACATGACGGATGAGGAGTCAGGGCTTGATCAGGTTCCCTGAGTGTCCGGGTTGTTGGTGATGCCCAGGAGTGGGAGGGCTCGTTCGGGCTGGTCGCGGATTGCCCGGGTGGTCTTGGCGATGTTGATGGCTCCGAGGGTTTTGAGCAGACCGACAGCGAGGTTACGGAAGGTGGCCATGGCGCGAGGTGCGGTGCCGGTGTGGAGGGTGGAGGCCTCCTCGGCGTAGGTCACGTCTCTCACATGGCGCAGGGCCTCGACGGTCCAGTGGCCGCGGACGGCGGCGGCGAGTTCGGCCGGAGTGGTCTCGTGGGCGTCGAGACTGGTGACGGCATAGACCGTCTCGCGGCTCTCGCACCCACCGGTCTGTTTGCGGCGTCTGTGGACGCGGAGGGCGAGGCGGCCGTGGGGGAAGGCGATCCCGCCGAGTTCGTCGGCGATGCCGCAGGTCTTGATGGAGCGGGACTCCCGGCGGCCGTGTCCGGCGGAGGAGGCGGTGTGCTGAACGGCGCTGTCTGGCCAGGGCAGGGCGGCGAGCTGCCGGTAGGTGGTCGGCTGGTTCCGCTTGATCATGGCGATGTAGTGGCTTTCTTCGTCTCGACCAGCCAGGTGACGTTCGCCTTAACCGAATGCAGGGCGTCAAAGGTGATCAAAGATCCGTCCAGGTCCAGTGGTTCGAGCAGGGGCCGGAAGTGCGCGGTCTCGTTCGTCTTCGCTCCGACCTCCGCCTGTGCGAGGGTCAGGGCCCTGTGGTGGGTGACCGCGGAGAGCAGATGCTTGCGGCCGGCGGACAGTCGGGCCGACCCTCTCAGCGACTTGCCGTCGACCGCGCGTGACGGGATGCCCAGCGACGTGGCGTTCCTCAGCGTTGCGTGCTGGCGTTGGGCACCGTGAACGTGGCGGGGCCGGGCTTCAGCTGCGCTGAGTTGATCTGCGTGAAGATGTCGATCCACGGTGCCTGGTCGCCACCGGTGGCCGTGTCTTCGGCCGGGTCGCCAAGGGGCAGTTGGAGACGGGTGTCGTTGATCCGGATCTTGTGCTTGGATGGGGTGTCGAGCCAATCGCCGGATCGTACCGAGCCAATCTCCACGGCGAGGCGATGACCGGCCCGGAGGGTCCAGTCCGTCGACTTCAGCTCGATGTCCAGCTGGTCCTGGTCCAGCCGGGAGACCCGCTCGTCGAATGCCACAGCGTTGCCGTCGGCGTCCACGTCGTACAGCTTGACCATTACGTTGCCCTCTCCCCTTGCCGTCATGCTGACCCGGGGCGTGCCCGTTACCCGGGTGGCCGTTTCAAGAGGTCCGGACCAGACGAAGAAGCTTCCGGCGGCACGACCGACTTCGCCTTCAGGGGGTGCCGGCTGTGAGCCCGCTCCGCTGTCCACGTACGAGCCGTTGCCGAGGTGGAGGTTCGCGGAGAGGTTCGGTGTGGGCCAGGACTTCTCCGCGCGCCAGTCGCCGAGGTTGTCCTGGACGACGAAGTTCGGAAAGCGGACCTTCGGGGCGATGCCCTTGAGGTGTTCGTCGTAGAAGGACAACGTCTCCTTGAACCAAGTCGCGCGTCCCATCGCGAACTTGCCGTCCGATGTGCGTTCGTTGCCGCGTACGTGGTCCCAGGGGCCGATCCAGGCACGTTGGGGACCGCGGTGGTTGTCGAGGAACTCCTCCATCCCCACGGGGAGAGTGTTGGTCTCGGCGGTGCCCTGGGTGAACAGGAGCGGAGTGTCGGTGTTTTTGGCGTGCCTGGCCGGGCTGCGGTCTTTCCAATACTGGTCATCCGGGTCACCGATGGAGGGGCCGTAGGAGTTGAGGGCCAGGCACTCGGGGTGCTTCGTCTCGTACGCGGCGTTGGTGCGGTACCGCTTGTCCTCGTCCGGCAACTGGGCCAGGCCGGCGATGCGGTTGTAGCTGGTGGGCATTTGGACGCTGTTCGGGCGGGGCACGCCGTTGGAGTGCAGTTGCTGATACAAATCCCAGATGGGCTCCTGGGCGACGACTGCTTTCAGCGCGTCGTGTTTCGCGTTGTTGCCGAGGAGGCCGGTGTAGGCGTCGAAGGATTTTCCGTACATTCCTACCGCTCCTGTGGACCAGGGCTGTTTCGAGCTCCAGTCGATTGCGGCCTTGACGTCGGCCTGGTCTCCGGCGCCGCCGAGGTCGAGGCATCCGGTGGAGCCGCCGAAGCCGCGGGTGTCCACCATGACGAAGGCGTAACCCTTGTCGAACAGGTCGGTCCCCTCGAGGAGGTCCTGGAAGCGTCCCGAGGGGCCGGCATGCTCCTCCTCGACCTCCATCTCCCCGGAGTGGCCGAAGTACGCGCCGGCCGACATGATCACGGGGACCTTCGCGCCCTCGGGGAGGCCCTCCGGAAGCAGCACATCGGCGTGCAGCTCGGTGCCGGAGTCGTCCGAGGAGGGGAAGTAGTGTTGGGTCCACCGCGCCCCTTCCGGCACCCGATCGTTCTTCTCGTGGGTGACCGAATGGGTGGCAGTGGCAACAGCTGTCTTTCCTGCGCGGTCGCCGTCAGTCGTCCGGCCCGGCGTGGCGACGGCTGCCCCCGTGAGGGCGCCGGTCACAGCGCAGGCCGTGATCAGTGCTGTAGCGGTGGCGGCTGATCGCTTCCTCATGAAGTGCTCCTGAGTTCGGGTGCGGGCTGACACGGGAGGACGGCACTCGCACGCCGACGTCGGCCCTGCGCGGAGCCGAACGCCGCCCTGTCACTTAGTGACATTGTCACTAAGTGACGAGAGTTGCAAGTGAGGCTCGTCGCCCCGGGCGGGCCGCACGGTCCGCGGTGAGGGATGCGGTGAACTTCGGCGCGTGAGGTGATGTGCCGTGAAGCCCCTCGGGCGTACTTTCGGGCAGCGCGGCCGTCGCTCTCGCCGGTTTCGCGGCGGAATCCGCCTATCAGTGCACTCGACCTGCGGGTCAGGGTCGGCCGGGTCGAGAGGCGGGGTCGTGTGGGGGCTGGCGAAAATCGTCACTTAGTGCCAATGTGGCACTAGGTGAAAATTGTGGAGACGGGTGGTGAAGAGATGACCGACGACGAGGCATCGACCAGGCGAGGACGTGGCGGGATGAGTGAGCAGCGGCGCCATCGTGTGCGCTTGGAGATTTCGCGGGAGGCGGCACGTCTGTTCTGGGCGCAGGGCGTCGACGGCACGAGCGGTGACCAGATCGCGGAGGCGGTGGGTTTGTCGACTCGCACCATCTGGCGCCATTTCCGCAGCAAGGAGAGCTGCGCGGAGCCGATCATCGCGCAGAGCGTGGAGTGGGAACTGGCCACTTTGCGTAGTTGGCCGCCGCACCGCTCACTGGAGGAGCACTTCGCCACGGAGGCGAAGCGGTTGGCCAGCGAGATTGGCACGCAGGGGCAGGCCGATGCCGGGTTGGGCGTGAAGATGATGCGACTGGCCGATACCGAGCCGGCCCTGCGTACGGCCTGGCTGATGGCCTGCGATCAAGTGGAACATGAATTGGCCGCGGTCATCGCGACCCGGCTCGGACTTGAGCACGACGACCTGCAGGTACGTCTGCACGCCGCGGCTGCGTCTGCCGCCCTGCGAATCCTCAACGAGTACGTGGGAGCAGGGCTTCTGGATGGCACTGATCCGCGGAAGCTCGGTGACGAGAATTTCGCCTTCATCGCCGATGCTGTCCGAACGGCCACGGGGGGCGCCGTGGGCGACCCGGTCGACATCGCCGAGGTACCTGCCGAGTCGGGCGAGGGCACCGCCGATCGACTGGCGTTCTGAGTAGGGCGCTTGTCCTAGGGCGCGTATCGAGTCGCGATCAATGTGCCTGCTTGAGTCCGCGCCGAGGTGTCCGCCAGCGTGGAAGACGGGCACGTCACGTCATGGGCCTGGCCGGCCCGTAGAGCATCGCTGGTGCTTCGCAAGCTGCCGTCGTTGGGGCCGAGTAGGAACCCGCAGTGGCGCGCCCTCATCCCGGCTGCGGAGAAAGTGCGTTGACGTGCCTCGGATGGTGGTCAATCATCGCTGCTCATGCTTCAAAGTGAGATTTGGGATGACCGGGCCGCTCAGAGCTACGACACCCCTGGGACTGGCATGTTCGCACCGGAGGTGCTGGGGCCGACGGTGGACCGCCTGGCGGAGCTCACCGAGGGCGGGCGGGCGCTGGAGTTCGCCATCGGGACCGGGCGGGTGGCGCTGCCGCTCGCGGAGCGCGGCGTCCCGGTCAGTGGCATCGAGCTGTCGAAGCCGATGGTCGATCAGCTCCGTACCCAAGCGGACGAGGCGGCCATTCCAGTCGTGGTCGGCGACATGGCCGCCGCGCGAGTCCCGGGCGAGTTCCAGCTCGTCTACCTCGTCTACAACGGCATCTCGGTCCTGCTCACGCAGGCTGAGCAGGTTGCCTGTTTCCGAAACGCCGCACTCCACCTCGCGCCGGGTGGGCGGTTCGTCATCGAGCTGTGGGTCCCCGAGCTTCGCAAGTTGCCGCCCGGCCAGCAGGGCGTGGTCTTCGGGTCGGCGCCGGGCTATATCGGGCTCGACACCTACGATGTCCTGCGCCAGCAGGTCGTCTCGCACCACTTCGGGTTCGACGCCGAAGGTGGCCGCGAGGCCAGCCTGTTTCGCAGCCCACACCGATACATCTGGCCGGCTGAGCTCGACCTGATGGCCGAGCTGGCCGGAATGACGCTGGAGTCCAGGCACGCGGACTGGACCGGCGCGGAATTCACCGCGGAGTCGCGCTCCCACGTCTCCGTCTACAGGACAGTCGGCCCGCTCTGACCGGGCAAGTCTCCGATGCCAGCGGCTCGTGACTGTCAGGTCACCCGCGTGTATCGAGCTGTGCTCACGGGGTGGTGCGGGTGAGGTCTTTGATCCAGATCATCGAAACGCGCAGGTGCAGGCCGGCGAGGTAGCTGCCGGGTGTCTTGTCATACCGGATCGCGACGCCCCGCCAGGCTTTGAGCTTGTTGATCAGGCGTTCGACCGTGTTCCTCTCCTTGTAGAGGCTGGCATTGTGACCGACGGGTCGACCGCCTCTGGAGCCCATCTTCCTACGGTTGGCGGCTTGGTCCCTCTTCTCCGGAATGACCGCCTTGATGCCGCGTTGCCGCAGGTGTGCCCGGTTGCCGCGCGACGAGTAGGCCCTGTCCTCGGCGACCGCGTCCGGCCGGGTCAGGGGGGCGGCCGAGGGGCACGCGGACCCTTATCTTCCCCAGCACGGGGATAAACTGCGGACTGTCCGCGGCCTGCCCCTCGGCCAGGACGAACGCCAGCAGACACTTGCGGTCGGCACCGTGGTTCTCACGCCTGGGGAGGTTGACGTTCTCGACAAGCTGATGGAGTCCGTGGCGAGGCCGTCTCCCATCGAGACCTCCTGCTGGCGATCCGGGACGCGAACATCGCCCCGCACCGGTGCCGTCCGCGCTACCGTGATCGTTCACATTCCGGGGCGGAGTCCCGAGCCTGTTCATAACCGAGTTCCAGCAGGGCACCACGCAGCTTTGCCGCTGCTCCGGTCAAAGCCGACTGGTCTTTCTCCTGCTTGGCCTTGCTGAAATCGAAGTCGGTCATGTCCCATACCGGCGCGACATGTATATGCAGATGCGGTACCTCGAAGCCCGCAACGACGAGGCCGGCGCGCGGGGCGTTCCAGGCCCGCTGCACCCCTTGCCCCACAGCCTGGGCCACCTCGAAGGAACGCGCCAGGAGGGCCCCGTCGATGTCCGTCCACCGGTCGACCTCACGCCGCGGCACCACGAGGGTGTGGCCAGGCCGCAACGGAGCTATGGACAGGAAAGCGACGATTTCAGGATCCTGCCAGACGAAGAGTCCGGGCAGCTCCCCGGTGATGATGCGCGAGAACACAGTAGTCATACGTGCAATTCTCCTCAGAGGTGTCAGGGTGCGGACAGTGGTTCAGGCAACGACGGCTAGGGATAAGCCCTGACCGTGCCCGACACAACTGCGCGGCCAGTACCGCCGGCTCGGCTCCCCGGGCCGGGCGCCCGATGAACCGGACGCCGAAATGCGGCAAAACGACATCCGGCAAGGGCGGCCCTTGTGACGTCGTCGCGCCGTCGCGTTCGCCGACTGGAGAGAGCCGGGCTCAGGGTCTGCGACTGCCCGGTTGCTCGACGAGGTTCATCCACCCGAGGGCACGGCCGATTTGAGCAGCCCGCAGCCCCGTGCGGCGAACCGGGCCAGGAGGACGAGAGCGAACTCGCCGATCGACCGCGTGCAGGCTACCTGGTCCGGGGGTGAGCGGTTTTGCCGAGCCCGGGACGAGCGAGCAGTGGCGTCGCCAGATCCAGTTGGGAATCTCTCGGCAGGTCGCACGTCTCTTCTGGAAGCAGGGCGTTGCCGCGGCCAGATCGGCGAAGTGGCTGCCGCGATCCGAGTGGAAGATCGCGGGACGGGCGGGGCGACGCTGCCGGCCAGCAGATGCCAGTGCGTCGGCCACCAGATCGGTCCGCAGGTGATCGGCGGTTGTCCCAGCCGGCCACGCGCCGGGAGGCGATGCCGATGACCGTGGCCAGACAGAGCCGGCCCTTGCCGGTCGGGATGTATGTGATGTTGCCGCACCAGCGGGTGTCGAGCCCGGTGCGGTCGAGCTGGAAGTCCCGGGCAATGAGGTCGGGGCGCAAAGCAGTCCTGAGGTCGGGGATCGTAGTCGCTTGCCGTCGTCTACGGTGCCGGCCCTGCAGCCCTGCAGCCCGGCGGCCCGCGTCAGTCGTACGACACGACGCCGGCCGCAGCCGGCACCCTCGCGTGTGAGCACGGCATGCCCGCGCGGAACTCCGTAGGTCCCGCGTGATCGCGCATGGACCTCGGTGATCTGTTCGTTCAGCTCGACATCCCGCACCGGCACCGTCACCGGGTCTTCTTCGCGAAGGAAGCTGTGGTCCGCTTGAGGACGCCGACGTCCTCGCGCAGCCGACGGTCCTCCCGCCGCAACGCGGTCAGCTCCGCGAGTTCACTGCTGGTCGGCCCGTTGCGCCCGCCGCGTCGGCCCCGGCCTGCTTCACCCAGTCCCGCACCGCGGTCTCGGTCAACTCGAAGTCCTGGGCGACCTGACGGACCGAACGGGCACCCCGTCGGCACAGCCCGACGATCTCGGCTTCGAACTCCGGCGTGAACGAACGGCGAGGCTTTCGGCCGGTTCATGCGTGCCCGAATTCTCGCAGGCTGTCGGCACGCTGATCTTCAGCGGGTGGTGCGGGGCGTGGGAGGTAGGGCGCGGTATCCGGTTGACAGAAATGTCACTTAATGACACTGTCACTAAGTGACAGTGTCGGCCGCGGGTGCGGTCGGCTCCAGACCCTGGCCCCACGCGGAGCCCTTGCCTTCGAGGCCTCACCAATCGCTGTCCGGGGGAAACGACGGGAAGAACCAATATGGCATTGCCGAAGATCATCAGCGTCGAGGATCTCTTCGCGCCTCCCAGGCGTTCCAGGGCCTCCATCTCGCCGGATGGCACAAAGGTTGCTTATCTGGCCCCTTGGAGGACCCATCTGAACCTGTGGGTCGGGAGTGTCGACGCGCCCGAGGAGGCGCGGCGGGTCACCTCTGAGGACCGCAACCTGCTGAGCTACCACTGGACGGGCAATCCGCGGTGGCTGCTCTACACCCGGGATCAGGGCGGCGACGAGAACAGTCGACTGTACCGCGTCGATCTGGAGGCCCCGGACGCGGCGGCCACCGACCTGACTCCCTTTCCCGGGGCACGCATCACGGATCTGAGGCTTCCCGCCACTCGTCCGGGGAAGGCGGTGTTCTCTTCCAACAGCCGGAATCCCGCTGTGTTCGACCTCTTCGAGCTGGACATTGCCACTGGTGACCTGCGGATGCTCGCGGAGAACACCGGAGGCGCAGCCACCACTCTCTTCTACGGTGGCGGCGGAGACCCCCTCATAAGCGAGGTCACCGAACAAGGCGACCTGCGACTCTCGCGCAGGGACGAGTCCACGCGCACCTTGTGTCACCTGGCGCAGTTCGAGGGTGCGGACTATCCGTTGGGTGTCTATCCGCTGGAGGCCACCGCCGACGGCGGTGGCGTGCTCTTCGGTTCGTACCGCGGCTCGGACAGACTCCGCCTGGTCCGGCTGGACACAGCGACCGGCGAGGAGACAGAGATCGACTCCCACCCGCACTACGACCTGGACTCTCGGGCCCGCGTCTTTCCCGCACTGCCCTCCCCCCTCATCTTCAGTCGGCGTACCGGCCAACTCATCGGAGTTCGCTATCTCGGGGAACGGCTGGTGATCCATGCATTGGACCCGCACTTCGCCGAGGTCCTGGGGAATCTGACGAAACTGTCCGACGGCGACCTGGCCGACATCTCGTCCGACGAGACCGAGCAGCGATGGGTCGTCAGCTTCACCCACGACCGCGATCCCGGGGCCGCGTACTTCTACGACCATTCCTCGGGCGAGAGCCACCTCCTGTTTCGTCCCCGCGGCCATCTGGACCCCGAGCAGCTGGCGCCGATGAAACCAGTGACGATCACCTCTCGAGACGGTCTCGCGCTCCCCTCCCACCTGACACTGCCGCTCGGCACGGAGCCGCACCGACTGCCGCTGGCCCTGCTCGTGCACGGCGGTCCCTGGGACCGGGACAGCTGGGGATTCAACCCTTTGGTCCAGCTACTGGCCAACCGGGGCTACGCGGTTCTTCAGGTGAACTTCCGGAGCTCCACGGGGTACGGCAAATCGTTCATGAAGGCCGGCATCGGGGAGCTGGCCGGCAAAATGCACGACGACCTGATCGACGGGGTCGACTGGGCCGTCGGCCAGGGATACGCGGACCCGGACCGGGTGGCCATCCTGGGCGGCTCCTACGGAGGCTACGCGGCACTGGTCGGCGTCACCTTCACCCCCGATGTCTTCGCCGCAGCGGTGGACATCTTCGGGGTCTCCGACCTCGCGAACTTCCTGCGCAACCAACCGGAGTTCGTCCGGCCGGCCCTTGCCGCCAACTGGTTCCGCTGGGTCGGCGACCCTGCGGATCCGCACCAGGAAGCCGACATGCTGGCCCGCTCACCGATCAGCCGGGTGGACCAGGTCCGCACACCTCTGCTCATCGCCCAGGGCGCCAACGACGCCAGGGTTGGGCAGGCGGAATCCGACAACATGGTCCAGGCCCTCCGGGCACGTGGGACCCTCGTCGAGTACATCCTCATGGGAGACGAAGGGCACTCCATCGAGAACCCGGAGAACTTGATCGCCGTGTACCGCGCAGTGGAGCGGTTCTTGGGCGAACACCTCGGACCCGGCCGGGACGGATAGACCGTCGCGGCCCACGCCCCGCGCTCCGCCGACCCGCCTCAAGGATGCGGGGTATGCGGAGCCGGGGCAGCGGATCAGGAACGAGAAGCAGGAGCTCGAACGGCGGCGGCGACCGTATGGACCGCACGGTCGACGGTGGTTCCCGTGGCTTCGCTGGATAGCTGCTCGGAATCGTGGACGAAGGCGGTGGCGCCGCGGCGGCTGCCGACGTAGTCGACGAGGCCATGCGTGAGTTGCGTGCGCAACGCCGTCTCGTAGCCGTGCCGCTCGTACGCACCGGCGTCGGCACCGGCTATCGGTAGCAGGTGCGTGGTGAGCCGCTGGAGCTTGGGCAGCACCCCTGCTGCGGGGGAGGACTCGAAGGCCCAGCCGCTCACGAAGACCCGGTCGATCCACCCCTTCAGCAGGGCCGGCACCGACCACCAGTACACCGGGAAGACCAGAACGAGGTCGGTCGCCCGGTCCAGGCGCTGCTGTTCGCGGACCACATCGGGCGGTGGGCCGCCGCCCTCGTGGTAGGCGCGGCGGTCTGCCGGGGTGAATCGAGGATCGAACCCCTCCTGGTGCAGGTCCGCGACCTCGACCTCCCCGGGGCGCAGGGCAGCGCCGAGACGTTCCGAGACGTGGTGGGTGAGGGAGCCGGGATCAGGGTGCGCGATGACCACGAGAGTGCGCGGTATGTCGTCGGTGCTCATGACGGTAGGTCCTTGGGTAGGGGCGCGGCGATCAGAGGTCTTCGCAGGTGCAGGTGTGCGGCTTGTGGTCGGAGAAGCGGGAACGGGACATCACCGCGGATCCCAGACGCCGGCTGCGGCCGCTCGGACGACGTACTCCTCGAAGGTGCGCGGCGCGCCCCCCAGCACGGTGGCGAGGTCGCCGGTCGTTCCCGCGACCGAACCGCTCGCCAGCAACGCGAACATCTCGGCGACCTCGTCGGCCTCGTGCCGGTCCACGCCGCGCCCGACGAGTGCCGCTGCGTATGCGTCACGCGTGATCCGCCGGTAGGTGAGCGGCCGATCGGACGCCCGCGCGATCAGTTCGACGGCTTCGGCGAACCTGACGGGACGAGGCCCACTCAGTTCGTACACCTGCCCGGCGTGCCGGTCACGCTCGGTCAGTGCCGCGACTGCGGCGTCCGCGATGTCCTCCACGTCGACGAAGGGCTCAGGAACGTCCCCGGCCGGTAGCGCCAGTTCGCCGGCGAGCAGCGGTGCGTGGAAGACGTCCTCGCTGAAGTTCTGGGCGAAGTTCGAGGCCCGCAACACGGTCCATTCCAGGGGCGCGCCGCGGACGGCCTCCTCGGCGGAGAGCATGTTCTTCCCGAACCTTGAGCCGCCCCAGTCGTCCGCACCGCGGCCGGAGAGCAGCACCAGCCGTCGCACCCCGGCGGCTGCGGCCCGCGCCGCGAACGCGTGCACCGGGCCCGGCACCGGCGGGGGCACCACGTAGGCCGCGTCGACGCCGCGCAGGACGGGGTCCCAGCCAGCCGGCTGGGACCAGTCGAAGTGGACCGCGCTGGACCGGGAAGCGGCGCGGACCGGCACGCCGCGCAGTCGCAGCCGGGCGGCGACCCGGCGCCCGGTCCGTCCGGTCGCGCCGATCACAAGGAAAGTTTGTGCGTTCATGCCTCCATGCAAGCCCTGCCGCCCGGACTTTCCCATGGGTGAAATGCCGCTATACCTTTGTGATCGTCTACCCTGACGCGATGGACATCACCAGCGAGCTGTTCCGCGGCGTGCGAGCCCACGGCTCCCTGTTCGGCAGCTCCACGCTCTCCCCGCCCTGGTCCCTGCACTTCGTGGACGGTCCTCCGCTGACGCTGTGCACCGTCCTCACCGGCGCCGGCTGGGTAGTTCCGGACGGCCATCCACCCGAACGCCTCGGTGCGCACGACACGATCGTGGTGCGCGGCCCCTCGACCTTCACCTTCGTCGACGACCCCGCAACCAGCGTCGAGCCCCTTATATGCAGCGAGGAGTGCTCCACCCCCGAGCAGGGCGGCACCCGCCACCGGCTGGGCTGGCACGAACCCGGCGAGGACGACGCAGTGGGCGGCACAACAACCTTGGTCGTCGGCGCCTACCCGTTGAGAAGCGAGATCAGCCGGCGGCTACTGGACAGCCTGCCCGTCGTGCTGCGCGTACCCGCCGGCGGCGTCGGCGACCCGGTACTTGACCACCTCGCCGCCGAGGTCGCCCGCGACGAACCGGGCCAGCAGGTCGTCCTCGACCGGCTCCTGGACTGGATGCTGGTGTGCACGCTGCGCACCTGGCTCGATGGGCCCGGCCATCGTCCCCCGGCCTGGTGGTCCGCACAGAAGGACCCGGTGGCCGGCGAGACCCTGCGCCTGCTGCACGCCGAACCGGCCGCGCCCTGGACGGTGGCCGCACTGGCCCGGCGTACCGGAGTGTCCCGCTCGACACTGGCCAAACGGTTCACGGAGCTGCTCGGCGAACCGCCGCTGACCTACCTCACGCATTGGCGCATGACGCTTGCCGCGGACCTACTGACCGAGCAGCCCTCCGCCACGGTCGCTTCCGTCGCCCGCACCGTCGGCTACACCGACCCGTTCGCGTTCAGCGTGGCCTTCAAACGGGTCCGCGGCACGACACCCAGGGCTCACCGCCACACCACCGAAGCACACTGACGCACGCTCGTGCGGGAAGCTGGTTCGCCCTACGCGATCGCGCTCTCCGTGGAGCGGGTTTGCATCCTTTGGATGCACTGCCTCGATGCAACCATCGGGCCGTAGAGCCCGCCGGCGAGGGAACCTTAGCGTTCCCGTCATGACACAGAACCGAACCGGCCTCTCCGAGATACGGGTCCCCGACCGCCTCCCGGCAAGGCTCCGCGCGATGGCGCGAGCGCGTCCGCTGACCTACTTCTTCCTCCTCGCGAACGGGCTGAGCTGGGTGGCATGGGTGCCGTACATCCTGTCGCAGAACGGCCTCGGCCTCTGGGACTACCGGTTTCCCGCGATTCTGGGGACCACTCAGGTGCTGGGTGTCCTCCCGGGTGCCTATCTGGGGCCGATCGGCGCAGCTTTCGCGATGACCGCGCTGGTGGACGGCCGGCCTGGTCTGCGATCCTGGACGCGCCGACTGTGGCGGTGGCGGGTCGGCGGGCGCTGGTACGCGATCACGTTGCTCAGCGTCCCCGCCGGGATGCTCCTGACCGGCTTGGCGTTCTCCGGCGGGCAGGTCGCCGCCCCTTCCGCCGCCGCGCTCACCGCCTTCGTGCCGATGCTGCTGTTCCAGATGATCACGACCGGTCTGGCCGAGGAGCCCGGGTGGCGCGACTTCGCCCTTCCCCTCTTGCAGAGCCGGTTCTCGCCGCTGCGCGCCGCCTTCGTTCTGGGCCCGCTGTGGGGTGTGTGGCACTTCCCGCTGTTCCTCACCGAGTGGGGTGGCTACCCCGAGGCGTCCTGGACACGACCTCTGGCCTTCCTCATGTTCTGCGTCGCGTTCAACATCGTGATGTCGTGGGTGTTCAACCGCACCGGGCAGAGCCTGCCGCTGTCCATGCTCATGCACGTGGGCGTCAACACCTTCGCGTCCGTCATGTGGACCGAGATGTTCCCCAGCCTGGACGGGGAGCTCGCCCTCATCGCGATGGGGGCCGGTGCCGTGGTTGCCGCGACAGCGATCGTGGTCGCCACCCGCGGCCGGCTCGGCTACCACCCGGTCCTCCCCTCGGGCCATGAGGATGCGGTACCGCTCGCCCGCCACGTGGGGTACGACCGGGACCGAACTATGATCGAGTCGTGACGACCGCGCGGCGACCTGGCATGACCCGCTCCGCAGCGACCGCTGTCACGACCGCGCTGAGCGCGCTGGCTCTCCTGTGGATCATTGCCGTGCTGGCGCGTGACGACCCGTCACTCACCGGAGCCCCACTCGGTATGGCCGCCTGGTGGGGGTTGGCCGTGACGCTTGCCCTGCAATCGGCGGCTCTCCTGTGGAGCCACCACCGGGCGACCGTCACGTTGGGCTGCGCGGCCGGGCTCTCCCTCGTCCTGGCGGCCGTGTTTCCCAGCGGACTGTTCACCGTCACCGCGTTGCCGGTTCTGGTCGCCGCCTTCTTGGCCGGGCTGACCGGGCTCTGGCGGGATGTGCGCTGGTGGGCTCTGGCCTCGGGTGTGCTGGTGGCGGTCGCGTACGTCGTCAACGTCAGAGGTGCAGGACACATCGGGAGTCCGGCCCTGACGATGCAGGCGGTGCTCCAGGCGGGCCTGGTGGTCGGCCTGCCGCTGCTGCCGGCTTCCTTGATCGCCGCGCAGCGCGCGACGAGGGCCGCGCAGCGGGAGGCGCTGGCGGCGGCCACCCGTGAGCGGGATGCCAAGGTCAGTGAGGCGATCGCCCTGGAACGGGCTGCGATGGCGCGCGAACTGCACGACATCGCCGCCCACCATCTGTCCGGCATTTCGCTGATGGCCTCGGTCGTCGCTCGGCAGACCGCCTCGGCACCGGGCGAAGCCCGCTCCGGAGCGTTGCTGATCCGCAAGCAGAGCAACGCGATCCTGGAGGACCTCCGTCGTCTGGTGGGATTGCTCCGCGACGCCGGTCACGGAGACGAGGGCGTCAAGACCCTCGACACTCTCCCCGGTCTGATCGAGACGGCCCGTCTCACCGGAGCCCGTGTCGACTTCGATCTGCGGAGCGATGAACAGCGGGATCCGGGCGCAGGTGTCAGCCCGCTGGGTCAGCTGGCCGCCTATCGCATGGTGCAGGAATCGCTCACGAACGCCTCACGGCACGCGCCCGGCGCCCCCTGTGCCGTCACCGTGGACGACCGCGACCCACGCAGGCTGCGGATCACCGTGCGCAACGCACCGCCCGGCCCGCAGGCCCGTCCCGCTTCTCGGGGTACTGGCTACGGCATCATCGGCATGAGGGAGCGCGCCGCCCTCATCGGCGGGTTCTTCGTCGCCGGCCCGACCGGCGACGACGGCTGGGAGACCCGTATGAGCATCCCCCGCGAAAGCGGCCACGACCTTCCGGAGCGGTCCGCATGATCCGAGTCCTTGTCGCCGACGACCAGCCTCTCGTCCGCGCCGGCCTCAGCGCACTGCTGAACGCGGAGGAGGACGTCGAGGTCGTCGGTGTCGCCGCGGACGGCGCGGAGGCCCTCGACCTGGTGACCGAACTGGTGCCGGACGTCGCCTGCCTGGACATCCGGATGCCGAGGATGGACGGCATCGACGTCGCGGCCCGCATCTGCGGCCCCGACGCTTCTCCAGCCGTCCCGGTGCTGATCCTCACCACCTTCGACATCGACGACTACGTCTTCCGGGCGCTGGAAGCAGGGGTCGCCGGGTTCTTGCTCAAGGACTCCGACCCTGAGGAGATTCTGCGGGCGATCCGTCATATCGCCGCGGGGCACGGCACTCTCGACCGCACTCTCACTCGCCGCATCGTCGCCGAGTACGTGGAGCGACGGCGGCTGCGCCCCGTGACAGCGGCGCGGGGGATCGACATCCTCACCGCCCGCGAGCGGGAGATCCTGCTGTTGCTGGCGCAGGGCATGTCGAACGAGCAGATCGCGGGAGCACTCGTCGTCGAGGTCGCCACGGTCAAGTCACATCTCGCCCGGCTGCTGCCCAAGCTTGGCGTGCAGTCCCGCCTGCAAGCCGCCGTCTGGGCGTATCAGAACCGCGTCGTAACCGTGGACGACATCGCACGCTGAAATCGACTCGGGTGTCGCACCACAGGGCGCCTTACGAGTTGGTGCGTGATTGGGGGTGATGTGTTCTTGCTGGTGGATGACATGATCCGGATGTGGCGATCATGCTCAGTCGGACGGTTCTCGCGCATCAGGTGTTCACAGGGGTCTCCCGGGGGCATCTCGCCTCCCTGGTTGCGGAGTTGGCGGGACCGTGGCAGGCCGTGGTCGAGGGCCGTCGTCACGAGGCTCGCGGCGGGGCCAGGAAGCGCGAGGCAGGAGCTGGTGCCCGGCATCGGCTGGTGTTCGTCGACCGGCTCGTGGCCACGCTGATTCACCTGCGGCACGATTTGCCGCATGCGGCGTCGGGGTTGTTGTTCGGCGTCGACCGCTCCACCATCACCCGTGCGATCAGCGAGATACGAGGGCTGCTGGCCGAGCGGGGATGCGCGGTCCCGGACCGGCCCGGCCTGCGGCTGCGGACCCTGGCGGATGTGTTCGCATACGCCCAGGCCGAGGGAATCGAGCTGCGGTTGGACGCCACCGAGGTCCAGGTCCGCCGGCCCCCGGCCGGCCGCGGCGGGCGCCGTGCGTTCGTCTCGGGCAAGAAGGAACAGAACACGATGAAGGCCACCGTCGTCGCCGACCATCAGGGCCGCACGCTCTGGACCGACGCCCTGCGGCCAGGACGGATGCATGACGCGACCGCCGCACGCAACGAAGGCATCGGTCCCTGTTTCCGGCACTTTCGCGACGTGGAGGTCCTCCTGGACGACGGCTACCTCGGGCTCCGCCGCGACCATCCCGGCCAGGCGGTGACCCCGCCCAGGAAGGGAAACAAGATCAGCCCGCCCGAGGTCCTCGAAGCCCGCCTACGGGCCCGACACCGGCACTCCTCGAAGCGTATTACCGTCGAACACGCCCTCGCCGATCACAAACGCTGGAAGCAGCTGGTCCGCTGGACTCACCGCCGGGAGACCCTGCCCGTCACCTACCGGGCCATCGCCGGCCTCGTCTCCGACCGCAACACCACCGGCTGACACAAACCCCCAGCTCACGCCCCCACGTCTCCAATGCAATCACGCACCAACTCGTTAGGCGTCGTTCAGCTGGTGTGGCGGCGGCAACCGACGAGGGCTGCGCCTATGCCGACGAAGGTCAGGATGTGCTGGGCCTTGCGCTCGCGGCGACGGTGCGGGCGTCGGCAACTCATAAGAATCGGCGCCCGACATCGCCGTGGTCGCTCCGCGTCGCGGACGCGTGTGCCGGACGGGCCGGGTGGCCCGTCCGGCACGGCCGGGGGCGGAGAGGTCGTTGGTCAGGTGCGCTTGGCGGGCAGCAGCCCTACCGCCTTCAGCCGCTTGTCAGAAGCCCGGGCGGCCCAGGCGACGGCCAGGATCCCGACAGCGAGGAGCGGGTAGCCCATGGCGATCTTGGCGAAGCCCAGAGATCCGACCTCGTCGGCCTGGTAGAGGTACTGCTGGACGGCGAACCGGGCACTGAAGATGGCGGCCAGCACCAGGGTGGCGATGTCGTAGTAGATCCGCGAACGCCTGTCCGCCCGCCAGACGATGCCCTTGCCGGTCGTCGAGTTCCAGATCAGGCCGGCCAGGGGCCAGCGCAGCACCACTGAGAGAACGAAGGCGACGGCGCCGACCAGGCTCGCCCAGATGCCGATGAGGAAGAAGTCCTTGGCGGATCCCGTGTACCAAGAGATGCCGGCGGCGACGGTCACACCGAACACGCCGCCGAGCGCGGGCTGAATCGACTCCTTGCGCACCAGTCGCTGCACCGCGATGCCACCGGCGACCAGGAGAGCGGCCAGGATGCCGACCTTGAGTCCACCGACGTTGTTGGCGACGACGAACACCAGGGCGGGCAGCGCCGAATAGATGACCCCCTTCGTGCCGCCCACCTGTTCCAGCGCCGTCTTCTTCTTCCCTTGGTCTGCCGCCTGCATGACAGTCGCCGCCTTCTGGGGACTGGTGCTCTGCATGATGATCAGCTCTTCCGGGTCAACTTGTGGGTCAGCAGTTCGGACGTTCGTCACTAAGTGACATCGTGACACTGAACGACGAGTGAGGCCACTTCACGCGATGTGATCTGAGTCACTCCTTGAGGGGTCAGTCTCAGGTTGCCCGGCTCTCGCGCCGGCGCGCCCGACCAGCTCGTGGTCGGATGCGTGGCCTTCGAGCCGTGGCTGATGGGCCTGCCACGGTGCAGCGACACTCCGCCGCTCGCTGTTCGAAGTTTCATGGCGGGGCGTCGGTGTGCGGGGCGATCAGCTCGGTGATCTCTATGTGGGAGAGCCGGATTTCGACGTGCTTTTCACACGAGGGCAGGCGATGTCGGCATCATCTGAATGACGGAGGAGCGGTCCGATGGCTCGAACCCTCGGTGCCGCTCCGCTCACGCGAGCTCTCGGCGGCGTCGAAGCGGACCCGCGCGCCCTCTTCGGGTGAGATGGCCCGTCGCGGGTCACGATCACTACCGCGAGCCGAGCCGACGTACGACGCCTCCTCAACGAGGACACTCTGCCCGCCGCAAATCGGCTTGCCTCGGTCGGCCTGACCGGTGCCCACGTGCAAGTGCACACCGGCGTTTGCCGGATCGGGCGCTCCTCATGCGGGAGTGTCTAATCAACGGCGGATCTGACGATCAAGGAGACGCCAGAGATGACCGAGACCGTTGTCGCGCAGGAGTCCGTGGAGAAGCCGGCGGTCACGCCGGTGCCGGCCGCGTCGGATGAGCAGTTGGTCGCGATGCTCGTGGACCGGGCCCGCAGCGAGGGCCTGCAGCTGACCGGCGAGGGCGGGCTGCTCCAGCAGTTGACGAAGCGGGTGCTGGAGTCCGCCCTGGAGGGCGAGATCACCGATCACCTCGGATACGAGAAGCACGATGCCGAGGGCCGGGGCCGCGGCAACAGCCGCAACGGAACGCGTGCGAAGACGGTGCTGACCGATGTCGGCCTGGTCGAGGTCAAGGCCCCCCGGGACGTGGCCGGAACGTTTGAGCCGGCCATCGTGAAGAAGCGGCAGCGGCGCCTGACCGGCGTGGACGAGATGGTGCTGTCGCTGTCCGCGAAGGGGCTCACGCACGGGGAGATCTCCGCGCACCTGGCCGAGGTCTACGGCGCGGAGATCTCCAAGCAGACCATCTCGACGATCACCGACCAGGTGATGGAGGGCATGGCGGAATGGTCCAACCGCCCGCTGGACCGCGTCTATCCGGTCCTGTTCGTGGACGCCATCAACGTCAAGATCAGGGTTCTGTCGACGATCTTGTGATCCGGACGGCTGAGCGGTTCGTGCCGACTGTTCGCGATCATGAATCGTGTGCTCTCGTGATGTACTCCTCAAATTGTTCCCCTACCTGTCCCCGTTGTTGATTGAGGAGATAGAGAGGCAACCGGATCGGGTGGTGTTCAGGAGGCGGGTGCGGGCGACAGCCGGGGTCTGCCGGTGCGGTGAGAGCTCGGTGCGGGTGCACGGCCGGTACATACGCAGGCTTCGGGACGTTGCCACGGGCGGTCTCGGTGTCGTCATCGAGTTGGGTGTGCGCCGTTTCCGCTGCGAGAACACCAGGTGTCCGGCGGTGACGTTCGCCGAGCAGATCGCCGGATTGACGACTCCACACAGTCGCTACACCCCCTTGCTGCGTCGGGTGTTGACGCATATCGGCCTGGCCCTGGCAGGCCGGGCGGGAGTCCGCGTGGCGGCTGCCGTCGGTATCTCGGTGGGCAGGGACACACTGTTGCGCATGGTCAGAGCCGTGCCTGAACCGGATGCCAGCGAAGTGGAGGTGCTGGGTGTCGACGACTTCGCTTTCCGCAAGGGACGGCATTACGGCACGCTGCTGATCGACATGGCTACCCACCGGCCGTTTCACCTTTACGACGGTCGCGAGGGCGAGGACCTGGCCGACTGGCTCCGGGGTCACCCCGAGGTGAAGGTGATCTGCCGTGACCGCTCCAGCGGTTACGCAGAAGGTGCTCGGGTCGGGGCACCACAGGCCCAGCAGGTCGCCGACCGGTATCACTTGTGGGCCAACCTCGGTCAGGCAGTCGAGAAGAGTGTGAACGCTCATCGCTCCCGCCTGGCCGAACCAGCTCCGGACGAGGCCGCCGAGTCGTTGGAGGTGGAGCCCGCGGTGGTCCATTCGCCGGACGAGCTGAAGATCGTGACTCGCCTGCGGGAACAGCATGGTGCCGCCCACGAACTGTGGGAGCAGGGCATGTCGAAGGCCGCGATCGGACGGAAGCTCGGCCTGCACCAGGCCACCATCCGCAAGCTGGTCAGTGCCCGCTCCGCCGATGACGTCGTCGCCAAGAGCCTGCAGCGGGTGCACATCGTCGACCCGTACGTCGGCCATCTGCACCGGCGCTGGAACGAAGGCGTCAGAAACGCCACCCAGCTCTACCGAGAGATCCAGCAACTTGGTTACCCTGGTGGCGAGTTAGCTGTTCAGCGTCATCTGCGGCGCTACCGAACCGGACGGGGACACGCTCCTGCCGTCGGTCCCAAGCCTCCGTCGGTCCGCGACGCCACCGCTTGGATCATGACTAACCCCGAACACCTGCGAGACGAGGACGCAGACAAGCTGCACCGTCTACGCGAGCGCGATGCTGAGCTGGACCGGCTCACCGGCCACGTCAGGAAATTCGCCACGATGATGACCGGCCTCCACGGCGACCGTCTCGAGGACTGGATCGCCGACGCCGAGCAGGACACCCTGGCGCCACTGGCATCCTTCGCCCGCAACCTCCGGCGCGATCTCGACGCCGTCCGCAACGGCCTGACCCTGCCCCTACAGCTCTGGCGCCGTTGAAGGCAACGTCAACCGGCTGAAGATGCTGAAGCGCCAGATGTTCGGCCGGGCCAACCTCGATCTCCTTCGCAAACGCGTCCTGCTCGCACGATGAACCGGGACCACCTCGACCACAAGATCGACGACAGAACCAAGATCAGAGACGGGCAGGTCGCGAACCGCCCGGTCTACGTCGTCATGGCCGTGACCACCGAAGGCACCCGGGACATCCTGGGGATCTGGGCCGGTGACGGCGGTGAGGGCGCCAAGTACTGGCTGCACGTGTTCACCGAGCTGAAGAACCGCGGCATCGACGACGTGCTCATGCTGGTCTGCGACGGACTGAAGGGCCTGCCCGAGGCGGTGGAGGCCGTCTGGCCTCGAACGATTGTCCAAACCTGTGTCGTTCACCTGCTGCGGAACAGCTTCCGTTACGCGGCCCGCCAGGACTGGGACAAGATCGCCAAGGCGCTGAAGCCTGTCTACACGGCCCCGAACGAGGTTGCCGCGGCCGAGCGGTTCGGCGAGTTCCAGGAAGCTTGGGGCAAGAAGTACCCGGCGGTTATCCGGCTCTGGGAGAACGCCTGGGCCGAGTTCGTTCCCTTCCTCTCCTTCGACGTCGAGATCCGCAAGGTGATCTGCTCGACGAACGCGATCGAGTCCGTCAACGCCCGTATCCGCAAGGCCGTCCGGGCCCGCGGGTACTTCCCCAACGAAGCCGCGGCCCTCAAGTGCGTCTACATGGCACTGATGAGCCTGGAGCCCACCGGCAAGGGCCGCAAGCGGTGGACCATGCGCTGGAAGGCACCCCTGAACGCCTTCCAGATCGCCTTCGAAGGCCGACTTACTCCGGCCGCCAACTGGCCCCTACAAAAAAACTGGATCAGCCGTCTACTGGACACACCCGGCCCCCGGTGGCGGTCGGCGTTCGGGCTCGGCGAGCCCCTGGCAACGGATGCGTCGGCACCATCGGCGTCCTCGACATGGCCCTGGGCATCGACCGTGATCGCGGGCGCCCGCTCCTGCGACGTGATGGGTCGGGCGGAAGCGGCCCGAGAGCCAGGGTAGGTTCGCACTGCACAGTATGTTCAAATGGCTCTGGCCAGAGCGTTGTTGTGTGAACCGAACGTGCCATCGTGCGAAGGAGATCGTGTGTTCCCCAACGGGTCATTCGAACAGGGAAAGCCGCACCCGGCGCGGGTCTACGACAGCCTCCTCGGTGGCAAGGACAACTACCCGGTGGACCAAGCCGTCGCGGAGGGCATCGCCCAGCGCTGGCCGGAAATCCAGCGGAGTGCGCAGCAGAACCGGGCATGGATGGCGCGCGCTGTACGGCATATGGTGCAAGAGGGGGGTGTCACACAGTTCCTGGACATCGGCACCGGCATCCCCACCCGGCCCAACCTGCACGAGATCGCTCAAGGCATGGTGCCGTCGGCTCGGATCGTCTACGTGGATAACGACCCCGTGGTACTGCGCCACGCCGAGGCGCTGCTCACCCCGATATCACCCGAGGGTCGATCGACCTACCTGCAAGCCGACCTGCGTGACCCGCGCGCGGTACTGGAATCGCCTGAGGTGACCGAGACCCTCGACATGACACGTCCGGTGGGCCTTGTCCTGGCCGCGATCCTGCACTTCCTCGACGACGACGAGGACCCGGCGGGCGTCCTGCGGGTTCTCGTGGACGCTCTTCCGGTCGGCTCGTATGTCGCGTTGTCCCATGCCTGCGGTGACGCAGATCCCGTCAGGGCAGCGGAGGCATCGGCCTTCTACCGGCAAAACAAGGTTTCCAAGCCCGTGGTGCTGCGCACACAAAAGCAGATCGAGGAATTCTTCACGGGACTGGAACTGCTGGAACCGGGCGTAGTGACCGTCGACCGCTGGCGCCCGGACGCATCGGTGTCGGAGGGGCCTGACGACATGGGGTTCCGTGGCGGCCTGGGCCTCAAGCATGGAATTGCCTGAGGGGTGAAATGAACCGCCCCGGGTCGGGTGGAGGCTCGATTTTAAGCTGGACATCGGCTCCCGCGGGACGCCGCGGAACTGGGTGAAGCAGCACGAGATCGACGCAGGCGCGCGCCCGGGGACGACGACGGAGGAATCCGCCCAGCTCAAGGCGCTGAAGAAGGAGAACGCCGAGCCGAAGCGGGCGAATGACATTCTCAAGGCGGAGGCAAGTTTCTTCACGGCCGAGCTCGACCGGCCACACACGCGCTCGTAACGTTCGTCGACGAGCACCGGGACCGCTTCGGCGGCGTCGAGCCGATCTGCAGGACGCTCACCGAGCACGACTGCAAGATCGCCCCTTCCACGTACCACGCCCACAAGTAACGCCTGGAGAATCCCGTTGCCTGCGTGTCTTGCCGCAGTGTGGTTGCCGTCGGCTTTCCGGGGTGTCAGGTTCGTGGTCGGCGATGTTGCGAGTGGTTGAAGGAATCGGGCGTCTTACTGCTGCTGGGGTGCAGCCCGCGTGGTTGGGGTAAGTCTTGGTGTCTTACTTGGTTTGTCCTTGATCATGACGGGCTCTTCGGTGAGCTGGGGAGCCGTGGATGTCAACACTGGAGTTGGGTGCGGCGGGCCTGGTGCCGCTGGAGGTTGAGCTGCGGGTAACGAGGGCTGTGTGTCGGGTCGCTGGTTTCGAGTTTTGGCTGGAACGCGGTCTCCTGCGGCTGTTCTGGTCTGCCCGGACCCGCCGGCCTGCCTCCACCGGTGGAACGCTCCGCTGAACGCGGGCGACCCGGCCGCCGTCTACGGCGGCGACCACCCCCGATACACCGACTGCCGCAGCCTCGATGCGGGACAGGAGTGATGGGGCACCGGCGCGCGACCCGTCGTGCGCCGGTAGAGGTGCCACCTGAGGGTGAAGGGACAGGGTAAGTCGATCAAAGTGGTTGGGGTAGGAGTGCCGGGCCGGCCTCGCAGGGGTGTGCATCTCCTGGTGAGTGGGGTGGTCTGCCGGCCCGTGACGAGTAGGCTGATCGTTCGTTATCGGACAGGGGAGGCCGGCGTGGACTATGGCGACAAGCTCTTCTGGCTCTCGGTTGTGATTCAACGCAAGTACGCGCAGATCTGCGCCGAGTTCGATCTGACCCCTTCGCAGGCCACGCTGCTCTGCGCAGTCAGGAACGAGCCGCGGCAGATGGCTGATCTCGCCGCGTCGTTGGGTATGACCAAGAACTCATTGAGTCAGCTGGTCGATCGCACCGCGCGGCGCGAGTTGGTCGGCCGGGCGAGCTCGGCGCAGGACCGGCGGATCGTCATGCTCAGTGCGACGCCCACGGGGAAGGTGCTCGGCGAGGCCGTTTACGCAGAGGTAGCCAAGCGCCTGCCCGAGATCGCGAGGAACCTCGACGCCGACGACCAGCGTGACTTCGAGCGCGTGGCCACCGCCATCGTGGACACCTCGGACCTTTCTTCGCCCACCTCGAACCAGCCCATCACACCGTGAGGGCCCGCTCCACCCCCCTTGCCACAGTTCATGCCGTGAACTAGTTTTGTTCACGGCATGAACTAGTGAGGGGTGGCAGTGATGAGCACACAGAGGACCGGCACCATCGCAGTCTTCGGCGCGACGGGACAACAGGGCGGGGCGGTGGTCGACGCGCTGCTGGACCACAAGGCGCGGGTGCGGGCTCTGGTCCGCAACCCGCAGTCCGACCGGGCTCAGGCGCTGGCCGCCCGCGGCGTCGAGCTGGCGGCCATCCGGGCCGACGACCCGGCGTCGCTGGCCGCCGCGCTGGCGACGGTCGAGGGGTTCTACTTCATGACCCCGGAGGCGAACAGCCTCGAAGAGGTCGAGGCAGAGATCCGCGTCGGCACCGCACTCGTCGACGCGGCGAGCGAGACGGGCGTCCCGTACGTCGTGTTCAACTCGGTCTTCGGAGCGGACCGGGAGTCGGGTGTGCCGCACCACGACTCGAAGCACTGGATCGAGGAGCACCTGAGGAAGTCCGGCCTGAGAGCCACGATGGTTCGCGCGACCGCCTTCATGGAGAACTTCGCGAGCGTGATGGCACCGAGCCTGGAGCATGGGGAGATCGTGCTGAGGCTGCCGCTGCCGCAGGACGTCGCCCTGAAGATGATCTCGGTCAGGGACATCGGCCGGGTCGCCGCCGCGCTCCTGCTCGACATCGCGCAGGCGCCCGGCGGAGTCGTCGAGCTCATCGGCGACGAGCTGACGGGCCCCCAGATCGCCGAGACATTCGGCGCGCGCGCCGGGCTCCCGGCACGGTACGAGACCCTCCCGTTGAGCGTGCTTCCCAACGACCTCGACAAGGCGATGTTCCGCCAGTTCGCGAAAGCGGAGGAAAACCCCTCGGACCTCGCGGTGGTGCGCTCGATCGAGCCGGCCACCCTGGACCTGGCCGAGTGGATCCGGGCTACCGGCTGGACCGCGCCCGCAAACGTGGCTGGTGCCTGAGCCTCCGGCCGCGATGAACGCCCCGCGATCGTGCCCACGGTCTCGGCGCCCTGGGCACGGCAACGCATCCGCCAACGGCTGAGGCAGCCACGAAGCTCCCGGGGCGTGCCCGAGGCCGACACCGGCACAATGGTTGACGAGAGGTGCCCAGTCGGTGCCTCGCTTTCGCAGCGCGTCCAGCTGCTCCTGGGTGAGCTTGTTCCGCTCAGGCCGATGATCTCGTTCTCCTTCCGCCACCGGGTCAGGGTTTGGTAGCCCTCCGGCCAGACCTGGGATTCGGGCCGTTAGACCCGGGCCCGTAGGAACGCGATGATGGTGGTCGCGTCGCTGGGGCCGGAGAAGTGCAGCAGCGCGGACTCGGCTGCCGTGTCGGCGCCGTCGTCGTGCTTTTGGTCCCCGCCGTCACCCGCGCGGTCGGCGCCGACGGTCTGCCCGTTCTCGTCTTCCTGGACGTGAAGGGTGCGCTGTCCGCTGGTGAGAGCGCGGGAGGCCAGCTGCTCAACAAGGTGGGCGTCATACGAGCGCAGGCCCTGAAGGACGGCAACCAAGGGGGCGAAAACTGGCAGAGGCAACCATGTCGATGGGATCCTCGCCCAGCTCCGGGAAGATCGGCACGATGATCCGCACCACCTTCGTATTCCCCTCGCGGTTGCGGCGGAGCGCCCGGCCGATGTCCTGCACGATCTCCACCTGGGAGCCGCGGGTGTCCGCGAAGGAGATCGAGTCGATTCCCCGCTCGCCCGTGAGGCCCACCCCCTCACCAAGCACGCGAACACTGACGAGGAAGGCGCGCTGCACCCGGTGCCCGGCCGTGTCGATGCCGTTGGCGAACTGGTGCAGTACCTCCCGGCGCTCGGCGATGAGGTGGTCTCCGCACAGCCATGCCGACCGGACCGGCCCGAGGATACGTGGCGGCCGGCCTCCAGCTCCCAGAACTCGGCGTCGATGGACGACCCCGGCAGGGCCTCCGCCTCCGCGAGGTCCTCGTCCGAGGCATCGTTGACGTACAGCTCGGCTGTGCTCTCCGGCAGCTTCTCCGCGAACGCCCGGCTCTTCGACCTTCTGGTGGGAGGTCATGACGGGTACGAAGGTTGCGCGCGGCGCCCTGCTCCAGGAGCGCGGTCTGCAGCAGGGCCAGGCGTCGGCCGCGCCGGGCCTCCTCCGCCTCGCCGAGGACGGGGAAGGGGCCGCGGTGTCGTCGCTCGGGTTTTCTGGGTTCACGTTGTGGTTGTGAGCTGGGGCTTCTCAGTTTTCTGGGTGATATTCATGGTGTCTCTGGAGTACTTGGAGTATGGGGGCGGGGTGAGGCGGTGTCTGTCTGATCTGCGAGTACGCGGGTGTGCGCAGGTTGATCGAGCGGGGTGCAGTTCCAGTGAGCTGCTACTTGATGGGACAGGTCAGGCGGGGTCGGGGGTGTGAGGTCGTCGAGGTGGACCTGTCCGGCTTGTGTGCTTAGAACTCCTAACGAAATGATCTTCGAGGTGGTTGGATCACTGCCAGACTGATGATCTGGGGGTGCGGGGTGGCGCGGTCGAAGCCCTGGGAAGTTGACGACGAGCTGTGGGCGGTGATCGAGCCGTTGCTGCCGAAGGTTGAACGGCGGGCCCGCCATCCCGGGCGCAAGCGGCATCCGGATCGGCTGGTGTTCCAGGGCATCCTGTTCGTGCTGCATAGCGGGATCGCCTGGGAACACCTGCCGCAGGAACTCGGCTTCGGCTCGGGTATGACCTGCTGGCGCCGTCTGGCCGAGTGGACTGAGGCGGCGGTGTGGCCCCGGCTGCACGAGGTTCTCCTCGCCAAGCTCCGCAGCGCGAACGCCCTGGACTTCTCCCGGCGGCGGTCGACGGCTCGCACATCCGGGCTTTAAAAGGGGGTCCCAAGACGGGACGAAGCCCTGTCGACCGGGGCAGGACGGGCAGTAAGCATCACCTGATCACTGACGCCACCGGCATACCGCTCGCCGCCACCTTGACCGGCGGCAACCGCAACGACGTCACCCAGCTGATCCCACTCCTCCAAGCCGTGCCGCCGGTACGAGGCAAGCGCGGCCGCCCCCGGCGCCGCCCGGACGTGGTGCTGGGCGACCGCGGCTACGACCACGACAAGTACCGCCGTCTTGTCTGGGATCTCGGCGTGAAGCCGCTGATCGCCCGCCGCGGCATCGAGCACGGCTCCGGTCTGGGCGCCCAACGCTGGGTGGTGGAGCGCGCGTTCGCTCACCTGCACTGGTTCCGCCGCCTGCGGATCCGCTGGGAGATCCGCGACGACATCCACGAAGCCTTCCTCACTCTGGGGTGCAGCATCATCTGCTGGCGCCGGCTCAAGAACCACCAGGCTTGAGCCCAGGCGACAGCGGCTGTCTACAGCGAGATCTTCCGCTCTTCGGCCTTGAGGCCGCGGAGTGTCCAAAGTCCGTACAGAGCCAACAACGGTTTGACGACCATCCACTCGCCAGTGCGGTAGTCGTCCGCGCGCACCAGCTTCTCTGCAAGATCGGGCCGCTGCCGCCGCAGGTACGCACGGTCCTTGAGCGCATGAGCTGGCTGGGAGGCGATCTTGATGCGATCCACGTCCTCAAGCAGTGGGATCACGTTCGTGATGTTCTCCCACGTCGTCGCGCTTTGGTCTTCGAGGAGCACCGTGCCGTCGAACGCAAGCACCGACTTCGCGTAGCCAGCCATCAGCTGGGCCTCAGTGGCGCCGCTACCGGTCGCACCGCCGCTGAAGTTCACGCAGGTCTCATGCGCACCGTCAGCGGCGATGGACCGGATTCCAGCACGGACTCGCCATCGGTTGATCAAGTTCGCCGTCCCTTGGGGATTTCGGTACCCCAACACCACCACGGCCGCGGAGGTGCCCTCGCTACTCCCCACGAGCGCTCGAGACCAGTGCCAGTTCAACCACTCACCCCAGGCCAGGGCTGCAACTCCAGCTATCGCCAATCCCGTCCGTCGCCGCATGCGGCGACTCTAGGGCACCTCGGTTTCGGGCCACGAAGGAACCAGCCACGTCCACACGACGCATTCTGTTAGCAGTCCTTACTGCCGTGGGCGCCAGGTCGAGCCGGCTACTTTTCAGGAACACCGCTTTGGGCAGGGCACTGCCAGTCGGCCGCATCGATCGCACCGCCCGCCATGTCACTGAGGTGGAAGCAGTTGCCGTTGGCCCACACCGTGACCGAATCCCGCCGATGGTCGACCTGGAACGGCTCGTCCCGACGCAGCGTTCCGGACCAAGAGCCGTCTTCCGTCGGGGAGTGAGTGACAACGACGCAGGTCTGCCCCGGCAGGAGCTGGTAGGCATCGGCCCACGGCTCCACGGTCAGCTCCAATGCTGCTTCACCGTCGTTCCTGACCAGCAGCCGTGCGGTTCCCCCAGTGAACACTCAAGCACCTCTCGTTGCCCCGCAGGCGATTGCGCATGTGCCTCCGAGGATGGACCAAGTCCCTGTCTCGACTGCTGCTCTGGGCCACTCATGACCGCAGAGTTTCGCCTTGCGGGTCAAAGCAGATCAGCTCATACTCGCGTGCCAGCGAAGCGGCGTACTCGGAGACTTCTTCGGCCCTGCTGTAGGACATGAGTAGGTACACGATCGGTCCCGACGCTTCGTCGATGACCGGAGGGGACGCCCATGGACTGTCACGGTCATCCTCCGGATAGCGCTCGATCAAGGCGTTCACATAGGCCTTGATGCGCGGGAAGGGCGGCACAGCGACGTCCTCCGATTCGAGGTAGCGCTCGTACATCTCATCGAAGGCCGAGCCCGCCGCATCGTCATTGAGCGGCCGCTCACCGTCCCACACAGCAAGGTCGTAACTCACGACCAAATGATCGCAGGGATGGTGACGGGGCGAGTCGGCACCTCGGGTGCCGGGGTGACACCGCCCATGCGGCAGCTGCAACGTCCTGGCGCGAGCGCACAAACCTTGATCGTTTCTTAGTCCGGAAAAGAGCGGGTTCCGTCCTCCCCGCCGACGCGGGGGTGTTCCGTTCGTGCGGGCGATCCACCGGGAGTTCGAGGCGTCCTCCCCGCCGACGCGGGGGTGTTCCGAACAGGTTTACAGCTCGGGCCCTAGGCCGTGTGTCGAAAGTGGCCGAGAGGCAACGTTGTGGCGGGCTGGAGCGTCCATGGGATTGCCGGACTCGGCTTGGCCAGCATGTTGAGGGGGCTCGTGGAGCGGGATATGGGGAAGCAGGACGGTCCAGGGCGAGAGCTGAACGCTTACGAGAAGGTTCTCGCAGAGGACCGCCGCGTCATGCGCGAGATGTTTCGTGTGAGCGTCGGCGGTGCCCATGCCGGGCTCGTCATAACGGTCTTCATCGTGGTCTTGTTCGCTGCCATTGGCGGCACCGTATGGGCTCTGATCGTTGGCGGAGCGGTTGCGTTCTGGTTCACCGTCGCCCTTTTTGCGGTTGTCGGTGGCGGTCGCCGCGGGTGGGCCGCAGTCAAGCGCGCTTACCTCGTGTCTTTCGGCTGGGCCGGCTGGCTGTGATCGTCGGCAAGGGTATGGCCGACGCGAGCAGGCAGCATCGGCAGCTCCGTCCGTCACAGCCATTCTCCGATCGCGGCGACAAGGACGGTGGCTTCGAAACGGACGGCGAGTTTGTCGAATCGGGTGGCGACAGCCCGGTGCCTTTTGAGGCGGTTGATCCCGCACTCGACCGCATGGCGTTCGCGATAGTCGACCGGGTCGAAGCGCGGCGGCCGGCCGCCGCGGGCGCCGAGCTTCCGGCGGTTGCGCGCCTGGTCGGCCTTGTCCGGGATGGTGCAGCGGATCCCGCGTCGGCGCAGGTAGGCGCGGTTCCTGCGGGAGGCGTACGCCTTGTCCGCCCGGACCCGATTGGGGCGGACGCGTGGCCGGCCCGGCCCGATGCGGGGCACGCGGATCTTCTCCAGCACTGGTTCGAACTGCGGTGAGTCGCCGCGCTGCCCGGCCGTGATCACGATCGACATGGGTTTCTGGCCCTGCTCGACGGCCAGGTGCAACTTGGTGGTGAACCCACCGCGTGAGCGGCCCAGTCCGTGATCACCGGGCTCGGTGAACACGCCGCCCGGCGGTTCCTTCTGCAGGTCGCCCTGCTTGCGGGCCCCGGCCGCATGCTGATGAGCACGACAGACCGTGGAGTCGACGCTTAGGTCCCACGTGATCGCCACCTTCGCGTCGGCCAGGGACTGCAGCCGGGTCAGGATCCAGTGTCTCGTGTGTCCAACATCCGGGGCCAAGGCCCAGGTGCCGTTCCGCTGCCATCGGCGGAACAGGTCGTAGACCCGGCCCCACGGCCCGTACTCGACGGGCATGTCCCGCCACGGCACACCGGTCCGGACCCGAAACCGTATGCCGTCGATCAACTGCCGCCGAGGCCAGACGGGCGGCCGGCCCGCCTTCGTGCCCTTCGGCAACAACGGCTCCAGCACCGCCCACTGCTCGTCCGTGAGATCTCCCCGACCCATGAACCGTGATCATTCACAGCCCAAGATCCACTTTCGACACACGGCCTAGCCCACAGCGTGCTGATGGTCCTGGTCGAAGACGATGCCTACCCCGCGCTTAGGTCTTCCCGACTCACCTCGTAGCCCTCCAGAAGGCGGGACGGAATATAGGCCACGATCCCCGGTTACCGAAACCGGGGATCGTAGAGAGGATTGACGGTGTTCCCTCCTGGCCGTGCTTGGCGGTGGAGCCGGAGAGGACGGTGCCGTCAATTCTTTCTACCCCTAATCGGTAGGGGCGGCGTTGCGATGTCAGCACGTGGAAAAATGGAGGATGTGGGTTCATGCCCGAACCGAAGAAGATCGTCCTGGCTTCCGGTAAAATCCGCTATCGCGCGGTAATTGGCATCGGGAAGCACGAGAACGGTAAGCGTAGACAACTCACCATCACCAAGGATACTGCGAAAGAGGTGAAGGCGGAGATCTCTCGCATCGAGAACGAACAGAATACAGGGTCCTTCGTTCCGCCTCACCTGATTACGGTCAATCAGTGGATTGACCAGTGGTTGGAAAAGAAGGCAGAGGACCTGGAGGAGACCACTGTCTACAACTACCGGACCACCCTGGATAGGGTCCGCGGAAAGCTTGGAAACATCAAGCTGCAAGAGCTGACCGAGGAAGACGTAGAAGCGTGGATGCTCTGGTCTCTCAAGTTCGGTCGCGTTCGTGGCGACAAGGCGGGAACTCCGCTTGGAGTGACCAGCGTGGATATGAGCCTAGCTCGGCTCAAGGACGTTCTGAATCGCGCCGTGACTAAGCGGCTCGTGCAAGTTAATGTGGCATCGGAAATTAGCATCCCGCGTAAGGCTAGGAAGGTGGAGCGGAAGACGAAGGGGAAGCTTGAGCCTTGGAACGTCAAGGAAGTCCATGCGTTCGTGCAGGGAATTGCCGGAGACCGGCTTTACGCTCCGCTCCTTCTCTCGCTCATGGGTCTCCGTCCGGCGGAAGTCTGCGGACTTCGTTGGGCAGACATTGACCTGGCTGATGACACTCTCATCGTGGCCAACACGCGGACCATGATGGGAAACAAAACTGTCATCGAGAAGGACACCAAGTCAATGGCAGGGGAACGCGTTCTCCCTCTGCCCGCTCCGGTAAAGGAAGCCTTGAAGAAGTTCAAGGCTCTGCAAGCTGCTGAGAAATTGGCTCTCGGTACGGGCTACGCCGATGTCGGCTATATGTGCGTGAATGTGACCGGAGAAGTTCACACCACGAAGCAACTCCGTACTCGCGCCTACAAGCTCATGGCAGACATCGGACTCCGCCAGGTGCGTCTCTACGACGCGCGTGCATCGTGCTTTACCTACCTGGCCAACAATGGGGTGCCGGATCACCTACTGGCACGATGGGCGGGGCACACCAACGTGAAGACCACCAAGCGCTGGTACGTGAAGCCGGACGTAGAGGACCTTCGTGGAGCCGCTACGACATGGGGCGGTCTTCACAGCGCTCAGGAGGGCGGTGTGTGAGATGGCTGTGAGACGTGGGAGCGTGTGAGCGTGAGCGAGACAGACAACATGACGGTGAAGTACCAGGTAGACGGGCCAGAGGACGCACCCGTGCTGGTGCTGGGACCCTCCCTCGGTACCACATGGCACATGTGGGACCGGCAGATGCCCGAGCTCTCCAAGCACTGGAGAGTCTTCCGGTACGACCTGCCCGGTCACGGCGGGGCCCCCGCCCGTCCCGCCGCCTCCGTCACCGACCTCGCCGACCGCCTGCTCGCCACCCTGGACAGCCTGGGCGTCCAGCGCTTCGGGTACGCGGGGTGCTCCATCGGCGCCGCGGTCGGTGCCGACCTCGCGCTGCGCCACCCGCACCGGGTCGCCTCCCTCGCCCTGGTGGCCTCCTCGCCCCGCTTCGGCACGGCGGACGAGTTCCGCCAGCGTGGTGTCGTCGTCCGTACCAACGGCCTGGAGCCGATCGCCCGCACCTCCCCGGAGCGCTGGTTCACCCCGGGCTTCGCCGCCGCACAGCCCGCGATCGTCGAGTGGGCCGTCCAGATGGTCCGCACCACCGATCCCGGCTGCTACATCTCCTTCTGCGAGGCGCTGGCCGCCTTCGACATCCGTGCCCAGCTGCCCCGGATCGGCGTTCCGACGCTCGTCCTCGTCGGCGCCGAGGACAAGGTCACCGGTCCGGCCGAGGCGCGGACCCTCGTCGCGGGCATCCCGGACGCCCGGCTCGCCCTCGTCCCGGGCGCCTCCCACCTCGCGCCCGTGGAGCAGCCCGGTGCCGTGACGGACCTGCTCCTCATGCACTTCTCCTCGTCCTGGCAGGACACCCTGGCGTCCTTCCCGGTGCCACCCGCCCCCGCCGCCCCGTTCACGCCCGTGACACCGGTGGCCGAGATAGCGCCCGCCGCCCTGCCGGACAGCGTGCCCGCCGGGCGGAACGAGCGGTACGACCTCGGGATGAAGGTGCGGCGGGAAGTCCTGGGCGATGCCCATGTGGACGCCGCGACGGCCGCGTCCGACGACTTCACGGACGACTTCCAGGACCTCGTCACCCGCTACGCCTGGGGTGAGATCTGGAGCCGTGAGGGACTCGACCGCCGGTCCCGCAGCTGTGTGGCCCTCACCGCGGTCGTCTGCTCCGGGCACCTGGAGAGCCTCGGCCGGCACGTCAGGGCGGCGCTGCGCAACGGCCTGACCCCGGCCGAGATCAAGGAAGTGCTGCTGCAGACCGCCGTCTACTGCGGCGTCCCGGCGGCGGACTCAGCGTTCGCCGTCGCGCAGTCGGTGATCCGCGAGGAAACGACCCCGCCCGCGTAGCAGGATGGGAGGATGAACGCATCGCCTCTGACACTCACCAAGAAGACCCACTCGTGCGTCCGCGTGGAGCGGGACGGGCAGACGCTCGTCATCGACCCCGGCGGCTTCTCGGAGGACGACGCCGCGGTCGGCGCCGACGCGATCCTGGTCACGCACGAACACCCGGACCACTTCGACGAGGCCCGGCTGCGCGCCGGCCTGGAGGCCGACCCCGCCGCGGAGATCTGGACCCTGCGCAGCGTCGCGGAGCAACTGTCCGCCGCGTTCCCCGGCCGGGTGCACACGGTCGGCCACGGTGACACGTTCTCCGTGGCCGGGTTCGACGTACAGGTGCACGGGGAACTGCACGCGGTGATCCACCCGGACATCCCGCGGATCACCAACATCGGCTTCCTGGTGGACGGTTCGCTCTTCCACCCGGGCGACGCGCTGACCGTGCCGGACCACCCGGTGGACACGCTGATGCTGCCGGTGATGGCGCCCTGGAACAAGATCTCCGAGGTCATCGACTACGTACGCGAGGTGAAGCCGCGGCGTGCGATCGACGTCCACGACGCGCTGCTCACCGATCTGGCGCGCCCCGTCTACGACAACCAGATCGGTGCTCTCGGGGGAGCGGACCACGGCCGGCTGGCCCCCGGGGACGCGACCCGTCTCTGAGCCGGGCCGCCTCCCGTCCGGCTGTCGGTGCGAGCGGTTAGGTTGGTCGCATGCGCATCGCCACGTGGAACGTCAACTCGATCACGGCCCGGCTGCCGAGGCTGCTGGCCTGGCTGGAGAGCAGCGGCACCGACGTGCTGTGTCTCCAGGAGACCAAGTGCACGCTCGAACAGTTCCCCGCCGAAGCACTGCGCGAGGCGGGTTACGAGTCCGCGGTCAATGCCACGGGCCGGTGGAACGGGGTCGGGCTGCTGTCCCGCGTCGGCCTCACGGACGTCGTGACGGGGCTGCCCGACGGTCCGGAGTACGAGGGCGTGCAGGAGCCGCGGGCGGTCTCGGCGGCCTGCGGTCCGGTCCGCGTCTGGTCGGTCTACGTCCCCAACGGCCGCGAGGTCGCCCACGACCACTACGCCTACAAGCTGCGCTGGCTGGAGGCGCTGCGGAAGGCCGTCGCGGCGGACGCGGCGGGCCCGGTGCCGTTCGCGGTCCTCGGTGACTTCAACATCGCGCCGACGGACGACGACGTCTGGGACCCCTCCCTCTTCGAGGGCGCCACGCACGTGACGCCCGCCGAGCGTGACGCGCTCGCCGCGCTGCGTGCCGGAGGGCTCTCGGACGTGGTGCCGCGCCCGCTCAAGTACGACCACCCGTACACCTACTGGGACTACCGCCAGCTCGGCTTCCCGAAGAACCGGGGCATGCGGATCGACCTCGTCTACGGCAACGCCCCCTTCGCGGCCGCCGTCCAGGACAGCTACGTCGACCGTGAGGAGCGCAAGGGCAAGGGCGCGTCCGACCACGCGCCGGTGGTCGTGGACCTCGACGTCTGACCGGACGCCCCGGCCGGGGCTCAGTGCACCGAGAACCCGCCGTCCACGAACACCGACTGCCCGGTGACGTACGCCGAGGCCCGGCTCGCCAGGAAGACCGCGGCGCCCGCGAAGTCCTCGGGGAGGCCGTTGCGGCCGGTCATCGTGCGGGCGGCCAGGGCCGCCACCTTCTCCGGGTCCCCGGAGATCCGTGCGTTGAGCGGGGTCATCACGAACCCCGGCACCAGCGTGTTGCAGGTGACCCCGTACGGCGACCAGGCCTCGGCCTGCGAACGGGCCAGGGACTCCAGCCCGCCCTTGGAGACCCCGTACGCCCCGCTCTGTACGAACGCCCGGTGCGCCTGCTGCGACGTGATGTGGATGATCCGGCCGAAACCGCGCTCGGCCATGCCGGGGCCGAACCGCCGGCCCAGCAGATGGGGGGCCTTGAGGTTCACCGCCATCGTGGTGTCCCAGACGTCCTCGTCCAGCTCGCCCATCGGCGGACGCAGGTTGACCCCCGCGGAGTTGACGAGGATGTCCGGCTCCCCGAAGGCGGCCGCGGCCTGTTCGCCCGCGGTCCGTACGCCCTCGGCCGTCGCGAGATCGGCGCTCACCCAGGCCGCGCGGCACCCCTGGGCCGTGAGTTCGTCGACGGTCCGGGTCAGTTCGGCCTCGCGCCGGGCCACCACCACGACGCTCGCGCCCGCGCGGGCGAGCGCCTCGGTGATGGCACGGCCGATGCCGGAGCTCCCGCCGGTCACCACGGCGACGCGGCCGTCCAGCGAGAAGAGTTCGGAGAGGTAGCTCTGCGAGGTCATCCCGGCAGCCTAGACGGCCCCCGGTCCGCGTCGTCCCACGAGGGGCGGTGCCCCGTCCCGACAGCCCGGGGACAGGTGCCCGTCACCCGTCGTGTGGGGACAAGTCCCCCCGGAACGCGAGGTCCAGGCCCAACCGGCCGCCCGGAACCACGTATCGGACGAAGAACGGTCGCGCGCCCTGCGGCGCGGAACATCGCGGGGATGGGACCCTGGTGGTATGTACATCCCTTTTCTGGACAACTGGCGTAAGCGCCAGGGCGGTACGCGAGGGGGCGCCCTCGCGGCCGCCGTCGAGACCGACCCGGAGGGCGTGGCGGAGCTGTTCGCGGAATGCGAGCTGCTGCGGGCCCGTGCCAAGCAGAGCGGTCTCCGGCTCGACGACACCCCCGCCTCGTTGTCCGCGCTCGACCAGATCCCGCCCAGGTGGCGCGACGACCCCGACGAACTGCCCTGGCTGGGCAACGACGCAGGGCTCTACCTCGGCACCGTGCTCGTGCGTACCGTCCCGGGTGCGGCATGGGACATCCTGGCGAGCGGACAGCCCGTGGTGCGCCTGGCCTCGGGCCGCGAGATCGATGTCGTCACAGCCGGTCTGGACTGGGCGATGACGGGCAGCCCCGAGCTCTCCGAGATGTACGCGGAGTCGGCCGAGAGCGGCCCCGGGGCGAAATCGCGATAAACAGCCTTATGCCTCACTGGTGCGTGTCGGCCCATAAGTCCGGGTGGGGCGTGGATAGTTTGCGCTGACCTCGACACAGCGAAAAGTGGGTAGGGCAGCGTATGGCCGTCGATCCGTTGATCGAGCTGCGGGACGTCAACAAGTACTTCGGGAAGTTGCACGTCCTGCAGGACATCAATCTCACCGTCGGCCGCGGGGAGGTGGTGGTGGTCATCGGCCCTTCCGGGTCAGGCAAGTCAACACTCTGCCGGACCATCAACAGGCTCGAGACGATCGAGTCGGGCCACATCTTCATCGACGGGGAGCCGCTTCCCGAGGAGGGGAAGGGGCTGGCCCAGCTCAGAGCCGAAGTCGGCATGGTCTTCCAGTCGTTCAATCTGTTCGCCCACAAGACCGTGCTGGCCAACGTCTCGCTCGCCCAGCTCAAGGTCCGGGGCCGCAAGAAGGACCAGGCGGACCGGCGCTCCCGGGAACTGCTGGAACGGGTCGGACTGGCCGAGCAGGCCGACAAGTTCCCCGCCCAGCTCTCCGGCGGGCAGCAGCAGCGGGTCGCCATCGCCCGGGCCCTCGCCATGGACCCCAAGGCGCTCCTCTTCGACGAGCCCACCTCGGCGCTCGACCCGGAGATGATCAACGAGGTGCTGGAGGTGATGCGCCAGCTCGCCCGTGAAGGCATGACCATGGTGGTCGTCACCCACGAGATGGGATTCGCCCGGTCCGCCGCCAACCGCGTGGTGTTCATGGCCGACGGACGCATCGTCGAGGACCGGACTCCCGAGGACTTCTTCACGGCCCCGGAGAGCGACCGCGCCAAGGACTTCCTGTCCAAGATCCTCAAGCACTGACAGGAGGCACCGTGTTGCGTACGAAGAACATCGCGGCCGTGCTCGCCGGCCTCCTGCTCGCCGCACTCGCCGCGGGCTGCGGCAGGGAGGGCAGCCCGCCGGTCAAGGGCCCCCGCACCGACCGGCTGCCCACCTACAGGGCCGACACCGGCTTCCAGCTGCCGAAGTCCCCGACCTGGCGCAAGGCCCACCGGCGCGGCTACCTCGTCGTCGGTGCCAAGGAGGACCAGCCCTACCTGGGCGAGAAGGACCCGGCCAGCGGCGTCTACTCCGGTTTCGACATCGAGATCGCCCGGATGATGGCCGCCTCCCTCGGCTTCGAACCGAAGAAGATCCGCTTCCGGACCATCGCCTCCGCCAACCGCGAGACGGCACTCCAGAACGGGCAGATCGACTACTACGTCGGCACCTACACCATCAACGACATGCGCAAGAAGATCGTCGGCTTCGCCGGGCCCTACTACATGGCCGGGCAGGGACTCCTCGTCCGCACCGACGAGAACGACATCCACGGCCCGCAGGACCTGGCCGGCAAGACCGTCTGCTCGGCCGCCGGATCCACCCCGTACCAGCGCATCGCCGCCGACTACCCGAAGGCGAAGCTCGTCGCCTACGACACCTACTCGATCTGCGTCGACAACCTGCTGACCTTCCAGGTCGACGCCGTCACCACCGACGACGCGATCCTGCTCGGCTTCGCCGCGAAGGCACCGGACGAGATGAAGGTCGTCGGCAAGCCGTTCTCCGAGGAGCCCTACGGCATCGGTGTCCCACGCAGTGACAACGCGCTGCGCCTCGCCCTCGACGACGCCCTGGAGGCGAACGAGAAGAACGGGAACTGGAAGAAGGCCTTCGAGGCGACCCTGGGCCTGTCCGGGGTACCCGCGCCGAAACCCCCGCCCATCGACCGCTACCCGGCGAACTGAGGGGCCGGCCACCACCATGGACGTACTGACAGACAACTTCTCGCTCTACGGCAAGGGCTTCCTCGGCACCGTCGAACTCACCGTCTACGCCTCCCTCCTGGCGCTGGCGCTCGGCTTCGTCATGGCCTCCTTCCGGGTCGCACCCGTCAGCTCCCTCCGGGCGATCGGCACGGTCTGGGTGGCGGTGCTCCGCAACACCCCGCTGACCCTGCTGTTCTTCGCCGTGCTGCTGGGACTGCCGCGCTTCGGACTCGTGCTGCCCTTCCAGCTCTTCGCCGTCCTGGCGCTCGGCTGCTACACCTCCGCGTTCATCTGCGAGGCCCTGCGTTCCGGCATCAACACCGTGCCCACCGGGCAGGGCGAGGCCGCCCGCAGCCTCGGGATGTCGTTCAGCCAGACGCTGAGCAACGTCGTGCTGCCCCAGGCCTTCCGGTCGGTGATCCCGCCGGTCGGCTCGACGCTCATCGCGCTGGCCAAGAACTCCGCCATCGCCGGGGCCTTCAGCGTCACCGAACTGCTCGGCACCTACAAGACCCTCAACGAGCTGGGCTACAGCATCATCTGGTCCTTCGTCTGGATCGCCGTCGGCTACCTGATCATCACCCTCGCCATCAGTGCGCTCTTCAACCTCATGGAGAAGCGCTGGGGAGTCGCCCGATGACCCGTTCCACCGCGCACGCCACCGCGCTCTACGACATCCCGGGGCCCGCAACCCGCAAACGGCACCTCGCCTACGGGGTCGCCTCGGTGCTGGTGATCGCCGCACTGATCGCCTGGGTCCTCCACCTGCTCTTCGCCACCGATCAGTTCACCGGCCAGAAGTGGACGCCCTTCACCTACAAGGGCATCCAGGAACTGCTGCTGCGCGGCCTGGGCAACACCCTCAAGGCCTTCGCGTACGCGGCTGTGCTCTCCCTGGCGCTCGGCGCCGTACTCGCCGTCGGCCGGCTCTCCGTCCACCGGCCGGTGCGCTGGCTCTCCACCCTGCTGGTCGAGTTCTTCCGGGCCATGCCGGTGCTGGTGATGATCTTTTTCATCTTCGTCGCTCTGAAGGTGCAGCCGCTGCCCGCGCTGGTGGCCGGCCTGACCCTCTACAACGGCTCCGTGCTCGCCGAGGTGTTCCGCACCGGCATCAACTCGGTGGAGCGGGGGCAGCGGGAGGCCGCGTACGCGCTGGGCATGCGCAAGACCCAGGTCACCACCCACGTCCTGGCCCCGCAGGCGGTGCGAGCCATGCTGCCGACCATCATCAGCCAGCTGGTGGTGGCCCTGAAGGACACGTCCCTGGGCTACCTGATCACGTACGAGGAGTTCCTCCACGCGGGCAAGCTGATCGCGTCGAACCTCGACTACGACCTGCCGTTCATCCCGGTGGTCATGGTGATCTCGCCCATCTACATCGGCATGTGCATGTTGCTCTCCTGGTTCGCCACCTGGGTGGCCAGACGGCAGCGGCGCAACCCGAAGACCGAGGCGACGGGCGTCTCCACGGCGCGACAGGGGCCGGTGCTGCCGGGCGGTCGGGACCTGCGGAACACGACCTAGGACCACGGCCCGGCCCGCCCGGCGGCAGCCGGTGATCACCCTTCCCCCCGGACGGCGAGAGTACGTCACGGGAGGAGAGGAAGGTCAGCTGCACGCCGGCCGGGCCGCGCCCGACACAGGGTGGGACGGGCGGTGCCCGCGTCGTCAGGACGGCGGCGCGGGCACCGCCCACCCTTCCGCCATAGGGGTGCCTAGGGGCTGTCGCCGCGAGGGCCCGTTCATAGGCTGCCGGTCGACTCCCTTCAGCCGACGCCCGGAAAGCAGGCGGTACCTCATGACGTCGGTCCTCATCACCGGTTGCAGCAGCGGTATCGGACTGGAGACCGCGCTGGCGTTCGCCCGCAGGGGGGACCGGGTCCACGCCTGTGTGCGCGATCCCGAATCCGCCGGTGAACTGCTCCGCCGCGCCACGGCGGAGGGCCTCACCCTGGACGTGCCCCGGCTCGACGTCACCGACGACGCCTCGGTCGCCGCAGCCGTCGGCGGGGTACTGGAACGGCACGGCGCCATCGACGTACTGGTCAACAACGCGGGCATCGACCGCACCGGGCCCGTCGAGACCATGCCGCAGGACGAGGCGCGCGCCGTGCTGGAGACCAACCTCTGGGGGCCGCTGCGCACCGTGCGCGCGGTGCTGCCCGGCATGCGCGCCCGCGGCAGCGGCGTCATCGTCAACGTGTCCTCCCTCGCCGGCCGTACGTTCGCCGTGCCGCACGGCGGTTTCTACGCCGCCAGCAAGGCGGCCCTGGGTACGCTCAGCGAAGCCCTGTCCGCGGAGGTGGCACCCTTCGGGATCCGCGTGGTGTGCCTGGAGCCCGGCAGCTACGCCTCCCGCATCAACCGCGACGGCACCGCGGGCGCCGCCCCGTCGCAACCGTCCCCGGCCGACCCGTACGCCGCCGACCGGGCATGGATCGCGCGGTTCCTCGCCCGGGTCCAAGAGGGCGCCGGTGACTGCGGCGAGGTGGCCGAGGCGGTCCTGAGCGCCGTCGACGACCACGGGACACCGCTGCACACACCCGTCGGCAAGGACGCGGAGACGGCACTGCAGTATCTGGGCACCGCCTCCTACGAGCAGTGGCTGCCGCTCTTCCTCCAGCAGGCCCAGTCCCTCGTCGGTCCCCGGCCCGGAGCGGACGGGGCGTAGGACGGCACCCTCCGGGCCCGGGGCCTCGACCGCCTGATCTCCCGGCCCGGTCCGGCCCGGGGGAGCGGTCAGACGAGTGTGCCGGGGGTGCAGGTGCCCCAGATCTCGCGCAACGCGTCGCAGACCTCGCCCACGGTCGCGCCGGCGGACAGGGCGTCCTTCATCGGGTAGAGCACACTGTCGTCCCCGGCCGCGGCCTTCCGTACGCCGGCGAGGTGGCGGTCCACCCGGTCCTGGTCCCGCCAGGCGCGGAGTTTGGCGAGGCGTTCGCCCTGCCGGGCCTCGACGGAGGGCCCGGCGCGGAAGGACGCACGGGGTTCCGCCCCGCCGAGCGGGAGCTGGCCGGCGCCGACCCCTTCACCGGAGCCGGTCGTCCGGGCGACGCGGGGGACGGCGCCCTCGATCTCCCTCCTCTGGAAGCCGACCTCGATGGCGGCGGCGGCCCCGCCGAGCTCCTCGACCCTCCGCATCAGCGCGACCGTCGCCGCCTCGACGGCGTCGGTCATCGCCTCGACGGCGTAGGACCCGGCGGGGGAGCCGGTGTGCGGCGACGGCGTGGCGCCGAGTACCGCGTGCGGGCGCCGCACCACGACGGCTTCCGGCCGCCGCGCGGCCGGCCGTGTCCCGGCCGTCCGGGTACGGAAGCGCGGCATCAGGGACGCGGGGTTCCTCGCGCCGAACTCCTCGCGCATCACCTTCGCCCAGATCCGGCGCGCGGCCCGGGACGTGGCGACCTCCTCCAGGACCGTCGTACGGGCGCCGAGGCAGAAGGAGAGCCGGGGCGCGAAGGCGTCCACGTCGATGCCCGCGGCGACGGCGGTGCGGACGTACTCGATGCCGTCGGCGAGGGCGAAGGCGATCTCCTGCGCGGGCGAGGCACCGACCTGCGCCATGGTGTGGCCGCAGACCGAGAGCGTGTTCCACTGCGGGATCTCGGTCTCGCAGTAGGCGAAGGTGTCGGCGAGCAGCCGCAGTGAGGGCTTCGGCGGGAAGATGGGGGTGCCGCGGGCGATGTACTCCTTGAGCACGTCGTTCTGGACGGTGCCGGTCAGCCTGTCCGCCGCAACGCCCTGCTCCTCGCCGACGAGTTGGTAGAGCAGCAGCAGGAGGGAGGCGGGCGCGTCGACGGTCATCGAGGTGGCGACCTTGTCCAGCGGGATCCCGGCGAACAGGACGCGCATGTCGTCGATCGAGTCGATCGCGACCCCGGCCCTGCCGACCTCGCCCCTGGCGATCGGCGCGTCCGAGTCGTGGCCCATCCGGGTCGGCAGGTCGAACGCGACCGAGAGCCCCGCCGCGCCGTCGGACAACAGGTGCTTGCAACGGGCGTTGGCCTCGGTGGCGGCGCCGGAACCGGCGTACTGCCGCATCGTCCACGTCACCACGGGTTCACGTCCTCGGTCGTCGTCGTCGTGCGGGGGCGGGCGGTCCCGCCCCCGCGGCACCGCGAACCGCACGCCCCGCGGCGCCGGGGGACGGACGGATCAGCCGGTGACCTGGATGGTCCGTGACGGACACAGGTCCGCCGCCCGGTGGACGTCCTCCAGCAGCTCCGCGTCCGGCCTCTCCTGGAGGACGAGGACGAGACCGTCGTCGTCCTGGTCGAAGACGTCGGGGCTGAGCATCGCGCACTGGCCGGAGCCCACGCACCGGTCGCGGTCCGTGGTGACACGCATGGCAGGGATTCCGTTCGGCTCGGCCGTCACCAGGTGACGGGCAGTTCGTAGACGCCGTAGACCATGGCGTCGTCCTTGAAACGCAGTTCCTCGGCGGGCACCGCCAGCCGGAGGCCGGGCACGCGGCGCAGCAGGGTGCCGTACACGATCTCCAGCTCCGCGCGGGCCAGGTTCGCTCCCATGCACTGGTGGATCCCGTAGCCGAACGCGAGGTGGCTGCGAGCCTCCCGGCGGTGGAAGTCGAGGGTGCCGGGGTCGGGGAAGACCGTCTCGTCGTGGTCGGCGGCGTTGTTCAGGGCGAGGATGCCCTCACCGGCGCGGATGGTGACACCCCCCACCTCGATGTCCTCGACGGCGACGCGGGCGGTGCCCGAGTCGGAGATGGAGAAGACCCGCAGCAACTCCTCGATCGCGTTCGGCAGCAAGGCGGGGTCCGCCCGCAGCTCGGCCAGGTGGTCCGGGTGCTCCAGCAGCGCCAGTACGCCGAGGGCGATCATGTTGGCCGTCGTCTCGTGGCCGCCCACCAGCATCATCCGGGCCATGGTCACCACGTCGACGTGGTCGGCGACCTGCTCGGCGCGGTTCTTCTCCAGGAACCGGCTGATCAGGTCGTCGCCCGGCTCGCTCTCCTTGAGGGTGACCAGCTCGTCGAGGTACGTGTCCAGGGCCTGCACCGCTGCCCCGTACTCCTCGGGGCTGAGGTCGTGGTTCATCATGGCCGCCGACCACGTCTCGAACCGGGCGTGGTCCTCGTAGGGCACCCCGAGCAACTCGCAGATGGTGAGGGACGGTACCGGCAGGGCGAGGGCCGTGACCAGGTCCACCGGCCCCTCGGCGGCCAGCATGGCGTCGATGCGCTCGTCGACGATCTCCTGGATCCGGGGGCGCATCTCCTTCACCCGCCGCGCAGTGAACTCCGGTATCAGCATGCGGCGTTGTGCCGTGTGGTCCGGCGGGTCCATGGACAGCAGCATCAGCCGGACGTGGGCCAGCATCTCCTCGGAGATGTGGAACTGGTGCGGGTAGCCGGGACGCTTGAGGTTGGAGCTCGCCCGCGGGTCACCGAGCACCTGCTTGACGTCCTGGTGCCGGGTGACCAGCCAGGTGGGCTTGCCGTTCACCTTGAGCGAGGCACGGGACACGGGCTCCTTCGCGCGCAGCTCGGCGTACTCGTCCGGCTCGCCGAACGGGCAGCCGCGTCGCATCGGGAACTGCGGATACGGTGACGCCGTCTCGGACGACGGGTCGGCGGACTGGGTCATGGCTGCCTCTCGAACGGAAGGGTCAGGGAAGGGCGCGCGGCGGAGGTGTCCGGCGTCACCAGGTGACGGGCAGCTCGTACAGGCCCCAGACGATGGCGTCGTCCTTGAACCGCAGCTCCTCGGCCGGCGTGGCCAGGCGCAGCGTCGGGATCCGGCGCAGCAGCGTGGAGTAGACGACGTCGAGCTCCATGCGGGCCAGGTTCTGGCCGACGCACTGGTGGACGCCGTAGCCGAAGGCCACGTGGCTGCGGGCCTCGCGGCGCACGTCCAGCCGGTCCGCGTCGGGGAAGACGCTCTCGTCGTGGTTGGCGGCGTTGTTCAGCGGCAGGATGCCGTCACCGGCGCGGATGGTGACACCCCCCAGCTCGATGTCCTCCATGGCCACGCGCGCCGTACCGGCGTCCGAGATGGAGAACAGCCGCAGCAGCTCCTCCACCGCGCGCGGCATCAGCTCGGGCTCCTCGCGTACGGCGGCGAGCTGGTCCGGGTGCTCCAGCAGGGCCAGCACACCGAGGGCGATCATGTTCGCGGTGGTCTCGTGACCGGTGACCAGCATCAGCTTGGACATGCTGACGATGTCCGAGTGCTCCACCGCCGGGGTCTCCCGGTTGAACGCGATCAGCCGGCTGATCATGTCGTCGCCGGGCTCGCTCTCCTTCGCGGTGACCAGCCCGTCGACGTAACGGTCCAGCTCGTAGTGGGCGAGGCCCCGGTCCTCGTCGCTGACCTCGTGGTTCATGATGGCCCACGCCCACTGCTCGAACCGGGCGTGGTCGTCGTAGGGGACGCCGAGCAGTTCGCAGATCACCAGGGACGGCACCGGCAGCGCGAGGGCCGTGACGAGGTCCACCGGACCGTCGCAGCCCTTGGCGAGCATGTCGTCGATCTGCTGGTCCACGATCTGCTGCACCCGCTCGCGCAGCTCGCGCATCCGGCGCACGCTGAACTCCGGTGCCAGCATGCGGCGTTGCACCGTGTGGTCCGGCGGGTCCATGGACAGGAAGGTGAGCGGCACCGACTGGAGCGTCTCCTGGGGCACCGGCACCTGGAGCGGATAGCCCGGCAGCTTCAGGTTCGCGCTCACCCGCGAGTCGCCGAGCACCTTCTTGTACAGGTCGTGGCGGGTGACCAGCCAGGTCGGCTTGCCGTCGACCTTGAGCCGCGCCCGGGAGACCGGCTCCGTCTCGCGCAGCCCGGTGTAGGCGGCGGGCGGACTGAAGGGGCAGGCCCGCGGCATCGGGAACTCAGGGAGTGCGTCCTCGTTGGCCGCTTCGGCAGGTGCAGTCATGATGTCCTCTTCGCGCGGGAGGGATCGGGGTGCGCCGGCACCCGGGGAAGGGGTCCGGGCTCGGCGCCGGCGCGGTGCGGCCGGCCGTTTCCCGCACGCTAGGGAGCGTGGCCCCGGGCGGCCCACCCCTACGCGCCCCTAGTGCTCCGGGCCCCGGCGGGGGGCGGCCGTGGCGCCCGTCACTCCCCGTACCACTAGGGGCGGTTAGGGGTCCGTCGAACGTCCGGACGACGGTTAGCGTCGGCTGCGGACCAGGACGGAAGCTCGGATCCTCCCGCCCCGCACGCTCCGCGGTCCCCGCCGGCCCCCTGACCGGACGGCCGCCGCACTCCGCAGCCGAGTAGAGGTGATCAGCGTGTCCGTGAAACCCCGTCCGCAGGGTCTCGTGCCCAGCGTCAAGGGCACCGTCCCCTTCGGGGAGTACCGGACCTGGTACCGGGTGACCGGCGAACTCGGGGCCGGGCGCCCCGCCGTAGTCGTCGTGCACGGAGGACCCGGCAGCACGCACGACTACCTGCTGCCGCTGGCCCGCCTCGCCGACGACGGCTGGCCGGTCGTCCACTACGACCAGCTGGGCAACGGCGGCTCCACCCATCTTCCCGATGCGGCGACGGACTTCTGGACCGTCGACCTGTTCCTCGACGAACTCGCCAACCTCGTACGGGAACTGGGCGTCGCCGACGACTACGTCCTGTTCGGGCAGTCGTGGGGCGGACCGCTGAGCGCCCGCCACGCCATGGGCCGCCCGCCCGGTCTGCGCGGCCTGGTCGTCGCCAACGCGCCCGCCTCGTACCCCGTCTGGCTCCAGGAGATGGCCCGGCTGCGGGCCGCCCTGCCGTCCGACGTGCAGGAGGCCCTGGTGCGGCACGAGAGGGACGGCACCTACGACACGGAGGAGTACCTGGCCGCGATGCGGGTCTTCTACGACCGCCACGTGTGCCGCCTCACCCCGTGGCCCCGGGACTTCCTCTCCTCCTTCATGGAGATCTACAACGACCCGACGGTCTACTACGCCATGAACGGGCCCACCGAGTTCCATGTGATCGGTTCCCTGAAGGACTGGTCGATCGTCGACGAACTGGACACCATCCGCACACCCACCCTGCTCCTGAGCGGCCGCCACGACGAGGCCACCCCGGCCGTCGTCCAGCCCTACGCGGACCGGGTCCCCGGGGCCCGCTGGGAGATCTTCGAGGAGTCCAGCCACCTGCCGCACCTGGAGGAACCCGACCGGTTCTTCGAGGTGCTCACCGACTTCCTCGCCGGCCTGTGACCCACCGCGCCGCGCGGCCGCCGCGGACCACCGTGAAAGGGGGCGGAGACACCGCCATGGCGTACCACACCGCTCTCGTCTTCCCCGGGATGGGACCCGTCCCGTTCGCCGAGGTGGGCCGCTTCATGGTCGCCTGCCCCCAGGCCCGTGAGCTGGTCGCCGTCGCCGACGACACCCTCGGCTACTCGCTGGTGGACGCCTACCGCCGCGCCGAGGGCGACTACTCGGAGGCCGCTCAGGTCGCGTTCTTCGTGAACTGCCTGGCCAGCGCCCACTGGGCCCGCGAGCACCTGGACATCGCCCCCGAGATCGTCGCCGGCCCCAGCTTCGGGGAGAAGGCGGCCCTCGCCTACACCGGCGCCCTCGACCTGCCCGACGCCATCCGGCTCACCGCCGAGATCGCCCGGTGCCTGGAGGCCTACTTCGCCGACCACCACCGCGACATCGTCACCCTGTCCTTCGTCCGCGCCCCGCGCGAGGAACTGGACGCGATCCTCGCCGAACTCGACGAGGCGGGGGAGTGGCACGAGATCTCCTGCCACATCGACGACGGCTTCTGGATGGTCTCCCTGGCCGAACAACGGGTGGAGTGGATGCGGGAACGGCTGCGCGCCATCGGCAGCCTGCCCCTGTACACCATGCGTCCCCCCATGCACGCGTCGGCGTTCGCGCCCCTGCGCGCCAAGGCGGAACGCGAGGTGGTCTCCCGCTACACCTTCGCCGATCCCGCACTGCCGGTCGTCGCCGATCAGGACGGCAGGCTGCTGCACACGGGCGAGGAGCTGCGCACCATGCTGCTCGACTCCTTCGACCACCCCATGAGCTGGCCGAGCGTCACCACCGCGCTGCGGGAGTCCGGAGTCCGGCGCCTGTGCGTCGCCGGCCCCGACAGCCTCTTCGGCCGGGTACCCGGCACCGTCCGCACCTTCGACGTCGTCGCCGCGCAGCCACGCCTGGCGATGACCCCCCGGCGCCTCACGCGCGCCGCCTGACCCCCCATCCGCTCATCCGCAGGAGGCTTTCCATGTGGGACGACCAGTTCGAAGAGATACTCCGCCCCTTCCTGCCGTTCCTGCCCCCGCAGGAGCCGCTCACCGCCGACCACGAGCTCAAGGACCTCGGCCTGGACTCGCTGGGGACCGTCCAGCTGCTCGGCCTGCTGGAGGAGGCGTACCAGGTGCGCTTCCGCGACAGCGCGCTGACCATGGACACCTTCCGCAGCGCGGGCGTGCTGTGGGAGACCGTCGAGGGCATGCTCCAGCGCGCCACGAGCTGACGGGACGGACCCCTTGGACGCCACCATGGACCAAGCCCTGTCCGGACGCTTCCTGCGCGGGCTGGCCCTGGCGCCCGACCGGCCCGCGCTGCGGGCCGAGGGCGCCTCTCTCACCTACCGCGAGCTGCACGAGCGGGCCCTGGTGCTCGCCGGCTCCCTGCTGGCCGGGTTCCCCGGCCGGCCGGCCGCCGTGGGTGTGCTGGCCGGCAAGGGCCCCTCCGCGTACACGAGTCTGCTGGCGGGCCTCTACAGCGGGGTCACCGTCGTCCCCCTGCAGCCGGCCTTTCCCGCCGCCCGCACCCGGCAGATGATCGAGGCCGCCGGTGTGGAGGCGCTGCTCGCCGACGACGACGCGCTGCCCGCGCTGACCGCGCTGCACGAGGACGGCGTCACCCTGCCGACCCTGTTCGCCCCCGGTGGCCGGCCGATGCCGGAACTCGGCGTCGACCCCGACAGCGCGCTGAAGGCACCGATGCCGGCCAGGCCGTCCGACATCGCCTACGTCCTGTTCACCTCGGGCTCCACCGGACGGCCCAAGGGCGTGCCGGTCACCCACGCCAACACCGCGCACTACTTCTCGCTGCTCGACGCGCGGTACGACTTCGGGCCCGAGGACGTCTTCTCGCAGACCTTCGACCTCAACTTCGACTGCGCGATGTTCGACCTGTTCTGCGCCTGGGGCGCCGGCGCCACCGTCGTACCGGTCCCCGCGCGGGCCTACGCCCGGCTGCCGGAGTTCGTGGCCGAGCAGGGCATCACCGTGTGGTTCTCCACCCCCAGCGCGATCACCCTGGTGCGGCGCACCGGCGGTCTCGCACCCGGTGCGCTCTCCCCGCTGCGCCGGAGCCTCTTCGCGGGGGAGGCGCTCACCTGCCGGGACGCCGACGACTGGGCGGCCGCGGCCCCCGGCACGGTGCTGGAGAACCTGTACGGACCCACCGAACTGACCGTCACCGTCACCGCGCACCGATGGCGGCCCGGCGGCCGGCACCTGCACGACCATGTGCCGATCGGGGCCGTCCACGAGGGCCACACGGTGCTGCTGCTGGACGCCGACGACGCGCCGAGCACCACCGGCGAGGGCGAACTGTGCGTCGCCGGACCGCAGCTGACCCCCGGCTACCTCGACCCGGCCGACGACACCGGACGCTTCCTGGAGCGCGACGGCCTGCGCTACTACCGCACCGGCGACCGGGTCCGCCGCACCGACGGCGACGGCCTGCTGTACCTGGGCCGCCAGGACGCCCAGGTCCAGGTGCACGGCATCCGGACGGAACTGGCCGAGGTCGACGCCGCGGTACGCGCCTGCCCGGGCGTCGAGGACGCGGCGACCGTCGCCGTCCCCGTGGACGGCACGGTCGAACTCGCCGTCTTCCACACCGGCGACCCGGTGCCGCCGGCCCGGCTCGCCCGCCACCTGAGGGGACTGCTGCCGGCCGCGGTCGTCCCCCGGGCCTACCACCACCTGAACGCGCTCCCGCTCAACCCCAACCGCAAGACCGACCGCAGGCAGCTCGTCTCCCGCGCCACGGCCCTGCGGCAGCAGACCGCCGGTGCCGGGAGCAGGACCGAAGGACGGCAGGAGTAGCAGTGAACGGTCAACCGACAGCACAGGCCCGCACCGATGCCCGGGTGCACGACCTGCTCGACGAGGCCACCGCCGAGTACCCCGACGCGGCGGCGGTCGCCGACGCCACCGGGCGATGGACCTACCGGGAACTCACCGCCTGGAGCCACGCCGTCGACGCCTGGCTCCAGGCCCAGGGCATCGGCCACGGCGACCGGGTCCTGGTGCAGCTGGCCAGCACCCGGGAGCTCGTCGCGCTGCTGTACGGCACCGCCCGCCGCGGCGCCGTCCTCGTCCCCGTCAACACCGGCATGAGGGACTACCACCTGCGGGCCGTCGCCGAGAACTCCGAGCCGTCGCTCGTGATCGTCGCCGACCCCGCCGTGGCCCGGGTCTCCGCGCTCGCCGGGCCGGTCACCGTCCTCGGCCTGGACGAGGTCTGGCGGGCCGTCACCGACCTGCGGGACAAGGAGGCCCGGGGCGACGGCGCTCCGGTCCGAAGCGACGACCTCGCCGTCCTCGTCTACACCTCCGGCTCCACCGCGGCCCCCAAGGCCGTCGTCTGCCCGCACGGCCGGATGGTCTTCGCCACCGAGGCCATCAACCTCGAACTCGGCTACCGCCCGGACGACGTCGTCTTCTGCCGCTTCCCCATCTCCTGGGACTACGGCCTCTACAAGGTGCTGCTCACCGCGGCCGGCCGCAGTGAACTGGTGCTCGCCGACGGGGAGTCCGACCTGGTGCTGCTGCGCCGCATCCGGGAGACCGGGGCCACCGTCGTCCCCATCGTGCCGTCCCTGGCCACCATGATCTGCGCGCTGGCCGAACGCGAACCGCGGCAGGACTCCACCGTCCGCATGTTCACCAACACCGGGGCCGCGCTGCCGAAGCCCACCGCCGACGGGCTCCGCACGGCCTTCCCCGGATCCGAGGTGGTCATCCAGTTCGGCCAGACCGAGTGCAAGCGCGTCTCCGTCCTGCCGCCGGACCAGCAGGACGTCCGGCCCGAGTCGGTCGGCCGCCCGCTGCCCGGCACCCGCGCCTTCGCCGTCGACGACGACGGCAACGCGCTGCCGCCCTGGCGGACCGGGGAGATCGTCGTCGAGGGCCCCCACGTCATGCCCGGCTACTGGCGCGCGCCGGAGCAGACCGCACGCGCCTTCCGGCCCGCACCCGGCGGTGGACTGCGGCTGCACACCGGTGACTACGGGCACGTCGACGAGGACGGCTACCTGTACTACGAGGGCCGCCGGGACGACATGTTCAAGCACAAGGGCGTCCGGATGAGCACCACCGAGATCGAGGCCGCCGCCGTGGACGTGCCCGGTGTCCGCGCCGCCGCCGTGCTGCCGCCCGCCCCCGGCCGCGACCTCGCGGTGTTCGCCGAGGGCGGCATCGATCCGCACGTGCTCCTGAGGGAGCTGTCCCTGCGGCTGGAGCCCGCCAAGGTGCCCGGCGTCAGCCGCGTCGTCGACGAACTGCCGCTGACCGCGCACGGCAAGCACGACCGCAAGCAGCTCGTCCGCCTTCTGGAAGGAACCACGCCGTGACCGGTACCACCGACCTCGCCCGGCGCTTCGGCACACCCTCCTACGTCTACGACCTGGACCGGGTCGCGGCCGCGCGGGACGAACTGTTCGCCGCGCTGCCCGACGAGGTCGCCGTGTACTACGCGGCCAAGGCCAACCCGCACCCCGAGATCCTGCGCGAGATGCGCACCGGCGGCCCCCGCGTCTGCCGCGCGGAGATCAGCTCCGTCGGGGAACTCGACGCCGTCCTGCGGGCCGGCTACGAAGGCACCGAGATCCTCTACACCGGCCCCGGCAAGACCACCGAGGAGCTGGCCGAGGCCATGGCCCGGGGCGTGCGCACCTTCTCCGTGGAGTCGCCCGGCGACCTGCGGCACGTGGGTGAGACGGCCGTGCGGCTCGGCATCACCGCCGACTGCCTCATCCGGGTCAACAACGCCACCGGGGCCGCGGCCACCAGCATCCGCATGACCGGGGTGCCCTCGCAGTTCGGCTTCGACGGCGAGACCCTGCCCGGCCTCGCCGCCGAACTGCGCGACGTCCCCGGCACCACCCTGGCCGGACTGCACTTCTTCCCGCTGAGCAACGCCAAGGACGAGGCGAGCCTCATCGCCGAGTTCCGGCACACCATCGCCACCGCCTCCGCACTCCAGCGGGAACTGGGCGTCGACTTCCGCATCGTCGACCTCGGCGGCGGCTTCGCGGCACCGTACGCGGTACAGGGAGACCGGCCCGTCTACGGCGAACTCCGCGATGCCCTGGCCACATCGCTCGACGAGCACTTCCCCGGCTGGCGCGAGGGCGCCCCGCGCATCGCCTGCGAGTCGGGGCGGTACCTGGTCGCCGACAGCGGCACCCTGCTCACCAGCGTCGTCAACGTCAAGGACAGCCGCGGCACCCGCTACGTCGTCCTCGACGCCGGCATCAACACCTTCGGCGGCATGTCCGGTCTCGGCCGCATCCTGCCCGTCTCCGTCGAACCGCACGAGTCCGTCGGCACCGACGGCGTCCCGGCCCACCTCGCCGGTCCGCTGTGCACCCCCGGCGACCTGCTCGGACGGCAGGTCCCGCTCTCGGACCCGGCCCCCGGCGACCTGCTGACCGTCCCCAACGCCGGGTCCTACGGACCCACCGCCAGTCTGCTGATGTTCCTCGGCAGGCCCGCCCCGGCGGAGATCGTCGTCCGCGGCGACGACCTCGTCTCCGTCTCCCGCATCGAGCACACCCGAACCTACGAACACGGACAGGCCCTGTGATGAGCAATCCCCTCACCCCCACCCCCGGCGACCGGCCCGTGCTCGTGGCGGGAGGCATCTCGGACTCGCACACCTGGAACCTGGTCTACCTCCAGCTCCTCATCGAGGAGCACGGCCACCGGGTCGTCAACCTGGGCCCCTGCGTCCCCGAGGACCTGCTGATCGGCGAGGCCCTGGCGCACGACCCCGCACTGGTCGTGGTCAGCAGCGTCAACGGACACGGCTACCACGACGGCATGCGCACCGTCACCCGGCTGCGCGAGACCCCCGGCCTCGGCGGTGTGCCCGTCGTCATCGGAGGCAAGCTCGGCATCGCCGGCCCCTGCGGCGACGAGGAGGCGGCCGCACTGCGCGCCGCCGGCTACGACGCGGTGTTCGGGGACACCGCCGACGGCATCGCGGCCTTCCGCCGGATGCTCGAAGCCCTGCCCCAGCGGGCCCTGGTGTGACCGGTGCCGGATTCGGCGCGTTCGTGCGCCGGGCCCACGACGCCGGGCGGCTGGTCGTGCAGCCCCGGATGGGCATGAGCAACCCGGAGCGCATGCGCGCCGGGCTGCTCGCCACCCGGGACGCCGACGCGACGACCGTCGGCACCCTCACCCTGGACAGCTACACCCGGGTCGGTGACCTGGAGTCGGCGCAACTCGCCGTCCTCGAAGGGGTCGACCTCAACGGCTACCCGCTGGTGAGCCACGAGACGGCCACCACCCGCCGGGTCCTGGACCGCGTCCACGGCCCGCACTTCCCGGTCCAGGTGCGGCACGGCTCGGCGGCGCCCCAGCACATCTTCCGGGCGCTGACGGCCGTGGGACTCGACGCCTCGGAGGGCGGGCCCGTCTCCTACTGCCTCCCCTACGGCAGGGTCCCCCTGCGCGAGTCCGTCGCCCACTGGACGGAATCCTGCGAACTGCTCGCCACGCTCCGCGAGACCGGTGCCGAACCGCACCTGGAGACCTTCGGGGGGTGTGTGCTCGGCCAGCTCTGCCCACCCGGTCTGCTCGTCGCGGTCAGCGTGCTGGAGGCGCTGTTCTTCCGCCGGCACGGAATCCGGAGCATTTCGGTGAGTTACGCCCAGCAGACGAATGGGCGTCAGGACTCCGAGGCGATCGCCGCGTTACGCAGCCTGTGCACGCGGTTCCTTTCGGACACCGAATGGCATGTGGTCGTCTACGCCTACATGGGATTGTTCCCGGAAACCGAGCACGGCGCCCGCCGACTGCTCGCGCAGGCCGCCGAACTGGCCGTCGGGAGCGGTTCCGAGCGCCTCATCGTGAAAACCGTCGCCGAATCCCGGCGCATCCCCTCCGTGGCGGAGAACGTGGCCGCGCTGGAATACGCGGCCGCGGTCGCCGCGCGCACCGGCCCCGACCCCCTGGAGGGCACCGCGACGGAGACGTACGCCGAGGCGTACGCGCTGGTCGACGCGGTGCTGAACCTGGACGACGACCTCGGGACCGCACTGCTGAGGGCGTTCGCCGAGGGCCGGCTGGACGTGCCCTACTGCCTGCATCCGGACAACGCGGGACTGAGCCGGAGTTACATCGCCGAGGACGGCAGGCTGCGCTGGTCGGACGTGGGGAGGATGCCGCTGTCCGGCGTCACCGCCGCGCGCCCCGCCCACACCGTCACCTCGTCGGAACTGCTCGATTCCCTCTCCTACGTCCGGCGTTCGTACGACTTCGACACCCCCAGGGAAGAGGGGAATTCGCCCGGCCCGGCCCCTAGGGGTGCCTAAGGGTGTGGCCTTTTCGGGGTCGTCATTACGGTGAGGAAAAGGTGGAAAACCGTGTCGGTCGAAAGTGGAGATGCGTGGATGAACGGGCCCGGATCCGAATCAGCCCTGGCGCGACTGCTCGCCCAGGCCGCACCGACGCAGCACCGCAGGCTGGTGACGGACCTCGTGCGCACCGCCGTGACCGAGGCGGTGGAGGCGGCCCGGCCGGGCACCTCGCGGACGCTGGACCCGGCCGTACCGCTCGCCGAACAGGGGCTCGACTCGCTCGCGGCGGTCGACCTGCACCGGAGGCTGACCGAGCGGACCGGCCTCGACCTGCCGGTCGGCCTCGCCTACGACTGCCCGACCGTGCGCGACCTGGCCGACCGGCTGCTGGCAGGGGAGCGGGTCCCGGACGGCACAGCGCCGGAACCGGCCGGTGACGGCCACTCCGACGAGCCCGTGGCGATCGTCGGCATCGGCTGCCGCTTCCCCGGCGGCATCGGGACACCGGCCGACCTGTGGCGCCTGCTGGCCGACGGCGGCGAGGTGCTCTCGGACTTCCCCCGGGACCGGGGCTGGGACCTGGAGCAGCTCTTCGACGAGGACCCGGACGCTCCCGGCAGCTCCTACGCCCGCACCGGCGGATTCCTCGACACGGCCACCGAGTTCGACGCCGACTTCTTCGGCATCAGCCCGCGCGAGTCGCTGGCCATGGACCCGCAGCAGCGACTGGTCCTGGAGACCTCCTGGCTCGCCCTGGAGGACGCCGGCATCGACCCCGGCACGCTCCGCCGCACCGCCGCCGGCATGTTCTTCGGGGCCGAGGTGCAGGAGTACGGTCCACGCCTGCACGACGCGCCGGACGGCCTCGACGCCCATCTGCTGGCCGGCAACGCCTCCAGCGTCATCTCCGGCCGCGTCGCCTACGTACTGGGCACCGAGGGACCCGCCGTCACCGTCGACACCGCCTGCTCCGCCTCGCTGGTCGCCGTCCACCTGGCCCGCCGCTCGCTGCAGCAGGGCGAGTCCTCGCTGGCGCTGGCCGGCGGGGTGGCGGTGATGGGCGGGCCGGGTGTCTTCACCGCGTTCAGCAGACAGCGCGGTCTGTCCGCCGACGGCCGCTGCAAGGCATTCGCCGCCGCCGCGGACGGGACGGGCTTCGCCGAAGGGGTCGGCGTCCTGGTCCTGGAGCGGCTCTCCGACGCCCGCCGCAACGGCCACCGGGTGCTCGCCGTCGTCCGGTCCTCCGCCGTCAACCAGGACGGTGCCTCCAACGGGCTCACCGCCCCCAACGGCACCGCGCAGCAGAAGCTGATCCGCCGGGCGCTGGCCGAAGCCGGGCTCGGCCCCGCCGACGTCGACGTGGTGGAGGCGCACGGCACGGGCACCCGGCTCGGCGACCCCATCGAGGCGACCGCCCTCCTGGCCACCTACGGGCAGGACCGCCCGGCCGACGCCCCGCTGCTGCTCGGCTCGGTCAAGTCGAACCTGGGGCACACCCAGGCCGCCGCGGGCGTGGCCGGAGTGATCAAGACGGTCCTCGCCATGCGGCACGGCCGGATACCCGCGACCCTGCACGTCGACGCGCCCACCCCGCACGCAGCCTGGGAGTCCGGCAGCGTGGAACTGGTCACCGAACCGAGGCCCTGGCCCGAGACCGGCCGCCCCCGCCGGGCGGGCGTCTCCTCCTTCGGCGTCAGCGGCACCAACGCCCACGTCATCCTGGAGCAGCCGGAGGCCGACGACCGCGACGAGGTCCCGGACGAAGCCCCTTCGGACACGGGGGAGGCGCACACCGCCCCGGTCCCGCTCGTCTTCCCGCTGTCCGCGCGCGGCGAGGCCGCCCTGCGGGCCCGCGCCGCCGATCTGCTGCCCCTGGCCGACACCACACAACCGGCCGACCTCGCCCACGCGCTGGCCACCACCCGCGCGGCACTGCCCGACCGGGCCGTCCTCGTCGCCGCCGACCGGGACGAGCTGCGGGAGGCGCTCTCCGCCGTGGCCTCGGGCTCGGCCCCCGTCCCCGGGCGGGCGGGCGGCGAACTCGGCTTCCTGTTCACCGGGCAGGGCAGCCAGCGCCTCGGCATGGGCCGCGAACTGGCCGCCGCCCTACCGGCGTTCGCCGACGCCCTCGACGAGGTCTGCGGCCACTTCGACCTCCAGCTCCCGCAGCCCCTCAAGAGCGTCCTGTTCGCCCGGCCGGGCACACCCGACGCGGAGCTGCTGCACCGCACCGAGTACGCGCAACCGGCCCTCTTCGCCGTCGAAGTCGCCCTGTACCGCCTGCTGGAGAGCTGGGGGGTGCGCCCGGACCACCTCGCCGGGCACTCCGTCGGCGAGATCGCCGCCGCGCACGTGGCCGGGGTCCTCACCCTGCAGGACGCCACCATCCTGGTCGCCGCACGCGGCCGGCTCATGCAGGGGCTGCCCGAGGGCGGTGCCATGGCCGCGGTCCGCGCCGCCGAGAGCGACGTCGCGCCGCTGCTCACCGAGCGCACCGGCATCGCCGCCGTGAACGGCCCCGCCTCCGTCGTGATCTCCGGCGACGTGGACGACGTGGAGCGCATCGCGGGCGAACTCGCCGCCCGCGGCCACGACACCAAACGCCTGCGCGTCAGCCACGCCTTCCACTCACCGCTGATGGAACCGATGCTGGCCGAGTTCCGCCGCGTCGCGCGCGTACTGGACTACGCCGAACCCACCGTGCCGGTCGTGTCCACCGTGACCGGTGCCCCCGTCGGCGCGGAACTGTGCGACCCCGAGTACTGGGTGGACCACGTCCGTGCCCAGGTCCGCTTCCACGACGCCGTGCGGTGGCTCGCCGACGCGGGCGTCCGGACGTTCCTGGAGATCGGCCCCGACGCCGTGCTGACCGCGATGGGGCCGGACTGCACGGACGCGCCCGGCACCGCCTTCCTGCCGGTGCTGCGGCGCGGGCGGCCCGAGGTCCGCGAGGCCGTCACCGCGCTCGCCGCGGCCCACGCCCGCGGCGTCCCCGTCGACTGGGCACGGCACTACGCCGGCCAGGAAGCCCGCCGCGTCGAGCTGCCCGGCTACCCCTTCCAGCGCCGCCGCTTCTGGCTGGAACCGGGCGCCCCCGCCGATGCGACCGGCCTGGGGCAGATCACGGCCGGGCACCCGCTGCTGGCGGCCGTGGTCGCGGTCGGCGCGGAGGGCGTCGTCCTGACCGGACGCCTCTCCACCCGCACCCACCCGTGGCTCGCGGACCACGTGATCGCCGGCCGCGTGCTGCTGCCCGGCACCGCCTTCGTCGAACTGGCCCTGCGGGCCGGTGACCACGTCGGCGCCACCGGCCTGGAGGAACTCACACTCGGCGCACCGCTGGTGCTCGCCCCGGACGAGCACGTCGCCGTCCAGGTGGCCGTCGGCGAGGCCGACGACACCGGACGCCGCACGGTCAGCGTCCACTCGCGGGCGGGCGAGGACACGCCCTGGACCCGGCACGCGGCCGGTGTGCTCACCGACGCCGCCCCTCCGGCCGGGGGCACCGACGCGGGCGTGGGCACCGAGGCGGAGGCGTGGCCGCCGCCGGACGCCGAGCCGCTGGACGTCACGGAGGTCTACGCGGACCTCGCCGACCAGGGGTACGCCTACGGGCCCGTCTTCCAGGGCCTGCGCGCCGCCTGGCGGCACGGCGAGCACATCCTCGCCGAGGTCGCCCTGCCCGAGGACGCCACCGCCGACGCCACCCGCTTCCGACTCCACCCCGCGCTGCTGGACGCCGCGCTGCACGCCGCCGACCTCGACGCCCCGCCACGCGGCGAGGTGCTGCTGCCGTTCGCCTGGACCGGTGTCCGCCTGCACGCCACCGGCGCCACGGCCCTGCGCGTACGCATCACCCGGGGCGACGGCGACACCGTCGGACTGCACCTCGCCGACACCACCGGCGCCCCCGTCGCCGACGTCGAGGCCATGACCTCCCTGCCCGTACCGGACACCGACGTCCTGTACACCGTGCGGTGGTCGCCGCACCCCCGGCCGGCGACCACCGCGCCCCTGCGCACCACCGTCCTCGACGGCGCCGCGCACCCGGCCGGTCCGCCGCACGACGGTCCCGGCGAGGAGGCGCTCGCCGCCGCCGTGGACGCGCTGTTCGGCGCCACCGCGCCGGACGCCGTGGTGTACCGCCCGGCCGGGCCGGCGGGCGCCGACGCGGCCGAGGCGCGCGCCCACGTCCTGGGCACCCTGCGCCTGCTGCGGATCTGGCAGGCGGACGAACGGGCGGCGGCCACCCGCCTCGTCGTCGTCACCGGTCCCCACAGCCCCGCCCACGCGGCGGTACGCGGACTGGTCCGCTCGGCACAGGCCGAGAACCCCGGACGCTACGTCCTCCTCGAACACGACGGTCTGCCCTCCGAGGCCGAGCTGCGCCAGGCGCTCGCCACCGGTGAACCCGAACTCTCCCTCGCGGGCGGCCGGTTCGCCGTGGCCCGGCTGGCCGCCGAACCGGCAGCCGCACCCCGGCCGGCCGCCGACTGGGGCACCGTGCTGATCACCGGCGGCACCGGCGGTCTCGGCGCCCTGCTCGCCCGCCATCTGGTCCGCACCCACGGTGTACGCCGCCTGGTCCTCGCCGGCCGCCGGGGACACGCCCCCGAACTGCACGCCGAACTCACCGCGCTGGGAGCCGAGGTCACCGTCGCCGCCTGTGACGTCGGCGACCGGGAGGCGCTGCGCGAGCTGCTGGACCGGCACCCGGTCGACTCCGTCGTCCACGCCGCGGGCACCGTGCGCGACGGCATCGTCGAGAGCCTCACCGACGGCATGGTCGACGAGGTCTTCCACGCCAAGGCCGCAGGCGCCTGGCACCTGCACGAACTCACCCTCGACCGGGACCTCTCCCACTTCGTGCTGTTCTCCTCGCTGGCCGCCGTCCTCGACGGACCGGGCCAGGGCAACTACGCGGCGGCCAACGCCTACCTGGACGCCCTCGCCGCCCACCGCGCGGCACACGGACTGCCCGCGACCGCCCTCGCCTGGAGCCTGTGGGCCACCGGCACCGGCATGGGTGCCGCACTGGACGCCGCCGCCCTGGAGCGCGTGGCCGCGTACGGCGTCCCCGGGCTGTCCGCCGAACACTCCCTGCGGCTCTTCGACGTGGCCGTGCGCTCCGGTGGCCCCCACCTCGTCCCCGTGGAGATCGACGCCGCCGCCGTACGCCGACGGCCCGACGGCCCGCCGCCGCTGCTGAGCTCCCTCGTCCGCCCCGTCACCCGCCGGGCCGCCGCCCACGCCGCGCCCCAGCCGGAGCGGGGCATGGCGCAGCTGCCCGCCGCCGACCGGGAACGGGCTCTGCTGGAGCTGGTCCGCACCGAGGTGGCCGCGGTCCTGCGGCACGACTCCCCGTCCGCCGTCGACCCGGGGCGGGCCTTCACCGAGCTGGGCTTCGACTCGCTGGCCGCCGTCGAACTGCGCAACCGGCTCAACACCGTCACCGGACTGCGGCTGCCCGCCACCCTCGTCTTCGACCACCCCACCTCCCGAGCCCTCGCCGACCACATCCGGGACGCGCTCTTCGGCACCTCGCGGCCGGCCGCCGAGCCCGTCGCCGGACCGCGCCCCGCCGACGAGAGCGACCCCGTCGTCATCGTCGGCATGGGCTGCCGCTACCCCGGCGGCGTCCGCTCCCCGGAAGACCTCTGGCGCCTCGTCGCCGACGGCGTCGACGCGGTCGGCGACTTTCCCGCCGACCGCGGCTGGGACACCGACACCCTGTACGACCCCGAGCCCGGCACCCCCGGCCGCACCTACACACGCGAGGGTGCCTTCCTCCACGACGCGGCCGACTTCGACCCGGGCTTCTTCGGCATCGGCCCGCGCGAGGCCACCGCCATGGACCCGCAGCAGCGCCTGCTCCTCGAAGTCTCCTGGGAGGCCCTGGAGCGCTCCGCCATCGACCCGGCGGTCCTGCGCGGCTCACGCACCGGCGTGTTCGCGGGGGTGATGTACCACGACTACGGCACCTGGCTGACGGAGGTCCCCGACGACCTGGCCGCCTACCTGGGGAACGGCAGCCTGGGCAGCGTCGTCTCCGGCCGGGTCGCCTACGCCCTCGGCCTGGAGGGTCCGGCCGTCACCGTCGACACCGCCTGCTCCTCCTCGCTGGTCACCCTGCACCTGGCCGCGCAGGCGCTGCGGCAGGGTGAGTGCGACCTCGCGCTGGTCGGCGGCGTCACCGTCATGTCGACCCCGGACACCTTCGTCGACTTCGCCCGGCAGCGCGGCCTGGCCGCCGACGGCCGCTGCAAGTCGTTCGCCGCGGCGGCCGACGGCACCGGCTGGGGCGAGGGCGTCGGCGTACTCGTCGTCGAACGCCTCTCCGACGCCCTGCGCAACGGCCACCGGGTGCTGGCCACGGTGCGCGGCTCCGCCGTCAACCAGGACGGCGCCTCCAACGGCCTGACCGCGCCCAACGGCCCCTCCCAGCAACGGGTGATCCGCGCGGCGCTGGCCGCCGCCGGGCTCACCCCGGCCGACGTCGACGCCGTCGAGGCGCACGGCACCGGCACCACGCTCGGCGACCCGATCGAGGCCCAGGCGCTGCTGGCCACCTACGGACAGGAGCGGCCGGACGACGCGCCGCTGTGGCTGGGGTCCGTCAAATCCAACATGGGCCACACCCAGGCCGCCGCCGGGGTCGCCGGAATCATCAAGATGGTCATGGCCATGGGACACGGCACCCTGCCGCGCACCCTCCACGTCGACGCGCCCTCACCGCAGGTGGACTGGACGGCGGGCGCGGTGCGGCTCCTCACCGACGAGCGGCCCTGGCACACCCCGGACCGGCCGCGCCGCGCCGGGATCTCCTCCTTCGGGATCAGCGGCACCAACGCCCACGTCATCCTGGAGGAGTTCACCGGCGCCGAGGCCGAGCCCGCGGAGCCCGACCCGGCCACCGTCCCGCCCGTGTCCGCCCTCCCGGTCTCCGCACGCTCCCCGGAGGCACTGCGCGGACAGGCCGCCCGCCTGCGGGAGCTGACCGGCACCGCGCCCGCCGACCTCGGCCTCGCCCTCGCCACCACCCGCGGCACCCACCCGCACCGCGCCGTCGTCCTGGCCACCGACGAGCGGCACACCGCCGAAGCGCTGGAGGCCCTGGCCCGCGGACACGAGGCCCCCGGCCTGCTCGTCACCGGCACCGCCACCGACGGCACCCTCGCCCACCTCTTCTCCGGGCAGGGCGCCCAGCGGCCCGGCATGGGCCGCGACTGGTACGACACCTACCCGGTCTACGCCGAGCACTTCGACCGCATCGCGGAGCTCTTCGCCAAGCACCTGGAACGGCCGCTCGCCGAGGTGGTCTTCGGCGAACACCCCGACGTACTGGAGCAGACCGCCTACACCCAGGCCGCCCTGTTCACCACCCAGGTCGCCCTCCACCGCCTGCTGGAGTCCTTCGGGATACGGCCCGCCTGGCTGGCCGGGCACTCCGTCGGCGAGTTCGCCGCCGCGCACGTCGCGGGGGTCTGGTCGCTGCAGGACGCCGTGACCGCCGTCGCGGCACGCGGCCGGCTCATGCAGGCGCTGCCGCCCGGCGGCGCGATGGCCTCCGTACAGGCCTCGGAGGAGGAGGTGGCGCCGCTGCTGGACGAACGGTGCGGCATCGCCGCGGTCAACGGCCCGCGCGCCGTGGTCGTCTCCGGGGAGGAGGACGCCGTCGCCACCGTCGCCGCGCACTTCGCCACCACCCGGCGGCTGCGCGTCTCGCACGCCTTCCACTCGCCCCTCATGGAGCCCATGCTGGACGAGTTCCGCCAGGTCATGGCCGCCCTGCCGGCCGCGGAGCCGGTCCTGCCGATCGTCTCCACCCTCACCGGCGTCCAGGCCACGGCCGCCGAACTCGGCTCCGCCGACTACTGGGTGCGGCACGTACGGCAGACCGTGCGCTTCGCCGACGCGGTCGGGACGCTGGCGGCGCAGGGCGTCGACACCTTCCTCGAACTGGGCGCCGCGCCCGTCCTGACGGCCCTGGGCCCGGACTGCGTCCCCGACGCGGCGGAGACCGTGTTCGTCCCCACGGCCCGCAAGGACACCGCCCAGGTCCCCGGCCTGCTCGCCGCGCTGGCCGCCGTGCACACCCGGGGCACGGACGTCGACTGGGCGGTCCTGTACGAGGGTTACGCGGGACGCCGCACCGAGCTGCCCACCTACGCCTTCGAGCACCGCCCCTACTGGCTGCCGACGGCCGCCGCCAGGGGCGACGCCGCCGGGCACGGTCTCGCCACCGCCGACCACCCGCTCGTCAGCGCCCGCCTGGACCTGCCCGGCGACGCCGGGACGCTGCTCACCGGACGGATCTCCACCGCCACCCACCCCGTGCTCAGCCAGCACGCCGTGCTCGGCTCGGTGCTGGTACCCGGAGCCGCCCTCGTCGACCTCGCCCTGCACGCCGGCCGGCTGACCGGCCGGCCCGTGCTGGAGGAACTCACCCTCCAGGCCCCGCTGGCGCTGCCCGGCGACGAGGCCGTACGCCTCCAGGTCGCGGCGAGGCCCGACGGCTCGGTGGAGATCCACTCCCGGCCGGAGAACGCCCCCGAGGACGAGGACTGGACGCGCCACGCGACCGGCACCCTCACCGGCACCGGCACCGACGCACCCGCCACGACCGCCCAGGCCGGCGCCTGGCCGCCCCCGGGGGCCGTCCCGCTCGACACCGCCGGCCTCTACCCGCGGCTGCACGGCGAGGGCTACGACTACGGCCCCGTCTTCCGCGGCGTACGGACCGCCTGGCGGCTCGGCGACACCGTCCTGGCCGAACTGGAACTGCCCGACGAGGCCCGGCAGGACGCCGCCCGGCACACCCTGCACCCCGCCCTGCTGGACTCCGCCCTGCACGCGACGTCCCTCACCGACGAGGGCCCCGGCGACGACACGCCCGCCGGCACGATCGCCCTCCCGTTCGCCTGGACCGGAGTCACCGCGCACGGCACAGGGGCGCTCGCCGCGCGCGTCCGCGTCACCCGGGGCGAGGACGGCACCCGGCTCGACCTGACGGACACCGAGGGCAGGCCGCTGGCCACCGTCGAGTCCTACGTCACCCGCCCCGTCGACGCCGACCGGCTCACCGGACGTGTGCGTTCCCTCTACGTCACCGAGGGCGAACCGCTGCCCGAGTCCGCCGGGCGGCCCGACCGCCGCACCTGGGCCGTGCTCGGCCCGGACGACGCCGGGCTCGGCGCGCCCGCCCACCCGGGCCTGGCCGCGATCGGCGGCCCGGTGCCCGACGTCGTCGTCCTCCCGGTGCGCGCCCCGCACACCGAAGGGGAGGAGCTGCCGAAGGCCGTACGCGGCACGCTGGACGCGACGCTCGCGACCGTCCAGGAGTGGCTGGGCGACGAGCGGTGGGCCGGCTCGGTGCTGCTGGTGCTCACCGCCGGCACCCTCGCCGACGCCGCCGTGCACGGCCTCGTACGGGCCGCGCAGGCCGAGGACCCGGGCCGGATCGTCCTCGTCGGCCGGGCCGGGCCCGACAGCCCCGTACCCGATCTCGCCGCGCTCGCCGCCGTCCTGGACTCCGGGGAGCCGGAGGTGCTGTGGCGCGACGGCCGGGCCCACGCCCCGCGTCTGACGCGCGCCGCGGAACCGGACACCCCGCGCACGAAGCTCCCCTGGGGCACCGTCCTCGTCACCGGCGGCACCGGGGCGCTCGGCGCCCTGGTGGCCCGCCACCTCGTCACCCGGCACGGCGTCACCCGCCTGCTCCTCGTCGGCCGGCGTGGGGCGGACGCCCCCGGAGCCGCCGAACTGGCCCGGGAACTGGCCGCCCTGGGCGCCCGTACCGACCTCGTCGCCTGCGACGTCGCCGACCGGACGGCGCTCGCCGCGCTGCTGGAGGCCCACCCCGTCGACAGCGTCGTGCACACCGCAGGCGTCCTCGACGACGGGCTGGTCACCTCGCTCACCCCCGAGCGGCTGGACACCGTGCTCCGGCCCAAGGCGGACGCCGCCTGGCACCTGCACCGGCTCACCCTCGACCGGGGCCTGTCCCACTTCGTGCTGTTCTCCTCGGCCGCCGGCACCGTCGACGCCTCGGGGCAGGGCAACTACGCCGCCGCCAACGTCTTCCTCGACGCCCTGGCCGCCCACCGCGCCTCCCACGGCCTGCCCGCCACCTCGCTCGCCTGGGGCCTGTGGGCCGGCGGCGGCATGGGAGCCGGCCTCGACCAGGGCGACGCACAACGCGTCGAACGGTCCGGCATCGGCGCGCTCGACCCGGCCGAGGGGCTGGAACTCTTCGACGCGGCCCTGGAGTCCGGGCTCCCCGCCCTGGTGCCGGTCCGGCTGGACACCGCCGCCCTGCGCCGCCGCGGTGACGACGTACCGGCCGTGCTGCGCACCCTGGCCGGGGTCACCGCCCGCGCGGCGCAGGACGACCGGACCCGCACCCTCGGGGAGCGCCTGGCCGGGCTGCCGGAGGCGGACCACGCGCACACCGTGCTCGAAGCGGTCCGCACCGAGGTCGCCGCGGTCCTCGGCCACGACGGGCCCGCGGCCGTCGCCCCCCGGCGCGCCTTCACCGAGCTCGGCTTCGACTCACTCGCCGCGGTCGAACTGCGCAACCGGCTCAACGCCGTCAGCGGGCTGCGCCTGCCCTCCACCCTCATCTTCGACTACGCCACCCCGACCGCCCTGGCCGACCACCTCCTCGACCGGCTCGCCCCGGACTCCGGCCCGGAACCGGCCGATCCCCGGGCCGACGACGAGGTGCGCGACCTCATCGCCCGGATCCCGGTCGCGAGGATCCGCGAGGCGGGACTCCTCGAAGGACTGCTGGAACTCTCCGCACCCGCACCGGCCCGAGCCGCGGCCGAACAGCCCCTGGACATCAAGTCGATGGGCGTCGCCGACCTGGTGCGGGCGGCCCTGAACCGCAGCAGCCCCGAGTGACCAGCCCCGGTGCCGGACGACGCGCCGCGTCCGGCACCGGCGAACCGCCTCCGGCGCACCCCCACCGCACCCCCATCGCATCATCAGCGCCGTCGAGTCAGCAGGGAGCGACACCGACCGTGGACACATCCGTCGAGCAGATCGTCGAGGCGCTGCGCGAGGCCATGCTCGAGAACGAGCGGCTGCGCCGGCACAACGACCGGATTGCCGAAGCCGCGCACGAGCCCGTCGCCGTCGTCGCCATGAGCTGCCGCTACCCCGGCGGCGTCAGCACCCCCGAACAGCTGTGGCAGCTGGTCGACGCCGGGGTGGACGCCGTGGGCGACTTCCCCGCGGACCGCGACTGGGACGTCGACGCCATCTACGACCCCGACCCCGACGCGCCGAACCGCACCCATGTGCGCGAAGGCGGATTCCTCTACGACGCACCGCGGTTCGACCCGGGCTTCTTCGGGATCAGCCCGCGCGAGGCCGTCGCCATGGACCCGCAGCAGCGGCTGCTGCTGGAGACCGCCTGGGAGGCGTTCGAACGCGCCGGCATCGACCCGCACACCCTGCGCGGCAGCCGCACCGGCATCTACGCCGGGGTCATGTACCACGACTACGGCAGCTGGCTCACGGACGTCCCCGAGGGCGTCGAGGGCTACCTGGGCAACGGCAACCTCGGCAGCGTCGCCTCCGGCCGCGTGTCCTACACCCTCGGACTGGAGGGCCCTGCCGTCACCGTCGACACCGCCTGCTCCTCCTCGCTGGTCGCCCTCCACCTGGCCGTACAGGCCCTGCGCACCGGTGAGTGCGGCCTCGCGCTGGCCGGCGGGGTGACCGTCATGTCGACCCCGGACACCTTCATCGACTTCTCCCGGCAGCGCGGCCTCGCCCAGGACGGCCGCTGCAAGTCCTTCGCCGAGGGCGCGGACGGCACCGGCTGGGGCGAGGGCGTGGGCATGCTGCTCCTGGAGCGGCTGAGCGACGCCCGCCGCAACGGCCACCGGGTGCTCGCCGTGGTGCGCGGCACCGCCGTCAACCAGGACGGCGCGTCGAACGGCCTGACCGCGCCCAACGGCCCCTCCCAGCAGCGCGTCATCCGCGCGGCCCTCGCCGACGCCCGCCTGGAACCCCACCAGGTGCACGCCGTGGAGGCGCACGGCACGGGCACCCCGCTCGGCGACCCGATCGAGGCCCAGGCGCTCATGGCCACCTACGGCCAGGACCGCGCGGAACCGCTGTGGCTGGGCTCGGTGAAGTCCAACATCGGGCACACCCAGGCCGCCGCCGGAGTCGCCGGCGTCATCAAGATGGTGATGGCCATGCGCCACGGCCGGCTGCCCCGGACCCTGCACGCCGAACGGCCCACCACCCAGGTCGACTGGGAGGCCGGCGCCGTCGAGCTGCTCGGCGAGCCGCGCGAGTGGCCCGCCCCCGGCGAGCCCCGCCGAGCCGCCGTGTCCTCCTTCGGGATCAGCGGCACCAACGCCCACGTCATCGTGGAGGCGGCCCCCGAGCCCGAGCCACGTGCCGAGGAGCCGGTCTGGGACCGCCCCCTGCCGCTGGTGCTGTCCGGCCGCGACGACGCGGCGCTGGCCGCGCAGGCCCGCCGCCTCCTGGACCACCTGGAGACCGGCACCGACCCCGTGCCCGACGTCGCCCACACCCTGGCCACCGCCCGCGCCGCCCTGGACCGGCGGGCCGTCGTCGTCGGCGCGGACCCGACCGCCGTGACCGCCGACCTCACCGCCCTGGCCGAGGGCGACCCGGCGTCCGGCGTGGTGCGCGGTTCACCGGCGGGGGAGTCCCGCGTCGCGTTCGTCTTCCCCGGGCAGGGCTCCCAGTGGGCCGGCATGGCCGCCGACCTGCTGGACGACTCGCCGGTGTTCGCCGCCACCATGGCGGACTGCGCCGAGGCCCTCGGCCCCTTCACCGACTGGGACCTCCTGGAGACCGTACGCGAACGCCGCCCGCTGGAACGGGTGGACGTCGTACAGCCCGCGCTGTGGGCGATCATGGTGTCGCTGGCCGAGGTGTGGCGTGCCCACGGGGTGCGTCCCGCCGCCGTCATCGGCCACTCCCAGGGCGAGATCGCCGCCGCCTGCGTGGCCGGCGCCCTCAGCCTGTCCGACGGGGCCCGCGTCGTGGCCCTGCGCAGCCAGGCCATCGCCGAGGTGCTCTCCGGCCGCGGCGGCATGATGTCGGTGGCCCTGCCCGAGTCCCGGGCCCGCGAACTCGTCGCCGGCCACGACGGCCGGGTCGCGGTGGCCGCGGTCAACGGCGCCTCCTCCGTGGTGCTCTCCGGGGACGCCGACGTCCTGGACGCCCTGCGCGAGACGGTCGTCGCCGACGGCGGACGTGCCAAACGGCTGCCGGTGGACTACGCCTCGCACTGCGCCCACGTCGAGTCGATCCGCGAACGGCTCCTGACCGACCTCGCGGACGTGCGGGCGCGCGCCGCCGACGTGCCGTTCTACTCCACCGTCACCGGCGGCGTGCTGGACACCACCACGCTGGACGCCGGTTACTGGTACACCAACCTGCGCCGCAGCGTCCTGTTCGAGCCGACCACCCGGTCCCTGCTGGAGGCCGGCTACGGGGTGTTCGTCGAGTGCAGCCCGCACCCGGTCCTGCTCAACAGCATCGAGGAGACGGCCGACGCCGCGGACACGGCCGTCACCGGCCTCGGCTCGCTGCGCCGCGACGACGGAGGCGCCCGGCGCCTGCTCACCTCGCTGGGCGAGGCGTTCGTGGCCGGTGTGCCGGTCGACTGGTCCCCGGCGTTCGCCGGGATGCCGGTGCGCGTCGCCGACTTGCCCACCTACGCCTTCCAGCGGGAGCGCCACTGGCTCGGCCGGTCCGCGGCCACCGGTGACGTCACCGCCGCCGGGCTCCGGAGCGCCGGACACCCGCTGCTGGGCGCCGCCGTCACGGTCGCCGGCGGAGGCACCCTCCTCACCGGCCGGCTCTCGCTGTCCACCACCCCCTGGCTGGCCGACCACGCCGTCTCCGGCACCGTCCTGCTGCCCGGCACCGCGCTGGTGGAGCTGGCGCTGAGCGCCGGTCACGACCTCGGCTGCGGACACGTCACCGAACTCACCCTCCAGGAGCCCCTGACGCTGCCCGAGCGGGGCGCCGTCCAGCTCCAGCTGCACGTGGCCGACACCGGCGAAGACGGCCACCGCGCGGTGACCGTCCACTCCCGCCCCGAGGCCGACGACGAGGCCGCCTGGACCCTGAACGCCTCGGGCCTGCTCGCACCGCAGACCGCGCCACCCGCCTTCGACCTCGCGGCCTGGCCGCCCCCGGGCGCCGAACCGGTTCCGGTGGACGACGCCTACGCCGAACTGGCGTCCCTCGGCTACGACTACGGGCCCGCCTTCCAGGGCCTGCGTGCGGCCTGGCGGCGCGGCGACGAGACGTACGCCGAGGTCGAACTCCCCGGCGAGGCGGGTGCCTTCGCCCTCCACCCGGCCCTCTTCGACGCCGCCCTGCACGCCGACGGTCTCGGCGCGCAGGGCCAGGAGGCCGCCCGGCTGCCCTTCGCCTGGACCGGTGTGTCGCTGTACGCGGCCGGGGCCACCGCCCTGCGGGTGCGCCTCCGCGGCGGCGACACGCTCTCCCTGGAACTAGCCGACCCCACCGGTGCCCCGGTCGCCGCCGTCGAGGCCCTGGTCTCCCGCCCGGTCGACGGCCGGGTGCCGGCCTCCCCGGTCCGCGCCGACGACCTGTACCGGCTGGACTGGCCCGCGGTGCCCGTACCGGACGCGGCGGTCCCCGCCCATGCCGTCCTGGACGAGAGGGGCACGGCCGCGCTCGCCTCGGTGCCCGACTGGGTGGTCCTGCCGGTGACCGGCGGCGACGACCCGGTGGCGGCGGTACGCGAGACGACCGGACGGGTCCTGGCCGCCCTGCACGACTGGCTGGCGGACGAGCGTACGGCCGGTGCCCGGCTGCTGGTCCTCACCGACGGCGCGGTCACCACCGGCGAGGAGGACGTCCGCGATCTGGCGGGCGCCGCCGTGTGGGGCCTCGTCCGGGCCGCGCAGGGCGAACACCCGGACCGCGTCGTCCTCGTGGACAGCGCCCGGGGGACGGCGGACGACGCCCGGACAGCCGCCGTACGCGCCGCCGCGGCGAGCGGCGAGCCGCAACTGGCGCTGCGCGGGAACGCCGTCAGGGTGCCCCGGCTGGCCCGAGCCGTCGTCCGGGGGAGCGCCGCCACGCTCGACCCCGACGGCACCGTGCTGATCACCGGCGGCACCGGCGTGCTCGGCGCCGTGGTCGCCCGGCACCTGGCCACCGAACACGGTGTGCGCCGCCTGGTCCTGGCCGGGCGCAGCGGCACCGCCGCGGACGACTTCGCCGACCTCGCCGAGCAGGGCGTCCGGATCGTCGTCGCCCGCTGCGACGCCGCCGAGCGGGACGAGCTGGCCGCGCTCCTGGCGGAGGTGCCCGACGCGCACCCGCTGACCGCGGTGGTCCACCTCGCGGGCGTCATCGACGACGGGCTGGTCACCGACCAGACCCCCGAGCGCCTGGACGCCGTGCTGCGGCCCAAGGCGGACGCAGCCTGGAACCTGCACGAGCTCACCCGGGACGCGGACCTGGCGGCGTTCGTGCTGTTCTCCTCGGCCGCGGGCACCGTCGACGGGGCCGGGCAGTCCGGATACGCCGCCGCCAACGCGTTCCTCGACGCCCTCGCCGCGCACCGCGTCTCCCTGGGACTGCCCGCGCTCTCGCTGGCCTGGGGCTTCTGGGAACAGCGCACCGGCATGACCGCCCACCTCAGCGACGCCGACGTCGAGCGGATGGCGCGGGCGGGGGTCCGGCCCCTGCCCACCGAGGAGGGACTGCGGCTGCTCGACACCGCCCTCGCCGCCGACGAGCCGCTGCTGCTGCCCATCGGCCTGGACCTGCGTGCCCTGCGCGGCGCGGGCGAAGTCCCCGCCCTGCTGCGCGGTCTGCTGCCCGCCCCCGCCCGCCGGGCCGCCGCCGCCCGGGCCACCGGGACCTCGCTCGCCGACCGGCTGGCCCACCTGGGCGCCGCCGAACGGGACGCGGAGCTGCGGGAGCTGATCCGCACCCAGGTGGCCGCCGTCCTCGGCCACGGTGCCGACATGGTGCTCGACCCGCGCCGCTCCTTCCGCGAGGCCGGGTTCGACTCGCTGACCGCGGTCGAACTGCGCAACCGCCTGGGCGGCGCCGTCGGACTGCGGCTGCCCGCCACCCTCGTCTTCGACCACCCCGACGCCGACGCCCTCGTGCGGTACCTGAGGACGGAACTTTTCGGCACCGACGCCGAGGACACCCCCGGGGACGTGGCACCGCGGGCGGCGTTCGCGGCGGACGAGCCCGTGGCGATCGTCGGCATGGCCTGCCGCTACCCGGGCGGTGTCACCACCCCCGAGGAGCTCTGGCGGCTGCTGGCCGACGGCGCGGACGGCATGGGCGACTTCCCGGACGACCGGGGATGGGACCTGGACACCCTCTACGACCCGGAGCCCGGCAAGCCCGGCCACTGCAGCACCCGCTCGGGTGGATTCCTGTACGACGCCGCGGACTTCGACCACGACTTCTTCGGCATCGGCCCCCGCGAGGCCCTCGCCATGGACCCGCAGCAGCGGCTGCTGCTGGAGACCTCCTGGGAGGCCCTGGAGCGCGCCGGCATCGACCCGCACAGCGTGCGCGGCAGCCGGACCGGGGTGTTCGCGGGCGTCATGTACCACGACTACGGCAGCCGGCTGCGCGACGTCCCGGAGGCCGTCCGCGACTACCTCGGCAACGGGAGCCTCGGCAGCGTCGTCTCCGGCCGGGTCGCCTACGCCCTCGGCCTGGAGGGCCCCGCCCTCACCGTCGACACCGCCTGCTCCTCGTCGCTGGTGGCGCTGCACCTGGCCGCGCAGGCGCTGCGGCGGGGCGAGTGCACCCTGGCGATGGCCGGCGGCGTCTCCGTGATGTCGACCGTCGACACGTTCGTCGACTTCAGCCGGCAGCGCAATCTCGCCGCGGACGGCCGGGTCAAGTCCTTCGCCGAGGAGGCGGACGGCACGGCCCTGTCGGAGGGCGCCGGTGTGCTGGTGTTGGAGCGGTTGTCGGATGCGCGGCGGGCGGGGCATCGGGTGTTGGCGTTGGTGCGGGGGAGTGCGGTGAATCAGGATGGTGCGTCGAATGGTCTGACGGCGCCGAACGGTCCGTCTCAGCAGCGGGTGTTGGGTCAGGCGTTGGTGTCGGCGGGTGTGTCGGCGGCTGAGGTGGATGTGGTGGAGGCGCATGGGACGGGGACGGAGTTGGGTGATCCGATCGAGGCGCAGGCGTTGTTGGCTGTGTACGGGGGCGAGCGTGAGGTGCCGTTGTGGTTGGGGTCGGTGAAGTCGAATCTGGGGCATACGCAGGCGGCTGCGGGTGTGGCGGGTGTGATGAAGATGGTGTTGGCGTTGGGGGAGGGGGTGTTGCCTCGGACGTTGTATGTGGGTGAGCCGTCGCGGAAGGTGGAGTGGGGTGCGGGGCGGGTGCGGTTGCTGGAGGAGGAGCGGAGTTGGGAGCGGGGTGAGCGGGTGCGTCGTGCGGGGGTGTCGTCCTTCGGGATCAGTGGGACCAACGCCCACGTGATTTTGGAGGAGGCACCCGCCGAGGACATCCCCTCCCACACCGAGGCCGGGATCCAGGCCCCCCTGCTGCCCGTGGTCCTCTCCGGCGCCACCCCCGAGGCACTGGCCGACCAGGCCGGCCGGCTGCGCGCCGTCGCCGACGAGCGGATCGCCGACCTCGTCCACTCGCTGGCCACGGGCCGTGCCGCCCTCACCCACCGGGGCGCGGTCGTCGCCCGGAACCGGGACGAACTGCTGGCCGGCCTGACCGCGCTGGCCGACGGCGCCACCACCGACACCGTGGTGCGCGGCCGGCCCGTCGCCGGCCGCACCGCCTTCCTGTTCACCGGGCAGGGCGCCCAGCGGACCGGCATGGGCCGCGGCCTCTACGACACCCACCCCGCCTTCCGGCAGGCCCTGGACGAGGCGTGCGAGGCCCTGGACCCCCACCTGGACCGGCCGCTGCGCGAGGTCATGTGGGCCGAACCGGGAACCGAGGCGGCCGAGTCGCTCGATCACACGCTCTACACCCAGAGCGCCCTGTTCGCGGTGGAAACGGCCCTGTACCGCCTGCTGGAGTCCTACGGCATCCGCCCGGACCGGCTGGCCGGCCACTCCATCGGTGAACTGACCGCCGCCCACGTCGCCGGTGTCTGGGGCCTCGCGGACGCGGCCCGGCTGGTGACCGCGCGCGGCCGGCTCATGCAGGCCCTGCCCGCCGGTGGCGCCATGCTCGCCGTGGACGCGACCGAGGACGAGGTGCTGCCGCACCTCGGCCCCGAGGTGTCCCTGGCCGCCGTCAACGGCCCCCGCGCGGTCGTGGTCTCGGGAACGGGTGCGGCGGTGGACGCGGTCGCCGCCGCCTTCGCCGACCGCCGTACCAAGCGGCTGCGGGTCAGCCACGCCTTCCACTCGCCCCTGATGGACCCGATGCTGGCCGAGTTCGAGAAGACCGCCCGCGAGCTGCGCTACGCCGCGCCCGCGATCCCCGTCGTCTCCGACGTCACCGGCACGTACGCCACCGAGGACGAGCTGTGCTCGCCCGAGTACTGGGTGCGCCACGTCCGTGAGGCCGTCCGCTTCGGGGACGTGATCCGCACGCTGGAGGACGACGGCGTCCGTACCTTCCTCGAACTCGGCCCCGACGCCGTCCTGTCGGCCATGGGCACGCACGCCCTCGCCGACCCGGACCGGTCGGTGCTCGTACCGGCCCTGCGCCGCGAGCGCGACGAGGAGGTGACCTTCGCCGCACTCGTCGCCACCGCCCACGTCCGGGGCCTGGCCGTCGACTGGCGGCGGATCCACGCCGGCACCGACGCCCGCCGCGTCGACCTGCCGACGTACGCCTTCCAGCGGCAGCGGCTCTGGCTGGCGGACGGGCCCGGGGCGGCCACCGACGCCGGCGGGCTCGGCCAGTCGCCCGCCGGGCACCCGATGCTCGGCGCCGCCCTCACCCTGGCCACCGACGGCACCGTCGCGCTGACCGGCCGCCTCTCCCTGGCCACCCACCCCTGGCTGGCCGACCACGCCGTCGCGGGAGTCGTCCTGGTCCCCGGCAGCGCCTTCGTGGAACTCGCCCTCCAGGCCGGGGACCGCGCCGGCTGCCCGCACGTGGAGGAACTCACCCTGGAACGGCCGCTGGTCCTGGCCGGGCACGGTTCCGTGCACCTCCAGGTGACCGCCGCGGCCCCCGACGCCGACGGACGCAGGCAACTGGCCGTGCACGCCCGGCCCGAGGGGACCGACGGCGACTGGTCACGGCACGCCACCGGCGTCCTCGCCCCGCGGACCACGCCCGAACCGGCCCCCGTCGCCGTCTGGCCGCCCGAGGGAGCCGTCCCCGTCGAGGTGAGCGGTCTGTACGACCACCTCGCCGAACAGGGGTACGGCTACGGCCCGCTGTTCCGCTGCCTGCGCGCCGCCTGGCGGCTCGGCGACGAGGTCTGCGCCGAACTCGTCCTCCCCGACGCCGACGCGGCCGACGGCTTCGGACTGCACCCCGCGCTCCTCGACTCGGCGCTCCACGCCATCGACCTGCTCGACGGCCAGGACCCGGCCGTCATGACGCTGCCCTTCGCATGGGAGGGCGTCACCCTGCACGCCACCGGCGCCACGGCCCTGCGGCTGCGGCTCACCCCGCACGGCACCGACCACATGACCCTGGGCCTCCACGACGTCTCGGGCGCACCGGTCGCCGAGGCGGCGTCGCTGCGCATCCGCCAGGTGACGGCCGAACAGCTGAACGCCGCCGCGCCCGACCCCGGGGACCTGTTCGCCCTGCGCTGGGCCCCGGCGCGGGTGACCGCCGACGAGGCGGCGGCCGAACCGCGCGTCCTGACCGTGACCCCGGACGGAGCCCCGGACGGCGACCTGCCGGCCCGGGCCCGCGAGACCGCCGTACGCACCCTCGCCGCGCTCCAGGAACACCTGGTCGCGCCCGCCGACGGCGCCCCCCTGGTCGTCGTCACCCGGTCCGCCGTCGCCGTCGACGGGACCCTGCCGGACCCGGCCCAGGCCGTCGTCTGGGGCCTGGTGCGGTCCGCCGCCGTCGAGCACCCCGGCCGGTTCGTGCTGGCCGACACCGACGGCGACGCCGCATCGGCCGCCGTGCTGCCGGCCGCCGTCGCCACCGGAGCGCCCGAACTCGCCCTGCGCGGCGGCGCGGTGTACACGCCGGAGCTGACCCCGGCCGACGAGCCCGGGACCACGCCCGCCCGCCCGCTGAACCCGGAGGGCACCGTCCTCATCACGGGAGGCACCGGCAGCCTCGGCCGCCGCCTCGCCCGGCACCTCGCCGAGCACCACGGGGCCCGGCACCTGCTGCTGGTCGGCCGCGGCGGCCGGACACCGGACGCGGAAGGTTACGAGGAGACCGTCGCCCCCGGTGCGCGGGTCCGGGTCGCCGCCTGCGACACCACCGACCGCGCCGCGCTGGCCGAACTGCTGGCCTCCGTCCCCGAAGCCCACCCGCTGACCGCCGTCGTGCACGCCGCCGGCGTCCTGGACGACGGTCTGCTCACCGACCTCACCGCCGCCCGCACCGAGACGGTGATGCGGCCGAAGACGGACGCCGCCTGGCACCTGCACGAACTCACCCGCGACCTGGATCTGGACGCCTTCGTCCTCTTCTCCTCCGCCGCCGGCACCCTGGGAGCGGCGGGACAGGCCAACTACGCGGCGGGCAACGCCTTCCTCGACGCCCTGGCCGCCCGGCGGCGGGCGGAGGGGCTGCCCGCCCTGTCCCTGGGCTGGGGACTGTGGGACACCGGCGACGGCATGGCGTCCGGACTCGGGGCGACCGAGATGCGCAGGCTGGCCCGCGACGGCATCCTGCCGCTGCCCGCAGACCGGGCACTGCTCCTGTTCGACCGGGCCCTGAGCGGAGACGGCCCGCTGCTGCTGCCGATGCGCGTCCAGGTCACCGAGGATGCCCCGGCCCTGGTCCGCGCCCTCGCGCCGACGGCCGCGCCGGCCCGCCGGTCCGCCCGAGCGGTCCAGGCCGCCCCGGAGGAGGCGGAGCCGCTGTCGCGGCGGCTGGCCGCGCTCGGCGCCGCGGACGGCAGGCGGCTGCTGGTCGACCTGGTGTGCGGGCACGTGGCCGATGTCCTCGGACACGAATCCGGCAGTGCCGTCGACCCCGAACGCCCCCTGGGCGACCTCGGCGTGGACTCGCTCGCCGCCCTGGAACTGCGCAACCGCTTCGGCGCCGAGACCGGACTGCGGCTGTCCACCACGCTCACCTTCGACTACCCCACCTCCGAGGCCCTCGCCCAGCACCTGTTCGAGGAGTTGGGCGGGGCCGACGAGGAGACCGTCGACATCGAGGCCGAGGTGGTACGCCTGGAGACGCTGCTGGGCGCCGCGGAGGCCGCCGACGGGCTCGACGACGAGCGACGCGCCCGGGTGGCCGCGCGCCTGCGGGCCCTCACCGCCCGCTGGGACGGCTCGGAGCGGTGGCGGGAATCCGGAACGGCCGACGGCGCCGAGGGCAAGGCGCTGGAGGCGGCCACGGCCGACGAGCTCTTCGGCATTCTCGACGACGAGCTCGGCAGCTTCGGCTGAACCGCCGCACGGAGCGACGGACGAGCCCGGGGCGCGCGGGACGCGCCCCGGGCTCGCCCGTCCCCGCCTCCCGCGGGGAGCGGGGAGCCGCGCGTGGTGGTCCGCGGAGGCCGAACGGCCCCCTTCGCGAGCCGGGGGACTCGCGGAGAGGGCCGTGCGATGCGGGCGGTCCGGGGCCGGCGGACGCGGACCGGAGGTCAGCCCGCCGAGGAGTAGGTGGCCGCCCAGCGGTCGGACAGTTTCGGGATGCGGTGCTCCAGCATCTTCGGCGGCAGCTCGGACCGGCTGGCCACGTTCAGCTTGCGGTAGACCCTGGTGAGGTGCTGTTCGACCGTGCTGATCGTGACGTGCAGCCGGCCGCTGATCTCGCGGTTGGTGTACCCCAGCGCGGCCAGGCCCGCGACCCGGCACTCCGCGTCGCTCAGGATGGCCGGACCCTCCGCCTCGGAGCCCTCGGACTGCCCGGGGTCCTCCAGGAGATGCGCGTCGACCGGGGAATCGACACTGCACGCCTTCGCCTCACGGGCCGCCTGACGGGCGACCAGCCGGGCGCGGGCGTACTCGCCCAGTTCGTAATGGGCCGCGGACAGGTCGGCGTACGCCTGGGCGAGGGTGTGCTGGTCGCCGCAGAGTTTGAGCAGGTCGATCGCCTCACGCAGCAGCGAGGCCCGGCGGTGCGGCTTGCTGGTGGCGGCCAGCATCCGCAAGGCCATCGCCCGCGCCCGGGAACTGTGTCCGCCGGGCAGCCGCAACTGCTCCTCGGCGCACTCCCGGGCGGTGTGGGCCTTGCCGATCCGCAGATTGGCCAGCGCCAGATCGGACCGCCAGGGGATGCCCTTCTGCAGACTGGAGTTCCCCTCCCGCATCAGGCGGCTGCACGTCTCGAAGTCGTTGAGCGCGGCGAACGGCCGGTCGGTGACGAGGTAGTGGTGCCCCCGGGCCCGGAGGTACTGGATGCCGAAGACGGTATGGAACATCGGCTCGGGGACGTCGCGCCTGAGCACCCGCTCGGCCTCGTCGTAGGCGCCCATGGCGGTGTGGGCGAAGATCGCCGTCGACAGCGGGAGTCCGGCGAGGACCCCCCAGCTCCCGTCGTGCAGGCTGCTCAGCGCCCGGTCGGCCCCCTCGGCCGCTCTCGTCATGTCTCCGCGCAGCAGTGCGATCTCCGCCCGCACGCTGCCGAGCAGCGCCTGCCACGTGGTCGCGCGGCGCTCGACCGCGGACTCCAGCAGGGCGTCGCACGCCTCGGCGGCGACCCCCGGCCGGTCGGCGTGGGCGATCGCGAGGAGCGCCATCGCCACCAGCTCGAGGTTGAGGTGGTCGAGTTTGCGGCCTTGCAGGGCCTGGGCCACGGCCGCCGCCGAGTCGTCCGTGGCGACGCCTCCGACCAGTACGGCCACCTGCTCGGCCAGTCCGCCGTTGCGGTCGGCGGGGGCCGGCCGGCGCGGGTCGGTACCGGCACCGCGCAGACTCCTGGCGGGCAGTGCGACTCCGTAGAACCACTGCCGTACGAACTCGACCTCGGCGAGGATCTGCGCGTCACCGGGGGAGCGCGCGGGCACCAGCGTGGCCACGGTCTCGGCGGCCAGCTCGGTGTCGCCCTGCCACAGCATGTGCCGCAGGACGGTGGCGGTGTCGCGCATGCTCAGCGCGCCGTCCAGCGCGGGCCCGCGCAGCGGCTCCAGGTGGGCGCCGGCGGCCGCGGGGTTGACGCGCCACTCGGCGCGGGCGAGGGCGGCGGACAGGGCGTTGCGCTCCTGCGTGTCGGTGCAGTCGCGCAGGATCAGGTTCAGGTAACTGCCGCACAACTCCACGTCGTCGGCGGCCAGGGCCTGCTCCGCGGCGGCGCGCAGCACGGCGGGACCCCACGGGCGTGGGACCCGTTGCGCGGCGTGCAGGTGGCGGGCCACCTCACCGGCGGGCGCGCCGCAGCGGTGCAACAGGTCGGCGATACGTCCGTGCAGCGCGGCGCGGGCGGCGGCGTCCATGTCGTCGAGCACGGCGGTCGCCGCCGCCGGCAGCCGGAAGACGTGACCGTCGAGCAGCCCCGCGGAGTTGAGGGCCTCGACGGCCTCCTCGACACCGGCGGGCGTGGTGTCGGCGAGATCGCTCAGGACGCCGGGGGAGGCCGGTGCGCCGAAGGCGGCGAGTGCCTGGGCCACCCGTATGTGGCGCGGCTCACCGCGGTGCACGAGTGACAGCACCGCCTGACGGTAGGCGGTGCTGGCGATCGGCCGGTCGATGTCGCGGCCGAACCGGGAGCTGTCGTCCAGCAGGGCGTGTACCAGCAGGGGGTTTCCGGCCGTGGCCCGGTGGAAGGCGCGGCCGACGAGCCCGGCGGGCCGGGCGGCTTGCGACTGGGCGGCGATCAGCTCGCCGACGGCCCGCTCCGACAGCGGACCCAGACGGGCCCGGCGGTGCGGACGGCGGATCAGCTCGGCGTGGGCGGCCGAGCCGCCGGCGCCGGGAGGGGCGGACGTGGCGCACACCACGAGGACGGGACGGGAGCGGATCCTGCCCAGCAGGTGGACGACGGCGCCCAACGAGGCCTCGTCCATGAGGTGGGCGTCGTCCACGGCCACCACGAGGGGGCGGTCACCGTCCGCGAGCCGCAGCAGTGCCTCCGTCGTGCCCGGCCCCGGATCGGCGAAGCCCGTTCGGGACCGGAGCTCCGAATGCCGGGAGAATGCCTTCTTCTGTCCGCCCGCCGGTCGAGCGGGGTTCAACGGAACGGGCTGCACCTCACCGTTGCGCAGTAATTGCCGCAGCAGACTCATCGGCCGGTCGCGCTCGGCCGGGAGTGCCGTGGCCTGGAGTATGCGCGCGCCTGATCGGTCCGGAGCGGCCAGGAATTCATGCAGGAGCTGCGTCTTCCCGGAACCGGGGCCACCTGTGACTATCACCAGCCGCCCGGATCTTCGGGTGCTTTCGGTGAACGCCTCGTTAAGTATCTGTAATTCTTTGGAGCGGTCGAAAAGGCGCATGGTGTGCCCCCTGTGTCCAGTAACGCCCGTGGATTCCCCGCCCGTCTGGGGTGAAGTGCTGTCGAGCAGGGTCGACCCGAGCCGCCGGTTGGCCTGAAATTGCTGTTCAGGGGCCGCTGCCGCGTCGCTGCGGCGACGGTCCGTCGATGTGTCGCGGTCCAACTTTACGACGGTTCTGAATATGGGCGCAGCAAAAATGAGTGCTGGTCATTTGTGGCGCGATTCGGTCGGTTCGGCAGGTCTTTCCGGAGGGAAGGAAAAGAACTACTCGATCAAGCAAATAGCGAGGCTATAGGTGGTTGCCAACGTTGTCAACCAGGCCCTTCCGGAAGTTACTTCTCGTTCACAGTGCCCCGTGCGAGGCGACTTTCCGGCGGTCGGTTGATTTACCGGGAAGTAGAGAAGGGAATCGGGCCGCGTCGCCCACGGACCCGGTCACGTTTCCGTGCCGGGCTGCCCGTTCGGGCAGCCCGGGGCGGCGGCCCCCCCCGTACCGGCTCACGGGCCCCTGGGGGCCCTAGGGGTATCAGGCGCCACCACCCCGTACCTAGCCTCCGACAACGGAGGGGGAAGCGGACCGGGATCCCGTCCGGAGACAGTCCGCAGGACCGAGGCCCACTTTCGATCCCGATCGGATGGCGCGCTGGTGAACAACGAAGAGCAGCTGCTCGACTACCTCAGGCGGACGACGGCGGATCTGCGGGAGGCACGGCGCCGGCTGCGCGAGAACGAACAACGCGCACACGGCCCGGTGGCCGTCGTCGGCATCGGCTGCCGCTACCCGGGCGGTGTCACCTCGCCCGAGGACCTGTGGAACCTGGTGGCGACGGGAACCGACGCCGTGGCGGAGTTCCCCGGCGACCGCGGCTGGGACGTGGAGGCCCTGTACGACCCCGACCCGGACCGGCCCGGCACGACCTACGCACGCACCGGGGGCTTCCTGTACGACGCCCCCGACTTCGACTACGACTTCTTCGGCATCAGCCCCCGCGAGGCCCTGGCCATGGACCCGCAGCAACGGCTGCTGCTGGAGACCTCGTTCGAGGCGTTCGAGCGGGCCGGCATCGTCCCGGCCTCCCTGCGCGGGAGCCGCACCGGCGTGTTCGCCGGCGTGATGTACAATGACTACGCCACCCGCCTCGACACCGTCCCCGACGACCTCGACGGATACCTCGCCAACGGCAGCGCCGCGAGCATCGCCTCCGGGCGCGTCGCCTACACCTTCGGCCTTGAGGGACCGGTCGTCACCGTCGACACCGCCTGCTCCTCCTCGCTGGTCGCCCTGCACTGGGCGGTGCGCGCGCTACAGGCCGGCGAGTGCTCCCTCGCGCTGGCGGGCGGGGTCACCGTGATGTCCACCCCCGAGACGTTCGTCGACTTCAGCAGGCAGCGCGGCCTCGCCCCCGACGGCCGCTGCAAGGCGTTCTCCACCGCCGCCGACGGCACCGGCTGGGGCGAGGGCGCCGGCATGCTGCTCGTGGAACGTCTGGCCGACGCCCGGCGCAACGGCCACCCGGTGCTCGCCGTCGTCCGCGGCAGTGCCGTCAACTCCGACGGCGCCAGCAGCCGGCTGACCGCGCCCAACGGCCCCTCCCAGCAACGGGTCATCCGTCAGGCGCTGGCCGGTGCCGGCCTCACCGCCGCCGACGTCGACGTGGTCGAGGCGCACGGCACCGGGACCTCGCTCGGCGACCCGATCGAGGCACAGGCGCTGCTGGCCACGTACGGCCGCGAACACCCCGCCGACCGGCCGCTGCTGCTGGGCTCCGTCAAGTCCAACCTCGGCCACACCCAGGCCGCCGCGGGCGTCGCCGGGGTCGTCAAGATGGTCATGGCCATGCGCCACGGAGAGGTGCCGCCCACCCTCCACGTCGACACCCCCACCGACCAGGTCGACTGGGACGCGGGAGCCGTCGAACTCGCCCTGGAGAAACGCCCCTGGCCCGAGACCGGCGGTCCGCGCCGCGCGGCCGTCTCCTCCTTCGGCATCAGCGGCACCAACGCCCACGTCGTGCTGGAACAGGCCCCCCTGGAGGAGGAACCGGGCACGGGGACGGCACCCGCCCCCGCGGGGGCGGAACCCCGCGCGAGCGCCATCGCCGCCACACCCGTCCCCTGGATCGTCACCGGCCGCAGCCCCGAGGCACTCGCCGGCCAGATCGCCCGCCTGCGCGAGCACCTCACCGGACGCGACGACGCTCCGGCGGACATCGCCCTCTCGCTGGCCACCACCCGCACCCACTTCGAGCACCGGGCCGTCGCCGTCGGCCAGGACACCGGCGCCCTGCTGGACGCCCTGGCCACCGCGAGTCCGCTCACCCCGGTCGGCGGCAGGACGGCGTTCCTGTTCACCGGCCAGGGCGCCCAGCGCCCCGGCATGGGCCGTGCCCTGCACCGCGCCCATCCGGTCTACGCCGAGGCGTTCGACGCGGTGTGCGCCCTCGCCGACCCCCACCTGGAGCGTCCGCTCGGCGAGGTGATCGACGGCGACCCGGCGCTGCTGACCCGCACCGACTACGCGCAGATCGCGATCTTCGCCACCGAAGTGGCCCTGTACCGGCTGCTGGAGTCCTGGGGTGTGGTGCCGGACTACCTGGCCGGCCACTCCGTCGGCGAACTGGCCGCCGCCCACGTCGCCGGAGTGTTCTCCCTGCCGGACGCGGTCTCGCTCGTCCTCGCCCGGGGCGGCCTGATGGCCGCGCTCCCGGCCGGCGGGGCCATGGCCGCGCTGCGGGCGACCGAGGAGGAGGTCGCCCCGTACCTCGACGAGCGGGTCGGTCTCGCCGCCGTCAACGGCCCCCGCTCCGTGGTGGTCTCGGGCACCGAGGAGGCCGTCGACGCACTCGCCGCACGCTTCGAACGCGCCAAGCGGCTCACGGTCTCCCACGCCTTCCACTCGCCGCTGATGGACCCGATGCTGGACGCCTTCGCCGAGGCCGCCTCCCGGTGCGACTACCGGGAACCCCGGATCCCGGTGGTCTCCACCCTCACCGGCGTCCTCACCACCCCGGGCGAGCTCACCACCCCCGGCTACTGGGTGGACCACGTCCGCCGCCCCGTCCGCTTCGCCCCCGCCCTCGCCACCCTGCACGACCTGGGCGTCCGGGCGTTCCTGGAGGTCGGCCCGGACGCGGCGCTCACCTCGGCCGCCGCGGAATGCCTCCCCCCGGACAGCGTGTGCGTGCCCGGCCTGCGCCGTGACGGCGACGAGACGCACGACGTCGTCACCTCGGTGGCCCGGCTGCACGCCGCCGGAGGGCGGGTCGACTGGAAGGCGTTCCACGCCCCGCACCACGCCCGGCGCACCGACCTGCCCACCTACGCCTTCCGCCGGACCCGTCTGTGGCTCGAAGCCGCCCCGGGCGGCACCGGCGACGCCGAGGGACTCGGACAGGAGGCCACCGGCCACCCGCTGCTGACCGCCGCGACCGAACTCCCCGACACCCAGGGCACGGTCCTCACCGGACGGCTCTCCCTGTCCTCGCAGCCCTGGCTCGGCGACCACGCCGTCCACGGCACCGTCCTCCTGCCCGGCACCGCGTTCGTCGAGATGGCGCTCCGGGCCGCGGCGCAGACCGGCTGCGACACCGTCGGGGAACTCACCCTGCACGCCCCCGTCACCCTGCCCGAACACGGCTCCGTGGCCGTACAGGTCGCCGTCGGCGCGGAGCGGGACGGGCGCCGTGAACTGACCGTCTGGTCCCGCCGCACCGACACCCCGTGGACCCGCAACGCCGGCGGCTTCCTGGCCACCACGGCCGACGAGGCACCGCCCGCCGACCCCGGCACCTGGCCCCCCGCCGGTGCGGAACCCGTCGACCTGGACGGTCTCTACACCCAGCTGGCCCGCACCGGATACGGCTACGGCGAGGTCTTCCAGGGGCTGCGCGCCATGTGGCGCCGGGGCGAGGAGCTGTACGCCGAGGCCGCCCTGCCCGACGGAGCACGTGCCACGGCCGGCGCCTTCGGCCTCCACCCGGCCCTGCTGGACGCCGCCCTGCACGTCAACCTGCTGGACCTGCCCGGCGGGCAGGCCGTGCTGCCGTTCGCCTGGAGCGGCGTCACCCTGCACCGGACGGGCACCGACCGCCTGCGCCTGCGCCTGTCCCCGGCAGGCAACGACGCCGTACGCCTCGACCTTGCCGACCAGCACGGCACGCCCGTCGCCACCGTCCGCGGTCTCGTGGCCCGGCCCGTCACGGCCGACCAGCTGACCGCGGACGCCGACGACCCCCTGTACCGGGTCGACCTCGTCCCGGTCACCGGTGCGGCGCACCCGGCACCGTCCGGCCTGGCGGTGTGCGGAGCCGACGCCGGACTCGACGCGCCCCGGTACCGCGACCTCGCCGCACTGGCGGACGCGGGCGAGGTGCCCGACACGGTCGTCCTGGCCGTACCCGCCGACGCCGTCGCCGGAGCCGACCTGCCCCGGCGGGCCCGGGAGCTGGTCGGCACCACCCTGGAGAGACTGCGCCACTGGCTCGACGACGCACGCTTCACCGGCCGCCGGCTCGCCGTACTGCTGCGCGACGACCACCTCGCGCACGCCCCGCTGTTCGGCCTGGTGCGCGCCGCCGCGGCCGAGAACCCCGGCCGCTTCCTGCTGATCGGCACCGACGGCAGCGCCGCCCCGGACGCCGCCCTCGCCACCGCGCTGGCCTCCGGCGAGCCGGAGACCGTGGTGCGCGACGGCGAGGTCCGCGTGCCGCGACTGGCCCGCGCCAAGCCGGGCGGCCCCCGCGGCTGGGACCCGGACGGCACGGTCCTCATCACCGGCGGCACCGGCGGCCTGGGCGCCCTGATCGCCCGTCACCTGGTCACCGAGCACGGCGTACGCCGCCTGCTGCTGGCCGGCCGGCGCGGCCCGGACACCCCCGGCGCGGCCGAACTCCGCGACCAGCTCGCCACGCTCGGCGCCGAGGTCACCCTCGCCCGCTGCGACGTCGCCGACCGCGCCGACCTCGCCGACCTGCTCGACCGGCACCCGGTCCGCGCCGTGGTGCACGCCGCCGGCGTCGTCGACAACGGCGTCCTGACCTCCCTCGACGCGGACCGCGTCGAGCGGGTCCTGCGGCCCAAGGTGGACGCCGCCTGGCACCTGCACGAGCTGACACGCGAATCGGACCTCTCCGCGTTCGTCCTGCTGTCCTCCGCGGCGGGTCTGCTCGTCGGCGGTGGCCAGGCCAACTACGCGGCCGCCAACACCTTCCTCGACGGCCTCGCCGCCCACCGCCGCTCCCTCGGCCTGCCCGCCGTCTCCCTGGCCTACGGCCTGTGGGAAGCGGACGGAGGCATGAGCGCCGGCATCGACGCGGCCGACCTGGAACGGCTGCGCCGCCTCGGCCTGCCGCCCCTGGCCCCCGCCCAGGGACTGCGCCTGTTCGACGCGGCCCTCGGCGCCGAGGACGCCCTCGTGGTCCCCGTCCGGCTGGACGGCGCGGCCGTACGGGCCCGGCCGGACGGCGTCCCCGCGCTGCTGCGCGGACTCGTCCGCCCCGCGGCCCGCACGCCCGGCGCCGGAGCCACCGACGGCCCCCCGTCCGCACCCTGGCGCGAACGGCTGGCCGGCCTGCCCGACACCGAACGCGACCGCGCCCTGCTGGACCTGGTCCGCACCCACGTCGCCCGTGTACTCGGCCACCCCTCACCGCAGTCGGTGGACCCCGGGCGCGCCTTCCAGGAGATGGGCTTCGACTCGCTCGCCGCCGTCGAACTGCGCAACCTCCTCGCGGGCGCCACCGGCCTCACCCTTCCGGCGACGCTGGTCTTCGACCAGCCCTCGCCCCGCACACTCGCCGCCCACCTCAAGACCGAACTGGTCCCGGGCCCGGCCGACCTCACCCGGTCCGCCCTGGCCGACGTGGACCGCGTCGAGGCGGCGTTGCTCGCGCTGCCCGACGAGGACGGCAGCCACGCCCGCGTCACCGCCCGCCTCGAAGCGCTGCTCCGCGGCTGGCAGGACGCCCGCGACGCCGCGCCCGAGTCGCCGCAGGACTTCGGCGAGGCCAGCGACGCAGAACTCTTCGCGAGGATCGACAACGAACTGGGAGCCCTGTGATGGAAGACCCGGCCACGGCCGACAAGCTCCGTGACTACCTGAAGCGGGCCACGACCGAGCTGGAGCGCAGCCGTCGCCGCGTACGGGAGCTGGAGGAGCAGGACCACGAACCCATCGCCGTCATCGGCATGGGCTGCCGCTACCCCGGTGGGATACGCACCCCCGAGGACCTGTGGCGCGTCGTCGACGAAGGCGTCGACGTCGTCTCCGACTTCCCCACCGACCGGGGCTGGGACGTCGACGCCCTCTACGACCCCGAGCCCGGGGCCCCCGGCAAGACGTACGTGCGCCACGGCGGGTTCCTGTACGACGCCGCCGAGTGCGACCCCGCCTTCTTCGGCATCAGCCCCAAGGACGCGCCCGGCACCGACCCCCAGCAGCGCATGCTGCTGGAGGTCACCTGGGAGGCCTTCGAGCGGGCCGGCATCGACCCCGCGGCCGTGAAGGGCACACCGACCGGTGTCTTCGTCGGCCTGATGCACCACGACTACCTCGGCGGCACCATCTCCGGCAGCATCGTCTCCGGCCGGATCGCCTACACCCTCGGACTGGAGGGCCCGGCGGTCACCATGGACACCGCCTGCTCCTCCTCCCTGGTCGCCCTCCACTCGGCGGTCCAGTCACTGCGCAGGGGGGAGTGCTCCCTCGCGCTGGCGGGCGGGGCCGCCGTCATGGCCAGCCCGGAGATGTTCGTCGAGTTCAGCGAGCGCCGCGCCCTGTCGCCCGACGGCCGCTGCCACTCCTTCTCCGACGACGCGGCCGGCGCCGCCTGGGCCGAGGGCGCGGGCATGCTCCTGGTCGAGCGGCTGTCCGACGCCCGCCGCAACGGCCACAAGGTGCTCGCCGTCGTCCGCGGCAGCGCCGTCAACCAGGACGGCGCCTCCAACGGCCTGACCGCGCCCAGCGGTCCGGCCCAGGTGCGCGTCATCCAGCAGGCGCTCGCCGACGCCCAGCTGGCCCCGCACCACATCGACGCGGTGGAGGCCCACGGCACCGGCACCACCCTCGGCGACCCCATCGAGGCCCAGGCCGTCATCGCCGCCTACGGGCAGGACCGCCCCGAGGGCCGGCCGCTGTGGCTGGGCTCCATCAAGTCCAACATGGGCCACGCCCAGGCCGCCGCCGGAGTCGGCGCCGTCATCAAGATGGTCATGGCGATGCGCCACGGCACCCTCCCCAGGACCCTGCACGTCGGCACCCCCACCACCGCCGTCGACTGGAGCGCGGGCGACGTCGAACTGCTCACCGAGCCCCGCCCCTGGGGCGGCGACGGACGGCCGCGCCGCGCCGGCATCTCCTCCTTCGGCATCTCCGGCACCAACGCGCACACCATCGTGGAGGAGGCACCGCCCGTCGAGACCGACGCGAGCACCCCCCACCGCGCCGAACTGCCCGTCGTGCCCTGGCTGCTCTCCGGCAAGGGAGCCGACGCCGTACAGCGGCAGGCGGAGGGTCTGCTGTCGGCCGCCGGAGACCTCGACCCGTACGACGTCGGCCACTCGCTGGCCACCACCCGCTCCCTGTTCACCCACCGTGCCGCCGTCACCGGACGCGACCGGGACGAACTGCTGGCCGCCCTGCGCGAGGTCGCCGACGGCACCCGTACGCCCGTCGTGGCCCCCGAACCCGGCCGCCTCGCCGTGCTCTTCTCCGGACAGGGTTCGCAGCGCCCCGGCATGGGCCGCACCCTGCACGCCGCCTTCCCGGTGTTCGCCGCCGCCTTCGACGAGATCTGCGCCGCCTTCGACACCCACCTCGACCGGCCGCTGCGCGACGTGATGTTCGACGAGGACGCCGACGGCGCCGACGCGCCGCTGCACCGCACCGTGTACACCCAGGCGGCCCTGTTCACCTTCGAGTGCGCCCTCTACCGGCTGCTGGAGCACTGGGGCGTCCGCCCCGACCTGCTCGCCGGGCACTCCATCGGTGAGATCGTCGCCGCCCACGTCGCCGGAGTGCTGGACCTCGCCGACGCGGTCACCCTGGTCGCCGCCCGCGGCCGCCTCATGCAGGACCTGCCGGCCGGGGGCGCGATGGTGTCCCTGCGCGCCACCGAGGCCGACGTCACCGCGCTCCTCACCGACGGCGTCGACATCGCCGCCGTCAACGGCGCGCGGTCCGTGGTCGTCTCCGGCGACGAGGAGGCCGTCCTCGCCGTCGCCGCCCAGGCCGAGAAGAGCACCCGGCTGAAGGTGTCGCACGCCTTCCACTCGCACCGCATGGACCCCATGCTCGAACCCTTCCGCGAGGTGCTGGCCGGTCTCACCTTCCACGAGCCCACGCTCCCGGTCGTCTCCAACGTCACCGGCCGGATCGCCGACGACCTGGCCGGGGCCGACTACTGGGTACGCCACGTCCGCGAGGCCGTCCGCTTCCACGACGGGGTCGGCACGCTCGCCGCCGAGGGCGCCACCCGCTTCCTGGAGATCGGCCCCGACTCGGTGCTCAGCACCATGGCGCAGGACGTGGTCCCCGACGCCATCGGCACCCAGCGGCGCGACCGCCCCGAGGACGAAGCCCTTGTCGACGCCCTCTGCCGCCTCCACCTCACCGGCACCGGCCCCGACTGGCGGACGGTCTTCGCCGGCGGACGCACCGTCGACCTGCCCACCTACCCCTTCCGCCGGGACCGGCACTGGGAGGACGCCCCCATCCTCCAGGCCGAGCGGCAGGCCGGAGCCGGGTCCGGCGGCGACGCCGGCGATCCCTTCTGGGACCTGGTGCGCGAGCAGGACGTCAGCGCCGTCGCCGCCACCCTCGGCCTCGACGACGAACGCTCCGTCGCCGCCGTCGTACCCGCCCTCGCCACCTGGCACGGCCGCCGCCGGGCGCACGCCGCGGCGGACGGGCTGCGTTACCGGGTCACCTGGGAACCGCTGGCTCCCTCCGCCACCCCGGCACGCGGCGGGAGCTGGCTGGCCGTCGTCCCCGAGTCCACCGCCGACGACCCGTGGACCCGCGCCGTCATCGAGGGCCTGAGGAGCCACGGGCTGGACATCGACACCCTGACCGTGCCGGACACCGCCGACCGCGCCGCACTGGCCGCCGCGCTCACCGACCGGGCCCCGGCCGACGGCATCCTCCACCTGCCCGCCCCGGCGACCCCGCCGGACGCCCTCGCCGCCCTCGTCCAGGCACTCGGGGACGCCGGTGCCGACGCCCCGCTGTGGTGCGTCACCCGGGACGCCGTCGCGCACGGAGCCGGCGCCACCGTCACCGGCTTCGCCCAGGCGGCGCTGTGGGGCCTCGGCCGGGTCGCCGCCCTGGAACACCCCGACCGGTGGGGCGGGCTCCTCGACCTGCCCGCCGAGGCAGGGCCGCGGACCGTGGCCCGCCTCGCCGCGCTGCTCGGCGACGCCGGCGGCGAGGACCAGATCGTGATCCGGGAATCCGGTGCCTACGGACGCCGTCTGGAGCACGCCCCGGCCCGCGCGGGCGCCCCCTGGCAGCCGTCCGGCACCGTGCTCGTCACCGGCGCCACCGGCGCGGTCGGCGCGGCCGTCGCCCGCCGGCTCGCCGACGAGGGCGCCGACCACCTGCTGCTCGTCTCCCGGCGCGGCCCCGACGCGCCCGGCGCCGCCGACCTGGTCCGTGAACTCACCGCCACCGGGACCGGCGTCACCCTGGCCGCCTGCGACGTCGGCGACCGGTCCGCGGTGGCCGACCTGCTGGACTCCGTACCGGCGAAGCACCCCCTGACGGCCGTCGTGCACCTGGCAGGCGCCCTCGACGACGGCGTCCTGGACGCCCTGGACGCCGACCGGTTCGCCCGCGTCCTGGGGCCCAAGGCGGACGCCGCCCGCCACCTGCACGAACTGACCACCGGATCGGACCTGTCGGCGTTCGTGCTGTTCTCCTCCCTGACCGCCACCGTCGGCGGCGCGGGCCAGGCCAACTACGCGGCCGCCAACGCCTACCTGGACGCTCTGGCCGAGCACCGCCGCGCGGCGGGACTGCCCGCCACCTCCGTGGCCTGGGGCCCCTGGGGCGGCGACGGCATGGCGGCGCACGACACGGTGCGCGCCTCGGCCCGGGCGATGGGCATGTCCCTGCTCGACCCGGACACCGCCCTCACCGCGCTGCGCCGCGCCCTGGACGGCGGCGACACCACCGTCACCGTCGCCGACGTCGACTGGTCGGTGTTCGCCCCCGCGTTCACCGCGACCCGCCCCAGCCCCCTGCTGTCCGCACTGCCCGAGGCCCGGCGCACCACGAGCGGGCCGGACGGCGCGAACGCAGCCGACGGCTTCGCGGAGAAGCTCGCTCAACTCACCGGAGGGGAACGCGAGCGCGCTCTGCTGGACCTGGTCTGCGGCCAGGCGGCCACCGTCCTCGGCTACTCCGACGCCGGAGCCGTCGAAGCGGCGAGCGCCTTCCGCGACCTCGGTTTCGACTCGCTCACCTCCGTCGACCTGCGCAACCGGATCAGCGGTGCCGCCGGAGTACCGCTGCCGGCCACGCTCATCTTCGACTACGCCACCCCCGCCGCCCTCGCCAAATACCTGGGCACCGAGCTCGCCGGCGCGGACACCTCCGTGGACGCCGTGGTCGCCGAGCTCGAACGGGTCGCCGCCCGGCTGGGCGACCTCACCGCCGAGGACCTGGAGCAGAGCCGGGTCACCACCCGCCTGCAGACCCTGCTCAACGACCTGGACAAGACCCTCGGCCAGGACACGGCGGCCGTCACCGGCCGCCTGGAAGAGGCCTCCGCCGACGACGTCTTCGCGTTCATCGACAACGAACTCGGCTCGGCGTGACCCAGCACGGCACCCCGGCCCACCCGCAGTCCACCTCTTCGCACAGGAGTGGCGACACCCGATGACCAACGACGAAAAGCTGCTCTCCTACCTCAAGCGGGTCTCCGCCGATCTGCACCAGACCCGTCAGCGGCTGCGCGAGGTGGAGACCCAGGACCGGGAACCCATCGCCGTCGTCGGAATGAGCTGCCGGTTCCCCGGCGGGGTCACCACCCCGGAGGAGTTCTGGCGGCTGGTCCACGACGGCACCGACGCCGTCGGGGACTTCCCCGGGGACCGCGGCTGGGACGTCGACGCGCTGTACGACCCGGACCCGGACGCCACGGGCAGGACGTACTCCACACGCGGCGGCTTCCTGGACGACGCGGCGGGGTTCGAGCCGGACTTCTTCGGCATCAGCCCGCGGGAGGCGGTCGCGATGGACCCCCAGCAGCGCCTGCTGCTGGAGGTGTCGTGGGAGGCCCTGGAACGCGCCCGCATCGCCCCCGACTCGGTGCACGGCGCCCGGGTCGGGGTGTTCGCGGGCACCAACGGCCAGGACTACCGGGACCTGCTGGCGCGGATGCCGCAGGACTCCGAGGCGGCGCTCGGCACCGGCGCACTGGCCGCCGTGATCTCCGGACGGATCTCCTACACCCTCGGGCTGGAGGGCCCGGCCGTCACCGTCGACACGGCCTGCTCGTCGGCGCTCGTGGCGGTGCACCTCGCCGTACAGGCCCTGCGCGGCAAGGAGTGCACCCTCGCTCTGGCGGGCGGCGCCACGGTCATGTCCACCCCCAACGCGTTCGTCGCCTTCAGCCGCCAGCGGGGCCTCGCCCCGGACGGCCGCTGCAAGTCCTTCGCCGACTCGGCCGACGGCACCGGCTGGGGCGAGGGCGCCGGCATGCTGCTGCTGGAGCGGCTGAGCGACGCCCGGCGCAACGGCCACGAGGTCCTCGCCGTCGTCCGGGGCTCGGCCGTCAACCAGGACGGCGCCTCCAACGGGCTGACCGCCCCCAACGGCCCCTCCCAGCAGCGGGTCGTGCGCGCCGCGCTGGCCGGCGCTCAGCTCACCCCGGCCGACGTCGACCTGCTGGAGGCGCACGGCACCGGCACCACGCTCGGCGACCCCATCGAGGCGCAGGCCCTGCTCGCCACCTACGGGCAGGACCGGCCGCAGGACGCACCGCTGTGGCTGGGATCGGTGAAGTCCAACATCGGCCACACCCAGGCCGCCGCGGGCGTCGCCGGGATCATCAAGGTCGTCATGGCGATGCGGCACGGCGTGCTGCCGCGGAGCCTGCACGCCGAGGAGCCCTCCTCCAAGGTCGACTGGAGCCAGGGCAACGTCCGCCTGCTCACCGCCAACCGCCCGTGGGCCGACCCCGGGCGCCCGCGCCGGGCCGCGGTCTCCTCCTTCGGCGCCAGCGGAACCAACGCCCACACCATCCTGGAGGAGGCCCCCGCCGAGGAACCCGCCGAGGAACCCGCGCCCCGCACCGCGCCGCCCCTGGTGCCGTGGGTGCTCTCCGGCCGCAGCGAACGGGCCCTGCGCGAGCAGGCCGCCCGCCTGGCCGCGGCCGTCACCGACGCCGACCCCGTGGACGTGGCGCACTCACTGGCCGTCACCCGCACCGCCCACCCGTACCGGGCCGTGGTTCTCGGAGCCGACCGGGACACGCTGCTCGACGCCGTGACCCGTCTCGCCGAGGGCGGCCGGGCCGCCGGGTTCGGCCGTGTCCGCAAGGGCGGAACCGCCTTCCTGTTCACCGGCCAGGGCTCCCAGCGCCCCGGCATGGGCCGACAACTGCACGCGCACTTCCCGGTCTTCGCCCGCGTCTTCGACGAGATCTGCGAGCTGTCCGGCGACGGGGAGCTGCGTGCGCTGGTCCTCGGCGACGACCCCGAGCCGCTGAACCGTACGGCCCGCACCCAGACCGCGCTGTTCGCCTTCGAGGTCGCGCTGTACCGGCTGGTGGAGTCCTGGGGCCTGACCCCCGACTACCTCGCGGGCCACTCCGTCGGCGAGATCGCCGCCGCCCACGTCGCCGGCGTACTGGACCTGGCGGACGCCACCCGGCTGGTGGCCGCCCGCGGCCGGCTCATGCAGGCCCTCCCCGAGGGCGGCGCCATGATCGCCCTGCGCGCCACCGAGGACGCCGTCCGCCCCCTGCTCACCGGCCGGGTCGGCCTCGCCGCCGTCAACGGTCCGGACTCCGTCGTGATCTCCGGCGACGCCGCCGAGGCCGAGGCGGTCGCCGCGCACTTCGAGAAGAGCCGCCGGCTGAAGGTCTCGCACGCCTTCCACTCCCCGCTGATGGAACCCATGCTGGCCGAATTCCGGTCCGTGGTGTCGTCCCTGGCCTTCCACCGGGCGACCGTCCCCGTGGTCTCCAACGTCACGGGCCGGCTCGCCACCCAGGACCTCGGCACCCCCGAGTACTGGGTACGGCACGTGCGCGAGGCCGTCCGCTTCCACGACGGGATCCGGACCCTCGCCGCCGAGGGCGTCACCCGGTTCCTGGAGATCGGCCCCGACGCCGTACTGACCGCCATGGCCCGCGAGTGCCTGGCCCCGGCCGACGAGGCGGCCGCCGGCCCCGACGCCGTCCTGGCCGCCGCCACCCGCCGCGGCCGGGACGAGCCCGAGACCCTGCTCACCGCCCTGGCCCAGCTGCACACCGACGGCGCGGGGCCGCGATGGGAGACGCTGTTCACCGGCGCCCGTACCGTCGACCTGCCCACCACGGCCTTCCAGCGCGAACGGTTCTGGCCCGAGACGGCCGACCCGGTCGGCGACGTCGGCTCCGCCGGACTGGACCCCGCCGACCACCCGCTGCTCGGCGCCGCCACCGTGCTCGCCGACTCCGACGGCGCGGTCCTGACCGGCCGGCTGTCCGTGCGCACCCACCCCTGGCTCGCCGACCACGTCGTCGGCGGATCCGTCGTCGTCCCCGGCACCGCCCTGGTGGAACTCGCGGTCCGCGCCGGCGACCAGGTCGGCTGCGGCCGGCTGGAGGAACTGGCCCTGGAGATACCGCTGGTGCTGCCGCCCGCCGACGGCGTCCGTGTCCAGGTCGCCGTCGGCACCCCCGACCCGGCCGGGGCCCGCACGGTCCAGATCTACGCCCGCGCCGACAACCCGTCCGCCGACGACGCCTGGACCCTGCACGCCTCCGGTCTGCTCACCGACACCACCGCGACCCCCGGCACCCGGCTGGACGTCTGGCCGCCGCAGGACGCCGAAGAGCTCGACCTCACCGGCCTGTACGAGCGGCACGCCGCCGCCGGCCTGGACTACGGACCCGTCTTCCGCGCCCTGACCGCCGCCTGGCGGGACGGTGACACGGTCTTCGCCGAGGTGCGCCTCCCGGAGCGGCCGGCCGCGGACGCCCCCCGCTTCGGCCTCCACCCCGCCGCCTTCGACGCCGCCCTGCACTCCCTGGCCCTGCTCGGCGACGGCTCCGGTGACGACACCGCCCGGCTGCCGTTCATGTTCGCGGGCGTCACCCTGCACGCCGTGGGCGCCTCGGTCCTGCGGGCCCGTATGACACCCGTCGGCGACCACACCTTCGCCGTCGATCTGGCCGACGCCACCGGGGCTCCCGTCGCCACCGTCGACTCCCTGGCCTCCCGTCCGCCGACCCGGCCGAGCGGGCAGCGCGACGCCGCCGCCGAGTCGCTGTTCGTGCTCGACTGGCAGCCGCTGGCGCTGGACACCGACGCCCCCGCGGCCGACCACCGCCTGTTGGAGATCCCGTCCGGCGCGGACGCGGCGACGGTACGCGACGCGCTGCACACCGCGCTCGCCGCCCTCCAGGACGACGACGTCCGGCCGCTGGCCCTCGTCACCCGGGGCGCCGTCTCCACCGCCGGCGAGGACGTGCCCGACCTGGCCGGCGCGGCGGTGTGGGGCCTGGCGCGCTCCGCGCAGTCGGAGAACCCCGGCCGGTTCGTCCTGCTCGACCTCGAACCCGGCGCCGACCCCGACGCCCTGCTGCCCGCCGTCCTCGCCACCGGCGAGCCGCAGGTGGCCGTCCGCTCCGGCACCGCCCGTGCGGCACGGCTGGTCCGCGCGGAACCGGGAACGGACGCTGCGGGCCCGGTCCTCGACCCCGAGGGCACCGTGCTGCTGACCGGCGCGACCGGCGGCCTCGGAGCCGTCATCGCCCGGCACCTGGTCACCGCCCACGGTGTGCGGCACCTCGCCCTGGTCAGCCGCGGCGGCCGGGCCGGCGACCTGGTCGCCGAACTCGCCGGGCTCGGCGCGAGCGCCACCGCCCACGCCTGCGACGTCGCCGACCGGGACGCCCTCGCCGCCCTCCTCGACGGCATCGGACGGGACCGTCCGCTCACCGCGGTGGTGCACGCCGCGGGAGTCCTGGACGACGGCGTGGTGGCGTCCCAGACGCCCGAGCGCCTCGACGCCGTCCTCGCCCCCAAGGCGCTCGGCGCCCTCCACCTGCACGAGCTGACCCGGGACCACGACCTGGCCGCGTTCGTGCTGTTCTCCTCCGTCGCCGGCACCGTCGGCGCCCCCGGACAGGGCAACTACGCCGCCGCCAACGCCTGCCTCGACGCGCTGGCCGCCCACCGCGTCGCCGACGGCTTGCCCGGCCTCGCGCTGGCCTGGGGGCCCTGGGCCCCGACCGGCGGCATGACCGGCCACCTGGACGAGGCGGACCTCGCCCGCATGTCGCGCGGCGGGATGATCCCCCTGTCCGCCGACGAGGGCACCGCCCTGTTCGACCGGGCACTGCGCACCGGCCGCCCCGCGGTGGCCCCCGTACGGCTGGACCTGTCCGCGCTGCGCGCCCAGGGCGGCGAACTCGCCCCCGTCCTGCGTACCCTGGCCGGGCGCCCGGTACGCCGGGAGGCCGCCGCCGAGGGCATCGGCGCAGGATTCGCCGAACGCCTGGCCGCCCTCGGCGAGGCGGAGCGGGCCGAGGCCCTGCTGCACACCGTCCGCAGCCATGTGGCCGCCGTCCTCGGTCACGCCGGACCCGACACCGTGGAGACCGACCGGGCCTTCAAGGACCTCGGCTTCGACTCGCTCGCCGCGATCGAACTCCGCAACTCCCTGTCCGCCGAGACGGGGCAGCGGCTGCCCGCCACCCTCGTCTTCGACCACCCCTCACCCGAGGCGCTCGCCGTCCACCTCGGCACGCTGGTCGCCGGAGCGGGCGGCACCGTGGCCCGTACCCGGCGCACCGCACGGGCCCGTGCCGACGAACCGCTGGCGATCGTCGGCATGGCCTGCCGCTACCCGGGCGACGTCCGCACACCGCAGGACCTGTGGCGGCTGGTCGCCGACGGGACCGACGCCATCGCCCCGTTCCCCGCCAACCGCGGCTGGGACGTCGACCGCGTCGTCGACCCGGCCCGCCGGCGCCCCGACACCTCCTACGTCGGCGAGGGCGGGTTCCTCTACGACGCGGGCGAGTTCGACGCCGCGTTCTTCGGCATCAGCCCGAAGGAGGCGCTCGTCACCGACCCGCAGCAGCGGCTGCTGCTGGAGGCCTCCTGGGAGGCGCTGGAACACGCCGGCATCGACCCGCACTCCCTCAAGGGCACCCCGACCGGCGTGTTCGCGGGCGTGCAGTACCACGACTACTTCGGCAGCTTCGGCTCCGGCAGCATCATCTCCGGCCGGGTCGCCTACACCCTCGGACTGGAGGGCCCCTCGCTCTCCGTCGACACCGCCTGCTCCTCCTCGCTGGTGGCACTGCACCTGGCCGGGCAGTCGCTGCGCCAGGGCGAGTCCTCCCTCGCGCTGGTCGGCGGCGTCGCCGTCATGGCCACGCCGGAGACGTTCATCGAGTTCAGCCGGCAGGGCGCCCTCGCCCCCGACGCCCGCACCCGCGCGTTCGCCGACGCGGCCGGCGGCACCGTGTGGGGCGAGGGCGTCGGCGTCCTGGTGGTGGAGCGCCTGTCGGACGCCCGCCGCAACGGCCACCCCGTCCTCGCGGTCGTCCGAGGCACCGCCGTCAACCAGGACGGTGCCTCCAACGGCCTGACCGCACCCAACGGCCCGTCCCAGGAACGCGTCATCCTCCAGGCCCTGGAGAACGCCCGCCTCACCACCGCCGACGTCGACGTGGTGGAGGCGCACGGCACCGGTACGACCCTCGGCGACCCGATCGAGGCGCAGGCCCTGCTGGCCACCTACGGCCGGAACCGGCCCGAGGACCGGCCGCTGTGGCTCGGGTCGGTCAAGTCCAACATCGGGCACACCCAGGCCGCCGCCGGCGTCGCCGGTGTGATCAAGATGGTCATGGCGATGCGGCACGACAGCCTGCCCAGGACCCTGCACGTCGACGAGCCGTCCGGCAAGGTCGACTGGGAGGCCGGGCAGGTGCGCCTGCTGACCGAGGAGCGGCCGTGGCCCCAGGCCGGTCGGCCGCGCCGGGCCGGGGTCTCGTCCTTCGGGATCAGCGGTACGAACGCCCACGTCATCCTCGAACAGGCCCCGCCTGCCCCGGAGTCCGCCGTGACGCCGGACGCCGGTACCGCCCCGGGCCCCGCCGTCCCGTGGCTGCTGACGGCGAAGACGCCCGCCGCGCTCGCCGGACAGGCCGCCGCGCTGCTCGGCCACCTCGACGCGCACCCCGGACTCGACCCCCGGGACGTCGGCTGGTCGCTGGCGACCGGCCGCGCCCACTTCGCGCACCGAGCCTCGGTCACCGGCAGCGACCCGGCCGAGCTGCGCGCGGCGCTCACCGCGCTCGCCGACGGCGACACCGCCCGCAACCTCGCCGAAGGCACCGCCACCGGACGGGCCAGGCCCGTCTTCGTCTTCCCCGGCCAGGGCTCGCAGTGGTCCGGCATGGCCACGGAACTCCTGGACGCCTCACCGGTGTTCGCGTCCCGCATGGCCGAGTGCGCCGCCGCCCTCGAGCCCTGGACCGACTGGGACTTCGCCGCCGAACTGCGCGGCGAGCTCGACCGGGTCGATGTCGTCCAGCCATTGCTGTGGGCGGTCATGGTGTCCCTGGCGCACACCTGGAGCGGCTACGGCGTCACCCCGGCCGCGGTCATCGGCCACTCCCAGGGCGAGATCGCCGCCGCCTGCGCGGTCGGGGCGCTCTCCCTGGCGGACGGCGCCCGCGTGGTCGCGCTGCGCTCCCAGGCCATCGCGGAACTGCTGTCCGGATCGGGCGGCATGATGTCCGTGGGCGAGGGCGCCGACGCGGTCCGCGCCCGGCTCGCCGCCTGGGACGGCCGGCTGTCGGTCGCCGCGGTCAACGGCACCGCCTCCACCGTCGTCTCCGGGGACTCCGACGCCCTCGACGAACTCCTCGAACAGCTGCGCGCCGAGAAGGTCCGGGCCAAACGGCTGCCGGTGGACTACGCCTCCCACAGTGCCCATGTGGAGACCCTGCGCGAGCGCCTCGCCGAGGACCTGGCCGGCATCGAACCACGCAGCACCGACGTGCCGTTCTACTCCACCGTCACCGGCGCCCCGATCGACACCGCCGAACTCGGCGCCGCGTACTGGTACACCAACCTCCGCGGCACCGTCCTGTTCGAGCAGGCGGTGCGCGGTGCCGTCGCCGCAGGCCACACCCTGTTCGTGGAGTCCAGCCCGCACCCGGTGCTGACCGTCGGGATCCAGGAGACCGACGACGCGGTAGCCGCCGTCGGCTCGCTCCGCCGCGACGAGGGCGGCCGGGACCGGCTGCTCGTCGCCCTGGGCGAGGCCTTCACCCACGGCGCCGGAGTCGACTGGGCGGCGGTCGCCGAGGGCCGCCGCACCCGCCACGTCCCCCTGCCCGCGTACGCCTTCCAGCGCGAGTGGTACTGGCTGGACAGCACCAACACCGGCGCCGACGTCACCTCCGCCGGGCTCGCCGCCACCGACCACTCCCTGCTCGGCGCCGCCATGGCACGGGCCGGCAGCGAGGAGGCCGTCCTCACCGGCCGGCTCTCGGCGGGCACCCACCCCTGGCTGAACGACCACCGGATCGGGGACCGGCTGCTGTTCCCCGGCACCGGCCACGTCGAACTCGCCCTGCGCGCGGGCGACCAGGTCGGCTACGGAGACCTGGCCGAACTCACCCTCCACGCCCCGCTGGTCCTGCCCGACCACGGCGCCGTCCAGCTCCAGGCCGTCGTCGGCCCGCCCGACGGCGCGACCCGCCCGCTGACCCTGTGGTCCCGCCCCGAGAGCGCGGACGAGGAACTGCCCTGGACCCGGCACGCCGACGGCCTGCTCGCTTCGACCGGCAGCCTCCCGTCCGTCGTCGAACCCCTCACCTCCTGGCCGCCGCGCGACGCCGAACCGATTCCCCTCGACGGCCTGTACGACGAGCTCGCCGCCCTCGGACTCGGCTACGGTCCGCTGTTCCAGGGCCTGCGCACCGCCTGGCGCACCCCGGACGCCGTGTACGCCGAGGTCGCCACCGACGCCCCCGTCGACGGCTTCGGACTGCACCCGGCGCTCTTCGACGCCGTCCTGCACACCGTCGGACTCACCGACGCCGCAGGAGACCAGGCGCTGCTGCCGTTCGCCTGGTCGGGGGTCCGGCTGCACGCCACCGGGGCCACCGCACTGCGCGTGAAGGTCCGCGCCACCGGCGAGGGCACCGTCGCCCTCACGCTCGCCGACCCGGCCGGCGCCCCCGTCGCCACGGTCGACTCCCTCACCCTGCGCCCGCTGCGCACCGACGTGCTGGACGCGGCCGCCCGGTCCACCGGGTCCGGCGCGCTCCACCGCGTCGACTGGATCCCCGCACCGGCCCCGGCGACGACCGCGCCCGCACCGTGGGACGGGGAGGTGCTGCGCGCACCCGCGGGCGCCGGCGCCGCCGAGACGCGCGCTGCCGTCGCCGCCGCCCTCGACGGGCTGCGCGACCGGCTCGCCGACGACCAGGACGGTGACGGCACCCTCGTCGTCGTCACCGGCACCGACCCGGCCGGCGCCGCGGTCGGCGGTCTGGTCCGCTCGGCCCAGTCCGAGAACCCCGGCCGCATCGTCCTGGTGGAGAGCGGGACGGACCCCGGCCCGGACCGCCTCGCCGAGGCCGTCGCAGGCGGCGAACCGCACCTGGCGCTGCGCGACGGCACCTGGTACGTGCCGCGTCTGGCCCGTGTCCCCGCCCCGGACACGGCAGCCGGAGCCGACGCACCGGACGCCGAGGCCGCCGCCACCGTCGCCGACCCGGGCCTGGGCACCGGCACCGTCCTGCTGACCGGCGCGACCGGCGCCCTCGGCGGCATCGTCGCCCGCCACCTGGCCGGTCACCACGGCGTGCGCCACCTGCTGCTGCTCAGCCGGAGCGGCCCCGACGCCGCCCTGATCGCCGAGCTGACCGAGCTGGGTGCCGAGGTCACCGGCGTCGCCTGCGACGCCGCCGACCGCGACGCCCTCGCCCGGGTGCTGGCCGAACTCCCCGCCGAACGTCCGCTGACCGCCGTGATCCACGCGGCCGGCGTACTCGCCGACGGCGTACTCGCCTCCCTCACCCCCGAACGCGTCGACGCGGTCCTGCGGCCCAAGGTCGACGCCGCCTGGAACCTGCACGAACTCACCGCGGACCTCGGCCTGTCGGCCTTCGTGCTCTTCTCCTCCTCCGCCGCCACCCTCGGCTCCCCGGGCCAGGGCAACTACGCCGCCGCCAACGCCTACCTCGACGCCCTCGCCGTCCACCGGCACACCCTCGGCCTGCCCGCGCACTCCCTGGCCTGGGGCCTGTGGGCCCAGGCCAGCGGCATGACCGGCACCCTCGACGAGACCGACCGGGCACGCATCGCCCGCGGCGGTGTCGCCCCGCTGCCGACCGAGGAGGGACTCGCCCTGTTCGACGCCGCCCTGCGCGGCACCGAACCCGTGGTCCTCCCGCTCCGGCTGGACACCGCGGCGCTGCGCGGCCAGGCGGACGCCCTGGCCCCGCTCTTCCGCGGCCTGGTCCCCGTCCGCCGTGCCACCGCCGGCCAGGCGGCCACGGGTGGCGCGGACTCGCTGCGCGACCGGCTCGCGGGGCTGCTGGAGCCGGAGCGCGAGCCGTTCCTCACCGAACTCGTACAGAGCCGGGTCGCCACCATCCTCGGCTACCGCTCCGCCCAGGACGTCGGCCGCACCCTGCCCTTCCGGGAGCTGGGCTTCGACTCGCTGGCCGCCGTCGAACTGCGCAACCAACTCGCCGCCACCACCGGGCTGCGGCTGCCCGCCACCCTGGTCTTCGACCACCCCACCCCGGCGGAGCTCGCCCGGTACCTGCTGGGCGAACTGACCGGTGCCCTCGACCGGGCGGCGCCCGCCGCCACGGCCCGGGCCGCCGACGACGAACCCATCGCCATCGTCGGCATGGGCTGCCGCTTCCCCGGCGACGTCTCCTCCCCCGAGGAACTCTGGCGCCTCGTGGCCGAAGGGCGCGAGGCCGTGGGGGAGTTCCCCACCGACCGGGGCTGGGACGTCGAGACCCTCCACGACCCGACCCTGGACCGGCCGGGCACCAGCTACACCCGGCACGGCTCCTTCCTCTACGGCGCGGCCGACTTCGACCCGGCCTTCTTCGCCATGGACGAGGAGGAGGCCCTCGTCACCGACCCCCAGCAGCGGCTGCTGCTGGAGACCTCCTGGGAGGCCCTGGAACGGGCCTCCATCGACCCGGCCACCCTACGCGGCTCCGACACCGGGGTCTTCGCGGGCGTCATGTACCACGACTACTTCGGCAGCTTCGGCTCCGGCAGCGTCGTCTCCGGCCGGGTCGCCTACACCCTGGGACTGGAAGGGCCGACCCTCTCCGTCGACACCGCCTGCTCCTCCTCGCTGGTGGCCCTGCACCTGGCCGCGCAGGCGCTGCGCGAGGGCGACTGCTCCCTCGCCCTGGCCGGAGGGGTGACCGTCATGGCCACCCCCGGCACCTTCGTGGAGTTCAGCCGGCACCGCGGCCTCTCCGGCGACGGCCGCTGCCGCCCCTTCGCCGACGCCGCCGACGGCACCGGCTTCGGCGAGGGCGCCGGCGTACTGCTGCTGGAGCGGCTGAGCGACGCCCGCCGCAACGGCCGGACGATCCTCGCCGTGCTCCGCGGCACCGCCGTCAACCAGGACGGCGCCTCCAACGGCATCACCGCGCCCAACGGTCCCGCCCAGCAGCGCGTCATCCGCCGCGCCCTGGCGGCGGCGGGCGTCGGCGCGGCCGACGTCGACGTGGTCGAGGCCCACGGCACCGGCACCACCCTCGGCGACCCCATCGAGGCGCAGGCCCTGATCGCCACCTACGGCGCGGAGCACACCGAGGAACGCCCGCTGTGGCTCGGCTCGGTCAAGTCCAACCTGGGCCACACCCAGGCCGCCGCCGGTGTCGCAGGCGTCATCAAGATGGTCGAGGCGATCCGCCACGAGACCCTGCCCGTCAGCCTCGGCATCGACCGGCCCTCCCGGCACGTGGAGTGGGAGGGCGGCAACGTCCGTCCGCTGACCGAGTCCCTGCCGTGGCCGGACCCGGGCCGGCCGCGCCGCGCGGGCATCTCCTCCTTCGGTATCTCCGGCACCAACGCCCATGTGATCGTGGAGGCGCCGCCCGCCGTCGCACCGCCCGCCGCCGCGCCGCCGGCCGGACCCGAGGCGGGTGCCGTGCCGTGGCTGCTGTCGGGCCACACGCCCCAGGCACTGCGGGCCCAGGCCGGGCGGCTGCTGGACCACCTGACCGGCCGGCCGGACGCCGACCCGCACCGGATCGCCGGCGCCCTCGCGCACGCCCGTACCGCACTCGGCCACCGCGCCGCCGTCGTCGGGCACACCCGCGAGGAGCTGGCCCACGGGCTGCGGGCGCTGGCCGAGGGACGCACGCCCCCCGTCGGCACGGCCGGCCCGGCGACCGACGGCAAGCTGGCCCTGCTCTTCTCCGGCCAGGGCTCCCAACTGCCCGGCATGGGCACCCGGCTCGGCGCCGCGTTCCCCGCCTTCGCCACCGCCTTCGACGAGGTCCGCGCCCACCTCGACCCGCTGCTGGACCGGCCGCTCGGCGACGTCCTCGGCTCCGCCGAGCTGCTGGAGCGCACCGAGTACACCCAGCCCGCCCTGTTCGCCTTCGAGGTGGCCCTGTTCCGGCTGCTCGAATCGTTCGGCATCAGGCCGGACCTGCTCGCCGGGCACTCCGTCGGCGAGTTCGCGGCAGCCCACGTGGCGGGCGTCCTCGGCCTCGAGGACGCCTGCCGGCTCGTCGCCGCCCGGGGACGGCTGATGCAGGCGCTCCCCGACGGCGGCGTCATGATCGCCGTACGCGCGGCTGAGGACGAGGTCGCACCGCTGCTGGGGGAGGGGGTCGACCTGGCCGCCGTCAACGGACCCGCCTCCGTGGTGATCTCCGGCCCGGCCGGCCCGGCCCGCGCGCTCGCCGCCCGCTTCGACCGGAGCAGGGAACTGGCCGTCAGCCACGCCTTCCACTCGGCCCTGATGGAACCGATGCTCCAGGAGTTCCGCGAGGTCGCCGAGTCGCTCTCGTACGGATCGCTGCGCATTCCGCTGGTGTCCACCCTCACCGGCGCCCCGGCCGCCCCCGACGAACTCTCCACCGCCGAGTACTGGGTACGGCACGCCCGTGAGGCGGTCCGCTTCGCCGACGCGGTGTCCGCCCTGCACGGCGCGGGCGCCCGGCACTTCGCGGAGGTCGGACCCGGCGGCGCGCTCACCGCCGCCGCCGGAGACTGCCTGCCCGATGACACGGCGGCCGTCGTCGCGCTCCAGCGCAAGGACCGCGAGGAGACCGAGGCCCTGGTCGCCGGGATCGCCGCGCTGCACGTGCACGGCGTCACCGTCGACTGGACGGACCTGCTGCCCCACCGCGACGGCTCGGACCTGCCCACCTACGCCTTCCAGCGCGACCGCTACTGGATGGCCGGCGACCCGGGGCACTCCGGGCCCGCCGTCGGCCACCCGCTGCTGGGCGCCGCCGTCGAACGCGCCGACGCCGACGCGGCCCTGCACACCGGGCGGCTCTCGCTCTCGGCCCAGCCATGGCTGGCCGACCACGCCGTCGGCGGCGTACCGCTGCTGCCGGGCACGGCGTTCGTCGAGATGGCCCTCGCCGCCGGGGCCCGGCTGGACTGCCCCACGGTGGAGGAACTGACCGTCGCCGAACCGCTGGTGCTGCCCGAGCACGGCGGCGTCCGCCTCCAGTGCACCGTCGGCGAACCGGACACCACCGGCGCCCGGGCCTTCACCGTGTACGCCGCCGCGGCCGACGACGACCCGTGGACCACCCACGCCACCGGCACACTGCGCCCCGCCGACCCGGCGCCCGCCCACGACCTGACGACCTGGCCGCCGCCCGGCGCCGAACCCGTCGACCTGGACGGCGTCTACGAACGGCTCGCCGCACTCGGCGCCGAGTACGGACCCCGCTTCCAGGGACTGCGCGCCGCCTGGCGCCTCGGCGACGAGGTGTACGCGGAGGTCGCCGTCACCACCGACGGCGCCCCCTTCGGACTGCACCCGGCGCTGCTCGACTCCGCGCTGCACGCCGTCGGACTGCGCGCCGGGGCGCCGGAGCGCATGGCGCTGCCGTTCGCCTGGAACGGTGTCGAGCTGTACGCCGCGGGCGCGACCGCCCTGCGGGTGCGGATCGCGCCGCTGAGCTCCGGCGCCGTACGGATCGACGCCGCCGACCCCGGCGGCAGGCCCGTGGCCCGGGTCGCGTCGCTGACGCTGCGGGAGGTCGATCCCGCACGGATCGCCGCGGCCGCCTCCGGCGGCCACGAGGACCTGTTCGCCCTGGACTGGGTGCCCGTCGCCGTGCCGACCGCCCCCCAGGCCGGCCGCTGGGCCGTCCTCGGCTCCGGCCACGAGGAGCTGGCCGCCGCGCTGGCCGGGGAGGTCGCCGAGGTCGCGACCGTCACCGGCCTGCCGGAGGCCGCCGCCCAGGCCCCCGACACCCTCGTCGTCCCGCACCCCGGCGGACGGGACCCCGAGGAGATCCGGGCCGGCGCCCGGCGGATGCTCGCCGTGGTGCGGGACTGGCTGGCCGACGAGCGGTTCGCCGGCACCGGCCTGGTCGTCACCACCCGGGGAGCCACCGGCCCCGATCCCGCGGCGGTCACCGACCCGGGTGCCGCCGCCGTGTGGGGCCTGATCCGCTCGGCCCAGTCCGAGCACCCCGACCGGATCGTCCTCGCCGACCTCGACGACACCGACGCCTCCCGCCGCCTGCTGCCCTCCGCCGTCGCGTCCGGGGAGCCCCAACTGGCCCTTCGCGAAGATACGGTGAGCGCCCCGCGCCTCGTCCGCGCCCCGCGCCGGGACGGGGACACCCCGGCCGACTGGACGGGCACCGTACTGATCACCGGCGGGACCGGCGCGCTCGGCCGGGAGGTGGCCCGCCACCTGGTCACCGAGCACGGCGCCACGCGGCTGGTCCTGCTCAGCCGCCGCGGAGCCGACGCCCCCGGCGCCGGGGACCTGCGCAAGGAACTGGCCGCACTCGGCGCGCAGGCCACCCTCGTCGCCTGCGACGCCTCCGACCGCGCCGCCCTCGCCCGCGTCCTGGACGACCACCCCGTCACCGCGGTGGTGCACACCGCCGGTGTCCTCGCCGACGCCGTCCTCACCTCCCTCACCCCCGAGCGGCTGGACACGGTGCTGCGGCCCAAGCTGGACGCCGCCTGGCATCTGCACGAACTCACCGCGGACCGCCCGCTGACCGCGTTCGTGCTGTTCTCGTCCGCGGCCGGACTCTTCGGCAGTCCGGGCCAGGCCGCCTACGCCGCGGGCAACGCCTTCCTCGACGCCCTCGCCGCGCACCGGGTCTTCCTGGGGCTGCCGGGACTCTCGCTCGCCTGGGGCGCCTGGGCGGGCAGCGGCGGCATGGCCGACCGCCTCGGCGACACCGACGCGCGCCGCATGGCCTCCGGAGGCGTCCTCGCCCTCGACACGGCGGCGGGCCTGGAGCTGTTCGACACCGCGGTGGGACGTGCGGAACCGGTCCTGCTGCCGGCCCGCCTGGACCTGGGAGCCCCCCGGGACGCCGGACGTGTCTCCCCGCTGCTGCGCGGTCTGGTGCGGGTGCCCCGCCGTACCGGTGCCACCACCTCCGTCGCCTCGGCGGCGCTCCGCCGCGACCTGGCCGCCCGTACGCCCGAGGAGCGGACCGCGCGCCTGCTGGCACTGGTACGGGACGAGGCCCGGGAGGTGCTGGGGACCGAGGAGTTCGAGGCGGAGCTGCCCTTCAAGGACCTCGGCTTCGACTCCCTGACCGCCGTCGAGTTCCGCAACCGGCTCAACGAGGCGACCGGGCTGCGGCTGTCCGCCACCCTCGTCTTCGACCACCCGAGCCCGGCCGCCCTCACCGACCACCTCGCCGCCGAACTGGCGCCGTCCACCGCCGACGCCCCCCGCGAGGAGGACACCGTCCGCGCCGCCCTGGCCGCCCTCCCGGTGGCCAGGCTCCGCGAAGCCGGACTGCTGGACAGCCTGCTCGAACTCGCCGGACTGCGACCCGAGCGGGAGCAGTCCGCGAACGACGCGCCCAGCCGCCCGGCGATCGACGCGATGGACGCCGAGAGCCTGATCACCCTGGCGCTCGACGACCTCGTCGGCGACGACGACTCCCTGTGAGAGGAAGTGGAACCATGGCCGAGTCCGAGAAGCCGGACACCAGGATGGTCGAGGCGCTGCGCGCCTCGCTGAAGGAGATCGAGCGGCTGCGGGAGCGCAACCGCGCCCAGACGGCCGCGGCCCGGGAACCGATCGCGATCGTGGGCATGGCGTGCCGTTACCCGGGCGGAGTCCGTTCCCCCGAGGACCTGTGGCGCATGGTCGCGGAAGGCCGCGACGGCATCGGCCCGTTCCCCGACGACCGCGGCTGGGACCCGGACCTCCACGACCCGGAGCCCGGCAAGAGCGGCCGCTCCTCCACGGGCGAGGGCGGATTCCTGTACGACGCCGGGGACTTCGACGCCGGGTTCTTCGGCATCTCCCCGCACGAGGCACTGGTGACGGACCCGCAGCAGCGGCTCCTGCTGGAGGGGTCCTGGGAGGCGCTGGAGCACGCCGGCATCGACCCGGCGTCGCTGCGCGGCAGCCGGACCGGGGTCTTCGCGGGCGTCATGTACCACGACTACTTCGGCAGCTTCGGCTCCGGCAGCGTCGTCTCCGGCCGGGTCGCCTACACCCTGGGACTGGAGGGCCCCGCCCTCACCGTCGACACCGCCTGCTCCTCCTCCCTGGTCACCCTGCACCTGGCCGCCCAGTCGCTGCGCCAGGGCGAGTGCACCCTCGCCCTGGCCGGGGGAGTGACCGTCATGGCCTCGCCGGGCACCTATGTGGAGTTCAGCCGCCAGGGCGCCCTCTCCCCGGACGGCCGGTGCCGGTCCTTCTCCGACGACGCGAACGGCACCGGGTTCTCCGAAGGACTCGGTGTGCTGGTGTTGGAGCGGTTGTCGGATGCGCGGCGGGCGGGGCATCGGGTGTTGGCGTTGGTGCGGGGGAGTGCGGTGAATCAGGATGGTGCGTCGAATGGTCTGACGGCGCCGAACGGTCCGTCTCAGCAGCGGGTGTTGGGTCAGGCGTTGGTGTCGGCGGGTGTGTCGGCGGCTGAGGTGGATGTGGTGGAGGCGCATGGGACGGGGACGGAGTTGGGTGATCCGATCGAGGCGCAGGCGTTGTTGGCTGTGTACGGGGGCGAGCGTGAGGTGCCGTTGTGGTTGGGGTCGGTGAAGTCGAATCTGGGGCATACGCAGGCGGCTGCGGGTGTGGCGGGTGTGATGAAGATGGTGTTGGCGTTGGGGGAGGGGGTGTTGCCTCGGACGTTGTATGTGGGTGAGCCGTCGCGGAAGGTGGAGTGGGGTGCGGGGCGGGTGCGGTTGCTGGAGGAGGAGCGGAGTTGGGAGCGGGGTGAGCGGGTGCGTCGTGCGGGGGTGTCGTCCTTCGGGATCAGTGGGACCAACGCCCACGTGATTTTGGAGGAGGCACCCGCCGAGGACATCCCCTCCCACACCGAGGCCGAACCCCCCGCACCGGCCGTTCTGCTGCCCCTGTCCGCCCGCTCCGCGCGCGCCCTCCCCGCACAGGCCGAGCGGCTGCGCGACTTCCTCGACGCCCGCCCCGCCCTGCCGATGTCCGCCGTCGCGCGGGCCCTGGGGACCCGGCGCGCCGCCTTCGGCCACCGGGCCGCCGTCGTCGGCGCCGACCGGGAGCAGCTCCTGGCCGGCCTGGACGCCCTCGCCACCGGACGCCCGTCGGCCGCCGCCGTCACCGGCCGGGCCCGCACCGGTGGCCGCACCGCCTTCCTGTTCACCGGCCAAGGAGCCCAGCGCCCCGGCATGGGGCTCGAACTGCGCGCCCGTTATCCGGTGTTCGCCGAGACCTTCGACGCCGTCGACGCCCGCCTCGGCCTGGACCTGGTGGGCGTGCTGAGCGGCGACGACACCGAAGCGGTGCACCGCACGCGGTACGCGCAGACCGCCCTGTTCGCCTACGAGGTGGCCCTCTACCGGCTGCTGGAGTCCTGGGGGGTACGGCCCGACGTGCTGACCGGCCACTCCGTCGGCGAGATCGCCGCCGCCCATGTGGCCGGAGTGCTGGACCTGGCCGACGCCTGCGCCCTGGTCGCCGCACGGGGCCGGCTCATGCAGGCACTCCCCGAGGGCGGTGCGATGGTCGCCGTACGGGCCGGTGAGGACGAGGTCCTCCCGCTGCTGGACGACCGGGTCGGCCTGGCCGCGGTCAACGGACCGGCGGCGGTCGTCCTGTCCGGGGAGCGCGAGGCCGTCCTCGCCGCCGCCTCGGGGTTTCGGAAGACCAAGCGGCTCAGCGTCTCGCACGCCTTCCACTCCCCGCTGATGGACGCCATGCTCGACGACTTCCAGGCGGTCGTCGAGCAGCTCACCTTCCACGAACCCCGCGTCGAGGTGGTCTCGGCGCTCACCGGACGCCCCGCCACCGGGGAGCAGCTGCGCGACCCGCGGTACTGGGTGCGGCACGTGCGCGGCACCGTCCGCTTCTTCGACGCCGTCACCGCCCTGGAGGCGTCGGGCGTCACCCGCTACGTGGAGGTCGGCCCGGACGCCGTGCTGACCGGGCTCGTACGGGAGTGCGCCGGCGAGGGCGACGCCGCCTTCGTGGCCCTCGGCCGGCGCCACGGCGCCGAACCGGCGGCCCTGCTGTCCGGGCTCGCCCGGCTGCACGCCGACGGCCTGCCCCTGGACTGGGCCGCGCTCTTCCCCGGTACCGCCCGCGCCGAGCTGCCCACGTACGCCTTCCAGCGCGAACGGTACTGGCTGGACGCCGACGTCCCCCTCACCATGGACCGGCCGGCCACCGGGCCCGCCCCCGCCGAGGAGGCGCGAGGACTGCGGGAGCGGCTGGCGGCGGCCCTCGAGTCCGAGCGGGAGGCCCTGCTGACCGAGCTGGTGCGGGACCGGACCGCCGCGATCCTCGGGCACGAGGGAGGGCAGGCCGTCGAACCCGAGGACGCCTTCCTGGAGATCGGCCTGGACTCGGTCTCCGCCGCCGAACTGCGCGCAGCCCTCGGCGACGCCCTGGGCGTCACCGTCGCGGCCGGAGCCGTCTTCGACCACCGCACGCCCGCGGCACTCGCCGCCCACCTGAGCGAGCACCTCGCCGGAGGCGGCGCCGCCGAACCGGCCGACGACGACATCGAATCGGTCAGCGGACTGGTGCGGCGCGCGGCGGCCGACGGCAACTGGGAACGAGCCCTGACGCTGCTGCACAGCGCGGCGGACATCCTGCCGGGCTTCTCCTCGGCGGACGAGTTCGGTGACGTGAGCGACCCCGTACGGCTGGCCACCGGGGACGACGGGCCCCGCCTGATCTGCCTGCCCTCCCCGATGGCACTGGGCGGCGCCCACCAGTACGCCCGGTTCGCCCGGCACTTCCATGGCCGGCGCGACGTCCTCGTACCCGACGTGCCCGGCTTCGTACCGGGGGAGCCGCTGCCGCGCTCCGTCGCTGCGGTCGTGGAGGTCGTCGTCGAAGGCATCCGGCGGGCCTGCGCGGACGGACGGCCCTACGTGCTGCTCGGCTACTCCTCCGGCGGGCAGTTCGCCCACGCGGCGGCCGAGGCGATGGAGAAGGCCGGCCGCCCGGCGTCCGGCGTGGTCCTGCTGGACACGTATCTGCTCGCCGACGACGGCACCGAACAGCTCCGGCGGGAGATGTTCAACGGCATGCTGGACCGCGAAGCGTCCGTGGGCGGCTTCGGCACCGCCCGGCTCGCCGCGATGAGCCGCTACAGCGACCTGATCCCGGACTGCCTGCCGGGCGCGCTGACCGCTCCGGTGCTGTTCGTCCGGCCCGAGGACCCGTTCGCGCCCGGCCTCGACGGCTGGCAGGCCCGCTGGGAGGGCACCCACGAACTCGCCGAGGTGCCCGGCACGCACTTCACGATCATGGAGGACCGGGCCGAGTCCACCGCCGGAGCGGTGGAGAAGTGGCTGTCCGGCGTCGCGGCCCCCTGAGAGCCTGCCGGGTGGCCTTCCGGTCGCGGGCCACCCGACGGGCTCCGAGGCCGGGAACACCGGAGGAAGACCGGCGGTCGCGGAGCGCGGACCGGCCGCCGAACCCGCCGCGGGACGCGGTGGCCACAAGGCCGCCGCATCCCGCGGCTCCGTCACTCACCGGCCTCACGGAAATGCGACATCCAGGCCTCGATATCACATCGAATACTGTCCGGATCCACACCTAATCGCACGGCGATTTCTTCCGCCGCTGCTTCCGTCTGCCAATCACTGCGCTGGAGTGCCAGCCACATCGTCGTACCCCGTGGACCGCATCTGTGCCGTTTTCCGGTGAGCGGTACGAGAAGTTCCAGGTACCCGTCGGGCTGCACGCTGGCGATCAGCCCGTGGTCACGCCCCATGCCGCACCGACCTCACGTGTGCGATGCCGTCATACCTCTCGGCCGTGGGGAAGCCGGCTGTCCTGGACACAGAGAATCCCATCCCTCGACGGTTTCGGATACGTCGACGTTACCCGTTCGCCCACACTGTGGCACTGGCAGTGACCGTACTTCGACGGCGGGGTAAAAGATTCGGACAAGGTGCCGCCGGATGCACTGTCCTAGGGGCATTTTCACCCCCTTGACAGGGCGTCGGTAATGCTTGTGAAGAAATAAGCCGCACCGAGAGCTATTTCCGACCTGTGCTCGTCCGTCGGTCCGTTGTTCGACCCCCGTGCTTCGCTCCTCCGCGTGGTGCGGGGAAAAGCCCGACGGCATAAAACGCCGCACGACTCCATGAACATGTGAGGGGGAGGTAGAGAAACCTCTACCTCGAATCGGCGGAATAAGGCCAATGTGCGGCGGCCCCGCTCCTCCTAATCTGATCCGCAGACACCGCGTGGGAAGCGCGACATCTCATTGGGGAGCCCGATGCACACATCACATGACCTTCGCCGGGCGGAGGCGGTACGGCTGGACACCGTGTCGAAGATCTATGGGCGAGCGGACAGCCAGGTGGCCGCGCTCCGGGAACTCTCCATGAGCTTCGCCGACGCCACCTTCACCGCGGTGATGGGACCGTCGGGTTCCGGCAAGAGCACCTTCCTGCACTGCGCCGCGGGCCTGGTCCGGCCCACCTCCGGGACCGTCACCGTCGGCGGCACCGACCTCGCCGGCCTGGACGACACCCAGCTGACCATGCTCCGCCGCGACCGGATCGGCTTCATCTTCCAGTCGTTCAACCTGCTGCCCGCCCTGACGGTGATGCAGAACATCACCCTTCCGCTGCAACTGGCGGGAAAGCGGCCGGACAAGAACCTGATCCGCACCGTCGTGCAGCGCGTCGGCCTGGCCGAACGCCTCGGCCACCTGCCGTCCGAGCTGTCCGGCGGCCAGCAGCAGCGCGTCGCCATCGCCCGCGCCCTGGTCACCCGGCCCGCCGTGGTCTTCGCCGACGAGCCCACCGGAGCCCTGGACACCCGCACCGCGGGGGCCGTGCTCTCGCTGCTGCGCGAGTCCGTCGACACGGCCGGCCAGACCCTGGTCATGGTCACCCACGACCCGGTGGCCGCCTCGTACGCCGACCGCGTGGTCTTCCTCGCCGACGGCGCCTTCGCCGGCGAACTGCACCGGCCGACCGCCGACACGGTCGCGGCCCGGATGACACGGCTCGGCGCCTGGGAGGACGAGAACCGTGAGCAGGCGGCCCCGATGACGTCCGGAGGGATGTACTGATGTGGCGGCTCGCCCTGCGCACCCTGAAGTTCCGGCGGACCAGCTTCGTCGCGACCTTCCTGGCCATGTTCCTCGGCGCCGCGATCGTCATCGGCTGCGGCGGACTGATGGAGACCGGCGTCCGGATGGCCGCCGACCCGCTGCGGCTCGACGGCGCCCCGGTCGTCGTCACCGGTGAACAGACCTACGACGGAGCCGCCCTGACGGAGCGTCACCGCATCGACCCGGCACTGGTCGGTGAGGTGGCCCGGGCGGACGGCGTCGGCGAGGCCGTCGGCGACGTGTCCTTCCCCGCCACCGTCCTCAAGGACGGCAAGGCGCTGACCGGTGAGGACGCCTCCTACGGCCACGGCTGGGCCAGTGCCCGGCTCGCCCCCTATACCCTCGCCGCCGGTGGATCCCCCGCCGCCGGTGGCGAGGTCGTCCTCGACGCCGGGCTCGCCGAGCGCGCCGGTGTCCGCCCGGGCTCCGCCGTCGACGTCCTCGTCGGCGGCGAGACCCGGCGGTTCACCGTCAGCGGTGTCACCGGCCCGCGCGGCGGCGACGACGCCGACGCCGCCGTGTTCTTCAGCGACGAGCAGGCCCGCACCCTCGCCGGCGGCCGGATCGACTCGATCGGTGTCCTGCCGAAGGACGGCGCCGACACGGCGGCGGTCGCCGACGCGGTGCGGTCCGCCGTCGGCGACCGCGCCGAGGTGCTCACCGGTGAGCGGCGCGGCCTGGCGGAACTGCCCGGCACCCTCTCCAGCCAGCGCACCGTCGTCATCCTGGCGGCCATCTTCGGCTCGTCCGTGGTGCTGATCGTGATGTTCGGGGTGGCCTCCACCCTCGGGCTGTCGCTCCAGCAGCGCACCCGGGAGATGGCCCTGCTGCGGGCCGTGGGCTCCACCCCCCGACAGCTGCGCCGCATGATCCTCACCGAGACGGCGGTGCTCTCGGTGGGGTCGGTCCTGCTCGCCCTGTACCCGGGGTACCTGCTCGGCAAGCTGCTCTTCCGCGTGCTCACCTCCAGCGGTGTCGTCTCGTCGGCGATCGTCTACCACGCCGGCTGGATGCCGATGGCCGTCGGCGCCGTCGTCACCGTGCTCGCCGCGGCCGGGGCCACCCGCTTCGCGGGCCGTCGCGCCGCCCGCACCGAACCGGTCGCCGCCCTGGCCGAGAGCGCCGTGGGCACCCGCTGGTTCAGCGTGCCGCGGCTGCTGATCGCGCTGTTCTTCCTCGCCAACGGCATCGGCCTCGCCTTCGCCACCGCCACGGTGATGGAGGACGGCCCCACCCTCGCCAGCACCGCCGGACCGGCCTCCGTACTGTTCTGCATCGGCCTGGCGCTGCTCGCCCCCGGTATCACCAAGGCGATGGTCGCCCTGCTGCACCTGCCGGTGCGCGCCTTCTCCGGCATCTCCGGCATGCTCGCCCTGCGCAACGCCAAGACGGCCAACGTCCGTATGGCGGGCGCCGTCGCGCCCATCGTCCTGCTCATCGGCATCGCCACCGGCACCCTCTACATGCAGGCCACCGAGGACGACGTCTCCCAGCGCTCCTACGACCGGAACATCCTGGCCGACTACGTCCTCGACTCCACCGCGGGCGGCTTCGCCCCCGACGTCGTCGACCGGGTCCGGGCGATCCCCGGTGTGGCCGCCGCGTCCGAGTTCGTCACCAGCCGGGGATTCGTGGACGCCCCCGACGGGCGGGCCGACGCCGAATTCCGGGGCGTGTCGGCGGAGGGCGTGCGGCAGAGCCTCGATCTGCGGCCCGTCGCCGGCTCGCTGTCCGGCCTGCACGGCGACACCGTCGCCCTCTCCGACAAGAAGGCCGAGGAGTACGGCGTGGGGATCGGCGACCGGCTGCCGCTGCGCCTCGGCGACGGCACCGCCGTACGCCCCACCGTCGTCGCCCTCTACGCCGACAACCCCAAGCAGCAGTACGTGACCCTGCCCGCGGCGACCCTGGCCCCGCACACGAGCGACGGGCTCCCGCACCAGATCCTGGCCCGCTCCGAACCGGGCGGCGGGGCCGAGGTCCGCGAGGCGCTGGCCGGGCTGGCGGCGAGCGTGCCGGGCACCGAACTCGACGACGGGGACTCACTGGCCGGCCGGAACAACCAGATTCAGCAGATCCTGGTCGCCGCGAACTATACGATCGTCGCCATGATCGTCGGATACGCCGCCATCACCGTCGTGAACACCCTCGTGGCGGTCACCCGCAAGCGCCGCGCCGAGTTCGGCCTCCAGCAGTTGACGGGGGCGACGCGCCGCCAGGTGCTCGGCATGCTCACCGTCGAGGGTGTCCTCATCGGGATCATCGCCACCGTCCTCGGCACGATCGCCTCGGCGGCCACCATCGTGCCCTACAGCATGGTCAAGGCCGACTCCTACCTGCCCTCCGGATCCCCCGGGATCTACCTCGCCGTCGTCGGCGGGTCCCTGGTGCTGGTCTTCGGCGCCACCCTCCTGCCCTCGTGGCGCGGCATGCGCACGCCCGCCGTCGACGCGGTGAACGCGGCGTGAGCCGTATCCGAACCGGGCCGTCCCCGGCACCCCCGTCCGGGGACGGCCCTTCCCTCGCCCTCCCCCGCGGACTTCCCCGCGGCTGGGAGGGCGTGCGCGCGCGACTGGGCCGGGCCGCCCGTGACACCATGGTCGGCGCGCTGATCGCCGTCGGCGCCCTGGCCTCGGTCGTCCTGTTCGTCACGACCACGTACTTCACCATCCTGTGCCTCATCGGGATCGGCTTCCTCGCCCTGCCCCACCTGACCACCGCGGTGCGCCGGGTCTGCGACCTGAACCGGCGCGCCGCCGCCCGCTCCGGAGTCCCGGTGGAACGGCCCTACCGGCCCGAACCGGAGGAGATCGAACGGGACATCGTCGGCTGGGTACGCCGCTGCAAGTGGATCCTGGCCGACCCGGCGAGCTGGCGGGACCTGCTGTGGCTGCTCCTCAACAGCGTCGTCGGCCTGCTGCTCGGCTGCGCCCCGGCCGCGCTGCTGTACTACGCGGGGGAGGGGCTGGCGCTGGCCTGCGGGCTGTGGCGGCCCGTCGCCGCGGACGGAGTGGGGCGCTGGTACGCGTTCATCACTGTCGACAGCTGGCCCGCCGCCCTCGCCGCCGGCCTGGCGGCATGCGCCGTGTTCGCCGGCTGGCTCCTCCTGTGCCCCTGGCTGCTGAAGGGGTACGCCTACTTCGTCCTGTTCCTGCTGGGCCCGACCCAGCGGGCCCGCCTGGCGTCCCGGGTGCGGCACCTGGCGGAGACGCGCTCCGGCGCGCTCGACATCCAGGCCGCCGAACTGCGCCGCATCGAACGCGATCTGCACGACGGCGCCCAGGCCCGGCTGGTCAGTCTCGGCCTCACCCTCGGAGCCGTCGACCGCCAGCTGGACCGGGACGCCGAGGAGGCCCGCCGCCTGCTGCACGACGCGCGCAGCTCCTCCGTCCAGGCCCTGCGCGAGCTGCGCGGCCTGGTCCGGGGCATCCACCCGCCGGTGCTCGCCGAGCGCGGACTCGCCGATGCCGTAAGGGCGTTGGGGCTGGCCAGTCCACTGCCCGTCACGGTCACGGCGGACCTGCCGGGGAAGCTGCCCGACCCGGTGGAGTCCGCCGTCTACTTCTCGGTGTCGGAGCTGCTGACCAACGCGCTCAAGCACGCCGACGCCCGACAGGTCGAGGTCGTTCTGCGGTACGCGGACGGCGCACTGCGCGGGCAGGTCACCGACGACGGCCGAGGAGGCGCCGAGATGTCGGCCGGGAGCGGCCTGGAGGGCATCCGGCGGCGGCTGGCATCCTTTGACGGCGTCCTGGAGATCAACAGTCCCCCGGGCGGTCCGACCGTCGTGAAAATGGAGTTGCCGTGCGCGTTGTCCTCGCCGAAGACCTCTTCCTCCTGAGGCAGGGAATCATCCAGCTGCTGGAGGCCTACGACTGCGAGGTGGTCGCCGCCGTCGACAACGGGACGGACCTGGGGGCGGCCATCGCCGAACACCGCCCGGACGTCGCCGTGGTGGACGTCCGCTTACCCCCGACGTTCACCACCGAGGGCCTCCAGGCGGCCCTGCTCGCCCGCCGCGAGCAGCCCGGTCTGCCGATCCTCGTCCTGTCCCAGCACGTCGAGCAGATGTACGCCCGCGAGCTCTTGGCCGACGGCACCGGCGGCATCGGCTACCTGCTCAAGGACAGCGTCCTCGACGACGGGCAGTTCATCGACGCCGTCCGCCGGGTCGCGGGCGGCGGCACCGCCATGGACCCCGCCGTGGTGGCCCAGCTGATGACCTCCCACTCCCGCGACGAGCCGCTGTCCGCGCTCACCGCCCGGGAGCGCGAGGTGCTGGAGCTGATGGCGGAGGGATGCTCCAACAACGCCATCGCCCAACGGCTGACCGTCACCGAGGGCGCGGCCGCCAAGCACATCTCGAGCATCTTCTCCAAGCTGATGCTCCCCCCGTCCACCGACAGCAACCGCCGCGTCCTCGCGGTCCTGGCCTACCTCAACGCCTGAGAGCCTGGGGGCGGTAGGGGTGTGGCCCGACCGCCCCGGCCGGTGAGACTGCTCGGGCACGCCCGGTGCGGCAGGTCCGTGCCGCCGCCACGAAGGGAACCCGCACCCCATGACCACGTCGGCCGAGCTCAACCGCCTGTGGATACGCCGCTACCACCCCCGCCCGGACGCTGCGGTCAGGGTGGTGTGTCTGCCGCACGCGGGCGGATCGGCGAGCTTCTACCGGCCGGTGTCGGCGGGCCTGCCCGCCGGCACGGACGTACTCGCCGTGCAGTACCCGGGGCGTCAGGACCGGCGGGCCGAGCCCTGTGTGGCCACGATCGCCGAACTGGCCGACCAGGTGACCTCCGTGCTCCTGCAGTGGACGGACCGCCCTCTCGTCCTGTTCGGGCACAGCATGGGCGCGACCCTCGGCTTCGAGGTGGCGCGCCGGCTGGAGCGCGACCACGGCGTCGTGCCGCACGCCCTGTTCGCCTCCGGGCGCCGGGCCCCCTCCGCGTCCCGCACGGAGACGGTCCACCTGCGCGACGACGACGGCCTCATCGAGGAGATCAGGCTGCTGAGCGGTACGGACACGGCCGTCCTGGAGGACCCGGAGGTGATCCGCATGGCCCTGCCGGCGATCCGCGCCGACTACCGCGCCGCCGAGACCTACGTGTACGAGCCGGGCCCCGCGCTGCGCTGCCCGGTGTGGAGCCTCGTGGGCGACGACGACCCCAAGGTCACCGTCGAGGAGGCCCGGGCCTGGTCGCACCACACGGAAGGGGCCTTCGCCCTCCGCGTCTTCCGGGGCGGCCACTTCTACCTGACCGCGCACCAGCGGGAGATCCTCCGCCTGATCGCCGACTGCGCGGCCGTACCGGCGGCCACCGCCTGACCGAGGGGCGCGCGGGCCGGCACCCCGGGACGACGACGGCCGCACAGTCCGGCGGGCGTCGAAGGACGCGTGTCCGAGGCGGTCCTGACGATCCGGGTGCGACGGCGTTACCCTGCGCGGACGATTCTTCACTGGAGGTACGGATGCGCCGTTCCGCAGGCCGGAATGTGTCGTTCTTGAGCGTGATCGCCGTCGTCGGCTCCCTCGGAGCAGCCGGACCCGCGGCAGCCGGGCCGGCCGCGCCCGTCCCCAAGTCGCCGGTGGCGGTGGGATACGGGGGAGCCGTGTCGAGCGTCGACGCGGACGCGTCGGCGGCCGGCATCGAGGTGCTCCGCAAGGGCGGCAACGCCGTCGACGCGGCCGTCGCCACCGCGGCGGCGCTCGGCGTCACCGAGCCCTACTCGGCGGGCGTCGGCGGCGGAGGCTATCTCGTCCACTACGACGCCCGGACCCACCGCGTCGAGACGATCGACGGCCGGGAGACCGCGCCGCGCAGCGCCGACTCCTCGCTCTTCCTGGAGAACGGGAAGCCGATCCCGTTCGACGACGCCGTCACCAGCGGCCTCGCCGTCGGCACCCCCGGCACCCCGGCCACCTGGCAGAAGGCGCTCGACACCTGGGGCAGCAAACCGCTGCGGCAGGTGCTGGAGCCGGCCGAACGCCTCGCCCGCGACGGCTTCGTGGTGGACGAGACCTTCCGCTCGCAGACCGCCGACAACCAGAAACGTTTCGCCGACTTCCCCGCCACCGCAGCCCTGTTCCTTCCCGGCGGCAGGCCGCCCGCGGTCGGCTCCGTCCTCAGGAACCCCGATCTCGCGCGCACCTACGAGACGCTGGGCCGCAAGGGCATCGACGAGCTGTACCGGGGCGAGCTGGCCCAGGACATCGTCAGGACGGTCCGCAAGCCCCCCGTCGACAAGCGGTCCACCCGGGTGGTGCGGCCGGGCGACCTCACGGCCAAGGACCTGAAGTCCTACCGCGCGCTGCGCCAGGCCCCGACCCGCGTCGGCTACCGCGGCCTCGACGTCTACGGCATGGCGCCCTCCTCCTCCGGCGGGACGAGCGTGGGGGAGGCGCTCAACATCCTGGAGACCACGGACCTCTCGACGGCGGACGAGACGCAGTACCTGCACCGCCTCATCGAGGCGAGCCGGATCGCGTTCGCCGACCGGGGCCGCTGGGTCGGCGACCCGAAGTTCGAGGACGTGCCGACCCGTGAACTGCTCGGGCAGCGCTTCGCGGACTCCCGCGCCTGCCTGATCAAGGACGACGCCGTCCTCACCAGCCCGCTCGCCCCCGGCGACCCGCGCCACCCCACCCGCTGCGCCACCGGCGGCACGGCCGCGCCGACGACGTACGAGGGGGAGAACACGACGCACCTGACGACCGCCGACAAGTGGGGCAACGTCGTCGCCTACACGCTGACCATCGAGCAGACGGGCGGCAGCGGCATCACCGTGCCGGGACGCGGCTTCCTGCTCAACAACGAGCTGACCGACTTCTCCTTCGCCCCGGCCGACCCGGCGGTCCACGACCCGAACCTGCCCGGACCGGGCAAGCGCCCCCGTTCGTCCATCTCGCCGACCATCGTGCTGGAGCACGGGAAGCCGGTCCTGGCCCTGGGATCCCCGGGCGGCGCGACCATCATCACCACGGTGCTGCAATCGCTGACCGGACACCTGGACCGCGGTCTGCCGCTGGTCGACGCGATCGCCGCGCCGCGCGCCAGCCAGCGCAACGCGGCGGCCACCGAGATCGAACCGGCCCTCTGGAACAGCCCGGCGCGCGGGCGACTGGAGGCACTGGGCCACGTCTTCAAACAGAACCCGGAGATCGGGGCGGCGACCGGGGTGCAGCGCCTGCCGGACGGGCGCTGGCTCGCGGCCGCGGAGACCGAACGGCGGGGCGGCGGCTCGGCGATGGTGGTGCGGCCGGACGGGCGGCACTGACCGGCCGGCGCCCACGGTGCCCCCCGGGGCCGGTACGGACACGGTGAGCCGCTGTCCGTACCGGCCCCGGTGTGCTTTCTCCTCCGACGGCCGGGCTCGTGCACGGCTTGGGCGGACCCATCGGCATCGAGTCGGACCGAGCCAATTACTATACCGGCCTGAGCGGTATTACAATGACGGCATGGTACGGACACCCCTGACCCCGGAAGAACGCGCCCGCGGCGAACGGCTCGGCGAACTGCTGCGCCGGGCGCGCGGCCCGCGCAGCATGGTCGCGGTCGCCGCGAGCGCCGGCATCTCCCCGGAGACGCTGCGCAAGATCGAGACCGGCCGTGCCCCGACCCCTGCCTTCTTCACCGTCGCCGCACTGGCGGGCGCCCTCGGGCTGTCCCTGGACGAGGTGCTCGCCCGGTGCGCCCTGGAGCCGGAGGAGCCGTCGCCGGAGGCTCTGCCGCTCACCGCGTAGTACGGGTAGGGTCGGCGCCTGTGAGCCTCCAGGACTTCGCCCGCAGCGAGTACGTCAGCCTGACCACCTACCGGAAGGACGGCACTCCCGTCGCCACGCCCGTCTGGGCCGCCGCCGACGGTGGCGTGCTGTACATCTGGACCCGCTCCGACTCCTGGAAGGTCAAGCGCCTGCGCAACGACAGCCGGGTCCGGGTCACCGTCTGCGACGTACGCGGCCGGACCGCCGAGGACGCGCCGAGCGCCGGGGGAACGGCGCGGCTGCTCGACGCGGCGGGGACGGCGGCGGTACGCAGGGTGCTGGCCCGCAAGTACCGCTGGAAGTTCTGGCTGGTGGACGTGCCCGCCATGGTCGTACGCCTCGGCAAGCGGCCCCACACGGGCATCGCCGTGACGTTCTGAGCGCCGAGAGCCCCCTCCCTGGCAGAACCCTCAGCAGGGGTCGCGCCACACGTCCAGGTCGAGACGCTTGCGCATCGAGGACAGGCGCAGCGCACGGGACTCGGCGCAGAAGTCCTCGGTGCGTTCCTCGTACTCGACGTGGAAGACCGCCTTGCCCGCCGCCACGAAGGGCTTGAGCCGCTCGCACTCGTCGTACTGGGCGCACTCCTCGTTCACGGCGAAGTCGAAGTCCCCGACCAGCTGCGGGATCTGGGCCAGGTCGTTCTTCAGGCCGACGGACAGCCCGCGTTCACGGGTGATCTCCGCGAACATCCTGTTGTACGCCAGTTGGTCGGCCCCGGTGAGCGGGAAACCGGTCCTGTTGGCGTACCCCTCCAGCAGATCCGGTTCCACCGCGTCGAAGCCCTTGGCGCGGCACATCTCCACCCGGCGCTCCATGATGGGGCGCAGCACGTCCAACCGGCGGATGTCGAGCCAGCGTTCGCCGTCCCAGCCGTTGGCCTCGCCCAGCACGGACCGGGGGAAGGAGCCCTGGTCCGGCCGGAAGTCCTCCCAGGCACCCGCGTTGAGGTAGCAGATCACCTTGCGCCCGTCGGCGTGGAGGCGGGAGACGTCCGCGGCGGAGTTCTCGAAGCCGTCGATGTCGTAGACCGGCACGTCCACCGAGGGGTCGACCTTGCCGTCCAGCTGCCACTGCCAGGCCAGGCCCGGCCGGGGGCGCCACCGGTCCGGCGGGGAGGGGCGGGGGGAGCGGCCCCCGGGCGTGCCGCCCGGGGTGGTGGCCGGAACGGTGGTGGCAGCACCGCTCGCCGGGCCGCCTTCGCCGCCGTCCCCCGTGTCCCCGCCGCCGTCCTGCGGGGCCCCGGGGCCCGGACGCGCGGACGGCGGGGCCGCCGGGCTGCCGGCCGCCTCCTTCCGCCCCGCGCCGTCCCCGGCCGAGCACCCGGACAGGGCCGCCGCCACGAGAGCGGCGGCCAGCAGTGTGTACGCCCGGCCCGGGCGCGCCCCGGCCGTCACGCCGACCCGCTCAGTGCCGGCGTCAACTCGGACCAGGGGTTCGGCAGTTCACCGGTGACCGGCCCCGACACCCCCGCACCCCGCTCCCGGGCCGTGCGGACGGCCAGCGGGATCAGCGCGGGCGGTACCCCGTAGACCAGGTGGCAGAGCCGCCCGGCCGGCTGCCGGGCGGCCCACCGGGGTCGGCTGAACGCCGACACATAGGTCGACCAGTGCCCCTCGAACGTCACGACGAGGTCGGCGGTGCGGAGGTACCCCGGGGCCGGATGGACGCCTGGATTCAGTGCCACCAGTGGGACTCCCGATCGTCTGATCTGCCGCACCAGCCTTCGGCAGGCGGGCAGTTCGGCCGGGCCCGAGGGGGACCGGTCGAGGAAGCAGCCGTCCGTGCCGTACCAGTCCCGGTGCCGTGCGGCCTCCTGGGCGATGTCCAGAGGCGGGCGCTCACCGTAGTCGGTGTCCACGTAGCCGAAGACGTGGACCCCGGCCGCACGCAGGGCACCGGCGGCGGAGACGAAGGCCGGGTCGGGGGCCGGCCCCGGGCCGCTCGCGGGGTTCAGCACCACCCCGTAGATCCGGTCCGCGGCCGCGATCAGCCGGTGCCAGGCACCGGGGTCCTCGGCCGGATGGACGTAGAGGGGAACCAGGAAGTTCACGGAGCCCGCACCCCTTCCGACGGCGCGGGCAGCGGCTTCGGACGAGCCGTCCCGGCGCCGGCGCGAGCCGCCCACAGCGCGGCCGCCGAGTCGTCCAGCGAGTACGACGGCCGCCACCCCAGGGCCGCGCCGGCCGCCGCGCTGTCGGAGCACTGCCACGACACCCCCGCGGACCGGGCGGAGCCGCCCTCGTGCGCCGCCTCCTCGACCCGCCCCCGGAACCCGGCGGCCCGCACCAGCGAGGCCACGAGCTCCCGCACCGGAACGGCCCGGCCCCCGCCGATGTTCAGGACGCCGGGCAACGGACCCGGCACGGTGGCCGCGAGGACCGCCGCCCGGGCCACGTCGCGTACGTCCACGAAATCGCGGTACGCCGACAGGTCGCCGAGCCGGAGCACCGCGGCCGGGTCCCGGCCCGCCGTGCGCAGCAGTCCGGCCACCCGTCCCGGCAGCCCGGCGGACGGGGCGCCCGGGCCCACCGGATTGCCCACGCGCAGTACCACCGCGTCCAGCCCGGACGAGGCCACCGCCACCGTCCCGGCCAGCTTGGTCGCGCCGTACGGGGAGACCGGCCGGGCCGCCGCCGACTCCGTGACGCGGACGCCCTCGGCGCCAGGCCCGTACTCCGCGGCCGATCCGAGGTGGACGAGCCGCGCGCCCGGTGCCGCCCGCCGCAACGCGGCGCACAGCACGGCGGGTCCCCGGGCGTTGACCTCGGCCAGCTCCACCGCGTCACCGCCGACGGCGCCCGCGCAGTTGATCACCGCGTCGGGTGCCGCCGACTCCAGGATCCCCGCCAGCGCGTCGACGCCGACGCGGGCCAGGTCGACGCGGAGCTCCGCGCCGGACGAGCGGCCCGAGCGGAGGAGCACCGTGTCCGGCGGAAGGGCCGGCGACCCGGCGACATGGCCGCCGAGGTAGCCGGTGTGGCCGAGGACGAGAACACGCATGGTGAGGTCAGGCTCCCTTGAGCAGCAGCGACTTGCGGCTGGTGAACTCCGCGTTCGCCTGGTCGTAGTCGTCCGGGCGTCCTATGTCCAGCCAGTACCCCTCGAAGTCGTAGGCGTGCGGCGGATCCTGAGTCTTCAGCAGGTCGAGCACGAGCTCGTCGAAGCCCAGCGGGAGGCCCGGGGTGTAGGAGTCCAGGGTCGCCCGCGAGAGACCGTAGACGCCCATGGAGACGCGGTAGTCCATGCTGGGCTTCTCGGTGAACGCGACCACCCGGCTCTCGTCGGTGGTCAGCACACCGAAGTCGATGTGCACCTTGCGGGCGTACGTGGCGATCGTCAGCGGGGCCCCCGACGCCCGGTGCCGGCGCAGGACGTCGGCGTAGTCGAGATCGGTGAGGACGTCACCGTTCATCACGAGGAACGACTCCGGAAGTCTCTCGCGCATCGTGAGCAGGGGCCCCATCGTACCGAGCGGGCTCTCCTCGGTCGCGTAGTCGATGTCCAGGCCCCACTGGGAGCCGTCGCCGACGTAGGCGCGGATGATCTCTCCCAGGTGGCCGATCGCGAGGGTGCAGCTGGTGAAACCGGCGTTGGCGAGCTGCCGCAGCACGATCTCCAGGATCGCGTGCTGGTCACCGATCGGCACCAGGGGCTTGGGCAGCGCGGTGGTGTAGGGCCGCAGCCGGACGCCTTTGCCACCGGCCAGGATCACTACGTGCATGGGTTCCTCCATCGTCGACGTGGTGCGTGGTCGTGCCGGACGGGTCAGACGTTGTAGATGCCGGTCTTGTAGCGGGCCAGGTTGGCCGGGTCCTGGAAGAAGGCGGCCGTGCGCGCGAGCCCGTCCTCCAGGTCGTGCGCGGGCGCCCACCCGGTGGTCTCCCGCAGCCGGGTCGCGTCCGCGACGAGCCGCATCACCTCGGAGGCCGCGGGGCGCACCCGCTCGGCGTCCTCACGGACGTCCACCTCGGTGCCCGTCACCTTGCCGATCAGGACGACCAGGTCGCCGACGGATATCTCGCCGCCCGTCCCGGCGTTGAAGGTCCGGCCCACCACCCGCTCGGCGTCGGCCGTACCGACGGCGAGGAAAGCCCGCGCCGTGTCCCGGACGTAGGTGAAGTCACGGGTCGGCCGCAGATCGCCGAGGGTGATCGTGCGCTCCCCGGCGGCCAGTTGGCCGATGACCGTCGGGATGACGGCCCGCATCGACTGCCTCGGCCCGAAGGTGTTGAACGGCCGCAGCGTCACCACCGGGGTGGAGAAGCTGGCGTGGTAGCTGTCGGCCAGCCGGTCCGCCCCCGCCTTCGACGCGGCGTACGGGGACTGGGTGTGGATGGGGTGGTCCTCGGTGATCGGCACGGTCTGCGCGGTGCCGTACGTCTCGCTGGTGGACGTGTGCACGAGGCGCGGGGTGCCCAGGGCGCGTACCGCCTCCAGGACGTTGAGCGTGCCCGTGACATTGGTGTCCACGTAGCTGTGCGGTGCCCGGTAGCTGTACGGGATCGCGATGAGCGCCGCCAGGTGGTAGACGCAGTCGGCCCCTTCGGCGAACCCGCGCACCGAGCCGGGGTCCCGCACGTCGCCCAGGACGATCTCGACCTCGGCGAGCACCTCCTCGGACAGGGTCTCCAGCCAGCCGTACGAGGAGAAGGAGTTGTACTGCGCCATGGCCCTCACCCGGTGCCCGGCGGCCACGAGGGTCTCGACGAGGTGGGAGCCGATGAATCCCTCGGCTCCGGTGACGGCGGCGAGCGGTGTGGAGGTCAACGTGACCGTTCCTTTCGGTGGTGGTGAGAACCGGGGCCGCCGTGCCGGCGGCACGAGGGGTGCGGGCGCGCGTGCCCCGTGGAGCCCGGGACCCGTCCGCCGCGCCTGGCGGGCGGGTGGTGGCAGGGTTCAGGCGTGGGCCGAGGGCCGCCCCAGGGTGCGCAGGGCACACACCCCCAGCACCACAGCGGCCGTCCCGTGACAGAGGGACAGGACGAGCAGGTCCCGCCCCGGGCCGATCAGGGTGAACGCGCCCACCGCACCGGCCGCCGCCAGGCACACCACGGCCGGTACCCACGCCGTCCCGAACGCCTGGAGCAGCAGGGCGGTCCACAGCGTCGCCGCGATCAGCAGCAGCCCCACCGGCTCGGCGCCGGTCAGCAGCGCGGCGGGCACCAGGGGCGAGAGGTAGGCGAACAGACAGAGCAGGAGGATCCCCGCGGAGCGCAGCCGGAACCCGGCCGGAGTGGCCGTCGCCCGCAGGGCCGCCACGGACATCCCCCGGAACCGGTACAGCAGCCACTCGGCGAGCCCCATGCTCACGGTCAGCACCACCACCGCGTACGGCTGGTGCCGCCCCTCCAGCAGCACCAGCACCCCGGCGCCCAGACCGAACAGGCCGTAGGGCAGCGAGAGCACCGGCCGCGGCCGGGCGGCCCCGGGGGCCGGCGCGGTGGCGAGCGGGCCGGTGAGGGCCCAGCCGGCCGCGACGGCCGTCCCCACGACCGACAGCAGCGGTATCCCGGCCCGCGCCAGCGCCCCCGGCTCCCACCACGGCAGCGCCGCCGCCACCGCGACGACCGGGACGAGCGCGGCCAGCAGCAACCGCTCCCGCCCCAGCACCAGCAGCACACCGGCCCCCGCCAGATACACCGACTGACCGGCCACGAAGAGGGCCGTCGGCCCCGACCCGGCCACCACCGTCCCGGCGGCCGTCGCCAGCACGGCACCCAGCGGAGCCCCCACCAGCAGGGTCCGGCCGCACTCCCGGGGCCCCGAGGCCAGCCGCAGATAGGCCCGGTGGCCCAGCGCCTGGCCCCAGGCCCAGGAGACGAGGCCCGCCACGACCAGCGCGGCCACGCCCCTGCCGGTCGCCCACAACGGCCCGGTGAGCAGGTGCGCCAGCCCCGGAAGGGCGAACAGCGCCCCGCGCAGGGCGCACCGGACGTGGTCGGGCCGCCACGGGTCGGCCGGCCGCGGCGGCTCGGGGAAGCTCCGGGGCACCCGCTCGTGGAGGGCGGCGGCCAGTGAGAACAGGTCCGGGTGCCCGTAGGTGTCCCGGACGACCTCCGCGGCCAGCCCCTCCGACTCCAGCAGCGCGGCGACCTCGTACGGGTGTACGGCCGGGCCGATGCGGTCGGTCAGCTCGGCGGCGAGCGCGTCGACCGCGTCCTGGTGGGCGCTCCGGCCGGGCAGACGCAGGGCGATGGTCCGGTCGTCGGCCAGCCGCAGCGCCAGCGTGTCGTCCGCCGCGCCGCCGGGTTCCAGTGCCAGCGGCCCGCTCATCCCGCCACGCTCCCGACGACGGGACCGGGCGCCGCGCCGGGACCCGGCGGCGGGGCGCCGACGGCGGTCGACGCGAACGCGGCCGAGGGGCCCGGACCGGTGGCGGTGTCCGCGAACGCCGCGCGGTGCCGGCCCGCGTGGCGCCTCTTCGTGGCGGACGCCGCCGGGGCGGATTCGGGCGGGTGGACCGCCGTCCGCGCCCGCGACAGCTCCAGGTAGACCGAGCGGAACGTGTCCACGGTCTGCCGCAGGGTGAACTGCTCGATCACCCTCAGCCGGGCCGCCTCGCCCATCCGCCGCCGGCGTTCCCGGTCGCCCAGCAGCTCCAGGGCGGCCGCGGCCATCGCGGCCGGGTCGCGCGGCGGCACGACGAGCCCGCTGTCGCCGACGGCCTCCCGGACCCCGCCGACGTCCGTCGAGACGGTGGCCCGCCCGCAGGACATCGCCTCGATCAGTGTGAACGGGAACCCCTCGCTGATGCTGGACAGCATGACGACGTTGCCGGCCGCGTAGGCGTCCGTGATGTCGTCCACCCGGCCTTCGAACGTGACCGCGTCCGCGTGCCCGAGCCCGGCGGCCAGCGTCTCGCACCGCTGCCGGTAGGCCTCCCCGCCGCGCGGTGTGCCCCCGAACAGCCGCAGGCGCGCGGCGGGCAGCCGTTCGCGCACCAGGGCGAAGGCGCGGATCAGGGTCTCCAGGTCCTTGATCGGGTCGACCCGGCCGGCCCAGCTCAGCGTGGGCACGTCGGGCTCCGGACCGGCCGGCGGGAAGGCCGCCGGGTCCACGCCGTTGTAGACCGTACGGATCAGCCCGGGGTCGGCCCCGCCCTGTTCCTCCCACAGCCGGTTGTAGCGGTTGCCCGGGGTGATCAGGGCGGCCTTCCGGTAGGTCTCCTCGGCGAGCAGCCGGAAGAAGCCGAGGACGACCGCCTTGACGGGCCAGCGGTAGGGGGCGGTGCGGTAGCCGAGGTACCGCTCGCGCAGATAGACGCCGTGCTCCGTCAGCAGCAGCGGCACACCGTGGCGTTCGAGCGCGGTGAGGCCCGGCAGCACGGCGATCCCGCCGCTCACCGCGTGGGCGACGCCGCTTCGGGGCGGAGCGGTGGCCAGGGGGCGCAGCGCGTGTTCGAGGAGGGTGGTGGCGGTGAGGGCGTCGTGCAGCGTGGGGCGGGCTTCCCGCACGATCAGCCCCGGCCGGTTCCACACCGAGGTGAGCACCGAGACCGCCCGGTCGCTTCGCAGGAAGGGGCTGAGCAGCCCGTCCCGCGCCGCCCCGGCCAACGTGTACAGGGCCGGGGCGAAGCCGTCCTCGGCGCACGGGTCGAGCAGGGCCGTGACGAACCGCTCGTAGGCGCCGACGAGCCGCCGCTCCTGCCGTCCGGTGGGCGGACGCCCTTCCGGTGCCGGCCCCCACATGGGGACGGAGCGGATGCGGGAGACCTGGGCGGGGATGTCCCAGACGACGGGTTCCCGGCCGGTGCCGGTGACCGCGACGACCTCGAACGCGATGTCGGGCATGCCCCGGACGATCTGGTCGCACCAGACGCTGACGCCGCCGTGGCTGTGCGGATACGTTCCTTCGGTGAGCAGGGTGACGCGGGCCGCGTGAGGCTGTCGCGAACCGTGGAGAACGTGCATGGATGGCTCCACCATCGGGTCTGTGGGGGCGTGCCGGTGTCCGGTGCCGGTCGGCACCGTCCGCGTGCGGGGTCGCTCAGCTCGTCGGTGCGAACGCGGCCGGCTCGGTGACCCCGGCGGGGACGGGGAGCGCGGGGACGGTGCTCGTCGGGCCCGCGATCCGGTCCGTGTCCGTGACCGGGGCGTCGGCCGACGTCGGCAGGGCGAGGGTCAGCGGCTGTGCGCCGGGCACCTTCCAGCCGGACACCTGGCCCGCGTACGCGTCGCCGAACGCGGCGGACCCCTCCGACGTGCCGGTCGGCATCGTCGCGGGGACGGCCACACCCGCGGGGGCGTGCACGGTCACCGCGGAGCCGATGCGGTACGCGGTGACGTCGCCGGCGTCGAGGGCCTGCCGCCACCGGAGGCGCCGCTGCATCTCGGCGCCGATGTCCTTCATGCGCGGGTTCACCAGCGGTGTGTCGTCGGCGAACAGTGCCGCGTACCCGTCGGTGACTCCGCTCAGCACCGGGTAGGCGATGCGGTCCTCGGCCAGGTTCGACTGGTGGATGAAGTGCGGCCGTGGGTCGTTGGCCAGGACGTGGCCCAGCGCGATCCGCGTCTCCAGCGGCACGATGTGGTCGGTGTAGCCGGTGGCCGGGTCCAGCGGCTCGGGCAGGCAGGTGGAGGTGGCGGGGTTGTCCTCGCAGATGCCGCTGCCGCCCTGGGCGCGGCTGGTGTAGATCCAGTTGTACTCGTCGACCTGCTCGGCCGCGCGGCCGGCGTTGTAGAAGACGTTCATCGGGTAGCGCGACACCGTGAGCGCGGGGCCCACCTGGCGCTGCCGCGGGTCACGGGAGTTGTCCGAGCCGATCCAGGTGATGCCGTTGTCGGCGAGGGCGCCCGCCAGGTTCGGGTTGTCCTCGGGCTGCTGCGGGTCGACCTTCGTACCGGAGTGCTCGCCGGTCACCAACTCGCCGTGGTGCAGCGGAAGTCCGGCCGCCTCGCCCCAGACACGGTTGGTGGCGATCTCGTCGGAGATCTCGGCGCGGGTGACCCAGGCGGTGCCCCCGCCGGGGGCGGTGGCGCACGTCCACGGGACCACGGTGGTGTCCTGGACGCAGCCGAGGAAGGCGTGCGTGTACGTGTGGTTGATCCAGCGGAACTCGTCACGGTCGGCGAGGAGGCGGTCGGCCAGCGCGTCGGTGCCGCCGTTCTCCGCGCGGTGGTCGACGCTGCCGACCCCGTTGTACGCCAGGTCCAGCGTCAGGCCGTGCGTGTCCTGCCACGCGGTGGCGTACGCGACGTCGTCCGGGTCCATCCGGATCGGATCGGGCTCCACGCTGCCGTCCGCGCAGTCGACGTCACCGGGCGTGCAGTTGAGCTCGGAGTTCCAGCGGTCGTCCGCGGCGAAGACGTCGTCGACGTGGACGGCGAAGTAGTTGTGGGAGGCCCCGAGGTGGGTGCCGCCGGTCATCCACTCGACGATGCCCCGCGCCAGCAGCCGGAACTGCTGCTGGTACCGGTTGTAGACGAACGTGACGACGAGTTCCCGCCGCCCGTCGTGCCGGTACTCGCCGACCAGCGAACCGCGGGCGCTTCGCCCGGGGATCGACGCGTCGACGTACGGGGTGAAGTCCGCGCCGTCGGCCGGGGTGGAGAGGAAGGCGTAGCTCTCGCCGACGGTCGGCGAGAGGTCCTCGAAGGGCACGTCACCGTCGAGGTAGCCGAAGGGACCCGCCAGCCCGGCCGGCGTCACCTCGGCCCGCAGGCCGTCCGCGCCGCCCGAGTAGCCGCCGTCGTCCGGGGTCTTCAGCCCCGCCTCCGGACGTGCGTAGGTGTAGGCGTCCACCTGCGGGATCGCGTACGTCCGCTCGTAGGAGGCGAGGGCGGCCATCTCGGCGGACCCGGCCGCGAACGGGTTGTCGTTGGGCAGGACCACGGCCTGGAACTTCGCGCGGTCCCGTCCCTCCACCGTGTCCGCCAGGAAACCGGCGTCGATCACCGGGCGGCCGGGGGCGGTCAGGTCGACCTCGGTGTAGGGCGTACCGGCCGTGTCGAGCTCGGCGGCTATCGCGTCGGTCGCCGGGCCGCCGTCACTCACGACCAGGACCCGCAGATCGACGCGGGGCGGCGGGTCGGCCGCCAGTGCCTGTCCCGCCGGTAGAGCCAGCGAGGCCACGAGTGTGCCCACCGTGCACAAGGCCGCATACATCCTGCGCTTCATGCTGTTGGTCCCTCCCCAGGGCGGAGACGCGCGGCGCTCGGCGAAGCGCGCCCGACTCCATGCGGGCGCCGGCGCCCCCCTCAGGTACCGGTCACTCGCTTCAGTCCCTCCATATCGTGATGGGCCTATGAAGCTTTTGTGTGACTAGCGCGAAACGTGACGGAAAAACCGCAGGGGGTATCGAGGTGGGGGAGTGGGGGCGAACCGGCCGCCCTGATGTCTCGGCTCCGGGCCCGTGAGTCACCTCGGGCCGGGTGACGTGCGGGGACGTGGGTGGAGTGCGGGTGTGCGCGGGTGCGGGGCGAGCTGGGCGACTGCGGTCCGATGACCTGCTTTTTCCCCCATGCGGTGATCTGTTTCCAGACACCCCCAGCGGCTGAACGCCGGTGGCGGCCGGCCCGGGCGGAGTGCGCGGGCCGGCCGCCATCGGCCTACCTGGTGGTGCGGGTCCGGTCGGGACCCGGCCCATGTGCCGGTCGGACGGGCGGGGTCAGGCGCAGAGCACGCGGGTCTCGGGGGTGTGGACAGGGCCGCCGGTGGCGTTCGCGCTGTCGCTGAACTCCGCGTAGTAGTACGAGTAGAAGCCGATGTCCCCGTTGCAGCCGGAGTCTTCCGCGATCTTCAGGGTCAGGGTGACCGTCCGGGTCTGACCGGGGGGCACGGTCGTGCCGTAGTTGCCGCCGAGGTTCGCGGGCCCGGTGCCCGAACAGGGGGTGCTGCCGGTGGCGGTGGCCAGGCTGCACCCGGTGAAGCTGTACTTCAGGTCGGGGCGCTGGGTGGTCAGCCAGGTCGGGTCGATCGTCTGGTGGACGAACCAGATGTCGTAACTCCGGTTGTTGGTGAGCGTCATCGACAGGTTCACCGTGCCGCCCGGCACGGTGGTGGCGGTGTCGGTGGTGAAGGTCAGCTCGGCCGGCTCGGCCGCGTTCGCCGCCGGGGCCAGGCCGAACAGGGCGAGGAAAAGGGCGAAGACGGAGGCGAGTCCCAGGCGTCTCATCTGTGTGCGTCGCATGGCCGGAGGCTATGAGAGCCGCGACGGGATCGTCTGCCGGTCGGCGGACCGTCCGTGCGACGCGGCCGGAAGTGTTCGTGGCGTGAAGGTCATGTGACGTCGCCTTCACGAGATGATCTCAGGCGTGTTTCCGCACGACGCGGGGGTCCGGAGCCCGCCCGCCCCCTCACCCGCCGGCTGCCGCGCCCCCGGGCGGGCGGTGCCGAGGCAATGGCGCATACCGAACGCCCGTGACCCTCCGTGCCCGGCCGTGCGTGAGGCGTCGCCCACCGGCCGGGGAGCGCATCCCACGCGCCCCGACCCGCCCGCACCACACCGGAAAAGAGCGCGTAGCCCCTCCGTAACACCCCTGCGGTCGAATGCCAGCGGTCTGGAAGCTTCCAGGCGGCGGCCGGCGAGGGCGACGGTGACAGTGGACCGACACGCGGTGGAAGTAAGGACGTTCGCGCGCTACCTGCGCGACCTCGCTGCTCTGCTCGACCCGGGCAGGGGCTGGTACGGGGTCTTCGTCGCACGCGACCCCGAGGGCATGCGCGCCTGCCTCGACGGCACGGAGGTGCCGCCCTGGGATGTGGTCGAGTCCCTCCTCCAGGACCTCGCCGCCGTCCGGGGGGCCGGTGTCGCGGCGCAGGAGTCCGTCCGGGCCGCCGCGTTGTACACCGAGTCCGCCACCGCGCACGACCGGCGTCCCGGCGGACGCCGGGCGCTCGCCGACCGGCTCGACCTGATGCTTCGCGAGCAGGCCGCCGCCGCACAGCGCCTGCGGGCCGCAGGCCCGGTGGCGGGCGGCCCCGACGCCGAGCCGGAGGAGGCCGCCTGGGCCCGGGACGACCTCGCCCGTGCCACGGCGCGCTGCGCGGAACTGAGCCACCGTCTGGCCGCGGTGGGGAGCACCGTGCCCGACGGCTGGTTCCGGACGGCGGACGCCGTGCCCCCGCCCGCGCCCGTCCGGTCGCCACCGGCCCCGGATCCGCACCGTCCGGAGGACCCTCACGCGCCCCACGTCCCGGCGCCCCGGCGCGAGCGGAAGAGGCCGCGCGGGGCCCGCTTCGCGGGCCTGGACGCGGAGGACGGCACGGAGACGGCCCCCATCGCCTCGCCCGTGCCCGTCCCGCCACCGCCTCCGCCCACGACGTCCGCGCCCCGGGGCGCCCGCTACGGCGGTGCCCCGGCCCGGCGGGCTGACGCCGCACCGCCCGCCCCGGAAGCCGACCCGGCCGTGCTCCGGGCCGCCGATGAGACCGTCGGGATGCTCGTGCGGCTGCGCGCGGAGGGCCGCACCGGCGAGGCGCACGCCGTGCTGTGCGAGGCGGCCGACGGGCCCGCCGGGCACCTGCCCGTGCTCGCGGTCGCCCTGCACCGGGCGGGGCTGGCCGCGGACTGGGCCACCCTGCTGTGGGAGCTCTCCTCGCTGCCGCCGACCGCCCTCGCCGCGGCGGCCGGTGCGCTGGCCGCCGCCGGGCGCTCCGATGACTGCGCACAGGTGCTGCGTCAGGGCGTCGCACGGCCCGCCCGGGAGATCGCCGACGCGGTGGCCGCCCTCGGCCTGGCCGGCCGGCAGCCGGAGGCCCTGGCGCTGCTGGGCGCCTTCGTCCGCGTACGCACGCCACAGGACGCGGCACGCCTCGCCGAGGCCGGGGCGCACGACCTGGTCCCCCAACTCCTCGCGGCGGCCCGGGAGGTGTCAGCGGCACGGGAACGGGACGTGTTGCACGCGCTCCGGGTGGCGGGCATCGCCACCCCGTGAACCCCCGCCCCGCCGCGCGGACTGCTCGACGAAGACGCCCGTACCACCGGCGGCCGTGGCCTGGCTGCCGGGGCTGATCCCGCCCAGGAGGTTCCCCGGGCAGCCCGGGGCGTCGTACACGAGGACGACCGTGTCCGTCCGGTTGTCGATCAGGGAGTGCGCTCCCTCCGGCTCCGACTCGTGGCCGCCCAGTGTCATGGCGCCCGGGGCCAGCTCGCTGACGCGCACTCCGGTCCGGCCGAACAGTGTGCGACGCACGGGGTTCCCCTCGCTCGGATGCCTCTCGGCTCCCCGGGAGGCTACGAGTTGGAGGGCGCTCCGGGGCAAGCGCCCGAGAGCCGTTGCACCGCGGCGTAGGACGGGGTGACCGGATCGGCGTGCCGGCCGCCGTCCCGGACCGAGGCCGCGGTGGCCAGGGCCGCCGCCAGGGCGCTGCGGTAGAGCAGCGAGCCGAGGCTGACCCTGCGCACACCCAGCCCGGCCAGATCCGCGACGGTGGGGCCGGCCGGTGTGTACAGGATGTTCAACGGCACGGTGAGGGCCGCCGTGAGCGCCGCGATGCCGTCCGGCTCGGCGAGACCCGGCACGAAGACGCCGTCCGCGCCCGCCTGTTCGTAGGCCGCGAGGCGGGTCGTGGTCCGACCCTTCTCCTGGCCCAGCCAGTGCGTGTCGGTCCGCGCGTTCACGAACAGTCCGGGCGTGGCCGCCTTGACCGCGGCGATCTTCGCCGCGTGGAGCTCCACCGGGGCGAGCGTGCCGTCCGGGCGCCCGTCCTCCAGGTTGATCCCCGCCGCGCCCGCCTCGTACAGCTCCCGGGCCAGCGCGGCCACCGCCTCCACGTCGTCGCTGAAGCCGCCTTCGGCGTCGACGCTGAAGAGGAAGGAGTCCTGCCCGAGGCGGCGCGCCAGGGCCAGCGTCACGTCGCGGGTGGCCGCCGCCCCGTCCGGCAGCCCCGCGGCGGCGGCCACGCCCAGGCTGGTGGTGCCGATCGCGGGGAAACCCTGCCCGGCCAGCGCGGCCGCCGAGGCGTGATCCCAGGCGTTGGGCAGCAGCAGAGGGGCGCGGTCCCGCTCGTGCAGCAGGGCGAAGGGCGACGGCGGGCCCCCGGCCGGCCGCGTGTGGGCGTCGGGTCCTTCGGGTCCTTCGGGTTCTTCGGGTCCGGTGGGGCCGGTGGTGCCGTCGGGGCCGGCGGGCCCGTGCGTCATGGGCGTCATACCCCCGACGCTAGGCCGGGAACGGTTCGGCCGCGCCCGAACCGTTCCCGGCCCGTTCAGGGGTGTGGACCGCTCGGGTGCGAAACGCGATCGACCCCGCCGGTTCACGGCGATGGTCTTGCCCCGCTGTGGGGCGAGGCTTACGGTCTCCCCCTATGCACCGTGTCTACGGGTGTAGAGATCGCGTAGAGGCTCTCTGACGCCGCGTCGAAGGAGCAGCTCATGTCCGATGTCGTACGCGCCGCACTCGTCCAGGCGACCTGGACCGGCGACACCGAATCCATGATCGCCAAGCACGAGGAACACGCCCGTGAGGCCGCCCGGCAGGGCGCGAGGATCATCGGCTTCCAGGAGGTGTTCAACGCCCCCTACTTCTGCCAGGTCCAGGAGCCCGAGCACTACCGCTGGGCCGAGGCCGTGCCCGACGGGCCGACCGTCCGGCGGATGCGGGAGCTGGCCCGCGAGACGGGCATGGTGATCGTCGTCCCGGTCTTCGAGCTCGAACAGTCCGGCTTCTACTACAACACCGCCGCGGTGATCGACGCCGACGGCTCGTACCTCGGCAAGTACCGCAAGCACCACATCCCGCAGGTCAAGGGCTTCTGGGAGAAGTACTACTTCAAGCCCGGCAACGCCGGCTGGCCGGTCTTCGACACCGCTGTCGGCAAGGTCGGGGTGTACATCTGCTACGACCGGCACTTCCCCGAGGGCTGGCGCCAACTCGGCCTGAACGGCGCCCAGCTGGTGTACAACCCGTCGGCCACCTCGCGCGGCCTCTCCAGCTACCTCTGGCAGCTGGAACAGCCCGCGGCCGCCGTCGCCAACGAGTACTTCGTCGCCGCGATCAACCGCGTCGGCCAGGAGGAGTACGGCGACAACGACTTCTACGGCACGAGCTACTTCGTCGACCCGCGCGGCCGGTTCGTCGGTGAGGTCGCCGATGACAAGGCGGAGGAACTCGTCGTCAGGGACCTGGACTTCGGCCTCATCGATGAGGTGCGGCAGCAGTGGGCGTTCTACCGGGACCGCCGTCCGGACGCGTACGAGGGGCTGGTGGAACCGTGACCGGACTGCACGAACGGCACCTGGCCGTCAGCCCCGAATGGCTGGCCCTCTACTACCGGCACCCCCTGGAGCTCACCCACGGTGCGGGCCGGCACGTCTGGGACGCGGACGGCAACCGGTACCTCGACTTCTTCGGCGGCATCCTCACCACCATGACGGCGCACGCCCTGCCGGAGGTGACCAAGGCCGTCTCGGAGCAGGCCGGCCGGATCATCCACTCCTCGACGCTCTACCTCAACCGCCCCATGGTGGACCTCGCCGAGCGCGTCGCAGGGCTCTCCGGCATCCCCGACGCCCGGGTCTTCTTCACCACCTCGGGCACCGAGGCCAACGACACCGCCCTGCTGCTCGCCACCGCCTACCGGGGGTCCAACCAGATCCTGGCGATGCGCAACAGCTACCACGGGAGGTCGTTCTCGACGGTCTCCGTCAACGGCAACCGGTCCTGGTCGCCCACCGCGCTGTCGCCGCTGCAGACCCTGTACGTCCACGGCGGGGTCCGCCACCGCGGCCCGTACGCGGACCTGGGGGACGCCGAGTTCATCCGGGCCTGCGTGGCCGATCTGGAGGACCTGCTCGGGCACACCAGGAAGCCGGCCGCACTGATCGCCGAGCCCGTGCAGGGCGTCGGCGGCTTCACCGCACCGCCCGACGGGCTCTACGCCGCGTTCCGGGAGGTGCTCGACCGGCACGGCGTCCTGTGGATCTCCGACGAGGTGCAGACCGGCTGGGGCCGCACGGGCGACCACTTCTGGGGATGGCAGGCGCACGCTGCGAGCGGGCCGCCGGACATCCTGACGTTCGCCAAGGGCATCGGCAACGGCATGTCCATCGGTGGGGTCGTGGCCCGCGCCGACGTCATGAACTGCCTGGACGCCAACTCCATCTCCACCTTCGGCGGGTCCCCCGTCACCATGGCGGCCGGGCTGGCGAACCTCTCCTACCTGCTGGAACACGACCTCCAGGGCAACGCCCGCCGTGTCGGCGGGCTGCTCATCGAGCGCCTCAGGGCGGTCGGCGCGCGCTCACCGGCCGTACGGGAGGTGCGCGGCCGGGGTCTCATGATCGGCATCGAGCTGGTCAGGCCCGGCACCGACGAGGCGGATCCGGACGCCGCGGCGGCCGTGCTCGAAGCCGCCCGCGCGGGCGGACTGCTCATCGGGAAGGGCGGCGGCCACGACACCAGCGTCCTGCGCATCGCACCACCGCTCTCGCTCACCGTCGCCGAGGCCGAGGAGGGCGCGTCCGTCCTGGGCGAGGCGCTGCGGGCGGCCGGATGAGGCGGGATCCCCGCTTACCCGATGTGAAGGGAGAAGAGCTGTGGCACGCACTCTGATCACCGGCGGCCTGGTCGTCACCGCTTCCGACGAGATGCACGTGGACGTGCTCGTGGACGGCGGCAAGGTCGTGGCCCTCGCCACCCACGGCAGCCACGGATGGACCGCCGACCACGTCATCGACGCCACCGGGAAGTACGTGATCCCCGGCGGCGTCGACGCCCATACCCACATGGAGATGCCGTTCGGCGGCACCACGGCCTCCGACACCTTCGAGACCGGGACCCGGGCGGCGGCCTGGGGAGGCACGACGACCGTGGTGGACTTCGCGATCCAGCCCAAGGGCGGCTCGCTCCGCGAAGGGCTCGACGCGTGGCACGAGAAGGCCGAGGGCCGGTGCGCGATCGACTACGCCTTCCACATGATCATGTCGGACGTCGACGCTTCCTCGCTGAAGGAGATGGACCGGCTCATCGAGCTCGGTGTCACCTCCTTCAAGCTCTTCACCGCCTATCCCGGGGTCTTCCTCTCCGACGACGGCCAGATCCTGAGGGCCATGCAGCGCGCCGGTTCCAACGGCGGACTGGTGATGACGCACGCGGAGAACGGCCTGGCCATCGACGTACTCGTCGAACAGGCGCTGGCCCGCGGTGAGCGGGACCCGCGGCACCACGGCGAGGTGCGCAAGGCGCTCCTGGAGGCGGAGGCCACCCACCGCGTCATCAAGCTCAGCCAGGTCGCGGGCGCGCCCGTCTACGTGGTGCACGTCTCGGCCAGGGAAGCCGTCGCGGAGCTGGCGAGGGCCCGGGACGAGGGGCTCCCGGTGTTCGGCGAGACCTGTCCGCAGTACCTCTTCCTGTCGACCGACAACCTGGCGGAACCCGGCTTCGAGGGGGCCAAGTACGTCTGCTCCACCCCCCTGCGCCCGGCCGACCACCAGGAGGCGCTGTGGCGCGGACTGCGGACCAACGACCTCCAGGTGGTCTCGACGGACCACTGTCCCTTCTGTTTCAAGGGGCAGAAGGAGATGGGTTTGGAGGACTTCTCGAAGATCCCGAACGGACTGCCCGGCGTCGAGAACCGCATGGACCTGCTGCACCAGGCCGTCGTGGACGGCCACATCGGCCGGCGCCGCTGGATCGACATCGCCTGCGCGACCCCGGCGCGCATGTTCGGCCTGTACCCGAGGAAGGGCACGATCGCCCCGGGCGCCGACGCGGACATCGTCGTCTACGACCCGCACGCGGAGCAGACCCTCTCCGCCGCGACCCACCACATGAACGTCGACTACTCGGCGTACGAGGGCAGGAAGGTGACGGGCCGGGCGGAGACGGTGCTCTCCCGCGGCGTCCCGGTGATCGCGGACCGGGCGTACGTCGGCCACGCGGGGCACGGCACCTACCTGCCGCGCGGACTCTGCCAGTACACGGACTGACGGGGCCGAAGGCCGCTCCTCGCGGGGCCCTCGGTACGGTGGGGCCATGCGCCCCGCCCCCGCCGGCCGCGGCCCCGCGCCGCTCGCCCGCGTACCGGGGGCCGCGACGTGACCCGAGAGACCCGCACCGTGCCCGACCCCGCGCCGAGCGCGGCGGGGGCACCGTTCGTCATCCACGGCTACGAAGAGGTCGTCGCCCGCGACACCAGCTGGAACGCGCACGCCCACCCCTGGGACGAACTGCTCTGGAACGAACGGGGCGCCTCCATGGCCGTGGTGGGCGCCAAGGCCTGGACGATCACCCCGACCCTGGGCCTGTGGATGCCCGCCGGGACCGTCCACTCCGGCTCGGCGGTCGCCGGCACCTGGTTCCGCGCCGGCTTCTTCGGCCGCGCCACCACACCCTCCCTCTCCGACGTGCCCGTCGCCGTCGAGATCACCCCGCTGCTCCGTCTGCTGCTGGAGCGGCTCGGTGACTCCGGACTGACCCCCGGGTCACGGGCGTCGACGGAGACGATGATCCTCGACGTACTCACCCCGTCGCCCCGCGAGTTGCTGGTCCAGGTCCCCACCTCCCCGCTGCTGCGCCCGATCGCCGACGCCGTGCGCGAGAACCCCGCCGACCGCCGGACGCTCAGCAACTGGGCCACCGAGCTGGGGGTGAGCCCCCGGACGATCACCCGTGCCTTCAACGCGGAGACGGGCACCAGCTTCGCGCGCTGGGTCGCCGGGGTCAGGGCGCAGCACGCCGTCGCGCTCCTCTCCCGGGGGTGGGAGGTGGACGTCGTCGCGGAGGAGGTCGGCTACCGCTCGGCCAGTGCCTTCGGGGCGGCCTTCCGGCGGACGACGGGGATGACCCCCGGAGTGTTCCGGGCCCGCTGAGCGCCCGACGGCCCCCTCGCCCGGCCGGACGGCCCCCTCACCGACCGGGGCCTGACGCACCCTCGATGTCCCGATCGCTACAGCGCGTGTCGCAAAAGAGTGATTGCGACAATCATCTGACTTTCATAAGGTTCAAAGGCAAGCCTTACCTAAGTCCGCTTGCACGAGTACGGTGCACCGCTCCACGACCGCATCCGCGACCCATACGTGCGAGGTCCGGCACCCTCACCCTCCGGAAGTGGAGTACCGACCCATGCGTTCCAGTCGCCTTCGTGCCGTCGCCGTCGCGGCGGCCCTGCTGCTGGGCCTCACGGCCTGCGGCGGGGAGTCCGACACCGAGAAGGAGGAGAGCGCCGCCGCAGCCGGATCCAGCGCCTCCTTCCCGGTCACGATCAAGCACGCCCTCGGCACGACCACGATCCCGTCGAAGCCGAAGCGCGTGGCCACGGTGAACTGGGCCAACCACGAGGTGCCGCTCGCCCTCGGCGTCGTCCCGGTGGGCATGGCCGCGGCGAACTTCGGCGATGACGACGACGACGGCATCCTGCCCTGGGTCGAGGAGAAGCTGACCGAGCTGCACGCCGACACCCCGGTCCTCTTCGACGAGACCGACGGCATCGACTTCGAGGCCGTCGCCGACACCGAGCCGGACGTCATCCTCGCCTCGTACTCCGGTCTGACCGAGCAGGACTACCGGACGCTCAGCGACATCGCTCCCGTGGTGGCGTACCCGGAGGCGGCGTGGGCCACGCCCTGGCGCGAGATCATCCAGATGAACAGCAAGGCCATCGGCCTCGCCGACGAGGGTGAGAAGCTGATCGACGAGGTCGAGGGCGACATCGCCGAGACCGTCGCCAAGTACCCCCAGCTCAAGGGGAAGTCGGCGATGTTCATGACCCACGTCGACCCCAACGACGTGAGCGAGGTCGGCTTCTACACCGCGCACGACACCCGCACGCTGTTCTTCGAGGACCTCGGCCTGAAGATCCCGGGCAGCATCGCCGAGGCGTCCAAGAACACCAAGCAGTTCGCGCTGACCAAGAGCGCGGAGCAGATCGACGCGTTCGACGACGTGGACATCATCACCGGCTACGGCGACGACAAGGGCGAGCTGCTCACGACCCTGAGGAAGGACCCGCTGCTGTCGAAGATCCCCGCCGTGGAACGCGGCTCGGTCTACCTCCTGCCCGGCAGCGCCCCGTTGGCCACGGCGGCCAACCCCACGCCGCTGTCGATCTCCTGGGTGCTGGAGGACTACGTGGCAGCGCTCGCCAAGGCCGCGGACAAGGTCAAGTGACGACGGTCGGCACCCGACCCCTGCCGGACGCCGCCGTGGTGCGGCGTCCGGCGCGTGTCCGGATTCTGTGGCTCCTGTTCACCCTCGTCGTGCTCGCGGCCGTCATGGTGGCCTCCGTGGCCATCGGCTCCCGCACGGTCGCCTGGTCCGACGTCTTCAGCGCGCTCGGCGGCTCGGACGGCTCGCTGGAGGAGGCGGCGGTCACCAAGCGGATCCCGCGCACCCTGCTCGCCGTGGTCGTCGGCGCGGCCCTCGGCCTCTCCGGCGGCGTCATGCAGGGCGTGACCCGCAACCCGCTGGCCGACCCGGGGATCCTCGGCGTCAACATGGGCGCGTCGCTCGCCGTCGTCTCGGCGGTCGCGTTCTTCGGCCTCACCTCCCCGACCGGGTACGTCTGGGTCGCCATGGCCGGGGCGGCCCTCTCGGCCGTCTTCGTCTACACCGTCGGCTCCCTGGGCCGAGGCGGCGCCAACCCCCTCAAGCTCGCCCTCGCCGGCGCCGCCACCTCCGCGGCGTTCGCCTCCCTGGTGACCGCCGTCGTCCTGCCCCGCAACGACATCTCGGGAGCCTTCCGGCTCTGGCAGATCGGCGGTGTCGGCGGTGCCTCCTACGAGCGCATCGGGCACGTCCTGCCCTTCCTCGGCTTCGGATTCGTCGTGTGCCTGCTGTCGGCCCGGGCGCTGAACTCGCTCGCCCTGGGCGACGAACTCGCCGCCGGACTCGGCGAACGGGTGGCCGTCGCCCGGGCCACGGCCACCGTCGGCGCGGTCGTGCTGTGCGGAGCGGCCACGGCGGCCGCCGGGCCGATCGCCTTCGTCGGACTCGTCGTCCCGCACGCGTGCCGCCTGATGGCGGGCGTCGACCACCGCTGGCTGCTGCCGTTCTCCGCGGTCACCGGCGCCGTGCTGCTGACCGCCGCCGACGTCGTCGGACGCGTCGTGGCCCGGCCCTCGGAGGTCGACGTCGGCATCGTGACGGCGCTGATCGGCGCCCCGTTCTTCATCTACACCGTCCGCCGCCAGAAAGTACGTGCCCTGTGAGCGCCCCCGCCGTCACCCGGCCGTCCGTCCTCCACGGCGTCACCCGCGGGCGGGTCCGCAACGCCCGCCACCGGCGCCTCGTCGTCGTCGTCCTGGCGGTACTCGTCGTCGCGGGTTTCGCCGTGACCCTGATGGCCGGACAGACCTTCTACCCGCCCCGCGACGTGGTCCGCGTGATCCTCGGCGAACAGGTCCCCGGTGCCTCGTTCACCGTCGGACGGCTGCGCCTGCCGCGCGCGGTGCTCGCGGTGGTCGCCGGATCCAGCTTCGGCATGGCCGGCGTCACCTTCCAGACCATGCTCCGCAACCCGCTCGCCAGCCCCGACATCATCGGCATCAGCTCGGGGGCGAGCGCCGCCGCGGCCATCGCGATCGTCACCCTCTCGCTCGACGAGGTCCAGGTGTCCGTCCTCGCGATCATCGCGGCCCTCGTCGTCGCCCTGCTGGTGTACGCCCTCGCGTTCCGGGACGGCGTCGTCGGAACCCGCCTCATCCTCATCGGCATCGGGATCGCCGCGATGCTCGACAGCGTCACCTCCTACGTCCTGTCCCGGGCCGCCGAGTGGGACCTCCAGGAGGCCATGCGCTGGCTGACCGGCAGTCTCAACGGAACGAGCTGGGACCAGGCCGTACCCGCCCTGGCCGCCCTCGCCGTGCTCGCCCCCGTCCTGCTGTCCCAGGCGCGGAACCTCTCCACGATGCAGCTGGGGGACGACACCGCCTCCGCCCTCGGCGTACGCGTCGAACGCACCCGGATCACGGTCATCGTCGCCGCCGTCGGCCTGATCGCGTTCGCGACGGCCGCCGCCGGTCCCATCGCGTTCGTCGCGTTCCTCTCCGGCCCGATCGCGGCCCGGCTGGTCGGCGCGGGCGGCTCCCTGCTGGTGCCCGCCGGACTGGTCGGTGCCCTCCTGGTGCTCGCCGCCGACTTCACCGGCCAGTTCGCCTTCGACACCCGCTACCCGGTCGGAGTCGTCACGGGTGTGCTCGGCGCGCCCTACCTCGTCTACCTGATTGTCCGTACCCATCGGGCTGGAGGCTCGATTTGACCACGTCCCACTCCCTCACGGCCGAGGAGCTCACGCTCGGCTACGGCGACCGCGTCGTCGTCGAATCCCTCGACCTGGCCGTCCCGCCCGGCGAGGTCACGGTCATCGTCGGGGCCAACGCCTGCGGGAAGTCGACGCTGCTGCGCTCGATGTCCCGGCTGCTCGCGCCGCGCGAGGGCCGGGTACTCCTGGACGGCAAGCAGGTCCACCGCATGCCCGCCAAGGAACTCGCCCGCACGCTGGGGCTGTTGCCGCAGTCACCGATCGCGCCCGAGGGCATCACCGTGCTGGACCTGGTCGGTCGCGGGCGCCACCCCCACCAGGGCGTCTTCACCCGGTGGAGCGAGAAGGACGACGCCGCCGTGGCGTCCGCCCTGGAGACCACAGGGACGGCGGAGCTCGCCGACCGCGCCGTGGACGAGCTGTCCGGCGGACAGCGCCAGCGGGTCTGGATCGCCATGGCGCTGGCGCAGCAGACCGATCTGCTGCTGCTCGACGAGCCCACCACCTTCCTCGACGCCAGCCATCAGATCGAGGTCCTCGACCTGCTGACCGACCTGAACCGGACGCGCGGGACGACCGTCGTGATGGTCCTGCACGACCTCAACCTCGCCGCCCGGTACGCCGACCACCTCATCGCCCTCGCCGCGGGACGCATCCACGCCGCCGGGACGCCGGCCGAGGTGCTGACCGAGAAGACCGTCGAGGCGGTCTTCGGCCTGGAGAGCCGCATCATCGAGGACCCGGTGTCCGGCAAGCCCCTGATGCTCCCCATCGGCCGGCACCACATGCTGCCGGAGACCGGCGTGACCGGGTCACCGGAGCCCGAGGAGGCGGTGCGCTGAGGGCCTGCCGGGTGGTCCCCGGCCGGAATGGCCCTTGAGGCGACGGACACGGACCCGCCCGGCGGACGCGCTGCCCGCACGGGCACCACGTCGTGTCCGGTACGCCCCTTACCCGTGACCGCCGCACCCGGTATGCAGGGAGAGCACAGGAACTGTCAGCCCAACGAGCGGACGCCCATGCACGCGCACGAGCCGACGAAGAGCGAAGAGCAGCCGCAGCCGCGTGCCACCAAGCCCCCGGCCGGGCGCCCGGCGGAGGCCCCGCGCGGGCGGGGGACCGACGGGCTTGTCGACCTGCAGCGCACCGTCGGCAACGCGGCCGTCGTCCGTATGCTCCAGCGGGACCGGCGCCGGCACGGCGAAGGCCGCGGCCACCAGCCGCCCGCGGCGACGCCCGTCCAGCGCTCCGCCGTGCACGACGTGCTGCGCGCGCCGGGCAGGCCGCTGGACGGACCGCTGCGCCAGGAGATGGAGTCCCGTCTCGGCGCCGACTTCTCCGACGTCCGCCTGCACACCGGCTCCGCGGCCCGCGACTCCGCCGCCGAGGTGGGGGCCCGCGCCTACACCTCGGGCAGCCATGTCGTCATCGGCGACGGCGGCGGCGACAAGCACACCCTCGCCCATGAGCTGACGCACGTCGTCCAGCAGCGCCAGGGCCCGGTGGCCGGTACGGACAACGGGTCGGGGCTGAGCGTCTCCGACCCCGGCGACCGCTTCGAACGCGAGGCCGAGGCCAACGCGGTCCGGGTGATGAGGCGGACACCCGGGCAGGGCGCCCCCGTGCGGCGGGACGCCGACACCACGGCGCGCGGCACCGGCACGACGGTCCTCCAGCGCTTCACCGAGGTGACCACCGCGGAGCTGGGTCCCGTGCGCGTCTCGGCGAACGGCCTCTACCTGATGACCGTCGTCTCCGGGGCGGACGCCACCGTCCTCTGGGTCGCGCGGGACGCCCCGCCGCCCCGGTACTGCAAGCCCACCGGGCAGAGCGGGGAGATCGGGGGGCGCGCGTACGCGGAGTACGAGCCGTTGACGAGCTTCCTCGCGGACTGCGCCCACACCGCCGAGGAGATCATGCACCAGCGGCGGCTGGCCCTGGGCCAGGACGCCAGCGAACTCGCCCTGGACGCGGGCCGGTTCGGTCTGGGTGATCGGGAGAACGCGGAGGCCGCCCGGGCCTACGCGGCCACCAGGCCCGGGGGCCCGCAGGCGGACGGCGAGGAGCGGCCGGACCCCGGCCAGGCGTTCGCGATCGTGGAGACCGCGTGGGACGAGGACTACGAGCGGCCCGCCAACACCAGCGGGTGGCCCTACCACGTGGCGGCCGTGGTCGCCGTGGACGGCGACGACCGCATCACCGTGGAACAGGCCGCGGACGGCAACGACGCGAGGGCCCGCCAGGGCTACGAGGGCATCGTCGACATGTATACGGCGGGCACGGACCCGACCGACGGGCAGGCGCTGCCGCACAGCTTCCACGGGCGGAACACCGGCGGCCCGGTGCAGCACTTCTCGGCCGGCGCGATCACCGTCGTCCTCCAGCCGGTCAACGTGGGCACCCTCAGAGGGGAGACCGGCCGCCGGAAGCTCGTGTGACCCGACCGCGGCGGCGCTACCCCGCGTCCGGCAGGCCCTCCTCGGGGAGGTCGAACAGGCGCCGCGTCCGCAGGTCGTTGTGGTCCCGCAGGGCGGTCATCCACGGCCAGTGGTCCTCGGGCAGCAGACGGGGGCAGACGGCGCGGTGCGGGATGCGGCAGACGGTGCCGGGGAGCGGTTCGGCGTCCCACAGGTTCGTCGCGACGCCGTCCGGAGTGATGATCCACCGCCGTCGCGGGGGCACGGTGTGCGCCGGGACGCGTACGCGGGGTTCGAGGAGGACCCAGTGTCCCGCGTACCCCGTGGGGTACCGGTCCTGCGGCAGCTCGCAGAACGGGCAGTCGGGCGGTGACGGCGGACGCGGGGCGGTGGCGCCTTCGAGGAGCGCGTGGAAGGCGTGGTCGAGGCGGACGGAGTCGTCGTCGGGGCTGGGCGGTGTGTACTCGGTTTCCCCCATATCCGTAAGGGTCCGGACAGACCGTCAGGGCGGATAGGGCGCGATCCGGCCGTGCCCGGTGGGGCGGGCGCCACCGCGTGTGCCGCAGGACGCCCCGTGGGATCCACGAGGTCCCGGCCGCCCCACACCGTGTGACCGGTCCTCGCCCATGAGCCCGCCCGGACCAGGGCGTCCGGCCTCCGGATCCCCGCGCCCGGCACCGTACCGCGAACCGGGCCGTGCCGTCCCGGTCACCGGAAGACCGGCACGCCCCGGCGGGCAGCCGGGGCGGGGCCTCTTCCCAAGGCCCCGGAAGCGGTCCAGGATTGTCCCCCTCGCGACTCGCCCCGAAGGCGTGGTCGTACGGGGTCGGGCACGGCCCGGTGTGGAAGGATCTCCCGCAAGCACGGCAGGGGACGCGCCCGCAGAGCCCCGACCCGCGTGCCCCGGGCACCTGAAGACCGGCACCCGGGGGAGGGCGGCACAGCACCGGCCCCGCTCCTCCCGCAATCCACGACCCGCGCGCCACCTGTCAGCATCCGGACCAGGAGCACGTCATGGATTTTGGACTCGTCCTCCAGACCGACCCGCCCGCATCGGCCGTGGTCGGCCTCATGCGCCGCGCCGAGCGGAACGGCTTCCGCTACGGCTGGACCTTCGATTCGGCGGTGCTCTGGCAGGAGCCCTTCGTCGTTTACAGCCGCATCCTGGAGCACACCGACCGGCTGATCGTCGGTCCGATGGTCACCAACCCAGGCACCCGCACCTGGGAGGTCACCGCCTCCACCTTCGCCACCCTCAACGACATGTACGGCAACCGCACCGTCTGCGGCATCGGACGCGGCGACTCGGCGATGCGGGTGGCCGGCCGCACGCCCCACACCCTGGCCCGGCTGGGCGAGGCCATCGACGTCATCCGCGACCTCGCCGAGGGGCGCGAGGCCACCGTCGACGGACAGCGGGTCCAGATCCCCTGGGTGAAGGAGGGCAGACTTCCCGTCTGGATGGCGGCCTACGGCCCCAAGGCCCTCGCCCTGGCAGGGCGGAAGGCCGACGGCTTCATCCTCCAGCTCGCCGACCCGTTCCTCACCGAATGGATGGTCAAGGCCGTACGGGACGCGGCGGCGGAGGCCGGACGCGACCCGGACTCCGTCACCATCTGCGTCGCCGCCCCGGCCTACGTGGGCGACGACCTGGAACACGCCCGCGAACAGTGCCGCTGGTTCGGCGGCATGGTCGGCAACCACGTCGCCGACCTCGTCTCCCGGTACGGCGAGCACTCGGGCCTCGTGCCCGAGGCGCTCACGGCGTACATCGCCGGCCGGTCCGGCTACGACTACAGCCACCACGGCCGCACCCAGAACCCCGACACCGCCTTCGTCCCCGACGAGATCGTCGACCGGTTCTGCCTGCTCGGCCCCGCCGATGCGCACGTCGAGAAGCTGCGGGCCCTGCGCGACCTGGGCGTCGACCAGTTCGCCCTCTACGCCATGCACGACGCACGCGAGAGGACCATCGACGCCTACGGATCCACCGTGATCCCCGCCCTGTCCACCTGACCCCGGCCCCACCGCCCGTCCGCCCACCCGGCTGCACAGCACCCACCAGCGCCCCGCACGGCACCGCTCCCGAGCGAAGGGTCCAGCCGCCATGACCGCCACCGTCCCACCCGTCCCACCGACCGGCCCCGACGACCGGCCCATCGGGCCCGGCCCCGCGGGGCACCCCTCCGACCCGTCCGGCGGAGTCGAGCTCGCCCCCGGAGCCGTCCCCGACGACAGCCGCTTCGTCAACGACGACCTGCTGCCCGTGCCCCTGGAGCGCCGCCGCTGGACGACCTACAACTTCGCGGCCCTCTGGATCGGGATGGCGCACAACATCCCGTCCTGGCTGCTGGCCTCCGGCCTCGTCGCGCTCGGCATGGACTGGAAGCAGGCCGTCCTGACGATCGCGCTGGCCAATCTCGTCGTGCTCGCCCCGATGCTGCTCACCGGGCACGCCGGGCCCAAGTACGGCATTCCGTTCCCCGTCCTGGCCCGCGCCTCCTTCGGGCTGCGCGGCGCCAACCTGCCGGCCCTGATCCGGGCCGGAGTCGCCTGCGCCTGGTTCGGGATCCAGACCTGGATCGGCGGCGTCGGGATCTTCACCCTGCTCGGCAAGATCTTCGGCGGCTGGGCGCGGGCCGGTGAGATCGGCGGGCAGCCCTGGACGCTCTGGCTCTGCTTCGCGCTCTTCTGGGCCCTCGAACTCGCCATCATCCACCGGGGGATGGACACCCTGCGGCGCTTCGAGAACTGGGCGGCGCCGTTCGTCCTCGTCGGCGCCGTGGTGCTGCTGGTCTGGATGGCCGCCAAGGCGGGCGGGTTCGGGCCGCTGCTGGACCAGCCGTCCGCGCTGGGCTGGGGCGCCGACTTCTGGCCGGTCTTCTTCCCGTCCCTGATGGGCATGATCGCGTTCTGGGCCACGCTCTCGCTGAACATCCCCGACTTCACCCGCTTCGGAGCGGGCCAACGCGCCCAGGTGTGGGGCCAGTCGCTCGGACTCCCGACCACGATGACCTTCTTCGCCCTGCTCTCCGTCTTCGTCACCTCCGGATCGCAGGCGGTGTACGGCGAGGCGATCTGGGACCCCGTCCAGCTCGTCGCCCGGACGGACAACGTCTTCGGCCTGCTCTTCGGCCTGATCACCGTGCTGATCGCGACGATCTCCGTGAACATCGCGGCGAACGTCGTCTCCCCGGCGTACGACCTGGCCAACCTGGCCCCCCGCTTCATCAGCTTCCGCACCGGTGCGCTGGTCACCGGCGTCGTCGGGGTGCTGATCATGCCGTGGAAGCTCACCGAGACACCCGAGCTGTACATCTTCACCTGGCTCGGCCTGGTGGGCGGGCTGCTCGGTACGGTCGCGGGCATCCTGATCGCCGACTACTGGATCGTCCGGCGCACCGTCCTGGACCTGCCCGACCTGTACCGGCCGGGCGGCCGCTACTGGTACGCCGGCGGCTGGAACTGGCGGGCCGTGGCCGCCTTCGTCGTCGGCGGTGTCCTGGCGGTCGGCGGCTCGCACTCGGCACCGGGCAAGGGCCCCTTCCCGGCGGACGGACTGCTGCCCTTCCTCAGGCCCCTGGCGGACTACGGCTGGGCCGTCGGACTGGGCTCCTCGCTAGTGCTGTACGCGCTGCTGAGCCGGCCGGTCAGGAGGGCGCCGGTGTCCGGCCGAGCAGGGCGCTGACGTCCACCGTGTCGTCGGCGGCCGGGGTGGCCGTGGGCACCGGCTCGTCGAAGCCGGAGAAGTCCACGGCCGCGTCGGCCCCGTCGCCCCGCACGGTGAGCCGTACCGGGTGGTGCGCGCCGTGGGTGTCCACGTACGCCGTCACCCGCTGCCCGCGGGCGTCCCTGGTGACCGGGACGGTGCGTACGCCGCCGACGGTCGTCACCGTGCCCTTGGTCAGTGTCCCGCCCGCCCGGTCGGCGTTGGCGGAGACCAGTTCGCGGAAGGTGTCCAGATCGCAGACGTCCACCACCGGGCGCAGCCGGGAGTCGGAGGCCTCGCCCTTCAGATAGCGCCCGGCGAGGACCGAGTCGAAGGTCGTGCCGCCGACCGGGACCTGGTTCTTCCAGAAGTCGGCGTCCGGCCTCACCCAGACCGCGTCGCCCCGCTTGACGATCCGCACCGCGCCCTTGTCGCCGCCGAGATCCACGCTGCCCGCGCAGTTCCCGTCCCGGTCCAGCGAGAGGTCCACGGTCATCGCCTCCCGGCCCTTGCCGAGATCGCCCTGGGCCCTCAGGTGCAGGGACCGCACGCCCAGCAGGGCGTCACGGGAGCGGTCGGCGATCTGCTGCGCCGGGAGCGACGCGAAGTCGTCCGCGCGGGCCGCCGCGCCGGCGGTGACGGTGAGCACGGTCACCGCCGCACAGGCGGCGGCACGGGCGGCGATGCGCTGTCCGGCCACGATGCCTCCTCCGGATATCGGAAAAGTCCTGCTCAGAGCCTTGCCGAGCGGTGATTCCCTGCGTCGAGCGTACGCCCGGCCCAGGGCGCGTGCCCGGCGGGACGGGAGTACGGAGGGTGAGGCTCGGCGCTGTTTTCGGCTACGGAACGTGGGGAGATTCGCCCCGGACACCACCGGTCGAAGAGCCGGGAGCCGCGTGGCCGAGGGATCCACGGCCGCCCGGCCGAAGGACCGCACGGCCGCATGAACCGAAGGGGAGACATGAAGAAGCTGTTGTGGGGGAAAGCCGCCCGCACCCACCGACGCGGCGCAGGTCTCGTGGGCCTGGCGCTGGCCCTCGCCGTACCGATGACCACCGTGCTCGCCGTGACCCCCGCCGCCGCGACCCCGCCGGGCCTCGCCTGCGACACGGGCAAGCACGCCGTCGACGACTACACCGGATACGCGCTCTGCCGGAACAACGGCTCCACGACACAGACGTTCTGGGTCCACCTGGTCTGCGGCTGGTCGCCGGACGTGGACGGTGAGCACGTCACGCTGAACCCGGGGCAGTCCGGCCAGTCGACCGCCCACTGCGCGGGCCTCGGCACCGGCATCGGCGAGATCCATGTCCGGCCGTAGGGCATCCGGTCCCCGAGACCGCGGCCGTGATCCGGCCGCGCGGAAGCGCGGGGCGTGCTTGAGCGGGCCGGCACGCCTCGTTACCCTCCAGTAGATCCGTCGGGGCGGTCCCGGGGCGGCCCCGGCAGGCCGGTGGTCCCGGCGGTCGCGAGGAGGCGGCAGCGATGTCCTCAGCAGCAGAGCACACCCGGCGGACCCGAACGCGCGGCCCCGGGCGGCCGGACTCCCCGGCCGCCCCGCCCGGACTCGCGGACAGCGCGCGGCTGCTGGCCGACGGCACCACCACCTCGTCGGCCCTCGTCGGCGCCGCCCTGAGCCGCAGCGAAGCCGACCGCGACGGACTCAACGCCTTCCGGCACCTACGGGCCGACGCCGCGCTCGCCGAGGCGGCCGAGGCCGACCGGCGGCTCGCCGCGGGGGAGCGGCTGCCGCTGCTCGGGGTGCCGGTCGCCGTCAAGGACGACACCGACGTCGCCGGAATGCCCACCTACTTCGGCTGCGACGGCACCCTGCCGCCCGCCACCGCCGACAGCGAGGCGGTCCGCAGGCTCCGGGCCGCCGGCGCCGTCGTCGTCGGCAAGACCAACTCCTGCGAGCTGGGCCAGTGGGCCTTCACCGAGGGGCCCGCCTTCGGCGCCACCCGCAACCCCTGGAACACCGCCCACACGCCCGGCGGTTCGTCCGGCGGCTCCGCGGCGGCCGTCGCCGCCGGACTGGTGCCCGCCGCCCTCGGATCCGACGGGGCGGGGTCCATCCGCATTCCCGCCGCCTGGACCCACCTCGTCGGCATCAAACCGCAGCGCGGCCGGATCTCCGTCCACCCCTACAGCGACGCCTTCCAGGGCCTCACCGTCAACGGCCCCCTCGCCCGTACGGTCGCCGACGCCGCCCTGCTGCTGGACGCCGCGGCCGGGCCCCACCCCGACGATCCGCACCGCCCGCCCGCCGTCGACGCCCTCGCCGCCGCGCGCCGCGACCCCGGGAGGCTGCGGATCGGCCTCGCCCTGCGGCCACCGCTCACCCTCACCCGTACCGCACCGCACCCCGAGGTGGCGCGTGCCGTCACCGCGCTCGCCGAGGCCCTGGCCCGCCTCGGCCACCACGTGGAGGAGGCCCGTCCCCGCTACGGGCTGATCGGCCTCGCCTTCGTCCCCCGCGCCACCGCGGGCATCGCCGAACTGGCCGCGGCGCACCCCGAACCCGGCCTGCTGGACCCGCGCACCCGCAGCGCCCTGCGCACCGGGACCCGGCTCGGCGGCCGGATCGTGCGGGCTGCCCGCGCCCGGGAGGTACGCCAGCACCGTCGGATCGGCGCCTTCTTCGACCAGGGCCCGGCCCGGTCCGGCGGCGGGTACGACGTGCTGCTCACCCCGACCACCGCGGCCCCGCCGCCCCGCATCGGGGCCCACGACGACCTGAGCGCCTGGCGCACCGACCTCGCGATGACCGCCGCCTGCCCGTACGCCTGGCCCTGGAACGTACTGGGCTGGCCCGGTGTCAACGTCCCGGCGGGATTCACCCGCGACGGACTGCCGGTCGGGGCCCAGCTCCTGGGCCCCTCCCGCAGCGAGGCCCGGCTCGTCTCCCTCGCCGCGCAGCTGGAGGCCGACCGGCGCTGGTACGAGCACCGGCCCCCGGCACCGGCGCTCTGACCCCGCGCGGCGACGAGCGAGCCCGGCGCCCCGGTCCGGCCGAGATGAGTACGGGCCCCTGTGGAGAGGGGGACGGCCACGAGATATCTTGATGTCAAGCAATGTTGCAGACGTGGAGCGGAGCACCCGGTGACTGACTCGACCATCATCTATACGCACACCGACGAGGCCCCTGCCCTGGCGACGTACTCGTTCCTGCCCGTCGTCGAGGCGTACGCCTCGACCGCGGGGGTCACGGTGGAGAGCCGTGACATCTCGCTGGCCGGACGCATCATCGCCAGTTTCCCGGAGCGTCTGAAGGCCGACCAGCGTATCGATGACGCACTCGCCGAGCTCGGCGAGCTGGCCAAGGCTCCCGGCGCCAACATCATCAAGCTGCCGAACATCTCGGCGTCCATCCCGCAGCTGAAGGCCGCGATCGCCGAGCTGCAGGAGCAGGGCTACGCGCTTCCGGACTACCCGGACGACCCGAAGACCGACGAGGACAAGGACGTCCGCGCGCGTTACGACAAGGTCAAGGGCAGCGCCGTCAACCCGGTCCTGCGCGAGGGCAACTCCGACCGCCGCGCCCCCGCGTCGGTCAAGAACTACGCCAAGACGCACCCGCACCGCATGGGCGCCTGGACCGCCGACTCCAAGACGAACGTCGCCACCATGGGCGTCGACGACTTCCGGTCCACCGAGAAGTCCGCCGTCGTCACGGAGCCGGGCAACCTGCGCATCGAGCTCGTCGGTGACGACGGCACCACCACCGTCCTGCGCGAGTCCGTCCCCGTCCTGGCCGGCGAGGTCGTCGACGCCGCCGTGCTGCGCGTCGCCGCGCTGCGCGAGTTCATCACCGCCCAGATCGCCCGCGCCAAGGCCGAGGGCGTGCTGTTCTCGGTGCACCTCAAGGCCACGATGATGAAGGTCTCCGACCCGATCATCTTCGGCCACGTGGTGCGCGCCTTCTTCCCGAAGACCTTCGCCGCGTACGGTGACGTGCTCGCCGCGGCCGGCCTCACCCCGAACGACGGGCTCGGCGGCATCCTCAAGGGCCTGGAGTCGCTGCCCGAGGGCGCGAAGATCAAGGAGTCCTTCGAGGCCGAGCTCGCCGAGGGCCCGGCCCTGGCGATGGTCGACTCCGACAAGGGCATCACCAACCTGCACGTCCCCAGCGACGTCATCGTGGACGCCTCGATGCCCGCCATGATCCGCACCTCCGGCCACATGTGGGGCCCGGACGGCGACGAGGCGGACACCATCGCCGTGCTGCCGGACAGCAGCTACGCGGGCGTCTACCAGGTCGTGATCGACGACTGCCGTGCCAACGGAGCCTTCGACCCGTCCACGATGGGCTCGGTGCCCAACGTCGGTCTCATGGCGCAGAAGGCCGAGGAGTACGGCAGCCACGACAAGACCTTCGAGATCCCCGCCACGGGCACGGTGCGCGTCGTCGACGCCGCCGGCAACGCCGTGCTGGAGCAGGCCGTCGGCGCCGGTGACATCTTCCGGATGTGCCAGACCAAGGACCTGCCGATCCAGGACTGGGTCAAGCTCGCCGTCACCCGCGCCCGTGCGACCGGCAACCCGGCCGTCTTCTGGCTCGACGAGGACCGCGCGCACGACGCGAAGCTCATCGAGAAGGTCAAGACGTACCTGGCCGACCACGACACCGACGGTCTGCAGATCGAGATCATGACCCCGGAGAAGGCCACCGCCTTCTCCCTGGAGCGCATCCGCCGCGGTGAGGACACCATCTCCGTCACCGGCAACGTGCTCCGTGACTACCTCACGGACCTGTTCCCGATCCTGGAGCTCGGCACCAGCGCGAAGATGCTCTCCGTCGTCCCGCTGATGAACGGCGGCGGCCTCTTCGAGACGGGCGCCGGCGGCTCCGCGCCGAAGCACGTGCAGCAGCTCGTCAAGGAGGACTACCTGCGCTGGGACAGCCTGGGTGAGTTCCTCGCCCTCGCCGTCAGTTTCGAGCACCTCGCGCAGACCACGGGCAATGCCCGCGCCCAGGTCCTCGCCGACACGCTGGACCGCGCCACGGCCACGTTCCTCAACGAGGACAAGTCGCCCAGCCGTCGGCTCGGCGGCATCGACAACCGCGGCAGCCACTTCTACCTGGCCCTGTACTGGGCGCAGGAGCTGGCCCGGCAGACCGAGGACGCCAAGCTCGCCGAGGCGTTCGCGGCGCTCGCCAAGACGCTGGCCGAGCAGGAGCAGACCATCGTCGACGAGCTCGTCGCGGTCCAGGGCAAGCCGGCCGACATCGGCGGCTACTACCAGCCCGACCCGGCGAAGGCCGCGGCGGTCATGCGCCCGTCGGCCACGTTCAACGCGGCCGTCGCCTCGCTGAGCTGACCCACCCCGCGGCCCCCGCACGGGCCGCACCCGCACCACGACCGCCCCGGCGGGCTCCAGGAGCCCGCCGGGGCGGTCGCGTCGGTGGGCCCGCCGGGGGAGCCCCGCCCAGGCTGCCCGCGGCCTTCGACCCGGCGTCTCAGGCGTGAGCTCCGGCCGCCTGCCAGAACCCGCGCACCAGGGTGACGAGTTCGGCGGGCGCCTCTTCGGCGATGTGGTGCCCGGAGGCGATCGGGCCGCCGTCCAGCCGGTCGCCCGCCCAGTCACGCCAGACGTCCAGTACATCCCCGTACAGGTCGGCCATGTCGTCGCGGGTGGCCCACAGCACCTGGAGCGGGCAGCGGATGCGCCGGCCGGCCCGACGGTCGGTGTCGTCGTGCTCCCGGTCGACACCGAGACCGGCCCGGTAGTCCTCGCACATGGCGTGCACGGTGGCCGGATCGTGAATGGCACGGCGGTAGTCCTCGTACGCCTCCGCGCCCATCTGCCCGGGAGTCCCCCCGTACCAGGCGTCAGGGTCGGCGTCGATGAGGCGTTCGGCGGGCTTGTCGGTCTGTCCGAGGAAGAACCAGTGCCACCAGCGCGCGGCGAACCTCGCGTCGCAGCGGTGCAGCGCCTCCCCGAGAGGCACGGCGTCCAGGACGCTGAGGGCGGACACCGCGTGCGGGTGGTCCAGGGCGAGACGGGTGGCCACGTAGGCGCCCCGGTCGTGCCCGACGACGGCGAACCGTTCGTGACCCAGGCGGCGCATGACCGCCAGGCAGTCGTCGGCCATGGCCCGCTTGGAGTACGGACGGTGCTCGGGGTCGCTCGGAGGCTTGTCGGACTCGCCGTAGCCCCGCAGGTCCGGGCAGACCACCGTGTGGCCGGCCGCGGCCAGCAGCGGGGCGACGCGGTGCCAGGTGGCGTGCGTGCGCGGATGGCCGTGCAGGAGCAGCACCGGGGGCCCGCCGCCGCCGTGCCGCACCCGGAGGCGGGCCCCGTTCCCCTCGCAGCGCGTCAGCTCAAAACCCTCGAACACTCAAGGCCTCCTCCGCCCCGGACGTCGCGACTCGTCTGCCCCAGCGCCCTGGCCACACACATCGTTACAGGGTGGCCCTCGGTGCGGCGCTCGGGGCCGGCGGGGGGCCTCTACGTCCTTCGTCAAGCGGCGCGCGGCGTCTTGGGTTCGTGGAAGGTGCTGTCTCGGACCATCGCGACAGCACACCGGTGCGGTGGCGGACCAGGCGAAGGGGGCTCGGGACTCAGGAAGGGGTGCACGCCTCGGCGATCGATACGCTGTTCTCGTAGAGGTGATGCCGGGTGATCCGGCCCTCCTCGACGGTGAGGCGCAGCGCGAAGGGGCCCTCGAAGGGCTTCCCCGTCGCGCGCACGGTCCCCGAGAGGTACCCCATCAGGACGGCGTCGGTGCCGTCGACGAGGAACGTGTCGACGGAGGCCCGCGCATCCTCGGCCACCGTGTGCTCGGCCAGCTCCGTGAACTGGGCGGCGCATTCGGCTCCGGTGGAGCGCGGCCGGATCCACGGGACGGCGGGGTTCTCGGCGAGCAGCCAGTCGACGTCGTCCGCGAAGAGCGCGACGAGCCGCTCGACGTCCCCGGCCATCCGGGCGGCGAGGAACTCCTGGACGACGTGGCGGGTGGTGTCGGTGACGGAACTCGCGCTGAGGTCAGCGGACTTGACGGGCATGGTTGCTCCTCGCGCCTCAGGGGCCGGAACCCTCGTCGGGCTCTCGTTGACATGTACCACGCTGCCGCAGCAGGGGAGCGTGGTCGATTACGCCAGAGGTAGTGGCCGGGGGAGGGCCTCTGCGTCCGTCGTCAAGCCCGAGTTGGTCATGCGACGGCTGCTTCGGGGGTGCGTGGTTCGTGGAGGTGCCGTCGCGGCGGTCGGCTTGTCGAAGACGGCCGGTCTCGGCATCGGTGTCGTAGGCGCGCATCCACGTTGTGCAGACCTGCCGTCCGCGAGCTGTCCGGTGTCGCGCCGGACCCGGGTGGTGGCCGGACCTCTCATCAGCGTCTCCGACGGCACCTCCCGGGCCCGGAGGCCAGCCGCCCTCTTGCACGACCGCGAAAAACATAACGGGGTGCCCAGGTCGTACGGGCAGGCACCGGCGGACCGCGGTACGAACCGCGGCGCCCCGCACCACCGCACCGCGCTCACGGCACCCGGGCGGTCCACTCCTCGGTGCCGAACTTCGTCCGCACCAGCTCCTCGGCCCGGGCCATCTCGTCGGGGGTCACGACGCCCCGGGTGAGGCCGTAGCGGTTGCGGAAGGAGTCGATCATGTTGTCGATGACGACCTCCCGGGGCAGCCCGGTCTGGCGGCGGAGCGGGTCGACACGCTTCTTGGCGGACTTGGTGCCCTTGTCGGACATCTTCTCCTTGCCGATCCGGAGCACGTCCAGCATCTTGTCGGCGTCGATGTCGTACGACATGGTCACGTGGTGCAGCACGGCACCCGATCCGCCGACCATCCGCTTCTGCGCGGCGCCGGCGATCTTGCCGGCGTCCGTGGCGATGTCGTTGAGCGGCTGGTACCAGGCCTTGATGCCCATGTCGCCCAGTGCCCCGAGCACCCAGTCGTCCAGGTAGGCGTAACTGTCGGCGAAGGAGAGGCCGGAGACCAGTGCGTCCGGCACCGAGAGCGAGTACGTGATGGTGTTGCCCGGCTCCACGAACATCGCCCCACCGCCGGAGACGCGGCGCACGACCGTCACCCCGTGGCGATCGGCGCCGACGGGGTCGACCTCGTTGCGCAGGGACTGGAAGCTGCCGATGATCACGGCGGGGGAGGCCCACTCCCAGACCCGCAGCGTCGGCGGCCGGCGGCCCTGTGCGACCTCGGTGGTGATGACCTCGTCCAGCGCCATGTGCAGGGCGGGGGGCTGCGGTGCCTCGTGGATGAGCTGCCAGTCGTAGTCGCTCCACTCGGTGGCGTGCGCGAGGGCCCGGCGCACGGCGACGGCCACACCCTCGGAGGTGAGGCCGAGCATCACGGTCGACTGCGGCAGCGCGGCGTCGATCCGGGCGGCCAGGCCCACGGTGTCGGTGTTGGCCGGGGCGCCCTCCAGGGCCGCATCGATGGCCTCGATCGCCTCGTCCGGTTCGAGGAAGAAGTCCCCCGCCACCCGGACATCGCGCAGCGCGCCGCCTTCGACGTCCAGGTCTACGACGACAAGCTTGCCGCCGGGCACCTTGTACTCGCCATGCACGGCTTCGTTCCCTTCCGGTGCGCGGCGTGTCCTGAGCCTGCTGCTCCGAAATCCCGATACATGCGCACACACTTCCTACGGCACCTTAATGCTCTGCCGCGACGGGTGGACGTGCGGACATGACGTACGGTCGCGGGAAGGCGGCCTGGTCCTCCGGCACAACGGCACGCGCGTCTACCATGTGGGTCTCTGCTGCGGGGACGACGAGGTGATCCACACCCCCCGGACCGGCGAACCCGTCCCACGGGTCCCGCCGGACGAGGCCGTGCCGCGCAAGGAACACTACGGAGCCACCCGGAACCCGCACCCCTGCGCCATGTGTCCCTGGCCCTGCCCGCCGTCCGCGAGCGGGGCACGGCCGCTGCCGTCGGCGGGCCGCGAAAGGTTCCACCGAGGAAAATCACCATGACACTCACGCTCACCATCGACACCGAGCGCTGGCGGGAACACCACCGCGGCGTCCTCGGCCAGTACCCGGGGCTCGTGCCGGTCTGCAAGGGGAACGGCTACGGGTTCGGCCACCACCGGCTGATGCGGGAGACGACCCGGCTCGGCACAGGACTCGCCGCCGTCGGCACCGTCCAGGAAGCGGCCCGCGCGCAGGACTTCTATCCCGGAGACCTCCTGGTGCTGACGCCGTACCGCAACGGGGAGGCGTCCCCGGCGCTGTCCGACAGGACCATCCGCGTCGTCTCCTCCCCCGGGCACTGCGACGGCCTGGCGGGGCACCGCGTCGTGGTGGAGCTCAGGTCCTCCATGAGGCGGCACGGCATCACGGAGGCCGATCTGCCCGCCCTGCGCCCGGTGATGAGCGGGTGGGAGTTCGAGGGTTTCTCCATCCACCTCCCGCTGAACCGGGTGGGCGGTGCCGGCGGGGCCGAAGAGGTCGCCTCCTGGGTGCGGCGGCTGCGCGAGGAAAGGATGCCGCTCCGTCAGGTCTTCGTCAGCCATCTGTCGGCCGAGGAGATGGCCGGGCTGCACGCGGAGTTCCCCGGGACCCGTTTCCGGCTGCGGACGGGGACGAAGCTGTGGCTCGGCGCCCCGAAGGCCACCCGGTACACCAGCCGGGTGCTGGACGTCACCCGTCCGGAGCGGGGAAGAGGTCTCGGTGCCGGCCGACGGCGGCCTGCCTCCGGCCCGCACCTGGTCGTCGTGTCAGGCGGAGTCTCGCACGGGGTCGGACTGCGGGCGCCCAGGACGCTGAGCGGTCTGCGCGACCGTGCCCGCCACCTCGTGGGCATCGGCCACGCCTGCCTCGACCACCACCTGTCGCCCTTCGTCTGGGACGGCGTGCGGTGCAGGTTCGCGGCCCCTCCCCGCCTGCAGGAATCCGTCCTGCTGGTGCGCGGGGACGGGCCACCGCCGAAGGTCGGCGACGAGGTCGCGGCGCAGTTGCGCTACACCATCACACGCCCCGACCGCGTCGTGGAAGAGCCACAGGTCCCGCCGGCCGGGTCCGCGGTGACGGGCGGACCCGCCCCGGAGCCATGGTGATCGGCCCCGGCCGGCCGTCGCGCCCGGGCAGGGCTGTGCCCTGGACACCGCCTGGCGCCGGGACAGCGCGTGTGGCCGCACGGAGGACCGTCGGACGCCCCACGCGGGCCCTGGAGGCATGAGCCGTTCGGACGCCAAGGGCGCCTGCACGGCCTGCTGCTCGGGCTCTACGCGAGTCCGCTGTCCGGCACCCTGATCACCCCGGTGCCGCCGCGCGTCGCCGCAGCGGTGGCCGCTGGACCCGTCAGGCTGTCAGATCCGTGCCGGCAGCCGGGTCCGGCGGGCGCTCACCACACCCCGTCGGGCCCCACGGCCCCTTCCGTGCTCTCGCGCAGGACGAGCCGGTGCGCCACGACGCGGTCCTGCGGGCACGCCGAACCCGGGCGGTCCGAGCCGTCCGGTGGCAGACCCGGGCGCGCCGCCTCGTCGATGCGGTGCAGGAGCAGGGCCACCGCGACCCGGGCCACCGCCTCCTTGTCCGGGGCGACCGTGCTCAGCGTCGGCACGCTGAAGCGGCCGCCCTCCACGTCGTCGAAGCCGATGACCGCCACGTCCTCGGGCACCCGCGCCCCGTACTCGCGCAGGGCCCGCAACGCGCCCAGCGCCAACTGGTCGTTGAGGCACAGCAGGGCGTCCGGCCGCACGCCCTCCGCCAGTGTCCGGCGTACGGCGGCCGCTCCGTCGGCCATGTGGAACGCCTCGACCGGCAGCAGCGACGCCGGATCGTACGCGAGGCCCGCCGCCGCCAGCGCCGCCCGGCAGCCTCGGGTGCGCGCCTGTGCCGTGCCGACGCCCTCGTCGTCCCGTCCGCCGACGGTCAGGATGCGGCGGCGGCCCAGGGCGATCAGGTGCTCGGTGGCCTCGCGGGCCGCGCGTTCGTTGTCGATGGCCACATGGTCGGCGCCGTCCGTCAGCAACTCGCCCAGCAGGACGGTCGGCGGCGGGCCGGTGTGCGCGCGCAGGTCCTCCGGCGCGAGGGCCAGCGGGCTGAGGATGACGCCGTCCACGAAGTCCGAACCGAAGCCGGCCACCGCCGCCCTCTCCCGCTCCCGGTCCCCGCCGGACTGGTGGATCAGCACGGTAAGGGAGCGCTTTTCGGCCTCCCGGACGACGTGCCGGGCCAGTTCGGCGAAGTACGGGACGTCGAGCTCCGGCACCACCAGCGCGATGATTCCGCTCCGGCCGCTGCGCAGGTGCCGCCCGGCGAGATTGACGCGGTAGCCGAGATGGTCGATCGCCTCCTGGACCACGCGCCGGGTGCGTTCGGAGACGTGGACGTAGTCGTTGAGCACGTTGGACACCGTCTTCTCCGACACCCCCGCGTGCCGTGCGACGTCCTTGATCCTCGGCCGTGCCACCGAAACCTCCCTGCCCCCTGGTACGCGCCGAGTCTATGGGGTGCCGTCCCGGCGGTCCGGGACGGCTCCCGGAGACCCGGTCGAAGGCGATACCCGTCGCACACGTGATGACACAGCTCTTTACAGCCAATGTACATCGATGTAAAAACAGGTCACCGCACTGGGAGACCCGGTGCGGATCACCCTGATGTGCGCGGGCGGCCGACGGCTGCCGTGCCGATGGCGCCTGCCGTCGGCCGGGCACGTCGTCCGGCCATGAAAGGTCAGTGATGAGCTCTGCACCCCCTGCCGGCGGGCCGTCCGGTCCCCGGGACCCGAACCCTGCGCCCGGCATCGGCCGCCGTCGGCTGCTGCGTTACGGGACGGCCGGAGCCGCGGCGCTGCTGGCCGCGGGCCCGTTGACCGGCTGTGCCTCACCCGCCCGGGCCGGTGAGGCCTCCGCGCTGAAGGTCTGGGACCTCTTCCAGGGCGGCGACGGCATGCTGATGGACGAGATGATCGCGGCCGTGTCCCGGGGCGGCGACGGCTTCGACGTCGACCGGACCATCCTGGACTGGGGCCCGTCGTACTACACGAAGCTCGCCATGTCGGCGGCGGGCGGCCGGGCCTCGGACGTGGCCGTGCTGCATCTGTCACGCCTGGCCGGATACGCACCCGGCGGCCTGCTCGACCCCTTCGACCTGGATCTGCTCGCCGAGTTCGGCGTCAGCGAGAAGGACTTCGCCCCCGCCGTCTGGAAGCGCGCCCAGCACCAGGGCACGGTCTACGCGATCCCGCTCGACGTACACCCGTTCATCGTCTTCTACGACAAGGACGCCGCCGACGAGGCGGGGCTGCTCGACCCGTCCGGGGCCCTGGCGCCGATGGGCTCGCCCGAAGCGTTCCTCGACGCCGGCAAGAAACTCGCCGAGGTGACCGGGAAGTCCGGGATCCTCTTCGGACACGTCACCGACACGGCCCAGAGCTGGCGGCAGTTCGCGGCCCTCTACGCCCAGACCGGCGCCTCCTTCACGCTGCCCGACGGCGGTCCGCCGAAGATCGACGTCGAGGCGGCCGTGAAGGTCGTGACCTTCATGAAGCAGCTCTTCGACGGCCGGACGAACCCCAACAACCTCGACTACAACGGCGCGATGGCCGCCTTCATGGACGGCCGCGGCGGCATGATCATGGCGGGGGAGTGGGAGCTTCCGACGTTCCGCAAGTCCGGCATCGAGCGGTTGGGCGCGGCCCCCTTCCCCCAGGTCTTCGGCCGCCCCGCCGTCTACGCCGACTCGCACAGCTTCGTACTGCCGCACCAGGACGACCCCGACCCGGCCCGGCGCCGCGAGGCCCACCGGTACGTCGCCGAGATCATCAAGCAGAGCCTGACCTGGGCGAGTGCCGGACACATCCCGGCCTACCAGCCGGTGCAGGCACTCCCCGAATACGCGAAGCTCGACCCCCAGTCCTCCTACGCGGCCGCGGGCGAGATCGTCGTGCTCGACCCGCCGAACTGGTTCGCCGGAGCGGGCGGCAACTTCCAGAACCGCATGTGCCAGCCGCTCCAGTCGGCGCTGCTGGGCAACACCTCCGCCGAGAAGGCGGTACGGCAGATGGTCCGGGAAGCGGACAGCCTGCTGCGCCAGCCCAACCCGGTCGCCTGACGACAGCCGAAGGAGCCGCATCGTGACCACCACCGCGCCCGCCGGAGCGTCGGCGCCCCCGCAGCCGGAACCCTCCGCAGCACCGCCCGCCCCCCGCCGCCGCCGCTCCCTCACGGGTGGCGGAGGACTGTTCGTCCTGCCCTTCCTCGCGTTCTTCGTGCTCTTCCTGGTCTGGCCCGTCGTGCAGGGCCTCTGGATGAGCCTCACCGACGCCTCGCTCGCCCTGCGGGACACCGAGTTCGTCGGACTGGCCAACTACGCCGAGGCGTTCGGGGACCCCGACGTCTGGAGCAGCCTCGGCAACACCGTCTTCTTCACCGTCATCTCCTGCGTGCCGCTGGTCCTGGTGGCCCTCGCCATGGCCCTGCTGGTGCACAGCGGACTCGCCGGCCAATGGGTGTGGCGGCTGGCCTACTTCGCGCCGTACCTGCTGCCCGTCACCGTGGTCACGCTCGTCTGGACGTGGCTGTACCAGCCCGACATCGGCCTCGGCAACCAGCTGCTGACGTCGCTGGGGCTGGAGCCCGTCGGCTGGCTCTCCGACGAGTCGGTGGCGATGTGGTCCGTCGCGGCCCTCACCGTCTGGTGGACGGTCGGCTTCAACTTCCTGCTCTACCTCGCGGCCCTCCAGTCCCTGCCCGTCACCTACGACGAGGCCGCCGCGCTCGACGGCGCCGGTGCCTGGCGGCGGCTGTGGTCCGTCACCCTGCCCCAGCTGCGGCACACCACCGTCCTGGTCGCCATGCTCCAGGTGCTCGCCTCGCTCAAGGTGTTCGACCAGATCTACATCCTCACCAAGGGCGGCCCCAACGGCTCCACCCGCCCGATCCTCGAGTACGTCTACGACGTCGGGTTCACCGGTTACCGGCTGGGCTACGCCTCGGCGATCAGCTACGTCTTCTTCGCGCTCGTCATCGTCATCTCCGTCGTGCAGCTCCGCTTCTTCCGTCAGGAGGGCTGACCGTGTCCGCCATCTCCACCCCCGTCCGCCGGCCACGCCGTCCACGCCGCGAGGAGACCGGGTCCCCGTTGCTGCTGGGCCACGGACGGCTGCCCCGCGTGCTGGCCGGGACCGCGCTGACCGTCCTCGCCGCCGTCTGGCTGCTGCCGTTCCTCTGGGCGGTGGCGACCTCGGTGCAGAGCGAGCAGGACGTGATGAAGTCGGGCCTGTCGCCGTTCAAGGGCGCCTTCACGCTCTCCGCCTACCGGCAGATCCTGGAACGCGGAAACGTTCCGACCTGGGCGTTCAACAGCGTGCTGATAGCCGTCCTGGTCACCCTGCTCACCGTCGCCGTCTCGACGCTCGCCGCCTACGGGTTCTCCCGCGGCACCTTCCGCGGCCGGCGCGTCCTCCTCGCCGTCACGGTCGCCGCGATCATGGTCCCGCCGCAGCTGCTCATCGTCCCGCTCTTCGAGCAGATGACGATGTTCCACCTGGTCGACACCTATGCGGCGGTCATCCTGCCGCAGGTCGTGGCGCCCATGATGGTCTTCATCCTCAAGCGGTTCTTCGACGGCATCCCCCGCGAGCTGGAGGACGCCGCCCGCATCGACGGCGCCTCCGAGCTGAGGGTCTTCTGGTCGATCGTGCTGCCGCTGTCCCGCCCGATCGTGGCCGCCGTCGCGATCTTCGTCTTCATCGGGGCGTGGAACAACTTCATGTGGCCCTTCATCGTCACCAACGACCCGGACCTCATGACGCTCCCGGTGGGCCTCGCCACCGTCAAGGACGCCTACGGCATCCAGTACGCCCAGGCCATGGCATCCGCCCTGCTGGCGGCGCTCCCGCTGATCGTGATGTTCCTCCTCTTCCAGCGGCGCATCGTCAACTCCGTGGCCACCACCGGCCTCGGCGGCAGCTGACCGCCTCCCGTTGTCCCTTCCGTGCCGGCCACCCGCCGGCCGTCCCCACCATCTGACTGGAGTTCGTGTGCACACCCCCTCCGTCCCCCGTCCGGAGTACCCGCGACCGCAGTTCGTCCGGCGCGACTGGCTCAACCTGAACGGGACCTGGCAGTTCGAGACCGACCAGGGCGACAGCGGCCTCGAACGAGGACTCCTCGACCGCGACCTCACCGGCGAGATCCTCGTGCCCTTCGCCCCCGAGTCCGAGCTGTCGGGTGTCGGCGACACCGACTTCCTGGAGGCCGTCTGGTACCGGCGGCGGTTCACCCCGCCCGCCGCGTGGGCGGGCCGCCGGGTGCTGCTGCACTTCGGGGCCGTCGACCACGACACCACCGTGTGGGTCGACGGCACCGAAGTGGTGCGCCACCGCGGCGGCTTCACCCCCTTCACGGCCGACCTCGGCGACCTCGCCCCGGCCGGACGGGAGGTCGAGATCACCGTCCGCGCCCGCGACCCGAAGTCCGGCCCGCAGGCCCGGGGCAAGCAGGCGATCCAGTACGCCAACCACGACTGCAACTACACCCGCACCACCGGCATCTGGCAGACGGTGTGGGCGGAGCCGGTGGCCGACGTCCACCTCCGCCGCCCCCGTATCACCCCCGACCTGGCCGGGGCCGCCTTCGACGTCGAGCTCCCCCTCTCGTCCAACCGGCCCGGCCACCGCGTGCGCGCCGTCCTCAGCGACGACGCGGGCGAGGTCTGCCGTGCCGAGGTGCGTGCCGACCTGGACCTCGCCCCCCGCCTCCGGCTGGCCCTCCCGGAGGACCGGCGCCGCGAGTGGAGCCCGGAGGACCCCTTCCTGTACGGCCTGCGGCTCGAACTCCTCGACGCCGACGGCGAGGCGGCCGACACCGTCGAGAGCTACGCGGGACTGCGCGCCGTCGGCATCCGGGGCAAGGCCGTGCTCCTCAACGGCCGCCCCCGCTTCCAGCGCCTCGTGCTCGACCAGGGCTGGTACCCGGACGGTCTGATGACCGCCCCCTCCGACGAGGCCCTGGTCCGCGACATCGAGCTGGCCATGGAGGCCGGCTTCAACGGGGCGCGGCTGCACCAGAAGGTCTTCGAGGAGCGCTTCCTCTACCACGCGGACCGCCTCGGCTACCTGGTCTGGGGCGAGTTCGGCGACTGGGGCTGTGAGGTCGGCGGGTCCTCGGGCGACAACCAGCGCCCGGACGCCTCCTTCGTCGCCCAGTGGCTCGAAGCCGTCGAACGCGACTACTCGCACCCCTCGATCGTCGGCTGGTGCCCGCTGAACGAGACGTACCAGAAGCTCCACGACCGCATCACCCAGCTCGACGACGTGACCCGGGCGATGTTCCTCGCCACCAAGGCCATGGACACCAGCCGGCCGGTGATCGACGCCTCCGGCTACTCCCACCGGGTCCTGGAGACCGACGTCTACGACTCGCACACCTACGAGCAGGACCCCGCCGCCTTCCGGCAGCTCGTCTCCGGCCTCGCCAAGGGGGAGCCCTTCGTCAACGCGTACGAGAACGGCGCCGCCTACTCCCAGCCGTACCGCGGCCAGCCCTACTTCGTCAGTGAGTTCGGCGGGATCTGGTGGGACCCCGAGGCCGCCGCCGAGCAGTCCGGCCGGGACCGCACCCTCTCCTGGGGCTACGGCGACCGGGTGCGCACCGAGGACGAGTTCCACGAGCGCTTCGCCGGCCTCACCGGCGTGCTGCTGGAGGACCCGGAGATGTTCGGCTACTGCTACACGCAGCTGACCGACGTCTTCCAGGAGCAGAACGGCGTCTACCGCTTCGACCGGGGCACCAAGCTCGACATCGCCCGTGTCCGGGAGGCCCAGCTGCGGCCCGCCGCGATCGAACGGCCCGACGCCGGCTGAGACGCGGACGACCGGTGCCCGCTCCCCCGGCCGGGGAGCGGGCACCGTTGTGTGTCAGACCCGTTCGAGCCGCCACAGCTGCGGCTGGAGCCCGTTGCAGGTCCACTGCCGGACGTCGGCGCCCGCCGTGCGGGAGCCCTGGGCGACGTCCAGGCACTGACCGCTCGACCTCACGACCAGCCGGTAGTACCCGCGCCCGGCGTTCTCCGGCCGCCAGTCCTGTGCGGCCTGAGCGTTGCAGTACCACTGACGGACGTCGGCGCCCGGGGTCGCCGAACCGTTCTCCACGTCCAGGCAGTGGCCGCTGTTGACGCCGGTGAGCGTGAAGGTCCCGGCACCGTGGGCGCGCAGGGTCCACGCCTGCGGGCCCAGTCCGTTGCAGGTCCACTGCTGGACGTTGCCGCCCGGGGCGCGGGAGTCGGCGGCCACGTCGAGGCAGTGGCCGCTGTTGGCGTTCACCAGCCGGTACCGGGCCCCGTCCACGATCCCGGCAGCGTCACCGCTGCCGGTGACCGGACCGGTGGCGACGTACGGGCGGCACACGTCGCCGTCCCAGTCCGTCGCGATCTCCAGCACCGTGCTCCCGTCGGCGGAGGGCAGCAGCGGGGAGCTGTAGTTCGGGCAGTACGTCGCCGTCGGGGCCGGGACGCGCACCGGGGCCTCGATCTCGTACCACGGGCCCGTGCCGTTCTCCGTGTTGGCCAGGATCGTGCGACCGCTGTCCGCCGCGGGGGTGCCGTCACGGTTGAGGAGCTGCTGGCCGATCAGCAGGATGCGGCCGTTCGGTCCGCCGCCCGGCGCGGGGGCCCAGGCGATGGTGGGCGCGGCGCGGAAGTACTTCCCGTCCACGGTCTCCGGGCGGAACCCGAGGCCCGCGGGGTCGCCCCAGTCCCAGCCGTCCGGCGAGGTCCGGTAGTGGACCACGCACTGGTACTGGCCGCCCGGGTTGCAGATCTCGTAGCTCATGAAGTAGGTGCCGTCCGGCAGCTTGCGCACCACGGGCATCCCCGGCCGGTCCGGCTCCCATGTGCTGGCCACGATGTTCTTCCGGTCCTGCCAGTGGACGCCGTCGTAGCTGCGCGCGGCGGCGAGCTTCTGGTTGTGGGCAGGGTCCGTCTCGTCGGCGTAGTGGCAGACGAGCGCGCCGTCGGCGGCCACCGAGAACTCCGGCTCCCACAGCCCGCCCGTCCCGCCCGCCGTGGCACAGGAGGACAGGTAGGACCAGGTGCGGCCCACGTCGCCGCTCTGCCAGACGCGCAGGGCCATACGCCGGTTCTGCTCGTCCTGTCCGGCCGAGGAGGCCCACAGGAGGGTTCCGGCGGGCAGACCGCCGACCTGCCGGGGGAGCTCGAACAGGGTGGAGCAGCACAGTCCCTGACCGGCCGCCGACTCCGGGTCGGCGATCCTGCCGACCTGCCGGAAGGTGGCTCCGGCGTCGGTGCTCTCGTGGATGGCGCCGATGCCGTTGTCGCCGTCGAAGGAGACGACGCTCGCCAGCACCCGGCCGTTGGCGGCGCCGCTGTGCTCCAGCCGGACGGCGCGCGGGTAGAGACCGGTCCCGCTGCCCAGGGGCGTACCGGTGGCCGCGGCCGAGACGCCGGCCGGCGCCGCGTTCGCGGGGGCGGTGGTGGCCGGGGGAGGGGTGGCCGCCATGGACGGTGCGGCGCCGGTCGCCGCGAGCGACAGGCCCAGCAGCGCGGTGAGGACCGGCATCACGGCACGCGCCACCCACCGGGGACGGCGGTCGGCGGGCGTGGGGCCGGGGTCCGTCCGCCGGCCGGCGGAGGGGGAGAGGCGGCGTCCGGGACGAGGGGGTCTGCGGAGGTGCGGCACGGGTTTCCTTCCCTGGGGACACGGGCGGGCGACAGCGACCGAGGATGTGCCGTCGCCGTCCGCTCCGGTGGAAGGGCGTGGCCCGGGCCTCGTGGCTGTCGCTTCTTCGGGAGGCGCGAGAGGGCAGGCGCCATGGACGACAGGGGTTCACGGGGGTGTGTGACCCGCTGACGGCGTCACAGTAGAGCCGCATGTACATCGATGTAAACAGGCGTGCGGGCCCCTGTTACGCCCTCGCCTCCCGGGGGCGTGCGTCAGGGCCCGGTCCGCCGGAACCGGGCCCTGCGCGACCGGCCCGTGCGGCCGGCCGGAGGCGATCCGCCGCGTCAGCGGCCCGGCGTGGGCGCCCCGGTCGTCGCGTCGTCGCCGTTCCGGACGAAGGTGGCGACCGCGCCGGCGGGCGGGGTGTACCTGCCGCCGTCGGTGAGCGGGACGCGCTTGGCGTCGGCGGCCGTGTCGACGACGTACGCGGCCCGGGTCCGAAGGCTTCGGGGGACTGCGGTACGGCAACGGGTGCGGCTCCTTCGGCCGGCACCTGTGGGGCGGCGCGTCCGGGCCCTCGGCGCGTCGTGCGCGCGGGGGGCCCGGACGCCTGCCTGAAGGGGTGGTGCACGCGGCGCCGCCGGCGCCTCCGAGTGACCTTTCGGGGCGTGGCGGCGTTCCCAGGGGAGACGGCGACAGCAAGGCGCACCCGTTCCGGGGGTCGGGGCAGGGCGACGGGGCCCGCCCGGGGATGCCGCGACCCGGGCCGGTCGGTGACCCGGGCCGGTCGGTCTTGCAAACCGGAACGCTGTTCCGTATGTTTAACGGAACAAGGTTCCGTTTGCCGGGGAGGCAGAGCGGGACCCGGCCCCACGAAGGGACACAGCCATGCAGTACCGCACTTTGGGCCGCACCGGTGTGCAGGTCAGCACGCTCGCGCTCGGCGCGATGAACTTCGGCGCGATCGGACGCACCACCCAGGACGAGGCGACCGCGATCGTCGACGCCGCGCTGGAAGGCGGGGTCAACGTCATCGACACCGCCGACATGTACGGCGCCGGTGAGTCGGAGGAGATGGTCGGCAGGGCCGTCGCCGGCCGCCGCGACGACATCGTGCTCGCCACGAAGGCCGCCATGCCCATGGACGACGACCGCAACCACCGGGGCGGCTCGCGCCGTTGGCTGGTCACCGAGCTGGACAACAGCCTGCGCCGCCTCGGTGTCGACCACGTCGACCTCTACCAGATCCACCGGTGGGACCCGAGCACCAGCGACGAGGAGACGCTGTCCGCCCTCACCGACCTGCAACGCGCGGGAAAGATCCGCTACTTCGGCTCCTCGACCTTCCCCGCGTACCGCGTGGTGCAGGCGCAGTGGGCCGCCCGGGAGCACCACCTGAGCCGCTACGTCACCGAACAGCCCAGCTACTCCGCCCTCCAGCGCGGGATCGAGCGCGACGTCCTGCCGGTGGCCGAGGAGTACGGGCTCGGCGTCCTGGCCTGGAGCCCGCTGGCCTCGGGCTGGCTCTCGGGAGCCGTCCGCGAGGGCCGGGAGATCACCACCAGCCGCTCGAAGATGCTTCCGGAGCGCTTCGACCTCTCCCTCCCCGCCAACCGGGCCAGGCTCGACGCGGTCGAGCAGCTGGCGAAGGTCGCGGACGAGGCCGGCCTGACCCTGATCCAGCTCGCGCTGGGCTTCGTCACCGCGCACCCCGCCGTGACCAGCGCGCTCATCGGGCCCCGGACCCAGGAGCACCTGCACACCCAGCTGGCCGCCGCCGACACCGTGCTCTCCGCCGACGTGCTGGACGCGATCGACGCGATCGTCGCCCCCGGCACCGACCTGGCCGCACACGAGAAGTTCGACACCCCGCCCGCGCTGCTCGACCCCGCACTGCGGCGCCGCTGAGCGTCCCGGGGCGGCCTCCTCCCCGTCGGCCCGCCGCCGCTCCCCGCGTAGGGGGAGCGGCGGCGGGCACGCGGCACGGCGGACGGCGGACCTCGGGCATGTTCCGAAAGCCCCTCCGGACCCGCCCTCCGGACCCGCCCTCCGGACCCGCCCTCCGGACCCGCCCTCCGGGCGGAAGGCGCCACGTTCCGCACACGCCCTGAGCGTCATCGCGGTCATGGACGGCCTCCAGGCGCAGTGGCTCCTCGGCCCCGGCACGGTGGACATGGCGGCCTCCACCGAACTGGTGGTCACCTCCGTCCTGAACGCCCTGAACGCCCTGACGCCGGACCCGGCCGCCACCGGCCCGGTCGCGGACGACTGACCGGTCCCGCCCGGTACGGACGCGGGCCCCGGCGGCGCGGAGCGACCCGTGCCCGAGGCGCTCCGCGCCGGTCGTGCTTAGCTGGAGGCATGATCGATGACTTCCTCGCCGCGGACACCGGGAACCTGCAACGGGTCGAGGCGGCGGTCCGGGCGGCGGCCGCGGCCGAGATCCTCCCCCGCTACCGGCAGCTCGCCGCGCACGAGATCGTCGAGAAGAGCGGGCCCCACGACCTCGTCACCGCCGCGGACCGGCTCGCCGAGGAGCACCTGACGAAGTCGCTGACCCGGCTGCTGCCCGGTTCGGTCGTGGTCGGCGAGGAGGCCGTCCACGCCGACCCGGCGGTCTACGACGCGCTTCGGGGCGACGCCCCCGTCTGGATCGTCGACCCCGTCGACGGCACCCGCCAGTTCGTCCGCGGCGAACCCGGCTTCTGCACCCTGGTGGCCCTCGCCCACCACGGCGAGGTGTACGCCTCCTGGACGTACGCCCCCGTGCTCGGCGAACTGGCCGTCGCCGTACGCGGACGTGGCGCCACGCTCAACGGGACCCCGGTGCACAGCGGCTCGCCCGCGGCGGGTGCCGTCCTCAAGGTGGCGATGTCGCACCCCGACTACACGTCGGACGCCCAGAAGCGGGCCCTGCTGGGCCTGCGCACCGAGGGCATCGACGCCCGCTCCTGCGGATCGGCGGGCCTGGAATACCTCGCCGTCGCCTCCGGGGCGCAGGACGCGGTGGCCTTCAACTGGGAGTTCGCCTGGGACCACGCGGCCGGTCTGCTCCTGGTCACCGAGGCGGGCGGTGCCCAGTCGACCCTCTCCGGCGTCCCGTACCGCATCACCGGGCCCAACGACCTGCCGTTCACCGCGGCCAGGGACGCGGCGACGGCCGAGCGGATCCTCGACGCGCTGCGGTCCGGAGCCGGGAAGAAGGGCCCGGCGGACGGCTGACGGTCCCCGGCGTCGGCCGGGCCGGGCTTCGGCTCAGCGGGATCGGTCCGCCCGACCGGCCTCCAGCACCGCCCGTACGTCCCGTACGACACCGGCGGCGGTCTCCACCGCGGCCGCGTCCAGGCCGCGCAGCGCGGAGGTGACACGGTCCGCGAAACCCGCGGGCGTCCGGGGCAGGGCCGCCGTGGCGGCGAGCGCGCCCTTCTCGTTCAGGCACCAGGTGCGGTGGTGGGCGTGGAGGGACTGGACGAGGACACCGAAGGCCCTCGACAGGCACAGGGCCACATGGAGGGTGTCACCGGACGGAGCGGACTTGCGGGCGGACGCCACGGAGAAATCGGCCTCCCACACGGCGTCCGTGAGCGCCCGGCGCAACGGTTCGGGGTAGGTACGCGTCGCTTTCTGAAGGGCCGTCAACTCCCCTGCCGGATCCTGGAGGACGTGAGCCAGGGCGACCTCCCCGACATAGCAGGGCGACCAGAAGCCCAGCGGATGGCCCGGTTGTACGCCCACCTCGAAGCGGCCCTCACGGCAGTCGGCCCAGACCGATCGCACCCGGTCCAGGTCCCGCAGGATCCAGTCGACGGCGACCCCGTCCACCGTCAGCCACGCCCCGCCGTCCACCCACGGACCCCAGCCGCCCGGACCCGCCACCTCCACGGGAGCCCCGTGGAACTCGGCAGCCAGGGCGGTGAGCCCCGCGAGGTCGGGGGCACCCCGGTAGTAGAGGCCCACGTCCCAGTCGGAGTCGGGCCGGTGGGAACCGCGGGCACGGCTGCCGCCCAGGACGACGGCTTCGACGCCGGAGACCCGGGTGAGCCGGGCGGCCATGCGGGCGACGGCGGGGGAGGGGGCGCACGGGCTGTTCATCGGGGTGGAGGCTACCCGGGGGCCCGCTGCCGGCGCGCCCGAATATCCTGGAGCCTCAGGCCACCGGCTGACGAAGGAGTCCGAAGGTGCCATCGATGCTGGATGCCGTCGTCGTGGGCGCGGGTCCCAACGGGCTGACCGCCGCTGTCGAACTGGCCCGCCGGGGCTTCGCCGTGGAGGTGTTCGAGGCCAAGGAGACCGTCGGGGGCGGCTCCCGTACGGAGGAGCTCACCCTTCCCGGCTTCCGCCACGACCCCTGTTCCGCCGTCCACCCGCTGGGAATCGGCTCACCGGCCTTCGACGCCATGCCGCTGGCCCGGCACGGTCTGGCATGGCTCCAGCCCGAGCTGGCGCTGGCCCACCCCTTCCCGGACGGCTCCGCGGCCGTACTCACCCGCTCGGTCGGGGAGAGCGCCATGTCGCTCGGCGCCCAGGACGCCGGGGCCTACCGCCGGACGGTCGCGCCCTACGTCGGGCACTGGGACACCCTGGCGGAGGACTTCCTGCGCACCCCGTGGGACGGGCTGCCCCGCGACCCGTACCGCTGGATGCGCTTCGGGGTGGACGCGCTCCCGCCCGCGACCCTGCTCGCCCGGCGCTTCCGGGGAGCCAAGGCGCGCGGGCTGATCGCCGGGCTCGCCGCGCACGCCATCGCACCCACCAGCGGGATCGCCACCAGCGGGATCGCCCTGCTCTTCGCGCTCGCCGCGCACGAGAAGGGCTGGCCCGTGCCGCGCGGCGGCTCCCAGGCCATCTCCGACGCCCTGGCCTCCTACCTCCGCGAGCAGGGCGGCACCATCCGCACGGGCACGGAGGTCAGACGCCTGGACGAGCTCCCGCCCGCCCGCGCCTACATCTTCGACACCTCGCCCACCGCACTCGCCCGCATCGCCGGACTGGGCAGCGCCTACCGGGGCTACCGGTACGGCGCCTCCTGTTTCAAGATCGATTACGCCCTCTCCGGGCCGGTCCCCTGGACAGCCGAGGAGGCCCGCAGAGCCGGTACGGTCCACATCGGACCCACCGCGGGGGAGATCGACAGCGCCCTGCACGCCGCCGTGGAGGGGCGCGACCCGAGCGTCCCCTTCCTGATCACGGCGCAGCCCAGCGTCGTCGACCCCTCACGCGCCCCCGAAGGCCGCCACGTCTTCTGGGTGTACGGACACGTCCCCGCGGGCTGGGAGGGGGACGCCACCGAGGTCATCGAGCGGCAGCTGGAGCGCTTCGCCCCCGGGTTCCGCGACCTGGTCCTGGCCCGTGCGACCGCCGGCCCGCCCCAACTCGCCGCGCGCAACGCCAACTACGTCGGCGGGGACATCGCCTCCGGCGCCTTCGCCGGACTCCAGACGGTGATCCGCCCCAAGCTCGCCCGCGTGCCGTACGCCACCGCCCACCCGGCGGTCTTCCTCTGCTCCTCGGCCACCCCGCCCGGACCTGGCGTCCACGGCATGTCGGGCCACCACGCGGCGAAGGCGGTCTGGCGGCGGCTGCGCGCCACGTGACCGGGCCCCGGCGCCTGACCCGCGGCGGAAACCGCTTGCGGCGCCCGCGCGGTTCGCGGTGCCGTTCCGGCCATGAGCACGATCGCGGGGGACGACCGCGGGAGACCGAGGGCGGCGGCGCGTCCCGGTCACCGGCCCGGTGGGGACCGGGTCCGGCCCGTCCCGGCGGCGGATACCCTTCGCGGATGAGTGAGGAACCCGTGGCGGTGGACGTACGGTTCGACCGGACCGGCCTGGTCGTGGCCCGTGACCCGGACGGGACCTGCCACCTGCCCCGCCGGGGCCAGGCCCCGGACGGCTCCTGGTGCTCCCTGCCGCCGGCCGAGGCACTGCACGCGCGCCTCCGGCCGACCGGAACAGCCGAGAAGGTGCTGCGCGACTGGGTGACCGGCGGACCGACAGGGGCGACGGCCCCCTGGGACGACCCGGCGGCCGTCGCACCGGTGCGGGTACGGGCCGGAGCGGTGGTCCTGCGCGAGGACCGGATGCTGCTCATCGGCTTCGAGGAGGACGGGCAGCCGTACTACGAGATCCCGGGCGGCGGGGTCGAGGACGGCGAGAGCGCGCCCGCCGCCGCCGTCCGGGAGCTGCGCGAGGAGACCGGGCTCCGGGGAGAGGTGGTACGGGAGGTGGCCCGGGTCTGGAAGGACGGCCGGCGTGAGCACTACTTCCTCCTGGCAGCCGACGGCGACACGGGCGCCCCGGAAGAGCTCGACAACCAGGGCGGCACCCCGGTCTGGATCCCGGTGGACCGGCTGCCCGCCACCCCTCTGTGGCCGCGACGTCTGGCCTGGCGCATCGCCCACTGGCACACGGCCGGCTGGCCGGAGCGCCCCGCGGAACTCGCCGACTCCATCCACGACTTGGCGGCCGACTGCACCTGGTGAGCGCGGCTCGCCCGTACCGGCCGGCAGCGGACGCGTACGGCAGTTCGGAACGGCCCCGGCAGGGCGACGCTGATGTCGGATTTCCGCCAGCCCCCGGCCCGGGCGGTGACCCATGCTTGAACCATGCACACCGACACCGATCGCTGCGTGCGGGCCGTCCGGTCCAAGGACGCCCGGTTCGACGGCTGGTTCTTCACCGCCGTCCTGACCACCCGGATCTACTGCCGGCCCAGCTGCCCCGTCGTGCCGCCCAAGGTCCGCAACATGGCCTTCTACCCCAGCGCGGCCGCCTGCCAGCAGGCCGGATTCCGGGCCTGCAAGCGGTGCCGCCCCGACACGAGCCCCGGATCGCCGGAGTGGAACGTCCGCGCCGACTCCGTCGCCCGGGCCATGCGCCTCATCCAGGACGGCGTCGTCGACCGGGAGGGCGTGCCCGGCCTCGCCGCGCGGCTCGGCTACTCGGCCCGGCAGATCGAGCGCCAGCTCCTGGCCGAGCTGGGCGCCGGCCCTCTCGCACTGGCCCGTGCCCAGCGTGCCCAGACGGCCCGCGTCCTCATCGAGACGACGGCGCTCCCGATGGCCGAGGTCGCGCTCGCCGCCGGATTCTCCTCCATCCGCACGTTCAACGACACCGTGCGCGAGGTGTTCGCCCTGACACCGGGGGAGCTGCGCACCAGGGCCGCCCGGGGTGCCGGTACGCCGCACACCCCGGGCGTGATCGCCCTGCGGCTGCCCTACCGGGCCCCGCTCCGGCCCGGCAACCTCTTCGGGCACCTCGCCGCGACCGCCGTCCCCGGCGTCGAGGAGTGGCGTGACGGCGCCTACCGCCGGACGCTCACCCTGCCGCACGGACACGGCATCGTGGCGCTCTCCCCGCAGCCCGGCCACATCGCCTGCCGGCTCTCCCTCACCGACCCCCGCGACCTCACCCAGGCCATCAGCCGGTGCCGCAGACTGCTCGACCTCGACGCCGATCCGGTCGCCGTCGACGAGGAGCTGCGGGCCGACCCGCTGCTCGCCCCGCTCGTCGAGGCGGCCCCCGGACGGAGGGTGCCGAGGACGGTCGACGCGGCGGAGTTCGCCGTACGCGCGGTGCTCGGCCAGCAGGTGTCCACGGCCGCCGCCCGCACCCACGCGGCCCGGCTCGTCGCCGCCCACGGGGTGCCGGTCGAGGACCCGGAGGGCGGACTCACCCACCTCTTCCCGGCCCCCGACGCGCTGGCCGGACTCGACCCCGAGGCGCTCGCCCTGCCCCGCAGCCGCCGCGCCACACTCACCACCCTGGTGGCCGCCCTCGCGGACGGGTCCCTGAGGCTGGGCGAGGGCACCGACCGGGACGAGGCCCGGGCCGGGCTGAGCGCCCTGCCCGGATTCGGACCCTGGACCGTCGAGGTCATCGCGATGCGCGCCCTCGGCGACCCGGACGCCTTCCTCCCCACCGACCTCGGGATCCGCAAGGCGGCCCGGCACCTCGGCCTCCCGTCGACCCCGGCGGCCCTCACCGCGCGCGCCACGCGGTGGCGCCCCTGGCGCGCGTACGCCGTGCAGTACCTGTGGACCGTCGACGACCATCCCATCAACCACCTGCCCGCCTGAGCCCCGAGGACACGCCATGACCACCACCACACCCACCCGGCACCACACGGCCGTCGACAGCCCGTACGGGCCGCTCACCCTGGTCGCCGACGACGGCGTCCTGGCCGGCCTCTACATGACCGAGCAGCGGCACCGCCCGCCCGAGGAGACCTTCGGCATCCCGGACCCGGGGCCCTTCGCCGAAACCGTCCGCCAGCTGGACGCCTACTTCGCCGGCGACCTCACGGACTTCGACCTGCCGCTGCGTCTGGAGGGCACACCCTTCCAGCGCAGCGTCTGGGCCGAGCTCCGACGCATCCCGTACGGAGAGACCCGCTCCTACGGCGAGCTCGCCGAACGCCTCGGCAAGCCCGGGGCCTCCCGCGCGGTCGGCCTCGCCAACGGCAAGAACCCGGTCGGCATCATCGTCCCCTGCCACCGCGTCATCGGAGCCTCCGGCGGCCTCACCGGCTACGGCGGCGGGCTGGAGCGCAAGCAGCGGCTGCTCGCCTTCGAGCGGGGAACGGACGACGCCGTACCGGCCCTGTTCTGAGGGCCGGTACGGCGCGGGGCGCGGTCAGCCGACGAAGATCTCGGCCACCGTCCAGATCGCCAGCCCGAGCATGCACAGACCGCCGATGCGCTGCACGGTCTTCAGCGGCACCCGCTTGGCGATGAAACGCCCCGCCAGCAGCGCCAGCGCGGACACCGACATCAGGGCCGCGGCCGACCCGATCGCGGTGGACCAGGCGCCGTTGCTCGCGGCGAGGTTCGCGGTGGTGATCTGTGTCAGGTCGCCCCACTCGCTGATGAACACCGCCATGAAGGCGGTCGAGTAGACCGGCAGGAAGCCGGTCACGGTCTTGACCTCGCCGTCCTCGTCCTCGTCGCCCCCGTCCCCGCGCAGCAGCATGAACGCGCCGAAGGCGAAGAGGGCGGCCGAGACGAGCTTGACGATCCAGTCGGGCAGCAGGCCGAGCAGCCCGCCCGCTCCGACCGCGATGGCCACATGCACGAGGAACGCGGAGGACGTGCCGAACCACACGTAGAGCGGGCGCATGCGCGTACCCATGGCCAACGAGGCGAACATCGTCTTGTCGGGGAGCTCCGCGAGGAAGATCAGCCCGAAGGCGGTGAGGATCGCCAGGAGGTCGAGATGCATTCCGGGTGGCTTTCTGTGAGAGCCGGGCCCGGGCCGTTCGCGAAGTGCCGTCAGGCTTCCTCGGAGGACCACTCGGCCCGGCATGACGGCAGCACCCGCGGGACGCGGGGTCTGTCATACCTGACCGAAGGTCTCGCCCGCCCGCACACGAGGTGCGGGCCCGGCCACCGGGAACCCGGGGGCTCCAGTGTGTCGACGACCGGTTTGCGGGGCTACTCCCCTTCGCAGCCCTCCACATTACCCCAACCGAGGGCCCGTCCGACCTGCGGGGACCGCTCGGTACAGTCCACGGTGTCCGTCCACGCCGTCCTTGGAGTCAGCCCCGCATGAGCCGCCGCACCCGCAGGGCAGCCGCCGCCGCACCGGGCCCGTCCCGGCCCACCGTCAGTGTCTGCCGGGGCTGCTGCTGCGGTACGCCGAAGATCCCCGGTGTCGACCACGCCGGCCAGCTCGCGCAGCTGCACGCGTCGCTGGACGAGTGCGCCACCGTACGCGCCGTGGAGTGCCTGGACGCCTGCGAGCACGGCAACGTGATCGTCGTCCAGCCGTCCGCCGAGGGACGCCGGGCAGGCGGCCGCCCGGTCTGGCTGGGACTGGTCAACGACCCGGCCGCGCTCGCCGACATCACCGCCTGGGCGCGGGACGGCGGGCCGGGACTGGCGGACCCGCCGGCGATCCTGGAGCTGTACGTGTTCACCCCCTCGCGGCGGATCAGAGAGGGCCTCGAAGGCGGCGGCAAGGGCTGAGCACCGCTCCGTCAGGGCGACGCCCTCGCCGCGAACCGTTCCGGCGGGGCGCGATCGCATTCCGGAGCAGCCGCCCGGCCCGGCCCGCAGGGCCGTCAGCGCGGACCGACGGGTACGCCGTCCTCCAACTCCACCGCCCCCGCACCCGAGTCCAGCACCTCCAGCGCCGCCCCGACCCGCGACCCCAGCCGACCGGGCAGATGGCCGGCCAGGTCGGCGCGGTCCACCAGGCGCCAGGACAGGAGCTCCTCCTCCTGGAGCCGGATCGCGCCGAGCTGTTCCTCGGAGAGCACCCCGCCGTCGTACAGGTACGCGGCGATCGGCGGGCGTCCCGGCCCGCGCGCCCAGTCCACCGCGAGCAGCCGCCCCGGTTCGATGTCCAGCCCGATCTCCTCCGCCGTCTCCCGGCGGGCGCCCTGCCGGGGGCCCTCGCCCGTGTCGGACTCGATCGTGCCGCCGGGCAGCGCCCAGCCGTCCCGGTAGTTGGGTTCGACGAGCAGGATCCGTCCCCGCGCGTCCCGGAAGAGGGTGGCGGCGGCGGACAGGATCCGGGGCAGCCCCGCGATGTACGTGGCGTAGTCAGAGGTGGTCACGGGGGAAGCCTATGCGCGCTCGCGGACAGGCATGGGCAGACCGGGGTTGGTCCCGATAGGGTCGGGGCGGCGCGACTGCCTGTTCGAAAGCAAGGGATACAAGGTGACGGACGGAGCAGTGATCGATACCGCCCGCGTGCTCGTCGCGGCGGACAAGTTCAAGGGCTCGCTCACGGCCGTGCAGGTCGCGGAGCGGGTGACGGCCGGGCTGCGGCGCGTCGTCCCCGGGGTACGGGTGGAGACCCTGCCCGTCGCGGACGGCGGCGACGGCACGGTCGCGGCGGCGGTGGCCGCCGGATTCGAACGCCGGGAGGCGCGGGTGACCGGGCCGCTCGGGACCCCGGTGACGGCCGCCTACGCGGTGCGCTCGACCACGGCCGTGGTCGAGATGGCGGAGGCCTCGGGCCTCCAGCACCTCCCGGCGGGGGAGTTCGCCCCGCTGACGGCCACCACGTACGGCTCCGGGGAGCTGCTGCGGGCCGCACTGGACGCGGGGGCCCGGACCATCGTGTTCGGGGTCGGCGGCAGCGCCACGACGGACGGCGGCGCGGGCATGCTCACCGCGCTCGGAGCCCGCCTCCTGGACGCGGACGGCAAGCCCGTGGGTCCCGGCGGCGCCGCCCTCGCCGGCCTGGCCGAGGCCGACCTCTCGGGGCTCGACCAGAGGCTCGCGGACGTCGACCTGGTCCTGGCCAGCGACGTGGACAACCCGCTGACCGGCCCGAAGGGCGCCCCCGAGGTGTACGGGCGTCAGAAGGGCGCCACCGAGGACGACATCGCGGTCCTCGACGCGGCCCTCTCCCACTACGCGTCCCTGCTGGGACCCGACCACGCCGAACTGCCCGGAGCGGGCGCCGCCGGAGGCATCGGATACGGCGCCCTGGTCGCCCTGGGCGCACGCTTCCGGCCCGGCATCGAGGTCATGCTCGACGTCCTGGGCTTCGCCCCGGCGCTCGCCCGGGCCACCCTGGTCATCACCGGCGAGGGCTCGCTCGACGAGCAGACCCTGCACGGCAAGGCACCGGCGGGGGTGGCCGCCGCCGCACGGGAGGCGGGCGTGGAGGCCGTCGCGGTCTGCGGACGTCTCGCCCTGCCGCCGGAGGCCCTGGGCAGGGCCGGCATCCGGCGGGCCTACGCCCTGACGGAGCTGGAAAGCGACCCGGCACTCTGCATGGCCCAGGCCGGCCCCCTCCTGGAACGCGCGGCCGAGGCGATCGCCCGCGACTTCCTGCTCTGACATCGGCGACCTCCTGCTCTGACACCGGCGAAGGACGTACGGCAGGGGCGGACCGCCGCCCGCCCCTGCCACCGGGAGCCCGGCGCACGCCCCGGGCGTGTCCCTCCGCCCCGCCGCACTTCGACCACGCCGTCGGCCTCCGCACCCGCGGCTCCCCGCCTCGCGCCCTGCCCTCGCACGGACGCACCCCGATTGGCGGCCGAGCCGGTCATGACCGGTGAGGATGCCACCGGCCGCCTCCGGGCGCGACCGGTCCCGCCCTCTCTGTGCGCGTGCACAACGGCGCCGTCCCCCCACTGGTCGACCGCAGCGAGTGCGCCCCGGGCCGTGGACCTCCGCCGCGCCCCCTGCTGGTCTGTGGCACCACGACGACCAGCCGGAAGGAGGAGGACGCATGGCAACACTCGCGATCCGCGACCTGTCCGTGGGCTACGGCCCGGTACGGGCACTGCGCGACGTCTCCGTCGACGTGCCGGCCGGCGCGATCACCGCCGTACTCGGCGGCAACGGCGCCGGCAAGACCACGCTGCTGCGGGCCGTGTCGCGGACCCTCGGCTTCCACCATGGCACGGGCACGGGCACCATCCGCTTCGACGGGCGCCGTCTGGACGGACTGCGCCCCGCACAGGTGGTGGCGGCGGGAGTGATCCAGGTCCCGGAAGGGCGACAGGTGTTCGCCCGGATGACCGTGGCCGACAACCTCCGGGCGGGCGCGCTCGGCGCACGCGGCGGACGCCGGACCACGGCCGCCGCCCTCGACCGCGTGCACGCGCTCTTCCCGGTGCTCGCCCAGCGGGCACACCAGCGCGCCGGGCTGCTGTCCGGCGGCGAACAGCAGATGCTCGCCATGGGCCGGGCCCTGATGGCAGGCCCCCGGCTGCTGCTGCTCGACGAGCCGTCCCTCGGCCTGGCGCCGCTCATGGCGGCCCGGATCGCCGAGACCGTCCAGGAGATCAACGCGGACGGCACCTCCGTCATGCTCGTCGAGCAGAACGCGGCCATCGCCCTGCGGCTCGCCACCACCGCGTACGTCCTGGACGTCGGCGAGGTCGCCCTCTCGGGGCCCGCCGGTGAACTCGCCGCCTCCGACGAGGTACGCCGCCGCTACCTCGGTGTGGTCGACGAGACGGCCGCCGCGGACGCGACACGGGCCGTCGACGGGCCCTCGCGCCCACTGAGCAGGTGGTCCGCGTGACCGGCGCCCCCGCGGCGCTCGCCGTCCGCGACGTGACCGTGCGCTTCGCCGGGCTCACCGCCCTGGACGCGGTCTCCTTCACCGTCGAACCCGGCAGCGTGCACGCCGTCATCGGGCCCAACGGCGCGGGGAAGTCCACCACCTTCAACGTGCTCTCCGGCGTCTACCGCGCCACCTCGGGCAGCGTGCGCCTCGGCACCACCGAACTCACCGGCCTCGCCCCGCACCGGATCGCCGCCCTCGGAGTCGCCCGGACCTTCCAGAACCTGGCGCTGCCCCCGCACGCCACCGTCGCCGAGAGCCTGATGCTCGGCCGGCACCGCCTCACCCGCGCCGGATTCGTGGCCGCGGGACTCCGCCTGCCCTCGGCGGCCCGCGAGGCGCGCCTGCACCGCGACCGGGTCCGGGAGATCGCCGGATTCATCGGCCTCGGAGAGGAGTTGGAGAAACCCGCCGGGACCCTCCCGTACGGGACGCAGAAGCTCGTGGAGCTGGGCAGGGCCCTCTGCATGGAGCCGCAGGTGCTGCTCCTGGACGAACCCGTCGCCGGGATGACGTCCGACGAACGGCGCCGTGTCGCCGCCGTCGTCGCGGACGTACGCGACGGCCTCGGCATCTCCGTCGTACTGGTCGAACACGACATGGGCGTGGTGATGCGGCTCGCGGACGCGGTGACCGTACTCGACTTCGGGCGCAGGATCGCCGGCGGGACGCCCGCCGAGGTGCAGAACGATCCGGCCGTCGTCCAGGCCTACTTGGGGACGGACGCATGACCACCTTCATCGAACTCCTCCTCGGCGGACTCGCCATCGGATCGGTCTACGCACTGATCGCGCTCGGTTTCGTCGTCATCTTCAAGGCCACCGAGGTCGTCAACTTCGCCCACGCCTCGCTCCTGCTGGCGGGCGGCTACGTCACCGCCGTGCTCCACGACGACATCGGCTTCTGGCCCGCCCTCGGCGTCGGTGTCGCGGGGGCCGCCGTCGTCGGGGCCGCCGTGGAATTCCTCGTGATGCGCCGCTACCGGGGCAGTGACCACAGTGTCCTGGCCATCGTCACCATCGGCGTCGACATCCTCATCACCACCGAACTCACCCGACGGATGGGCACCGAGGTACTGTCCCTCGGCGACCCGTGGGGCGACGGCGTCGTCACCGTCGGCGGCATCACCCTCGCGCAGACCCGGATCGCCGCGTTCGTCGTCGCCGGGCTGCTCATCACCCTGTTCCTGCTGGCGTTCCGCTACACGTCCTGGGGCGTGTCGATGCGGGCCGCCGCCGAGAACCCGCAGACCGCCGCCCTGATGGGGATCAGGCTCGGCCGCGTCTCGCTGTCCGCCTGGGCGGTCGCCGGTGCGCTCGCCGCGGTCGCCGCGCTCTTCCTCACCGTCTTCCCCACCCCGGGGCTGGAACGGGCCACCTCCTTCGCCGCGCTCAAGGCGTTCCCCGCCGCGATCCTCGGCGGCCTGGACTCGACGACGGGCGCGCTGGTCGGCGGACTCGTCGTCGGGGTCACCGAGTCGCTCGCCACCGGCTACCAGGGCGACCTGTCCTTCCTGGGACGCGGCATCGGCGACCTGGCGCCCTACCTCGTGATGCTCGTCGTCCTGCTCGTCAGGCCGGCGGGACTCTTCGGCACGAAGGAGCTCGCCCGTGTCTGAGGCCACCACCGACGGCGCCGCGGCCCCCGGTCCCGGCCGGCCGCTCACCGCGGGCCTGCGCCGCCCCCGTACCCACCTCCGACTCGCCGGGGCCCTCCTGCTCCTGGCCCTCCCCTTCTACCTGGACCGCTTCTGGCTCCAGGCCGGGCTCTTCGCGATGGCCGCCGCGATCGGGGCGATCGGCCTCAACCTGCTCACCGGCAGTACCGGGCAGCTCTCCATGGGGCACGCCTTCTTCCTCGCCGTCGGTGCGTACGGCTACTGCGTCCTGGCGGGGGAGAGCAGCACGCAGAACGGGCACGCCCTCAGCGGGCTGGGCCTGCCGACCTGGCTCGCCGCTGTCCTCGCCGTCCTGCTGGCGGGCGCGGCCGGGGGGCTCTTCAGCCCCATCGCGGGCCGGCTGCGCGGCGCGTACCTCGGCATCGCGACGCTCGCGCTGATCTTCATCGGCCAGCACGTGCTCTTCAACGCGGGCTCGCTCACCGGCGGCTTCAACGGGCGCCCGGTCCCGCCGTTCTCGCTGTTCGGATTCACCTTCGACGACACCGAGACGGTCGTCGCCGCGGTGCCCTTCCACTCCTTCGAGAAGCTCTGGTACGCGGCCCTGCCCGCCCTCGCCGTCAGCGCGTACTTCGCCCGCGGTGTACTGCGCGGCCGGCCCGGCCGGGCGCTCAACGCCATCCGCGACCACCGGATCGCCGCCGGCGTGACGGGGGTTCCGGTGGCGCGGTACCGGGCCGGGGTGTTCGTCCTGTCCTCCATGTACGCCGGCCTCGCGGGCGTCCTGCTCGCCCTCGTCTTCCAGCGGACCGTCCCGGAGTACTTCGGCATGGTCCTGTCCCTCGAATACCTCGCCATGATCGTCATCGGCGGGCTCGGCAGCGTCGCCGGGGCCGTGGTCGGCGCCGCGTTCGTCTCGCTGCTCCCGCAGGTGCTGACCCACTACAGCGACTCCCTCCCCCTGGTGTCCGCCCCCGGCACGGGTGGCGTCGCACCGGGCGAGGCGTCCCGCTATCTGTACGGCGCCGCGGTGGTCGCGGTGGTCCTGTTCCTGCCCGGCGGCCTCACGCGTCCGAAGAAACCAGGGGAGAACCGATGAAACTGCGTGTCTACGGAGCGGCCCTCGCGGCCCTCGCCCTCGCCGTGGCGGGGTGCAGCGGGAAAGCGGCGTCGAAGGACGGCGCCGCCGCGGACAGGAGCGGGGTCAGGACCGGTGAAGGGGTCACCGACACGAAGATCACCCTGGGCGCCCTCACCGACATGACCGGTGTGTACGCCTCGCTGGGCAAGAGCGTCACCCAGGCCCAGCGGCTCTGGGTGCAGCAGACCAACGCGGCGGGCGGCATCTGCGACCGGCAGATCGAGCTGACCGTCCGCGACCACGGCTACGACCCGCAGAAGGCGGTCGCTGCCTACACCGAGCTGGAACCGGACGTCCTCGGCTTCCCCCAGTTCATCGGCTCCCCGTTCGTCTCCGCCGTCGAACAGCGCATCGACAACCAGGACAAGGGCGTCGTGCTGCCGCAGGCATGGTCCGCGAACCTCCTCAGCTCGCCGTACGTCCGGGTCATCGGGGCCACCTACGACGTCGAGACGATCAACCTGATCGACTACCTCCTCGAAGAGGAGCGCATCGCCGAGGGTGACCGGATCGGCCATGTGTACTTCGAGGGGGACTACGGCGAGAACGCCCTGGCCGGCTCCCGGCACGCGGCGAAGGAGGCGGGCCTCACCGTCGTCGAGCAGAAGATCAAGCCGACCGACAACGACATGACCGCCCAGGTATCGGCGCTGAAGCAGGCCGGCGTCAAGGCGGTCGTCATCAGCGCCGGGCCCCGCCAGGCGGCCTCACTGGTCGGCGTCGCGGCGGCCACCGGCTTCGACGTCCCGGTCGTCGGCAACAACTCGGCGTACGCCCCGCAGCTGCTGGCCACCCAGGCGGGCCCGGCCCTGCAGAAGGACTACTACGTCGGCGCCTCCACGCTCCCCATCGGAGACGCGGCGAAGGGCCCGGCCGCGCTCGCCGAGGCGTACACGGCCCAGTACCCGAAGGACGGCCTGGACAACGGGGTCATCGCCGGATACAACGCGGCGTCCGTCTTCGGCGAGGCGCTGAAGAAGGCCTGTGCGTCCGGGGACCTCACCCGTGACGGCGTCGGCAAGGCACTGCTGACCATCAAGGACTTCGGCGCCGACTTCGGTGTGGCACACGACTTCACCGACCCGGCGGCACCGTCCACCCGGCAGACCGTCGTCATGAAGCCGGATGCCAAGGCCCCCGGCGGCCTGAAGGTGGTCCGCCGGGCCGAGGTGGCCCCGGCCGCCGAGTCCTTCACGGCGAAGCACTGACCTGGCATCACCCCCACGACAGCGGGCCCGGCCGTCACGGCCGGGCCCGCCGTCGTGGGCCGGATCAGCTGGTGTAGGCCTCCAGTTCGGACAGCTGGGCGGCGGGCCACCCGGTGTTCTGGGTGAAGGTCAGCCGCAGGTACCGGACCGGCGTCCCCGGGAGGGAGACCGTCGCGGTGTTGCCGCTCGACGGGTTGAAGGTGTAACCCGCCGACGCCTTCAGCGAGTTGTACGTCCCGTTGTCGGTGCTGCCGGACACGGAGAGCGTCTGCGTGCGGGTCGCCCACGCGGCGGCCGGCGGGAGCTTCAGCACCACCCGCTTCACCGCCTTGGCAGCGCCGAGGTCGACGGTGACGGACTGCGGGAAGGCGTTGTTGCGGCTCTCCCAGTACGTGTCCGCGTTGCCGTCGACGGTGTTGGCCGCGCCGTACACGTCCGTGTGGCTGGTCTCGGTGACGGTGCGTCCCCGGGCGAGGTTGCCCGTCTCCTCAGGCGGGTCGGTGGGGTCCGTCGGGTCGGTGGGGTCGGTGGGGTCGGTCGGGTTGGTGGGACCGCCGCCTCCGGGCACGCCGCCGTTGGTCCACACCGGGTCGGGCCAGACCCCGGTGCAGGCGGGCGGGTCGGCGTACCAGCCGGAGTTGCCGCTGCCCCGGGTGATCTGGAAGCCGCTGCCGACACAGTTGTGGATCGGGTTGGACTGGGCGATGTGGGTGGCCACGACGTTCTCGAAGGTGGCCGTGCCCGGTGCCTGGATCTGCAGGGCGTAGGTACCCGCCCCGTCGATCTTGACGTTCTTGAAGTGCAGCCCGTTGCTCGCACCCTCGATCAGGTGGATCGCGGCGTAGGAGCTGTCCAGGACCTCGCTGTCGGTGATGTTGATGGTGGCGTTGCTGATCGGTTCGTTGAGCCCGCTGAACCAGATCGCCCCGACGCCGAAGTTCCAGTTGAAGTCGCTGTTGCCGGTACGGATCAGGGTGTTGCGCGCGGCCGTGTGCGTCCCCGCGACGGCCGTCCCCTGCCCCGAGTTGACGCCCGGGTAGCGGTTGGCGATGTGCAGCCCGCCGCCGTTGGTGATGGTGTCCGCCATGACGTTGTCGGAGATCGTGATGTCCTTGCCGCCGTACGTCACGATGTTGTTGGCCAGGATCGGCAGGATCACCGTGTTGAACGTGAACTTGTTCTTCACGTTCGGGACGTTCTCCGCCCACATGGCCAGGCCGTCGTCACCGGTGTTGCGGACGAAGGTGTTCGTGACGGTCGAGTTCGTGACCCCGTAGTGGAAGTTCACGCCGTCCGCGGTCTGGTCCAGGATGCGACTGTTCTTGATGGTGAAATTGTCCATCGGGCCGTCCATCCAGGCGCCGCACTTGGTGTGCTGCATCCAGACGTTGTCGACGACCGAGTCGGACATGGCCCCGCCGATGGCGTTGACCTGGTCGTTGTCCACACGCTCCTGGATGTCGCCGATGATGGCGAAGTCCTTGAGGGTGACGTTCCTGCTGCCGCCCTGCGCCGAGTACTTCCCGTAGACACCGACCGCCTTGCTCCGGTCCGTGGGGTGACGCCCCGTCAGCACGCTGTACCAGGGGCCGGCGCCGCGCAGCGTCACCTGGTCCACGACGATGTGGTCACGCACCTGGAAGGTCCCCTGCGGGATGTAGACGACCTTGCCCTGGGTGCGCCCCGCGTCGACCGCCGCCTGGATCTTCGCGGTGGAGTCGGCCGCCCCGGTCGGGTCGGCCCCGAAGTCGCTCACCACGTCCAGTGCGCCGGACGGCTTGCCGACGGGCGCGGCCACCTGCTCGAAGTCGGCCAGGTCGACGGTGAACGAGGGCGAGCCGGCGGTGGACGCCACCTGCAGCCGGACCTTCGTACCGGCGGGCAGGGTCGAGCCGAACATGGTCCGGGTCTCGTCGTAGAAATGGTGCGGGTTGGTGTCCCCGGGGTTGTTGTTGAAGGGGTAACCCCCGTAGTACCAGCCGTACTTCGAGGTCACCGGCACGCTCTTGAGGACCGAGCCGTTCACCCGCAGGTCGAGAGAGGCGTCCCGGCCCGTCCCGGCGGCGTTGTCCGGCAGCGAATAGCGGAAGGTCATCGCGTTGGCGGGGGCGGTGAGGGTGAACTCCACGTACTCACCGGCCGCGTCGAGCGTGACGGCCTGCCGGCCGGACGCCTCCGAGGGCAGTGAGCCGTAGCGCCGGTCCGGGCCGATGAGCGTGCCGTTGGTCGCGGCGTACTCGGCCTCCTGCTCCGTGAACGGGACGGCGGCGCCCCGGCCGGATATGCCGACCGGGGAGGGTGCGGGGACCGCGGCGGCCTGGGCCGCCGGGGCACCGGCCAGGACGACCGCGGCGGCGGTGCCGACGGCGGTGAGGGCCAGCGAGAGGGAAGCGGACACCGAGCGCCTGAACAGGCGGTGTCTGTGCGGTGGGGTCATGTGTAGGACGTCCTAGCGGCTCGTGGGGGCTCTGCGGACGCCCACAGGCTAGAAGTATCTGCGCAAGGAAGTCCACGGCGCTGCGCAAGATTTCGCGTTGAGAACTCAAATTAATGACTCACGAGCGGGAATTGCTCTCTTCGTGTGGTGCCGAACCCATGGACGACGTGGCGCGCTTGAGCTACCGTGCGGCTTCGGGCGGCGAAAATTGACATGTCCATCGACGTGCGTCCCTCGCGCCGGAACCGGCGGCGCGCTCCATGGCCGTGCGTGCCGCACCATGGCCGCGTCCCTCCCGGCCACCGGGTCCGCGAGCGGCGAGAATGCGACCGACGGCGGAACGGGCGACGGCGGGAGCGGCGGCGATGGGCGACACGGACACCGGCGCGGGGCGGACCGGAGTGCTCCGGGGTGCCATGCGGGGGCGGGACCCGGGTGAGGAACACCGGGCCTCGACCCCGCTGGAGCTCCTGTTCGACCTGACGTTCGTGGTGGCCGTCTCCCAGGCCGCGCGCCAACTGCATCACGCGCTCGCCGAGGGGTACATCGGCTCGGGTGTCGCCTCGTACGCCGCCGTGTTCTTCGCGATCTGGTGGGCGTGGATGAACTTCACCTGGTTCGCCTCCGCCTACGACACCGACGACGTGCCCTACCGGCTGCTGACGCTGGTCCAGATGGCCGGAGTCCTGGTGCTGGCCGCCGGGGTGCGCTCCGTGTTCGAGGACGGCGACTTCGCCGTGGTGGTCGTCGGCTACGTCGTGATGCGGCTGGCCATGATCACCCAGTGGCTGCGGGCCGCCGCCGCACACCGGGAGGGGCGGGCCGGCGCGCTGCGGTACGCCTCGGGTGTCGCCGTGGTGCAGCTCGGATGGATCGCCCGGCTGTGGGCACCGCCCGGCGCGTGGGCCTGGACGACCTTCCTGGTGCTCGTCGCGGCGGAGCTGGCGGTACCGGCGTGGGCGGAGGCCGGGAGCCGACGCACCCCGTGGCACCCCGGCCACATCGCGGAACGCTACGGACTGTTCACCATCATCGTCCTCGGCGAGGTGATCCTGGCATCGTTCACGGCGATCCAGTCCGCGGTGACCGGCCGGGGCCTGTCCGCGTCAGTCCTGCTGACGGCCCTCGGGGGCCTGCTTCTGGTCTTCGGTCTGTGGTGGATCTACTTCACCGGGAGCGACGCCGTGCTGCTCACCCTGCGCACCGCTCTGACCTGGGGTTACGGGCACTATGTCGTCTTCGCCGCGCTGGCGGCGATCGGCGCGGGCACGGAGGCGGCCCTGGCCGCCTCCGAACACCACGCCCACCTCTCGATCCGCGCGGCGGGCCTGGCCGTGGCGATTCCCGTCGCACTCGTCCTGCTCGTCCTGGGGGGCCTGCACCGGGCCACCCGTACCGGGGCGGCGGGGCACGCCCTGCTCCTGACCGCCGGTGCCCTCGTCGTGCTGGTGCTCGGCCTCTGCGCGCCGGGCCTGGGTGCCGGGGGCGCCGTGCTGGGGATGGGGCTGGCCGTGAGCGTCACGCTGGCCGCCCACCTCCACGCGTCCCGCTCCGGGCGGCCGTCAGCCCGGTGACCCCAAGGCGTTGATCAGCAGCAAAGCGATGTCGTCGGTGCCGGGCGTGCACCGCTTCGCGTACCGCACGAGCGTGTCGGCCACGGACTCCATCGGCTGGTCCAGGGCCAGTGCGAAGTGTTCGGCCAGCGCCGCGGTGGCGTGGTCGAAGTCCACGCCCGGGGCCTCCACGAGGCCGTCGGTGAACAGGGCGAGGGCCGCACCCGGGGGCAGCGGGATCTCGGCCGTCGGGTAGCGGGACGCCGGGTCGATCCCCAGCAGGAGGCCCGCCGGCAGGTCGAGGGCCTCGGTCCGCCCGTCGGGCTGTCGCAGCAGCGGCGCCGGGTGCCCGGCGGTCGCCAGCCGGGCCCGGTGTCCGGCGAGGTCGAGGTGGACGTAGAGGCAGCTGGTGAACAGGTCCGGGTCGAGGTCGGTGAGCAGCCGGTTGGTCCGCGCCAGCACCTCGTCGGGCGGCGCGCCCGCGGAGGCGTGCACCGCGGTCCGCACCTGCCCCATGAGCGCGGCGGCGTTCACGTTGTGGCCCTGCACGTCACCGATGGCGGCCGCCGCCGTGGTGGCGTCCAGCCGGATCAGGTCGTAGAAGTCCCCGCCGATGCCCATGCCCCGGGTCGCCGGGAGATACCGGGCGGCGATGTCCAGACCGGCGACCCGGGGCAGCGTGTGGGGGAGCAGGTGGGCCTGGAGGCTGTGCGCGAGCCGGTCCTTGGTGTCGTAGAGGCGGGCGCGGTCCAGGGCCTGGGCCAGCAGTCCGGCGATGGAGGTGAGCAGGGCGCGCTCCTCCGGATCGAAGGCGCGGGGCCGGTCGTAGGCGAGGACGAGGGCGCCGACCGGGTGCCCGGAGACGATCAGCGGCAGGAAGGCGCAGGCCGCCACCGTCTCGCGGAGGCCCGCCGTGGGATAGCCGCGTTCCAGCTCCGTGAAGTCGGAGAAGAAGCCGGGCACGCCCGTCATCAGCACATGCGCGGCGGGGGTGTGCGAGGACAGCGGGGCGCCGTCGAGACGGTCCATGAGCGTGGGGTGCAGGCCGCGGCGCCCTTCGATCCGCAGGCGCCCCTCGGCCGAGGTCATCACGACGAGGCTCTGGATCCGGAAGGCGGGCATGATCTGGTCGCCGGCCAGCTCGATGACGTCCCGGGTGCTGACGGCCTCGGTGAGCGTCGCCGCCAGGTGCATGAGGTGGTACAGGGCGGCCGCCCGGCTGGGCCCGGACGCCCCGCCCGCCCGCCGGGGCGCCGGTTCGTCCGTGGGGTGCGGCCGGTCGGCGGGCAGGATCCGGACGCTGATGCCGGTGGCGCTCGGGAAGAGGTGGAAGGACAGCCAGTCGTCAGGGGGCCGTAGCGCGGTGAAGGACGTCTGCCGGCGACTGATGACGGCGTCCCGGTAGTGGTCCTCCACGCCCGGGTCGTCCAGCCATGGCAGCGACTCCCAGGGCAGGGTGCCCAGCAGCTCGGACACCGGGGCTCCCAGGAGTTCGGCCGCGGCGTCGTTCATGAAGCAGATCGTCCCGTCCAGGTCCAGCGCGCAGCTGCCGCCGGGGAGCCGCTGGACGAATTCCATCGAGGCCGCGGCCCGCGCCGCCTCCGGCACCGGGGGAGCGGGCGGAGGCAGAACCCGCGGCAGGGCCCCGGGCAGGACCGGGTAGCCGCTGCTCTCGGCCTGCTGGAGGAGCATTCCCATGCCGCGGCAGCCCGAGACGACGGCGTCGCGCTCCTGGGCCGACAGCTCGGGTGGATGGGCGCCGGGCCACAGCAGCACCAGGCCGCCCCGGTCCCGGTCGCCGGTACGGATGGGAGCGGCGGCCAGGCAGAAGCGGTAGGGCAGCACCAGAGCGGGTCGGGGGTAGCGGCGGGCCAGCTCCTCCTGGCTGCCGAGCCAGATCAGGCAGCGGTGCCGCACGGCGTCGGCCACCGGCATGGGGGCGGACAGGTTGACACGGTTCCACGGAGTGGCCAGCTGCCCCGGTGCCCCGGCCAGCACGGTCAGCCGCAGGGTGTTCTCGCCCCGGGGCAGCAGGTACAGCATGGCCACCGACGCCCCGGACCCGCGAAGGACGTGCTCGACCGCGCTGTCCAGGAACTCCGTTCCCGAACCCGTGGCGGCGACGGAGGCGGCTTGGTCCTGCACGCTCTCAACCCTTTCCGTCGCGCGGATGGGGTGACCGTAATAAACCCGGCATATAGGGACAATACTCCTTTCGGGTGTCCCGTTCACCGCCACACGGCCCGCACGCCCGGGTGTACCGGCGCCGCACGGGGCCGCCCGGACGCGCGTGGCGGCCGGCCCGACGGGAACGGGCCTGCCGCCACGCGCGTCCGGGGCGGTGTCACCTCTCCAGCACGGTGGTGCGGGTCAGTGAGAGGTGCCGGGTCTCCCGGAAGGAGAAGAGGACCACCAGCGCGGAGACGAAGGCCAGCCCCATCAGGTAGAAGCCGGGGGCGAGGGGGGTGCCGCCGAGGGAGACCAGACCGGTCGCGACGAACGGCGCGGTGCCGCCGAACAGGACGTACGCGGCGGTGTAACCGATGGCCGATCCGCTGGCCCGCAGCTGGCCGGGGAACATCTCGACCATGGCCGGCACGTTCGAGGTGCCGATCACCGCGACCAGCACGGCCAGGACCGTCGTACCGACGATCGCGCCCGCCAGCCCCGTACCGATCAGCCAGAAGGCGGGCAGCGTGGCCACCGCGAAGCCGCCGCACGCCACGAGGAGCATCGGTTTGCGGCCGAAGCGGTCACTGGCGGAGGCCATCAGCGGGCAGGCCACGCTGTAGGCGAGCATCGAGATCACGCTGGTCATCATGGCCGCGGACTTGGTGTACCCGACCTCCTCGGACATGTAGGCGATCATGTAGCTGCTCATCAGGTAGTACCCGACGGCGTTGGTGATGCTGTAGCCGAACAGGGTCAGCACCTGACGGCGGCAGACCCGCCACGCCTCGCGCAGCGGCGCCTTCTGCACCGCGTCCCGCGTCTCCAGCGCCCGGAAGACCGGGGTGTCCTGGATGCGGCTGCGCAGGTAGAGGCCGATGAGTCCGAGCGGACCGGCCAGCAGGAAGGGCACGCGCCAGCCCCAGCTGTTCAGCGCGGCCTCGTCGAGCGACGACGTGATCAGCAGCCCCGTCATCGCACCGGCGACGGAGGCCAGTCCGACGGTGAGCGGCACCACGCTGGCGTACCGGGCCCGGCGCCCCTCGGGGGCGTACTCGGTGATGAACGCCGACGCCCCGGTGTATTCGCCCCCCGTCGAGAAGCCCTGCATCGCCCTGAGCAGGAAGAGCAGGACGGGTGCCGCCAGGCCGAGCGTCGCGTAACTCGGCAGCAGACCGATGAGCAGGGTCGAACCGCTCATGCACAGCACGCTCAGGGCGAGCATCCGGTTGCGGCCGATGCGGTCGCCGTAGCGGCCGAAGAACGCGGCGCCCAGCGGGCGGGCGACGAAGCCGCCGGCGAAGACGGCCCAGGTGGCGAGCAGGGCAGCGGTCTTGTCGTACTGCGGGAAGAAGAGCCCGGCGATGGTCGCGGACATGATCGCGTACGCGCCCGAGTCGAACCACTCCACGAAGTTGCCGATGGCCGTGGCGGTGGTGACCTTGCGGCGTACGCCCGGCGCGTCGGCGCCGTCCGGCGCGGGTGGCCGCGGCGAGAGGGGAGGGGACTGAGGGATACCGCTGTCCGTCGTCATGTCCGTCAGTCCTTCCGGGGTGGTGTGGTGGTGCCGGGCCCGGCCGGGCCGAGATCACGGGCACGCAGCGCGGCCCGCTGGATCTTTCCGGTGGCGGAGCGGGGGAGCTCGTCGACGAACTCGATCAGCCGGGGGTAGGCGAAGCGGGAGTGCGCGGCCCGGGCGAAGCGGGTGATGTCCTCGGCCAGGGACCCGTCCGCCTCGTAGCCGGGGCTGAGCTCGATCCAGGCCTTGACCGCCTGCCCGCGCACCGCGTCGGGGACGCCCACGACCCCGGCGTCGGCCACGGCGGGGTGACCGCGCAGCACGGCCTCCACCTCGTACGGCCCCACACGGTAGCCGGACGTCTTGATGACGTCGTCGGTGCGGCCGAGGAACCAGAAGTACCCCTCCTCGTCCATGACCGCCTGGTCCTTCGTGCGGTACCAGGTGGTGCCGAAGGTCTCCGCCGATGCCTCGGGCCGGTTCCAGTAGCCCAGCGGGAACTGCGGATTGGAACCGGCGCGCAGGCAGATCTCGCCCGGCTGCCCGACGGGCACCTCGCGGTCCTCGGCGTCCAGCAGTGCGACGTCCCACCCGGGGAGCGGCCGGCCCATGGAACCGGGCTTGACCGGTACGCCGGGGAAGTTGCCGAGCAGAGGATAGGACTCCGTGGACCCGTAGTAGTCGAGCAGGGTGACGCCGAACTGGGCACGGAACCACTCGATGACGTCAGGGGTGAGCGGCTCGTTCGACGAGCACACCACCCGCAGCGCCTGGGGGTGGTGGCTGCCCGCGTCCGGCAGATCCTGCATCATCTTACGGAGGAAGGTCGGGTTGACCAGGGCCGTTGTCACCTTGTTACGGGACATGGCGGCGAGCAGACCGGCCGGGTCGAAGCCGCCGGCCGGCCGGTACACGAGATGCACGGCACCCGCGCGGAGCGGGCCCATCAGCTTGGCCATGGACCAGGCCCAGTCCCCGGCGCCGTAGAACACGTCGCCCGGACGCAGGTCGTGGCAGTACCGGAACTCGTTGTGCCCGAGCAGCGTGCGGTGGGCGTGCACGATGCCCTTGGCGGTGCCCGTGGTGCCCGAGGTGTAGAAGATGAGCGCCGGGTCGTCCGGGGAGGTGTCGGCCGTGGCGTACTCCGGGGGCAGCGCCCCGATCGCCGGATCGTCGACGTCGACGACGGTGCCGCCGAAACCCGCCGCACGGTCGAGGGCGGAGGTCTCGGTCACCAGGACCTCGGCGCCGGAGTCGGCCAACCGGTAGCGGATCGGCTCGTCGGCCCACAGCAGCGACATCGTCACCAGGACGGCACCGGTGCGCAGGACGCCGAGGTAGGTGGCCGGGGTGTCGGGGCGCTGGGGGAGCAGCACCGCGACCCGGTCGCCCTTGCGGACGCCGAGCGCGTGGAGGTGGGCGGCGACCTGTCGGGAGCGGTCCTGGATCTGCTGCCAGAGGACCTCCTCGCGATGACCGGTGTGATCCTCGAAGACGAGGGCGAGCCGGTCGCCCGGGTGACGGTCCGCGACGTCGGCGGCCATGTTGTACCGGTCGGGCACGGTCCACCGGTGCTCTTCGACGAGACGGCGGTAGGCGCGTTCGCCCTCAAAGGCCGCGCCGGTGTGCGGCGTGAGGCTGGTGGTCATCGGGGCTCCACTTCTGCGGGAGGGGCGGGGACTGCGTGGAGGGGCGGGACCGGGGTCAGCGGCGGCGGCCGGCGAGGAAGCGGGCCATCTCGCGCTGCGGCTCCCCGGTGGCGTAGGCGGCGGTGTGGACCTTCTTGGCCGCCTCGATCGCGTCGTCGAGCCCCGCGTCGTCCAGCTCGCGGAGCCGGCCCTTGGTGAGGGCGACCGCGCCGGGCGGGAGCGCGGCGAGACGGGCCGCCTCGGCCAGGGCTTCGGCCTTGACCTCGTCCTGCGCGACGAGGCGGGAGAGCAGCCCCAGCCGCTCGGCCTCGGCACCGTCGACGAGGCGGCCGCTCAGCGCGAACTCGGCGGTCTTCGCCCGGCCGAGAATGCCCCGCATCGCCCAAATGCCGGTGATGCTCGGGATGCCCGACAGCACCTCCGGCTGTCCCATCCGGACGCCGGCGTGGCCGATGCGGAGGTCGGCGAGGAGGGCGAACTGGAAGCCCGAGCCCGCCGCGACCCCGTTCACGGCGGCCACGACCGGCTTGTCCAGCCCCCGTACGGCACGGAACAGACGGCCGAAGTCGTCGATCCACGCCTCGGCCGCCGCGTGGTCGCCCGGGTCGATGGCCGCGGTCTCGGCGAGGTCCTGTCCGGCGCAGAACGCGCGTCCGGCGCCGGTGAGCACGACCCCGCGGCAGTGCGCGTCGTCACCGGCGGAGTCGAGCGCCGCGACCAGCACGCTCCGCATCCCGCCGGTCCAGGCGTTGAGCTTGTCGGGGCGGTTCAGCGTGACCTCGGCGATGTAGGCGTCGGCGGAGACGGCCTCCACCGGATGGCGGGTGACGACGACGGTGCTGTTCTCGGTCATGACGGTGCCTTTCTCGAACGGGCAGGGGGAGCCGGCGGCGGGGCCGCGGGGGAGGTGGGTGACGGGCGGACGTCCGCGAGCGGGCTTCCCGTGAGCAGTCATGCAAACAGGCGGGGGTGTGATCCGGCCAACACCAATCGGGACTGGCGGTGATATCGGAGCGATATGGTCCGCGCATGGAACTCCGTCACCTGCGCTACTTCGCGGTCCTCGCCGAGGAGCTGCACTTCGGCCGGGCGGCACAACGGCTGCACATGGCCCAGCCGCCGTTGTCGCAGCGCATCCGCGACCTGGAGCGCGAACTGGGCGTCCGGCTCTTCGACCGGACCCGGCACCGGGTCCAGCTGACCGAGGCCGGGGCACTGCTCCTGGAGCACGTGCGGCCGGTGCTCGCCGGGGTGGACACGGCACGCGAGGCGATGCGCAGGATCCGGCCGGGCGAGGCCGGGGTGCTGCGGGTGGGCCTGCCCCCGGACACCGGCCCGCCGGTGCTGCGCGCCCTGACCGCCGGTTTCGAGCGCCGGGTCCCGGACGTCCTGATCGACCTCCACGAACTCACCACGGACGAGCAGCTGGCGCGGCTTCGGGAGGGCGAGCTCGACGCCGGGGTGGTCCGCCACCCCTCGGACACCGTGGGCCTGGAGTCAGGTCCCCTGGCGCGGCGGGAGCTGGGCGTGGTGCTGCGATCGGACCACGCCCTCACGTCGCGCGGCGGCGCGGTCCGCCTGCGGGACCTCGACGGGGCCCCGCTGGTGATCTTCCCGCGTGCGATGGCACCGCGCCTCTACGACCACATGCTCACCGTCTGCCGTGACGAGGGCTTCCTGCCGGGGTCGATCAGGCACGCACGCAATCCGGACTTCGTGCACGGGCTGGTCCTCGCCGGCCGCGGTATCCACCTCAACGAGGCACCGGCGACGCCGCTCACCGACCACCTGGTGTGGCGGCCGCTGGAAGGGGCGCCCCTCGCATGGCTGACCTCGGTGGTCTGGGTGCCGAGCCGGCACAACGAGGCGATCGGCGCGTTCACCGCAGCGGTCTCGGAAAGCCTCGCCGAGGCGGGCCACCACGTGGCGGACACGGCGCCGCGCGCCTGACGAGCACGGGGCAGGCGCGGGAGGTCACCCACGGCACGCAGGAGGGCCCGGACGCTGGGGAGCGTCCGGGCCCTCGTGTCTGTCCGCGTCCGAGGCTACGGGAGCTGTGCCGCCCGTGCCTCGCGGCGGTTGTCGCGGAAGGTGTTCACCCGCCGCGCCGTGGCGAAGAGCGGGATCACCGCGCCCAGCACCACCTGGAGCGCGCAACCGGTCTGCAGCAGCAGCTGACCGCCGGGGGCGTCGAACGCCCACGCGGCCAGCAGGCCCATGGCGGCCACGATCCAGCTGAGCATGGCCACCGCGAGGACACCGCGCGGCTTCGGGTACTCGACCCGGCTGACCATCAGCCACGCCACTCCGATGATCGCGAGGAGCGTCGGCACGAAGGGCAGCTCCAGGAGCACGATCGAGACGACCGTGAGCGCCCCGAAGGGGCTCGGCATGCCCTGGAACATGCCGTCCTTCAGCGTCACGCAGGAGAATCTCGCCAGCCTGAGCACCACCGCCAGCAGCACCACGATCGCCGCGAGCGCCGACACCCGCTGGTGTGCGTCGTCCGCGACCATCCCGTACACCAGGACGAAATAGGCCGGTGCGAGACCGAAGCTGATCAGGTCGGAGAGGTTGTCCAGCTCCGCACCCATCGGCGAGGACCGCAGCTTGCGCGCCACGAGCCCGTCGAAGAGGTCGAACACCGCGGCCATGAGCATGAGGATCACCGCGGTCGCCGCGGAGTGCCGGGCCATGCCCGACTCGTCGCTGCCCGTGAGGTGCGGGATGAGGATCCCCGTGGTGGTGAAGTACACCGCCATGAATCCGCACGTGGCGTTACCGAGGGTGAGCGTGTCCGCTATCGAGAGCCGCATCGAGAGCGGCATGTCCTCGGCGTCGTCCTGCTCCTCGGCCTCCGGCACCCAGCCCGCCTGAGTGTCAGGATCAATCACGGTCAATGCGAGTCACCCCCGCGGTGGTGGCCTGGCCGACCTCGACCGCGGCCTCGACACCCTCCGGAAGGTAGATGTCGACGCGTGAGCCGAACCGGATCAGACCTATGCGCTCGCCCTGCTCCACCTTCGTCCCCTGCGGGACGTAGGGGACGATCCGGCGGGCGACCGCACCCGCGATCTGCACCATCTCGATGTCACCGAGCTCGGTGTCGAAGTGCCAGACAACGCGCTCGTTGTTCTCGCTCTCCTTGTTGAACGCCGGGACGAAACCACCGGGGATGTGCTCGACCGACGTCACGGTGCCGGACAGGGGGGCCCGGTTGACGTGGACGTTCAGCGGGCTCATGAAGATCGCGACGCGGGTGCGCCCGTCCTTCCACGGCATGATGCTCTGCACCACGCCGTCGGCCGGCGAGATGACGCGACCCTGGGTGATCTCGCGCTCGGGGTCGCGGAAGAACCACAGCATGCCCGCCGCGAGCGCGGTGGTGGGCACGGCCACGGCCGCCCAGCGCCCGGACTTGCGGGCCCGGGCGAGGCTGAGGGCCGCGGTGGCGACGGTCGGGAGGAGCCACGGCGATGCTCCGCGCGCAAGGCGGACCCCGCCGCGCGATGCAGGGGTTTGGCTGTCGGGCATGGATGACCTTCGTAGCGGATGATGCCGCGCTGGCAACGGGGGGACGGCGGCTTTCCGGCGATGCTATCGGGTACGAGCGGCAACTGGGCAAGCCAGCAGCCGAGTCGGACAGCTGAAAGGCTCCCGGCGAGGGCGACCGGGTGTGATGTTCTTCGCCACCAAATCACCTCTAAGGGGACAATCAGCCCTGGAACCGGTACTCCTCCAGGAGCCGGCGGCCGATGATCATTTTCTGGATCTCGGCGGTACCTTCACCGATCAGCAGCATCGGGGCCTCCCGGTAGAGGCGCTCGATCTCGTACTCCTTGGAGAAGCCGTAACCGCCGTGGATACGGAAGGCGTCCTCGACGACTTCCTTGCAGTACTCGGAGGCGAGGTACTTCGCCATCCCTGCCTCCAGGTCGTTCCGCTCCCCGGAGTCCTTTTTGCGCGCTGCATTGACCATCATCGCATGAGCGGCTTCGACCTTGGTGGCCATTTCGGCCAATTTGAACTGGATCGCCTGGTGCTGGGCGATCGGCTTTCCGAAGGTTTGGCGCTGCTGGGCGTACGAGACGCCCAGTTCGAACGCACGCTGTGCGACGCCGCAACCACGCGCCGCGACATTCACGCGGCCCACTTCGACGCCGTCCATCATTTGGTAAAAACCTCGGCCGGTCGTGCCGCCCAGGACGCGATTGGCCGGAATGCGCAGTCCGTCCATGATGAGCTCGGTCGTGTCGACGCCCTTGTAGCCCATCTTGTCGATCTTCCCCGGGATGGTCAGACCGGGGCGGACCTCGCCGAAGCCCGCCTCCTTCTCCACCAGGAAGGTCGTCATCGACTTGTGCGGAGCCGTGCCCTCGGGGTGTCCTTCGTCACTCCGGCACAGAACCGCGACCAGGGTGGACGTGCCGCCGTTCGTCAGCCACATCTTCTGGCCGTTCAGAACGTACTCGTCCCCCTCCTTCACGCCCTTGGACGTGATCGCCGACACGTCCGAGCCCAGCGCCGGCTCCGACATCGAGAACGCGCCCCGCACCTCGCCCAGCGCCATCCGCGGCAGGAACGTGTCCTTCTGCTCCCGCGTCCCGTGCTGCTTGAGCATGTACGCCACGATGAAATGCGTGTTGATGATGCCCGACACACTCATCCAGCCCCGGGCGATCTCCTCCACGCACAGCGCATAGGTGAGCAGCGACTCGCCCAGACCGCCGTACTCCTCCGGAATCATCAGCCCGAACAGGCCGAGTTCCTTGAGCCCTTCGACGATCTGCGTCGGGTACTCGTCGCGGTGCTCCAGCTGTGTGGCGACAGGAATGATCTCCTTGTCGACGAAATCACGGACCGTGGAGAGGATTTCCCGCTGGACATCGGTCAGACCGGCGGTCTGCGCGAGTCGGCTCATGGCTACTTGTCCCCGTTCTTCTTCTGCGGCTCGACGAGTTCGGGGCGTCCGGGCTGCTCTCCGCCCCGCTCCTGGATGTACGTCTCGGTGGGCACCATCACCTTGCGGCGGAACACGCAGACGAGCGTGCCGTCCTGCTTGTAGCCCTTCGTCTCGACGTGGACGACGCCGCGGTCGCTCCTGGACCGCGACGGGGTCTTGTCCAGGACCGTCGTCTCGCCGTAGATCGTGTCGCCGTGGAAGGTCGGTGCCACGTGCTTCAGCGACTCCACCTCCAGATTGGCGATGGCCTTCCCGGAGACGTCCGGTACCGACATGCCGAGCAGCAGCGAGTAGACGTAGTTGCCGACCACGACGTTCCTCTTGAAGTCGGTCGTCCGCTCGGCGTAGTTGCTGTCCATGTGCAGCGGGTGGTGATTCATGGTCAGCAGACAGAAGAGGTGGTCGTCGTATTCCGTGACCGTCTTCCCGGGCCAGTGCTTGTAGACGGCACCGATCTCGAATTCCTCGAATGTGCGGCCGAATTGCATGGTCAGGCCTCCGGTGCTTCGAACTTCGAGGTGCGCCGCATGCCGGCTGCCCGGCCCTTGCCCGCCACGACCAGGGCCATCTTGCGGCTGGCCTCGTCGATCATCTCGTCGCCGAGCATCGCCGACCCCTTCTTGCCGCCCTCCTCCGAGGTGCACCAGTCGTACGCGTCGAGGATCAGCTCGGCGTGGTCGTAGTCGTCCTGCGAGGGCGAGAACACCTCGTTGGCGGCGTCGACCTGACCGGGGTGCAGCACCCACTTGCCGTCGAAGCCCAGCGCCGCCGCACGGCCCGCGACCTCGCGGTACGCGTCCACGTCACGGATCTGGAGGAACGGGCCGTCGATGGCCTGGAGGTCGTGCGCACGGGCGGCCATCAGGATCCGCATCAGGATGTAGTGGTAGGCGTCCGCCGGGTAGCCGGGCGGCTGCTGGCCCACGACCAGGGTCTTCATGTTGATGGAGGCCATGAAGTCGGCCGGGCCGAAGATCAGGGTCTCCAGCCGGGGCGAGGCGGCGGCGATGTCGTCGATGTTCACCAGGCCCTTGGCGTTCTCGATCTGCGCCTCGATGCCGATACGCCCCACCTCGAAGCCCATCGTCTTCTCGATCTGGGTCAGCAGCAGGTCCAGCGCCACGACCTGCTGGGCGTCCTGGACCTTGGGCAGCATGACGCAGTCCAGGTTCGGGCCCGCGCCCTCGACGACCGTGACCACGTCGCGGTAGGTCCAGTGCGTCGTCCAGTCGTTGACCCGCACCACCCGGGTCTTGCCGCTCCAGTCGCCCTTGTTGAGCGCGTCCACGATGGTGTGGCGGGCGCCCTCCTTGGCGAGCGGCGCGCAGGCGTCCTCCAGGTCCAGGAAGACCTGGTCGGCCGGCAGCCCCTGGGCCTTCTCCAGGAAGCGGGGGTTGGAGCCGGGTACCGCCAGGCAGGAGCGGCGCGGACGCAGCCGGTTCACGGGCGACGCGGGGGTAGTCATGCGGGGACCTCCAGAGGGTCGAGCTTGTTCGCTTTCCGGATCTCGTCGACGATACGGCCGATGATCTCCGTGATACCGAAGTCCTTCGGGGTGAAGACGGCGGCGACGCCCGCCGCGATCAGGGCGTTCGCGTCGGCCGGCGGGATGATGCCGCCGGCGATCACCGGGATGTCGGTGGCACCGGCCTCGCGCAGCCGGGTCAGTACGTCGGGCACCAGCTCGGCGTGCGAGCCGGACAGGACGGACAGGCCGACGCAGTGCACGTCCTCGGCCAGCGCGGCGTCGGTGATCTGCTCGGGGGTCAGCCTGATCCCCTGGTAGACCACCTCGAAGCCGGCGTCCCTGGCGCGCACCGCGATCTGCTCGGCGCCGTTGGAGTGCCCGTCCAGGCCGGGCTTGCCCACCAGGAGCCGCAGGCGCCCCACGCCCAGGTCACCGGCGGTGCGGGCGGCCTTCTCGCGGACCAGGGCGAGCGGGGTGCCCGGCTCCGCGGTGACCGCGAGCGGGGCGGAGGAGACGCCCGTGGGCGCACGGAACTCGCCGAACACGTCGCGCAGGGCCCATGACCACTCACCCGTGGTGACGCCCGCCCGCGCACACTCGACGGTCGCCTCCATCATGTTCTCGGTGCCCGCCGCGGCCTTCTTCAGGGCCGCCAGCGCCTCCGTGGCGCGCGCCTCGTCACGGTTGTCGCGCCACTCGTGCAGCGCGGCGACGACCCGCGCCTCGTTCTCCGGGTCCACCGTCATGATCGCGGCGTCCAGGTCCGCGGTCAGCGGGTTCGGCTCGGTGCTCTCGTAGACGTTGACGCCGACGATCTTCTCCTCGCCGCCCTCGATCCTGGCCCGCCGGGCCGCGTGCGAGGAGACCAGCTCCGACTTGAGGTAGCCGGACTCGACGGCCGCCATCGCGCCGCCCATCTGCTGGATCCGGTCGATCTCGGCCAGCGACTCGGTGACCAGCTCCTCCACCTTGGCCTCGATCACATGGGAACCGGCGAAGATGTCCTCGTACTCCAGCAGGTCGCTCTCGTGCGCCAGCACCTGCTGGATGCGCAGCGACCACTGCTGGTCCCAGGGGCGGGGCAGGCCCAGCGCCTCGTTCCAGGCGGGCAGCTGCACCGCGCGGGCGCGGGCGTCCTTGGAGAGGGTGACGGCCAGCATCTCCAGGACGATGCGCTGGACGTTGTTCTCCGGCTGCGCCTCGGTCAGTCCGAGCGAGTTGACCTGCACGCCGTAACGGAAGCGCCGCTGCTTCGGGTTCACGACGTCGTAGCGCTCACGGGTCACCCGGTCCCAGATGCGCCCGAAGGCACGCATCTTGCACATCTCCTCGATGAAGCGGACGCCCGCGTTCACGAAGAAGGAGATGCGGGCGACGACGTCACCGAACCGCTCCTGGGGCACCTGACCCGAGTCGCGCACCGCGTCCAGCACCGCGATGGCCGTCGACATGGCGTACGCGATCTCCTGGACCGGGGTGGCCCCCGCCTCCTGGAGGTGGTAGCTGCAGATGTTGATCGGGTTCCACCGGGGGATGCGGTTGACCGTGTACGTGATCATGTCGGTGGTCAGCCGCAGCGAGGGTCCCGGCGGGAAGACGTGCGTCCCGCGCGAGAGGTACTCCTTGACGATGTCGTTCTGCGTGGTGCCCTGGAGCTTGTCCGCGTCGGCGCCCTGCTCCTCGGCGACGACCTGGTAGAGCGCCAGCAGCCACATCGCGGTGGCGTTGATCGTCATGGAGGTGTTCATCTGCTCCAGCGGGATGTCCTGGAACAGCCGGCGCATGTCACCGAGGTGCGAGACGGGGACCCCGACCCGGCCCACCTCGCCGCGGGCGAGGACGTGGTCGGGGTCGTAACCGGTCTGGGTGGGCAGGTCGAAGGCGACCGAGAGGCCCGTCTGGCCCTTGGCGAGGTTGCGCCGGTAGAGCTCGTTGGACGCCTCGGCGGTCGAATGGCCCGCGTACGTCCGCATGAGCCACGGGCGGTCCTTCTGACGTTCGGTCATCGCGGGACCTCAGATGTCACGGAAGCGGTTGATGGCGTCGAGGTGCTGCTCGCGCAGCTCCGTGTCACGCACGCCCAGCCCCTCGCGGGGGGCCAGCGCGAGGACGCCGACCTTGCCCTGGTGGAGGTTGCGGTGCACGTCGTACGCGGCCTGGCCGGTGTCTTCGAGCGAGTACACCTTGGAGAGCGTCGGGTGGATCCTCCCCTTGGCGACCAGCCGGTTCGCCTCCCACGCCTCGCGGTAGTTGGCGAAGTGCGAGCCGATGATCCGCTTCAGCGACATCCACAGGTAGCGGTTGTCGTACTCGTGGTTGTAGCCCGAGGTCGAGGCGCAGGTGACGATCGTGCCGCCCTTGCGGGTCACGTAGACGCTCGCGCCGAAGGTCTCGCGGCCCGGGTGCTCGAAGACGATGTCCACGTCCTCGCCGCCGGTCAGTTCGCGGATGCGCTTGCCGAACCGCTTCCATTCGCGCGGGTCCTGGTGGTGCTCGTCCTTCCAGAACCGGAAGTCCTCGGCGGTGCGGTCGATGATCGCGCTCGCGCCCATCTTCCGGCAGATCTCGGCCTTCTGTTCGCTGGAGACGACACAGATCGGGTTGGCGCCGCCGGCCAGGGCGAACTGCGTGGCGTACGAGCCGAGTCCGCCGCTCGCGCCCCAGATCAGCACGTTGTCGCCCTGCTTCATGCCCGCGCCGTTGCGCGAGACGAGCTGGCGGTACGCGGTGGAGTTGACCAGGCCCGGGGCGGCGGCCTCCTCCCAGCTGAGGTGCTTCGGCTTCGGCATCAGCTGGTTCGACTTCACCAGGGCGATCTCCGCCAGGCCGCCGAAGTTGGTCTCGAAGCCCCAGATGCGCTGCTCCGGGTCGAGCATCGTGTCGTTGTGGCCGTCGGAGGACTCCAGCTCGACCGAGAGGCAGTGCGCGACGACCTCGTCACCCGGGTTCCAGGCGTTGACGCCGGGGCCGGTGCGCAGGACGACGCCCGCCAGGTCGGAGCCGATGACGTGGTACGGCAGGTCGTGGCGCCTGGTGAGGTCGCTCAGCTTGCCGTACCGCTCCAGGAAGCCGAAGGTCGACAGCGGCTCGAAGATCGAGGTCCAGACGGAGTTGTAGTTGACCGAGCTGGCCATGACGGCGACGAGCGCCTCGCCGGGACCGAGCTCGGGGACCGGCACCTCGTCCAGGTGCAGGGACGTGCGGGGGTCCTTGTCGCGCGTGGCGAGCCCGGCGAACATCTCGGTCTCGTCCTTGTGCACGGTCACGGCACGGTACGACTCGGGGACGGACAGAGCCGCGAAGTCGGCGGTGGTGCTGTCCGGCGACTGGATCGCGTCCAGGATTTCCTTCACGGTGGTGCCTCCGGCAGATCGGGTCCCCGGCGTCGAGGGAACGCCTCAGGGGCCCCTTGGGCAGGGAACGGTGCGGTGTGGAGGTTGTGCCGTCGGTTCGGCGGTGGTGCTGCGGCGTGCTCGGTGGAGCGGAAGGGATGCCTGTGACGCAGGCGTCCGGGCGCGCGGACCGTGGTCTGCGGGGACAGCCGGCGCACGAATGAGTTTCTGCGCGCCGGCCGCCCGGACACCTTCAACGTATGGCACTGCGTGACAGCTGACAAGGCACCGAGTGCCAACAATTTCTCTCACTTGTCATCCCCGCGTCACGCATGAGCGCCATCGTGGGGGGAATGCCGGATCGATCCCGTTGTGGAAGGCGGCCTACGACGTGGTGCGGTACACGTACGGCGTGGTGGTGCTCAGGGTGCTGAACCCGAGCCTGCCCAGGATCGGCGCCGACCGGTCGGTCGCGTCGACCTGGAGGTGGCGGTAGCCGAGCTCCGCCGCGAGACGGGCCCGGTGGGCGACCAGGGCCCGGTAGATGCCCCTGCCCCGCCAGGGCTTCGCCGTCCCGCCGCCCCAGAGGCCGGCGAAACCGGTGCCGGGGTGCAGTTCCATCCGGGCCGAGCTGACCGGTTCGTCGCCCGCCAGTGCCACCACCGCGACGAACGTGCCGGGCGGGCCGTCGAGTCCGGCCAGGGCCTGGTGGCGCAGCCGCGACCCGTCGGTGCCGAAGGCCTCCTCGTGCGCGCGCACCATCAGCTCCACCCCGGCCGCGTCGGTCACGGGCTCCAGCCGGACCCCCTCGGGGAGCCGCACGCCGGTGGCGAGGTCCGCGACCGGGGCGACGAGCAGGGCCTCCGTGGGTTCGGCCTCGAAACCGGCCGCCGTGAGCAGCTCACCGAGCGAGGCGGGGTCGTCGTGCGCGTACCGCTTCCACTCGAACTCGCCGATCCCCAGCGCCGTGTAGTGCTCGATCTGCGCCGCGATCTCGGCCCGAGCGTCGGCGGGGGAGAGGCCGGGGGCGCTCCAGACGACCCCGCTCCAGTCGTCGGCGCCGCCGGTCTGCCGTACGACCGCACCCACCCGTTCGACGCGCACACCGGGGCCGCCGGGGCGGGCGTGTTCGCGGATCTCGCGGTCGAAGAGGGCCAGTGTTCCGAGGGGTTCCATCCACGCATCGGAGCACGGACCCCGTGGCCGTGCCATCGAGTTTCCGGGCCCGGGGCGTCAACGCGGCCGCGCGGGGCACACGGAAGTGATCTTGAGCAGGTCACGAGGAGCTAGGGGGTGGGCACCCGATGCCGATACCGATGCGCGGCCGCGTCCGGGGAAGCCGCAGATCCACATTCGACGTCCGTCGCACGGCGCTGGGGTTCGTCCTCCTCGCCGTACTGGTCTGCGGTGTCGGGCTGACACTCCGCACCGCCCTGGCGAGCGCCGAGCGGCACCCGGTGCCCGCCGCGGCCGTGCTCGTGGTGCTGGTGACCGGAGCGGTGGCCCTCCTGCGCCGCCGCCGCAACCGCAGGGCGGCGGCCCGGGGCGCGGTGGCGGCCGTCGAGACCGCGTACGAGGTGGTGGACGCCGCCCTCGCCGAACCGGCCCCCGCCGAGCCCGCGCCCGCCTACGAGCCGGCCCCGCCGGCCTATGAGCCGGCCCCGCCCACCGCCGGACCGGCAGCTTCGGAGCCGGTGGACTGGGAGGCCATGGACCCGTACGACTTCGAGGAGGCCGTGGCCGCCCTCTGCCGCCGGGACGGCTGCCCCGACGCCGAGGTCGTCGGCGGCGCGGGCGACCTGGGGGCGGACGTGGTGGCCACCACGCCGGACGGCCGCCGCCTGGTCGTCCAGTGCAAGCGGTACACGGCCGAGAACAAGGTCGGCTCGCAGGACCTCCAGCGCTTCGGCGGCACCTGCTACGCCGTCCACGGGGCGAGCACGGCCGTCGTCGTCACCACCAGCACCTTCACCGAACCGGCCCTGGAGTACGCCGCGCAGTGCGGCATCGTCTGCGTCGACCTGGCCGGGCTGACCGCGTGGGGCGAGGACGGTGCGCCGCTGCCCTGGCACACCCGGCCGGCCGCGCTGCCCGTCGAGGGCTGAACGGTCCGCTCAGCGCTCCTTGAGCGCCTGCTGGATCGTCCGCATGACCTCGTCGAGGGGCGCGTCGGTACGGGCCACGGCGACCAGCACCTCGCCCTCGGAGGCGACCGAGGCCGCCGGGGGCCTCGCCGGTTCGGCACCCGCCGTCCGGCCCGCGCCGATCCCCGAGCCGAAGGTGTCCCGCACGATCGCGAACGCGTGGTCGAGCTGGGCCTCCACGTCGCCCTGGCCGTCCGCCCGCAGCCACCGCCGCAGCACATGGTTGTGCGCCGTCACGACGGCGGACGCGGCGACCTCGGCCAGCAACGGGTCGTCGTTGCCCACCTGGTGGTCCCGCTCGTCGAAGTGGCCCAGCAGGTAGCGGGTGAACAGTCGCTCGTAGCGGGCCACCGAGGCGATCTCGGCCTCCCGGAGGGTGGGCACCTCACGGGTCAGCTTGTAGCGGGCCACGGAGACCGCCGGCTTCGCCGCGTACATCTTCATGACTTCCTTGATGCCGCGGCACACCGTGTCGAGCGGGTGCTCGTGCGCCGGCGCGGCGTTCAGGACGGCCTCGGCCCGCACGAGCGTGTCGTCGTGGTCCGGGAAGATGGCCTCTTCCTTCGACCGGAAGTGGCGGAAGAACGTGCGCCGGGCGACCCCGGCCGCTCCCGCGATCTCGTCGACCGTCGTCGCCTCGTACCCCTTGGTGGCGAACAGTTCCATGGCGGCGGCGGCCAGTTCGCGGCGCATCTTGAGCCGTTGGGCGGCTGCGCGGGTACCTGCGGCGCTCTCCGGGGCGTCGGCTGCGGCGGAGGAGCGGGGAGACTTGGCGGGTTGGGACATGGTGTGAACGTAGCCCATCGGCGCACGGGTGTGGGCCGATGGGGGCGGACCGCCCGAGGGCCCCAGCAGCCCGCCCCACCCGGCCCCCGGCCCCTCGGGGCCGGAGGCGGGCGCCGGGGCCCCCGCCCCGCCTGCCGCAGGCCGCTCAGCGGCGGGCATGTTCGCGGAAGCCGCGCCCCGTCTTGCGGCCGAGGCAGCCCGCGGCCACCAGGTGTTCGAGCAGCGGGGCCGGCGCCAGGCCCGGATCGCGGAACTCGCCGTGCAGGACCTTCTCGATCGCCAGTGAGACGTCGAGCCCGACGACGTCCAGAAGCTCGAAGGGCCCCATCGGGTAGCCGCCGCCGAGCTTCATGGCCGCGTCGATGTCGTCGAGGCTCGCGTAGTGCTCCTCGACCATCTTGACCGCGTTGTTCAGGTACGGGAAGAGCAGCGCGTTCACGATGAAACCGGCCCGGTCGCCGCAGTCCACCGGGTGCTTGCGCACCTTCGCGCAGACCTCGCGGACCGTGGCGTGCGCCTCGTTCGAGGTCAGCACCGTGCGGACCACCTCGACCAGCTTCATCGCCGGCGCCGGGTTGAAGAAGTGCATCCCGATGACGTCCTCGGGGCGCGAGGTCACCCGGGCCACGGCCACCACCGGCAGCGAGGAGGTGGTGGTGGCCAGCACCGCGCCCGGCTTGCAGACCTTGTCCAGCGTCCGGAAGAGCTCCCGCTTGATCTCCAGGTCCTCGGCGACCGCCTCCACCGCGAGGTCCACGGCGGCGAAGGCGTCCGTCGAGGGCGCCGCTGTGATCCGGGCGAGCGTCTCGTCGCGTGCCCCGGCCGTCAGCCGCCCCTTGGCGACCGACCGCTCCAGCGACGTGGCGATCCGCGCCTTGGCGGTGTCCGCCTTCTCCTGGCCGCGGGCGGCGAGGACCACGGCGTACCCGGCCTTCGCGAAGACCTCGGCGATGCCCGAGGCCATCGTCCCGGAGCCGGCGACGCCCACCGAGGACACCGGCCGCCCGGCGACCGTGTCCGCGCCCGCCGTAGGCGTCAGGGCGTCCGGCACCGTGTCCTGGCCGCCCGGGGCGTCGTACGTGTAGAAGCCGCGGCCTGCCTTCCGGCCGGTCAGGCCCGCCTCGCTGAGCTGCCTGAGTACCGGCGCGGGGGCGTGCAGCCGGTCGTGCGAGGAGGTGTACATGGCTTCCAGGACCGTCCTCGCGGTGTCGATGCCGATCAGGTCCAGCAGGGCGAGCGGGCCCATCGGCAGCCCGCAGCCGAGCCGCATCGCGGCGTCGATGTCCTCGCGCGAGGCGTAGTTCGACTCGTACATGGCGGCGGCCTGGTTCAGATAGCCGAAGAGCAGCCCGTCCGCGACGAAGCCCGGCCGGTCGCCGACCGCGACCGGCTCCTTGCCCAGCTCGCGGGCGAGCCGCGTCACGCTCGCGACGGCCGGCGGTGCGGTGAGGACCGAGGAGACCACCTCGACCAGCTTCATCGCCGGGGCCGGGTTGAAGAAGTGCAGGCCCAGCACCCGCTCGGGGTGCTGCGACTCGGCCGCGAGCCGGGTCACGGACAGGGCGTTGGTGCCCGTCGCCAGGATCGTGGTGGGGGAGACGATCGCGTCCAGCTCCCGGAAGACCTGCTGCTTGATCTCGTACGTCTCCGGCACGACCTCGATGACCAGCTCGGCGTCGGCGGCGGCCTGCGGATCGCCGAACGTGCGGAAGCGGGCGAGGACGTCCCGTCGCTCCTGCTCGGTGATCCGCTCGCGCCGCACGGCGCGCGCGGTGGAGGCCTCCAGGGAGGCGACGGCCTGCCGGGCGGCGGCCTCGCTGATGTCGATGCCGATGACCTCGCGGCCCGCACGGGTCAGGACCTCGGCGATGCCGGTTCCCATGGTGCCGAGGCCGACGACGGCGATGGTGCTGAGCGGGGTGTCCATCACGGGACTCCAGGGTGAGTGACGACTGTGAGGGGCACGACGGCAGACGGCGCGGATGAACCGGCGCGCGGCGTGCGGGAGGTGCGTGTCGTGGTGCACGGGCCACGGGCGTGCGGGGCACACCCGGACCGGGAAGGGGCGACGGACTCTGTCCCGGAGCCGTCTGCACAGAACTGCCGAACCGACAAGCGCTCCGGGTGGCTGCGTCACCAGGCCACCGGAGCCGACGGGGGTTGTTTCCCGCTCACATGAGATTAACCGGCGGGTAACGAGCGCGCCAGCCCTGAACGGTTGTGCGCTGGCCCACACTTCGGTCCGCAAGGACTGGTGGTCGGTAGACAGTGTCTATGGCACAGGGAGACGCGGGACTGGAAGCGCGGTTGGTGGCGGCAGGGGTCCAACTCGTCGCGGAGCGCGGGGCGCAGGCACTCTCCCTCCGCGAGATCGCCCGCGCCGCGGGGGTGTCGCACGGCGCACCCCGCCGTTACTTCCCCACTCATCTCTCCCTGCTCTCCGCCGTCGCGCGCACCGGTTTCGCCGACCTCGGTGCCCGGGCCTCCGCCGCGCTGGGGGAGGGGGAGGGGGAGCCGGGGCCGCGCGACCGGATCGAGCGGCTGTGCCGCGTCTATCTGGACTTCGCGCGGACGGAGGGCGGCATGTTCGAGCTGATGTTCCGCCACGACCTGCTGGAGAGCGGCCATCCGGGACTCCGGGAGACGAGCCTGCCCCTCTTCGGCCGGCTGGTGGACGCCGTCGCCCGCGTCCGCCCGCGCCCCGCCGATGCCCGGGTCGCCGCGGGTGTGCTCTGGGCGGGACTGCACGGCATCGCCCAGCTGTGGTGCTGGGGAAGCCTCCCGCTCGCGACCGGCGCCGACGACGTCGAACCGCTGCTGCGTGCGCTGCTCGACGCCCATCTCGGCCCGGACGCCGGATGAGCGCGGCCCACCGGCGGATCACCCTGACCGGCAGTGTCATCGGGGCGGCGGTCGTGGCCCTGGACGGGACGGTGCTGACCGTGGTCCAGCCCACCCTGCAGAAGGACCTCCACGCCTCCTTCGCGCAGGTCCGGTGGACCAGCACCGGCTATCTGATCGCGGTGGCCGGCCTGCTCGTCCTCGCCGGACGCCTCGGCGACCGGTACGGACACCGGCGGCTGTTCGCCGTCGGGATGCTGGGCTTCGGCGCGACCTCCGCGGGCATCGGACTGGCCTCGGGGATCGGCACGGTGATCGTCCTGCGCGTCGCCCAGGGGGCGTTCGGCGCGCTCCTGCAACCGGCCACCCTCGGCATGCTGCGAGCGGCCTTTCCCCCCGACCGGCTGGGGATGCCCATCGCGCTGCGGACCAGCGCCATCGGCCTGGCGGCCGCGACGGGACCGCTTCTCGGCGGAGCCCTGGCCGTCCACCAGGGATGGCGGGCGGCCTTCTTCCTCAACGTTCCGCCGGCGCTGCTGATCGGCCTGCTCGTCCTCGCCGTACGCGAACCGGCCCCGCAGGTCGCGGCGCCGGCCGGGCAGCGGCCGCCCGCACGCTCGACCTGCCGGGAGCGGGACTCCTCGCGTGCACCGTGGGCGGCCTGGTGTACTCCCTCGCGGGCGTCTCCGGGGATGGTGGGGCAGGGTCCTCTGCCACCGGGCTCGCGGTTGCCGCGGTGACCGGTCTCCTGTTCGCCGGGCGCCAACGGAGCGCGCGGGACCCGCTCGTGCCTCCGGGCGTGCTCGCCTCGCCTGCCGTCGTCCCGGGACTCGGCGTCCTGGTGGCCGCCTCGGCGGCGCTGTACGGCAGTCTGTTCACCGGCGTCTACCACCTCCAGGACGTCCTCGGCCTCGACCCGCTGCACTGCGCGCTGGTGGCCCTGCCGGGGCCGGTGGCCATGGTGCTGGCCGCGCCCCTCTCCGTCCTCCCGGCGCGCCGGTACGGGCCGCGCCGCACCGTCGTGGGCGCGATGCTCCTGCTCGCCCTGGGTGATCTCCTGCTGTCCCGCCTCGGCGCGGAGTCCGGGACGACGCCGATCTGTAACGCGTTCCTCATGGTGGGCGCGGGTTTCGGAACCGTGATGGTGGTCGCCACGGATGTCGTCGTACGCCAGGCGCCGGAGCGGCACGCCGGGGTCGTGGGAGGGCTCCAGCAGACCGCCATGAACATCGGGCCGGCCCTGGGCGTGGCCGCCGCCACCGCGCTGCTGACCGTGAGTACGCCCGGCGCCACCGCCTCCGCCGCCACCTCCGGATCGCGGGAGGCGCTGATCCACGCCGTCCCGCCCACCCTGTCGGTACTGGCGGCCGTCGCCGTCGCGGGCGCGCTGTCGGCCCGGGGACTGCCGGGTCACGCCCCGGTGACACCACGGGGGCGCACGGTGCGTGTCCGACGCTAAACTGAGCGTCATGGACGAGGAGTTGCGCTCGCTGACGGACCGGCTCCGGGGAGAGGCGGGGCAGTCTCCTCTCTTCGCCCGGCTGCTCGCCACCGAGGACGACGAGGAACTGGCCGCCGTCCTCACCGAAGGCGAACGCCCGCTGTGGGCCCGCGAGACCGCCGCGTTCCGGCTCGGCTGCCGGGGCGACCGCCGGGCCTTCGAGGCGCTGGTCCTCCTGCTCAACCACCGCGACCCGGAGCGCTGCGTCTCGGCCGCCCACGCCCTGCTGCTGCTAGCGGACCCCCGGACGCCCCGGGCCGCCGCCGCACTCGCCACCAACACCCTGCGCACCGCCTACGCCCTGCACCCGGTACGCCTGCTGACCGCGCTGCGCGCCCCGGAGTCGGTACCCGCCCTGGTCGCCACCCTGGACCGGCTGCTGTCTCCCGCCGAGCCGCACTGGCGCGTCGCGCTGGCCTGCGTGGAAGGGCTGGGCGCCCTCGGCGACGACCGCGCCCGCCCGGTCCTGGAGGCGGCGCTGCCGCACCCCCGGCTGGGAGCGGCGGCGGAGGAGGCGCTCAGGCGGTTGCCGGGACGCTCAACGAGCGCGGGTACCGGGCCTTCGGTACCGGTGTGCCGTTCGCGCCCGCCGTGAGGTCTCGCAGTTCTGGAGTGTCGATGTCACACGCCAGGGGCGTACGCGGGCGTGGGCCGCGTGCTCGTGCGGCCGTCCTCGCGCACGCCCCTGGCGTGAACCCGTACGGGGATGCGGGCGTCAGCCCCGGAAGCCGAGCAGGCTGTGCAGGGTGCTGCCCTTCTGGCCCGTAGCGGCCTTCGCCTTCGCGGTCGCCGCCGCCTCCGGCTCGGGGAGCGCGTCGCAGACCGCGTCGGCGCCGCTGCCGCCGGAGCGGGGCAGGGTGCCGTCGGTGAGGTAGGCGATCAGGTGCGCGTCGAGGCAGTCGTTGCCGCTCAGGCTGATGCCGTGGTTGCCGCCGCCCTCCTCGACGACCAGGCGCGAGCCCTTGAGCTTGCGGTGCATGCTCAGGCCGCCCTCGTACGGGGTCGCCGCGTCGTCGGTGGCCTGGAAGAGGAGCGCCGGCGGGATCTCGCGGTTGGTGACCCGCACCGGCCGCAGCGGTGCGACGGGCCAGGTGGCGCAGGGCGCGTTGTACCAGGTGTTGTTCCAGGACATGAACGGCGCCTTGCGGTGCGCCTGCCAGGTGTCGTTGCGCCAGGTGGTCCAGGACTTCGGCCAGCCCGTGTCGCGGCACTGGACGGCCGTGTAGACGGAGTAGCCGTTGTCCCCGCTCGCGTCGACCGCCGCGAAGTCGTCGTACGCCGTGGCCAGCGCGTCCTCGTCCTTGTCGTTCACGTACGCGGCGAACGCCTCGGCCAGTTGCGGCCAGTAGCCGTTGTAGTAGCCGCCGGGCAGGAAGGTGTCCTCCAGCTCGCTCGGGCCGACCTTGCCCGCCGCGGGGTGCTTCTTCACCGCGGCCCGCATCCGGTACCAGGCGGCTTCGACCTTCGCCGGGTCGGTGCCGAGCCGGTAGGTGGCGTCGTTCTTCGCCACCCAGGCGGCGAACGCCTTGTGACGGGCGTCGAAGGCGTAGTCCTGGCCGAGGTTGTCCTCGTACCAGACGCCGTCCGGGTCGACGATCGAGTCGAGCACCAGGCGCCGCACGCGCTCCGGGAACAGCTTGGCGTAGACGGCGCCCAGGTAGGTGCCGTAGGAGTAGCCGAAGTAGTTGATCTGCCGTGCGCCGAGGGCCCGGCGGATCACGTCCAGGTCCTTCGCGGTGCTGACCGTGTCCATGAACGGCAGCAGGTCCCCGTGCTTCTCGCCGCACGCGTCGGCGAAGGACGCGGCGCGTTCCCGGTTGGTCCGCTCGTCCCGCGGGGAGCCGGGCACGGTGTCGGGGCGTACCGGGTCGAAGTGCTTCGGTACGCAGTCCAGCGCCGGGCTGCTCCTGCCGACCCCGCGCGGGTCGAAGCCGATCACGTCGTACTGGGCGGCGAGCTTCGCCGGCAGCGAGGACGCCACGAAGCCGGCCATCGAGAGCCCGCTGCCGCCGGGGCCGCCGGGGTTGACCAGCAGCGGACCCTGCGAGGTCTTCGCCGTGTGCGGGATCCGGGCGAGGGCGAGCGTGACCTGCCGTCCTGACGGCCTGTCATGGTCCAGTGGGGCGCGAACGGTTGCGCACTGCTGGGTCGGATACGCCTTCGTCCCGCAAGCGGTCCACTTCAGCGGCGCGGCGGCCCCAGGGGCCCCGGGCGCGGTGGACGCGGCGGACGGAACCGCGGTGACCAGCCCGGCGACCGTGGCGCCGACTGCGACCAGAATGCCTGCACGTTTCGTCATACGGCCTCCCGTGGTGGGGAATCGAGGCTGTGAGGGGCACAGCCACGGCCGCATGCTCCCCGAATCCGGGCGCGGAAGGACAGATTCCGGCAAGAGTTGACCCGTTTGGTCAGCGAGCGGTGGTGCGGTCAGAGCAGGGTCAGCTGGGTGGGTCCGGAGTCCTCCGGCAGCGGTGCGGGTACGGGAGCGTCGGGCGTCTCGGGTGCGGCGAGGCGGCGGGAACCACCCCGGCGGGCGGGACCGATGCCGTACTCGGCCGCCAGCTCGTGCACCCGGCGGGTGATGCGCCGCTGGTACCAGGTCGGCGCGTACGCCCCGTCCGCGTACAGCCGTTCGTAGCGCCGCACCAGATGCGGGTGGTGCTCGCCGAGCCACGCCATGAACCACTCCCGGGCGCCCGGCCGCAGATGCAGGACGAGCGGGGTCACCGAGTGCGCGCCGGCCTCGGCGATGGCGCGGACCGTGTCGCGCAGCTGGTCGGGACGGTCGCCGAGGAACGGGATGACCGGTGCCATCAGCACCCCGCAGCCGATGCCGTGACCGGCCAGGGTGCGAACGACGTCGAGGCGGCGCTCGGGGGAGGGGGTGCCCGGTTCGACCGTGCGCCACAGCTCGCGGTCGGTGAAGCCGACCGAGACGGAGATCCCGACCTCGGTGACCTCCGCGGCCTGTTTCAGCAGCTCCAGGTCGCGCAGGATCAGCGTCCCTTTCGTCAGGATCGAGAAGGGGTTGGCGTGGTCGCGCAGGGCGGCGATGATCCCGGGCATCAGCCGGTAGCGCCCCTCGGCCCGCTGGTAGCAGTCGACGTTCGTGCCCATCGCGATGTGCGCGCCGTGCCACTGCGGGGAGGCGAGATGGCGGGCGAGCAGCTCGCCCGCGTTGATCTTCACGACGATCTGGGAGTCGAAGCCGAGGCCGGTGTCCAGATCCAGGTAGCTGTGGGTCTTGCGGGCGAAGCAGTACACGCAGGCGTGGGTGCAGCCCCGGTACGGGTTCACCGTCCATTCGAACGGCATCCGGGACGCCCCGGGCACCCGGTTCACGATCGAACGGGCACGGATCTCGTGGAAGGTGATGCCGCGGAATTCCGGGGTGTCGAACGTACGGGTCGTCACCGCGTCCGCGGCGAACAGGGCGCCGTTCCCTGATTTCGTGGTGTTATCGGCCAGATTGTCCCAGCGCATGGACACCTCCTAGGTGGTACTGGGCAGAGAATAGAACACTTGTTCCCTTGATCGTGCGCACCCATGTCCGGGGCCCGATTTTGAGGGCCGCACCGAAGGTGGTTGGCTCGGCACCGTCCCGTACAACCGAGTGCTGGAGGAGAAGGCATGGCGCAGGTCGAGGCCACGACGGAGCGGATCATCGCGGCGGACCCGGAGGCGGTGTTCGACGCGCTGGCCGACTACACGGAGGTCCGGGGCAAGATCCTCCCCGGGCAGTACAGCGAATACGAGGTGCGCGAGGGCGGTGACGGCGAGGGCACCCTCGTCCACTGGAAGCTCCAGGCCACCAGCAAGCGGGTCCGCGACTGCCTGCTGGAGGTCACCGAACCCACTGACGGCCAGCTGGTCGAGAAGGACCGGAACTCCTCGATGGTCACCACCTGGACCGTCACCCCGGCCGGTGAGGGGAGGGCCAGGGCGGCCGTCTCCACCGTCTGGGACGGTGCGGGCGGCATCGGAGGGTTCTTCGAGAGGACCTTCGCGCCCAAGGGTCTCGCCCGGATCCACGACGAGCTGCTCCAGAACCTCGCCACCGAGGTCGAGAAGTAAGTCCTGTACTGACACTGCCGGTTCGCTACCGGCCTCACCGGAACGAGTGGTTTTCCGGGACGGCCGGTTGCGCGCCGTAGTACCTCCCACCGGCGCATACGCCCTCAGCGTGCGCCGCCTGCACCCCTGGTCGCGTTTGCCCCGCCTTACCGCCTGATGCGAGAAATGGGCGGCGAGGAGCGACGAGGGGAGCGTCAGGTGGTGGGTGGGATCACTCTGCTGAAGGACGATGCGGACGGGCCCGGGGGCGAAGGCCCGGGACCGGGCGGCGGGGAAGGCGGCGGGCCCGGCGGCAGGGGCAGCCTGGCGGACCAGCTCCTCGGCCCCGCCCCTGACGCACCGACCGTGCCGGTCGCCGTCCCGCCCGGGCCGCCGGCCGGCCCCGTGGCGGACGGTCCCGCCGAGGAGATCAGCCCGCGACGGGTCCGGCTGGTCTTCCTCGGTCTGATGCTCACCCTGCTGCTCGCGGCGCTCGACCAGATGATCGTCGCCACCGCACTGCCGAAGATCGTCGGCGAGCTGCACGGGCTGGACAAGATGTCCTGGGCGGTCACCGCCTACCTGCTCGCCTCCACCATCGGACTGCCGCTCTACGGCAAGCTCGGCGACCTCTTCGGCCGCAAGGGCGTCTTCCAGTTCGCGATCGTCGTCTTCGTCATCGGCTCCGCGCTCGCCGGCTGGTCCCGCACGATGGACGAGCTCATCGCCTTCCGGGCCGTCCAGGGCATCGGCGGCGGCGGACTCATGATCGGTGTGCAGGCGATCATCGCCGACATCGTCCCCTCCCGTGAACGCGGCCGCTACATGGGCCTCATCGGGGCCGTCTTCGGCATCGCCTCCGTCGCCGGACCGCTGCTCGGCGGGTTCTTCACCGACCACGTCTCCTGGCGCTGGTGCTTCTACGTCAACGTGCCGTTCGGGCTGGTCACGCTCGCCGTCATCGCCGTCGTACTGAAACTCCCCAAGCCGGCCGTCCGGCCCCGCCTCGACGTGCTGGGCGCGCTGCTGCTCGCCGCCGCGTCGACCTGCCTGGTGCTGCTCACCAGCTGGGGCGGCACCGAGTACGCGTGGGGCTCGCGGACCATCCTGGGGCTGGCCGCCGGGGCCGTCGGAACGACCCTCCTCTTCCTCGTCGTCGAGCACCGGGCCGTCGAACCCGTCATCCCGCTACGGCTGTTCCGCGACTCCGTCTTCAACGTGACCTCGCTGGTGGGAGCGGTCGTCGGCGTGGCGCTCTTCGGGGCCGCCAGCTATCTGCCGACCTACCTCCAGATGGTCGAGGGCGTCTCGGCCACCGAGTCGGGACTGCTCATGCTCCCGATGATGGGCGGCATCGTCGTCGCCTCCGTCGTCTCCGGACAACTGGTCTCCCGCACCGGCCGCTACCGGATCTTCCCGCTGGTCGGCGGTGCCGTCTCGGCCGTCGGCATGTGGCTGCTCTCCTTCCTGGACACCGAGACCAGCCCGCTGGAGTACGGCCTCTGGCAGGCGATCCTCGGGCTCGGCATCGGGCTCGGCATGTCCGTACTCGTGCTGGCCGTCCAGAACTCCGTACCGCCCGCCGACCTCGGCACCGCCACCAGCGCCCACAACTACTTCCGGCAGATCGGCGGCAGCGTCGGGGCCGCCATCTTCGGCACCCTGTTCGCCGGCCGGCTCGCGGACGCGCTCGGGGTACGGCTGCCGTCCGGGGCCGACCTGCCCGACCCCGCGTCGATCACCCCGCAGGCCGTCCACGCCATGGAACCCGCGCTGCGGGACGCCTACATCCAGGCGTACGCCGACGCGATGCCCCGGATCTTCCTCTACCTCGTGCCGGTGCTCCTGCTCGGCCTGTTCCTCGCCTTCTTCCTCAAGGAGAAACCGCTGGTGTCCCACCACACCCCCACACCGGCCGCGGAACCCACCGCGCCCCCCGCCGCGATCCCCACCGCCCGCCTCGACCCGGCCCCGCCGCCGGCCCCGTCCGGACAACTGCCCGGCGTCCCGGTCCGCGGCCGCGTCCAGCACTCCGACGGCACGAAGGTGGGCCGGGCTGCACTCACCCTCATCGACGTCCTGGGGCGGCAGGTCGGCCGGGGCGCGAGCGGTGACGACGGGCGGTACGCGCTGAGCGTGCCCGGCCCCGGTTCCTTCGTGCTGATCGCCGCGGCCGGAGGGCATCAGCCGCAGGCCGTCAGCGTCACCGTCGGCGAACGGCCGGTCGACCTCGACGTGGTGCTCGGCGGCGCGGGACGGCTCGCCGGGGCGGTCGTCACCCCGGACGGCGCACCGGTGCGCGACGCCGCCGTGACCCTCACCGACGTACGCGGCGAGGTCGTCGCCAGTACCCGCACCGGGCGTGAAGGGCTCTATGTGATCGGCGAGTTGGTGGCCGGCGAGTACACCTTGGCGGCCAGTGCGCCGGCCTTCCGCCCCGCCGCGCTGCCGGTCAGCGTGCAGGCAGCCCGGGAGACCCGGCAGGACATCGAGCTGGCCGGCGGCGCGGTGCTGCGCGGTGTCGTACGGGCCCCCGGCGGCCGGGTCGTCGAGGACGCCCGGGTCACCCTGCTGGACGCGGCCGGCAACGTGGTCGACACCCACACCACGGGGCCCGACGGGTCGTTCCGCTTCGTCGACCTGTCGACGGGTGAGTACACCGTGATCGCCGCCGGCTACCCGCCGGTCGCCACCGTCCTCCAGGTACCCGGAGGCGGCCGCACCGAGCGCGACATCCAGCTCGGGCACGAGGACTGAGCCACCGGCGCCCGGGTGTGCGGGTCCCGGGGGCCCGCACACCCGCCGCTCACGGCAGCAGACGCGGCCTCCGCCTCGCCGCGACGTCCTCGACCCAGCCGAAGCACAGCACCGCCGCACCGATCAGCACCCAGACGAGAGCGAACTGCGCCCACAGGCTGTCCAGCGCGCCGGACCGCTCCAGGACCTCCACCCGCCACAACAGGTCGATCAGCGGGACCGACGCCATCAACGCCACCTCGTGCCACAGGTACACGGTCACGGCGCGCGCGTTGACCACCCGGACGGCGCGGACGGCCTGCGGGTGGCGGGCGAGCACGTCGAGGCGGGGCCGCGGACGGAGCAGGAGCAGCACGAACCCGGCCGACCACAGCGCCTGGGCGAGCGGGACGTCGTCCAGGTCGACGGAGCCGTCCGCCGGGTGGCGCAGCGCCCACCACGCCCCGGCCGCCATCAGCGGCAGCGCCACGGCCACCGCAACCGCCGTACGCGACCGGTCCAGCATCCCGCCCCGGTGCGCGAAGCCCAGCAGCCAGCAGAACAGGAACACCGACAGATCGCTCAGGGCGGCGCCCGGCCGCCCCTCCGGCACGCCCGTCACCGTCTCCAGCACCACGACCGGCACCAGGGACAGGGCGAGCACCGGCAGCGGGGCGAAGCGGAAGACCCGCAGCAGCATCGGTGAGAGCAGGACGAACCACAGATAGGTGCGCAGGTACCAGAGCACCGCCCACGCCTGCTCACCCCACGCGTTCCCCGGCGGATCCCCGACCGGCAGCACCCAGTACAGGGCGTCCCACCCCGGTCTCCAGCCGTGCGCCAGCATCGCCGCCCCGAGGACCACGGCGAACGCCCACACCGGGACCAGCAGCCGGCGCAGCCGCCCCCGGACGACCCGGAGCGCGGGCCGCTCCAGTGAACGGGCCATCAGCGATCCGGCGAGGGCGAACATCACGCCCATGGCGGGGAACACGTAGCCCAGCCAGGGCCACGCGAAGGTGTGGTAGGCCACGACCCGCACCAGCGCGCACGCCCGGAGCACGTCGAACCAGCGGTCGCGGACGGCGGCGCCCACCGGGGAGGCGGGCGCCGGTGCCGTCCTGCGGTGCGCACCCGCCATCACCGCGCCTCGGAGCGCGCGGCGGCAGGGTCGGGCGCGCCCACCTCGCCGGTGCGCTTCAGCTTCTGCCAGCGCAGCCGGCCACCGGTCGCGGCGGTGACGCACGAGTGGATCAGCACCAGGTACATCAGCTGCCGGTAGGCCAGTTGCTGGAGCGGCAGCATCAGCAGGTAGCGGTACTTCTCCCGGTCGAGGCGGAAGGCGTAGGCCGCGCAGAAGAGCTGGACGCCCAGTACCGCCAGCCAGGCCAGCAGCGACGCCCGGAAGTCCACGAAGAGCATCGCGTACAGGGTGAAGACGTCGATGAGCGGAGCGAACACCGGGGTGACGATCTGGAAGAGCACGACCAGCGGCATGCCGACCCGGCCGAAACGGCCCGACGGCCCCCGGTCGGTCACCGAGCCGCGGTGTTTCCACAGTGCCTGCATCGTGCCGTAGCTCCAGCGGTAGCGCTGCCGCCACAGCTGGCCGAGCGAGGCGGGCGCCTCCGTCCAGGCACGCGCGTGCTCGGCGTAGACGACACGCCATCCGGACCGGTGCAGGGCGATGGTGATGTCGGTGTCCTCGGCCAGCGTGTCCTCGCTCATGCCCCCCACCTCCAGGACCGCCTCGCGGCGGAAGGCCCCGATGGCCCCGGGGATGGTGGGCATGCAGCGCAGCAGGTCGTACATCCGGCGGTCCAGGTTGAATCCCATGACGTACTCGATGTGCTGCCATGCCCCGATCACCGTCGAGCGGTTGCCCACCTTCGCGTTGCCCGCGACCGCGCCGATGGCGGGGTCGGCGAACGGCTGCACGAGGTGGTGGACCGTGTCCGGCTCGAAGACGGTGTCGCCGTCCATCATCACGACGATGCCGTGACGTGCCTCGCGCACCCCGTGGTTGAGCGCCGCGGACTTGCCGGCGTTCTCCTGCCGCACGACCCGTACGTTCGCCAGTCCCAGTGACTCGGCGATCTCCGCGGTGCCGTCGGTCGATCCGTCGTCGACGACCAGGATCTCGATCGGATGGGTGCTCGCCGCGAGGGAGTTCAGGGTGGCCGCGATGCACTCCTTCTCGTTGTACGCCGGCACGACGACCGTCACCGGCTCGGTCACCTCCGGGCCCCAGCTGAACCTGCGGCGGTTGCGCTGCCGGTGGTGGCGGCGGGCCAGCAGGAGCATCAGGCCGAACCGGCCGATGACGGCCACCCCGACCACCGCCAGCAGGACGGCCAGCCCCGGCACTGTCCACTCCGCGACCGCGACCGCGCCGAGCAGGGCGCGGCCCTCCCACCGCGTGACGGTGTCGGCCGGCCGGTGCGCGGCCTGCTCGGCGTCGCCCGCCACGGTGCCGGACGGGGCGGCGGCGCCCCCGTCGCCGGGGGCGCTCCGCCGCTGGGCGCCGCTGACGGTGGTGAAGGTGTAGCCCTTCGCCTTCATCTTCTCGATGTACGCGGGCAGGGCGGCCAGCGTCTCGGACCGGTCGCCGCCCGCGTCGTGGAAGAGCACCGAGGCGCCCTTGCCGTTCTTCGGCGTCGCCCACTGGATGATCTTCGAGACGCCCGGCAGCTGCCAGTCCTCGCTGTCGGTGTCGATGAAGACGCTCGTGTACCCCATCGCGCCGAGCCGCTGGTAGACGGGCCAGCTGTAGTCGTCGATCGCGTCGTTGGTCGACGAGTAGGGCGCCCGGAACAGGGTCGTGGTGATGCCCGCCGCGCCCGCCAGGGCCAGTTGGGTCTGGGCGATCTCACGCTTGACGCGGGCCTCGCTCTGATAGGAGAGGTCGACGTGGGTGAAGGTGTGCGCCCCGACTTCGTTGCCTTCGTCGACCATCCTGCGGACCACGTCCGGGTGGCGCGAGATCATCGAGCCGACGAGGAAGAAGGTGCCCGGCACGTCGTTCTCGTCGAGGACGTCGAGCACCTGCTCGGTCCATTCAGGGTCCGGGCCGTCGTCGAAGGTGAGCACGATCGTCCTGTCCGGGACGGACTGCGTACGGGCCTCGCCGCCGGGGAAGCTCAGGAACGGGCCGCCGTCCAGGACCTCATCGGGCACCGAGTCCGCGGACGCCCCGGAACGCACCCGCTGGTCGGCACCGATCTCGGTGCGCAGATAGCCGTCGAGCAGCATCATCGACACGAGGCCCAGCAGCAACAGCAGGGCCATGACCGCACGGGGCCTGGGGACGGCCTGGTTCCGGATCCGGCCGATCCGGCCGACGCCCGCGTGCCTGCGGCGGGAGGAGGCCATCAACCCACCTCACCGGAGCCGGCGGCGGAGAGGGAGGCGGAGGCGGAAGGCGCCGGAGACGGCGCTCCGCTCGGCGGCGCGCCGGTACCGCCGGGTGGCATGCCGCCACCGGGGGGTGCCCCGCCCGGACCGGCCTCCGCGACGGGACCGGCGCCGAAGGGCAGCAACTGCGAGGGCGCCACGGAGATGCCCCCCATGAAGGCGAGCGCGAGGACGGCGGCGTATCCGGCACACGCCAGACCCACCAGCGCCCCGGCGCGGCGCAGCAGGCGGGCCCGGCGGCCGGACGAGTCCACGAACACGGGCCCGTCCTGGGGCCGTTCGGCCGCCCGGCGGCGCCCGCCGGGGCGGCGGCGGGCCAGGTGTGCCCGGCGTCGGCCGCGCGGCGCCGGGTCTTTCTCGATGTCGGGGTCGGATTGCATGTGCGCATGCTGGCGGAGCGCGATGTGCGAAGTCTGGACCCCCGCTGGCAGCGCCCTGTGGAAGAGCGGCGAACCTGTCGGGGCGCTGAGAGCCCCGGGCCGCCACCACGGTCCCTGACGTCACGCAAACGCCTGTCTCCGCAAGGGCGTTGGCGACCGAACGCACTCCTGTCGGTCCCTTCCCATGAGCGAGCTGTGTCTTCGTGCCGACGGCCGGTATGAGAGGTTCGTGGTACCTCCCGCCACCGCCGGTCGCCGACCCGGGGCGGACGATCCGAGAGCAGGTGCATCCCCATGCAAACGCGCACACGGGCGTTCTCCGCCGTCGCCGGCCTGGTCGCGCTCGGCCTGGCCGCTTCCGCCTGCGCGACGGGAACGGCGGCCGACCAGGCCAAGGGTTCGGCGCCACCGGCCCGACCGGCGTCCGTCGAGACCGCGTTCACCCCCTACGTGAGCGCCACGACGGCCGCCGACACCGACGGCACGGCGTCCCCCGACACGTACAACCTGGCCTTCGTCACCGCCGGCGGGTCCGGCTGCACGCCCGTCTGGGGCGGTACCGCGGCGGTCGGCGACGCGGCGGTCGCGGCGCGGGCGGCGGCGCTCACCGGCACCGGCGCCGACCTCAGGGTGTCCTTCGGCGGGGCCGCGGGCACCGAGGCGGCCCTCGCCTGCGACAGTGCCGAGGACCTGGCCGGGGCCTACGCCGACGCCCTCGACGCCGTCGGGGCCTCCAAGGCCGACTTCGACATCGAGGGGGACGCGCTCACCGACTCCGCCTCCCTCACCCGCCGCAACGAAGCCCTCGCCCTCCTCCAGAAGGAGCGTGACCTCGACGTCACGTACACCCTGCCCGCCATGCCGGACGGGCTGGAGGACACCGGCCTCGCCGTCCTCCAGGACGCGGACGACCAAGGCGTCGAGCTGTCCGCGGTGAACATCATGGCCATGAACTACGGCTCGACCTACGACGGTGACATGGGCGACTACGCGGAAGCGGCCGCCGAGGCCGCCCACGACCAGCTCGCGGACGTCCTCGGGCTGACCGACGAGGCGGCATGGCGCTCGCTGCACATCACGGTGATGGCCGGTGTCAACGACGTCGCGGGGGAGACGTTCACCCTCGCCGACGCCGCGTCCCTGCGTACCTTCGCCACCCGCGAGGGGGTCGGCGCGCTCTCCCTGTGGGCGACCTTCCGCGACCGGGCGTGCGACGACGGCGAGGACACCACCACGGCCGCCGACACGTGCAGCGGGGTGGACCAGGAGGACGGGGCCTTCGCCGAGACCCTGTCCGGCCCGGCGCGGACGGACTGAGCACCGGACGGCTCGGAGCCCGTCGGGCGCCCTTGGGCCGGGCGGGAGGTCAGCCGACAGGCTCTCGGCGCGACGCGTCCTGGCGGACCAGCCCCATCAGCGCCTTCGCCCCCGGGCTCAGGCTCCGGGCCGGCGGAAGCACCACCACGCTCTCGTACCCCGGCCGGTGCGCACCGGTGAACTCGACCACGGCCAGCCCGCGCGCCTCCGGTTTACGGGAGAAGTGGTGCGGCACCACCGCGACGCCCAGCCCCTCGTGCACCAGCTCCAGCAGGCTGTGCACGTCGTTGACCTCGAGCGCCACCGAGCGCCGTACCCCCGCGGCCGCGAACGCCTCGTCCGCCGCCCGCCGCGGCCCCCAGTCCGGGTGGAAGTCGATGAAGGACTCGCCGCGCAGCCCCGTCCACTCGACCGAGGCCCCACCCGCGAGGTGGTGCCCCGGCGCACACAGCACCACCATCCGCTCCCGTGCGAGCGGCACCAGCTCACCCCGCCACTCCGGCGGGCTGACGGCCGCGAACGCCAGGTCCAGCCGCCCGCCGGCCACGCCCGCCAGCAGGCTGGACGTGCCCTCCTGGCGCAGCCGGATCTCCATGTGCGGGTGCTCCCGGCGGAAGGCCGCCAGCAGCCGGGCCGGGCTGACACCGGCCACGCACTGCTCGACCCCCAGCGTCAGCCTGCCGCGCAGCAGGCCCCGGACGGCGTCGACCGCGTCCCGTGCCGCCCGCGCCCCCGCCAGGGTGCGTTCGGCCTCAACGAGCAGGGCCTGCCCCGCCTCCGTCAGCCGTACCGTGCGCGTGGTGCGGCTGAAGAGCGGCGTCCGCAGCTCGTGTTCCAGTGCCCGCACCGAGGCCGACAGCCCGGACTGGGAGACGGCGAGCCGCTCGGCCGCCCGGGTGAAGTGCCGCTCCTCGGCGACGGCGACGAAGTGTTCCAGCTGACGCAGTTCCATGATTGAGCAATCTAGGCGATGAATCCCAGCGGAATCTCCTGTTGGACCGCTGGATCGTTCTCCGTCAGGCTGGGAACACCGCCAGACCTGGCCCCGATCCCTCCCGTGGAGTGCTCGTATGTACCTTCCGTCCGCCGACCGCTACACCGCCATGCCCTACCGGCGCACCGGACGCAGCGGTCTGCTGCTGCCCGCGCTGTCCCTCGGGCTGTGGCACAACTTCGGAGGCGACCGGACCCCCGAGACGCAGGGGCAGATCCTGCGCAGGGCCTTCGACCTGGGCATCACCCACTTCGACCTCGCCAACAACTACGGCCCGCCGCCCGGCTCGGCCGAGCTCACCATGGGCCGCGCCCTGAAGACGGACTTCGCCCACCTGCGGGACGAGATCGTCGTCTCCACCAAGGCCGGCTACCACATGTGGGAGGGCCCGTACGGGGAGTGGGGCTCCCGCAAGTACCTGCGCTCCTCGCTGGACCAGAGCCTGCGGCGGCTCGGCCTCGACTACGTCGACATCTTCTACTCCCACCGCCCCGACCCCGACACCCCCCTCGAGGAGACCATGGGCGCGCTGGACACCGCGGTGCGCCAGGGCAAGGCGCTGTACGCCGGGATCTCCAACTACTCGGCCGAGCAGACCCGCGAGGCCGCCCGGATCCTGAACGAGCTGGGCACCCCGCTCCTCATCCACCAGCCGCGCTACTCGATGCTGGACCGCTGGGTCGAGGACGGGCTGCTGGACGCCCTGGACGAGCTGGGCACCGGCTCCATCGCCTACTCGCCGCTGGAGCAGGGCATCCTGTCCGACCGCTACCTCCAGGGCATCCCGGAGGGTTCGCGGGCGGCGGGCGCCAGCCCCTTCCTGTCGGCCGACGCCGTCACCCCCGAACTGGTGGAGCGCCTCCGGTCGCTGGACGCGATCGCGCGGGAACGCGGGCAGTCCCTGGCGCAGATGGCGCTGGCCTGGGTGCTGCGCGGCGGCCGGGTCACCTCCGCGGTCGTGGGCGCGAGCAGCGTCACGCAGCTCGAGAACAGCGTCGAGGCGGTCCGCAACCTGGAGTTCGACGACGCGGAGCTCGCCCGGATCGACGAGCTGGTCAAGGGCGCCGGCCGCTCCTGAGGGGTGCCGCGGGGCCTCCGGCCGGACCGGGCCGGAGGCCCCGCGGCGTTCGGCGGGCGCGGTTCCACCGGACTGGACCAGTGACAGGTGCCGACGGCTCTGGCCCGGTGCGGTCCCGGCGCGTACGGTGAGGCGGCACGAAGATCCTCTTCCCTCCGCGCGACGGGAGGAGGGCCCCGACCAGTGACAGGACCGTTCACCGTGAAGATCCTCGTCAGCGCCGACATGGAGGGCGCGACCGGAGTGACCTGGCCGGCCGACGTACTGCCCGGGACCCCGCAGTGGGAGCGGTGCCGTTCCCTGTTCACCTCGGACGTGAACGCCGCGGTCCTCGGCTTCTTCGACGGGGGCGCCGACGAGGTGCTCGTCAACGAGGCCCACTGGACGATGCGCAACCTGCTCCTGGAGCGCCTCGACGACCGCGTCCAGATGCTCACCGGCAGGCACAAGTCCCTCTCCATGGTCGAGGGCATCCAGCACGGCGACGTCGACGGCGTCGCGTTCGTCGGCTACCACACCGGCGCCGGCACCGAGGGCGTGCTCGCCCACACCTACCTCGCCAACTCCATCACCGGCGTCTGGCTGAACGGCGTACGGGCCAGTGAGGGCCTGCTGAACGCCCATGTCGCCGCCGAGTACGGCGTCCCGGTCGTCCTCGTCACCGGCGACGACCTGACCTGTGTGGACGCCGGGCAGTACGCCCCGGACGCCCGCAAGGTCGCGGTGAAGGACCACGTCTCGCGGTACGCCGCCGTCTGCCGGACCCCGGCGCGCACCGCCGCCGACATCCGGGCCGCCGCCGAGGAGGCCACCGCACTGGCGGGGCGCCTGACCCCGGTGGAGGGCGGTCCCTTTACGGTGGAACTGGAGTTCGACGCCGAGCATCTGGCGGCCGCCGCGACGGTGGTCCCCGGCGTGGCGCCGAGCGGCGAACGGCGCGTCGCCTACACCAGCGCGACGATGTACGAAGGTATCCGCACATTCAAGGCGGTGACGACGATCGTGTCGGCCGCCGTGGAGGAACAGTATGGCTGAGGCGACGACCCCGTCCGGATCCGTGGACGACCGGGCGCTCGACGAGTCGGTCACGTTCACCTCGGAACTGATCCGGATCGACACGACCAACAACGGCGACGGCACCTGCCGGGAGCGCCCGGCCGCCGAGTACGTCGCCCGGCGGCTGGCCGACACCGGGCTCGAACCGCTCCTGCTGGAGCGCACCCCGGGCCGGACCAACGTGGTCGCCCGCATCCCGGGCACCGACCCGTCCGCCGACGCGCTGCTGGTCCACGGGCACCTCGACGTGGTGCCCGCCGAACCCGCCGACTGGAGCGTCCACCCCTTCTCCGGGGAGGTCCGCGACGGTGTGGTGTGGGGACGCGGCGCCGTCGACATGAAGAACATGGACGCGATGGTCCTCGCCGTCGTCCGGGCCTGGGCCCGTGCCGGGGTGCGCCCCCGGCGGGACATCGTCGTCGCCTACACCGCCGACGAGGAGGCCAGCGCCGCCGACGGCTCCGGCTTCCTCGCCGACCGGCACCCCGAACTCTTCGAGGGCTGCACCGAAGGCATCAGCGAGTCCGGGGCCTTCACCTTCCACGCGGGCCCCGGGATGTCGCTCTACCCCATCGCGGCCGGCGAGCGGGGCACCGCCTGGCTGCGGCTGACCGCCGAGGGCAAGGCGGGCCACGGCTCCAAGGTCAACAAGGCCAACGCGGTCAGCGCCCTGGCCGCCGCCGTCGCCCGCCTCGGGGCGTACGAGTGGCCCGTGCGGCTCACCCCCACGGTCCGGGCGGCGCTCACCGAGATCGCCGCGCTCCACCACATACAGGTCGACCTGGACGCGCCCGGGTTCGACGTGGACGAACTGCTCGGCAAGCTCGGCCCGGCCGCCGACCTCGTCGCGCCCACCGTCCGCAACAGCAGCAACCCGACGATGCTGGAAGCCGGTTACAAGGTCAACGTCATCCCGGGACGGGCCACCGCCCACATCGACGGACGGATGGTGCCCGGCGGCGAGGAGGAGTTCCGCGAGACCCTCGACCGGCTGACCGGCCCCGGCATCGACTGGGAGTTCGACCACCGGGAGGTCCCCCTCCAGGCCCCGGTCGACTCACCGACGTACGCCAAGATGCGGGCCGCCGTCGAGCTGTTCGACCCGGGCTCCCACGCCGTCCCCTACTGCATGTCCGGCGGCACGGACGCCAAGCAGTTCTCCCGGCTCGGCATCACCGGCTACGGTTTCTCCCCGCTGAAGCTGCCCGTCGGCTTCGACTACCAGGCGCTGTTCCACGGCGTCGACGAGCGGGTCCCGGTCGACGCCCTGCACTTCGGTGTCCGGGTCCTGGACCACTTCCTGCGCACCGCCTGACCACGAGGGGGGAACCGACCTTGGTGTCCACAGCGGCGTACGGCACATGGCCGTCACCGATCGACGCGGCCCTGGCCGCCACGCACGACGGCAGGCCCGAGTTCGTCGGATTCGTCGGCGAGGAGGTGTGGTGGACGGAACCGCGCCCGGCGGAGGGCGGCCGCCGTGCCCTCGTGCGCCGCCGGGCCGACGGGACCACCGAGTCCGTGCTGCCCGAGCCCTGGAACCCGCGCAGCCGGGTCGTCGAGTACGGCGGTGTGCCCTGGGCGGGCGCCGCACGAGAGGCAGGCGGTCCGCTCGTCGTCTTCGTCCACCACGCCGACCAGCGGCTGTACGCGTACGCCCCGGACGGAAACGAGCCGCCCCGGCCGCTGACCCCCGTGTCCGCCACCGGCGGCGGGCTGCGCTGGGTCGACCCGCACCTCCACCTGGACCGCGGGGAGCGGGGCGAGGTCTGGTGCGTGCTGGAGGAGTTCACCGGACCGGCCCCCACCGACGTGCGCAGGGTCGTCGCCGCCGTGCCGCTGGACGGTTCGGCCGCCGACGACCGCGCGGCCGTGCGCGAACTCGGCGACGACCGGCACCGCTTCGTCACCGGCCCCAAGCTCTCGTACGACGGCCGGCGCGCCGCCTGGATCGCCTGGGACCACCCGCGGATGCCGTGGGACGGCACGGTCGTGATGACGGCAGAGGTCACCGACGAGGGTGCCTTCACCGGGGTGCGGCCGCTCGTCGGCGACACCGGCGAATCGGTCGTCCAGGTGGAGTGGGACCGGGACGGCACGCTGCTGTTCGTCTCGGACGTCTCCGGCTGGTGGGAGCTCCAGCGGATCCGGCCCGACGCCGTCCCGGGGGCGGTCGTGCCCAGCAGCCGGCTCTGCTCCGGCCGCGGCGAGGAGTTCGGCGGGCCGCTGTGGAAGATCGGGCAGAGCTGGTTCCGGCTGCTGGACAACGGCCTGATCGCCGTCGTCCACGGCCGGGGCACCACCCGCCTCGGCGTGCTCGACCCGGAGACCGGCGAACTGGTCGACGCGGCAGGCCCGTGGACCGAGTGGGCCGAGACGCTCGCCGTGCAGGACACCCGGGTCGTCGGCATCGCCGCGAGCCCCGTCAGCACGTACGAGGTGGTCGAGCTGGACACCGCGACCGGGCACACCCGGATCCTGGGGTCACGCCACGAGGACGCCGTCGACCCCGCCTACTACCCCGAGCCGCGCACCCGTACCTTCACCGGACCGGGCGGCCGCGAGGTCCACGCCCACGTCCACCCGCCCCGCCACCCGGACCGCACCGGACCCGACGGAGAGCTGCCGCCGTATGTGATCTGGGCCCACGGCGGACCCACCGGACGCGCGCCGCTCGTCCTCGACCTGGAGATCGCCTACTTCACCTCCCGGGGCATCGGCGTCGCCGAGGTGAACTACGGCGGCTCCACCGGCTACGGCCGGGCCTACCGGGAACGGCTGGCCGGACAGTGGGGCGTCGTCGACGTGGAGGACTGCGCGGCCGTGGCCCTCGCCCTGGCCGAGGAGGGCACCGCCGACCGCGCCCGGCTGGCGATCCGGGGCGGCAGCGCCGGGGGCTGGACGACCGCCGCCTCCCTGACGGGGACGGACGTGTACGCCTGCGGGGCGATCAGTTACCCCATCCTCGACCTCGAAGGATGGACGACCGGGGAGACGCACGACTTCGAGTCCCGCTACCTCGAATCGCTCGTCGGCCCGTACGCCGAGGTGCCCGAGCGCTACCGCGAACGCTCGCCGATCAACCACACCGACCGGCTCACGGCGCCCTTCGTGCTGCTCCAGGGACTCGACGACCCGATCTGCCCGCCCGTGCAGTGCGAGCGCTTCCTGGAGCGGATCGAGGGGCGGGGCATCCCGCACGCCTACCTCACCTTCGCCGGGGAGAGCCACGGCTTCCGCCGCACCGACACCCTGGTCCGCGCCCTGGAGGCCGAACTCTCCCTGTACATCCAGACGTTCGGTATCGAGCGGAGCGACGTCCCGGTCCTGGAACTCACCCGGTGACCGGCACGGCCCCGGTCCTCGCGCCCCTTCGCCGCCCCGCGCGCCCGCGGCCCGGCGCGCGCGTCGCGGTCGTCGCCCCCAGCGGTCCCGTCCCCGCCGACCGGCTGGAGGCGGGCCTCGACCTGCTGCGTGGCTGGGACCTGGAGCCGGTGGTCGCCTCCCACGCCCTGGACAGGCACCCCGTGCTGGGCTACCTCGCGGGGACGGACGAGGACCGCGCCCGGGATCTCCAGGAGGCCTGGTGCGACCCGACCGTCGACGCCGTCCTGTGTGCCCGGGGCGGGTACGGGGCGCACCGCATGGTCGACCTGCTGGACTGGCCGGCGATCCGGGCGGCCGGGCCCAAGGCGTTCGTCGGGTACAGCGACATCACCGTGCTGCACGAGGCGTTCGCGCTGCGGGCCGGGTTCTCCACCCTGCACGGACCGATGATCGCCACCGAGGTGTTCCTCGAGGACGCGGCCACCCAGGACGCCCTGCGCTCCACCCTCTTCGAGCCGGAGTCGGTGCGGACGCTCGGCCTGGACACGGCGGCGGCGCTGGTCCCCGGCCGGGCCCGGGGCGTCACCTACGGCGGCTGCGTGAGCCTGCTCGCCGCCGACGCCGGAACCCCGGGCGCCCGTGCCCCGGCGCGGGGCGGGCTGCTGGTGATCGAGGACATCGCCGAGGACCCGTACCGGCTGGACGGCATCCTCACCCGGCTGCTGCGCGCCGGCACGCTGGACGGTACGACCGGCATCGCGTGCGGCTCCTGGCGGGACTGCGGCCCGTACGAGGAGGTGCGGGCGGTGCTCGCCGACCGGCTGGGCGGGCTCGGGATCCCGGTCGTCGAGGAGCTGGGCTTCGGGCACGGCCCCACGGCGCTGACGGTCCCCCTGGGGGTGCCTGCGGTGCTGGACGCGCCCGGGGACGGCGGGCGGTGCACGCTCACCGCCGAGGTGCCCGCGCTGGCCCGAGACGCCCCCGGACGTGTGACCCGACGAACCGTCAGTGAAACCACCGATACGGTGCGTTGACATCCGCGTGAGGCGTGTCACACGATGGGTCCGGCTGCCGCCTACCAGTCGGTAGGGTGTCGGGTGTCCTCGGTGCGGAGGTCCATATGTCGCGTGCTGTCTCCAGGTTGCGCAGTTCCCTGGCCTTCCTCGCCGGCGCCGCCCTCGTCGCGCCGCTCACCCTGGTCGGTGCCGACCCGGCGGCTGCCGCCGAATTCAGCGTCACCTCACTGGAGTTCACGGTGCCCGCGGGCGACCGCTCCTGCACACTCGACGCCGACCTCTACCGCCCGGCCGGTGTCGACGCCCGGCACCCCGCGCCCGCGGTCCTGGCGACCAACGGCTTCGGCGGCAGCAAGTCCGACGGCACGACCGACGCCCTCGGCAGGGCGTTCGCCTCCCGCGGCTATGTCTCCCTGGTCTACTCGGGGCTCGGCTTCGGGAAGTCCGGATGCCTGATCACCCTCGACGACCCGGCCGTCGACGGGAAGGCGGCCTCCGGGCTCATCGACTTCCTCGCCGGGACGCGGGCGGCCGACGACGGCACCGAGGCCGACTACGTCGTGTCCGACGGCCCCGGTGACCCCCGCGTCGGCATGATCGGCGGCTCGTACGGCGGAGCCGTCCAGCTGGCCACCGCATCGGCCGACCGCCGGGTCGACGCCCTGGTCCCGCTGGTCACCTGGAACGACCTCGCGTACGCCCTCGCGCCCAACGCCACCGGCGCGCGGCGCGGCGTCTCCTCCGACACCCCCGGCGTGTTCAAGTGGCAGTGGACCAACGGCTTCTACCTGATCGGGGAGGGCCAGCCGCTGCTGGTGCCGGGCCTGGACCCGTCCCGGTTCAACCACCTCACCTGCCCGCACTTCTCCACCCCGGCCTGCGACACCGTCCGCCTGCTGAACTCCGGCCGTTTCCCGGCCGGGAGCACCCGTCAGATGCTGGCGTACGCGCGCAGTGTCTCGCCGGTCTCCTACCTGGCGGACGTCGAGGCCCCCACGCTGCTCGTCCAGGGGCAGGCCGACAGCCTGTTCAACCTCAACGAGGCCACCGCCACCTACCGCGCCCTCCAGGCGCGGGGCACCACGACGAAGATGATCTGGCAGGCCTGGGGCCACAGCGGCGGCCACGCCCCCGGGGAGCTGGACCTCGCCACCGGCAATCTGGACACCAGTTACGTCGGGCAGCGGATCCTCGCCTGGTTCGACCGCTACCTCCACCTCGACACGGGCGCCGACACCGGGCCCGCCTTCGCCTACCACCGCGACTGGGCGAGCGGCTACGGCACGGCCGACGCACTGCCCGACGCGTCGCGGACCCTCTACCTCTCCGGCGACGGCGCCCTGGTGGACGAGCGCTCCCAGGTCGCCTCCGGCAGCCGTCGCTACACCAACGGGCCCCTGCCCACCAGTCACTCCGAAAGCTCCCTGGCCGGACTCATCGGGCTGTCCGACCCCGCCCCGTACGACACGAAGGGCACCCACCTCGGCTGGACCAGCGCTCCGCTCACCACCCCGGTGGACGTCGTCGGCGCCCCGAAGGCGACCCTGAAGGTCCGCTCCCCGGCCACCGAACGCGTCCAGGACAGCGGGGACGCGGCGGACAAGCTGGTCCTCTTCGCGAAGGTGTACGACGTGGCGCCCGACGGAACCCAGCAGCTGGTGAACCGCCTGGTGGCGCCCGTACGCGTACCCGACGTCACCCGCCCCTTCACGGTCGAGCTGCCCGGCATCGTACACCGGTACGAGACCGGGCACCGGCTGCGGTTCGTGATCGCCGGCAGCGACACGGCGTACTTCGGCAACCGGGGGCTGCGGCCCGTCACCGTCGTCAGCGCCCCGCAGGACACGGGTGTCCTGGAGCTCCCGGTGGCTCGCTGACCGGTACCTGACCGGCCGGCGGGCGGCGCGTAACGGCATGCGCGGTCAGCCTCCGTGCACGGTGACGGCGTAGCCCTCGGGACCCGTGAAGGTGAACGTGCGGCCGAACGGGCCGTCCTCGGGCGCCCTGACGACGGGCACCCCAGCGGCGGCGAGCCGGTCGTGCAGCCCCTGCGCGTCGTCGGCGGCGAACCACAGGGCGACACCGAGGCCGGGCTGCGCCACACCGTCGAGGTCCACACCCGGCAGGAGTCCGCGGACGGCGAACGGGATCGGCCTGGTGTCGAACACCACCGCGCCGGGCGGTGCGGCCGGTGCCCGGCGCAGTCCGAGGTGCTCCTCGTAGAAGCGGGCCGCGGCCTCGACGTCGCGTACCTGGAGGGCGATGAAATCGGGGCCGTGGACGGTGGTCGACATGAGTGCTCCTCGGTCGGTCGATGTCAGGACTCTGACATTGCCGACGATAGGCCGGGGTCTGAGGTATGTCAAAATGCTGACATGGAGAACCGGGAGCCCGTGGATCTGCCGCACGCCGCCCAGGACGTCACCGAGCACGTGGGATACCGCCTCAAGCGCGCCCACGCGGCCCTGCGCGGGGCCTTGGACCAGGTCCTGCGCGAGCACGGCCTCACCGTGCCGCAGTACTCGTGCCTCGAACTCCTCGCCCTGCGCCCCGGCCTGTCCAACGCCGAGCTCGCGCGCGGTGCCTTCGTCACCCGGCAGTCCATGAACGTCGTCCTCCGCGGCCTGCAGGACGACGGACTCATCGCCCGCCCCGCCACCGCCGACCACGGCCGGGCGCGCCCCGCGCACCTCACTCCCGAGGGGCAGCGGCGCCTCGATGCGGCGCGGTCCGCCGTCTACGCCGTCGAGACCCGCATGATCGCAGCCGTGCCGTCCGCCCGGCTGCCCGCTCTCCTCGCCGACCTCGAACGCATGGCCGAGGCTCTCGGTGGATGACGTCCTCGCGCGGCACGGCACCGGGCTCGCGGGGCAGGGGCGAGGAGTCGCCCTGTCCGGCGAGCCCGGTCGTGCTCCGGCCCGGTCAGTCGGTCCGTGCCCCCGTGTGCAGGGCGAGCGCTCCGTGCGCCGGAAGCGACGCCTGGACCGTGCCGTCGTCCCCGACGGTCACGGTGGCACCGTCGCAGTCGTCCGGGGACGCGACGGCGACATCACAGTAGGTGCCGGCGGGCAGTGACGTCGTCAGGGTCTCGGAGAGGTCGCCGTCGCCGTTGTTGAGGGCGACGAACCCCTTGTCACCGCGTCCGAAGGCGATCGCGCTGCCGCCGTTGTCCCACCAGTCGGTCAGCTCCGCCGAGCCGACCGTGTTGCGGAAGCCCACCATGCCCGTGATCGCCCGCCGCGCGTGCACGTTCGTCCAGCCGTCGGCGCCGCTCGGCGGGCCCGCGTCCTCGCTGGACCACTCGTAGCCCGAGTAGACGTTCGGCGACCCGTAGGGCGACGCCAGCATGAAGACGTTGGCGAGGGTGTAGGCCGCGCCGTCCTTGTAGGTCAGCGTCGAGCCGTTCCGCTCGGTGTCCCAGTTGTCGACGAACGTACGGGCCGAGTCGCTGCCGAGCTTGCCGTCCGCGACCGATTTCAGCTGGGCGATGTCGCCGCCCTGGAAGGCGCTCCTGAGGTGGCCGCCGTAACGGAACTCGTCCACGTCGCCGACGCCCGTGTACTCCTCGGGCCGCACGGCCTCGCCGCCGCCGTGGATGACCTCCGAGACCCAGAAGCCGGGATCGCTCATCTTCTCCTTGACGGCGGCGAGGTCGTCCGCCGCCATGTGCTTGGCCGCGTCGATGCGGAAGCCGTCCACGCCCAGTGACCGCAGGTCGTCCAGGTAGGCGGCGATGGTGGCCCGGACCTCCTCCTTCCCGGTGTCGAGGTCGGAGAGGCCGACCAGTTCGCAGTTCTGCACGTCGTCACGGTCGGTGTAGTCGGTGATGTCGGCCCGGCAGGTGTGGAAGTCCCCGTCCTGGAAGTACCCGGGGTAGTCGTACTTGGTGTAGGCGGTGCCGCCCGTGCCGGTGCCCGAACCGGCGGCCATGTGGTTGACGACGGCGTCGGCCATGACCTTGACACCGGCGCTGTGGCACGCGTCGACCATGCCGGCGAACGCCTCGCGGTCGCCGAGCCGGCCCGCGATGCGGTAACTCACGGGCTGGTAGGACGTCCACCACTGGTCGCCCTGGATGTGCTCGGAAGCCGGGGAGACCTGGACGAACCCGTAACCGGCGGGGCCCAGTTCGTCGGTGCAGGCCCTGGCCACATCGGCGTACCGCCGCTCGAACATGGTGACCGTGACGGTCTTCTCACCGGGAGGTGCGGCCTGGGACTGCCCGGGTGTGAACGTCATGACGCCTGCGGCGGTCATGACTCCGGCCAGCGTTCCGCCGATGACGCGGAATCGGTACTGCATGGTGCGGCTCCTTCGACGGCTGGGCACAGAGGTGCCCTCGAAGGCAGCCACGCGCCTGGCTGCCGTGGGGGGAACGCGTCAGAGCCTGCCGCCCGTCCGTGTACACGTCAAGGATTTCTGCAATTTCTTACAGAGGGTTGCGCAAGCGAGTGGGGCGGTGCCTCCGGTGGAGGTGGCGCGCGACATGCGCCCTTTCGGGGGAACGCGTAGCGTCGAAGAGGCGGAACTCCGGAGGCGGACCGAGCCCGCGGGTCCCGCGCCCGGCGAGGCCGGCGCGCGGCCGTGCGCCACGGGCGGCCGAGGACCCGGGGAATCACGTACCGGCGCCCGTATCCCGTGGCGCCTGGCATGTGCAGGACATGAGAGGACCGCAAGCATGGCTACTGTGACGACGAAGGACGGGACCGTCCTCTTCTACAAGGACTGGGGGCCGCGCGACGCCCAGCCCGTCATGTTCCACCACGGCTGGCCGCTCAGCGCCGACGACTGGGACCACCAGATGCTGTACTTCCTCGCCCGGGGCCACCGGGTGATCGCGCACGACCGCCGGGGCCACGGACGGTCGAGCCAGACGTCCGGCGGCCACGACATGGACACCTACGCCGCCGACGTGGCGGAACTGACCGCGGCGCTCGATCTGCGGGACGCCTGGCACGTCGGCCATTCCACCGGAGGCGGCGAGGTGGCGCGCTACGTCGCCCGGGCCGAGCCGGGCCGGGTGGCGAAGGCGGCCCTCGTCGCTGCGGTGCCGCCGGTCATGGTGCGGTCGGACGCGAACCCGGGCGGCCTTCCCCTCTCCGTCTTCGACGGATTCCGTGCCCAACTGGCGGACAACCGGGCCCAGTTCTACATCGACGTGCCGAGCGGCCCGTTCTACGGGTTCAACCGGCCGGGGGCGAAGGTGTCGCAGGGCCTGATCGACAACTGGTGGCGGCAGGGCATGATGGGCGCCGCCAACGCGCAGTACGAGTGCATCAAGGCGTTCTCCGAGACCGACTTCACCGAGGACCTCAGGACGATCGACGTCCCGGTCCTCGTGGCGCACGGCACGGACGACCAGATCGTGCCGTACGACGACTCGGGACCGCTGTCCGCCGAGCTGCTGAGCAACGCGACCCTCAAGAGCTACGAGGGGTACCCGCACGGCATGCCGTGGACCCACCCCGAGGTGATCGACCCCGACCTCCTCGCCTTCTTCCAGGGGTAGCGCCCGGCGACCCCGGACCTTCCGGGCCCCGGCCGGTCAGGGCCGGGGCCCCGGAAGGTCCGGCCGGGGCCCGGTCGGTCAGGCCTTCACGAGTTCCTCTTCCTCCGTGGTGTGACCCACCGGGATCTCGCGGTGCAGCCGCTCGCCCTCGATGTCGAGGTCGGGCAGCGCGCGGTCGACCGGGCGGGGCAGCCACCAGGCCGCCCGTCCCAGCAGATGCATGACCGCCGGCACGAGGGTCATGCGGACGACGAACGCGTCGACGAGCACGCCGATCGCCAGGGCGAACCCGATGGACTTGATGATCGGGTCCTCCATGAGGACGAACCCGCCGAAGACAGCCGTCATGATCACCGCGGCGGCGGTGACGACCCGCGCGTTGTGGCCGACCCCGCTGACGACGGCCTCCCGGGCGTCGGAACCGTGGACGAAGTCCTCCCGCATCCGGGAGACGAGGAAGACCTCGTAGTCCATGGCGAGCCCGAAGAGGATGCCGATCAGCAGGATGGGCAGGAAGCTGACCAGCGGTCCGGGTGTGTCGAGTCCGACCAGGTCCGCGAGGTGGCCCTCCTGGAAGATCGCGACGGTGATGCCGAAGGTCGCGCCCACGGTGAGCAGGAAACCGAGCGCCGCCTTGAGCGGCACCAGTACCGAACGGAAGACGAGCATCAGCAGCAGGACGGACAGCCCGACCACCAGCAGGAGATAGACCGGCAGGGCGTCGCCGAGCTTCTCCGAGACGTCGATCCCGACGGCGGTGGCACCGGTCAGCGAGATCGTGGCGCCCTCGACACCCTTCACCCGGTCACGGATCGAGTGGACGGTGTCCTCGGTGGCGGCCGCGGTCGGACCCGTCTTCGGGATCACCGCCAGCAGAGCGGTCGTCCCCTCCTTGTTCAGCTGCGGCGGGGCGACCGCCAGGACACCCTCGGTGCCGGTGATGAGCGCCGCGGCCTCCTTGGCGGCCGCACCGGTCGCCTGGGCGGTGTCACCGGAGACGACGGCGACCAGCCGGCCGTTGAAGCCCTCCCCGAATCCCTCGGTGGTCAGGTCGTAGGCCTCGCGGTTCGGGGAGCCGACGGCCTCCGTGCCCGCGTCGGGCAGCGCCAGACGCATGTCCTGCACCGGCAGGGCCAGCGCGCCCAGGCCGATGACGCCGAGGACCAGGACGGGGACGCGCAGCCGGGCCACGATCCGGCCCCAGCGGAAGCCGAAGGCCGCGTCGGCCTCGGCGGGCGAGGGGGCCCGGTCCGGCGCCCGCCGCTTGCGGGGCAGGACGCGGGGGCCCGCGAAGCTCAGTACCGCGGGCAGCAGCGTCAGGGAGACCAGCACCGCGAGCGCGACCGTGGCCGCGGCCGCCACACCCATGACGGTGAGGAAGGGGACGCCGGCGACGGCGAGCCCCACGAGGGCGATGACGACGGTGGCGCCCGCGAAGACGACGGCCGAACCGGCGGTGCCGGTGGCCCGCCCGGCCGCTTCCTCCCGGTCCATGCCCTCGAAGAGGTACTGGCGGTAGCGGGAGGTGATGAAGAGCGCGTAGTCGATACCGACGGCCAGACCCAGCATCAGCGCGAGGATGGGCGCGGTACTGGTCAGTTCCACGGTGCTGCTGAGCGCGAACAGCCCCGCCATGCCGGCCGCCACACCGACCAGGGCGTTGAGCAAGGTCATCCCCGCCGCCGCCAGTGAACCGAAGGTCAGGACCAGGACGAGCGCGGCGACCGCCACCCCGATGCCCTCGGTCGAGCCGATCTCCGGCGCGCCCCGCATGATCTCGCCGCCGTGTTCGACACGGAGACCGTCGGCGGACGCGCCCGCCTTCGTGAACGCCTCGCGCTGTGCGTCGGTGATGTCGTCGGCGGGCGACGTGAACTGCACCTGGACCAGGGCGTAACGGCCGTCGGGGGAGACGGCCCCGGAGGCGAACGGGTCGACCGCCCCGACGACCCCGGACACCTTCGAGGCGTCCTCGGTCACCGGAGCCACCGCCGCGGGCGTGAGCTTCCCGCCCGCGGGCGCGGCCACGACTATGGTCCCGGTCGCACCGCCCGCCTGCGGGAACTCCCGGGCGAGCGAGTCCATGGCCTTCTGCGACTCGGTGCCGGGGATCGAGAACTTGCTGGTGGTGGGCCCGCTGAAGGCCGCCGCCGCGCCCCCGAGAAGGGCGAGCAGCAGCAGCCACAGGGCCAGGACCCGCCCTCGGTGGCGGAAGGACAGCCGGCCGAGCCGGTACAGCAGAATAGCCATGCGAGAGAGGAGTCTTTCTCTTCGTTCCGGAGACTTCTGTCAGCTGGTCGAGCGCCCGAGGGTCCTCAACGCCCCCTGGGTCAGTTCGGCGCGCATCATGTCCTGTTCGACGTCCACGTCCGCGGCGACCGTGACGGCGACGCCGCCGATCACCATCTGGGCCATGACCCGGGCCCGAGGCCGGTCCGAGCGGCCGGCCAGCGCGTCCGCGAGCTGGTCGACCGCCCGGGGGATGACGGCCAGCACGGGATGGCCGAGCATGTCCGGCAGCTCGGCGAAGATGATCTTTATCTCCAGGTGGAACCGCATCGCGAGGCCGACGTAGCCCCGCACAGCCGGTTCGACGGCCTGGTCGCCGTCCAGGGCCGCCAGCTCCTCGCTGAGGGCGCGGAGGCTTTCGGCCGGCGGCGTCAGCAGCTCGGTGAGCATCGCGTCCTTGCTGGCGAAGTGGTACAGCAGGGACGCCTTGGAGCAGTGCGCCTCGGCCGCGATGTCGTGCAGCGAGGCGCCCTTGAAGCCGTGCTCGGCGAAGAGACGCAGGGCGGAGTCGAGGATGTGACGCCGCATCGTGGACGGGGGACGGGGCATGGGGCCACCGTAGCTGACCGATCGGTCAGAGGTTTGCCCGCACCCGTCCTCACACACGTGTGCCCCCTTCCGCCGGGACGGAAGGGGGCACACGGAGTGGGTGCGGGTGCCGGCCTCAGGCGCCGGCCAGCCGCAGGTCGGCGCCGCCGGCGCGGATGCCCTCGGCCGCCGCCTCGGCCAGCGAGCGGTCGGTGACGACGGTGTCGAAGGCGCTGAGCGGAGCCACCCGGAACTTGCCGAACGTCCCGTACTTCGACGATCCGGCGACGAGCACGCTGGAGCCCGTGCACTCCATGGCGGCCTGCTTGACCTCCACCTTCGCCGCCGACGGGGTGGTCACCCCGCGCAGCAGGTCCCAGGAGCTGGTGCTGATGAAGGCGATGTCCAGGGCGAGCTGACGCAGCGTCGTGGCGGCGAGCCGCCCGACGCTGGAGCGGTTGGACGGGTCCACCTGTCCGCCGATGTGTATGACGTCGAGGTGGGTCGAGGCCATCAGCCGGTCCACGGTCGTGAAGTCGTTGGTGACGACCGTCAGCGACGTGTGGCGCGCGAGCAACGGCACCATGGCCAGCAGTGTCGTGCCCGCGTCCAGGTAGACGGTCATCCCCTCCCGCACCAGCTCCGCCGCGGCCGTCGCCATGGCCTGCTTCTCCGGCTGCTCGATCAGGGTCTTGGCCTGGAAGCTGGGCTCGCTCTGCAGATGGCTGGCGATCCGGGCCCCGCCGGGCACGGAGAACACCAGCCCCTGACGCTCCAGTTCGGCGATGTCGCGGCGGACGGTCATGTGGGACACGCCGAAGAGCTGGGTGATCTGCTGCACGCTCAGCACACCGTCGCGCCGCAGATGCTTCAGCAGGAGCTCGCGTCGCTGATCGGGGATCAGGGGCAACTGCTCTTCTTCGGCCACCGGTGCTTCACCTTTCCTCACGCGGCCACCGCGGCCGCTGCTCGATTGTGCCGTTCTGCCCGGCGGCCTCCCAACCGGGCACGGCTCAGGAGCCGACGAACGTGCTCAGCAGGAGTACGCCGCCGAGGCTGAGCAGCGACTGGAGGGAGAGCATGAGCGTCCAGGTACGGAAGGTCTGGGCCACCGAGAGCTGGTAGTACTCCTTGAACAGCCAGAACCCGGAGTCGTTGACGTGGGACAGCATCACCGCGCCCGACGCCGTGGCCAGCACCAGCAGTTCGGGCGAGAGACCCGGGTAGGCGCCGATCAGCGGGGCGACGATCCCGGTGGCCGCCGCGGTGGCGACGGTCGCCGAGCCGAGGCAGATGCGCAGCAGCGCGGCGACCAGCCAGGCGAGCAGCAGCGGGGGTATCGACCAGTCCACCGCGTAGTCGGAGATCAGCTTGTCGATGCCGGTCGCGGTGAGCATCGCCTTGAGGCCGCCGCCGGCGCCGAGGATCAGCACGATGCCGCCGACGGGGCCGAGGCCCTTGCCCGCCATCTTCTGGAGCTGGTTCAGGCCGAAGCCGGAGCGCAGACCCAGCGCGAAGAAGGCGAAGATCACCGCGGCGAGCAGGGAGATGACCGAGGAGTCGCACGCCTCGAAGACCGCGTAGGGCAGGGAGCCCTCGGCGGTGTTCGCGGTGCCGACGGTCCCGATGAGCATCAGGACGGGCGGCAGCAGCACGGTGATCAGAGCGAGCACGAACGAGGCCGGCCGCTTGCGGTTCTCCGGCTCGGGGCTCGTCTCCGGGATGGGTCCTTTGTCGAGGTCCGGGGCCGGGCCGAACCACCGCGAGGCGAACTTCGTCAGCAGCGGTCCGCTGATCACCGCGATCGGGATGCCGATGATCAGGCCGTACATGATGGTCAGGCCGGTGTTCGCCCCGTACGCCGAGACGGCGAGCGTGGGCGAGGGGTGCGGGGGCAGCAGGCCGTGCGAGATGTACAGGCCGGCGGCGAGCGGCAGGCCCACGTACAGCAGGTGCGTGCCGGTGCGCTTGGCGACGGCGTACACCAGCGGCACCAGCATCACGAAGCTGACGTCGAAGAGGTGCGGCATCCCGATGAGCAGGGCGGCGGCCGTGATGGCCGTCGGGATCCACTTGACCGGGCGGGCGCCGATGAAGACGGTCGCGATCCGGTCGGCGCCGCCGGAGCCCAGCAGGATGCCACCGAGGATCGTGCCGAGCCCGATGGTCGGGCCGGTGCTCTTCAGCGCGTCGCCGAAGCCGTCCTGGAAGTGGTCGACCGTGTCACCGGGGCCGAGCCCCGCCGCGAGCCCGAGGCCCAGGGCGGAGAGCGCCAGCGCCAGGAAGGGATGGAGCTTGGCCTTGGTGATCAGCAGGATCAGGACGACGACCGCGGCGGCGCCCAGCAGGAGGTTCTGGAGGTCGGTGCTCATCATCGGCTCGCGTGGGGGACGGGGGAGTGGGTGGTGCGCGAGGCGCGCCCGGAGGCCCAGGCGTGCAGCAGCTCGGTGTCCGCGTCGGCCAGGTCGCCGAGCGTGATCAGGTCGCCGGCCCGGACGTCGCGCCCGAGGGTGGCATGGGCGGCGAGGTACAGCGGTGCCGTGTCCGAGGGAGTGTCCTCGTCGCGGAGCAGGACGGCCTGGACACCGGTGACGTCGTGGTGGTGTCCGCCCATCTCCAGCACGGTGCCGGCGGGCAGGTCACGACGGGCGCGGCCGGCGAGCACGGCGTGCGCGCGGGGGTCCGTCCCGCCGGAAGGCCTGCCGTGCAGCACCGCGGAGAGCAGCGAGACGGGGGTCTCGACGCCCATCAGGTGGTACGGGAGGTAGATCGCCGCGTACCGGCCGTCGCGGCTGACGACGTGGCCCTTGCCGCGCAGCGTCTCCCAGGTGACCGGGTCGCCGGTCCGTACGACGACGAAGACGCCGCCCGCGAAGGAGGCCTCGTCCGGCAGCCGCAGCGCGCTGAACACGTCGACGGCACCGGTGCGGTGCAGCAGGCCGCCGTCCTCGCGCAGGGCGTAGACGTCGGCGAGCTCGGCGATCCGGGCGACCGGGTAGTGCAGGCGCTCGGTGTCCGGGCGGAAGCCGGTGTTCGTCGCCACGACCGCCATCTCGCAGTAGTCGGCGGTGGCGCCGGTGGGCAGGGCGGTCACGGCCGCGGCGCGGGCGGCGAGCGTGGCCCGCACGTCGGAGCCGAGGGCGAGCAGCCCGGCCAGTTCCGGGGCGGGGACGGTGGTGTCCAGCTGGGTGACCGCGCCGGTCGCGGGGTCGAAGACGAGGTCGTACTCGCTGGACTTGCCGATCGCCACGATGTCCAGGCCGAGCAGCTCGGCCCAGGTCACCAGGGCGATGAGGTTGGCCGGCTGGTCGCCGTCGGCCGTGGTGTAGACGACGCCGTTGTCACGGGCCAGGTCGGCGAGGTGCAGTCCGGCCACGGAGTCGACCTCCTTGCTGACCATGGCCACGTGACGGCCGCCGGTCAGCGCGGCACGGGCCATGGCGTACCCGTCGGCGGGGCTTCCCGTGGCCTCGACCAGGATGTCCCAGGGGGCCGCGGTCAGCAGGGCGCCGTCCGCGACCAGGGCCACGGAGCCCTCCTCGACGGCGTGGGCCACCTCGTCGGCGTCCGCGCACACGCGCAGCCGCCCGTCCTCGTAGCCGAGCTCGACGAGCATCCCGCGCAGCCGGTCCACGTCCCGGTCGCACAGCACGGCGGGGGCCAGGCGGTCGATGCGCAGGGTCTGGGCGAGCAGGGTCCGGGCGAAGCCGCCGCCGGCGCCGGACAGTGCGTAGTGCACGGTCCGCTCGCCGGTTCCGGCGAACAGGTGTTGCAAGTTCATGGGCTCTCCTAGACGGGCGCACTGCTCGGTTCGACGGCTCCGACGAGGCGGTCTCGGCAACGGCACGAGCACCACAGGGGAGCGTGTTAACAAGATGTATCAGCAGATCCCGCCTGCGTAAAGTCTGTTAACATTTTTTCACACGTAAGCGGTCGGGGAATCTCACCCGGCACCGCATCCCCTACGCAAGGAGGTCCGATGCCGACCCTCGGGGCCATCGCCGACGACTTCACCGGAGCCACCGATCTCGCCACCATGCTCGTCGCCCGGGGGTACCGGACCGTGGTGACCGTCGGCACGGACGCCTTCGCGGACGGCACGGGAAACCGGACGCTGCGCGACGCGGACGCGGTCGTGGTCGCGCTCAAATCGCGCACCGCCCCCGTCGAGGAGGCCGTCGGCGCCTCGCTCACCGCCCTTCGCGCCCTGCGCGAGGCGGGCTGCGCGCGCTACTACTTCAAGTACTGCTCCACCTTCGACTCCACCCCGCGCGGCAACATCGGCCCGGTCGCCGACGCCCTCCTCGCGGAGCTGGACGAGCACCGCACGGTCGTCGTCCCCTCGTTCCCCGCGACCGGACGCACCGTCGACCAGGGACTCCTGTACGTCCACGGGGAACTCCTCCAGGACAGCCCCATGCGGCACCACCCGCTCACCCCGATGCGCGACTCCGACCTGCGACGGCTCCTGGCCCCGCAGACCGGCCACCCGGTCCGGCTCGTCGGCCTCGACACCGTACGGGCGGGCAGCGATGCCCTGCGGGCCGCCCTGGACGCCCCGGACCTCGCCGACGCGCTCGTCGTCGTGGACGCCGTCACCGACCAGGACCTGGAGACCGTCTGCGCGGCCACCGCCCACCTCACCCTCGTCACCGGGGCGGCGGGCCTCGCCCTCGGCCTCACCGGCCCGCACACCGAAGCCGCCCGCGCCACCCCCGTTTCCGGCCCCGGCGACCCCGGCGTCGTCCTCTCCGGCAGCGCCTCCTCGGCCACCCGCGCCCAGGTCGCCCACGGCCGCACCCGGCTGCCGCACCGCAAGCTGGACGTGGCCGCCCTGCGCACCGACTTCTCCGGCACCGTCGCCGGCCTCGTCGCCTTCGCCCGCCGGGCCTGGGACGACGACCCCGCGAAGCCACCGCTGATCTACGCCGTCGGCGACCTCGGCGACCTGGAGCAGACCCCACCCGACAGCGCCCCCGCCGCCTCCGAACTGGTCGAGCGGGCCCTCGCCGCCTGCGCCACCGGCCTCGTCGCGGCGGGCGCCCGCCGGCTCCTGGTGGCCGGCGGCGAGACCTCCGGAGCCGTCGTCACCGCACTCGGCGTCCGCACCCTGTCCATCGGCGCGCCCATCGCCCCGGGCGTCACCTGGGCCCGCGCCGAGGGACGGGCACACGGCCGGGACCACACCGTGGACCTCGCCCTCAAGTCCGGCAACTTCGGCGACACCGCCATCTTCACGGAAGCCTGGAGCGCCCTGGCATGAGCGACCCCCGTACCGACCTCGCCGCCGCCGGCGCCCGGCTCGCCGCGCTCGGACTCAGCCCCGGCTCGTCCGGCAACCTCAGCGTCCGGGTCGAGGACCGCGTCCTGATCACCCCCACCGGGGCCGACCTCTCCGCGATAGACCCGGACGGGCTCAGCGAACTCGGCCTCGACGGCGTCCACCTCGCCGGACCGCGCCCGTCCAAGGAATTCCCCCTGCACAGCGCCTTCTACCGGCGCGACGCCGCCACCCGTGCCGTCGTCCACCTGCACGCCCGGCACGCCACCGCCGTCTCCTGCCTGCCGCCGTGGTCCCCGCGCAGCGCCGTGCCCCCGCTCACCCCGTACTACGTGATGCGGGTCGGCCAGACCCCGCTGCTCCCCTACGCCCCGCCCGGCGACGCGGGACAGGCCGAGGAGCTCGCCCGGCTCCCCTTCCCGCTCCGTGCCGCCCTCCTCCAGAACCACGGTCCGGTCCTCGCCGGCACCACGATGGCGCAGGCCCTGGACGCGGCGGTGGAACTGGAGGAGGTCTCGGCCCTGCTCCTCGCCCTGGGCGGGCGGCCCGCCCGGCTGCTCACCCCCGAGGAGGCGGACGGGCTCGCCCGGAAGTACGGCTCGCCCTGGGACGACCACCGCTGAGCCCGGCCGGGACGGTGGGCGGACTTCCGGTGACCGACGGCCGTCAGCCGGCCGATTCCAGCAGCTCCACGATCAGCTCGCCCACCTGTTCCGTCTCCAGCAGGAAGCCGTCGTGCCCGCTCGGCGACTCGATCACCCGCAGGTGGTCCGCGCCGGGGAGCGCCGTGGCCAGTTCGCGCTGCTGGGAGAGCGGGAAGAGCCGGTCCGTGTCGACCCCGGCCACCAGCGCGGGCATGCCCGCCCGGCGCAGGGCGGTCCGCACCCCGCCCCGCCCCCGCCCCACGTCGTGGCCGTTCATCGTCTCGGTGAGGGCGACGTAGCTGCCCGCGTCGAAACGCCGGGCCAGCTTGGCGGCGTGGTGGTCCAGATAGGACTCGATCTGGAACCGGCCGCCCCGGTCCGGGCTCTCCCCGTGCTGGGCCTCGCGGCCGAAGCGCGCGGCCAGTTCGGCCTCGCTCCGGTAGGTCACGTGGGCGATGCGGCGGGCGATCCCGAGCCCGCGGTGGGGCCCCGCGCCGGGCGGGGCGTCGTGGTAGCGGCCCGCCCGCCACCCGGGGTCGGTCCGGATCGCGGCGATCTGTACGGAGCCCCAGGCGATCTGCTCGGCCGAGGAGGCCGCCGGGCACGCGAGGGCCAGCAGCGACCCGGTCCGCTCGGGATGGCCGACCGCCCACTCCAGGGCGCGCATACCGCCCATGGAGCCGCCGATGACGGCGGCCCACCGGTCGATGCCCAGCGCGTCGGCGAGCCGCACCTCGGCGGCGACCTGGTCGCGCTGGGTGAGGCGGGGGAAGGACGGGCCCCAGGGCCGCCCGTCGGGCCCCTGGGAGGACGGGCCGGTGCTGCCCTGGCATCCGCCCAGTACGTTCGGAGCGACGACGAACCACCGCCGCGTGTCGAGCGCCCGGCCCGGTCCCACGAGCGCGTCCCACCACCCGGCGGTGGGATGACCCGGACCGGCCGGACCGGCCACATGGCTGTCCCCGGTCAGGGCATGCAGGACCAGCACCGCGTTCGAGGCGTCCGGGGCGAGCCGGCCCCACGTCTCGTACGCGAGCCGTACCCCGGACAGCGACTCGCCGGACTCCAGGGGCAGGGGCTCGGCCTGCCCCACCCACGCGCGCCGGCCCGGTGGACCGCCCTCCCGCCAGCCTCCGGTGGCCGGCGGGAGGGCGGAGACGCCCGTCACGGTCATGCGGCGGCCGCGCCCTTCGCCGCCCTGAAACCTGCCTCCAGGTCCGCCTTGAGGTCGTCGATGTGCTCCAGGCCGACCGACAGGCGGACGAGGCCGGGGGCGGTCCCGGTGGCGGTGAGCTGCTCCGGGCCGAGCTGGCTGTGGGTGGTCGACGCGGGATGGATGATGAGGCTGCGCACGTCACCGATGTTGGCCAGATGGCTGAACAGGGTGACCCCGTCGACGAACCGCCGGCCCGCCTCGACGCCGTCGCGCAGCTCGAAGGAGAGCACGGCGCCCGCGCCACGCGGAAGGTAGCGGCGGGCCGCCTCGTTCCAGCGGTTCGACTCCAGGCCCGCGTAGTGGACGGCCGAGACCTCGTCGCGGCCCTCCAGCCACTGGGCCAGGGCCAGCGCGTTGGACGTGTGGCGTTCGATGCGCAGACTGAGCGTCTCCACGCCCTGGAGCAGCAGGAAGGCGGAGTGCGGCGAGAGGGCCGGACCGAGGTCGCGCAGCAGCTGCACCCGGAGCTTCACCGCGAAGGCGCCGGCGCCCAGGTCCGGCCAGTAGCGCAGACCGTGGTAGCTCGGGTCCGGCTCGCTGAAGTCGGGGAAGCGGTCGGCGTGCGCCCCGAAGTCGAAGGTGCCGGCGTCGACGACGACCCCGCCGACGGTCGTGCCGTGGCCGCCGAGGAACTTCGTCGCCGAGTGCACCACGACGTCCGCACCGTGCTCGACGGGCCGCAGCAGATACGGCGTCGGCACGGTGTTGTCGACGACCAGCGGCACCCCGGCCGCGTGCGCCACGTCGGCCACCGCCCGTACGTCCAGGACGTTCCCGCGTGGATTGCCCAGCGTCTCGGCGAACAGGGCCTTGGTGTTCGGGCGTACGGCGGCGCGCCAGGCCTCCTGGTCGTCCGGGTCGTCGACGAACGACACCTCGATCCCCAGCCGCGGCAGGGTGTGCCGGAAGAGGTTGTACGTGCCGCCGTAGAGCGAGGTGCTGGAGACCACGTGGTCCCCGGCCCGGGCCAGGGTCAGGAGGGCGAGGGTCTCGGCCGCCTGACCGGAGGCGAGCGCGACGGCGGCCACGCCGCCCTCCAGCGCCGCGATCCGCTGTTCGAGCACGTCCTGCGTCGGGTTGTGGATCCTGGTGTAGATGTTGCCGGGCCTGGCCAGCGAGAACAGGTCGGCCGCGTGCTGGGTGTCGTCGAAGACGAACGAGGTGGTCTGGTAGATCGGGGTGGCCCTGGCCCCGGTCGTGGGATCGGGCGCGGCCCCGGCGTGGATCTGCCGCGTCTCGAAGGACCACGCGGCCACGTCGTCCCCGGGGGTGGCGTCGGCGGGCGTGTGTCCCGCGGTCACGGAGTCGATGGGCTGGCTCATGTCTTGACCTCGCACGGTTCGCTGGAGAACACCGCCACCGAACGCTTCCGGCGGCTCCCCGACGACGCTAGAGGCAGGGCGTCGGCCTGGGCAGCGCCTCGCCGGTCCGGCCACGAACCTGCAATACCGCCGCAACGAGAGCGACTTCGGACGGGCGGGAGGACCTGGCCTTCTTCCGGGGCCGCCGTGCCGGCGGAGGTGGGGGCAGCCCTCGGCACCGGTGCCGAGGGCCTGCTGAGCGGTCCCGCGACCGCCGCGCGGAGCACGGCCACCGGGGCCGGACCGGTCACGCGGGACGCGGGCTACCGGGCCCCGCGCCCGGGGGGCGGCAGCGTACGCGGCCGGAGCCGTTCACCCTGCGGACCGAACAGGACCAGGTACTCGACCGGCCCACCGGGGCCGGCGTTCGCCAGCCCGTGAGGGGTGCGGGTGTCGAACTCGGCGACCTCCCCGGCGGCCAGGACGAGATCCTGGTCGCCGAGCGCGAGCCACAGCCGCCCGTACAGGACACACAGCCATTCGTGCCCGTCGTGGGACACCTGCCGGGGCCGCGCGGGCGGCTCCTCGACGGCGGGCAGGACGTGCTTGTGGGCGTGCAGGCCGCCGACGTAGCGGGTCAGCGGCAGCACCGCCTTGTCGTCCCCGAAGCTGTGCGGCGCCGAGGTGCGCGGCTCGGCCACCGGGGCGGGAGCGGTACCGGCCAGCTCGTCCAGGGAGGCGCCGTACTCCTTCGCCAGCCGCGTCAGCACCTCCAGGGTGGGCCTGCGTCGGCCGGTCTCGATCCTCGACAGCGTGCTCGGCGGGACACCGGTCGCACAGCTGACGCCGGCGAGCGTGGCGCCGTGCCGCTCGCGGGCCGCGCGCAGCCTGGGCCCCATCGCCGCCGGTGTGCCGTCCAGGTCGTCGCCCGCCACCGTTCCGGCTCCTTTCCGCCGTACCGCTCAACCCCTCTGTCCTGCGAGTTTGCCAGACGGGCAACGCCGATGGCGTCGGGGCGCCGCCGCGCCGCATGATCGACGGGTAGCCGCGTCCACCCCGCGAACCGAGGAGAGCCCCATGCAGCCCGAGCCGACCGCCGAGCTCCGCCACCGCACCGTCGAGACCCCGGCCGGTCGCCTGCACCTGGTCGAGCAGGGCACCGGCCCGCTGGTCCTGCTCGTGCACGGCTTTCCCGAGTCCTGGTACTCCTGGCGCCGCCAGCTCCCGGCCGTCGCCGCCGCCGGCCACCGGGCGGTGGCGATCGACGTGCGCGGCTACGGCCGCTCCTCCAGGCCCGCCGCGACGGACGCCTACCGGATGCTCGACCTGGTGGAGGACAACGTGGCCGTCGTGCGCGCCCTCGGTGAGGAGAGCGCGGTGGTCGTCGGCCACGACTGGGGCTCCAACATCGCCGCCTCCTCCGCCCTGCTGCACCCGGAGGTCTTTCGCGCCGTCGGCCTGCTGAGCGTCCCCTACGCCCCGCCGGGCGGCCCCCGCCCCACCGACGTCTTCGACCGGATCGGCGGCCCCGAGCAGGAGTTCTACGTCTCCTACTTCCAGGAGCCCGGCCGCGCCGAGGCGGAGATCGAGCCCGATGTCCGGGGCTGGCTGGCCGGCTTCTACGCGGCGCTGTCCGCCGACACCATGCCCGCCCAGGGCGAGCCCGACCCGCACTTCGTCGCCCACGGCGGCCGACTCCGCGACCGCTTCCCCGCAGACAGGGCCCCCGCCTGGCTGAGCGAGGCCGATCTCGACTTCTACGCCGCGGAGTTCGAGCGCACCGGCCTGACCGGCGCCCTCAACCGCTACCGCGCCATGGACCGTGACTGGGAGGACCTCGCTCCCCACCGAGGGGCCCCGATCAAGCAGCCGTCCCTGTTCATCGGCGGCACCCTGGACGCCTCCACCACCTGGATGGCCGACGCCCTGGACGCCTACCCCGCCACGCTCCCCGCCCTGTCCGCCTCCCACCTGCTGGAAGGCTGCGGCCACTGGATCCAGCAGGAACGCCCCGCCGAGGTCAACCGCCTGCTGACCGACTGGCTCGCCACTCTCCGGAGCTGAACCGGACGCGCTCGGGGGCGTGTCGAGCGGCGCCTCGCACGGTTTCGGCGGGGCGCGATCCGTCGGCAGGTAAGCCTGGATCACGCCGAACGGCTGTTACACAACGATCATTGAGTGGCTTCGAACAGCCCCGGCATACTCAGGATCCCGGGGCCGAACGCACAGGCGAACGCCCCGTGCGGGCCGGGCCTTCGCCCGCCCGATTCACTCCTGAGCAGGGGCAATCTTGCGAAAACGATCAAAGAAGGCGTACGCCGTCGTCGCCGCGGCCGCCGTCATCCTGACCGCCGGAATGTCGGGCCCGGCGTCGGCGGAGACCGGCGGCGCGGACCCGGTGTTCCCGGTCCCCACCGGGGACGGGGGGACGGCCGGCCGCACCGTGCACACGGTGACCCTGATCACCGGCGACCGGGTCCTCGTGGACTCCCGAGGCCGGGTCGGCGGTGTCCAGCGGGCCGAGGGCCGGGAGAACATACCCTTCTTCACCCAGACCTACGACGGCCGTACCTACGTGGTGCCACGTGACGCCCGGCGGTTGATCGCCGACGGCACGCTGGACCGGCGGCTGTTCGACATCACGGGACTCGTCGAACCGGAGAGCCGCAAGGCCTACCGGGCCGGACTCAAGGTGATCGTCGGCTACCGGGGATCGGCGGCCACGTCCGCCCGCGCCGAGGTGCGGGCCTCCGACGGCACCACCGTCCGCCGGTCGCTGTCGGCCCTCGGCGCCGATGCCGTCACCACCACCGACGGCACGGACTCGCTGTGGGACGCCCTGACCCGTCGGCAGGGCGACGGGTCGGTGGCCACGGCCTCCGGCATCGCGCGGATCTGGCTGGACGGTGTACGGAAGGCGTCGCTCGACCACAGCACCGGACAGATCGGTGCCCCGGCGGCCTGGGCCCGCTCCTACGACGGCACCGGTGTGAAGATCGCCGTCGTGGACACCGGCATCGACGCCACCCACCCGGACCTGACGGGCCGTGTGGTGGCGGAGCGCAACTTCAGCGGTTCCCCCGACGTCAAGGACCGCGTCGGACACGGCACGCACGTGGCCTCCATCGCGGCCGGTTCCGGGACGAAGGACCCCCGGTTCAAAGGCGTGGCGCCCGGAGCCCGGTTGATCAGCGCCAAGGTGCTGAACGACGAGGGCGTCGGTGACGACTCCGGCATCCTCGCGGGGGTGGACTGGGCCGTCGCCCAGGGCGCCGACATCATCAACATGAGCCTGGGCGGGCCCGACACCGAGGGGATCGACCCCTTGGAGGCCCAGGTCAACCAGGTCTCCGCGGAGAAGGGCGTCCTGTTCGCGGTGGCCTCGGGCAACAGCGGGCCGGGGCGGGGCACGGTCGCGTCGCCGGGCAGCGCCGATGCGGCCCTGACGGTCGGCGCCGTGGACGACGACGACCGGATCGCCGACTTCTCCGGCACCGGGCCCCGCATCGGGGACGGCGCCGTCAAGCCCGACATCACCGCGCCGGGCGTGGACATCACGGCGGCCGCGGCGGCAGGCGCCTCAGGACAGAGCCCTCCCGGGTACCTCACCCAGAGCGGCACCTCGATGGCGACCCCGCACGTCGCGGGCGCCGCCGCCGTCCTCAAGCAGAAGAACCCCACCTGGACGGGCGCGCGGATCAAGGCCGCCCTGACGGGCTCGGCCGAGGGCGGCCCCCACTCGGTCTTCCAGCAGGGCGCGGGCCGGCTCGCCGTCGACCGGGCGATCGACGGGACGGTCGTCTCCGAACCGGTCTCGGTCGGTCTGGACACCCAACGGTGGCCGCACTCCGACGACACGCCCGTCACCGAACAGGTGACGTACCGCAACAGCGGCACCGCCGACGTGACGCTGGACCTGTCGCTGGAGGCGCCCACCGGCGGAGACGGACAGCCCGCCCCGGCCGGGTTCTTCACCCTCGGCGCGCAGCGGCTCACCGTCCCCGCGGGCGGCACCGCCGCCGTTGGCCTGACGGCCGACACCCGGCTCGGCGGCACGGTCGACGGAACCTACTCGGCCACCGTCGTCGCCTCCCAGGACGGTCGGACCGTGCGTACCCCGGCAGCGGTGGAGCGCGAGGGCGAGTCCTGGGACGTCACCTTCAGGACCATCGGACGGGACGGCGCGACCGGTACCAACTGGCAGGCCGACCTGAAGGGTTACCGAGACTCCGCGACGGGCCGGCGGTTCTTCCCGGACCTGTCGTCGGGCTCGGCCACGGTCCGGCTGCCGCGCGGTACCTACAGCCTCTCCGCCGACATGCTGGTCGACCCCGCGGACCCGGACAAGGGCGTCGATCTGATCAACAACCCCCAGTTCTCGGTGACCGGACCCACCACGGTCACCCTCGACGCCCGGACCACCCGGCCCGTGACCTTCCGGGTGCCGGACGCGGCCGCCCGCCCCACGCGCGCCGGAATGATGTACACCCTGGACACACCCGACGCCTTCATCATCGAAGGCGGCGAGTTCGGCAGCTTCGACAACCTGCGTACCGCCTACCAGGGCCCCACGATGGGCGAGGGCGTTCTCGCCCAGCAGTGGTCCGCGCACTGGATGCGGGGCACCAGCGAGTACAACGTCCTCACCGGCGGCCCGGTCCGCGAACTGGCCACCGGTTACAGCAAGACGTACACGGCCGGGGACATGGCCCTGGTGAAGGCGCGGATCGGGTCGTCCGCACCCGGCCGTGAGGGGGCCCTCGCGGCGCACGGCATGCTCGACTACGGAGGAGGCGTCGACGCGCCCTTCACCGTGCAGCCGGCGCCGGGAACACGCCGAGTGTACCTGTCCACGGCCGACGGCGCCGCCTGGAACGTCGTCGCGGGTGTCCTGGGCGAGGCGGACGAGGCGGGCCACCGGAGCTTCGACTCCGCGTACGCGCTCGACGAGCCGCGGCGATTCGAGGCCGGGGCGACGTACACCGAGACCTACAACGCCGGTGTCCTGGGACCGCGGATGAACGCGGACGACGGCATCCTGCGCGACGGGGACGACGTGTACGGCTCGTTCCCGCTGGTCAGTGACGGTTCGGGCCATTCCGGGTTCGCCGAGTACGCGAGTGCGAGCACCACCATCCACCGTGACGGCGAGCTGTACGTACAGAAGGACGCCGCCGTCGACCAGGAGCTCTTCACGCTGCCGTCGGAGCCGGCCACGTACACGGTGTCGACGACGATCCACCGGAACCCGACGGTCAACCGCGCCGGGACCCGGATCGACGCCTCGTGGACCTTCGACTCGGCCCGCACCGACAGCCCGACCGCGCTCCCGGCCTCCACGGTCCGCTTCCTGCCGCGGCTCGCCCTGGACTCCACCGTCCCGGCGGGCAGCAGGCAGACCGTCCCCGTCGAGGTGCAGGGCGCCGCGGCCGGCGCCGGCCTGAAGACGCTGCGCGTCCTGGTGTCGTACGACGACACGACCTGGGTGCCCGTCCCGGTCAGGTCCGGTGCGATCACGGTGAGCGCCCCGGCGAAGGACAGGGCGATCTCGCTGAAGGCCGACGTCACCGACAAGGCCGACAACAAGTCGACGGTCACGATCCACCAGGCGTTCTTCGGCCGGTGACGTGACACGGGGCCGAGGTCCACGCACGACGCGTGACCGGGACACGGCCCGGTGAGTGGAGGAGAGCGGCCCGCCGGAACGCGTGTTCCTGCGGGCCGCCGCCTTCCCGCGCGGATGAGCACACGCTCCCGCGCCTGCGCCCCGGTTCAGCGTGCCTGGACCGGGACCGCCCGCACGGGGCAGTCGGCCGGGGCGAGGCGCCCTTCCTGCCCGGCCAGGCTCACGGACACGGCGCCCTGCGCACGCGCCGCGTACGCGGCCGTGCAGACGATCTGGTCCCGGGCGGGGCCGGTCAGCCCCGCCACCCGCAGGCGCAGCGTGACCACGACGGTGCTGCCATCCGTCTCGATCCGGTCGACGGCGGATGCCGTTCGGGGCAGCGAGGGAGCGTTGCGGAACCCGGCCCGGCGTTCGGCCGCGTCCGGACCGGCGAGCAGGGCGGTGACGGCCGCGAGCGGCGAGAGGGACTCGTCCGCGGCCCCACCCGCCGGGGACGAACCGCCGAGGCCGTCCTGTCCGGAGGGCTCGTCCGTGTGGACCGAGCCGTCCGGCCCGACCGTGCCCGAGCCGCCGTTCGGCCACGGGGTCTCGACGATCCGTGGCACGGGCAGCAGCGCGTCGTCGGGCGAGAAGAAGAACAGCAGCACACGCCCCTCGCGCGGAGGGAGCAGATCGGCGACCGCCGGGCCGCCGGCCTCGATCACGTCCGTCTCCTGGATACCGCAGCCCGCGAGCGGGCCGGAGGCGAGCGCCAGAAGCGCGGCGACCGGGACGGCCCGGCGCCCGGGGAAGGCGGGTCTCCTCACGTCGTGGCCCCTGTCCGGTCGCGGCTGTCCGCCGGGCCCGAGCCGCTCTGCGCGGAGGGACGGCCGTCCGTCTCCCCGCCTGGGGACGCGGGCCCCTCGAACGGCAGCTCCACGGTGAACAGCGCTCCGCCGCCGGGCGGGTTCTCCGCGCGCACCCTGCCACCGTGCAGATGTACGTTCTCCTCGGTGATCGCCAGCCCGAGGCCGCTGCCCGACGAGCGGGAGCGTGCGGTGTCCGCCTTGTAGAACCGGTCGAAGATGTGCGGCAGCGCGTCCGGCGCGATCCCGGGGCCGCTGTCGTGCACCTCGGTGATCAGCGCGCCTCCGCGCGCCGACAGCCGCACGGTGACCGGTTCGGCGCCGTGGCGCAGGGCGTTGCCGACCAGGTTGGCCACGACGACGTCGAAGCGGCGAGGATCGAGGCGGATACGGAGGCCGTCGGGCAGCTCTGCGTGGACCCGGCCGAGCCACTGCCTGCCGGACAGGGTGCCGCGCACGGCCTCCGCCGCGTCCACCTCGTCGGTGTTGAGCTCCGCCGCGCGGGCGTCGAAGCGGGAGATCTCCATCAGATCCTCCACCAGGACGGCCAGTTTGGCGGTCTCGGCGCTGATCAGGCGCACCGCCCGAGCGGTGTCGGGGGAGAGGGCCCCGGCGTCCTCGTCGACCACGTCCGTGACGGCGAGCATCCCGGCGAGCGGGGTGCGCAGCTCGTGCGAGACGTCCGAGGCGAAGCGCCGGGCCCGCGTCCCGGCGTCACGCAACTCCTGTACGGAGTCCTCGAGTCGGGCCGCCGACTCGTTGAACGTCCGCGCGAGGTCCGCCATCTCGTCACGGCCGTGCACGGGGATACGCGTGTCGAACCGGCCCCCGCCCATGGAGTGCGCGGCACGTCGCAGTGCCCGGACGGGGCGGAGCACGCTGCGCGCCGCGAGCAGCGCGGGCACCAGGGCCACGGCCAGCCCCGGCAGCGCGCCGTCGCGGGCGGCGGTCACCAGACCGTCGATGTCCACCTCCTCGTTCGTCATGGGCATCACGGCGAAGAGGACCAGGCCGCTGGGTACGGCGCGGCCGCCGGCGATGATCCGCGTCATCACCGGCATGCCGATCGTCAGATAGGCGCTCCCGTCCTTGACGACCCGCTCGAAGCTGCCGTGCGGCGAGGTGAGCGCGGCCCGGCGCAGCTCGGCGGTCACGACACCGGAGACGGGCCGGTCGCCCGAGGACGCGCGCAGGGAGCCGTACTCGGCGAAGACGATCCACGGATGCGGCTTGGCACGCGCCGCGATGTCGTAGAGGTACCACCGCAGCGCATCCGGGTCCAGGGGCAGCTCGGGGACGAACTGCTCGACCTCCTCGCGGAAGGAGGCGACGGCCGTGTCCTGAGCCCGGACGAGGACCGCGCTGCGCGCCTCCCGATAGGTCAACGCGGCGGTGGTGACGGCGCTGACGGCGGCCACCAGCAGGAACGCGATCACCAGCCGGGTGCGCAGCCCGAACGCGGCGGCCACTCTCGGCTTCCTCACAGCGGACCGAAGCGGTAGCCGAGGCCCCGGAGGGTCTGGACGTACCGAGGACTGGCGCAGTCGTCCTCGATCTTGGCGCGCAGCCGGCGCACACAGGCGTCCACCAGGCGGACGTCACTGTGGTAGCTGTGCTCCCAGACCTCCTCCAGGAGCCGCTGCCTGCTGAAGACCTGTTCCGGTACGGCGGACAGGCACAGCAGCAGTTTCAGTTCGGAGGGCGCGAGGGGGACCGGGGCGCCCGACCTGAGCACGGTCCAACCGGCGCGGTCGATGCCGAGTTCACCGTGCTGCTCGACGGCGGGCACCGCCGCGCCGGCCGGCACTTCGACACGGCGCAGCACGGCGCGTATGCGGGCCTCGATGACCTCCGTCCGGGCGGGCTTGACGATGTAGTCGTCCGCTCCCGCCTCCAGGCCGACGACGATGTCCACGTCGTCGCCGCGCGCGGTCAGCATGATGATCGGCATCTGGCTGCTCTCGCGTACCCGGCGGCACACCTGGACTCCGCTCATGGCGGGAAGCATCAGGTCCAGCAGCAGGAGATCGGGGCGAAAGGCGGGCAGCGCCTCCAGCCCGGCCTCGCCGGTCGCGGTGGCGAGGACCTGGTGCCCGCGCCGGCGCAGTCCGAGCTCGACGCCCTCGCGTGCGGAGAGGTCGTCTTCGACGAGGAGGACGCGGGGCATGGCGGTGTCTCCGGGGGCATGGGAAGGGGAGGTCGTCAGGGGTTCGGTGAACGGTCCGGCGGTGGCTCTCCATACTCCCAGGCGGCCGCCGTGTGGTGACAGGCGGTCAGCTGTGCCGGGTGTGCCCGGGGCGCATCACGTCGTGCCGCCGAGCCGTGCTTCGACGTACGGCACCCGCTCCCGGGTCAGGGAGCGCGGGCCGGGGAACGGTGAGCCCGTGACAGAGCTGAGAGCACGGAAACACCCGGTCGACGCTCCTGCGGCAGCCGTCGGCCCGCCGTCACGCCGCCCCCGGTCCCCGCCGCCCCTTGTAGTTGACCTTCATCGTGTCCATGTCGGTCACGGTGGAACGCAGCTCCCCGTGGGGCAGCCCGCGGTCCCGGAGCGCCGTCTCGGCCCGGTCCTCGGCGAGTGCGCCGGCCATCTCGTCGCCGTCCTCGGGGTCGGACCGCACCACGTACCGGAAGCTGAAGTGCTTCAGGGTGGCGTCGTACGCGAGGGAGCCCTCCTCGGTGAACTGCATGGCGGTGAGCCCGTGCGCGTCCACCTCGGCGAGCAGGCGCTCCCGGTCCGGGGCGGTCAGACCTTGCCAGGTGCCCCGCACGATCACCCGGTACGTGTGCTGCGTGCTCATCGTCCTGTCCGTCCTTCTGCTCAGAAGCCGTTGTGGAGGCCGTTCTCGAAACCGCCGGGGAGCTGTCGTCGGAGCCGCCCCCGGGGGCCGCTCCCGAAAACCCTCACACCGTTGGGGAACGAAGGGTACGACGGCGAGGATGGGACGCATGCGCAATATCGTGGTCATCGACGCCCCGTCCAACCTGGGCCTGCGGCCCCCCGCCCCCGGAACCGTCCCCGGCTGCTGCAAACTCGCCGGGGCGCTGCGCGAGAGGCGGATCGTTCAGCGGCTCGGCGCCACCGAAGGCGGCGTCGTCGTGCCTCCGCGCTACGACCTAGGGGACTGGCGGGAGGGCGACGGCGTGTTCAACGCCGCGGCGATCGCCCGCTACACCCGTACGCTCGCCGACCGCGTCGAAACCCATGTCAGGGCCAACGACTTCCCGCTCGTCCTCGGCGGGGACTGCTCGATCCAGCTCGGCTGCACCCTCGCCCTGCGGCGCATCGGGCGGTACGGGCTCGCGGCGGTCGACGGTTCCGCCGACTTCCGCCACCCGGGCAACAGCGACCGGATCGGAGCCGCGGGCGGCGAGGAACTGGCGCTGGCCACCGGCCGCGGCCAGACCGACCTCACCGACCTGGAAGGGCTCGGCCCCTATCTGAGGGACGAGGACGTCCGGCTCTTCGGGATGCGCGACGGCGACGAGGACCGCGCCGAGATGGCCGCCCTGAAGATCCCCAACGCCACGGTCGGGGAGATCCGCGAGCGGGGCCCGGCCGACCTCGCCCGGGAGGTGGTGCAGAGCCTGGAGGTGCCGGGCCTCGACGGGTTCTGGGTGCACTTCGACGCCGACGTCCTCGATCCGAGCGTCATGCCGGCCGTGGACAGCCCCGACGACGGCGGCCTGTTCCCCGAGGAGCTCGCACCGATCCTGCGCACCCTGCTGCGCTCGCCCCGCTGCGTCGGGCTCAACGTCACCATCTACGACCCCGACCTGGACCCCGACGGCACCGCCGGCACCCTGCTCGCCGACCTCGTGGTGGCGGCCCTTCGTGAGGACTGACGCGTCCGCTACGTTGCTCCGGTGATCATCTGGGTGAACGGCGCCTTCGGCAGCGGCAAGACGAGGCTCGTGGACGAGCTCCACCGGCGCAGGCCGGACGCCCTGGTCTACGACCCCGAGCAGACCGGGTTCGTCCTGCGGGACATCGTGGAGGTGCCCACCGGTGACTTCCAGGACCTGCCGCTGTGGCGGAGCCAGGTCGCCGGCATGCTCGTCGACCTGGTGCGCGCCTACGGGCGTCCGGTGCTGGCGCCGATGACGCTGGTCGACCCCGGCTACGCCGAGGAGGTCTTCGGGGCACTGGAGGCCGCCGGGGTCGAGGCCCACCACTTCTTCCTGGACGTCCCCGCCCGCACGCTGGAGGCCCGGCTCGACGCTCGGGTCGTCGTGCCCGGGGACCCCGAGCGCGACGAACTCGCCCGTAGGTGGTGCAAGGCGCAGATCGCCCGCTGCGTGGCCGCCACCGAGACCCTGCGGCCGGGAACCGTGCGCCTCGACGGCGAGCGGCCCACCGGCGAACTGGCCGACGAGGTGCTGGAGTACCTCGACTGAGCGGCCGTCAGGCAGAGGTGCTGCGGTCGACGTACTCGAAGACCGAACCGTCCGGATGCAGAGCGATCAGGTTGCGGCCGGCCGGGGTGGGGACGGGCCCGGCGATGACCTTCGCCCCCGCCCGGGTCAGCGCCGTGTGGGCCTCCTCCACGTCCTTCACCGCGATGGTCGCCGACACCTTCCGCAGCACCTCGATCTCCGCCTGCGGCCCGCTCATCAGCAGGAAGCAGCCGATGGCGGCCACCGAGACCCCGCCGCGCTCGAAGCGCAGGGCGGGAGTGCCGGTGAGGCCCTCGTAGAAGGCCACCGAGGCCTCCAGGTCGTCGACGCAGATACGCAGCGTGGTTCCCAGGATCTCCATGCCCACGAGGTTAGTTGTCCCTTCGGCGAAGCGTGATCGATTCCGCCGGACGGCTCCGCGGCGACCCGCGACGCGCCGAACGCCCGGCACCCGGCGCCGGTCAAGGGGGCCGGCCTCGACCGGTGTGGGCGGGGGAACTCGCTGAGGTCCCGTGAGCCCCGCGCCCCGAACCGCGACCGCTGTCGGGCGGTTGTCGGTGGTGGCGGGTGATCTGTCGGTGGTCTGTCGACGGCCGCCCGGACAGTGGATCTGCCGGCGTCGGCCCTCGACCGCGCCGGCGGCCCGTCCTCGGAAAGGAAGCACCCATGACCACCGACGTCACGATCATCGGCGCCGGGCTCGGCGGCCTCACGCTCGCCCGCGTCCTGCACCTCCACGGCATACCGGCCACGGTCTACGAGGCGGAGTCCTCACCGGCCGCACGCTCGCAGGGCGGCATGCTCGACATCCACGACCACAACGGGGAAATCGCTCTCGCGACGGCCGGACTGACGGACGAGTTCCGTGGCCTCGTGCTCGAAGGGCGCCAGGCGATGCGGCTCCTCGACCCGGACGGGACCGTCCTGTTCGACAAGGCGGACGACGGCACGGGCGGGCGTCCCGAGGTGCAACGCGGCGAGCTGCGACAGGTCCTGCTCGACTCGCTCCCGGCGGGCACCGTCCGGTGGGGCCACAAGGTCAGCGGCGTCCGCGCCCTGGGAGAGGGCCGCCACGAAGTGACGTTCGCCGACGGCGGCACCGTCGCCGTGAGCCTGCTGGTCGGTGCGGACGGCGCGTGGTCACGGGTCCGGCCGCTGCTGTCCGCCGTCGCACCCGAATACACCGGCAAGTCGGTCGTCGAGACCTATCTGTTCGACTCCGGCACCCGGCACCCGGCCGCCGCGAAGGCGGTCGGCGGCGGGTCGATGATCGTGCACACACCGGGCCGGGAGATCTTCGCCCACCGGGAGAAGGGCGACACCCTGCACGCCTACGTGGGGCTGTCCGAACCGCAGGACTGGTTCACCGCCGTCGACTTCGCCGACGCCGCCGCGGCCACCGCCCGGATCGCCCAGGAGTTCGACGGCTGGGCCCCCGAACTCACCGCGCTGATCACCGACAGTGATGTCGCGCCGGTCCTGCGCCCCCTCCACGCCCTGCCCGCCGGGCATCGGTGGGACCGGGTGCCGGGGGTGACCCTGCTCGGCGACGCCGCCCACCTCTCGGCACCGAACGGCGAAGGCGCCAACCTGGCCATGCTCGACGGCGCAGAACTCGGCGAGCTCATCGCCACGCACCCCGACGACATCGAGGCCGCGCTCACCGCGTACGAGGAGACCATGTTCCCCCGCGGCGCCGAGGCCGCGGCCTTCGGGAAGCCCGACGCACACGGGGACGGCCACGACGACACGCCGCACAGCCTGATCGCCGCGTTCGCCGGGCCCGAGCAGCCGTGACAGGGCGGGCGCCCCGGGTCCTCGCCGGCGTGAAGGAGCCGGGCCCCGCCCGTCAGGCCCGGCAGAGCAGCTCGCCGTGCGGAACCATGAACCACGCGTCGGGCTCCCCGCCCCACGCCCGCCAGGCGTCCGCGATCTCCGCCAGCTGCCCGGCCGTCGCGTGCCCGCCCTCCACCGCGCGCTCCGCGTACGCCGAAGCCGTCGTACGGTCCGCCCACAGGCCGCTCCACCAGGCCCGGTCCTTCCCTGCGTAGCACCAGGAGCCCGCGCCGGGGGTGATGTCCGTGAAGCCCGCCCGCCGCGCCCAGGAAAGCAGCCTGCGGCCGGCGTCCGGCTCGCCGCCGTTGGCGCGGGCGACCCGGTGGTACAGATCCAGCCAGTCGGTCATGCCCGGCACCTCGGGGTACCAGGCCATCGCGGCGTAGTCGCTGTCGCGCGCCGCGACGACACCGCCCGGCCGGCACACCCGCCGCATCTCCCGCAGGGCCTGGACCGGATCGCCCACGTGCTGGAGCACCTGGTGGGCGTGGACCACGTCGAAGGTGTCGTCGGGGAAGTCCAGGGCGTGGACATCGGCGACGGCGAACTCGACGTTGTCCAGGCCCCGTTCCTCTGCCACCTCGGCCGCCTGGCCGAGGACGTCACCGCTGCTGTCGACGCCGGTCACCCGTCCCGGTGCGACCAGCGCGGCGAGGTCGGCCGTGATGGTGCCCGGACCGCAGCCGACGTCCAGCACCCTCTGGCCGGGGCGGAGTTCGGCCAGGAGGTAGGCCGCGGAGTTGGCGGCGGTGCGCCAGCGGTGCGAGCGCAGCACCGACTCGTGGTGACCGTGGGTGTAGACGGCGGTTTCCTCCGGCATGGCCGTACGTCCTCTCTCGGAACGCGTGCGTGTGAGCGGTTGGTGGTCCGGCCACCGTACGCGCCCACTCCGCATTCTGAGATAGGCGTCTCACCATACGAGCGGCATCAGACCGGCCTCGGGCAGTAGACGCTCAGTGCCTCCGGCACCTTGTCGATCTGCAACTCCGTCCCGGAATGCGCGACTTCGCCGTCGTAGGCGTAAGGGGTCCCTTCCGCGAGGCCGGAGACGCGGACCTGGCGCCGCCGTACCGCCGCGTGGACGGGGGAGCGGGTCAGCGGTCCGGCGACCGCCGCCGCGAGCAGTCGGAGCCCCGGTGTACGGCCGCCGTGCACCACGCGTACGTCCAGCAGGCCGTCCGCGAGGTTGTGGCGGCGGCCCGGCGCGGGCCCCACCCGCTGGAACATGCCGTTGCCCACGAAGAGCAGCCACAACGGCCGCCTCCTGCCCTGGAGTTCGGCCGTCAGCGGGCGCTCGCCGCGCAGCGCCTCGTACGCCGCCAGGACGCCGGCCGGCCAGCCGCCGATCCGCGGCGCCCAGCGCTCCCGGGTCCGCACCAGCTCCGGATACACCCCCAGGCTGAACGCGTTGAGGAAGTAGCCGTCCGGCCCCGACGGCCCGTCCGGGCCGGGCCGGAACCGCCCCAGGTCGACCCGGACCGCGTCGCCCGCGGTGAGCGCCATGACCGTGTCGTGCACCGCCTCGATGCCCAGGTCGTACGCGAAGTGGTTGAGGGTGCCCCCGGGGAACACCGCGAGCGGGACCCCGTGCGTCGCCGCGACCGAGGCCGCCAGGTTGACCGTGCCGTCCCCTCCGCAGATCCCCAGTGCCGTGCCGCGCTCGGCGGCTTCCGCCAGGCAGCCGGCGAGGTCGGAGGGCGCGCACTCCATGACCGTGGCGAGCGGCAGCGCGTCACGGACGAGTCCCGCGGTGGCGGTCGCGGTCCCGGACGCCCGGTTGACGACCACCACGAGCCCCTCCCCGGCGGGCAGCGCGGGTGCCTGGGCGGGGGGTCTGCCCGGTGCTGGCAGCTGCCCACGGGTCGGGACGACACCCCGCAGAGCGAACGCCGCCCCTATGCCGAGCGCCGCACCGGCCAGGACGTCGCTGGGGTAGTGGACCCCGGTGTACACCCGTGACGCGGCCACGGCCGCCGCCACCGGCGCGACGACCGCGCCCCAGCCCTTCGACTCCAGGGCGACCCCGGTCGCGAACGCCGCCGCCGACGCGGAGTGCCCGGACGGGAAGGACGTGGTGAACGGCTGCCGCTTCAACCGCCGTATCACCGGCACCAGATCCAGTATCGGGCGCTCCCTGCGCACCGCCTTCTTGGCCACGGTGTTGATCGCCGCCGACGCCAGCGCCAGCGAGGCCACTCCCCGCAGCGCGGCCCTCCGGGACCGGGCGCTGGTGCCCAGCGCCGCCATGCCCGCCGCCGCGCCGAACCACAGCACGCCGTGGTTCGCGCTGCGGCTCAGCCGGGGCAGGACGCGCTCGGCGCCCGGCCAGTGCCGTTCCGCCACGGTCTGGAACGCGGCGAGGTCGTACCGGTGGAGCCGGGCCTGCCAGGACCCGGCCGAAGGGAGTGGGTTCGAAGTCGACATGGCACAGCGAATACCCTGCCGACGGGCCGCGAACCAGGAGGCGCGCACACCCCGATCGGCCGGAAACCCGAAGAGTGACGGCATATGCGGTGGATTGCCCCTATGTCTGATCGCGGGCCGGGTCAGGAGCGTTGCCCGGACAAGTGGCATGCCATTAGCCTGCGTTCGTGATTCCGGTCATTGGCCGGAGGGTCGAACAGAATGGGGTGGGTGATCATGGGGCGACTCGTCCCCGCGGTGACCAGGGCGCTGGACGTACTCGAGCTCTTCCTGCAGAGCGACGGCACCCTGTCCGCCCCCGAGGTCACCCGCAGACTCCAGCTGCCGCGGACCACGGTCCACGAGCTGCTCACCACACTCGCCGCGCGTTCCTACCTGGTCACGGTCCCCGGGCAGCCCGGCCGCTACCGGCTCGGGGTGCGCACCTACCAGCTCGGCAGCCGGTACGCGGAACAGCTCGACCTGGCCGCGGAGGGCCAGCAGGTGGCCCGTGAGGTCGCCGAGACCTGCGGCGAGACGGTCCATGTGGCGATCCTGGAGGACACCGAGGTCATCTACATCGCGAAGGTCGACTCCACCCACGCCGTCCGGATGGTCTCCGCCGCCGGGCGCAAGCTGCCCGCCCACTGCACATCCGTCGGCAAGCTGCTGCTGGCCGCGCTGCCCGAGGCGGAGCTCGACGCCCGGCTCGACGGGCGCGAACTCGTCGCGATGACCGACAACAGCATCACCGACGCGGCGGACCTGCGGGCCGCGCTCGCCGCCGTACGCAAGCGGGGCGTCGCCGTCGAGCACCGGGAGTCCAACCCGGACGTGAGCTGCGTCGCCGCGCCGGTGCGCGACCGCTCCGGGCGGGTCGTCGCCGCGCTCTCCATCTCGGTGCCGATGATCCGCTGGAGCGAGGAGCGCGAGGAGGAGCTGGCCCGGCTCGCCGCGAGCGGCGCCGACGCCCTGTCCGGCCGGCTCGGACACCACCGGGGGCAGGCGTGAGCCCGTCCTGGGACATAGCCGTCCGGGAGCGGGCGGAGCTCGGCGAGGGCCCCACCTGGGACCCGGTGACGGGCAGGCTGATCTGGGTCGACATCCTCTCGGCCCGCGTCCACACCTACGACCCCTCGACCGGCCGCCGTACGGTCATGGCGACCGGACAGCACGTCGGCGCGGCGAAACCCCGGGCGGGAGGCGGCCTGGTGGTCAACCTGCGGGACGGCGTCGGCCTCTACGCCGCCGACGGAGCCTTCTCCTGGCTGGTGACCGACCCCGTGCCCGGGCGGCGGGGCAACGACGCGGCCGTGGCGCCGGACGGGGCGCTCTGGGCGGGCACCATGCGCTACGACGAGGCGGCCGGAGGGGGCACGCTGTCCCGTGTGGCGCCGGACGGAACGGTGGCGCGCATGCCCGCCGCGGTGACCGTCAGCAACGGCACCGGGTGGAGCCCGGACGGCCGCCTCATGTACTACGTCGACACCCCGACCCGGCGGATCGACGTGTTCGACGTCGAGGGCGCCCGGATACACGGCCGCCGCCCCTTCGTCACCGTCCCGCCCGGCCAGGGGTGGCCCGACGGGCTGACGGTGGACGCCGAGGGCTGTGTCTGGGTCGCCTTCTGGGAGGGCGCGGCGGTACGGCGCTACACCCCCGGTGGCCGCCAGGACCGGGTCGTGGAGCTGCCCGTCCGCAGGCCCACCGCCTGCGCCTTCGGCGGCCCCGGACTCCGTGACCTGTACATCTCCACGGCCCGGACCGGTCTCGCGTCCCCGCATCCGCTCTCCGGTTCGCTGCTGGTGCTGCCGGACGCGGGGCGGGGACTGCCCGGGACACCGTTCGCGGGATGACGCACCCCGGCCGGACCGTCGACCGCCCCGCCCCCCAGGAAGCAGTCGGCGCGGAGATCCGGCCGGTGCGCGGGCGCGGGCCGGGGAACCTCCGTATAAAGGCCACAGGGCGACGCGCGCGGAGGAGGTCCGGGATGAACGGGAGCCGGCGGAAGCGGACCGACCCCGTCCGGCAGGACCGCGGCCCGGTCCGGTACGGGCCCCCGGCCCTGGATCCCGGGCTTCCCGCCCTGCCCGAGCTGGTCGGCGTCCTGGCGGCCTCGGCAGGCCGGACCCGGCCCGAACCGCCCGGCGGCGGAACCGCCCTCCGCGAGGCCGCCCGCGCCTACTGGCAGCGCCGGGGACTGCACGGCGGGTCCGAGGACGTCGTGGCCGCCCCGGGCGCCTCGCCCCTGCTGTTCGCGCTCATGGCCGCGTACGGGGGCGACGTGCTGATGCCGCGTCCCTGCCCGGCCGCCTGGATGCCCCAGGCCCGGCTGCTGGGGAGGCCCGCCTACCTGGTGCCGACCCCGGCCGAGTGCGGCGGCATCCCCGACCCGTACGCCCTGCTGGAGACCGTGCGCCGGGTGCGGGCCGAGGGCGGCAGGCCCCGGCTGCTGCTGATCTCCGTGGCGGACGACCCGACCGCCACCGTCGCCCCGCCTGAGCTGGTCCGGGAGGTCTGCGAGGCGGCGGTGGCGGAGGGGCTGCACGTCGTCAGCGACGAGACCTGGCGCGACACCGTGCACCGGCCGCACGACACGGTGCTGCTGAGCCCCGCCGAGATGTGCCCCGACGACGTCACCGTCCTCACCGACCTGGCCGGCGCCCTGACCCCCTCCGCCTGGCCGGTCGCCGTCGCGCGGTTCCCCGGCACCGGGCGCTCCGCCGCCCGCCGCGCCCGGGTGCTCGACGTGCTGACCGCCCTCGGCGCCCTGGTGGCCGAGCCCGTGGCCCGGGCCGCCGCCCACGCGCTGCGGGAGCCGTCGCCCGTCACCGACCGCGTCCGGCGAGCCGCGGCGATCCAGGCGCGGGTGGCCTCCGCCGCGCACCGCGCCGTCCTCACCTCCGGCGCGCTGGCCAGGCCCCCGCAGGCCGGCCGCCACCTCTACGCCGACCTAGGCCCGCTCCGGCCCCGGCTCGCCGCCCGGGGTGTCACGGACTCCATGGAGCTGGAGGAGTACCTGACGGACCGGCTCGGCGCCCCCGCCCCGGGCGGCCACCGGTTCGGCGACGAACTGGGCGCCCTGCGGGTGCGGCTGGGCACCGGGGCACTGCTCGGCTCAACCCCCGAGGAGCAGACCGAGTCCCTCACTGCGGTGGAGCCCCTGCGATTGCCCCATGTGGCACAAGCGCTGAGCATGTTCGCAGCAGCCCTCGAAGAACTCGGATGACGGGAGCCTCTCGATGACGGAACAGACGGAGCGCTCCCGGCCCGGACCGGACCGGTCCGCGGACGGGCCGGTCCTCGGGTCGCGGCCCCTCGGCGAGGTCCGGAGCTGGCCCCGTGGTTTCGCCGACCGGCTCACCGCCCCCCTCCCGGGTGTCAGGGGCATGACTCGACTGGCCCGGGAGCGCGGTATGCGGCCCAATGCCGAAGGGCTCCGGGGCGTCCACCGGCTGCCCTACGCCCCCGAACCCCTGCCCGAGGTGACGGACGGTTCGCTCGCCGTCACCTGGGCCGGGCACGCCAGCTGGGTCGTGCGCATCGGCGGCCTGACCGTCCTGACCGACCCGGTCTGGTCACGCCGCATCCTCGGCACCCCGGCCCGGGTCACCCCGGTCGGCGTCCGCTGGGAGGAACTGCCGAAGGTGGACGCGGTCGTCATCAGCCACAACCACTACGACCACCTGGACGCCCCCACCCTCCGCCGGCTGCCCCGGGACACCCCGCTGTTCGTCCCGGCGGGGCTCGGCCGCTGGTGCAGGCGGCGCCGGTTCACCTGCGTCACCGAACTCGACTGGTGGGAACGAGCCGAACTGGACGGGGTCCGCTTCGACTTCGTCCCCTCCCACCACTGGTCCAAGCGCACCCTCACCGACACCTGCCGGTCCCTGTGGGGCGGCTGGATGCTCGACGACGGGCAGGGCCGACGCGTCTACTTCGCCGGGGACACCGGCTACGGGCACTGGTTCGAGGAGATCGGCCGCCGCTACCCGGGGATCGACCTGGCCCTGCTGCCCATCGGGGCGTACGAACCGCGCTGGTGGCTCTCGGACGTGCACACCGACCCGGAAGAGGCCGTGCAGGCGTACGAGGACCTCGGGGCCCGCGCCATGGCCCCGATGCACTGGGCCACCTTCGTGCTGTCCGCCGAACCGGTGCTCGAACCGCTCGCCCGGCTCCGGACCGCCTGGCAGCGGTCCGGACATCCGCGCGCCGACCTCTGGGACCTGCCGGTCGGCGGCTCCCGGGTCCTGGGGCACTGAGCGCCTCGGCCGCTCGCGCCTTCAGTGCGCCCAGCGTGTCCGCAGCCGGCGCCACACCGCGGGCGCCCCGCTGACCAGCACCGTCAGCACCACCGCTGCGAGCACCCCCTGCCACGGCTCCCGGAAGAGCGAGCCGCCGAGTATCCCGATCAGCTGGTACGTCGCCGCCCACGCCAGACACGCGGGTACGTCGCCCCGGGCGAACTGCCGCAGCGGCATCCGGCCGAGCAGGCAGGCCAGCATCACGGGGATCCGGCCCGCCGGCACCAGCCGGGAGAGCACCAGCACCGCCCCGCCGTGTTCGTCCAGCTTCTGCCGGGCCTGCTCCAGGCGCTCCGGCGCGGCCCGCCGGGTGATCGCGGCCAGCCACTTCGAGCCGTTCTTCGACCGCACCCCCCGCTGCCCCAGCCAGTACAGGCATATGTCCCCGAGGAACGCGGCGGCGGACGCCGCGGCGAAGACGTAGAGCAGCGCGAACGGGGACGTCTGGTGGAACGCCACCACGGCCGCCGAGCTCACCAGGGCCCCCGTCGGCACCACCGGGACCAGCGATCCCAGCGCCACCAGCGTGAACAGGGTCGGATAACCGACCGCCTGCTGGGTGGACTCCGTGGGCAGCTGCCGCAGCACCTCCTGGATCACCGGCGCGCCTCCGGTCTCACGTGCTCGCCGTGACCCAGCCGGTGCACCGCCACCTCCGGAGCCAGCCGCGCCGCCTGCCGGACGAACTCGTCCCCCGGGGCGTGGAACTCGTGCGGCCGGACCCCGTCCATCCCGATCGGCCAGTACGTCCCGTAGTGCACCGGGATCGCGGAACGCGGCGCCAGCAGGGCCAGCGCCTGAGCGGCCCGGGCGGCGTCCAGGTGGTTGTGACCCAGGTAGGGCCCCCAGCCGCCGACCGGCAGGAGTGCCACGTCGACCGGCCCCACCGCCTCCGCCATGGTGTCGAACAGGCCGGTGTCCCCGGCGAAGTACGTCCGCGCCTCGCCCTCGACGACGTAGCCCAGCGCGGGTGCCCGGTGCGGGCCGACCGGCAGCCGGCGGCCGTCGTGCAGGGCCGGGACGGCGCGGACCAGCACCTCGCCGATCCTCACCTCGTCACCCGGGGCGACCTCGGTGATCCGCAGCCCCCGTACCCGCCGCAGCACGCGCAGCCCCGGTACGGCCGCCACCGCCCCGCGGGGGACGACCAGCAGGCTGCCCGGGGCGAGGCGGGTCAGCGAGGGCAGGTGCAGGTGGTCGGAGTGCAGGTGGGAGATCAGGACGGCGTCGGCCACCGCGGCCAGGGGCGGCGGCACCTCGCCGCGGCGGCGGCGCAGATGCGCGAAGCGCCGGGCGAAGAGCGGATCGGTCAGCAGACGGACACCGGAGTCCTCGATCGTGCACGTGGCATGACCCCACCAGGTGACCTCCACCGTGCTGCCTCCTCGTTCCGCCGTTCCGCGCGCACCGGGCTCCGGTGCACCGGTACGAGCGTAGGCGTTCGGCGGGACGCGTATGCCGGTGCGCCCCTGTGCGCCGGTGCGCTCCTACGCGCCCACTGCTGCACGCGTTCGAGCGGCTACGCAGTGCAATGCCCGGGGTAAGATCGAGCGCAGTGTCTCCGTGCGGGGAGACGCGTGGATTCCGGCCCAGGGGGGACGTCATCGGCGAGGTGCGGGTGGCGGCCATCGCCAGTCTGACTCCGCTCGAAGAGCTCGACGGTGATCCGTTCCTCGTCGACACCCGCGGCCAGCACGCCATGTGCGCCCGATGGGCCGCCGATCACGGCTACGTCGTCACCCGGCAGTTCCGGCTGTACGGAATGCGCCCGGACCACCACGCGCTGTGGTCGGACGTGGAGGGCGGCGACGTCGAGCTGTTCGTAGCGCCCAACGACCGCGTGCTCGCCCGGGCCTTCGTCCCGGCGGGGGACTTCGCCGCGGAGTGCGAGCGGCGCGGCGTGCGTCTGGAGTTCGCGGGGCTGGAGGAGCCCGTGTACACGTCCGGCACCAAGGCGCGCGTCCATCGCAGGCTCTCCATGCCTACCGCCGGGTACGACGGCTGCTGACCCGCGACCGGGCCACCGGGCGGCTGTGAAAAGCTGGAAGCGGGCCCTTGACGGCACAGGGCCCGGACGTGAGGTGGACGGCGTGGACGACGGGCGATGGCATACGGCGGGGAAAGCCCTCATGCGCGTGATCGCGGTCTGGGCGGTCTCCACCCTGACCATGCTGGTGCTCGCCGGGATCCTCCCCGACTTCCAGCTCCAGTCCGACGACGGTGACAGCATCACCAGGACCGCGTTCACCGCGGCCTGGGGCGCGGGTGCCTTCGGACTGCTCTCCGCCCTGGTGTGGCCCGTGCTCGTGCGGGCACTGCTCATCGTGCCGGCCCTCGTGCTGGGCGCCCTGGTCTTCTTCCTCAACGGATCGCTGCTGTGGATAGCCCTGCGGCTCATCCCGGACGGCCGGGGCGACGCCAACCCGGAGACCGCGGTCGTCGTCGCCGCCGTGATGTCTGCCGTCGCCTCCGCCGCCTCCACCGCTCTCGCCGTGCGCGACGACGACGCCCACTGGCGAAGACTCTCCCGGCTCGCCGACCGCCGACGGCGGCGCAGCAGCACATCCGACGGGCGCGGCGGCCCTCCGGGCATCGTGTTCGTCCAGCTCGACGGCGTCGGCCACGACGTGCTCCGGCAGGCGGCCGCCGACGGGCTGATGCCGACCGTGGCCGGCCGCATCGCCGACGAGGCCGGTCACCGGCTCACCCCGTGGTTCACCGACTGGTCCAGCCAGACAGGCGCCAGCCAGCTCGCCATCCTGCACGGCAGCAACTTCGACGTGCCCGCGTTCCGCTGGTACGAGAAGGAGACCGGCACCGTCATGGTCTCCAGCAGACCGGCCAGCGCCCTGGAGATGCAGCGCCGCGCCATCGCCCGGACCCACGACGGCGGGCTGCTCACCGTCGACGGGGCGAGCCGGGGCAACCTCTTCAGCGGGGGCGCCACCCAGCTCGCGCTGGTCCTGTCCATGGCCGCCAGACTCGGCAAGGGGCGCCGCTCCAGGGCCGGCTACTTCGCGTACTTCTCGGACCCGGCCAACGCGGTGCGCACCGCCCTGTCCTTCACCGCCGAGGTGGGCCGCGAGATCGGGCAGTCCACCCGGGCACGGATCCGGAAGGAGACGCCCCGCGTCAAACGGGGCGGGCTGTACCCCTTCATCCGGGCGTTCGCGACGGTGGTCGAACGCGATGTCGTCGTCGCCGCCGTCATCGGGGACATGTTCGCCGGGCGCACCACCGTCTACGCCGACCTGGTCGCGTACGACGAGGTCGCCCACCACTCCGGGCCGCACAGCAGGGACGCCGAGAAGGTCCTGACCCGCCTCGACCGCTCCCTCGGCCTCATCGCCAGGGCCGCCGAGCACGCCCCGCGCAGCTACCGGATCGTGCTGCTCTCCGACCACGGCCAGAGCCCCGGGGAGACCTTCGCCGGGAAGTACGGCCTCACGCTCAAGGACCTCGTCCGGGCGGGCTGCGGGCTGCCCGTGCCCCGGCGCGCGCAGCGCACCCGCAGCGCCTCCGAGGCGCGGGACGCCGTGCGCATCGCTCTGCACCGGCCGGTCGACGAGCAGGAGGCGGAGCACCAGGCCGCCCTGTCGGACCCCGTCGTGCTCGCCTCTGGCAACCTCGGCCTGCTCTCCTTCCCGGACATCGAGGGCCGGGCCTCGCGCGAGGAGATCGACCGGCGCCACCCCGCCCTGCTGGGCACGCTCGCCAACCACCCCGGCATCGGCTTCCTGCTCGTGCGGAGCGAGGAACACGGCTCGGTGGTGCTCGGACGCGGTGGGGCGGAGGTGCCGGTGCCGGAGCTGACGGACGGGGTGGGGCCGCTCGCCGGATACGGCACGGGGGCGGCGGAGGCGGTGCGGCGTACCGACTCCTTCCCGCACGTGGCCGACGTCATGGTCAACTCGATGTACGAGCCGGAGACGGGAGCCGTGCACGCCTTCGAGGAGCAGATCGGCTCGCACGGCGGGCTGGGCGGCGAGCAGTCCAGGCCGTTCCTCCTGTGGCCGCGTACGCTCACCGATCCCGTGGACGCCCTCGCCGCCGAGGGCGAGGGCCCGGTCACCGCCGTGGTGGGGGCCGAAGCGGTCCACCGGGTCCTCGCGCACTGGATCAGGGAGCTCTCCGGCCCCCAGGTGCCGCTGGCGGAGCAGAGCTTCACCCGGGGCCCGGTTCCGGGGGCGGACGGTGCCGCACCGGGCGGGGCCGACGCGGTGCCGGGCGCCGACGACGCCGTACCGGGCGCGCGCGGCTGACCCGGCCGGACGTCAGGCCGACGCGCGTTTCACCAGCGTCGGATGGAAGACCGCCGAGGGGACGGGGCCGCCCGGCCTGCCGATCTGCTGGAGGAGGAGCCGGGCCATCTCCGCCGCCATCTCCTCCACCGGCTCCCGCACGGTGGTCAGCGGCGGATCGCAGGCCACCGCCGCGCTGCTGTCGTCGAAACCCACCACCGCCACGTCCGAGGGCACCTCCTTGCCGGCCCTCAGCAGGACGGGCAAGGACCCCAGCGCCATCAGGTCCGAGGCGATGAACACCGCGTCCAGGTCCGGGCGCCGGGCCAGCAGCCCGCGCATCGCGGCGGCCCCCCCGGTGTGGGTGAAGTCGCCCTCGGCGACCGCCACGTCCTCGATGCCGTGCCGGCCCAGCGCGTCCAGGAAACCGGTCAGCCGTGCCTGTCCCGCCGGCATGTCCTGCGGCCCGGCCACCGTGCCGATGCTCCGCCGGCCCAGGGACGCCAGGTGGTCGGCGGCCAGCTGGGCGCCGGCGCGCTGGTCGGCCTCGACATAGGTGAGCGGGGACGGCCGCAGGGGACGGCCGGCCAGGACGGCGGGCAGCCTGGTGTCCTGGACGAGCCCGGGCAGCGGGTCCTCGGCGTGGGTGGAGATCAGGACCACCCCATCGACATGGCCCTGGCGCAGGTACGACAGCAGCTGGTTGCGCGAGCCCTCGTCGTCGGCCAGCATCAGCACCATCTGGATACCGGCCGGGCGCAGCACCTCCAGCAGGCCGCTGACCACCCGGCCGAAGTACGGGTCGGAGAACATCCGGCCGATGAACGGCTCGGAGACCGGGCGCCGTTCGCGTTCGGACACCACCACGGCGATCGAGTCGGTCCGCCGGGTCACCAGCGAACGCGCCGCACGGTTCGGTACGTACCCCGTGGTGGCCACCGCCTCCTCGACCACCCGCCTGAGGGCCGGGTCCACCGTGGTCGCACCGTTGATCACCCGTGACACCGTGGCCCGGGAGACGCCCGCGACGGCGGCCACGTCCTCCAGGGTCGTGGGGCGCACGGGCGGCGAAACGTCGGCAGTCATGCAGTCTTTATACCGGCTGGTCGGACGGGCGTGCGAAGGGTTGCGGCACGTCAGCCGGGCACTCCCGGGAATTCCTCCAGTTCGGCCAGCTGCTCCTCACGCGCGGCGACGAGGGCCGTCGCCCGCTCCTTCGCCTCGGCCGAACCACCCGCCGTGGTCTCGGAACGCGAGACCTGCGCGGACTGGCGGAGGTGGTCGCGGATCTCCGTCACCAGCAGCCGGTCGAACGCGGCGCCCTCGGCGGCGTCGGCCCGTTCGAGATCGGTGGCCGTCACCATGCCCGGCATCTCGTGCCCCTTGTGCACATCGGTGTCCGGCAGCCCCATGCGCTCCCGCAGCCCGGTCAGCGCCGTCAGTTCGGTCCGGTGCGCGGCACGCAGGCGGGCCGAGAGGGACCGCAGGGCCGGGTCCGAGGACTTCGCCGCCGCGAGGTCCAGCAGGGCCACGGCCCCTTCGTCCATGGGGATCATCAGCTGGAGCCAGGCCGAGTCGGTCGGGTGACCGGAAGGGGTGGGGGCGGCGGTTGTGGCCGTCGGCCGGGGCGGTGCGGCGGCTCCGGAGCCGGGAGCCGGTTCGGCGGAGCACGCGGCCGTGCCGGTCAGCAGGGCAAGGCCGAGCAGGAGCGAGGTTCCTGTGCGACGAGCGTCGTTCATCGGTGTCCTCGGGTGGGGCGTCCGCCCGGGGCAGCGAGCCCCGGGCGGACACCGTTCGGAACTGCGGTGTGAGCGGACGAGCCGTCAGGGCTTGCCGTCCGCACCGCACTTGACGATGGCATTGATGCAGTCGCGCACCCGCTGCGCCATCTCCGCCTCCGGCCACACGTTGAAGAAGTCACCGTGCATGGTGTAGCCGGGTCCCGACGCCAGCCTGAAGCGGGCCGGGTCGCCGTTCACGGGGTAGCGCAGCACCTGGCGCAGCTTGGGCACCGCGACCGGGTGGGTCGAGGGGCAGGCCCCGCCCACCGGGTAGGCCATGTGGCTCTTGTGATCGGCCGAGTCCAGGTCCTTGCCGTTCCAGCACTGGGGGAAGTCCAGGTAGGACTCCAGCATCGAGCCGGCGGGGCAGTTGACGAAGTCGTGGGACGGGTTGACCTCGCCGTGGTGCAGGCACGACCAGCGCGAGATCGTGTTGTCGTTCGGCCCGGTCGCCACGGCGTTGCCCGCGACGATCCGCAGACCGCGGGGGAGCGGCTGGATCGTCCGGATGACGTCGTCCCGGACGCCCTCACCCAGGTAGTAGAAGGTGGTGCCCGTGGGCTCCACCTCCTTGTCACCGTCGTACAGGGTCGGGACCCAGTACGAGGAGAGGTCGGTCACCGGCGAACAGGTGGTGCCGCCCCTCTCCAGTGACGTCAGGTCGGAGTGGGCGTCCGTGGAGTCGTTGCCGAAGAAGCTGTGCATGTGCGAGGCGCCGGGCAGGCCGGGGAAGACGATCGGGTCGTTCGGGCCCCGGTGGTTGTACGGGCATTCGGCGAGGAACTCGGCGACCCTCACCACGTCCGCGGCGGCCTTGGGGGCGTTCGCCGTCGGATCGGGGGCGGCGCTGCCGACGTTCGTCTGGAGGAAGGAGAGGGCGAGGGCCGCGGCGGCGAGCCCCGCGATTCTGTAGCGCCACGGCGGCAGGGTCCTGCGGCCGCGGTTCTCGGTCGTGCGTCGGTTTCGGAAGAGCACGGCACTCCTGTCTGAGGAAGTGGGGTTCCTGATCGGGCCCGGGGGATGGGCGAGAGAGCGCTCTCTCGGGTGAACGTAGAAGCGTGTCGAAGGCATGTCAATAAGTTGCGCAGACGTTTCCGCCACCTGCCTGTTCGGTTGATCCGATGCCATGTCATATGGGAGAGCGCTCTCTCGCCCGAGGGGTGGAGGTCGGACGGAGGGCGTTGTCAGTGATGGACGGCAGGATGATGCCCATGACGACGAACTCAGCTGTTGTGCTCGCCGATACCGCCTCGTACGCCGCCGCGGTCGAAGAGGCGACACAGGCCGCCGCCGCGTACTACGCCACGGGCGAGAGCCTGCTCGACGACGACGCGTACGACCGCCTGGCGCGGGGCATAGCCGCATACGAGGCGGAGCACCCGCAGGAGGTGCTGGCCGCCTCGCCGACGGGGAAGGTCGCGGGCGGCGCGGCGGTCGGCGACGTGCCGCACACGGTGCCCATGCTCTCCCTGGACAACGTGTTCTCCGCCGAGCAGTTCGTCACCTGGACCGCGTCCGTGGAGCGGCGGATCGGCCGGCCCGTCGCCGCCTGGAGCGTGGAGCCCAAGCTCGACGGCCTCGCCGTCGCGGCCCGTTACCAGCAGGGGCGTCTCGACCGGCTGATCACCCGGGGGGACGGCACGGCCGGTGAGGACGTCTCGCACGCCATCGGCACGGTGCTCGGTCTGCCCGAGCGGCTGAACGAGCCCGCCACCCTCGAGGTGCGCGGCGAGATCCTCATGACCGACGAGCAGTTCGACGCCGCCAACGCCGCACGTACGGCACACGGCGCCGCCCCGTTCGCCAACCCGCGCAACGGCGCGGCGGGCACCCTGCGGGCCAAGGACCGGCCCTACCGCGTCGAGATGACCTTCTTCGCCTACGCGGCCCTCCCGCTGCCCGGCTCCGGCACGTCGGCGGAGACCCTGACCGGCCTCCCGCACAGTGAGGTCCTCCGCCACGTCGCGGGGCTCGGCGTGCGCACCGCCGCGGACACGGCGGTGGCGCCGCGCACCGCGGGGACGGTGGAGGAGGTGCAGGCGGGGGTGGAGGACATCGCCGGGCAGCGCGCCACCCTGCCCTTCGGGATCGACGGCATCGTGATCAAGGCCGACCTGGCCGCCGACCAGCGCGACGCCGGCACCGGCACGCGGGCACCGCGCTGGGCCATCGCCTACAAGCTTCCGGCGGTCGAGAAGGTCACCCGGCTGCTCGGCGTCGAGTGGAACGTCGGCAGGACCGGCATCATCGCGCCGCGCGCGGTGCTGGAGCCCGTGGAGATCGACGGATCCACCGTCGGCTACGCCACGCTGCACAACCCGGCCGACATCACCCGCCGCGACCTGCGCCTGGGCGACCAGGTGATGGTCTACAAGGCGGGCGACATCATCCCCCGTATCGAGGCGCCCGTCGCCCACCTGCGGACGGGGGAGGAGCGGCCCATCGAGTTCCCGCAGTCCTGCCCGCAGTGCGGCTCCGAGATCGACACCAGTGAGCAGCGCTGGCGCTGCGTCCGGGGCCGTGACTGCCGTCTCGTCGCCTCCGTCTCGTATGCGGCGGGCCGCGACCAGCTCGACATCGAGGGTCTCGGCGCCACCCGGGTCGTCCAGCTCGTCGACGCGGGTCTCGTCGCCGACTTCGCCGACCTCTTCACCCTGGAGCGGGAGCAGTTGCTCGGACTGGAGCGGATGGGTGAGACGTCCACCGACAATCTGCTGGCCGCTGTGGAGACCGCGCGCAGCCGCCCGCTGTCACGCGTCTTCTGCGCCCTCGGCGTCCGCGGCACGGGGCGTTCCATGTCCCGCCGGATCGCCCGTCATTTCGCGACCATGGACCGGATCGCCGCCGCCGACACCGAGGCCCTCCAGCGGGTCGACGGCATAGGCAAGGAGAAGGCCGCCGCGGTCGTCGCGGAGCTGGCGGAACTGGCTCCGCTGATCGCCAAGCTGGTGGCCGCCGGGGTCAACATGACCGAGCCCGGCGCCACGCCGCCGCCGGACCCCGGGACCGAGGCGGACGAGGAGAGGGCGGGCGCCGAGGGCGTGAGCGAGGGCGCCGGTGGGACAGGACTGCCGCTCGACGCGATGACCGTCGTGGTCACCGGCGCCATGACCGGCGTCCTGGAGAAGCTCTCGCGCAACGAGATGAACGAACTGATCGAGCGGGCCGGCGGGAAGGCGTCGTCGAGCGTGTCCAAGCGCACGAGCCTGCTCGTGGCCGGTGAGAAGGCCGGGTCCAAGCGGACCAAGGCGGAGGGGCTGGGGGTCAGGATCGCCACACCGGACGAGTTCGCGGAGCTGGTCGGGTCGTTCCTGGGCTGAGCCGGGCCGAGCCGGACAGGATGGGCCGCAGTGCCTTGGAATTGTGGAGGGAGTGGCGTTCTTATGCCCGATATTGCATAGTGAGGGCTCGGTCATGCCTCGCTATCAGCGGGTCGCGGAGTGGTGAACGGCTGCGGTGTCGGGCCAGGGGTGAGGGACGATGCGTACTGTGCGCGACGGACGGCCGCGCGGCCGTTCCGTACACCGGGGGAGCGGCGGGCCCGACGCCGGCGTCCACCGCCTCGGTACCGCCCGGCGTCCCGGTGCCGCCCGTGGACTCGCCGTCGACCTCGGCAGCTCCGGCGCCCGCGCCTGGGTCCCCGGACGAGGGCTGGTCGCCTGCACCGTCTGGGACGACGGACCCGGCCGACCGGTCCGCCGCGGCCGTATCGTCGATCCGGAGGCGTGCGGACGGCTGCTCGCCCGCCTCGCGGACACGGCGCTCGGTACCGACCGGCACGGAAGCGTGATCGTCCTGAGCCATCCGGTGCTGGCCGGCGCGGAGCACCGCAGCCAGGCGAGGGATCTGCTGGACGCCCTCGGCTCGTCCGGAGCGGTCGTCCTCAGCAGCGCCAGAGCCGTCGCGGCCTGCGCCGAAGGGCCCGACAGCGGGCCCTTGCTGGTGGTCGACATGGGGGCCGAACTGACCGAGGTCACCCTGCTCGTCGACGGACGGATCGCCGACGCCCGCCAGGCCGAGACCGGCCTCAGCGATCTCGGTGGTCTCAGTGGTCTCAGTGGTGAGCTCAGCGATCTCGACGGTGGGGAAGCCGGGGCGATGCCGGCCCAACTCGTCGGGAACGTACTGGATATGATCATGTCCATGTGGCGTCAGGACAGGCACGGAGCGGTGCGCGGTGCGCTGCGCCGGGGCCCCGTGCTGACCGGCGGCGGAGCGCTGCACACCGACGTCACCCACCGGATCGCCGCGCGCCTCGGCACGCCCGTACGCCTCGCCGGCGACCCCTCGACCTCGGTCGTACGGGGCGCCGGTCTCATCCTGGACTCCGTGCTGCGGCACACCGGTGCGGGCACGGTGGCCGTCCTCCCGGGCCGACCGAGGTGAGCCCCCTCCCGGGGGCGCCCCGGGGGAACGCGCCCCCACGGGGCCGGCCGGCCGCACCGGCGCAACGAGTACGCCATGCGCTCGCCGCACTGCTCCTCGCCGTCCTCACGCTGGTCGGCGGCACGCCCGCCGCCGTGGGCGCCGTGCCCACCGTGCGGGGCCTGACCGCTCAGGCGCTCTCCACCACTCAGGCACCCTCCGCCGCTCCGTCGCCCTTCGGCACGTGGCCGTCCTCGGCCGGGCAGGTGCCCGCCCCGCACGGCCCGGTCCTGGTCCCAGCGCGCGATCTGCGGTCCGGTCAGGTCGGTGAGGCCCAAGCGGCCGGGACCGCCGCCGCGTCTCTGCCCTCGACGCCCCGGACGGCGGAGGCGGACCTCCGGATCTCCCCCGCCTCCCCGGCCTGTGCCGGGCTGTCCGCGGCGCCCCCGCCGGGCCCTCGGGAGACACGCGGCTCCCCGTGCCCGCCCCGCCCGCACCTCTCCGCTTCCCCCGTCCCCACTTCCTCCGCCTCCGCCGTGCCCCTGGGCGTGGGCTCCGCGGCCGACACCGCCCGGCTGCCCGGCGGCCCGGCGGGCGCGTGGGCCGAGGCGGTGTCGGCGCCGTCCGGCTGGTGGACCGGCACCTCCGCGCCCGGGCCGCGTGCCGGGGCCGACCGGTCGCACGCCCCGCAGCCCGTCCCGCCGCCCGGCGCGGGCGTCCTCGCCCCGAGGCCGTTCGCCCTGCCCGTGCCGCGCGCCCTCCTGGGCGGGGCGGGCGGGCCCGCCCTCCTCGCGTCCGGCCGGAGCCGTGCGGCGCTGCCCGGCGTGCGAGGTCCTCCCGGGGGGACGGCCGGTCACCCGGCCGACCACCGGTCCTGTTCCACAGACCCGTCGTACCGCCTCCGCTGAGCGAGGGCGGCCCGGCGCCCCCTCGGAGGATCCCCCATGACTCGCGCCACCGCGGTGCGAGCGGTACTGGCCGCGGCCGTCCTGCTCGTCTCCGTGTACATCACGCTGACCATGTCACCCAGACTCGGCCTCGACCTTCAGGGCGGCACCCGCATGGTGCTGCAGGCGAAGGACTCGGACACCGCGACGGCGGACCGCGACAGCACCGACCGCACCCTGGAGGTGCTCCGCCAGCGCGTCGACTCGCTCGGCGTCGCGGAACCGACCCTGACGCGTTCCGGCGAGGACCGGATCATCGTCGAACTCCCGGACGTCCAGGACCCGCGCCAGGCCGCCGAGGTGCTGGGCAAGACCGCCCAGCTGAGCTTCCACCCCGTCCAGGGCCCCGGGACCGAACCGGCGGCGGACGACAAGGAGAAGGACGAGGGGGAGGGGAGCAAGGCCGGGCCGACGCTCCCCGACGAACAGGGGGATCTGCTCGCCCTCGGCCCCGTACGGCTCTCCGGCGCCGGGGTCAAGGACGCCACCGCGAGCTTCGACGCCCAGCAGGGCACCGGGTGGAGCGTGTCCCTCGACTTCCACAAGGACGCGGGGAAGAAGTGGACCGGCCTGACCGGCGAGGCCGCCTGCAACCCGGTCCAGGACGAACGCCGCAGGGTCGCCATCGTCCTCGACGGAAAGGTCATCTCCTCCCCCCAGGTCTCCCCGTCGGTCGGCTGCAACGTCGGCCTGCCCTCCGGGTCCACCCAGATCACCGGCTCCTTCGGCGCGGACGAGGCCCGGGACCTCGCCCTCCTCATCAAGGGCGGATCGCTTCCCGTCCCCGTGGAGATCGTCGAGCAGCGCATCGTCGGCCCGACGCTCGGTGCCGCCGCCATCGACGCCAGCGCACGGGCCGCCCTCATCGGCGCCGCGGCCACCGCCCTGTTCATCACCGTCATGTACCGGCTCTTCGGAGCCCTCGCCGCCCTCGCCCTCGCCGCCTACGGTGTCATCTCCTACGCCGCGCTCGTCGTCCTCGGAGTCACCCTGACCCTGCCCGGGCTGGCCGGATTCGTCCTCGCGATCGGGATGGCGGTGGACGCCAACGTCCTTGTCTTCGAACGGGCCCGCGAAGAATGCGCGGACCGGCCGAACCGTACGCTGCTCTCCGCACTCACCGCCGGATTCCGCGGCGCCTGGAGTGCGGTCGCCGACTCCAACGTGACGACCCTGATCGCGGCGGGCCTCCTCTTCTTCCTCGGCTCCGGACCGGTCAAGGGGTTCGGCGTCACGCTCGCCATCGGTGTCATCGCCTCGATGTTCTCCGCGCTCGTCATCGCCCGGGCGCTCACCGAGATCGCGGCCGGCTCCCGGTTCGTCAGCGGCTACCGGGGGGTCAACGGCATCGCGCGGCCGGGCGCCGTCCGCACCCGGCTCAACGCACGCGACCCGCAGCTCTTCCGTTCTCCACGCCGCTGGCTGGCCTTCTCCGCCGTGCTGGTCGCCGTCGCCGTGGCCGGAATCGTCGTACGCGGCGTCAACCTCGGCGTCGAATTCACCGGCGGCCGGCTCGTCGAGTACTCCACCAGCCGCCCCGTCGACGTGGAGAAGGCCAGGGACGCCCTCTCCACCGCCGGGTTCGGCGACGCGGAGGTCACCACGGCGGGTGACGGGGACCTGTCCGTACGCACCGGGAAGCTCGACGACGACGGCGAGCGGGCGGTACGGGCCGCCCTGGCCGAGGAAGGGGGCGAGGCCACCAAGATCCGGGACGAGCTGATCGGGCCCAGCCTCGGCGACGAACTGCGGCGCAACGCCCTCATCGCCCTCGGCGTCGCCGTGTTCGTCCAGCTCGCCTACCTCGCCGCCCGGTTCCGCTGGACGTTCGCCGTCGCCTCGGTCGGGGCGCTGGTGCACGACGTCATCATCCTCGTCGGCGCCTTCGCCTGGCTGGGCCGTACCGTCGACGGCATCTTCCTGGCCGCTCTCCTCACCGTCATCGGCTACTCCGTCAACGACTCGGTGGTCGTCTTCGACCGGGTGCGGGAGCTGTGGGCGAAGAGCAGGCGCACCCCGCTCCCCGACATCGCCAACCGCGCCGTCCTGCAGACCGTCCCGCGCACGGTCAACACCGGCATGGGCGCGCTGTTCATCCTGGCCGCCCTGGCCGTGCTCGGCGGTGACTCGCTCGCGGACTTCGCGCTCGCCCTGCTGATCGGCATCTGCGTGGGCACGTATTCCTCGGTGATGACCGCCGTGCCGGGCGCGCTGCTCCTGGAGACGAGCAGCAAGGCGCCGCCGCCGGCCCGCAAGCGCGCGCCGGGGCGCAAGGTGTCCCGGCAGCAGCGGCGCGACCCGCTGGACAACGGGGCGCGCGTGTAGCGGACCCACCGGCCGGGAGACGGTCGGACCGGCCGTACGCGCCGGGCAGGGGCAAACGGGCCCCGCCCGGCGCGTACGGCCGGCCCCGCAGCCGGGCTGCGGCACAATCCGGAGCACATCCAGTGATCGGAGTGTGCCGCGCATGCCCGTCGTCCTGCGTGAGGCCTGGGACACCCTCGTACCGGACATGACCGGGCGGCACGGACCACTGCCGCCGATGATGCTCGCGCTGACCGTGGTGACCGGGCTCGTCGACGCGTTCAGCTATCTGCTGCTGGGCCATGTGTTCGTCGCCAACATGACCGGCAACGTGGTCTTCGGCGGCTTCGCGCTCGCGGGCGCCCCCGGCTTCTCGCTGCTCGCCTCGGCGGTGGCGCTCGTGGCGTTCGTCGTCGGAGCGGTCTCCGGCGGGCTCGCCGTCCATGTGGCCCGCACCCACCGGGGCAGGCAGATCCTGTACGCCCTCCTCGCCGAGACGGTGTTCGTCGCGGTGGCCCTGGTCGTCACCGCGGTATCGGGCGGGCCGTACACCGGAGGTGTGCGCTTCACCCTCGTCGCCCTGCTCGGGATCGGCCTCGGTGTGCAGAACGCCGCCGCCCGCACCCTCGCCGTGCCCGACCTCAAGACCACCGTGCTCACGCTCACCATCACCGGCCTGGCCGCCGACAGCCGGCTCGCCAGGGGGCCCGGCAGCCGAGCCGGGCGCCGGCTCCTCTCGGCGGCGGCCATGCTGACCGGTGCCTGCTGCGGCGCGCTGGCCGTACTGAACGGCCACCCGGCCCTTCCCCTGCTGGGCGCCGTGGTCCTGCTGGCCGTGGCGTCCGCCTGCGCGGCCGCCCTGCTCCGCAGCGACGCCCCCTGGACAAGGCCCCTCGTCACGGCATGAGCGCGCGCAGATGGGCGGCGGTCTCACGGTCCGCCGGCAGGAACGTCTCGATGGCGAGCTCCGCGACGGTCACGTCCATCGGGGTGTTGAAGGTGGCGATGGAGGAGAGGAACGACAGCACCCGGCCGCCGTGCATGATCCGGAGCGGCAGCGCCGGCGACGGGACGCCCGTCTCCGTCACACCGGGGCCGACCGGCGGGGGTTCGGGCGCGGGGTAGGCCGCGACCTCGTCGTACAGGGCACGCAGCCGCGAGGAGCGGAGCAGGGCGATCTGACGTTCCATCTGGGCCAGCAGATCGGCGCGCCACTCCGGCAGGTTGAGGATGCGCGGGGCCAGGCCCTCCGGGTGCAGGGTCAGGCGCATGGCGTTCAGCGGCGGGACGAGCAGGTGCTCCGGGACACCGTCGAGCAGTACCCCGATGCCCCGGTTCGCGGCGAGAACGGTGTACGTGGCGTCCACGACCAGCGCCGGATACGGCTCGTAGCCCTGGAGCAGCCGCTCCACCGCCTCCCGCACGGCCCCCATCGCCGGGTCCTGGAGCGGGGTCTCCGCGAACCGAGGCGCGTAACCGGCCATCACCAGCAGCGCGTTGCGTTCCCGGACGGGTACGTCGAGGTGTTCGGCCAGCCGCAGCACCATCTCCTCGCTGGGACGCGAGCGGCCCGTCTCCACGAACGAGATGTGCCGGGCCGAGGAGTCCGCGCGCAGCGCCAGTTCCAGCTGGCTCATCCGCCGTTGCTCCCGCCAGCCGCGCAGCAGCGGCCCTACCCCCGTGTCGAGCGCGACAGTTGTCATAACCAGACAGTAACGTCACGGCCGAAGACGTCCGCAACCGATTCCCGGCAGGAGCCGCCGAACGATGCCCGCCGAACCGCTGTCCGCGCACGACGTCGAGACCGGGCTGCGCGACCTGCCCGGCTGGGAGCGGGACGGGGACCGGATCGCCCGGACCTACCGGCTCCCCTCCCACTTCGCGGCTGCCGCGCTGACCGTCCACGTGGCACAGATCCAGGAGGAGCTCGACCACCACTCCGAACTGACCCTGGGCTACCGCACCGTGCGCGTCGCGGTGCACACCCATGACGCCGGCGGGGCGATCACCGCCAGGGACCTGACCCTGGCGGGCCGGATCGAGGCGGCCGCCCCGGGGCACGGCGCGGAGTGATCCGTCCACCGGTGCCTCACGGCGCCGGGCCGAAGCGCGGATGGGCGGCCAGCCAGCCGGCGTAGCTGTCGCTGCGCCGCACCGCCTCCGCGTACGCCGAGCGGGTGTGCCCGCTCACCGCGCCGGCCGTCGCCTGCGCCGTGGGTGAGCGGGGATGCCTCCCGAGGAGGTGACGCCACGTCAGCGGCGAGCCCACCAGGGGTCGGGTCACCAGGCCGGGCGTCGGCGGGAACGTGGCCCGGCACAGTCCGACCGCCCGCCCCACCTGAACCAGGTGCACGACCGACACCGTGTCCGTCTCGTACACCGACACCGGGGTGAAGCCGGCCCGGGCGCACGCCGTGGTGAAGCAGTCCGCGAAGCATCCGTCACCGGGCACGTCGGCCCAGCATTCACCCGCGAGGGAGGAGAGTTCCAGCTCGGGGAGCCCGGCCAGCGGGTGGTCCTCGGGCAGCATCACGAACACCGGGTCGACGCCGATGACCTGCCAGTGGAGCCGGTCGGCCAGGGGCGGGGCGCTCTCCCCGCAGGCGCCGATCAGCGCGAAGTCCAGCCGGCCGTCGATCAGCAGCGAGGCGATCTCCGCCACCGACCACGAGGTGTGGGTGGTCACCGGTGCCGTCGGGTGCGCGGCGGCCAGCCGGTCGACCAGGCCGCCGAGCAGCGGGCCGTGCGTGCCCCCCAGCCGGAACCGCTCCACGGCCGCCGAGGCGTTGGCGAAGCGCACCGCCTCCTCCTGCAGCTCGCTCACGGCCGGCAGCACCACCCGGGCCCGCTCCAGGACCAGTTCGCCGAGCGGAGTGGGTCGCGCCCCCGTGTGGTCACGGTCGAAGAGCGGCCCGCCCAGCGACTTCTCGATCCTGCGCAACTGGGCGCTGAGCGCGGGCTGAGCGAGCCCGAGGGCTGCGGCGGCCTTGGTGAGACTGCCGGTGTCGGCAATGGCCCTTACCGTGCGCAGATGTCGCAACTCCAGCTCCATGAGCGCACGTTATGGTGGCGGACACCCACCGGCAATACGTCGTGCACCCGTTCCGGGGGCACGATCCGGACGCCGGCCGGCTGCGGGGCCGGCGCGCGCACGGTCCCGGCTCACCCCCGCCAGCGGCCCTGCCCGGCGGCCTCCCGCGCGAACGTCGTGAAGTCCTTGGCGTCCCTGCCCAGCGCGCGCTTCACCCCGTCCGCCGGCGCCGCGTTGTGCCCGTCGAGCAGCATCGTGAACAGCCCGGCGAGGAAGGCCGCCTCGCCCGCCGGGACCCCGTGGCCCTCCAGGGCCGCCGCGTACCGCGGACCGGTCACCGGCGTGTACCGCACCTCGCGGCCCGTCGCACGGGTCAGCTCCGCCGCCACCTCGTCGAACGTCAGCGGCCGTGGGCCCGTCAGCTCATGGACCACTCCGGTGGCGGCCTCCCCGGTGAGGGCGGCCACCGCCACGTCCGCCAGGTCGTCCGCGTCCACGAACGGCTCGGCGGTGGTGCCCGCGGGGAAGACCAGCTCACCGGCGCGTACGTCCTCCAGGAGCGCCCCCTCACTGAAGTTCTGCGCGAAGAAGGCCGAGCGGAGGACGGTGAGTTCCACGTCCCCCGCCGCGTCCCGCAGCGCCTCCTCGGCGACCACGGCCCGCGGTTCGCCGCGTCCGGAGAGCAGCACGATCCGCCGCACCCCGTTCGCGGCCGCGATCCGGCCGAAGGCCGCCATCGCCTCGGGGGCGCCCGGGGCCGCGAGATCCGGGTGGTAGGCGACGTACGCCGCGCCCGCGCCCCGCAACGCCGGGGCCCAGCCCGATTCGTCCTGCCAGTCGAAGGGGACGTCTCCGGTCCGCGAACCCGACCGGACCTCCAGCCCGAGGGCGGTGAGCCGCTCCACCACGCGGCGGCCGGTCTTGCCGGTGCCGCTCGTCACCAGCACGGTGTCCCGCTCGTGTCGTCCTGTGTTCGTCGTCATGGTTCAAGGCTCGCCGGTACGCCGGGCCTCCGACATCTTCGAGCGGCTCGACTCCATACGCGTACGTCCATGGCTACGCGGGAACCTGCCCGGCCTCCTTGGACTCGACGCGTCCGAGCGGCACGGGGGCGGTCGTCAGCGCCTCGCACGCCGTCTTCCACGCGGTGTCCCCGGAATGGAGCTCCGAGCGGAGGTAGGCCGAGGTGAGCCGCTGGACCGTGGCCACCCGCTCGGGATTCTCGTCGGTGGTCTCGGCGACGTCGTATCCGGAGACCCCGCCGAGCCCGTGCTCCGCGCCGAACAGGGTGAGCAGGGACTTGGGACCGGGGGAGAGGACGTACGGGTCGGCGTGCCAGTCAGGGCCCTGAACCGTCAGATGGGGGGAGTCGTCCCTGTCGCCGGCGACCACCAGCGCGGGCGTCGACATCGTGGAGAAGTCCGTGGTCAGGAAGAAGGAGAGGTGCTCCGCCGCGTACGGGCTCAGGGCGTCGCCGCCCCTTCCGGGCGCGGCCAGCAGGACGCCCGCCTTGATCCGGGGCTCGGTCAGGTCCACCTCCGTCCCGTCCTGCGGATCGGTGAGCCTGGCCCCGAGCAGCAGGCTCGCGGTGTGGCCGCCCATCGAGTGCCCGGCCACGGCGACCCTGTCGCGGTCCAGCCGCCCGTGCAGCTGCGGGACGGCCGCCTCGATCGCGTCCAGTCCGTCCAGGACGCGCGTCATGTCCTCGGCCCGTGACCGCCAGAACAGGGGTGCCCCGGGGGTCGCGGGATCCAGCCGCAGCGTCGCCGAGCTGAGATGGGTGGGCTGGACGACGACGAAGCCGTGCGCCGCCCAGAAGTGGGCCAGGGGGGCGTAACCGTTCATCGAGGAGAGGTGGTTCGAGCGGCCCTGCCCGTGCGAGAGCAGGATGACCGGCAGCTCGTCGCCGGTCACGGGCGCCGAGACCCGTACCTCCAGGTCCACGGCCCGGCCGGGAGCCGGCAGTACCACCGGGCCGGCCGAGAGGACCGGAGAGGGAGAGCCGAAGGCGTCGGCGGATGAGGCCATGAGGTGTGTTCCCTTCCGAGGGCCGTCTCGCCGCCGGTCCCGTGCGAGCGGCGGCGGGGGGAGGCGGCCATGAGCGTCCGCCGTCGGGTATTCTTCAAGCGGAACGACGTTCCGATTAATATACGGAGCAGTGTTCCGCTTTGTCAACGACCGTCGGACGTCGCAAGGAGGACGTGGTGCCCGCTTCAAGCCCCTCGGGGGAGGTGCCGGCCCGCGGCAAGCGGGCGGACGCGCAGCGCAACCGGCAGACGCTGCTCTCCGCCGCCGCCGAGGTGTTCGTCGCCTCCGGTGTCGATGCGCCGATCCGCGAGATCGCCGCCAGGGCGGGCGTCGGCATGGGGACGATCTACCGCCACTTCCCGACACGGGCGGACCTCGTCGTCGCCGTCTACCGGCACCAGGTCGAGGCCTGCGCCGAGGCCGGTCCGGTCCTGCTGGCCGAGGCCGACTCGGCGTCCGAGGCGCTGGGCCGGTGGGCCGCCCTCTTCGTCGACTTCCTGGTCACGAAGCACGGCCTGGCCAACGCGCTGCGATCGGACAGCGGCGGCTTCGACGCCCTGCACGCCTACTTCCTCGACCGGCTGGTGCCCGTGTGCGGCGAACTCCTCGACGCGGCGGCGGCCGCCGACGAGATCAGGCCCGATGTCGAGGCCTACGAACTGATGCGGGGGATCGGCAACCTCTGCGTCGGAGATGACAACGACCCCCGTTATGACCCCCGCCGGCTGGTCGGCGTACTCCTCGACGGACTGCGGCGGCCCCACTCGTCGTGACGCCGGCCGAGCGGCCCCCGGCGAGCGGGCAGGGCTGCGCGGCGGTCGACGGCGTGATGCGGGGAAGGCGCCCACACCCATGAGCACGGAGCGCCGCGATCCCGTGGTCGCCGCAACTCCGTGCTCCTCTTCCTTGGCTCGGTGCCACCGTGCGCACGACCTCTTGTCCCGGTCCGTACGCTGGCCCGCATGGACGCACTCGCCGGCCTCCTCGACGGACCACGCGCCAGAGGCGCCTTCCTGCTGCGGATGGTGATGGACCCGCCCTGGTCGGTACGGATCGAGGACCGCGCCCCGCTCTGCCTGATGTCCGTGACTCGGGGAGAGGCGTGGGTCCTCCCGGCGGACGGGGCCGAGCCCGTCCGGCTGCGCCCCGGGGACGTCGCCGTCGCCCGCGGTCCCGCCCCGTACACCGTCACCGGCACCCCCGGCACGGACCCGCACGCCCGCATCGGGCCGGGCGGCCTCTGCACCACCCTGCGCGGGGAACCCCTGGCCGAATCCATGCGGTTGGGCGTGCGCACCTGGGGCAACGCCTCCGACGGCGCGACCGCCGTCCTCGTGGGTACGTATCTCCTCGACGGCGAGATCAGCCGCCGTCTGCTGGACGCCCTGCCCCCGCTGCTCGCCCTGGGCTCCGACGACCGGAGCGGCCCGCTGCTGGCACTGCTGGACACCGAGATCGCCAGGGACGAGCCCGCCCAGAGTGTCGTCCTGGACCGCCTTCTGGACCTGCTGCTGATCGCCGTGCTGCGTACCTGGTTCGCCCGGCCCGGCGCCGAGGGACCCGCCTGGTACCGGGCGATGGGCGACCCGGTGGTGGGGCGGGCGCTCAGGCTCCTGCAGAACGAGCCGGCCCACCCCTGGACCGTCGCTGCCCTGGCCGCGCGGACCGGGGTCTCCCGGGCCGGGCTGGCGCGGCGGTTCACCGAGCTGGTCGGGGAGCCGCCGATGGCGTACCTCACCGGGTGGCGGCTCGCCCTGGCCGCCGACCTGCTCCGGGAGACCGACGCCACGGTCGAGTCGGTCGCCCGCAAGGTCGGCTACGGCGGCTCGTTCGCCTTCAGTACCGCCTTCAAGCGGGTACGCGGACAGAGCCCCCAGGAATACCGCGGCCGCAAAGGGGCTCGCTGAAACGGCTGCCGGACTCGCCCCGGGGCACCGATGCGGAAGGAGGCGGCGCCCCCGCCGCAGCGGGGGCGCCGCCGGTGCGCGTCAGGCGCCGAGGTTGAACTCGGCCGGGTCGGAGCCGGTGCGCCTGCCCTCGTCGAGTGCGGCGAAGGCCGCCAGGTCGTCGGAGTCCAGCTCGAAGTCGAACACGTCGATGTTCTCCGCGATGCGCGCGGGCGTCACGGACTTGGGGATCACGACGTTGCCCGTCTGGAGGTGCCAGCGGAGCACCACCTGCGCGGGGGACCGGCCGTGCTTGCGCGCGACGGCCACCACGGTCGGGACCTCCAGCAGGCCCTTGCCCGAACCGAGCGGCGACCAGGCCTCGGTGGCGATGCCGTGCTCCACGTGGAAGGCGCGGGCCTCGGCCTGCTGCAACTGCGGGTGCAGCTCGATCTGGTTGATCACCGGCACGACGGACGTCTCACCCATCAGACGCTCCAGGTGCGCCGGGTAGAAGTTCGAGACGCCGATGGACCTGGCGCGGCCGTCGGCGAGGATCCGCTCGAAGGCCTTGTACGTGTCGACGTAGGCGTCCTTGGCCGGGACCGGCCAGTGGATCAGATACAGATCGACGTAGTCGAGGCCCAGCTTGTCCAGGGAGGTGTCGAACGCGCGCAGCGTGGAGTCGTACCCCTGGTCGGTGTTCCACAGCTTGGTGGTGACGAACAGCTCCGCGCGCGGCACACCGGAGGCGGCGATGGCCTTGCCGGTGCCCGTCTCGTTCCCGTAGATCGCGGCGGTGTCGATGCTCCGGTACCCGGATTCCAGGGCGACGGTCACGGCCTCGGTGGCCTCGTCGTCCGGCACCTGCCAGACACCGAAACCGAGCTGGGGCATCTCGAGGCCGTTGTTCAGGGTGAGGGAGGGGACCTGGCTCACGAGCAGTCGATCCTTACGTCGTCGGTTGGTTCTCGCAGGTCCAACGAACGGCAGGGCCCGAGCATTCCCTCGGGGGAGACATCCGGCGAAGAGCCGGGGCAAATATGCTGACGCTCCGTCAGATCGCGTGCCTGTCAGCGGTACAGGGCGTCGACCTCGGCCGCGTACGCCGTCTCGATCGCCTTGCGCTTCAGCTTGAGCGACGGGGTCAGCAGGCCGTGTTCCTCGCTGAACTGGTGCGCCAGGATCCGGAACGTACGGATGGACTCCGCCTGCGAGACCGCCGTGTTCGCGGCCACCACGGCCCGTCGGACCTCCATCTCCAGGTCGGGATCGCGCACCAGCTCGGCGGCGCGCATCGGCGCCCTGCCCTGCATGGCGAGCCAGTGCTCCACCGCCTCCTGGTCGACGGTCACCAGCGCCGCGATGTAGGGCCGGTCGTTGCCGACGACGATGCACTGCGCCACCAGCGGATGGGCCCGCACCCGCTCCTCCAGGCCGCCGGGTGCCACGCTCTTGCCGCCCGACGTCACCAGGATCTCCTTCTTGCGCCCGGTGATCGTGAGGTAGCCGTCCTCGTCCAGGGCGCCCAGATCGCCGGTGGCCAGCCAGCCGTCGTGCAGCACGGCTCCGGTGGCCTTGGGGTCGCCCAGGTACCGGGAGAAGACGTTGGCGCCGTGCACCCACACCTCGCCGTCCTGCGCGATGTGCACGGTGGAGCCGGGGATCGGCCGGCCGACCGTGCCGTAGCGGGTGCGCTCGGGCGGATTGGCCGTCGCCGCCGCCGTGGTCTCGGTCAGGCCGTACCCCTCGTAGACTGCGACGCCGGCGCCGGCGAAGAAGAGGCCCAGGCGCCGGGCCATGCCCGAGCCGCCCGACATGGCGTGCCGCACCCGGCCGCCCATCGCCTCGCGCACCTTCCGGTAGACGACCTTGTCGAAGAACTGGTGCTGCATCCGCAGCCCCGCGGAGGGACCCGGCCCCCTGCCGAAGGCCCGCTCCTCCATCGCCTCCGCGTACTTCACCGCGACCTCGACCGACTTGTCGAACGGGCCGACCCGGCCCTCGGCCTCGGCCTTCCGCCGCGCCGCGTTGAAGACCTTCTCGAAGATGTACGGCACCGCCAGGATGAACGTGGGCCGGAACGACACCAGGTCCGGCATCAGCGCCTTCGCCGACAGCTCCGGCTGATGGCCGAGCTTCACCCGGCCGCGCAGCGCCGCGATCTCCACCATGCGGCCGAAGACATGGGCGAGCGGCAGGAAGAGCAGGGTCGCGGCCTCGTCCCCCGGCTTCGAACGGAACACCGGGTGCCAGCGGGCCACCATGGTGTCGGCCTCGAACATGAAATTGGCGTGGGTGATCATGCACCCCTTGGGCCGGCCCGTGGTGCCGGAGGTGTAGATCACCGTCGCCACCGATTCGGGGGTCACCGCCCGCCGGTGGCGGTGCACCACCTCGTCGTCGACCTGCGCCCCCGCCTCCACCAGCTCCCGCACCACGTCGGCGTCCAGTTGCCACAGCCGCTTCAGATTCGGCAGCCGGTCGATCACCGAGCCGATCGTCATCGCGTGGTCCTCGTGCTCGACCATCACGGCCGCGACCTCCGCGTCGTGCAGCATCCAGAGCACCTGCTCGGCCGAGGACGTCGGGTAGATCGGCACGGACTGGGCGCCGACGGTCCAGAGCGCCAGGTCGAAGAGCGTCCACTCGTAGCGCGTACGGGACATCAGGGCGACCCGGTCGCCGAACCGCACCCCATGGGCGATGAGCCCCTTCGCCAGGGCCAGCACCTCGTCGCGGAAGGCGGCGGCGGTGACGTCCTGCCACCGGCCGTCCTCGTCCTTGCGGGCGAGGGCGATCCGGTGCGGATCCTCCTCGGCGAAGTCGAAGACGGTGTCGGCGAGACCGCCTACTTGAGGGGCGGCGGCCATGGGTGGGACAGTGAACTCGCGCAATGACCTGCTCCTTGTGGCGCTCCGCACGGCGCCGCGACGCTACCCCACCGAAAGCGCCCAGGGGAGGGTCCGAACTCTCCGGAAAAGGTGGCATCTGCACTGGTCAGCCACCGAAATCAGGCCAGATGGGCAAGGCTCGGGCGCACTTCTGACCGCAGGGTAAGTAGCTCGCGCGGGAATCTCCACCGAATCTGTACGCGGTGCTTACGCGGTTCGCCGCCCGCACCCGGCCCACCTGCCCGGCCCCACACGGCCTCGGGCCGACCCTGCCCGGCCCGGCGGACCGTGACGAGCGTCGCAGCGGGGGGCGGGTTCCGCGAGGGCGATCACCGGGAGCAGGATGGACGGGCACGCCCGCGCCCTCCAAGGCACGGCCTCGCGCACCCGGAACCGCCGACCCCCGAGAGCACGGAGCACATGAACCGCCCCACCCTGAGGCTGCCGTCCTGGCTGCCGGTCGACCTGTACATCCTGGCGATCATCGGCACGGTGGTGCTCGCGGTCCTGCTGCCCGTCTCGGGCACCGGTGCCGAGGTGGCCGGCGGAGCCTCGACCGGTGCGGTCGCCCTGCTCTTCTTCCTGTACGGGGCGCGCCTGTCGACCGCCGAGGCGCTGGACGGGCTCAAGCACTGGCGTCTCCACCTCACCGTCCTGGCCTGCACCTTCGCGGTCTTCCCGCTGCTGGGGCTGGCGAGCAGGGGGCTGGTGCCGTACGTACTGACCCCGCAGCTCCAGGAGGGTTTCCTCTTCCTGTGCCTGGTCCCCTCGACCATCCAGTCCTCGATCGCCTTCACCTCGATCGCGCGCGGCAACGTACCGGCCGCGATCTGCGCGGGATCCTTCTCCAGCCTCGCCGGGATCCTGCTCACCCCGCTCCTGGCCGCCGTCCTGCTCGGCAACAGCGCGGGCGGTTTCTCGGCGGAATCGCTGGTCCAGATCGTCCTCCAGCTGCTGGTGCCCTTCCTCGCCGGGCAGCTGCTGCGCCGCTGGGTCGGCGGCTTCCTCACCCGCCACCGCACGCTCCTGGGATACGTCGACCGGGGCTCGATCCTGCTCGTCGTCTACACGGCGTTCAGCGAGGGCATGGTCGCCGGCATCTGGCACCAGGTCACCCCGCTCCGCCTCGGCGGCCTCCTCGCCGCCGAGGCCGTGCTGCTGGCCGCGATGCTCGCGCTGAGCTGGTACGGGGCGAAGCGGCTGGGCTTCGCACGGCCGGACCGGATCGCCATCCAGTTCGCCGGGTCGAAGAAGAGCCTGGCCGCCGGGCTGCCGATGGCCAGCGTGCTGTTCGGCGCGCACGCGAGCCTCGCGGTGCTGCCGCTGATGCTCTTCCACCAGATGCAGCTGATGGTCTGCGCGGTCATCGCGAAGCGCCGCTCCCTCGACCCGCTGCCGGAGAACGGGGCGGCGCGGGACGCCACCGGCCCGGCGCGGGGCGGTGCCGAGGCGCCGTCCCACCGGGACTCGGCCCCGGCCTGACTCGGCCCCGGCCTGACTCGGCCCCGGCCCCGGTCTGTCTCAGCTCCGGTCTGTCCCGGCCCGGTCTGTCTCAGCTCCGGCCGACCGGCGCGTCCAGCGCGACGCGGTGGTCCCCGGCGTACACGTTCATCGACGCGCCCCGCAGGAAGCCCACCAGCGTCAGCCCGCTCTCGGCCGCCAGGTCCACGGCCAGCGACGACGGCGCCGAGACCGCCGCGAGCACGGGGATCCCGGCCATCACCGCCTTCTGCGCCAGCTCGAACGAGGCGCGCCCCGAGACCAGCAGGATCGACCGCGTCAGCGGCAGCCGCCCGTCCGTCAGGGCCCGGCCCACGAGCTTGTCCACCGCGTTGTGCCGGCCCACGTCCTCCCGGATGTCCACGAGCTCGCCCTCGGGCGAGAACAGCGCCGCCGCGTGCAGTCCGCCGGTCCGGTCGAACACCCGCTGCGCCTCGCGGAGCCGGTCGGGCAGGGCGGCCAGCAGCTCGGGCGTGACCCGGACCGGGGGAGTGTCGGCGACGGGATGCCGCGTCGTGGTCCGTACGGCGTCGAGACTGGCCTTGCCGCACAGCCCGCAGGACGAGGTGGTGTAGACGTTCCGTTCCAGGGTGATGTCGGGGACCACGACGCCCGGGGCGAGCTTCACGTCCACCACGTTGTAGGTGTTCACGCCGTCGGAGGTCGCCCCGGCGCAGTACACGATCGACTGCACCTCGGATCCCTCGCCGATCACGCCCTCGCTCACCAGGAAGCCCGCCGCCAGGGCGAAGTCGTCGCCCGGAGTGCGCATCGTGATGGCGAGCGGCTTGCCGTTCAGCCGGATCTCCAGGGGTTCCTCGGCGACGAGCGTGTCGGGGCGGGTGGTGACCACCCCGTCCCGGATGCGGATGGTGCGCCGGCGCTCCGTGACCCGTCCCATAGCCGATCAACCCGTTCCTGTACGTGGTGGAGGCCCGAACAGCCCTTCGTACAGAGCCTGCCACGGGTCGCCCGGAAGCCGTACGCGAGGTCGGAGCCGGTGGACCGGTCGGGTGCCGTTCCCAGGCACGCGTTCCGGTTGCCCGGTGGGGTGGCACGGGTGGACGACCGGATCGGCGAGGGCGGTGTTCGGGGGCGTGTTCGGGGAGATGTTCGAGTCGCTGTTCGGGACGCTCCAACCCACGGACGATATTCCTGTCGGGTTACGTGCCTCTGTACCGATCAGTAGCAACCAAGACTGGTGAATTCCTGCCATTCGTAGCGAGGGGAACCCGTACATGACCGGCTCACGTGTCGTGGCGCTCGGCCACTACCAGCCCGCCAAGGTGCTCACCAACCACGACCTGGCGGGCATGGTGGACACCAGTGACGAGTGGATCACCAGCCGGGTCGGCATCAGGACCCGGCACGTGGGCGGGCCGGACGAGCCCGTGGACGAGATGGCGGCGCACGCGGCGGCCAAGGCGCTGGCCGCCGCCGGTATGCAGCCGGGCGACATCGACCTGGTCCTCGTCGCGACCTCCACCGCCATCGACCGCTCGCCCAGCATGTCGGCCCGTGTCGCGGCCCGGCTCGGCATGGGCTCGCCGGCCGTCATGGACATCAACGTGGTCTGCTCCGGGTTCACCCACGCCCTCGCCACCGCGGACCACGCGATCCGGGCCGGGTCGGCCACCCGTGCCCTGGTCATCGGTGCCGACAAGATGGGCGACATCGTCGACTGGACCGACCGCACCACCTGCGTCCTGATGGGCGACGGTGCGGGCGCCGCCGTCGTGACCGCCGACCCGGACGCCGGTGACCGGCCCGGCATCGGCCCCGTCCTGTGGGGCTCGGTGCCGGAGATGGGCAACGCCGTACGGATCGAGGGCACGCCCCCGCGGTTCGCCCAGGAGGGCCAGGCCGTCTACCGCTGGGCCACCACCCAGCTGCCGCCGATCGCCCGCAGGGTCTGCGAGCGCGCAGGGATCACCCCGGAGGACCTCGCCGCCGTGGTGCTGCACCAGGCCAACCTGCGGATCATCGAACCGGTCGCCAAGAGGATCGGGGCCGTCAATGCGGTGGTGGCGCGGGACGTGGTGGACTCCGGCAACACCTCGGCCGCGTCGATCCCGATGGCCCTGTCCAAGCTGGTCGAACGCGGTGAGGTCGTCAGCGGTGCCCCCGTCCTGCTCTTCGGCTTCGGCGGCAACCTTTCGTACGCGGGGCAAGTGATCAGCTGCCCCTGAACGGACAGAGCGCCCCGATCTTTGTCCTGAGTGTGGAGAAAGTTGGTGCGGATTCCTGCTCAACTTCTTCCCACTCCGGTGAAGCGCTGCTACGTTCCCCATCGAAAGCCCGACGGAACTGGCCGTGTGGCGGGGAGGGACGCGTGAGACGTATGACGGCACGACCCGCGAACACGCACCAGGCGCGACTGCTCAGGCTGCTGCGCGACGGCGGGCCCAACTCCCGGGCGCAGCTCGGGGACCGGATCGACCTCTCCCGGTCGAAGCTCGCCGTCGAGGTCGACCGGCTGCTGGAGACCGGACTCGTGGTGGCCGACGGACTCGCCGCATCCCGCGGCGGACGCCGTTCCCACAACATCCGGCTCGCCCCGCAACTGCGGTTCCTGGGCGTCGACATCGGGGCCACCTCCGTCGACGTCGCCGTCACCAACGCCGAACTGGAGGTGCTCGGTCACCTCAACCACCCCATGGACGTACGCGAGGGGCCCGTCGCGGTCTTCGAACAGGTCCTGGTCATGGCGGCCAAGCTCCGCGCCTCCGGGCTCGCCGAAGGGTTCGACGGCGCGGGCATCGGGGTCCCCGGGCCGGTGCGCTTCCCCGAGGGCGTGCCGGTCGCCCCGCCGATCATGCCCGGCTGGGACGGCTTCCCCGTCCGCGAGGCGCTCAGCCAGGAACTGGGCTGCCCCGTCATGGTCGACAACGACGTGAACCTCATGGCCATGGGGGAGCAGCACGCGGGCGTCGCACGCACCGTGGGCGACTTCCTCTGCGTCAAGATCGGTACGGGCATCGGCTGCGGCATCGTCGCCGGCGGCGAGGTCTACCGCGGTACGACGGGCAGCGCCGGCGACATCGGCCACATCCAGGTGGAACCCGACGGGCGCGCCTGCGCCTGCGGCAACCGGGGCTGCCTGGAGGCCCACTTCAGCGGCGCGGCCCTGGCCCGCGACGCCGAGGACGCGGCCCGCGCCGGGCAGTCGACGGAGCTCGCCGCCCGTCTGGAGTCGGCCGGAAAGCTCACCGCCGTCGACGTGGCCGCCGCCGCGGCCGCGGGCGACGCGACCGCGCTGGACCTGATCCGAGAGGGCGGCAACCGGGTCGGCCAGGTCATCGCGGGGCTCGTCAGCTTCTTCAACCCGGGCCTCGTCGTGATCGGCGGCGGGGTCACCGGGCTGGGCCACAACCTGCTCGCCAGTGTCCGTACCCAGGTCTACCGGCAGTCCCTGCCGCTGGCCACGGGCAATCTCCCCATCGTCCTGGGGGAGCTGGGTCCGGTCGCCGGAGTGACCGGTGCGGCCCGGCTCATCAGCGACCACCTGTTCTCGCCGGCCTGATGTCGGGGCCGGTGCGTGTCGCGTCACCCGCGCAGTACCGCCCCGTCCCCGGGGCGCTGTTCCGACCCGTGTCACAGCACCGCGTCCGTAGCACCGCTCCGTACCCGCAGCGCCGTTTCTCGTCCGTAGCACCGCTCCGTACCCGCAGCACCGCTCTTCGTCCGTAGCACCGCTCCGCCACCGCGTCACCGCACCGCGTCACCGCACCGCGCCACCTCCACCAGCAGTTCCGTCAGCAGTACGGCACCGCCGGCACTGCGCCCTGCCCGCTCACCGGCCGTCCCCAGGCTCTCGGCTCCGCCCGAGCAGGGGAGACCCCGTTCGCCGAGGGGATTTCGTCATGGCACCAGAACCACCACCCCTGCTCACGATGTCCGGCATCACCAAGTCGTTCCCCGGTGTACGCGCCCTCGACGGCGTGGACCTCGAGGTGCAGGCGGGCGAGGTCCACTGCCTCCTCGGGCAGAACGGCGCCGGCAAGTCCACCCTCATCAAGGTGCTCGCCGGAGCCCACCAGCCCGACGACGGGTCCATCACCTGGCAGGGCGCACCCGTCCAGCTCTCCTCGCCGATCACCGCGATGCGCCTCGGGATCGCGACCATCTACCAGGAACTCGACCTGGTGGAGGGCCTGTCGGTCGCCGAGAACGTCTTCCTGGGCCATGAACCCACCACCGCGGGCTTCGTCGTCCGCACCCGTGAGGCCAGGACCGCGGCCGCCGCGCTCCTGCGGCGGCTTGGCCACCCGGAGATCGACCCCGCCCGGGAGGTCGGCGACCTCTCCGCCGCCCACCAGCAGATCGTCTCCATGGCCCGCGCGCTCTCCCACGACGTACGCCTCATCGTGATGGACGAACCGTCCGCCGCACTCGACCCCGACGAGGTCGACAACCTCTTCCGCATCGTCGAGGGGCTCACCTCGGACGGCGTGGCCGTCGTCTACATCTCGCACCGGCTGGAGGAGATCCGCCGCATCGGGGACCGGGTGACCGTGCTCAAGGACGGCAGGGCCGTCGCCGTCGGGCTCCCCGCCTCGTCCACCCCCACCCGCGACATCGTCGCCATGATGACCGGCCGCGACGTCGAGTACGTCTTCCCGCCGCGGCCCGCCCCCGGCGCCCCCCGGGCCACGACGCAACCCGTGCTCACCGTCGAAGGGCTGCACCGGCGGGGCGAGTTCGAACCCGTGGACCTGGAGCTGCGCCCCGGCGAGATCGTCGGCCTCGCCGGACTCGTCGGCTCCGGGCGCTCCGAGATCCTGGAGACGATCTACGGCGCCCGCCGGCCCACCGCCGGCCGCGTCCAGGTCGCCGGCACCCCGCTGCGCCCCGGCAGCGTCCGGGCAGCCGTCGCCGCCGGGATCGGCCTCGCCCCCGAGGAACGCAAGGCGCAGGCACTCCTGCTGACCGAGTCGGTCACCCGGAACGTCTCCCTCTCCGCACTCTCCCGGTTCGCCCGCGGCGGCTGGCTCGACCGGGGCGCCGAGCGTACGGCCGCCCGGAGGGCCACCCGCGAGCTGTCCCTGCGCCCCGACAACCCGGACGCCGCCGTCCGCACCCTGTCCGGCGGCAACCAGCAGAAGGCGGTCCTGGCCCGCTGGCTGCTGCGCGGCTGCCGGGTCCTGCTGCTCGACGAACCGACCCGCGGCGTGGACGTCGGCGCACGCGCCGAGCTCTACGCCGTGATCCGGCGGCTGGCCGACGAAGGCCTCGCCGTCCTGCTCGTCTCCAGCGAAGTGCCCGAAGTGCTGGGCCTCGCCGACCGGGTGCTGGTGCTCCGCGAAGGCCGCGTCGTACACCAGGCCGACGCCCAGGAGCTCGACGAGCACCGCGTACTCGACCTCGTCATGGAAGGGAGCCCGACGTCATGACACAGCCCGCACCGTCGGCGCAGCACCAGGGGCCCGGGAAGGGGCACCCGAGCGCCCCCGCCGCCCCGCCCTCGAAACAGGGATCCGGCTCGCGTGCCCTCGGCCTCCGCGTCGACGTACGCAACCTGTCGCTCCTCGGCGTCCTCGCGGTCCTGGTGGCCGTCGGCGGCATCACCGAGCCGGACGCCTTCCTGGACACCGGCAACCTCCAGTTGATCCTGACGCAGGCCTCCGTCATCGGGGTCGTCACCGTCGGCGTGACGTTCGTCATCATCAGCGGCGGCATCGACCTGTCCGTCGGGGCGATGGTCGCGCTGGCCTCCGTCTGGGCGACGACACTGGCCACCCAGGAGTACGGCTTCGCGGGGATCCTGTTCACCGCCGTGGTCGTCGGACTCGCGGCCGGGCTGGTCAACGGGCTCCTCATCGCCTACGGGGGGATGGTCCCCTTCATCGCGACGCTGGCCATGCTCGCCTCGGCACGCGGCCTGGCGCTGCAGATCACCGACGGCAAGACGCAGATCGTGACGGTGCGTTCGGTCCTGGACCTCGGTCTGCCCGACAGCTACGTCCTGGGCATCCCCCCGCTGGTCCTCGTCTTCGCCGCGGTCACCGTGGCCGGCTGGCTGATCCTGAACCGGACGACCTTCGGACGCCGTACGGTCGCGGTCGGCGGGAACGCCGAGGCGGCCAGGCTCGCCGGCATCGACGTACGCCGGCAGCGGCTCTACCTCTACCTGTTGTCCGGGCTGTGCTGCGGCATCGCCGCCTTCATGCTGATCATCCTGTCCGGATCGGGCCAGAACACCAACGGCAACCTGTACGAACTCGACGCCATCGCCGCCGCGATCATCGGCGGAACGCTGCTGAGCGGCGGGCGGGGCACGATCATCGGGTCCGTCCTCGGCGTCCTGGTCTTCACCACGATCACCAACATCTTCGCTCTCAACAACCTGCAGAGCGACGTCCAGCAGATAGCCAAGGGCGCGATCATCGTCGCGGCCGTCCTGGTCCAGCGCCGCACGCTCCGCGGCGGAGAGACCTGAGCCCCGCTCGCGTCACGGAGCACCGCTCACCCCACTGATCACCACCCGCAGTTCCGCATGCCACGCACCGGATGAAGGGTTCGACAGCCATGCCAGAAACCAGCCGCAGAGGACTGCTCTTCGGCACCGCGGCCGTCTCCGCGGGAGCCTTCCTCACCGCATGCACCAGCAACGAGCCCAAGGAGAAGACGCCCGCGCAGGACAACCGGCCGGCCGCCGACGACACCGCGGGCAAGCCCGTCACCATCGGCTTCGCCGGACCGCAGGCCGACCACGGCTGGCTCAACGCGATCAACGTCCAGGCCAAGTCGCGCGCGGAGAAGTACTCCGAGGTGACCTTGGAGACCACCGAGGGCTCCAACGACACCGCCGCCCAGATCGGCCAGGTCAAGACCCTCATCAACAAGAAGGTCGACGTCCTGGTCGTCCTGCCCGCCGACGGGAAGGCGCTCACCCAGGTCGGCCTGGAAGCCATGAGGGCCGGCATCCCCGTCGTCAACCTCGACCGGGTCTTCGCCTCCCCGCAGGCCTACCGCTGCTGGGTCGGCGGCGACAACTACGGCATGGGCCTCAACGCCGGGCACTACATCGGCGAACAGCTCAAGGACAAGGCGAACGCCAAGGTCGTCGAGCTCGCCGGGATCGACAACCTGGAGCTGACCAAGCAGCGCAGCCAGGGCTTCGCCGACGCCCTGAAGAACTACTCCAACGTCAAGCTGGTGGCCCGTCAGGCGGCCGACTTCACCGTGGAGTCCGGGCAGGCCAAGATGGCGCAACTGCTCCAGGCACAGAAGCAGTTCGACGCCCTGTGGAACCACGACGACGACCAGGGCGTGGGCGCGCTGCGCGCCATCGAGCAGGCCGGCCGCGACGAGTTCATCATGGTCGGCGGCGCGGGCGCCAAGTCCGCCATGGACGCCATCAAGGCCGGTAACACCGTCCTGAAGGCCACGGTCCTCTACCCGCCGACGATGGCCGCCTCCGCCATCGACCTGGCCCGCGCGCTCGGCCAGAGCAAGGGCGTCGCCGGCCTCGCCGAGATGGAGATCCCCACCTCCGTGACGTTGTACTCGGCCGTGGTCAGCAAGGACAACATCGACCAGTACCTGCCGACGGGCTTCAGCTGATCCGGCCCCGCCGCCGCCACCGAACCACCGACGAGGAGGAAGTCCGCATGGCCCGTAGGGAAGAGACGGAGCAGGAGGCCGGGGCGTCGCCGCCGGCACACCGGCCGACGCTCGGTGTCGGCATGGTCGGATACGCGTTCATGGGCGCCGCCCACTCACAGGGCTGGCGCACCGCGGGACACGTCTTCGACCTGCCGGTGAGACCGGCTCTCGCCGCGATCTGCGGACGCGACCGCACCGCGGTCGAGGCCGCGGCCACCCGCCACGGGTGGGCCGCGGCGGAGACCGACTGGCGTGCCCTGATCGCCCGGGACGACGTGGACCTGGTCGACATCTGCACCCCCGGCGACAGCCACGCGGAGATCGCCATCGCCGCCCTGGAGGCGGGCAAGCACGTGCTGTGCGAGAAGCCGCTCGCCAACACCGTCGCCGAGGCGGAGGCCATGGCCGAGGCCGCCGAACGCGCGGCGGCCCGCGGCCAGGTGGCGATCGCGGGATTCAACTACCGTAAGGTGCCCGCCCTCACCTACGCGCGTTCGCTGATCGCCGACGGCAGGCTGGGCACCCTGCGGCACGTGCGGGCCACCTACCTCCAGGACTGGCTCGTGGACCCCCTGTCGCCGTTGACCTGGCGGCTGAAGCGCGAGCACGCCGGTTCGGGCGCGCTGGGAGACCTCGGGGCGCACATCGTCGACCTCGCCCAGTACCTGGCCGGGGAGCCGCTCGTGGGGGTCTCCGCCGTGAGCGAGACGTTCGTCCGCGAACGCCCTCTGCTCGCCGGAGGCGGGGCCGGACTCTCCGGTACCGCGGACAGTGCCGCGCGGGGGGCGGTCACTGTCGACGACGCGGCACTGTTCACGGGCCGGCTGGCGTCCGGCGCGCTGGCCTCCTTCGAGGCGACCCGGATGGCGGCCGGCCGGAAGAACGCCCTCCGGCTGGAGATCAACGGGCAGCTCGGATCGATCGCCTTCGACCTGGAACGGCTCAACGAGCTCTCCTTCCACGACCACACCGAGCCCGCCACGACCGCGGGATTCCGGCGGATCCTCGTCACCGAACCCGAGCACCCTTACCTGGAGGCCTGGTGGCCGCCGGGCCACGGGCTCGGCTACGAGCACACGTTCGTGCACCAGGCGCGTGACGTGGTGCGGACGATCACCGAGAAGACCGCCCCCGTGCCGTCGTTCGCCGACGGGCTCCAGGTGCAGAGGGTGCTGGCCGCCGTCGAGGAGAGCGCCGCCAAGAACTCCGTCCACACCCCGGTCCCCTTCTAGGGCGTGTTTCGAGAGCCCCGCTGCCCGGCGACGCCCGGCACGCATTCCGCCAAGGCCTTGAGGGCCGGCGGGCCCCGTCCGCGTCGTCGGGACCACCCCGGTACATCCGGTACATCCGGTACCCGGGCGACCCTCCGCCTTGCGACCGCACACACCAGACGCCGCCGGACCCGCCCTCCGGGCGGACGGCGCTACTTCCGGAACACGCCCTAGGAGGTCCCGCATGCCCCGCCCCTTCACGCTCTTCACCGGCCAGTGGGCCGACCTGCCGCTCGAAGAGGTCTGCCGGCTCGCCCGGGACTTCGGCTACGACGGTCTCGAACTCGCCTGCTGGGGAGACCACTTCGAGGTCGACAAGGCGCTCGCCGACCCCGGCTACCTCGACGGCCGACGGCAGCTGCTCGACAAGTACGGCCTGAAGTGCTGGGCCGTCTCCAACCACCTGGTGGGCCAGGCCGTCTGCGACAACCCCATCGACGAACGCCACCAGCAGATCCTGCCCGCACGGATCTGGGGGGACGGGGAGCCGGAAGGCGTACGCCGGCGTGCCGCCGAGGAGATCAAGGACACCGCACGGGCCGCCGCCGCCTTCGGCGTCGACACCGTGATCGGCTTCACCGGGTCCTCGATCTGGCACCTGGTCGCCATGTTCCCGCCGGTGCCGCCGCACATGATCGAACGCGGCTACCAGGACTTCGCGGATCGCTGGAACCCGATCCTGGACGTCTTCGACCAGGAAGGGGTCCGCTTCGCCCACGAGGTCCACCCGAGCGAGATCGCGTACGACTACTGGACCACGCACCGCGCCCTGGAGGCGGTCGGCCACCGGCCCGCGTTCGGGCTGAACTTCGACCCGAGCCACTTCGTGTGGCAGGACCTCGACCCGGTCGCCTTCCTGTACGACTTCCGGGAGCGGATCTACCACGTGGACTGCAAGGAGGCCCGCAAACGCCTCGACGGCCGCAACGGCCGCCTGGGCTCCCACCTGCCGTGGGGCGACCCGCGGCGCGGCTGGGACTTCGTCTCCGCCGGACACGGGGACGTGCCCTGGGAGGACGTGTTCCGGATGCTGCGGTCCATCGGGTACGCGGGACCGGTCTCGGTGGAGTGGGAGGACGCGGGCATGGACCGGCTGGCGGGCGCGCCGGAGGCGCTGACCTCCCTGAAGCGGTTCGACTTCGACCCGCCGAGCGCGTCGTTCGACGCGGCCTTCGGGGGCGGCTGACCCAGCCGGAGGCGGCCCGGGGGCCGGACCGGCGGGTCCGGTTCCCGGGGCCGCGCCCCGACGGGCGGCGGGGGAGTGGTGGCTTGCGTGTCCACGGCCCGGGGCATCGGCACCAGCCGACGGGCCGCCTCGCCCTGCCCACATCCCGCTTTGTCCTGGCAAGGGAAAAAGCTCGGCCCAACTCGTGCGTAAGCCCTTTCCGTCACGGACGAACAGGTCTACCGTCCCCTTCGTGTACACGACATGACTCGCGTAACCCGGGCCTCACCGCGCCCCGGGCCACGAGCGCGGCAGTCCCCGCGCGCAACGGATACGGCTCCACCCGCCCGTACAACCGGCACTCTCCGGAGGACGCACGTGCACAGAAGCAGCAGACGGCTCCGCGCCCGAAAAACACTCGCACTCCTGACCGGCGGACTGCTCGCCGCCGCCACCCTCAGCCTCGGCTCCCCGGCCGCGGCCGATACCCCCGCCGAAGGCGCCACCAGCCGGGCGGCCGACGCCGCCGAGGACTTCCAGCAGGTCACCCTGGCCAAGGGCGCCGCCGAGACCGGTGAGCCCATCTCGCTGGCAGTGCTCCCCGACCGCAGCGTGCTGCACACCTCGCGCAGCGGCGAGCTGCGGATCACCGACAGCGCCGGCAACACCCGCATATCCGGCACCATCCCCGTCTACTCGCACGACGAGGAAGGGCTCCAGGGCGTCGGCATCGACCCCGGGTTCGCCGAGAACCGGGCGATCTACCTGTACTACGCGCCCCCGCTGGACACGCCCGACGGTGACGCCCCGGAGAACGGCACCGCCGAGGACTTCGCGAAGTTCGACGGGGTCAACCGGCTCTCCCGCTTCACGCTGAACGAGGACGGCACCCTCGACAGCGGCAGCGAGAAGAAGGTCCTCGACATCCCCACGACCCGCGGCATGTGCTGCCACGTGGGCGGTGACATCGACTTCGACGCCGAGGGCAACCTGTACCTCTCGACGGGCGACGACTCCAACCCGTTCTCCTCCGACGGCTACTCGCCGCTGGACGACCGGGCGGACCGCAACCCCGCCTTCGACGCCCGCCGCACCTCCGGCAACACCAACGACCTCCGTGGCAAGATCCTGCGCATCAAGGTCGCCGACGACGGCTCGTACACCGTCCCCGACGGCAACCTCTTCGCCCCGGGCACCGACAAGACCCGTCCCGAGATCTACGCGATGGGCTTCCGCAACCCGTTCCGCTTCAGCGTGGACCAGGCCACCGGCATCCTGTACGTCGGTGACTACGGCCCCGACGCCGGCGCCGCCGACCCGAACCGCGGACCGGCCGGACAGGTCGAGTTCGCCCGGGTGACGAAGCCCGGCAACTTCGGCTGGCCGTACTGCACCGGCGACAACGACGCGTACAACCGCTACGACTTCGCCACCGGCACCTCCGGCGCGAAGTTCGACTGCGCCGCCCCGAAGAACGAGTCGCGCCACAACACCGGCCTGGTCGACCTGCCGCCCGCCGAGGCCGCCTGGATCCCGTACGACGGTGGCTCGCTGCCCGAGTTCGGCAGCGGTTCCGAGTCCCCGATGGGCGGACCCGTCTACCGCTACGACGCGGACCTGGACTCGCCGGTGAAGTTCCCCGAGGAGTACGACGGGGACTTCTTCGCCGGGGAGTTCGGCCGGCAGTGGATCAAGCGCATCGAGCAGGACGCCGACGGCACGGTCCGGTCGATCAACGACGTCCCGTGGACCGGCACCCAGATCATGGACATGGCCTTCGGCCCCGACGGGGCGCTCTACGTCCTGGACTACGGCCTGTCCTGGTTCGGCGGCGACGAGAACTCCGCGCTCTACCGCATCGAGAACGCCACCGGCGGCCGCTCACCCATCGCCGAGGCCTCCGCGAACAAGACCTCCGGCGTCGCGCCCCTCAAGGTGAAGTTCTCCTCGGAGGGCACCACCGACGGGGACGGCGACGCCCTCACGTACGCCTGGGACTTCGGTGACGGCGGCACGTCGACGGCCGCCAACCCCACCTACACGTACAAGAAGAACGGCACGTACACCGCCACCGTCACCGCCGAGGACCCCACCGGGCGCACCGGATCGGCCAGCGTGCACGTGACCGTCGGCAACACCGCGCCCGTCGTCGAGATGCACTTCCCGTCCGACGGCCAGCTCTTCGAGTTCGGCGACGAGGTGCCCTTCGAGGTGACCGTCACCGACCCGGAGGACGGCACCGTCGACTGCGCGAAGGTCGAGGTCAAATTCACCCTGGGCCACGACAGCCACGGGCACGACATCACCACCGCGCACGGCTGCGAAGGCACCATCAAGACGGCGATGGAGGGCGGCCACGACCCCAACGCCAACATCTACGGCGGCATCTCGGCCTCCTACACCGACGGCGGGGGCGGCGGCCAGGCCGCGCTGACCGGCCGTGACCAGGCCAAGCTCCAGCCGCGCCACCGGCAGGCCGAGCACTACGACGCCTCGTCCGGTGTCACCACCCCGAACAAGACCAGCGCCCACGGCGGCCGGACCGTCGGGGACATCCACAACGACGACTGGATCTCCTTCACCCCCTACATCCTCGACGGCGCCACCAAGCTCACCGCCCGCACGTCCTCGGCCGGCGCGGGAGGCTTCCTGGAGGTACGGACCGGATCGCCCACCGGCAAGATCCTCGGCTCCGCCCCCGTCCCCGTGACCGGCAGCTGGGACACCTTCCAGGACATCGACGTGCCGCTGCGCGGCGCGCCGAAGAAGGCCACCGAGCTCTTCCTCGTCTTCAAGGGCGGTGACGGGGCGCTCTACGACGTGGACGACTTCGAACTGTCGAACAGCCCCGTGGACAAGACCGCCAAGCGCGTCCTCGTCTTCTCCAAGACCGGCGGCTTCCGCCACGACTCGATCCCCGAGGGCATCGCCGCGCTCAAGGAACTCGGCAAGGGCAGCAACATCACCGTCGACGCCACCGAGGAGGCCGGCCAGTTCACCACCAGCAACCTGGCCCGCTACGACGCCGTCGCCTTCCTGTCCACCACCGGTGACATCCTGAACGCCGACCAGAAGAAGGCGTTCGAGAACTTCGTCTCCACCGGTGGCGGCTACATGGGCATCCACGCGGCCGCCGACACCGAGTACGACTGGGAGTTCTACGGCGGACTCGTCGGCGCCTACTTCTCCTCCCACCCGCAGATCCAGCCCGCGACCGTCCGGGTGGAGAACCACGACCACCCGGCGACCGCCCACCTGGACGACGCCTGGGACCGCACCGACGAGTGGTACAACTACCGCACCAACCCCCGGGACAAGGCCCAGGTCCTCGCCACCCTGGACGAGACCACCTACACGGGCGGCACCATGAAGGGCGACCACCCCATCGCCTGGTGCCAGACCTACCAGGGCGGCCGCTCCTTCTACACCGGTCTCGGCCACACCAAGGAGTCCTACGCCGAACCGGAGTTCCGCGCACACCTGCTGGGCGGGCTGCGCTACGCCGCCGGACAGGTCAAGGCCAACTGCAAGCCGGACACCGGCTACCGGTCGATCTTCAACGGCAAGACGCTGGAGGGCTGGAAGCAGGCCGGTCCCGGGAAGTTCGACGTCGTCGACGGGGAGCTGCGCTCCGAGGGCGGCATGGGGCTGCTGACCTACCAGGCCAAGGAGCTGAAGGCGTACTCGCTGACGCTCGACTGGAAGCTGGCGGGCGACGACAACTCCGGCGTCTTCGTCGGCTTCCCGGAGTCCGACGACCCGTGGTCCGCGGTGGACAACGGCTACGAGGTCCAGATCGACGCCACCGACGCGGCGGACCGCACCACCGGCGCCGTCTACACCTTCAAGTCGGCCGACATCAAGGCCCGTGACCGGGTCCTGAGGCCGCCGGGCCAGTGGAACAGCTACGAGATCCGGGTCCAGGGTGAGCGGCTCCAGGTCTTCCTCAACGGAGCGAAGATCAACGACTTCACCAACACCGACCCGGCCCGCAGCCTCAAGGACGGCTACATCGGCCTGCAGAACCACGGGGCCGACGACCACGTGTCCTTCCGCGACATCCAGCTGAAGGAACTGCCCTCCGCGTAAGGCATCCATCCAGGGCCCGACGTCCGGACCGAGCCGGCCCGGTCGAGGGACCCAGGACGGCCGTCCGCGCGGGCAACCGCGACGACGGTGGGCGGGGCGGCCACCGTGCCCCGCCCACCGTCACCCACCCCCACCCCCATCACTCCTGGGAGGCAGCCGTGACCGCACAGGCGGTTCGTACCGGAATCTGGTTCATCGGAGCACGCGGCTCCGTCGCCACCACCGCCACCGCGGGATGCGCCGCCGTCGCGGCGGGACTCCACCCGGCGACCGGCATGGTCACCGAGACCCCGCCCTTCACCGACAGCGGGCTGCCGCCCCTGACCTCCCTCGTCTTCGGCGGCCACGACACCCTCGACTGCCCCCTGCCCAAACGGGCCGAGGCCCTGGCGGCCGGCGGGGTCCTCCCGCACGGACTGCCCGCCGCCGTCACCGCCGAACTCACCGCCGCCGACGCGGAGATACGCCCCGGCGGACCACTGCCCGGCGACAGCCGCACCGACGACGAACTGATCACCGCGTTCACCGCCGACCTCACCGACTTCACCCGGCGCCACGCCCTCGCCCGCACCGTCGTCGTCAACGTCGCCTCCACCGAACCCCCACCCGGCGAGGACGCCACCCGGCTCCCCGCCAGCTCCCTCTACGCGGCGGCAGCCCTCCGGGCCGGCTGCCCGTACGTCAACTTCACCCCCTCCACCGGCCTGCACAGCCCGCGTCTCGCCGACGCCGCGGCGGCCTGCGGCCTGCCCCACGCCGGGCGCGACGGCAAGACCGGCCAGACCCTGCTGCGCTCCGTGCTCGCCCCGATGTTCGTCCAGCGCGCCCTGCCGGTCCGCGCCTGGTCGGGGACGAATCTGCTGGGCGGAGGCGACGGAGCGGCCCTCGCCGACCCGGCCGCGGCCGCCGCCAAGAACGCAGGCAAGGAACGCGTGCTCGCCGACACCCTCGGCTCCGCCCCCGAGGGCGAGGTCCACATCGACGACGTACCGGCGATGGGGGACTGGAAGACGGCCTGGGACCACATCGCGTTCGACGGCTTCCTCGGCTCGCGCATGATCCTCCAGACCATCTGGCAGGGCTGCGACTCCGCACTGGCGGCCCCCTTGGTCCTGGACCTGGCCCGGCTGCTGGCCCGCGCCCACGAGGCGGGCCTGAGCGGACCCCGCCCCGAGCTCGGCTTCTACTTCAAGGACCCCGACGGCGGTCCGGCCGCGCTGGGCGAGCAGTACGCCGCCCTGCTGGACTTCGCCGGGCAGCTCCGGGCGGCCCGGTGAGGCCGCCCCGGCTGCTCGCGGCGCTGACGGGCGCGGCGACCGCCGGCCTGGTCGGCGTCCGCGCCGCCCGCGCGGCGGCGCCCCCGGTCCGCCCGTCCGGTACGGGCGGGACTGCGCCCGCACCGGACGGGCCCCGCCCGAAGGCCGGTCCACGGGCCTGGGCCGAACTGCTCCGGGTCTCCGCCCTGTTCACCGTCCCGGGCGACGCGCTGGCCGGAGCCGCCGCCGTCGGCCGGGCCCCCGACCGGGGCACCGCGCTCGCCGTCGGCGCCTCGCTCTGCCTGTACGAGGCCGGGATGGCGCTCAACGACTGGGCGGACCGCGACGAGGACGCCGTCGACCGCCCGCACCGACCGATCCCCTCCGGCCGTATCAGCCCCGGAGCGGCCCTGGCCGCCGCAGGAGCTCTGACGGTGGCGGGTCTGGCCCTCGCGTCCCGTGCCGGACGCCCCGCCCTGGCGGTGGCCTCCGGGCTGGCGGCCACGGTCTGGGCGTACGACCTGCGCCTGAAACACACCCCGGCGGGGCCGGCCGCCATGGCCGCGGCCCGCTCGCTGGACCTGCTGCTGGGGGCCGTGGCGACGGGGGAGCGGACGCCAGGGGGCCCGTCGGCCCGTGCCGGACGAGGCGCCGCCACCTCCGACGGCCCGGGTTCCGGTTCCGCTTCCGGTTCAGGTTCCGCTTCCGGTTCCGCTTCCGGGCTGGGGACACGTGCCCCGGGGCGCGGCTCCGCCGTCCCCGCCGCGCTGCTGCTCGGCGCGCACACCTGTGCCGTCACCGCCGTCTCCCGCCACGAGGCTCAGGGCGGCTCCACCACCGCTCCCCTCCTGGCCCTCGCCGCGACCGCGGCACTCGGGGCCGCCACCCTGCGCGAGCGGCCGGAGCCCGGACGACCGGCCCCGAGCACGTCCGGTGCGCGGACCCTCGCGCTCACGGCCTTCACCGGTGCCTACCTCCGTACCGCCGGGCTCCCGCTCCTGCACGCCGCCCTCAACCCGTCCCCACCCCTCACCCAGCGCGCCGTCGGCGGCGGCATCCGCGCCATGATCCCGCTCCAGGCCGCCCTGGCGGCCAGGGCCGGGGCGCCTCTGACCGGGCTCGCCGTCATGGGACTCGCCCCTCTCGCCCGCACCCTCGCACGGAAGGTGAGCCCGACATGACCCTCCGCCTCGGCTACGGCACCAACGGCCTGACCGACCTCCGCCTCGACGACGCCCTCGGGCTCCTCGCCGATCTCGGGTACGACGGCGTCGGGCTGACGCTCGACCACATGCACCTGGATCCGCTCGCCCCGGACCTCGCCGCCCGCACCCGGCACGTGGCCCGCAGGCTCGGCACGCTCGGCCTCGGCGTCACCGTGGAGACCGGCGCCCGCTACGTCCTCGACCCGCGCCGCAAGCACGGCCCGTCCCTCCTCGACCCGGACCCCGACGCCCGCGCGGCCCGCACCGCGCTCCTCGTCCGGGCCGTCGACATCGCCGCCGAGCTGGGCGCACACGCCGTGCACTGCTTCAGTGGCATCGCCCCAGCCGGAGACCGAGCGGCCGACGCCACCACCGCCTGGCACCGGCTGACCGACGCACTCACCCCCGTCCTGGACGCCGCCACCCGTGCCGGCGTCCCCCTCGCCGTCGAACCGGAACCCGGCCACCTCCTCGCCACCCTCGCCGACTTCCACCACCTGCGCGCCCTCCTCGACGACCCGGCCGCCCTCGGCCTCACCCTCGACATCGGCCACTGCCAGTGCCTGGAGCCCGCCTCACCCGAGGCGTGCGTCAAGGACGCCGCGCCCTGGCTGCGCCACGTCCAGATCGAGGACATGCGGCGCGGCGTCCACGAGCACCTGCCCTTCGGCGACGGCGAGATCGACTTCCCGCCCGTCCTCGAAGCCCTGGCCGCCACCGGCTACGACGGCCTCACCGTCGTAGAACTGCCCCGCCACTCGCACGCCGGCCCCGAACTCGCCGGCGCCTCGATCGCCTTCCTGCGCGCGGCGGACCGCACCACCGGGAGCGAGGTGACCGCCCCGTGCTGACCAGCCGCGAGAAACTCGACGACCGGCTCCCCGGAGCGGCACGGGCCTGGCTCGACGAGGCGCTCGCCGAAGCCGCCCACGCCGCCGGCCGACCGGATGCCGACACCGGCAACCCTCCCTGGGAACTGCGGTTCGTCTCGGCCGGACGCCACTGCGGGCCGGAGCACGCCGACGCCGTACGCGTCCTGCTCCTCGTGGAGGCCCGGCCGGCGCTGCCCGCCGTGACCCGGCTCTACGAACAGGGCACCGCCGCCGAACGCCGTGCCGTCCTGCTCGCCCTGCACCGGATCGAGTTCGGGCCCGCCGCCCTCGGGCTCGTCGAGGACGCCCTGCGCACCAACGACACCCGGCTCGTCGCGGCGGCCGTCGGCCCGTACGCCGCCGCCCACCTGGACGCCCACGGCTGGCGGCACGCCGTCCTGAAGTGCCTCTTCACCGAGGTGCCCGTCGAGGCCGTCGACCGACTGGCCGACCGCGCCCGGGGAGACGCCGAACTCGCCCGCATGCTGGAGGACTTCGCCGCCGAACGCACCGCCGCCGGCCGCACCGTCCCGGCCGATCTGCGCACCGTCCTCGCCCTCACGGCCGCCCCGGCCCCCGCCCCCACGGAGGAGTCCTGATGCGCATCTTCGACCCCCACATCCACATGACCTCCCGCACCACGGACGACTACCAGGCGATGTACGACGCCGGGGTCCGCGCGCTGGTCGAACCCTCCTTCTGGCTCGGCCAGCCCCGCACCTCGCCCGCCAGCTTCTTCGACTACTTCGACGCCCTCCTCGGCTGGGAGCCCTTCCGCGCCTCCCAGTACGGCATCGCCCACCACTGCACACTCGCCCTCAACCCCAAGGAGGCGAACGACCCCCGCTGCACCCCCGTCCTCGACGCGCTGCCCCGCTACCTCGTCAAGGACTCCGTCGTCGCCGTCGGCGAGATCGGCTACGACTCCATGACCCCCGCCGAGGACACCGCCCTCGCCACTCAGCTCCAGCTCGCCGCCGACCACGGACTGCCCGCCCTCGTCCACACCCCGCACCGCGACAAGCTCGCCGGCCTGCGCCGCACCATCGACGTCGTCCGCGAGTCGTCCCTCGCCCCGGAACGCGTCCTGCTCGACCACCTCAACGAGACGACCGTGCGGGACGCCCTCGACAGCGGCTGCTGGGCCGGCTTCTCCATCTACCCGGACACCAAGATGGACGAGGACCGCATGGTCACCGTCCTGCGGAACCACGGCACCGACCGCATCCTCGTCAACTCCGCCGCGGACTGGGGAAGAAGCGACCCGCTGAAGACCCGCAAGGTCGCCGACACCATGCTGAAGGCGGGCTTCGACGAGGACGACGTCGACCAGGTCCTCTGGCGCAACCCCGTCGCCTTCTACGGCCAGAGCGGCCGCCTCCAGCTCGACCCCACCGCCCCCGGCCCGCTCCACGAGGGCAACTCCATCCTCCGCGGCGGGGAGTGAGCGATGCGCTTCCGCCACCCCGACGGCACCACCGTCCACCTGGCCTACTGCACCAACGTGCACCCCGCCGAGACCCTCGACGGCGTCCGCGCCCAGCTCCGCGACCACTGCGAGCCCGTACGCAGACGGCTCGGCCGGGACCGCCTCGGCATCGGTCTCTGGCTCGCCAGGGAAGCCGCCCGGACCCTGGTCAACGACCCCTCCGCACTCCGCGCCCTGAAGGCCGAACTCGACCACCGCGGCCTGGAGGTCGTCACCCTCAACGGCTTCCCGTACGAGGGGTTCGGCGCCGAGGAGGTCAAGTACCGGGTCTACCAGCCGGACTGGACCGACCCCGAGCGGCTCGCCCACACCACCGACCTGGCCCGGCTGCTCGCCGCCCTCCTCCCCGACGACGTCACCGAAGGCAGCGTCTCCACCCTGCCGATCGCCTGGCGCACCCCGTACGCCACCGATCCCACGGCGGCGGCCACCGCCCGCAAAGCCCTCACCACACTCGCCCAGCGGCTGGACGCCCTCGCCGAACTGACCGGCAAGTCCATCAGCATCGGCCTCGAACCCGAACCGGGCTGCACCGTCGAGACCACCGCCGACGCCATCGCCCCGCTCACCGCCGTGGGCCACGACCGCATCGGCGTCTGCGTGGACACCTGCCACCTCGCCACCTCCTTCGAGGACCCGGACACCGCACTGGACGCCCTGCACACGGCGGGCGTCCACGTGGCCAAGGCCCAGCTGTCCGCCGCCCTGCACGCCGAACACCCCCACCTGCCCGCCGTGCGCGAAGCCCTGGCCGCCTTCGCGGAACCCCGCTTCCTGCACCAGACCCGCACCCTCACCGCCGCCGGACTGCGCGGGACCGACGACCTCGACGAAGCCCTGGCCGGTGTCTCGCTGCCCGACGGCACCCCGTGGCGCTCCCACTTCCACGTCCCCCTGCACGCCCCTCCCGCACCCCCGCTCACCTCCACCCTGTCCGTACTCGAAAGCACCCTGACCCGACTGGTCGGCGGGCCCGAGCCGCTCACCCGGCACCTCGAGGTGGAGACGTACACCTGGCAGGCGCTCCCGGCCGCGCTGCGGCCCCGCACCCGCGCCCAGCTCGCCGACGGCATCGCCGCCGAACTCACCCTCGCCCGCGACCTCCTGACCGGCCTCGGACTCAAGGAGCTGCCATGACCGCCCCCGGGAACGACCCACGGCCCACCCCCCTCCTCGTCCTGGACGTCGTCGGCCTCACCCCCCAGCTCCTCGCCCACATGCCGAACCTGCGGTCCCTGGCCGGCACCGGAGCCCAGGCCCCGCTCTCCACCGTCCTGCCCGCCGTCACCTGCGCCGCCCAGTCCACCTTCCTCACCGGAACCACCCCCGACGAACACGGCATCGTCGCCAACGGCTGGTACTTCCGCGAGCTCGGCGACGTCCTCCTGTGGCGCCAGCACAACGGGCTGGTCCAGGGCGACCGACTCTGGGACGCCGCCCGCCGCGCCCACCCCGGCTACACCGTGGCCAACGTGTGCTGGTGGTACGCGATGGGCGCCGACACCGACTGGACCGTCACCCCCCGCCCCGTCTACTACGCCGACGGCCGCAAGGAACCCGACTGCTACACCCGGCCGCCCGCCCTGCACGACGAACTGACCGAGAAACTCGGCACGTTCCCGCTCTTCCACTTCTGGGGCCCCGGTGCCGACATCGTCTCCTCGCAGTGGATCATCGACGCGACCCGGCACCTCCTCGCCACGCGCGCCCCCGACCTGGCCCTGTGCTACCTCCCGCACCTGGACTACGACCTCCAGCGCTACGGCCCCGACGACCCCCGCTCCCACCGGGCCGCCACCGAACTGGACCGCGCGATGGCACCCCTGATCGCCGACGCACGCGCCGAGGGCCGCACCGTCGTGGCGCTCTCCGAGTACGGCATCACCCGCGTGGACCGGCCCGTCGACATCAACCGCGCCCTGCGCCGCGCCGGCCTGCTGGAGGTGCACACCCAGGACGGCATGGAATACCTGGACACGATGGCCTCGCGCGCCTTCGCCGTCGCCGACCACCAGCTCGCCCACGTCTACGTACGCCGTCCCGAGGACCTCGAGGCGACCCGGGAGGCCCTCGCGGATCTGCCCGGCATCGAGCAACTCCTGGACGACGAGGGGAAGAAGGCCCACCACCTGGACCATCCCCGCTCCGGCGAACTCGTCGCCGTCGCCGAGCGGGACGCCTGGTTCACCTACTACTACTGGCTCGACGACGCCCGCGCCCCCGACTTCGCGCAGCTCGTCGAGATCCACCGCAAGCCCGGTTACGACCCCGTCGAGCTCTTCATGGACCCCCAGGACCCCTACGTCCGGGTCAAGGCCGCCGGCGCGGTCGCCCGCAAGAAGCTCGGCATGCGCTACCGGATGGCGGTCGTCCCCCTGGATCCCTCGCCCATCCGCGGCAGCCACGGCCGCCTCCCCGAGAGCGACGACGAGGGCCCGCTCATCCTCTGCTCCACCCCCCGAGTGTTCGACGCGTACGACGGCGGCCGAGTCCGGGCCACCGAAGTGAAGTCCCTGCTCCTCCGGCTCGCCGGACTGCACTGACCACCCTCCGCCCGCACCCCGACACAGGAGACACCTGACCATGAGCCGCACCCCGAAGGACGAGGAACTCGCGCACCGACTGAGCCGCCGCAACGTCCTGGGCGTCGCCGCCGGCGCCACGGCGGCCACCCTCGTCGGCGCCGCGAACGCCCAGGCCGCGACGGCGCAGAGCCACACATCCGGCAAGGGCCACGGACACGACCACGGACACGGACACGGCAAGGGCCGCCCCGTCCTCCCGCCCGGCCGCCTCGGCATCCAGCTCTACAGCCTCCGCGACAAGGTCTCCACCCTGGGCTTCGCCCCCGTCTTCGCCGAGCTGGAGAAGTACGGCTACGACGAGATCGAGTTCGCCGGCTACACCCAGGGATCGGCCGGCGACATCTCCCTCGCCCAGCTCAAGCGGCTGGCGAAGAACCACGGGCTCCACCCCATCGGCAGCCACGTCAACTACTACGACGACAACAACCCCGGCGCCTACTCCTTCGCCCAGAACCTCACCCAGGTCCTGGACGACGCCGAGGCCCTCGGCCTGAAGCACATCGGCACGGCCTCGGGGCCCTTCCGCTACGGCTCCACCGTGGACGGCTGGAAGCGCGCCGCCGAGGACTTCAACACCTACGGCGCCGCCGCCCGCAAGCGCGGCATGAAGTTCTACCAGCACAACCACGCGGAGGAGTTCTCCTTCGCCACCGACAAGCCCAAGGTCCGCCTCTACGACGTCCTGCTCGCCGAGACCGACCCGGACCTGGTCTACCTGGAGATGGACATCTACTGGGCCTTCGCCGGCCAGTTCCGCTTCGGCAGGCGCGCCGACGGCACACCCGCCCCGTTCAACCCCATCGACTACGTACTCAAGCAGCCCGACCGCTACCCCCTCTTCCACGTCAAGGACGGCACCCGCAACGACAGCGCCCGCGACGGCTACGACATGACGGACGTCGGCGACGGGGACCTCGACTACACGACCTTCCTGACCCGCGTCACCGAGCGCACGTACCGGGGCCGCACCTACCACCACTGGCAGGTCGAGCACGACAGCCCGGTCGACTCCCTCGCCTTCGCCCGCAAGTCCAGCGAGCACCTGCACTCGCTCCGCGAGGGCCGCTGCGGCGACTGACCCCTCACTGACCCCTCACGCCCCGGTGCCCGGGCAGCGGCCGGCACGCCACCGCTCTCCGGGCACCGGGAGTGACCGGTGCGTGACGTTCGGTGCCCGGCCCCGGCGCGGGCCCCCCTGTACGCTCCGCACCGCACTGACCACGGGAAACGTGGGTGAAAGGCACCTCGAACCCCTGGTATTGTTTTCCATGTCGCCGCGGGAACACCGCGAACGGCAGACACCTTGTCCGGGTGGCGGAATGGCAGACGCGCTAGCTTGAGGTGCTAGTGCCCTTTATCGGGCGTGGGGGTTCAAGTCCCCCCTCGGACACCAGCGAAGGCCCCAGTCGATCTGGGGTCTTCTGCGTTGTGCGGGCATCCGTCGACCCGCGGCCGAAGGGTCACGCCGTGCCGGTGTCCGGGGTGTGGTGCGAGGGGGCGGTCAGTCCGGCGACGAGGAACGCGATCACCGTCTCCGTGTGCGGGAAGGGTGAGGGCTCCGCGGGCATCTTGACCAGCGGGCGCCCGTAGGACTCCATCACCAGGCTGAAGGCGAGCCGGCAGCGCTCCGTGACCTCCTGCGGCGACAACTCCGGCAACGCGCGCCCGAGCAACACCTCGAAGGGGGCGGGTGCGAACAGCGGTGAGACGTTGAGGACCTGTCCCGTGGGCAGGGCCGTGCGGGCCAGCAGGTGGCAGAGCACCCGGCCGTCCCGGCTGCCGACGAGCTCGGCGAACGGCGTGACCAGGGCGGTCACCAGGTCGCGCACCTCGACGCGGGCGCCGGGCGGGCCCGACAGGGCGTGCAGCCGCCCGCTCCACAGGGGCCGCAGCTCCCGCTCCAGCAGGGCCGACACCAGTCCCTCGCGGGAGCCGAAGTGGTAGTGGACCGCCCCCGGGTTCAGTCCGGCCGCCGTGTTGACCGCGCGGAGGGAGACCTGGTCGGCCCCCTTCTCCAGGAACAGCTGCTTGGCGGCGTCGAGGAGGCGGTCTCGGCTGGGGGCCTCGGTCTGGCTCATGCGTCCATTCCATCACAGGCCACGAGGCCGCCATCATTGTCCAATCACTGATTGAATTACGATGGAACCTGATCGGATGAACGCGGGTCGTCGCCGATGCCCGCCGAAGGAGACTGTTATGAGTACGTACGTCGTCACCGGTTCCGCCTCGGGCATGGGCGCCGCGAGCGCCGACCGCCTGCGGGCGGCAGGGCACCGGGTGATCGGGGTGGACCTCCGGGACGCCGATGTGATCGCGGACCTCGGGACGGAGGGCGGTCGTCGGCACGCCGTCGAGGAGGTCCTCCGGCTCGCCGACGGCACCCTCGACGGGGTGGCCGCCGTCGCCGGGGTGGGCCCGAGCATGCGGGACGCGTCGGCGGTCGTGTCGATCAATTACTACGGCCCCGTCGCCCTGCTGGAGGGGCTGCGTCCCGCGCTGGAACGTTCGGGCGCCGGACGGGCCGTGGTGATCAGCTCCAACTCGGCCTCGACCGTCCCGCTGATCGACGACGACCTGCTGGACCTGCTGCTGGACGGCGAGGAGGACGCCGCCCGCGACCGGGCGGCGAAGGCGCAGAGCGCCCTGCCCGCCGCGCTCGTGCGGTCGGCACCCAGCATCTCGGCCTACGCGACGTCGAAGCTCGCCCTCGCCCGCTGGGTCCGGCGTACCGCGGTGACCCCTCAGTGGGGCCGGCGCGGTGTCCTCCTCAACGCCATCGCGCCCGGCGCGGTGATCACCCCGCTGATGACCGGATCCACCGATGTGACGGCCACCCCGGACCCCGACTCCTTCCCCACGCCGATGCCGCTGGGGATCTTCGGGCAGCCCGAGGACATCGCGTTCTGGGTGGAGCAGTTCCTTCGCCCGGAGGCCCGCTTCACCACCGGTTCGATCCTCTACGTCGACGGTGGCACCGACGCCGCCATGCGCACGGGCGCCCAGCCCACGGCCATGCGGCGGTGACCGCCGGGCCGTGACGCACGCCCGGGTGAGCCCGGCCGGATCCGCGTGTGCGATCCCGTACCGGGCAGGAGGGCCCCATGAGTGAACGCGAGGGCCGTGACTGGACGGCCATGACCCCGGAGGACTTCGACCCTGAGGCCCCGGCCGTTCCGGAGACAGGGGCCGGCCCGGCCGCGCCGGCGGAGCCGGACCCGTACGGAACGCCTCCGCTGTTCGACGACGAGCAGCTCGCCTCACCGTCCCTGCGAGCAGACCGCCGGGCAGCGTCTCCCGTCGGGAGGAGGGCGCCGCGCTCCCGGTCCGGCTCGCCCGGGCCGACGTGAGCACCGCACCGTCCGGCCGCCCGGAGCACTCCCGCCCCGGCCCCGTCACCGGCGGCACGTCCGAAGACGGAGCGGTCGACGACCGGTTCGCGCTCGCCGGCGGATGCGCCCCTCAGACGGAGGCGCGCCGTTGCCGGGGCAGTTCGGCCCGCCGCACCGCGCCGGAGGCCAGGGCGACGGCCACGCCCAGGCAGGCGAATACGCCGCAGCCGACGAACACCGGGGCAGTACCCCAGGCGCCGATGGCCGCCCCGACCACCGGGTAGCCGAGGGGAGCCAGGCCGACCATGGTGAGCATGACGACAGAGGTGACCCGGCCGAGATAGGCGGGATCCGCCGCGGCCTGGATCAGGGTGTTGTCCAGAGCGCCGAAGAGGCCCGCGCTCAGACCGACGACCACTGCCAGCACCACGGCGGCCCGGAGGGACGGAACCAACGCGATGGCGGCCGCCCCCGAGCACCCCACGAACAGTGCGCCGGTCATCGTCAGACCGGCCCGTGGTACCCGGCCGACGGCGGCGAGCAGCACGGCGCCGGCCGCCGCGCCCGCGCCGAAGCCGCCGACGATCCAGCCGTAGCCGGACGGCCCCCATCCACGCTCGGCGTTCAGGAGCACCATGCCGACGTTGAGCGTGCTCACGAGGCCCAGCTCGCAGATGGCGCCGACGGCCACGAGCGGGCCGATGAGCCGGTGGCGGCGGATGTAGCGCAGCCCGTCGAGGAGGTCCTTCCAGGCCGTGCCCGGTTCCGGTTGCGCCCCGCCGGACGTCCCGAGGGGCCGTAGGCGTATCGACAGCAGCAGCGGCAAGGACAGGGCGAAGAGGAGGCCCGCGACGGTGAAGGCCGCCGCCGCACCGCCGATGCCCATGGCCAGACCACCGACGGGCGGGCCCGCGATCTGGCTGAGGCGCATGGACAGGGACCGCAGAGCGGCGACGCGCGCGAGTTGGCCGGGGCCGGTGATACGCGGGGGCAGGGCCCCGATCGCGGGCACGAACAGCGCGTCCACGGCGCCGAAGACGACCGCCACCGCGACCAGCAACCACAGGGCCGGTGCCGTCAGCGCGACGGCGGCGGCCACCGAGAGGACGAGGAGACACCGCACCGCGTCGCTGCCGAGGATGACGCGGCGCGGATCGAACCGGTCGGCCAGCACGCCCCCGCCGAGCATCAGCAGGGCCCGCGGCAGGGCCCCGGCGGCCATGATCAGGCCGATCTCGGTGGGCCCGGCGGTCCTCTGGGCGGACCAGGCGAGGGCGACGAAGTACACGCTGTCGCCGACGAGCGAGGCGGTGTACGCGGCGAGCCAGCGCAGCACGTTGCCGTCACGATGGGCCGGTGTGGTGGCGCTCTCGGGCAGGGCTGTCTCCGCGGCGGCCATGGCGGGCTCCAAGGGGTCGGGGGAGAGGGCTGCGTCAGGGCCGGAAGGGAAAGCCGTAGAGGTGCACGGACACGTGCTCGCGGTCCTCCGTGTCGCCGTCCGCCTGGGCGGTCTTGCCGCGATCCCGCCAGCGCCGGGTCAGCTCCGCGAACTCGTCGCTCATCTCGGCCAGTTCGGCGGGAGTCAGGTCGAGCACCCACTCGGAGCTGAACGCCGCGTCCGACCAGGCCTTGCCCCAGGCGGCGGTCCGGTCCAGGTACGCCCGGTACTGGGCGGTGCGGGTGTCGAGGATGCCTCGGGCCAACGCGCCGACGGCGGCGGCTCCTTCGGGGGTGCCCGCGAAGTCCGAGTCACGGAACCCCCACCCCTCCTCGTACGCCACCTGCCACCACCGCTCCCGGCCGTCGGTGCTCCGGTCGCGCGCCTCGGTCACGAAGCCGTGCTCGGCCAGCTTCCGCAGGTGGTAACTGACCAGCGACGGCGCCTGGTCGACCTGTTCGGCGAGCTGGGAGGCGGTCGCCGAGCCCGCGGCGTACAGCAGGCGGTAGAGCTGCATGCGCAGGGGGCTGGTCAACGCCTTCAGCCGGGAGAGGTCGGTGATCTGCTCGGGCTCACGCTTCGGTCGCATGCGCCCACGGTAGGTGTGCAGCAGAAGTTGCGCAATAAAATTTTCGGATATGTGCGCGGGTGCGGGCTGCCAGGAGGTGGCTCGTCCTCTCGGCCGTTGCGTCTTCGGTCCGTGTGCCCTCAGTCGAAGAGGACGAGGCCGTTGTGGCTCCCCACCGCCAGCGCACCGGCCGGATCCACCGCCAACCCCGTGCAGGAGGAGGGCAGTTCGATCCGGCGGAGCACCTCGCCGCCCCGTACGGACAGGACGGCCAGGTCGTGGCCGCCCGCCACGGCGTACTCGATGCCGCCGGGCAGCAGCGCCGCGTGGCGTACGGACATACCGGCGGGGGCCGCGTGACGGTGGACGGGGCGGGCCTTCCTGGCTCCGGACGGTGGGCTGGAAGGCGCCGTCGACAGGTTGACGACCGGAGTCGGCGCGAGCCACCCGGGGCCTCCGGCCGGCGTGTACCTCGCCGCGTGCAGACCGAACACGGCTGTGCCGTGCGCGGAGGCGACGAGGATGCCGGGCCCCGCCTCCTGCCCTACGGCCAGAACCTCCGCCACGTCGTCGGCGGCGAACCACCGGGACGCCCACTCCCGTCTGTCGACGTCGAGGACGTACAGCCGGCCCGGTTCCGTCTCCAGCACGGCGAGCCTGCGCCTCCCGTGGCGAACCACCCACACCCCGCCGATGTCGACATCCTGGAAGCCGCGGTTCCGGCGCCGACGGGCGATGCGGTGGTACAGCAGCCGGCCCTGTGCCACGTCGTGCACGGCGAACGGCCCCTCCGTAGGACCGCAGACCAGCAGCGTCTCACCGTCCCCCGCTTCGTCCGCGACGACGCGGAGCCGGCCGGCGTCCTGTCTCCCGTGCGGCACCGGTACGGCCAGCGGCCGCCCCCGCGGACGGAAGGCGTCGTCGTCGAGGTCCCAGTACTCCAGGACGCCCCAGCTGCTCAGGGAGAAGAGCAGCTGCCGCGGCTCCCGGCCGGGCGACCGCCACCGGACGGACGTCAGGGAGTCGACCCCGCTCTCGCACACCGGCCGGAGCCTGCGCAGCAGCTTCCCGTCCGCCGCGTCGTACACCCGCAGTGATCCCAGCCGTGAGGGCTGGCCCGAGACCACCACCTGCCGGCCCTCATGCGTGGCGAGGGCCACTCCACCGACCGGCGGGACCGCCTGGACCGCCTCGGCGACCCGCCAGTCCCCGTCACCGGTCCGCAGCCGCCAGACACCACCGTGATCGTCGCCGCAGACGGCGCCGTCCGCCGTGGCCCGGAGGGAGCAGACGGGTACCGGCATGTGCCGCTCCCAGCACGGGCCCTGCGGCCGGCCGTCGACCGCCCACACCGCGAGCCGCTGGTCGCCGCCGGCGGTCACCAGCCGGAGCGTCTCGGGCGTGCCGGTGAAGGCGACCGCGGCGATGTCCGCCCGGTGGGCCCGTACGGGCTCCGTGAGCGGCCGGTACGCGGGCAGCGACCAGATCCGGAACGTGCCGTCGCCACCCGCGACGGCCAGCCGGCCCGAACCGTCCGGTGCGAGGGCGAGCGCCGTCGTCCAGGGCGCGTCCGCGCCGGTCGGCCACCGTGCGTACCAGCGGCCGTGCGTGACGTCCCAGCAGTGGCTCCCGCTCGATCCCGTTCCGGCCACCACGACGTCGCGTCCCCGTACACGTCCGGTGCAGAGGGCGGTCACGGGGCCCAGGACACGGAACTCCTGTTCCGCCAGTACGACCCCGCCCCGTGACACCAGCACGCGGACCTGCCCGCCTCCGTCGCCCGTCACCACCAGGTCGCGGCCGTCCCGGCCCTGTCCGACGACCGCGCACATCGGCAGCCGGTCGCGGTACAGGAGCGCGGACGGCAGGACGCGCCGCCACAGCTCACGGCGCCGCGCCAGGTCCCAGCACCGCAGCTCGCGGTCTTCCCCCACGGTGACGACGGCCGGTGCGCCGCCCGGCCCCCGGACCTCGCCCAGAGCGATCACGGGTCCGTCATGGGCGTCGATCTCGTAGGTGTCGGAGGCGAACTCGGTGGGCCAGATCCGCACGATGCCGTCGGAGCCGCCCACACACAGCCCCGCGGCCACCTCCGCCACCTGGGAGGCCTCGTGCAGGTACACCTTGCCGCCGACGCGGTCGCCCGACAGCAGGTCGTACAGCTGGAGCCCGCGTTCACCCCCCTGCACGGAGACGCAGTGGAGGGCACCGAGCCGGAAGGCGGCCACGGCCACGGTGCGGTCGGGCGGTCCGATCCGGGTCGGCGGACCGATCGGCCGGCCGCTGTCCAGGTCGATCCGGTGCAGCAGCCCTCGTGAGGTCGCGGCGGCCACCAGCCACTGCTGCCCGACATGGTGCGCGGCGATCGAGACGACCGGCTCGCGCACCGCGAGCAGGGTGCGTACGCGCTCCTGGCTGTCCAGCGAGGTGAGGCACACCGTGCCGTCCTCGCCGGCGCTGACCAGGAGCCTTCCGCGGGGGTGCGCGCCGACCAGGTCCAGTGCGTGGACCGCCCCGCGATGAACGGCGCTCAGACGCGCGGTGCCGTCCGTGGACGGCCGCCGGTGGACGACGTCGCCGTTCGCGCAGCCGAACAGGAAGGAGTCGGCGGGCAGTCCGGCGGGGGCCCCGCACGCCGTGACCGGCGAACCGGCGTCGAACACTTCCCGCAGCCGGCCCCGGCGCTGCGGGGAGCGTGCCGCGTGCTCCTCGAGTTCCGTCGGGGAGGCCTCCCTGCGCTCGCGCCGGGTGAGGCGGCGCAACGCCGGTGTCCCGCCGAGCTCGTAGACGAGGACCTTCGGCCCCGCGAAGCACAGGGCGGCCGACGTGGCGCCCGCGTCCGCCGCGCTGACCGCGATGCGAGTGGGCGAGAACATGCCGTACTCCGGAGACGTCGTGCCCGGTCTCCAGCCCACCAGGACGTCACCGTCGGCGGGCGCGGGCGGCAGCCGCCAGGTGGTGGCGCCCTCGCCCCGCACACACACGGACAGCAGACGCTCCATGTCCACCCAGCGCCAGAAGGACGCGAAGTCCGTCGTCACCGCCGCGGCGCATCCGGCCCGCTGCGGTACCGTTGTCCAGCAGCGGAGGTACTCGGAGGGCAGCCCGCCCGGCATCGCGGCCGGCTCCCCCGTCTCCAGGTCCCAGCTCTCTGCGCCGATACCGCGGGCACGCTCCCCGACGAACCCGCCGCCGCCTCCAGGAAGCCGTACCACCGCGCCGAACAGCGCGGCCAGCCCCGGATAGGCGCGCTTGCCTCCGCTCGGATCCCACACCGCCCAGCGTGCCCGCCAGGGAAGTGGCGCACCGTCAGGTGAACGGTCGCAGGAGTCCGCCAGTGCCCCGGCGCCGCGGCACAGGGCCGCCAGCCGCAGCTTCGCGCGGGCCCCGGGGGAGTCGCCGGAGCCGTCGTGGTCCCGTAGCAGCTGTTCCAGCTCGCGGATCGCCAGGCCCGCCTGGCGGCCTTCGGAGGTGCGCAACCGGGGGAGCGCGGCGATCAGTTCTCCCGGATCGCAGGCCAGCACGAACTCGGCGTCCTGCACGAGGGGATCCAGCAGCCCGCCCTCGGCCGCGTGCAGGACGAGGTGGTGGCGCACATAGGGATGGGCCGTCGCCCAGCCCTGCCCGGGTCTGTCCTCGACGCCGCGCCGCAGCACCTCGGTGACGGTTCGCTGGACCGCTGTGGCGTCCCTGCCCTCCCGCAGGTACTCGATGAGCGCCCGGTGGTAGACGCGGTAGACGGACCCGCCGTCCTCCACGCTCTCCACCACGTAGGATCCGGCGGCCTCCCGCAGCCAGACGATGTCCTCGTCGCCGTAGGCGCGGCCTGCGACCGCCGACGCGAGCCGCGGCCAGACCCCCGCCCAGGGCAGCCCGGCGCCCTGCGAGTAGGCGAGCGGAACGAGCAGGTCGCGTGCGCGTTCCGCGTCCGCGCCGAGGCGTTGTTGCAGGTCCCGTTCCATCGCCTCGCCGGGCAGGCGGGGCAGCGCGTCGCGCCAGCTCCGGTCGTGCGGATCCGGCAGCCGGCTCTCCCCGGCGATCGTCCGGGCCGTGATGCGGGCCACCAGGAAGGAGCGTCCGGCCGCCGCCGCGACGGCGCCCGCCACCGCGTCCACGTAGGCGTCGTCACTCCCCGCCGTCACGGCGCCGGGGGCCGTCAGCAGCTTGCGGACGTACGCGCGGACCGCGGCCGGGTCCGCGTAGCGCGGGCTGTCCAGGTCGATGCGCAGCGAGGCGGGAGGTAACCGGTCGGCGATGTGCCGGCGGGAGCCGATCAGCAGGCGCAGCGGCAGGCCGAGCCCCGGGTCCAGGAGAGGGCGCAGGAGTTCGTCCGACAACTCGCGTGGGGAGAGGGCCTCGTCCACGGAGTCGACGAGCACCACCAGAGGCGCGGTACGCCGCTGCAACGCCGCGATGAGCGTGCCGACCGACTCCGCCTCGCACCCGGCCGCCGCGGCGACGGCGTCCAGTACCTGCCGTGTCGACTTGTGTCCCGCGTGCACCGCCGCGTCGACGGCACCGGGGCCCGGGACGCCGTCCTGGGGCAGACCGGTCAGGGGGACGGCGGACCGCCGGTCCGGATCGCTCAGGAGGGCGGCGAGGCCGAGCACCGAGGACTTCCCGGAACCGGGATCGCCGGTGACCACGCAGAACCGGTCGGCGGTGTGCCCGGAGGCCAGCCATCCGGAGAGATCCCTCAACACGTGGTGGCGTCCGGTGAAGTCCCAGACCTCGTCCGTCTGTACGTCCGTGCCCCGAGCCCTGGGCATGAAGTGGCTGAGGAGCTCCGCCTCCCTCGCCACGAGCTCACGCCTCCGGAGCGAGATGATCCGGTCGATCTCGTCGAGCTTGAGATCGGCCGTGTCGGGCACGTGGCGGGGGTTCGGAAGGAAGGCGGGGATGCCCGCCGAGACCTGGGTGGCGGACAGGACGGGCTGCTGCCAGTCGGGGACCCGCGGATCGTTGCCGACGGCCGCCATGATGTGGTCCACGCTGATCGACTCGGGAGCGTTCCCCGCGGTCGCGCTGCTGCGCACCGCGCGGACGAAGGCGGACGAGAGCGCACCCGGGCTCGTGTACTCCTTGCGGCGCGACGAGGAGATCAGCACCAGACCCGTCCCCGTCGACTTCGTGGCGGGCGCGCGGTAGCGGCGGACCTGAAGGGCGGCGTGCAGGGCGTCGTCGCCGCCGGCCTCCGCGTGACAGGAGTCCAGCAGGATCAGGACCCGCTCCAGGGGCGTGCCCTCCCAGAGCTGGGTGATCAGCTCCTCCGTGCGCAGGGCCGTGCCGGGCAGGTCGTCGGCGTCGCTGTCGGCGAGCAGGAGATGGTGGCCGCCGCTGTCAGGTGAGACGACCCCGTGGGCGGCGATGTAGCAGACGAGGTAGTCCTCGGGGCGCCTGTCCGGGGACCGGGCGAACCCCCGCAGCGCCCTGGTCAGCCGGTCGCGGCCGGGGTCGAGGCCCAGGGAGACGGCGCGTTCGTATCCCAGTTCACCGAGGAAGAGCTCCTCGATCCGCCCCACGTCCTCGGCGAGTTGAGGGGTGTCCAGCTCGGGGTGGGCGGTCACGTGCGGCACGGCGGTGGCCAGGAGATAGCGGCGCGCCGGACCGCCCCCTCGCGGTGCCCCGATCGGCCGCGGCTCAGAGGAGTCCGCAGCCATGGGCCACCGCCCGGCCCGCCTCGGCCGTGGACAGATACCGGGCCGCGTCATGGGCACGCGCCCCGTTGTGCACCAGGTGGCCCTCGACGCGCTCGCCGAAGAGCGGGCGGAGGTCCTTCACCAGGGCGACCACGTCCCCGGAGTCGGCGAGGTTCGTCCAGCGCTCGACCGACCCGGGCCAGTCACCCGGCGTACCGCCGTGGGGGAGGCGGAGCCGGTCGAACACGAGGTTGCGGATCCCGAGCGGTGAACCGAGCGTCAGCAGGGACCGCACGGGCCATTCGGGGTGCGCCGACAGCGCTTCGTACGCCACGACGCTGCCCAGCGAGTGGCCGACGACGAGCCGGGTGTGCTCGGTGACGGCGTCGGCGGTCCGCCGCTGCACCCGCGCGTAGGTGTCCTGGTCGCAGAGGTAGGCGCGGACCTGCTTGAGATCCGCGATCAGCGAGCGCATGGCGACACCGGCGAAGAACCGCGAACGGCTCAGGGCGTCGAGGGCCTTCTGCACGGACCGCGGCGTCCGGGCCAGGGTGTCGGCCCGCGGAGGCACGACGGCCGGATCGGTGCGCGCCGCCTCCTCCCACAGGGCGACGAGCAACTCCGCCTCGTACGGGGTGTCCACGTCCGAGGCGTCCAACGGCGGTTCCTGCGCGGCCAGTACACGTCCGGGCGGCCGGAACAGGTCGCCGTAGAAGAGGCAGTGGATGTCCTCCGGTACGAGCGGGGAGGCGCCGGCGCGCAGCAGACCGTCGCGGAGCGCGGCACTCCAGCGCAGATGCTGGTCGTGCTCCCCGCTGAACTGCTGGCCGATCCCGTGGACACACAGCACACGAGTCACTGATCCCCCGTCCCCCCCGTCCCGCCACACGCGTGCCCGACCTTACGGCCTCGTGCGCGACCGCGAGCCTCGGATGCGAAGACACACATGGCGCCGCTCGCTGATCCACTCTCCAACCCGGGTGAGGCCGTTGGCAACACTGCCGGGTCCCGGAGAGGCGGCCGACGGGACCCGTAAGAGCCGTCGCGCCGGGAACGGGCCGGGGGCGGACGGCACCAACGGGCTCCGGGGGAGCCGTTGCGCCGGGAACGGGCCGGGGCGAGCGGCTCCGGCTCGCGGTCGGGCCGCGCGGAGCCGGACCGACCGGCCGGCGGGGCCGGTCCGTGGAACGTCACGATCCGGTCTCGGCTGCCTCTCCGGGTCTTGTTTTCGGCCATGTAATCGTTTCCAATCATCCATGTAATCGATTCCATGGCTCCGCCCGCTGGTTTCGAGGCGCACCGAAACCACAAGGAGGTGGTCCGGAAATGGCGGGCATCAAGGATGTCGCGGCCCAGGCGGGAGTCTCTGTCGCCACGGTCTCCCGCGTCCTGAACAGCCATCCCTCCGTCAGCCCGGACGCGCGCAGACGCGTCCTCGCCGCCGTCGAGGTACTCGGCTACCGGCCCAACGCGGTGGCCCGCTCGCTGCGCACGGACCAGACGCGCACGCTCGGCCTGGTCGTCAGCGACGTGCTCAACCCGTACTTCACCGCGCTGGCCCGTTCCGTCGAGGAGGAGGCGCGCGGGCTCGGCTACAGCGTGATCATCGGCAACGCCGACGAGCGGCCCGAGCAGCAGGACCACCACGTACGTACGCTGCTGGACCGCAGGATCGACGGGCTGCTCGTCTCGCCCGCCGACGGCGACTCCCCGCTGCTGACGGAGGTGGCCCGCGCCGGTACGCCGATGGTCTTCGTGGACCGCTGGATGCCCGGCGTGGACGTCCCCGTCGTCCGCGCCGACGGCCACCGGGCCGTCCAGGACCTGGTCGCCCACCTCCACGCCCTCGGCCACCGCAGGCTCGCCATCATCGCCGGACCCGCCGCCACCACCACCGGCAACGAGCGCGTCGAGGCCTTCCGGGACGCGATGCGGACCCACGGGCTCGCCCTCCCCGACGCCTACATCGGCCAGGGGGACTTCCAGGCCGACAGCGGGCGGCGCGTCACCGAGCACTTCCTGTCGCTGCCCGAACCACCCGAGATCGTCTTCGCCGCCGACAACCTGATGGCGCTCGGCGCGCTCGACGCCATCCGGGCGCGCGGCCTGCGGGTCCCCGAGGACATCGGGATCGCCGCCTTCGACGACATCCCGTGGTTCGTGCACACCGCCCCGCCGATCACCGCCGTCGCCCAGCCGACCGGTGAGCTCGGCCGCGCCGCCGTACGCGCACTGGTCGACATCGTCGAGGGCCGCGCCCCGCAGTCCGTCACCCTGCCCGCCCGCCTCGTCGTACGCAGCTCCTGCGGCGAGGACACCGTCACCCCGAGGAGCAACGCGTGAGCCAGTCAGTGGAGTTGCTGCGCATCGAAGGCGTACGCAAGACCTTCCCCGGCGTCGTCGCCCTGGACGGCGTCGACTTCGACCTGCGCAGCGGTGAGGTGCACGTCCTGCTCGGCGAGAACGGCGCGGGCAAGAGCACCCTCATCAAGATGCTCTCCGGCGCCTACCGTCCCGACAGCGGCACGATCTTCGCCGGAGGCGAAGAGGTCCGCATCGACGGGGCCGAGGACGCCGAACGGCTCGGGATCGCCACGATCTACCAGGAGTTCAACCTGGTACCCGATCTGACGGTCGCCGAGAACATCTTCCTCGGCCGCCAGCCCCGCCGCTTCGGCATGATCGACCGGCGCCGCATGGAAGCCGACGCCGAGGTGCTGCTCGGCCGCGTCGGCCTGCACGTCTCGCCCCGGACCCGGGTGCGTGACCTGGGCATCGCCCGGCTCCAGATGGTCGAGATCGCCAAGGCGCTCAGCCTGGAGGCCCGTGTCCTGATCATGGACGAGCCGACCGCCGTGCTGACCTCCGAGGAGGTCGACAAGCTGTTCCGCATCGTGCGGCAGCTGCGCGAGGACGGCGTCGGGGTCGTCTTCATCACCCACCACCTCGACGAGATCGCCGCACTCGGCGACCGGGTCACCGTCCTGCGCGACGGCCGCAGCATCGACCAGGTACCGGCCTCCACCCCGGAGGCCGAGCTGGTGCAGCTGATGGTCGGCCGCAGCATCGACCAGCAGTACCCCCGTGAACGCGCCGGGGCGGGCGAGCCGTTGCTCTCCGTGCGCGGCCTCACCCGTGACGGCGTCTTCCACGACATCAGCTTCGACGTCCACGCCGGAGAGGTCGTCGGCCTCGCCGGACTCGTCGGCGCCGGCCGCACCGAGGTGGCCCGTGCCGTGTTCGGCGCGGACCCCTACGACGCGGGCACCGTCGACGTACGCGGCGAACGGCTCGGCAAGCACGACGTGACGGCCGCGATGGGCGCCGGCCTCGGGCTCGTCCCCGAGGACCGCAAGGGCCAGGGCCTGGTGCTCGACGCCTCCGTGCAGGAGAACCTCGGCCTGGTCACGCTGCGCTCGGCCAGCCGTTCCGGGCTCGTCGACCTCAAGGGACAGCGCGCCGCCGCCGCCCGGATCGCCGAGCAGCTCGGCGTACGGATGGCGGGCCTCGGCCAGCACGTCCGTACCCTCTCCGGCGGCAACCAGCAGAAGGTCGTCATCGGCAAGTGGCTGCTCGCCGACACCCGGGTACTCATCCTCGACGAACCCACCCGGGGCATCGACGTCGGCGCCAAGGTCGAGATCTACCAGCTCGTCAACGAGCTGACGGCCTCCGGCCACGCGGTCCTGATGATCTCCAGTGACCTGCCGGAAGTCCTCGGCATGAGCGACCGGGTCCTCGTCATGGCCCAGGGCCGCATCGCCGGGGAGCTCCCCGCCGACGAGGCCACCCAGGACGCCGTGATGGCTCTCGCCGTCAGCGCCACCACCACCGACACCACCGCAGAGACCGGCAAGGAGGGCCCCCGTGGCCACTGACACGCATACGGGCAAGACGGGCGCGGCGGGCGCCGGACACACGATCCGCCGCCTCCTGCTCGACAACGGCGCCCTCAGCGCCCTGGTCGTCCTGCTGGTGGCGATGTCGCTGCTCTCCGGCGACTTCCTCACCACCCAGAACCTGCTGAACGTCGGTGTGCAGGCCGCGGTCACCGCGATCCTCGCGTTCGGCGTCACCTTCGTCATCGTCTCCGCCGGCATCGACCTCTCGGTCGGCTCGGTCGCGGCACTCTCCGCGACGGTCCTCGCCTGGTCCGCGACATCGGCGGGCGTGCCCGTCTGGCTGGCGGTGATCCTCGCCGTCGCGACCGGCATCGCCTGCGGCTTCGTGAACGGGGCGCTCGTCGCGTACGGGAAGTTGCCGTCGTTCATCGCGACGCTGGCCATGCTCTCGGTCGCCCGCGGCCTGTCCCTGGTCATTTCCCAGGGGTCCCCGATCGCCTTCCCCGACTCGGTCTCCGTGCTCGGCGACACGCTCGGCGGCTGGCTGCCCGTCCCGGTCCTCGTCATGATCGCGATGGGGCTGCTGACCGCGCTCATCCTGGCCCGCACCTACATCGGCCGCTCGATGTACGCCATCGGCGGCAACGAGGAGGCGGCCCGCCTTTCCGGGCTGCGCGTCAACAAGCAGAAGCTGGCCATCTACGCCCTGTCCGGCCTCTTCGCCGCCGTCGCGGGCATCGTCCTGGCCTCCCGCCTGGTCTCCGCGCAGCCGCAGGCCGCGCAGGGGTACGAACTCGACGCGATCGCCGCGGTCGTCATCGGCGGCGCCAGCCTCGCGGGCGGGGTCGGCAAGGCGTCCGGCACCCTGATCGGCGCCCTGATCCTCGCCGTGCTCCGCAACGGCCTCAACCTCCTGTCGGTCTCCGCCTTCTGGCAGCAGGTCGTCATCGGTGTCGTCATCGCGCTGGCCGTGCTGCTGGACACCCTCCGCCGCAAGGCCGGTCCGGGAGGGGCCGCCTCGACCGGCTCCGGGGCACCGGGGGCGCCGGGATCGGGCCGCAAGGGGGCCGTGAAGGCCGGGCTCGCCGTGGTCGTCGTGGCCGCCGTCGTGGCCGCCGTGTCGTTCTTCGACTCGGGCTCCTCCGGCACCACCACCAAGGTGGGCATGTCGCTCTCCACCCTGAACAACCCCTTCTTCGTGCAGATGAAGGAGGGCGCCCAGGCCGAGGCGAAGAAGGCGGGCATCGACCTGACCGTCACCGACGCCCAGAACGACGCCTCCCAGCAGGCCAACCAGCTCCAGAACTTCACCAGTTCGGGGGTCGACTCGGTGATCGTCAACCCGGTGGACTCCGACGCCGTCGGCCCCGGCGTCCGCAGCGCCAACAAGGCGGACATCCCGGTGATCGCCGCCGACCGCGGCGTCAACAAGGCGGACACCGCCACACTGGTCGCCTCCGACAACGTGGCGGGCGGCAAGCTCGCCGCGAAGGCGCTCGCCGACAAGCTCGGCGGCAAGGGCAGCATCGTCGTCCTCCAGGGCACGGCGGGCACCTCCGCCAGCCGTGAGCGCGGCGCCGGCTTCGCCGAGGGCATCAAGGCCTACCCGGGCATCAAGGTCGTCGCCACCCAGCCGGCCGACTTCGACCGGACCAAGGGCCTGGACGTCATGACCAACCTGCTCCAGGGCCACCCCGGCATCACCGGCGTCTTCGCCGAGAACGACGAGATGGCGCTCGGCGCGGTCAAGGCGCTCGGCAGCAAGGCCGGGAAGTCCGTCTCGGTCGTCGGCTTCGACGGCACACCGGACGGCCTGAAGGCGGTCGAGGCGGGCACCCTGTACGCCTCCGTCGCCCAGCAGCCCAAGGAACTCGGCAGGATCGCCGTGCAGAACGCGGTCAAGGCGGCGGACGACGAGAAGATCCAGGACATGGTGAAGGTGCCGGTCAAGGTCGTCACCCGGGAGAACGTCGCCGACTTCTCCTGATCCTTTCCCACCCCGTCCTGATCACGGAAGGCAGTACAGCCCATGCACGACAACGAGGACCCCGCGCCCTCCCGGTTCTCCCGGTACGACCTCCTGGTCGTCGGCTCGGCCAACGCCGACCTGGTCGTCGGCGTCGAGCGCCGGCCCGCGCCGGGGGAGACGGTGCTCGGCTCCGACCTCGTCGTCCACCCCGGCGGCAAGGGCGCCAACCAGGCCGTCGCCGCCGCCCGCCTCGGCGCCCGTACGGCGCTGCTGGCCCGGGTCGGCGACGACGCCCACGGGCGGCTGCTGCGCGAGTCGCAGCGGGCGGCGGGCGTCGACACCGGCCCGGTCCTCGTCGGCGGGGCGCCCACCGGGGTCGCCCTCATCACCGTCGACCCCTCGGGCGACAACAGCATCGTGGTCTCCCCGGGCGCCAACGCCCGGCTGACCCCCGGAGACATCCGGGCGGCGGGCCCCCTGTTCGCCGCCGCCCGGGTCGTCTCCGTACAGCTGGAGATCCCCCTGGAGACCGTCGCCGAGACGGCCCGTGCGCTCGCCCCGGGGACCCGGCTGGTCCTCAACCCGTCCCCGCCCGCACCACTGCCCGCCGACGTCCTGGCGGCCTGCGACCCGCTGGTGGTCAACGAGCACGAGGCCCGCTACATCCTGGGCATCCTGGGACAGGAGGCGGGAAGCGCCCCGGAGGAGTGGGCGGACACCCTGCTCGCCCACGGCCCGCGCTCGGTGGTGGTCACCCTGGGTGCGGAGGGCGCCCTGATCGCCGACAGCCGCGGCGGCGGCCCCGTGCACGTACCGAGTCCGAAGGTCGACGCGGTGGACACCACGGGCGCGGGCGACGCCTTCACCGCCGCCCTCGCCTGGCGTCTGGGGCTCGGCGACGAGCTGGCGGAGGCCGCCGCGTTCGCCGTGCGGGTAGGAGCGGCGGCGGTCACCCGGCAGGGCGCGCAGGCGTCCTTCCCCACCGCCCAGGAGGTGGCCGCGCTGTGAAGAGGTCAGGCATCCTCAACAGCCGTCTCGCCGGAGCCCTGGCCGCCCTGGGGCACGGCGACGGCGTCCTGGTCTGCGATGTGGGCATGCCCGTCCCGCCCGGCCCCAGGTTCGTCGACCTGGCCTTCCGGGCGGGCGTCCCGTCGTTCGCCGAGGTGCTCGACGGACTGCTGGACGAGCTCGTGGTCGAGGGGGCGACGGCGGCCGAGGAGGTGCGCGCGGCCAACCCGGAGACCGCCGCCCTGCTCGCCGCCCGCCTCCCGGACCTCGCGTACGTGTCGCACGAGGAGCTGAAGGAGCGCACGGCCCGGGCCCGCCTGGTGGTGCGGACCGGGGAGGCGCGGCCGTACGCCAACGTGCTGCTGCGGTGCGGGGTCTTCTTCTGAGGTACCCCGCTGAGTGGTTCACCCGGCGGTGGGTGTGCTGTACAGGGATTCGCTCCACGGACCGGACGATTGGTCTAGTCCTGTCTTGGTCCAGACCATTGACACGGCTCTGGGTGAGGTCGATATTCCGTAACCGACACCCCTGTGCAGCGCCGCCGTTCGCGGTCCTGCGCCCTAGAGCTGGGACAGACATGAGACGCTCACGATCCGTCCGCGCGCTGGTGACGGCGGCCGTCACCACGGTGGCCGCGGCAGGCATGGCCGTGCTGGGCTCCGGCACCGCCCAGGCGGCGACCCCGCTGCCCGACCACGTCTTCGCCCCCTACTTCGAGTCGTGGACCGGAGAGAGCCCGGCGGCCATGGCGGCCGAGTCCGGGGCGAAACACCTGACCATGGCGTTCCTCCAGACGACGGCCAAGGGCTCCTGCACGCCGTACTGGAACGGCGACACCGGCCTGCCGATCGCCCAGGCGTCCTTCGGCGCCGACATCGACACGATCCAGGCCGGAGGCGGCGACGTCATCCCGTCGTTCGGCGGCTACACCGCGGACACCACCGGCACGGAGATCGCCGACAGCTGCACCGACGTCGACCAGATCGCCGCGGCCTACCAGAAGGTCGTCACGACGTACGACGTCTCGCGGCTCGACATGGACATCGAGGTCGACTCCCTCGACGACACCGCCGGGATCGACCGGCGGAACAAGGCCATCAAGAAGCTCCAGGACTGGGCGGACGCGAACGGCCGTGACCTGGAGATCTCCTACACGCTTCCGACGACCACCCGCGGACTGGCCTCCAGCGGCCTCGCCGTGCTGCGCAACGCCGTGACCAACGGGGCACGGGTCGACGTCGTGAACCTGATGACGTTCGACTACTACGACAACGCGTCCCACGACATGGCCGCCGACACCGAGACCGCCGCCCAGGGCCTGTACGACCAGCTCGCGAAGCTGTACCCGGGCAGGACCGCCACCCAGCTGTGGTCCATGGTCGGCGTCACCGAGATGCCCGGCGTCGACGACTTCGGCCCGGCCGAGACCTTCACGCTCGCCAACGCCGCCCGGGTGTACGACTGGGCGGTGGCCAAGGGCATCAACACCCTGTCCTTCTGGGCGCTCCAGCGCGACAACGGCGGCTGCCCCGGCGGCCCGGCCGCCGACGACTGCTCCGGCATCCAGCAGAACACCTGGGACTTCACCCGCGTCTTCGCGCCCTTCACCAGCGGCACCACGGCGCCGGACGACGACTTCTCGGTGACGGCCACGCCCGCCTCCGGGACGGTGACCGCGGGCGGTTCGGCCACCACCACGGTGAAGACCGCCGTGACCAAGGGCGCGGCACAGCAGGTCGGCCTCACGGTCAGCGGGGTCCCGGCCGGTGTCACCGCCTCCCTCAGCCCCTCCTCGGTGACCGCGGGCGGCCGGTCAACGCTCACCCTCGCCACGACCCAGGCCGCCGTCTCGGGCACGTACCGGATCAGCGTCACCGGTACGAGCCCGTCGGGCAGCCACGCGACGGCCTACACGCTGACCGTCACCGGCGGCACCGGCAGCCAGTGCACGGCGGGGCCGTGGGCGGGCGGGACGGTCTACACCGGCGGCCAGCAGGTCTCGTACAAGGGCCACACCTGGAAGGCCAAGTGGTGGACGACGGGCGAGGAGCCCGGCACCACCGGTGAGTGGGGCGTCTGGCAGGACCTGGGCGCCTGCTGACCGGGGGCGTCCGGCAGGACCTCGGCGCCTGCTGACCGGGGCCGCGAGCGACTCCTGAGGTCCCGGGCCGGGCGGGCCCGGGACCGGCGGCGCTGCGCTCACCGCCCGGGCGTGGACCGGGCCCCGGTCACGGTGCCAGCACGATCCTGCCGAAGACCTCGCCCGCGTCCATCTTCCGGTGCGCCGACACGGCCGCGTCCAGGGGCAGCACCTCGTGCACCACCGTCTCGATCTCGCCGCGGGCCGCCGCGGCGAACTGCTCGCCCCGCACGACGGACCGCTCCGCCCCCGGGACGGTGGCGGAGCTGAACGCGGCGAAGGACAAGGACTTCTGAAAGGCCGTCATGATCTTCGTCCCGAAGTCCGCGGGCGGTTGGCCCGCTACGGCGCCCACGGCCACCATGCGGCCGTTCGGGTTGAGCCGGTCGAAGAACGACGGCATGTCCTTCCCGGCCACCACGTCGAGGACGACGTCGTAACCCGCCGGAGCGTCCTCCCCTCCGCCGCCGGAGCGGTCCAGCACATGGGTCGCGCCGAGACGGCGCAGCCGCTCACCGCGTTCGGCCGAGGAGGTGGTGACCGCCACGGCGGCGGCACCGCCGCGAGCGGCGAGCTGCACGGCCATGATCCCGATGCTTCCGGCCGCACCGCGCACCAGGACCGTCTCGCCGGGGGCGAAACGGGCGTGCCGCAGCCCGAAGTGCGCCACGACGCCGGAACCGCCGAGTGTCACCGCCGCGGCGGAGGACAGGTCCGCGGGCAGCGGAACGACATCTGCGACCGAGGCGACGGCCTGTTCGACGTAGCCTCCGCCGGTACCGGTGAACGCCCAGACCCGGCGGCCGGTCCAGGACGCGTCGACGCCGTCACCGACCGCGGTCACGACGCCCGCCACTTCGCTGCCGGGAACGAAACCCTCCTCGAAGCCGTATGCGGCCAGGGCCCCGCTCCGGATCACGGTGTCGACCCCGCCGACACCTATCGCCTCGGTCGCGACGAGCACCTGCCCGGCCGCGGGCCGTGGGGCCGGCAGATCCACGGCGACCAGACCTTCGGGACCGCCGTACGCCTGGATCGCGAACGCTTTCACTTCTCGTCTCCGTTCTCCGAGCTGATACGTCTCGGACGCTAACGGACGCCCCCGTCCGTTTGGCTAAAGTGAGAGCATGAGCGACCGTTTGCCTCAGACCCTGCGCTCCGACGCGCTGGACAACCGGGAAAGCATCCTCGACGCGGCCCGGGCGCTGTTCTCCACCGGCGGCCTGGACGTGCCGATGCGGGAGATCGCGCGGCGTGCCGGAGTCGGACCCGCCACCCTGTACCGCCGCTTTCCCACCAAGCAGGCGCTCGTCGCCGAAGCGTTCGCGGACCAGCTGCGCGCCTGCCGGACCATCGTCGACGAGGGGTGCGCCGACCCGGACCCGTGGCGTGGTCTCTGCCAGGTGATCGAGAGGATCTGCGAGGTGCACGCACGTGACCGGGGCTTCACCGAAGCCTTCCTGGCGGCCCTCCCCGGGGAACCGGACGCCGCGGGCCGCGCGTACACGGTCGGAGCACTCGCCGGACTGGCCCGGCGGGCCAAGGACGCGGGCCGGCTGCGGTCCGACTTCGTCCTGGACGACCTCATTCTCGTCTTCATGGCCAACAAGGGGATCCGCACCCGGTCGACCGCCACCCAGGTCGCGGCCTCCCGACGCTTCGCGGGGCTGGCGATCCAGGCGTTCGCGGCCGAGCCCCGACCGCTGCCGCTGCCACCGGCACCCCGGCTGGCGCAGACGGCGCCGGACAGCGCCTGACCGTGGACGAGCGGCAGCCTCGCCCGACGCGCGAACCCACCGGCCGACGCGGGCCGGACCGCCCAGGCCTTGAGTCTCCAGTCGCTGGAGACCCCAGGATGAGGGACATGGACGGTACGACCCTCTACTCGATCGGGGAACTCGCCCGGCGCACCGGTGTGCCGGTGAGGACCATCCGGTTCTACTCCGACACGGGGGTGGTCGCACCGACCGGCCGAAGTCCCGCCGGCTACCGGCTCTACGACCTCGACGCCCTCCTCCGTCTGGAGCTCGCCCGCACCCTGCGCGAGCTGGGAATGGACCTCGCCACGGTGCGGCGCGTGCTGGAGAGCACGCTCTCCGTCGCCGAAGCGGCCGCCGTGCACGCGGAGGCCGTGGACGTCCAGATCCGGACACTGAGGCTGCGCCGGAGCGTTCTGCGAGCGGTGGCCGCACGCGGGTCCAGCCCCGAGGAGACCACACTCATGCACAGGCTCACCCAGTTGTCCGGCGAGGAACGCCGCCGCCTCACCGACGACTTCACCGACGACGCGTTCGGCGGCGCGGACGCCGACCCGGTGGCGAGGGACATGGTCCGCGCCGCCGCCCCCGAACTCCCCGACGACCCCACCGCCGAGCAGATCGCCGCCTGGGTGGAGCTCGCCGAGCTGCTCGGCGACGAGGACTTCCGCGCCCGCATGGGCCGCACGGCGGCCCGCCGGGCCGACGGGATCCCGCTCGGCATCGAGACCGAGGCCGGGGCCGAACTGACGGAGTACACCCGGCGCACGGTCACCGGGGCGCGGGAGGCGGGCATCGCCCCGGACGGCGAGGAGGCCGCTCCACTCGTCGACGACCTCGTGCGGAGGTACGCCCGGGCGCTCGCCCGGACCCCGGACGCGGAATTCCGTGCGTGGCTGGCCGAGCGGTTCGCACCCGGCGTCCCCGATCCGCGGGTGGAGCGCTACTGGCGGCTCGTGTGGCGCGTCAACGGCTGGCAGGTGGTTCCCGACATGGTCCCGGTGTACCCGTGGCTGGTGGAGGCGCTGCGGGGGACCGCCACGCCCTGAGGAAGCGGTCCGCGGTACGCATGCGCCCGGGGCCGGCCCCGGGCCCGTCGTACCGCGGATGCCCGGAATGCGTGCGCCCGCCACGTCGTGGCCGTCCCGCGTTCACCCGGGCGCTCCAGGATGCGGAGGCGTCCGACCGACGGCACGTCTCGACCCGAACCGGTGAACCCATGCGGAAACGAACCGCCGCCACCGCTCTGACGCTCGCCGCGTCCGTGGCCCTGGCGGCAGCCCTGCCCGCCCGGGCGCACACGGGAGACTCCGGTTTCTACGGCACGAAGACTCCGTACGCGCCGGGGCAGAACGCCCGGGCGTACGAGCAGGCGCCCAAGGGGTTCGTCCCCGTGTTCACCGAGAACGTCTCCCGGCACGGCTCCCGCGCGGCGTCCGACCGCGAGGACGGCGACCTGATCCTCGCTCTCTGGGAGAAGGCCCGCAGCGAAGGGCAGCTCACCCGCACCGGTGAGCGGTTCGGCGGCGACGCCGAGGCGCTGCTCGCGGCCATGGACAAGATCGGGTACGGGCAGCTCAGCGGCCGGGGCGAGCGGGAGATCAAGGAGACCGCCACCCGGCTGGAGAAGCGGCTCCCGGAGCTCTTCCCGAGGATCGTCAGGAACTCCGAGCAGATCAACGTCGTCAACTCCGGCAAGGACCGCGCGGTCGACAGCGGCACCCTCTTCGCCGAGGCCCTGGCCGAAGGCGACCCGTCCCTGAAGCCGCTCATCACCCCGGCCAGGACCGATGCCGACCTGCTCTACTTCCACAAGTCGGCCGGCGGCGAGGAGTACCGGGACTACGTCGACAACGACGAGCGGCTCGCCACCACCCTCGACACGATCATGGACCAGCCGGCCACGCACACCGCCGCCCGCAACGTCCTGAGGAAGATCTTCGAGCCCGCCTTCGTCGAGCGGATGTCGGCCGGTGAACTCGACGGCATCGGCACCGAGGTGGACGCCGCGCAGGCCGTCCACGCGCTGTACGCCATCGCGCCCGCCATGGCCGACGAGGGCACCTGGAACATGAAGCGGTACATCGCGCCGCGTGACGCGGAGTGGTTCGCCTACCTCGGCGACGCCGAGGACTTCTACGAGAAGGGCCCGGGCTTCACCGGCAGCGACATCACGTACAGGATGGCGGACGTGCTCCTCGACGACTTCTTCGAGAAGATCGAGGCCAAGCGGGCCGGGACCAGCACGGTGGGCGCGGAACTGCGCTTCACGCACGCCGAGGAGATCATCCCGCTGGCGGCGCTCATGGAACTGCCCGGCAGCACGAAGCAGGTCTCCCCGTCCCGCCCGTACACCTACGGCGGCAACCCGTGGCGCGGTGCCTCGGTGGCGTCCATGGCCACGAACATCCAGTGGGACCTGTTCCGGAAGGGGAACAGCTATCTGGTGCGGATGCTCTACAACGAGAAGCAGACCGCCTTCAAGCAGGGCTGCAAGCCAGTGGCGAAGGGCAGTTACTTCTACGACGCCGACGAGCTGGAGCGGTGCTTCGGCCGCGCCGGGTCCTGAACCGCGCGGACGGCCCGCCACCGCTGCCGGTGGGCGCGGACGCCGGGCCGGCCGGCCTCACGGAAGCCGGAACGGCCCGGCGTACGGGCGAGGACGCGGTCCGGCGCGGCGGGCGGCGTCCGCGCCGCCTCAGTCGCGAGCAGCCGCCGCGGCCACGATCCAATTCCTGAACTCGACGGCGTAGTGCCGGAGATGGTGGTCCAGGACCTCGTGCGGGCACGAGCTGGGCACGTAGACCGTCAGATGCGCGGTGAAGCCGTCGGCGGTGTCGCCGAACTGGGTCAGCGCCCGCCCGACGACCGTGCCGTCGGCCAGGAAGAGGTTCGAGGACATCTTGTGCGGAAACTCGGACTCCGGGAGGAGCTCGGCCGCGTCCGCCGCCCAGGCCATCGCGTCCGTCCCCCAGCCGCCCATGAAGAAGGAGCAGACGTGAGGGCCGATGTTCTCCACCACGTTGAACGCTCCGCCGGCTCCGGGGGCCATCACGTAGTGCTCGGGGTGCGCCGCGAGGAGCGCGTGCTCGTCGCCCGCGAAGGCCTTCTCCATCCAGGCCAGGAACGCCTGGGAGGTGAGGCCCCGTGTCGCGAGCACCGTCGTGCCCGCGGTGAAGCGGCCGTCGGAGGCGCGGGCGCTCTCCCGCAGGAAGGCGTTGCCCTCCTCGATGTCCGCGGCCAGGAGGTCGAGCAGCCCCTGGCGGCCCAGGCGTGTCCTGAAGCGGTCCAGGGCGCGGCGGGCGTAGAACAGCTCGAAGTCGTCGACGCTCCCGGTGCCGGTGGGTCCTGACTCGAGCGTCACGGTCACGGGCGGGGAAGTCCGGTTGTCGGTCATGGTCCATCCTCCATAGAATGCGAACGTGAATTCGCGTTCGCATTTCGAGGGTAACCAGGGGAGCGCGCCACTTGTCAAGGGCATCCGTCGAGGCTGTCGATACCATGCGGGACATGACCGACGAGCCGAAACGTCCAGCGCACCACCGGGAGCCCCGGCAGGCCCGCAGCGCCGCGACACTGGCTCGCATACTTCAGGCGGCCGAGGAGATCGCCTCCTCTTCCGGTCTGGACGAGATGACGGTCAGCGGGGTCGCCGAACACGCCGGTGTCGCCGTCGGCTCGATCTACCGTCGCTTCGAGGGCAAGGAGCAGCTGGTCACCGCCCTGACGGAGCGAATGCTGGAACGGCGCGAGGAGTACGTGGCCGAGCGACTACGCGCCGCCGAGCCGTCACTCCCCGGCGTCGTGGACGCCTATGCCGACGCGCTGCTGCAGTCCTTCGCCGACAGCGGCAACCTCTTCCCGGAGCTGATGCGCGCACGGGGAAGCAGCGCCTTGGACCGCGGAGCCCGCACGATCACCGAAATCCACCGCCTCCTGCTGGAAGCGGCGGCTCCCTACGCCCACCAGATCCGCCGCTCCGACCCGGAGGCGGCGCTGGACACCGTGGCCCGCGCCCTCCTCGGCGCCTGCTTCCACAACTCCGTACGGCCCGATCCCGCCACCGGGGAGACGGCCCGACGACGGTACGCGGACGAACTGGGCGACATGGCGGTCGCCTACCTCCTCACTCCCGACCGCCGCCGTACCACCCGCACCTGAAGCGCCCAGGAGACCGGTGGCCGCACCGGCGGGCCGCCGCGCTGCCGGGTCCCGACCCGCGCCATGCCGTCGGCCGGAGACGAGCCGCGACGCCGTCCCGTCCTGTTGGCGCTCCGGCCTCGGGCTTCCCGTCAGCGCTCCCGCCCGCGCAGCACCGCCCGCGCCGGGAAGGCGACGGCGAGCAGGGCGAGGCCGACCGCGCCCGCGACGAAGGACCCGTACACGAGCGGCGGCACGTACGGGGTCCCGTCGGTCAGGCCGCGCACCATCGGGAACAGGGTGGCCGCGGCGATGGCCGTGCCCAGGACGACGCCGGCCACCGCCACCAGCAGGCCCTCCCAGCGCAGCATGTCCATCACCTGGCGCCTGGTGGCGCCGACGAGGCGGAGCATGCCGAGCTCACGGCGCCGGTCGAAGACCGCCATCACGAGGGTGTTGACCGCGGCGACGGCGGCGAAACCGCCCAGGACCGCGGCCATCGTGTAGTTGGCCCAGGCGTTGAGCTCGCGGTCGGTCGTCCGCTCGACCGCGTAGCCGGACGCGTCGGCGACCGTGCCCAACGGGGCGAGGGCCTGCGCGTCCCCGCCCCGGACCAGCAGCGTGCTGTCGAAGCCCGAGGTGACGTGGGCGGCCAGGGACGCGCGGTCCATGGTCACGGCCGCGAGGCCGAGCCCGCGGCCGTACACCGCCACGACCTCCGGGGCGGCCCGGGTGCCGTCCGGGAGGTACATCGGCAGCTTGTCGCCGACCGTGACCTTCGCCGACGCGGCGAGTGTGCTGCCGACGGCGATCCGGCCCTCACCGACACGGTCCAGGCTGCCGCTGCGCACATCGAGGTCCTGCACCTTCGCGAGCCGCGTCCCGGAGCCGGTGATCCCCTGGGCCGCCGAGTGCTGGAGCCACCGGTCCCCGCCCGACCCGACGGGCACGAGTACCTGCGTGTCCAGCAGGCCCACGGCCGCCTCGACACCGGGTGCGCGGGCGGCCCGGTCGACGGCGTCGGCGCTCAGCCCGGCGGGATGCGTGACGACGTGGTCGGCGGTGACGCCGTCGCGCAACTGCTCGGCGGCGACGTAGCTCTCACTCGTGTGCATGAAGGCGAGCGTCGAGGCGAAGGCCATGGCGAGCACGAGGGGAGTGATCGCGGAGGCGGTCCGGCGGGCGTGCGTACGGGAGTTGGCGGCGGCGAGCTCCGGCGCGGCACCCCGCCCGCGCAGCGGTAGCCCGAGCAGCGTCACGCACAGCCACGCCGTCGGCGGCCCGAGCAGCGCGACGGCGAGCATGAACAGCATGACGACGCCGAGGGCTGCGTCGGCCGCGTCCTCCCCGGCCGAGCGGGCGGCGAAGACGGTGAAGAACCCACCGCCGACGAGGGCGCTCAGCCCCAGCAGGGTACGGATCACGCCCGGCCGCAGCCGCTCGACCGACGCCTCGGTGAGCGCCTGCCCCGGCTTGATCCTGGCGGGTCGGCGGCCGGCCGCCCAGCCGGCGGTGAGCGCGGTCAGCAGCCCCGTGCCGACGGCGACGACGAGCGGGATCCAGGAGACGCGCAGCTCCACCGGATCAGGGACGGCCCCCCGGTCCTTCAACTGTCCGAACCACCAGTGCGCGAGCCCGATCCCGGGCAGACAGCCGAACAGCCCGGCGAGCGGCGCGACGAGCAGCCCCTCTGAGGCGACCGCACGGCGGATCTGCCGCGGGGTGGCGCCGACGGCGCGCAGCAACGCGAACGCCTGGGCGCGCTGAGCGACGGACAGCGCGACCGTGCCGGACACGGTGAAGACGGCGACCAAGGCGGCGATCCCGCCGAAGGAGCCTCCGAGCCCGGTGAGCGTCTCCCGGGCGTATCCGAGCCCGCGGTCCTCGACGGCACCGCGGTCGTCACCGGTGTACACCCTGGCGCCGGACCCGGCGAGTGCCCCCCTCAGACCGGAGGCGAGGGCACCGGTGTCCGTACCGTCCTCCGCCAGGACGGCGATGGCGTCGGCCTTGCCGGGATGCCCGGCGAGTGCGGGAGAGCCGGCATCGGCGAACCAGCCGGTGCCGTCCCCGCTCGCGTCTCCGGCCAGGTCTCCGGCCACGTCTCCGGGCCCGGCCTTCGCCAGCCCGGAGACGCGGAACCCGGCGCGCCCGGCGGCCGTTTCGAGGGTGACGGTGTCACCGACACCGGCCTTTGCGGCCCGCGCGGCGACGGCGTCGAGCACGACCTCGCCGGCACCGGGCGCGGACCCGGAGGTCAGCGCGGTGCCGGTGAAGGCGTGCGACCCCCAGCCGTGACCCGTCAGCGCACCGTCGCCCCGGCGCACCGGGAACGTGAAGTCCGGCACCGCCGCCTTCACGCCGGGCACCCGGGCCGCCTTGCCGGCCGACGTGACGTCCACGCGCGCCGTGTCCGGCAGCGGGTACGCCGACTCGGAGCGGCTGTCACCGCTGCCCGTGACGAGACGGGCGTACTGGTCCGCCGCCGCGACGACCGGCGCCTTCGCGTAACGCACCGCCGGCACCGACGCGCGGGCGCCCGTCTCCAGGAGGATGCCGCAGGCCGAGACGATGACCGCCGCCATCATCAGCGCGACGAAGGTGCCCGCGAACGAAGCGGGTCTGAAGCGCACGGCCGCACGGGCGAGGCCGTTGGGGACCAGCCTCCTCACGCCGCGACCCCGGCCGTCGCGCCCGTACGGGAGGTGAGGGCGGCCATGCGCGCCGTGATCCGCTCCGCCGAGGCACGGTCGAGGGAGCCGGCGAGGACGCCGTCCGCGAGGAACAGCACGCGGTCGGCCCAGGCCGCCGCCGCCGGGTCGTGCGTGACCATGACGACCGTGGCGCCGAGGCCGCTCACCGCGTGCCGGAGCAGCCCGAGCACCTCGGCGGCGGTACCGGTGTCGAGGGCGCCGGTGGGCTCGTCGGCGAAGACCACGTCCGGGGCCGTGACCAGGGCACGGGCGATGGCCACGCGCTGCTGCTGACCGCCGGAGAGCTCGCCGGGCCGGCGCCTCCCCTTGCCGATCAGGCCGACCTGCGCGAGCAGCGTCTCCGCCCGGCGGCGGTCCTGACGCTGCCCGGCGAGTCGCACGGGGAGCAGCACGTTCTGCTCCACGGTGAGGGAGGGCAGCAGGTTGAAGGCCTGGAAGACGAAGCCGAGGCGGCTGCGGCGCAGCTCGGTGAGCTGGTTCTCGCCCATCCCGGTGATCTCCGTGCCGCCGAGCCGCACGGAGCCCGCGGACGGCCGGTCGAGACCGGCGGCGCACTGAAGGAACGTGGACTTGCCGGATCCGGACGGGCCCATGACGGCGGTGAACGTGCCGCGCGCCAAGACGAGATCGATACCGGCCAGGGCGTGCACGGCACCGGCGCCGCGGCCGTACTGCCGCCGCACGCCGCGCAGTTCGACAGCGGGACCGGATGAGCCCTGGGTCTCCGGCCGGTCGTCCGTCTTGTCTCGTGTGCCGCCCCGCAGCCTCATGTCCGTCCCTCTCGCGATCTCGTCGAGCCGATAGCCCGAAGCTACGGATCACGGCCGTCGCGGACCATGGCGGTTGCAGGCGGATCCGGGGTGGGGACAACCCGAGGCCGCGCGGGGGGCGGGCGGGAGGACACACCCGAGATGAACCGGAGCCTCAGGGAACGGGCTTCATCCCCAGGCCGACGACGGCCACCACCGCCAGGACAGCCGTTCCGGCGGCGCCGGACAGCGTGGCGCGCCGCCGCGTCCGCCCGCCCCCGGCCTCTCTCGGACCCTTCACGTGCCCCCGCGTACCGCCCGCGCGACGCCCCAAGTACCGGTGCCGACGGGCCTTTCACCCGGTCGTGGGCCCGCAACGGTACGGGCCGGTGGCGGGGCGGGAGCCCCGGCAGCCGTCCCCGCGACGGCGCGTTGGGCGCACGCCGTGCGGTGAGGTCCGGCAAGGTGTCCTTGTTGCGATTCACCCCAACTGTCCTGATGAGGAACAGTCATGCGCGTCGTCACGGCCCCCCGTCCGACACCACCGGCCGCGCCCGCCCGAACCGACCGGCAGGCGCGCCGACCGCTGCCGTGGCTGATCACGGTCGCCGTGGTCTTCGTCGCCGTGCAACTGGCCGTGGTCGTGCCCGGATCGGGGCTGGCGTGGGACGAGACGGTCTACGTCAGCCAGGTCGGCGGCCACGCCCCGCCCGCCTTCTTCAGCGCCCCCCGGGCCCGCGGCACCTCCTACCTGGTGGCCCCCGCCACCGCCCTCACCGCGTCCACCGCCTTCCTGCGGGTCTACCTCGCCGTGCTCTCGGCCACCGCCCTCGTCGGCGCCCTCTGGGTCTGGCGCACCCTGCTCCCCACCCCCGTCCTCGTCTGCGCGGGCGTGTTCTTCGCGGGGCTGTGGCCCACGCTGTTCTACGGCTCGATGGCGATGCCCAACCTCTGGTGCGCGCTCGGTGCGCTGGCCGGCGCCGGATGGGTCGCCCGCGCCGTGGTCGGCCGGGCAGGGCGCGCCGAACTGCTCGGGGCGAGCGCGGCCGTCGCGGTCGTCACCCTGTTGCGACCCGCCGACGGGGTGTGGCTGGCCCTCCCGTTGCTCCTCGTCGCGGTGCGCCGGCCGACGATGCTCGCGGCCCTGGCTGCCGGGCTGCTCGCCGGGTGCGCGCCCTGGATCGTCGAGGCGTTCGCCCACCACGGCGGACCGGTGGCTCGGCTGCACCGCGCCGGCGAGATCCAGGGCGGACTGGGCTGGGACATCGCCGTCGACGACCAGGCGAAGGCCCTGGAAGGTCGCACCCTGTGCCGGCCCTGCGACATCCCGTGGAAGCGGCCGGGCACCGCGGTGTGGTGGGCCGCGCTGCCGTTCCTGACCGTCGGCGGGGTCTTCGCCGCGCGCCGGGCGGGCCGGGGAGGCGCGGCGGTGGTGGCGGGCGCGACCGCGGTGTCGCTGGCGGTGCCGTACCTGTTCCTGATCGCCTACGCGGCACCGCGCTTCCTGCTCCCCGCCTACGCGGTGCTGGCCGTGCCGGTGGCCGAGTGCGCGGTGTACCTGACCACCCGGGTGCGGCGCGCCGGACGGCCCGTCGGGCTCGTCGCCCTCGCCCTCGCCCTCGCGGGGCATCTCGCCGTCCAGCTCCAGGTCCTGAGCAGGGTGGCCGCGAGCAGCCACTCCACCAGCGCCGACTACACGGCCGTCGCCGGCGCGCTCCACCGGCTGGGGGTGCGCCCGCCGTGCGTGATCAGCGGGGAACAGGCCGTGCCGATCGCGTACTACGCCGGCTGCGCCTCGCGCCAGACGACCGGCCACGACGCCCGCACCACACCCGCCGCCGTCCGGGCTGCCGCGCGACGGGTGCCGACGGCCGTGCTCGTGGCGGGCGACGCCGCCCGGCCGCCTTCGTACGCGCGCGGCTGGCGCCGCGAGTTCCTGGCCCGGACGCGCGGCGCAGGGCCGTACACCGGGTACCTGTCCGTGCCGGTCGGTTCCCCCACGTCGAACGGGGGCCTCGGCACCCGCCGTTGAACGGCGGGGCAAGCGGCGGGCCCGTGTCACCCGACCGGCGTGCGAACCTCGTGGAGCCGGCCACGGGACGCCCGCCGGACCGCCGTCAGAGTGGTGACGGCCCTGCCTCATGAGTCGCGCTCTCAACCAGCGTGGCCAGGGCCGACGCCAGAGCGGGCAGGCCGGGGCCCGCCGGGCCGCCCGGCTCGCTCATGTACCCGTCGCGGCGGATCTCGATCATCAGGGCGCAGACCCGGCGGTCCGTCCCGTAGTGCTTCAGCGGTACATACGTACCGGGGAAAGGGCTGTCGAGCCCCGTGTCCCCGAAACCGGCGAACGCCTCCCGCGCGCGGGCCAGGAGCCAGGGCGGGGTGTGGAAGCGGTCGGTGCCCAGGCACACGGCGGGCCGCGGGCCGTCGCCGTGCAGCTCGTACGGGAGCGCGGCGGTCGGATACGAGTGGACGTCGATGACGACCGCGCGCCCCGTCGCGGCGAGCCGTGCGTCGACCGCCGCCGTCATCGCCCGCGCGTACGGGTGGAAATAGCGGTCGAGCAGCGGTGCCGCGTCATGGCCGGGCGGACGGAGGCGTTCGCGGTGCGTGGTGTGCGTGTACACCGCGCCCATGCCCACGGCCGCCATCTCCTCCCGGTCGTCCGGGAAGCGTTCCGGGTCGACGACCAGCCGCGACAACTGGTTGACGAACCGCCAGGGACGGTCGGCGCGGGCGGTGGCTGCCAGGGCGGCGAGTTCGGCGGTGTGGGCGTCCGTGATGTGGTCGAGCTCCTCCGCCAGCGCCGCGTCGTCCAGCACCAGGGCGTCGCGCACGGCGTCGGGGACGACCCGGGAGGAGTGGGGCACGTGCAGCAGGACCGGGGACGCGGGTGCGCCGGGGAGGAGTACGTACGGGCGGGGGTCGGTGCTCAACGGCGGGTCCTTGGGTCCTTGGCTGTGTCGGAGTCGGAGGACACGGCGGGGCGGGCCGGGCCGTGCCCGATTCTCCACCCCGCCGTGCCCGTCGCCCGCCCCCGTCGCCCGCCCGGTCGCCCGCCCCGCCGTCGGCTCTGCCGGTCAGCGGAGCGTCGCGTACACGATCAGGTTGTCCACGGGGTGCCCCTCGGCGTCGAAGTCGCCGTCACAGGTGATCAGACGGAGCACGCGCTCCCCGGTCGCTCCGTAGACCTTCTCGGTGGGGAAGCCGTCCTTCTTGACGGTCTCCTTCGCGGTGACCGTGAAGTGGGACTCCTCGCCCGCTCCGTCGGACACCGTGATGTCCGCGCCCTTGGCGATCTTGTGCAGATCGTGGAAGACGGCCCTGCCGAACCGGGTGTCGTTGTGCCCGATGAGCACCGCCGCCCCCGGCTCGCCCGGGACGGCCCCGCCCGCGTACCAGCCGGCCGTCATGCCCTTCTCGGCGGGCGGGACCTCCACCGTGCCGTCCTGGTTGAGCCCCAGCCGCATCAGCGTGCTGTCGATCCCGACCGACGGGACCGTGACCCGCGTCGGGGCCGGTGCCTTGGGAGAGTCCGGTGCGTGCGCCGTCTGCGCCGGGCGGGTGGGGGAGGGAGTCCCGGCGGACGCCTCGGGGGCATCGGCCGCGCCGCAACCGGTGAGCGGTACGAGCAGCAGGCCGGCCGCTGCCGCGAACAGGGCGATCCGCGACGGCACGTGCGGTGTGAAGGACATGGGTACTCCGGGGCGGTGAGCAGGCGAGGGTGGGCAGAGCAGGGATGCGGATGGCGCCGCCCCTCGTGGGGCGGCGCCATCGGGAGGGGATCAGCCGTTGCGCTGCGCGGCGGACCTGCGGCGCACCACGAGGGTGCCCGCGCCCGCCAGCAGGATCGCGCCGGCCGCCGAGCCGTACAGCGCGGTCGCGTCGGTCGACCCGGCCGGACGCTCACCGGCGTCCACGCCACCGCGCGGCACCGCGCCGGCCGGCACGGGCTCGGCCGCGGCCGGGGGCTCGGTGGACTCGGCGCGCTGGGAGTCGGGCACGGGCGTGGGGGCGTTGACGCTGTCGGCGGGCACCGGAGAGGGAGCGCTGTCGGCGACGGCCACGGCGGACGGAAGCAGAACCGCGCCCAGGGCGGTGGCGGCCAGGACCGCGGTGCGCAGGGTCGGGCGAAGGGACATGAAGAACTCCGATTCCAGCCCGGCGTGGGTGGAGCCGACGCGCGGACGCGCGCCGGATGCCGGGCATGGCCCCAGACTGGGCCGGAGTTGTGAGAAACCTGTCAGGTAGCCATGTTCATCGCATCAAGGTCCGCCGCGGCCCGCCGTGTCACTGCCCGGTGTCGTCCGTCGCACCGGTCCCGTTCGTGTCACTGCTCGCCGTCGTCCGTCGTGCCGGGCCCCGCCGACGGGAGCCGCAGGGTGAAGACCGAGCCCTCACCCACCGTGCTGACGACACCCGCCGACCCTCCGTGCGCCTCGACGAGCTTGCGGACGATCGCCAGGCCCAGGCCACTGCCCCCGGTACGCCGGCTACGGGACTTCTCGGCACGCCAGAACCGGTCGAACACCTGGGGCAGGTCCTCCGCGGCGATCCCGCTCCCGGTGTCGGCGACCTCCACCACCACCTCGTCCACGCCGGACCGCTCCTTCGTGTCCCCGGGCTCCTTCTCCTCCCCGGACTTCTTCTCTTCCCCGGACTTCTTCTCTTCCTCGGGCCCGGCGGGATACGCGCGCAGAGTCACCCGCCCGCCCGCCGGAGTGTGCCGTACGGCGTTGGAGACCAGGTTCCCGATCGCCTGCCGCAGCCGCACCGGGTCGGCGGTGAGCTCCGGGACCGGTTCGCGGGTGTCCGTCGCCGCCACCGTGAGGATGACCTCCGCCGCCTCGGCCTGCGCCTGGTGGGCCGCGGCGACGTGGGCGAGCAGATCGTCGATCCGCACGGGCTCGGGGTGCAGGCGCAGGGCACCCGCGTCGGCCGCCGCCAGGTCCTGGAGGTCGTCGATGATGTGCTGGAGCTGCACCGCCTCTTCCAGCAGCGAGGAGATGAACATCGCGTCCGGCTCCGCGATACCGTCCTGCGCCCCTTCCAGCCAGCCCCGGATATTGCTCAGCGGGGTGCGCAGCTCGTGCGCGACATCGCTGACCATCACCTTGCGCTGCTCCTCAGAGCGGGCCCGGTGCTCGGCCATGTCGTTGAAAGCGGTGGCCAGTCGGCCGACCTCGTTGTCCGTGGTGACCAGCACCGGCGCCGAGTCCTGGCCGTCCCGCAGGCGCTGGGCGGCACCCGTGAGCGCGTGCAGCGGCCGTACGAGCCTGACCCCCGCGAGGACCGAGGCGCCGACGGTGAGCGCGAGGACGAGCGCCGCGACTCCGATGATCTTCGCCGTGTTGGCGGGGGACAGATCGAAGCCGGGGACGGTACCGCCGCCCGGGTCACTGATGAACAGCAGCGCCGGCGAGGCGACGTACGAGCTGAGCTGCTCCTGACGGGCGATGCCGACGCACGAGGCGATGTCCCGGTCGTTCTCGCTGTCCCGGCCCACGGCGGCGGGAGCGGGGACGGGAGTGGGAACAGGGGTGGACACGCGCTCCCGGGGGTGACTGGAGGCGGGGGTGGACTCGCGGTCCCGCTCGTACCGAGGAGCCTGAACCGCCCCGTCGCCCGCGTCCCAGGAGAGGTCGAGATCGAGCTGCACGGCGTCGCGGCCCTGCCGGTCCAGACACGCGTTGACGAGCTCGTTGAGCGCGGTCAGCGCCTTCGCCTCGGTCCCGGTGGGGGTGTTCAGCGCGTCCGTCGAGCACAGGCTCTCCCGCACCCGCTCGGGGTCGTTGCCCACGACCTGGATCCGGGGCCGCCCGCTCGGACTCTCGACGACGTCCGAGGCGATCCCGGACCGGCCGAGACACTGGACGGCCTCCTCGGCGGTGCGCCTGAGCGACGTACGCTCGGCCTCCGGCAGCCGGAACGGTCCGACGGCCCGGGGGTCGATCCGGTCGTTCTCGGAACGCGTCACCACGAGGCCGCCGGACGACGTCCCGAGCGGGCCGGGTGACGCCCTGTCGGCCTCGGGCACGTCAGGTGACGCGGTGGCGTCGGGCGGTGCCGCGTCGGAGGAGGGCTGCGTTTCGTCGACCGGTGCCCCGGCCGTCCCGGGGGTGCCCACCGTCACCGGCGCGGCGCCGACCGACGTGGACCCGGTGGCGGTCACGGACAGCGGGTCGACGACCGCCGACGCCTCGGGAGGCAGGGCGGGCGGGGACGGGGAGGACACGGAGGAGTCGGCGAGGATCTGCCGGTTCTGCGTCGTCAGGGTGATCCGCCGGTCGGAGGTGTCCGCCAGCTCCCGTACGGTCTCCCCGACACCGTCCCAGGTGGCGTGCTCCGCCGCGTAACCGAGCAGGGTGTCGAGGACCCGGGTGTCGGCGGCCAGGTTGCGGCCCTGTTCCTGCTCGATCGCCCCGGACGTCGTCTGCACCGCCAGCCAGGCGGTCGCGGCGACCGAACAGGATGCCACCAGCGCCGACACGGCCAGCAGCCGCCCCAGCAGGCTCTTGCGCAAGGGCAGCCGCCGGCCGCCTCCGTACTCAGCGCGCCGACGCACGCGAAGCCTTCTTCGCCGGGTCCACGAGCTTGTAGCCGACGCCGAAGACGGTGAGCAGCCGGTCCGGACGCCGGGGCGCCTGCTCGATCTTCTTGCGGAGGTTCATGATGTGCACGTCGACCGTCCGGCTGCTGATGTACCGGTCGAACCCGTGCAGTTCGGCGAGCAGCTGCTCGCGGGTGAAGACGCGTCCGGGCTCGGCCGCCATCGCCGCCAGGAGTCGGAACTCACCCGGGGTGCAGGTGATGCGTACGCCGTCCACCGCCACCTCGTGCCGCCGCGGGTCGACGGCGAGCGCCCCCACCCGCACCACCGGGTCGTCCTGACGGTCCGCGTCCCGTCGGGTGCGCCGCAGAAGGGTGCGCACCCGGGCCATCAGCTCCCGGGGGCTGTACGGCTTGGTCATGTAGTCGTCGGCGCCCAGGTCGAGCCCGAGCAGCAGATCGTCCTCCGTCGACCGGGCGGTCAGCATGAGGACCGCCAACTCCCGGCCCTCCGACCGCAGTACCCGGACCACGTCGAGTCCGTCGGCCCGCGGCATCATCACGTCGAGGACGAGCAGGTCCGGCTCACCCTGCCGGGCCTGCTCCAGCGCGGCGAGACCGTCGGCCACCACCGTGACCGCGTGCCCTTCACGTTCGAGGTAGCGGCGTACGAGCTCGGCCTGTTTCGCGTCGTCTTCCGCGACTATCACGTTTGCGCACACGGGGACGATCGTAGGGGAGCCGGGGCGGCCCGCCGGGAGCAGGCCGCCCCACCGCTCCCGAGCGTGCCGTCAGGCCGGGCGGATCGTCTCCTCGCCCAGGACCGCGGCCTCCTTCTCCCGGCCGAGGGCCGGCACCTCCCGTCGGCAGGCTTCCAGCGCGGCCGCGGCAGTTCGAACCGCCTCGGCTCGGACACGTCCATCCGCCGGGCCGCATCGGGCACTTCGGTCACGACGGTCAGATGTGTCTCCGGGGCGCGGGCACCGACGTGGCGTAGTCCAGCAGCGCTTGGGCCGCCGGGGAAGATGGACCGCCGGGCTGGCACACGGTAGGCGTCGATCTGCTCATGGACGGTGATCGTTCCGGAACCGAGCAGCAGGATCCGCCTGCCCTGCGGGCACCGGCCCGGTCCCGATCTACGCGGGAGTCGCCCGAAAGCCCTGACAGGGACCGGCCACACGCACCCCAAGGTCATGATCCCCGCCTCTCGGGCAATGGCACGACAACGCCATGGGGGAGGGGCCGGAAGGCGGGAGCACGGTGTTCACCATCAGCAAGGACTTCCATTTCTCCGCCGGCCATGTGCTGGACCGGCTTCCGGGCACGATCCGTGCGCCCGGATGCACGGCCACGACTGCATCGTGGTGCTGGAGCTGTCCGCCGAGGACGAAGACCGCACGGACAGCGGCTTCGTGAGGGACTTCTGTGAGCTGTCGGTGTTCAAGGCGTGGGTGGACGCAGCCCTCGACCACCGGCACCTCAACGAGGCCATCGCGGGTCTGCCTCCGTCGGCCGAGAACCTCGCCAGGTGGATCTTCGACACCTGGGCGGGCCAGTTCCCTGAACTCGGTGCGGTGAAGGCATCGGAAACGCCGAAGACCTGGGCGGTCCACCGGCCGTGACCGAGGGGCCGGTGTCCCTCGGCGCTGTCTGTCGGACGGGGGAGACACCGACCGCAGCCGGTTCGGTCAGCCGGCCGTCGTGAGGCCGCCCGACGCCAGCCGGTCGTTCAGGTCACGGCTGAGCGACGTGCCGAGCGAGCCGGACCGGGCCAGGAGGCGCTGGAACGACGTGATCCGGCGAAAGATTTCGCTGTACGGCGTCTGCTCCTCCAGCGGGAGCTGGAGGACCGCCAGACGTCTCACGTCCACCCGGGACGAGGCCGACGCGTGGGTCCCCGCATGGCGGCCGTTGGCCGGGGCCCTCAGGCACCCGGCGAGGAAGTGGGCGTCCAGCTTGTGCGGGTCCACGCGCAACGCGAAGAGCTGTGACCCCAGGGCGACCGGCGGCCCCTCGTGCACCCACGCGTCGAACGCGCGGACCACACCGGCCACGACGACGTCACCCTCCTCCGCGATCGTCTGGTGCTCGCCACCCGCGAGCCAGGCGCTGGGCACGCCGTCCAGCAGAAGGTCCGGGACGGTGAGAAGAGGAATCGATCGTTCTCGCGGGTCGCGGAAGACCTCCGCCGACTCGGAGGGCTGCGTCCCCGGCCGTAGCGAGAGGGCGCCGGCCTTGACCAGATCGCCTACCGTCGTGGAGGACTGTCGGCCCCCTGCGGGCGATCGGGCGGTGTCCAGGGAGGCGAAGGACCGACTCAGCTCCCGCAGCGAGGCCAAGGCGTCACCCAGCTCGCTCCAGCGATCGGCCGACTCCTTGCCGCGCACCTCGGGCCGAGCCGCCACGTACCGGCCGGGTGTCACGTCGACCTCGTCGTCCAGGAGGTCGAGCAGCGGAACCCGGACCGCCCCGTGCGGCAGTTCGGACGCACCGTCCAGGCCGTCGAGCGAGGTGAGAGCCAGCGACTCGATAGCCTCCCAGTCCGGACCCCGGCCACCGGGCCCCGTGTGCGCGGACGCGTCGACCAGCAGCGCGTCGTCGCCGCTGCCGCCCGTACGCTCGTCTCCTGCGCGCAGGATCCACAGCTGGAGCGACACGCTGTGCGGCTGGGCGCAGCCCGGCGGCAGCGCCACCACGGCGCGCAGCACCCCGTGCCTGAGCAGCGACCCCCGGATGCGTCGGCCTGCCCGTCGAGAGGCCACAGCCGGGGGCAGGACCACCACGGCGGTTCCGCCCGACCGCAGACGGGCCAGCAGGTGCTGCACCCAGGCGAGTTCCGGTTCGGTGCGGGGCGGAAGCCCGTGGACCCACCGCGGGTCGGTGGCGAGCTCTTCGTAACCCCAGTCCCGCTCGTTGAACGGTGGATTGCAGAGGGCGATGTCGGCCCTGAGATCCGGGTACGGATCGTCGCGGAGAGAGTCGACGGCGGTGATCCGGGTCCGTACGTCCCGTTCGTCACCGGCGAACGCGAGCCGTGCCTCGGCCAGCTCGGCCAGCGCGCTGTCGATCTCGCACCCGTACAGCTCCACACCGCCCGAGGCCTGTCCGGCCGCCGCGGACAGGAGGTGGCCCGAGCCGCAGGCGGGATCGAACACGGTCGAGGTCTTCTGTCCCCACGCGGTGCGCGTGCGCAGCGCTATGCGGGCCATCAAGGTGGCCAGGCGGGCCGGGGTCGCGCTGATCTGACGTACGTGCGCGTCCAGCCAGCGTTGCAGCAGGAACTCGAACGTGTGCGTGGTCCCCTCACGCCTGCCGAGCTCGACTGTCTCCGCCACGAGAGCCCGTGCTTCCGCGGAGAGAGGCCGGGAAGGGGCGCGGGAGCGCTTGCCGCGCATACGGTGCCCCGCGTACGCGATGGCCAGACCCGCCTCGTCCCGGCCGGCCAGCGTCTCGAACCTGGGCCACAGCAGCTCCAGGCCCCCGGCCTCGTTCAGCTTGTCGTTGTCGCGTAGCCACTGCTCCACCTCGGTCAGCGCGAACTGCGGCTTGACGTCGGTGCCGCCGATACGTGCCGGGAAGGTGTCGTGCCGGCGGCGCCAATTGCTGACCGCGGCCCGACCCACCCCGGCGATCCGCGCGATCTCGGCCAGGCTGACCGGCACGGTTCCGGGGGACGTCATCGGGATCTCCAAGGGCTGGCAGACGTGAGAACGAGGACCACTCGGACCACTCCGACGCCGAGGCTACTACGCCATTGACTTGGTTCACAGCACGGTTCCGACGGCGGGCGCCTACCGAAGACGGCCGACCGGGTATGGGTGGCGCCGTGGGACGCGAAGACCTCCGCGCGGTGAGTTCCCGGACAGGCTCCCACCGCACCGGAGGCCTTCGTCATGCGCAGGGCCTGCCGAGTGTCGACAACCCTCGTGACCGGTACGCCTGAGGGTCAGCCGGCCCAGACCTCGGCGTCGTCGGCCGGGACGGTGGTGGCGAGCTTCAACTCCTTGCGGGCGGGAACCGTCTTCGTCGGGTCGATGCCGTTGAAGGCCAGGTCGTAGGCGACGTAGAAGGCGTCCGTGTCCTTGGCGGAGGCCGCCTTCTTCCACGCCTCGGCGGCTTCCTCGAGCTGCGTGCGCAGCTTGACGGTCTCCGGCTGCTGGATGCCCTTCAGCGACGCGAGGTGGGTGTCGAGGGCGGTACCCACGGCCTTGGCCTGCTTCTTGTAGCCGTCGAAGTCGTCCTCGACGCTCTCCGCCTCGGGCTGGTTCGCCCACAGCGTCTCGTAGAGGGCGTCCGCGCCCTTGAGGTACGCGAGCTGGTCGGCGTTCAGATCGGCGGACTTCAGGGAACCGGAGAACGTGCCCTTGTCCTTGGCGTATGTGCAGCTCACCGCCCGGTCGCCGGTCTTCCAGCTCTCGCTGGTGGGGAAGTAGTAGAAGAGGTCGACGCCCTCCGGGACGCTCCAGGTGTCAGCGATGAACGCCTGTGCCACGGCGGGGCACCGCTCGTCCGCGATCTGGGTGGCGCCGTCCTCACCGGGGTACTTCGACTCGCCTTCGATCTTGAACTCGCCGACGACCTGCCCCTGGTGGGCCTCGTCGCAGGGCACGATCTCGACGCTGAACTCCTCGGTGTCGGTCACCCCGCTGTTCGGGTTGTAGCAGTCGCCGGTGTCGAGCGAGAAGACCGACCGCTGGCGCACCGCCTTCTTCGCGCCCGACTTGGCTTCCTCGACGATGTCGGCGCATCCCGTCGCTCCGACTGCCAGGAGGACGACGACGGCAGCTATGGAGCGCAGGGAACGGGACTGGGCACCGAAAGACATGAGTTGTGCATCCTCAACGGGAGAAATGGCGAACAGGTGTGCGCATCGTATGGCACGCCTGTGACGGAAGTGTGAGCAGCTACCTCCGCTTACTCGGAGGTGGCCGGACGGTGAAGTCCGGGCCGCCTCCCCGAACGGCGCCGCCGCGGGCGGGTGTTCGGGAGACGCCGAGTGTCCGAGAGGGTGCCACTGTCCAGTGAAGCATACGTGTGAACTCAGTCAATAGTCGACACGTTGGATCGCATCGAAGCGGGACGGGGTGCGCGGTGCCGTGTGTCCCTGGTCCGGCGCGTGACCGACCGGGCCCGTATGAGCGGACGGGGCCCGGTCGGCGGCCGGTCGGCGGTGGGTGGCGCGGCCGCCGACCTCCGGTCATGCGCCAGGTCCCGACAACCAGGTCGACGGGCGCGGGGCACATGCCCGGAGGGGCGTTCCGCCGGACGCCGTCAGGGGAACTCAAGGGCATGGCCCACCGCTTCCTGCCCCGGGACCGGCACGACTGGCTGGGCGGCCGACGCGTACCGGGTCACCGGACCGTGTCCGCCCCGGCGCCCTGCGGGACCTGGCCACCGACACCAGCCGCGCGGCGGACCTCGGACAGCCGGCTCGCCGCAGGTCCGCAGGTCCGCAGGGCCACACCGGTCCGGATCAGAAGGGCTTCGACTCCAGGTGGTACGTCGTGTCGACCCAGAAGCCGCTCGTCGCCCTGCCCTTGATCTCCGACGCGTAAGCGCCGGGAATCAGCGGCCCGATGCCGCCCCAGACGCCCCACGCGTAGCGCTGGGTCCCGCCCCTCATGAAGGGTGCGGTGAGCTCCCGCAGGGGCAGTGGCAGGCCGTTGAGAGACGCGGTCGCCTCTGCCACGGCCAGGGACCGAGGGGTCCTCGCACAGGAGCGGGGGTGCTGCATGTTGAGCACCGGGAAGAACACCGGCCGGCCCGCCGGTACCGCCCAGCGCCGCACCACATCAGAGGGCTCTGTGCCGACCACACGGGCTGGGCTACGACGCACCGAAACGTGCACACCGGGCAGCGCACACCGGGAATGCGCACACCGGCAATCGCGTGCCCCAAGCCGTCAGAGACCGCCGGGCAGGCCGAGGGCCGCCGTGTGGACGAACCATTCCAGTACGCCGTCGATCTCCTCCGCGTGCTCGGCGAAGACGCTGAGCGGGAAGGACGGGCGCAGTTCCAGCTTGGCTTCCGACAGGGTGATCCCGTCGATCTCGTTGAGGCGCCGCAACAACGCGCGCCGCTGCTCCACGTCGTCGAACGGGCTGCGGTCCTTGAGGTACTGGAAGACGACCTCGACGGTGCCGGAGACGGGGTAGAGACCGAACGGCCACATCACGCGCGAGTCGACGGACGTGCCCACGTCCAGCATCGGGAAGCAACTCGTCTCCTCGGACCGGCCGTAGGTGACGTAACCGCCCTGCCTGCGCCAGAAATCGAGTGAGGACAGAAGACCGGCCGAGGCCTCCGGCCAGTGCCGCCTCAGCTGCCCCCGGAAGCGTTCGGCCGCCTCGGTGTTCTCGCCGTCCGGCAGCGGATCGCCCGGCGCAGGCCTCGCTACGTCCTTGCCGAGGAGCGTGGCCAGTTCGGCCGCGGTCAGGCGCTGCGAGCGGTGAGCCCGGCCCAAGGAGTCGAACCGTACCCCCTCCGCCGCCAGCAGTTCCTGCGGAGGCCGCCTGTCGCTGCCGTCGACCCGACGGAAGCCCGCCGAGACCCTGCCGTCGGCCGTGAGGACCCGGTGGGCGCCGATCACCGCAGGGTTCGCCGCCAGATGGCCGCCGACGGCCACCGGATGACTGCCGATCAGTTCCGCCACGTCTCCGTACGTCGTCCAGGAACCGCTGGGCAACGCGACGAGAGCGGCCCGCAGCTCCGCCCAGCCCGCCCACTCCTCACCGGCCGGGCGGACCGAGGCGCCACCGACCGGGCCGGGCCACAGTCCGACCGCCCGTTCCGACAACCGGTCCGCGCGGGCCAGGATCTCCGCCTTGCCCCAGCGCCCGGACGCGGCGATCTCCAGATTCATCCGCAGAGCGCTGGAGTCGAGGATCTGCTGCTTGCGCTCGAAAGGACTGTTGGAGAGCTTCGAGTTGTCTCCCGTGAGGGTGAGGTTGCCGAGCGTGTGCACCAGGAGATCATGCAGCTCCTGGGGGGTCTGGCCGTCCTCGGTCTCGTCGGCGAGCTGGTCGAACCACGCCTGGGTGGGCCGCTGCGGTAGGACGTGCTCCACACTGAGGGACGCCTTGGCGAAGTCCACGGGCTCGGTCGGCCGGTAGCTCTCCTCCAGGCGACGCAGGATGTAGCCCCGCTGGGGCGGGCGGCCACTCCAGTAGAACGGTTTGCCGCGCATCGCGTCCCGCAACTCGTCGTCGCTCGGCCACCTGCGGCGCCTGCCGGACAGGAACCGGCGCACGGCCTCGGCCGCGGAGCGGTCCGTCTCCAGCTCCTTGGGCGCCTCCATGAAGATCCGGTTGAGGTTCGTGGTCGGCGTCTGGCAGATGAGGCGCCTCACCAGGTACGACTCGACGTAGAGCAGCGCCTCGGCGGCGTCCTCGGGAGTCGTGTCGCCCGTGTCCACCAGGCCGAGGAGATGCAGGGCCAGCGGGTAGTGGGTCTGGCCGCCCCACGCGGTGAGCCGTTCCAGCATCCCGCGCAGTGCGGGAGACGGCTCCCGGTGCGGCTCGATGACGCGGAGGAACCGCGTGCCCCGCTCGGCCAGTTCGGCGATCTCGTGGTGCAGCGCCTCCTCGTCGCTCGCGAGCGGCTGGAGCCGCTTCTGCTGCTCCCGGTAGATCTCGCTCTGCTTCGCGGTGTGGTGACCCCGCACGATCAGGTCCAGCCAGACGAGCAGCTCCAGGTTCTTGGGGCCGAGGCTCTGCTGCATGGGCAGCCACAGCTCCTGGTAGACCCGCTCGCCACGGTTCCGCAGGAGTGAGAACACGTAGTTGCGGAGCAGGTCGCTCTGGCTGAGCCCGACACCCGTGTTGTTGATCGACTCGAAGATGCGGTACACGTTGTCGCCGTGCTCGGCGGTGATCTCGACGATCGACAGCAGGTCCTTCAGCACCGTTTCGACCGTGGCCACCCACTGGTGGCCGTCGGCGCCCTCCCTGCCCTCGGCGAGCACACCGCGGAAGTACCGGTACGCCCCGCCGATGCTGTCGCCGCCTCCGGCCTGCGGGCGGGACCCCACGCACGAGGTGTACGCCTCCCGGTCGGCCTGCGTGGGCAGCAGGCGGTAGTGGTCGAGGCCCTCGTGGAACTCGTTGACGAGGATCTGCCGATGCACACGGTCGGCGGCACGCGGGTCGCCGCACTCCTTGTAGTGATCGCGTAACGCGGTGAACGCCAGCATCAGCGTGGTCAACCGCTGTTGGCCGTCCACGACGAGCCACCTCTGCACACCGCCCGCCTGGAGCCGGCCGGGATCGAGCACGACGGACCCGAGGAAGTGCGGCGTCGAGTCCTGCCCGGACAGGTGCCGGTCCACCAGCTCGCCGACGTCCTCCCAGAGACGCCGCAGCTGTTCCTCCCCCCAGCTGTACGTCCGCTGATACAGCGGGACTTGGAACTGCTTCTCCCCCTGGACGAGCTTGAGGAAGGTGATCTCCTGGGCGCGCATGCGCTTCCTTTCCGGCCGGGTACCGCCGATGTGAGGCGATGGGTCCCGGCGGCAGGGAAACCTTGGCAGTCGTCGTGAACTCGGTCAACGCGGGCCCGGCGGGCCGGAGTGAGTGGCATGATGCCCTTCCCCTGGTGGGCGGGCAGTGGCCCAGACACGTCCTTCGCGCGGGCCGGCTCAGGCCCCAGGTGATCCCGGCCGGGTGATCAGCCGTCAGCCGAGTTCAGCCTTCCAGGTCACCTCGGGTGGCCGACGAAAGGCTGCGGCCGGTGACGTCCGCGGGCACGCGGTAGTACTCCGCGGGGCGCGCGGATCGGCGCCCAGCATGTGTGCGTACCCGGACGCCGCCTCGGCGTCGTCGAGCAGCGGCTCCAGCCGTGCGGCGAGGGCCCTGCCCGCGTCCGCGACGCCCCGCGCTTTCGGCCCGGCGTCCACCAGCACCTGCACCGCGATGAGCAGCGCCGTGGTCCGAGGGCCGTACCGGTTCCCTTGAAGCGCACCGCGACGCCGTCCCTGGCGTCCCGCAGGCCCGCCGGGTGCGGCCCGACCTGACGGGGCCCGGTGGTGGCGGGCCGGGCGTCAGTGGCGGGCGGTGTGGCCGAGGATCGCCGCCGTCAGCGGGGCAAGGACCTCGTGAGGCAGTGCGTGCCCCATCCCGGGGATCTCCGTCAGACGCGCCCCGCGGATCACCTGTGCGAGGTGCTGCGGGTGCGGAGGCGGAAAGAGAGGATCGGCCGGGGCGGCGACGACGAGCGTGGGTACGTCCGTCGCGGCGAGCTGCTCGGTGCGCAGCATGTCCGCAGCGTCGGCGCGGGCGTGAGCGGTGCCTGCGGTGTGGTGGCCGGTGTGCTCGATGACCCTCCGTTCCGAGTCACGGGTGGCCTCGGCGTCGAAGGGGAGCCCGTCGCCCCCCAGCGCGCGCCAGTGCTCGACCCGACGGTCCAACTCGGCTTCCAGGCCGTGGTCCTCGACGGGCCGGGCCCACAGCTCCAGGATGTGCGGGGCGATGCCGGGCAGTTCCTCGGGCGGTACGCGGGTCCCGTCCGGACGGACGTAGGGCGCGGTGCTGAGGGCGCTCGTTCCGAGCAGGGTGGCGCTGAGCATGCGCTCCGGGTGGTCGGCGATGAGCAGCTGGGTGAGCATTCCTCCCATGGACATCCCCACGACGTGGGCGCGTGCGACACCGAAGGCGTCCAGCACGGCGATGGCGTCGTGGGCCAGCTCGGTGAGGGCGTACGGCGCCTCGTCGAACGCCCACGTGGAGCGGCCGGTGTCCCGGTGGTCGTAGCGGATCACCCGGTGCCGGACGGCGAGTGCGTCGACCAGTTCGTCCGGCCAGCCGAGACCGGACGCCTGCGCGCCCATGATCAGCAGCAGGGGAGGGGCGTCGACGGCGCCACGCTCCTCCGCCCACAGGCGGACTTCGGGTGTCACGTCGATGAAGCGCTCCATGGTGCCCTCCGAAAGGCCGTTGCAGGCGATACGAGACGGTCCGTCTCGTTGTGTTTTCACTCTAACCCATGGCGCCGCGGCGTGGCGGCCCGCCACGTGATTCACCCTCCACATCCGGCGGCCGACGACTGACCGGCCGGACCGTGATCCGCTTCGAACGCGGACGCCGTGCAGGCGCGTTCCTTGGGTAGGTTGGGGGCCCGTCTCGTCGCTCCCGCGCAATCCGGAGGCCCCGCGTGAACAACCAGCAGCCCCCATCCGCCGACACCCGGGACACCGTCCCCGCGGCGTACCGTGTCGACATCACGCGGCCCCACTCCGCCAGGTTCTGGAACTACTTCGTGGGTGGCAGGGACAATTACGAGGTCGACCGTGCGATCGGGGACCAGATCAAGGCGTTCTTCCCCGGACTCGTCGATGTCGCCGTGGCCGGGCGGCAGTTCCTGCGCAGGTCGGTGACGCACCTGGTCCAGGAGCGGGGGGTGCGGCAGTTCCTCGACATCGGCACCGGGCTGCCCAGCGCCGACAACACGCACCAGGTCGCCCAGTCCCTCGCCCCCGAGTCGCGCATCGTCTACGTCGACAACGATCCGCTGGTCCTCACCCATGCCAGGGCCCTGCTCAGCAGTACGCGCGAAGGGGCAACCGACTACATCGACGCCGACCTCTACGACCCGGCGGCGATCCTCGCCGCAGCCGGGGACACCCTGGACTTCGACCGGCCGGTGGCGCTCATGCTCCTCGGGATCCTCGGCCACGCCGACGACTTCGGCCGTGCCCGCGACGTCGTACGGGAGTTGATGGCCGGTCTGCCGTCCGGCAGCTACCTGGCCGTGTACGACGGCACACGGACCAGCGCGGGCATGATCGCCGCGGAGGAGGCGTACATCGAGAGCGGGGCCGTGCCGTACTACGTCCGTGAGCCCGATGAGATCGTCACGCTGTTCGACGGGCTGCGTATGCTCGACCCCGGCTTCGTACGGCTCAGCGAGTGGTGGCCGGACGCCGACTCCGCGCAGGTGCCCGCCGACGTGGACGCCTACGGCGGGGTCGGGATGAAGGAATAGCCCGCACACCCGGGGTGGAGCGGGGCGTGGAGGGGTGGCGGAACGAAGGTGGCACAGGACATGAGCGGGAACAGGGCGGCGGCGACGTACGGCGTCCCGGACACGGCACCGGAAGGCCCGCCCCGGCCGCCGCTGTCCACGGCGCGGAAGGCCGTCGGTTCCCTGGTCTGGGCGGTGGCGCTGCCTGCGGTCATCATCCTGGGCGCCGGTCTCGGCCAGTGGATGACCTGGCTCGGCGTCGTCGTCATGCTGGGTGCCGTCGCGGTCGCCGCCTGCCTGATCGGCGGTGTCTGGCACCGCGCCGGCGCGGCCACGCTCGCCTCGGTCGCGGGTTTCGGCCTGATGCTGTTCGCGGGGCCCGCCGTCTACGAGGTCTACATGAAGACCGTGGGCGATCCGGTGGCCGCCGTGGTCACCGAGGTGACCGATCGTCAGCAGCGGCGTGGCCCCGACATGTTCTGCACCGTCGAGGAGACCGGCGGCGACCGCACCAGGCACGAGGTCTCGCAACAGGAGAACTGCTTCGGCCAGGCAGCGGTGGGCGACCGGGTCGAGATCCGCAAGGACCCGCTCGGGCTGTTCGACCCGCGCCTGCCCGACAGCCCGGACCAGCGGAACACCACCGAGATCACCGTCGCGGTCACCACGGGACTCGCCCTGCTCACCGCGGCCGCCACCTTCTACGGAGGGCAGCGGCGGCGCGGGTAGCGCGTCACGTGGTTGCCTGTGTCCCCGTACGCACACCGCGTGCCGTCACGTAGTCCGACCTGCTCATCTCCTGGGGTCCGTGTGCGGAGGATACCGAGCGGTGTGGTGACGGCAGTGATCTGCCTGGTGGCGGGAGCAGCCGTGACCGGCTGCACCGACGGGGGCGCGGAGAAGGAACGCCCCGCCGACCAGGTGCTGGAGGAGTCGCACGAGACGATGAACGCGCTGAAGACAGTGACCATCGACGCTTCGACCACGCCGACAGCGCGCTCCCCTTGAAGGTGACCGACAAGGAGGACGCCGAAGGCGTCTACACCTTCCACGTCGCCACCGAGGGCAAGCCGTATCTCCTCAAGGTCGCCTACCAGGGTGCCGACTACCGCAGCACGACCTTCTTCAGCGCCTTCGACGCACCGCTGGGCGTCCGGCCACCGGCCGACGCCGACGTACTGGACACGAGCGCCGCCGGCCGGTGATCCGGAGCCGGTAGCCGAATACCCGGCGGGCGCACCTGGTTCGGACAAGGCTCTGAACAGCCGGTGAGTGCCCGTCAGGCCTTGCGGGCGACCACGCACCACATCGGCAGGGTGTCGTCCGGGACGTCCGTCGGCTCGGGGCGCCAGCGGGTCAGGGTGACCACGCCGGGTTCCAGGATCTCCAGTCCCTCGCAGAAGCGCTCCACCTCCTCGCGGGTGCGAGGCGTGGCGGAGGCGTGGTCGGCGGCGCGCTCGTTGTAGATGCGCATGGATGCGGCCACCTCGGGGGCGGTGACGTCGACGGCCGGGTGGGAGAGAACGAGGTAACTGCCCGGTGCGAGGCGGTCCAGAAGGCGGCGGGTGATGTCCCACGGGTCCTCGGAGTCCTTGATGTACTGGAGGATCGCCACCAGCATGAGGCCGACCGGCTCGTCCAGGTCCAGGGTGCGCGAGGCCGCTTCGAGGATCGTGTCCACGTCCCGGGCGTCGGCCTGTACGTAGGCGGTCTGTCCGTCGGGACCGCTGACCAGGAGCGCCCGGGCGTGGGAGAGCACGATCGGGTCGTTGTCGACGTAGACGACACGAGCCTCGGGAACGGCCCGCTGGGCCACCTCGTGGGTGTTGTCCGCGGCGGGAATGCCCGTACCGACGTCGAGGAACTGGCGGATTCCGGCCGCCGCGAGGTGACGTACGGCGCGGCCGAGGAAGGCCCGGTTGGCCCGGACCGACGGCACGATCGTCGGGTTCGCCCGGGCGGCGAGCTGGGCCGCCTCCTGGTCCACCTGGTAGTGGTCCTTGCCGCCCAGCCAGACGTCGTAGACGCGGGCGGGGTGCGCGTTCGCCGGATGCGGTGTGGACTGCGCGTCGTCGTTCATCGTTCATCACCTCGTGCGCGAGGACGGCCAGGTGGGACTCGGGTTCGATCACGGTACCCCCGGGACCTTCCGATGCTGCCCATCGGCGGGCGGCGAGGACCGGCCCGTCGCCCGGCCGGTCCTCGCCGCCTCCCGTCCACCTGGGGGGTCAGCCCTTCGGCTGGGTGAAGCGGATGCGGTTCCCGAAGGGGTCGCGGAGACCGCAGTCGATTCCGTACGGGCGGTCGGTGGGCTCGTCGGTGAACTCGACGCCCTTGCCCAGCAGCGTTTCGTACGTCTTTTGGCAGTCGGCCGTGGTGAAGATGAGCGAGCCGCCCATCGCGCCCTTGGCGACCAGTGCGCGGACCTGCTCCGCCGTCTCCTCCGACATCGCCGGGGGGCGCGAACAGGTCACGGAGCTCACCGGTGAGCTGAGCCACCAGTCCCGGGTCGGTGCTGCGCAGATGGCCCTGGAACGCGGCCTCGTGGTCCTGGTACTCGTCGGGCAGGTCCTACGAGTACCAGCCCCCCAGCAACTGCGCGAGCTCCGGGAAGCGGGCGCGCCACTCCCAGTCGGTCCGCGGCGGTGCGGGCGGCGGGGCCTGACCGGTCTCGACGCTCTCCTTGAGGCGGTCCGCGAGCATCAGCAGCCAGGCTTGGATCTGCGCGTCCGGCAGCCCCACATCAGGCAGGGGGCAGAACTCGCCCAGGCGAGGCCGCAGCCGCCCCGGAGGGTTGCGGGCGCATTCACGGAGCTGGAACTCGGCGTTGGCGATGGACCAGGGGCGTGTGCGGCAGGTGCGACGCAGACAGTCGGTGATCGCCTCCTCGTCATCGGCGGTCCGCCCCAGGTAGGCGCGGTCGACCTGGTCCAACTCGCCCTCTGCATGGTCATGTTCGAGCGGCTTGAGGGACACGGGTGCCTCTAGAGATAGATCGAGGCGGTGGAGTGGACGGCGCATCTGCCGGTCCCACTTGTCGAGCTCGTCCACGAACGTGTCCCGGGCCTCCCCCTCCCAGGTGAGGACGACCTTCTCGGTCCTGGCGTAAAGCGTTTCGAGCTTCTCGTTGAGCTGTTTGATTATGTCCTCAAGATCGTCGGCCAGATCCCGCAGGGCGGAGAAAGTGACGCCTATGTGGTCGTCGGACACGCGAGGTTCCTCCTGGTGTGTTCGTTCAGAGGTCGTCGAACCTGCTGCGCGGCGGCGCGGTGTCCTCGGAGAGCTCACGCGCTTCTGTTGCCGGTGGCCGTGCGAACGCACCGACCACGTACTCCAGACAGAAGGCGGCCACCAGGCCGGAAATTCAGGCCGTCCGGGCCGGGTGACCGGATGTTGCCAGGAAGCTGTGGGCCGCCGAACCGGCGGGGACCAGACCTGAGGGCCGTATCCGACTGGGTCGTTCGCGGGCCGAAGCGGTGGCCGTTCATACGATCAGGGGGTTTGGCGCTGCCCGCATGCGGACATCGGCCGTGCTCCTGTTTCCTGACGAGGAGGCGTGGGGGAGGCCATGACGGGGGCGGTGCCGCCGCACCGTGTGCCTGGTTCCGGCTGCCCTCCCGCTCGCTGAGCCTCGACCAGCGTCAGGAGTTGCACCATGCCATCTTCTGGGATCGATCTCGCTGTATTCCCCCGTCTCCAGGCCGACTTGGACAGGGTCCGTGACGCCTTCGGGCCGGTGCGCGTCCACGGCCGGCCCGAGCTCGACGCGCTCACGCACGAAGAGACCGGCGCCTCCCGAGGCCTGGTCCGTCCCACCCTCGCTCTCCTCTCGTACTACGTCCTCACCGATCCTTCGGAGCCGGCCGACGACCGCGCCGTGCTCGCCGCCGCAGCCGCGGAGCTGCTGCACCTGGGCGCGCTCTACCACGACGACGTCATGGACCACGCCTACGAGCGCCGGGGCCGCCCCAGCGCCAACGCACTGTGGGGCCAGCACCTCGCCATCCTCGCGGGGGACTGCGTGATGCTCTCGGGCCTGGGCATGCTGGCGGAGCTGGGCCGGCGCGAAGTCGCCGAGGGGGTCGCGGCGAGTGAACGGATGTGCGCCGGGATGGTGCGGGAATCGGCCGACCTGCACGCGGCGTCGCGCAGTGAGGAGTCCTACCTCCAGGCGGTCGGCGGCAAGACGGCGGAGCTGTTCGCCCTGGCCTGCCGACTGGGGGCGATGCAGGCGAACGGCAACGGCGGCCGTCAGGAGGACGGCCGGGAAGAGGCCCTCGCCGGGTTCGGGTGGCAGCTCGGGCACGCCTACCAGTTACGCGATGACATCCTCGACCTGACGTCCACGGCCGAGGAGTTGGGCAAGCCGGTCAACACGGATCTCGCCGAGGGCGTCTACACCCTCCCCGTGATCCGCGCGGTCTCCCGTGACCAGGGCCTCGCCCGGCTGCTGGGCAAGGAGCTGACGCAGGAGGAAGCCGCACGTGCCCGGGGCCTCGTACTCGCCTCGGGCGCGGTGGAGGAGACGCAGGCGGTCGCCGACGCCTACGTGGTGAGAGCGGCGGACCGGCTCTCCACCCTGACGGACCACCCCCGTGCCCTGGACGAGCTGAAGTCGTACGCCCGCACTCTGCTTCGCGGGCGCGGCGCCCGCGCCGCCGTGGTCCCCCGCCAGGCCCGGCAGGAGTCACAGGCCCGAGCAGGCGCACACGGGGAGCAGGTCACCCGGTGGGTGAAGAACTGGCTCGTGGAGACCGGCCTGGCGGCCACCCCGGCGGAGGCCGACCACCACCGACTGTCCGGGGCCATGTGGATGATCGAGCGGATCCTCCCCCAGGCGGCGGGTGCGCCTGCCGACGGGGAGGGCGGTGACGACGACTCCTCCGCGAGGAAGCGGGCCACCGCTGCCATGGGCACGCTGATCTGTGTCTGGGACGACATCTTCGAGGACCCGCTGCTGACGAGTCCACGTGCCGTCACCGAGCTGCGGGAGGACCTGGTGGCGACCTTGCGCCAGGACCCTGCCGCACCGTGGACGCACGGGGCGATCCCGACGGCGTGGGCGCGGTTGTGGCCGCGTCTGCGCGCAGGCAGGACGGCGCGGTGGCAGGAGGCGTTCCTCGACAGCATCGAGCAGACCTTCCACGCCTGCGAGCGTGAGGCGCACCACCGCATCAGCGGTCACATCCCCTCGACGGGGGACTACCTCCCGCTGCGGAGGTCGACCAGCGGGTTCGAGATCGGCATGGGGTGCTCGGAGGTCCTCCAGAACCGGGAGATCCCCCCGACGCTGCGCGGCCACCGGATGGTCCGACGGCTCGAAGAACTGGCCTTCTTCGTCATCTTCGCCGAGAACGACCTGGCGGGACTGGACCAGGACGAGGCTGACGGGATCCCCTACAACCTGGTCAGGGTGATCCGCCACGAGACCGGATGCGGCCGCGCGGAGGCCGTCGAGCGGGTGGAGCGCCAAGTGGCCGAGAAACGAGCCCAGTACAACGCGATCCTCACCTACGTGCCCGTGCTCTTCCGCACGCTGCCCGGCCTCTCCGGCGACAGTGACGGGTACGCGGCGATCTACGACCGGTTGAAGCTGTTCGTCGATGTGCGGCAGCGCGGGTCCGAACGGTACCGGCCGAACACCCTGGCCGTGGGGCCGGACCTGGAGCGGCTGCGCCGGGAGATCAGCCGACGGCCGGCCGCCCCGGTGTCCTCCGAGCGCTAGTCCGGCGCGTGGAGGGAGATTCGCCGCAGGTGCCGGCCGTCCTCACTCCATCCCGCGTTTGCCCGGTGCCCAGAACGGCTCGGTGAGGACCGCCCGCCGGTCCCAGCCCGCTCCCGGTCCTGGCGACCCACTGCACCTGTCCCGGGGCGAGGCCGAGGAGACCGGCCTCAACGCCGCCCTCTTCGCCCTCCCCGCAGTCGTTGCCTGGCTCTCCGGCACCTGGTGAGCGTGCGCGGGGGGCGTCGCAGGCCCCCGGGGAGTCAGGCGACCGGGGACAGCTTCTTCGCCGTACTGCAGTGCTTCGTCCGCGCGTGACGCCACAACTGCACCGTGGTCAGGGCGAGCAGCGCGGCGAACACGACGAGGAAGACGGCCGTGATCACCGTCTGCCGGGCGCCCGCCGCCGTGTCGTCGTAGGAGAGCAGGCCGAGGGCGGACAGCAGCATCCCCGCCACGTACACCGAGCGGACGCGCCGCAGCTGCCGCACCGCACGAGGAGCAAGAGCAACACGCTTCACGAGAGCCATGCTCACCTCCTTACCCCCTCCACGGCGGATGAGACGTCGACTTTCCCGGTGAGTGCGTGCCCACCCAGGCTCGCTCCGGCCGTGACGTGAGTCACACCGGTCCCATGTCACGGATCGGGCCGCTGCTCCCATCCCATGCGCGTCGAGACCCCGCGAGTGGAAGTGGAAGAGGGCCGAGCGATGAACACACAGCACGAGACGGGTACGGGGGCGGGAACCGCCCACCGCGTCCTGGTCCTGGGGGCCGGATACGCCGGGATCGCGGCGGCCGTCCAGCTCGCGGCGCGGACCGCGCGGCGCACGGACGTGGCGGTGACCGTGGTCGACGCGCAGGAGCGGTTCACCGAGCGGCTGCGGCTGCACATGACGGCGACCGGACAGCAGCTCGCGGAGCTGAGCGTCCCCGCGCTGCTGGAGGGCACGGGTGCGCGGTTCGTACGCGGCTGGGTCACCTCGGTCGACGCGGACGCGAGGACGGTCCGCCTCGACGACGAACGCTGCCTGTGCTACGACACGCTCGTGTACGCGCTGGGCGGCGTCGCCGACACGGCGGCTGTGCCCGGGGCCGGGGAACACGCGTACACCCTGAACGGCACCCAGGACGCCCAGGTGCTGGCCGAGCGGCTGGACCGGCTCGGCGGCGGCACCGTGGTGGTCTGCGGCAACGGCCCCACCGGCATCGAGGCGGCGGCCGAGATCGCCGAACGGCACCCGGAGCTGGGCGTCGTCCTGCTGGGCCGCCGGGAACCCGGCACGGCCTTGCACCCGCGGGCCGGGGCGTACCTGCGCGGCGCGCTGGACCGGCTGGGCGTCCAGGTGCGCGGCGGCACGACCGTGGTCGGGATACGGCCCGGCGCGGTGGAGACGGCGGACGGCGGGAGCATCGCCGCCGACGTTGTCCTGTGGGCCGGGGGCACGCGCGTGTCACCGATCGCCGCCGCCGCAGGACTGGCCGTCGACGCACGCGGCCGCGTCGTCACCGACGAAACCCTGCGGTCGGTGTCCCACCCGCAGGTGTACGCGGTGGGCGACGCGGCGGCGATCCGCCAGGGTTACGGCGTCATGCACGGCACCTGCCAGGGCGGCATGCCCTCGGGGGTCCACGCCGCCGTGTCGATCGTGCGCGCGCTGCGGGGCAAGCAGCCGAAGCCGTTCCGTTTCGGCTATTACCACACGCCGGTGAGCCTCGGACGGCACGACGGCGTCGTCCAGTTCACGCATCCGGACGACAGTCCCCGGCGGATCTATCTGACCGGCCGCGCCGCCGCCCGGTACAAAGAGGTGGTGACCGCCTCACCCTGGCCGACGTACGGCCGAATGAAGAAGATGCCCGCGTCGGGCGCGTTCTGGCCGCGCGGTGGCCGCTCCACCCGGGTGAGGGGCGGCGTGCGATGACACAACAGCCTGAGCAGGCAGACCCGTTGGTGTTCCAGCGGCACCGGTCCCTGCTCTTCTCGGTGGCCTACCGCATCCTCGGCTCGGCGGCCGACGCGGAGGACGCGGTCCAGGACGCCTGGATCAAGTGGTCGGCCGCCGACCGCTCGCAGGTGGCGGACCCCAGGGCGTATCTGGCGCGGATCGTGTCGAACCTCGCCCTGGAACGCCTGCGGTCCACCCGGAACAAGCGGGAGACCTATGTGGGCCCCTGGCTCCCCGAACCCATCCTCACCGGCGCGGAGAACGCCGGTGGCATCGGGAGCACGGGGAACACGGGGAACGCCTGGAGTACGGCCACCGCCGACGCCGCCGATACCGTCGTGAACGCCGAATCCGTGTCGATGGCGATGCTGGTGGTGCTGGAGACGCTGAGCCCGCTGGAACGCGCGGTGTTCGTGCTGAAGGAGGTCTTCGGGTTCAGTCACGCCGAGATCGCGGAGACCGTGGAGCGCTCCGAGGCCGCGGTGCGCCAGGCCGCCCACCGGGCCCGTGAGCACGTACGGGCCGGACGGCCGCGCTTCCCGGCCGACCGGTCGCGGCAGCGCGAGGTCACCGAGCGCTTCCTCGCCGCCGCCACCGGAGGCGACGTCAACGCTCTGATGGAACTGCTGTCCCCGGACGTCACCCTGTGGACCGACGGCGGCGGCAAGGTCCGCCAGGCCCTGCGTCCGGTCGTGGGCGCACAGACGGTGGCGGCCTGGTTCGCGGCCATCGGCACCGTCAGCTACCAGGGCGTCGAGCCCACCGACATGCACGCGGAGCTCGTCGAGATCAACGGTGGCCCGGGGCTGCTCTTCAGTGCCCCGGGGCGGCCGGTCGCCACGGTCACCTTCGACTTCGACGCGGAGGGCAGCATCACCGCCGTCCACAACGTGGCCAACCCCGACAAGCTCCGGGCGGTCGCGGAGGGCACCACTCACGACGTACGAGTCCGGTGAGAGGAGGCGGGCCGCTGCCCCGGCGTCGCGGGCGGCTCGACGGACGGCCCGTCAGGAGTCCGGCAACTCGACCGTCTCGACCGATTCCTCCGCCGTCGGCGGGAGAACGGTGGGCAGCCCGTGGGGCGGGGTGGGCCGGTCGTCGACCTGTCCCGTCTCCGCGTCCACGTACACCGGCACCACGTCCACGGTCACCGGAGCCCCGGCAGCCGTCACCGGGGCGCTCGCCACGGGAACGAACCACTGCGCACGCCACGCCCCGTCGCGCCGGACCGCCAGCAGCTCCACGGCCCCCGACACCGCCCCGGGGTAGTACGCGGCCGCGGCGGCCAGAGCCCGCTTCTCGCTCACTCTGCGCGGCGGGAACGTGGTGGGCGCGTCCTTCACGTGCCGCGCCAGCAGTGCCGCGACGCGGCCCTCCCGGTCGATCCGGACGTCCAGCCGGGTCGGCGCCACCACACCGTCGGTGTTCCCCCGCCACGCGACCACCCAGCCGGACTCCGCCCGAGCCCCGACGGGTGTGGACGTGGCGATGGTCCCGGACAGGGCCCAGGGGAATCGTTCCTCCGCGTACGAGGTGGCCGTGCGCAGGGCGTCGTCGGCGTTCCTGGGTCCCGCCGCCCCCGCCACCGGGAAGCCGGCCGGACCGGGCTGCTCCGGCGGCGTCGAGAAGTCGGCCGAGAACACCTCCCCGTCCGGCCCGCTCAGCTCCGCGGATCCTGTCTCCAGGGCGATGAGGAGTGTGTCGGCTCCTCCGTCCCAGCCGGGCATGACCTGGACGTTCACGATGCGCTCGTGGTCACCGAAGGCGGCCGTGACCGCCTGCCGTGCCGCCTCCCGCTCCGCTCCTCCCGCGAGCCGCAGGCTGGTCGGGTCGACGGCCACCGGAGTGATCCAGCAACTCCCCACGACGCCGCAGACCAGGATCCCCGAGCCGAAGGCGAGCAGCGTGGGCCTGAGAGCGGACGTCAGGGGCCGGAGCCCACCGCGGAAGGCCCGGACCGACGCCGCACCGGCGAGGGCCCCCAGCGCCGCGCCCAGCACGTTCATCTGTACATCGCTGGAGTCGCAGGACCGCCCGATCCAGGGAAGCAGCCCCTGGCACAGTTCGGTGACCACGGACAGCGACGACGCCCCCAGGAACACGGGGACGACGCGCCGGACGGCCAGGACGCCGAGGAACCCCACGACCAGGAACATCGCCAGATTGAGCAGCCCTTGCTCCGTCGCGAAGGGCTCACCCAGGTCCCGGACGACGACGCACCGGCGGGATTCGCCGCCTGCCGAGGGCAGAAGCAGCGTGACGCCCACCTCGGCCGTGAGCGCGGCCGCCAGCCCGGCGTAGGACCAGGGGCGCCTGGTGTGCTTCCGCGCCCCGAGATATGCCAGGAGAGCCGCGGCCGACACGGCCCCCGCGGCGACCAGGACGAACGCGCCCTGATCCTTGAAGACGGCTTCGAGCATGAGTGGGCAACACCTTTGACAGGAAGTCAGTCCCGACACGCGGGTCAACAAGGTCGACCAGCGGGGCCGTTCACCGGGGAGGAGTCGCAGGCCGGACCCCCTGGAAGGGGATGCGCACCCGCTCCGCGCGGTTCCCGCAGGCGCCGGCCGGGGTACGGACGTGTGGGTTCCGTCGCCCGTACGGGGGTGTGGACGGGTGACGAACGTGTGATCCCGGGCACCAGAAGGGCTGACCGTCCCCCGACCCCGTGAGGAGCCGACCGTGGCCCTGGTGCAGCTCGACCTTCCCCACCCGACGGCGATGCGCGGGCGCTGGGCGGCGCTCGCCGCGGTCCAGGCAGCCTCGGGGCGCGGCGAGCGGTGCCAGGCGCACTGGCCGCTCTGGCACTACGACGACGGGCACGGCAGCTGGGCCGACCTGCACCATCTCGACGAGGGGCGCGCGGTGCTGCTCGGGCAGGACCGGAACGACTCGGAGACGTACTACGCCGAGGCCGCCGACTTCTTCGAGGAGAAGGAGACCGACCTGCTGGCCGGAGCCCCCGCGTGGTGGGAGCCGCCCGTGCGACGGGTCCGGGACGCGGACGCCGACCTCTTCCTCGCCTTCGTCTACGGCTTCGACGGCACGGCCTGGTGGCGGGCCCCGTACGACGCCGAGGACGGGTTCGGCAGCGTGGGACTGCCCGCCCTCGACGACGACCGCACCCGCGCGGCGATCAGGGCCGCCACCGGGCACGCCCCCGACGGCGACGAGCCGCCCCGGGCCGCCCTCGACACGCTGATCGCCGCGGACGGAGAGGTCGACGAAGCGCTTCTGGCCGCGGTCGTACCCCCGTCCGACACGGACGTGGCGGTGGGTGCGGCGGCGGCCCGGGGGTTCCTGGCCCGCTGACCCCGGCGATCCCGCTGATCCCGGTGCGTTCGGTGCGTGGTGCTCGGCGTGCCGAACGGAGCCGGTCACGGACGGGAGCGGACGGCTGCCGGGGCGCGTGTCCACGCCCCGGCAGCTTCCGTCGGGGGTCAGGTCGTCGACGGCTTCCCGGCCGACGACTTCTGGGCCGACGACTTGTGGTCCGACGGCCTCTCGCGCAGGGCGTCGACGACCGCGCGCTCCAGGACCGCCGACTCGCTGAGCGGGGTGCCCTTCCTGCCCATGGTGCTGTCCCTGATGAGGTAGCTCCGGTCGCCCAGGTACTCCAGGGTGGTCGAGTCGAAGATCCAGACGGTGCGCCAGCCGGACCGGGTGTTGTCGCGGGCCACACCGATCCCGTGCCGGCCGGCCGCGTCCACCGCGTCGGAGTCCACGGTCACGCCGGGGATCTTCGCCGCCGCCTTGTAGAGGGCCGCCGCGGTCTTCGGCGGCATCACCGTCTCCATCAGCAGCTGACCGATGGCGTCGAAGGTGTCCTGGGCCCGGTCACGGTCCTCGGCCGGGGTGTCGCGCGCGTCCTGGTCCCGGGTGATCTCGGTGTCGAGCCGCCGGAGCAGGACGTCGGCGTCGGTGGGCAGCGAGGCCAGCCAGGCGTACGTCGGGCGGTTGAGGCCCGCCGGGTAGCCGACAGGGGTCTCACCGTCCGGGACCCCGACGGTGATCGGGAAGTACGAGCCGTCCTGATGGATCAGGCCCTCGTCGATCACCGGCCCCGGCTCCTGCGACATCCAGACCTCGCGCTCGCCGGGCTCGGACAGCTTCACCGGGCCGCCGTATTCGCCCTCGTTCCCGGCCTGCAGTGTCTTGACGTACACGAACTGGTCGCCTGTGACCGCCTGTTCGTCGCTCTTCTCGGCGACCGAGGCGATCCGGTCGAGCAGTACGGCCGCGCGCGGGGCCGTGGCCTGGGAGGACGTGCCCGCGGGGGACGGTGCCGGAGTGCTGTCCTGGCCGGTCACGGCGATCGTGGTGAGCAGCACTCCGCCCAGGGCCAGCCCCGCGGCGGGCAGCAGGACGGCGGGGCGCGGGAGGCGGGGGCGTGCGGTGGCGCGGTCGCCGTCCTGGTCGATCAGACGCATCAGGGTGTCCTTGTGGTGAAGATGACGGCCCGGGGGCAGGTCCCGTTCGGCCGGGGCCGGCAGCAGCCGGGCCAGTTCCTCGTGTTCGGCCCGCTCGGGGCCGGAGGTACGGTCGTTCATCGGGCTTCCTCCTGGATGGGCAGGGCCACGAACGCGGCCCTGCTCTCTACCTCTCCGCGGCCGGAGCGGGGTTCCCGGCCGGATCGGACCACCTCTCCCGGTCGCGCTCCCCGCACGGCCCCGTCCGGCTCCTGGCCGAGCTCCTCGTCGGTGAGCCGGCGCAGCCGGGTACGGGCACGGGACAGCCGTGACCGTACGGTGCCGACCGGGACGCCCAGCGCCTCGGCGGCCTCGGCGTAGTCCAGCCCGGACCAGACGCAGAGGACCAGCACCTCGCGTTCCTGGCGGCGGAGCCCGCCCAGCGCACGCTGGACCGCGGCGAGCCGCCGTACGTCGTCGACACGCCCCGCCGTGGCGTCCGCGATGTCCGCCACCGGTTCCGGGGCGGGGCGGCGGGCCAGGAAGGCCAGGCGCCGCCCGATGCCGCGGTTGGCGTTGCGCGCCTTGTTCGTGGCGATCCCCAGCAACCACGGCCGCAGCGAGTCGCCCTCCGGTTCCACGGAGCGGCGGGTACGCCAGGCCGCCAGGAAGGTGTCGGACAGCACTTCCTCGGCCGTCGACCAGTCGCCGGTCAGCCGGTAGGCGTGGTTGTAGACCGCCCGCGCGTACTCCTCGTAGAGCGCGGCGAACGCCTCGCGGTCGCCCGCCCTGATCCGTGCCCGCATGCGCTCCCGATCTCCCTGTTCATCACAGCTCACACCACCTACCTCTCCGGCCGAGCCGAGGGGTTCCGGTGACCCGCGCCACACTGCGGGGCGGCCGATCCGTACCGTGCCGACTGTGTCCGGACTGTTCGCAACACTTGGGCGCGGCCGGTACCGACCGCCTGTGGAACGCCCTCCTCGCCCGTGGGGGAGGGGCGGGTCCGGTGAGGGAGAGGGGCCAGATCGGCCGTTCCGTGCCCGGGAGCGCTCTTCCGGGCCGGAGTGCGGCAACTTCTGACCGGCCGGTGGCGACTGCCCGATACCGCCCCCGACCGAAGGAGAGCCCTCCTCATGAGGCGCGGACGGCGACCTGCTCGTCCACCACTCCAACGACGGCCAGGACAACGGCGCCCCGAAGCCCGGCGTCAACCTGCCGAACCGGAGCAGCGGCTGGCCGGCCGGCTCGGGGCGGCGCTGCTCGAACCGGACGACGGCTGGCTGGACGGTCTGCCGCGTGCCTTCACCGGCCGCCGGGTCCGGCGCGTACCGCTCGACGAGGCCCGCCGGGCCCGCGGGCCGCAGTTCGTGAAGCCGCCCACCGACAAGAGCTTCCCGGCAGCCGTGCACGAGACCGGCGAGACCCTGCCCACACCGGCCGGCCACCCGCACGACGTTCTGGTGCAGATCAGTGAAGTCGTGATCTGGGTGCGGGAGTTCCGGCTCTTCCTGCTGGACGGCGAGATCCGCACCGGCAGCCGGTGCGCGACCTTCGGCCGGCTCGACGCGGCGCCCCTGGCCGGCCATCCGGACGAGGGCGTCGTCCGCGCGTTCGCCCGACGGCTGATGGGGGAGTGCGGCGCCACCCTGCCGAGCGGGGTCGTCGTCGACGTCGGGCTGATGCGGTGGCGGACGGTGACGGGCCCGAGCGGTGTGGGCGGTGGTCGAGGCCAACATGGCCTGGTTCAGCAACGTGTACGCCGCCGACCCCGTCCGTGCCCTCGACCTCGTCCTCCGCTCGGCGGGCCCGGCGGCCGACCTCCGTGCCCCGGACGCCCGTTTCCGCCGGAGGTGACGCGTCACGCGTCCGCGAGAGGCGTGGCCCCGGCAGCGGCATCCCGCACGGCAACCTTTCCGGCCGTCGCGGCGACTACCGCCCGAACCCCACCTCCCCCGAGCGGACGGACCAGGCCATGGCAGTGACCCGACGACGACGCACCCCGCACGGCCCCGCCCGGAACCGGGCCCTGGTGGCGGGCGCGACCGCCTTCCTGGCCGTCGCCTCCCTCCAGGCGTTCGGACCGGCACCCGACGCGGCGGCGGCGACCACCCTGACGGTCGCCAAGGACGGCACCGGGCAGTACACCACCGTGCAGGCGGCGGTGAACGCGATCCCCGCGGGCAACACCGCGCGCGTCGTCGTCTCCATCAGGCCCGGCACCTACCGGGAGACGGTGAAGATCCCGTCGAACAAGCAGAACGTCACCCTCCAGGGCAGCGGCTCCAGCCGCAAGGACACCGTCATCGTCCACGCCAACGCCTCCGGCACGCCCAAGCCCGACGGCTCCGGCACCTACGGCACGAGCGGCAGCGCCACCGTCGCGGCCGAGGCCGACGGCTTCCAGGCCCGCAACCTCACCATCTCCAACGACTTCGACGAGGCCGCGCACCAGGACATGGCCGACCGCCAGGCGGTCGCCCTGCGCACCGCCGCGGACAAGGTGTTCCTCGACTCCGTCATCGTCACCGGCGACCAGGACACGCTGCTGCTCGACACCGCGTCCAAGGCGGCGCTCGGCCGCGTCTACATGGTGAACTCCTATGTCGTCGGCAACGTCGACTTCATCTTCGGGAGGGCCAGCGCGGTCATCGACCGGTCGGTCATCACCCTGAAGAAGCGCTGGGACGGCAGCTCGGCCGGGTACGTCACCGCGCCCAGCACGGCCGCCGGCCGCAAGGGCTTCCTGATCACCGCCTCGACCGTGAACGGAGACGTCGCGGCGGCCGCCTTCCACCTCGGCCGGCCCTGGCACGCCGGCGGGGACGCGTCCCTGGACCCCATGGCCACCTTCCGGGACACCACGCTCGGCGCGGGCGTCAAGTCCGCCCCGTGGACCGACATGAGCGGCTTCTCGTGGAAGGACGACCGCTTCGCCGAGTACAGGAACACCGGACCCGGCTCGGGCCCGGCGAGCAGCGAGCGGCCGCAGCTCACCGACTCCCAGGCCGCGGCACAGGAGACCGCGGACTGGCTGGCCGGCTGGACACCGACGGCGTCCTGAGCCACCGTGGGCGGCGGGGCCGGTCCGGCACACCGGGTCGAAGCGCTTCGACTCCACCCTGGACAGTGCCGGTGAGCGAGTTTAGGCTCCCCGGTGTCTGTGCATGTCAGAGTGGAGAACGGAGCGGAGGCAGGCGCTGTCGAAGCGCTTCACCGGCTCTCTCCCCGCCCCCACGTCAGGGAGAGCCGAATGGTCACGCTTGCCGAGGTCGCCCAGCACGCCGGAGTCTCGGCGAGCACGGTGAGCTATGTCCTCAGCGGGAAGCGGTCGATCTCCGCCTCCACCCGGAAGAGGGTCGAACACAGCATCCAGCAGCTCGGTTACCACCCCAACGCCGGGGCAAGGGCCCTCGCCAGCAGCCGCACCAACATCATCGCGCTGATGGTGCCGCTCCGCACGGACATGTACGTGCCGGTGATGATGGAGATCGCCATCGCCGTCGCCACCACCGCCCGTACACACGGCTACGACGTGCTCCTGCTGACCGGGGAGGAGGGCCCCGCGGCCGTCCGGCGGATCGCCGGGAGCTCGTTGGCCGACGCGATGATCCTGATGGACGTCGAGCTGCACGACGAACGGCTGCCGCTGCTCCGCGAATCGGGCCGTACCGCCGTCCTGATCGGACTGCCCGCCGACACGACGGGTCTGACCTGCGTGGACCTGGACTTCGAGGCCACCGGCGCGCTCTGCGTGGAGCACCTCGCCGGGCTCGGGCACCGCGAGATCGCGGTGATCGGTGAGGCGCCCGCCGTCTACGAGCGCCACACCGGCTTCGCCGAACGGACCGTGGACGGCATTCGCGCCAAGGGGCGGGAGACCGGGACCCGCATCCTGCACCGGCCCTGCGAGGGCGGGTTCGCCGCGATGGGCACCACCCTGTCCCGGATCTTCGACGAACGCCCGGGCACCACCGGCTTCATCGTGCAGAACGAGGCCGCCGTCGAACCCCTGCTCAACCTGCTCCGGCAGCAGGGCCGCGCGGTGCCGGAGGACGTGTCCGTCGTGGCCATCTGCCCCGAACAGGTGGCCACCGGCGCCTCGGTGCGGCTCACCTCCGTCGCCATTCCGGCGCAGGAGATGGGACGCCGCTCGGTGGAGCAGGTGGTGGCCAAGCTCGCGGGCCGCGCCTCGGAGGAGGTCGAACTCCTCGCGCCGGAGCTGACGGTCCGTGAGAGCACCGGACCGGCCCCGGCCTGACCACCGGCTCCGCCCCGGCCGGCCCGCCGCGGCCGACGGTCGCCCATGGGGAGCGAGCGGCTTGTCACGCCGGGTGGTGCGCATGGGCAAGGCGGCGGAGTAGAGCCCAACAGGCCCGGGAATGAACCTGGTTGCTGAAGATCCGACGTGATAGCTTCGCGATCTGTCCGAGGGGCGAACCGGCTCGGTGGGGGATGGTCGGTGGTGACACGTGTGGCGCAAGGGCCCGGCGAGGGCGACGCCTATCTGATCGGGAAACTGGTCAACGAGCTCTGCGCCCTGCCCTGTGTGCGCGACCCCGACCAGTGTGTCCAGCTCGTGGCCCTCGTCGGCATGCACCTCGGGGCGGAACTCACCTACATGCGGAGGAATCCGCGGGTGGACATGGCGGCCCTCGTCATGGACGTGATGAAGCGCCCCGGAGGGCTCGACGCCCTGGTGTTCGCGGTGGAGGTCGTGGCCGGCCCCGAGGACTCGGCCCGGCTGGCCCGGCTGACCGGCGGAGGCTGGCCCAGCGAGGCCGTGGCGGAGCTGGAGCCGGAATTCGACGACGACGCGGTCCAGGAGGCCCGGCGGATGCTCGCCGAGATCCCCGCCCGCGACGACGGCAGACTGTACGCCGTCCTCCACCACGAACTCGGCGTGGACCTCCCGCACGGCCAGTCGCCCTCGCAGCGCTTCGACTTCCTGTGCGAGGTCAGCACCCAGGCCGACGGCCTGCCCCCGGCCCTGGTGTTCCTGGAGATCCTGGCCCCCGACCAGCCGCCGGCGCTCCGCGAGAGGCTCCGTGAGTGGTCCGACCGCTGGGCCCGCGAGGCCGGCCCGGACGCCGTGGCGGCCCTGGACTTCCGCCGGCATGCCATCGCCGCCTTACCGAGGGCCGACCCCGAGGTACCGCGTTGCCTCGTCGTGATGGCGGAGCCCGCCGACGACGGTTCGGCCGACATCTACGTACGGCATTGGGTCAACGCCGCGCCGGGCTACTGGGAGCCGGTGGCCGGCGACGTGGAACGGACCACCCGGGAGACCCTGGCGGCCGCGATCGAGCGGGCGGTCGGCCGCGGCGAGGCACGCTGGGCCGACGTCGAGGAGACGGACGACGAGCTGCCCGTGCAGGTCGAGTTCGTCCTTCCGTTCCAGTACCTCAACCACGACATGGCCCGCGTCGAGCTGGGTACGCGCTCACGTGAACCGGTACCGATCGGGCTGCGCTACCACATCCACCTGCGGAGCCTGGATCGGATGAGAAGCCGCGACCCCGGGCAGCTGAGGCGGTGGCGCGCCCGCTGGCGGCGGCTCAGGCAGACCGGCGCGGCTGAGACCTTTCGCTGGTACGGCGAAACGGACGGACAACTGGACCACTGGCGTGCCACCCTTGCGTCCGAGCCCCAGCTGACCGCGGTCATCCTCGACGTCCCCGCACTGCCGGGCCGCGGTCTGGAAGCGCTCGAGGCCGCCATCGACGAGGGGGTGGGCCTCGCGGCCTGGGACCGCAGACCGGAGAGCCCCGAGCTGGCAGGCGAGGTGCTGACGTTGCTGCTGGGGCACCCGCCTTCCCAACTACCGGCCAAAGTAAGTCAGTTACGTAAAGAAGCCGAAGGGAGGGATCGCGGCGGACTGTTCGTGGGTAGACATTTGGCGTTTTTCTGGGACGATCCCAACCGCCTGGTCGACTGTGAGGAGTTGACGGCATGACCGAGCAGGACACGGCAGCGCAGCCCGTCGCGCCGCCTTCCTGGCGGGTCTTCCACGCGACGGGGCGGCCCCCCGAAGGCGAACCGCCCCGACTGCCCCCGCCGCCGCCCTGGCGCGTCTTCTCCGGCAGCCCGCTCCAGCAACCCCCGCCCGAGGACACACCGTCGGCGCGCCGCCGGCTCGGCGTGGTGCAGGACGGACCCCAGTTACGCGCCGAGGAGATCGACGCGGTCAACGCCGCCCTCCTGCTGCGCCGCCCCCTGCTGATCACGGGGCCGCCCGGGGTCGGCAAATCCACCCTCGCCTATTTGATCGCCCAGGAGCTGGGCCTGGGACGCGTCCTGCCCTGGAGCATCGTCAGCCGCACCACCCTCGGCGGCGGTCTGTACGACTACGACGCCATCGGCCGGGCCCAGGCCATCGCCGCCTGGCGCGCCGGTGCCGAGGGGGAGGAGGGCTCCACTGCCGGTCCTCCCGCCCTGGGTGACTTCCTGACCCTCGGACCGCTCGGGACGGCCCTGCTCGCCTACGGGCGGCCCCGGGTCCTGCTCGTCGACGAGCTGGACAAGAGCGACATCGACCTGCCCAACGACCTGCTCCACGTCCTGGAGAACGGCAGCTACGAGATCCCCGAACTGGTGCGCGCGGGAGCGGGCGAGGTCTCGGTCCTCACCGACGACCCGCACGGACGGGCGGTCGTCGAGGGAGGCCGCGTCGAGTGCGCCGAATTCCCCGTCGTGGTGATCACCAGCAACGGCGAACGTGAGTTCCCGGCCGCCTTCCGGCGCCGCTGCCTGCCCCTGGAGATGCGCCCGCCCAGCCGCGAACAGCTCGTCTCCATCGTCGTCAGCCACCTGCGGGAACACCCCGAGGGCGCCGAGGACCTGGTGGACGACTTCGTCCGGCGGCTGGACGGCGGGGGCACCCAGTCGGTCGACCAGCTGCTGAACGCGGTGCAACTCACCACGGCGCACGGATTCCGGGCCGACTCGGACGGGCGTAAGCTCATCGAGATGCTTCTCCGCGACCTCTCGAAAGGCCGCTGATGAACGGCTCGCCACGGGAACGCGCCCCGGACGACCCGACGGCCGCCTCCGGCGGCACCGCCACGCACGACGCGGACGGCGACGCGAGCTGGCAGGACCTGGGCGACGGACTGTGGCTGGCGGCCGCGTGGAGCCGGGCGGGTCACACCTCGACCGGTGAGGCGGAGACCGGCCCGGACCGGACCCCCGGCCGGCGCCCCGACCTGCCCGCCGACGTCCCGGCGGCCCCCACGGAGCAGGGCGCGCCCGAGACCGTACCCGCCGCGAGTACACAACCCGACGTAGACGTACGCGACTTGGCCCTGCACACCGTGGAGACGGCCACCACCGGCCGTCCCGAGACCCTCGTCCCGCACACCCCGCGCCCCGCGCCCCGCATGGTGCCGCTGAGTCTGGCCAGGGCCCTGCGCGGGCTGGGCCGGCGGGTGCCCTCCCGCCACGAACACCGGCTCGACGAGCCCCGCACCGCGGAGCGGGGGTTGGCCGACGGGCTGTGGATCCCGTACGTGGAACCCGCCCAGGAACGCGCCTTCGACCTGATGCTGCTCGTCGACGACGCGCCCACCATGCCGGTGTGGAGCAGTACGGTCGGCAGGCTGGCGGACGAGGCGGTACACAGCGGCGCCTTCCGCAACGTACGCACCGTCGACGTCGCACTGCCCGACGGGGCGTCACCCGTACTGCGCTGGCCCGGCAACCGCGACGCCGACCCGGCGGAGCTGCTCGACGGCCGCGGGTCACGGCTGTTCCTGGTCGTCACCGACGGGCTCGCCCCCGGCTGGGCGGAGCGCGGGGCCGACGAACTGCTGGGCCGGCTCTCCGCCGCCGGGCCCACCGCGCTGGTCCACCTGCTGCCCCCGTACCTGCGCCACCGGTCCTCGGTCTACCCCTTCCGGGCCCGGCTCGACGCCGGCGGTTTCGGCGCGCTCAACCGCCACCTCCACTGCCATCCCCCGCACGGGGTACCCGACGACGCACGCGCGTTACCCGATACGGGTGACGGTGCGGTGGCCGTTCCGGTGCTCAGTCTGCGCCCGGGGTCGTTCCGGGCATGGGTCGACCTGGTGACCGGCGAACGCGGCGTACGCCGGGCGTTGCCGGTGGTGCTCGCCGGGGCCATGGCCAAGGGTGTCTCCACCCCGGGGCTGCGGGCCCCCCGGACGGACGGGCCGCGCGCGGCGGCGGACGCCGTACGCCGGTTCGTCTCCCTCGCGAGCCCCCTGGCACGGCAGTTGGCCGTCCTGCTGGCGGTGGCGCCCATGCGCTTCGACCTCGTCGAGGAGCTGCGCGACCGGGCCTTCCCCGAGTCGCGCCCCGACCATCTGGCCGAGATCATGATGGGCGGCCTCATCGACTGGGAGCGGGACGGCGAGAGCGGACCCGACTTCGCCGACGGCGTACGCGAGGCGCTGCTGGCCACCAGCAGTCGTTCCCAACTGGCCCGGGCCGTGGGGCTGCTGGCGGAGTCCCGGGCCGGCCGGGCCCAGGGCGTCCGGCTGCGCGCGGCCCTGCGCGACCCCGCGCGGGCCGCGCTCCCGGACACCGAGAGCGGCCCGGCCTGGCTGCGCATCGAGCTGGCCGTGCTGCGGGCCCTGGGAGGGCTGCCCTACCGGCGGCGCGCGGCCCGGCTCAGCGGAGTGGTCCGGCACGGCGCGGGCACGGCACAGGAGGAGACCAGAGATGATAAAGAGGCATTTGATGTGAATGACCATGCCCCCTCTCTCCGGTCGCATCCGACCGTCCCACCAGGAGGATCCGTGTCGCCCACGACACCCGCAGACGTTGACCAGGATGCCCGGAGGTCCGACGAGCGCATGGAAGTCACCGCATCGGGGCTGCGTTTCGTCCGCAGCGGCCAGCCGAAGATCATGGGCAACGTGCCGCCCAAGAACCCCAACTTCACCGGGCGGGAGAGTCTCCTGGCCGCCGTCGAACGGCAGTTGCGCGAGGACGAGACGACCGCCGTCCTGCCGCACGCCCTGCACGGCATGGGCGGGGTCGGCAAGTCACAGATCGCCGTGGAGTACGTCTACCGGCACAGCGGCGAGTTCAACGTCATCTGGTGGATCCCCGCGGAGCAGGAGAACCTGATCCTCGGCGCCCTCGCCGACCTGGCCCGCAGCCTCGGCCTGGAGGTGGGGCCGCAGGCCAACGCCGCGGTGCCCGCCGTGCGCGAGGCCCTGCGCACCGGGAAGCCGTTCGACAACTGGCTGCTGGTCTTCGACAACGCCGAGGACATCGAGTCCGTACGGTCCTACTTCCCCAACGGCGGCCCCGGGAAGATCATCGTCACCTCGCGCAACCGGGAGTGGGAACGCGTCGCGACCCCCCTCAGCGTCGACGTCTTCGACCGTGACGAGAGCATCGTCCTCCTCCAGCGCCGCGCCCGCGGCCTGAGCACCGGCGACGCGGACCGGCTGGCCGCCGCCCTGGGCGACCTGCCGCTCGCCGTCGAGCAGGCCGGAGCCTGGCACGCCGCCACCGGGATGCCCGTGGACGAGTACCTCGGCCTGCTGGAGGAGCGCCGTCCGGAGATCCTCGAACTCGACCCGTCGCCCGACTACCCGCTGCCGGTCGCCGCGGTCTGGGACATCTCGCTGGGCCGCCTCTCGCAGGACAACCCGGCCGCACGCCAACTCCTGGAGATCTGCGCGTGCATGGCCCCGGAACCCATCCCGCTCAACCTGTTCAGGGGCGGGCGCAACGTCCGGATCACAGCCGAGCTCGACCCGGTCCTGCGCGACCCCCTGCTGCTCGCCCGCGCCACCCGGGACCTCAGCAAGCTGTCCCTGGTCAGACTGGACCACAAGACCGGCACCCTGCAGATGCACCGCCTCATGCAGAACGTCATCGTGGCCAGGATGGACCCGCAGGAGCGGGAGATCATGACGAGGGCGGCCCATCTGCTGCTCACGACGGCCAAGCCCGGCGCCCCCGCCTCCCCGGACCAGTGGCCCGCCTACCAGGCGATCCTGCCGCACGTGATCGCCTCCGGGGCGGTCGGGAGCTCCGACGCCTGGGTCCGCGACCTCGTCTACGACATGGTGTTCTTCCTCTACTACTGGGGGGCGCACGAATCGGGCGCCGCCCAGGCCCGGCTGGCCTGGTCCGCATGGCGTGAGCAGTCCGGCGACGAGGACCTGCACGTCATCAGGATCACCAAGCTCCTCGGCTTCTACCTGCGCCTCCTCGGGCGCCCCGACGAGGCCGTCGTCCACAACGAACGGGCGCTGACGATCTCGCGGGGCGCGGACATCCCGGACGAGGAACTCATCGACTCCATGTGGCAGATGGCCGGGGCCCTGCGTCACCGGGGCGAGTTCCGCCAGGCACGCGAACTGGCCCAGGAGGCGTTCACCCGGGCCAGCGACCTCTTCGGGCCCGAGGACCCCACCACGCTGAGCGCGGCCCACGACTACTGCGTCTCCCTGCGGCTCAACGGCGACTTCACCGGGGCCCGGGAGATCGACGAGGAGACGACGCGGCAGCGGGAACTCCTGTACGGGCCGGTCAACGGGCTCACGCTCAACACCCTGAACGGGCTCGCGATCGACATGCGCGAGGCGGGCGACTACCTCGGCGCACGCGCCCTCCAGGAGTCCACCTACGAGCCGTACGTCACGCACTTCGGCGAGACCAACGCCGCCACCATCCGGGCCGCGCTGAACCTCGCCGTGTGCCGCCGCAGGGCCGGTGTGACCGAGGGCGGGGCCGCGCTCGCCGAGCAGACGCTGGAGCGGTTCACCACCCGCTACGGCCTGAACAACACGGACGCGCTCGGCGCCGCGATCCACACCATGGTCGAGCGCCGCCTCAACGGAGACCTCGCCGGCTCCCGGGAGCTGGGCGAGCAGACGCTGACCGCCTACCGCAAGGTCCTGGGCGACCACCACCCGTACACCCAGTTCGCCAAGGTGAACCTGGCCGCGACCCTCCGGGCGCAGGGCGACGTCGACCGGGCCGACACGCTGGACACCGAGGCGGTGGAGAGCCTGCTGAGGTCGCTGGGCGACACCCACGTCAACACGCTGACCGCGTCGATGTGCCGGGCCAACGACCACTACGCGCGGCTGGACTTCGCCCGCGCCAGGGCCGTCGACGAGGACGTCCTGCCCAGGCTCACCGAGACGGCCGGACCCGACCACCCCCTGACGCTCGCCTGCACGGCGAACCTCTCGCTCGACCGGCGCGGCCTCGGCGAGTCCGAGGAGGCCGACCGGCTCAACGCGGCCGCCGTGGCGGGCCTCGCTCGCCTCCTCGGCCGGAGCCACCCGTGGCACACCGCGGCCCGCCTGCACCAGCGCATCGAATGCGACATCGCCCCCCTGCCGATGTGAGGCGGGGGAGCGGTCGACGAGGAGCCGTCGGCCCGGCCCGCAGCGGACCGGGCCGACGGCCACGAGGGGACGGGGCGTACACATGACCACAGTGGTCTTCACCCATGGCACCGGGGTGCGGGAACCCCACCTGACCACCCTGTTCGCCCACGTCGCCTCGGGGCTGGCCGAGGTGGCACCCCAGGCGCGGCTGGTCGCCTACCCGTGGGGCGACACGCACGGGGCGGCCCTCGCCGCCGGGGGCGCCAGCATCCCCCGACCGCCCGGCGCCGGAACAGGACGGGGCGCCGCGTCCCCCGACGACGGGACCGACGAGGCGGAACAGTGGGCCCGGCTCTACGACGACCCCCTGGCGGAGCTGGCCGCCGCGGCCGCCGGAACCGCCCCCGGCGCCGTACCGCCCGGTGCCGCCTTCCCCGACGAACGCCCCAGGGCACTCCTGCTCGACCTCGCCGCACACGGGGAGCCGCTCACCGGCCCGCTCGGCCCCGGGCTCCCCGAGCAGGCGGCACGGCTGGCCCGTGAGCCGCTGCTCACCCCGGCGGCCCGGGCCCTGGACCCGGAGGCCCTGGCCCACGTGCTGGGCAGGGCGCTGGCCGCCGCCGTCGTCCGCGCCGCCCTCGACGCCGACCGCCCCGTCCAGGCCGACGGCGACACCCGCGACGCGGCCGCCGCCGCGCTCGCCGTCCGTCTCGGCGCGCCCCCCGCAGGCACCGGCCGGGGCCCGCTGCTCCGGGCGGCGTCGCGCCCCCTGGTGCGCCTCGGCTCGCGCTACGCCGTACGACGGCGACGCGCCCTCACGGACGCGGCGCACCCGGCCGCCGGGGACATCCTCAAATACCTCGCGCGCGGCGACGCCGTGCGCCGGGACCTGCGCGACCTCGTGGCCGGCCTCCGGCCTCCCGTGGTCCTGCTCGGGCACAGCCTCGGCGGTGTCATCTGCCTCGACACCCTGATATCCGGCCCGCTGCCCGGAGTCGAGCTGCTGGTCACCGTCGGCTCGCAGGGCCCCTTCCTGTACGAGACGGGCGCCCTCCCCTCGCTGGTCCACCCCGAACCACTCCCCGGCCACGTCCCGCCGTGGCTGAACCTCTACGACCGCCGCGACCTCCTCGGTTACGCGGCCGGCCCCCTCTTCCCCGGCCGGGCCGAGGACGTCGCCACCGACAGCCGCCAGCCCTTCCCCGTCGCGCACAGCGCCTACTGGACCGACCCGGCCGTCTACCGCGCGCTCGGGGAGCGGCTCCCGTGACCCGTCCCGCGGTCCGGCCCGACCGGATCGTCGCCCTCGTCGTCGGCATCGAGCGGTACGAGGCCGGTGCGGCCTGGGATCTGCCGGGGCCCTGCCGGGACGCCCTGCGCTTCCGCGACTGGCTCCTGGGCCTGGGGGTGCCGGATTCGGCCGTCCTGCTCCACCTCGCCCCGCTGCCGGACTCCGCGCCTCCCGCCCCATACCGGCCGGCCGGCCACGACAGCCTGCGCCGGGCCCTGGTCACGGACATCCCGGCCCTCGGCAAGGACGCCCTGTGGGTCTGGTGGGGCGGCCACGGCGTCCTCGACACGGACGAACATCTGCGGCTCTACACCGCCGACGCCACCGTGGCCGACCGGCGCAACATCGACATCGAGTCGGCCCGCGCCCTGTACCGGACCGACGTGGTGGCGGGACTGGCACGGCAGATGTGGATGGCCGACGCCTGCCGGACCTTCGACGAACAGCACCACTTCCCCCAGACGCTGCCCCGTGAGCACCTGCCCATGGGCCGGCGCGTCCAGGCGCACGAACAGACCGTGATGCTCGCGGCGGGACGCGGACAGCGCGCGGCCAACGACCCGGAGCGCCGGCTCGGTTTGTTCTCGGACATTGTTCTGGAGGCGCTTCCGGCCGACCCGGTGCCCGACCCCGTGCCGCTCCTCCAGGACGTGGAGGCGAGGATGGGCGCGCTGCGGGCGGCCGGCCTCACCGATCAGCTGCCCGCCTACGTCCTGGAGAGACCGGGATGGACCCTGACCGGGCCGCCGGCCCCCTCCGCCCCGCCCGCCGAGGCCGCGCCGACGCCCACCCCGCCGGGCCACCCGATGCTCCGGCTCGTCGAGGCGCTGCTGGCGTATCCCCTGATGAGAGACCGTGACGAACGGCAGGCACTGGTCAACGAACTCCCCGCGTCCGTCGTGTCCCGGATGCCACGGCACACCATGCCGCGCACCGACCTGGTGGGGATCCTGCGCACCCTCCGCCCACGGCCGGAGCGGTTGTGGGAGCTGTACGACGCCGTGACCCTGCTCGACGACGACCCGGTGCGCGCCGCCGAACTCAAGTCAGCCGTACAGGACTTCGCGGAAGGGGCCGCCCCGGGGGCGTGATCGGACGGCGTGATCACACGGGTTTCGGGAAGGGGTCCGAGTCGTCATGATGGAGTAAACGGTGGCATCCCGTGCCACCGCTCGCGAAGGGGGAGCGCGCCTTGCACCAGCCGGTACCCGCCGAGGGCACACCCGACCACCTCGAGTCCGACCTCATCGACCTGGCCTCCGTACGCGTCGCCGACCTGCGGCACCTCCGGACCGCCCCCGCGGGGCCACGCCTGCTCGCGGAACTCCGGCGCGCCCGGCACAACGCGATGGGCGGCAGCGAACCCGGACGTGCCGAATAGCCCCCCGGCCGAGCACGATCCGTCCACGACAGGGAGCGAGATGTACGCCCCGATCCGTATGCCCGGCCCGCTGTTCGACGAGATCGCCGCCGGGGGTGGCTCGCCCGAGGCCGTCGCGTTCCTGGTGCGGGGCGAGCGCACCCGGCGCCTCCTGCTGCTGCGTGAACTCCTGGACCGGCTCGACGCGGACCCCGCGCTCCTCGGCCCCCTCGACGCGACCGCCGTCTGGTCCGCGCTGGAGGCGGCCGCCGCCCGCGCCCCCGGGCCGGTCGACGACCTGCTGCTGAGCCCCCAGGTCGGCAGCTGGCTCGCCCACACCCTGCGACGGCTGCACGGCACGGCTTCCGGACCCCCGCTGTGGGCGGACGCCGGCCAGCTCGCCGCAGTGGCCGCGGCGGCCGCCGTCCACGCGGGCACGGAGGCCGAACTGCTGCTGCCCGCCCGGGGAGCGGCCGTCAGCCTGCCCGCGCTCGGCATGGTGCGGCTCCCCGGACCCGACGGCGACGACTTCCACGCCGTGCCGGCCCAGGCCCGCGGCGGCCGGATCACCGTCCACGGACCGCACGGGCCCGGCGTCACCGTACGACCGCTCGACGCGCCGGAGTCGGCCCACTGGATGCCGGTGCACCGGCTGGGAACCGGGCCCGGGCTCCCCGCCGTCCAGCTGGACGACCTGGACCCGTACCGCGACCTGGACGAGCCCATCGCGCCCCATCGCCTCGGACCGGACGAGCTCCGTGCCTGGCACGGCCTGTTCCGGGAGGCCGTGGAGCTGCTGCGGCAGGACGGCGGTGCGGGCCCCGGCGGGCTGCGGCCCGAGGAGATCAGCCGGATCGTCCCCTGGCAGGCGAAGGACGGGGACGCCGGACTGCCGGTGCCGTCCTCGGGACTCAGCGCCTCCACCGGGGACGCGTTCGCCTCCATGGTGATCGCCCGTCCACAGGACCCCGTCGCGCTCGCCGAGACCCTCGTCCACGAGTTCCAGCACAGCAAACTGGGCGCCCTGCTCCACCTCTTCCCGCTCGTCGAGGACGAGGAACGGGCCGAACTCCACTACGCGCCCTGGCGTGCCGACCCCCGCCACCTGCCCGGACTCCTGCACGGTGCCTACGCCTTCGTGGGCGTCACCGGATTCTGGCGGGCCCGCACCCACGACGCGGACACGGGGCGGCGGGACCGGGCGGCGTTCCTCTTCGCGCTGCGCCGGCTCCAGACCCGCATGGTCCTGCGCACCCTGGCCACCCGGGCCCGTCTCACCGTCGCCGGGCAGCGGCTCGTCACCCGGCTGACCGGGACCGTCGACGGCTGGCTGCGCGAGCCGGTCGAGCCCGGTGCCCTGGCCAGGGCCCGGGCCTGTGCCGTCAGCCACCGGGTGGAGTGGCGGCTGCGCAACCTGCGGTGCGGTGAGGACGAGCGGGACCGCCTGGCCGAGGCGTGGCGTTCGGGGACCGCCCCGGTCCGGGGCGGCGAGCCGCTGGTCGTCCCGGGGAGCCGCGGTTACTGGCAGGACGACCGGGGCGCGCTGTTCAGCGTCCCGGAGCCGGACGCCGGGGCCGCGTCCACCGCCGACGCACTGCTGGTCGCCGGGAACCCGGAGGCGGCCCGCTCGGCCTACGCGGCCCGCCTGCGCGGCCCGGGAGCGCCCGATCCGCACGTGATGGCCGGCTGGCTCCTCGCCCACACGGCGCTGCACCCGGCGGACCGGCGCCTCCTCGCCCGCCCCGAGCGGCTCGCGGCGCTGCTGGAAGCGGTGGAACCGGCCCGCTGGACGCGGGCGGCCCGCTGGCTGGCCGCATGACACCACGGCAGGGCCGGCCGGGGTGCCGGTGAGCGCCCCCGGCCGGCCCCGGATCAGCTCGCCGAGACGCCGAAGCCCTTGGTCACGAAGTCCAGGCCGCCCGGCGACGAGGTGATCTCGTAACCGAACTGCACGTCGCCGATGGTCTCGTCGCCCCACCAGCCCTTCGTGTCCTTGATCCACTTCAGGACGGGCAGGATGTCCACGGTGCCGGACGCCGAGTCGGAGGTCCGCAGGAACGAGAAGACCTCGTTGGCCCCGTTGTCACCCTTGTAGACGTCCCAGGTGTGCCCGCCCAGGGACACCGTCCCCTGTGAGGTGCCGAGCGGGCCCACCGCGCCGTTGTAGTTGACCCAGAGCATCACCTCGTAGTCGTAGTCGCTGTCCCAGATGTCGTACGACGTGTTGTAGGCGCCCGAGGACGGCACGCTCACGTCGTACGTGCTGGACAGCGACGAGAGAGAGCTGATCGGCTTGTTCACGGTCTTCTTGGCGTTCGGGTAGGACTTGATGCCGCCGGTGCCCGGGTGGTTCGCCGAAACGCCCCAGTCGCTCGCGGAGTTCGCCCAGATCGTCTGTGTCCCCGCGCCGGAACCCCAGATGTTGTTGTAGAGGACGTAGCCGTCGGACGTCGTCCAGTTGCCCCACTGGTCCGAGGAGGACCAGGCGGCGGCCTGGGCGGGCGCGGCGGCGAAGCCGATCAGGGCGGCCACCGCCGCCGCGGGGGCGAGCAGTAGCCGGGTGAGGGTCGGTCGTGCCATGGGGTGTCCCTTCCATGTGGGGATGGAGGATGTACTACCGCGGCCCCAGGGTGAGGACGCGGTCCACACCGGCGGTCAGCTCCAGAGGGGCCGAAGGTCCACCGGTGCGGGTCTCGGTGAGGGCGAACGCGTCACCCGTGCGCAGATCGACGCGGACGTCACGGCTGGGACGCAGCACCGCCGTGGCACCCGCCTCGGACCAGCTCAGGTCCAGACCGGCGCCGAACCGCGTGCGCAGACCCCGCAGTTCGCCGGACGGGTAGGCGGCGAGCGGGGCCGGCAGCAGCACCAGACGGCCCGGCGTGGACTGGACGAGCGACTCGACGACGGCGGACGGCAGGGTGTGCGCCGCGTCCGCGTTGTAGACGTCGCGGCCCGGGTAATGGGCGCTCATCAGTGAGTCGTGGAAGAAGTCGCCGCCCAGCACCGCGTCCAGCGCTCCCGCCACCCGCGCCGGGTCCCGCAGCCGCGCCGCGATCAGCGCCTGGTGCAGGTGCCCGTGCGCGGAGTCGTTCTCCGACCCGCGCAGCTCCAGGGCGAGGTGTGCGGCGGCCGCCTCCTCGGGGGTGTCGTACGGATTGATCTCGCCCAGCGGCCACACCGGGTACAGATGGCTGAGATGGCGGTGGTCGTACGTCTCCTCCAGGCCCGGCCACGCCCACTCGGCGAGCGCGCCGTCCGCGTTCACCAGGTAGCCGGGCAGCCGGCCGGCGAGCGCGCGCCAGTGGCCGGCGGACGGATGGTCCGGCGCGTGCGCGGCCGCCGTGGTCAGGGCGTGCCGGGCCGCCGCGATGTCCATGGTGGCGTTGACCGTGCCCCAGCTCGCGTTGGCCGGCCGGTTCTCCGGGGAGTACGACGGGACGACGGCCAGCTGCCCGTCCGGGTCCTCGCGGGTCAGGAAGTCCTCGTAGAACAGCGCCGCCTCGACCAGGGCGCCGGTCAACCGCGCGTCCGGCGTCCCCGTCGCCACCTCCGCGTGCTCCACGAGCGGCTGGAGCAGCCAGTCGGCCCCCGCCGTCCACAGGTGCAGCGGATAGGCGCGCTGGAAGTGCTTGGTGTGCCCCGACTCGCCGTCCGTGTGGGAGGGCGCGACGATGCCCCGCGCGCCGAAGATCGCCCGAGCGTTGTCCCGCCAGTCCGGCAGCTGCCGGTACACGAGGGACGCGTGCGCCTCGCCGACCTCGGGCAGGGCGGCCACCGCCGCCGAGGAGATCTGGAGGTTGAGATTGGCGTTCGTGGTGAACGCCCCTGACCAGGCGGTGTCCCAGTCACCCGTCCACAGCCCGGTCAGCCGCGGCGGCAGCGTCCCGGAGGCGGACAGCAGGTGGTAGCGGCCCGCCGCGAAGAGGCGTTCCAGCAGCGCCGGGCTCTTCGGGCGGCGCAGCAGCTCGCTGCCCGGCAGCTCCCGCTCACCGGCCGCGTCCCGCAGTGCGAGGGACGCCCTCCCGTACGCGGCGCGGTGCGGCGTACGGTGCCGGTCGAGCAGCGCCGCGTACCCCCCGTCCGGCAGGTCCGCCCACAGGGGGCCGGCGTCGAGGCCGCCGGCCCCCCGGCGTACCCGGGTCGTCAGCGTCAGGCTCCGCGCCCCCTCGACCCGGATGCCGTCACCCGCCACGGACACGGTGCCGCCGTCCACCCAGGCCACCGTCACGCCTGTGTACGCCGACCCGCCGTCCGGGTAACCCACCCGCAGGGCGAGGCGCGCGCCGTCCGGGGTCAGCACCGTCGAGCGCCCCACCGCCAGTCCGGCCGGTGCTCCCGGCAGCCGGGGGTCGAGCCAGACCTCCGCGCTCAGGGCGAGATCCGTGACGTGCTGCACGACCACGTCGTCGGACCGCGACACGAACACCCGGCTGTGCCACGCCTCGTACGACGCGCTGACCTCACCCGTGGTGAAGTCGACCTCGCGCCGGTATCCGGCGACCGCCTCGTGCAGACCCCGGCCGCGGCGGATCCGGGTCTGGAACGCCGGGTGGAAGGGCTGCACCCAGACCAGCGGCCTGCCCGCCCCGAACTCCTCGGCGGCCGTCACGTCACCGTCCAGCAACGCGTCCTGGAGGCGGCCCAGCCGGTCCGCGAGCTCCGGCGGGCGCACGGACCCGCTGCCGTTGGGCCGCACCAGGCCGTGGTGGTTGACGATCACCCGGTCGTCCGCCGGATCGCCGTACACCATCGCCCCGTGGCTGCCGTTGCCGCTGAGGAACGCGTCCTCCCAGCGGGCGGCGGGGGCCGGCTCCCACGTACCGTCGATCATGCCGGGAGCTCTCTCAGCACCGCGACCCCGTACCGGCCCAGCGCCACCCGGCCGTCGGCGTCCGCGCCCGTGAGCAGGTCCGTGTACCGTCCGGGCAGCTCCACCGTCACCGGGGAGCGCCCGTGGTGTAGCAGAAACAGCAGCGCACCCCGGCGCACCGCCTCCACTTCCTCGGGCAGCCCCTCCAGCACCGGGCGCACACCCGCGCTCGCCGTCACCCGGCCGAGCAGCGCACGCAGCGCCGGGGGCTGCGGCAGCGTCGAGACGTACCACGCGGAGCCCTTGCGCAGCACCGCGGGAAGCCCGTCCAGCTCGCCGCCCCGGTAGGCGGCCACCGTCTCCGCGCTGCCGTCCGGCTCCAGCTCCTCCGACCACAGGGTGCCCTCGAAGCCGTCGCACCCCACCACCTGGTCCTCGTCCACCGGCCACCACTCGTGCACCGTGCGGATGCCGAACAGCCCGCGCAGCCGGGCGTCCATGCCACCGGGCCTGACCCGGTCGTCCTCGTCCGCGATGCCCGTGAAGAACCCGCAGACCAGCGTGCCGCCGCCCCGTACGAAGGCGACCAGGTTGTCGATCGCCGCGTCGCGCAGGAGATAGAGCTGCGGCACGACGACCACGCGGTACGCGCCGAGGGCGGCGTCCGGGCGGGCGAACTCCACCGCCGTGCCGTTCTCCCACAGCCCCCGGTGCCAGGCCTGCACGAGGGAGGTGTAGTCGACCAGCGAGGACAGCCGGCCCTCCTGGGCGCTCGCCCACCACGCGTCCCAGTCGTGCAGCACCGCGACCTCCGCCCGCACCGCCGTACCGGCCACCTCGGCGCCGATCAGGGCGAGTTCGGCACCGATCCGCTTGACCTCCCGGAAGGTGCGCCCGTGCTCACCGGCGTGCGGCAGCATCGCGGAGTGGAACTTCTCCGCGCCCTGCCGGGACTGCCGCCACTGGAAGTAGCAGACCGCGTCGGCGCCACGCGCCACCGACTGGAGCGACCAGAGCCGGTTCAGACCCGCCGGCTTCGGGTGGTTGACGGGGCGCCAGTTGACGCCGCCCGCCGCCTGCTCCATCAGCATCCACGGCCCGCCGGCCTGCGAGCGCGTCATGTCGGCGAGCATCGCGTTGTACTGCCCGCCCAGCGGATCCGTCGCGTCCGGATAGACGTCCACGGAGACCACGTCCTCCTGCTCCGCCCACGCCCAGCCGTCCTGACCGGCCCAGAGCGGCATGAAGTTGGTGGTCACCGGGATGTGCGGGGTGTGCCGGGCCACGACGTCGCGTTCGGCGGTGAAGCACTCCATCAGCGCGTCGGAGGTGAACCGCTTGAAGTCCAGCACCTGCGCCGGATTGCGCATGTACTGGGCCGTGCGGGGCGGCAGGATCTCGGACCAGGTGTCGTACCGCTGGCTCCAGAAGGCGGTGCCCCACGCCTCGTTGAGCGCGTCGGGCGTGGCGTACCGCGCGGTCAGCCAGCGGCGGAAGTGGGCGGCCGTCTCGTCGCACCAGCAGTGCGTGCAGTACTCGTTGTTGATGTGCCACACGGTGAGTGCCGGATGGTCCGCGTACCGCGCCGCCAGGTCCTCGGTGAGCGCGGTGGCGTAACGGCGGTAGACCGGAGAGCTCGGACAGAAGTGCTGGCGCGAACCGTAGGAGACCACCGTGCCGTCCTCCGCACGCGGCAGGGTCTCCGGGTGCAGCGCGCCCATCCACGGCGGCGGGGACGAGGTGGGCGTGGCGAGGACCACCCCGATGCCGTGCGCGTGCAGCAGGTCCATCAGCCGGTCCAGCCATCCGAACTCCCGTGCGCCCGGGCGCGGTTCGATCGTCGCCCAGGAGAACACCCCCACGGTGACTGAGTTGACCCCGGCTTCCTCCATCAGCCGGACGTCGTCGGCCCACACCTCCTCGGGCCACTGCTCGGGGTTGTAGTCGCCTCCGAAGAGGAGGCGGCCACGGGTGGCGTCGTGCAGGGAGGGCATGGACGTCTCGTTCCTGATGTCGTACGGGCTGCCGGGGGAGCGGGAGGCGGCGGGCTCAGCCCTTGACCGCGCCGGTGAGCATGCCCTTCTGGAAGTGCTTCTGGACGAACGGCGACAGCACGGCCACCGGGATCAGCGCGAGCACCATGACCGCCATCTGCACGGCCAGGCTGTTGATCTGCCCGCTGCTCACCGCCGCGCCCATCGCACCCGGGGGCACCTGGTGCTGGAGGACCAGCTGGCGCAGGATCATCTGCAGCGGGTACTTGTCGCTGTCCTGGATGTACAGCATCGCGTTGAACCACTGGCTCCAGTAACCCACCGCGTAGAACAGCGAGATCACCGCGATCACCGCCCGGGACAGCGGCATGACGATCTGGAGCAGGATCCGCCACTCACCGGCACCGTCGATACGGGCCGCGTCGATGAGCTCGGGCGCCGTGTCCATGAAGAAGCCGCGCAGGACCAGGATGTTGAAGACGCTGATGGCACTCGGCAGGATCATCGACCAGTAGCTGTCGCTCAGCCCGATGCCGGTGACCAGCAGATAGGTCGGTATGAGACCGGCCCCGAAGAACATCGTCGCCATCATCGTCATCAGCAGCGGCCGGTGCCCGAAGGAGTCCTTGCGGCTCAGCCCGTAGGCGCACAGCACGGAGACCACCATGCTGAACACCGTGCCGACGACGGTCAGCCCGATGCTCACGAGCGCCGCCCGGGTGACGGCGCCGCCGCTGAGCAGCTCCTTGTACGCGACGAAGGTGACGCTCTTCGGCCAGACGACCAGGCCGCCGGCGTCGTTGATCGCCTTCGTGTCGGAGAGGCTGGTCACCACCACGACCCAGATGGGTACGAGGATCACCGCGCAGATGGCGAAGAGCCCGAAGCCCTTGAAGGCCGCCCCCGCCTTGGTGGGCTCCTCCTCCCACACCGGCCGGGGCTCGGCGCGCAGCACGCGCTGGAGCCGTGTCTCCACCCGCGCGGCCGCGGGCGGAGCCGGGGGTGTGTCATCCCTGCTCGAGTCCAGGATCGTCGTCATTTCTTGGAGTACACCCCCTGCTCGCCCATCATGTGGGCGACCTTGTTGGCTCCCAGCACCATGGCGACGCTGAACAGTCCCTTGAAGATGCCGGCGGCGGCCGCGTAGCCGAAGCCGCCGGTCTTGATGCCCGTCCACCAGATGTAGGTGTCGAGGATCTCGGAGGCTCCCGCCCCCACCTGGTCCCGCTGGAGCAGGATCTGCTCGAAGTCGAGGTTGAGCGCACTGCCGACCCGCAGCACCAGCAGCAGGGCGATGACCGGGCGCAGGGCGGGCAGGGTGACGTGCCACATCCGGCGCCAGCGCCCCGCCCCGTCGACGGCCGCGGCCTCGTACAGGTCGGTGTTGACGGCGGCGAGCGCGGCCAGGAAGACGATCACGCCCCAGCCGGCGTCCTTCCAGATCGCCTGGGAGGTCACCAGGAACTTGAAGAAGCCCGGGTTGGTCATCAGGTCGAAGCCCTCGTGACCGTGCTCCCGCAGCCACTGGGCGACCAGACCGGCACCGCCGAACATCTGCTGGAAGACGGTGACGACGAGGACCCAGGAGAAGAAGTGCGGGAGATAGACGATCGCCTGGACCCAGGCCCGGACCCGCGCGCTCATGATCGTGTTGAGCAGCAGGGCGATGGCGATCGGGATGGGGAAGAAGAGGATCAGCTGGGTCAGGAAGATGACCAGCGTGTTCAGCAGGACTTCCCAGAAGCGGTAGTCCTGGAAGATCCGGGTGAAGTTGTCGAACCCGACGAAGGGACTGCCCGTGATGCCGAGGTCGTAGACGTCGTAGTCCTGGAAGGCCACGACGTTCCCGAGCAGCGGGACGTAGTTGAAGACCAGCAGCAGGGCCATCGCCGGCAGGGTCATCAGGATGAGCGTGCGGTCGCGGCGCAGCCGCAGCCGGCGCGTGATGCCGCCCCTGGCCGGTGGCTCCTCGGCCTTCTTCTCCTTCGGCCGGGGGACGGGCGGTCCGGCCGCCCGCGCTCCGCTCCGCCTGACGTCGACGTCCGCGCCGGCGTCCCCGGCCGGATCCGGCCCGTCCGTCCGGCCCGCGTCACTCGCCACCGTGGCCCGAGGCTTCACCCTGTGCTCCCCATGTCGTGCTCTCCGCCCCGGCCGCCGGGCGTCCTGTCCCCGGCGGCCTGCTGTTCCTTCGTCGTCCGTACGGCTCGGGTGGCTCGTACGCGTCAGACGCCGGAGCCGTTCTTGTCGAGCAGTTCCTGGTACCAGTCGCGGAGCTTGTCGCCGCCGCTGTTCTTCCAGGTCGTCACGGCCGCGTCGACGTCGCCGACCTTCTTGCGGCCGCGCCGGATGTCCTTCTGAAGGTCGTCGAAGGGCGTGTAAAGGGAGGCGTAGCGCTGGGGCTCGACGACCTGCATGCCGAAGAAGAGCGGCTTCCTCAGGTGCGGGGCCTGCCGGGCCATCCAGCCCGCGTAGTCCTTGACCAGCTGCGGTTCGTCGGGGAAGGCGATGGTGTGCGGCGGGGAGGCGACGTACAGGAGCGTCGCGGGCTGCGCCTCCTCGATGCCCTGCGGGGTGAAGGTGGGCACTCCGCCCTCGACCTTGTAGTGGGTGCCCTCGACGCCGTAGTTGGTGAGCATGAACTCCTCGGTGCCGTACGGCGCCGCGGCGAAGTCGGCGATCGCGAGGAACTCCTCGATCCTCTCCTTCGAGAGGTTCTTGTTGAGGAAGGTGAAGATGCCCGCCGGGTCGTCCTGCCACAGGACCGGCTCGCCGCCCTCCGCGGCGAAGAAGTCCAGGGCCTGCATGTCGAACTGCGGGTTGGCGGCGGCCTGTTCGGTGACCATGCCCTTCCAGCCGCCGGTGCCGTCGTTGTACATGAGGATGTGGCCGCTGGTGAAGCGGATCTTGGAGTCGGCGTCCTTGTTCGCCTCGGCGTCCGGGTGGACGTATCCGCCGTCGTGGAGCTTGCGGGCGAAGGCGAGGGCCTCGCGGTACTCCTGGGTCTCGATCTTGTGGACCAGCTTGCCGCCTTCGAGCTGCCAGTAGTGCGGTGCGTCGGGCAGCAGGCCGTAGATCTTCTGGACGCAGGTCCACAGGTCGTCGAAGGCCCAGACCTTGCTCTTCGGCGCGGTGTACTCCTTGCCGAAGGCGAGCAGGTCGTCGGCGCTCGCCGGGAGGGCCCCGGAGCCGATCAGGTCCTTGCGGTAGAAGATCGCGTTGCCGATGACCGGATTGGGCATGGGCAGGCCGCGCAGCTTGCCGCCGAAGACGGAGTACTGCCAGGCGCCGGTCGGGATGTTGGCCAGGTTCGGGTACTTCTTGACGGCGTCGCCCGCGAGATAGGGGCTGAGATCGGCGAACTTGGCGGTGATCGCGTTGCGGATCTGCCCCTGCATGTTCCAGCCGGGGATGGTCATGACGTCGGGGACGTCGGAGCCGGCCAGGACCGCGCCGATCTTGTCCTGGTAGGTGTTGCCGTCCTGCGGGTCGAAGTCGAGGGTCGCGCCGACGGCCTTGTTCACCGCCGTGTAGTACGGGTTGTTCTTCTTGGGGACGGTGCCCCACAGCGGTGTCATCACGCGGAACGCCGATCCCTTGCCGGGCGCCGACTTCACCGAGGCGACCAGCGGGTCCGGCAGCTCGGTGAACCCGGGGCTCGAACCGTTGACGCTCGCCACGTCGGGCTGGACCAGATTCGACGGCGCGTAGGACGGCAGGACCTTCTTCAGCGCCTTGCCCGTCGTCGTGCCCTCCTTGGCCGCCGAGCCGGAGCCGCTGCCGCCGCAGGCGGCGAGCAGCGGAGCTCCGCCGGCCACGACGACCGCTGCGAAGGCACCCGATGCGAGGAACCTTCTCCGGCTCGGGGCAGAGGAGGAGGGGGCGGAATTCGGCGTCATTGCGTCAACCCTTCGAGGCGCACCAGGACGACACGCGGCGGGTGACCGCCGTTCGGTTCCTGTGTCTGAGGTGGGGCGTTACTGGCCGGGCCGGCTGCACGGCACCGGCCGGTATGAAGCGGTCCAACTGAGGTTCCACAGCGGTCCGGCAGCGGGTCCCACACTGTCGAAGCGCTTCGATGTTGCAGCGAGGTTAAGTGACGGACCCCGGTCGCACAAGAGTCCGTTTCCAGATTCCTCCGACCTGTTTCCGAACCGTTTCCCGGCGCACTGTGGGCCTCCTGTGCCCGTCAGGAGGGTCCGCACCCTTGACACCTGCGGGGTTGTCCGCCGAGCATCGAAGCGCTTCGAAAGATCTTCCCCTCGTGTCGAGGGCTCTTTCGACGCCCGACGATCGGAAAACCTCCCACCTCTCCAAGGGGACCCGCACGTGACGGACCATCCGCTTCCCTTCCGCGATCCGCGGCTGCCCTTCGCCGCACGCGTCGACGACCTGCTCGGGCGGCTCACGCTCGACGAACGGATCGCGATGCTGCACCAGTTCGCACCCGCGGTGGAACGGCTGGGGCTCGGCCCCTTCCGCACCGGACAGGAGGCGCTCCACGGGGTCGCCTGGATGGGAGGCGCCACCGTCTTCCCGCAGGCCGTCGGACTCGGCGCCACCTGGAACGAGGAACTGGTCCGCCGGGTCGGCGAGGCCGTCGGCGACGAGGTCCGCGCCAAGCGCGCCACGGACGACCGCGTCGGCCTCAACGTCTGGGCCCCGACGGTGAACCTGCTGCGCCACCCGCTGTGGGGACGCGGCGAGGAGGGGTACGCCGAGGACCCGGCGCTCACCTCCGCGATCGCCGTCGCCTACACCCGGGGGCTGCGCGGCGACCACCCGCACTACTGGCGCACCGCCCCGGTCCTCAAGCACTGGCTGGCCCACAACAACGAGACCGACCGCGACACCGCGTCCTCCTCCGTACGCCCGCGCGTCCTGCACGAGTACGACCTGCGGGCCTTCCGCGACGCGGTGCGCGCGGGCGCGGTGGCCGGTGTCATGCCCGCCTACAACCTGGTCAACGGCCGCCCCAACCACGTCTCCCCGCTCCTGGGACAGCACCTGCGGAGCTGGACCGACCAGTCGCTCGTCGTCTGCTCGGACGCGGGCGCGCCGTCCAACCTGGTCGACTCCGAGCACTACTTCGACACCCACGAGGAGGCCACCGCCGCCTCCCTGAAGGCGGGTGTCGACAGCTTCACCGACCACGGCCAGGACTCCTCCGTGATGACCGGCCGGATCCGCGGCGCGCTGGAGAAGGGACTCCTCGCCGAGAAGGACATCGACACCGCCGTCCGCCGGCTGCTCGCCCTGCGCTTCGCGCTCGGCGAGTTCGACCCCGGACTCGACCCGTACGCGTCGACGGACGCCTTCGACACCCCCGGGCACCGGGCGCTCGCGCAGGAGGCCGCCGAGCAGGCCGTGGTGCTGCTCGAGAACGACGGGCTGCTGCCCCTCGTGCCCGCCGACGGCCGGACCGTCGCCGTCGTCGGACTGCTCGCCGACGCCTGCAAGCTCGACTGGTACAGCGGCACGCTCCTGCACCGCTCGACCCCGCTCGACGGCATCCGCGCGCGCTACGGCGCCGAGAACGTGCTGTTCGCCGAAGGGGCCGACCGGGTCCGGCTCAGATGCGCGGACGGCTGGCTGCGGGTGCCCGAGGGCACCGCCCCGACGGACGGTGAGGCCCGCGGCGCGGAAGGCGCCCTGGACCCCGCACTGCTGGCCGGCCGCACCGACCTGCCGCCGCTGGTGTGCGACGACACGGCCACCGAACTCGCGGTGGTCGACTGGGGCGACGGCGTCCTCACCTTCCGCACCGGCGAGGGCCGCTACCTCTCGGTCGCCGACGACGGGTACGTCAGGGCGTCGGCGGACGAGCCGGGCGGCTGGGTCGTCCAGGAGACCTTCCGCAGGGAAGCGGTGGAGGGGCACGAGGACGGACACCGCCTTGTACACATCGGAACGGGTGGATACGTCTCTGTCGCCGCCGACGGCGTGAAGGTTGCCGTCGCGGGGGAGGGGATTCCCGCTGCCGGTGCCACCGTCTTCACGACCGAGACGGTGGAGCGCGGGGTGGACGCCGTGGCGCGCGCCGCCGCGGCCGCCGACACCGTGATCGTCGTCGCCGGCAACGACCCCCACATCAACGGCCGGGAGACCGAGGACCGCACCACGCTCGCGCTCCCCGCCCAGCAGGAGAGCCTGTGGCGCGCCGCCCACGCCGCCAATCCCCGTACGGCCCTCGTCCTCACCTCGTCCTACCCCTACGCGGTCGCGGACGCCGCGGCGATCCTGCCCGCGCTGGTGTGGACCGCGCACGGCGGTCAGGCGGCCGGTACCGCGCTGGCCCGGGTGCTCGCCGGTGACGTGTCCCCGGCCGGGCGGCTCCCGCAGACCTGGTACGCCCGTGACGAGGATCTGCCCGGCCTGCTCGACTACGACATCATCGGTTCCGGTCAGACCTACCTGTACTTCGACGGCACCCCGCTCTTCCCGTTCGGACACGGACTCGCCTACACCCGGTTCGGCTACACGGACCTGGCCGCCGAACCGGCCGGTGACCGCGTGCGGGTGGCACTGACCGTCACCAACGAGGGGGCCGTCGCAGCCGACGAGGTGGCCCAGGTCTATGTGCGGGCGGCGCGGGCCGAGGACCGCGACCTGCCGCGCCGCAAGCTGGCCGGCCACCGCAGGGTGCACCTCGCCCCCGGAGCGGCCGAGCGCCTCACCTTCGACGTCCCCGTCGAGGAGCTGGGCCACTGGAGCGTGGCGCACGACCGCTGGACCGTGGAGCCGGGCACGTACGAGATCCTCGCCGGTGCCTCCAGCGCCGACGTCCGCCTCACCACGACGGTCGAGATCGCGGGTGCGCCCTCCGGGGCACGCCCCGTCGTACGGCACGGCCTGGAGGCGGCCGGCTACGACACGCAGCAGGACACGGAGATCCTCGACCGTACGAAGGAGGACGGCGACGCCGTCGCCCCCGCCCACGACGGGCGTCCCGGTGAACTGCTGTACCGTGCCTGCGACTTCGGTGCCGGAGTGGGTGGCCTGACGCTGACCGCCTCGGGCGGGGGCTCGGTCGTCGTCGAGGCGGGCGGCGAGAGGGCGGAGACGCTCGTCCCCGACACCGGCGGACCGTACGCGTTCCGCACCGTCGAGGCCGCCTTCGGCCCGCGCGGCGTGCACGACCTGCGCGTCACCCTGCGGGGCACCGTGCGGCTGGCCCGCATCGGCTTCACCCCGGCCGGAGGCGCCGAGTGACGCCCCCGCCGCCCGGCCCCCGACGAAACCCCCGTGCCCCCGGCAAGGAGTCCTCATGAAGTTCACCGACGGCTTCTGGCTCATGCGTGAGGGCGTCCGCGCGTCCTACGCGACCGAGATCCGCGATCTGCGCGTCGAGGAGAGCCGGTTCACCGCGTTCGCCGCCGTCAAGCGGGTGGCGGCACGCGGCGACACCCTCAACACCCCGCTCCTCACCGTCGAGTGCTTCTCGCCGGCCGAGGGCGTCATCGGCGTGCGCGCCACCCACCACGCCGGGAAGGCGTGGCGCGGCCCCGACTTCGCGCTGTTCCCCGGGGACGGCACCGCACCCGCGCCCCGCACCCGCCGGGACGGCACCGTCACCGAACTCACCAGCGGCCCGCTCACCCTGCGCACGGACGGCGACGGACCCTGGGGCCTCACCTTCCTCGGCCCCGACGGGCGGCGCCTGACCGGCGTCGGCCCCAAGGGCACCGCGTTCGCCACCACCCCCGACGGCTGCCACCACATGATCGCCCAACTCGTCCTGGACGTCGGGGAGAACATCTACGGACTCGGCGAGCGCTTCACTCCGTACGTGAAGAACGGCCAGACCGTCGACATCTGGCAGGCCGACGGCGGCACCAGCAGCGAACAGGCCTACAAGAACGTCCCGTTCTACCTCTCCTCGCGCGGCTACGGCGTCTTCGTCAACCACCCCGGCAAGGTCTCCTTCGAGGTCGGATCGGAATCCGTCGGGCAGGTGCAGTTCAGCGTCGAGGACCAGTCGCTGGAGTACTACGTCGTCGCCGGCCCCACCCCCAAGGACGTCCTCGCCCGCTACACGGCCCTGACCGGCAGGCCCGCGCTGCCGCCCGCCTGGTCGTTCGGCCTCTGGCTGACCACCTCGTTCTGCACCTCGTACGACGAGGCCACCGTCACCTCGTTCGTCGACGGCATGGCCGAGCGCGGCATCCCGCTCAGCGTCTTCCACTTCGACTGCTTCTGGATGCGCGAGTACCAGTGGTCCGACTTCCTGTGGGACCCCGAGGTCTTCCCGGACCCGGAGGGCATGCTGGCCCGGCTCAAGGCCCGAGGACTGCGCGTCAGTATGTGGATCAACCCGTACATCGCCCAGAAGTCGGCCCTGTTCGCGGAAGGCGCCGAACGCGGCTACCTGGTGCGGCGCCCCGACGGCGACATCTGGCAGTGGGACCTGTGGCAGCCGGGGATGGCCCTGGTCGACTTCACCAACCCCGCGGCGGCCGCCTGGTACAACGACAAGCTGCGCCTCCTGCTCGACCAGGGCGTCGACTGCTTCAAGACCGACTTCGGCGAGCGCGTCCCCACCGACGTCGTCTGGCACGACGGCTCCGACCCGGAGCGCATGCACAACTACTACGCGCAGATCTACAACCGCACCGTCTTCGAACTCCTGGAGAAGGAGCGCGGCGCCGGGGAGGCCGTCCTCTTCGCCCGCTCCGCGACCGCCGGCGGCCAGCAGTACCCGGTGCACTGGGGCGGCGACTGCTTCGCCTCCTTCACCGCGATGGCCGAGTCGCTGCGCGGCGGGCTCTCCCTGTCGCTGTCCGGCTTCGGCTTCTGGAGCCACGACATCGGCGGCTTCGAGGGCACACCGGACCCGGCGGTCTTCAAGCGCTGGCTCGCCTTCGGCCTGCTCTCCTCGCACAGCCGGCTGCACGGCAACGTCTCCTACCGGGTGCCGTGGGAGTTCGGCGAGGAGGCCGTGGACGTGGCCCGGCGGTTCACCCTGCTCAAGCACCGGCTCATGCCGTACCTCTACGGGGTGGCCGCCGAGGCCCACCGCACGGGCGTCCCGATGATGCGCCCCATGCTGGCCGAGTTCCCCGACGACCCCGCCACCCGCACCCTGGACCGGCAGTACATGCTCGGCCCCGACCTCCTGGTCGCCCCGGTGTTCACCGAGGAAGGCGAGGTCGAGTACTACCTCCCCGAGGGCACTTGGACCTCGCTGCTCACCGGCGAGAGCGTCACCGGACCCGCCTGGCGCCACGAGACCCACGGCTTCGGCAGCCTGCCGCTGCTGGTGCGGGACGGGGCCGTACTGCCCTGGGGCGCCGACGACCAGCGCCCGGACGGCGACTGGCTGGACGGCCTCACCTTGCGGGTCTTCGGCCCGTCCACGGGTGAGCGCACCGTCACGGTGCCGGACCTCACCGGGGCCACGGCCGCGTCGTTCCACGTCGTACGGGACGCGGCCGGCGTACGGGTCACGGCCGAGGGCACCGACCGCCCGTACCGCGTCACTGCCGAGGACAGCGGGGCGGCGGGGGAGGGGACGGGGACCGTGACCGTCGCCTGAACCGCTTCGTCCCGCGCGAGGGAGGCCCGGCGCGTCCGTACGCGCCGGGCCTCCGCCATGCCGGAGGCCGCTCACGGAAGGGAGCGACGTGAGCCGCGTCACTCAGCGTGAGACTTTCGGCATATATCTCGTCCGACCGGAGAGGATTCCCAGCTGCCGGTGTGCGCCGACCCGTGGCCCACCGGCCCGGACAGTGCTCGGCCGGACCGGTGCGGAGCAACTCAGGCACGGAAGGCAGACCCCTACATGTCGGCTCCCCACCCGTCGGCTTCCCGCTCCTCGGCCCCTCAAGCGCAGGATCCCGCCACGGCGGCGCTCGAGACCATCCACATCGACGGCACCTGGCAGCCCGCCGCCTCCGGGGCGACGCGTGAGGTCCTCGACCCCGCCGACGCCACCGTCCTGGCGCTCGTCGCCGAAGGCGGCACCGAGGATACCGACGCCGCCGTGGCCGCCGCCCGCCGGGCCTTCGACGACGGCCCCTGGCCGCACCGGCCGGTCGCCGAACGCGCCGGACTGCTGCGCCGGGTCGCCGAGCTGCTCCAGCGGGACCGCGAGGAGATCGCGATCACCGAGAGCCGGGACACCGGGAAGACCCTGGAGGAAGGGCGCGTCGACGTCGACGACGTCACCGCCGCCTTCCGCTACTTCGCCGACCTCGTGATGAACGAGAGCGGCGGCCGGGTCGTCGACGCGGGGGACCCCGATGTGCACAGCATCGTCGTCCACGAGCCGGTCGGTGTCTGCGCCCTCATCGCTCCGTGGAACTACCCCCTGCTGCAAGCGAGTTGGAAGATCGCCCCGGCCCTCGCCGCAGGCAACACCTTCGTGCTCAAGCCCAGCGAGGTCACCCCGCTGTCCACCGTCCACCTGATCCGGCTGCTCGCCGAGGCCGGGCTCCCCGACGGTGCCGCCAACCTGGTCACCGGGGCGGGCGACCCCGTCGGTGCCCGGCTCTCCGCACACCCCGACGTGGACCTGGTCTCCTTCACCGGCGGCCTCGCCAGCGGTACGAAGGTGGCGCAGGCGGCCGCGCCCACGGTCAAGAAGGTCGCCCTGGAGCTCGGCGGCAAGAACCCCAACGTCGTCTTCGCCGACGCCTGCGCCACCGACGCGGACTTCGACACGGCGGTCGACCAGGCCCTGAACGCCGCGTTCTTCCACAGCGGCCAGGTCTGCTCCGCCGGCGCGCGCCTCATCGTCGAGGAGTCGGTCCGCGAGCGCTTCGTCACCGAACTCGCCCGCCGCGCCGACGCCATCCGGCTCGGCCGGGGCACCGTGGACGGCGTCGAGTGCGGCCCGCTCGTCTCCGCGCAGCAGCTCGCCAAGGTCGAGGCGTACGTGGCCTCCGCCCGCGCGGAGGGGGCCGTCGTCCGCTCCGGTGGCGCCCGCCCCGAGCCCTCGGACGTACGGCCCGCGAGCGGCTACTTCTACCGGCCGACCGTGCTCGACGGCTGTCACCGCGAGATGACCGTCGTCCGCGAGGAGACCTTCGGACCGATCCTCACCGTGGAGACCTTCCGGACCGAGGAGGAGGCCGTCCGGCTCGCCAACGACACGGACTACGGCCTGGCCGGCGCCGTCTGGACCACCGACGCGGGCCGCGCCCGGCGCGTCGCGGGACGGCTGCGGCACGGCACCGTCTGGATCAACGACTACCACCCGTACCTCCCGCAGGCGGAGTGGGGCGGCTTCGGCAAGTCCGGTACGGGACGCGAGCTCGGCCCCTCCGGACTGGCGGAGTACCGCGAGACCAAGCACATCTACCAGAACCTCAACCCGCGCCCCCAGCGCTGGTTCGCCGGCTGACCGCAGGGCCCGGGCCCGCCCGCCGTACGGCCACCTCCCGCCGGGCGGGCCCCGGCCGGCCACCTCCCGCCCGGCGACGCCCGGTGTTCCGATGCCCGCCCACGGGCATGACGGACGACAACCGCCGCCCCGGCGGCGGTTCCACCACCGGTGTCCGCCGCCGCGAAGCACGTGCGCAGGCCCGCCCCCGGGCGCCCCGACGCCATCCCGGCGTTGCCCGCGCACGGTCGCCGACGCGCGCGTCGCACGGGGCGGTCCATGCGCTGACGCCCCGTCAACCCCGGCCTCCCGCCCCGCCGTTCCACACCACGCGTACACGCCAGCACCTCGACAGGATCTCGCAGAAGGAGTAGAGCACCATGCCGCCGTCCTCCCGCCCCGCACGTCCCGAACCCGCCGACTACGTCGTCGTCGGCGGCGGTACCGCAGGCTCCGTCATCGCCTCCCGCCTCACCGAGGACCCCGACGTCACCGTCACGGTCATCGAGGGCGGCCCCACCGACATCGACCGCGAGGACGTCCTCACCCTGCGCCGCTGGCTCGGCCTCCTCGGCGGCGACCTCGACTACGACTACCCCACGACCGAACAGCCACGCGGGAACTCGCACATCCGGCACAGCCGGGCCCGGGTCCTCGGCGGCTGCTCCTCGCACAACACGCTGATCAGCTTCAAACCGCTGCCCGGCGACTGGGACGAATGGGCCGAGGCGGGCGCCGACGGCTGGGACGCGGCCTCCATGGACCCGTACTTCGCCCGGCTGCGCAACCACATCGTGCCCGTCGACGAGAAGGACCGGAACGCCATCGCCCGCGACTTCGTCGAAGCCGCCACGGCCGCCGCCGGGGTCCCGCGCGTCGAGGGGTTCAACCGCCGGCCCTTCCACGAGGGCGCCGGCTTCTTCGACCTGGCCTACCACCCGGAGAACAACAAGCGCTCCTCGGCGTCCGTCGCCTACCTCCACCCGCACATCGAGGCGGGGGACCGCCCCAACCTCTCGATCCTGCTGGAGACCTGGGCGTACAAGCTGGAGTTCGACGGCAACCGCGCCACCGGGGTCCACGTCCGCACCAAGGACGGCGAGGAGATCCTGCTGCGCGCCACCCGTGAGGTCATCGTCTGCGCCGGCGCGGTGGACACCCCCCGGCTGCTGCTGCACTCCGGCGTCGGACCGGCCAAGGACCTCGACGCGCTCGGCATCCCCGTCGTCCACGACGCCCCCGCCGTCGGCGAGAACCTGCTCGACCACCCCGAGTCGGTCATCGTCTGGGAGACCGACGGACCCATCCCCGAGAACTCCGCGATGGACTCCGACGCGGGCCTCTTCGTGCGCCGCGACCCCGGATCCCGGGGCCCCGACCTGATGTTCCACTTCTACCAGATCCCCTTCACCGACAACCCGGAGCGCATCGGCTACGAGCGGCCCGAGCACGGCGTGTCGATGACCCCGAACATCCCCAAGCCGCGCAGCCGCGGCCGCCTCTACCTCACCAGCGCCGACCCCGAGGCCAAACCCGCCCTGGACTTCCGCTACTTCACCGACGAGGACGACTACGACGGCCGCACCCTGGTCGACGGCATCAAGCTCGCCCGCGAGATAGCCAAGACCGAGCCGCTGGCGCACTGGCTGGGGCGCGAGGTCTGCCCCGGCCCCGAGGTCACCTCCGACGAGGACATCAGCGCGTACGCCCGCGAGGTCGCCCACACCGTCTACCACCCGGCCGGAACCTGCCGGATCGGCGCCCCCGGCGACCCGGCCGCCGTCGTGGATCCGCAGCTGCGGATCCAGGGCCTGGACGGCATCCGCATCGCCGACGCCTCCGTCTTCCCGGCCATGCCCGCAGTGAACCCGATGATCGGCGTCCTGATGGTGGGCGAGAAGTGCGCCGAACTGCTCCGCACGACCGCGACCCACGGAGGCGACGTCCGATGAGCGAATCCACCGCACCCGCACCGGCGCGCACCACGTCCGGATCCGCGGCACCCGTCTTCTCCGTGCGCGGCCTCTGGAAGGTCTTCGGCCCCCGCGCCGAACGCGTCCCCGGCAGCGAGTACGCCGGCCTCCCGCCCGCCGAACTGCGCGAGGCCACCGGCTGCACCGCCGCCGTGCGGGACGTCTCCTTCGACGTCGCCAAGGGCGAGGTCTTCGTCGTCATGGGCCTCTCCGGCTCCGGCAAGTCCACCCTCGTACGCTGTCTGACCCGGCTCGTCGAGCCCACCAGCGGCACCCTGACCATCGACGGCGAGGACGTCCTGGCCATGGACCGCGGCCGGCTGCGGGAACTGCGCCGCCACCGGGCCGCGATGGTCTTCCAGCACTTCGGACTGCTGCCGCACCGCACCGTCCTCGACAACGTCGCCTACGGGCTGGAGATCCAGGGCCTGGGCAAGGCCGCACGCCGCGCCAAGGCCGCCGAACTGGTGGAGAAGGTCGGCCTCGCCGGTCTCGAGAACCGCCGCCCCGCCCAGCTCTCCGGCGGACAGCAGCAGCGCGTCGGGCTGGCCCGCGCACTCGCCGTCGACCCCTCCGTCCTCCTCTTCGACGAACCGTTCAGCGCCCTGGACCCGCTGATCCGCCGTGAGATGCAGGACGAGGTCGTCCGGCTGCACCGGGAGGAGGGCCGGACGATGGTCTTCATCACCCACGACCTGAGCGAGGCGCTGCGCCTGGGCACCCGCATCGCTCTCATGCGCGACGGCGGGATCGTGCAGCTCGGCACCCCCGAGGAGATCGTCGGCTCACCCGCCGACGACTACGTACGCGAGTTCGTCCGCGACGTACCGCGCGAGCAGGTCCTCACCGTCGCCACCGCCATGCGCCCGCCGACCGCCGGCGACGGCGAAACCGGCCCGGCCCTGCGCCCCGACGCCACCGTCTCCGAAGCGATCGAGGCGGTCGTCCGCTCCCAGCAGCCCACCGCCCGCGTCATGGACGACGGCCGGCTCCTCGGGGTCGTCGACCACGCCTGCCTGCTCGACGTCGTCGCCGGTACGGGGGCCCACGGGGTGAGCGTCTGATGGCCACCGCACACGCCCCGGCCTCCGCCGCCGGACCCGGCACCGGTGGCCCGCTCGCCGCGCTGCGCGGCCGTCCCGCGCTCGGCAAGCTGCTCCTGCTGCTGGCCGTCGCCGCCGTCGCCGTGCCCCTCGTCCACGCCCGCTGGGGCGGCGGAGCGTGGCCCGGTGCGCTGACCGCCGACCTGAGCGCACCACTCGGCGAGGTCAACGACTGGATCGTCTCCAACCGCGACAGCCACCCGCTGTTCGTCTACTTCCTCGGGCACGTCAGCAACGCCGTCGTCCTGTCCGTCCGCGGCGTCTACCTGGCCCTCCTGGCGCTCGGCTGGGCCGGTGTCACCGCCGTCGCCGCCCTCGTCGCCTGGCGTACGGCGGGTGTACGGCTCGCCGTGACGGCCGGTGCCTGTTTCGTGGTCTGCGGGCTGCTCGGCATGTGGGTGCCGACCATGCAGACCCTCGCCCTGATGGTCGTCGCGGTCCTCGCCTCCGTCGTCCTCGGGATCCTGCTGGGACTCGCGGCCGGGCTCTCGGACCGTACGTTCCGCTTCCTGCGGCCCGTCCTGGACACCATGCAGGTGCTGCCCGCCTTCGCCTATCTGCTGCCCGTCGTGCTGGTCTTCGGGATCGGCGTGCCCGGCGCGGTCCTGGCGACCGTCGTCTACGCGGCCCCGCCGATGGCCCGGCTCACCGCGCTCGGGCTGCGCGGGGCCGACGCCGGGGTCATGGAGGCCGTGACCTCGCTCGGCGCGACCGGCCGCCAGCGGCTGCTGACCGCCCGGCTGCCGCTGGCCCGCAAGGAGCTCCTGCTCGGCCTCAACCAGACCATCATGATGGCGCTGTCCATGGCGGTCATCGCGTCCGTCATCGGCGCGGGCGGTCTCGGCGACCGCGTCTACCAGGCACTGTCCTCCGTCGATGTCGGTGCCGCGCTGGCCGCCGGGATCCCGATCGTGCTGCTGGCCGTCGTCCTGGACCGCACCACCGAGGCCGCCGGGCGGAAGGCCGGCACCGAACCCACCGGACGGGCCGCCCTGCGCGGAGCACGCGGCTGGGCGCTCGCCGCGGTCCTCGCCGCCGCCGTCGCGGTCGTCGGACGGCTGGGCGGTGGACGCGTCTGGCCCGAGGGCGGTGTCGTGCCCGTCGCGGGCCCGGTCAACACGGCCAAGGACTGGATGGTCGACCACCTCTACACCGGCATCCCCGTCATCGGCGGAACCGCCGACTGGGCCGCCCACTTCACCAGCTGGATCCTCAACCCCCTCCGCGGCGGACTCCAGGGCCTGCCCTGGTGGTCCGTGCTGCTGATCGTCGCCGCCCTCGCCTGGACCATCGGCACGTGGCGCACCGCGCTCACCGCCGTGCTCGCCATGGCCGCCATCGGGGTCCTCGGCGTCTGGGAACCGTCGATGGACACCCTCAGCCAGGTCGTCGCCGCCGTCGCGGTCACCCTCGTCCTGGGCTTCGCCGTCGCCGTCGGCGCCGCCCGCAGCGAACGGCTGGAGCGGGGCCTGCGCCCGGTCCTGGACGTCTTCCAGACCATGCCGCAGTTCGTCTACCTGATCCCCGTCGTCGCCCTCTTCGGCGTCGGCCGCGCCCCGGCCGCCGCGGCCGCCGTCGTCTACGCGCTGCCCGCCGTCGTCCGCATCACCACCCAGGGGCTGCGGGGCGTGGACCCCGCCGCGATGGAGTGCGCCCGCTCGCTCGGCGCCACCCCCGGGCAGCAACTGCGCCAGGTGCAACTGCCGTTGGCCAGGCCCGCCTTGCTGCTCGCGGTCAACCAGGGCGTCGTCCTGGTCCTCGCGGTCGTCATCATCGGCGGTCTCGTGGGCTCCGGCGCGCTCGGCTACGACGTCGTGTTCGGCCTCGCCCAGGGCGACCTGGCCACCGGCCTCGTCGCGGGCGCCGCCATCGTCTGCCTGGGACTGATGCTGGACCGGGTCACCCAGCCGACCGCCCGCCGCTCGCGGAAGGAGAGCTGACCATGGCTCGCACCACCCCCCGTACGGCCGCCCGCGCCCGGACGCGCACGTCCGCGACCGTCGCGTCGGCCGCGGCCCTGCTGGCCGTCACCGGCTGTGGCGCGGCGGACATGACCAAGCAGGCCTCCCCGTTCGCCGCCCCGGCCGACATCAAGACCGTCACGCTCTCCGTGCAGTCCTGGGTCGGCGCCCAGGCCAACGTCGCCGTCGCGAGCAAGCTCCTCCAGGACGAACTGGGCTACCGCGTCGACCTGGTCCAGACGGACGAGGTCCCCGCCTGGGACGCCCTCAGCCAGGGCCGGGTGGACGCCATCCTGGAGGACTGGGGCCACCCCGACCAGGAGAAGCTGTACGTCCAGGACAAGAAGACCATCGTCCCCGGCGGCGACCTCGGCGTCACCGGCCACATCGGCTGGTACGTCCCCAAGTACTGGGCCGACGAGCACCCCGACGTCACGGACTGGAAGAACCTCGACAGGTACGCCGACGAACTCCGCACCCCGGAGAGCGGCGACAAGGGCCAGCTGATGGACGGTTCGCCGTCCTACGTCACCAACGACAAGGCGCTGGTGAAGAACCTCGGCCTGGACTACAAGGTCGTCTTCGCCGGCTCCGAGGCCGCCCAGATCACCCAGATCCAGCAGTTCGCCAAGGCGAAGAAGCCCTTCCTGAGCTACTGGTACCAGCCGCAGTGGCTCTTCAACGAGGTCCCGATGGTCGAGGTGAAGCTTCCCGAGTACACCGACGCGTGCGGCGCCAAGGCCCCCGCGGACATCGACTGCGCCTACCCGACGACCCCGCTGCAGAAGTACCTCAACGCGGACTTCTCACGGCGGGGCAAGGACGCGGCGGCCTTCCTGAGGAAGTTCTCCTGGTCGGAGCGCGACCAGAACGAGGTGTCCAGGATGATCGCCTCCGACCGGCTCACCCCGGACGAGGCCGCGGAACGCTGGATCGCGCGGAACCCGGACATCTGGAAGAAGTGGCTGGACTGACCCCGGCTCAGGACCGGTAGGGAGAGTGGCAGGCGTCCGCGCCGCCGGAGGCCGACCTCCGGGGGCACGGACGCCCCGGACCGAGGATTCCGGCTGTCGACTATTCACTCAGTACATGTACTGCGTATGGAGTCACTCGCATGAGCACCCGTCATGTCCTTCCGGGCCTGCTCGCCGCCGGTCCACGCCACGGCTACGACCCGAAGCGGCAGCACGACGCCCGCTTCCCGCCGACGGCCTGTGCGGCGGCCTCCCCCTGAAGTCGATCGGCGCGGTGATCGCACCGCGGCCGGCCACGGCCGAGGCCGAGTCGTGGACGTCGAGGCACGAGGCCTTGGACCGGGTCCGGTGCAGCGTTCCTCCGGAGTCCCGGCCGGCGGAGGAGCGGGCCACCGGCAGGTGGTCCGTCGAGCACACCGTCTCGTTCACCGTGGAACTGCACGAGAAGACCGAATGCGCGGCCTGATGGCCGAGCTGAAACGGTGAGCCGGGGCCCCGGGCCTCCGCGCGGCCCGGGGCCCTGTCCGCGTGACCTACGCGGGCGCGCGGCGGTCGGCGGGCCGGACGGCCTCCTCGGCCTCCGGCCGGTCGAACTGGGTGCGGTACAGCTCCGCGTACCGTCCCCCGATGGCCAGCAGCTCGTCGTGGGTGCCCCGTTCCACGATCCGCCCCGCCTCGACCACCAGGATCAGGTCGGCGGCCCGCACGGTGGACAGCCGGTGGGCGATCACCACGGCGGTGCGGCCCTCCAGCGCCTCGGCCAGGGCCTCCTGGACCGCCGCCTCCGAGGTGGAGTCCAGGTGCGCGGTCGCCTCGTCCAGGATGACCACCCGCTGACGGGCCAGCAGCAGCCGGGCGATGGTCAGGCGTTGGCGTTCGCCGCCGGACAGCCGGTAGCCGCGCTCACCCACGACCGTGTCCAGGCCGTCCGGCAGCGAGGCCACGAGACCGTCCAGCCGGGAGCGGCGCAGCGCGTCCCAGACCTCGTCCTCGGTGGCGTCGGGCCGGGCGATCAGCAGATTCGCCCGCACGGACTCGTGGAAGAGGTGTCCGTCCTGGGTGACCATGCCGAGCGTCTCGCGGATCGACTCCGCGCTGAGGTCCCGTACGTCGACGCCGTTCAGGCGCACGCTGCCGGCGTCGGCGTCGTACAGCCGGGGGAGCAGTTGGGCGACGGTCGACTTGCCCGCCCCCGAGGAGCCGACGAGGGCGACCATGCGGCCGGGCGCGGCGGTGAAGGAGACGTCGTGGAGCACCTGGGCGCCGCCCCGCCGGTCGAGCGTGGCGACCTCCTCCAGGGAGGCGAGGGAGACCTTGTCGGCGGACGGGTAGCCGAAGGAGACGCCGTCGAACTCCACGGCCACCGGCCCGTCCGGGACCCGCCGGGCGTCGGGCCTCTCCTCGATCAGCGGCTTCAGGTCGAGGACCTCGAAGACCCGCTCGAAGCTGACCAGGGCGCTCATCACCTCGACCCTGGCGCCCGCCAGTGCGGTGAGCGGCGCGTAGAGCCGGGTGAGGAGCAGGGCCAGGGAGACGACCGCGCCCGGTTCCAGGCTGCCGCGCAGCGCGTAGAGGCCGCCGAGCCCGTAGACCAGCGCGAGGGCCAGTGCGGAGACCAGGGTGAGCGCCGTGATGAACGTGGACTGGAGCATCGCCGTACGGACGCCGATGTCCCGCACCCGGCCCGCCCGGGCGGCGAACGCCGCGGATTCGTCGGCGGGGCGCCCGAACAGCTTGACCAGGGTCGCGCCCGGTGCCGAGAAGCGCTCCGTCATCCGGGTGCCCATGCTCGCGTTGTGCCCCGCTGCCTCCCGCTGGAGCGCGGCCATCCGGGAGCCCATCCGCCGCGCCGGCACGACGAACACCGGCAGCAGCACCAGGGCGAGCAGGGTGATCTGCCAGGAGATGGTCAGCATCACGGCCAGTGTCAGCACCAGGGTGACGAGGTTGGAGACGACGCCGGAGAGCGTGTTGCTGAAGGCCCGTTGCGCGCCGATCACGTCGTTGTTGAGCCGGCTGACCAGCGCGCCCGTCCGGGTGCGGGTGAAGAAGGCGACGGGCATCCGCTGGACGTGGTCGAAGACCGCCGTGCGCAGGTCCAGGATCAGCCCCTCGCCGAGCGTCGCCGACAGCCACCGGGTGAGGAGGGCCAGCGCCGCCTCCGCGACGGCGATCAGGGCGATCAGCAGGGCGAGACGGGTGACCGTCCCGCTGTCGTCACCCCGCACGATCGCGTCGACGACCCGCCCCGCCAGCACCGGTGTGGCCACCGCGAGCAGCGCGGTGACCACACTCAGCAGCAGGAAGCGGAGGATCCGCGCCCGGTGCGGCCGGGCGAACGTCCCGATGCGGCGCAAGGTGGCCCGGGAGAAGGGTCTGCGGCCCTCCTGCGCGTTCATCGCACTGTGCAGTGACGTCCAGGCGGTGACTTCCATGTCCATGCGGGCGATACCTCCGAAGCTCGGGTCCGTACGCGGGGAACGCTAGGACCTCAAGTTTCCTTGAGGTCAACACGCGTGCCCCCGGCCGGTGCCAGGTGCCGCCCGTCCGGCCTCAGGCGTGCGGCACCACGGCGACCGCGCACGGCGCGTGGTGGAGCGCGGCGTGGGTGACGGAACCCAGTCGGCGTACACCCGGTTCATGGGTGCGGCGGCCGACGACCAGGAGCTGGGCGCCCTCGGTGCGGGAGAGCAGGACCTCCGACGCCGGGCCCGCCCCGACCTGTTCGACGACCTCGACCTGCGGGTACTTCTCACGCCACGGCTTCAGGGCGTCGGCCAGGATCCGCCGGTGCACCGGCTCCAGCCCGCCCTGCTGCTCGGCCACCCACATCGATCCAGGGCTCCACATGAGGACCGGGGGGACCTCCCACGCGTACACGGCGCGCAGCGGCACACCGCGTTCGGCGGCGGCGCCGAACGCGAAGTCGAGCACCGGGCCTCCGGCCGTCTCCGCGTCCTGCACGCCGACGACGACGTCCCCGGAGGGCCGCGGCGCGGGAGCGTCCGGATGCGTCTCGCGCACCATGACGACCGGCCTGGTGGTACGGCGCAGCACGTGCAGGGAGACCGAACCGATCAGATAGCCGGCGAGCGTCCCGTAACCCCGCGAGCCGAGCACGAGCATCCGCGCCCGGGCGGCCTCGTCGACCAGGGTGGGCACCGGATCGCCGACGACCAGCTCGGCAGAGACGTCCAGCGAGGGATGCGCGGCGGTGACCCGGGACTCGGCGTCGCCCAGCACGGCGCGCACCATGCGCTCCTCGGCCTCCCGGTCCCCGACGTAGGAGGTGTCGCCGGCGCGCCACGCCCAGGCGTACACCAGCCGCAGCGCCGCCCCCCGCCGGACGGCCTCGTGCGCCGCCCAGTCGGCGGCGGCGACGGAATGGCCCGTTCCGTCCAGCCCTACGGTGATGGTGACCGGCATGATCGCCTCCTGGTGGGAAAAGGATCTCGGGCCCATCCTCCCCGAGGCCTCCGGCGGCGCTCACCCCGGCCTCCGGCGAGTGCCCCGTACACGCCGAGGGCCGCCGAGCGGGTCCGAACCCGGCCGGCGGCCCTCGGCGTCGTGGCTCCGCGTCAGAAGCCCGGCGGGACGTGGGACGGACGCCCGCGCCCGCGGGTCAGGTTGTAGCCGAACACCGCGGCGAGCGCGGCGAGTACGCCGCCGCCCACGGTCCACAGCCAGCGGTCGGTCCACCAGCCGGACGTCCAGCCGTCCTCGGGCTCGCTGCCCGGCGCCGCCTTCGGCCGCTCGTCGTCACCGCTGTCCCCGGACACCGCCTGTGCGACGGAGGACGCCCCCGGCACCAGCGGCTCGGAGAGCGTGCCGTCCACGTCGTGGGAGCCGCCCTTGTCGACGGAGGTGACCCGGGCCTCGGCACGGACCGGCAGACCCAGGTCCTCCTCCGCCAGGTCCACGACGGTCAGCCGTACGTAGTAGCTGCCGGGCAGCGGGTCGTTCGCCCACGGCTCGGACCAGGCGCGCACGGTACGCAGCACGCACGACAGCTCGACGGTGTTCGCGTCCGGCGCTGCCTTCCGGGTCTGGTGGCCGTACATGCACGCCTGACGGCGGCGCAGCCCGTCGTACACGTCGACCTGCCAGGTCGACGCGCCGTGCCGGGTGGCGCTCTCGGGGAGCGTCACCTTCGCGCGGACGGTGGCCCGTTCGCCGGCGTCGGCGGGGAAGACCCAGTACAGGTAGTCACCCGTGGACGCCTCGGCCGTGGCCGTCTGCTCCTGCTGGACCGGCGTGGCGGTACGGAAGGTGGTGCCCGCCTCCGTCGGCCCGGCGCCCTCGTCGTCGGCCGGGCTCGCGCTCGCCGACGGGTCGTCGGCCAGGGCCGCCCCCGCCGAGGTGAGCAGGGCGGTCCCGGCGAGCAGGACCCCGGCGCACACGCGCCCGAGACGGTTTCTGCGGGTGGTACGCATCAGTTGGTCCTCCAGACGGCGATACGCCAGCGCGAGATCCAGCCGGTCAGCAGGCCCGCGACCAGCCCGGTCAGCACCAGGGCGCCCAGCAGCCACCAGCCCCGCCCGAGACCGAACGCGGCGACGTCGGACGCGTCGTCCGGGCCGTCCACGAGATCGATGGTCAGCTCGACGGGCATGCCGGGAGTGGTCTTCACGGACGCGGGAGCCGAGAAGGAGTTGCCGAGGTCGAGGCAGACGGTCTCGGCCGGGGGCTCCTCGCCGTCCACGTCGTCCAGTTCGGGCTTCGGGTACCGCAGCCCCGCCGAGATCGCGTCCGTGCGCCCGGTGCCGGACTCCGAGCCCCGGACGATCTCACGGCCGTGGGTGGTCACCGCGCGCAGCAGCACACCGTAGTCGTTGTCGACGGCGCGGTCCGCCGAGACGCTCACCGAGGCGCGCAGCTCCTGGCCGGGCCGGACGTCCACCCGGTACCAGCGGTGCTTGCCGATCTCCTGGCGGTCGGTGTACAGACCGGCCTTCAGCTCGGGGGCCGACGAGCAGCTGCCCGCGCCCTCGGTGGCCACGGGGGTGATGGTGGGCTCGGCCGCCCGGTCGACCAACTGCTTGACACGGCCGGAGAGTTCGTCGGCGTGCTGGACGGCGGTGTAGGTGCCGCCGGTGGCCTCGGCGATGCAGGTCAGCTGCTGCCGGATCTTGGCGTTCGGCACCAGACCGAGGGTGTCGATGACGAGGTGGATGCCGCGGGCGGCGATGTCACGCGCGACCTCGCACGGGTCGAGCGGCCCGCAGGTGTCCTCGCCGTCGGTGATCAGCACGATCCGCCGGGTGGCGTCGCCGCCGTCGAGGTCGTCGGCCGCGCCGAGCAGGGCCGGGCCGATGGGGGTCCAGCCGGTCGGCGCGAGCGTGGCGACGGCGGTCTTGGCCTCGGTGCGGTCGAGCGGCCCGACCGGGTAGAGCTGCTTGGTGTCCTTGCAGCCCACCTTGCGGTCGTCGCCCGGGTAGTTGGCGCCGAGCGTCCGGATGCCGAGCTGCACCTCCTCGGGCACCGCGTCCAGGACGTCGTTGAACGCCTGCTTGGCCGCGCTCATCCGGGACTGACCGTCGATGTCCCGGGTGCGCATGGAACCGCTGACGTCCAGGACGAGTTCGACCTTGGGCGACAGGGCGGAGGGGGGTTCGTCTGCGGCGGCCGGGAGCGCGGTGCCGAGCCCGGCGGCCAGGGTGGCGAGCAGAACGCACACCCCGGCCGTCAGCCGTTTTCTTATGATCATCGACGGATCCTATTGAAGATCCGCGGTCATCCCCAAAACCGGTCCGGTCCCGGCCACTTCGGGGCGCGGGGCACAGCCCGGGTCAGCCCCCGAGCAGCGGCACCGAGGCCCGGTCGAGCACCGAGCCGATCCGGTCCCAGGCCTCCGTGTCCCGTTCCACCGCCGGGAGTTCGGCGTCCTCGGCCGCCGCGTTCCAGCGGGTGGCCACCGCGACCGGGTCGCCGCCGCCGGCCGCGGACGCGGCGAGGGCCGCCGCGCCCCGGGCGACGAGTTCGCCGCTGCCGGGCACGATCAGGGGGCGTCCGGAGAGCCGGCGCACCGTCTCCACCCAGGTGCGCCCCTGGGCGCCGCCGCCGATCAGCCTCAGCGGCCGGGCGGCCACCTCGGGGTCGGCCGGGTCGAGACCGCAGGCGCTCGACAGTTCGTCCAGCGCGCGCAGCACGGTGAAGGCCGCGCCCTCGTAGGCCGCGCCCAGCAGCTGCTGCGGTGTGGTGTCGTGTCGCAGGCCGGTCAGCAGACCGGCGGAGGTCGGCAGGTCCGGGGTGCGCTCCCCGTCCAGGAAGGGGAGGAGCACGGCCTCGCCGCCGGGCACCGCGTCGTCGCGGTGCAGTCCGAGCAGAGTGGCGACCTTGTCCACGGCCAGCGTGCAGTTGAGCGTGCAGGCCAGCGGGAGGTACGTGCCGTCGGCCGCCGCGAAGCCGGAGAGGGCCGTGGAGGCAGGCCGGGCGAGGGAGGCGGCGAAGACCGTCCCGGAGGTGCCGAGACTGAGGACGGGATGGTCCAGCAGCCCGGCGCCGCCCAGCCCGAGGCCGACCGCGGCGCTCATGTTGTCCCCCGTGCCGGCCGCGACGGCGATGCCCTCGGGCAGCCCCAGCGCCCCGGCCGCCGAGGCGGTCAGCGAGCCGATCCGCACCGCCCCGGTCGCGGCTACCGGAGGCAGCAGCGCCTCGTCGAGTCCGAGCAGTCCCAGCAGCTCGGGGTCGTAGGCGTGGGTCCCGGTCGAGTACCAGCAGGTGCCCGAGGCGTCACCCGGGTCGGTCGCCGCGGTGCCCGCGAGCCGCTCGGTCAGGAAGTCGTGCGGCAGCCGTACGGCTGCGGCGGCCTCCGCGTTCGACGGATCGTTCTCCCGCAGCCACTGCCACTTCGAGGCCGTCATGGAGGCCACCGGCACCGTGCCGGTGCGCGCGGTCCAGGCGTCGGGCCCGCCCAGCTCGGCGGTGAGCGCCGCGGCCTGCGGCGCGGAGCGGGTGTCGTTCCACAGCAGCGCCGGGCGCAGTGGGCGGCCGGACCGGTCGAGCACCACGAGGCCGTGCTGCTGTCCGGCGACGGCGATCCCGGTGACCGAGGACGCGGACAGACCGGACTCCTTGAGTCCCCCGGCCACCGCGTCGCACAGCGCCCGCCACCAGACCTCGGGGTCGCTCTCGCGGGCCCCGCCCTCGCCCGTGACGACGTGCGGGGCGCGGCCGACGGCCAGCAGCTCGCCGGTGACGGTGTCGATGACGGCCGCCTTGGTGGACTGGGTGGAGCTGTCCACGCCGATGACGACGGTACGCGGCGGCATGGGCCACCTCTTCCTCGCTCGCTTGTTTTGATCGTGCGACGAACAAATTACGTGATCGTCGCCCACGCCAACAGAGGCGGGCCGGGTTTTGTCGTATCAGGGGGTTACGTCGACAGGCTGCCTCGTGACACATTAATAATGTCACTGAACAAATCAGTCGGTCCCCGGTGGGCCGACGCCCCACCCGACGTACACGAAGGCGGACAGACGATGCCGGAGCGTTTCACTCCCACTCCTGAGGACAAGTTCACGTTCGGTCTGTGGACCGTGGGCTGGCGGGGCAACGACCCGTTCGGTGAGCCGACGCGTCCGGTGCTGGACCCGGTGGAGTCGGTCGAGCGGCTGGCGGAGCTCGGTGCGCACGGGGTGACGTTCCATGACGACGACCTGATTCCGTTCGGGTCGGACGACCGTGAGCGGGCGCGGCTGGTCGGGCGGTTCAGGGAGGCGCTGGAGCGTACCGGGCTCAAGGTGCCGATGGCGACGACGAACCTGTTCACGCACCCGGTGTTCAAGGACGGCGGGTTCACCTCCAACGACCGTGACGTGCGGCGGTTCGCGCTGCGCAAGGTGATCCGCAACATCGATCTCGCGGTGGAGCTCGGCGCGCAGACGTATGTGGCCTGGGGCGGGCGTGAGGGCGCCGAGTCCGGTGCGGCCAAGGACGTGCGGTCGGCCCTGGACCGGATGAAGGAGGCCTTCGACCTGCTGGGCGACTACGTCACCGAGCAGGGCTACGACCTGCGGTTCGCGATCGAGCCCAAGCCCAACGAGCCCCGCGGTGACATCCTGCTGCCCACGATCGGGCACGCGCTGGCCTTCATCGAGCGCCTGGAGCGCCCCGAGCTGGTCGGGGTGAACCCGGAGACCGGGCACGAGCAGATGGCCGGGCTGAACTTCCCCCACGGCATCGCGCAGGCCCTGTGGGCGGGCAAGCTCTTCCACATCGACCTCAACGGCCAGTCCGGGATCAAGTACGACCAGGACTTCCGCTTCGGCGCCGGTGACCTGCGCCAGGCGTTCTGGCTCGTGGACCTCCTGGAGACGGCCGGCTGGGACGGCTCACGCCACTTCGACTTCAAGCCGGTACGCACCGACGGCATCGACGGGGTGTGGGAGTCCGCGAAGAACTGCATGCGCAACTACCTCATCCTCAAGGAGCGCGCCGCCGCCTTCCGCGCCGACCCCGCCGTCCAGGAGGCCCTCACCGCCTCCCGCCTCGACGAACTCGCCCGCCCCACCGCCGACGACGGCCTCAAGGCACTCCTCGCCGACCGCACCGCCTACGAGGACTTCGACGCCACCGCCGCCGCCGAACGCTCCATGGCCTTCGAAGCCCTCGACCAGCTCGCCATGGACCACCTCCTCAACGTCCGCTGAACAGGCTGCCGTGAGCGACGGCACCGAAGGACCACGCCCCCGGGCCGCACACCGTGCGGTCCGGGGGCGCCGTCAGGCACCCACCGGCTCCGGCCGGGCGTACGCCGCCGGGTCCGCCAGCACGTCCTGCACCACCAGTGCCGCCGCGCCCCGGGCCGCGTCACCCGCCACGGACGAGGCGCGCAGCCTGCCGCTGCCCCGGGACCAGAGGCCCGACACCACGCGGCCCGTCAGCTCCGCGTCGGCGGGCGCGGACAGCCACGGCATCAGGTTCCGGTAGATCCCGCCCAGCACCACCGCGTCCGGGTCGAACAGGTTGACCGCACCCGACAGCACCCGGCCCAGCATCCGGCCCGCTTCCGCCACGGCCGCGACGGACCGGGGGTCACCGGCCTGCGCCCGCCGCTCCAGCTCCATCACCCCGGCCGCTCCGCCACCGGGCGCCTCGATCCCCGCCGCCCGCAGCAACGCGGTCTGCCCCGCGTACTGCTCCAGACACCCGCGCGAGCCGCACCGGCACTCAGGACCGTCCGGGTCCACCACCACGTGCCCGATCTCCCCGGCGAACCCGTGCGCGCCGCGCAGCAGTTCGCCGTCGAGTACCAGGGCGCCGCCGACACCGATCTCGCCGGTCAGATACAGGAAGCTGCGGACCGCGTCGAGCCCGCCGAACCACAGCTCGGCCAGCGCCGCGAGGTTCGCCTCGTTCTCCGAACGCACCGGCAGCGGGACGGCCCGGGGGCGCAGCCCGGCGAGCGCGCCGGCGAACAGCTCCTCGGCCGGCACCTGGTTCCAGCCCAGGTTGGGTGCCTGGCGCACCGCGCCGCCCGAGACGAGACCGGGCAGCGCCAGCACCGCCCCGACCGGATACAGGTCCTGCTCCCGGGCCGAGTCCAGGGTGCGGGCCGCGATCCTGGCGGCCCGGCCCAGCACCTCGCCGGGCGGAGCGCCCCGGTTGTCCAGGTGCTCGGTCTGCCGGACCCGGCCGGTGCCCGCCAGGTCCACCACGCACACCGACACGTAGTCGATGTTGATCTCCACGCCGAGCCCCGCGGGGCCGGTGCGGGCCACCTTCAGAGCGGTGCCGGGCCGCCCGGCCTGCCCGCTGAACGTCTTGCCGGACTCGGTGAGGAAGCCGCTGTCGAGCAGCTGCTCGACGAGCGAGGACACCGCGGCCCGGGTGAGGCCGACCCGGGCCGAGACCCCGGCGCGGGTCGCCTCGGCCGCCTCGCCCTCGTCACGCACCGCGCGGAGCACGAGGCTGAGGTTGTGACGCCGCACGGTGTCCTTGTCGGCCTTGGGCCCCAGCGGTGTGAGGTAGCTCTTCATATCGTCGAAGAGCCTATGGGATGCCCGGCCGCCCGAAGCATGCGGTCACCACCGCGGCCTGCCACCCGCATCCGCCGGGCCCCGGCCGTCCGCCCCGACGGCAGGCCGGGCGCGGCGGCACACGGCCACCACGCCCGGCCCCGCGCCAGGCGTCGCCGGGCCGGGCGGGACCTTCGGGAAACGCCCTACGGCCGGGCGCCCCGGGCCCTCAGCATGTCGGCCATGAGAGCGATCTCCGACTCCTGCGCCCGGGCCATGCCCGCCGCCAGGTTCCTGATCTCGTCCGTCCCGGCCGAATCCGCCGCCGCCCGCGCCATGTCCGCGCCCGCCCGGTGATGGACCGTCATCAGGCGCAGGAACCGCACCTCGGCGTCCCGGCCCTCGGCCGCGCGCAGTCCGTCGAGCTCGGAATCGGTCGCCATCCCGGGCATCAGCGAGCCGTCGGCCGCGCTGACGGGGTGGCCCATCCACTCCATGGGCGGCCGCTCCGAACTCTTCGGCCGGTCCCACGACTCCAGCCAGCCCAGCATCATGCCCCGCTGGTTGGCCTGGGTGTTGATGATGTCGTACGCGAGCCGGCGCACGTCCTCGTCGTCGGTGCGGTCCCGCACCAGGAACGCCATCTCCACCGCCTGCTGGTGGTGGACCGACATGTCCCGGGCGAACCCCACGTCGGCCGAGCCCTCCGCGGGGACGGAGACGGAGGCCCCGGAGCCGGACGGGGACGCCGCCGAGGGCCGTACGACCATCAGCAGCACCAGTCCCACGGCCACCAGGAACACCACGACTCCCGCCGTCACCAGCGGCCGGGAGGCGCGCGACGCCGGGGTCATCCCGCGACCCCGCCGCTGCACGCGGCACCGGGCTCGGGCGTCTGCGGGCCCTGTACGTACTTGGTGAAGAACTGGGCAACGCGGGCGTCGGTGGCGCTCTTCACCGTGACCTGCTTGCCCCAGGCGCTGAGCATCAGCGGGTCCTTCTGATCGGCCACCGGGCTCATCAGGGAGTACGGAGTCTTCCCCACGCGCTCGGCGAGCGCCTTGACGTCGGCTTCGTCGGCCTTGTCGTTGTACGTGACCCAGACGGCGCCGTGTTCGAGGGAGTGGACCGCGTTCTCGTTCGGTATCGCCTTCGTGTAGACGTCGGCGTCGCAGTTCATCCAGACCGGGTCGTGGTCACCGCCGACGGGAGGGTTCATCGGGTAGTCGACGGCCTTCTCCACGTGGTTCTGGGTCAGGTCGTCCCAGGACCGCTCCCCGGTGACGGGGGAGCTCTTGGCCTGCTCCTCGGCCTTGTCCTGTTCGTCGGCGGCGGACATCAGATAGCCGCCGCCGACGACGAGGCCGGCGATCACGACGACGGCCGCGGTGATGGTGACGAGGCGACCGCGCCGCTCACGGGCCCGCTCCTTGCGGCGGGCCTCCTCGAGCTTGGCGCGGCGGGCGGCGGCATTGCTGTTCTGGTTCTTGGCGGAAGACATGTCGGTCCTCGGGTTCGGCACGACGCGGGTGGGCCGCCGTGCGCCGTCCACGGGACGGGGCGAGCGGGGCTGCGTCGGCGAGGGCAGGGGGAGAAGGCGTGAGGAGGCCGTTCCCCGGCCGCGCCTGTGCGCGGGCCGCGGAGCGGAGGTCCGGCTTCTAGACCCTCTGAACCTGGAGACGGAGATGATCGACGGAGCCCGCGCCGTCGTCGGAGGGGCCGCGGATGGCCGCCGAGCCGGTGAGCGGCGGGGTCGGGACGGCGGCCGACGCACGGGCGCACGGAAGGGCGAGCGGGGCCGTCGGGCCGGGCAGAACGACCGGCGCCGAGTGGTCCGCCGCACCGTGGCAGGAGCTTCCGCTCCCGCGCTCACCTGGGGCGTCGGCCACGACGAGCGCGACGGCGGGTGCCGGGACGTGGGTGTGCACGGCGGGGGCGGCGGCCGACCGGTGGTGCGACGCCGAGGCGGCGGCCGGGGAGCAGCAGAAGAACACGGCGATCAGCGCCAGGATCCAGCCCAGCACTGCGGGCAGCGGGGCGGTCACCCCGCCCCGCTGCCCGTCCGCGCGCTCACTCGGCCTGGTCATCGGCACCATCGTAGTATGTGAAATTTCAAAGAGTGTGGCCTACAGAGGGGCAGGATAGTGTGCCCCGGTGACGACGCAATCGAACGTACCTGCGGGCTGGCATCCGGACCCCCACGGCGCACCCCAGCTGCTGCGCTACTGGGACGGCTCGCAGTGGACCGAGCACACGCATCCGGCCCAGGGCCAGTCCGTGCCCGTCCAGGCGGCGGCCCCCGCCCAGCCGCAGGTGGCCGCCGCCCAGCAGCCGGGATCCTTCCCGCAGGCGGTCCCTCAGCACCAGGCGGCCCACCAGCACCCGACGGCGCCCCAGCGGGCAGCGGCCCAGCACGCCCCGCAGCAGGGTCCGGTCAGCTCCGGATCGCTGTTCGACCAGCCGGTCCTGGTCGTGAACCAGAAGGCCAAGCTGATCGAGGTCACGAACGAGTACCGCGTCTTCGACCAGCACGGCGCCACCGTCGGTTCGGTCGTCCAGGTCGGCCAGAGCGCCCTGCGCAAGGTCCTCCGTTTCGTCTCCAGCATCGACCAGTACCTGACGCACCGGCTGGAGATCCGCGATGCCCACGGTCAGCCGCAGCTGCTCCTGACCCGGCCCGCGAAGTTCATCAAGTCCCGGGTCGTCGTGGAGCGCCCGGACGGTCGGCCCGTCGGTGAGATCGTCCAGCAGAACGCCATCGGCAAGATCAATTTCGCCATGCTGGTCGACGGCCGGCAGGTCGGCGCGATCAGGGCGGAGAACTGGCGTGCCTGGAACTTCGCCGTCGTCGACCACAACGAGGCCGAGGTCGCCCGGATCACCAAGACCTGGGAGGGGCTGGCGAAGACCATGTTCACCACGGCGGACAACTACGTGCTGCAGATCCACTACCAGCTGCCCGAACCGCTGCTGAGCCTCGTCCTGGCGACGGCCCTGACCGTGGACACCGCCCTCAAGCAGGACGCCCGCGGCCTCGGCTGATACTCCGAGGGGGCGGCCTCCGCGGAACCCCCGGCGGCCCGGGCCGCGTCCGGATACCCCTCGAAGGCACCCGGCGCCGGGAGCTCCGGCACGCCGACGGATGGTGCGACACGCACCCGCACGCCCGCGTCCGGGACGGGGGCCGGACCGTCTGAGTCCCGGCGCCCCGCTCGCCGCCACGGGCGTGGCCGTCACGGCGTGTGGATCCCGAACGGGGCGCCCTGGGGATCACGGAGTACCGCGACCCACGGTCCGCCCGGCACCGGCGTGGGCGGCACGAGCTGTTCCCCGCCCGCGCCCAGCGCGGTGGCGGCGGCCGCCTCGACGTCGGCGACCGAGAAGTAGGGCAGCCAGCCGGGCGGGGTCGCCGGCTCCTCGGACGTCTCGTCGTCCTGGATCTCCTTGAGACCGCCGAATTCCGCACCGTCCACACCCCAGCGCGTGGACCGCCCCGCGGAGTGGACCGTCCAGTCGAACACCGCCGGATAGAAGGCCAGGGCGCTCCCGGGGCCGTCGGTGCGCAGCTCCACCCAGCTCAGGGTGCCCGGATCGTTGAACCGCCTCACACCCGTGAAGGCGCGGGCCTGCCAGAGGGAGAACGCCGCACCGGAGGGATCGGCCGCCACCGCGAACCTGCCCTGGTCGAACACGTCCAACGGCTCCGTCAGCGGGGTGCCGCCCGCCGACCGCACGTCCTCGACCGCACCGTCGACGTCCTCGGTGGCGAAGGAGACCGTCCAGGTCGGCGGCTGGTCCGGGCGGTGGACGGGGCTGAGGGCGGCCACGGGGTCCTCGCCGAGGTGCGCCACCGTGTAACCGCCCGCCTCGGGACGCGGGTCGGTCGCCGACCGCCAGCCGAACAGTGCTGCGTAGAAGGTCTTGGCGGCGGCCACGTCCGGGGTGCTCAACTCGACCCAGCAGGGGCCGCCGATCACCGGTTCGGTGAGCTTCATGCTGTTTCCTCCCGAAGCGCGCGACAGGACACATTCCTACGCTGTTGTGCAGCACGCTATGACCGGCCGCAGGCGGCGGCGACCGGAAGGGCGTGCGGCCGGGGTGGCGGAAGCGCACCCAGCTGCTTCACTGATGTTTTATAGGTGTAATACCTGTTAACGTAAATAGGTGAGTGATACATCTATGCGATCCCGGAGACCGTCCACCCCCAGACTGCCGGTGACCGGCACCCTCCGGCTGAGGAGTCCGGCGGAGACCTGGTACAAGCCCGCGCTGAGCGTGGTCGTCGCCTCCGGGGTGCCGAATCTGCTGCTGTACTCCCTCGACCGGCTCGACCTCGTGATGTACACGATGGCCGGCTCGCTCTGCGCCCTGTACGGGCACAACCTGCCGTACGCCCGCCGCGCCCACACCGTGGCCCGCGTCGTGCTCGGCATGGTCGCGGGTCTCGCCGTCGCCCTGCTGACCGCGGCGGCCACCGACTCGACCGCCGTCCTGATCGCCGTCGGGGCGGTCCTGGCGGCCGTGCAGAAGACCTTCTGCGACGCCACCCGCATCGGGCCGCCCGGCAACGTGATCTTCAGCTTCGTGACCTCGGCGGCCCTCTTCGCCCCGCAGGAGCTCGGGCAGGTCCCCGGCCATCTCGCCCTCGCCCTCGCCACGGGCGCCTTCGCCTGGCTGATCACGGTCGGGCCCGCGCTGCGCCGCCGTGAGGGACCCGAACGCCGTGCCACCGCCCGTGCCCTCGACGCCGCGGCGGCCTACGTTGCCGACCCCGGCCACCGCACCCGGCACGCCGCGGCGGCCGCCGTCCAGGCCGCCTGGCAGTCCCTCCTCGCCGCCGGCCGCCCCACCGCCGTACGCCAGGAGCTCGAACGCCTCGTCGTCCACGCCGAGCGGGCCCTCGCCACGGCCACCGGCGAGGGGTCCCGGGGCGCCGACGCGGAGCGACTGGCCCGGTGGGCCGCGCAGACCCGGGGCCGCGGCCCCATGCCCGGTCCGCCGCCCGCCCCCGGCACGGTCGAGCAGCTCTTCGGCATCGACGCGGAACGGGCCAGGCAGCGCAACCGGCGCGGACGGCGCGAGGCCCGGACGAGATTCCTGCGTGCCCTGGCCCCCGGCTCCCCGGTGCTGCCGATCGCCCTGCGCACCCTCGTCGGGTGCGCGACGGCCGGTTATCTGTCGTACGCCCTCGGTGTGGGCCGCCCGTACTGGGCGATCGTCACCGCGGCCGCCGTGTACCAGCCCAACGCCACCCAGTCCTGGAGCCGGGCGCTCCAGCGCGTCTTCGGCAACCTCGTGGGCGTGCTCGTCTTCGCCGCCGTCATCCCGGTGGCCCGGCTCGGCCCGCTGGCCCTGGTGCTGAGCGTGCTCTGCTTCAACTTCGCCGCCGAGGCACTCATCACCCGCAACTACTGGCTCGGTTCCGTCGCGGTCACCCCGATGGCCCTGCTCGTCGTGGAGTTCGCGGGCAGCCACCCCGCCCGGGAGCTCATCAGCGACCGCGCCCTGGACACCCTGGTCGGTGCCGCCGCCGGACTGCTCGCCGTGTTCGCCGTGCCCAACCGGCGGGCCGGCGGGCGCGTCGAGCAGGCCCTCGCCGCGACGGGTGAGGCGCGGGAGCGCGCCGAACGCCTGCTGGCCGAGCCCGACGTCGACCCGCTGACGCTCGAAGCGGCCCGCAGGCGGCTGACCTCGTCCCTGGTCGAACTGCGCGACGCGAGCGACGTCGCGGCGGGGGAGTGGTGGCAGCGTGCCCTGCCCGAGGAGGACATGCTCGCCGCCGAGCAGGCCGGACACCGTACGCTCGCGGCGACAGCACAACGGCAGGGGCTGATCACCCTGCCCCCGGCGAACGGAGCGGTGTGACCGACGACATCGTGGCAGCGGTGGTACGGCAGTGGCAGGCCGTCAACCCGGACCTGGACACCGAACCGATGCGGCTCATCGGCCGCATCAACCGCTGCGCGGCACTCCTCCAGCAGGCCGAGGACGCGCCGCTGCGCGCCGCCGGGCTGACCCGGGGGGAATTCGACCTCCTCGGGGCGATGCGGCGCAACGACCGGGAGCTCACCCCCGGCGAGCTGGCCCGGGAGACCTTCTCCTCCGGCGCCGCCGTCACCAAGCGGCTCCGCACCCTGCAGGACGGCGGACTGATCGCCCGCCGCAGCGACGCCAGGGACCGCCGCGTCGCCTACCTTGGCCTCACCGACGAAGGACGCGCCCTGGTGGACCGCCTGCTGCCCGAACAGCTCGCGTACGAGCGCTCGGTGCTCTCCGGTCTCGACGAGCGAAGCCGCGAAGGACTCAGCGGACAGCTCGGCGAACTGCTGATCCAGCTGGAGGGCCGCCTCGGCGGAGGCCGCCGCTGACCCCGGCGCGGCGACCGCCCCGGTACGGTCGGAACGGGCCGCTCACCCGGCGGCCCCCGCCACCAGCGCCGCCTGCCGCAACTGCCCGGCGCGCTCGGCCAGTGACGCGTCGGAGCCCCGGTCGGCGGGCGAAGAGGCGCTCAGTGCCAGCCGGTCGCGGCGGCCGGTCCCCGTCAGCGGCACCGCCACCGCGTAGAGGCCCGGGACCCACTCCCCCCGGCTGAAGGCCCTGCCCAGCTCACGGACCTCCGCCAGCTCGGCCAGCAGCGCGGACCGGGACACCAGGGTGCGGGAGGTCACCGCGGGGAGCCGCTCCTGCGGATACAGCGCGCACACCTGCTCGGTGGTCAGCCGGGACAGCAGCACCTTGCCGGCCGCCGTCGCGTGCGCGGGGCGCACCCGGTCCGTCTCCAGGCCCACCCGCACCGGCTGCGTGGACGCCCGGCCGTCGGTGACCAAAACCCGGTCCTCCACCAGCGCCGCGCTCTCCACCGTCTCCCCGGTCCGCCGCACGGCGTCGTCCAGGACGGCGCCGACCCGCTCCCGCACCGTCGGGCCGAGGCCCGCCGGGCGGCCCAGGCGCAGCAGTTCGGGCCCCGCCTCGTACCCCCGGCCCGAAGGGTCCCGCACGGCGAAGTCCCGTCCCTCCAGCGTGCTGAGGACGCGGTGCGCGGTCGACCGGCCGACGCCCAGCCGTCCGGCGGCCTCGCTGACGGTGACGGTGTGCTGGACGAGGAACAGCTGCATCAGCCGCAGCCCGGTGTCCAGCGATTCGATCGTGTAGTTCCGAGTCGTCGGGCGGGGTTCCACCGACGGCGGACCGTACGACTCGTACATGTGTCCGTCGATCAAGGTTCTGCTCCTTTCGATCCGATTCGCTCGCATGTGCGTTTGTCTCGCTCTGCGGTGCGTCTGAAACCGTACGCGCGCGCGGATTCCGGATGCATGGTGGATTTATTTCTGCCGTGGCCTGGAAACCTCTCCTCGGAGGCAAAGTCGGCGCACCGGCGCATTGTCCCGCACAGCGGGACTCCAGGGTCGGCTTTCTGCCGATTCCCCCGCTCATCACTCTCCGCACGCGTGTGACGGCGGTGAGTGTGAAAACTGGCGAGCGTACTACCGGTGCGGTGCTCGCGCAGGGGGTTGGGCGAATGTGCCGAGGCACTGTTCTCATCTGGCTAGGCTCACGCGCAGTGAAGTCGAGTTGAGATGAATTCGAGCACTTGTTCATGACTGTCCGCACAAGTGCGTATACCTCCCGAATCAACCGCCAGAGGGTTTAGATGGTTCGTGCAGAATCACCGCCGACAAAAAGAGACATCCCCGTCGTCCGCGCCGCCCTGCTGCCCGTCGTACTGATGGCCGGCGCCACCGCGGCCGGCGCGGTGCCGGTCAGCGGGGCCACCCGGGCGGCGGTCGTCTGGTGCGGTGCGGTCGCCACCGTCCTGGTCGCCACGCTCGCCGTCGCACTCCACCGCCGACGCCGCGCGATGCGCCTCCAGCGCGCCGAGTACGAACAGCGCATCGCCTTCCTGGAACACCGCATCGCCGCGCACGACCAGGAGACCGTACGGCTCACCAAGGAACTCCTGCCCACCGCCATCCGGCGGCTGCGCGCGAGCAACTCGCCCCAGGAGGTGATGCGCGACATCGTCGACGCCGACGAGTCGTACCGGAACCTGCCCAAGGCCCAACGCGCCCTGGTGCTCCAGGTCCTCGACATCGTCGACAACGAGGAGGCCATGCGCGACTCCGCGCAGCGCGCCTTCGTCAGCGTCGCCCGCCGCGTCCAGGCCATCGTCAGCCGACAGGCCAGTGAGCTGCGGGAGATGGAGGACCACCACGGGCGCAACCCCGAGGTCTTCGACGACCTCCTGCGCATCGACCACGGCACCGCCCTGATCGGCCGGCTCGCCGACTCCATCGCCGTACTCGGCGGAGCCCGCCCCAGCCGTCAATGGCCCAAGCCGGTCCCGCTGTTCAGCGTGCTGCGCGGCGCCATGTCCCGGATCCTCGAATACCAGCGCGTCGACCTGCACTCGATCGCCAAGGTCGCCATCGTCGGCACCGCGGTCGAGCCGCTCATCCACGCCTGCGCCGAACTCCTCGACAACGCCACCCGCTACTCCCCGCCGCAGACCCGGGTGCACGTCACCGCGGTCGAGGTGCAGACCGGCATCGCCATCGAGATCGAGGACGGCGGCGTCAGCCTCAGCGAGGAGGCCCGCGCCCGGGCCGAGAACATGCTCGCCCAGGCCCAGGCCGGCATCAACATGAACGACCTGGGGGAGTCCCCGCGCCTCGGCATGGCCGTGGTCGGCCGGCTCTCCCGCATGTACCAACTCCAGGTCTCCCTGCGGCAGTCCGCGTACGGCGGCGTCCGCGCCGTCCTCATCGTGCCCCGCGACATGATCACCACGGGGCCCGCCCCCGGCATCGCCCACGGCATCGGCGCCACCTCGCGGCCGCAGAGCTCGCTCGACATGTCGCAGATGCAGCACGTCGTCCCGCCCCGGGGCAAGCGCAAGGCGCGCCCCGCCGCGACCGGCCCCGTGCCGTCGGTGACCGCGCCCGCGGCCGTGCCCGCGCCGACCGCCGCCGTCGCACGGCCCGCGGCAGCGGCGTCTCCGTTGGACGACGACGAGATCGTGGTGACGGAATGGACCGCCGGAGGGCTACCGCAGCGCCGCAGCCGCGGCCGCGCCCCGCTCGGTTCGCACAACCTGCCGCAGCAGGCCGCCCCCGCCGCCGAGCCCCCGGCCCCGCGCAGCGGGCACAACGGGCACGGCGGCTCGCGCCCCGGCGGTGAGGACACACCACCCGGCCTCTGGCTGGAGGCGTTCACGCAGGCCGTCAACGGTGTGCCCAAGGAGCCGCGAAGCGGCGAAGACTCTGACGACGCGTGGGACAAGGGAGACCAGAAGTGATCCAGCAGCGGGGAAACATGGACTGGATGCTGAAGGAACTGGCCGACGACGTACCGAGCATCCACCAGATCGTGGTGCTCTCCGCCGACGGCCTGCGCATCGCCCGGCACGGCGGCGACCCCGATGTCGCCGACCGCCTCGCCGCCGCCTGCGCCGGGCTGCAGAGCCTGGCCGCGGCCGTCGCCACCGAGATCCCGTACAGCGACGGCCTGATGAAGCTCGTCGTCATCGAGGTCACCGGCGGATTCTTCTACCTGATGGCCGCCGGCACCGGCGCCTACCTCGCGGTCCTGGCCGGCGAGACGGTGGACGCCGGCCTGGTCGGTGCCCGTATGCGCGACATGGTCGTCCGTATCGGCGCGCACCTGACGAGCCCCCCGCGACATGACGGGCAGGCCGGATGAGTGCTCCCCGACGAGAACGCCGAAAGGCCGACCCGGAGCTGAGCGACCCGGAACGGCTCTACGTGATCACCGGTGACAACGACGGGGAGAGGGCGGCGCTCGACCTCGTCACGATGGTCGTGTCCCAGGCCGACCCGTCGCCCACCGTCCAGCCCGAACAGGCCGCGATCCTGCGGCTGTGCAGGGCACCGCTGTCGGTGGCCGAGATCTCGGCCTACCTGAGCCTGCCCTTCAGCGTGGTCACCTCACTCCTGACAGAACTCCTGGCGACCGAACTCATCGAATCGCGCGCGCCGATCGTGCGTGCCGCGCTTCCGGACCGGTCCCTCCTCGAAGCGGTGATGCATGGACTTCAGAAGCTCTGACACGATCACGGGCCCCCGCAGCGAGGACGTCCTGCCCACCACGGCCACGGCCGCGGTGAAGGTCGTCATCGTCGGCGGGTTCGGGGTCGGCAAGACGACCATGGTCGGCTCGGTGAGCGAGATCCGGCCCCTGACGACCGAAGAGACCATGACCCAGGCCGGTGTCGGCGTGGACGACAACGTGGGGGTGGAGAGCAAGACCGCCACCACCGTCGCCATGGACTTCGGACGGATCAGCCTCAGCGACGAGCTGATCCTCTACCTCTTCGGCACCCCCGGCCAGGAACGCTTCTGGTTCCTGTGGAACGGGCTGTTCGAAGGAGCGCTCGGAGCCGTCGTCCTCATCGACACCCGGCGGCTCCAGGTCAGCTTCGACGTGATCGGCCGCCTCGAGGAGCGCGGGGTGCCGTTCGTCGTCGCCGTCAACACCTTCCCCGACGCCCCCCACCACCCGGTCGAGGCGCTCCGCAACGCCCTCGACCTGCCGGACGAGGTCCCCATCATCGACTGCGACGCGCGACTGCGCGCCTCCAGCCGCGACGTGCTGCTGACGCTGATGCGCTACCTGCACAGCCTGGCCGTACCGCTCGGCTGACGGGGTGCGCGTACGCCCGCGATCCCGCCGCGACCGGCGGCGCGCACCCCACCCCTGTTCCCCGGAAAGCCCGATCCCTGGAGCCCCTGTGACGACCCCCTTCCACCACGAACCCGGATCGGTCCCCCAGCCGGTGCCGCCCCCCGAGTGCCCGGCCCACTCCATGGGCTTCGGGCCGGGAGGACTGCGCCGGTACTACGGCCCCGAGGCCGAGAAGGACCCCGCCGGCCTGTACGCGAAACTGCGCGCCGAACACGGCGCGGTGGCGCCGGTCCTGCTGCACGGCGACGTCCCCGCCTGGCTCGTCCTCGGCCACAGCGAGAACCTCCACCTCACCAGGACCCCCTCGCAGTTCTCCCGCGACTCCCGGCGCTGGCGTGCCCTCCAGGACGGCAGCGTCGCCCCGGACCACCCGCTCGCACCGATCTTCACCTGGCAGCCGGTCTGCGCCTTCGCCGACGGCGATGCGCACGAGCGGCTCCGCGGCGCCGTCACCGACAGCATGGAGCGCATCGACACCCGCGGCGTACGCCGGCACGTCAACCGCTTCAGCAACCGGCTCGTCAACGACTTCTGCGAGAAGGGCGACGCGGAACTGGTCACCCAGTTCGCCGATCACCTGCCCATGATGGTGGTCTGCGCGATCTTCGGGATGCCCGAGGAGTACAACGACCGGATGGTCCAGGCCGCCCGCGACATGATCCGCGGCACGGAGACCGCCGTCGAGAGCAACGCCTACGTCGTGGCCGCCCTGACCCGCCTGGTCGAACGCCGGCGCGCCAACCCCGAGGAGGACCTGGCCGGCTGGCTCGTCTCCCACCCCGCCGGGCTGACCGACGTGGAGGTCGCGGAGCACCTGCGCCTCATCCTCGTCGCCGCCTACGAGTCGACCGCCAACCTCATCGCCAACGTCCTGCGGATGGTGCTGACCGACCCCCGCTTCCGCGCCCGGCTCAGCGGCGGCCACATGACCGTGCCCGAGGCGGTGGAGCAGACCCTCTGGGACGAGCCGCCGTTCACCGCGGTCTTCGGCCGCTGGGCGGTCGGCGACACCGAGCTCGGCGGCCAGCAGATCAAGGCGGGCGACGCGCTGCTCGTCGGCATCGCGGCGGCCAACACCGACCCGGCCGTCCGCCCGGACCTGACGGCGAACATGGAGGGCAACCGCGCCCACCTCGCCTTCAGCGGCGGCCCGCACGAATGCCCCGGCCAGGACATCGGCCGGGCCATCGCGGACGTGGGCGTCGACGCCCTGCTGATGCGCCTGCCCGACCTGGAACTCGCGGTCGACGAGAGCGAGCTGAGCTGGGTCGGCAACATCATGTCCCGCCATCTCGTCGCCCTGCCGGTGAAGTTCGCGCCGAGCCCGCAGCAGGAGATCGACGCCGATCCGCTGACCTCCATCGCGGCCCGCCCCCGCGCCAGGACCGACTGGGAGGTCTCGTCGCCCGCCGTCCCGCGGAGCGGGGGCCCCTCCGCGGCCGGCCCGCAGCCCGGTCACGCCCCGGCGGGGGTCCGGATCGCCTCCCCGGCGTCTCCCGCCGCGCCGGACGCCCCGCCCGAGATCCCCGCCCAGCGCGGTGGACCGGCCAAGGTCTGGCAGGCCGTGGCGCGCTGGTGGAGCGGCCAGTGACGGCGGGCGCGCGCCGCTGACGTACGCGTGGTGCCCCGGACCTGACCCGGGGCACCACGCCCGGCCCGTACCATCGAGCAGCGTGAAGCTGACAATTCTTGGCGGTGGCGGATTCCGGGTGCCTCTCGTGTACGGGGCACTGCTCGGCGATCACGCCGAGGGCCGCGTCTCCCGGGTCACCCTGTACGACACGGACGCGGGCCGGCTCACCGCCGTCGCCCGGGTCCTCACCGAACAGGCCCGGGGCGTCCCCGACGCCCCCGAGGTCGTCGCCACCGCCGACCTCGACGAGGCCCTGCGCGGCGCCGACTTCGTCTTCTCCGCGATCCGGGTCGGCGGACTCGAAGGCCGGGCGGCGGACGAACGCGTCGCCCTCGACGAAGGCGTCCTCGGCCAGGAGACGGTCGGCGCCGGCGGCATCGCGTACGGGCTGCGCACCGTGCCGGTCGCCCTGGACCTCGCCCGGCGCATCGCCCGGCTCGCCCCGCACGCCTGGGTCATCAACTTCACCAACCCGGCAGGCCTCGTCACGGAGGCCATGTCCCGGCACCTCGGGGACCGGGTCATCGGGATCTGCGACTCCCCGGTCGGGCTCGGACGGCGCATCGCACGGGCGCTGGGCGCCGACCCCGACCGCGCCTGGATCGACTACGTCGGCCTCAACCACCTCGGCTGGGTCCGCGCCCTGCACATCGACGGACGCGACGAACTCCCCCGGCTGCTGGCCGATCCCGCGCTCCTCGGCTCCTTCGAGGAAGGCCGGCTGTTCGGCGCCGACTGGCTGCGCTCCCTCGGCGCGGTCCCCAACGAGTACCTGCACTACTACTACTTCAACCGGGAGGCCGTGCGCGCCTACCAGGACGCCGAGCAGACCCGGGGCGCCTTCCTCCGCGACCAGCAGGAGGGGTTCTACGCACGGATGAAGGACCCGTCGGCCCCCGCGCTCGCCACCTGGGACCGCACCCGCGCCGAACGCGAGGCCACGTACATGGCGGAGAACAGGGACGCGGCCGGCGCGGGCGAGCGCGAGGAGAGCGACCTGGAGTCCGGGGGTTACGAACAGGTCGCCCTCGCCCTGATGCGGGCCATCGCCCGGGACGAGCGCACCCGTCTGATCCTGGACGTCCGCAATCGGGCCACCCTCTCCGTGCTGGACGCGGACGCCGTCATCGAGGTGCCCTGCCTCGTCGACGCCAACGGCGCCCACCCGGTGGCCGCCGACCCCCTGCCGTACCACGCGGTGGGGTTGGTCACGGCGGTGAAGGCGGTGGAGCGCGCCGTGCTGGAGGCGGCCGGCAGCGGATCCCGGTCGGCGGCCGTACGGGCCTTCGCCCTGCACCCGCTGGTCGACTCCGTCACCGTGGCGCGCCGGCTGGTCGAGGGCTACCGGGAGGTCCACCCGGGGCTGGCCTACCTCGACCGGCCGTGAACGGCACGGGCCCTCCGGGCCGCCGAGGGCCGGGCCTCATGGCGTCGGCACGGCCCTCGGCGGCCCGGAGGGTGCCCAGGACGGCGCCACCCCGGTGACCTGGCACACCATCAGGTAGAGCGGGATGGGCGGGGTGTAGGGCGTCCGGCTGTCCGGCGCGTGGATCAGCCGCGGGCGCCCGCCCGGGACGCAGGCCCCCGTGACGTAGGAGGCCTGCTCCGGCCAGTCCAGGTCGAGGTCCGAGCCCGAGGGGACGATCCACCACCACCGGTCCGCGTCGGCGAACACGCACCCGGCACGCGGCAGATGGGACATCAGCCGGAATCCGTAGCGCGCGGGCACCCCCACGGCGTCGCAGCCCAGGCTCGCCGAGAGCGCGGGCGGCAGCGGCAGCCGGACACGGCCCGGTGCACCCGGTTCCTGAGCCGGGCGGGAACGGCGCGAGCCCATCAGCTGGTTCAGCGCGTGCCTCAGCATGTCCGCTCCGGCCCGCTCGGCACCAGTGCCCACACCACGCGCCCGGAGGCGTCCGGCGCGTCGTGCGCGCCCCAGGCCGCGCTCAGCGTGTCGACGAGCAGCAGACCCCGGCCGTGTTCGTCGTCGGACGCGGGTGACAGCCGGGGCCCGCCGGGCTGGCGGCCCTGGTCCGTCACGGACAGACGCAAACCGGCTCCGGAGCACTCGAGTTCGCAGAGGACGAGTGCGCTGTCGGTGTGCACCACCGCGTTGGTGACCAGCTCGGACACGATCAGGACCGCCGCGTCGTGGGTGTCCTGGCCCACCCCCCACGCCTCCAGCCGGGACCGGGTCAGCCGTCGCGCGCCCGCCACGGACTCCGGGTGCGCCGGCAGCGCGAAGCAGTCACGGAGCGCTTCCGTCCCGGGGCCGCGATCCATGAGCCGGGGGATGAGCGCACTGCCAGGTGCCACGACCGATTCCTCACAGTGGGGGCTGTGTCACGCTGCGCACCGCCATGGAACACGAGCGGGCGCGACTACGTGAACTGGTTCACTCGCCAACTCTCCCCCTGAACGGAACACTTGGCAAGGGGCACTCTGAAAAATGCAGAGTGGCTGTGTCCTTGTGGCGGTCGCGCATGGCACACTGCTCGAACACAGCGCATCGGGAGGTCTGAAGTGAGCGAACCGCGGTCCGCCCCGACCGTGGGCCAGGTCGTCCTGGGCAAGCGCCTGCAGGACCTGCGGGAGCGCGTCGGCCTGAGTCGCGACCAGGCCGCGAAGGTGCTCCGTGTCGCCCCCGGGACGATACGCAGGATGGAGACCGCCGAGGTCGGCCTGAAGATCCCCTACGTGCAGCTCCTCCTGAAGGCCTACGGCATCGCCGACGACGAGGCGGAGGCGTTCGTCGAGCTCACCGAGGAGGCCAACAAGCCCGGCTGGTGGCAGCGCTTCCACGACGTACTGCCCGACTGGTTCAGCATGTACGTCAGCCTGGAGGGCGCGGCCTCCCTCCTGCGCATGTACGAACCGCATTTCGTCCCCGGTCTCCTGCAGACCGAGGACTACGCACGCTCCGTCCTGCGTACAGGCGCGGTCGGCCAGACCCGTCCCGAGGACATCGAGCGCCACGTGGCGCTGCGGATGGAGCGGCAGTCGCTGCTCACCAAGGACGAGGCGCCGAAGCTGTGGGTGGTCATGGACGAGACGGTCCTGCGTCGCCCCGTCGGCAGTCCCGACGCCATGCGCGCTCAGGTCGACCGGCTCCTGGAAGCCACGGACATGCCCCATGTGACGCTCCAGATAGCCGAGTTCGCCACGGGGCACCACCCCGGGACCTACGGCCCGTTCGTGCTCTTCCGCTTCGCCGTCCCCGAACTGCCGGACATGGTCTACAGCGAGTACCTGACCGGCGCCGTCTACTTCGACGCGCGTCCCGAGGTGGCTTCCTACCTCGAGGTCATGGACCGCATGGCGGCTCAGGCCGCCACTGCACAACGCACGAAGGAGATCCTCCGGGATTTCCGCAAGGAGCTGTGATGAACCACATATACAACGGCATGCCGGCCGCCGACCTCGGCACCGAGGGCTGGTACAAGCCCTGGAGCGGTGGGAACGGCGGCAACTGCATCGAGGCCATGAAGCTGGCCGACGGCAGGGTGGCGGTCCGTCAGTCCGCCGATCCCGACGGACCCGCGCTCATCTACTCCAACGGCGAGATCGCCGCCTTCATCCAGGGTGCCAAGGCAGGACAGGCCGACTTCCTGCTCACCTGACGCCCCGCCGCCTGCTGACGCCCCAGACGCTGTTCGCCGTACACCGACGACCGACGACCAACGGAGCGCGCCATGACCGGGCAGAACCCCGACGCAGTCGAGATCGACACGAGCAAGCCGCACCCCGCAAGGATGTACGACTGGTTCCTCGGCGGTAAGGACAACTACCCGGTCGACGAGCTGATGGCCGAGGAGCTGCTGGCGCTGGACACCCGCGGCCGCGACATGGCCCGGGTCAACCGGGCCTTCATGCACCGTGCCACCCGCTGGCTCGTCGGCAACGGCGTCCGCCAGTTCCTCGACATCGGCACCGGCATACCCACCGAACCCAATCTCCACCAGATCGCCCAGCAGGCCGCCCCGGACGCACGCGTCGTCTACTGCGACAACGACCCGATCGTGCTCGCCCACGCCGCCGCCCTGCTGCGCTCCACGCCCGAAGGCGCCACCGAGTACATCCAGGCCGACGCGCGCGACTCGGAGAGCATCCTGGACGCGGCCGGCGAGATCCTCGACTTCGGCCGGCCCGTCGCGCTGTCGCTGCTGGCCCTGCTGCACTTCGTGGACGACGAGGACGGCGCGGCCGAACTCGTCGACCGGCTGCTGGGACGGCTGTGCTCCGGCAGCTACCTGGTGCTCTCGCACACCACCGGTGACTTCGACCCCGAGGGCGCCGCCCAGGCGCGCGCCCTCTACCGGGCCCGCGGGATGACCCTGCGGCCCCGCACGCGCGTCGAGTTCACCCGGTTCTTCCACGGCCTCGAACTCGTCGAGCCGGGCGTCGCCCTCTCGGCCGAGTGGCACCCCGAGCTGGGCGAGGTCATCGACGTACCCGGCCACGACCCGATCCCGGGCTACGCGGGCGTGGCCCGCAAGCGCTGATCCCCGCCCCGGCCGGAACACACCTGGGCCGGGGGCCCGCAGGAAGGGGCGCGTAGCCCCCTCCGTACGTGCCCCCGGCCGTCAGGCATGCACGTCAACGGGTCACGGGACGAGCTTCAGCAGCTTGTTCGGGGAACCGGTTCCGATGCCCGTGAGGACGTTGGAGGTCGCGCCGTTCACGAGGGCCGAGGCCACCGCCGCGGGAGAGGAGCCCGGGTGGTTCGTCAGGTAGACCGCGGCCGCGCCGGCGACGTGCGGGGCGGCGAAGGAGGTGCCGCTCCCGGTGTAGGTCGCGGTGTCCGAGGTGTTCCAGCCGGCCGTGATGTCGGAGCCCGGGGCGAAGATGTCCACCACCGGACCGTAGTTGGAGTAACTGGCCCTGGCGTCGGTCCTCGTCGTCGCCCCGACCGTGATCGCGGTGTCCACCCGGGCGGGCGAGTACCCGGACGCGGGCGCACCCGAGTTACCGGCCGCGATGGAGTAGGTCACCCCCGAGGCGATCGACCGGCGCACCGCGTCGTCCAGTGCGGTGCTGGGGCCGCCGCCCAGGGACACGTTCGCGACGGAGGACGCCACGTGGTTGGCCGTGATCCAGTCGACGCCCGCGATCACACCGGCGGTGGTGCCGGAGCCGTTGTTGTCGAGGACGCGCACCGCGACGATCTTCGCCTTCTTCGCCACGCCGTAGGTGGACCCGGCGACGGTCGTGGCCACATGGGTGCCGTGACCGGCGCCGTCCTGGGCGACGGCGTCGTTGTCGACGAAGTCGTAGCCGTAGGAGGCGCGGCCACTGATCTGCTGGTGGGTGATGCGCACCCCGGTGTCCAGGACGTAGACGGTCGTGCCGCCGCCCGCCGAGTCCGGGTAGGTGTACGTGCCGTTCAGCGGCAGGTTCGCCTGGTCGATCCGGTCGAGGCCCCAGGGCGCGTTGGTCTGGGTGGCCGTCGCGTGGACCTTCTGGTCCTGCTCGACGGACTCGACCGCCGGGTCGGCGGCGAGGCGCCTGGCCTCGGCGCTGCTGAGCGCGGCGGCGTAGCCGTTCAGCGCCGAGGTGTAGGTGCGGGTGATCCGGCCGCCGTAGCCGGCTATGAGCTGCTTGCCCTCGGTGGCGGACGCCTTGAACCCGGACGTCGGCTTCAGGGTGACGATGTAGCTTCCCGGGACGGCCTCGGCGGCCTGGGCGTGCAGGACTCTGCCCTCGGGCTGGGCCGCCTGTGCGGGTAAGGCCGCACCCGCTCCGACTGCCAGGGCCAAGGTCGTGGCGGAGGCGATCGCCAGGGCGATCTTCCGCCGGGTGGTGCGCGTTGCTGCCATCGGGAGGTCCTCCTCGAGAGGTGGCGCGCCGGGGTTCCACGCGCCGGGTGGGGTGGGCGTACGAGGTTTCGTGCGCCGCTCGACGACGATGGCGCCGCGCGCTCGGACGGAGCAAGCGTCTGCGGGACACTGTCATGCTCGCGCCACACGACTGACGTGAAGCAACCCGGGCGTCACACCCGGCAACACGGGCGTCTCGCGGCCCACATGCTCCGTCCGAGGCCCGAGGCCCGAGGCCCGAGGCCCGAGGCCCGAGGCCCTCCGGCCGCGCCGCGCGCGCCGTGCGCCGCGCGGACGGGACGCGGTCCGGGACGGCCGGAGGCGTGACGAGGCCACCGGTCCCACGCCGAGCACCCCTTCCCACGGGCGACAATGGATCCATGTCACGACGTACCTCCCGCCCGCGCGGATCCGCCCCCGCCGCCGGCACACCCGGCCGGGGCACCCAGGAATCGCCCTGCCCGTGCGGTCTCCCGGCCACCTACGGAGCCTGCTGCGGCCGACTGCACTCGGGCGCCGCGGCCGCCCCCACCTGCGAGGCGCTGATGCGCTCGCGGTACACGGCCTTCGTCGTCCGGGACGCCGGCTACCTGCTGCGCACCTGGCACCCGGAGACCCGTCCACCGTCCGTCGACTTCGACCCCGCCCTGCGCTGGAAGGGCCTGGACATCCTGGACACGACGGAGGGCAGCGCGTTCCACGCCACCGGCACGGTCACCTTCCGCGCCCACTTCACCGACGACGGCCGCGCCGACTCGCTCCACGAGCAGAGCCGCTTCGTCCGCCACCAGGGAGCCTGGGTCTACGCGACCGCCGTCTTCGTCGACTGAAACGCCGTGTACGCCCCCCGCCACCAGCCCGTACGCTGCGCGCATGAGCGAGGACACGGCCGAGCCGGACATCGAACGCATACCCTGCTGGTGCGGCCGGGGCATCACCTTCGCCCCGCTGGAGACCGGTGACGCCGAGCTGGTCCAGCTCTGGCGCTCCGACCCAGTGGCCGCCCATGAGACCGGTGTCTGGCCCGGTTCGCTGTACGAGCTGCGCGAGCGCGTCGAGCGCCATCTCGACGACAACGAACGCGACGACTTCCTGGTCCTGCTTCCGGACGGCACACCGATCGGCCTCGTCGCCCTGCACGACCAGCACCTGGTGGAGGGCGTGGCCGAGGTCTCACTGATGCTGGGCCCCGAGCACCGCGGCAAGGGCCACGGGCCGGCCGCGCTCGACGCGCTCACCGACCTGGCCTTCGGCGAGCTGCCGATGCAGCGCGTCGAGGCGTTCACCCACACCGACAACACGGCTGCGCTCTCCACACTCACCGGCGCGGGCTTCGTCCGGGAGGGTGTGCGCCGCTCGTCCTGCATGCACCGGGGACGCCGCTACGACAACGCGGTCCACTCCCTGCTCCGCCCGGAGTGGGAGGCGCTCCAGCGCCCGCGGTCCTGGGAGCTCTGAGCGGGCCCGTCAGGCCGGGGCCGCCTCCCGCTCGGTCGAGGGGGACAGTTCCTGCGCCAGGTCCTCGGCGAGCAGCCGCTTCGCGATCACGTCGACCGCCGCCCGCAGCTGCCGGTCGTCGGGCTGCGCCCCGTCCTCGGCCAGCCGTTCGTTGAGCCAGCGCCCCCAGGCGGCGGAGATCGTCGCCACCTCACGCCGGCCCGCCGACGTGAGGGTGAACAGCCGGCCGTCCCCGGTCAGGTAGCCCTCGTCGATCATCCGGTCGAAGACGGGCACCAGCACCTCGGGCGGGATCCGGTGCCGGGTGGCGATCAGTCCGAGCCCCGCGTGGCCGACCATCCGTGTGAACAGGTCGACCTGCATCACGGCCCAGGCGCCCGCCATGTCGAGGCGGGTGTCGGAATCCGCGACGACCCGCCGCGCCGTGCCGGGGCCCGCGTCGTGCAGGATCCGGGCCACCGAGGATTCGAGCACCCGCGCCGGGTCACCGGCGGTCGGCCGGGCGAAGCCGTCACCCATGTCGGTCGAGCTCGCCCGCGCGGAGTCGCGGAGCTTCACCTGCTTCAGGAAGAGCGACACGACGAACCCGATCAGCGCCACGGGCACCGTCCACAGGAAGACGGTGTGCAGGGTGTCCGCGTAGGCCTGGGCCAGTGGAGCGGTCTGTTCGGCGGGCAGCGCGTGCACCGCCTGCGGGCTCTCCGCCGCCGCCGCGAGCCTCGCGGGGTCTCCTCCCGCCCGAGCCGCCTGCTCGATGCCCTGGGCGAGATTCGGCCGCAGCGCGTTGGCGTAGATCGTCCCGAACACTGCCGTACCGAACGAGCTGCCCAGGGTGCGGAAGAACGTGACGCCCGACGTGGCCGTCCCCAGGTCCGCGTAGTCGACCGTGTTCTGCACGGCGATCGTCAGCACCTGCATCGACAGGCCGATCCCGATTCCCAGGACCAGCATGAACAGGGACTCCCGCCAGATTCCGCTGTCCGGGCCCATCCGGGACAGCAGGAAGAGTCCGCCCGCCATCACCAGGGAACCGACGACCGGGAAGAGCCGGTAGTGACCGGTCTTGCTGACCACGTTGCCGCTGAAGATCGACGCGGCCAGCAGACCGATGACCAGCGGCAGCGTCCGCACTCCCGACAGCGTCGCCGAGTCGCCGTCCACGTACTGCAGATAGGTCGGCAGGTAGATCATCGCGCCGAGCATCGCGAAGCCCACGATGAAGCTCAGGATGGAGCAGACCGCGAACACCGGGTTGCGGAAGAGCCGCATCGGCAGCATCGGTTCCTTCGCCCGCGTCTCCACCACGCAGAACAGCGCCAGCGCGACGACCCCGCCGATGAACAGGCCGATGATCATCGGCGAGCCCCACGCGTACTCGTTGCCGCCCCAGCTGGTCCCCAGGATCAGTGCGCTGGCCCCCACCGCGACCAGCGCGATGCCCAGGTAGTCGATGACGGGGCGCCCCGCCGCCCGGACGGACGGGATGGTGCGGGCCGCCGCGACGACCACGACGATCGCGATCGGCACGTTGACGTAGAACGCCCACCGCCAGGTCAGATGGTCGGTGAACAGCCCGCCCAGCAGCGGGCCGACCACGGTGGCCACGCCGAAGACCGCGCCGATCGCGCCCTGGTACTTGCCCCGGTCGCGCAGCGGGATCACATCGGCGATCAGCGCCATCGCCGTCACCATGAGCCCGCCCGCGCCGACGCCCTGCACACCGCGCCAGATGATCAGCAGCAGCATGTCGGACGCGAGACCGCACAGGAACGAACCGGTGATGAAGATGACCGCGGAGATCTGGAAGATCAACTTCCGCCCGAACAGGTCACCGAACTTGCCGACCAGCACCGTCGCCACGGTCTCCGCCAGCAGATACGCCGTGACCACCCAGGACATGTGCTCCGCGCCGCCGAGGTCCGACACGATGGTCGGCAGGGCCGTCCCCACGATCGTCTGGTCGAGGGCGGCCAGCAGGATCCCCAGCACGATGGTCGCGAAGACGATGTTGCGGCGGCGGGGGTCGAGCACGGGGGGCGCGGTGGCACTCTGCGGGGCGGGGGCGGTCTCGCTGGCAGTGGTCACCCTTGCACCCTCACACCGCACCCCGGGCCCCGCATGCCGCGAGGGTCCGGACGAGTCAGCCCGAAAGGGCCCGCAGCGCGGCCTTCAGGCGGTCCACGAACGCCTCACGGACCTCTTCGGGGACACGGTCCAGCGACAGGTACGGATTGAGGTCCTCCAGCTCGACGAGGAGCAGCTCGCCCTCGCGGGTGCGGCACGCGTCCACGCGCTGGATGCCGTGCGTGAGGGTGTTCCACTCCACGAAGCGCCGGGCGAATTCCAGGTCCTCGCCGGTGGCCGCGTACGGCTCCAGCACCCAGCGGCGCTCCGGGTGGGGTGCGTACAGCGCGTAACGGAAGTCCTGGTCCACGAAGAAGAAGGACACCTCGTACCGGAAGTCGACGCGCGGCTGGACGAGCACCGTGCCGTCCGCGCCGCCGAGCAGCGACGGCTCCCCGGTGAACCTCAGCCCGACCGAGTCCGCGCCGAGCTTCGGCTTCACCACGTACTCGGCCGCCCCGGGAAGCAGCGCGAGGTCGGCCGTGCGGTCCACGGTCGGGATCACCGGGTGGCCGGCACGGCTGAGATCGACCAGGTACTGCTTGCCGGTCATGTCGCCGCGCCCGTCCAGGCTGTTGTAGACCCGGGTCCCCCGTTCCCGGGCACGGGCGCGGAACGCGTCGTAGGCCTCGCGGTGATACACCACCGGCCCGCTGTTGCGGAGGACGACGAGGTCGAAGCGGTCCAGCAGTGCGGCGGCGTCCCGTGGGTGGCAGAGGGCGACGTCGTGTTCCTCGCGCAGTCGTGCCGTCAGGAAGACGTCCTCGTCGCCGTAGCGGCGGCCGCGTGCCTCGTAGGCGAGGTCGGTGACGAACAGGAGGGACAGGCGGGTCGTGCGGGCCGGGACGTGCACGGCGTACTCCCTGGGGGTGGTGGATCGGCGGCCCCGGGACGTCGACCGCGCCGCCGGCCCGCCGGCCTCACTTGCGTGACGAGGCGGCCGACCCGGCCCGTCGTCCTCGGTGGACGGTGCGCACGGACGAGCGCCATCAGGGCGGCGCGCTGTCAACTCGGTGCCGCGGGGCCCGGATCGGGCGAACCGTGTCGACCGGGTGGGACGGGACGGACCTCAGGCGGCCTCGCTCACGTCCGTCCGCACCGAGGCCGCCCATTCCACGAGGAGCAGCTCGTACTCCCGGCGGGCCTCCGGTGTGCCGAGGCCGCCGTGCACGAGCGCGCGGATCGCCGCGTTCAGCTCGGTGAGCGAGCGAGCAGGCGTCGGCTCGGTGGGGGATATGGGCATGCTCAGAGTCTACGGGCGCGCGCCGGGCATCGTTCCGACCGCGTCGGGGGCATTCCCGGACGCCGTGCACCCCCGCCTGCGCCCGCGCACCGTCAGCGGATGTGGCGGCCCGAGATCGCGCGGGCGATGACCAGGCGCTGGATCTCGCTGGTGCCCTCGAAGATCGTGTAGATCTTGGCGTCGCGGTACATCCGTTCCACCGGGTGCTCCCGGCTGTATCCGGCGCCGCCGAGGATCTGGACGGCCTTCTCGGTCGCCGTCACGGCGAGTTCGCCCGCGCGGAGCTTGGACATGGAGCCCTGTCCGGCGTCGAACGTCCGGTCGTTGCGGGCCATCCAGGCGGCCTGCCAGATCAGCAGGCGCACGGCCTCGATCTCGGTGCGGATGTCGGCCAGGGCGAACGCGATCGACTGGTTCTCGATGATCCGGCGGCCGAAGGCCTCGCGCTCACCCGCGTACTCCAGCGCGTACTCGTACGCGGCCCGCGCGATGCCGAGGGCCTGGGCGGCCACCGTGGGGCGGCTCACCTCGAAGGTCGCCATCGCGGCCTGGCCCTTGGCCGTGGTGCCCTCGCGGGCGCGGGCGAGCCGGGCGTCCAGCCTCTCCTTGCCGCCCAACAGGCAGTGACCGGGCACCCGTACGTCGTCGAGGAAGACGTCGGCCGTGTGCGAGGCGCGCAGGCCGAGCTTCTTGACGGTGCGGCTCGCCGCCAGACCGGGGGTGCCGGGCGGCACGACGAACGCGGCCTGGCCGCGGGAGCCGAGGGCGGGGTCGACGGAGGCGACGACCACGTGGATCTCGGCGATCCCGCCGTTGGTGATCCACGCCTTCTGGCCGGAGAGCACCCATTCGTCCTTGGCCTCGTCGTAGCGGGCCTTCGTGCGCATCGCCGAGACGTCCGAGCCTGCCTGCGGTTCGGAGACGCAGAACGCGGCGACCTTCGGGGCGTCCTCGTCGCCGAAGCACTGCGGGACCCACTCGGCGAGCTGGTCGGGGGTGCCGGAGGCGAAGATCCCGGCGACCGCGAGCGAGGTGCCGAAGAGGGCCATACCGATCCCGGCGTCGCCCCAGAACAGTTCCTCGTTGGCGATCTGCAGGGAGAGGCCGCTGGGGTCGCCGTACATGTCGGCCAGCGACTCGAAACCGTAGAGGCCGATCCGGGCCGCCTCCTGGATGACGGGCCAGGGGGTCTCCTCACGCGCGTCCCATTCGGCCGCCGCCGGGCGCACCACCTGGGCGGCGAAGCCGTGCACCCAGTTGCGCAGGTCCTGCTGTTCCTCGGTCAGGGCGAGGGAGAAGTAGCTCACGGGCTCAGGCCTTCGGGATGTCGAAGTAGCGGGTGAGTCCCGAGGCCAGACCGACGTCGCCGGCCACCTTGAGCTTGCGCATCATGAACATCGTCACGGGGTTGCCGTTGCCGGAGACCAGCTTGAGGAAGTCCGCGTCACCCATCACCAGCGTCGTCCGGGGCTCCGCCTCCGAGCGGCCCTGGGTCACCGCGCAGGTGCCGTCGGCTATGGAGGTCTCGTAGAACACGTCGCTCTCGCCCGTGATCCTCCAGCGGATCAGGGCCTTCAGCCGTCCCGCCGCCTCGGGGCGGAACTGCTGCCGCATCCGGCCGAACACCTCGCCCAGCACCCGGGTGCGCAGCTCGCCCCGCATGACCTCGCCGAGCTGCCTGCCCGACAGGCCCTTGACGATTCGGGCGAACTCCTCGGGGGACACCGCGGCGAAGTCGAGCCCGGCCAGTTCGTCGGTGAGGCTGCCGTTGCTGTCGTCGGGCACGCCAACTCCTTACTCAAGAGTAAACTTACTTTTGAGTAAGGTAAAGGTGGCGCCCTCCCGGCGCAAGCGTCACCGCACGCCGCCCGGACGCACCGGAAGTGCGGGGTGGTGGGCGGCCAGCACCTTGTTGGCCCGTGCCAGCTCGGAGAGCGCCTGCTCGCGGTCGGCCTGGTCCTCCACGCAGAGCCGTGGGCCGCGGAAGCGGAGGACCTCACGCGCGGCGCAGTCGGCGTCGAACTCCGCCTCCAGGATGTGCGGCGGGATGCAGGCGCCGATCAGTGCGGCGACCCGGTCCGGGATGGGGACGGGGACGAGGAGGTGGGCGGTGGTCATCGATGGTTCCCTCTCGGATGGTCGGCCAGGAGGTGGTGCGGTGAGGTGGCCGGTGGGCCACCCCTCCTCCTTGTGTACGGGACGCAGTTCCGGGTTTCTCCTCGGATACGTCTCCGTGTCGCAACCGTTTGGGACTGACCGTCTATTTCGCCTTACCGGTGGGTAAGTTGATTCTTTACGCAAACTGTGATGAGGCGTCAGCTCAGAGGCTGGGCGGTACGGGTGCGAAGTCGCAGGGCGCGTAACACCGCCTCGGTGGCGAACCGGGCCTCCGGATCGGTCAACTGGTCGCCGAAGATTCCCTCCAGGCCGCGCATCCGGTAGCGCACCGTCTGCGGGTGGACGTCCAGCAGCTCGCCCATCTGCGCGGCGGTGCCCCGGGTCTCCAGCCAGATCCGCAGGGTCTCCAGCAGCCTTTCGCGGCGGGTGGCGCTGATGCCGGCGACGGGAGCGAGTTCCCGTTCGGCGAGCTGGTCGAGGAGGGCCGGGTCGGTGAGCAGCCAGAGGGTCGTGAGGTGGTCCTCGCACCGGACGACGGGCAGGTCCTCCACGACCCCCGAGTCGATGAGCTCGACCACGCGCCGCGCCCAGCGGATCGAGTCCGCCGCGTCCGCGGTGGGCACGGTCAGCCCGATCACCGCCCGCGTGCCGGTCAGTGCCCGGTCGAGCGCCTCCCGCCGTGTCGCGTCCAGCGGTCCGGGGAGGAGGATGTGCGGCTGCGGGTCACCCAGGTCCACCAGTGCGTCGCGGGGCAGGTCGGCCGGGTCCACCCCCACGGGGGTGCGCACGGCGACCAGGGTGACCTGCTCGGGCAGGGCCCAGCCGGTCTGCTCGCACAGTTCCGCTATGGCGGTGCGGGGCACGGGCCGGCCGGCGAGGACGAGGTGGAGGAGCCGTCGGCGCATGGCCTCGCCCTGCTGGTCGGACTGGGCCTGCACCTCCAGATAGCCCTCGCGGGACAGGGCTTCGAGCTCGTCGACGTACGCGAACAGGGCGTCGGCAAAGGTGAGCATGAGGGTCGGCGAGAAGTGGTGGCTGCGGCCCACCTTCTTCGCCCGCCGCAGCGCGATCCGCGCGCCCAGCCGGTAGGCGCCCTGGAGCGCGTCCATGGACCGGCCCTCGTAGGCCTCGAACCGGCCGAATCTCCGGCACATGTCGTCGCGTAGGACCGTGGGCGCCGTGGGTTCGGCGACCAGATCGACGAACGACGACAGGCTCTGCTCGACGCCCATGCGGATGGATTTTCCGTTGGGGCCGTTCAGGAGGCGCGCGTATTCGGGGTAGGCGCGTGTCACTTCCATGCCTATCTCTTTGATCAGGCTCGGCAGTTCCGGCCGCATGATCGCGGCGAATTCCTGGGGCAGTGGCCCCAGTGGATCCCCGGTGTCCAGCGGCTGAACGACTCTCGGCATGACCGTCCCCTTGCTCTGCGGTGCCCGGCGTGGGTGAGGCAGTGGGGGGAAAGCGCTCCCACGGACCGACAGGTGTATACCGACAACGGCGCCGAAGATAGACGAAGTCGGTCCGGCTGCCCACCACTTGGACAAGATCGGAATGCAGGGGGCACACACTTCGGCCTCGTTGTGGGGCTTTGGTGCAGGTAGGGCGCGGATGCTCACTTCCGGACAATGTTTTCGGCCGATTGCTCGCCCGCCGATACATAGGTAACCCTTGGTAACCATGGGTGCCGTGACAAGTCGGCCTGGTCTCCGGTGCGGCCGAGAGGCGGTCCGTGTGTGCGGGGCGATCACCGAGAGGGGATGCCGGGCGGCCTTCTTGCCCCGTCCTGCGCACCGATTGACAAAGCGGCGGGTCCCGCTGCTCATTCGCGGATCAAAATGCGGCAGGTGAAAAGATCTTCGAACGACGGGATTGTGTCGCCGTGTTTCCCGCGAGTAACATCACGGCTCATCCAATTCGGACAGGAAATCCCCCCGAATTAGTTGCTCGAAGTTTTCGCGTTCTGCACCATCACGATGCACCGCACCCATCGGGCCGTCAGCGCACGCGATCCCTCGCGCCGAGACGTGTCGATGAACCCATACATTCGCGCACCGGCGCCGCCTTTTCGGCGGAAGTCAAGAGGGGACGACATGAGATCCGTTTCGACCAGGACGCGTGTGGGAACGCTGGCGGCCGTCACCGCGTTCGGCGCGCTCTTCTCCACCGGTACGGCGACCGCGGCGACGCAACTGAACGGACACTGGGGGCCCTTCGGCCGCTGCCCGGTGGACGCGCCGGCCATGCTGGCGGCGGACGGCGTCGACACCGTCGCGACGTGCATCTCCTCGGGTTCGGCCGGCGGCTCCATCAAGCTGGGCAACACCGTGGTGACGACCGGCCGCACCGATCTCCAGCTCGGGGTGCTCCAGCGCAGCGACGGCACGACCAGCCTGGTGGCCCCCTCCGAAGGCGCGCTGGTCGCAGACTCGGCCACCGTGCCCGGCGGCCTGATCGGCCTGATGTGCCCGAGCAACATCCCGGTCGTCTCCGCCGTGTGCAAGCAGATCACCGACGCGGACCTCAACCGGATCACGGCGACCATCGAACCGGCGGGCGCACCGCGCGACTTCAACATGGGGGCGGCTTTCACCACCGACGTACCGATCCTCACCCTCCCGGTCCGCATCCACCTCAAGAACCCGCTCCTCGGCGACAAGTGCTACATCGGCACCACGTCCAAGCCTGTTCTGCTCCAGCCGAAGAACGTGACCGCGCCCTCGCTCTCGCTCCAGCGGTTCGCGGGCAACGGCGACCCGGACGACGAGAACGGCGTCATGGGGCGCTACAGCTTCGCCGGTGCCGACCAGGCCGACCCGTCGTTCGCCGTTCCGGGGGCCAGTGGCTGCGGTGCCGGCCTGCTGGACTGGGCCGTCAACCTCAAGACCGGTCTGCCCTCGGCCTCGGGCAACAACAACGTCGCGCTCGACGACACGTCGACCTACTTCGCCAGCCCCTACGCGCCGGCGGCCCACGCACCCGAAGAGGGCAGGGAACTGTCCCGGTTCTGGCACTCGGCGGCTCGCTGATTCCACCCGCCTTTCCACCGGCACGGGCCGGCAGAAAGAAACGGCGGCCGAACAGACCGCACAGACGGCAGAGGATCGGCGCGGCCTCGGAGCGTACCGGCACACCGTCCCGAAAAGGCGGTGTGCGCACTCCACGAATCCGTACCACCGGCGTTGTGCCGCGTGCGCAGCGCCGGTCCGGTCAATTCCCCAACGGAAACAGGAGAAATTCATGTCGAACAAGGCCCGCTTCCTCACCGCCGTCGGCGCAGCCGCCGCCGTGGTCGCCCTGGCCGCACCGTCCGCCACCGCGGGGCCGACCGCCGCGTGGAACGTCACGCCGACGGGCAACTTCACCGGTACGGCCGGTGTGACGACCCTGACGGACAACATCGGCAACGCGATCCAGTGCGCCACCGCATCGGCCAACGGCAACGCACCCGCCTCGCCCACCGCCGGGCCGCTGCTGGCCAACATCACCGCGGCCTCGTTCAACTCGCCGTGCACGGGCCCCTTCGGCAGCACCTGGACCGTCTCGGCCGTGACGCCGTGGACGATCAACGGCAACACCCCGGGCGGGTACGCGGCCGGCGCCGGCACCAACGGCACCGGGAAGACCACGGGCTGGATCGGCGGCATCCAGGCCACGGTCACCGGCACCAGCGTCCTCGGCCCCTGCACCTTCAAGGTGACCGGCACGGTGGACGCCGTCTACAACAACCCGAGCACGGGCGGGGCCAACGGCACCCTGGCCGTCGCGCCGGCGGCCACCAGCCCCAGACTGCTGACCATCGGCAGCAAGACCGGCGCCGGCTGCAGCATCGTCGGTGCGACCGCCACCTTCAAGGGCACCTACACGGTCAAGCACACCTCCGGGGTCTCGCCGGTCATCACGTACAGCTGATCCGGCTGTACGACCGTCGTCCTCCCGGGCGCCCGGTCCGGCTCCGGCCGGGCCGGGCGCACCCGCCTCTGCTCACCGGCCGACAGTGCGACGGCATCCTTTGTCATCCAGTGCCAAAGGACGGCCGGCACCGGTGGAGGACGGAGCCGACCGCTTCCCAAGGGGTCGGCCGCCGCGTACGGTACCGACCGGTGAGCGGCGGTGGACCCGCGCCCGCAGGCGCCCCGCGTCCCCTCCCGCCGCCCGCCGCGCACCGGCGGCGTCAGGAGACCGCGGTACACCGAGCGCGTCCGCGCGAGCGTCGGCGCGTGACGGGCCCTCACCACCACGGCCGGAAGGCGGAGTCATATGGCATTCTCCACGCACTGGACCGCACACCGGTCCGCCCGGCTGACCGCGGGCGGTCTCCTGGTGGTCGCCGCCTCGATCCTTCCGAGCGCCGAATCCGCCGCCCAGGCTCGGCCGTCGGAGGCGGTCCTGGACTACCTCTGCCAGTTCCCCTCCGGGAGCCGAGCCGTCACGGTGGTGGTCGGCGCTACCTTCGCCGACGAGGCGACGCCGGGTGTGCCGGTCGAGACCGGTGACGTGACGGTGGCCCTCGACCTGCCGCCCGAGGTGACACAGGCCCTGGAAGACGCGGGTGCCACCGCGGTCTCCGCCCGCGCCGACCTCTCCGTCGTGTACGCGGCCGGGACCGACTCGGCCGAGGCCGACTGGTCCGGGCTCACCGCCCCCGCCCAGGACATCACCGGCGAGGAGGGCGTCTCGCTGGTGGCGGGCGGCCCGGTCCCGACGGCGACCTTCGGCTCGCCCGGCACGGCCACCGTGACGGCGTCGGACCTCTCCCTCCGGCTCGACCCGTCGAAGCAGGACGGGACCCCGGCCGTGCCGGACGGCATCGACGTCCCCTGCGCCTTGCAGGGGAGTCGCGACGCCGTGCTCGCCTCGCTGACCGTCAGCGGCCCCGCCACGGACGAGACCGGTCCGCCGCCCTCCGCCGAGCCCGACCCGGACGACCTCTTCCCCGAGGAACCGCGGAGCGAGCCGGCCGAAGAGGCCCCCCGGGAGCCCGCTCGGACACGGGCGGACGAAGGGGCCGAGCCGTGCCCCTCTCCGCCGTTCGGGCTCAACATCCCGGCCGACACCTACGCCACCGGGTACACGAACGTGAAGAAGCTCGGCGGCGCGGCCCTCCTGGGCCCCGCGCACACCAACGTGACCATGATGACGAGCTACGTCAACGACAACTGCCTCAACACGGTGCAGGTCGGCAGCACGGCGGAGTTCGAACACGAGGGCAAGCGCCAGCTGCCGCCCGCCCAAGGCACGTTCCTCACCTTCGGATTCATGCCGACCACGGCGACGATCGTCCTGGAGCAGGTGGGCCCCACCGCCGCCATCGACTCCGTCGCCCTCAACGACCTGGAGAAGTACCCGAGCTACCCGGAGTACACCACCATCAGCGCCACGTTCGCCCTGCGGGTCAAAGACGTCCAGGTGAACGGTGTGGCCCTCGACGTGGGCCCCGACTGCCATACGGCGCAGCCGATCAAGCAGGTCCTGCACGCGTACGGCACGACCTACCCGGCCGAGGGCTACACCGTCCAACGGGGCGGCACCATGGACGGCACGACCTACATCCCGCCGTTCGAGGGATGCGGCGTCGGTGAGGACCTCGATCCGCTCCTCACGGCCTCCATCTCCGGCGGCGGCAATTACATCAAGATGACGCAGGCCCCCTTGTGCCTCCCGTCGAACCCGGATTCCCCCTGCCCGCCGGAGAAGCCCCGGCCGGAGCGCTGACCGCGCCCTCAGGGGCTGTCCCGCCCTCTCCGGACACTTCCGAGCCCTCGCGGGTCCTTCCGCGGGGGCTCGGCCCTTTCGTGTACCGGCCGTTGGTTTGTCACGGACGGCGCACGGGACGTCCCGCACTCCTCGCCTTTTTACAGGTTTGGCGTCGTGATTACTCATCCGCGCACAAAAGAGCATCGGTCGTGACGCCTCGGCGAGGAAAGTGGGCATCGACTATTGCGCAATCAGGTTACCGGCCCGTAGCGTCCCGTTGAGCACAGCGGGAAAGGCGTCCGCGCCTGCGCGTTCGGCATCCCGGGAAAACCGGTGACACCTCGTGTTCCGGCCTCCGCCGGCCTTGGGTCGCCGCACCGCACCACGACCGCTTGCGCACTCGTTGACAAGCCTGCTCCTCAGGTTTGTCATCCGGTGACAAGTGATCCACCCCGAGATCGAAGTCCGACGAAATCGCTGTTCAACGGCTTGCCCTGGCTGATTCGGCGGACATAGCGTGCGCCTCCCGGTGCATGCACGACGAGCCGCCGTTGGATTCACCGGAGCCGGAGCGCCGACAGATGACGCCTTTCACCACCTCTTCGAAGGAGGGCCGATGGGAATCGAAGTAGTCGTCGAAGGCCTGACGAAATCCTTCGGCAAGCAGAACATCTGGCAGGATGTCAGCCTTACGCTGCCGGCCGGTGAGGTCAGCGTCATGCTCGGCCCTTCCGGCACCGGGAAGACCGTGTTCCTGAAATCCATCATCGGACTGCTGAAGCCGGAAAAGGGACGCGTCCTCGTCGATGGCGTCGACATGGTCAACAGCCCCGAGAAGGACATCATGGAGGCCCGGAAACTCTTCGGCCTCATGTTCCAGGACGGCGCGCTCTTCGGCTCGATGTCGCTCTTCGACAACATCGCCTTCCCCTTGCGTGAACACACCCGCAAGAAAGAATCCGAGATCCGCCGCATCGTCATGGAACGGATCGACATCGTCGGCCTCCTCGGAGCCGAGGAAAAGCTGCCGGGCGAGATATCCGGCGGTATGCGCAAGCGGGCCGGCCTGGCCCGCGCCCTCGTCCTGGACCCGCAGATCATCCTCTGCGACGAGCCGGACTCCGGCCTCGACCCGGTCAGGACCGCCTACCTCTCGCAGCTGCTCATCGACCTCAACGCGCAGATCGACGCGACGATGCTCATCGTCACCCACAACCTCGACATCGCGGCCACCGTCCCCGACAACATGGGCATGCTGTTCTGCCGCAACCTCGTCACCTTCGGCCCCCGTGAGGTGCTGCTCACCAGCGACACCCCGGTGGTCTCCCAGTTCCTCTCGGGGCGCCGGGAAGGGCCCATCGGGATGTCCGAGGAGAAGGACGCCGCCACCCTCGCCGCGGAACAGACCCTCGGCAACGGCTACGCGCCCCCCGGACCCCGCACCGTCGTACCGCAGCTGGAGCCCTCGCCCGGACTGCCCGTACGGCAGGGCGCCCTGCGCCGCCGCGAGCGGGTCCAGTCCATGATGTCCCAGCTGCCCGAGGCCGCCCGCGCGGCCATCAGGAACAGCTACACACCGACCCTGGGCGGTGGGCGTCTGTGACCGCACCCCTCCCGGTGCGGCCGCCGGAGCCGCCCGCCACGACCGCCCCCCTCCACAAGGCCCCGGGGCCAAGACCCCCGTCGCGGCTCCTGGCCCCACTGCGCCAGACCGGTCAGCTCTTCGCGCTGGCCCTCGCCGTCGCCCGCGCCGTCTTCAAGCGGCCGTTCCAATTCCGGGAATTCGTCGAACAGTTCTGGTTCGTCGCCAGCGTCACCATCCTGCCCGCCGCGCTCGTCTCCATCCCGTTCGGCGCGGTCATCGCCCTCCAGGTCGGCTCGCTCACCGAACAGCTCGGTGCCCAGTCCTTCACCGGCGGCGCCAGCGTCCTGGCCGTCATCCAGCAGGCCAGCCCGCTCATCGTGGCCCTGCTCATCGCCGGGGCGGCGGGCTCCGCCATCTGCGCCGACCTCGGCTCACGCAAGATCCGCGAGGAGCTGGACGCGATGGAGGTCATGGGCGTCTCGCCCGTCCAGCGCCTCGTCGTCCCGCGGGTCCTGGCCACCATGGGCGTCGCCGTCCTGCTCAACGGGCTGGTCTCCGTCGTCGGCACCCTCGGCGGCTACTTCTTCAACGTGATCATGCAGGGCGGGACCCCCGGCGCCTACCTCGCCAGCTTCTCCGCCCTCGCCCAGCTGCCCGACCTGTACATCGGTGAACTCAAGGCGCTCATCTTCGGGTTCATCGCAGGCATCGTCGCCGCCTACCGGGGCCTGAACCCGCGCGGCGGGCCGAAGGGCGTCGGCGACGCGGTCAACCAGTCCGTCGTCATCACCTTCATGCTGCTGTTCGCGGTCAACATGGCCCTCACGGCGATCTACCTCCAGATCGTCCCCCCGAAGGGGGGCTGAGCGATGTCGATGCTCGGCTGGCTGGACCGCTCCGGCGAACAGCTCACCTTCTACGTACGCGCCCTCGTCTGGATCCCGAGGACCCTCCACCGCTACCTCAGGGAGGTCCAACGCCTGCTGGCCGAGGTGGCGTTCGGCAGCGGCGGCCTCGGCGTCATCGGCGGGACCATCGGCGTGATGATCGCCATGACCCTGGCCACCGGCTCGGTCGTCGGCCTCCAGGGGTACGCCGCCCTCGACCAGATCGGCACCTCCGCCTTCACCGGCTTCATCTCCGCCTACTTCAACACCCGTGAGATCGCCCCGCTCGTCGCCGGGCTCGCCCTCTCCGCCACCGTCGGCGCCGGCTTCACCGCCCAGCTCGGCGCGATGCGGATCAACGAGGAGGTCGACGCCCTCGAAGCGATGGGCGTGCGGTCGATGCCCTACCTCGTCACCACCCGCATCATCGCCGGCGTCGTCGCGATCATCCCGCTGTACGCCATCGGGCTGCTCTCCTCCTACCTCGCCTCCCGGTACATCACGGTCCTGTTCAACGGCCAGTCCGCGGGCACCTACGACCACTACTTCAATCTCTTCCTCTCCCCGGACGACGTCCTGCTGTCGGTGCTCAAGGTGCTGATCTTCAGCGTGCTGGTGATCCTCGCCCACTGCTACTACGGCTTCCACGCCACCGGCGGACCCGCCGGCGTGGGGGTGGCCGTGGGCAGGTCGGTGCGCAACGCCATCGTGCTCATCAGCGTCACCGACTTCTTCCTCTCGCTCGCCATCTGGGGCGCGACGACAACGGTGAAGGTGGCCGGCTGATGCCTACCTCCCAGGCGCAGACGGTGCGCCGCAGACTCGCCGGCGTGGCCTTCGTGCTCGTGCCCGCCGTGCTCGTATGGCTGTCGGTCTCCGTCTACGAGAAGAAGTTCACCGACGACGCCACCGTGACCGTACGGACCGGCAGCGTCGGCAACGAGATGCACGACAACGCCGACGTGAAACTGCGCGGCGTCGTGGTCGGACAGGTCCGCGACATCCGGACCGACGGCGAGGGAGCGCGCCTCACCCTCGCCATCGAGCCGGACCGGCTCGGACAGATCCCGGCGGACGTCAGTGCCCAGATGCTGCCCACCACCCTCTTCGGGGAGCGGTTCGTCGCGCTCGTCCCGCCGCCCGTGCCCTCCGCGCAGACCCTGCGGGCGGGCGCGGAGATCCCGCAGGACCGTTCCAGCAACGCCATCGAGCTGGAGGAGGTCCTCGACAACGTGCTGCCGATGCTGACCGCCGTCGAACCGCAGAAGCTCGCCGCCACCCTGGGCGCCGTCTCCCAGGCCCTCGAAGGACGCGGCGACAAGCTCGGCGACACGCTGGTCACCCTCGACGCGCACCTGAAGGAGTTCAACCCGCAACTCCCCACCCTCAACGAGGACATCAAGGAACTCGTCAAGGTGAGCCACCTCTACGCCGACGCCGCCCCCGACGTGCTGGACGCGCTCACCGACTTCACCACCACCAGCGGCACGATCGCCGAACAGCAGGCGGAACTCGCGGACCTCTACGGCTCCACCACCGCCTCCGCACGCGACGTCACGGCCTTCCTGCGGAAGAACAAGGACAACCTCATCCGCCTCTCCGCCGCCGGCCGGCCGACGCTCGAACTCCTCGCCGAGTACTCCGACGCCTTCCCCTGCACCCTGCGCACCATGGCGGGATTCGTGCCCGCCATGGACAAGGCGCTCGGCAAGGGCACCGACCGGCCCGGACTCCACGTCACCGTCAAGACCGTCGAGTCCATGGGCGCGTACGTGGCCGGAAAGGACACCCCGGTCTACCAGGCGGCCGGCGGCCCGCACTGCTACGGGGTGCCGTACACCGGCGCGGCGGTCCCGACCGCGGACGCCCGTACCGCCCCAGCCCCGCGGAGCACGGCCCCCTCGGAGTCACCCGCCGGTACCGACACCGCGCTCGGCCTGCCCAACTCCCCCCAGGAGAGCGTCCTGGTCAACGAACTCGTCGCCCCCTCACTGAACGTCCAGCCGCAGTCCCTGCCCGACTGGAGCAGCGTGCTCATCGGTCCGGCCTTCCGCGGTGCGGAGGTGAAGCTCAAGTGAAGCGCCGCTCCCTCGCGGGACCCGTCGTGAAGTCCCTCGTCTTCGTCGTGGTCACCGCCCTCGCCACCACCGTCCTGGCGCTGTCCATCGCCGACACCGGCGTCGGCGACACCACCTCGTACAAGGCACGGTTCACCGACGTCACCGGGCTCGTCGTCGGCGACAGCGTCCGCATCGCGGGCGTCAAGGTCGGCCAGGTCGAGTCCATCGAGGTCGCCGACAGACGGCTGGCCGAGGTCGGATTCGCCGTACGCAAGGGCCGCGAGCTGCCCGCGTCGGTGACCGCGTCGATCAAGTACCTCAACATGGTCGGCCAGCGCTACGTCGACCTCGGCCAGGGCGCCGGGCCCGTCGGCGAGAGCTTCCGGCCGGGGGCGACCATCCCGGACTCGCGCACCACCCCCGCGCTCGACCTCACCCAGCTCTTCAACGGCTTCAAGCCACTCTTCGAAGGACTCTCCCCGCCGGACGTCAACCAGCTCGCCGGCTCCATCGTGCAGGTCCTCCAGGGCGAGGGCGGCACCGTCGACAGCATCCTCTCCCACGTCGGCTCGCTGACCGGCACCGTCGCGGCCAAGGACAAGGTGATCGGTGAGGTGATCAAGAACCTCAACACGGTCCTGAAGACCGTCAACGACCGCGAGAAGGGATTCGACGACCTCGTCGTCACCCTCCAGGAACTCGTCACCGGCTTCGCCGGCGACCGGCAGCCGCTCGGAGAGGCCGTCACCGCGATGGGGGCCCTCACCACCGTCACCGCCGACCTCCTCCAGGACGGCCGCGCGCCCCTCAAGAAGGACATCGCGCAGCTGGGGCGGCTGTCCCGGCAGCTCGACGAGAAGGCCCCCACGATCGAGACCTTCCTGCGCAACACCCCGGCCAAGATGGAGGCGATCACCCGGCTCACCTCCTACGGGTCGTGGCTCAACCTCTACCTCTGCGAGGCCCGGGTCAGCGGCGTGAGCACCGAGGACGGCAGCACCCCGCCCACCGGCATCACGATCACCCAGCCGAGGTGCCAGGCATGAGCATCAGGCCCGTACGGGAACGCAACCCCGTCGTCGTCGGCATCGTGGGACTGGTCGTCCTGGTCCTCGTCGGCCTCGCCGCGTACCGCGCCGACGCCCTGCCCTTCGTCGGCGGCGGCACCACCTACAGCGCGGACTTCACCGAGTCCGCCGGCCTCGACACCGGCGACGAGGTACGGATCGCCGGCGTCAAGGTCGGCGAGGTCACCGGGGTCTCGCTCGACGGCGGCACGGTGAAGGTCGACTTCAGGGTGAAGGACGCCTGGATCGGCGACTCCTCCACCGTCGGCATCGCCATCAAGACCCTCCTGGGCGAGAAGTACCTCGCCGTCGACCCCCTGGGCGACGCCCCGCAGGACCCCGGCAGCCGTATCACGGTCGGCCGCACCACCTCCCCGTACGACGTCACCCAGGCGTTCGACGGCCTCGGCGAGACCATCGAGGAGATCGACACCGCGCAGCTCGCCCAGAGCTTCGAGACCATCTCCGAGACCTTCAAGGACTCCCCGCCCGACGTGCGCAGCGCCGCCGAAGGACTCTCCGCGCTGTCGAAGACCGTCTCCGAACGCGACGCGCAGCTCGCCACGCTGCTGGCGGGCAGCAAGCGGCTCACCAAGACACTCGCCACCAGGAAGAGCAGCTTCGAGACCCTGCTGGAGGACGGCAACCTGCTCCTCGGCGAGATCCAGGCCCGCCGGGACTCCATCCACCTGCTGCTCACCGGCACCCGCGACCTCGGCACCCAGCTCACCGGCCTGGTCACGGACAACAACAAGCAGCTGCGGCCCACTCTCGACTCGCTGAGCCGGGTCACCGGCGTCCTGGTGAAGAACCGCAAGAGCCTGGACAAGGTGCTCTCGCTGGCCGGCTCCTACAACCGGCTCGTCGGCAACACCCTCGGCAACGGGCGCTGGTTCGACAACTACGTATGCGGCGTCGTCCCGAAGGACTACCTGCCCGCCGGCACGCCCCCGGCGAACGACTGCATGCCGCCCGAGCAAGGGGGCCGCTGACATGAGACGCACCCGTGTCATCGGCATCGCCGCCGGACTCGCCGTCGTGGCCGTGGCCGCGGCCTCCGGTGTGAGCGCCCTGGAGGAGAAGGGCACGACGACCGTCACCGCCTACTTCGACCGGGCCACCGGCGTCTACCCGGGGTCCGACCTGAGGATCCTCGGGGTCAAGGTCGGCACCGTCGCCTCGGTGGAACCACGCGGCCAGGAGGTCCGCGTCACCCTGCGGCTCGACGAGGGCGTCGAGGTCCCCGAGGACGCGCACGCCGTCGTCGTCGCCCCCAGCCTCGTCGCCGACCGGTACGTCCAGCTCGCCCCCGCCTACACCGGGGGAGCGCGGCTGGAGCCCGGCGCCGTCCTGCCCGCCGCGCACAACGCCACCCCGGTCGAGATCGACCAGCTGTACGAGTCGATCACCGAACTCTCCACGGCACTGGGCCCCGAGGGCGCCAACGCCGACGGGGCCCTCTCGGGACTCCTGGAGACCGGCTCGAAGAACCTCAAGGGCAACGGCAAGGCCATCGGCGACTCCATCGAGCAGTTCGGCAAGGCGACGAAGACCCTCGACAAGTCCAGCGACAACCTCTTCGACACGCTGTCCTACCTGCAGACCTTCACCACCATGCTGAAGGAGAACGACGGCGACGTACGGGCCGCCGAGCAGCAGCTCAACTCCGTCACCGGCTTCCTCGCCGACGACAAGGAGAACCTCGGCGCGGCACTGAAGGAGCTGGGCACGGCACTCGGCCAGGTCAAGGGCTTCATCCAGAAGAACCGCGGCGCCCTCAAGAAGAACGTCGACCTCCTGGTGCCGCTCACCCAGACCCTGGTCGACCAGCGCGCCTCGCTCGCCGAATCCCTCGACACCCTGCCCCTGACGGCGGGCAACGTGCTCAACGCCTACGACCCGGCGAACCGCACCCTGAACGGACGCACGAATCTCAACGAACTCTCCATGGGCGGCCCGCTCCTCGACCCGGAGCAGGGCGTCACCGGCCTGGACGGACTGGCCCCCGTGGACGCCACCCGGCAGAAATCGCTGCCCACCCTGCCGCTGCCGGCCGTCGGCACCGTCTACGGCACCCCGGCGAAGACCGGGAGCGAGAAGGCCGGGACGGACGAGAAGAAGAAGGAGGCGCACCGATGAGCCGCGCCCCGCGCAGACCCGGAGCCCGCGCCACCGCGGGAATCGCCGCCCTGGTCGCGGCCTGCGCCGCCCTCGTGCTCGTCGCCACCACCGTCGACCTGCCCTCCTTCACGGGCATCGACCAGGTGCCGCTGCCCGGCGGCGCCGACCTCGGTGACCACCCGTACGAGATCACCGCCGAGTTCGCCGACGTCCTCAGCCTCTCCCCGCAGTCCTCCGTCAAGGTCAACGACGTGGCCGTCGGGCGGGTCACCAAGATCTCCCTCAGTCCCGGCAGCTGGACCGCCCAGGTCACCATGCGCGTCAACGGGAAGATCGAGATGCCCGCCAACGCCTACGCCCACCTGGAACAGTCCAGCCTCCTCGGCGAGAAGTACGTCCAGCTCTCACCGCCCGCCGACGGCACCGCCCGGGGGTCGCTCACCGACGGCGACCGGATCCCGCTCGTCCGCACCAACCGCAACCCGGAGGTCGAAGAGGTCTTCGGCGCCCTGTCGATGCTCCTCAACGGAGGCGGCGTCGACCAGCTGAAGACCATCACCACCGAGCTCAACAAGGCACTGTCCGGACAGGAACCCCAGATCCGCTCCATGCTGAGCCGCGTCGACACCCTCGTCACCGACCTGGACGACCACAAGGAGGACATCACCGACGCGCTCGACGGCGTCAACCGGCTCGCCGCCACCCTGGCCACCCGCAAACAGGCCGTCGGCACCGTGCTCACCGATCTCAGCCCCGGTCTGAAGGTCCTGGAGAAGCAGCGCGGCCAGCTCCTGACGATGCTGCGCTCGCTCGACACGCTCTCCACCGTCGCCGTCGACACGGTCAACCGCAGCAAGGCCGACATGATCGCCGACCTCAAGGCACTCGCCCCCACCCTCACCGCGCTCGCCGACTCCGGCAACGACCTCCCCGACTCCCTCCAGGTGCTGCTCACCTACCCGTTCACGGACGAGGTGCTGCGCGGGGTGAAGGGCGACTACCTCAACGTCTACCTGGACGTCACGGCCGCACCGGGCACCCGGATCATCCCCGCGCTCACCCCGGGCGACCCCACCCCCACCTTCCCCAAGGCCCAGCAGCAGTCCGGGACGGCACTGCCCCTGCCGCTCCCCGCGGTCCCCGCATCCGGCACGGAGGGCACCCACTGATGATCACCCTCGCCACCCGGCTCAAGAACATCGCCTTCCTCGTCATCGCGGTGCTGGTCCTCGGCTACCTCGGCGTCCGGTACGCCGACCTCGGCCGCTACGTCGGCCTGCGCGACTACTACACCGTCAAGGTCCAGCTCCCGCAGACCGGCGGCCTGTTCACCCACTCCGACGTCACCTACCGGGGTGTCTCCGTCGGCCGGGTCGGGCCCATCGAGCTCACCGACGACGGCGTCGAGGCCGAGCTGCGCATCGAGAACGACGCGCCGCCCATCCCGGACAGCCTGCGGGCCGTCGTCGCCGGCCTCTCAGCCGTCGGCGAGCAGTACATCGACCTGCGGCCCACCCGCGCGGACGGCCCCTTCCTGGGGAACGGCTCGGTCATCGACCAGGCCGACACCACCATCCCCGCCCCCGTCACCGACGTCCTGACCAGCGTCAACGACCTGACGGCCTCCGTCGACGCGGAAGCGCTGCGCACCGTCGTCGACGAGTTCGGCGCTGCCTTCGAAGGGCGCGGGGACGACCTCCAGGTGCTGCTCGACACCGGCAGCGCCTTCGTCGAGGCCGCCGACGAGGCGCTGCCCACCACCACCAAGCTCATGTCGGACGGCGAACGCGTCCTGCGCACCCAGGCCGAACAGGGCGAAGCCCTCAAGGGGTTCGCATCCGGCGCCGAGCGGCTCGCCGCCGAACTTAAGGACTCCGACACCGATCTGCGCCGGCTGATCGCCGCCGCCCCCGACGCCACCGCCCAGATCAGCGGGCTGCTGCGGGACGTGGAACCCGGCTTCGGCGTCGTCGTCGCCAACCTCCTCACCACCTCCGAGGTCGCCGTCACCCGGCAGCGCGGCCTGGAGGAACTCCTGGTCAAGGTGCCCGCGGTCGCCGCCGCCGGCGCGAGCATCATCGACGAGGACGGGGCCGCCCGGTTCGGGATGTCCGTCACCTTCTTCGAACCACTGCCCTGCACCGCCGGATACGGCTCCACCACCTACCGGCCCGGCACCGACCTCTCCACCGCCCCCGCGGTCAACACCAAGGCCCGCTGCGCCTCCCCGCCCGGCAGCGGGATCAACGTCCGCGGCAGCGCCAACGCCCCCAAGGGCGGCCCGGTGCCCGAACCGGCCCAGCCGGGCTCTCTGCTCACCGGGACCGGCACCACCGGGGGCACCGCACCGGCGGCCGACGGCATGGCCGGACTGCTGGGCCTGGGAGGTGGCGCGTGAACGCCCCGACCAAGAGCCCCGGCACCTGGGCCGTACTGCTCGCGGCCGTGCTGATCTGCGCCTTCGGCGGCTGGTCGTACGCCCAGGCACGCGGTGACGAGACCCTGGCGTACGCCAGGAGCCGTGACGCCGCCCTCGCCGACGGCACCCGGCACCTCGCCCGGCTCACCAGCATGGACGGCACCGGCGCCGCGCGCGTGAAGTCCGGGCTCACGGCCTGGCTCGACGCCTCCACGGGCCCGCTGCACGACCGGCTGGAGGGCACCCGGGCCAAGGACACCGAGGCGCTCACCGAGTCGGGCGCCACGGCACGCGGCAAGGTCACCGACGCGGCGCTCACCGCACTCGACGAACGGGCCGGGACGGCGTCCCTGATCGCCACGGTCGACGTGGAGGTCACCCCGCGCACCGGCAAGGGCGGCACGGAACGCAAACGCTTCGAGGCGTCCCTGGCCCGCACCGGGGACGGCTGGAAGGTCACGGCACTGGACGCACTACCGGTCGGGGGCGGCGCATGAGGCGGACCGGAGCGACCACACTCGCCGACGTCCCCGACGACCCGGAGACGCGCGAACCCGACGCGGACACCGAGGAGGCGGGCGCGGCCCGGCGCGGCCCCAGGCCCCGTATCCTCGCCGCGGTCCTGGCCGTCGCCCTGCTGGCGGGCGGCATCACCCTCTTCGTCCAGGGGCAGCGGCTCCGCGACACCCCGGCCACCTCCAACCACGCGCTGACCGACACCGCGGCGACCGCCCAGGTCACGGGCGATGTCAGCAGCGCGCTCAGCAAGGTCTTCTCGTACGGCCCGGGAACCACCGCCGCCACGAAGGAGACGGCGAAGCAGGTACTGGCCGGCAAGGCGCTCCAGCAGTACGCGGCGCTGTACGGCCAGGTCGAGAAGCAGGCGGCCGACCAGAAACTGACGCTCACCACGCAGGTCGTACGCGCCGGAGTCACCCGGCTCGGCACCGGCAGCGCCCACCTCCTGGTCTTCCTGGACCAGGTGTACGAGCGCGAGGGGAAGGCGGCCACCACGGCGGCTGCCCAGCTCTCCGTGACCGCCCGACCGAGCGGCGGACGCTGGGTCGTCGTCGAGATCACGTCCAGGTAGGGAGAGGCACCGATGGCACGGGTACGGACGACGAGGAATCCACTGGTGGTGGCGGCGGTCGTGCTGACGGTCGCGGCGGCCGGCGCGGCCGGCTGGGGCGGCTGGTCGCGCTACGACGCGGCGCACGACGACGCGGCGGCCTACGCCGAGGCTCGGGACGACGCGCTGGCCGCGGGGGAGCAGGCGGTGCAGAACATGAACACCCTCGACCACGCGCACCTGGAGAAGGGCCTCGACAGCTGGGAGGCATCGACCACCGGCGACCTGCACCGCCAACTCGTCGACGGCCGGGAGGCGTTCGTCAAGCAGATCGAGACGGCGAAGACGGTCAGCACCGCCAAGGTCCTGTCCGGCGCGGTGACCGAGCTGGACGACCGGGCCGGCAAGGCGGGGGTGATGGTGGCGCTCCGGGTCACCGTGTCGGCTCCCGAGGGCGAGCCCGCGGTGAAGGAGAACCGGATGCTGGGGCAGCTCACGCGCACGTCCGAGGGGTGGAAGCTCAGCGCCCTCGGTCAGGCGCCCGTCGGCAACACCGCCGGCTGACCCCCCGCCATCCCGCCGAGAGGACCCCTGACATGTCGACGACCCGACACCTCGTGAACCGCCGCCGCCGACTGGCCACCGTCGCCGCGACGGCGCCGTCCGAGCGCACGCCGGCCACCGGCGCACCCGCACCCGCCGAGGACCGGGCGGCCGTGACGGAAGCACCGGCCGAGCCCGGAACCGAGCCCGGAACCGCGGAGGCCGGCGAAGCCGGCGAACCCCCGGCCCCGACCCGCCTCCCGACCCGGCTCCCGCGCCTCCGCTTCCGGCTGCCCGCCGCCCTCTGCGCGGCCACCGTCCTCCTCGGCGCCTTCGCCGCCTGGGCGTTCACCTCGGCCGCGTCGCTGCGCGAGGACCCCACCCGGCAGAACACGGCCCTCACCGACATCAGCCGGACCAGCGAGGTCAAGGGGCAGATCACCGAGGCCGTGGGCGCGGTCTTCTCGTACACCTACGCCTCACCCGGCAAGTCCGACCAGGCCGCGCGGAAATACCTGACGGGCAAGGCGGTCCAGCAGCACCAGGACATGCTCGCCGAGGTCCGTGCCCAGGCCCCGAAGCAGAAGCTCGTGCTCACCACGACCGTCACCGAGAGCGGCGTCGAACTGCTCGACGGCGACCGGGCCCGGCTGCTCGTCTTCGCCGACCAGAGCAACACCCGTACCGGCAAGGAGGAGGAGACCACGTACGCGGCGGCGATGTTCGCCGTGGACGCGGTCCGCAGCGAAGGCACCTGGCGGATCGCGGCCATCGACACGTTCACCCGATGACCCGGGAGAGGCAGGACACATGAGGTTCAACGGAACCGTGCGCCGCGGACTCGGCGGCACGGCCACCGCGGTCGCCGCGATGGCGGCTCTCACCGCGTCCCAGGCCCCGGGGCTCACCGGCGGCCAGGCGGGCGGCGACATGAAGAACGCGGCCGCGGACGACGTCGTGTGGACCGAGGCGCCGAACGACGACAGCTACCACACCGAACTGCCGCCCCTCGTCACGCCCGAACCGCCGAAGCCCGCCACCGGGAAGGCCGGCGAGGGCGGCAAGCCGGGCGCGGCCCTGCCGGCCACCGGCCGGGCCTGGGCCGAGGCCGGCATCCCCGGCACCGTCCTGGCCGCCTACCGCTCGGCCGAGGCATCCCTCGCGCGCACCGACCCAGGCTGCCGCCTGCCCTGGCAACTGCTCGCGGCGATCGGCAAGGTGGAGTCCGGCCACGCGGCCGGCGGACGGGTGGACGCCCGGGGCACCACCCGCACCCCCATCCTCGGCCCGGTGCTCAACGGCGCCGGTTTCGCCCACATCGCCGACACCGACGGCGGCCGCTACGACGGCGACGCCGTGTACGACCGGGCCGTCGGCCCCATGCAGTTCATCCCCTCCACCTGGGCGCACTGGGGCGCCGACGGCAACGGTGACGGACGCGAGGACCCGAACAACATCCACGACGCCGCCCTCGCCGCCGGCCACTACCTCTGCGCCGGGCCGCGCGACCTGTCGTCACGCGGCGACCTCGACCGGGCGATCCTCAGCTACAACCACTCGGACACGTATCTGGCCACGGTCCGTTCCTGGCTGGAGTTCTACCGCAAGGGCACCCACCCGGTCGCCGACGGCACGGGTGTGACCCCCGGCAGCCCCGGCGCGGGCGGCCCGCACGCCCCCAAGGCCCCGGTCGGCGGCCCCGGCAGCCCGAGCGGCCCCGGCAAGGGCGGCGGCGGCATCGTCATCGGGCCCCCGCCCGGTGGCACTCCGCGCCCGTCCACCTCGCCCACCGCCACCCCCGCCCCGTCCCCGTCCGGCACCCCGCACCCGGGCGGCTCGGCGACCCCCACGGACCCCGGCCCGAGCCCCGACCCCACGGACAGCGGCACCCCGGACCCGACCACCACCCCCGACCCCACCACAACCCCCGGCCCGGACCCCACCACCACCGACCCCGGTACCCCGGACCCCACCACGACACCCGATCCGGACCCCGGCACCCCGGACCCCGGCTGCCCCACGCCCACCCCCGGCCCGGACGACCCGGCCGACGGCCCCTGCGCCACCCCGGCCACCACCGGCTGACGGCTCAGCCGCCGTCGAGCACGTCGGACAGGTCGTACCGCACGACCTCCTCCAGCTGTGCGTAGGTGCAGCTGGTGGGGGCACGGTCCGGGCGCCAGCGCCGGAACCGGGCGGTGTGGCGGAAGCGGTCGCCCTCCATGTGGTCGTACGCCACCTCGCAGACCCGCTCCGGGGCGATCGCCACCCACGACATGTCCTTCTTGCCGGACCAGCGGCTCGGCGCGCCCGGCAGCCGCGCCCCTTCGTGGGCCGCCGCGTCCGCCCAGGCCGCCCACGGGTGCTCGGCGGGATCGATCCGCAGCGGTTCCAGCTCCTGGACGAGCTCGGCACGCCGCTTCATCGGGAACGCCGCGCTCACCCCGACGTGCTGAAGGGCGCCCTGGGCGTCGTACAGCCCCAGCAGCAGCGAGCCGACCACCGGGCCGCTCTTGTGGAAGCGGTAGCCCGCCACGACGCAGTCCGCCGTCCGCTCGTGCTTGACCTTGTACATCGCCCGTACGTCGGGTCGGTAGGTCAGGTCCAGCGGCTTGGCCACCACCCCGTCCAGCCCGGCGCCCTCGTACTGCTCGAACCACCGCCGGGCCAGGGCCTCGTCGGTGGTGGCGGGCGCCAGATGCACCGGCGGCGACGCGCCGCCCATGGCCCGCTCCAGCGCCGCCCGCCGCTCCGTCAGCGGACGGCCGGTCAGCGACGCGTCGTCCAGCGCCAGGATGTCGAAGACGACCAGGGAGGCCGGCGTGCGCTCTGCGAGGGTCCGCACCCGGGAGTCCGCCGGGTGGATGCGCTCGCTCAGCCGGTCGAAGTCCAGCCGGCCGTCGTGCGCCACCACGATCTCCCCGTCGACCACACAGCGCGGCGGCAGATTCTCCCGCACCGCCTCGACCACCTCGGGGAAGTAGCGGGTGAGCGGCTTCCCGGTCCGGCTGCCGAGCACCACCTCCTCGCCGTCCCGGTGCACGATCGCCCGGAAGCCGTCCCACTTCGCCTCGTACTGCATACCGGGCGGAATCGCGGATACGGACGTGGCGAGCATCGGTTTCACGGGAGGCATCACCGGCAGGTCCATGGCCCGATTCTGAACCGCCGCACCCGGCGTGTCTCCCGATATGCGGCATATGTGGGCCCCGCCTACGGTGTCCGACATGGGAGCAGGAGCAGCGATGGAACTGGACGCGGACGGACGGGCCGTACGGCTGTCCAACCCGGACAAGGTGTATTTCCCGGACAAGGGCTACACCAAGAAGGACGTGGCCGACTACTTCCTGGCCGTGGGGCCCGGCATCCTGCGCGCCCTGCGCGACCGGCCGACCACCCTCCAGCGGTTCGTCGACGGGGTGGAGGGCGAGTTCTTCTACCAGAAGCGGGCGCCGAAGAACCTCCCCGACTGGACGCCCACAGCCCGCATCGAGTTCCCCAGCGGGCGGCACGCCGACGAGATGTGCCCCACCGAACTGGGCGCCGTCCTGTGGGCCGCCAACCTCGGTACCCTGACCTTCCACCCCTGGCCGGTCCGCCGCGCCGACACCGACCACCCCGACGAGCTGCGCATCGACCTCGACCCGCAGCCCGGCACCGACTACGCCGACGCGGTGCGGGCCGCCCATGAACTGCGCTCCGTCCTGGACGACCACGGGCTGCGCGGCTGGCCCAAGACCTCCGGCGGCCGCGGCCTCCACGTCTTCGTCCCGATCGTGCCCGAGTGGACCTTCACCCAGGTCCGGCGGGCCGCCATCGCCGCGGGACGCGAGCTGGAGCGCCGGATGCCGGACCGGGTGACCACCGCGTGGTGGAAGGAGGAACGCGGCGAGCGGATCTTCGTGGACTACAACCAGACGGCCCGCGACCGCACCATCGCCTCCGCCTACTCCGTACGCCCCTTCCCGCACGCCCCCGTCTCCGCCCCGCTGCGCTGGGACGAGGTCGACGACGTGGAGCCCCGCGACTTCGACATCCGGACCATGCCCCGGCGGTTCGCCGAGGTGGGCGATCTGCACGCCGACATGGACGAGCACGCCTTCCGGCTCGACGGTCTGCTGGAGCTGGCCCGCCGCGACGAGCACGAGCACGAGCTCGGCGACCTGCCCTACCCCCCGGAGTACCCCAAGATGCCCGGCGAACCCAAGCGGGTGCAGCCCAGTCGTGCCAGGAAAGAGGACGAGGGCGGCACCGCATGAGCCACGACGCCACCGACGGGCACGGGGAGCACGGCGCGCACGGCAGGGCCCCGACCCGGCGCGAGAAGTGGGAGACGTACAAGAAGTCTCCCTACGTCCCGGCCGTGGTGCTGCTCTTCATCCTCGCCGCCGCGGCCGGGCTCTTCGCGGGCTCGTACACCTACGCCATGGCCAACCCCACCCCGCACCGGATCCCCGCCGCGGTCGTCGAGGGCCCCAGGACGCCCTACGCGACCCAGTTCGTCACCGGCATGGAGAAGGCGCTCGACGCCTCGCTCGAACTCCACCGCTACCCCGACCAGAAGCAGGCCCGCGCCGCCATGGAGGAGCAGAAGGTCTTCGTGATCCTTCGGAGCGAGGGCGACGGCGTGATGATGGAACTCGCCGCGGCGTCCGGGGCGACCGTCGCCGAACTCCTCGCCGACACCGGGGCGAAGGTCGCCGAAGGCATCGGCGTCCCCCTCACCGTCACGGACCTCAAACCCCTCCAGAAGGGCGATCCGCGCGGGCTGGCCCTCTTCTACATCTCGCTCGCCGCCGTCATCATCGGCTTCGTCGGGGCGATCCAGCTGAGCGTGCACGCCCGGTCGCTGCTCCCGCTGGAACGGATCCTGTTCATCCTGGCCTACGCCCTGCTCGGCGGTTTCACCATCGCGGCCGTCGTGGACTGGGTGCTCGGCGCGCTCCATCTGCCGTTCGTCGAGTCCTGGCTGATCCTGGCCCTCACGATGTTCACCTCGGGCATGGTCTTCACCATGTTCAACACCCTCATCGGCCGCTGGGCGATGATCCCCACCTGGGGTCTCATGGTGCTGCTCGGCAACCCGTCCTCGGGCGGCGCGGTGTCCTGGCCGCTGCTGCCCTCGGTGCTCGGGCACATCGGCCGCTGGCTGCCGCCGGGGGCCTCGGTCAACGCCCAGCACACGGCGGTCTACTACCAGGGCCACCAGTACGTCTTCCCCTACCTGGTGCTGGCCGCCTGGTCGCTGGTGTCCTGCACCGTCTTCTGGGTGTGGCGGCACCGGCACCCGGGAGGCCGTGACCACATGCCGGAGCATGCGGCCACGGCCACCTGACCTTCGGCGCCTCACAGCTCCTTGATACGGATGTCCCGGTAGGAGATGACGTCCGTGGTGCTGTGGACCTGGAGCCCGATGTAGCCGGAGGCGTAACGCCTGCCGTCGGTCCCCGGGTCGTCGTCGCGCGGCGGCTCGAACTGCTGGCCGCCGTTGTTGTCGAACTCGTTGATCAGGACACCGTTGCGGTAGACCTCGTAGTGCTGGTCCACGACCCGGATCTCGTAGTCGTTCCAGGTGCCCTTCGGGGTGACCCCGGCGCCGCCGAGGCCCACCCGGTCGAAGCCGTAGACCGACCCCGTCTTGTAGATGTCGCCGTCCGGCCGGTCGTTGACCTGGATCTCATGGCCGTACTTGATGGCGACCCACTCCGGGTTCGGCTCCTCCGGGTGGTCGTGGACGTAGGGGAAGCGGACGAAGACCCCGCCGTTGGCGTTGCCGGTGCCGGGGGCGTCGTCCCGCCACTGGAGCTTCAGCGAGAAGTCCCCGTACTGACGGGACGGGAGCCACAGCATGCCCATGCCGTCCACCGTGGTCGAGCTGGTGATCGAGCCCTCCTCCTCGTTCAGGGCGAACTGTCCGCCGCCGACCTGCTCCCACTTCGCGAGGGAGCCCGGAGTTCCGTCGAAGAGCTTGCGATAGCCCTCGTCCTGGCCCGGGGTGCCGATGCCGGACTCCTTGGCCGCCTTGTAGATCTTCTTGTGCTCACGGGTGTCGATGACCCCGTCGGCGAGCAGCTTGTCGAGCACGGTGTCGACGTGCTTGAGGAACAGGGCGTGCGAGGACCAGTCCTTCTCGTCCTCGATCAGCTCGTTGACCGTGCAGCGGTTGCCGGTGAGCCGGTTGGGCACCCCGGTGTCGACCGTGCCGACGATCACCGTGAGGCGTTCGTCGAACTCAGGGCAGTTGGGCGCCGGGACACCGCCGCTGGTGGCGACCGTGAAGGAGACCCGCTTCGCCTCGGAGGTGTTGCCCGCCTTGTCGGTCGCCCGGTGGGCGACGGTGTGGTGGCCGACCCGGTCGACGATCACCGGTGAGGAGTAGGCCAGGTACGGGCCGCCGTCCAGGGAGTACTCGACCTTGTCGACCCCGGAGTCGTCGTCGGTCGCGGTGACCGTCGCCCTGGCACTGGTGATGAACGCGCCGTCCGAGTTCTTGTCGCCCGTGACCTTCACCGAGGTCTCGGGGGGCGTCTTGTCCTGCGACGGCGGCTCCACGACGGTGAACTCCACCGTCTTCGCGTCCGCCGCGTTGCCGGCCCGGTCGGTGGCGCGGTAGCGGACCGTGTGCGCGCCCACCTCGTGCACCATCACCGGAGCGGTGTACGGCTGCCAGGCGCCGTCCGCGCCGAGTGCGTACTCGATGCTGTTGACGCCGGACCCGGTGTCGGACGCGGTCACGGTGACGGTGGCCATACCGAGGTAGGCACCCGCCTCGTCCTGCTCGCCCGAGACCGTCGCCGAGGTCTCCGGCGGGGTCCCGTCGTCGGTGGGCGGCGCGGCGACCGCGAAGTCCACCGACTTCTCGTCGGCCGCGTTGCCGGCCTTGTCGGTGGCCCGGTAGCGGACCGTGTGCGTGCCGACCTCGTCCACCACGACGGGCGTGGTGTACGGCTGCCAGGCACCGTCCGCCCCGAGCGCGTACTCGACGGTGTCCACGCCCGAACCGGCGTCGGTCGCGGCCACGGCGACGGTCGCCTGGCCGATGTACGCGCCGTCGGCGTCCTGGTCGCCGTCCACCGTCGCCGAGGTCTCCGGGGCGGTGGTGTCCTCACCGCCGCCGCCGTCCTCGGTCACGGTCAGGACGCCCTTCATGGCCGTGTGGCCGGGGATTGTGCAGTGGTAGAAGTACGTGCCCGGCGTCAGGGTGACCTCGACGCTGTGCCTGCCGCCCTCGCTGTCCCCGGGGTTGGCCAGGATGTTCACCTGGACGTCGTTGTTGTACTCGGGGTCCGAGACGCTGAAGGTCAGCGTGTGCGGCATGCTCGTCGTGTTGCCGGTGGCCTCGCTGTTCTCGAAGACGATGGTCGCGGCGCCGGCCACCGCGGTCGTCGGGGCCGTCAGATAGTGGTCGATGGGATCGCCCGCGGTCCAGGTGAGGACCTGGTCGGCTGCCTTGGGCGAGCCGCCCTGTCCGTACGCGGCCGTCGAGGTGAGCCCGAGGACCATCAGGAACGAGCCGAGCAGGGCGAGCCACCAGCGGGCGGGCCCGTGCCGCCGGCGCGCGAGGAGCGAAGGGTGTCTCACTGCGCTACCGCCTTCCTGGCCAGATCGGCGGCGGCCGGGGTGGGGCCGCCGCCCTTGTACGTCACGCGCCACAGCGCGGACTTGGAGTCGGAGGTGAAGAAGCCGCGCCCGTAGTCCAGGACGTAGAGCGAACCGTCCGGGGCGAACTTCCAGTCCATGAGGTTGCGGATGCCGTCGGCGCCCACCGGGATGATCTTCTTCAGCGACTCGGCGTGGGTGGGCAGACCCCCCTTGCCGGCCGTCCTCGGGTCGGTGAGCACCGCGTGGCGCGGCTGGGTGTCGTCGTAGAAGTCGCCGACGAACCACTTGCCGTCCCAGTACGCGGGCCACTTGGCGGCGCTGTCGCTGTCCGCGTCGTAGCGGTAGACCGGGCCGTTCATGGTGGCCTGGCCGCCGCCCTTGAGCCAGGGCAGGAGTTCCTTCTGTTCCTCCACCTTGTAGCTCGGGACGCCGTTCTCGTCGCGCGGGTAGTCCACGCCGCCGCCCTGGGGCGAGTACCAGATGGTGTTGCCGGTCACCGGCGGCAGCTTGACCAGGCCGTCGTTGTTCGGCGACTCGTTCTTCGGCGCGTCGCAGTCGTACCAGCCCAGCGGCTTGGACGGGTCGGGCAGATTGCGGTCGCGGTAGGGCTGCTTGTTGCCCATGCAGTACGGCCAGCCCTGGTTGCCGGCCTGGGTGATCGCGGCGAACGTGTCGTACTTGGCGGGCCCCCAGGTGGTGCTGGGCTCACCGGCGTCCGGGCCGACCCAGCCCGCGTACAGGGTGTCCGTCGCCGGGTCGACGGAGATCCGGGCCGGGTTGCGCACGCCCATCACGTAGATCTCGCCGCGGGTCTTGCCGCCGCCCTCGTCCGGCTCCTTGCCGGTGAAGAGGTTGCCCTTCGGCAGGGTGTAGGTACCGTCGTCCTCCGGGTGGATCCGCAGGATCTTGCCGTTGAGGTTGTTGGTGTTGCCCGCGGTGCGGCGGGCGTCGGAGAAGGAGACGCCCTTGAAGTTCGGCTCCGGGTTGTTGCCGGAGTAACCGTCGCTGAACTGGGAGGAGTTGTTGTCACCGGTGGCGATGTACAGGTTGTCCTTCGAGTCCCAGGCCATGCCGCCGCCCGCGTGGCAGCAGCTGTGGATCTGGACCGGCCAGTGCAGCAGCACCTTCTCGGAGGCCACGTCCAGCTTGCCCGTCGCGTGGTCGAAGGTGAAGCGGGAGACCCGGCGCACCGCCATGTGGGTGTCGCGGTTGATCTCGGAGTGCGGCGTGTAGTGCAGGTACACCCAGCCGTTGGTGGCGAAGCCGGGGTCCAGCTCGATGCCGAGCAGTCCCTCCTCGACCTTGACCAGCTCGTCGCCGCCGCCCTTGTTGCCGAAGACGTCCAGCGTGCCGGCGAGGGTCACCTTCTTCGTCGCCGGGTCGTAGACGTGGATCTCGCCCTTGCCCCGGCCGATGTCCGGGTCGTTCCAGTCGGTGACGACCGGGACGCTGCTGTCCGTGCCGCCGCGCCCGATGTAGAAGACCCGCCCGTCGTCCGCGGTCACCAGGCCGTGCGGCTCGCCGATCTGGTCGTTCTGCCCGGGCTGGTTGGGCTGGGTGAGGCGCTCGGCCGTGTAGTTGGAGTCGATGGTGGCCTTGCAGTCGGCCTGCGAGATGCGGCTCGTCCAGGCCAGCGCGCCGCGCAGGTGGTCGCGGAAGTCGGTCTCGGCGTAGCTCGCCGCCGTACCGCCCATGGCCGTGTAGAAGGACCGGCCGCCGTCGTAGTCGCGGCACCAGGAGACCGGGTGGTCCCAGCCGTTGGCGCTCTTGCCCGGGGAGTAGGTGAGCTCGCGGACCCGGGCCACGGTGTGGACGTCGCCGGAAGGGTTGTCCTTCCAGTTCAGCCAGGTGTCGGGGCGCTTCCACTCCAGCGGCAGGTTCTTCGTCGCCGGGTGCTGCCGGTCGCCGATCTCCACCGTGGCGCGCTGGACGGCGGTCGGGCTGTCCGCCGCCGGACGTGCCCCCACCAGGCCGGTGAACCAGTCGGAGTACGGCTCGGTACGCGCCGCGTCGTGGATGCCGAGGAAGCCGCCGCCGGCCTCCATGTACGCCTCCAGGCCCGCTTCCTGCTCCGGGTCCAGGACGTCGCCCCCGCCGGTCAGGAAGACGACCGCGTTGTAGGTCCCGAGCTTCTTCTTGGTGAAGACCGAGGCGTCGTCGGTGGCGACCGTCGAGAACCGCCCCTCGGCCGGACCGCTGAGCCCGATCTTCTCGATGGCCGCGATGCCCGCGTCCACGGTGGGCGGTTCCTCGCCCGCCGACGCGTGGAAGACGAGCACCTTCACGTTCTCCCCGCCCGGCGGCGAGGGAAGGGACAACGTTGTCGCCATCCGTTCCTTGAGCCCCGGGTCCGGATAGGGCCTGGCACTGGCGGCGTTGCCGCCGCCCAGCAAAGACGCGGTCAGTGCTCCGACCGCCACGGCCGACGCGAGGCCGCGTCGTGATCTGGACCTGTGATGCGGTGTGCGCTGCATGTGGTCACCCACCCCTCCTTGGTCGCTTCTTACGTCACGGCGCCTTCGTGCTCACTGCGACAGCGCACGAAGCTAGACCTCTTTTCATGGCACGCCAATAGGTACGGCAGCAATCCGACGAACTTTGTCCTGAGTGTGGATAAACGAAGATCACCCGGCTACGGTGTGGGCCGTCCCGAGGAGAGCCCGTCAGTTTCCGTAGCGCAGTGGGGAGTTCGACATGGACCGAAGGACCTTCAACCGGCGGATGCTGGTGGGCGGCGGGGTGGCGGCGGCGACCGGGGTGACATCGATGTCGCTCGGCGCGGTCCAGGCCGCCCCGGCGCAGGCGGCGGTGGCCGACCCGCCGAAGACCGCTCCCGCGGGCGGCGTGGTGCGCCACCTCACGATGTACGCCGAGAAGCTGCCGGACGGCTCACTGGGCTACGGGCTGGAGAAGGGCAAGGCGTCGGTCCCCGGGCCCCTCATCGAGATCAACGAGGGCGACACCCTGCACATCGAGTTCCACAACCTCACCGACGCCGACGCCAGCCTCCACGTCCACGGTGTCGACTACGACATCGCCAGCGACGGCACCCGGATGAACCGGAGCCACGTCGAGCCGGGCGGCACCCGTACCTACACCTGGCGCACCCACGCCCCCGGCCGTCGGAAGGACGGCACCTGGCAGGCGGGCAGCGCCGGTTACTGGCACTACCACGACCACGTCGTCGGCACCGACCACGGGACGGGCGGCATCCGCAAGGGGCTCTACGGGCCGCTCGTCGTCCGGCGCAAGGGCGACATCCTGCCGGACCGGACGATCACGATCGTCTTCAACGACATGAACATCAACAACAAGCCCGCCGACGCGAGCCCGAACTTCGAGGCCACGGTCGGCGACCGGGTCGAGGTCGTGATGATCACGCACGGCGAGTACTACCACACGTTCCACATCCACGGACATCGCTGGGCGGACAACCGTACCGGCCTGCTCACCGGGCCGGACGACCCGAGCCGGGTGGTCGACACGAAGATCTGCGGACCGGCCGACTCCTTCGGCTTCCAGATCATCGCGGGCGAGCACGTGGGAGCCGGCGCCTGGATGTACCACTGCCATGTGCAGAGCCACTCGGACCAGGGCATGGCCGGGCTGCTGCTGGTCGCCAAGCCGGACGGCACGGTCCCCGGCTACGACCCGCCCCACCACGCGGCCGGCGCGGCGGGGGAGCACGCCCACTGACGCGGCGAGCGGGTCCATGCAACTAGGGCTTGTTTCGAAAGTCCCGCCTGTCCGGCGACGCCCGGCACGCACGCTCGCTGCGTTGTCGGTATCGCCCCGATACATCCAGTATCGGGGCGACCCTCCGCCTTGCGATCGCACGCACCAGACGCCGTCGGACCCGCCCTCCGGGCGGACGGCGCTACTTTCGAAACAAGCCCTAGGGCGTGTCCGGAAGTCCCGCGTGTCCGGCGACGCCCGGCACGCACGCTCGCCGTGTTGTCGGGATCGCCCCGACACATCCAGTACCGGGGCGACCCTCCGCCGTGCGATCGCACGGACCGGACGCCGCCGGACCCGCCCTCCGGGCGGACGGCGCCACTCTCGAAACACGCCCTAACGCTTCCGGGCGGTCGCGTCCAGGTGGGAGCGCCGGGCCTCCCGGTCGAAGATGCCCAGCATGTCGGCAGGGCCGCCGACGGCACCCACCGCGTGCGGGAGCATCGTCAGGAACTCCGCAGCCTGGCCCTCCTCGACCCGCAGCCGGCGCTCCCCGAGCAGCAGTTCGACCGTGCCGGAGAGCACCGTGAACCACTCCCGCCCGGGGTGCGCCTTCAGGGCCGAGGGGCCCTCGGGCGGCGGAGCGGTCAGGCGCATCCGGGCCACGGAGACGCCCGGCTCGTGGCGCAGGGACCACAGGGTCAGCCCGCGTGCGTGGTCGTAGGAGGGATGGGAGACGACGTCGTCGGGGGCGGCCTCGACGAGCTGGTCCAGCGAGGTGCTCAGGGCCCGGGCGATCACCGTGAGCTGGTCGAGCGCGATCCTGCGGTGCCCGGTCTCGATCCGGCTGAGCGTGGACGGGCTGAGGTGGCACCGGGCGGCGAGGTCGTCGAGCGACCAGCCGTGAGCGGCGCGCAGGGCCCGGATGCGCTTGCGTACGAGGCTGTCGAGGTCGCCACCTTCTTGCGTCATGAGCAAGAGCTTATGCCTCTTCCGCAAAGTCTCGTACGGTCGGACGCATGGCACACTCCACCTCCACCCACGTCCACACCCCTCGGCCGGGCACCGCCGACGGTGGCGCCCAGGACCCTCTCGCCCAGATGCTCGACCTCGACGCCGTGGTGTTCGGCCCCTATCTGGCCACGGTGACCGACCGGCTCGCCCGCCTGGCGGGCGACGGAGTCACCCGGATCGTCGACCTGGGCGCGGGCACCGGCACCGGCACGTTCGCCCTGCTGGAACGGTTCCCCGCCGCGCGCGTGACCGCCGTCGACAGCTCCCCGGACATGCTGGCCAGGCTCGCCGGGACCGCCCGTCTGCGGGGCCTGGCCGAGCGCGTGCACACCCTGCACGCCGACGCCGACGAAGCGCTGACCGGCCTCGTGGACACCGACCTCGTCTGGGCGTCGGCCTCCCTGCACCACCTGGAGGACCCCGCGGGAGCGCTCGCGGCGATCCGCGCGGCACTGCGCCCCGGCGGGCTGCTGGCCGTCGCCGAGATGGACGGGGTCCCGCGCTTCCTGCCCCACGACGCCGTCCCGGACCGGCCCGGCCTGGAGGACCGCCTGCGCACGGCCCTGGACGAGCTGCACGCCGGGGCGGTGCCGCACCTCGGCGCCGACTGGGGCGCCCGGCTGACCGAGGCCGGCTTCACCGTCGAGCGGGAGCAGGCCACGGACCTGGAGCTGCGCGCCCCGCTGCCCGAGGGCGCCGGGCGGTACGCCCATCTCACGCTCGCCCGGGTCCGCGGTGCGCTCGACGGGCGGATCGACCCCGCCGACCTGGCCGCGCTCGACCTCCTCCTGGACGGCGGCCCGCTCGACGTACGCCACCGCGAGGACCTCCTCGTGCGGTCCGGGCGCGAACTGTGGCTGGCCCGCCGCCCGGTGGACGGCCCCTGACCGGATCACCGGGGAGGCCGCCCCGCGCGAACTGCGGCCGCCGGTGCCCGGTGCAAGACTCGAAGACAAGGGACTGACCATGCCTATCAGCAGAGCGGGACGGGCGAGGGACACACCGCTCGCCGGCCGAGCTCGCCGAAGGAGCACACCATGCTCGACCCAGCCTTCGAGACCGGCGCCCCCAACTGGACGGACCTCGGCACCCCCGACGTCGAGGCCGCCACGGACTTCTACCACGGCCTCTTCGGCTGGGAACTGGTGCCCGGCGGACCGGAGACCGGCGGGTACGGCATGTACCAGCTGCGCGGCAGGACGGTCGCCGGTGTCATGGCCGTGCCCGAGGACCAGGGGAAGCCCGCGTGGTCGGTCTACTTCCAGACCCCCGACGCGGACGCCACCGCCAGGACGGTCGAACAGGCCGGCGGCACCGCGGCCTTCCCGCCGGTGGACGTCCTGGAGTACGGCCGCATGGGCGGCTTCACGGACAACTCCGGGGCCTACTTCGGGGTCTGGCAGCCGGGGACGAACACCGGACTCGGCATGATCATGGAACCGGGCGCGCTGATCTGGTCCGAGCTGTACACCCCGGACGTGCCCGCCGCAGCAGCCTTCTTCGAGACGGTCTTCGGCTGGCAGACAGAGTCCATGGACTTCCCCAGCGGCTCCTACACGATGGTCCGCCCGGCGGGCAGCAAGGGCGCCGACTCCACCTTCGGCGGGCTGGTGCCCCTCGACTCCGTACCGAGTGAGGCCGCCGCGGGCCCGCACTGGCTGCCGTACTTCGCCGTCGAGGACTGCGACACGGCGGTGGCCGACGCCGAACGGCTCGGCGGCACGGCGTCACAGCCGGCCACGGACATCCCGGAGGTCGGCAGGATCGCCGTCCTCGCCGACCCCGCGGGTGCCGCGTTCGCGGTCATCAAGCCCGCTCCGATGGGGCAGAGCTGACCACGGGGGACCGGTCGTCGACCGTTCGTTGATCACCTGTTTATCCCGGGCGGGCACCGTGGGCCCATGCCGATCAACACCGTGACCGAAGACCCGCTCGCCTGGCAGGAGACCGCGCTCTGCGCCCAGGCCGGGCCCGAGTTCTTCTTCCCGGCGCCGGGCAGCTCGACCCGTGAGGCGAAGCAGCTGTGCGGCGCCTGCGAGGGAAGGATGGCCTGCCTGGAATACGCCCTCGCCCACGACGAGCGGTTCGGCGTGTGGGGAGGGCTCTCCGAGAAGGAGCGGGAGCGGCTGCGCAGAAACGGCGGGACCCGGCGCTGACCGGCACCGTGCCCTCGGGGCGCGGTCAGGGGATGCGGAAGTCCTCCCCGTACATCCGCCACACCAGCGGGGTGCGCAGCTCCAGATTGCCGTCGCGGAGGAACACCCGCTGGGCGGTGTCGATGCGGCTGGTGTCGCGCTGCACCGTGCGGGCCCTGATGGCGGTCCGGCCCGCGTCGAGGAACGCGTCGAGGTACGCCGTCTCGTCGCCGCCCTCCGCGGCCGTGTCCGCCTGTGCCATCGCCGCGTCGCGGATGCCGTAGAAGCCGTTCGCCTCCACCCCGGGGCCGTGCAGGACCATGGCGTCGTAGTAGACGAACTGGCCGAGCGTGCCCAGCCCGTCCAGCTTCGCCAGCCGCACCGCGGGGTCGAAGTACAGCCGGTCCCGCAGCCGGTCCTGCGCGGACCGGAAGGTCTCGTCCTCGGCCGCCTCCCGCCAGGCCCGGGTGAATCCGGGGTCCAGCCCCTCGTGCGAGTCGGAGCCGTCCACCTCGCGCAGTGCCGGAAGGTAGGGGGCGAGCGGATTGTCCGGCTGCTCCTCGGTGTAGGCCTCGACCAGTTGCAGCATGTCGTTCGTACCCGAGCAGAAGCCGACGATCCCGGCGGTGTAGCCGTTGCCGTCGCCCAGGTCCTCGACCGCGCCGTACCGGCTGCGCCAGTCCAGGGTGGAGGCGTCGGCACTGGACACCAGCCGGGAGGCGATCTCCTTCATCTCGGGCGCGGCGAGCCCGGGCGGCAGGGCGTCGATCTCCTCGGCGTGTTCCTCGGCCCGCGCGACGGCCTCCGGCTCCTCCTGGTCCGACGGTGCCGGAGCGGCGGCCTGCGGAGTGAGTTTCGGAGGCTCGGAATCGCCCCTGCTGAACAGGATCGAAGCGGCGATGGCTATCGGCGCGCCGAAGAGAACAAGACGGGTCACTGGCTTCACCGGCACAGAGTACGTTCCGCACGCCTGTCCGGTCAGCCTGCCGGAACAACGCTGCGGGGGTGACGGCCCGCGCGGGTGCGCGGGTCGTCACCCCCGGGGAATCAGGCTTCCGCGCGGGCCGCCATACGGGCCTTGCGGGCGGCCAGCTTCTCGTCGAACTTCGACGCCTCGCTGTCGAGTCCGCCCATGTACAGCCCGAGCTCCTCCTGCGCCTTGAGGCCCTCCGGGCCGAGGCCGTCGATGTCGAGCACCTTGAGGTAGCGCAGTACGGGCTGGATCACGTCGTCGTGGTGGATCCGCATGTTGTAGATCTCGCCGATCGCCATCTGCGCGGCGGCCCGCTCGAAGCCGGGCATCCCGTGGCCGGGCATCCGGAAGTTGACGACGACGTCCCGCACGGCCTGCATGGTCAGGTCGGGGGCGAGCTCGAAGGCCGCGCCGAGCAGGTTCCGGTAGAAGACCATGTGCAGGTTCTCGTCGGTCGCGATGCGGGCCAGCATCCGGTCGCACACGGGGTCGCCGGACTGGTGGCCGGTGTTGCGGTGGGAGACGCGGGTGGCCAGCTCCTGGAAGGCGACGTACGCCACCGAGTGCAGCATGGAGTGGCGGTTGTCGGACTCGAAGCCCTCCGCCATGTGCGCCATGCGGAACTGCTCCAGCTTGTCAGGGTCCACCGCGCGCGAGGTGAGCAGATAGTCGCGCATCACGATGCCGTGCCGGCCCTCCTCGGCCGTCCAGCGGTGCACCCAGGTGCCCCAGGCGCCGTCGCGGCCGAAGAGCGAGGCGATCTCGTGGTGGTAGCTGGGGAGGTTGTCCTCGGTCAGCAGGTTCACCACGAGGGCGATCTTGCCGATGTCGGTGACCTTGGACTGGTCGTTCCGCCACGCCTCGCCGTCGTCGAAGAGGCCGGGGAAGTTACGGCCGTCGGAGAACGGCACGTACTCGTGGGGCATCCAGTCCTTGGCGACCTTGAGATGGCGGTTGAGCTCCTTCTCGACCACCTCTTCCAGGGCGTGGAGCAGCTGGGCGTCGGTCCACGCCTTCGCACTGCCGAGATGGGGAGAGGTGATCGTCACGGGTACTCCTGGGGACGGGAGAATTTACCTACGGGTACGTAGGTTACGTGACCGTAGGTTAAGGCGGCGGTAAGCTCATATCCAAGCCCGGACCTCGCTGTGCCCGATTGCGTACCGTTATCGGCGCAGGTGGAAGGCGGTGTGCATGGAGTCGTTCAGACTCTGGCGGCCGGGTCGCCAAGGCCTTCCGGAGGGCCCGAACGGCCTGGAACGGTGGGGGTGTCGGGGCCTTGTGAGGCGTGGGGGCGACGGTCCCGGGGGTGACGGGAAGCAGTCCGCCCTCGTGCGGCAGCAGCCAGCGTGTCATGCTCAGCGCTTCGAGGAAAGGCAGGTCGGGGCTTGCCGCGACCTGCGCCCCGGTCCAGGCGGGGACCACGTCGTACAGCCGCCCGCCGGCGTACACGTCGAGGTCGTCGGTGGGCTCGTCCGGCAGCGGGACGCAGGGGCGGGCGGCAGCAGGGGCGCCGGCCGCAGTGGGACGCGCTCGCCCTCCGGCATGTCGCCGATCGCCCGGTCGAGTCCTACGGGAGCCAGGCCCGGTTCGCCGGGCGTGGCACGGGCGTGTCCTCGGCGTCCCGGTCGTCGCCGACGGCATCGAGGGGCTCCTCCCGGGTGTCACCCGCCTCGATGGCGTGCGGCGCCCGGCGTGCGGACGGACGCATACGCGCGGCGCACGGCGACGCGGGCGGTGTTATCGGACACCCCCGGATGTGGAGCAACGTCCCTCTCCGGTCCGACGACGGCGGGGACACTCACGCTACGAACGCTGCGCGCCGCTCGGCAGCCGAAGTCCCCGGAGGCGGCTGTCAGCCGGGTCCGTCGAGCAGTTCCGTGAGATCACGGTCCAGGTCCAGGAAGCGGAACTCGTCGCCCACCGGCACCAGTTCCTGGGCCCGGTCCAGGAAGCGGCGCAGTTCGGCGGTGCGGACGTGCACCATGGCGATGCCCTCGACGGCGTGGAACTCCAGCACCGTGCGGTCGTACCCGAAGGGCCGTACGCGTACGTCGCCCATCCCGGCCGGCGTCTCCATCCCGGTTGCCAGCAGTTCGCGGGAGAACTCCCAGGACACCTCGGTGCCTTCCAGGGTCGCGGGCCCGGGGAAGGCCATGCGCACGGCGAAGGGGTCCCCGCGGTCGTAGTGCAGGGTGGCGGGCAGGGTCTCCATCCGCGGAGCGGACGCCACCATGCGGGCCTGCACGGACTGCTCGATAACGCTGGACAAGACCTGCTCCCTGACTCGTCGGACGAACGGATCCCGGCAACGGAGTAGACGACGGAACGCCTCGATCCGTGCACCGGTGCGGGGCGTGAGCTGCGTCACCGCCCGATTCCCCTCTGACCCCTGCCCCGTTTCGGCCACCGCACCCGGGGTGGTGGGGCGGCCCCTGGACGTCGTCCCTTATGGCGTGATTGTGCGTGGAGCAGTGCGTGGCGGGTCCGGTTCAGCGGTTGGTGCCGGACGAATGGTGCTCGTGCTCGCAACAGGCCCTTCGTCCGGTCCCGCCTCCGTCTCGGCGTCCTCACCGCCTGAAGCGACGTCCGAAGCGGCGTCTTAGACTGAGGCCCTCATGACGACCTTCCCGATGCCCGCCGACGAGGCCGAAGCCCGTGCCGCACAGGACGCGTTGCGCACCCGTGTGGTGCGCGACGAGACCGGGCCTCCGCCCGGGACGGGCCACGTCACCGGGGTCGACGTCGCCTACGACGAGGAGCGGGACGTCGTCGTCGCGGCGGCCGTCGTGCTGGACGCGGCGACGCTCGGTGTGGTCGCCGAGTCCACCGCGCGCGGCACGGTGAGCTTCCCGTACATCCCCGGGCTGCTGGCCTTCCGGGAGATCCCCACCGTGCTCGCCGCCCTGGAGGCGCTCCCCGTCGACCCGGGACTGGTCGTCTGCGACGGGTACGGGCTGGCCCACCCGCGCCGGTTCGGTCTCGCCAGCCACCTCGGCGTGCTCACCGGCCTGCCCGCCGTCGGCGTCGCGAAGAACCCGTTCACCTTCCACTACGAACAACCGGGGCCCCGCCGCGGCGACTCCAGCCCGCTGCTCGACGAAGGCGAGGAGGTGGGGCGGGCGTTGCGGACCCAGGACGGCATCAAGCCCGTCTTCGTCTCCGTGGGCCACCGCACCGACCTGGACAACGCCTGCGCCCACACCCTCGCGCTGGCCCGCGACTTCCGTCAGCCGGAGACCACCCGCAGGGCCGACGCCCTGTGCCGGTCCGCGCTGCGGGAAGCGCTCGCCTGAGCACGAGGGCGCGCGGCGATTGTTGCCGACTGAGTACATGACCGGATGTTGTTCGTCGAACATCCGGGGCAGGCTGGTACACATGATCGACCACAACACGCCTCGCATGAGCACCGGAACCGTACGCCTCTCCCAGCGTGGCGTCGCCGTGGGCATGACCCTCGGCGTCGTCGCGGGAGCCGCCTGGACCGTCTCCATGGTCTGCACGCTCGCGTCCTGGATGCTCTGACCCCGTCCCCCTGGTTCGCCCCGGATGAGCCGTAGAGCCCACGACCCGGTGCGAGGGCTCAGAGCGTCGCCGCGACCCGGAAGCGGATCCCCGCCGACCGCAACCGTTCCAGCAGCGCGTCGCCCATCGCCGTGACCGTGGTGACCTGCCCCGAGGTCGCGGGCAGTTCGTCCAGGGCCAGGCACAGCGCCGCATGGGCCAGCATCTTCGCGGTCTCGTCGTAGCCCGGGTCGCCGCCCGAGACCTCCGTGAAGACCCGTCGGCCGCCGCCCTCGCCGACGAAGCGGACCGTGAACCAGCTGCGCCGCCTGCGCGCCTCGTCGGGGCCGGAGCCCGCCTCGTAACGACTCGTCAGCCAGTCGCGCACCGGGGGCACCTGTGCGGCTCCGGCCAGTGCGCCGAGTGCGGCGGTGCCCCCGAGCGCCACCGGCAGGTGCTTCACCGAGGCGAAGTGCCGGTAGCGGAAATCGGGGCCGTAACGTTCCAGCGCCCGCGCCGAGCGCTCCACCACGCGCGGGTCCAGGGTCGGCAGCGGCAGCGCCCAGGTGCCGGTCGCCGCGCTGAAGTGGGGGGAGCCCTGCGGTGCGCGGGCCCGGCGGCCGACCTGGCGGGGTTCGTGCAGCCTGCGTTCGCGTGCGGCCCGCACCGTCTGCCGCCCGCGCCCGAGCGCGGTGAGCGCCGAGGCGAACGTGCCGCCGGAGAAGACCGCGCCGGTGCGCACGAAGCCGTCCACGGTCAGCGGCACGCCCTCGGGGAGCTGCTGGACGGTGAAGTAGGCGCCCAGGTCATGAGGGACCGAGTCGAAGCCGCAGGCGTGCACGATCCGGGCGCCGGTCTCCCTGGCCCGGGTGTCGTGGCGCAAATACATCGTGTCGACGAACTCCGGCTCGCCGGTGAGGTCGGCGTAGTCCGTCCCTTCCTCGGCGCAGGCCGCGACGAGCTTCTCGCCGTGGTGGACGTACGGCCCGACCGTCGACGCCACCACGTGTGCGGACGCGGCGAGTTCGCGCAGTGCGCCGGCGTCGTCCGCGTCCGCCGGGATCAGCGGCAGGTCCGCGCACCGGGGATCGGTCGCGGCCAGCCGCTCGCGCAGCCGCTCCAGCTTGGGCAGGCTGCGTCCGGCCAGGGCCCAGCGGCAGCCGTCCGGCGCGTGCGCCGCGAGACAGGCGGCCGTCAGCGACCCCACGAAGCCCGTGGCACCGAAAAGGACGATGTCCAAGGGGCGCTGTGCCCCGTGCTGCCTGTTCATGCGTGCCTCCGCTGGGGCCGGCGCCGATGTGAGCAGCCAGAGGCTAGCGGAGCGTGCGTGGCGCCGTACGGCCGGGCGGGCTCCGGTACGAGAGGATCCGGCCAGGGCGTGTTCGGGACGTGGCGCCGCCCGCCCGGAGGACGGGCGTGACTTCCGGGGCCCGCCCTAAGCGCTTGCTCGGCCGAAAGGGTTGTGCGGAGCGGCCTCGGTTCTTAGCATCATCGATGTTACATCAGTTGTGTCACACCGCTGGGGGCTTGATGGCAACGACAGGGCACCGATCGGACGGCCCGCTGGCGGGGGTGCGCGTCGTCGAGCTGGCGGGCATCGGCCCGGGCCCGTTCGCCGCGATGCTGCTGGCCGATCTGGGCGCCGACGTGGTGCGCGTCGACCGCCCGGGCGGGCCGGGGCTGGGCATCGACCCGGCGTACGACCTCACCAACCGGAACAAGCGGTCCGTCCTCGTCGACCTCAAGGCCGAGGGCGGTGCCGCGCGGGTGCTGGACCTCGTCGCACGGGCCGACGTCCTGATCGAGGGCTACCGCCCGGGGGTCGCCGAACGCCTCGGCGTGGGCCCCGACGTCTGCCTGGAGCGCAACCCCCGGCTCGTCTACGGACGGATGACCGGCTGGGGCCAGGACGGTCCGCTCGCCGACCGGGCGGGACACGATGTCGCCTACATCGCCCTCACCGGCACCCTCTCCATGATCGGCGCGCCCGGTGAGCCGCCGACGGTCCCCGCCAACCTGGTCGGCGACTACGCGGGCGGCTCGCTCTACCTCGTCGTCGGCGTGCTCGCGGCCCTCCAGCACGCCCGTACGCCCGGCGGCACCGGGCAGGTCGTGGACGCGGCCGTCGTCGACGGCGCCGCCCACCTCGCCACGATGATCCACGGCATGCTGGCGGCCGGCAGCTGGCAGGACCGGCGCGGCTCCAACCTCCTGGACGGCGGCTGCCCCTTCTACGGCTGCTACGAGACGTCCGACGGCGGTTACATGGCGGTCGGGCCGCTCGAAGCGCGCTTCTACGAGCGGTTCGCCGCGCTGCTCGGCCTCGGTGAGGTCGCCGCGGCCCGCGACGACCTCACCCGCTGGCCACAGCTGCGCGCCGCCGTCGCCGAGCGCTTCTCGGCCCGCACCCGCGCCGAGTGGACCGAGGTGTTCGAGGGTACGGACGCCTGCGTGGCCCCGGTCCTCTCGCTCCGCGAGGCGCCCGGCCACCCCCACCTCGCCGCCCGCGCCACCTTCGTGGAGCACGGCGGCCTCACCCAGCCCGCCCCCGCGCCCCGCTTCTCCGCGACGCCCTCCGGGGTGCGCCGCCCGCCCGCCCTGCCCGGCGCGGACACCGACGAGGTCGCGGCGGACTGGGACGTGCCGGGCCTGCGCACCACCGGGACGGGGCCCGCGGGCTGATGGCCCTCCCGGCTCGTCCCGTCATCGTCCCCGTCCCCACCGACCGGCCCCAGGGAGTCTGAAGTGCAGCGGCAGATCTTCACCGAAGAACACGACGCGTTCCGCCGGACCGTCCGCACCTTCCTGGACAAGGAGGTGCTCCCGTACTACGAGCAGTGGGAGCAGGACGGGATCGTCGCACGCGACGCCTGGCTCGCGGCCGGCCGGCAGGGGCTGCTCGGCCTCGCCGTACCGGAGGAGTACGGAGGCGGCGGCAACGACGACTTCCGGTACAGCGCCGTGCTGGCCGAGGAGTTCACCAGGGCCGGTGTGCCCGGCCTCGCCCTCGGCCTGCACAACGACATCATCGGCCCCTATCTGACCTCGCTCGCCACCGACGAGCAGAAGCGCCGCTGGCTGCCCGGCTTCTGCAGCGGCGAGACGATCACCGCCATCGCCATGACGGAACCCGGCGCCGGGTCCGACCTCCAGGCCATCCGCACCACCGCCGAGGACAAGGGCGATCACTGGCTGCTCAACGGGTCGAAGACCTTCATCTCCAACGGCATCCTCGCCGACCTGGTGATCGTCGTCGCCAGGACCTCCCCGGAGGGCGGCGCGAAGGGCCTCTCGCTGATCGTCGTGGAACGCGGTGCCGAGGGCTTCGAACGCGGCCGCAACCTCGACAAGATCGGCCAGAAGTCCCAGGACACCGCCGAACTGTTCTTCCACGACGTCCGCGTCCCCAAGGAGAACCTCCTCGGCGAGCGCGACGGCGCCTTCCTGCACCTCATGACCAACCTGGCCCAGGAACGGATGGGCATAGCGGTCGCCGGGATCGCCGCCGCCGAACACCTCCTGGAGATCACCACCCGGTACGTCAAGGAGCGCGAGGCCTTCGGGCGGCCCCTGGCCAAGCTCCAGCACATCCGGTTCGAGATCGCCGAGATGGCCACCGAGTGCGCCGTGACCCGGACCTTCCTGGACCGGTGCATCGCCGACCACTCGGACGGGACGCTCGACGCCGTGCACGCCTCGATGGCCAAGTGGTGGGCCACCGAACTCCAGAAGCGGGTCGCCGACCGCTGCCTCCAACTCCACGGCGGATACGGCTACATGACGGAGTACCGGGTCGCCAGGGCCTTCACGGACGGCCGCATCCAGACCATCTACGGCGGAACGACCGAGATCATGAAGGAGATCATCGGCCGTTCACTGCTCGCCTGACCCGCACCCCTCCCCGCGCAACCCTCCCGAAAGGCAGCTGACTTGAGCACCGAAGCGTACGTCTACGACGCGATCCGCACCCCGCGCGGCCGCGGCAAGGCCAACGGCGCCCTGCACGGCACCAAGCCGATCGACCTCGTCGTCGGCCTCATCCACGAGATCCGGGGCCGCTTCCCGGACCTGGACCCGGCCGCCATCGACGACATCGTCCTCGGCGTCGTCAGCCCGCTCGGCGACCAGGGCTCCGACATCGCGCGGATCGCCGCCATCGCGGCCGGACTCCCGGACTCCGTCGCCGGTGTCCAGGAGAACCGCTTCTGTGCCTCCGGCCTGGAGGCGGTCAACCTGGCCGCCGCCAAGGTCCGTTCGGGCTGGGAGGACCTGGTCCTGGCCGGCGGGGTCGAATCGATGTCCCGGGTCCCGATGGGCTCCGACGGTGGCGCCTGGGCGATGGACCCGATGACCAGCTTCGAGACGGGCTTCGCCCCGCAGGGCATCGGCGCCGACCTCATCGCCACCATCGAGGGCTTCAGCCGCCGCGACGTCGACGAGTACGCCGCGCTGTCCCAGGAGCGCGCCGCCGCGGCGTGGAAGGAGGAGCGGTTCGCCCGCTCCGTCGTCCCCGTCAGGGACCGCAACGGCCTGCTCGTCCTCGACCACGACGAGCACATGCGTCCCGGGACCACCGCCGACTCGCTGGCCTCCCTCAAGCCGTCGTTCGCCACCATCGGCGAGATGGGCGGCTTCGACGCCGTCGCCCTGCAGAAGTACCACTGGGTCGAGAAGATCGACCACGTCCACCACGCGGGCAACTCCTCCGGCATCGTGGACGGCGCCGCCCTCGTCGCGATCGGCTCGAAGGAGGTCGGCGAGCGCTACGGACTCACCCCACGCGCCCGGATCGTCTCCGCCGCCGTCTCCGGCTCCGAGCCGACCATCATGCTGACCGGCCCCGCACCCGCCACCCGCAAGGCACTCGCCAAGGCCGGACTCACCATCGACGACATCGACCTCGTCGAGATCAACGAGGCCTTCGCCGGCGTCGTCCTGCGCTTCGCCCGGGACATGGGCCTGACCCTCGACAAGATCAACGTCAACGGCGGCGCCATCGCACTCGGCCACCCCCTCGGCGCCACCGGCGCGATGATCCTCGGCACGCTCGTCGACGAACTGGAGCGCCAGGACAAGCGGTACGGCCTCGCCACCCTCTGCGTCGGCGGCGGTATGGGCATCGCCACCGTCATCGAGCGTCTCTGACCGTCCCCGGCCCCTCTCTTACGGAGAACACCACCCATGACCGAGAGCACGACCATCCGCTGGGAACAGGACGAGACCGGCATCGTCACCCTCGTCCTGGACGATCCCGGCCAGTCCGCCAACACGATGAACCAGGCGTTCAAGGACTCGATCGCCGCCGTCGCCGACCGGGCCGAGGCCGAGAAGGACTCCATCCGGGGCATCATCTACACCTCCGCCAAGAAGACCTTCTTCGCGGGCGGCGACCTCAAGGACATGATCAAGGTCGGCCCCGAGGACGCCCAGGCCGCCTTCGACACCGGTACCGCGATCAAGAACTCGCTGCGCCGCATCGAGACGCTCGGCAAGCCGGTCGTCGCCGCGATCAACGGTGCCGCGCTCGGCGGCGGTTACGAGATCGCCCTCGCCTCCCACCACCGCGTCGCCCTGGACGCCCCGGGCTCCCGCATCGGCCTGCCCGAGGTCACCCTCGGCCTGCTGCCCGCGGGCGGCGGCGTCACCCGCACCGTACGCCTCATGGGCATCACCGACGCGCTGCTCAAGGTCCTCCTCCAGGGCACCCAGTACACCCCCGCCCGGGCGCTGGAGAACGGCCTGGTCCACGAGATCGCCGCCACGCGCGAGGAGATGCTCGCCAAGGCGCGCGCCTTCATCGACACCCACCCGGAATCGCGGCAGCCCTGGGACGTCAAGGGCTACCGCATCCCCGGCGGCACCCCGTCCCATCCGAAGTTCGCCGCCAACCTGCCCGCCTTCCCCGCCAACCTGAGGAAGCAGCTTGCGGGCGCGCCCATGCCCGCGCCCCGCAACATCATGGCCGCGGCGGTCGAGGGATCGCAGGTCGACTTCGAGACCGCTCTGACCATCGAGGCCCGCTACTTCACCGAACTGGTCACCGGCCAGGTCGCGAAGAACATGATCCAGGCCTTCTTCTTCGACCTCCAGGCCGTCAACTCCGGGGCCAGCCGCCCGGGGGGAGTGGAGGAACGCCAGGTCCGCAAGGTCGCCGTCCTCGGCGCCGGGATGATGGGTGCGGGCATCGCCTACTCCTGCGCCCGCGCCGGCCTCGACGTCGTCCTCAAGGACGTCTCCACCGAGGCGGCCGAGAAGGGCAAGGCCTACAGCGAGAAGCTGCTCGCCAAGGCGCTCTCCCGGGGCCGTACGACCGAGGCGAAGCGCGACGAACTGCTCGCCCGCATCACCCCTACCGGCGACCCGGCGGATCTGGCCGGCTGCGACGCGGTGATCGAGGCCGTCTTCGAGGACACCGCGCTCAAGCACAAGGTGTTCCAGGAGATCCAGGACGTCGTCGAGCCCGACGCGCTGCTCTGCTCCAACACCTCCACCCTGCCCATCACGGTCCTCGCCGAGGGCGTGGAGCGGCCCGCCGACTTCATCGGGCTGCACTTCTTCTCGCCGGTCGACAAGATGCCGCTGGTGGAGATCATCAAGGGCGACAAGACCGGTGACGAGGCGCTGGCCCGCGCCTTCGACCTGGTGCGCCGGATCAAGAAGACCCCGATCGTCGTCAACGACTCCCGCGGCTTCTTCACCTCGCGTGTCATCGGCCACTTCATCAACGAGGGCGTCGCCATGGTCGGCGAGGGCATCGAGCCCGCGTCCGTCGAGCAGGCGGCGGCGCAGGCCGGCTACCCGGCCAAGGTCCTCAGCCTGATGGACGAGCTGACCCTCACCCTCCCGCGCAAGATCCGCGACGAGACCCGGCGCGCGATCGAGGAGGCGGGCGGCACCTGGCCCGCACACCCCGCCGACGCGGTCGTCGACCGGATGGTCGACGAGTTCGGGCGGCCCGGACGCAGTGGGGGAGCGGGCTTCTACGAGTACGGCGAGGACGGCCGGCGGGGCCTGCTGTGGCCGGGGCTGCGCGAGCACTTCACCCGGCCCGGCGCCGAGATCCCGTTCGAGGACATGCAGGAGCGGATGCTCTTCTCCGAGGCGCTGGACAGCGTCCGCTGTCTGGAGGAGAACGTCCTGACGACCGTCGCCGACGCCAACATCGGCTCGATCATGGGGATCGGCTTCCCGCCCTGGACCGGCGGCGTACTCCAGTACATCAACGGCTACGAGGGCGGCCTGCCCGGCTTCGTGGCCCGCGCCCGGCAGCTCGCCGAGCGCTACGGCGACCGCTTCCTGCCGTCGCCGCTGCTGCTGGAGAAGGCGGAGAAGGGCGAGACCTTCCACGACTGACGGCGGCCTCGCGGGCCGTGCGCACCCGGCGGCTCACTCCGTGGTGAACGCGGCCCGCAACTCCTCCTTGAGCGACCGCTGGAACGCCGTCAGCAGGGCCTGGAGCACCATCGGCTGCATATGGGCCGACAGCGACTTCATGGCCTTCAGGTGCTCCGGGTCCTCCTCCCGCTCCCGGTACGGGCTCCACACCTCGTCCCGGAACAGCCGGCTCAGCTCCTGGGCGGCCGAGCGGGTGTGCTCCAGCAGCACCGTGCGCGCGGCCAGGATCGTCTCGTGCTCGATCGGCACGTCCAGCAGCTCCACCCCGAGCCGCAGCAGCCCCACATCGACCCGGTAGCCGCCGGTGTCCGCCGAGCGGTCCAGGACGCCCATCGCCGCCAGCCGGTCCACATCCGGCTCCGTGAGCGCCCGCCCCGCGCGCCGCTCCAGCTCCGTCCGCTCCATGTCCTCGGCCGCGTCCGGCGCCCAGGACGCCACCAGTGCCCGGTGGATGGCCAGGTCGTGCGCGCTCAGATCGGGCGGCAGCTGCTCCAGGTACCGCTCGATGGCGGCGAGCGTCATGCCCTGGTGCTGGAGCTCCTCGATCAGCGCCAGACGCGAGAGATGGGCCGGACCGTAGTGCCCGACCCGGCGCGGGCCGATCACCGGGGGAGGCAACAGCCCCCGGGTGCCGTAGAAACGCACGGTGCGTACGGTGACACCCGCGCGTGCGGCGAGTTCGTCGACGGTGAGCGTCGGCTCCTCGTCCCCGGTGGCCATGACTGCTCCTTGTCGCCGACGGCCCGCGGTGCGGGCCCGAATCGATCAGGTGCAACAGTATTGCTGTCTCACCACTGTTGAGAAAGCGTCCGGCCGTCGTCGGTGGTGGGCCGTACGGTGAGGACATGAGGGGGATCACGTATCCGCGGGGGGACGCCACCGCACCGTCCGGCCGGGGCGCGTTCCGGAAGTGGCGCCGTCCGCCGGAGTCCCGCGCAGCCGGGCCCCCGCAGGCCTGTGGTTGAGTGGGAGCGTCACGGCGGACGGGGAGGCTCATGGCGGCACAGGACACCGAGGCGGCCCTGCTGGCCCGGGCGCTCGTGGAGACGCCGTCCCCGGACGCGCTGAGCGAGCAGATCCTGGACGCGGCACGCGAGCAGTTCATGACCTTCGGGCTGCGCCGCTCGACCGTCGACGACGTGGCCAAGCGCGCCAAGGTCTCCCGGGTCACGGTCTACCGGCGGATCGGCAACAAGGACAGCCTGGTCTCGGCCTGCCTGCTGCGCGAGTACCGGCGCTTCGTCGTGGACGTGGACGAGGCGGTCGCCGCCCTGCCCACCACGCAGGACCGCCTCGTCGAAGGCTTCGTGGCCGTGCTCAAGCACATCCGTGAACACCCGCTGGTGGGCGGCCTGCTGCGGCTGGAACCGGAGATCATGCTCCCCTTCCTCACCCTGGAGAGCGCCCCCGCCTTCCTCGCCATGCGCGGCTACCTGGCCGACCGGCTGCGCGACGCCCAGCGGGCCGAGGGGCGCCCGGAGACGGACCCGACGCCGGTGGCCGAGCTCATGGTGCGGATCACCGTCTCCTTCCTCCTCAACCCCGTGAGCTGCTTCGCGCTCGACGACGACGACCAGGTGCGCGCCTTCGCCCGTACCTACCTGCTGCCGCTGCTCGGCACCGAGTGACCGCGCCGGGCGTCGCGGGCCGTTCGCGAGGCGTACGCCCCGCGCTCAGGAGCGCTCCTGGGGCAGGGGCTCCAGCGGCCGAGACCCGGCCCAGTGCGGGCCCAGGTCGTCGAGGTGGTAGCCGAAGGGATAGCTCCGCGGCCGGGGCCTGGACGGCAGCCACCGGGGGCGGGCCGGCAGCAGCCCCACGCCGAGCGCCCGGGCGCGCAGCAGGTGTTCGGCGGCCAGCCGCACCCAGCGCGGCTGCGGCCGGAAGCCCAGCGCGCGCAGGAGGGGCTCGTCCAGCAGCGCCAGCGAGAGGCGGGCCACCAGCGGGCGCAACGGGGCCGGGTACCAGTGGGCCATGACCCGGAAGGTGGCGGTCGCCACGCGCCGGTTCGCCGGGTCGTAGGCGAACATCGCCCTCTCGTAGGAGTCCATCAGCTCCTCGAAACCGGCATAGGTGTCCGGCGCACCCGCTATCCCCATCATGGCTGCCGTCCTCCTGCCCGCCTCCGCCAGCGCCTGCACCTCCTGCGGACACAGAGGACGCCAGCCGAACCGGTCGATCCACCGTCTGGGACCGACCACCGTGGTGGCCAGGACGTAGAGGTAGTCCTCGTTGGGGATGCGGTACCTGCCGTGGATCCGGTTGAGACGGCGGGCCGCCGCTCGGGCCCGCTCCGACTCGAAGCCCTCGGCCGTCATCTCGTAGCCGAACAGGACGGTGTCGTCGTACCGCTTCTGGCCGTGGCGTTCGAACTCCTGGGTGCGGTCGAGGAGGACGGAGATCCGGGGTACGCCGTAGTCGCGGAGGAAGGCGAGGCCGATGCCCTGCCGGTAGTCCCAGGGGAATTCGTACTGCGCCATCAGCCGGAGGATCTCGGCGCAGTCACGTGCGGGATCCATGCGCCGGATCTCGCGTAAGCGGCTGTAACGGCCCATCCGTGCCACCTCCTGAAGCTCGGGTGTGCGGGAAAGCCCTCCGGGCGCGGCGCCAGGCCCGTGCGGGGCGCGCAGCGGCTCCCCCGCCCCCGGAGAGTCAAAGTTACAAATACTATTGACTTGTTTCACCGAGGGCGTCAACACTGCGGACACGGCCGCGTGGGGCCCCGGCGGCCCGGTCGCGCGCACGCGCTCGCATACTGGAACACGTACGGGCCGGGTGCCTTCGCCGGCGCCCGCATACCGCTGGGAGCACCTGGATGAGCAGCACGGACACCGGCCGCACCGGACCCGTCCCGCCCCCGCCGGGCGGCGTCCTGTGGAGCCTGGCCGGTGACGTCAGGGGGCTGCTCATGCTGCCCGCCGCTCTCACCCTCCAGGTGGCCCACCCCGCCGTCGGCGCGGGGGTGGACGAGCACTCGGTCTTCCGCACCGACCCGTGGGGGCGCGGCGAACGCTCCCTGCGCTCGCTCCAGCTCTGGGTGTACGGGGGAGAGGCGGCCGCCGAGGAGGGGCGCCGGCTCCGCACGTTGCACCGCACCATCCAGGGCACCGACACCCGGGGCCGCCGCTACCACGCGCTCACCCCCGCCAACTACGCCTGGGTCCACGCCACCGGTTTCCCCGTCTACCAGCACGCGGCGCGCTATCTCGTGCGCCCACTCGGCGAGGCCCAGGAGCGGGCGCTGTACCGGGAATGGCTCCAGGTCGGACGGATCCTCGGCATCCACGACCGGGACATGCCGCAGACGATCGAGGAGTTCTGGCCGTACTACCGGTCCGTGCTCGCCGACGAGATCGAACGCACTCCCGTCGTCGAGGACCTGGTGGCCACCGACCGCCCCGTGCCGCCGCCCGACCGGGGGCCGTCGGCCGTGCGGCTCACGCTCCGGGTGCTGTGGCCGCTGCTGCTCCCGCCGCTGGCACGCTTCCGGCGGTTCGTCACGGTCGGCCTGATGCCGCCGGAGGCCCGCGAGGCCATCGGGCTCGCCTGGAGCGACGCCGAGGAGCGGCGGCTGCGGAGGTTCTGCGCACTCGTGCGCTGCGTCGTGCCCGTCCTGCCCGAGCGGCTGCGCTATCTCCCGCTCGCCCGCAGGGCACGGGCCGCGTGGCGCGCGGAGCGCGGCACCCGGGCGATCAGGCCGAGGCCCGCCGGATCAGTTCGGTCGGGGTGACCACGGAGTCGGGCCACTCGCCGGTGTCGCTGTCCAGCCGCTCCATCAGCAGCCGCACCATCAGCCGGCCCATGCCCTCCACGTCCTGACGGACCGTCGTCAGCGGGGGATCGGTGGCCTCCGCGACCGAGGTCATGTCGTCGAAGCCGACCAGCGCGACCTCCTCCGGCACCCGCAGCCCCCTCCCGCGCAGCACGCGCAGGGCCCCCGACGCCATCAGGTCGTTCGCCACGAAGACCGCGTCCAGGTCCGGGCGGACCTCCAGCAACCGTGTCATCGCCCGGGCCCCGCCGTCGGCGGTGAAGTCGCCGACCACGGTCAGTGCGGGATCGGCGTCCGGCAGCACGTCGTGGTAGCCCTCGATCCGGTCGAGCGCGGAGGTCTGGTCGCGCGGGCCCGCGATGTGCGCGATGTGCCGCCGGCCGAGCGAGACGAGATGGCGCACGGCCTCACGGGCGCCGCCCCGGTTGTCGCAGTCGACGTACGGCACCGGGGCGCCGGCGCTGTCGCCCCGCACCGGGCGCTCCGGGCGCCCGCCGTAGACCGTCGGCACCCTGAACCTGCGGATGATCGCGGGCAGTTCGTCGTCGGTGTGCAGGGAGAAGGCCAGGACGCCGTCCACGTGCCCGCCCGCCAGATAGCGGGTGACCCGGTCGAAGTCGCCCCTGCCCTCCACCAGCAGCAGCACCAGTTGCGCGTCGTGGGCGTTGAGCTCGCGGCTGATCCCGCGGATCTGGCGGGAGAAGAACGGGTCGGAGAAGATCCGGAACTCGGGCTCGTCGATGATCACCGCCACCGCCCCGTTGCGCCGGGTGACCAGGGTCCTGGCCGCGTGGTTCGGGATGTACCCGAGCTCGTCGACCGCCTTGCGCACCTGGTCCACCAGCGGCTGCCGTACCCCGGCGCCGCCGTTGACGACCCGGGACACCGTCGCCCTGGACACGCCCGCGCGGGACGCGACCGCCTCCAGGGTGGGCCGGACGTCACGCTGCGGATCGGGGATCGGGTCGGGCAAGAGACGCTCCTCGGGCGCGCGTGCCCCGGCCGGGATGGGCCGGAACGAGCGGGGTCAGCACGAACGCCCGCCAGCCTAACCGCCCGCTCGGCACCGCCGGACGGCCCGGTCGCCCGGCATGTCCCCTCGTAAACAGTCAAGCGGCCCCGGCTTGTTGGTCCGCGGAGACGCGCGCCGTGTGTGGTACTGCCTACGGAGAGCGATATATTCGCATTGCCTGAAAGGTGCCATTTGTGTCGCATGACGAGCAGAGAACGGGTGACCGGGGGGACCATCTCCCGGTCACGGCCGATCTACCCGCCGAACCGAGCCACGGCCGTCGGCCCACGACCGACCGGGTGGTCTTCGGCGTCACGGCGGTGCTCACCGTCGCCTTCGTGATCTGGGGCTCCACCGCCACCAAGTCGCTGGAGGACGTGTCCAACACCCTGCTCAACGGCCTCATCCACAACGGTGGCTGGGGCTTCATGCTGGCCGCCTCCGGCTTCGTGGTCTTCGCCCTCTGGCTCGCGATCAGCCGGTACGGGAAGATCTCGCTCGGCCAGGAAGGCGAGGAGCCGGAGTTCCGGACGGTCTCCTGGGTGGCGATGATGTTCAGCGCCGGCATGGGCATCGGCCTGATGTTCTACGGGGTGAGCGAGCCGCTGGCCCACTTCCGCAACCCGCCGCCCGGCACCCGTCCCACCGAATCCGCCGAGGCGATGCAGACGGCGATGGCGACCACCCTCTTCCACTGGACGCTGCACCCGTGGGCGATCTACGCCGTCGTCGGGCTCGCCATCGCGTACAGCACCTACCGGCGGCGCAGGCGGCAGACCATCAGCGCGGTGTTCGAGCCGCTCATCGGTTCCCGGCACGCCCACGGGGGCGTCGGCCGGGTCATCGACATCCTGGCCATCTTCGCGACCCTCTTCGGCTCCGCGGCCTCGCTGGGGCTCGGCGCGCTCCAGATCGGCAGCGGTTTCCAGGAGCTCGACTGGATGGAGAAGACCGGTACGGGCCTGCTGGTCGCGATCATCGCCGTCCTCACGGCCGCCTTCGTCGCCTCCGCCGTGTCCGGTGTCGAGCGCGGCATCCAGTGGCTGTCCAACATCAACATGGTGCTCGCCCTGATCCTGGCGGTTTTCGTCTTCGTCGTCGGCCCCACCATCATCGTGCTCGACCTGCTCCCCACCTCGATCGCCGCGTACTTCGGCAACCTCGCCCAGCTCGCCGGGCGCACCGAGGCCACCGGGGAGGGGCAGGTGGCCGACTGGCTCGCCAGCTGGACGGTCTTCTACTGGGCGTGGTGGATCTCCTGGACGCCCTTCGTCGGCATGTTCATCGCGAGGATCAGCCGCGGCCGTACGATCCGTCAGTTCGTCGGCGGTGTGATCCTGGTGCCCAGCACGGTCAGCCTCATCTGGTTCGCCGTGTTCGGCGGTTCCTCGATCAGGCTCGACCAGGCCGGCCGGCTCAGCGGGGTCGGCGACACCCAGGAGGCGCAGCTCTTCGGCGTCCTCCAGCAGTTCCCTGCCGCCACGCTCATGAGCATCCTCGTCATGGTCCTGGTCGGCATCTTCTTCGTCTCCGGCGCCGACGCGGCCTCGATCGTGATGGGCACGCTCTCCCAGAAGGGTGTCCTCGAACCCGCCCGGTGGGTCGTGATCTTCTGGGGCGTCGTCACCGGCGCCGTGGCGGCGGTCATGCTGCTCATCGGCAACGGGCAGGACGACGCGCTGGCGGGGCTGCAGAACCTGACGATCCTGGTGGCCGCGCCGTTCACCGTCGTGATGATCGGCATGTGCGTCTCCCTGATGCGCGACCTGCGGCACGACCCCCTGATCGTGCGCCGGGAGTTCGGTGTGGAGGCCGTGGAGTCCGCGGTGATCCAGGGCCACGCCAAGTACGACGGCGACTTCGAGATCCGGATCGGGCCCGGCGCCACCGAGGTCACCAGCGACGAACGGCACAGACCCGGCCCCTCCGCCTGAGCGCGGGCCGCCGCCCGACCCGGAGGGCCGGGCGGCGGCCCCGGCGGAGGCCGCCCCTCAGCCGACCAGCCGGGCCGCGGCCTCGGCGCACCCCCACGCCACCGTGACCCCGGCCCCGCCGTGCCCGTAGTTGTGCACCAGCAGACCCCCGCCCGGCAGCCCCTCGGCCTCGATCCGCACCCCGCCGTCCCGGGCCGGCCGCAGCCCCACCCGGTGTGCCACGACCCGGGCCCGGGCGATCTCAGGCCGCACCCGCGCACAGCGCGCCACGATCGCCTCGGCCGTCCGCGGGTCGGGCTCCGTACGCCAGTCGCCCGCCTCCGCCGTGCCCCCGAGCACCAGGCCGCCCGGCTGCGGGAAGAAGTACGTCGTCGCGCTCGACGCCGGGTCCGCCTCGGCGAACCACTCCTCGACGCCCGGGTTCTCCACCACCACCAACTGGCCCCGCACCGGCCGCACCGCGGGGTCCGGGACCAGGGTGCGAGCGCCGAGACCGGTGCAGTTGACCACCACCGGCGCCTCGGCGGCGGCCTCCGCGAAGCCGCGGACCTCCCGCCGCTCCAGGACACCGCCCGCCGCCGTCAGCCGCCGCTCCAGCCACCCCAGGTGCACCGGCATGTCGATCAGGGGCAACGTCACCCGCAGCCCCTCGGCCACCTCCGTCGCCCCCGCCAGACGGGCCGCCCACGGCCCCAGCGACGCGAGCCGCTCACCCCCGTGCGTACCGGTCGCCACCCTCACGCCGGTCCCGGGCGACCCCGCCCACTCCTCGTACACCCGCAGGGTCTCCAGCGACCAGTCGCCGACCAGCGCCTCGGGCTCGATCCGGTACGGCCACCAGAGCCCACCGGCCACCGCCGACGTGGTGTCCGCCGCCGCGTCCCTCGACCACACCCGCACCCGGTGGCCGCGTTCCGTCAGCACCAGCGCCGTGGCCAGCCCGCTGACCCCGCCGCCCACCACGACCACGTCCGCCCTCGTACCCATCCCCACCACTCCCGTCGCCGCGCGGGCCCTGTACGTCCGGCCCGGGGCCGGTCCCCGGTGGCCCGCCGGTTCGCTTAGGATCGCACCCTGATGACTGCCACCCTCGTCGCCAAGGACCTCGCCGCCGGGCACGGCGACCGCACCCTCTTCACCGGACTCGACCTCGTCGTCGCGCCCGGGGACGTGATCGGGCTCGTCGGAGCCAACGGCGCCGGCAAATCCTCGCTGCTCCGCCTCCTGGCCGGACTCGACCGCCCGGAGGACGGCGAGCTGCGGCTCTCCCCGCCCGGCGCCACCGTCGGACACCTGCCCCAGGAGCCCGAGCGCCGCGAAGGCGAGTCCGTACGGGACTTCCTCGCCCGCCGTACCGGGGTCGCCGACGCCCAGCGGGCGATGGACGCCGCGACCCAGGCCCTGGTCGACCAGGCGCCCGGCGCGGACGACGCCTACGCCGAGACCCTGGAGCGCTGGCTCGCCCTCGGCGGCGCCGACCTGGACGAACGCGCCGAGGGTGTCGCCGCCGAACTCGGGCTGACCGTCGGCCTCGACCAGCCGATGACGGCCCTCTCCGGCGGCCAGGCAGCCCGCGCCGGGCTGGCCTCGCTGCTGCTGTCGCGCTACGACGTCTTCCTGCTCGACGAGCCCACCAACGACCTGGACCTGGACGGCCTGGAACGCCTGGAGCGCTTCGTGTCCGGGCTCCGGGCCGGCACCGTCGTCGTCAGCCACGACCGCGAGTTCCTCATGCGTACGGTCACCAAGGTGCTCGAACTGGACCTCGCCCAGCAGGAGATCCACCTCTACGGCGGTGGATACGCCTCCTACCTGGAGGAACGCGAACGGGCCCGCTCCCATGCCCGCGAGGAGTTCGAGGAGTACGCCGACAAGCGCTCCGCCCTGGAGAGCCGCGCCCAGACGCAGCGCGGCTGGATGGAGAAGGGCGTCAAGAACGCCCGCCGCAAGGCCACCGACAACGACAAGATCGGCCGCAAGTTCCGCAGCGAGGCCAGCGAGAAGCAGGCCGCCAAGGCCAAGCAGACACAGCGCATGATCGAGCGCCTCGACGTCGTGGAGGAGCCCCGCAAGGAGTGGGAGCTGCGGATGGAGATCGCCTCCGCCCCGCGCTCCGGCTCCGTGGTCGCCATCCTCCGGGACGCCGCCGTCGTCCGCGGCGACTTCTCCTTCGGTCCGGCCACCCTCCAGATCGACTGGGCGGACCGGGTCGCCATCACCGGCGCCAACGGCTCGGGCAAGTCGACCCTGCTGGCCGCCCTGCTCGGGCGGCTGCCGCTCGACTCCGGCCACGCCTCGCTCGGTTCCGGCGTCGTGGTCGGCGAGGTCGACCAGGCGCGGCAGCTGTTCCACGGCACGGAGAGCCTGCTGGACGCCTTCTGCGCGGCCGTCCCGGACACCGAACCGGCCGAGGTCCGCACCCTGCTCGCCAAGTTCGGGCTGCGCGCGGCGCACGTACTGCGCCCCGCCACGACCCTCTCGCCGGGCGAACGCACCCGTGCCGCCCTGGCCCTCCTCCAGGGCAGAGGCGTCAACCTGCTGGTGCTGGACGAGCCGACCAACCACCTGGACCTGCCGGCGATCGAACAGCTGGAGTCGGCGCTCGACGCCTACACCGGCACCCTGCTGCTGGTGACGCACGACCGTCGCATGCTCGAAGCCGTCCGCACCACCCGCCGCGTCGCGGTCACCGACGGCAAGGTCGTCGAGGCCGGCTGACCCGGCGGTTCCGCGGCCGGGAAGCCGACGGCGGACCGGGACACATCGTCCCGGTCCGCCCTCGTCGTCGCTCAGCGCTTGCGGCCGCCTCGGTCGGAGCCCGTCAGCCCCGCGCGGCGCAGGGCGTCCGCCATCGCACTGTTGGCAGGAGCGGCGGCCGGTCGGGAAGCACCGCCACCGCCGCCTCCACGACGGTCACGGCCCTGTCCCCCTCCGCCCTGCCGCTGCGCCTGGCCGGACTGTCCCTGGCCGCCCTGCCCCTGGCCGCTCTGCCGCTGCCGCGGCGGGCGCTCGCCGCCGCGCTCGCGCCGGGACCCCTGACCGTCGCCGGACGTGGCGGCCTCGTCGTCCAGCCGCAGCGTCAGCGAGATCCGCTTGCGCGGGATGTCGACCTCCCTCACCTTCACCTTGACGATGTCGCCCGGCTTCACGACATCGCGCGGATCCTTGACGAACGTCCGCGACATCGCCGACACATGGACCAGACCGTCCTGGTGGACGCCGATGTCCACGAACGCTCCGAAGGCCGCGACGTTGGTGACGACCCCCTCCAGCACCATCTCCGGGGCCAGGTCGCCGATCTTCTCGACGCCCTCCTTGAAGGTGGCCGTCCGGAAGGCCGGGCGCGGGTCGCGGCCCGGCTTCTCCAGCTCCTTGAGGATGTCCGTGACCGTCGGCAGACCGAACTTCTCGTCCACGAAGTCGTCCGGCCGCAGCGAGCGCAGGACACCGGTGTTACCGATCAGCGAGGCGACGTCGCCGCCCGTCCGCTTCACCATCGTCCGCACCACCGGATACGCCTCCGGGTGCACGCTCGACGCGTCCAGCGGGTCGCCGCCCCGGATCCGCAGGAAGCCCGCGCACTGCTCGTACGCCTTCGGACCGAGGCGCGCCACGTCCTTCAGCGCCCGGCGGGAGGGGAACGGGCCGTTGGTGTCGCGGTGCGTGACGATGTTCTCGGCGAGCGTCGCCCCGATGCCCGACACCCGCGAAAGCAGCGGCGCCGAGGCGGTGTTCACGTCGACGCCGACCCCGTTCACACAGTCCTCGACCACCGCGTCCAGCGAACGCGACAGCTTCACCTCGGACAGGTCGTGCTGGTACTGGCCCACGCCGATCGACTTCGGGTCGATCTTCACCAGCTCCGCCAAGGGGTCCTGGAGCCGCCGGGCGATCGAGACGGCGCCACGCAACGAGACGTCCATGTCGGGCAGTTCCTGCGAAGCGAAGGCCGAGGCGGAGTACACGGACGCGCCCGCCTCCGACACCATCACCTTGGTCAGCTTCAGCTCCGGGTGGCGCTCGCACAGCTCACCGGCGAGCTTGTCGGTCTCCCGGGACGCCGTGCCGTTGCCGATGGCGATCAGCTCGACCCGGTGCTCCCGGGCCAGCCGCTCCAGCGTCGCCAGGGACTGCTCCCACTTGTTGGCCGGCACGTGCGGGTGGATCACGTCGGTGGCGACGACCTTCCCGGTCGCGTCCACCACGGCGACCTTCACGCCCGTACGGAAACCGGGGTCGAGCCCCAGCGTCGCCCGGGTCCCGGCAGGCGCCGCGAGCAGCAGGTCGCGCAGGTTCGACGCGAAGACCCGGACCGCCTCGTCCTCGGCAGCCGTACGCAGCCGCAGCCGCAGGTCGATCCCCAGGTGGACGAGGACCCGGGTGCGCCACGCCCAGCGCACCGTGTCGCCGAGCCACTTGTCACCGGGCCGGCCGCGGTCCGCGACCCCGAACCGGCGGGCGATCATGTTCTCGTACACCGAGGGGCCCGGCCGCTCCGCGGCGTCGGGGCCCTCCGGGTCCAGCACCAGGTCGAGGACGTCCTCCTTCTCGCCCCGGAGCATCGCCAGCACCCGGTGCGAGGGCAGCGCGGTGAACGGCTCCGCGAAGTCGAAGTAGTCGGCGAACTTGGCGCCCGCCTCCTCCTTGCCGTCCCGCACCTTCGCCACGACGCGGCCCTGGGTCCACATGCGTTCGCGCAGTTCGCCGGTGAGGTCGGCGTCCTCCGAGAACCGCTCGGTCAGGATCGCGCGGGCGCCCTCCAGCGCCGCCGCCGCGTCCGCCACGCCCTTGTCCGCGTCGACGAACGCGGCCGCCGCGGTGAGCGGGTCCACGGACGGGTCGCCGAGCAGCCCGTCGGCCAGCGGTTCCAGCCCCGCCTCGCGTGCGATCTGCGCCTTCGTCCGGCGCTTCGGCTTGAAGGGCAGATAGATGTCCTCGAGCCGCGCCTTGGTGTCGGCCGCCCGGATCCGCGCCTCCAGCGCGTCGTCGAGCTTGCCCTGTTCGCGTACGGAGTCGAGGACCGCCGTACGACGGTCCTCCAGCTCCCGCAGGTACCGCAGCCGTTCCTCGAGCGTGCGCAGCTGCGCATCGTCGAGCATCTGGGTCGCTTCCTTGCGGTAGCGCGCGATGAACGGCACGGTCGACCCGCCGTCGAGCAGCTCGACCGCCGCCTTCACCTGACGCTCGTGTACGCCGAGTTCCTCGGCGATCCTGCCTTCGATGGACGTCGTCACGGTTTTCCCGACTCGCCTTCTCGTACTGGCTGTGCTGGCTGTGCCACGGGGGTGGTTCACACCCGGGTGATCCCCTTCGCCTGCATTGTGCCGGGTGGCCGGGTGCCGTGTCGCGCGACCTCCTCGAACGCGGGCCCGCAGATCCGGGTGGGTCAGGCGCGGCGGGCCCGGCCGCCGCGCGACGCGCCGCCGAGGAGCTTGGCCACCAGACGGAAGGGCAGCGTCACCACGGTGGCCACGGCCGAGCCGATGGAACGGAGGATGTCCGCGAGCGTACGCATGGTCCGTCTCCTTCTGTGAGGATGTGTGTGCGTGGTCGCATGGCCCGATCCGCGCGCCGTAAACACACCCCCGGGCCGCCCGGACCCGCCGGCCGCCAACCCGGGCCGGCGGCCGGCGACCGCTCCGGTCAGCCCCTTCCGACCAGGTCGTCCGGGAACGCCCCGGCCGCGGCCGCGGTGAACAGGAAGCCCCGGCCCAGCTCCGTCAGCCGTTCCACGCCCTCCGCGCCCAGGTGTTCGTAGGGCGCCGCGTCCATCCGGTCCGTGGCCTCCTCCAGCTCGGCCCGGAGCGCCGTGCCGGCGTCGGCCAGCTCGCCCGTCTCGTCGAGCACGCCGCGCACGCGCAGCCGCTCCACCGCGGCGTCCCAGTCGTCGGACCGCCAGCCCCGGGTCGCCATGACCCACCGGGGAGCCATGCCCTTGCCCGTCGCGGTGTGGCTGACCAGGGCCTCCACCGGATCGAGGCCGGCAGAGAGCAGCGCGGCGAGGTGGGCGTCCCCGCGGTGCTCGCGCAGGAGTGTCGCCGCGTGCCAGTACGCCATGTGCGGCTCCTCGGGCACCGGCAGGTCGGCGTGCGCGGCGTACAGCGGCTTGGCGGGCCGGGTGCAGCCCTCGGCGGCGCGCAGGGCGAGCCGTGCCGCCTCGGCCATCTCCGGGGAGGCGAGGACCTCCTCGCCGAGGACCCGGCGCAGCGTCGAGTCGGCGGCCCGCAGCCGCGCTTCGAGCGCCGCCGAGGGCGTGACCACGGACCACACGGCCGGCAGATGGCGGGCCACCAGCTCGTGGTTGAAGTTGTAGAAGGTGGCCGTGACCGTGCCCGGCCCCACCGCGCCCAGCGCGGCGCCACGGGCGGCGAAGTAGACGGCACCGGGCTCGTCGAGGCCCAGCTCGCCGAACTCCTTGCCCAGATCGGGGGAGAAGTAGACGCAGGAGTGCAGCGGGTTGAGGGCGTTGTGGCAGCGGCGTCCGGCGCGCGGCGCGAGAGTACTCATGGCAGCACGTTACCGACTGGTCGGTACGAGTCGTAACCCCGGGGCGGACGTGACATGTACCGCAGCCCGCAGCCCGCAGCCCGCCGCCCGAGCACGATGGCAGGAAAGGTGGGGAGCCCGTCATTGCGGCCATCGCGCCGGCCCGCCCAGGATGGCGTCCATGAAGCAGCGCACCGTACTCGTCGTCCTCTTCGACGGCGTCCAGAGCCTCGATGTGAGCGGCCCGATGGAGGTCTTCGCGGGCGCCTCCCGATTCCCCGCCGTCTCCTACGAGCTGCGCACCGCCTCACCGGGCGGGGTACCCGTCCGCTGCACCAGCGGGCTCACCCTCGTCCCCGACGGGGCGCTGGAGGACGCGGCGGTGCCGGACATGCTGCTCGTGCCGGGCGGCCGGGGCACCCGGGCCCCCGACCCGGAGCTGATCGAATGGCTGCGCGAACACGCGCCGCGGGCAGGACGGTTGGTCTCGGTCTGCTCCGGAGCGCTGCTGCTCGCCGAGGCCGGGCAGCTCGACGGACACCGGGTGACCACCCACTGGGCCGTCTGCGACCGGCTCGCCCGGGAACACCCGGCGGTGGAGGTGGACCCCGACCCGATCTTCGTACGCGACGGACGGCTTGCCACCTCGGCCGGGGTCACCGCCGGCATCGACCTCGCGCTGGCCCTGGTCGAGGAGGACCACGGCCGGGAGGTCGCGCTCGCCGTCGCCCGGCACCTCGTGGTCTTCCTGCGCCGCCCCGGCAACCAGGCCCAGTTCAGTGCCCAGCTCACCGCCCAGACCGCCGCCCGCGAACCCCTGCGGGAGGTCCAGCACTGGATCACCGAGCACCCGGACGCGGACCTCTGCGTGGAGGCGCTGGCGGCCAGGGCCCGGCTCTCGCCCCGCCACTTCGCCCGCGCCTTCCAGGCCGAGACCGGGCTCACCCCCGGCCGCTACGTCGAGCGTGTACGCCTCGAACAGGCCCGCCGGCTCCTGGAGGACACCACGGACGGCATCACCGGGATCGCCCGGGCCAGCGGCTACGGCACCCCGGAGGCCATGCGCCGCGCCTTCGTCAAGGCACTCGGCACCGCGCCCGCCGAGTACCGCCGCCGCTTCCGTACCCAGCCCGCCTGACGAGACCCGGACCGACTGACGAACCGTCAACCAACGACCACTCACGGACGGACACCCATGCAGATCGCCATCGTCCTCTTCGACCGCTTCACCGCACTCGACGCGGTCGGCCCCTACGAGATGCTCAGCCGCACCCCCGGCGCCGAGACCGTCCTCGTCGCCGAACGCCCCGGCCCCGTACGCAACGAGACCGGCAGCCTCGCCCTCACCGCCGACCGCGCCCTGGCCGACCTGCCCGCACCGGACGTGGTGATCGTGCCCGGCGGGCCCGGGCAGAGCGCGCAGATGGACAACGAGGTGCTGCTCGACTGGCTGCGCACGGCCGACACCACCAGCACCTGGACCACCTCCGTGTGCAGCGGCTCCCTGCTGCTGGCCGCCGCCGGCCTCCTCACCGGCCGCCGAGCCACCTCGCACTGGCTCGCCCTCGACCTCCTCAGGACGTACGGGGCCGACCCGACCGGCGAACGCGTCGTCACCGACGGCAAGTACGTCACCGCCGCCGGCGTCTCCTCCGGCATCGACATGGGGCTGACCCTGCTCGGGCGGATCGCGGGGGACACCCACGCCCAGGCCGTGCAGCTGCTGACCGAGTACGACCCCCAGCCGCCCTACGACGCGGGCTCGCCGCTGAAGGCACCGGCCGAGCTGGTGGAGGAGTTCCGTACGGGGAGCCGCTTCACCCTGACGTGACGGGGAGCCGCCTCATCCTGACGTGGGCGAGGGGCCGGCCGGCCCCGTCGTGTAGGTGAAGCGGGGCGCGCGGCGTTCCAGGAAGGCGGCGACCCCCTCCGCGGTGTCGCCGCTGCCGCGCGCCTGCGCCGACCAGTACGCGTCCCGGTCCGTCCGGCCGGCCGCGAACTCCTTCGCCGCGCCCTGGGTCAGCTGCGAGCGTGACGCCAGCACCCGCGCGAAGTCCCGCACCCGCTCCTCCAGCCCGTCCGGTGGCAGCACCTCGTCCACCAGCCCGGTGCGCAGGGCGCGCTCGGCACCGATCAGCTCACCGGAGAACAGCAGGTACTTCGCCGTGGCCGGACCGACCAGAGCCACCAGGCGCCGGGTCGAGGAGGACGGGTAGACGATCCCCAGCTTGGCCGGGGTGACGCCGAACGACGCCCCCTGATCGGCGAACCGCAGATCACAGGCGGCCGCGAGCTGGCTGCCGCCGCCCACGCAGTACCCGCGCACCGCCGCCAGCGTCGGCCGGGGGAAGGCGGCCAGCGCCTCCTCGGCCCGCACCGCCAGCTCCTGCGGGCGTCCGGCGGGATCCCGGAGCGAGGAGATGTCCGCGCCGGCGCAGAAGGTGTCACCGGCGCCGGTGAGGACGAGCACCCGCACCGCCGGATCGGCGGCCAGCGACTCCACCAGCCCGGGTAGCGCCTCCCACATGTCCGCGGTCATCGCGTTGCGCTTGGCGGGATTGCTGATGACGACGGTGGCCACGCCGTCGGCGACACCGTGCTCCAGCCGCGGCCCGGCCGGCGTCGCGCACGGCGCCTGCTCCCTGAGTCCCATGGGCCGGATGCTATCCCCAGGGGCCGAACCTACGATCGGGAAGGGGCCGCGAAGGACGGGCCCCCGAGGAGTCGCCGATGACCGGACCCACGACCGAGCCCGGACCGACCCCCTGCTGCCGGGGCTGGCGACCGGTATCGGCGGCCGACGCATCGTCAGCCCGAGGACGGACCAGAGGTCCCCGCAACAGGACAAGAAGTAGCCCCGCACCGGGCGCCACTGTGCAATCTCGATCGCATCATCGCTATCAGTGGGCACTTCCGGTCAGCCACCGGAGCCGGACCACGCAGTTCCTGACACTCGTTACTCGATGGTCGGTGGCAGGCGAGTCGAGAGCGGGTGGCCGGTCCATGGAGAGCCGCGAAAGAGTCCCGGACCACGCCGTGCCCTACGAAGGGGTGTGGCGCTTCACCGCCCCCGCCGTCGACGCCTCGGTGCCGCAGGCCCGGCACGCCGTCCGTGACCTGCTGAAGAGGCAGGGCGTACCCGTCCAGGACGACATCATGCAGGGACTGCTGCTGATCGTGTCGGAGCTCGTCACCAACGCCGTCAAGCACGCGGCCCTGCTCTCACCCGAACTCGCCGTGGAGGTGGCCGTCGGCGCCGAGTGGGTCCGCGTCTGCGTCGAGGACGACCACCCCTACCGCCCCACCGCCCTGGTCACCGACCACGGACAGACGGGCGGCCGTGGGCTGCTGCTGGTCCGCGAGATCACCGCGGAGGCGGGCGGTGCCTGCGACGTGGAGCACACGGCGGGCGGTGGCAAGATCATCTGGGCGGCGCTGCCGCTCAGGACAGGGCTCTGACCACCCCCGGCCCGCCGCGCCGGTTCACCAGCCGGCCGCCGGACCGGTCAGCTCCCTGATCGCGGGCCGCGCCGCGTCCAGCACCGTCATGAACCACGCCGAGAACGGAGCGGCGGCATGCCGCTCGGCGAGCTCGGCCGCGGTCACGAACGCCGTCTCGCCCACCTCCTCCGCATCCGGCCGCACCCGCTCCTGCACCATCCCGACGAAGAGGTGGTTGAACTCCTGCTCCACCAGCCCCGACGCCGGGTCGGGGTGGTTGTAGCGGACCGTGCCCGCCGCTGCGAGCAGCGAGGGCGAAGCACCCAGCTCCTCGTACGTACGCCGGGCGGCGGCCGCGAAGGGCGCCTCGCCCGGGTAGGGGTGACCGCAGCAGGTGTTCGACCACACGCCGGGGGAGTGGTACTTGCCGAGCGCCCGGCGCTGCAGCAGCAGCCGCCCCTGTTCGTCGAAGAGGAAGACGGAGAACGCCCGGTGCAGCTGACCGGGGGCCTGGTGGGCCGCGAGCTTCTCCGCGGTGCCGATCGTGGTACCGCTCTCGTCGACCAGTTCGAGCATGATCGCTTCTGCTGTGCCGTTCGACGAGCTGTGCGTCGCGGTGGCTGGTGTGGTCGGCATACCCATCCTTCGCTTTGGTTACCGGCCTCGTGCGCCGGACCCCTCGAGTCCGGTCAAGTCTGCCGCACAAAAGCCGCTTGTCCGCACTTCGGGTGCTGGCATGTCCGTCCCGCCGCACCGGGCGGTCACGGCGGGGCGGGCGTCACGCAGGCCCCGAAGGCCCCCGGCCGGGCGACCCGAGGTACGCCGAGCCCTCGGCCCGGACCAGGTCGAAGGAGCCGCGGTGCCGGGCTCGGCGCGGACCCCGACACCGACCGCTTCCCAGGAGGGCGTGTTCCGGAGTCCCGCCTGTCCGGCGACGCCTGGCACGCACCCTCGCCGCGTTGTCGGGATCACCCCGGTACATCCGGTACCGGGGCGACCCTCCGCCGTGCGATCGCACGCACCGGACGCCGCCGGGCCCGCCCTCCGGGCGGACGGCGCCGCGTTCGAAACACGCCCTAATGGCAGAGCCTCGCCTCGTGCTCCGCGTGCCCGGTCGGCTCCAGCTGGAAAGTGCAGTGTTCCACGTCGAAGTGGTCGCCCAGGCAGCCCTGGAGTTCGTGCAGCAGCTTCTCGCGCCCGATCGAGTCCAGTATCTCCTGGTGCACGACCACATGGGCGGACAGCACCGGCATTCCGGAGGTGATCGTCCAGGCGTGCAGGTCGTGGACGTCCAGCACCCCGGCCAGCGCCATGATGTGGGCGCGGACCTCCGCCATGTCGACGCCCTTGGGCGCCGCCTCCAGCAGCACGTCGAGCGTCTCGCGCAGCAGCTTCACCGTGCGCGGCACGATCATCAGGCCGATCACGAGCGAGGCGATCGGGTCCGCGGCCTGCCAGCCGGTCGCCATGATGACGCCCGCCGCCACCAGCACCGTCACCGAGCCGAGGGTGTCCGCGAGGACTTCGAGGTAGGCGCCCCGCACATTGAGGCTGTCGCGCTGTCCGCGCAGCAGCAGACAGAGCGAGACGACGTTGGCGACCAGGCCGACGGCTGCGAACGCGATGGCCAGCCCGCCCCGGGTCTCGGCCGGGGTGATGAAGCGTTCGACGGCCTCGACGACCAGGTAGCCGCCGACCCCGAGCAGCAGCAGGCAGTTGGCCAGCGCCGCGAGGATCTCGGCGCGGGCGAAACCGAAGGTGCGGTTGGGTCCCGCCGGACGGTTGGCGAAGTGGATCGCCAGCAGTGCCATTCCCAGGCCCAGAGCGTCGGTCGCCATGTGGGCCGCGTCCGCGATCAGCGCCAGTGAGTCGGCGAGCAGCCCGCCGACGATCTCCATGACCATGACGCCGAGCGTGATGACCAGCGCGACCCGCAGGCGCCCCCGGTACGCCGCGGCCGCCGTCCCAGTCGGGGCCGGCCCCGCGTGCGTGTGCCCGTGGTCGTGGCCAGCCCCCATGAGAATGCCTCCCGAACACCGTCGTACACGGTTGTAGACCTCGGGCACCGGCCGCCCGATGCGGCCAGTGAACTACGTCTCCCAGGTTGCGGGCAACACGGCAGTGAACACCGTTGTCATGTGCTCTGACCTGCGCAAATGTTCGCAGGTCCACGATGTGTGCGGGTAGCCCGTCACCTCGCGGCGGCCTCCGGGTGGCTCAGGCACCAGCCCGCCCAGGCGGACTCGACCATGTCCCGCACCCCGAGCCGGGCCGTCCAGCCCAGCTCCCGCGTCATCCGCTCCACCGACGCCACGGCCCGGGCCGCGTCGCCGGGCCGGCGCGGTCCGACCACGGGCTCGACGGACCGGCCGGTGACCTCGCCCACCATCACGGCCAGCTCGCGCACCGAGACGCCCTCGCCGCGGCCGACGTTCACCGTCAGGTCCTGGCCCGCCTCCTGCGCGGAGAGGCCCTGGGCCACGGCCAGATGCGCCTCGGCGAGGTCGGTGACGTGGATGTAGTCGCGGACACAGGTGCCGTCCGGTGTCGGGTAGTCGTCGCCGAAGATCCGCGGCGCCTCCCCCCGGGTGAGCCGGTCGAAGAACATCGGTACGACGTTGGAGACCCCGGTGTCCGAGAGCCGGGGCTCCGAGGCCCCCGCCACGTTGAAGTACCGCAGGCAGGCCGTGGAGATGCCGTGCGCCCGCCCCGTCGCCCGTACCAGCCACTCCCCGGCGAGCTTGGTCTCGCCGTACGGGTTGATCGGGGCGCAGGGGGTCAGCTCCGTGATGTGCTCGACGTCCGGGACGCCGTAGACCGCGGCCGACGACGAGAGCACGAAGCGCCGGACCCCGGCCGCGGCCACGGCCTCCAGGAGCACGGTGAGGCCGCCCACGTTCTCCCGGTAGTAGAGCAGCGGTCGCTCGACGGATTCACCGACCTGCTTCTTCGCCGCGAGGTGCACCACCCCCGTGACGCCGTGCTCGGCCAGCACCCGGTCCAGCAGCCCCCGGTCCGCCGCCGAGCCGCGCACCAGCGGGACGTCCGCGCCCAGCCGCTCCGCGATGCCCGTGGAGAGGTCGTCGAGCACGACGACCCGCTCCCCGGCCCCGGTCATGGCCTGCGCCACGTGTGCCCCGATGTATCCCGCCCCGCCTGTGATCAGCCACGTCATGGGCGTCAGCTTAGGCTTCCGCCCCCGATGTCCGGGATCGACGGGTCCCCCGGGAGCGGGGGCGGGGGCGGTTTGTGGGACCGGACGCGGATCGACGATGATGATCACCAACGCCGCCGGAGGATGTCCGCCTCATTCGAACACCGATGGCCGGTTCACCCGAACGAAGCACAAACGGGCGGTGAAATCGGCCTCCCGTTCATCCGATAGCCTCAGAGCCTGTCGGTGATCTCTGACCGGGCGGCCACGCCCTGGTGCGTACGCTTCCCGCGTTGCCGAAATGCCCTGGTAGCTCCGCTACGAGGGCGTTCCGGCGCCTTGGAACCGCAGGTACCGAAACGGCGTCCGTCTTTCGGTCGAAGGTCACCCGGCAGGCTCTCAGCCGACGAGCCGCCGGCCCGCCCACAGGGTCGCACCGTGGCGCGCCGTTCCCGTTCACCGCCAAGGAGTGAGTTCGTCTGTCGACCGCCATCCTCACCGGTGCGCCGGTACCCGGATCGTCGCTCGAGGACGATCTGAGGTCGCTCGGCTTCGACGTGACCGCCGCCGCCGACGCCGGCCAGGCCGCCGAGTTGCTCGCCACGGTCCCCGCCGACCAGCGTGTCGCCCTGGTGGACCCCCGTTTCGTCGGCCACGTCCACGCCCTCAGGCTCGGACTGACCGACCCCCGCTTCGACGCCGCCGCCCTCCCCGGCGCCCTCACCGCCCGGCCCGCGGCCCGGGGCGCGCTGCTCCGCGCCCTGCGGCGGGCCGTGGTCGCTGTCGGGTCCGGCAGTCCCGTGGCACCCGGAACCGAGTCCGCCGCCGGGGACCGCACGGTGCCCGGCCGGCTGGCCGTGGCCCTGGACGCCGAGGGCACCCCCGTACAGCGCCCCGAGCTCGGGTCGCTCACCGCCGCGGTGCCCACCGGCCCCGACGAGCGGGCCGCCGCGCAGGCCTCACTCGCCGCCGTCGACGACGAGGCGGTCCGGCTGCGCAGCGCGGTCAAGGCCCACGACGGCTTCTTTACCACCTTCTTCATCAGCCCGTACTCCCGCTACATCGCGCGCTGGTGCGCCCGCCGGGGGCTCACCCCGAACCAGGTCACCACCGCCTCGCTGATCACCGCCCTGATCGCGGCCGGCAGCGCGGCGACCGGCACCCGTGGCGGCTATGTGGCGGCCGGGGTGCTCCTACTCCTGTCGTTCGTCCTGGACTGCACCGACGGGCAGCTCGCCCGTTACTCGCTCCAGTACTCCACGATGGGCGCCTGGCTGGACGCCACCTTCGACCGGGCCAAGGAGTACGCCTACTACGCGGGCCTGGCCCTCGGCGCCGCGCGCGGCGGCGACGACGTGTGGGTGCTCGCGCTGGGGGCGATGGTCCTCCAGGCCTGCCGCCACGTCGTCGACTTCTCGTTCAACGAGGCCAACCACGACGCGGTCTCCAACACCAGCCCCACCGCAGCCCTCTCCGACCGCCTCGACAGCGTCGGCTGGACCGTGTGGGCGCGCCGGATGATAGTCCTGCCCATCGGTGAGCGCTGGGCCATGATCGCCGTGCTGACCGCGCTCACGACCCCGCGCATCGTCTTCTACGCCCTGCTCGTCGGCTGCGCGCTCGCCGCCTGCTACACCACGGCGGGCCGGCTGCTGCGCTCGCTGACCCGCAAGGCCCGGCGCACCGACCGTGCCATGCGGGCCCTGGCCGACCTCGCCGACTCCGGGCCGCTCGCCCAGGGCGTCGCCGCGGTGCTCCGGCGTCCGAAGGGCGGCTACACCGCCCCCCTGCTGGCGCTCGTCGCCGGGGCGCTGATGGTGGCAGCGGCCGTGTTCGCACCCTTCGGCGGATGGCTCGTCGTCGGCGCCGCGGTCCTGTACGCCGTCCTCGCGGGCCTCGCCGTCTCCCGGCCGCTGGGGGGCGCGCTCGACTGGCTGGTGCCGCCGGCCTTCCGGGCCGCGGAGTACTGCGCGATCCTCGCGCTGGCGGCCCGCAGTGACGCCCCGCACGCCGTTCCCGCGGCGTTCGGGCTGGTCTCGGCCGTCGCCTACCATCACTACGACACGGTGTACCGCATCCGAGGCGGTACCGGCGCCCCACCGCGGTGGCTGGTGCGCGCCGTCGGCGGGCACGAGGGCCGGACCCTGGTCGTGGCCGTACTCGCCGCCCTGTTCACCACAGGTTCAGGTTTCACCACGGCCCTCACCGTGCTCGCGGCCGCCGTGGCTCTCGTGGTGCTCGTGGAGTCCATCCGCTTCTGGGTGTCCTCCTCGGCCCCCGCCGTACACGACGAAGGAGAACTCGCATGATCGGCCTCGTACTGGCTGCAGGTGCCGGCCGCCGACTGCGTCCCTACACGGACACCCTGCCCAAGGCCCTGGTGCCCGTGGACGGCGAGAAGACGGTCCTGGACCTGACGCTGGCGAACTTCGCCGAGGTCGGTCTCACCGAGGTCGCCGTCGTCGTCGGCTACCGCAAGGAGGCCGTCTACGCCCGCAAGGCCGAGTTCGAGGCGACGTACGGCGTGAAGCTGACGCTCATCGACAACGACAAGGCCGAGGAGTGGAACAACGCCTACTCCCTGTGGTGCGCCCGTGAGGTCCTCGGGCAGGGCGTCATCCTCGCCAACGGCGACACCGTGCACCCCGTCTCCGTCGAGAGGACCCTCCTGGACGCGCGCGGCGAGGGCCGGAAGATCATCCTCGCCCTGGACACCGTCAAGCACCTCGCCGACGAGGAGATGAAGGTCGTCTCCGAGGACGGGACGGGCGTACGGCGCATCACCAAGCTGATGGACCCCGCCACGGCGACCGGCGAGTACATCGGCGTCACGCTGATCGAGCCGGAGGCCGCCGAGGAGCTCGCCGACGCGCTGAGGACCACCTTCGAGCGCGACCCCGACCTCTACTACGAGGACGGCTACCAGGAGCTCGTCGACCGCGGCTTCACCGTGGACGTCGCCCCCATCGGTGAGGTCACCTGGGTCGAGATCGACAACCACGACGACCTCGCCCGGGGCAGGGAGATCGCGTGCCGGTACTGACCCGCCTCATCCCCTCCCCGGTCGTCGTCGACATCCGTCCCGGTGCCATGGACGACCTGGCCGGCCTCCTGGCCGACCAGCGGATCTCCGCCTCCGGGAAGCTCGCCGTCGCGATCAGCGAGGGCTCCGGGCGGGCGCTGCGCGAACGGCTCGCCCCGGCGCTGGCGGGTGCCGACTGGTATCCGGTGGCCGACGGCACGATCGACTCCGCGGTGCGCCTCGCCGACGGCATCAAGGGCAACCGGTACGACGCCGTGGTCGGCCTCGGCGGCGGCAAGATCATCGACGTGGCGAAGTACGCGGCAGCACGCGTGGGCATGCCCATGGTCGCCGTCGCGACGAACCTCTCCCACGACGGTCTCTGCTCCCCGGTCGCGACCCTGGACAACGACAACGGACGCGGTTCCTACGGCGTGCCCACCCCGATCGCCGTGGTCATCGACCTCGACGTGATCCGGGAGGCCCCCGCCCGTTACGTGCGCTCCGGCATCGGCGACGCGGTGTCCAACATCTCCTGCGTCGCCGACTGGGAACTCGCACACGCGGTTCGGGGCGAGGGCATCGACGGGCTCGCGGCCGCCATGGCCCGGCAGGCCGGCGAGGCCGTGCTGCGCCACCCCGGCGGGGTGGGCGACGACGCCTTCCTCAAGGTCCTCGCCGAGGGACTGGTCCTGACCGGTATCTCGATGTCGATCGCCGGTGACTCCCGTCCCGCCTCGGGCGGCTGCCACGAGATCAACCACGCCTTCGACCTGCTGTACCCGAAGCGTGCCGCCAGCCACGGCGAGCAGGTCGGACTCGGTGCCTGCTTCGCCATGCATCTGCGGGGAGCCCGCGAGGAGGCACGGCACATGGCGTCCGTCCTGCGCAGGCACGGTCTGCCGGTACTGGCCGAAGAGATCGGCTTCAGCGCCGACGAATTCGTACGGGCCGTCGAGTACGCCCCGCAGACGCGCCCGGGACGCTTCACGATCCTGGAACACCTCAACCTGTCCACCGACCAGATCAGGGACGCGTACGCCGACTATGCAAAAGCCATCCATAGCTGAACTCCGCCCCGTCGTTCACCCTCCGGGCGTGAAGGACCGGCGCAGTGGCGAGCACTGGGCGGGTCGGCTCTACATGCGCGAGGTCTCCCTGCGCATCACCCGGCGCCTGGTGACCACGAAGATCACGCCGAACCAGCTGACCTACGTGATGACCGTCGCCGGTGTGCTCGCGGCTCCCGCCCTGCTGGTCCCGGGCATCCCCGGTGCCCTGCTCGGTGTGGTCGCGGTCCAGCTCTACCTGCTGTTCGACTGCGTCGACGGCGAGGTGGCCCGCTGGAAGAAGCAGTACTCGCTGGGCGGGGTCTATCTGGACCGGGTGGCCGCCTACCTGTGCGACGCGGCGGTGCTCGTGGGCTTCGGCCTGCGCGCCGCCGACCTGTGGGGCCCGGGGCGCATCGACTGGCTGTGGGCCTTCCTGGGCACGCTCGCCGCGCTGGGCGCCATCCTGATCAAGGCCGAGACCGACCTCGTCGGGGTCGCCCGTCACCAGGGCGGGCTGCCGCCCGTCAAGGAGTCCGCGTCCGAGCCGCGCTCCTCGGGTATGGCGTTCGCCCGCCGGGCCGCCGGTGCGCTCAAGTTCCACCGGCTGATCCTCGGCATCGAGGCGTCGCTGGTCATCCTGGTCGTCGCCGTCCTCGACACGGTCAGGGACGACCTCTTCTTCAGCCGTCTCGCGGTCGCGGTCCTGGCCGGCATCGCCCTGCTCCAGACCGTCCTGCACCTCGTGTCGATCCTGGCGTCCAGCAGGCTGAAGTGAGCTCGATGAAACTCGGCGCGGTCATCATCACCATGGGCAACCGCCCCGACGAACTGCGTGCCCTCCTCGATTCGGTCGCCGCGCAGGACGGCGACCGGATCGAGGTGGTCGTCGTCGGCAACGGCGCCCCGGTACCGGAGGTCCCCCCGGGCGTCCGCACCGTCGAACTGCCCGAGAACCTGGGCATCCCGGGCGGCCGGAACGTCGGCATCGAGGCGTTCGGGCCGTCCGGGGCAGAGGTGGACGCCCTGCTCTTCCTCGACGACGACGGGCTGCTGCCGAACACCGACACCGCCGAGCTGTGCCGGCAGGCGTTCGACGCGGACCCGAAGCTCGGCATCATCACCTTCCGGATCGCCGACCCGGAGACCGGGGCCACCCAGCGCCGGCACGTGCCGCGGCTGCGCGCCTCGGACCCGATGCGCTCGTCCCGGGTGACGACCTTCCTCGGCGGCGCCAACGCGGTCCGCACCCAGGTGATCGCCGAGGTCGGCGGGCTCCCCGACGCCTTCTTCTACGCGCACGAGGAGACGGACCTCGCCTGGCGGGCCCTGGACGCCGGCTGGATGATCGACTACCGCGCGGACATGGTGCTCAACCACCCCACCACCGCGCCCTCCCGGCACGCGGTCTACCACCGCATGGTGGCCCGCAACCGGGTCTGGCTCGCCCGTCGGAACCTGCCCGCGCCACTGGTCCCCGTCTACGTCGGGGTCTGGCTGCTGCTCACCCTGGTGCGCAGGCCCTCCGGCCCCGCCCTCAAGGCGTGGTTCGGCGGCTTCCGGGAGGGCTGGACCACGCCCTGCGGGCCTCGGCGTCCCATGAGGTGGCGTACGGTGTGGCGGCTGACCAGACTGGGCCGGCCGCCTGTGATCTGAGAGGCTCGCCTCTGAGATCATGAGCCGTAGACATATGTACGGGCACCCCCTGTCCGCCTTGACCGCGCCCGCTCCCGCTGCGCACGTGAAGACGAGAGTTCTTAACTGTGAGTGACACGACCCATGACGGCGGGCTCGCGCTGAGCACCCCGCCGTCCGCCGACGACGGGCTGAGCGCGTCCCAGCTGGCCGCCAAGTACGGCCTGGACGTGAGCGGTGCCAGGCCCGGGCTCTTCGCGTACATCCGGCAGCTCTGGGGCCGCCGGCACTTCATCCTGGCGTTCTCACGGGCGAAGCTGACCGCCCAGTACAGCCAGGCCAAGCTCGGCCAGGTGTGGCAGGTGGTCACCCCCCTGCTGAACGCCATGGTCTACTTCCTGATCTTCGGGCTGATCCTGAACACCAAGCGAGGGATGACGCAGGACGTCTTCATCCCCTTCCTGGTGACCGGCGTCTTCGTCTTCACCTTCACCCAGAGCTCGGTCATGGCCGGGGTCAAGTCCATCTCCGGCAATCTCGGCCTGGTCCGCGCGCTGCACTTCCCGCGCGCCTCCCTGCCGATCTCGTTCTCGCTCCAGCAGCTCCAGCAGCTGCTGTTCTCGATGATCGTGCTGCTGGCCGTCGCGATGGGCTTCGGCAGCTATCCCGCGCTGTCCTGGCTGCTGGTGATCCCGGCACTGGCCATGCAGTTCGTGTTCAACAGCGGTCTCGCGCTGATCATGGCCAGGATGGGAAGCAAGACCCCCGACCTGGCCCAGCTGATGCCGTTCATCATGCGCACCTGGATGTACGCCTCGGGCGTCATGTTCTCCATCCCGGTGATGCTGGCGGACAAGCCGCAGTGGATCGCCAACGTGCTGCAGTACAACCCGGTGGCCATCTACATGGACCTGATCCGCTTCGCCCTGATCGACGGCTACGGCTCGGAGAACCTGCCGAGCCACGTGTGGGCCGTCGCGCTCGCCTGGGCGCTCGTGGTGGGCGCCGTGGGCTTCGTGTACTTCTGGAAGGCAGAGGAGCGGTACGGCCGTGGCTGAGGAAACGTCCGAGGGACACATCCCGACCGTGATCGCCGACGACGTACACATCGTGTACCGCGTCAACGGGACGAGTGCGGGCAAGGGCGGCGCCACCGCCGCGCTCAGCCGGATGCTCGGCCGGGGCAAGGGGGAGCCGCGCGGCGTACGCAAGGTGCACGCGGTGCGCGGGGTCTCCTTCACCGCCTACCGGGGCCAGGCGATCGGGCTCATCGGCACCAACGGCTCGGGCAAGTCCACCCTGCTGCGGGCCATCGCCGGACTCCTGCCGACCGAGAGCGGCAAGGTGTACACGGACGGCCAGCCCTCCCTGCTGGGGGTCAACGCCGCCCTGATGAGCGACCTGACCGGTGAGCGCAACGTCGTGCTCGGCGGTCTCGCGATGGGCATGAGCCGTGAGGAGATCCGCGAGCGCTACCAGGGCATCGTGGACTTCTCCGGGATCAACGAGAAGGGCGACTTCATCACGCTGCCGATGCGGACGTACTCCTCCGGCATGGCGGCCCGGCTGCGCTTCTCCATCGCCGCGGCCAAGAACCACGACGTCCTCATGATCGACGAGGCGCTGGCGACCGGTGACCGCAAGTTCCGGGTGCGCTCCGAGGAGCGGATCCGTGAGCTGCGCAAGGAGGCCGGGACCGTCTTCCTCGTCAGCCACAACAACAAGACGATCCGCGACACCTGCGACCGGGTCCTGTGGCTGGAGAAGGGCGAGCTCCTGATGGACGGCCCCACCGACGAGGTGCTCAAGGCCTACGAGCGGGAGACCGGCAAGTAGGACGTGCCTTCCCGTGGCCCCCGTCGCACCGACGCGGCGGGGGCCACGGCGTGCCGCCCCGGATACAGCGGGTGCGGGAGAGGTTCATGAGTCATCTCCTTCCGGCGGATGACGCCAATCGGCGCCGGGGCGGGGAAGGTTGACGGGGCGCAGGGCGTTGTACCGGGGCGCGCCGCACCCCGGCGATGCCGTGCGAGCCGTACAACGTAAGCTGTACCGGTGCTGATTCGCGGCTGTTCGCGGTGATACGCCCTGGTGTGTCGATCGTTTGTGCCAGTCGCACGGGGGAGCGTGAGCGGCGTGTCCGAAAAGGGATGTTTTGGGTCGGCAGTGTAGAACGGGAGATATGACGGCAATGATGGGAAATCTCCAGCTCCGACGTGGTTTCGCCGTCCCCGCGTCGGGCGGTACGCGGTGACCCGTACCCCGAAGGCGCGCGCCGACGCCGCCGCGACCGGCACCCTCGACAAGGCAGCTGACGAGAACTTCCCCGTCGCCCCCTTCTTCCTGCCCCGGGCCTGGCGCGACGACCTCATGGCCGTCTACGGTTTCGCCCGCCTCGTCGACGACATCGGTGACGGGGACCTCGCGCCCGGCGGCGCCGACGCCCGCCACCTCGGCGTGGACCCAGAGCGGAGCGAGGACCGGCTCGCCGTGCTGGACGCCTTCGAGGCCGACCTGCACCGCGTCTTCGCGTACACCGGCGACGGCCCGCACCACCCCCTGCTACGCGCACTGCGCCCCACCGTGCGGCGCTGCGCGCTCACCCCCGACCCCTTCCTCGGGCTCATCGAGGCCAACCGGCAGGACCAGAAGGTCCGCCGCTACGCCACCTACGACGAGCTGGTGGCCTACTGCGAGCTCTCCGCCAACCCGGTGGGCCGCCTCGTCCTGCAGATCACCGGCACCGCGAGCCCCGAGCGCATCCGCCGGTCCGACGCCGTGTGCACCGCGCTGCAGATCGTCGAGCACCTCCAGGACGTCGCCGAGGACCTCGCCCGCGACCGTATCTACCTGCCCGCCGAGGACATGGCCCGCTTCCACGTCGGCGAGGACGACCTGGCCGCGGCGACCGCGGGAGCCTCGGTGCGCGCGCTGATCGCCTTCGAGTCGCAGCGCGCGCACGAACTCCTGGACGAGGGCACCGCACTCGTGGGCAGCGTCCACGGCAGACTCCGGCTGCTGCTCGCGGGATTCGTGGCCGGAGGCCGGGCCGCCCTCGGCGCCGTCTCGGCCGCCGGTTTCGACGTACTGCCCGGACCGCCCAAGCCCACCGCGCCCCGTCTGCTGCGCGATGTGGGAGCAGTCCTGCGAAGAGCGCACAGAGAGAGGTGAGCCGGACCGTGGAGGGACAGACGACGTACATGTCGGCACCGGTACAGGCCGCGTACAGCTACTGCGAGGCCGTCACCGGACAGCAGGCCCGTAACTTCGCGTACGGCATCAGGCTGCTGCCGTACGCGAAGCGGCAGGCCATGTCGGCGCTGTACGCCTTCTCCCGTCGGGTCGACGACATCGGCGACGGAGCACTCGAACCGGAGACCAAGCGGACCCGGCTGGAGGGCACCCGCGAGCTGCTCGACCGGATCCGCGAAGGAGCCGTCGACGAGGACGACACCGACCCGGTGGCCGTCGCGCTCGCCGACGCCGCCCGCAGGTTCCCGCTGCCGCTGGGCGGTCTGGACGAGCTCATCGACGGCGTCCTGATGGACGTGCGCGGCGAGCACTACGAGACCTGGGACGACCTGAGGACGTACTGCCGGTGCGTGGCCGGCGCCATCGGACGGCTGAGCCTCGGCGTCTTCGGTACGGAACCCGGAGTGCCGGGCGCCGACCGCGCCGCCGAGTACGCCGACACCCTCGGCCTCGCCCTCCAGCTCACCAACATCCTGCGCGACGTCAGGGAGGACGCGGGCAACGGGCGCACCTACCTGCCCGCCGACGACCTCGCCAAGTTCGGCTGCTCCGAGGGCTTCCACCGGGCCACCCCGCCCGCCGGGTCCGACTTCGCGGGCCTGGTGCACTACGAGGTCCGGCGCGCCCGGGCGCTGTTCGCCGAGGGCTACCGGCTGCTGCCGATGCTGGACCGCCGCAGCGGTGCCTGTGTGGCCGCGATGGCCGGTATCTACCGCCGCCTCCTGGACCGCATCGAGCGCGACCCCGAGGCCGTGCTGCGCGGCCGCGTCTCGTTGCCCGGCCACGAGAAGGCCTATGTCGCGGTGCGCGGCCTGTCGGGTCTCGACGCGCGTCACATCTCGCGCCGTACGGCCAGGGGGCGCGTGTGATGCCGTGGCGTACAGGCCTGCCGGACGGCGGGGCGGAGCGGGCAACCCCGCACCCGCCTTGTGCGTCCCTGACCACGACGATCACGACGACACCGCGAAGGGGAGACGGATGAACGGCCGGAGCCCGCACCCCTCCCGAGCGGTCGTCGTCGGCGGCGGACTCGCCGGAGTCACCGGCGCCCTCCGCCTCGCCGACGCCGGTGTCCGGGTGACCCTCCTCGAAGGCCGCCCCCGGCTGGGCGGACTGGCCTTCTCCTTCCGTCGCGGCGGTCTGTCCGTCGACAACGGGCAGCACGTCTACCTGCGCTGCTGCACCGCCTACCGCTGGTTCCTCGACCGGATCGAGGGCACCGCGCTCGCCCCGCTGCAGAGCCGGCTCGACGTACCCGTCCTGGACGTGGGGCGGGACTCCGGGCCCCGGCTCGGGCGGCTGCGCCGCACCGGGCTCCCGGTACCGCTCCACCTGGCCGGCGGGCTGGCCGCCTATCCGCACCTCTCGCTCGCCGAGAAGGCGGGCGTCGCCCGCGCCGCACTGGCACTGGGACGCCTCGACCCGGCCGACCCCGCACTCGACGGCATCGACTTCGCGACCTGGCTGCGCCGGCACGGACAGTCCGAGCGGACCGTCGAGGCCCTCTGGGACCTCGTCGGCGTCGCCACCCTCAACGCGCGGGCACCGGACGCCTCCATGGCGCTCGCCGCCATGGTCTTCAAGACCGGTCTGCTCTCCGACCCCGGCGCCGCCGACATCGGCTGGGCCGCCGTACCGCTCGGCGACCTCCACGACACGCTCGCCCGCAAGGCCCTCGAATCCGCCGGCGTCGACATCCGGGTGCGCAGCCGGGCCACCGGCCTGACCCGCACCGAGGACGGCCGCTGGGCGGTCGAGGCCGACGGCGAGCGCTTCGAGGCGGACACGGTCGTCCTCGCCGTCCCGCAGGGCCAGGCCCACGCCCTGCTGCCCGAGGGCGCGCTGGAGGATCCGGGCCGGCTGCTGGAGATGACCGACTCGCCGATCCTGAACGTCCACGTGGTCTACGACCGCAAGGTGCTGCGCAGGCCGTTCTTCGCGGCGCTCGGCTCGCCCGTCCAGTGGGTGTTCGACCGCACCGAGTCCTCCGGCCTCCAGGGCGGCGGGCAGTACCTCGCGGTGTCCCAGTCCGCGGCCCAGGACGAGATCGACCTGCCCGTCGCCGAGCTGCGCGGACGCTACCTGCCCGAGCTGGAGCGGCTCCTCCCGGCCGCCCGCGGTGCGGGGATCCGCGACTTCTTCGTCACCCGCGAGCGCACCGCGACCTTCGCGCCCGCACCGGGGGTGGGACGCCTGAGGCCGGGTCCGCACACCCGTGCCCCCGGACTCCATCTCGCAGGCGCATGGACCGCCACCGGCTGGCCCGCCACGATGGAGGGCGCGGTCCGCAGCGGTTTCGCCGCCGCGGACGCCTCGCTCCACGTCCTCGGCAGGCCCCACCGACATCCGCTGCAGGAGGCGGCATGAGCAGTACCACCGGAACAAAAGGAGAGTCTGTGACCCCGGCGAACCCGGCTTTCGACACCGTGGCGGACACCACGGACGTCACCGCGCTTCTGGAGCGCGGCAGGGCCCTGTCAGCGCCGGTGCTGCGAGCCGCGGTGGACCGGCTGGCGCCGCCCATGGACACCGTGGCCGCCTACCACTTCGGCTGGATCGACGCCCACGGCCGTCCCGCCGACGGTGACGGCGGCAAGGCCGTCCGCCCGGCGCTGGCGCTGCTGTCCGCCGAGGCGGCCGGCGCTCCGGCCGAGGCCGGGATCCCCGGCGCGGTCGCCGTCGAGCTCGTGCACAACTTCTCGCTGCTGCACGACGACCTGATGGACGGCGACGAACAGCGCCGCCACCGCGACACCGTATGGAAGGTGCACGGGCCGGCCCAGGCGATCCTCGTCGGCGACGCCCTGTTCGCCCTGGCCAACGAGGTGCTGCTGGAACTCGGCACCGTCGAGGCGGGCCGGGCGGCCCGCCGGCTGACCTCGGCCACCCGCAAGCTCATCGACGGGCAGGCCCAGGACATCTCCTACGAGCACCGCGAGCGGGTCACCGTCGAGGAGTGCCTGGAGATGGAGGGCAACAAGACGGGCGCCCTGCTCGCCTGCGCCGTCTCCATCGGGGCCGTGCTCGGCGGCGCCGACGACCGTACCGCCGACGTCCTGGAGGCGTACGGCTACCACCTCGGCCTCGCCTTCCAGGCCGTCGACGACCTGCTGGGCATCTGGGGCGACCCGGAGTCCACGGGCAAGCAGACCTGGAGCGATCTGCGTCAGCGCAAGAAGTCCCTGCCGGTCGTCGCCGCGCTCGCCGCGGGCGGGCCGGCCTCCGAGCGTCTGGGCGAGCTGCTCGCCGCCGACGCCAAGAGCAACGACTTCGACAGCTTCTCCGAAGAGGAGTTCGCCGCCCGTGCGGCACTCATCGAGGAGGCGGGCGGCCGCGAGTGGACCGCTCAGGAAGCCCGTCGTCAGCACGCGGTCGCCATCGAGGCGCTGCACGGTGTCGACATGCCGGAACAGGTGCGGGCGCAGCTCACGGCGCTCGCCGACTTCGTTGTCGTACGAAAGAGATGATGACCATTCAGATATGACGCGTCGCCGGCGGGTGCCCTGAGGGGCGCCCGCCGACGGAGACCCCAGCACAGCAGAGGACCAACTGCACGAAGGGGAAGCCATGACAGCGACGACCGACGGAAGCACCGGGGCCGCGAACCTTCGCGCGGTCCCGTTCGGCGATCCGATCGAACCGACCATTGACACGGACGACGTCCTCGCCGCCGCGCGCAGGGCCGCGGAGCGCTCGGTGGAGCACCTCCTCGGCAGGCAGGACGAACAGGGCTGGTGGAAGGGGGACCTCGCCACCAACGTCACCATGGACGCCGAGGACCTGCTGCTCCGTCAGTTCCTCGGGATCCAGGACCCGGCCACCGTCCAGGCGGCAGCCCGCTTCATCCGGGGTGAGCAGCTCGGCGACGGCACCTGGAACACCTTCCACGAAGGACCGGCCGACCTCTCCGCCACCATCGAGGCGTACGTCGCCCTCAGGCTGGCCGGCGACCGGCCGGACGACCCGCACATGATCCGGGCGGCCGGCTGGGTCAGGGAACAGGGCGGCATCGCGGCCTCCCGGGTCTTCACCCGGATCTGGCTGGCGCTCTTCGGCTGGTGGAAGTGGGACGACCTGCCGGAGCTCCCGCCGGAGCTGATGTTCTTCCCCACCTGGGTACCGCTCAACATCTACGACTTCGGCTGCTGGGCCCGCCAGACCATCGTGCCGCTCACCGTCGTCTCCGCGAAGCGGCCCGTACGCCCCGCGCCCTTCACGCTGGACGAGCTGCACACCGACCCGGAGCAGCCGAACCCGCCCCGGCCGCTCGCGCCCGTCGCCAGCTGGGACGGGGTCTTCCAGCGGCTCGACAAGGCGCTGCACGTCTACCACAAGGTCGCCCCGCGCCGACTGCGCCGTATCGCGATGAACGCGGCCGCCCGGTGGATCATCGAGCGGCAGGAGAACGACGGCTGCTGGGGCGGTATCCAGCCGCCCGCGGTGTATTCGATCATCGCACTCCACCTGCTCGGCTACGACCTCGACCACCCGGTGATGCGGGCCGGGCTCGCCTCGCTCGACCGCTTCACCGTCTGGCGCGAGGACGGCTCGCGCATGGTCGAGGCCTGTCAGTCGCCGGTCTGGGACACCTGCCTCGCCACCATCGCGCTCGCCGACGCCGGGGTGCCCTCCGACCACCCCGCCCTGGTGCGGGCGGCGGACTGGATGCTCGGCGAGGAGATCGTACGGCCCGGCGACTGGTCCGTACGCCGACCGCAACTGGCGCCCGGTGGCTGGGCGTTCGAGTTCCACAACGACAACTACCCGGACATCGACGACACCGCCGAGGTGGCGCTCGCCCTGCGCCGGGTCCGTCACCCGGACCAGCCCCGGGTCGACGCCGCCATCGAGCGCGGAGTGCGCTGGAACCTCGGCATGCAGTCCCGCAACGGGGCCTGGGGCGCCTTCGACGCCGACAACACCAGCCCCTTCCCCAACCGGCTGCCGTTCTGCGACTTCGGTGAGGTCATCGACCCGCCGTCCGCCGACGTCACCGGGCACGTGGTGGAGATGCTCGCCGTCGAGGGCCGGGCCGACGACCCGCGCACCCGCCGGGGCATCCGGTGGCTGCTGGACGAACAGGAGGCGTGCGGGGCCTGGTTCGGCCGCTGGGGCGTCAACTACATCTACGGGACCGGCTCCGTGGTGCCCGCGCTGATCGCCGCCGGACTGCCCACCGGTCACGACGCGGTCCGCCGGGCGGTCGCCTGGCTGGAGTCCGTGCAGAACGACGACGGCGGCTGGGGCGAGGACCTGCGTTCCTACCGGGAGGAGAAGTGGATCGGCCACGGTTCCTCGACCGCTTCCCAGACCGCGTGGGCGCTTCTGGCGCTGCTCGCCGCCGGGGAGCGTGAGGGCAGGGCGGTGCAGCGGGGCGTCACCTGGCTGGCCGAGACCCAGCAGGCCGACGGCTCCTGGGACGAGCCGTACTTCACCGGGACCGGCTTCCCGTGGGACTTCTCCATCAACTACCACCTCTACCGCCAGGTCTTCCCGCTGACCGCACTCGGTCGCTACGTCCACGGCGATCCGTTCGCCAAGGGCGCGGGGACGGGTCCGGGCGCGGCGTCGGGCAAGGGGGCCTGACCCGATGGGCGATCCCCGAAGGCCGCCTGCCTCCCCGCCGCTGGTCATCGCCTGTGCGCTGGGCATCGAGCTGTTCGCCCTGCGCACGGGCCGGGCGGGCGGCGCCTCGGGTCCGGTGACCGTCGTCCGGACCGGGATGGGCCCCCGGGCCGCCGAGACGGCGGTCATGCGGGCGCTGGCCCGGGACGGTTCCCGCGACGCCGCGGTACTGGCCTCCGGTTTCTGCGCCGGCCTCGTCCCCGGGATGCACCCCGGGGACGTCGTCGTCGCCGAGGAGACCAGGGACCACGGCGGTACCACCCCCTGCACGGGCACCGGCGCGCTGGTGGACGCCCTGGTCAGGGCGGTGCCCGGACGCACCGTCCACACCGGCCCGATGACCGGCTCCGACCATGTCGTCCGGGGAACCGAACGCGCCGGCCTCAGGGCGGCCGGCGCCATCGCGGTGGACATGGAGTCCGCCGCCACACTCCGCACCGCCGTCCGCACGGGCCCGCGCCCGGTTGCGGCCGTACGGGTGGTCGTGGACGCTCCAGAGCATGAGCTCGTCCGCATCGGCACGGTCCGCGGTGGAATATCGGCATTCCGCGTTCTCCGTGCTGTCCTTCCGGCTTTTCACGAATGGCACCGATCTTTGCTGCTCCCCAGGAGGTGAGCCCAGATGGCCATGCCGCTCCGTCAGTCCATCAAGGTTGCGACGTATCTCTTCGAACAGAAGCTCCGCAAGCGGGACAAGTTCCCGTTGATCGTCGAGCTGGAGCCCTTGTTCGCCTGCAACCTGGCGTGCGAGGGCTGCGGGAAGATCCAGCACCCGGCCGGTGTGCTCAAGCAGCGCATGCCCGTCGCCCAGGCGGTCGGGGCGGTGCTCGAATCGGGCGCCCCGATGGTGTCCATCGCCGGCGGCGAGCCGCTGATGCACCCGCAGATCGACGAGATCGTGCGTCAGTTGGTGGCCAAGAAGAAATACGTCTTCCTCTGCACCAACGCCATGCTGATGCGTAAGAAGCTGGAGAAGTTCACCCCCTCGCCCTATTTCGCCTTCGCGGTGCACATCGACGGGCTGCGGGAGCGGCACGACGAGTCCGTCGCCAAGGAAGGCGTCTTCGACGAGGCGGTGGCGGCGATGAAGGAGGCCAAGCGGCGCGGCTTCCGGGTCACCACCAACTCCACCTTCTTCAACACCGACACCCCGCAGACGGTCATCGAGGTCCTCAACTACCTCAACGACGAACTGAAGGTCGACGAGATGATGATCTCGCCCGCCTACGCCTACGAGAAGGCGCCCGACCAGGAGCACTTCCTGGGCGTCGAACAGACCCGCGAGCTCTTCAAGAAGGCCTTCGCGGGCGGCAACCGGGCCCGCTGGAGGCTCAACCACTCACCGCTCTTCCTGGACTTCCTGGAAGGCAAGGCGGACTTCCCGTGCACCGCCTGGGCGATCCCGAACTACTCCCTCTTCGGCTGGCAGCGTCCCTGCTACCTGATGAGCGACGGATACGTCCCCACCTACCGGCAGCTCATCGAGGACACCGACTGGGAGAAGTACGGCCGGGGCAAGGACCCGCGCTGCGCCAACTGCATGGCGCACTGCGGCTACGAGCCGACGGCCGTGCTCGCCACCACGGCGTCCCTGAAGGAGTCGCTGCGGGCGGCACGGGAGACGATCGTGCCCAGCAAGTGACGTGACGGGTGACGGGGGCCGGGCGCACCGGGTGCGTCCGGCCCCCGTGCCGCAGGCCGGACACGGGCGGCCCCGAGGGGCACAAGAGGACAGGGGGAGCGGACGATGCCGAAGGAGAGCGGGGAATGAAGGACAACGGGCCGGGGGGCTTCGACCTGGCGAAACTCCTGGCGGAACGCGGCGACGAGCGGTACGAGCTGCACGCCCGGCACCTCAACCACCAGCTGCCGCGCATGCTCCGTACCCTCGGCTTCGACAAGGTCTACGAGCGGGCCCAGGGCGCGTACTTCTGGGACGCGGACGGCAACGACTACCTCGACATGCTGGCGGGCTTCGGGGTGATGGGGCTCGGCCGGCACCACCCCGTCGTACGCCAGGCCCTGCACGACGTGCTGGACGCGTCGCTGGCCGACCTCACCCGCTTCGACTGCCAGCCGCTGCCGGGGCTGCTGGCCGAGAAGCTGCTGGCGCACACCCCGCACCTGGACCGGGTGTTCTTCGGCAACAGCGGAACCGAGGCGGTCGAGACGGCGCTGAAGTTCGCCCGGTACGCCACCGGGAAGCCGCGCGTCCTCTACTGCGCCCACGCCTTCCACGGGCTGACGACCGGCTCCCTCTCGGTCAACGGGGAGGACGGCTTCCGGGACGGTTTCGCCCCTCTCCTGCCCGACACCGCGATCCCCCTGGGCGACCTCGACGCCCTGCGGCGCGAGCTGAAGCGCGGTGACGTGGCCGCCCTGATCGTGGAACCCGTCCAGGGCAAGGGCGTCCACACACCGCCGCCCGGTTTCCTGCGGGAGGCCCAGGAGCTGCTCCACCGGCACAAGGCGCTGCTCATCGCCGACGAGGTACAGACCGGTCTCGGCCGGACCGGCGACTTCTACGCGTACCAGCACGAGGAGGGCGTCGAGCCCGACCTGGTCTGTGTGGCCAAGGCGCTCTCCGGCGGCTACGTCCCGGTCGGCGCGACGCTCGGCAAGGACGCGGTCTTCAAACGTGTCTTCTCCTCCATGGACCGCGTCCTCGTCCACTCGGCGAGCTTCGGCTCCAACGCCCAGGCCATGGCGGCGGGGCTCGCGGTGCTCGCGGTGATGGAGGACGAGGAGACCGTCGCGAACGCCCGCCGGACCGGGGACCTGCTGCGCGAGCGGCTCGCCGCGCTCGTCGACCGCTACGAACTGCTGCACGAGGTGCGCGGCCGGGGACTGATGATCGGCATCGAGTTCGGCCGGCCCACGTCGCTGAAGCTGCGCAGCCGCTGGACGATGCTCCAGGCAGCCCGCAAGGGACTGTTCGCACAGATGGTCGTCGTGCCGCTGCTGCAGAAGCACCGCATCCTGACGCAGGTGTCCGGTGACCACCTGGAAGTGATCAAGCTGATTCCGCCCCTGATCATCGGCGAGCCGGAGGTGGACCGTTTCGTGACCGCCTTCACGGCCGTCATGGACGACGCGCACAGCGGGGGCGGACTGATGTGGGACTTCGGCAGGACCCTGGTGAAGCAGGCCGTGGCCAACCGCTGAAGCGGGTCCTCGCCGTCCGGCCAGAACTTTTGCCTCTCAGGTAAGGAATTTGCCTGAGAGGAAAGGTTTTGGCTCAATGGAGGACATGAACCTCCCTGAAGGAGCGGCGGCCGACGAGGTGCCGGGAGTCGCGCCCCGCCTGCGGGACCTGCGCCGCAACCGGGGTCTCACCCTGGAGACCGCGGCCCGCCGGGCAGAACTCTCCCCGGCACACCTCTCCCGGCTCGAGACGGGCCGCAGGCAGCCTTCGCTCCCGATGCTGCTCGGGCTCGCGCGTATCTACGGTACGACGGTCTCCGAGCTCCTCGGCGAGATGCCGCCCGAACGTGACGCGATCGTCCGCGGCGGCCCCCTCGGCGCGGGCGCCGAGGCCGACGGCTGGCGCTACCGGCAGGCGGGCGGATCGGGCCGCGCGATGCAGGCCCTGCGCGTCCACGTGCCCCACGGCACCGAGAGCGAACTCGTACGGGTCCATCCCGGCGAGGAGTGGCTGTACGTCCTGGAGGGCCGCCTGCGGGTCGCCCTGGGGGAGTCGCTGCACGACCTGGAGGCCGGGGACAGCGCGCACTTCGACTCGCTCACCCCGCACCGGATCGCCGCGCTGGACCGCGAGGGCGCCCAGCTGCTCTTCGTCCACACGCTGCTGCAGAGCTCCGCCGCCGAGCTGTGCCTGGGCAACGGGATCCATCGGCTCTGACGCCCGCCCCGCGGCCCCGCCGAAACCTTCGCCATCCTCCGACCCCATGCGGGCGGAAGCCTCCGGCCCCCTGCGGGCGGAAGAGAGGACTGTCATGTCCGATTCAGAGAACTACGACCCGCTCACCCCGTACCGTCCGGACGGCAAGGACACGCAGGAGCGCCGGATGCCGCGCGGAGTCGTCATCCGGCTCTTCGCCTACCTGGTCGCCGGACACCTCATCGCCGCCTTCCTCTACCTCCTGTTCACCGTCGCCGGGAAGGGCTGACCGCTCAGGAGGGGGTGGGGACGGCGGGCGCGCCGGTACCTCCGGCCGGTGCGCGACCGGTCCGCGCCTCAGGCGTCCTCGACCAGTCGCTCGCGCAGCTTCTCGCGGGTCTCCGGGGCGAGCCCCAGCCCCTCGGCGAGATAGCGGTCCGTGCCGCCCCAGGTCTCCTCGATCGTGGCGAACGCGGCGGCGAGGTACTCGGGGCGCGCGCCGAAGAGCGGGTTGAGCAGTTCCATGACCTCGTCCGACATGCCCGCCGCCGAGGTGTCGCTACGCCGCACCTTGTACCGGCGGTGCGCGTCGTTGGACTTGAGGTAGTCCGCCTCGACGGCCTCCCGCTCCACACCGACGGCGAGCAGGGTGACGGCGATCGACAGGCCGGCCCGGTCCTTGCCCGCGGCGCAGTGCATCAGTGCCGGAACGCTGTCCTCGGCCAGCGCGTGCAGGACCCGGCTGTGCTCGGCGGTGCGGTCCGTGATGATCGAACGGTAGGAGGCGATCATGCGTTCCGTCCCCTTGTCGCCCGCCAGGATCGAACGCAGCTGCTGGATGTTCCCGTCCCGCACGAGCCGCCAGAACTCGGCGCCGTCCGCCGGGTCGGAGAGCGGGATGCTGACGTTGCGGACGCCGGGCAGCTCCACGTCGTACCCGTCGAGCTTGTGGTCGGCCGCGTTGCGGAAGTCGAAGACCGTGTGCAGGCCGAGGCCGGCCAGGAAGGCGGTGTCGGATTCGGTGGCATGGGCCAGGTGTCCGCTGCGGTAGAGGCGCCCGTACCGCACCCTGCGGCCGTCGACGGTCGCGAGCCCGCCCACGTCGCGGAAGTTACGGACACCGGTCAGTTCGGTGTCGGTCGACGGAACCTCTGGCAGCTGCGTCACAAGGACTCCTGGGGTGTCTGGCGTCGGCGCCGCTCGCCGACGAGGGCACGCTCGCGACGATACGACATGGGTTCATCGGGCAATCGGTTCGGTCCCGGGGCCGGTGCCCGCATCGGCGGACAGGCGGATCGGACGGCGACGTGTGTCCGTATTGGTGCATTTAGCAGAACATGCCCTGCATGTGCAGGGAAGGTCGGGAGCGGGTGAGCGGGATCATATCCGTGACGGTGTGTGGCGGAGATCCCGACGGCCATTCCGTATGCCGTGCGGAATGCAAAGATCCGTAATCCACGGAGTGTGACCGGAATTCCCGCACGGAATCGAGCGGTGCATTCCCCGCCGTGGTCGGCGGCTTGTTCCCGGCCTTCCGGCTCGCTTACGGTCACCGTCAATCCGGACGGAACGCCTAATCCTGCCGCCGCCCGGAATCCGCATCGACCCACGTGTGGCAGGAGCGGGGGAACCAGGTAAGCCGCCGACCGGAGACATCCGGAACGGCTCGGGGTCAAGTCGCGTCCCGCGCGGCCGGGCATCTCCAGCCCGAACCCGACAGCTCACCTCGTAGGCGCCGGAGAGGAATTCCCCATGCCCGCAAAGGGTAAGCACCGCCGTACCACGTCCGGTCCGATCGCCCGCGGCGTCCTGGCCGCCGGGACCGGCGGCGCCGTCCTCGCCCTCCCGCTGCTCGGCGCCACCGGCGCGCACGCGGCGGAGCAGGCCGCCCCGGCCGCCAAGCCCGCGGCCGCCGCCGCGCAGAGCGCGCCCGCCGCTGCCGTCGCCAAGAAGGCGAGCACCCCGAAGACCTACTCCGTGGTCTCCGGTGACTACCTCTCGAAGATCGCGGCCGACCAGAACGTCAAGGGCGGCTGGCAGAAGCTGTACCAGGACAACCGGGACGTCGTCGGCGACAACCCGAGCCTGATCTTCCCGGGCATGAAGCTCACCCTCGGCGCGAAGGCGGCCGGCCAGGCCGCTCCGACCGAGGCCGCCCCGTCGAAGACCGAGCAGGCTCCCGAGACCGAGCCCGCTCCCAAGGCTTCGGCCCCGGCCCAGAACACCGCCGCCGACACCTCCGAGTCCGCCTCCGAGGGCGACAGCTCCGGCTGGACCACCCCGGTGGCCGCCGCGAACGTCACCACCCAGTACCGCGCCTCCGGTGCCAGCTGGTCCAGCGGCTACCACACCGGCTCCGACTTCCAGGCCGCCTCCGGCACCAGCGTCCGGGCCATCGGAGCGGGCACCGTGGTCTCGGCCGGCTGGAGCGGTTCGTACGGCAACGAGATCGTCATCCAGCACAGCGACGGCATGTACTCCCAGTACGCCCACCTGTCCTCGCTCGGCGTCTCGGCCGGCCAGACCGTCACCGGCGGCGAGCAGATCGGCCTCTCCGGCTCCACCGGCAACTCGACCGGCCCGCACCTCCACTTCGAGGTCCGCACCGGCCCGAGCTACGGCTCGGACGTCGACCCGATCGCCTACCTGCGCTCGCACGGCGTCTCCATCTGACGCACCGGGCGGACCCGACGGTCCCCCGAAGGAGAGGGGCGGTGCGCGGCTGCGCACCGCCCCTCTCCTTATTCCTGCTTTACCAAAATCTGACCGGGTGGTTTATCTCACCACCCGTCAACCCCTTATTACGGTCGCGTAGGTCACATTCGTAGGTGCAAGATATGTGCTCGTGGCAGACGATTCGAGAAACAGACAGCACAGCATCATCGGGTCGTACGCGGCGATAGGCGACAGCTTCACCGAGGGAGTCGGAGACCCTGGCCCCGACGGGACGTTCGTCGGCTGGGCGGACCGGTTCGCGGTCCTCCTCGCGGACCAGCTCCCCGTCCTCGATGCGGCGACCGGCCCCGCGGGCGACACCCACTTCCGGTACGCCAATCTCGCCGTACGCGGACGCCTCCTCGACCAGATCGTCGAGGAGCAGGTCCCCCGCGCCAAGGAGCTGGCACCGGACCTGGTGAGCTTCTGCGCGGGCGGCAACGACATCATCCGCCCCGGCACCGACCCCGACGACGTGGCCGAACGCTTCGAGCGTGCGGTGGCCGACCTGACGCGTTCGGTCGGCACCGTCATGGTCACCACCGGATTCGACACCCGGGGTGTACCGGTGCTCCGGCATCTGCGCGGCAAGATCGCCACGTACACCGCCCACGTCCGGGCCATCGCCGACCGGTACGACTGCCCGGTCCTGGACCTCTGGTCGCTGCGGTCCGTGCAGGACCGGCGCGCCTGGGACGGCGACCGGCTGCACCTCTCGCCCGAGGGGCACACCCGGGTGGCGCTGCGGGCCGCCCAGGTCCTCGGTATCGAGGTGCCGGCCGACCCCGACCAGGCCTGGCCGCCGCAGGCGCAGCGCGGCACGCTCGAGGTGCGGCGCGACGACATCCACTGGGCGCGCGAGTACCTCGTCCCGTGGATCGGGCGGCGACTGCGCGGCGAGTCCTCCGGGGACCATGTCGCGGCCAAGCGGCCGGACCTGCTGCCTCTCTGAGTGCTCAGCCGGTGACGAGGGGGAGTGGCCGCCGGTGAGGTGCCCCGCCGGCGAGCCCGTTAGGCGCGGGTGCCCGTACCGGGCGGGCGGGTATCCGCTCCAGGACGCCTCCGGCGAAGACGTCGTACAACGGCAGGGACTCCAGGTGCACATAGCCGATGTGGCAGTCGCACACCTCGAGCGGGCAGCCGCGCGGGCCCAGTGAACGCCGGTAGCTGCCGTCGTAGAGATTGCCGAGCTCGGCCCGGACGAAGTGGCAGCGGCGCACCGTCCCGTCACCGTCGACCGAGATGACCGACTCGCCGGTCCGGCAGGGCAGCCCGGCCGACGCGTGCGGATGCCTGCTGTAGGGGAACAGCGGATCCAGCGCGGTCCACAGGTCCGCCTCCTCGTCCGTATAGGTATGGCCCTCGGCCGCGTTGACCCAGAGATACACCTCGGACGGCAGCGCGGCCCTGAGCCGCCTCGCCTCCTCCAGATGGGCCTCGAGACCCACCACCCCGACGCTGAAGCGCACACCCAGATCCGACAGCTCCCGGCACCGGCCCAGGAACCGCTCGTACGGCGTCTGCCCCGGGTGGTAGGTGCACCAGAGGGCGGCCTTCTCCCGGTCGGCGCCGGCCAGCCAGTCGGTGCGACAGCTGAGGTTCGTCTGGACGGCGACCCGGCCGACGTGCGGCAGCCGGGACAGCTCGACCACCGCCCGCCGGTACCAGGACCGCACCAGGCCCTCGCCCCACGGGGTGAACAGCACCGAGAGCCGCTCGCCCTCCTGGGCGGCGGCCCAGGCGGTGAAGCGCTCCAAGGCCGCGCGGTCGGCGCGCAGTTGCTCCCCGCTGTCCCGGCGCTTGGCGAACGGGCAGTAGGGGCAGTCGTAGTCGCACGAGGCCAGCGGGCCGCGGTAGAGGACCGTCAGGCCGGTGCCGGGCGCGGCCGTCATGGCGGCCGCCGGGGCCGTGGAGGCCGGATCCGTGTTCATCGGGCGGCTCACTTCGCCTCGTACGCGGCCATCGCGGCCCGTACGGCGGGGGAGAACAGCTCCGGGCCCAGCGCGTCGGAGTGGGCCAGCCCCTCCGGCGAGAGCCGGAGCCGGCCGGGATCCGCCGAACCGTCCAGCCAGCCGCGCTCCGCGAAGCGGTCCAGCTCGGACGGGAAGTCGGCCCGCGGGTCGGTACCGAACCGCTCGCGGTAGTCGGCCGACACCAGGCCCTCCGCCTGGAGCAGCGACTGCAGCAGGTGGCGTCTGCGTGCCTCGTCGCCCGTGACGTACCGTCCGACCTCGGCCCGGGAGAAGTCCTCGGTGGCGGTGAAGCCGTCGATGATGCCCCGGATCTCCCGCATCTCCACCGCGTAGTCGAAGGAGTAGTGCAGCGAGGAGGTGTACGAGCGGGCACCGCAGCCCAGGCCGATCATGCCGTCGGTCTGGCAGGCGTAGTCCTCGGGGCCCGCCTGCGGGACGCCGGCGCGGCGGAACATGCGCATCGACACCTGCTCGTAGCCGTGGGCCAGGAGGTGGTCGCGGCCCGCCCGGTACAGCCGCAGCCGCTGTTCGTCCCAGGCGTGGTCCGGGGCGTCGGCGGCGGTCCGGTGCCGGCCGAGGCCCGTCAGCGGGCGTACGTACAGGGGGTAGAGGTAGAGCTCCTCCGGGCGCCAGGCCAGGGCGGCGTCCAGCGAGAAGCGCCAGCTCTCCTCGGTCTGCCCGTCGATGCCGTAGATCAGGTCGATGTTGAGGACGGGGATCCGGGCGTCGCGGATCCGGCCCAAGGCGTCCTCCACCTCGGAGCGGTGCTGCGGACGGACTGCGGCCCGGGCCTCGGCGTCGACGAAGCTCTGGACACCGATGCTGACGCGGGTCGCGCCCCGGTCGGCGAGCACCGCCAGCCGGTCCGCGGTCGCGGTCGAGGGGGAGGTCTCCACCGACAGGGGGACGGCCCGCAGATCGGCGCCCATGCGCTTCTCCGTGATGTCGCAGAGCCGCTCCAGCTCACCGGCGGTCAGGAAGGTGGGGGTGCCGCCGCCGAACGCGGCGGCGGCGAAACGCACCGGTTCCTCGTCGCCCAGCGCGTCCCGGACCGCCGTGGCCTGCCGGTCCAGGGCGTCGAGGTAACGCGTGGTCAGCTCGTCCGGCGCCCCGATCCGGGTGAACAGGTTGCAGAATCCGCAGCGGACCTCGCAGAACGGTATGTGCAGGTAGAGGGAGAGCGCGTCCTTGGGCTCGTCCGCCCACAGCTCGCTCAGCGGCGGCCGCCCGGCGGGGTGCTCACCGAGCGGGCGGTAGGCCGTCTTGTGCGGATAGGCGTAGACATAGCTCTGGTACGGCCTGGTGCTGGTCATCGAGATGCCTCCGGATCGAGGAAGAATTGGGCGTACGGCACGGTCCAGACGGCCTCGTGGCCCAGCCGGTGACCGGTGTAGCCGTCGTCCCCGTACGCCGTGCCGTGGTCGGAGCAGACGATCGCGAAACACCTGCGGCGGCTGCTCATCGCGGCGAAGAGGCGCCCGATGTGCCGGTCCACGTACTCCAGGGCGGCGGCGTGGGTCTGCCTGGAGTCGCCCGCGTCGGCCGTGGCGCCCGGCAGGTGGAACCAGTTGGGCTGGTGCAGGGCCGACACGTTGACGAAGAGGAACAGCCGCTGCTCGGGCGGCAGCCGGGCCACGACCCGCTCGGCGCAGGCCACCTGCTCCTCGAAGGAGGTGGGGGAGGCGACCCCGAACTCCGGTTCCCAGTGGCTCTCCTGGAACAGCGCGGGCAGCACCGAGCCGAGCGGAGGGCGGCGGTTGAAGAAACCGACACCGCCGACGCACACCGTGCGGTAGCCGGCACCGGCGAGACCGGAGGGCAGGTCGGCGGTGTCGTGGACGAACGTGCCGTCCGCAGTGGACTCGCTGCCCGCGAAACGCGCGGCGAACAGCCGCGGATGCGGGCCGGGAGAGGCCGGTGTCGGCAGGAAACCCGCGAACATCGCCTGATGGGAGGCGTAGGTGAAGCTGCCCGGGGCGTGCCTCTTCTCCCAGACGCCGCCCGGCAGATGACGGACGAGGTTCGGGATGCGGCCGGCGGCGGCGAGCTCTTCGGCGACGTCGAAGCGCAGGGTGTCCAGGGTGACCAGCAGCAGGTCGTCGCTGCCCACCACCGTGTTCATGTCGGGGTCGCGGGCGTCCTGGACGCGGGCGGGGTCAGGGGAGAGGGGTGACACGGGGGTTCCTTGCCTGTCGTGTTCTCGGGGGCCGGTCCATCGCGTCCGGCCGCGGCCGGCCGGCCTGTTCGGTCTCGGACCGCAGGACGGCGGCGACCTGGGCCGCATAGGTGTCGAGCCCCTCCGCACCGCTGCCCGGCAGCCCGGTCAGACGCGGCAGAAGGTCCCCGAAGGCGTTGACCTCCCCGACGGCGAAACGCCGCCAGCCGGTGGCCGGGAGCAGATCGACACCCACGCACGAGGTGTCCGGGAAACACGAGGCCGCCTGCTCGCACAGGGCGAGCGCCTCCTCCCAGCTGCCGCCCGCCGCCCCGACCGCGGCCCGCACCTCGTCGAGATCGCCGCGCGCCCCGCCCAGGTGCAGATTGGTCATGGGGGAGCGACTGGTCCGCACGACGGCGTGCGTGGCCCGGCCCGCGACCACGACCACTCGGAGGTCGGCGACCCGGCCGCCGTGCACCGAGGCCTTCGGAAGCCAGCGCTCGACGTGCAGGCCGTCCGGTGCCAGGGTGTCGACGACCGCCGCCACCTCGCGCTCGGTCGTACACCTGCGCACCCGCAGCGAGTTGAAGAGACGGCCCGCCGCGTCCCGCTCCACGGACGTCATCGCCCGCACACGGCCGGGACCGGCCGTCTCGACGGCCAGCACCCCGGACGCCGACGAGCCGTGGGCGAGCTTCACGAACGCCCTCGGCATCCGGTGATCCGACATCAGCCCGCGCACGTCCGCCCAGTCCCGCACCGCCGGTGCGGCAGGACCGGAGGTCGGCGAGTCCGGGACGCGCACCCCGGCGGCGCCCAGGACACCGTGGCACAGGCGCTTGTCGAAGAGCACCTCGATGTCCCGCGGGCCGTCCAGCAGGACCGCCCCCGCCTCGGCGGCCGTCCGCGCCACCTCCCGTACGGCGGAGGTGAATCGGGCGTACCAGAGGGCCGAGCCCTCGACGCGGGTCGGGTCGTCCACTCCGCGCAGCAGCCGTTCGATCTCGGCGTCCTCGCCGGGCGAGTCGATCCGGACCCGCTCCCCGGGCAGGAAGGCCGCCTCGCCCCGCAGCACCTGACGCCAGGACACGGTGCGTGCCGGCGGCAGCCCGGCGGCACGCACCGCGTCCTGGAAGAGGGCGACCCTGCGGTTGCCGGGGTTGCCGACGACCGCGAGGCGCGGCCCCGTGCTATTCGCTGACAACGACATAACGCTCGTCGTCCTCGGGGTCCCAGTCGTCGTCCGCCTCGTCGAGGTCGACATGGACGCCGGCCCGGGCGCAGACCTCGCGGATGCGCTCCGCCAGGGGCTCACCGATGTAGTGGTGGTGCAGGTCCAGCCGGGACAGATGCGTGAGCGGCTGGCCTTCGAGCAGGGCGCGGGCGCCCGTGTCGCTGAGCGTGCCCATCGACAGCGCCAGCGACTCCAGCCGGGCCACGACGGGGGCGGAGGCGACCGCCGCGGCGATCTCGTCCTGTATCTCGCTGTTCTGGAGGCCGAGATGGCGCAAACGGGGGAGAGCGCCGCCGGAGAGCAGGGGGCGCATGTCCTCGACGGTGGCGTCACCCCCGTACCACTGGCTGCCGAACCACAGCTCCAGCCGCTCCAGTGCGGGCAGTTCGGACGCGGCGAGCGCGCGTACGACCTCGCCGGGCAGTCCGCCCGACTCGAACCGCAGCGCTCTCAACGACCGGTGGGTGACCGGCCGCAGCCGCAGATCCTCCTGCGGCCCGTTGGCACCGCCACCCCGTACGACCAGCTCCTCCAGCAACGGATACGCCTCCAGCGCCGGGGTGACGTCACACATCCGCAGCCAGGAGACCTCGCACTCCTCACCGGTCACATCGGCGAGGAACAGGCCGCGCAGCGCGGGGAACCGGTCGGCGTCGGAGGTGATCAGCTCCAGCGCGGGGGCGAGAGGGCCGTACTCGTCCTCCCACCAGGGCCCGATCAGCAGGGCACGCACCCGGGCGGGGTCCACCGTGTCCAGGAAATGCCGCCACATCTCAGGGAACGGGGGCCGCTCCCAGCCGGACTCCAGCCGCCAGGCGACCGCGTCGGGCTCGGGGAGGTCCTTGAGCTCCGCGTCGTCCGGCGGCGGCAGGGTGTGGACCCGCAGGCCGTGGAACGACTCGGGGTGATCCGTGTCGAGGTGTTCGTTCTCGGTCATCGCCGCGTCACTCCGCAACCGTGGTGTAGCGCCCCGCGGCCCCTCGGTCGTCCCAGGGTTCGCAGCGCTCGGAAAGGTCGACCCGCACGCCGTGCGGTTCCAGGGCCTCGGTGACCCGGCGCTCCACCGGTGGGGTCAGGAAGTGGTGGTGCAGGTCCAGCGTCGTCAGATGCGTGAGCGGCTGGCCCTCCAGCAGTGCGGCCGCACCCTCGTCGCCGAGGGTGCCGGACGAGAGGTCCAGCGTCCGCAGCCGGGCCACGACCGGCGCGGAGGCGACGGCGGCCGCGATCTCGTTCGCCAGCTCGCTGTTGCACAGGCCGAGGTGGTGCAGCCGGGGGAAACGGGTGCCGGACAGCAAGGGCGCGAGGTCGTGCAACGTCGCGTCGCCGCCGTACGCGGAGACGCCCAGCCAGAGGTCCAGGCGCTCCAGCGCGGGCAGTTCGCTGTCCAGCACCCCGCGCACCACCTGCGCCGGGAGGCCGCCGCTCTCGATGACCAGCGACCGCAACGACGCGTGCTTCAGCGGCGGGAACACCAGCTCGCTGCCGCCCCGCACACCCAGCTCGACCAGACCCGGGAACGCGGTCAGCAGCGCGGTCACGTCCGACTGCTGGATCCAGGAGATCTCGGCCTCCTCCATCTCCAGATCGCCGACGAACACGGCCTCCAGCGACGTGAACCGGCCGGCCGCCGCCGTCAGCAGTCCGATGGGGTACGAGGAGTCCTCCTCGTACGACTCCCCCCACTGTCCGATGATCAGCGCACGGACCCCGGCGGGGTCGACGGTGTCCAGGAATTCCGCGAACTCCTCTTCCCAGGATCGGTCGCGCTCGTCGTCGTACGGGTCGACGCGAATGCGCCACGCGGCGTCTCCGGCGGCCGGCCACGAGGGCTTCTCGGCCCCGGAGTCGAAGTCGACGGCCGGGAGGCCGAGCAACTCGTGCAGGTGTTCCACACCGGACATGGCACTGAGCTCCTGACAATGCAGACGATTGATGTGCGGCCAGGTTTATCAAGCCCCACTGACAACGCCGTGGCCGGGCCGGTCCCACCGCACCCCGCAGCGGTCCGAGCGGCGTACGGACCGGGATCGGGCCTCGGCCGGGGGCCGTTGTCAGACCCCCGTCGTAGCGTTCGGAGCGTGGTCGGCACAGCGGGTGCCGCCGTGGAGGGGAGACGTCTGTGTACCGGCAGGGAGATGTGCTGATCATGCCTCTGGAGGAGTCGGCGGTGCCGTCCCAGCTCCTGGAGGCTCCGGGCGAACTGCGCGACGGACGGGGGAGGTTGGTCCTCGCGCTCGGCGAGGTCACCGGGCACGCGCACGCGGTGCAGGGACCCGGCCGGCTCCTGCGTGAGGCCGGTCCGTTCGGGCCGATGCTGCTCCATCTCCCCGAGGGCGGCCGCGTCGTGCACGAGGAGCATGCCGTCATACCCCTTCCCAAGGGCTGGTTCCGCGTGGTGCGGCAGCGGGAGTACGCGCCGGGCGCCGTGCGCGTCGTCGCCGACTGACCGGAGCGGACGGACGAGGTGACACGGCGGGGCGCCGGCAGGGCGACGTGCCGTGCGGGTGATGTGTGGTCGGCAGAGAGCGAATGGGGACGGGAACGATGCAGTACGTGAAGGACTGGCGGGCCGTGGCGGCGGCGACGGGCCCGGCGGACCGGGGCGCGGCCGAGGAAGGGGTGCGGTTGGCCTATCGCGCCGCCGGGCTCGCCGAACCGGAGCAGATCATCTGGGCGGACTCGCCGCCGGCGGCCGTCGAGGCGGTGGAGAAGCTGACCGACGCGGGACGCTCGGTGCGCGAGGAGGTCCGCACCCGGCCCTGGGCCGAGGAGCGACGCCGGATGTACGACGAACTGGGCCCGGCCGGCTGGTCCGCCCTGTGGTCCGCGACCGGGGCCCAGCTGTGGGAGACCACGGCCGCTCTGGCCGAGCGCATACGGACGGGGGTCGTCGCGGAACTCGCCCACGCGCCCGAGGACGAGTCCGACGTACGGCTCGTGCTGCTCGACGCGGTGCTCGGCCAGCACGACGCGGCCTGGCTCGCCGCCTTCGACGGCCGCGGCGACCGGCTGGCCGGCCTGGCGGAGGTCGCCAGGCACGCCGGCTGGTGGTGGCCCTACGAGCGGACCGTGGTGATCAGCGAACGGCCCGTCGCCCTCCATCGCGACGAGGCGGGACGGCTCGACCGGGGAGACGGCCCCGCGCTCGCCTACCGCGACGGCTTCGCGCTGCACGCCTGGCGCGGGATGCCCGTAGCGGCGGAATTCCTCGACGGGCTGGCGAGCCTCACTCCCGAGCGGATACGTGCCGAGGAGAACGCCGAACTGCGGCGCGTGATGCTGGAGTACTACGGCTACGACCGCTACCTCGCCGAATCGGGCGCCGAGCCGGTGCACCGGGACGAGACCGGCATCCTCTGGCGGATCGCGCTGGAGGGCGACGAGGACGTCGTCATGGTCGAAGTGGTCAACTCGACGCCGGAGCCCGACGGCAGCCACCGCACGTACTGGCTGCGGGTGCCGCCCGCGACGATGACGGCGAAGGAGGGTGTCGCCTGGACGTTCGGCCTCGACGGTCAGGCCTACGCGCCGCTGCGTCAGACCTGAGGGCCGACCCGGTCGGCGGTGGCCGGCACCCGGGGGACGCGGAGCGGGCGGTGCAGCCGGGAGCGCCGGTGCGGGGAGGGGGCCGCCCGACCGCGGGCCGAAGGACCGGGCACGCACCGCCGCCGGCTGGCCGGGGTGTCAGGCCGACCGGCCGGGCAGGGTGTCAGCCGTCAGAGCCGTGCGCTCGATGCCGAGTTCGCGGGCGAGCGCCTCGTCGGTCCACCGCAGCATGGTGGCCTGCGAGAGCGGACCCGCGTACGACGTCATCTGCACGGCCAGGCCGTCCAGCAGAGCGGTCAGCCGCCAGGCCACGGACACCGGGTCGTCACAGAGGAACTCACCGGCCGCCGCGCCCTCTTCGATGACCTCGGCCAGCTCGGCCTTCCACTGCTGGTCGAGGTCGCCCGCCACCTCCCGCAGCGCGGGGTCGCGCAGCGAGGCGGCCCAGCCCTCGATCCACAGCCTCCAGCCCTTGGCCTGACCGGTCGGGGCGTACCAGCGGACAGCGGCCCGCAGCCGTCGCAGCGCGCTGGTGCGGCGGGCCAGCAGCCTGCGCAGGTGGGCGAGGTCGGCCTCGGCCGCGTAGGCGAAGGCGGCGGCCACCAGCTTCTCCTTGGTCGAGAAGTGGTAGAGCACCAGGGCGTTGCTCACGCCGAGGACGGAGGCGACGTCGGCGATCCGCACCGAGGAGACGCCCCGCACCTCGATCTGTTCGACGGCAGCGCGCAGGAGCTCCTCGCGCCGCTCCGCCACGCTCAGCCGGACTCTTGCCACCCGGCCACCCTAACCAATGGGCCGGTACGATCATCGGCCGCCCATCCGCTGCGGCCCGGACGCCATCCGGACCCCCGGACGCGGAATCCTGTGGCCTGCACGGACGTTGGAGTCGGCATGACCGACAACGAACCCGGACGTGAAGCACTGCTCCGCCTCATCGGCGAACACGACGGAGGTGTGCTCGTCACCCTCAAACGCGACGGCAGACCGCAGCTCTCCAACGTGAACCACGCCTACTACCCCGACGAAGGGGTGATCCGGGTGTCGATCACCGAGGACAGGGCCAAGACCCGGAACCTCCGCCGGGACCCCCGCGCGACCTACCACGTGACCAGCGACGACCGCTGGGCGTGGACCGCGGCGGACGCCACCGCCGAGCTCTCCCCTCCTGCCGCCGACCTCCATGACGACACGGTGGAGCGGCTGATCACGCTCTACCGGGACGTGCAGGGCGAGCACCCTGACTGGGACGACTACCGTCGGGCGATGGTGCGGGACCGCAGGGTCCTCCTCACCCTGCGGATCGAGCATGTGTACGGTCAGCCGCGTGCCTGACCCGGGGCCGTACGGGGGCGGGTCAGGCTCCGCCACCCCGATGTGCCCCGCACCCCCCACGACCGACCGACACCGACCCACCCAGGAGCTGCTGTGACCGGCGCCGACAAACAGCCTTCCCTCCGTGCGAGACTCCGTTCGATCCGCCCCGCGGCCTTCGGTGCCGATCCGGCGGGCGCGCGGATGGAGCGCATCCGCAATTCGCCCCACTTCGCCGACGGGGTCTTCCAGAACCCGGAAGAAGCACGGACCGTCCCGTCCGGCTCGATGCTCGACTTCGCCAGGGCCTATTTCCGCAAGGAGGAAAGGGCCCGCAGGGCACCGACCGGAGTCGTGCCGGTCCACGCCACCACCGTGGCCGACCTGGCCGAGCCGCCCGCCACGGGCCTGCGGCTGACGTGGCTCGGTCACTCCAGCGTGCTCGCCGAGATCGACGGCGCCCGGGTGCTGTTCGACCCGGTGTGGGGCGAGCGCTGTTCGCCGTTCCCCTTCGCCGGGCCCAAACGCCTGCACCCCGTGCCCCTACCGCTGGCCGCGCTCGGTTCCGTCGATGTCGTCGTCATCTCGCACGACCACTACGACCACCTCGACCTGCCCACGGTCAAGGCCCTGGCGGGCACCGGCACGGTCTTCGCGGTGCCGCTCGGGATCGGTGCCCATCTGGAGCACTGGGGGGTCGCGCCCGACCGGATCCACGAGCTCGACTGGAACGAGACCGCGCACATCGCCGGGATCACCCTGACCGCCACCCCGGCCCGCCACTTCTGCGGACGCGCCCTGCGCAACCAGCAGCACACCCTCTGGGCGTCCTGGGTCGCCGCCGGGCCGGAGCACCGTGTCTACCACAGCGGCGACACCGGCTACTTCTCCGGCTTCCGGGAGATCGGGGCGGAGCACGGCCCGTTCGACGCGACGATGATCCAGATCGGCGCGTACTCGACCAACTGGCCTCAGGACCGGATGCACGGCAAACCCGATCCGGGTGCCTGGCCCGACATCCACATGAGTCCGGACGAGGGGGTCCTGGCGCACCTCGACCTCCAGGGCGGCGATCCGGCCGCGGGCGTCATGCTGCCGATCCACTGGGGCACCTTCAATCTCGCCCTCCACCCGTGGGCCGAGCCCGCCGAATGGTCCATGCGGGCCATGGAGGCCGTCGGAGCGACGATGGCGGCCCCCCGGCCGGGCGAGCCCTTCGAGCCCGCGGACCCCCGGCCGGTCGAGCCGTGGTGGCGCGCCGTCGCCGAGGAGCCCGCCGCCGGCTGGGGCCACTGGCCGCCGGTGCACGTGCCGCTTCCCCGCGCCGCCGAGAGCGGCGACCTGGTGGCGGACGTCTGAGAGGTACGGCGGCCGCCCGTCACGGGGCGGCCGCAGACGGTCGGGTTTTTCAGGCCGTACCGGACCGCCCCGCCGTCCGCAGAAGCGCTTCCAGCGGCCTCACCCCTTCGCCCGAGAAGAGGCCGGAGGCCGCCTCGACCCGTCGCTCGCGCGCCGCTCCCGGCCGGGTCAGGGCGTCCAGGGACCGGATCAGCGCACCGGCGTCCGGCGCGTAGTCGGCGAAGCCGTGCTCCGCCATCCGCAGGGACCCCTCCCTGCCGTGCCCCGGAATGGTGCGGAAGCTCACGACCGGTACCCCGACGGCCATGGCCTCAAGGGCGGTCTGGCCCGCGGCGTTGTCGACGAGCGCGCGGCAGGCCGACAGCAGCCCCGGCATGTCCTCGACCCAGCCCATGGCGTGTTCGGGCGCACCGCGTGACGCCTCCCGCCGCAGCCGGGCGTTGTGCCCGCACAGCACGACCGGCCGGTAACCCGCCGAAGCCACCAGCCGCGCGGTCCCCGCGACGCCCGCCCCGGCGCCCCAGGCCCCCGTCGAGATCAGCACCGGCGGGCGGTCCGGTGGCCCCAGGCGCCGCCGCCAGTCCCGCACCGTGCCCGCCGGGCCCCGGAACCGGGGTGCCACCAAGGCCCCGGAGGCGACCGCCGGGCGCCCCACGGCGCGGGCGACCTCACCGGCGAGGTCCGGCGTGAGGCACAGATACGTGTCGTTACCCGGATGCAGCCACTGCCGGTGGACGGCGAAATCGGTGACGACCACCGCGCTCGGCACGGTGAGCGCCCCCCGTGCGCGGAGCCTGCCCGTCAGCTGGGCGGCCAGATGGAAGACCGGCACGACCACGTCCGGCCGCAACCGTCCGACGAGCTCCAGGAGCCGGCGCTCCGCGAGCGCGGCCAGCGGGGCGCTGCCCGGTCTCGGCCCGTCACCGGCACGGAAGAACGCCGCGTACAGCCCCGCGTAGACGGCCGGGGCGTGGCAGATGACCGTCCGGTAGAACGTGCTCAGCCCCCGCCCGACACCGGGTGGCAGCAGGTCGAGGACGTCGACGGTCCTCGTCCGTCCGCCGCCGGCCTCCAGACGGCGGGTCAGTTCGGCCGCGACCGCGTGGTGGCCGGACCCCATGCCGGCGCTGAGGATCAGGAAGCGTCCCTGTGCTGCGTTCATCGGTTGCGTGCTCCCGGGCGTCGGCAGAGAGTGGGTCCAGTTGTGAGGTCGGTCTGCGGTGGTGGCCGGCGCATGCGATCACCTCGGATGTGGGTTCGGCGGGTCCCGGGGTACTCCTTACCCGCCCCCTGCCGTTATGTCCCGCATGTCTGACCTCGTGAACGCGGAACCGCGCCGCACAGAGCCGACACAGGGAGAGGACATGTCACGTGTACCGGGCATCGCCCACCGGGACGCGCAGGGCGCCGACGCGGTGGACGGCCACAGGAGCCCGGCCGGTGTGGCTCTGGTGACCGGCGCCTCCTCGGGTATCGGTGCCGCCGTCTGCCGCCGGATCGCGGCAGAGGAGGGCTGGCGGCTCCTGGCCAGCGGGCGCGACCGCGCCCGGCTCGCGGAGGTCGCCGCGTCGACGCGCTCGACACCGCTGCACGCCGACCTGATGTCCCTCGACGCCATGGAACGCATGGTCGACGAGGCCCTGGAGGCGGCCGGACGGGTCGATCTGGTGGTGGCGTCGGCGGGAATCGGCTGGGCGGGACCGTTCCTGTCCATGCCGGCGGCCGCCGTCGACCGCGTCCTCACCGTGGACCTGGCGTCCGTCGTCCACCTCGTCCGGCTCCTGCTGCCGCACATGGTCGCGGCCGGGCGCGGCCACATCGTGCTGGTCGGATCGGTGGCGGGCTCCACGGCCGTCCGCGGGGAGGCGGTCTACTCGGCGGCCAAGGCGGCGGTCGCCACCTTCGCGGACGCGCTGCGCCAGGAACTCGAGGGGACGGGCGTGCGCGTCACCCTGGTGGTCCCGGCCGTGGTCGACACCCCGTTCTTCGAGACCCGCGGGATGTCGTACGTACGTGCGTGGCCCCGGCCGATGGCGCCGGAGCGCGTCGCGGACGCCGTCTGGAGGGCCGTCGTCTCCGGGCGTGACGACGTGTACGTACCCGGCTGGCTGCGTGTGCCCGGCATGGTGCGGGCCGTCGCCCCGGGTCTCTACCGCCGACTCGCCGGCCGCTTCGGCTGACCGGGGATGAACTCACTGGCCGTGGTGCTGGCACTGCTGGCCGCACTCGCCAACGGTGCCGCGTCCGTCCTGCAGCGGCGGGCCGTCATGGAGCAGACCGAGGATCACGACGAACCCCCGCGCCGGTGGCAGGTACGGCAGGCGGCCGCCTGGCTGGTACGCCTCCTGCGGCGCCCGTACTGGCTGGCCGGGGCGGCGGCACTGGGGTTCTCCGCGGGATTCCAGGCGGGGGCGCTGGCGGTCGGCAGTCTGTCCGTGGTCCAGCCGCTGATGGCCTCCGAACTGCTGTTCACCCTGTTGCTGGGGACAGCCGTCTTCCGGCACCGTCCGGGCGGGCTCACCTGGCTCTCGTTCCTCATGCTCGCGGTCGGACTGGGGCTCTTCCTCGGCGCCGCCGGCGCGTCGACCGGCAGCACGACGGGACAGGCGGGCACCTGGCTGCCCGCCGGTCTCTGCGTGGCGGGCGCCGTGGCCGCCCTGTTCGGACTGGGCCAGGTGCTGCGCGGCGCGGCGTCCGCAGCGGTGCTCGGCCTCGCGACCTCCGTCTGCTTCGCCTGCACCGCGGCTCTCATCAAAGAGGTGACCGGCCGGATCCCGGAGGGGGTCGTCGCTGTCCTCGCCACGGGCTACTTCTACGCCGCGTGCGCCGCCGGACTGCTGAGCCTGCTGCTGCTCCAGAGCACCTTGCGCGCCGGTTCCCTGGCGGCCTCGCAGCCCGCTCTCACCCTCGGGGACGCCCTGGTGAGCGTGGTGCTGGGAAAGGTGCTCTTCGACGAACGGGTCGCCCTGGGCTCCTACCCGGTGCAGGCCGTGCTCGGCGGCTGCCTGCTGGTCGCGGGCACGGTGGGCCTCTCGCTCTCCCCGGCGGTCGCGGGCAGCTGGGACGCGACGACGACACCGCCCGGGCGCCCGGCCCGGGGCGGCCGCCGATGACGGACGACGACCGAGGGGAGACCTGATCCCGATGCATTCCGGACACCTGAGGACGCCCGTGGCGCTCCGAGCCCCGCTGGCCGCCACCGCCCTGGCGCTCACCGCGCACATCGCCCCCGCGGGCACCTGGCTGCCGGGGGTGCGCCGGACGTTCCTGCCCGCCCTGGCGGGCCTCGGCGACCCCGACCACGTCGCCCTGACCTTCGACGACGGCCCCGACCCCCGCTCCACCCCGCACTACCTGGACCTGCTGGACCGGCTCTCCGTACGCGCGACGTTCTTCGTGCTGGGGGAGAGCCTGAGGCGGTACCCCGAACTCGGCCACGACATCGTCCGGCGCGGGCACGAGCTCGCCGTGCACGGATGGACCCACAGCCGGCCCTGGCTGCCCGCCCCCGGCCGGGATCTGCGTGAGATCTCCCGTGCCGCCGAGGAGGTGCGCCGGATCTCGGGGGTCCGCCCGCAGTGGTACCGGCCGCCCTACGGGATCCTGACCGGTGGCCGCTGGGCCGGCGCGCTCCGCTGCGGGCTGCGGCCGGTGCTGTGGTCGGCCTGGGGCCGCGACTGGGCCGCCGACGCGACCCCCGAGGGCGTCCTGCGGACCGTGCGCGGCCAGCTCCACGGGGTGGGGGACACCATCCTGCTGCACGACGCCGACCTGTCCGGCGAGGACCGCTGGCGGCCCGCTCTCGGCATGCTGCCGGACCTCGTGAGCGGCCTCCGGGCGGAGGCCCTGACCGTCGGACCGCTCGCCGACCACGGGCTCGCGCCGGCGCGGCGACCGGGGTGAGGACGACGGCGGAGCCCGCGTGAATGCCTCACCTGTTCGCTTGTCGATCGCCTCGACGGGCCGACGCAGGGGTGTATTCGACCACCCATGCGAAGCCTCATACCAGAGCGGGACGCCTGGCGGGCAAGTTCGACAACTGCGCATCGGGGCCGGGCGATTCGCGACTACCGTGTGTGGCCGGTGGTCAACCGTGGGCTCATGTCGGCCGAGCCCGCCCAGCCGTTGACCCCGGCCTGACCGACCACCGTGGGCGTCACCACACGAATGCCGATTCCTGGTGCCCGTGCCCCACGTACCGAGGATGATGATGTCTCAACTTCGCGCACCCACCGCGCGACCGGAACGACGAGAAGGCGGACGGCACGGCCGTCCGGGTGGCCGTTCGCACTCGGCCGCGAGCCGGCCGCGTACCGCGCAGCCCGCTCCCGACGCCCCTCTGCGGCCCCAACTGCTGCGCACGGCACTGCTGCCGGCCGTCGCCGCCGCGCTGAGCGGGGCCGCGGCCGTGATCTTCACCATCCGGTCCTCCGGAGTGCGCCCGTCCGGCAGCCTCCTGGCGGCGCTCGGCGGTTCGGGGGCGCTGGCCGTCGCGGCGGTGGCCGCGGCCTTCCTCGGTGCGCACCGTGTCTCCGCCGGCGTCCTCGACCGCTGTCTCGCCCTGCGGCGTACCGGTGCGGAGCACCAGGCCGAGTTGCAGAGGATCGTGGAGCAGCTCCGCGCCGAAGTCCCCGTCACGCCCCGGCAGGCCACGCGGGACGCGCCCCCCGGGGCGGACGCCTTCGACCTGCTCGCACAGGACATGGGCCGGGCGCACGACGCGGCCGTGGGCGCCGTCGTCGAGGCGTCGCAGCTCTTCAGCAGCGCCGGGAACGAACAGAAGGTCGAGGTGTTCGTCAACCTCGCGCGGCGGCTCCAGTCCCTCGTGCACCGGGAGATCCAGATCCTGGACGAACTGGAACACGAGGTGGAGGACCCCGACCTGCTCAAGGGCCTCTTCCACGTCGACCACCTGGCCACCCGCATCCGCAGGCACGCCGAGAACCTCGCGGTGCTCGGCGGAGCCGTCTCGCGGCGGCAGTGGAGCAGCCCGGTCAGCATGACCGAGGTACTCCGCTCCGCGGTCGCGGAGGTCGAGCAGTACCCCAGGGTCAAGCTGGTCCCGCCCGTCGACGGCACCCTGCGCGGACACGCCGTCGCCGACGTCATCCACCTGCTCGCCGAACTGGTCGAGAACGCCACGGTGTTCTCCTCCCCGCACACGCAGGTCCTGCTGCGCGCCCAGCGCGTGACCGCCGGGCTCGCCCTGGAGGTCGAGGACCGAGGACTCGGGATGCCGGGCCCGGAGCAGAAGCGGATGAACACCCTGCTCGCCGACCCCGACCAGGTCAACGTCGCCCATCTGCTCCAGGACGGCCGGATCGGCCTGTTCGTCGTCGCCTCCCTGGCCCGCCGGCACGGCATCGCCGTACGACTCCAGAGCAACATCTACGGCGGTACGCAGGCCGTCCTGGTGCTGCCGCAGGCCCTTCTGGGCCTCGACGCCCAGCCGGAGGCGCAGCCCGGCACGGCGCCCGCGCCGCCGGCCGGTGGCATGGACCGGCCTCCCGCACGGGCGGACGCCCCGGGCCCCCCGGCCGTGCCGGCGGAGCAGGCGGCCGTCCGGCCCGACCTGCCGCCGCGTCAGGCCCGGCGGACGGCGGAAGAGCCGCCGCCGCGCCCCGAGCGGGTCGACGCACCTGCCTCCGCCACAGCTCCGCCCGGTTCCGGGCAGGAGCCCGCCGCCGTACCGGACGGTGACGGCCAGGCGGCGACGGAGGCCGCCGGCCGTCCTCGACTGCCCCGGCGCAGCAACCAGGAACACCTGGTGCCACAGCTCCGGGACGCGCCCGCGCCCCGGGCCGAGGGCACCGACATCCTTCACGATCCCGGGCTGATGGCCGCCTTCCGCCGTGGGGTCGACCTCGCAGAGGCACAGACGGCCGAGGAGCCCGAGCCCGTGGCGTACACCCGGGCGGGCGCCCCGCACCCCGGTGCGCAGGAGGCGGCACCGGGCCCCGCGGTGGCGATCGGGGCCCAGCGCTCCGGCCTGGCACCGCTGCCGGTCCGCGGCCCCACCGCCGCCACCTCCGGCGCGATGCCCGAACCGGGCTACGGCGGGCCGCAGCCGACCGAATCCGGCTACGGCGGCCCGCGGCCGACCGAACCCGGCCCCAGAACCGAGAACACGTTCAAGGAGTAGATGCACCATGACGAGCGAAATGCCGTCCGGTCAGGTCTCGGACCTCGACTGGCTGTTGAGCGGGCTGGTCCAGCGCGTTCCCTACACGCGCAGTGCCGTGCTGCTCTCGGCCGACGGCCTGGTGAAGTCCGTCCACGGCATGGACGCCGACAGCGCCGACCACATGGCGGCCCTGGCCGCGGGACTGTACTCGCTGGGCCGCAGCGCGGGCGCCCGCTTCGGCGACAACGGTGACGTACGCCAGGTCGTCGTCGAGCTCGACTCGACGCTGCTGTTCGTCTCGACCGCCGGGTCGGGTACATGCCTCGCGGTGCTCGCCGGCCGGGAGGCGGACGCCGCCGTGCTGGGCTACGAGATGGCCATGCTGGTCAAGAGCGTCCGGCCCTATCTGATGACGCCCGTCCGGCAGACGGCCGGAGCACCGTTCACCCCGGGGCCGTGAGGATGCCGGCCCCGCAGGACGGGCCCCTGCTCGACGACGCGGCCGGCCGGCTCATCCGCCCGTACACCGTCAGCAACGGCCGGACGCGGCCGAACGCCGAACTCGACCTGCTCTCCCTGGTGATGGCCACGGGCATCGAGCCCGACACCCCGCTGGGTCCGGAGCACACGGTGGCTCTGGAGCTGTGCGAGGGCCCGACCTCCGTGGCCGAGGTCGCCGCCCACCTCCGGCTCCCCGCGACCATCACCAAGATCCTCCTGTGCGACCTGGTCGACTGCGGCGCGGTCACCGCGCACGCCCCCGCCTTCCACGACATGCCCACCGACCGATCCCTGCTGGAGGCAGTGCTCGATGGTCTACGACGACAGCTCTGACAGCACCCGAAGCTCCGGATACTTCCCCGTGGCCCTCAAGGTCCTGGTCGCGGGCGGTTTCGGCGTCGGGAAAACGACATTCGTGGGCGCCGTCAGCGAGATCGCTCCGCTGAGTACCGAGGAACTCCTGACCCAGGTCGGTGTCGGGACGGACAACCTGGAGGGCGTCGAGTCCAAGACGGCGACCACCGTGGCCATGGACTTCGGCCGGATCACCCTCTCCGACCAGCATGTGCTCTACCTGTTCGGGACCCCCGGGCAGGAGCGTTTCTGGTTCATGTGGGACGAGCTCTCCAAGGGGGCGCTGGGGGCCGTCGTCATCGCCGACACCCGCCGTCTCACCGAATGCTTCGCCGCCGTCGACTACTTCGAGCGGCGTGGTATCGGATTCATCGTCGCGGTCAACGAGTTCGACGGCGCCTACCGCTACGAACCCGACGAGGTGCGGGGGGCGCTCGACCTCGGTCCCGAGGTGCCGGTCGTCCTCTGTGACGCCCGGATCGCCAGTTCCGGGACGGGTGCGCTGGTCACCCTGGTGCAGCACCTCATCAACGCCACGGCCCCGGCGTCCCTCTCCGGGTACGGAGCCCGTACGTGATCCCTCACGGCCCGGGGCGGCCCCTGGTCACCCCGGCCGACCGGGACGCGTCCGTCCGGGGAGCGCGGCTGCGCAGTCTCGGCCTGGGCCGACGGCCCGACGCCTCGTTCGACAGCTTCGACGCCTTCGCCGACCGGGTGGCCGCGGTGACGTCGGCGCCGTTCTCGATGGTCAACTTCATCGACGAGGAACGGCAGTTCTTCGCCGGGCTGCACACCCCGTCCGGGGCCCGGGGCGGGCACGGCCCCGGAGGGGCGGCGGCGGGCTCCCACCTCCGTCATCTCGCCCGGGACCACGGCTACTGCCCGCACGTTCTCGCGCGGCGCAAGGCACTGGTGCTGGACGACGTCTGCGACTATCCGCGGTTCGCCGGCAATCCGGTGGTCGACGGCATAGGGATCCGCTCCTACCTCGGGGCCCCGCTCATCGACGGGACGGGGGTGGCGCTCGGCACCGTCTGCGCCGTGGACACCGTGCCGCGCGCCTGGGGCAGGGAAGGGCTGCACACCATCAAGCTGCTGGCGGGCGAACTGGTCGGGCACATCGGGGGGCGGGAGGCGTACGCGGGGCCTTTCTACGGCTGACCGGGACCAACCGGCTGCCGCGACGGGTGTCGGAGCGGTGCGTCCGGACCCGGAAGGGGAGTCACCGTGACCACCACACCCACCCCCGCGCCCGTCCCGCACACCGTGCTGGGCGCCGGTCCGGCCGGGACCGCGCTCGCCGGGCGAGGGCACGAGGTCCGCCCGGGCTTCAGCTGGAGGTCATGCCGCTCGTCCGGGCTCCCACACTCTCGGGGGCGCCCTGGACGGGACCTCGCCTGGCACGGCGACTTCCTCGCCACTCGGTGACCGCCGCGGACGCCTCAGCGCCGCAGGAACCCGGTGATCCGCCCGCGCAGCCCCTCCGGGTCCAGGCCGTGCGCGACGAGGTGCTCCTCCAGCCCTCCGTACCGGCGCAGCTCCGTGCGGGACACCCCGAGGCCGAGCACTCGGTGGGGGAGGTCGGCGAGGGCGTCGTTGGCCGCACCCGTCGAGGTGCCGGCCAGGTACGGCTCGACGACCACCACGTCGGCCGCCGTGACCGCCCCGGCCGCGCGACGCAGCCCCGCGGCGTCGAACGGCCGCACGGTGGTCGCGTACAGCACGGTGAGGTCCAGGCCCTCCGTCGCCGCGAGTACGTCGTCGAGCACCGGGCCGACGGCGACCACCACCCCGGCCGTGCCCCGGCGCAACGGGACGAACGCGTCGCCGGTCGCGGGGCGCGCCGTGCGGTTCGCCTGGACGGAGAGGCGGACGTAGACGCGCTCGTCCGTCGCGACGGCCCGCCGCAGCAGCGTCTCCGCCTCGTCGGGGTGGCCCGGGACGTGGACGGTCCAGCCGTCGAGGGTGTCCAGGAGGGCGACATCGCCCGGTGCCATGTGCGTGAACCCCCCGGCCGGCCAGTCGTAGGAGGCACCGGAGCTGACGAGCACGCCCCCCACTCCCTGGTGCCCCAGGTCGAGCTTCACCTGCTCGAACGGCCGCTCCACCAGGAAGCTGGCGAACGTGTGCATGACGGGGCGCAGGCCGGTGAGCGCCATCCCGGCTCCCACACCGATGAGCAGCTGCTCCCTGATCCCCACGTTGACCACCCGGTCCGGGTGGGCCCGCGCGGCCGTGTCGAAGCCGTCGCGGCTGATCTCCGCGAGGACCAGGGCGAGGCGCGGGTCCTCGTCCAGCAGGCGTGAGGTGGTGGTGATGAAACGGTCGCGCATGGTGTCCATGGGAAACCTCCGGGCGTGTGGTGACGGGGCGGGGCGGTGTTCAGTGCTTGGACGCGACGCGGGCGATCACCGCGTGCGGCTGCCCGGGGTGAGGGGCGGCGAAGGCGCCATGGAGCGCCTCGTGGTCCGTGCCGTCGACGGTCCAGGCCGACCACCCGGCGGCCTCGAACCGTGCGGCGATGCCTCCGGGCCTGGCGTACGTCGCGGAGGCGTTGTCGATCACCACGGTGTGCAGTTGCTCCAGACCGGCGGGGCCCGCGTAGGCGATCGCCTCGTGGTTGCTGCCCTCGTCCAGTTCGGCGTCCCCGGTCAGCACCCAGACACGCGGTCCGGTCAGTCCCTGGGCCCGGAGCCCGAGCACGCTGCCCACCGCCAGCGGCAGCCCGTGCCCGAGGGAGCCGCTGCCGATCTCCACGCCCGGCACGAGCAGCCGGTCCGGGTGGTGTCCGAGCGGTGAGTCGTACGAACCGAACCCGGGGAGCAGTTCCTCGCCGAAGAAGCCGCGGGAGGCCAGTACGGCGTAGTACGCCATCGGGCCGTGCCCCTTCGACAGCAGGAAGCGGTCGCGCCCGGGCGCGTCGGCCGCACCGGGCGACACCCTCAGCACCCGGTCGTACAGCACCCACAGCGCGTCCAGGGTGGAGAGGGCGGCGGGGCCGTGCTTCTCGTCGCCGGTCATCAGGCTCATCAGCCGGCGCAGGTCGTCGTACCCGTACACCGGTGCTTCGGTCGTGTGCGTCATGTGGCTCAGCGTTGAACATCAAGCAAGGTCCAGGTCAAGCGCGCGATGGGGATTCGTGACCACCCGCCCGAGTGCGGTATTGTTCTCATGCGCGTTCGGCCAGGGGAAACCCCAGGTCAGACGGGCATCGGGACGTGGCGCAGCTTGGTAGCGCACTTGACTGGGGGTCAAGGGGTCGCAGGTTCAAATCCTGTCGTCCCGACTGGAGACAGTCGCAGATCGAGGGCCGGTTTCGGAGGCATCCGAAACCGGCCCTCGATCTTTTTCGGGGATCAGCCGGGGCCCGGTGCCCTTGACCGGCGTCAGCGGGTGACGGCGAGGTCGACATGCTGGCGCGCACCGGCACCGGTGCGAACCGGCGGTCGGGGGAGCGCGACAGAAGGGGGCCGCGAGCGAAGGACGGCGGCCCTTGAGGGCGCCGTTTCCGCGCGGCTCGGCCGTTCGGCCGGGGAGCCGAAGCGGCAGGCGCCGTAGCACGGGCGCGTCAGCCACTACGTCGCCCCCGTCCACCTGGCCGACGGCAAGCACAGCGGCCGGCGCGACATCCTCGTCATCGGCATCGCCCCCCGCACACCCGGGCTGTGACCCCGCTGCAGCCACGACGCGCACCACGGCCCTGCCATGCGGCCGTGAGCTCAAGGGGGCCAGTAGACGGTTCGCACCCTCCGCCGCACCGAGCGCCACGTCTCCTTGGGGCCTACCTGGAATCAGGTGTGCTTCCCGACGGACCCGGCGGGCGCGTGTCGGCGCGAGTGTCGTATTGCGCGCGGGCATCGTCGATGAGCGCCAGGTGCTCGGCGCTCCACTCCAGGAGGGGCAAGGTGGCCTCGCGAAGCGTGCTGCCCATCGGGGTGAGCGCGTAGCTGACGTGGGGCGGCATGACGTTGTGGACGGTGCGGGTCAGGATGCCGTCCCGTTCCAGATTGCGCAGGGTGGCGGTGAGCATGCGCTGACTGATTCCCTCGACACTGCGCTTGAGTTCGGAGAAGCGCCGCGGCCCTTCTTCGAGGTTGCACACGACCAGAAGCGACCACTTGTCCCCGACCATGCCGAGGACGGCGCGGAACCGACTCGCGTCCTGCCGCACCGGCTCCGGCTCACTGTCCGTCGCGGTCACCGTTACCTCCAGGGAACCATGGCACCGAAATGTGCCTTATTGCCCGGGCCGTGTCGGGCGCACCATGATGATGGCGGTTCCCGAAGGGTACCGAGGTGCGGACGGTAACCACTGCCTGTTCCGCGTACCTCGTGGCTTCGACGTCTTGAGCAGGAAGATCGTTCTGTCATGTCTGTATTTCTCCTGGTCCACGGTGCTTGGCACAGTGGACGGTCCTGGGAGCGAGTGGTTCCGCTGCTCGAGTCGGCCGGCCATCGTGTGCTCGCTCCGTCGCTGACCGGCTACGGCGACAAGGCGCATCTGCTCAGCCCGGAAGTAGGGCTCGACACGCACGTCGACGATCTCGTCCGGCTGATCGACGAAGCGGACCTCACCGGCGTGGTGCTCGTGGGGCACAGCTACGCGGGGGCGGTCATCTCGTCCGCGGCCAACCAGGTGCCGGACCGGATCGCGCATCTGGTGTACGTCGACTCGACGGCCCCGAAGGACGGCGAGACCTCGGTCGACGCCCTGCCCGAACTGCAGGGCCTGATCGACCTGGCCGCGAAGACCGAGAGCCCGTGGCTCATTCCGCCGCCCCCCGAACAGCCGCCCCCGCACGGCTTGTTCGGAGTCACCGACCCGGCCGACGTCGCGTGGCTGCGCACGGTGATCTCGGATCACCCGGTGCGCTGCCTCCAGCAACCGGCCCGACTGGACAACCCGGCCGCGCACGCGATTTCGCGCACCCACATCCGCTGTGACGGCGGGAACGCCGAAGGCTTCACCCTGCCGCCCGTCCCCGCGGTACAGCCCAACGGTTCTCCGGCGCGGGTGCGGGAACTGCCGACCGGCCACGACTGCATGATCACGATGCCCGTCGAGCTGAGCGAGTTGCTTCTCGAGGCCGCCGTCAGTCCCTGACATGTGCAGGCGACTTCCTGTCGGCCTGGAAAGTCCTCGCGCGGCACCGTTGCCCACGCTGCCCCCGTCCACGGCTGCGCGAGAGCCCGTCCCGGTGACCGCGCCGGTCGCGGGTCGATCCCTCTCGCGCGGGCCGGCGGGTGCCGCTCAGGGTACGGGGTCGGCGGGCCGTGTGGTCCTCCGCCGCCCTGCCCCGTACAGCCCCGTGCCGGGCGTGCCGCGCCGGTGTCCGGGGGCGCGGCCCCTAGCGTGGCGGCCATGCGCGTACTGGTCACCGGCGGAGCCGGATTCATCGGGTCACACATCGTCCGCGCGCTCGCCTCCGGCGGCCACGAGGCGGTGATCTTCGACGCCCTGCTTCCGACCGCGTACGGCGGGGAGAAGCCGTGGAGCGCCGACTGTGTCCCGGGCGTGCGGACCGTCATCGCGGATGTGCGGGACCGCGAGGCCGTCGCCGCGGCGCTGTCCGGGGTCGACGCGGTGTGCCACCAGGCGGCGATGGTGGGGCTGGGCAAGGACTTCGCCGACGCGCCGGAGTACGTCGGCTGCAACGACCTCGGTACGGCCGTACTGCTCGCCGGGATGGCGGACGCCGGGGTGCGGGACCTCGTACTGGCCGGGTCGATGGTGGTCTACGGCGAGGGCCGCTACGACTGTCCCCGGCACGGCCGGGTCCGGCCGGGGCCGAGGGCGGTCAGCGATCTGGACGCGGGCAGGTTCGAACCGCGCTGCCCCGACTGCGGGTCGGAGCTGACCCCGGGGCTGGTCGCGGAGGAGGCGGCGGCCGATCCCCGCAACGTCTACGCGGCCACCAAGCTCGCCCAGGAGCACCTCGCCGCGTCCTGGGCGCGTGCCACCGGAGGCCGGGCCGTGTCGCTGCGCTACCACAACGTCTACGGCCCGGGCATGCCGCGTGACACCCCGTACGCCGGGGTCGCCTCCCTCTTCCGCTCGGCGCTGGCCCGCGGCGAAGCGCCCCGGGTCTTCGAGGACGGCGGCCAGCGGCGCGACTTCGTGCATGTACGGGACGTGGCGGCGGCCAACGCCGTGGCCCTCGCCGCGCTGCGGGAGCGCGGGCCGGGCACGTTCGACGCGTACAACACCGGAAGCGGACAGCCGCACACCATCGGCGAGATGGCCCGCGCCCTGGCCTCGGCCCACGGGGGCCCGGCGCCGGTGGTCACCGGTGAGTACCGGCTCGGCGACGTCCGGCACGTCACGGCGGACTCACGGCGGCTGCGCGACGAGCTCGGCTGGAAACCCGAGACGGAATTCGTCGCGGGTATGCGGGAGTTCGCCACGTCGGCACTGCGGGGCGGGACGCCGTGAGGCGGGCGCGAGGGTGAGGCGCGCGGTGGATCCGTCCGCATTTCTTCGCGCCATGAAGCACGAAATGTCGGTTTCTTCTTCGTAGGGTGATTGCCGTGACCGACCAGATGCCTTGTGACGCAGCCCTGCCCGCCCGCGCCGACATCGTCCTGCCCTGCCTCGACGAGGCGGCCGCCCTGCCCCGGGTGCTCGCCCGCGTCCCGGACGGCTGGCGCGCCATCGTCGTCGACAACGGTTCCACCGACGGCTCCGCGGAGCTCGCGCGCTCGCTGGGGGCGACCGTCGTCCACGAGCCGCGGCGCGGGTTCGGCGCCGCCTGCCACGCGGGACTGCTCGCCGCCGACGCGGAGTACGTCTGCTTCTGCGACTGCGACGGCTCGCTCGACCCCGCACTCCTCACCGCCTTCGTCCGCCGGATCGCCGCCGGAGACACCGATCTGCTCCTCGGGCGCCGACGCCCCCAGGGCCCCGGAGCCTGGCCCGCACACGCGCGCGCCGGCAACCTCGCCCTCGCCCTGATGCTCCGCCGACGCACCGGTCTGCGCCTGCACGACCTCGGGCCGATGCGGGCGGCACGCCGGGAGGCACTGCTGGAACTGGGGCTCACCGACCGCCGCAGCGGCTATCCGCTCCAGATGGTGGTCCGCGCGTCGGACGCCGGACTGCGCATCGCCGAGACCGACGTGCCGTATCTGCCCCGCACCGGGAAGTCCAAGGTCACCGGCACCTGGCGGGGCACCTGGCAGGCCGTACGCGACATGAGTGCGGTGCTCCGGGAGCCGCCCGTGGAGACCGTACGGGCCGCGCGGGCGGAGGTCTCCCGATGAGCGTCCCGGCACCGCCCACCGGGCCCACCACCCTGCTGGTCATCGCCAAGGAGCCGGTGCCCGGCCGGGTCAAGACACGGCTCACGCCTCCCTTCAGCCCGGACGAAGCCGCCCGGCTCGCCGCCGCCGCTCTCCACGACACGCTGCGGACCGTGCTCACCCTGCCCGCCCTGCGGCGCTTCGTCGTCCTCGACGGCCGGCCGGGGCCCTGGCTCCCCGCGGGCATCCATGTACGCCCCCAAGGAACCGGCACCCTCGACGAACGCATCGCGGCCGCCTTCGCCGCCTGTACGGGACCCGCCCTCCTCGTCGGGATGGACACCCCCCAGCTCACCGCCGCCGCACTGGCCCCCGCGCTGACGCCGGGCGGCTGGGACGGATGCGACGCCTGGTTCGGCCCGGCCGAGGACGGCGGCTTCTGGGCCCTGGGCCTGGCCCATCCCGACCCCCGCCTCGTACGGGGCGTGCCGATGTCCCTCCCCTCGACGGGTGAACGGCAACGGGCGCGCCTGACCGAGGCCGGTCTCACCGTGCGCGACCTGCCGTCGATGCGCGACGTGGACACGGCCGAGGACGCGGCACACGTCGCCGCCGCGGCACCGCACGGACGGTTCGCCGCGACCCACACCCGACTGACCAGGTCGGCCGTCCGATGAGCACGACACTGCCCCCGCCGGGGCCGGGCCACGCACCCTGGACCACCGACCCGTACGCGAACGCGCTGCGTAACGGTCGCGGTCCGCTCTTCCTGCGCAGGCCGGACGGCTGGCTGCTGCCCCTGGACGTCGAACGGTGGTGCGCGGACGCCGACGCCGCCGATCTGTCGGCACTGCACCGCTGCGAAGGCCCCGTCATCGACATCGGCTGCGGCCCCGGCCGGCTGGTCGCGGCACTCGCCGCACGCGGACACCGCGCGCTCGGCATCGACGTCAGCGACGCCGCCGTCGACCACACCCAGCGACTGGGCGGCTCGGCGCTGCGCCGCAGCGTCTTCGATCCGCTGCCGGCCGAGGGCCGTTGGGGCACCGCCCTGCTCATCGACGGCAACATCGGGATCGGCGGTGACCCCGGGGCGCTGCTCCGCCGCGTCGCCGTGCTGCTGGCTCCGAGGGGACTCCTCGTCGCCGAGGCCACGCCACAGGACGTCGACGAGCGGGTCCAGGTCCGCCTGGACGACGGCCGGGGGGCCGCCGCGACCGCCCCGCACTTCCGCTGGGCCCGCGTCGGCGCCCCCGCCCTGCTCAGATACGCACGGTCGTGCGACTGGCAGCCCGTCGACGAGTGGGAGGCGGACGGGCGCCCCTTCCTGGCCCTGCGTCACGCCCGTACGCTCAGGGGCCCGAACCTGGCGGGCCGGCGCCCTCGCGACCTCTCGCCGTGGTGCGACGCGCCCGCGTCGCACCACCGGTAGCGGGCCGGATGTGCGTAGCGTTCCCGCGTGACGACCGAGGAACGCGTTGAAGACCCCCGTGCACCAGAAGCCACCGGCCCCGCCCACCCCGCCGGCCCGGGCGAACGTGTCGCCCGCCGCCGGGATCTGATCGCCGCAGGAGGGGGAGTCCTCCTGATCGTCGCGGCCGTCCTCGTCGGGAGGGCGGTCCAGGACCGCGACGGCAGCCTCCAGGTCCAGTGGCCGCCCCTCCTCGCGTCCTGGGACCCCCACACGGGCCCCGGCACACCCGCCGCCGTGGCCGTCGCGGTGGCCGTGATCGCCTACGGACCCGGACTCGCCGCCCGGCTTCCCTGGCGGCGGCTGCTGCTCACCTGCTGGACCGCCTCCCTCGCCTGGATCCTCTCGCTGGCGCTGATCGAAGGCTGGTACCGGGGTGTCGCCCGCAGGCTGACCACCAAGCACGAATACCTGCGTGCCGTCGACCGTTTCGACGACGTAGGGGCCGCCCTGCGCGGCTTCACCGACCACATCGTCATCGGACCTCCGGGCAACTGGCCCGCCCACGTCGCCGGGCATCCGCCGGGCGCCACCCTCACCTTCGTCGGCCTGGACCGGGCCGGACTCGGGGGCGGGGCCTGGGCGGGCGCCTGGTGCATCGTGCTCGGCGGTTCGGCCGCGGTGGCGGCCCTGATCGCCCTGCGCGCCCTGGCGGGCGTGGAGATCGCGCGGCGCGCGGCCCCGTTCCTCGTCCTCGCCCCCTTCGCGGTGTGGGCCGGCACCTCCGCCGACGCGTACTTCGCCGCGGTCGCCGCGTGGTCCGTCGCCCTGCTGGCGCTCGCCGCGACGCGTACGACGAGGTTCCCGTCGGCCGCCGCGCTGGGCGCGGGCCTGCTGTTCGGGCTGACGTGCTACCTGAGCTACGGGCTGACGCTCATCGCCGCTCCGCTCCTCGCCGTGCTCGTACTCGCCCGCACCGCCCGACCCGCCGGGCCCTTCCTGCTGGGCGCGCTGGTCGTCCCCGCCGCCTTCACCCTCGCCGGGTTCAACTGGTGGGAGGGCTACCACCTGCTGGTTGAGCGCTACTACCAGGGTGCGGGCGGCACCCGCCCGTTCTCCTACTGGGTCTGGGGAAACCTCGCCTGCGCCACGCTCGCCGCCGGCCTCGCCACCGTCGCGGGGATGCGCCGCGTCGCCGTGACCGTTCCCTCCGCCGTACGCGCGCTGCGGGCCGGCACCCCGAGCCCGGCCCAGCGGACGGCGCTGCTCGTCCTGGCCGCTCTCCTGGCCCTCCTCGTCGCGGACCTGTCCGGTATGAGCAAGGCGGAGACGGAACGCATCTGGCAGCCCTTCCTCCTCTGGCTCCTGCCCGCGGCCGCCCTGCTGCCCGCCAGGAACCGTCGCGGCTGGCTGGCCGCACAGGCGCTGGTGGCCCTGTTGGTCAACCACCTGCTGTGGACGGGCTGGTGACCCGGGCGCCCGCCCCCGGTCGTCAGCGGTGACGCGCCCTCGGTCCCGAGCGCCACAGACGCAGCAGGAGCACCAGTGCGGACAGCCCGAACAGGGCGGCGGTGATCAGGAGCCAGCGCCCCAGGAACACGTCGCCGGGAAGAGTGGTGTACGCGGTGAAGTGATCGACCCGGCCCAGGACGAGCGGGAAGTGGACGAGGAACAGGACGCCCGAGACGAAGGCCGGCACACGGACGTAGTTGATCCGGCCCCGGGACGGGCGGGAACCGGCGTCGTCGGCCCGGTGCCGGGGTCGGCCGTCCAGCACGGTCCGCAGAGCACGGTCGGTGACGGTGTACAGGGGCAGCAGGACCAGGTCGTGGAGGAGGGCGGCTCCGACGAACCACAGGACGACCGCCCATGGCCGGTCACCGGCCAGCAGCCTGATCCCGGCGTATCCGGTCAGGGCGAACGAGCACAGGACGAGCAGCAGGTGCAGGGGTGAGGCGCCGTAGCGCGTGGCGAACGAGCTCATGTGCCGTCCCCGAAGGTGAGCCGCGTGACCCACTTGGTGTTGTGCACGCCCGGGTTGGCCGGGACGATGACCCGTGCCGGGTAACCGTGGTCGGGGGACAGGTCGGCGCCGTTGACCCGCAGCGCGAGCAGCGAACGAGGGTCCCGGACCTGGTTGTCGCGCAGGGTGGTCGACCGGAACGATCCGCTGCGCTGCGCGGACTGGACGAACACGCCCGGTGGCAGGTGGGGATGACCCACCAGGGCGGCCAGGTCCCGGAGGCGCACCCCGCTCCACAACTGGTCCTCGGTGGACCAGCCTTCGACGCAGGCGATGGGAAGCGCCGCACGGTGTTGGGGCAACGCCAGCAGCTGGGCGCGGCTGAGGACCCTCTCCTGACCCGCGCCCCGCAGGACCAGACGCCAGGCCGGACCGACGTCACGGGCGCGGATGCCCACGCCGGCCGCGGTCTTGTTGACCTGGAAGCCGTTGGGGCCCGGCCCGGGGTCCTGTCCCCGCGGGGCGAGCAGAGCCGTGACGCGCCAGGATCCGCCGATGCTCTGACCCGCGTTCACCACGAGCAGGGCCAGCGACCCGGCGCCCACCATGGACAGGGCGCCCCGCCGTGAGATCGACGGCGGGGCGGGGTCCGGAGCCACCAGGCCGCCTCCGTCCGGGACCGGCCGGGCGGCCCGTCCGGCGGGGTGGCGCAACTCCTCGCGCAGGCCGCCGCCCCGGAGCATCCGGACCATGAGGGGGATCCGGAAGGCGACATGGACGACGAAGGCGCCGATGAACACCCAGGCGCCGTAGAAGTGCAGCGGGTAGAAGGAGCCGGGGAAGACGTAGTCGAGCTGGATGTTCAGGACGCCGGTGGCGAACTCGAAGAGGGCCCCGCCGACGAGCAGCAGCACGGAGAGACGTTCGAGCGCATGGCTCACCGACCTGACCGGTGGCCAGGTGAAGAGGCGCGGGACGACGGACCAGAGCTTCGCCAGCAGCACCGGGACCAGCACGATACCGAGCGTGACGTGGACCCCCTGGGTGAGCCGGTACAGCCAGTGCGGGTCGGTCGGCCAGGCGAACAGGTAGAAGCCCAGCCAACCTCGGTCCGGCGTCTTGTCGTTGGCGCCCAGATCGGGGTTGTAGGCCGCGTACGAGAGCAGCCCCGTCACGAACAGCACCGGAATGCCGATCAGGAGGACGGCACCGAACGCGGAGGTCAGCCACGGTCCGCGCAGCGGGCTGCGCCAGAACTCCGGACGCGTCGGTCCGACGGGCGGTCCGGTGCGCAGGAAGCCCCTGAACCCCCGAGACGAGGGCGCCGGTTCCTGGAGCGTCGAGCCCCGTCCCACCGGGGGCGGAACACCGCCGCCGGTGCGTCGCCGGGGGGCGCGGTCGGCTCCGCCCCGACCGGAACCGCGGCCGTCGTCCTTGCTGTCCCCGTCGCTCATCGGACCCCCTGCGAAGAGATGCGAGGGCCCCCGGTGTCGCCGACCGGCCGGACGGAGGCCGGCGACACCGGTGACATCTCGTCGGCCCCGAAGGCCGGTTGCGCGGACGTCGACCGGAGTGCGGTCGCCGCCTGCTTCCGCCGGGAGCACGTCATCTCCCGGCACCCCTAGGTGCTACGGCCGGCTCAGTAGCTGTCGTGCTCGCCCTTGCCGTCGTCGTGCCCGCCCTGCTGGCCGCCGTTGACGCAGGCGTTGCCGGCGGTGGGGTTGAGCAGAGCGATGATGTTCACCGAGTTGCCGCACGCGTTGACGGGAACGCTGACGGGGATCTGGACGACGTTGCCGGACAGCACACCCGGCGAACCGAAGGCGGCGCCACTCGCGCCGGCGTCGGCGGCGGCGACACCCGCACCGGCGAACACCAGGCTGCCCGCGGCGACGGTCAGGACTGCCGCACTTCCCAGCTTGAACATGAAATCTCCCGCAGTGTGAGTGCCGTCGCCCGATGCGACGGCTCGGACCACCATGCGGCCGCACCATCGCCCAGCCGTTCGACGCGCCCGACCGACGCCCACCTGCTCGCCTGAACAGCCGAACCGGTGACACGGTCGGCCCAGGCGCGCCCCACTCGTCCGCGCGCTTCCTGACGGCCCTCGGGCCCCCGGCGGCCTGAGCGGCCGGACTCCTGGACGTCCTGGCTTACGCCGAACAGGTGGATTCCTCGACCTGCGAGGGCGCGGTGTCCATGGCACGGCGTCGTCGGCGGTGACAGTGAGGGCTACGCACAATCCGCGTTCCAGAGAGGAAGCCCTCATGCTTCGTCGTATTGCCATCACTCTTGCCACCGTCGCCGCCGCCGGCTTCGTCGCCGCCGGCCCGGCCGTCGCCGACGAATGGGAAGGCGGCCAGGTGGGCGCCGGTTACGAGGCGGTCGAAGGCTCCCACGAGGCCGGGGAGTTCCTCAACCTGGGCGGTCCGTACGGGATCACCTACGGCAAGGGCCACAAGGCCCACTTCGCGGGCGAGAGCGGCCTGATCTACGCCCAGTACCTGCAGGGCCGCAACTGATCGGCTGACACAACGGCGCCGCCGTTGCCCGGCCTGCTGAAGGGCCCGTCCGACCGGAACCGTGAGCGTGTGTGCGCCATGGTGCCGCGGCCGGGCACCTGTCGGGCAACAGTCGGCTGACCACACGGGACCCCGGGCCATGAGTGCCCGGGGTCCCGCTCGTGCGCCGGTGTCCGTACGGTCGGCGTCCGTACCGGTCGGTGTCCGTACGGCCCCGTTCGCGGTGACACGGTGAGCCGTGTCCTGCCGCGAAGCGGGCGCCTCCCTCGTTACGTTCGGTCCATGCCTCCACTTTCGCCCGTCTATCTCCTCCGCAAGCTGCTGGGCAACGAACGCTGGCGGCAGCATCACGTGCGGGCGTCGGTGTGGGCGGCCCTGGGGCTGGTCCTGGTCATGCTGGTCGGTTCCTGGATCATCGTCCCGTTCGAGGCTCCGGCGCACCGGGCGACCATCACCTCGTTCCCGCTCGCGCTGTGGTGGTCCGTCGAAACGGCGACGACCGTCGGATACGGGGACCTCTATCCGGTCACGACCGCCGGACGTGTCATCGCCGGGATCGTGATGCTCGTCGGGATCTCCGTGTTCAGCATCGTCACCGCATCCCTGGCCACCTGGTTCGTCGGCAGTGCCGCGCACCGCGCCCGCCAGGTGGCGCGGGCGGTCGAGCACGCCGGGGCCCGGGGCAGGGCGGACGCCGACCAGGAACTGCGCGCGTTGCACGCCCGCTTCGACCGGCTCGAGGATCTGATCGGCGGCGAGGGCGGGGCCGGCCCCGGAGTGCGCCGCTGACCCGGGGTCGCCGCCGCCCCGGGGAGACCGAAGCGGCCCCCGGGGCGAGGCGGCCGCGTCAGGCCACGGTGGTGTCCGCCGTGCGGGCGGCGGGGACGACGGGTGCACCGTCCTGGCGTGCGGAGGAGAGCGCGGCCTCGACCACCGCGACGGCCGCGTAGATGTCGGCCGCCGACACCGACGGCGTGCGTCCGAGGCGGATGTCGTCACCGAACTCGGTGAACAGCCGCCGCAACGCCGTCACTCCGGCGGGCCCGCCGATCCGACGGGAGAGACGGCCGCCGTCCGCCGCGCGCACGGTGACCGAGGGGGCGTCCTCGTCGGCGAGCACATGGCCGTGCGAACCGAGCACGCGCAGGCTGGAGGAGACGGGAGCGGGGCCGACTCCGGCGGGCGCGCGGGCCACGGTGGCGGTCGCCACCACCCCGTTGCGCAGGCGGAGCGAGAGGACGGCCGCGTCCTCGACGCCGTAGGTGCCGTGCGGGCCGCCGAAGAGCGGTGCGTGGGGCGCGGCGCTGCTGAAGGCGACGACCTCCTCGACCTCCAGACCGGTCAGGTGACGGATCGCCAGGGCCGGATACCACCCGAAGTTCACCAGTTCGCCGCCTCCGGACAGCGCGGGGTCGCAGACCAGCTCGGGGCGCTCGACGGTGGTTCCGTCGAGTCCGCCGGCCGCGATCCACTCCGCGTCGACGGCCAGGGGCAGACCGATCGCGCCGGAGTCCACGAGGCGCCGGGCGCGGACGATCTGCGGGGAGTGGAGGCGGTGGACGGCGGACAGCAGTCCGGGGGAGCGGTCGGCGGCCTCCCACAGACGCTGTGCGCCACGCGTGTCGGTGGCGGCGGGCTTGTCGACGAGCACGTGGCGGCCCGCTTCGAGGGCTCTCACCGCGAGGTCGACGTGGCGCGTGGGCTCACTGCACACGAGCGCGACGTCGCAGGAGGCGAGCCCCTGGTCCAGGTCCAGGAGCGGAAGGCCCGTCGTGCTCGCGAGGTCGGCGCTGTCCTCGGTGAAGGGGCTGTCGGCGGTGTCGGCGCAGCCGATGACCTCGACGCCGGGCAGGGACCGCAGCAACGGCACGTAGTCACGGGCGTGCCGGACCCCGGACACGATGAGGATCCTCATCTCAGCAGACCTCCTTCACGTCGACGGGACGTCCTTCGTCCGCGCTGAGCTGTGCCGCCAGGGCGGCGGCGAGTGCGGCACGTATCTGGTGGGGCGCGGTCAGCGGTGCCGCAGAACCGTCGAGCACGTCGCGCAGATGCCTGGTCTGCTCGGTCATCGCACCGTCGATCGAGGCGGGGGCGACGGGCGACGCGGCGTGCGCGCGTGGCTCGTCCTCGCTGCTGTGGTGCAGGGTTCCGGCGGTGCCGGAGAGCATCAGACGGCGGACGAACGTGCCCCGTGCGGCGAGGGCGTAGCAGAGCTCGACGGTGGCGAGGGCACCACCGGCGAAGCGTACGAGGATCTGGAAGCTGTCCGGGGTCGGCATCCCGGGCGCCCACGTACGGCAGGGGCGGGCGAAGACCCGGACCGGTTCGTCGTCCATGAGCCAGGTCAGCAGGTCGAGGGCGTGCACGCCGTTGTGGGCGACATGGCCTCCGGAGCGGGCCGGGTCCAGCTGCCAGCCCCGCCAGCCACCGGGCCAGACGTGCCCGGTGTACCAGGTGAGGTGGGCCAGCCGGGGAGTGCCGACGGCGCCGTCGGCGACCGCCTGGGCGATCTCCAGGTGGACGGGCTGGAAGCGGGCGGTCTGGGCGACGAGCAGCGGCCGGCCGGCGCTCTTCGCGGCCGAGAGGATCCGGTCGACGTCCGCGACCCCCAACGCGGCGGGCTTCTCCAGCAGGACCGCCTTTCCGGCGCCGAGCGCGGCCACGGAGAGATCGGCGTGGGACTCGGGTGAGGTGCACACGGCGGTGACGTCGATGCCCTCGGACCACGCGGTCGCCGGGTCGGTGGACCAGGTGGCGCCCTCGACGAGGGCCGCCAGCGCGGCGGCCCGTTCGGGATGCCGGTCGACGACGTGGGCCAGCCGCATCCGCGGGACGTCTGTGAGCGCGGCGACGTGATCGCGGGCGATGGCCCCGGCGCCGACGAGGGCGACGCGATGGTCACCGGCCCGCTGCCCGGGACCGCGCGGCCCCTTCTTCTCAGGTACAGGGTCAGGGTTCAACACGACTCCTCACACGCGACCTTCCATACTTAGGACATCAGACATCTTATGTCCCGGCCTGAGTGTCCGCGCCGCCGTGGGTGATCCGCCGGGCGGCGGCATCGCGGAAGAGCGGGGCGGCGCGTGGCCGCGCCCGCGGAGGGGTACGCAGTGTCCGTACGTCCGGTGTCGTTTCGTCCCCTTTGCTCGCACCGGGCCTAAGGTCGACCTGCGCACATCAGCGGCGCCGCACGCACGGGTGAGGCGAGGAACCAGCCCCGCGCCGCGATCCGTTCAGCGACGGGACCGCCGTCGGCGACTTCGGTGGAGTGAGATGACGACCGGGAGCACCGCACGCGATCCGGGAGCAGGACCGGCGCCGGGGGCACCGGCGTCGGCCGGACGCGTGCTGCGGCGGTGGAAGCTGTGGATCGTACCGGCCGCGCTGAGCGCCCTGGTCGCCCTGGTGCTCTCGCTCCTGTACATGGGGGGCATCCTCACCCCGACCGGCAGCCTGCACCGGCTGCCCATCGCGCTGGTCGACGCGGACACCGGCGCGCCGCCGCCGGGCCGGGGCGAGAACCTCGGGGCGCGGGTCAGTGCCGCCGTGGTCTCCTCCACCCCGGACGACCAGGTGCGGTGGCGGCGGATGAGCCAGGGCCGGATGCGGGGCGAACTGGCGTCCGGCAAGGTCTTCGGCGCGCTGGTGATCCCGTCCGGCTTCACCGCCGACGTCGACCGGCTGACCACCGGCGAGGCCACCGAACGCCCCGCCCTGACCGTCCTGACCAACCCCGGCATGGGCAGCCTCGGCTCCTCCCTGGCCCAGCGGATCACCCAGCGGGCGGCGAACGAGGCATCCGCGTCCATCGGACGGGAGCTGACCGGGTCGCAGGCCGCGGCGGGGCAGCCCCCGGGGTTCCGGCTCCTGCTCGCCGACCCGGTCGCCGTACGGGTCCAGGCGGGCCACCCCATCGGCGGCCACAGCGGACTGGGGCTGAGCGCGTTCTACTACACACTGCTGCTGGTGCTCGCCGGGTTCATCAGCGCCAACGTCGTCCACAACGGCGTGGACACCTCTCTCGGTTACGCGGACAGTGAGATCGGGCCCTGGCACACCCGTCGCCCCACCGTGCCCATCGACCGCACCCGCACGCTGCTGGTCAAGATGGGCATGACCGCCGGCCTGTCCGTGCTGACCACCACACTGATCATGGTCGCGACGATCGGCGTCCTGGGCATGGACGCCCCCCATCTCGTGCTGCTGTGGATGTTCTCCTTCTGCGCGTGCCTCACGGTCGGGCTCGGAGTCCAGGCCGTCAACGCCGCCTTCGGGGGCATCGGCCAGCTGGTGGCCATGTTCGTCTTCATCGCGCTGGCGCTCCCGTCGTCCGGGGCCACCGTGCCCCTCGAAGCGGTCCCGGGCTTCTACCGGTTCCTCGGCACCTTCGAACCCATCCGGCAGGTCGCCGACGGTGTGCGGGCGATCCTCTACTTCGACGCCCGGGGGGACGCGGGTCTGGCCCGGGGATGGACCATGATCGCGGTCGGATTCGTCGTCGCGCTCGTCTTCGGCTTCGCGATGACCCGCTACTACGACCGCAAGGGCCTGCACCGCATGGTCCCGCAACCCGGGTGAGGCACCGTGGGCCCGCGCGACTTCGCCGCACGGGCCGCGCTCGGCGGCGAGCTCGCCCGCGGACGCCGGGACGGACGACCGCGCGCATCCGGCGGGATCGGCGTGCCGGGTGGTCGTGGACCACCTCGGGCTGCCCCGGAGGGAGATCGCTGAGCAGGTGAGAGGCCGACACGGTCTCCCGGACCGGCGGATCGGCCGGCGGCGCGAGCGCGTGGGCGAAGAATCCGAGACGGGCGGGACCGGTCCAGGCGCCGCGCACGGTCAGGTGCGTGATCGGGTGCGGGGCAGGACGGAGCGCGCGGTGTCCGGGGCCGGTGCCCGGACCAGCGCGGCCGTGCCCAGCCACGCGCTGCCGTCGTCGGAGAGCAACGGCCCGTAGGCGATCGGATCGTCACGGCCCGGCGGCACGGCGAGGGTCGGGCCGCGCGCGATCATCTCCGCCGTGTACCGGTCCATGTAGGACCAGTGCTCCTCCAGCAGCTCGTGACGCAGGGCCAGGGACCCGGACCGGTCGCCGTGGTAGCAGAAGAACTCCACGTGCGCGGTGTTCCTCATCAGGTGCCGCCCGTCGGCGACAGGGCCCACGGCGTACCGAGTCGGAGCGACGGCGCCGCTCCGGACGGTCAGGCGGTGGCGGGACCTTCCTCGGTACGGGGGAAGCGACGGCGCACCGCGAGCGCCACGTGGACGAGGCCGATGAGGACGGGCACCTCGATGAGTGGGCCGACGACTCCGGCGAGGGCCTGTCCGCTGGTGGCGCCGAAGGTGGCGACGGCGACCGCGATGGCGAGCTCGAAGTTGTTGCCGGCGGCGGTGAACGCCAGAGTCGTGGCGCGCGGGTGGCCGAGACCGACGGCGCGGCCGAGGGCCATGGATCCGCCCCACATGAGGCCGAAGTACACCAGCAGCGGCAGCGCGATCCGTGCCACGTCCAACGGCCGGGAGGCGATCGCGTAGCCCTGGAGGGCGAACAGCAGGACGATGGTGAACAGCAGGCCGTAGAGGGCGAACGGGCCGGTCTTCGGGAGGAGCCGGTCCTCGTACCAGGTCCGCCCCTTGGTCCTCTCGCCCAGCTTGCGGGTGAGGAACCCGGCGAGCAGGGGGAGACCGAGGAAGATGAGCACGCTGCGGGCGATCTCCGCCGCCGACACGTCGAGTGCCGACTGTTCCAGGCCGAGCCATCCGGGCAGCACGGTCAGGTAGAACCAGCCGAGCAGCCCGAACGTGAGGACCTGGAACACGGAGTTGAGAGCCACCAGGACGGCGGCGGCTTCGCGGTCGCCGCAGGCCAGGTCGTTCCAGATGATGACCATGGCGATGCAGCGGGCGAGCCCGACGATGACCAGCCCGGTGCGGTACTCGGGCAGGTCCGGCAGGAACAGCCAGGCGAGGGCGAACATCAGCGCGGGGCCGAGCACCCAGTTCAGCAGCAGGGAGGGCAGCAGCAGCCGCCGATCGCGGGTCACGGTGCCGAGCCGGTCGTAACGGACCTTGGCCAGGACCGGGTACATCATCACCAGCAGCCCGATCGCGATGGGCAGCGACACACCGGCGACGGTCATCCCGGCCAGCAGGTCACCGAGGCCCGGCGCCAGCCGTCCGAGCCCGAGGCCCGCGGCCATCGCCGCCAGGATCCAGACGGCGAGGTAGCGGTCCAGGAACGACAGGCGGGACGCGACCGGGGCAGAGGCGGCCGTCACGAGGTCGACGGGACGGACGCGGCGGGGCGGGCCAGGACCGATGCCAGCTTGTCCGTGGTCTCGGGGACGAGCCGGTAGTACACCCACGTCCCGCGTCGCTCGGAGCCGATCAGCCCGGCCTGCTTCAGCAGTTTGAGGTGGTGGGAGATCGTCGGCTGGGACAGGTCGAAGGCCGGGGTGAGGTCGCAGACGCAGATCTCCCCGCCCTCCCGCGACGCGATCATCGACAGCAGACGCAGCCGTACGGGGTCACCCAGGGCCTTGAACACCTTCGCCAGCCCCACAGCCCGGTCCTCGGACATAGGGGCGGCCGACAGGGTCGGACAGCAGCCCTCGGCGCCGCCCTGGGCGAGCGTCACCGGTTCTTGTTTCGACATGCTTCTATGTTGACGTTTTTCGATCCACGTCGCAAGCTTGCATCGAGAAACGTCGATCCAGGCTGATCAGAGCCGTGTCTTGCCGTGCCTTGCTGTGCCGTGCCGTGCCGTGCCTTCGAAGGGTGAAGACCATGACCGAACCGTCCACCGATCTGCGCGAAACCGTCCGCATGCGTTACGCCGCCGCCGTGCAGGTCACCGAAGGCGGCACCGCCTGTTGCGGACCGGCCGCGATCGAGGTCGACGAAGGCTTCGGCGGTGCCCTCTACACCGCCGACGAGCGCGAGCGACTGCCCGCCGAAGCCGTCGCCGCCTCCCTCGGCTGCGGCAACCCCACCGCGGTCGCCGACCTGGGCCCGGGGGAGCGGGTGCTCGACCTCGGCTCCGGCGGCGGCATCGACGTCCTGCTCTCCGCACGCCGGGTCGGCCCCGCCGGCAAGGTTTACGGGCTGGACATGACCGAGGAGATGCTCGCCCTCGCTTCCGCCAACCGGAAGAAGGCGGGCGTCACCAACGCCGAGTTCCTCAAGGGCACCATCGAGGCGATCCCCCTGCCGGCGGGCACGATCGACGTCGTGATCTCGAACTGCGTGATCAACCTGTCCACCGACAAGCCCGCCGTCTTCGCCGAGATCTTCCGGGTGCTCGCCCCGGGCGGCCGCCTCGGCGTCTTCGACGTCGTCTCCGACGACGCGCTGACCCCCGACCAGCGGGCCGAGCGCGGCGACCACGTCGGCTGCGTCGCCGGAGCCCTCTCGTTCACCGAGTACCGCCGTGGCCTGGAGGCGGCGGGATTCACCGAGGTGCAGATCGCCCCGGCGCACCCGGTCGCCGACGGGATGCACTCGGCCGCGGTCCGCGCCGTCAAGCCCCGGACCGCCCCCACCGAGGCGGTCGAGGCGGCCGAGGCGGCCGAGACGTCTGGGAGTACGGACCACGCCGCCTCCGCCTGCCGCACGGGTGTTCGCCCGTAGTCCGGGCTGATCAGGAGGCGTCCGGACGTGCGGCGAGGTGCGTTCGCGGTCGGGACACCGGAGGCCGGCTCCCCGGACCCACGGGTCGGGACGGCGGCGGTCGTCCCCCCGGGCCCACAGGTCGTCCCCCCCCCCCCCCGGGCCCACAGGTCGGGACGGCGCGGCGGAGGTGCCGCGAGACGGGCGGGTGACGGTCCCGCCGGGTGGCGGCGGGACCGTGCGGTCAGCCGGCGTACGTCTCGAACTCGGCGACCTTCGGCGTGCCCGTCGAGCCCGTGATCTCGAACGTGATCTTGCGCAGCGAGGTCTGCGGGAACGTGATGACGCCCGCCCCGCTGCCGGAGGCCAGGACGGCGCCGGTGTCGGCGTTGCCGACCTTCCAGGAGGTGATGGAGCCCGTGGAGCCCGCCGCCTCGCGCACGTTGATCTTGGAGACGGTGGTGGCGGAGCTCCACTTGATCGAGACGGAACCGGTCGAGCCGGACGGTGACCAGTAGGTGCTCATGTCACCGTCCCGCACGTCGCCGTAGCTGGTCCCGCTCGCCTTGCTGGAGCCGTCCGAGCCGGCCCCGAGGCTGAGGTTGGTCCCGGTGGGCGGAGTGGGGTCGGTCGGGTCCGGCGTCGGGTCGGGGGTGGGGTCGGTCGGGTCCGGCGTCTGCGGCGAGCAGCTGCCGTCCGACACCTTCAGCCCCGTGTTCGCGCCCGCCGTCCGGCTCACGACGGACGGTACGCAGTTCGCCCCGTCGAGGGTGTAGGCGTAGGGGATGCTGACCGAGGTGTTGGACTGCGGGTCCGGGCCCGCGGGGTTGTTGTCGCTGCTGCGGCCGGACCACGTCACGTTGTCGAAGACGTTGCCGCTGACCTGCCAGTAGCCGGCCGCGTCGGTGTAGAAGGTGCCCAGGACGTCCTTGGAGTCCTCGAAGTAGTTGTTGTCCACCTTGGCGCGGGCGCCGGCCCGGGAGTTGATGCCCGACTTGCTGAGTCCCACGTAGTGGTTGTTGTAGATGTGGGCGACGCCGCCCCGCAGCAGAGGGGCGCGGGAGTCGATGTTCTCGTACAGGTTGTGGTGGTAGGTGATGAAGCCGTTCGAGAGGTCGCTCTCGCTGGAGCCGACGAGGCCTCCCCGGCCGGAGTTGCGCAGGATGCTGTAGGACAGCGTCACGTACTGGGTGCCGGCCTTCATGTCGAAGAGGCCGTCGAAGCCCTCCGACTCGCCGCCCGAGGCCTCCAGGGTGGTGTGGTCCACCCAGACGTTGCGGACGTCCTTCTCCATGCCGATGGCGTCACCGCCGTTGGACGTGGGCGAGCCGGACTTCTTGACGTTCTTGACGGTGACGTTCTGGATGATGATGTTGCTGGACTCGCGGACGTGGATGCCTACTTGGTCGAAGACGGCGCCGCCGCCCACGCCGACGATCGTGACGTTGCTGATCTGCTTCAGCTCGATGACTCCGGCGGCGGTGTTGCAGCTGCTGCCCGAGACCTTGTCGGTGTTGCCGTGGTTGATGGTCCCCTCGACCTGGATGGTGAGCGGGGTGGAGCTGCTGGCCCGCCCGCACAGGGCGGCGTGGATCGCGGTCCCGGTGGTGGCCCGCACCGTCTGCCCGCCGGCGCCGCCGGTGGTGCCGCCGTTCTGGGTCGCGTATCCGGTGACGCCGCCGGTCGCTGCCGACGCCGCCTCGGGCATCGCCATCAGTGCGCCGGTCGCGGCAGCCAGGGCCAGGGTGGCCCCCGCCGCGCTGAGTCGCAGGGCGACTGGTCTCCTCATGCTCGTCTCTCCTCGTTCGTGGCCGAATACGGCTGCGTTGATCATGGGCATGACATTCAAAGTCCTGGGGTGCCGGGCGGGTCCTGGCCGGGGCGGGGTGCTCTCCTCGGTGCCGTCGGGTCGGGCGTTCCGTCGCGGCCGGGGCGTGCGGGCCGGCTCCGCGGGTGTGCCGGCGTGGGCCGCGGGGTCTCCGCGGCCGTGCCCTTCCGCTGTGCCGGTCGTCGTGCGGCTGCCCGGGCGTCGGTGCCGTCCGGGCGGCGCGGCAGGGGCCGGTGGCGTGACCGGCCGTCTGTCGCGGGAGACCGTCCCCCGGTGGAGACCATGGGGGCGGCATGATGTCACCTCGTCGTGGAGTCCCTCTTCGTTCCACGGCGCGTCGGCATCCTTGATGAAGCCCTGACCGGATCGGTGGCGGCTCGTGCGCGAAGTCGCGGGGGGTGGGTGACTTCGCCTTCACCGGAGCGGGGCCTTGGGTTCAGAAAGCGCTTTCTCCCCGTGAGAATAGAGCCGCCCCGTAGAGCTGGCAAGGCTCGTGACGTGTGCGGCCCGAGCTCCGTCGCGGACGCGTGGGGCGTTGCGAGGGCTACTGGGTCGACGGGGCCGGGCCGTGGGGCCGGAACGCTGCCGAAACGCGGACGGGGCGGCCTCCTGATGAGGTGTCAGATCAGGACGCCGGCCCGCGCGTCAGGCGTGCCCGCAGAGCGGCGGCGAACTCCTCGGCCCGCGCCAGCTGGACGCGGATCTTCTCCGTCTGCTCGGCGGCGGCCCGTTCGTACCCGCGCACGCGGTCCAGCAGGGCCTCGCGCTCGGCCTCGGGCAGCTCCTCGCCGGAGTCCAGGCGATCGGTGGCCTCCAGCAGTCCGCGCATCTCGTCCAGGCTGAAACCGAGCGGCTTCATACGGCGGATGACCATCAGCCGGGCGACGTCGGCCTCGGTGTAGAGCCGGAATCCGCCCTGGGAGCGCGCGGAGGGGGTGACCAGGCCGGTGTCCTCGTAGTGCCGGATGGTGCGCAGCGACAGCTCGGTCCGCGTGGCGACCTCGCCGATCTGCATGTGCTCGCTGCTCACGCGGGCGCCCTTCCTGTCCGAATCCGGGGGCCGCCGTCGGCCACCCTCCATCTCTACTCTAACGTTAGGGTAGAGTACGGACCCTCCGGGGCACGTCCGTCGTGTCCCGCTCCCATGGTGCGGGACCGCCCGCACCCGTGACCGCCGACCTTGCCGGAGTCGATGTCGCCGCCGGCGGGAACCGCTGCCCGCAGCAGGGCGCGTACGCACGCCCGGCCGCCCGGCGATCCTCCCCGCACGCCCTGGGTGATGCCAGGTGTGCCCGAGCCCGACAGGTACTTCCTTGTCCACGTCCTCACCGACTCCGGCCGCGCTCCTGCGTGGTCTGCGACCCGACTGGCTGTCCGACCCCAAGGTCTGGCGCACCGAGGTGCTGGCCGGCCTGGTGGTCGCGCTGGCGCTCATCCCGGAGGCGATCTCGTTCTCCGTCATCGCCGGGGTCGATCCGGCGATCGGCCTGTTCGCCTCCGTCACCATGGCGGTGACGCTCTCGGTCGTCGGCGGACGCCGCGCGATGATCTCCGCCGCCACCGGCGCTGTCGCCCTGGTCATCGGACCCCTCAACCGCGAACACGGTCTGGGCTACCTGATCGCCGCGGTGATCCTCGCCGGCGTCTTCCAGATCGTGCTCGGCGCGCTGGGCGTGGCGAAGCTCATGCGGTTCGTCCCGCGCAGTGTGATGGTCGGCTTCGTCAACGCCCTCGCCATCCTGATCTTCATGGCGCAGGTCCCCGAGATGCGGGACGTGCCGTGGCCGGTCTACCCGCTGATCGCCGCCGCCCTCGCCCTCATGGTCTTCTTCCCGAAGATCACCACCGTGGTCCCGGCCCCGCTCGTGTCCATCGTCGTCCTCACCGCGATCACGGTCGCGGCGGGGATCGCCGTGCCCACCGTGGGTGACAAGGGCGAGCTGCCGTCCTCTCTGCCCGTACCGGGCCTGCCCGATGTGCCCTTCACCGCGGACACCCTGAAGATCGTGGCCCCCTACGCCCTCGCGATGGCACTGGTGGGACTGATGGAGTCGCTGATGACGGCCAAACTGGTCGACGAGATCACCGACACCCATTCCTCCAAGACCCGTGAGTCGATCGGGCAGGGCATCGCCAACATCGTCACCGGGTTCTTCGGCGGCATGGGCGGCTGCGCCATGATCGGCCAGACGATGATCAACGTGAAGGTCTCCGGCGCCCGGACCCGGCTCTCCACGTTCCTCGCGGGCGCGTTCCTGATGGTGCTGTGCATCGTCTTCGGTCCCGTCGTCTCCGACATCCCGATGGCCGCGCTGGTCGCCGTGATGGTCATGGTGTCCTTCGCCACCTTCGACTGGCACTCCGTCGCCCCGAAGACGCTCAGGCGGATGCCGGCCGGGGAGACCGCCGTCATGCTCGTCACCGTCGCCTGCGTGGTGGCCACCAGCAACCTCGCGATCGGTGTCGTGGTCGGCTCCGTCACGGCCATGGTGGTCTTCGCCCGGCGCGTCGCCCACCTCGCCGATGTCACCTCCGTCATCGATCCCGACGGCACCCAGGTCGTCCACTCCGTCACGGGTGAGCTGTTCTTCGCCTCCTCCAACGACCTGGTCGGCCGGTTCGCGTACGCCACCGACCCGGACTCCGTCGTCATCGACCTGACCGCCGCGCACATCTGGGACGCCTCGTCCGTCGCCGCCCTCGACGCGATCGCGGCCAAGTACGCACAGCGCGGCAAGACGGTCGAGATCGTCGGCCTGAACGGGCCGAGCGCCCGGATCCACGACAAGCTCAGCGGCGAGCTCACGGGAAGCCACTGACCGGGCGGCCGCCCCGGGCCGTGCGCGGCCCCGCCGCTCACGCCCGGGTCAGCCGCCGGACGGCCTCGACCACGCGGGCGGCCCCGTCCTCCGCCGCCAGGTGCCGGGCCGCCTTCTCCGCGGCCCGCGCGTACGCCTCGTCGCCCACGACCCGGCCGAGCGCCCCGGCGAGGCCGTCCGCGGTGAGCGTCGTGAAGGGGACCGGTGCGGGCGCCGCCCCGATGCGGGCCAGGCGCCCGGCCCAGAAGGGCTGGTCGGCCGTCACCGGCACGGCGACCGAGGGCACCGCGGCGCGCAGGGTGGCCGCCGAGGTGCCCGCCCCCGCGTGGTGGACCACGGCGGCGAGCCGGGGGAACAGCAGCGCGTGCGGGACGTCCCCGACGGTGAGGACGTCGTCCCCTTCGGCGGCGAGCCCGGCGTTGCCGGACTGGAGGATGCCGCGTAGGCCGGCCCGCCGCAGCGCGCGTACGGCGAGCTCGCTCAGGCGTTCGCCGTCCCCGGCCGCCATGCTGCCGAAACCGACGAGCACGGGGCGGGGTCCCGCATCGAGGAAGTCCTCCAGCTCGGACGGCAGGCGTTCGCCGGCGTCGTGGTGGGGCCACCACGGGCCCACGACCTCCAGCCCCGGACGCCAGTCGGCGGGCCGAGGGACGAGCGCGGTGCCGAAGCCGTGCAGGACGGGCCAGCCGGCGCGCTCCTGCCGCGCGCGCATCGCGGCGGCGCTCAGCGGGGGCAGCCGGAGCCGCTCGCGCAGCCCGGCGACCGCCTCCGCGTAGATCCGGTCGGCCATGCGCAGGGCGAGGCGCCCCGCCGTACGGTTGCCGAGCCTGCCCAGTGAGCGCGCACCGGTGACCACCGGCGGGAAGTCGCCGGTGGGCGCGGTGGGCTGGAGGTACACGCCGAGGCTCGGTATGCCGGTGGCCTCACCGATGTGCCAGCCGAGCGGCGCGGTGGTGGTGGACAGCAGAAGCAGGTCCGTCCCCTCGGACACGGCGTCGGCGAAGCCCTGGCCGAGCTCGGCGGTGAACGCGGCGGCGGCGCGCATGACCTCGCGGTTGCTCCGGACGCCCGCGTGCCCCCGGGTGTCCGCCGGAAGCCTGCGGAAGCCCAGCCCGGCGTCCCGGACCATGGGCGCGAACGTGTCCGTGGTGGCCACCGCGACGTCGTACCCGGCGCGGCGCAGGGCCGCCCCCAGCCCGGTGTAGGGCGCGACGTCACCGCGCGATCCGGCCGTGGCGATCAGGATTCTCATCGGTCGTCCTTCTTCGTGTCGGTACGGAGGCGGGCAGGGCGCTCCGCGTTGGCGTGGACCGCCTCGCGCAGGTAACCGGCGAGCCCCGGCCGCTGCTCCGAGGCCGGTACGACGAGGGCGAAGGCCCGCGGGTCGGCGGCGAAGTCGTCCGCGATGCGCCGGTGCACATCGGGCGGGCAGGGAGTGAACCAGCGGGTGAGGTGGGCGCGGTGCGCCTCGGCGATGTCCATGGCGCGCTCGCCGTCGGCGGGTTCCGCGGAGTCGAAGGCCGCGAGCAGTTCCCCGCGCCAGGCGGCGGCCTCGGCCATGAGGCGGCGCCAGTCCTCCTTGGAGTGGCCGGACGCGCGGGCCATCGCCTCGCCGTGCGTCGGGGAGTGCTGCCACCTCAGCTGGGCCTCGGTGGCGTAGCTGAGGTCGAAGGTGATCTCCCCGAAGACGTCGGAGCGTTCCTCGGGGGTCATGGACACCCCGGTCCGCTGGACCTCGATGGCCCGCTCCGCCACCTCGGCCAGGTGCCGGAGCCGGGCGATCTCCTCGTGGAGCTGCCGCTGCCGCGACCGCAGGTGCTCCACGGCGTCCGCCTGCGGGCCGTCGAGGATCCCGGCGATCTCGTCGAGGGGGAAGCCCAGTTCGCGGTAGAAGAGGATCTGCTGGAGCCGGACCAGGTCCGCGTCGCCGTAGCGGCGGTAGCCGGCGGGGCTGCGGTCGCCGGGGGAGAGGAGCCCCGCCCTGTCGTAGTGGTGCAGCGTACGCACGGTCACCCCGGCGAACGCCGCGACCTGCCCCACGGAGTAGCCCATGATCTGTCCCTTCCTTCCGGCCGTCAGTCTTGAGCCTGACGTAAGGAGAGGGTCAAACCGGCATCGGACCCCTCCGGCGGGGAGGCGGCGGTCGTCCGTCCGGGACCGGTGACGCGGTGACCGGGGCGGCTCCCACGACGAGGGCCGTCAGGACCGCACCCGAGGGTCTGACGGAGGTACCGCCGAGCCGCTCCGCTTCTCGCCCCTGCGGAGTTCCCCCCCACTGGTCCGGGCCAGGGCGCCCCTTCGGCCGACCACATTTTCGGGCGGGTTAGCATATGAGCGCCGCCTAGCTCGAAAGAGAATCCTGTGACTGTCAACGACGACTCGTTCACTGACTGGAAGAACCGCGAGGAGATCGCGGAATCGATGATTCCGATCATCGGGAACCTTCACCGTGAGCGGGATGTGACGATCCTGCTGCACAGCCGCTCCTTGGTGAACAAGTCGGTGGTGAGCATCCTCAAGACCCACCGGTTCGCCCGGCAGATAGCCGGGGAGGAGCTCTCGGTCACCGAGACGCTGCCGTACCTGAAGACCCTGACCACCCTCGATCTCGGCCCCTCCCAGATCGACATCGGCATGCTCGCCGCGACCCACCGGACCGACGGGCGCGGCCTGACGGTCGAGGAGTTCACCGCCGAGGCCGTGGCCGGGGCCACCGGGGACAACAAGATCGAGCGCCGTGAGGCCCGCGACGTCGTCCTGTACGGATTCGGCCGTATCGGCCGCCTCCTGGCCCGTCTGCTCATCGAGAAGGCCGGCTCCGGCAACGGCCTGCGGCTCCGTGCCATCGTCGTACGCAAGGGCGGCGCCCAGGACATCGTCAAGCGCGCCTCGCTGCTGCGGCGCGACTCCATCCACGGTCAGTTCCAGGGCACGATCACCGTGGACGAGGCGAACGGCACGATCGTCGCCAACGGCAACGAGATCAAGATGATCTACGCCGACGACCCCTCCGAGGTCGACTACACGGCGTACGGCATCAAGGACGCCATCCTCATCGACAACACCGGCCGGTGGCGCGACCGCGCCGGGCTCTCCCAGCACCTGCGCCCCGGTATCGACAAGGTCGTCCTGACCGCGCCCGGAAAGGGTGACGTCCTCAACGTCGTCCACGGGGTGAACCACGAGACGATCAAGCCGGACGAGCAGATCCTGTCCTGCGCGTCCTGCACCACCAACGCGATCGTCCCGCCGCTGAAGGCGATGGCGGACGAGTACGGCGTGCTGCGCGGCCACGTCGAGACCGTCCACTCGTTCACCAACGACCAGAACCTGCTGGACAATTACCACAAGTCCGACCGTCGCGGCCGCTCCGCGCCGCTCAACATGGTCATCACCGAGACCGGCGCCGCCTCCGCCGTGGCCAAGGCGCTGCCCGACCTCGACGCGCGGATCACCGGCAGCTCGATCCGGGTGCCGGTCCCGGACGTCTCGATCGCCATCCTCAGCCTGCGCCTCGCCCGTGAGACCACCCGCGACGAAGTGCTGGAGTACCTGCGGAACGTGTCGCTGACCTCGCCGCTCAAGCGGCAGATCGACTTCACCAACGCCCCCGACGCGGTCTCCAGCGACTTCATCGGCTCACGCCACGCCTCGATCATCGACGCGGGCGCCACCAAGGTGGAGGGCGACGACGCGATCCTCTACCTCTGGTACGACAACGAGTTCGGCTACTCCTGCCAGGTCGTCCGGGTCGTCCAGCACGTCTCCGGCGTCGAGTACCCGACCTTCCCGGTGCCGGTGGCCTGAGCCGACGCGGCCCGCGACCACGACGGGCGCACCCGGCCTCTTCGGCCTGGTGCGCCCGTCGTGGCGTGTGTCCGCGTCGGCTCAGGCGGTGCGGCCCGGGCCCGCGGCCGAACCGGCCGCCTTCTTGACGCCCTTGGTGATGTCGTCCAGCACGGAGAGCTTCGGCGCCTTGTCGTTGACGTCGAAACCGGAGCGGATCACGACCAGCGTGTCCGAGGCGTTGGGGGAGGGGAAGGCGAGCGACTCGACGTAGCCGTCGTCGCCGTTCTTCGTCACCACCTTCCAACGCACCCGGTAGCCCTCCTGGCCGGCCACCGTGACCGACTCGGACTTCAGCTGCTCGTGCGAGGTGATCCCGCCGTAGATCTCCTCGCCGTACGCCTCCTCGGCGTTGGTCTTGATGTCGGCCTGCGCCGCCGCCTTCGGCGTCGTGGCGGTGACCTCCAGGGCCTGGGCCGGTGCGGAGAACACCCCGCCGCGGACGCAGCTCTGGCTCTCGTCACCCGGGCAGGCGTACTCGCCGGTGGTCACGCCGGCGCCGATGGCCCCGGAGCGGCCGGTCCAGCCGTCGGGGACCGGGATGCTGATGCCGCTGGCGAAGTCGGTGGCGTACCCGTCCTCGCTCTGCGGCATCTCCTGGCCCTGTCCGCCCTCGCCTCCCTCGTCACCTCGGCCGTCACCGCCGCCGTCCTGGCCGCGGTCCGGTGTGCCGGGGCGGTCCGGTGCGCCCGAAGGGGCCGAGCGCGCGGTCGAATTGCCGGGCCCGTCACCGGAGTTGCTGGACCCCAGCAGGTACGCGCCGCCACCGACGGCGGCGAGGAGGACGACACCGGCGGCGATGCCGGCGCCGATGCGTATCCGGCGGCGCCGCACGGTCGCGGGAGGTATGCGGAGCTGGTCCGTCCATCGGCTCCCGTCCCACCAGCGTTCCTGCGCGGGGCCGATTCCTGAATGCCCGGGGTCTGGGTGCCATCCGGGCGGGCTCGTCTGGGTCACGGGAGAACCGTAGGCGCACTCGGTGAGAATCGTATGAAACGCACAGCCTGTTCGCGTTCACATCAGGGCGCTCTTGCTGTCGAAACCGTTCGACATGGGGCGCCATGTGTCGAGTTGCGTCGTTTCTGTGAGCGCTTGTCGGACGTTCTCACTCAGCCGGGCCGCCGGGGCCGGTCGCGGCGGGTGTGTGTCACGGCTCGATCAGGCCGGCCCGGATCGCGTACCGGGTCAGCTCCAAGCGGTCCCTGAGCCCCAGCTTCTGGAGCAGGTTGGCCCGGTGCCGCTCCACCGTCTTGACGCTGATCACGAGCATGCCCGCGATCTCCTTCGACGAGTGTCCCTCGGCGACCAGTTTGAGGATCTCCTCCTCGCGCTCGGTGATGGCCCGGGCCGGGACGTCGCCGCCCTCCCTGACCCGGTCCAGGTAGTTCCGGATCAGCGCGGTGACCGCGCCGGGATAGAGGAACGGCTCGTCGCGCATGGCCGCCCGGCAGGCCTCGACGAGGTCCCGGTCGGCCACGGACTTCAGCACGAATCCGGAGGCGCCCGCCTTCAGGGCCTCGAAGAAGTACTGCTCGTTGTCGTACATGGTCAGCATCAGTATGCGCAGTTCCGGCATGGTCCGGGAGAGCTCCCGGGCCGCCTGGAGTCCCGTCAGCCGTGGCATCGCGATGTCGAGCACGGCCAGGTCCGGCCGCTCGGAGCGGGCCATCTCGATGGCCTCGGCCCCGTCACCCGCCTCGGCGACGACCTGGAGGTCGGGTTCGCCGTCGAGGATGAGCCGCACCCCTCGCCGGACGAGGGCGTGGTCGTCGGCGAGGAGGATGCGGGTCTTGCGGGCCGGGGTGGTGGTCGGCGTGTCGGGCATGGTCAGGCGCTTCCGTTCTCTGCGGGCACATCGATGTCGGGTACGGGCACGACGAGGCGTACGTCCGTGCCGCCCGCGGGGCCGGTGCCGAAGGTGAGACCCGCCCCGATGAGCAGGGCCCGTTCACGCATACCGCGCAGCCCCGCGCCCTCGGGGGCGTCGCCGAGGCCGCGGCCGTCGTCGTGGATCCGCAGCTCCACGCCGCCGGGGCCGTGGCGCAGGGAGAGCTCGACCAGGGTGGCCCCGGCGTGCCGGACGGTGTTGGTGAGGCACTCCTGGGCGATGCGGTAGACCACCAGCTCGGCCTCCTCGCCGAGTTCGGGCAGATCCTTGTCCATGGACCGCCTGATCGTGAGGCCGCCCGGTGTGGGGGTCTCGGTGGTGAGCGCCCGCAGGGCACTGACCAGCCCCAGCTCCTCGAGTACACCCGGGCGCAGCCGGCGGGCGATCCGGCGGATCTCGTCCAGGCTGCCGCGGGTGATCTCCTGGACGTGGGCCAGTTCCTCCCGCAGCGGCTCGGGGGCGTGGCCGGTCACCCGCTTCAGCTCGAGCAGTACGGCGGTCAGGGTCTGGCCGACCTCGTCGTGCAACTCCTGCGCGACCCGGCGCCGTTCGGCCTCCTGCGCCCACAGGGCGCGGGCGCTGCTGGTCGCGCGCTCCGCCTCCAGCCGGTCGAGCATGCTGTTGAACGTCTCGATCAGGTCCGCGATCTCGCCGTGCCCGGCGACCTCGGGGCGCGGGCGTGGGCTCAACAGGTCGGTGGTCGTCATCGCCCGGGTGACCCGCTGGAGCGGGGCGAGACCGAGCCTCAGCAACAGGGCGTTGGCACCCAGCATCGCGGCCATGCCGCCGGCCAGGATCAGAGCCTCGGTCAGCACCACCGGCGCCGACACGGTGATCGGGCCGAGCAGCAGCAGGGCCCCCGCCGCGACCAGGACCGCGGCGTTGAGCAGGAAAATCCGCCAGAACAGGGACAAGGCCGCGTGGCCTCCTTCAGAGGGTGTGCGAACGGACGGTCGGGACGGTTGTGCGGGCGGGCCGGCTGCCTCCACTATGGCCGGTGCGTGCGCCTCCACTCCGCCCCACGCCCGCCGGTGCGCCCGCGTACATGGTCAACACCCCCGTAAGTGGGTGTTGACCCCGATGTTCCGCGACGGGCGTTCCGAAGGAGGATGGGAGTCCGGTGGCCCCCGGCGGTTTCCCGAAGGGAAGGAGAGGCACCATGACCTACCAGGACGAGAGGCTGCGCACGCACGAGGACCTGCCCGAACGGGAGGTCCCGGTGGACGCGGGCCGTACGACCCGTACCGCCCCACGCGCCTCACGCCCGCGCCGCACCGGTCACCTCTGGCTGTGGCTCGTCGCGGGACTCACCGCGCTGGGGGTCGGCATCGCCGTCGGCCACGGACTGCTCATCGCCGCCGGTCTCGTGGTGGCGGGTGCGGCCGCCCAGCTGTTCGACCCGGACCGCCGTCGCGAAGGGCGCCGCGGTGGTGGCGCCCGCCGCCTGCCCGCGCCTTGACCGCACCGCGCCGCCCCGCACGACCGCTCCCCGGCGGGCCTGTCCAAGGGCCCCGCGCGCTCCGTCCTGTTTGGTCCGACCACATGTCATGTGTGACATAGTCGCACCATGCGTATCGGCCGGACCAGGGAGTAGCGGATGCCCGTCGAGTGGCAGCCCGTGCGGCAGTCGCGGACCCATGAGCTCGTGCTCCGGAGCATCGAGGAGCAGGTGTTCGCGGGAAAGCTCAGAGCGGGTGACCGGCTCCCGCCCGAGCGGGAGCTCGCACCTGTCTTCGGGGTGAGCCGCTCCGCGTTGCGCGAGGCGCTGCGGGTGCTGGAGACGATCGGTGTGCTGGTCGCCCAGCCCGGCCGCGGCCCGGACGCCGGGGCGCGCATCGTCCGCAACCCGGACGACGCGCTGGGCCGCCTGCTCCGCCTGCACTTCGCGCTCGGCAGCTACGGCCTGCACGACGTGCTGGAGGCCCGGGTCGCGCTGGAGCGCTCCAGCTTCGCCGCCGCCGCGCGGCACGCCGAGCCGGCGGACCTGGACGAGGCGGAGGCGCTGCTCGCCCGCATGGTGCGACCCGGCGTCCGGCCGGAGGAGTTCAACGACCTGGACACCAGGTTCCACGTCCAGATCGCCCACAGTTCGGGCAACGCCCTCACCTCGACGCTGACGTCGGCGGTGCGCGAGTCCGTACGGCCGCTGATCCTGCGGGCGCTCGAAGAGGCGGACGACTGGGCGGCGACCACCGCCGGACTCAACGCCCAGCACACGGAGTTGCTGGAGCTGGTCCGGGCCGGCCGCGGCGAGGAGGCCGCCGACCTGGCGGAGGCGCACATCCGGGGCTTCCACGGCACCCTGGTCGACGAGCCCCGCCCGGAGGACGGCGACGAGGGGCATATCGGGGAACGCTGACGACCCTGCCGTGAGGGCCGGGCAGCCCTCAGGGCGTGTTGCGCGATCCGTCGGACCGGCCGGCTTCTCGGAACACGCCCTACCTCTGCGTCACCGCCCCCGCCCTGGCCGAACATCTACCGCGGCAGCGCCCACGCGCCCGCGGAACGAGCGGTGCCCGCGCCCTCGCGCCGAGACGCAGGCGTACCCGAGGCGCCCACCGGAGCCACCAGGGGCGGTCCCCCTGCGCGCCCGCCCCCCGTGCACCCGGCCGTGCCCCCCCCGGAAGACACTCGCCCCCGAAAGCCGCTCGATGCTTCCTGGAATGGACTGAGAGTAGTATGGTCCGACCAAACAATCGATCGGGGAGACCCCATGCGCATCGGACTCTTCGCCACCTGTCTGGGAGACACACTCTTCCCCGAGGCGGTGAAATCCACCGCCGTCCTGCTCGCCCGGCTGGGCCACGACGTGGTGTTCCCGCCGGGCCAGACCTGCTGCGGCCAGATGCACGTCAACACCGGCTACCAGCGCGAGCCCGTCCCGCTGGTGCGGAACTTCGCCGAACAGTTCGGTGACGCGTCGATCGACGCCGTCGTCATGCCGTCCGGTTCGTGCGCCGGCTCGGTCCGCCACCAGCACGAGATCGTCGCCGCACGCTACGGCGACGCCGCGCTGCGCGCCGGGGTCGCCACGGTCAAGGCCAAGACGTACGAGCTCTCCGAACTCCTCGTCGACGTCCTCGACGTCACCGAGGTCGGCGCCTACTTCCCGCACCGCGTCACCTACCACCCCACCTGCCACTCCCTGCGGATGCTCCGGGTCGGCGACAAACCGCTGCGGCTGCTGCGCGCCGTCGAGGGGATCGACCTCGTCGAACTCCCCGAGGCGGACGCCTGCTGCGGCTTCGGCGGCACCTTCGCCGTCAAGAACGCCGACACGTCCACCGCGATGCTCCAGGACAAGATGCGCAACGTCACGGCCACCAAGGCCCAGGTGTGCACCGCCGGCGACTCCTCCTGCCTGATGCACATCGGGGGCGGGCTCTCCCGCATCAGGTCCGGCACGCGCACGCTGCACCTCGCCCAGATCCTCGGATCCACCCGCACCGCGCCGTACGCCCTGACGGAGGCCGCCCGATGAGCACGTTCCTCGGCATGCCCGCCACCCCGCCCCGCTCCCCGTACGGGACGGGAAACCTGCGCGGCGAGCGGAAGTTCCCGAAGGCCGCCCACGACGAACTGCGCAACGAGCAGCTGCGCCGCAACCTCGGCCGGGCCACCCACACCATCCGCGCCAAACGCATCGCCGTCACCGGCGAACTCCCCGACTGGGAGGAACTGCGCGACGCCGGGTCGGCCGTCAAGACCGACACGATGCACCGGTTGCCCGAACTTCTGGAGGAACTGGAACGCAAGGTCACCGAGTGCGGCGGCACCGTCCACTGGGCGCGCGACGGCGTGGAGGCCAACGAGATCGTGACCCGGCTGGTCAGGGCGACCGGCAGCCGCGACGTCATCAAGGTCAAGTCGATGGCCACCCAGGAGATCGGCCTCAACGAACACCTCGAGGCCGCGGGCATCACCCCGTACGAGACCGACCTCGCCGAGCTCATCGTGCAGCTCGCCCACGACAAGCCCTCGCACATCCTGGTCCCCGCGATCCACCGCAACCGCGACGAGATCCGGCAGATCTTCCTCGACGGCATCCCCGGCGTCGACCCCGGGCTCGACAACGTGCCCGCCCACCTGGCCGCCGCCGCCCGCGCCTATCTGCGCGAGAAGTTCATGACGACCAAGGTGGCCGTCTCCGGCGCCAACTTCGCCATCGCCGAGACCGGCACCCTGTCCGTCGTCGAGTCGGAGGGCAACGGCCGGATGTGCCTCACCCTGCCCGACACCCTCATCACCGTGATGGGCATCGAGAAGGTCCTGCCGCGCTACCAGGACCTGGAGGTCTTCCTCCAGTTGCTGCCGCGCTCCTCGACCGGTGAACGCATGAACCCGTACACCTCGATGTGGACCGGGGTGACGCCCGGCGACGGGCCGCAGGACTTCCACCTCGTCCTCCTGGACAACGGACGCACCGCCGCGCTCGCCGACGCGATCGGCCGGACTGCCCTCAACTGCATCCGCTGCTCCGCCTGCCTCAACGTCTGCCCCGTCTACGAACGGGCCGGCGGCCACGCCTACGGATCGACCTACCCCGGACCCATCGGCGCGGTCCTCACCCCGCAGCTCGCCGGGATGCACGCGGCCAAGGACGACCCCAACAGCTCGCTGCCGTACGCCTCCAGCCTCTGCGGGGCCTGCTTCGACGCCTGCCCCGTCAAGATCGACATCCCGTCCCTGCTCGTCGAACTGCGCCACCAGAACACCGAACAGGCCGGTACCACGGCGGAGAAGCTGGCCATGAAGGCCGCCGCCGCCGTGATGAAGAGGCCGACGCTGTACACGGCAGCGCAGAAGGCCGCCTCTCTCAGCAGGGCGGTCGGCGTGGGCGGGCGCGACCGCACGATCTCGCACCTGCCCGCCCCGCTCGACGGCTGGAGTGACAGCCGCGACACCGCCGCCCCGCCCCGGCAGTCCTTCCGCTCCTGGCTGGCCTCGGCCGAAGGCGCCGCCACCATGCGGGCCGCCGCCGAAGAGGGCGCCCGCCGCACCGACGACGACCACCAGGAGGAGCAGTGACCACGACCGCCCGCGACACGGTGCTCGGCCGGATCAGGGACGCCCTGGCCCTGGCCCCCGCGCCCGCACCCGCCGTCCCCCGCGCCTACCGCACCGGCCGCACCCTGCCCGACGCCGAACGCCTCGCCCTGCTGACCCACCGGCTCCTCGACTACAAGGCGCGGGTCCACCCCTGCACCCGCGACCGTACGGCCGAGGTGATCGCCGAGGTGCTCCGCGAGCACGGCGCACGCCGCGTCGGAGTGCCCGCCGGGCTGGACGAGCGGTGGCTCGGCGCCTACGACGGCGAGGTCCGGCCCGACTCCGCGGACATCCCGGCGCCGAGTCTGGGCGAGCTGGACGGCGTGGTGACCTCCTCGGCCGTCAGCTGCGCGGAGACCGGCACGATCTTCCTGGACGGCTCACCCGACCAGGGCCGCCGCGCCCTGTCCCTCGTGCCCGACCTGCACGTCTGCGTCGTCGACCTCTCCACGGTCGTCGTCGGCGTGCCGGAGGCGGTCGCCCGCCTGGTGCCGGAGCGGCCGACGACCCTGATCAGCGGGCCGTCGGCGACCTCCGACATCGAACTGGAGCGGGTGGAGGGCGTGCACGGCCCCCGCACCCTCGCGGTGGTGATCCGCACCGACGCCTGACCGCTCCGTCAACGGGTGTGGTCGACCTCCAGGGGCGCGAAGGCGATACGGGTCGTCGCGCCGTCGTCCGCCCAGCCGACCCGGACCGTGTCCCCGGCCACGTCCACCCCGCTCACCGCCGCCGCGAGCGGGGCGGCGTCCGGCCGACCGGTCAGTGAGGCCAGCGCCACCAGCACCACCGTCCCCTCCACGTCCGCGCCCAGCCGGGGCAGCACCGCCCACCGGGCGAACGCCGTGCCCTGCGGGGCCCGGACCTCCTCCTGCCCGTCCCAGCCGTACAGCCCGTGCAGCTCGGAGCGCACCTCGCCGTCCGGGGCCGTCGCCCACCCCGTCTGCTCCGCCCGTGCCCCGGCCGGGGCGCCCACGACCCGGTGCACCCGCAGCTCGTACCGGCCCCGGACCACCGTCACGCTCTTCACCCGCAGTCCCGGGACGGTCGGCGCGCCCTCGGCGAAGACCGGCGTGTGCCAGGACGCGGCCCACCCCCAGCCGTCCCCGTGCCCGGCGCCCAGCGGGTGGATGCGGACCCGGCTGCTGCGCGACCCCGCGATCCGGAGCGAGAGGTGGTTGTCCGCCGTGTTCGCGGACGCCGTGGGACCGGTGGCCGTCGAGTACGCGAGGCGCGCGTAATGCGGGTCCGACACCGCCGCCGTCTCGCCCTCGTGCGGCCGCACGTGGTCGCTGCCGTGGTTGTGCAGCCGCACGACACCGTCGTCCCGGGTCGACTGCACCAGCAGCCCCGGGGCGGGCAGCGACAGCACCCGGTCGGAGCCCTCGGCGGGGGCGGGCTCCTCCTTCGCCGTCCACAGCGGATGCCCCTCCGGAGCGAGCAGCGCGACGAACGCCTTCGACGCCCAGTACGGCGACGACGGACCGGAGTACGTCTGGAGCGTCGCCTCGTGCGGGCCGTGCCAGCCCAGGCTCAGCAGCCCGTCCCGCCCCGCCCCGCCGCGCTCCAGGAAGTACCGCAGTGATCCGCTGACCAGCCGCCGAGAGACGCCCGGGGAGAGCGGGGTGTGCCCGGACACCGCGCCCATCGCGACCGCCGCGCCCGCCGCGAACCGGTAGGTCAGGGACCGGCCGAAGTGCAGGGGCGCCCCGTCCGCGCCGAACATCAGCGAGAAGCCCTCCAGGTGTTCGCTCAGCCGGCCGCCGTGGTGCGCGGACAGCTCCTTCTCGCCGGACAGGTAGGCGTCCAGCACCGGATACAGGTGCAGCGCCCAGCCGTTGTAGTGGTCGAAGGCGCGTCCGTCCCCGTCGGCGTACCAGCCCTGGCCGCGGTACCAGACCTCCAGCAGGTCCAGCGCGCGCTGCCGGGCACGGGCGGTCTCCGCGTCGCCCCGGCCGACGGACTCCAGGAATCCGGCGACGGAGAAGGGGAAGAGGTACCAGTTGTTGGGGGCGGGTGTGTGGCGCAGGGCGCCCCGCAGCCACTCCTCCGCCCGGTCCTGGGTGGCCGCGTCGAGCCGGTCCCAGAGCCACGGGCGGGTCAGCCGCAGCCCGATCGCCACGGACGCCGACTCCACCATGGGCTGGCCGAAGACCGTGTGGTCCAGGATCAGCGGCCAGGACTCGGCGTCGTCCCGGCCGGCCGTACGCGTCCCGGCGGTCAGCCCGTCGGCGTACCGCTCCAGCCAGTTGTGCGGGTCCGCGCCCTCCGCGCCCGCCACCCGGAACGCGGCGGCCAGGAACGTACGGGCGTAGCCCTCCAGACCGTCGGAGCGCACGCCGGAGCGCGAGGGGCGGCCCGGCAGGTCGAGCAGGGCCCGGCCGGGGGTGGCCCACTTCCAGGCGGCGTGCAGCAGCCCGTCCGCCGCCGCCTCCCAGTGCGCCCGGGTGAAGCCGGTGTACGGGCTCGCTTCGCGGTCCTCGGCGGGGAGTTCGAAGGGGTACGGGGATGCGGTGGACGTGGTGCTCATGCGAGGTATGCCAGCCTTTCGCGTCGTACGGGATGGGCGAAACCGTCGTCGGCGGCCCAGCGGGCGACCTCGCCGACGGCCAGATCGGCCAGCCGGCGCAGCTCGTTGCCCTGGGACCCGGCCAGGTGCGGGGTGATGAGCGCGTTGTCGCAGTCCCACAGCGGGTGGGCGGGCGGCAGCGGGTCGGGGTCGGTGACGTCGAGGACGGCCCGGATGTGCCCCCGGCGCAGGACGCCGACGAGTGCGTCCTGGTCGACGACCGCCCCCCGGGAGGTGTTGACGAGGACAGCGTCCGGCCGCATGGAGGCGAGCAGTTCACCGCTGACGAGGCCCGTCGTCTCGGGCAGCAGCGGGGTGTGGACGCTGACCACGTCGCTCTCGGCGAACAGGGCGTCCAGGGTGACGGGCCGGACGCCGAGCGCGGTGGCCTCGGCGTCGGACACGTACGGATCGTGCAGCAGCACCCGCAGGTCGTACGGGCGCAGCAGCTCGATCACCCGGCGGCCGATCAGGGAGGCGGACAGGATGCCCACCGTGCGGCCGTAGTTGCCGACGTCGGACGGGACGGCCAGCCAGTCGTCGCGTACCCGGGCGGCCCTCAGATCGCGGGCGCGCTCCAGCACCCGCTTGCCGGAGAGCAGGATCATCGCGACGGTGTACTCCGCCACCGGCAGCGCGTTGGCCGCCGCCGCCGAGGACACCTCGATGCCCCGCTCCCAGCAGGCGTCCGTGACATGGCCGCGGACGGAGCCGGCGGTGTGCACGATGGCCCGCAGCGCGGGCGCGGCGGCCAGGACGCCGGCGTGGACGGGCGGGCAGCCCCAGCCGGTGATCAGCACCTCGGCGTCGGCGAGGGCGGCCCGGGCCGCCGGGGAGTCGAAGTCGGTGACGACGGGATGCGGACCGCGCGCGCACACCGCGTCCAGGGCGGCCAGGGTCTCGGGGGAGAGCACCGCGGCTGCGGCGTCCGGCCCCATCGCGAGCGCGGCGCGCGGCAGGCGGCGTACGGGGGGAGTGCTGGGCATGGTTCTCCTGTGCGGTGGTCCGGTCCCCCCGGGCGGGGGACCGGTTCTCCTGTACGGGACTACGCGTCCGGCTACTTGACGGCACCCGCCGTCAGACCGGACCGCCAGAAGCGCTGGAGCAGGGCGAAGGCGAGGACCAGCGGCACCACGGCCAGCAGCGAGCCCATGATGACGGCCGGGTAGTACTCGGGTGAGACGGACGCCGCGCTGTTCCACGTGTACAGCCCGAGGCTGACGGGATACAGGTCCTGGTCGGACAGCATCACCATGGGCAGCAGGAAGTTGTTCCAGATGGTCGTGAGCTGGAAGAGGAACACGGTGACCAGCCCCGGCCCGAGCATGCGCAGCGACACCCGGAAGTAGGCCGCCAGTTCGCCCGCGCCGTCCATCCGCGCCGCTTCCAGCACCTCGTCGGGGACGTACCCCTGGCTGAAGATCCGGCCGAGGTACACCCCGAACGGGTTGAAGAGCACGGGGACGAACACCGCCCAGAACGTGTTGACCAGACCGGTGCCGGATGCCATCAGGTACAGCGGCAGGGCGAGGACGGTCTGCGGCACCATCACCGCGGCGAGCACCAGGCCGAAGAGCTTCTCCTTGTGCGCGAAGCGGTACTTGTCGAAGGCGTACCCGCAGGCGATGCTGACCAGCGCGCCGATCGCCGCGCCGAGCACCGCGTACAGCAGGCTGTTGCCGTACCAGCGCGCGTACAGGCCGCCGTCCATGGCGAAGAGGTCCTTCAGGTTCTGCACGAAGGAGAAGTCGCCCAGCGACAGGATGTCGCTGCTGAACAGGGCGTCCCGGTCCTTGGACGAGGCCAGGACCAGCCACAGCACCGGCAGCAGGGTGTACAGCACCGAGACGCCGACGACGAGGTTGACGACCGAGCGGCCCAGCAGGCGGGGGCGCAGGGGCGAGGCGGAGCGGGGCGTGGTCGGCGCGCTCATCGGGTGGCCTCCTCGGCGGAAGCGCGGTTGGTCCAGCGGGTGACGCCGTAGGAGAGGACGATCGTGCACAGGAGCAGGACGACGGAGGCGGCGGCCGCGAGTCCGTAGTTGTTCCTGGTGAACGCGGCGTCGTAGATGTACATGCTGGGCGAGAAGCGCGAGCTGATCATCTGGGACGACTGGCTGAGCAGCATCGGCTCGGTGAAGAGCTGGAGCGCGAAGATCAGCGTGAACATCGAGACCATCAGGATCGACGGCCGCACCAGCGGTGTCTTGACCTGGAGCGCGGTGCGTACCGGCCCGGCGCCGTCGACGACCGCGGCCTCGATCACCTCGCGGGGCACGGCCTGCAGCGCCGCGTAGAACACCACCATGTTGTAACCGAGGTTGCTCCACAGCGCGATGTTCACGATCGAGGGGAGCACGGTGTGCACCCCCAGGAAGTCGACGGTGATGTCCGCCTTGGCCAGCACGTCGATGACCGGGCTGATCCCCGGGGTGTACAGGTAGAGCCAGATCAGGGCGGCGATGATGCCGGGCACCGCGTGCGGCAGGAACAGCGCGAGCTGTGCCGTGCCGCGCAGCCGCACCACACCGGAGTCCAGCAGCAGGGCCAGCGCGAGGGCGCCGACCACCATCAGCGGGATGTAGATCAGGCAGTACAGGGCGACGACGCCCAGACCGCCGAGGAACGTCGGGTCGGTCACGACCGCGGTGTAGTTGCGGAGCCCGGCGAAGACCGTGCGCTCCGGGCCGAAGCCGAGGCCGGGCTGGTCGTCGCTGAAGAAGCTCAGGTACACGGCGGTGCCGACCGGTATCAGGAAGACGGTCACCAGAAGGGCGAAGAACGGCGTCATCAGGACGCCGCAGGCGCCGAGTTCACGCCGTCGGGAGGACGCGCGGGTGGCGCGCGCCGGTGGTGCGGCGGGACGTTTCGGCGCCGGACGGGCGGTCACGTCCGCCGGGACGGACACGGGGGTGGCGCTGGTCATGGGGGTCACCTGCCTCTCTGCGGCTGGACAGTGGGTCGCGGTCGTGGCTCAGGTGGAGCGCTGTGTGGTGGACAGGCCGAGCGCCTTGAGGTCCGGCATGGTGCCGTCCTGGGCGGCCCGGATCGCGTCGATCAGGGAGCTCTGGCCCCCGCTCGCCCGGGCGAATCCGTCCTGCATGACCTTGCCGGTGGCCGACATCCGGGGACCCCAGATCCAGCCCTCGCGGATCGTGCGGGCCTGTTCCTCGAAGAGGGTGTAGATGTCCTGGCCCCCGTAGTAGCCGCGGTCGAAGGCCTCGCGGCCCACGTCCACCAGTCCCGGTACGGCCGGGTACTGGCTGCTGGTGCCGCTGGAGAGCCGGGCGCGCAGCGCGTCCGGGTGGGAGACCTGCCACTCGATGAACTCCATCGCGGCCTCGGGAGCCGTGCTGTCCTTGGTGACCGCGAACGTCGAGCCGCCGTGGGTGCCGACGGCGGGGCGGGCCGGGTCCCACTGGGGGAGCGGGGCGATCGCCCACCGGTTCTTCTGCCCCGGCCGGGCCTGGATCTGCGCCCCGGCGTCCCAGGCGCCGGTGAGCCGGGTGAGCACCAGGCCGCCCGCGATCTGGGCGTCGCTCTGCCGGCTCTCCACCGCGTTCATGTGGACCAGGTCGTCGTCGATCATCCGCTGCCAGTACGCCGCCACACGCCGCGTCGGGGCGTCCGCGAGCGAGACGTTCCAGGCGCCGCCCGCGGTGTCGAACCACTGGGCGCCCGCCTGCCAGGCGTACGCGGCGAGCTGGGTGGCCCCGTCCGTGGGGAACAGGACGAAGCGCCGCTGCCCGCCCTCGCGGCGTACGGTCCTGGCCCCTTCCTCGAACTCCTCCCAGGTGCGCGGGACGTCCAGGCCGTACCGCTCGAAGAGGTCGGTGCGGTAGTGCAGCACCATCGGTTCGATGTCGAGCGGGATGCTGAACACCCGCTTCTCGAAGGTGGTCAGCCCCAGCGCCTGAGGCAGCAGCGCGGCGCGCAGCCTGTCGCTGATCAGGTCCGTGAGGTCGCGGCAGACCCCGTCGATGGCGAAGCCGGGGACCTGGGGGTACTCGATGGTGGCGACGTCCGGGGCGTTGCCGGCCCGGGCCGCGTTGCTGAGCTTGGCGTAACCGCCCTGGCCTCCCGAAGGGATCTGCTGGTAGTCGACGTGGATGGTGTCGTGCCCGGCGTTGAACGCGTCCACGACCTCCTGGCTGCCCCGCAGGGCGGACCAGAAGGTGATGCGTGTCCTGCGGCCGGTCCTGCCGGTGCCGCTCGTCCTGCCGGTCGTGCCTGTACTGCCGGTACTGCTCGTGCTGCTGCCCGGTCGTGTGTCTCCGCCACCGCCCCCGCAGGCGCTGAGCGCGCCTGTCAGGGGCAGTGCGGCGATCGTGGCGAGCACGGATCGACGGCTCTGTCGATCAGGCATGGATGCCTCCCGCGGCTCCTGATTCGAGACACGGGGAATACTGATCGGCTGATCGATAGCGGTCAATAGATCGATCAAAAGAAGCTTGAAGCGGTCAAACGCTCACTTTGTCGGGCCGGGCAACTCCTGCGCGGAACCCCGCACTTCCAGCGAGGGCAGCAGCTGCACCCGGCGCACCGCACCGCCCGCACCCACCGGGTGCGCCAGCCGGTGCAGCAGCAGCTCGGCCGCGGCCCGGCCGATCTCCCCCCTCGGCGGGGCGACCGCCGTCAGCGGGGTGCTGCCCAGCGCGGCCACCACGTCGTCGTACGCCACCACCGAGCAGTCCTGCGGCACCCGCACCCCACTCTCGGCCAGCCGCTGCACCAGCATCAGGGCATCCTCGTCCCCGTGCAGCACGGCCCCCGTCGCCCTCCGCTCCCGGAGCAGCACGGCGAGGTCGGGGGCGTCCTGGGGAGGCGAACCGGGCTCCCCGGGGCCCGCGTTCGGGGAGCTGATCACGACGGTCCAGTCCTCCACCTCCGGCCGGCCGGCGGCGATCTCGGCGAACGCCGCACGGACCGAGCGGGCCGTGGGACTGTCGTCGCGGGCCGCCAGCACGATCCGGCGGTGGCCCAGCGAGACCAGGTGGTCCACCGCCAGATGGACGCCGTACCAGTGGTCGGAGCAGACCGAGTCCAGGGCGTGCAGGGCGCTGCCGGGTCTCGGCCGCCGCTCCATCAGGACGGTCGGCACGCCCACCTCGGAGAGCCAGCCGTAATCCGCCTCCTCCCCGGCGGCGCTGCGCCACCGCGGGGCGATCAGCAGACCCCGCGCCCCGCCCGCCAGGGCCTGTTCCACCTGCGGGCGCTCGGCACCGGCCGACTGGGGCGTGATGTGCAGCGTGATCCGCATGCCCGCCTCCTCCAGGGCGGTACGGGCGCCGTGCAGCGTCTCGTAGAGGTACGAATGCCGCTCGGGCACGACCAGGCCGATCGCCCCGCCGTCCCCCGCCGACTCCCCGGCGGGGGCGCCCCGGCCCTTGGTGACGCGGCGCGCGCTCCCGGCGGCCGTGCCGTCCCGGGCCCCGGGGACGGCGCTCCCGCCCACCGGGCGGACCACACCGTGGCCACGGCGGAGCTTCCCCTCCTGGGACAGCTCCTCCACGTCCCGCCGGAGCGTGACGACCGAGACCTCCAACTCCTCGGCGAGCGCGCTGACCTTGACGGAACCGCGTGCGTGCACCACGGCGAGAATGCGCTTGCGCCTCAGTTCAACCGGCTCCCGCATGCTGCTGGCCCCCTTGCCGTACCGGCGTGCTGTGTTCGTTTGAACGTTTTCGTGAGCGATCGCAGCATAGCGAGGGCGCGGCGCGTGGCGGGTGGCACCGGGGCCAGGGGTTCGCCGAGCGTCCGGGGTGATCATCCGCCGAACGCAAGGTCTGTCTACCATCTGATCTGCGATGGACACCCTCACCCTCTGGCAACTGGCCGCACTCGCGGCGGCATCCCTGCTCGTCGGCTTCTCCAAGACGGCCGTCAGCGGTGCCAACACGATCAGCCTCGCGGTGTTCGCGGCCGTACTCCCGGCCCGCGAATCCACCGGGGTACTGCTCCCGATCCTGATCGCCGGCGACATCCTCGCCGTACTGGTCTACCGGCGCCACGCCCACTGGCCGACCCTGCTCCGGCTCTTCCCCGCCGTAGCCGCCGGGGTGGTGGCCGGCACCGTCTTCATGATGTGGGCCGGCGACGACGCGGTGCGCACCTCGATCGGCGCCGTCCTGCTGTTCATGTCGGCGGTCACCCTGTGGCGCCGGCGCGGCGCGGCCCGCGCGGAGAAGCCGGACGGGAGCGGCGCCGCGCCGGCCGGGGACGCAGCCGTGCGCGCGGCGGACGGAACCGCGCCCGACGGGGATGCGTCGTCGACCGCCGGGGGCGCCCCCTCGCGGACCGGACGGATCAAGGCCCGTTCGTACGGCGCGCTCGGCGGGTTCACCACCATGGTCGCCAACGCGGGCGGTCCCGTGCTGTCGCTCTACCTGCTCTCCGCCGGCTTCCGCAAGCTCGGCTTCCTGGGCACTTCGGCGTGGTTCTTCCTGATCGTCAACACGTCGAAGGTGCCGTTCAGCGTCGGCCTCGGGCTCATCGACGGCCCGTCGCTCCTGCTGGACGCCGTCCTGGTGCTCTTCGTCCTCCCGGGCGCCTACCTGGGCCGGGCCTGCGTCGGCCGCATCAACCAGAAGGTGTTCGACCGGATCGTGATCGGTGCCACCGTGCTGGGCGGCCTCCAGCTGCTGCTGCGCTGACGGCCCGCTCCGGCCGGCGCCGCCCGGGTCAGGGGATGAGCAGCTGGTCCGCGGCCACCGCCGCCACCAGGCCGATGCCCAGCAGCCAGCTGCCCAGGCGGGTCCGGCCGTTCCGGCTGAGCTCGATCACCACGCCGCAGAGGATGAGCGCGAGCCCGTACACCCCGACGACCAGGACCGAGGAGCGGCTCGCGATCCGCAGCGCCAGGACGACGGCCATCGCCGCCATGCCCACCGAGGACAGGACGATCCGCAGCCGCCGTGCCTGACGTGGGGTCAGTCTGCTGTCACCGACAGCGGGTCCGGCTATCTCCTCGGCGTCCTCGGAAGGGGCCGGTGCCTGGTGCGGGGCGGCGGCCCCGTCGTGGTCCCGGCCCCGTTCCCCGTCCCGTACGGCCCCTTCGGGCGGGCCCCCGGCGCGGCCCTGGGCGGGCTCCTCGGTGGCCTCGGCGGTGGGGCCGTCTCCGTGGCCCGGGGCGTGGTCAGAGTTGGTCATGGTGCGCGATCGTAACCGACCGGCCTCAACGGCCGTCCTCCCGCGGGCCCGGTCGCAGCCGGGGCGCCTCCGCCGCCGCGTCCACCCCGCCCCCGTCACCGCCGGGACCCGCCGCCTCCCGTCCCGCCGCCTCCACCCGCCCGGCCAGCTCCCGTGCCCAGGCGGCCAGCGGGCCCACCCCGATCCCGTGCGGATCCCGGCCCCCGAACGCCTCCACAGCCGACGCGCCACGCCGCAACAGACGTGCCCCGCCCGCGCTGTTGCCCCGGGCGGCATGGGTCAGCCCCACCGCCATCTGCGCGAGACCCCGCCACAACTCCCGCTCCGCGTCCGGACCCGACTTCCAGGCATCCTCGAACACCTCGTGCGCGTGGAAGGGCATGCCCGCGTCCAGCAGCCGCTGCGCCTCCCGCACCGTCTCCTGAGGGGAGCGCACCACACCCTCCGGCTGCCGCTCCACCCCCGGAGTCCCGTACGGCAGGGGGCGCCCCAGCCCGTCCCGGGGGCGCGCATTGCGCGCCCGCCCTTCCTCGTCGCGGTCCCTGCGTGCTTCGTCCACCCCACGATTGTGCCCCGCACCTGCGGATAACCACGGGAACCCTGTCCGCGGGCACCCGCGCACGACTAGGCTCGGACCTCTCCGCAACCACCTTGGGAAGGGGAGGCATGAAGCCGTCCCGGCCGTTGTACGAGCGCGAACCGGAACTCGCCGCCGCAGCAGAGGCGGTGGACGCCCTCTGCGGCGGGCAAGCAGCCGGCGGGCTGCTGGTCTTCACCGGCGAGGCGGGCATCGGCAAGACCGCACTCCTCGACGAGATCCGCACCATGGCCGCCGACCGCTGCACCGTCTGGTCGGCACGCGGCGGGGAGACCGTGACCTCCGTACCGTTCCACGTCGTACGCCAGCTCCTGCAGCCCGCGCTGAACCAGTTCCCCGCGGACGAGACCCGGGCCCTGTTCGGCGACTGGTTCGAGATCACCGCGCCCGCCCTGGGCCTCGCCGTGCCCAGCGGACCCCAGCCCGACCCCCAAGGGGTCAGGGACGGCCTGGACTTCCTCGTGTCCCGCCTCGCCTCCCGTCTCAGCCATCGCCCTTTACTGCTCATAGTGGACGACGCGCACTGGGCGGACGGCGAATCCCTCGCCTGGCTCGCCGGGTTCACCGCCCGCCTGTCCGAACTGCCGGTCCTCGTCGTCCAGGCCCACCGCCCGCAGGAGCTCGCCGACCGCAACGCCGACTGGGCCCACGCCCGCGACCCGGAGACCGGCGGCGGCGGCCGGACGGCGCTGACCAGGGTGGCCCTGCGCCCGCTCACCCCGGACGCCACCGCCGAGCTGGTCCGGGCGGCCCTGGGCGAGCACGCCGACGACCCGTTCTGCCGCGAGGTGTGGGCCGTCACCGGCGGCAATCCGTACGAGGCGGTCGAGCTCGTCGCCAAGGCGCAGGACCGCGAGCTGGCGCCGGTGGAGGACTCGGCCGGACTTCTGCGTGAGCTGGGCGCCTCCGCCCGGGGCAGCGGCCTGATAACCCGCCTCGAACGGCTCGGCACCAACGCCAACCGCTTCGCCTGGGCGGCCGCCGTCCTCGGTACCGAGATCTCCCAGGAACTCGCCGCGAGGCTGGCCGGGATGAGTCCGGCGGAGGCGGCCGACTGCACGGCACGGCTGCGCGAGGCCCGCATCGTCAGCGGCTTCGACCCGCTGGAGTTCGTCCACCCGCTGATCGCCAGCGCGGTCTACCGCTCCATCCCGCCGGCCACCCGTACCGCCATGCACGGCCGGGCGGCGTGGGCCATCACCAACGCGGGCATGGGCCCCGCGGCCGCCTCCCGGCACCTCCTCGAAGTCCACCCGGACGACGACCAGGAAGTGGTCGCGCAGCTGCGTGCGGCGGCGTCGCAGCACCTCGCGGTCGGCGCCCCGGAAGCCGCCCGCCGCTGCCTGGAACGCGCCCTCGCGGAACCGCCCCGTCCGCACGAACGGGCCGCCCTCCTGTACGAACTCGGCTGCGCCACCCTGCTGAGTTCACCGTCCACCACGGTGCAGCACCTGCGCGCCGCACTCGACACACCCGGCCTGGACGAGCCGCTGCGGATCGACGCCACGTTCCGGCTGGCGGCCGCGCTGTCCCACAACAACCAGCTGAAGGACGCGGCCCTCTCGCTGGCCGCCGAAGCCGCCCGTACGGCACCCGGCCCCGGCCTGATGCGCCTGCAGGCGGCCCACTTCCTCTGGGAGGGCATGCAGGCCACCGAGGACGACGGACCGGCGCGCTCGGCCGGGCTCGCCCGCAACGCCGACCACCTCAAGGGCCGCGACAACGCCGAGCGCGCGATGCTCACCCTGCGGGCCTTCGACGCCATGCTCCGCGGTGAGAACGCCGAACTCGTCGTCGACTTCCTCGACCGCGCCCTGGTGGACGGACGCCCCGCCCGCGGACTCGGCTGGACCGACACCGAGTGGGGCTTCGAGCTCCCCGCCATGATCGGCATCACCTACGCCTTCACCGACCGTCTGGACCGGGCCGAGGAACTCTTCGGCGAGGCGGTGCGCGCCTTCGAGATCTCCGGCTGGAGCGGCGCCCACCTGGCGTTCGCCCACACCCTGCTGGGCCTGGTCCACCGACGGCGCGGACGCCTCGCCGAGGCCGAGGGCTTCCTGCGCGAGGGCCTGCGGCTGGCCGACCGCGCGGGCAGCGGTCTGCCCGTCCACTGGGACGCGACCTGTCTGCTGGTCGACACCCTGCTGGCCCGCGGGCGCACGGCCGAGGCCAGGCGGATCGCCGACCGGTACGACTTCGGCCCGCCCTACCCGAGCGGTGCCATGGTGCTGCCCGACGCCCCGTGCGTCCACGGGAAGCTGCTGCTGGCCGAAGGCCGCACCGAGGAGGCCGTCGCCGAGCTGGAGGCGGCGGGCGCGGCGCTGGAACCGCGCGGCAGGTTCAACGGCGTCTGGGCACCCTGGGCCGGCGACCTCGCCCGCGCCCTGGCCGACACCGATCCGGCCAGGGCCGCCCGCATCGCCGCCTCGGCGCGTGTCCACGCCGAGCGCTTCGGCACGGGCACCGCCATCGGCGAAGCCCTGCGCTGCGTCGCCCTGTTCTCACCTCCCGAGGAGGCGGTCCGGCTGCTGGCCGAAGCGGTCCGACACCTGGAGTCCTCGTCCTCCGCATACGAGCACGCGCTGGCCCGCTTCGAGTACGGCAAGGCGATCCGGTCCACGCAGGAGCTCACCCGCGCCCAGAAACTGGCCACGGCGTGCGGCGCCGAGATGCTGGCGACCCGCGCCCAACAGGTACGGACGTCGATCCGGTCCTCGGAGTGAGGTAATGTTTGTCCTGCGCGAGCCGCTCGGGAACACCGGGGGGAACGCATCGGGACGTGGCGCAGCTTGGTAGCGCACTTGACTGGGGGTCAAGGGGTCGCAGGTTCAAATCCTGTCGTCCCGACTGGAGACAGTCGCAGATCAGGGCCGGTTTCGGAGAAATCCGAGAGCGGCCCTGAGTCGTTTCCGGGGACCAGCTGGGAACCAGCCTCCTTGACCGGTGTCAGCGGGTCATGACGACCGGGTCCGGCGGAGAGCGGCGGCCGCCCCCGCGGCGGTGATCCTGTGCACGGACCGGCCGTGCTCCGCACGGCGGCGGGCATCGGGCCCCGGGCGAGCGGCTGCGAAGGACGGCGCCGACCACCTGCGCCGGGCCTCGCCGGGCTGTCGCGTCGGCACCGCGGGACGCCTGCCCGAAGAATCCGCCTCCCTCACACAGCACCGCTCTCCACCGGATACGGCACGTAGGTCCGCCGGTCGGGATCGACGGCCAGCCGCCCGCCCGCCGGTGGACGGGTCCGCTGCGCGCAGTCACGGCGCTCACAGATCCGGCAGCCGAGTCCGATCGGGGTGGCGGCCCGGGGGTCGTCGAGGGCGACGCCTTCGGCGTAGACGAGCCGATGGGCGTGGCGCAGCTCGCAGCCGAGGGCGACGGCGAACTCGGCACGCGGGGAGTGATGGCCGAAGCCCCCTCGCGTGATGGTGCGCGCGACCCAGAAGTACCGCTTCCCGTCGGGCATCTCGGCGACCTGGGTCAGGATCCTGCCGGGTGCGGAGAACGCCTCGTACACCGTCCACAGGGGGCAGGTCCCGCCGAGCCGGGAGAAGTGGAAGTCGGTCGCGGACTGCCGCTTGGAGATGTTGCCGGCCCGGTCGACCCGTAGGAAGGAGAAGGGTACGCCCCGCCGTCCGGTGCGCTGGAGGGTGCTCAGGCGGTGGCAGACGGTCTCGAAGCCGACGCCGAAGCGGGCGGACAACAACTCGATGTCGTACCCCACCTCTTCGGCCACCGTGTGGAAGGCGGTGTACGGCATGAGGAGCGCGCCCGCGAAGTAGTTCGCCAGCCCGATACGGGCCAGCGCCCGTGACTCCGGTGAGGTCAGCTGCGTGGCGCTGTCCGCCGGTTGGTCGAGGAGCGGCCCGTGCTCCAGCAGGGCGAGCTGAGTGGCGAGTTGGAAGGCGCGCCGGCCGTCGCTGAGCCAGGGGGCCAGGAAGAGGAGCCCGCTCCCGGGAGCGAAGCGCCGCACGTCCCCGGTCCGCCCCGGTGCGGCCTGGACGACGCGGACGTGGTGGCGTTCGGCGAGCAGCGCGGTGAGCGGGTCGGCCGCTTTGCCCGGACGGAGGCCGAGTGCGCCGGCGGTCCGTTCGGCTTCGGTGTCCAGCGGCTCGAAGTGGTTGTGGTGGGCGTAGAAGAAGTCCCGTACCTCGTCGTGCGGCTCGGCCGGAGGAAGCGGACCGCCGGGGGAGCCGAGGGCGGCGGCCTGTTCGACCGTGTCGCGGTAGCGGCGGTGCAGTGCGACCAGGGCACGCGCCACGTCCGGGTGATCGCGGGCGGCCTCGCTGATCTCGTCGGGGGCGATCGGCGCCACTCCGCACGCCTCGTCGGCGATCGCGGCCCGCAGATCGGCGGCGAGCCGGTCCTCGTCGGCCTCGGAGAAGAACGCCGCGTCGACCCCGAAGACCTCCGCGATCCGCAGCAGCACGGACGCGGTCAGCGGACGCCGGCTCTGCTCGATCTGGTTGGCGTAACTGGTGGAGATGCCCAGGGCACGGGCCATGTCGACCTGGTTCATGCCGTGCTCACGGCGCAGCCGTCGCAGCTTCGCGTAGGCGTAGACCTTGCGGTCGGCCGCTCCTCGTGGCATGGCGCACATCCTTGTCGCAGGCCGGGAAGTGGGCGTTTCCGGTGGAGGCTGCTTGCGAACATAGCATCCGCGTTCTTCGCAGATTTCGCAGATTCGCAGCTCAGGGATGTACGGATTCCGCAGAGTGGAGAGGTGGCCGGGCGGTCCCGGAGCGGGCACTGTCGATCACGTCAGCACTGACCAGGATGGTCCGCACCCCGCGAGGAGTCCCGTGATCGAGCACCACGTCCGTGTCCACCCCAGCGCCGCCCGGCTGCCGCGCGAGGAGCAGCTCGCCTGGAAGCTGGCCGCTGTGGCCACCGGCACCGAGGAACTGGACGCCGACAGTGCCGCCATGGCGATCAACCGGCTGATCGACAACGCCTCGGTGGCCGTCGCGTCCCTGCTGCGCCGCCCGGTCGCCGTGGCGCGCGCCCAGGCCACCGCCCACCGCGGGGCCGCCCCAGGCGCCTCCGTCCTCGGGACCACGGCGCGAGTCTCCCCCGAGTGGGCCGCCTGGGCCAACGGCACCGCGGTACGCGAGCTCGACTTCCACGACACCTACCTGGCGGCCGACTACTCCCACCCCGGCGACAACATCCCGCCGCTGCTCGCGGTCGCCCAGCACACCGGCCGCACCGGCGCCGACGTGCTGCGCGGCGTCGTCGCCGCGTACGAGATCCACGTCGCCCTCGTCAGGGGCATCTGCCTGCACGAGCACCGCATCGACCACGTGGCTCACCTCGGCGCGGCCGCCGCCGGCGGTCTGGGGGCCCTGCTGCGGCTGCCGACGGAGACGGTGTACCAGGCCGTCCAGCAGGCCGTGCACACCACGACCGCGACCCGGCAGTCCCGCAAGGGCGAGATCTCCAGCTGGAAGGCGTACGCACCCGCCTTCGCCGGCAAGGCGGCCGTCGAGGCGGTGGACCGGGCGATGCGGGGCGAGACCTCCCCGTCGCCGGTCTACGAGGGCGAAGACGGCTTCCTGGCCTGGCTGCTGGACGGTCCGGAGTCGGACTATACGGTCCTGCTGCCGGAGCCCGGTGAGGCGCGTCGCGCGATCCTCGACACGTACACCAAGGAGCACTCGGCCGAGTACCAGGCGCAGGCGGTCATCGACCTCGCCCGGCGGCTGCGGGAGAGGTCCGGACCGCTCGGGAACGTGCGCTCGATCGTCCTGCACACCAGTCACCACACCCACAACGTGATCGGTTCCGGTGCGAACGATCCGCAGAAGTACGACCCGACGGCCAGCAGGGAGACGCTCGACCACTCGGTGCCGTACATCTTCGCCGTCGCCCTGGAGGACGGCACCTGGCACCACGAGCGCTCCTACGCCCCCGAGCGCGCCGCCCGTCCGGAGACGGTCGAGCTGTGGCAGAAGATCACCACGGTCGAGGACCCGGCCTGGACCCGCCGGTACCACGACCCCGACCCGGACCGCCGCGCCTTCGGCGGACGCGCCGTGATCACCCTCGACGACGGCACGGTGATCGAGGACGAACTCGCCCTGGCCGACGCCCACCCGGCCGGCGCCCGCCCCTTCGATCGACCCGCCTACGCCGGAAAGTTCCGCACCCTCGCCGAGGGCGTCGCCACTCCGGCCGCGCAGGACGCCTTCCTGGACGCCGCCGAGCACCTCGCGGAACTGTCGGCGGACGACCTCGGCGGTCTCTTCCCGGCCGTCGACACGGAGGCGGTCGCCGCGTACGACGCGAGCCTGCCGAAGGGACTGTTCTGATGGTGCTGCACACCCGGACCACGCCCGCCGAGCGCCGCAGGGCGTTCCGTGGGCAACTCGCCTCCGGACGGCTGCTGCGGATGCCCGGCGCGATCAATCCGCTGTCCGCCCGCCTGATCCAGGACACCGGCTTCGACGCCGTCTACCTGTCGGGAGCGGTCCTCGCCGCGGACCTGGGCCTGCCCGACATCGGTCTGACCACCGCCACCGAGATCGCGGCCCGCGCCCAGCAGACGACCCGCGTCACCGACCTGCCGGTCCTCATCGACGCCGACACCGGCTTCGGCGAGCCCATGAACGCGGCCCGCACCGTCCAGCTCCTGGAGGACGCCGGCCTGGCCGGGCTGCACCTGGAGGACCAGGTCGCCCCCAAGCGCTGCGGCCACCTCGACGGCAAGACCGTCACGCCCCGCGCGGAGATGGTCCGCCGCGTCCGCGCCGCCGTCGACGCCCGCCGCGACCCGGACTTCCTGCTGATGGCCCGTACCGACGCCCGCTCGGTCGAGGGCCTGGACGCGGCGATCGACCGGGCGAAGGCGTACGTCGACGCGGGCGCCGACGCGATCTTCCCCGAGGCGCTCGCCGACGTCTCCGAGTACGAGGCGATGCGCAGGGCGGTGGACGTGCCGCTGCTCGCGAACCTCACCGAGTTCGGCAGGACCCCCCTGCTCGACACGGCAACCCTGGAGAGCCTCGGCTACAACATCGCCCTCTACCCGGTGACGTTGCTGCGCATCGCCATGGGCGCCGTCGAGGAAGGACTGCGTACGATCGCCGCGGAGGGCACCCAGGAGTCCCTGCTGCCGCGCATGCAGACCCGCTCCCGCCTGTACGAGCTCCTCGGCTACGAGGACTACTCGGCCTTCGACTCGGCCGTCTTCGACTTCACCCTTCCCCCGGCACCTGACCCACGAAGGCGGGCACCCCATGACCACCACCGCATCCGGGATCCACCGCGGCCTCGCCGGTGTCGTCGTCGACACGACCGAGATCTCCACCGTCATCCAGGAGACCAACTCCCTCACCTACCGCGGCTACCCGGTCCAGGACCTCGCCGCGCGCCGCTCCTTCGAAGAGGTCGCCCACCTCCTCTGGCACGGCGAACTCCCCGACGCCGGGCAGCTCCGCGACTTCCAGGCCCGTGAACGCGCTCTGCGCGCGTTGGACCGCACGACGCTGGAACTGCTGGCCCGGCTGCCCGAGACCTGCCATCCGATGGACGTGCTCCGCACGGCCGTCAGCTTCTTCGGTGCCGAGGACCCGACGGAGGACGACGGCAGCCTCGCCGCCAACCGCGCCAAGTCCCTCACCCTGCTGGCCAAGCTGCCCACCGTCGTGGCGGTCGACCGGCGCCGTCGCCGGGGCCTGGCCCCGATCCCGCCCGACCCCTCCCTCGGGTACGCGGAGAACTTCTTCCACATGTGCTTCGGCAGCGTGCCCGGCCCCGACGTCGTCCGCTGCTTCGAGATCTCCCTCACGCTGTACGCCGAACACAGCTTCAACGCCTCGACATTCACCGCCCGCGTGGTCACCTCCACCCTCTCCGACCTCTACAGTGCGGTCACCGCGGCCGTCGGCGCCCTCAAGGGCCCGCTGCACGGGGGTGCCAACGAGGCAGTGATGCGCATGCTGCTGGAGATCGGCGACCCGCGGCGTGCCGAGGAGTGGCTGGACGAGGCGCTGGCGTCCGAGCGGAAGATCATGGGCTTCGGCCACCGGGTGTACAAGCACGGCGACTCCCGGGTCCCGATCATGCAGGAGGCCCTCGACCGGCTGGTGGCGCGTGCCGCCGACCCCGAGGTGACCCGGCTGGCCACCCTGCACGCGGCCCTGCGACACGCGATGATCACTCGTAAGGGCATCCATCCGAACCTGGACTATCCCGCCGCTCTCGCCTACCACCTGATGGGCTTCGACATTCCCGCTTTCACGCCGATCTTCGTGATGAGCCGCATCACCGGCTGGACCGCCCACATCACCGAACAACTGGCGCACAACGCCCTGATCCGCCCGCTGGCCTCGTACGACGGCCAGGAGCAGCGGGCGGTGCCGGGCGCCGCGTAGCCCCGTCGGACAGGTGCCGAGTCCCGCCGGTCTCCGGCACCTCCTCGCCCTTTCCGGGCCTGAGCGCAGGGCCGCCGCACGAACCGGTGCAGCCCGCACTCCGACGAGATCGTATGCGTGGCTCAAAGTTTTCGGCCTCGCATGAAACCTGTACTTAACATCAATTTACCTGTCGGAAATACCACACAGGCGATCGGCGACTTGGCGTGGATTAACTGCGTGTACAGGGCAACAATCCCTCGAAGTAGCCCTCTTCGAGTGGATCGAGGTTCGCATGTGCGGAATCACCGGCTGGGTCTCCTACCGGCGTGACCTGACGGAACATCAGAGCGACATCGATGTCATGACACAGACCATGTCATGCCGAGGCCCCGACGCGGCGGGCGTGTGGGTGGCGCCCCACGTCGCCCTGGGGCACAGGCGGCTCGCCGTGATCGACCTGCCGGGCGGTGCTCAGCCGATGACCGTGGAGACTCCCGACGGAGCGGTCAGCATGGTCTACTCCGGCGAGGCGTACAACTTCACCGAGCTGCGCTCGGAACTGCGCCGCGCCGGACAGCGGTTCGACACCGACTCCGACACGGAGGTGGTGCTGCGCGGTTACGTCGTGTGGGGCGAGAAGCTCGTCGAACACCTCAACGGCATGTACGCCTTCGCCATCTGGGACGCCCGCACCGAGCGCCTGGTGATGGTCCGCGACCGCATGGGCATCAAGCCGTTCTACTACTTCGAGACCGAGGACGGCGTCGTCTTCGGCTCGGAGCCCAAGGCGATCCTGGCCAACCCCACCGTCGCCCCCGTCGTCGGCCTCGACGGACTGCGTGAGCTCTTCGCCGGCGCCAAGACCCCCGGCGCCGCGGTGTGGGAGGGCATGCGCGAGGTGCGGCCCGGGGAGCTCATCGTCCTCGACCGCGGTGGAATGCGCCGCCGCACCTACTGGCAGCTGCGTTCCGAACCGCACACCGACAGCAAGGACGAGACCGTCGCGCACGTACGCGCGTTGCTCGACGACATCGTCCGGCGCCAGCTCGTCGCCGACGTGCCCCGCTGCACGCTGCTGTCCGGCGGCCTGGACTCCTCCGCGCTCACCTCGCTGTCGCAGATCCACCTCGCACCCCAGGGCGAGACGGTGCGCAGCTTCGCCGTCGACTTCCCCGACCAGGACAAGCACTTCCAGGCCATCGACGTCTCACCCACCCAGGACACCCCCTACGTCCACGCCGTCGCCGAACACGTGGGCTGCGACCACCAGGACATCATCCTGGACGGGGCGGCCCTGGCCGCCCCCGAGGTCCGCCGCGCGGCCGTCGGCGCCCGCGACCTGCCGGTCGGCATCGGCGACCGCGACAACTCCCTCTATCTGCTCTTCGCCGCGGTCCGCCGCCACTCCACCGTGGCACTGTCCGGCGAGTCGGCGGACGAGGTGTTCGGCGGCTACCCGTGGTTCCACGACGAACGGCGGTACGCCGAGACCTTCCCCTGGCTCGCCGGCCGGCACTCGCTGGTCGACTCGGGCAGCCAGATCAGCGAGGACCTCAAGCCCGCGCTCGGCCTCGGCGACCACATCGCCGAGAGCTACCGCACGGCTGTCGCGGAGGCGCCCGCCCTGGACGGTGAGACCGGCCTGGACCAGCGCATGCGGGTGGTCAGCTACCTCCATCTGACCCGGATGGTGCAGAGCCTCCTGGACCGCAAGGACCGGATGAGCATGGCTGTCGGCCTGGAGGTCCGCGTCCCGTTCTGCGACCACCGCCTGGTGCAGTACGTCTTCAACGCACCCTGGTCCCTGAAGACCTTCGACGGCCGTGAGAAGAGTCTGCTGCGCGCCGCCACCCGGGACGTTCTGCCCGAGGCGGTCGCCAACCGCAAGAAGAGCGGATATCCGGGCACGTTCGATCCCGCCTATGTCGAGGCCATCCAGTCCCAGGGGGCCGACCTGCTGCGAGCCGGGCACGCGGCGACGGAGCTGGTCAACCGTGAGCGCCTCACGGAGGCCACCACCCGGCCCGCCGCCGACCTCGACCAGCAGCAGCGCATGCTGCTGGAGCGGACCCTCGACCTGGGGGCGTGGTTCGACATCCACAACCCGACCGTCCGGGTCTGACCGCGACGTGGAGCGGGCTTCGGCCCGCTCCACCGCCCGCCGGACACGGCGGCCGTGGACCGCCCCGCGGTGCCCGGCCGGCGGCTCCGTCAGCTACCGCCCCTGACCGGCGTGGGGGTCGTCACCGGGCCGGGCCACTTCCTCCCGGAGCGAGCGCCGGTACTGGCCGGGTGTCTGCCCGACGAGCGCCGTGAACGCGTCGATGAAGGCGCTCGGGTTCGCCCACCCGCAGGCGGTCGCCGTGTTGATCACCGAGCCCCCGTCGGCGAGCAGCAGGAGGGCGTGGTGGACGCGGAGCTGGGTGCGCCACTGGGGGAAGCTCATCCCGGTCTCCCGCTGGAAGAGCCTGCTGAGTGTGCGTTCGCCGGCGCCGACTTCATGTCCGAGCCGGCCGAGCGTGAGAGGGTCCGACATCCCCTCCTCCACCAGCGCCACGACGGCGCGGAGTCGGTCGTCGCGGGGCTCGGGAAGATGCAGCGGCTGTTCGGGCGCGGTGGTGATGTCGTCGATGATCACCCGGCGCAGACGTGAGCGCGCGCCGGCGGGACGGCGCTCGGCGCCGGTCAGGGTCAGGGTGGCCTCGCGCGCGAGCGGTGTCATGACGAGCACCGCAGGGTGTGCGGGCAGCAGTGCGGCCAGGCTCGGCGCCATGAAGACGATGCGCATGTCGGTCCGGCCGTGAGCGCGGTGCCGGTGCTCGAAGCCCGCGGGAATCCAGACGACCCGGTTCGACGGGGCGATCCATGAACCCACCGAGGTGACGAGCGAGAGCACGCCGGTAGCCGGGTACACCAGGTGTCCGCGCGTGTGCTTGTGCTCGGGAGTGCGCTCGTCGTGCCCGAGCAGGACGACGTGTTCGCGGAGGGACTGTCCGGGCTGCATCGACGTATGGCGGGTTTCGGGCATCATCGGTCAGATTATCAGTTGGCCGCCCTGGTCGCCGTCGGATGGACTGTGGCCCTGCTCAGCGCCGCATGCCTGGCGACGACCCGGCCAGGCGGAGGGACCACCCAGGCCGAGCGGGGATCGAAAGGACGTCCGACAATGACCGATCTCCTCCAAGAACCGAAGCCGCGAACCCGGCGCGGCAGAGGCACCCCCGGCAGGCTCGGTACGGCCGTGCTGGCAGTCGGCCTCCTGATGACCGCGTTCAATCTGCGCATCGGGGTCGCCTCGATCAGCCCGGTGCTCTCGGAGATCCAGGCGGATCTCGGCCTCTCCGAAGTCGTCGTCGGCCTCCTCACCAGCATTCCCGTCGTCGCCTTCGGGGCCTTCGCGTTCGTCGCCCCGGCCCTGAGCCGCCGCCTGGGCCTGCACCGACTCCTCGGAGCGACGATGATCGCGCTCGCCGCCGGCATCGCCCTGCGCCTCCAGCCCGGTCTGGCGGGCCTCTTCGTCGGCACCGTCGTCATCGGGGCGTCGATCGCGATCGCCAACGTCGTCATGCCGGCCGCGATCAAGCGGGACTTCTCCCACCGTGTCGGCCTGATGACGGGCCTGTACTCGACCGCGCTCTCCGCCGGCGCCGCCCTCGCCTCGGGCGCCACGGTGCCGTTGCTGTCGGCGGCCGGTGGTGGCTGGCGGACCACACTGGCCCTGTGGTCGATCCCCGCCCTCGTCGCCTTCCTCGTCCTCCTCCCGCAGCTGCGGCGTCCCCCTGTCCGCGACCCCCTGACCCATGAGGTCGCCGACGCCCCGTCCGATGCCGGCGAGCCCTCCGTCCGCGCGCTCACACGCGACCCGGTCGCCATCGCCGTCACCGCGCTCATGGGCCTCCAGAGCATGAGCTACTACGCGGCCCTCACCTGGGTCCCGACCCTGCTCCAGGACGCGGGCACGGACGCGCACACGGCCGGCTGGATGCTCTCCTACTCGGCCTTTCCCGCCATCGCCGCCTCACTCGTGACGCCCGCGCTCGCCAGGCGGGCCCGCCCGACGTGGTTCCCCGTCGCGGTCGCCGTCGTGTCGACCGGTGCCGCCTTCGTCGGTCTGGCGGCCGCCCCCACGTCGGCGGTGTACGTCTGGATGACGCTGCTCGGGCTCGGCCAAGGGGCTTCCCTCAGTCTGTCCCTCACCTACATCGTCCGGCGCTCGCCCGATGCCAGGCACACCGGCCACGTCTCCATGATGGCCCAGGGATTCGGCTACCTGCTGGCCGGTCTCGGCCCCATCGGCCTCGGCGCACTCCACACCGCGACGCGGGGCTGGAGCGTCCCGCTCATGGCGCTCATCGGCCTGCTCGTCCTCCAGATGTGGGCCGGAGCGCTCGCGAGCCGTGAACGCCACGTGCTCGCCGGCCGGGCGCCGGTGACCGGGCGCTGACCCGTGCACGCACCCCGGCCCGTCCGACGGCTCACGTTCGGACGGGCCCCGGCGGGTTGTCCCGCATGTCCTCCGTATTCGTGGTCGGTTACGACCCCCAAGGGGTACCCGGCGTCGACAGCGGAGCCCTTCGCGCCGCCTTCGACGCGGAGTTGGCCCGGTTCGCCGGGCACGGCGTCGACGCGGCGACGACCTCCTGGTGTTCGGCGCGTCGGCCGAGCCCGCCCGCGTCGCATCGCTGACCAGGCGCCCGTGGGACGGCGGGGTCGTCGGCGTCGGGATCCGCAGGACCGAGCGGTTGCCGCCGCTCCCCGAGCAGATCGCCAACCTGATCCGCCGTCATGCACCCCAGGGCGCCGTCGCGTTCGACAGCAGTGGCGGGGTCAGCGTCGAGGCGGCCCAGCGGTGGCTCTGAACGCCGTACGCGTCGGAACGTGACGGGCGGCTCACCCGCACCGCGTACGGCGAGAACCTGCGACAAGGGCGCGTCAGCGGTAGCGGGCGAGGTCGTCGTAGTGCTGCTGCAGCGCGGGTGAGAGGGCGACGCGCTTCTCCTGCAGGAGGTTCCGGGCCATGTCGCGGGCCGCGGGCTCTCCCTTGCCGAAGGCCTCTGCGAGGTGTGCGGCATGAGCGGGCTGCAGGCTTTCACCGAAGGGCGCCTCGTCGGGGTCGGTGACGGCTTCGACCAGGCACGGCCCGTCGAACGCCATCGCTTCGGCGAACACGCCGGCGGCCTCTGCCGGTGCGTCGATGCGGAAGGCTTTCAGCCCGCAGGCGCGGGCGACGGCGGCGAAGTCGACGGGGTGCAGTTCGCAGCCCATCTGGGGGTTGCCCAGGAGCGCGGTCTGCTCCCACACCTCCAGGGCGAGGGCGTTGTTGCGCAGTACGACGACCTTGACGGGCAGGCCGTACTGGGCGAGGGTGGCCAGCTCGCCCATGCCCATGCTCATGGAGCCGTCACCGGTGAAGGCGATCACCGGCCGGTCGGGGTGGGCGCATTGGGCGCCGATCGCGTAGGGCAGGGCGGAGCCCATGGTGCACAGGGTGCCCGAGAAGGAGTACTGCATACCCCGGCGCAGCCGGAGCCTGCCGCCCCAAGCGGTGACGGTACCGGCGTCCCCCGTCACGATCGCGTTGTCCGGCAGGGCCTTGGAGAGCTCCCAGGTCACCACCTGGGGACGCATCGGTGTACCGGAACCGGCGGCCTGCTCACCGATCAGGTCCCACCACCGCCGGTAGGTGTCCTGTGCCTGCTCCAGGAAGGACCGGTCGCTCTTCCGCCTGAGCAGCGGCAGCAGGGACGCCAGCACGGCGTCGGCATGACCCACCAGCCCGACTTCGACGGGATACCGCATCCCGATCCGGTCGGCGTTGAGGTCGATCTGCACCCCCCGCGCCTGCCCGGGCTCCGGCCAGAACTCGTAGTACGGGGTGGAGGAGCCGACGACGAGGAACCCGTCGCACCGCTCGAACGCCTCGTGGGAGGCGCGGGTACCGATCAGGCCCATGCCGCCCGTGGTGTACGGGCTGTCGTCCGGCACGCAGTCCTTGCCCAGCCCCGCCTTGACGATGGGTGCGCCCAGCACGTCCGCGACCTGTTCGAGAAGATCACCGGCACCGCGCGCGCCGGCTCCCGCGCAGATCGCCACCCGCCGGCACCCGTTCAGGACCTCCGCCGCCCGGCGCAGCTGGTCCTCGGGCGGGACGACCGTGAAGCGCTGCCCGGCCAGGGACAGGTGGCCCGGCACGTTCTTCGGCGAGGGCGTGTCCTGCTCCAGGGTGAAGGACTGCACGTCGATGGGGATCGCCAGATGCGAGGGCGTGCGGTTCATCAGGGCACTGCGAACCGCCAGGTCCGTGGCGGGCACGGCGTGGGCCGGTCCCATGACGCGCTCGGAGAACAGGCAGGCGTGCTCGAGCATCCGGTCCGAGGGGAGGTCCTGGAGGAAGTGCGCCCCGATCGTGTCGTGGTACGACAGTCCGGTGACGGCGATCACCGGTGCGCCGTCGATCCGGGCGTCGTACAGACCGTTCAGGAGATGGACCGCCCCGGGTCCCGCGGTGGCCACGCACGCGGCCGGACGGCCGGTGAACTTGGCGTATCCCACACAGGCCAGCGCGGCCGCCTCCTCGTGCCGCACGTGCACGAACCGCATCTGCGGATGGGTGCGCAGCGCCTCGAAGAAACCGTTGATCTGATCCCCGCAGATCCCGAAGCAGGTGTCGACACCCCACTCCAGCAGCCGCTCCACCACCAGGTCGGACGTGGTCTTCGAGCCACTGCCCGCATCGGACCGAGCACTCATGTGCAGACCCTTTCCCTTGCTGTCCTCACCGCCATGAGACGGAGACTCACCGTTCCACCTGATGGCTCCCACCTGGCTCCGTGCGGCACGGCCGCGCGTCGTACATCCACCGGAACGAGCGACACGCATCGTCCACGCCGGCGGATCGAGCGCGGCGGTTCCGGTCCGGGAGGCCTGACGGCGTCCGCGAGGACCGAGGAGAGATCGAGTTTCACTTAATTAGTAATAAATATTGACGAGGGGTCGGGCGAGCCGTCACAGTCGGTCCGTGGCGCCGCCCCGTGGTGACGGGAGGTCGGCGCCGGACATCCCCAACCTCTGGGAGAGACAGTTGATTTCGCACGGTGCAAGGATGACGCCTGCCCGGCGCGCCGCGGTCGCTGTGGGGGCGGCCGCACTGCTCGCCGTCCCGGTGCCTGCCGCACACGCCGGCCAGCGGCCCGACCAGGGCGCGCCGCCGTCCCACGGCAGCAACCCGGCGGCCACGCCGTACATGGGCTGGAACACCTACTACGGCCTCGGCGCCCCGACGGAGACCGAGGTCAGGGAGATCGCCGACTTCCTGGTCGGCAGCGGCCTGAAGAGCAGCGGTTACGACATCGTCTGGCTCGACGGCGGCTGGCAGGCCGACGATCCGCGGGACGGCCGGGGGCGGCTCGTCGCGCACCCGGACCGCTTCCCCTCCGGCATCCCCGCCCTGGTGGACTACCTCCACGAGCGCGGGCTGCGCGCCGGTATCTACACCGACGCCGGGACCTACGACGGCGGCGAGACCTGTGGCCTCGGCAGCCGTGGCCACTATCAGGAGGACGCGCGGCAGTTCGCCGGCTGGAAGGTCGACGCGATCAAGGTCGACTTCCTCTGCGGGATCACCGAGAAGCTCGATCCGGGACCCGCGTTCAAGGAGTTCGGCGACGCCGTCGCCAAGTCCGGCCGGCGCATGCTGCTCAACCTGTGCAACCCGCTGACCGACGACTGGGGGATCCCGCACACACCGGCGCAGGACGCCCACAACGCCTACGTGTACGGGCCGACGACCGCCGACTCCTGGCGGACGGGCACCGACATCGCGTGGGGCACCCCGTCCGCCGGCCAGTGGCCGAACGTGCTGCGCAACATGGACGCCAACGCCTGGCACCCCGAGGCACAGGGGCCGGGTCACTACAACGACCCCGACTACCTGATCCCGATGCGTACGCTCCAGGACGGCTCGTACGAGTTGACCGCCGAGGAGTCGACCACCCAGCTGGTGATGTGGGCCGAGATGGGCTCCCCGCTGGTCATCGGCTCGGACCCGCGCACCCTGCCCCGGCAGATGATCGACACCCTGCGCAACCCGGAGATCATCGCCGTCGACCAGGACCCCCTCGCGATCCAGGGAGTGCGCGTCGCCACGGACGCGACCGGTGACGTCTACAGCAAGGTGCTCCAGGGTTCCGGCCGCCGGGCGGTGGTGCTGCTCAACCGCTCCGACCGGCCCGCCGAGCGCACGGTGGACTTCGCCGACGCCGGACTGGCGGGGAAGGTCGGGGTGCGGGACCTGCGGGCCAGGAAGGACCGCGGGAAGCACACCGGCTCGTACACCGTCGAAGTCCCCGCCCACGGCACCGCGTTCCTCACGCTGACCGGCCGGGACGACGCCCCGGGCGCCTCGCTCGGGGTGCGCTCGGACGCGAGCCCGGCCCTGGTGCGGGACGGTGACAGGGTCAGCGTGTTCACCCGTGGCGCGGACGGTTCGCTGCGGCAGCGGACCGGGCACGAGGGGCGGGGGGACGCGCGGACCACCGGTCTCGGCGGTCCCACGCACGGGCGGATCGTGGGAGCGCCCGTCGCCCACACGGACGGGCACGGACGCATCGACGTCTTCGTCCGGGGCACCGACGACGCCGCCTACCGGCTCTCCTACGCCGGCGGCCGGTGGGGCCGGTGGCAGAAGCTCGGCGGACGGCTCGCGGACAGCCCCGCCGTCGCCTACGAGAACCCGGGGAGCTGGACCCTCTTCGCCCGGGGAGCGGACGGACGCATCCAGGTGCGCGGGCCGCGGACCGGCTGGACCTCGTTCGACGGGCCGGAGGACGCGTCGTTGTACGGACGGCCGTCGGTGGCCACCGACGGGGCGGGGCGCACCCACCTCGCCGTCCGCGCCGACGACGACTCGGTCCGTACCCGGGTGCAGGACCCCTCCGGCGCCTGGTCGGACTGGTCGTCGCTGGGCGGGACGGTGAGCGGCAGCCCCACCCTCGTCGCCGACGGGCAGCAGGTGCGGCTGTACGCACGTGCCGGTGACTACACGCTCTGGGGGCGGACCTACGCCACCGGCACCGGCTGGGGCGACTGGTCGCAGGAGAAGCGCTTCGCCAGCGGGGCCTTCGACGGCGAACTCGCCGCCGTGGCCGGGCCCGACGGCGCCGTGCTCACAGCCTTCCGCGGTGTGGCCGGAGTCGTCCGCCAGGGCCGGCTCTGACGCCGGGCCGGGAGGCGGTGGCCGCGCGGCAGGAGGGCCCCGCTCGATCCGTTAGAACATAAATTAGTAATTAATCTTGACGGCGGCGCGGTCGCCACGTCAATCTGTACCAGCCGAACGAGGGCCCGGTCGTCAGGGGGCCGGGCCCCGTTCCGTGGGCGCATAGGGAGTCCCATGAACACCACAGCACACAGCCGCCGCACCTTCCTCGCGGGCGCCGCGGCGGCCGGCGCCGCGGCGCTGACGAGCGGCTGCGTCGCCTCGTCGTCGACCGGCAAAGAGGGTGCCTCGGGCGGCGCCGTCACCCTGCAGTCCAACCTCTCCTCCCCGCAGGCCAAGTCGGCGATGCAGGAGGTCGTCGACGCCTTCAACAAGCGCGGCGGGGCGAAGGGTTCGCTCAACACCGTCGCCTCGGAGACCTTCCGTACCCAGCTGCCGACCTACCTCACCTCGGCCAACCCGCCGGACCTCTACACCTGGTACCCGGGATCGGTCGCGGAGTCCTACGCGAGCAAGGACCTGCTGCTCGACGTCAGCGATCTGTGGGAGAAGCCCGAACTCGCGGGCTACTCCGACGCGATGAGGAAGCTGTGCACCGACTCCGCGGGCAGGAAGGTCTTCGTCCCGACCACCTACTACTGGTGGGGCGTCTTCTACCGGAAGTCCCACTTCGCCAAGTGGGACGTCAAGGAGCCCACGACCTGGGACGAGTTCCTCGACCTGTGCGACAAGCTCAAGAGCAAGGGCGTCGCACCGATCGGCCTCGGCGCGGGGGGCAACACCCCCTGGGTGGCCTCGTCGTGGTTCGACTACCTCGACATCCGGATCAACGGGGCGGCGTACCACCGTGACCTGCTCGCCGGCAAGCACCGCTTCGACGACCCCGAGGTCCGCAAGGTCTTCGACCGGTGGGGCGAGGCCCTGCCCTACTTCGACCCCGACGGGACCGCGCTGCCCTTCCAGGACGCGACCACGGCCCTGCTCCAGGGCCGCACCGGCATGATGCTCATCGGCACCTTCTTCGCCGACGCCGCTCCCAAGGACCAGCTCGACGACATCGACTTCTTCCGGTTCCCCGTCATCGACCCCAAGATCCCGCTCGCCGAAGAGGCCCCGACCGACGGCTACTTCGCCAGCGCCCGGACCGGCCGCAAGGACGCCACCGAGGAGCTGCTGCGCTACCTCGCCACCGCCGAGGCCCAGGAGATCTACCTCAAGGGCTCATCCGGCACCTCGCTGCCCGCCCACCCGGACGCGAAGGACAGCGGAACTCCCCTGGTCGCCAAGGGCCGCAAGCTGATCGAGGACGCCGCGGACCTCACCCAGTTCTTCAACCGCGACTCCAGCGACGCCCTCGCCCCCACCGCCGACACCGCGCTCACCCGCTACCTGGCCAAGCCCAAGGAGATCGGCTCGATCCTCACCACATGGCAGCGTGACGCGCAGAAGATCTGGAGCCAGTGACATGGCGGTACTCACCGCGCCCCGGAAGGAGAGGCGCGAGCACACCACGGGCAGGCCGCCCGCCCGCAAGCGGGCGACCCGGGTCCCGCCCCTCGTCCTGGCGTTCGTCCTCGTACCGCTGCTCGCCGAGGCCTTCTGGGTGTTCTGGCCGGCGCTCCAGGGCTTCTACCTGGCCTTCACCAAGTGGGACGGGGTCTCCGCCCCCGAGTTCGTCGGACTGGCCAACTTCAAGGAGATGTTCGGCGACGCCGTCTTCCGGACCGCCGCCCTGGACACGGTCCTGTGGCTGCTGCTCTTCGGCGGACTCTCCGCGGCCCTCGGCCTCGGGGCGGCGCTCCTGCTCCAGCAGGAACGCAGGGGCGTCGGCTTCTACCGTGCCGCGCTCTTCCTGCCCGTGGTGTTCTCGCTCGTCGCGACCGCCCTGGTGTGGCAGGCGATGTACCAGCCGGACGGACTGATCAACCAGTTCCTCGAAGCGATCGGGCTCTCCGGCCTCACCCACGCCTGGCTCGCCGACCAGGACACCGCCCTGTACGCCGTGATCGTCCCCGCGCTGTGGCGCCAGATCGGCTATGTGATGGTGCTGTACCTGGCCGGGCTCAAGGGCATCGACCCGGTGCTCTACGAAGCGGCGAAGGTGGACGGCGCCACCCGCCTGCAACAGTTCCGGCACATCACCCTGCCGCAGCTCAGCAGTGTCAACGCCGTCGTCCTGTCCGTGATCGTCATCGACTCGCTGCGCTCGTTCGACGTGGTGTGGGCGCTCACCCGCGGTGGGCCGTACCACTCGTCCGAACTCCTCAGCACGTACATGTACTCCACCGCGTTCCAGTCGCTGCGACTGGGCTACGGCTCCGCCCTCGCGGTCGTCATCTTCGTGCTGGCCTTCGGAGTGATCGCGTCCTATCTCGTCCGAGCCTTCCGGGAGGCCGACGCATGACCGCCACCCACGCCCCGAGCCCCCGCACCGAGGAGCGGGCCCCCGTCCCGGCCGTGCGGCGCGAGCGCAGGCGGATCTGGGGCACCGCGGGCTTCCACCTGAGCGCGGGGCTGCTGTCCGCGCTGTGGCTGCTGCCCATCGCGCTGGTCCTCGTCACCAGCCTGCGCTCGTTCGACGACGTCGCCGCCCACGGAGTCGGCAGCCTGCCGCACTCCTTCACCCTGGACGGCTTCCGCCAGGCCTGGGTCGACGGCGGACAGCAGCGCGCACTGATCAACAGCCTCCTCGTCACCGTGCCGGCCGTACTCCTGTCACTGCTGCTCGCCTCGACGGCCGCGTTCGCCCTGAGCCGCTACGACGTCCCGCTGCGCCGCACCCTGCTGCTGCTGATGCTCGGCGGAAACCTGCTGCCCCCGCAGATCCTGCTGGTCCCGGTCTCCAAACTCAGCGAGATGCTCGGCCTGTACGACACGCTGTACGCGCTCATCGGTGTCCAGGTCGGCTTCGGCATCGGCTTCTACGTCTTCGTCCTGCACGGCTTCATGCGGTCCATCCCGCCCGAGATCCAGCAGGCCGCGGTCATCGACGGCGCCGGTCCCTGGCAGATCTTCACACGGATCGTCCTGCCGCTCGCCAAGCCCGCCATGGCCGCGCTCAGCGCCCTGTCGTTCACCTGGATCTTCAACGACCTGCTGTGGGCCATCACCGTCCTGCGCACGGACAGCCAGATGCCCATCACCGCCTCGCTCATCGGCCTCCAGGGCCAGTACGTCTCCATGTGGAACGTCATCGCCGCGGGCTCCGTCATCGCCGCGGCCCCGACCGTCATGGTATTCCTCAAATTTCAGCGCCACTTCGTGGCCGGACTCAACCTGGGAGCAGTGAAGTGAGCTCGTACGACCGGTGGCTGCTGCGCACCGAGAACACCACCTACGCGGTACGGATCGCGGGCGAGGGCCGGTGGGCCGAACTCGCCTCCTGGGGCCCGCACGGCACCGAGACGGGCCCGTCCCCCTTCGCCGTGCCGCACCGCACACATTTCGTCACCCCGGCCGACGCGGCCCCCGCCGAGTACCTCCCCCACGGGCTGCGCCCCTTCTCCGGCGCCGACCTGGTCGTCCGGCGTCCCGGCCGGGAACGCGGCACCTGGTGGACCTTCGACTCCGCCACCCAGGACGGCGACCGGGCCCTGCGCCTCACCTTCGCCGACGAGGAACAGGGACTGCGCGCGGCGCTCTGCTACGAGACCGTGCCCGGCACCGACGTCATCCTGCGCTGGACCGAACTGAGCTGTACCGGCGAGGAGGAACTGCGCCTGGAACGACTCGACTCCGCCGCCGTCAGCATCCCCGTCACGGACGGCGCCCGGCTCACCTACCTCACCGGCCAGTGGTCCCAGGAGTTCCGGCGCACCCAGCTCGAACTGACCCGCGGCCGCTTCGAGATGGCCTCCACCCAGGGCGTCCCCGGCCACGCCTACGCGCCCTGGCTGGCCGTGCAGGACGCCGCCGAGCCGGCCGAGGGCGCCACCCCGACGTACGGCGTCGCCCTGGAGTGGTCCGGGAACTGGCACATGGCCGCCGACGCCGAACCCGGGGGCGCGGTACGGATCAGGGCCGGCCGGGTGCCGCACGAGGGCGCCGTCCGGCTCGCCCCCGGCGCCACCCTCACCACACCACGCCTGGCCTGCGCGTTCAGCCCGGACGGCCTCGACGGGCTGGCCAGGGTCTGGCACCGCTACGAACGCCGGCTCAGCGGCGAGCGACTCGACAGGACCCGCAAGGTCCTCTACAACTCCTGGGAGGCGACCGGCTTCGACGTCGACGCCGCCGCCCAGCTCGAACTCGCCCGCATCGCCGCTGACATGGGCGCGGAGCTCTTCGTCGTCGACGACGGCTGGTTCACCGGGCGGCACGACGAGACCGGCGGACTGGGCGACTGGTTCCCTGACCCGGCGAACTTCCCCGACGGCTTCGACCACTTCATCGACGAGGTGCGCGCCACCGGCATGGACTTCGGCCTCTGGGTCGAACCCGAAGCCGTCAGCCCGGCCTCCCGGCTCTACGCCGAACACCCGGAATGGGTCTACCGGATCGACGGCCGCCCCGCCACGCTGGTGCGCGAGCAGCTCCTGCTCGACCTCGGCCGCAGGGACGTCCAGGACTTCGTCGTCGCCACCCTCGACCGGCTCCTGGGCGACCACGCGATCAGCTACCTCAAGTGGGACATGAACCGTCCGCCCACCGAACGAGGCCGGCCCGGCGGCGGCCCCGTGGAGGAACAGGACCTGGACGCCGCACACGTCGCCGGATACCTCCGGGTGCTCGACCATCTGCGCGCCCGCCACCCCCACGTCACCGTCGAGGGCTGCGCCGGGGGCGGCGGCCGGATCGAACACGCCACCCTCGCCCGTACCGACGTGGTGTGGCCCAGCGACAACACCGCCCCGCTGGACCGCCTCGCCATCCAGTACGGCTATCTGCACGCGCACGCCCCGCACACCATGAGCTCCTGGGTCACCGACTCGCCCGGCGTCTTCGACCCGCGGCCCCGGTCCCTCGCCTTCCGTTTCGTCACGGCCATGGCCGGAGTCCTCGGCATCGGCGCCGACATCCGCCACTGGTCCGCCGGACAGCGCGCCGAGGCGGCCCGGTGGGTGAGCCGCTACAAGGAGATCCGCGACGTCGTCCACCGCGGCGAGGTCCGGCTGCTGGGCAGCCCGGCCGACGCCACCTGCGGCGTCCAGTACGACGAGCAGGACGGTGCCCGGACCGTCGTCACCGCCTGGAACACCGGACGCCTGGACGGGGCGCCGCTCGTCCCCGGGCGCGCCGCCCGGCTGCGGCTGCGCGGTCTGGACCCGGCCGCCCGCTACGCCGACGAGCGGACCGGGACCGTCCACGGCGGCGCCCATCTGCTCCACTACGGCCTGCCCTTCGCCTGGACCGCGCAGTACGACGCGGAACTGGTCGTCCTGGTCAGACAGTAGGCAACCGCCCGACGTACCGTCACCGAAGCCGCCGACAGCGTGCACGAACCCCGAGGAGTCGACCACCCCATGAACGGAACCACCCGCTTCGCCGACAAGGTGGCCGTGGTCACCGGAGCCGCGTCGGGCATCGGCGCGGCCACCGCCGAGCGGCTCGCGGCGGAAGGCGCGGCGGTGATCCTCGCGGACATCGCCGAGGGCCCCGGCGAGAGCGCCGCCGCCGGCATCCGCGCCCAGGGCGGCCGGGCCCTCTTCGTCCGCGCGGACGTCGCGGACGAGGGGGACTGGGAGCGGATCGTCGCCGCGGCGCGCACCTTCGGACCCGTCGGTGTGCTGGTGAGCAACGCCTACACGGTCGACGTCACCGCCGCGCACGAGATGTCCGTCGCCTCCTGGGAGCGTCAGCTGGCGGTCAACCTCACCGGAGCCTTCCTCGGCTTCCGCGCGGTCCTGCCCGACCTGCGCGAGCGGCGCGGCGCCGTGGTGCTCACCTCATCGGTCCACGCCCACAAGGGCATCCCCGGCCACCCCGCGTACGCGGCCTCCAAGGGCGCACTGCTCTCCCTGTGCGGACAGCTGGCGGTGGAGTACGGGCCGGAGGTACGGGTCAACGCCGTACTGCCCGGCCCCATCCTCACCGCGGCCTGGGACCGGGTCTCGGAGGAGGACCGCGACAGGAGCGTCACCGAGACCGCCGCACAGCGCTTCGGCACTCCCCAGGAGGCCGCGGCGGCCATCGCGTTCCTGGCCGCGGACGAGGCGTCCTACATCACCGGATCGAGCCTGCTCGTGGACGGCGGCTGGTCCGTCGTCAAGGCCTCGGCCTGACCGCCGCCGTACCCATCGCACAGCAGAAAGGCACACACAGACATGACGCCATACGCGCGCCGCGGAGTGCACGGCCAGACCGTCGAGACCCTCGCGCGCCGGGTACTGAGCGGCGAGATCCCCGAAGGGGCGACACTCGACCTCGTGGCGCTCCAGGGCGAGCTGGACGTCAGCCTGACCGCGCTGCGGGAGTCCCTGAAGGTCCTCGCGGCCAAGGGGATCGTCGACGCCCGCCAGAAGCGCGGCACCTTCGTCAGGGCCCGCGCCGACTGGAACCTCCTCGACGCGGACGTCCTGCGCTGGCAGTTCGCGGTCGGCACCGACTCCGGTACCGACCCGACACTGCTGCGCAACCTCGGCGAGGTCCGCGGCATCATCGAACCGGCCGCCGTCCGGCTGGCCGCCGCCCGCCGCACCGACGCCGACCTCGACGCCCTCGAGGCGGCCCTCACCGCGATGGGCGAGCAGGAGGGCGGCGCCGCCCACGCGGTCGAGGCGGACCTCGCCTTCCACCGCGCGCTCCTGGCGGCCACCCACAACGAACTGCTCGAACGCATGGAGATGGTCATCGAGTCCGGCCTCGCGCGCCGCGACGAGATCGTGCACAGCTCACCGCACGGTGAGAACCCGGTACCCAGCCACCGCGCCGTCCTGGACGCCGTCCGCGAGCAGGACGCCGACGCCGCCGAACGAGCCATGCGCGCCCTGCTCGACCAGGCCGTACGCGACCTCGACCGGGTCCACGGCACCGCACCGGCCGCCGACGGGGAGGCCGGGCCCCGGTGAAGATCACCCGCATCGAGACCTTCCTCGTGCCGCCGCGCTGGCTGTTCTGCCGGATCGAGACCGACGACGGGATCGTCGGCTGGGGCGAACCCGTCGTCGAGGGCCGGGCCGAGGTCGTCCGCGCCGCCGTCGACGTCCTCGCCGAGTACCTGCTCGGCCGGGACCCGCTGCGCGTCGAGGACCACTGGCAGGTGCTCAGCAAGGGCGGCTTCTACCGGGGCGGCCCGGTACTCTCCAGCGCCGTCGCCGGCATCGACCAGGCCCTGTGGGACATCGCCGGAAAGGCGTACGGCGCTCCCGTCCACGCCCTGCTCGGCGGCCCGGTCCGCGACGAGGTCAGGGTCTACGCCTGGGTGGGCGGCGACGAGCCCGCCCGGCTCGCCGACGAGATCACCGCCCAGGTCGAAGCCGGCTTCACCGCGGTCAAGATGAACGCGGCCGGCCGCACCTCACCGCTGGCCACCCCCGCCGAGACCGCCGCCGTGGTCGAACGGGTGGCCGCGGCCCGCGACGTCCTGGGCCCCGGCCGCGACGTGGCCATCGACATGCACGGCCGCTTCGGCCCGGCCGGCGCCCGCCGGATCCTGCACGCCGTCGAGTCCCTGCACCCCCTCTTCGTGGAGGAACCCCTCCTCCCCGAACAGGGGCACCTGCTGCCCGCGCTCGTCGGCGCCACCTGCGTACCCATCGCCACCGGCGAACGGCTCTACGGGCGGTCGGAGTTCCTGCCCGCCCTGACCGCCGGCATCGCCGTCGCCCAGCCGGACCTCTCGCACGCCGGGGGCATATCCGAGGTCCACCGCATCGCCTCGCTCGCCGAGACCTACGGCGCGCAGCTCGCCCCGCACTGCCCGCTGGGCCCCATCGCGCTCGCCGCCAGCCTCCAGGTCGCCTTCTCCACCCCGAACTTCCTCATCCAGGAGCAGAGCCGGGGCATCCACTACAACAAGGACGCCGACCTGCTGTCGTACGTCGTCGACACCGAGCCGTTCCACTTCGTCGGCGGCCGGGCACGGCGCACGGCCCTGCCGGGGCTCGGCGTCACCGTCGACGAGAACGCCGTACGCGCCGCCGACCGCACCGGACACGCCTGGCGCAACCCGGTGTGGCGGCACGACGACGGCGCCTTCGCCGAATGGTGAGCACGACGAGCCCGCCCGCCGTCGAGACCGACCCGGCCCACGGCGGACGCTGGACGTCCCTGCGGGCGGGCGGCCGGGAATGGCTCTGGCACCGCGACGAGCCGCGCCGCCCCGGCGTCGTACCCGGCGACGCGTTCGCCGACGCCGGCGGGGTGGAGGAGTGCGTACCGACCGTGCGCGGCACACCCGACCACGGCGACGCCTGGGCCCGGCCCTGGCAGCGGGCCTGTGGCACCGAGTCCGTCGACTGCGCGGACTTCCGGCTCAGCCGGCGGATACGCGCCGACGGGGACCGGGCGGTGGTCGACTACCGGCTCACGGCCGAACCCGGCTACCGCTTCCTGTGGGCCGCCCACGCGCTGCTCGACCTCTCCGAGGAGGCCCGCGTCGGGATCGCGGACGGCACGCCGGCCCGCTTCTACCCGGACGGCGGCGCGCGGTGGACCCCGTGCTCCTGGCCGTCGCCTCCCGGGCGCACGGACGGCCTCGACCGGCTCGGACCCGACGACGGTACGGCCGTCGGCGCGATCGTGGACACCCGGCGGGTCGACGTCCACGACGGCACGGCCACGCTGCGGATGGCCGTCGAGGCCGAGGGCCAGCCGGTGTCCGTCGCGCTCTGGCGCAACCTCGGCGGCTTCCCCGAGCAGCGGCCCTACCGGTCCGTCGGCGTCGAGCCCATGCTCGGCCGGGTCTTCGACCTGGCGGCCGCCCGGGACGGGGACGCCGCGTGCGTGCCCCACGCCGGTGAGGTCCGCTGGCGTCTCACCGTGAGCGCGCGAGTGGCACCGCACTCGGCGACAGGAACCGCAACATCACCGAAGAACCAGACAGGGAAGGGAGCCCGCACGTGGATCTGCTGCCCGCGCTGCGTACCCACCGGATCGTCGCCATCGTGCGCGGCGCGGACCCGGACGCCGCACTCAGGACCGTACTGACCCTGGCCGAGGAGCGCCTCGCGCTCATCGAGGTCTCCCTCAGCGGACAGGACGCGCTCGGCGTCATCCGCCGGGCCCGCGCAGCCCTCGGGCCCGGTGCGCCGCTCGGCGCGGGCACCGTCCTCACCGCGCAGGACGCCCGGGCGGCGCACGACGCGGGAGCCGACTTCGTGGTCACCCCCGCCGTCTGCGAGAGCGTCACGGAGGCCAAACGCCTCGGACTGCCCGTGCTGGCGGGGGTGATGACCCCTACCGACGTCGTCGCCGCGCAGCGGCTCGGCGCGGACGCCTTCAAGCTCTTCCCCGCGGCACAGGCCGGCGGCCCCGGATATCTGAAGGCGCTGCACGGCCCCTTCCCCGACGCGCCGTTCGTGCCGGTCGGGGGAGTGGACGCCGACGCGGCCCGTACCTATCTCGCGCACGGCGCCGCCGCGGTGGGCGTCGGCTCTCCGCTGATCGGCGACGCGGCGGACGGCGGTGACCTCGACGGGCTGCGCGAACGGGCCCGCGCCTTCCTCGGCGCCGTACGGGCCACCGCGGCCGCGGACACCGGGCGATGACCGCCGCCGCACCGGCCGTGTGCTGGCAGGACCGGCTGGCGCTCGGCGAAGGCATACGCCCCGTCGACGGCGGCATCGTCCTGGTCGACATCCTCACCGGGCGGCTGCTGGCCGGCCCCGAGGACCGCACGGCCCCGCTGAGGCCACTCGCCCGGCTGTCCGTCCCCCTCGGCGCGGTCGCCCCCGTCCACGGTCGCCCCGGCACCTGGATCGCCGCCGCCGGGACCGGTGTCTGCCTGATCGGCCCGCACGGGCGGACCGAGTGGCTCGCACACCCCGAGGACGGGGCGGCCACGCCCATGCGGATGAACGACGCGGCCGCCGATCCGCACGGCAGGTTCTGGGCGGGCAGCATGGCCTACGACACCAGGGACGGCGCGGGCTCGCTCTACCGTGTCGACCACGACGGCACGGTGACCCGCGTCCTGGACGGCCTCACCGTGCCCAACGGCCCGGCGTTCGGCGCGGACGGCACCGTGCTGTACCTCGCCGACAGCGCCAAGGGCGTCATCCGCCGCTACCCGGTCGACCCGGACACCGGGCTGCCGGGTGCGCCGGAGACCTTCGCCGTCTTCGACCGGGGCAGCCCCGACGGCATGACGGTGGACGCCGAGGGCGCCCTGTGGACCGCGGTCTGGGGCACCGGCACCGTCCACCGCTACCGCGCCGACGGCACCCCGGACCGGTGCGTCCGGCTCCCGGCGGAGCAGCCCGCCGGGCTGTGCCTCGACGGGGACACGCTCTACGTCACCACCGCCCGGCACGGCCTCGCCGCGCCCGGGCCGCTGGACGGCGCGGTGTTCTCCGTGCGGGTCGACGTCCCGGGCCTGCCCACCGCCGCCTACCGGCAAGGGGGTTCCGCGTGAAGCCGGCCGAGAACCCGGGGGACCGGTGGGCCGCCCGGCCCCCGGTGACCTGCATCGGTGAGACCATGGCCGCGCTCGTCCCGGATCCCGCCGGCCCGCTGGACGGCGCCGGGGTGCTGGGGATACGGATCGCGGGCGCCGAGTCCAACGTGGCGATGTACCTCGCCGACCACGGGGTACCCGCCCGTTGGGTGTCCGCGCTGGGCGACGACCCGTTCGGACGCCGGATCCGCGCCGAGGTGGCCGCGGCGGGCGTCGACGTCAGCGGCGTACGGACCGATCCGCACCGCCCGACCGGGCTCCTCGTCAAGGACCCCGGCACCGACGGCACCCGGGTCCACTACTACCGCCGCGGCTCCGCCGCCTCGGCCCTGGGCCCCGCCCTCCTGGACGACGACGCGGTGCGCACCGCCGGGCTCGTCCACCTCAGCGGCATCACCCCGGCGCTCTCCACAGGCTGCCGGGACCTGGTCACCGCGCTGCTGGAGGCAGACCCCGGCGAGCGCCCCCGCCCTGTCAGCTTCGACGTCAACCACCGGGCCGCGCTGTGGCCGGACGGTACGGCCGCCGACGTCCTGCTCCGGCTGGCCCGGCGGGCGGACCTCACGTTCGTCGGCCTCGACGAGGCGCAGGACCTCTGGGGGGACGCGGCGGCCGACCCCGCCGCAGTGCGGGACCTGCTGCCGCGACCGCGGATCCTCGTCGTCAAGGACGGAGCACGGGAGGCGACCGCCTTCGTCGGCTCCGAGGTCCACACCGTGCCCGCCCCCAGGGTCGACGTCGTCGAACCGGTGGGCGCGGGCGACGCGTTCGCGGCCGGGTTCCTCGCCGGGCTGCTCCGCGGCGAGGAACCCGTGCGGGCGCTGCGGCTGGGGCACCTCACGGCAGGCGCCGCGCTGCGCGTCACCGGCGACCACGGCCCCTTGCCGGACCGGGCCCGACTCGCCGAGCTGCTGGACAGGACCCCCGAGGGGTGGGCGGAAGGCGGGTGGTGAACCCGGCGACGGGGCACCACGGTCGGTCCCGCCCGCGCCACGGGGGTGTACGCGCCGAGTGAGGGGGCGAGTTCACGCCTCCCTCGACGTCCGCGCCGCGATGACACCGGGGTACGGCCTGGACCGCGTGTCGATGAGCGGGTGGCGGCGGGGCCCGTGGGCCGGATCCGACGGGACACCGGCCCGTCCTCGGGGGAGCGAGGGGGCCGGTGCCGTGGGCCGTACGGTCAGCTGGTGCGGGTCAGAACTGGAGCGACCAGGCGTTGACGTACCCGGTGTCGTTGACCCAGTTGTCGGTCACGCGGAGCTTCCAGGTGCCGGCCGCGGGCCTGCCGGAGGCGTTGACCGTGTACGTGGCCTGGACGTGGTCGGCGCTGTCGTTGCTGTCGTAGTTCTTCAGCAGGTGGGCGGTGCCGTCGGGGGCGACCAGTTCGACCTTCAGGTCGCCGCGGAAGGTGTGGCGGATGTCCACGGTGACGGACAGGTTCGCGGGGGCGTCGCCGGTGACGCCGGTGACGGTCAGGGGCGACTCGACGGTGGCGTTGTCACGGATCCGGTAGTCGTCGGTGTTCTCGAACCTCTTGCCGGTCGGGGGCGGGGTGGTGCCTCCGGTGCCCGTGTGGAGCAGTTTGTTCGGGGAGCCGGTGCGGGCGTCGGTGACCTTGCCGGACGAGGCGTCCGCGACGAGTTCGTCGCGGACCTGGGCGGGGGTCCAGGTGGGGTTGGCGGAGAGGAGGAGGGCGGCGGCGCCGGCGACGTGGGGGGAGGCCATGGAGGTGCCGCTCATCGACTGGGAGGCGGTGTCGCCGGAGTTGGAGGTGGAGGTGATGCTGTCGCCCGGGGCGAAGATGTCCAGGCAGGAGCCGTAGTTGGAGCCCTGTCCGTTGCTCCAGCCGGTGGCGCGGGCGTCCCGGCTGTTGGTGGCGCCGACCGTGATGGCCGCCGGGGTGGAGGAGGGGGAGTAGGCACAGGAGTCGGCGTTGTTGTTGCCGGCCGCCACGACCCAGGTGACGCCGGAGGCTATGGAGGCCGCCACCGCGTCGTTGACCGACTGCGTCTTGCCGCCGCCGATGCTCATGTTGGCCACGGCCGGCTTCACGGCGTTCCTGGTGACCCAGTCGATGCCGGCGAGGACCGGGGCCCAGGTGTCACCCGAGGTGCCCTGGCAGTTCAGCACCCGGACGCCGACCAGCTTGACGCCCTTGGCGACTCCGTACGCACCGCCGCCGACGGTTCCGGCGACATGGGTGCCGTGCCCCTGGCAGTCGGAGGCGTCGGAGTCGTTGTCGACGAAGTCGTACCCGCTGACCGCACGGCCGCCGAAGTCGCGGTGGCTCATGCGGATGCCGGTGTCCACGATGTACGCGTTCACGTTCGACGCGGTGGTGCCGTAGGTGTACTTCCTGTCCACCGGGAGGTCACGCTGGTCGACGCGGTCCAGCCCCCAGGACGGCGGATCGGTCTGGGTGTCCACCGCGTACGCCGCGGCGTCGGCCTCCACCCGGGCCACCGACGGGTCGGCGGCCAGTTCCTTCGCCTCGCTCGGTGTCATCCGCACGGCGAAGCCGCGCAGGGCCGCGGTGTAGGTGTACCGCAGGCTGCCCGCGTGCCGTGCGGTCAACGCCTTCGCGGAGGCGGGGACGTCGGCGCGGGCGACCGAGTCCTCGAACGTGACGATGTAGGAGCCCTCGACCGCACCGGGGCGGTCCGCGCCGACGATGCGGCCCTCACCGCCGACCGGCGGTACGGGGGCCGACGCGGCCCCGGCGGTGGAGGCGGCCCCGACGAGCAGGGCGGCACCGGCGCCGAGGGCGAGCACGCGTCTGACGACGCGAACGTCGAACTCCATGGTTTCTCCTCCGAGTTCTGTCCGGGCCCGGCTCGGGCCCGGAGGGCTGCACCCGTCGCCCCGGCGGCCGGGACATCCTCTGCCTGTCGGGATCATGACAATGCGAGCGGCGGTTCTGAGGCCGCCTTCGGACCAGGTGCCCGGGGCGATGGGCTGAGGGGTGCGCGCCGCACGGAGCGGGGGCTCCGTGCGGCACGGGTGCGGTCGCACCGGACGGCTGCGTGGGGTGCAGCCGCCCCCGCACATCCGGTCCCGTCGGCCGGGGGCCGGGGTGTACGGGGAAGGCGTGGCCGGACCGCCCAGAGCTTGGGCCACGGCGCGGGAGCCCAGCAATCCGTAGCGCTACCCAAAGAGCGGGAAGCACGGGCGCCGTGCCCCACGACCGCCGAACCGGGCGGCCCGCCGGCATTCCGTAGGTGGTGGACCCCTATTGCGGCCGCGGCCGTCCGGCAGGTAGACCACCTGTTCGACGGGCGCCGTGCCCCGGCCGAGGAACGGACCGGGCCACGGTGCCCCGCCGACGGCCCCGCCGTGGTGCGCGGCGGCCTGCGGATGTGAGCGGTCGGTGGGAGGTGGAGCTGTGGAGCGAGGTTCCTTCGCTGCGGAGTACGACCCGCGGCCGGCCGACGAGGGCGGATTCGTCGGGCGGGGCGAGGAAGCACGGCGGCTGCGGGACGTCCTGCGGGCGGGGCCCGCCCTCGCGGTGGTGCGCGGGGAGGCGGGCGCAGGGCTGTCCCGGCTGGTGGACGAGGTGCTCGGCGCGGCGGAGTTCGCGGGATGGACGCAGGTGCGCGGGGCGTGCCCCGACACGCCCGACGCGGCGCCGCTCGGGCCCGTCGTCGACGCGCTGGCCGCACTGCCGCACCGGCCCGGGCTGCTCCGCAGACCGCTGCCGCCGGTGACCGGGACCGTGGGACTCGTCGTACCCGAACTGGCCGGCCTGCTGCCGCCGCCGCCCGCGTCGGCGGCCGACCCGGAGACCCGGCGCGGACTGCTGCCCCGCGCGGTCGGGACACTCCTGGAGGCCTTCGGGGACGCCGTGCTGGTCCTGGAGGACATCCACCGCGCCGATCCGGCGACCCTCGGCCTGCTCCACCGTCTGCTGCGAGCGATGCCGCCCCGGCTGCGGCTGGTCGTCACCGAGGACGCCGCGCCCGGGCTGCCCGTCCTCGGTGTCCGTGTCCCGGGACCAACGCGCCTCGCGGAGGTCCGCGTCCGGCCCTGGACCCCGGAGGAGACGGAGGAGTTCGTCCGGCGGTGGCCGGGTACGCCCCGGCCGGAGCGGGCGGAGGAGCGGCAGGAGCTCGCCGCGCTCGTGCACGAACTGACCGGCGGACTGCCCGGGGCGGCCGAGGCACTGCTGCGGGCGGCCGAAGAGACCGGCCCGCACACCGAGGGGGAGGACGGCCCGTGGGCGGGTTCCGTCCTCGCCGCCGTACGGGAGGCCGGGGTCCCCGCGCGTGTACGCCGGGAGATGGCCCGGCGATGCGCGCCGCTCGGCGAGGACGCGTGGCGGATCGTGGAGGCGGCGGCCGTCCTCGACCGGGCGGTGCCCGTCGGCCTGCTCGCCGAGGTGGCTCAGGTCGCACCCGGGCGGGCCGAGGCGGCGGTCGACGCGTGCGTACGCCGGTCCGTGCTGCGGGCCGACGGCCCGCACCCCGTCTTCCGGCACCCGTTGGACCGCAGGGCCGCGCTGGCACGGGTGCCCGGGCCCCGGCTGGCCCGGCTGAGCCTGCGCGCCGCCCGGGCACTGCACCGGGGCGGCGCCGGCCCGCTGCCGCTGGCCGATCTCGCCCGGCTGTACAGGGCGGCCGGACGGGCACGGGAAGGTCTGCGCTGCCTCGTCGCGGCGGCCGACCGGGCCGCCGACGGCGGCGACTACACCACCGCCACCCGCCTCTACACCCAGGCCGTCGCCGACGACCCGGGCGCCGGTGGCCGTATCCGCACCGCCGCGAAGCTGGCCCGCACCGCCCAACTGTCGCGCGCCGGCGACCAGGTGGTGGCCGCCGTGCGGCAGGTACTGGACGAGGACGACCCGCCGCCCCGGCTGCGCGGCGAGATCCGGCTGCACCTGAGCGTCGTCCTGCGCAACCAGAGCGGAGGGGCGCTGGACAGCCTCGACGAGGTCGCCCGCGCCATACCCGACCTGGAGGCGTCCGACCCGCAGACCGCCGCCCGCGCCATGGCGGTCGCCGCCATCCCGTCCATCAAGGGCTGGCCCGTCGACCGCCACCGGGCCTGGCTGGACCGCGCCGAGACGCTCGCCGGACGGGTCACCGACCCGGTCGCCCGCGCCGCGATCGCCGCCAACCGCGCCACCGCCCTGATGCTGCTCGGCGATCCCCGGGCCTGGGCGGCCGCCGAGGCGCTCGCCGGCCCGGCCGGGACGGCGATGGAGGGCGCGCACCACGCCCGGGGCTGGACCAACCTGGCCCACGCGTCCAGCGCCCTCGGATACGGCGTACGGGCCCGCGCGTTCCTCGACCGGGCCGCCGACGGGCTCGCCGACACCAGCAGCCCCTACCTGGAAGGGCTCACCCAGACCGCCCGCCTCGTGCTCACCTGGCACGAGGGCGGCTGGCGGAATCTGCACGCGGCCGCGGACCGCACCACCCGGCTCTACCAGGAGATCCCCGACCTGAGGGCCGAGGCCATGCTGGTCCGCGGGCTCACCGCGCTGCACGTGCTCGGCGACGTCCCCCGCGCCCGCCGCGACCTCGCCGAGGCCGCCCGGGTCACCTGCTACGACACCGGCGTCATCCTCACCGCGTCAGCCGCCGCCACCGCCCGTATCCACCTGGAGGCCGGACGGCCAGGCCAGGCGTGCGAGGCCGTCGAGGAGACCCTGCGTCAGCTGGAACGGACCGGTGGCTGGGTCTGGGCCGGTGAGGTGCTGCCCACCGCTGTGGAGGCACTGCGCGGCAGCGGGCGGACCGCGCGTGCCCACCGGCTCGTCGCCGACTTCGCGGCGGGGACCGCGGACCGCGACGCGCCCGCCGCCCGAGCCGCGCTGACCGTGTGCCGCGCGCTGCTCGCCGAGGCCGAGGACCGGCCCGAGGATGCCGTCGGCCTGCTGGACGAGGCGGAGGCGCGGTGGCGGCGGCTCGGCCGCCCCTTCGACGCGGCCCGGGCGGCGGAGGCCCGGGGGCGTTGCCTGCTCGGCCTGCGCGGGGAGGCGGCGGCCGGTGGCGTCCAGGAGGTGATCGAGGTCTACCGCGAGCTGGGCGCCCGCTGGGACGTGGCCCGTTGCCAGAGACTGCTGCGCCGCCACGACATCGTGACCACCCACCGCCGCGGCCGCCTGGGCTACGGCGACCAGCTGTCCCCGCGCGAGCAGGAGGTGGCCCGGCTGGTCGTCCAGGGACGGGCCAACCGGGACATCGCCGAGAGCCTGGTGCTGTCGACCCGGACCGTGGAGCACCATGTGGCGCGGATCATGCGGAAGTTGAACGCGACCTCCAGGACGGACATCGCCCTGGTGGGGTGGGACGAGGCCGGTGCGGGAACCGGCGGACGGTAGGGCGGGCCGCCGTCACGGGCACATGAACGGGCAGGTCCGGGACGGCACCGCACGGCACGAGTGACCGCGTCGGCGCAGCGCCGGGATCAGCGGCGCAGCCGTACGGGCAGCTCCCGCACGCTGTTGCCCACGAAGGAGGCGTGCCGGGGCAGTTCGGACTCGGGTACGGCGAGATCGAGATCGGGGAAGCGCGTGAACAGCTGTTCCAAGGCCACCGTGGCCTCCGTCCGGGCCAGCGGTGCGCCCACGCAGTAGTGCGCGCCGTGGCCCAGCGAGAGGTGCCGGGTCGTGCTGTCACGGGTGACGTCGAAGCGTGCGGCGTCCGGGCCGTGGGCCTGCGTGTCGCGGCCCGCCGCGGAGTAACCGGCGAGCACCGGGGTCCCCTTGGGGATCACGGTGCCGCCGACCGTCAGATCGCGGGTCGGGTAGCGGAACGGGAAGTAGCTGACCGGGCTGTCCCAGCGCAGGGTCTCCTCGACCACGTCGGCCCAGCTCGCACCGCCCGACCGGACCAGGGCGAGCTGGTCGCGGTGGGCGCACAGGGCCCGGACGGCGTTGGTGATCAGATTGAGCGTCGTCTCGTGACCGGCGACGATCGTGAGCATCAGGGTGCCGATCAGCTCCTGCGGACCGAGCCGGTCGCCGTCCTCGTCACGGGCCGCGATCAGCGCACTGGTGAGGTCGTCCCCGGGGTCCGCCGCCCGGGCGGCGGCGACAGCGCTCAGGACCCGCACCATCTCCTGGTCGGCCGCCGTCGCCTCCGCGGGGCCGATGTCCGTGGCGACGATCCGGTCGGACAGGTGGTGCAGCCGGTCCTGGTGCCGGTCGTCCACGCCCAGCAGTTCGCAGATCACCCCCATCGGCAGCGGCAACGCGAAGTGTCTGCGCAGATCGACGACACCGCCGTCGGCGGCGGCCTCGAGAGCGTCCAGGAGCGTGGCGGTCAACGTCTCGACGCGGGGCCGCAGTTCCTCGACGCGGCGCGCGGTGAACGCCTTGCTCGTCAGGGACCGCAGCCGCCGGTGGTCGGCGCCGTCGGCGGTGGTCATTCCCGGCACCGTGGCGAACGTCCTCAGCGGCCAGCCGTCGGCGATCTCCCCGGCCTGGAGTGCCGCGAAGTGCTGGGCGCTCTTCGCGACGTCGGGGTGCGCGAGGAACTCCTTGAGCGCGTCATGGCCCAGGACCGCCATGCCTTCCACCTCGCCCGGGAGGACCACCGGTGTGACGGCGCCCCGGGCGAGCAGCCGGGCATTGGCGGCGTGCGGGCAGCCGCCCGCCGGGTCCATGCGGTGAGGTCGGTCGGCTGCGGGGTCCACCGGTGACGTGGGCAACAGGACTCTCCAGACGGGAGTGCGGGTGTGACGGCGGGTGGCCCCGGGTGCCCGTGCGCGGGTCGTCCTACGCACGTCGGGGCGTGGCCCTTCGCGCGGCACGCGTACGGTCCGTCGGGTCCCTGCACGGTTCACCCCCGCCGAGCCCCTTGTCCCGTCGGCCGGTCGGCATTCTTCCCGACGCGGTCCGTCCCCGCAGGCGTCCCACGGAATCTCTCACCGGTGTCCCGCGGCGGGACCCCGCCGCCGAGCGCCTCACCGGCCGAAGAGCCGTGCGTCCCGGCCACGCGGCGCCGCGGGACCGGGACGCCGTGCCGGGCGCGGCCGGACGGCGGTCAGGACCGTACGGCGGCGAGTGCCGTGTCCATCTCCCGGATGAAGGGATCCAGGTCTCCCGGATTGCGTGAGGTGATCAGGAGCCAGCCGCCGTCGGTGTCCGTCACCACCGGCTCGTCGGCCCACGTGCCGCCCGCGTTGCGGATGTCCGTCCGCAGGGAGGCGTACGAGGTGAGCCGCTTGCCCGCGACGACACCCGCCTCGACCAGCGCCCACGGCCCGTGGCAGATCGCCGCGACCGGACGGCCGGAGTCCGTGAAGGAGCGGACGATCGTGCCGGCGGAGCTCTGCAGGCGCAGGGTGTCGGCGTTCAGGGTGCCGCCGGGGATGAGCAGCAGGTCGTAGTCGGCCGGGTCGGCGTCGGCCAGCGTGAGGTCGGGGCGCACGGTCCTGCCGGGGTCCTTGTCGCCCACCAGGGTCACGATGTCGTCCGTCGTCACGGCGGCGACGTCGACCCGGGCACCCGCACCACGGAGGTGCTCCACGGGGACCACGAGTTCGTCCTGCTCCACGCCGTAATTGGTGACGACGGCCAGTACCTTGCGCCCGTTCAGGTCGTGGTCGGTCATCGCTGCCACCTTTCCTCGGATGTCTCGGAACGGGCCCGCCGGGGTGCGGGGCCGCGCCCCTGAGGTGCCCCTGATCGGCACGGGTATGCGTCCTCGCCGCCACCCGGCGCGGTCAGGACGCCTGGCCGAGCGCCGCCGACGGAGCGAGGGCCGTGGCCGCCACCGGTACCGACACCTGCGCGGAGGCCGCCACCGGCGGGGAGGCCGCCCCGGGCCGGGCGAGGACACGGTGGCGCAGGCCGCCGCAGGCGATCGCGCCGGCGATCAGCAGCCCGCCCGACACGAGGGTCACACGGACCCCCGCGAACTCCAGCAGAAGCCCCAGCAGGGGCGGGCCGGCCAGCCCCCACGCCGTACCCGCACTGCGCCAGACCCCGAGGACGCGGCCGCGCATCTCCGGCGCCGGGTCGGTCTGCAGCACCGTCGCGCCCGCCGTGTCGGAGACGGACTCCACCACCGCCATGGGGACGACCAGCAGGACCAGCACGACGAGACCGGGGGACAGCCCGGCCGCGGCCTGGAGCAGCCCGCCGCAGGCGGCGAGCGTGCCCACCAACCGGACCGTGGGCCTGAGCAGCCGCCCGGCGAGCAGCGCGCCGAGCACACCGCCCACGGCCAGCACGGTGGAGACGACGCCGAAATCGCTCTCCTGGGCACCCAGCGGCCCGACGACCAGGACGGCCAGGGTCAGCTGGTAGTTGCGTCCGAAGAGGGAGCTGAGACCGGTGATCCCGGCCAGCGCGACCAGCCGGGGACGGCTCAGGAAGTAGCTCAGCCCGGCCCGCGCCCCCGTGGACGCCGTGCCGTGCGGAGCCGGTGCCGGACGTCCCCGCTCCCGGGCGGCCGGGCGGGTGGACGCGGAGGCCTGCCGCAGCGCGTGGGCGGCGGGCCTGAGCGTGGGGATGATCGCGGCCACGAAGAGGAAGGAGACGCCGTTCGCCAGGTAGGCCGAGGAGGCGCCCAGTGTGCCGACCGCCACCGCGGCCAGCGCCGTCCCGATGAGCCGGCCCGCGCTGTGCACCATCGAGCCGAGCGCGATGGCCGAGGGGACGTCCCCGGCCGGCACCAGATCGTTGCCCAGCAGGGCCGTGGCGGGCCCGTCGATGGTGTTCACGATGCCGGTGACCGCGGCCAGCAGGAGCAGGACGGGCATGCTCAGCAGATCCAGCCCGATCAGGGCGGCCGTGGAGAAGGCGACCAGCCCGAGTACCGCCTGGCTCACGGCCGCGGTGACCTTGCGGGGCCACCGGTCGACCGCGGCGCCGCCGACGACCCCGAGCAGCAGGCCCGGCCCCGCCTGGACGGCCAGCGAGAGGCCGGTGGCGGCAGCCGAACCCGTCACCTGGAGGACCAGCAGGTTCTGCACGGTCAGCTGCATCCAGGTGCCGGCGTTGGACACCAGATTGGCCAGGGACCACCGGCGCATGCTCGGGGTGCGCAGACAGCGCCAGGGGCTGCCCCCACGCTTCCGGCGGGGCGCGGCGGAGCGGACGGAGGGCAGGACGGGAACACGGGGGAGAGGCACAGCGCAGCACATTTCGGACGGGACCGGGGACAAGACACCCGGCGGTCCCCGGAGGAGCGGAGAGCGGAGTCTTGGGTGCCGGGAGGGCGGCCTCCTCGCGGTCGGGCCTGCCGTGCCGGCGCCGTACATCTTCACAAACGGTAGCGAGTGCCGTGAAACGGACGGCAGGGTGTGCGCGCCCCCTCGGCCCCTCCAGGGCCCCAACTCCCCATCTTTCGCGGGGTGTCGGCAACGCGGTGTCGTTGCTCACACGGATGCCGGCGGCGCGAGGCATGGCCGGGGCCTCACAGGGCAGCAGAACGGTCACGGCCGCCCCGCACCGGTGGGGCGGCGGTCGGCTCCAGCCGGCCGACGGCGGTCCGTGCTCGACGACCTCACTCGCCGTACGCTCGTATGTACCCATGCGAGCGACTGCGATCGGGTTTGTCGTGACGGTCCGCCTCGCCGCCGGAACCCGCCGACGGCAGAAAGGATGCGCATCGTGCGAACCGTCGGTGTCGAGGAAGAACTCCTGCTCGTGGACGAGGAGAGCGGCGAGCCCCAGGCGCTCTCGACAGCGGTGCTGGCCCTCGCCGAGCGCCGCGCGGAAGGGGACTCCGCCTTCGAGGCGGAGCTCCACCGCCAGCAACTGGAATTCGCCACCGAGCCCCGCAGCTCGATGAGTGAGCTACGGGCCGAGATCCTGCGGTGGCGGGCCGAGGCCGCCGCGAGCGCGGCGGAGGCCGGGGCCACGGTGGTGGCGCTGGCGACCTCGCCGCTGCCCGTCAGTCCCACCATCGGCACCGGCGAGAGGTACCGGTGGCTGGCCGACCGCTTCGGCCTGACCACCCAGGAGCAGCTGACGTGCGGCTGCCACGTCCACGTCTCGGTGGAATCGGACGAGGAGGGCGTCGCGGTCCTGGACCGGATCCGCCCATGGCTCTCCGTCCTCCTCGCGCTGAGCGCGAACTCGCCGTACTGGCAGGGCCAGGACACCTGCTACGGCAGCTACCGCAGCAGGGTCTGGGGCCGGTGGCCCTCGTCGGGCCCGGTCGAGCTCTTCGGCTCCGCACAGGGCTACCACGACCACGTGCAGGCCCTGCTGGACACGGAGGTGCTGCGCGACGTGGGGATGATCTACTTCGACGCGCGGCTCTCCGACCGCTACCCCACCGTCGAGGTCCGGGTGGCCGACGTCTGCCTCGAGGCCGCCGACACCGCCCTGATGGCCACCCTGGTGCGGGGCCTGGTCGAGACGGCCGCCCGCGCCTGGCGCGCCGGGGAAGCGCCGGACCCGGTCGCGGTCAGCACGCTGCGGATGGCCGCCTGGCAGGCCGGACGGTCGGGACTGGAGGAGAGCCTGCTCCACCCGCCGACCATGCGCCCCCGGCCCGCGGCCGAGGTGGTCCAGGCACTGCTCGCCCACGTACGGGACGCCCTGGAGGACAGCGGCGACCTCGCCGCGGCCGAAGAGGGCGTCAAGACCCTCCTGTCCCGGGGGACGGGCGCCCATGCCCAGCGGGAGCTGCTGGAGCGGACCGGCAGCCTGCGCAAGGTCGTCGCCGAGTGCGCCGCCCGGACCCGCGGCTGAGCGTCCCGCGAACCCCGCGCAGGGCCTACACCGGTCGGCGGACGCCGGTGACGACGAATCCGCTGCGCGGGGCGGTCGGGATCCGGTTCAGCGGAATCCGCAGGTCCTGCTCGACCGTCCGGTACGACAGCCTCGCCAGCAGGACCGACACGGTGGCCAGCACCGCGAGGGTGATGTCCTCACCCGGGCAGCGATGCCCCGTCCAGGGGTCACCACCGCCCTGCGGGACCAGCTCGTCACGGCGCGGCGGCCCGTCCTCGAAGCGTGACGGGTCGAACGTGTACGGACGGGGCCAGAAGTCAGGGTCGTGGTTCTGGCCGTACAGGTCCAGCAGCACGAGGGTGCCCGGTGCGATCGGTCTGCCCAGCCATTCGAGTGGCTCCGCCGCCAGCCCGCCGATGAACGGGGCGAACGGATAGAGACGGCGGACCTCCTGGGCGAACCGGTAGGAGTACCCCGGTTCGTCCGCGGCCAGCGGCGCGCGGTGCCCGGGGTGCCGGTGCAGGGCGTGGGCAGCGAAGGTCACGAACCAGCTGACGGCCACGGTCGGCCGCAGGATGTTCAGCACCTCGACCGCGGCCGTACGCGGATCCAGCAGGGTGCCGTCCGCCTCACGGTGCAGGGCCACGGCGCGGAACGGCGTCAGGCCGGACGGTGCCGCCCCGGTCCGCCCGGCTCCCGCGTCGGCACGCTCCCGCTCGACCAGCCGCGCCACCCTGGCCTCCTGCCGGTGCCGCGCCCGCCGGGCCCGGAAGTGCCGCGGGCCCGGCGTCGCGAAGCCGTCCACCATCGCCACCAGATCCCGTGCGGTGCGCTCCGCCCCGGCCTCGGGCAGCGGCACCCCCGCCCAGGCGTGGACGGCACGGGTCAGCAGCAGGGCGACCGCGTCGAAGAGGACCACCCGGGAGCGGCCCGCCCAGACGTCGGTGTCCCGGTCCCACGCGGCGGCGACCTCCTCCGTCAGGGCCCGCACCCGGACGGGGTCGGTCAGCAGCCGCATGAACATCGCCTTGCGCACCCGGTGCGCCTCCCCGTCCAGGGTGTGCACGGCCCCCTGCCCGAAGAGCGTGTCGATCACGGGCTCAGGCAACGCCGTACGGCGGTGGACACGGTTCCCGTCGTAGAAGAAGCGCGCGGCGGCGGGGCCGTGCAGCGCGATCACGCGCTTTCCGAGGAGGCGGGTGCGCACCGGAGCCCCACCGCTCCCGCGCCGGCGGTCGGGCAGCCATGAGTAGCCCTTGAGGAGGAGGGGCAGGGTGCTGTCGGCCATCAGGGTCTCCGTCGGTCGGGAGCCGGATCCGGGCCGCCCACGGAGGCGCCGCCCGCAGGACCCCTCCGCCCGGCCCGTCCGGGCGGGGTCCCGCAGCCGATCCTGCGCGTACGGGCGGTGCCGCGCGAGTCAGTGCCCGCTGTCCAGGTCCCGGAGGCCGAGGGCACCGCCCGCGCCCCGCAGCAGCAGCGCCCGACGCCGCTCGGCCGCCGCCTTCCCGGCGGGCGAAAGGCACCAGGCCCACCAGTCGTCCAGCACCTCCGGGGACAGGTCCTCGCAGGGGACCACCGCGGGCCAGCGCACCACGGAGGCCTGGGCCGACACCTTGGCGCCGCCCCGGACCGGATCCACCACCAGCGCCGGTACGCCCGTCCGCAGGGCCAGCACCATGCCGTGCAGGCGGTCGGTCACCATCAGGTCCAGCCGGCCGACCAGGGAGAGGTACTGGTCAGCGGTCCGGCACTGCCGCCAGGTGTCCCGGGCCAGCCGGGTGTCGGCCTCCACCCGCGCGCAGTCCTGGCCGGCCAGCCAGGAACCCAGCACCTCCGCGGCCCGGTCGTGGTCGCGCCGGGCGCCGTACTCGCCCTGGCCATGGGTCAGGGCGACACCCACGAGGGGCCGGGCGGGTCCGGACCGGGCGGCACCCGCCAGGTCCGCCATCAGCCCCGCCCCCGCCCGGTCACGGGCCAGGACGCGGTGGAAGCCGGTGACCTCGGGGGCCCGCTCGTCCACGACGCTCACCCCGACCGCCGTGCGCCGGCACGCGGCGTACCGCTCGTGCAACCGGAGGATCTGGTCGCCGTGCAGCGGCCCGCAGACGAACAGCAGCTGTTCGTAGGATTCCGGCCGCGCCTCCTCCAGCGTCAGCTCACCCGGCGCGAAGACCGGGCTCCACGCCGAATCATGGGCGACACCCAAACGGCCGAGCGCGTCCGATACGGCGCGTTCCGCGAGCGCGTCACCGGCGGTCACCTCCCCGTCGCGGAAGCTGAACCAACCGGTGACCAGCGCTCGCCCCGACGCACTGCGGGGGCGCAGCAGCGAGTCGAGTGCGGAGGGAAGACCGTGGCGCATCGTCGATTGCCCTTCCTCGGTTCGGTCCCACGGTATGCCCCGAGATGCAGTGGAGCCGTCCTTCGGCAGGATCCATAGGTGAGAACCGAGCGCGGGAACACGCCCGGCCGGGCGCCGCCGACAGGGCAGTTCCCACCCCGCGCCCCGACAGGAAGGGAGAGCCAGCACATGACGCCTTCGGTAGCAGCCGAACGCCTGCCCTGGCGACGCGCACTGGTGACCGGCGGAGCCGGATTCCTCGGCTCCCACCTCTGCGAACGCCTGCTGGAGGGCGGGGTCGGGGTGGACTGCGCCGACAACCTTTCGTCGGGCTCGGCCCGCAACGTGGCGCACCTCGTCGGCAGAGCCGGATTCCGATTCCTGAACTGCGACGTGTCGGACCCCGCCTGTGCCCAGGAGCTCACCGGGCCCTACGACCTCGTGCTGCACTTCGCCTGTCCGGCGTCCCCGGCCGACTACCTGCGGATGCCTCTGGAGACGCTGGACGTCGGGAGCCTCGGTACCCGCAACCTGCTGGCCGTCGCCGAGAGGGACGACGCGCGTCTGCTGCTGGCGTCCACCTCCGAGGTGTACGGCGACCCGTTGGTCCACCCGCAGCGGGAGGACTACTGGGGCAACGTCAACCCGGTCGGCCCGCGCAGCGTCTACGACGAGTCGAAGCGGTTCTCCGAAGCCCTCGTCACCGCCCACGCCGGTGCCCGGGGGACGAACGCCGGGATCGTCCGGCTCTTCAACACCTACGGCCCGCGCATGCGCGCACACGACGGCCGGGCGGTCCCCACCTTCATCTGCCAGGCACTCGCGGGCGAGCCTCTGACCATCGCGGGCGACGGCAGCCAGACCAGGTCGCTGTGTTACGTCGACGACACCCTCGACGGCGTCATGCGGGTGGCCGCCAGCCGGTCCGTACGCCCCGTCAACATCGGCGGGAGCGACGAGACCACGGTCCGGGAGATCGCCCGCCGGGTCGTCAAGCTGACCAACTCCGCCTCCCGGATCGTCTCCATCGACCGGCCCGTCGACGACCCCGAGCGGCGACGGCCCGACACCACACTCGTACGCGAGATGTTCGGCTGGGAGCCGAGCGTGTCCTGGGAAGAGGGGCTGGAGCGCACCATCGCGTACTTCTCCGAGCTGCTCGCCACCCAGGGCGAACGCCCGGCCGAGAGTCTCTGAAGGAGCCTGTGCATGCGTGTGCTCGGTATCAACGCCCTGTTCCACGACCCCTCGGCCGCCCTCGTGATCGACGGCCGAACCGTCGCCGCCGCTGAGGAGGAACGTTTCAGCAGGCGCAAGCACGGCAAACGCCCCGTGCCGTTCTCGGCGTGGGAACTTCCGGAGCTCGCCGCCCGCTGGTGCCTTCGCAGCGCCGGGCTCACCCCGGCCGACCTGGACGCCGTCGCGTACTCCTACGACCCGGCCCTGGCCGAACCCGCGCAGCAGCTGGGGCTCGACGACCCCTTCGACCACCTGCGCCAGGAGTACGCCCGACGGGCGCCGGAGTTCCTGGCCGGGGCGCTGCCCGGCCTCGACCCGGCCAAGGTCCGCTTCGTCGCCCACCACGTGGCGCACGCCGCCTCCGCCGGGCTAGCCTCCCCGCTGGGCGACTGCGCGGTGCTGGTGCTCGACGGGCGCGGGGAGTGCGCCTCCCAGCTCGCCGGCAACTACACCGGCGGCAGGCTGGACGTCCTCGGCACCCAGCGACTGCCGCAGTCCCTCGGCCTGTTCTACGAGGACCTCACCGACCACCTCGGATTCCTGCGCAGCAGCGACGAGTTCAAGGTGATGGCCCTCGCCTCCTACGGCACGCCACGCTTCGCCGACCGCATCGCCGAGCAGGTGCACGGGCTGGGCGACGGAGGGTTCCGGTCCTCCGGAGTCGAGTGGGAGCGCTTCGCCCCCCGCAGGGAACCCGGAGGCCCCTACACCGAGGCGCACGCGGACCTCGCCGCCAGTGCCCAACGGTGCCTGGAGGAGACGGTCCTGGACATCGCCCGATGGCTCCATGGACGGACCGGTGCGCCCCGCCTGGCACTCGCCGGGGGAGTGGCACTCAACTGCGTGGCCAACACCCGGCTGCACCGGGAGGGCCTGTTCGACGAGGTCTGGGTCCAGCCCGCCGCCGGGGACGCCGGAACCGCGCTGGGCGCGGCCCTGCACCTCGCGGCCGAGCAGGGGCCGGTGCGCCCGATGGACACGGCGGCGCTCGGCAGGGGGTGGAGCGACGAGGAGTTGCGCCGCATGCTGGAGGCGGCGGCACTGCCCTACGAGGAACCGGAGGACGTCGCCGTCGCCGTGGCGGAGGAGCTGGCCCAGGACGGCGTCGTCGCGTGGTTCCAGGGCCGCAGCGAGTTCGGCCCCCGGGCCCTCGGCCACCGCTCGCTCCTCGCCCACCCCGGCCGGGCCGAGAACCTGGAACGGCTGAACGCGGTTAAGGGGCGGGAGGAGTTCAGGCCCGTCGCCCCCATGGTCCTCGCGGAACGGGCCGCCGAACTCTTCGACGGGCCCCTGCCCAGCCCGTACATGCTCTTCGTCCACGACGTGGCCGAGGCCTGGCGGTCCCGCGTCCCCGCGGTGGTCCACGTGGACGGCACCGCCAGGATCCAGACCGTCGACAGCGCCGCCGAACCCCTCGTGGCCAGGATGCTCACCGCGTTCGAACGGCGCACCGGGCTGCCCGTCGTCGTCAACACCAGCCTGAACACCGCGGGCCGGCCCATGGTCGACCATCCCCGCGAAGCACTTGAGTGCTTCGGGTCGGCGCCCGTCGACCTGCTGGCCATCGGGCCGTTCCTGGTCCGCCGTTCCAAGGCGTTCACATGACGGCCGGGGCCCCGGGACCGATGACCGGAGACGCCCGCTCCGAGGGCGAGCGGCCGTACCCCGCGGAGGTCTACTCCGTGGTCGTCCCCACCATCGGCCGCCGCTGCCTCGACGACTGCCTGAGCGCCCTCGCCGCCGCGGCGGACCCGCCGCCGCACGAGGTACTCGTCGTGGACGACCGTCCGGACCCCGACGGCCCGCTGGACGTGAGCGGCGCGGGCCCGCTGGCCGACCGCGTCCGGGTCCTCGCCACGCACGGCCGCGGCCCGGCCGCCGCCCGCAACGCGGGTCTGCGCGAGGTCGCCGCGCCCTGGGTGGTCTTCCTCGACGACGACGTGACGGTGCGGCCCGACTGGGGCGCCCGCCTCGCCCGGGACCTGGCCGAAGCCGGCCCCGGGACGGTGGGCGTGCAGGGGCGGCTGACCGTGCCGCTGCCCGACGACCGCAGGCCCACCGACTGGGAACGCTGTACGGCGGGCCTGGCGGAGGCGGCCTGGGCCACCGCGGACATGGCCTACCGCACCCGGACGGTGCGCGCGGCCGGCGGTTTCGACGAGCGGTTCCCCCGCGCCTTCCGCGAGGACGCCGACCTCGCCCTGCGGATGATGGGCGAAGGATGGGGCCTCGTGCGCGGAAGCCGCGCCACCGTGCACCCCGTACGCCCGGCGGACCGCTGGATCTCCCTGCGCACCCAGCGCGGCAACGCCGACGACGTCCTGATGAGCCGGCTGCACGGCTCCGACTGGTGGTTCAGGGCCGAGGCCCCCCGGGGCCGCCTGCCCGGACACGCCGCGACCACCGCGGCCGGACTCGCCGCCCTCGTCCTGGCCCTCGCCGGGCGACGGCGTACCGCGGCGGTCGCGGCCGGACTGTGGGCCGCCGGCACCGCGGAGTTCGCGTGGGCCCGTATCGCTCCGGGCCCCCGCACCGCCACCGAGATCACCACGATGCTCGCCACCAGTGCCGCCATCCCGCCCCTCGCGGTCGGCCACTGGCTCGCGGGACACCTCAGGCACCGGGGCGCGGCCCCGTGGGGAGGCCGGTCATGACAGCACGCCGACGACGACGTACCCCCGACACACCCACGGCCCCCCGGGCCTTCCGGCCCACCGCCGTCCTGTTCGACCGCGACGGGACGCTGGTCCACGACGTCCCGTACAACGGCGACCCCGCCCTCGTCCGACCGGTCCCCGGGGCCGCCGAGGCCGTACGGCTGGTGCGGGAGGCCGGGCTACCGACCGGGGTCGTCACCAACCAGTCCGGCATCGGCCGCGGTCTGCTCTCCCACGAGGACGTACGGCGCGTCAACACCCGGATCGACGAACTGATCGGGCCGCTGGACGTCTGGGTCTACTGCCCGCACCTGCCCGAGGCGGGCTGCCCCTGCCGCAAGCCGCTCCCCGGCCTGGTCGTCGACGCGGCCGTACGGCTCGGGCTGCGCCCCGAGGACTGCGCGGTGATCGGCGACATCCGGGCGGACGTGCTCGCCGCCCGGGCCGCGGGAGCCGAAGGGATCCTGGTCCCCAACGCGGCGACCCTGCCGGAGGAGACCGAGGCCGAGCCGGGGCGGGCCCCCGACATCCTGACCGCGGTACGGCGGCTGATGGCCCGTCCCGCCGCACGGGCCGTCCCGGCGGGCGGAGGGCCGGCGTGAACGTCCTCGTCGTGCGACTCGACAGCTTCGGCGACGTGCTGCTCGCCGGGCCCGCCGTACGGGCGGCCGCCGCACAGGCCGCACACCTCACCGTGCTCTGCGGTCCCCTGGGCGAACCCGCCGCCCGGATGCTCCCCGGTGTGGACGACGTCATCGTCTGGCGTGCGCCGTGGGAGGGCGTCCACCCACCGGACGTGGAGGAGGCCGACGTACCCGGTCTCGTCGCCGGACTGCGCGAACGGTCGTTCGACACCGCCCTCGTCCTCACCTCCTTCCACCAGAGCCCGCTGCCGGCCGCCCTGCTGCTCCGCCTCGCGGGCGTCGGCAGGATCGGCGCCGACAGCGTCGACCACCCCGGCCGGCTGCTCGACGTACGCCACCGGCGCCTACCGGACCGGCACGAGGCCGAGGCGGCCCTGGACACCGCGCTGGCCATGGGGTTCCGGCTGCGCGCCGGAGACGACGGCCGGCTGCGCGTGCTGCCCGCGCCCGACACCGCCGCGCTCACCGGCAACGGCCCCTACGTGGTCGTCCACCCGGGGGCCAGCGCGCCGGCCCGCTCCTGGGACGCCGAACGGCACGCCGAGGCCGTACGGATGCTCGCCGACGCCGGACACCGCGTCGTCGTCACCGGCGGCCCCGCCGAGAAGGCCCTGACCCGCATGGTGAGCGGCGACGACGCCGTCGACCTCGGTGGCCGCACCGGGCCCCGGGAGCTGGCCGGGGTGCTGCGCGGCGCCGACGCGCTGGTCAGCGCCAACACCGGGCCCGCCCATCTGGCCGCCGCCGTCGGCACGCCCGTCGTCTCGCTGTTCGCGCCCGTCGTGCCCGCCTCGCGCTGGGCGCCCTACGGCGTGCCCACCGTGCTCCTGGGCGACCAGCGCGCCGACTGCGCCGGGACCCGGGCCCGGCACTGTCCGGTGCCCGGGCACCCCTGCCTGAACGGCGTCACCGCCCACGACGTCGTGGGCGCGGTGCACAAGCTCCTGAAGGAGAGCGCATGAACATCCTCATCTGGCACGTGCACGGCTCGTGGCTGACCTCCTTCGTCCAGGGGCCGCACACCTACCTGGTACCGGTGACTCCCGACCGCGGACCCGACGGCCTGGGCCGCGCCCGGACCTGGACCTGGCCCGCGTCGGCGGTCGAACGCACCCCCGAGGAACTGCGCGACAGCGAGATCGACCTCGTCGTCCTGCAACGACCCCACGAGATCGAACTCACCCACGCGTGGACCGGCCGACGGCCCGGGCGCGACGTCCCCGCCGTGTACGTGGAGCACAACAGCCCCCACGACACGCCCGTGGACACCGTGCACCCGGTCGCGGGCCGCACGGACATCCCGCTCGTCCACGTCACCCACTTCAACCGGCTCATGTGGGACAACGGGCGGGCGCCCACCAGCGTCGTCGAACACGGGATCATCGACCCCGGGCAGCTGTGGACGGGGACCGAGCCGAGAGCCGCCGTGGTCGTCAACGAACCCGTACGGCGCGGACGGACGACCGGCACCGACCTGCTTCCCCACCTGGCCAGGGCCGCACCCCTGCACGTGTTCGGCATGGGCACCGAGGGGCTCGCCCGGCACCTGGACCTCCCGCCGGAGCTGTGCCGGACCTCCGAACTCCCGCAGAGCGGGCTCCACCCGGCCATGGCCCGCTGCCGGGTCTACCTGCACCCCGTGCGGTGGACCTCGCTCGGGCTCTCCCTCCTGGAGGCGATGTTCCTCGGCATGCCCGTCGTCGCCCTGGGGACGACGGAGGTCCGCGAAGCGGTGCCACCGGACGCCGGGGTCGTCTCCAACCGGCCCGACGTACTCGACGACGCCCTGCGGCACTTCCTCGCGGACGCCGCGTACGCCGAGCGGACCGGGAACCGCGCGCGGGCCGCCGCCCGCGCCAGGTACGGCGTCCAACGGTTCCTGGACGACTGGGAACGACTGATGAAAGAGGTCACGCGATGACGCAGCCCAAGCCGCGCCCCGGCCGGATCGCCCTGGTGTCCGAGCACGCGAGTCCCCTTGCGGAGCTGGGCGGTCCGGACGCGGGCGGTCAGAACGTCTACGTCGCGCAGCTGGCCCGGCACCTGGTCCGGCGCGGACACGACGTCACCGTCTACACCCGCCGCGACAGCCCCGACGTCCCGGCCACCGTGCGGACCCCGCACGGGGTGAAGGTCGTCCATGTGCCGGCCGGGCCGCCCACCGTCGTACCGAAGGACGAACTGTTCGCCTGGATGCCCGAGTTCGGCGCGCACCTGGCCGGAATGTGGCGGCGCACCCGGCCCGACGTCGTCCACGCGCACTTCTGGATGTCCGGGCTGGCGGCCCTCGCCGGGGCCCGGGACACCGGTGTCCCGGTCGTCCAGACGTACCACGCGCTGGGTACCGTGAAGCGGCGCTACCAGGGCACCGAGGACACCAGTCCGCGTGAACGCGTCGAGATCGAGGCCCGCATCGGGGCCGAGGCGGACGCGATCATCGCGACCTGCGCCGACGAGGTGGACGAACTCGTCGCCATGGGGGTCGACCGCTCACGGATCGGGGTCGTGCCGTGCGGGGTGGACACCGGCCAGTTCTCGCCGAGGCCCGCCGCCCGCAGGCCGGACGCTCCCCGACGGCTCCTGGCCGTGGGGCGGCTCGTCCCCCGCAAGGGGTTCGACCGCGCGATCAGGGCCCTGGCCGGGGTCCCGGACGCCGAACTGGTCATCGCCGGAGGACCCGAGGCACCGCTGCTGTTCGCCGACCCGGAAGCCGAACGGCTCCGCAAGGTCGCCTCCGAGCACGGGGTGACCGAACGCGTCCGGATGCTCGGCTGCGTCCCGCAGCACCTCATGCCGGGCCTCCTCTCCAGCGCCGACCTGCTGCTCTCCCTGCCGAGGTACGAGCCGTTCGGCATCGTGCCCATCGAGGCCATGGCCTGCGGCACACCGGTCGTCGCCACGGCCGTGGGAGGCCAGCTCGACACCGTCGTCGACGGGGTGACCGGCATCCACGTGCCTCCCGAGGGCGACGATCACGAACTCGCCGGCGTCATCCGCGCCCTGCTCGACGACCCGGCCCGGCGCGCCCGCTACGGGGCGGCCGGCCGCACGCACGCGCTCGCCCGTTTCACCTGGGACGAGGTGGCCGACGGTGTCGCGCGCGTCTACTCCCGGCTCAGTCCCGTTCCCCTGCTCTCAGAGGTGGCACGATGAAGCTCATCGCTCCCGGCCGGCACTGTGACGACCTGGCCCGCGCACTTCCGGCCTTCCGCACCGCCGCGTCGGTCACCGAACGGTGGGGCGCCGCACTGGCCCGCGTCCTGCCCGGCGGCGGACGGCTGCTCGTGGCGGGCAACGGCGGCAGCGCCGCCCAGGCCCAGCACCTGACCGCCGAACTCGTCGGCCGCTACAAGGACGACCGGCCCGCGTACTCGGCGCTCGCCCTGCACGCCGACACCTCCTCCACCACCGCCATCGCCAACGACTACGGCGTCCAGGAGGTGTTCGCCCGGCAGACCTGCGCGCACGGCCGCCGCGGGGACGTGCTGATGCTCCTGTCGACCAGCGGGGCCAGTGCCAACCTGCTGGCCGCGGCGAGGGAGGCCCGGCGGATCGGGATGCCCGTCTGGGCCCTGACCGGCCCCGAGCCCAACCCGCTGGCCGCGGCGAGCGACGAGGCGCTGTGCGTCGAGGCCGAGGTGTCCGCCACGGTCCAGGAACTGCACCTGGTCGCCGTCCACATGGTCTGCGAGGCCTTCGACCGCGAGATCGCCGCCCGGACGGCCCGAGAGACCCGCCGGGTGCGGGCGGAGCGGCCGCAGGCGGCCGACGGCACACCGGCCGGGGAGGAGCGCGCATGAAGTCCCGCACACCCCTGGTGGTCGTGGGCGACGCCCTGCTCGACCGTGACGTGACGGGCCACGCGGAACGGCTCGCCCCCGACGCCCCCGTCCCCGTTCTCAGCCGGCCCGAGCGTTCCGCGCGGCCGGGCGGAGCCGCTCTGGCCGCCTGCCTCGCGGCGGGCGACGGCCGGGAGGTCACCTTCGTCACCGCACTCGGCGACGACGAGTCCTCCCGCACGGTCCGCGGGATGCTCCAGGACCGGGTGCGACTCGTCGAGATCCCGCTCACGGGGGCACTCGCCTGCAAGACGAGGCTGATGGCCGACGCGCGCCCCCTGCTCCGCCTCGACGACGGGGACGGGCGCGCGGCGGCCGCCACCCCCGAGGCCGAGGAGGCGGTGGCCGGGGCCCCGGCCGTTCTGGTCGCGGACTACGGGCGGGGCACGGCGGACGCCCTGCGGGCCGCCCTGACCGCGCGGGCCGCCCACGCGCCGGTGGTCTGGGACCCGCACCCCGCGGGAGGGCCGCCGGTACCGGGCACGCGTCTGGTCACCCCCGCCGCCGCGGAGGCCCGGCGCTTCGCGGGGCGCGAGACGGCCGGGCCGGACGAGGACGGCGCCAAGGGCCCGCGCACCGGACTGCGGGCGGCGGCCGCCGACGCCCGGCGGCTGCTGGAACTGTGGGACGTCGCCTCGGTCGCCGTCACCCTGGGCGAGGACGGCGCCCTGCTGTACCAGGGGGGCACCCCGCTGCTGATGCCCGCGCCCTACCGGGCGGGCGGCGACTGCTGCGGTGCCGGCGACAGATTCGCCGCCACGGCCGCGGGCCGGCTCGCCGACGGCGAACTGACCGAGACCGCCCTGCGGGAGGCGGTCGAGACCGCGACCCGGTTCGTGGCCGACGGCGGAGCCCACGGCGTCCTGCGCGAGTCGGCCCCCGGCGGCCAGGACGCGGCACCGGCCCACGGGGCGCAGGAGCTCGTCCGCCGGGTCCGCGCACGCGGCGGCACCGTGGTCGCGGCGGGCGGCTGCTTCGACCTGCTGCACGCCGGACACGTCGAACTCCTCCAGGCCGCCCGCCGGGTGGGTGACTGCCTGGTCGTGTGCGTCAACTCCGACGCCTCCGTACGGCGCCGCAAGGGTGGCGGCCGCCCCGTGGTGACCGCCGCCGACCGGGTCCGGGTGCTGGAGGCCCTGGACTGTGTCGACGCGGTCGTCGTCTTCGACGAGGACACCCCCGAACGCCTCCTGGGCGAACTGCGCCCCGACGTCTGGGCGAAGGGCGGCGACTACGCGCTCTCCGACCTCCCCGAGGCCGGTCTCCTGGAGAGCTGGGGAGGGCAGGTGGTCCTCCTGCCCTACCTGGACGGCCGCTCCAGCACCCGGCTGGTGGAACGGGCCTCCCGCGGGCCCGGCGCGGCGCCCCGCTCCGCCCCCTCGTCGCGGCGGTGAGGGCGGTGGCCCACCTCGGACCCGCCCCCCTCCCACGGCCCACGGGGAGTCGGCCCACCGTACTGATCCTGCGCGCCCTGGGCCTCGGTGACCTGCTCGCGGGGGTACCGGCCCTGCGCGCTGTGCGACGGGCGTTCCCCGGCCACGAGACCGTCCTCGCGGCACCGGCCTCGCTGGGCCCCGCCGTACGGGCGACCGGGGCGGTCGACGCCCACTTCCCGACCGAGGAGAACGGACGCCGCGTCCCCTCGCTCGTCCACTGGCGGCACGCCGCGCCGGACGTCGCCGTCGACCTGCACGGAAACGGCCCGGAAAGCCACGACGCCCTGGCCGAGCTGGCACCCGGCCGGCTCCTGTCCTACGCGCGGCCGGAGCCGGGGCACCCCGCGCCACCGCGCTGGCGGGCCGACGAACACGAACGGCACCGCTGGTGCCGTTTCCTCCGGTCCCACGGCATCCCGGCGGACCCCGGGGAGCTGCGGATCGCACCGCCGGCCGTACCGTCGCCGGCCCCGGGAGCCGTCGTGCTGCACCCGGGGGCCGACTCCGGGGCCCGCCGCTGGCCTACCGGCCGCTACGCCGCCGTCGCCGCGGGACTGCGGGCTGCCGGGCGGAGGGTCGTCGTCACCGGAGGCCCGGGGGAGAAGCAGCTCTGCGCCGAGGTGGCCGAGGGCGCGGGGATGGGAGGCCGGGACGTCTTCGCCGGCACGCTGACCTTCGACCAGCTGTCCGCGCTCATCGCCGGGGCCAGGCTCTTCGTCAGCGGTGACACCGGGCCCGCCCATCTGGCCTTCGCCCACGGCACCCCCTCGGTCACCCTCTTCGGGCCCGTCTCCCCCGAGCTCTGGGGCCCGCCTCCGGGCCGGTGCCACACCGCCCTGTGGCACCCGGGCCCCCCGGGAGACCCGCACGCGGCGGAGCCGGACCCGCTGCTGCTGAGGCTCGACGCCCGCCGGGTGCTGGAGCGGGCACTCGGCGCACTGGACCACGGAGGCACCACGGAGGAAGTGACCGCGCATGCCTGACCGCCGGCGTGAGGACGGTGCGGACGCCCGCACCACGGTCGTCATCATCACCCGCGACCGCCGGGAGAGCCTGCTGCGCACCCTGGACCACCTGGCGGCGCTGCCCGAGCGGCCCCCCGTCATCGTGGTCGACAACGGATCGGCGGACGGCACCCCGGACGCCGTACGCGCCCACCCGTGCGGGGCCCGGCTGCTGCTGCCCGGCCGCAACACCGGGGCCGTCGGACGGAACCTGGCGGTACGTCAGGCCTCGACGCCGTACGTCGCCTTCAGCGACGACGACTCCTGGTGGGAGCCCGGATCCCTGAAAGCGGCGGCGGCGCTCTTCGACACCTACCCTCGGCTCGGCCTGCTCGCCGCCCGTACGGTGGTGGAGCCCGACGGGACGGACGACCCGATCGACGCGCTGCTCGCGAACTCGCCGCTGCCGACCCGCGCGGACCTGCCCGGCACCCCGGTGCTCGGATTCCTGGGCTGCGCGGCCGTGGTGCGCCGGTCCGCGTTCCTGGCGGCCGGCGGCTACCACCCGCTCCTGTTCTTCGGGGCCGAGGAGGCCCTGCTCGCCTACGACCTGACGGCGGCCGGGTGGGGAGTCGTCCACGAGCCGTCCCTGCTTTCGCACCACGGCCCCGACACCGGGCCCCGGCCCGGCCGGGCGGTCGCCCTGCGGCGTAACGCCCTGCTGACGGCCTGGCTCCGGCGGCCCCTTCGGATCGCCCTGCGAGAGACGGGACGCCTGCTGGGGGAGTGGGCGCACGGCGGGACGGACGCGGGCCGGGCCCTGCGGGAGGCGCTCGTCAGATTCCCGGCGGCGCTGCGGCTGCGCCGGCCGCTGCCCGCCTGGGTGGAGGGCCAGATCGCCCTGCTGGAGAGCGACGCGCGGGGAGGGCGGGACCGATGACGGCCGCCGCCCCCGCGGGCCCCGACCCGCGCACCACCGTCGTGGTCATCACCCGCAACCGCCGCACCGAACTCATGCGCACCCTGAGGCTCCTGGAGCAGCTGCCCGAACGCCCGGACGTCATCGTGACGGACAACGGCTCGGACGACGGCACGGCCCGGGCCGTGGCCGACGACTTCCCCGGCGTCCGGCTGCTCACCCCCGGGGAGAACCTCGGTGCGGTGGGCCGCAACCTCGCCGTCCGCCAGGTCCGCACCCCGTACGTGGCCTTCTGCGACGACGACACCTGGTGGGAGCCGGGCTCCCTGCGCACGGCCGCCGACCGGCTGGACGCGCATCCCCGGCTGGCCGCCGTGACGGCACGGATCGTCGTCGAACCGGGGGGCGAGGACGACCCGGTGGTCGCGGAGCTCCGCGACTCGCCGCTCACCGGCCCCGACTGGCTCCCCGGGCCGGCCATCGGCTCCTTCCTCGCGGCGGCGACGGTGATGCGGACACGGGCCTTCCGCGAGGCCGGCGGCTTCCACCCCGGGATCTGGCTCGGCGGCGAGGAGGAGCTGCTGGCCACGGACCTGATGCGGTCGGGCTGGTGGATGGCGTACCTCCCCGAGGCCGTGATCCACCACGCCGCCTCGGCGGTCCGCGACAGCACGGCCCGGCGGGTGACCGGGCTGCGCAACACGCTGTGGTTCACCTGGTTGCGGCGCCCGGCCGGACCGGCGGTGCGGCGCACCCTGTACCTGCTGGCCACGGTCCCCAGGGACCTGGCCTCGCTGCGGGCGCTCGGACAGGCGTTGCGGGGGCTGCCGTGGGTCCTGCGGCAGCGGCGCCCGGTGCCCCCGGACGTCGAGGCGCGACTGGCGGCGCTGGAGCGGGCCCAGCGGCGGGGGAGCGCGCGACGGTACGTGGGGTGAGGGCCCCGCCTCCATCCCCGGGGGACGCCCGGTCCGGACGGCCGGTATCCAGGCGTGAGGCGCGGGCGCCGGTGGTGTCACCGGCGCCCGCGAGGTGTCACGGAAGAGCCTTCGGGCGTGTCGGGCCTTCGGTCAGGCCCCGGACTCGTCGTCCTGGATGTGCACCGCGGCCTCCTCCGCCGACGCCGCGCCTCCGTCGATGCCCACGTCGCGGCCGAGCACCCTGTTGTGGCGCTCGTCGCCGGGTTCCTCCGGAGCGGCGACGCGTCCGGCGCGCTCGTCGCCGGCCTCCTCCTCCGTCGGGCCGTTGTCCTGCGGCTCGTCATCGTCCTCGGGTTCCTGGAGGGGGTCCTCCTCGGGCACCTCCTGGGCGAGCCGCCGGTCGAGGGACTCGCCTTCGCGCTGCTCCTCGCCGGTCGTGCCGTACTTCGACACCCCCAGGGGCTTCTCCGGCGGGGAGTAGCCCGTGTCCAGCACGTCGTCGAGGTCGGGCTCGTCGATCACGTTCTCCGGATCGAGCTCGTCCGTCGGCCGGTTGTCCGCGTCCGAACCATCCGGCTGGTAGACGTCGTCACCGCGTCCTTCTCCGGACATGTGCCTGTTCCTTCCCTTGAGGTATGCCGTGTCCGCCGCCGCCCGTATCCACGGGCCGTACGGCGTCGTCGCTCTCCTGCCCACGTGAGCGCGGGTCAGTGATGCCAGGAGGCCGGTTTCCCGCAGGCGGCCGGTCCGGTCCCCGTCGGTGCCCCTGTCGCGGCGGTGCGACCGCCGGGCGGGGTGGAAGGCCTGGTCAGCGCCATCGCGGCCACCATCCGACGGCCCCGGCAGCTTATGGCCGATCCCGGGCCGGTGCGACCGCGCAACGCCGTACGTCCGGGGCTGCGGAGCAAGGCGGTCGCGCCGCGTGCCGGGCCCGGGGTCCGTGGATCCGGCAGGTCTGGCGGGCCCGGGAGGGGGAAGACGGCGAGACGCCGGGGGAGAGCTTCTCCCGGTCCCCCGTGACCGCGGGGTAGCGAAGGGACCAGAAGAGATGCCGACCGACATACCGGAGAGACGCGAGACCCGCACCGGCGAGCCGGCCCTGGCCGCGCCCGCCCCGGCCGGGGCCGCTGGCCTCTCGGTACAGGCCCCGGCCGGGCGGACGGGCACCGCCGGAGGGCCGGGGCGCGCCGCGTGGGGCGTGGGCGGCGGCGCCCGCGCGGCCGGGATCATCGTGGCGACGGCCGTCTGCCAGGCCGGGCTGATGGTGGGGCTGGGACTCCTGGTCACCGGCCCGGCCGCCCGTGTATGGCCGGTGTCGTCCGAGGACGCGGTCATCGACGCGCTGGTACGGGTCCGTACGGACACCCTCGACACGGTGTCGTCCGTCGTGTCCGAGGCGGGCAACACGGGCACGGTCGTCATCGGCACCCTGATCAGCTGCCTGCTCCTCCTGCTGGTCCCCCGGTTGCCCCGGTGGCGCGACGCGGTCTTCCTGGCCGTCGCCGTGTCCCTCCAGTCGCTGGTCTTCCTGGTCATCACCGAGGGGGTGGACCGCAACCGGCCGGACGTCGACCGGCTCGACGCCTCGCCTCCCACCTCCAGCTACACCTCCGGGCACACCGGCGCGGCCACCGCCCTCTACGCGGGCCTCGCCGTCCTCGTCCTGCACCGGGTGAAGGGGCCCTGGCGCAGAGCCCTGGCGATACCGCTGCTCCTCCTGCCCCTCCTGGTGGCGGTCGGCCGGATGTACCGGGGCATGCACCATCCGACCGATGTGGCGGGCGGCCTGCTCAACGGCGGACTGTCCCTGCTGATCGTCGGCCGCGCCCTGCTGACCGGACCGCACGTGCCGGCCCCGCTCCCGTCCGAGGCCGCGGCGCTTCCCGGGGCGGCCGGTGCGGTGTCCACCGGCCCGGCGTCCGGCCGTACCGCGGTGGTCTTCAACCCCACCGTCACCGACGGACCGGCCCGCGAGGCCGTCCGCCGGGTCCTGGAGCGGCACGGCCACCACGGGGCGGATTTCGTGGAGACCACGGCCGACGATCCGGGGGAGGGGCAGACCAGGGGCGCGGTGCGGGACGGGGCCACGCTCGTCGTGGTCTGCGGCGGCGACGGAACCGTCCGCGCGGCGGCGGAGGCGCTGGCCGGTACCGGTATACCGCTCGCGGTGGTGCCGTGCGGCACCGGCAACCTCCTCGCCCGCAACCTGGGCCTGCCCGTGGAACCGGAGAAGGCACTGGCCGCCGCGCTGCGCGGTACACCGCACCCGATCGACCTCGGCAGGATCGAAGGAGACGGCCTGCCGCCCGCGCACTTCACCGTGATGTCCGGGGCCGGGCTGGACGCCGCCATGCTGGAGAGCACCAGTGACCGGGCCAAGGCCCGGTGGGGCTGGCCCGCCTACGTCGTGGCGGGCCTGCGGGAGCTGCGGGCCCCCCGGATGCGGCTGACGGTCGGGCTCGACGGGGCACCGCCGCTGCGCCGTGACGCCCGGATGGTGCTGCTCGCCAACGCCGGAACGGTGCAGGGCGGGGCCGCGCTCGTCCCCGCGGCCCGGCCCGACGACGGCCTGCTCGACCTCATGATCCTCGACCCGCGCGGCCCCGGCGGCTGGCTGAGCGCCGTCGGATCGCTGCTGCGCCCCCGGCCGGCCGGGGGACCGGCGCCGGGCGTGGACGGCGGCGCCCACCGCTCCGTGGAGTACTTCACGTTCCGCCGTGCGGACCTCCGTTTCGACGCGCCGCAGCCGCGTGAACTGGACGGTGACCCCGTGGCCGTCGGCCGACGGCTCACCGCCGAGGTCAGGCCCGGCGCACTGACCGTGCTCGTGCCCGGGCGGGGGGAGTGAGATGGGAACCGCCACCAGGGTCCCGCAGACCCGGGACATGCTCGGCACCGAACTCTCCGGCGACGAGGCGCTCGCCACCCTGCGGCGCTACGGACGCTGGCCGCTGCTGCGCGACTCCTTCGTCCGCTTCCGGTACGCGGACGGCTTCAGCCACTCCCGGGCGCTCGCCCTGCAGACGGTGCTGGCGGTGGTCCCGCTGGTCATCGCCTTCGTCGGGCTGTCCTCGGCCATGCACACCGAGGACCTGGGCAGGGTTGCGGAACTGACGATCCACCGGATCACCGAGGGCCCCAGCGCCGAGGTGGTCGACGACGCGCTGGAGCGCAGTCGCCGGCACGCCGACGACGGGGCCAAGGTCGCCCTCTGGTTCGGGCTGGTCTTCTCGCTGACCAACACCACCACCGCCATGTGCCAGATCGAGCGCGGTGCCAACCGGATATACGGGGTCGAGCGCGACCGGGACTTCCACCGCAAGTACCTGCGGGGCCTGGTGATGTCCGTGACCGCCGGGATCCCGCTCGGCATCGGCTTCGTCGCCATGGTGGCCGGAGGCGACCTGGTGGCGGCGGTCGTGGACGTGTACGGCCTCGGGGCCCGCGCCGAGTCCGCGTGGGACCTGCTGCGCTGGCCCGCGGGCGTGCTCCTGGTGCTGCTCTCCGCGAGCGCGATCTTCCGCCGCTCGCCGCGCCGACGGCAGCCCGGCTACACATGGCTGGCCTTCGGCGCCGCCGTGTACCTGGTGCTGTGGACGACGCTCACCTGGCTGCTCAGCCTCTACCTGGAGGTCAGTGGCTCCTTCGACACCGTCTACGGACCGCTCACCGCGTTCATGTCGCTGCTGCTGTGGGCGTACCTCACCTCCATCGCACTGTTCCTCGGCCTCTCGTTCGCCGCCCAGCTGGAAGCGGTCCGGGCCAGGCGGCCGGGGCCCGTACAACCCGATCCGGGAGCCTGAATGTCAGCTCGCCCCGCCGACCGTTCCGTACGCACCCGGCGCCGCCGTGACGCCGACCGGAGGTTCGGCGTCCGGCTGTTCGCCTCGGCGGCCGTCGCCGCGGTCGCCGCCGTGCTCTTCGGGCTCCTGCTCGTCCTGGTGGAGAGCGGCTGGGGCCCGCTGCGGCACCTCGACGCGGGCGCCGCCCGATGGCTGAACCGGACCGCCCTCGACCATCCGGCGTGGACCGGCACCCTGCGCTTCCTCTCCGAGGGGGTGTGGGACCCCTTCACCCTGCGCGTGGCGGTCGCGCTGCTCACGCTGTGGCTGGTGTACCGCCGCGCCTGGCGGCTCGCCGCCTGGTCGGCCGTCACCGCGGTGGCCGGAGGGCTGACGGGGCTGCTCGTCAAGACGGTGGTCGAGCGGGCGAGGCCGTCCCTCCAGGACCCGGTGGCGCACGCCCCGGGCTTCTCGTTCCCGTCCGGCCACGCGATGACGGCCGTGACCTCGTTCGGCATCCTGCTGCTCGTCCTGCTGCCGATGGTCCGCCGTGGCCTGCGCCCCGTGTGCTGGGCCGTGGCGGCCGTCTCGGTGGTCGGCGTCGGCTTCACCCGGATCGCGCTGGGCGTGCACTGGTTCAGCGACGTCGTCGGGGGCTGGACGCTCGGCCTGGCCGTGGTCGCGCTGACCGGCTGGTCCTTCGAGGCCTGGCGCGCCGACGCGGGCCTGGGCCGGACCGAGGTGGCCGAAGAGGGCCTGGAGCCCGAACTGGGCGGCGACGCCCCCGAGTCCCCGGCCGCGGAGCCCGGGCCGCCCGGCCGCGTCGGCGAGGACACCGGCAAGGGACCGGAGGGGTGACGACCCAGGGAGCTCGACAAGGGAACGCATGTTCTATTCGACGGTAGACTGTGCCCATGTCCGCGCATCTCCAGGGTTCGCTCTTCGACCAGGCCGACCGCCCGGCCCTGGGCTCTCTGACCGGCCTGCGCAGAACCGTCCTCGGCGACGGCGCCTGGATCGACGTCCTGCCGGGCTGGCTGAGCGGGGGCGACGCGCTCTTCACGGCGCTCGCGGACGAGGTCCCCTGGCGGGCCGAACGCCGTCAGATGTACGACCGGACGGTCGACGTCCCCCGGCTGCTCGCCTTCTACCGGGACGGCGATGCGCTGCCGAGCCCCGTGCTGGACGAGGCCCGCGACGCGCTGTCCGCGCACTACGCCGAGGAGCTGGGGGAGCCCTTCACCACGGCGGGGCTGTGCCACTACCGGGACGGACGGGACAGCGTGGCCTGGCACGGCGACACACACGGGCGCAGCTCGCACGAGGACACGATGGTGGCGATCCTCTCCCTCGGTGCCCCGCGCGACCTGCTCCTGCGGCCCCTCCGGGGCGGCGCCACGGTCCGTCGGCCGCTGGGCCACGGCGACCTGATCGTCATGGGCGGATCCTGCCAGCGGACCTGGCAGCACGCCGTCCCCAAGACCGCGCACGCCCGGGGCCCGCGGATCAGCGTCCAGTACCGGCCGCACGGAGTGCGCTGACCGGTCCCGGGCGGCGTCAGCGCGGCCTCGGCCGGGGATCATCCGTGGCCACGGGGACGCGCACGCATTGCGCGGCCGACACGGGGCACGCGAGCGGCATGCACAAATTCCCCCGCGACCCCAGCACCCCGGGCACCGGTTCGCCGGCGCTCCCAGGCCCGGACGTACGGCCGTCCGCCGCACGCCTCGGCCGGGGGCGCACGCCTCGTCCGGCGACGCCCCCGGGTCCCGACCCCGCGTAGGCGACACGGCCTACCCCGGACGTGCACGGCGCCTCCTCCCCGGCGCGGCTGCCACGTCCCCGGGAGCGCCCCGGCGATCCTGACACCGGCCGCCCCGGACCCCGGCCGCCCGACCCGCTCCACGGCGGTGACCGCAGACGCCCGGCCCGGCGTCCGACCGCCCACCGGCCCCCGGCACGCCCGGGGGCGTCCCCTTCCGAAAGGACCTTCCTGTGCCCCAAGGGCAGCCCAAGAACATCTTCGTCATCGGCCTCGACGACGCGAACCTGCCGACGCTGCAAGCCGTCCCGCAGGCCGACTCGTACCGTTTCCACCGCCTGCTGAGCATCGAGGAGCTCCAGGAGGGCGAGGTCTCCGTGCCCGACCTGCTGAACCGGGCCCGGGCCGTCCTGGACGCGCACGACGGCAGCGTCGACGCGATCGTCGGCTACTGGGACTTCCCGGTGAGCATCCTCGTACCCCTGCTCGGCAAGGAGTACGGGGTGCGCACGACCGGCCTCGAATCCGTCGTCAAGTGCGAGCACAAGTACTGGAGCCGGCTCGAACAGCAGAAGGTCATCGACGAGTACCCCCGCTTCGGCCGGGTGGACCTCGACACCGACGACCCGCAGCCGCCCGAGGGCGTCAACTTCCCGATGTGGCTCAAGCCGGCCCTCGCCTACTCGTCCGAGCTCGCCTTCGGAGTCTCGGACATGAAGGAGTTCAGGGAGGCCGTCGCGGCGATACGCGAGGGCATCGCCCGGGTCGGCCGGCCGTTCGACACCGTGCTGGACCTGCTGGACCTGCCTCCGGAGATGGAGGGCGTCGGCGGACAGGTCTGCCTGGCCGAAGAGGCGATGACCGGGATCCAGGTCGCGGTCGAGGGCTACGTCTACGAGGGGGAGGTGACCGTCTACGGCGTACTGGACTCCATCAACTACCCCAACTCGTCCTGCTTCCTGCGCCACCAGTACCCGAGCACCCTGCCGGCGCCGGTGATCCGCAAACTGCACGACGTCAGCGAGCGGACCATGCGGCAGATCGGCATGGAGTCGGCCACCTTCAGCATCGAGTACTTCTACGACCCGAAGACCGGCGACATCAGCCTCCTGGAGATCAACCCCCGACACTCCCAGTCCCACGCCGAGCTGTTCGACTACGTCGACGGCGCGCCCAACCACCACCGGATGCTCAGCCTCTCCCAGGGCGTCGACCCGGCGCTGCCCGGCGGCCAGGGGCCGTACAAGACGGCCGCCAAGTGGTACTACCGCTGGTTCGGCGACGGCACGGTGCACGAGGTGCCGTCGGCCGAGCGGATCGCCGAGATCGAGCGCGAGATACCCGGGGTGCGCGTGGACGTGGTGCCCGAGGAGGGCCAGAAGCTGTCCACGGTCTCCCAGCAGGACAGCTACAGCTACGAGGTGGCGCACATCTTCACCGGCGGCGACGACGAGGACGACCTCCGCCGCAAGTTCGACCGGTGCGTGGCCGCGCTCGGCCTCACCTTCGACCACACGGAGCCCGGCGGGCGCGGCAAGAACCCCCGCTGAGCACAGCGGCTCCGTACGCCGGACCCGTACGACGAAAGGAGGTCGCACAGGCATGCGCCATGTGGACCAGCTGCCCTACGCGACCCAGGAAGACAAGCACGTCACGATCCCGATGAGCGACGGCACCCGGCTCTCGGCACGGATCTGGCGCCCCACCGCCTCCGACGACGAACCCGTACCGGCGGTGCTGGAGTACATCCCGTACCGGAAGAACGACCTGACCTCCACCCGGGACGCCATCCACCACCCCTACATCGCCGGACACGGCTACGCCTGCGTCCGGGTCGACCTGCGGGGGACCGGTGAATCGGAGGGGGTGCTGCTCGACGAATACCTGGAACAGGAGCAGCGCGACGCCGAAGAGGTGCTGGCCTGGATCGCCGAGCAGCCCTGGTGCGACGGAACGACCGGGATGATGGGCATCTCCTGGGGCGCCTTCGCCGCCCTCCAGGTCGCCGCGCGCCGGCCGCCGAGCCTGCGCGCCATCTGTATCGCCTCGTTCACCGACGACCGGTACGCGGACGACATGCACTACCTCGGCGGCGCGATGCTCTCCGACAACCTGGCCGAGGCCGGCACCATGTTCGCCTACGCCACCTGCCCGCCCGACCCGGCCGTCGTCGGTGAACGCTGGCGCGAGATGTGGCGGGAAAGGCTGGACGCGGCGCGCCCCTGGGTCCTGGAGTGGCTGCGCCACCAGCAGCGGGACGACTACTGGCGCCACGCCTCCCTCAGCGAGGACTACAGCGCCCTGAACTGCCCGGTGCTCGCCTCCAGCGGCTGGGCGGACGGCTACTCCAACGCCGTCACCCGGCTGCTCAGCCACGTCGACGTGCCCCGCAAGGGGCTCATCGGCCCCTGGTCGCACAAGCTGCCGCACCTCGGCGAGCCGGGCCCGGCCATCGGGTACCTCCAGGAGGTCGTGCGCTGGTGGGACCACTGGCTCAAGGGCGTCGACAACGGGGTCATGGACGGCCCCATGCTCCAGGCCTGGATGCAGGAGAGCGTGCCGCCCTCCACCTCCTACGAGGAGCGACCCGGCCGCTGGGTCGGCGAGCCGTCCTGGCCCTCACCGAACGTCGGCGAGGCCGTCTTCCCGCTGCGCGACCACGCCCTGGGCACTCCGCAGGACGGCGGCGGGCGGGGGGAGCGGACGCACACCGTGCAGTCCCCGCTGTCGGTGGGCCAGTTCGCCGGCAAGTGGGCCTCGTACAACGCGCCGCCGGACCTGCCCTACGACCAGCGCGAGGAGGACGGCGGCTCGCTCGTCTTCGAGACCGCGCCGCTGGACGACCGCATCGAGATCCTCGGCTCGCCCGTCGCCGTGATCGAGGTGTCGGCGGACGCCCCCGTCGCCCAGCTGAACGTCAGGCTCTCCGACGTCGCCCCGGACGGGCGCTCGACCCGGGTGACGTACGGCGTGCTCAACCTGGTCCACCGCGACAGCGAGGAGACCCCCGAGCCGCTCGAACCGGGCAGGCGCTACCAGGTGCGTGTGCCGCTGCACGGAGTCGCCCAGGTCTTCCCGCCCGGGCACCGCGTACGGCTGTCGCTGTCCACCTCGTACTGGCCCCTGGTGTGGCCGACCCCGCGGCCGGTCCTGCTCAGCGTCTACGAGGAGGGCAGCACCCTCACCCTGCCGGTCCGCCCCGCCGGAGGGACGGACGACACCCGGCTGCCGGTCTTCGGCGAGCCCGAGGGCTGCGCTCCCCCCGAGGTCACCCGGCTCAGCGAGCCGGAGCAGGCATGGACCGTGTCCAGGGACCTGGTCGACTACCGGTCGGTGCTCGACATCGTGAAGGACCGAGGGCTCCAGCGGTACGAGAACGGCATCGAGACCGGGCTGCGGGCCTGTGAGAACTACAGCTGGGTCGGCGAGGACTTCGGGTCCGTGCGCGGCGAGACCGCCTGGGAGATGCGGTTCCGGCGCCCCGACTGGGACGTCCGGGTCGAGACACGCACCGTCCTGACCTCGGACGAGGACACCTTCCACGTGGACGCCACGCTCGACGGCTACGAGGACGGGCGCCGGGTCTTCTCCCGTACCTGGAACGAACAGATCCCCAGGGAGAACGTCTGACCGTCCCGGGCGGCGCCCACCGATGGGCGCTGCCGAAGGAGTGACGGCTCGGCGCGCCCCGTGGCACGGGGCCCCGGCGGCGGCAGGTATACGCGTGGCCGGGCAGGGGAGCCCCCGCGCCGTCGCGGCGTCGTGCGGGCCGGACGCACGCCCGGGGCCCGGGCCGCACCGGGTGGTTCGACACGGGCCGGTGTCATCGCACGCACGGCAGGCCGGTCGGTGACCGGCGACACCTCAGGAGGAGAACGAATGACGGACAACCGAGAGACCCAGCCGATCCCGGGCACGCCGAGCAGCGTCCCGCCGACCCTCGAGGAGCCGACGGAGCCGCACGAGCCGCTGCCGCCCAAGCCCGACCAGAGCGGCCCCGAGACGGTCGGCCCCACCGGCCAGCCCACCGGGAACGACCCCGCGCGCAACGCCCAGAGCGGCGCCTACCTGACCACCGCGCAGGGCGCGCGGCTCTACGACAGCGACCACTCGCTGAAGGCGGGTCCGCGCGGTCCGGTCCTGCTCCAGGACCACCATCTGCGGGAGAAGATCACCCACTTCGACCACGAGCGCATCCCGGAGCGCGTGGTGCACGCCCGTGGAGCCGCCGCCCACGGTGTCTTCCGGGGATACGGATCCGCGGCGAAGATCTCCAAGGCGGCCTTCCTGGCCAAGGACGTGGAGACCCCGGTCTTCGTCCGTTTCTCCACCGTGCTCGGCTCCCGCGGCTCGGCCGACACCGTGCGCGACACCCGGGGCTTCGCCACGAAGTTCTACACCGAGGAGGGCGTCTTCGACCTCGTCGGCAACAACATCCCGGTGTTCTTCATCCAGGACGCCATCAAGTTCCCCGACGTCATCCACGCCGGCAAACCGCACCCCGACCGCGAGATCCCGCAGGCGCAGAGCGCACACGACACGTTCTGGGACTTCGTGACGCTCCACTCCGAGGCGACCCACCACACCCTGTGGAACATGTCCGACCGCGGTATCCCGCGCTCGTACCGGACGATGGAGGGCTTCGGCGTCCACACCTTCCGGTTCGTCAACGACGAGGGCGTTTCCACCCTCGTCAAGTTCCACTGGAAGCCCAAGCTCGGCGTCCACTCCCAGGTCTGGGAAGAGGCCCAGATCGCCTGCGGCGTGGACCCCGACTTCCACCGCCGGGACCTCGCCGACGCCATCGAGTCGGGCGCCTTCCCCCAGTGGGAGCTGGGGGTCCAGACCTTCCCCGACAACCCCGAGCAGATGTTCCAGGGGATCGACCTGCTGGACCCGACCAAGATCGTGCCGGAGGAGCTCGCACCGGTCCAGCCGATCGGCCTGATGACGCTCGACGCGAACCCGTCGAACTACTTCGCCGAGACCGAGCAGGTCGCCTTCCACGTCGGCAACATGGTGCCGGGCATCGACGTCACCAACGACGCGCTGCTCCAGGGCCGGCTGTTCAGCTACATCGACACCCAGCTCACCCGGCTCGGCGGCCCCAACTTCGCGCAGCTGCCGATCAACCGGACGCACGCCCCGGTCAACGACATGCTGCGGGACGGCATGCACCAGACCGCCGTCCACCGGGGAGTGGCGCCCTACCGGCCCAACTCCCTCGACGGCGGCTGTCCCTTCCTCGCGGGCGCCGACACCGGCGCCTTCATCGAGGTACCGGTCGAGGTCGCCGCGAGCCGCAAGGTGCGCGAGGCCGCGGAGTCGTTCGACGACCACTTCAGCCAGCCCCGCCTCTTCTGGCTCAGCATGAGCCCGGTGGAGCGCGAGCACATCATCGCCGCCTACACCTTCGAGCTGGGCAAGTGCTACGAGCAGGCCGTCAAGGAACGCGGCCTCAAGGTGCTCGCCCGGATCGACGGCGAGCTGTGCGCGCAGGTCGCCGCCGGTCTCGGCCTCCCCGCCCCCGAGCCGGACGGACCGCTCGCCGACCCGGAGCCGAGCCCCGCCCTCTCGCAGATCGGCAAGGTCTGGCCGGTCGACGGCCGCGTCATCGGCATCGTCGCCGACAAGGACGCGGACCTGGAAGGCGTCCGCGCGGTGTGCGGCGCGGTCCAGGACTCCGGCATGGTGCCCCTGGTCATCGCCCCCACCGGGGGCGTCATCGGCGAGGACGGCGACCCGGTCACCGTGCAGCGCACCTACGCCACCGCGCGGTCCGTCGAGTTCGACGCCGTCCTGATCGCCGGTGCCCCCGGCGACGCGAGCCCGGCCGTCGACCCGCGGCTCGTGGTCCTCCTCGACGAGGCGTTCCGGCACGGCAAGGCGATCGGGAGCTGGGCCGGAGGCGAGCGGCTGCTCTCCTCCGCCGGTGTTCCGCTGGACGCCCCGGGCGTGGTGGACGGAGGTGCCGGCACCGAGGTGCTGGAGACGGTCACCGAACTCCTGGGCGGCCACCGGGTCTGGGACCGCTTCCCGTCCGCGGTCTGATCCCCGACGACGGCACAGGACGAAGGCGGCGCCGGAGATGTCCGGCGCCGCCTTCGGCGTGCTTGTGAGGACCGGCTGAGCTGGGCGGTTCCCCGTGCACGGCGCACCGCCGGAGCACCCGGGATTCACAGGTGACCATCTCGTTCGGCATCTTGCCGACGTCCGGCGGATGCGGTTACGGTCGCCGCCAAGAAGCTGACGCCGCCCGCACCGGGCAGGGCTCCCGCCCGGCCGTGTGCGGTGCCGGCGCCCGTGGGCGTACCGCTGTGCGGCCGGTCCCGGCAGCCGCGCGAGGCCCGGTCCCGGCCGGCACCTCCGCGTGGTCCGGGCCACCGCCGGCACGACCGAGGAGCCGGACATGGACGACCCGCTGCCTCCCGCACCGTCCCGCGCGACGGGCCGCCGGCTCCACGGGAACGGCTCCCCGCCCCGGCCGAGTGACCGCGCCCTCGGGGGGATTCATCCGGACCGGCGCTTACCCGCCGGGCGGGCGGGACGCCGCCTCACCCCATCTGGTCCGCCGCCGACAGGTGTTCCACCGTCACGCCGGTCCCGGTGAACGTCCGGGTCACCGTCCCCGAGGTGTAGACCCAGAGGATGCGCAAGGGGGTGTCGCCCACGTTCCGGAAGAGGTGCGGCAGGGGCGAGGGGATGTAGGTGGTGTCGAAGCGCTCCAGGCGGGTCACCTCGCCCTCCACCAGCACCTCGGCCTCCCCTTCCAGGACCGTCACGTGCTCGTCGCAGTTGTGCGAGTGCATCGGCGCCCCGGAACCCACCGGATACACGCTCATTCCGCTGGTGATCCGGTTCTCGCCGTTCGCCGCCCCAGTCGTGACCAGGGGAGTCGTCACGACCGAACCTCCCCGGTCCAGCAGGCGGACGGTGGCGGACTTGATGATGACGGTCATGCGCGATCCCTCTCGACGTCGGTGCGTCGTCCGACGTTAGGTGCCGGATCCGTGAAACGAGAGGCGTCCGGCGTGCAGTTTTACCTTGCATTCCGGGAGGGGTGAGCCTCGGCGACTCGGGGGTACGGTCGGCTCCCGTCACACGGTCGAACCATGCGTGTCACCGAAGAAAGGCAGGCCGCGCCATGAGACTTCCCGTACTCGCAGCCGACGAGATGAACGACCATCAGCAGGAACTCCACGCGAGGATCACGGCGCGCCGGGGCGGGGTCCGAGGCCCCTTCCGGGTATGGCTGCAGAGCCCCGGACTGTGTGAGCGGGTCGAATCGCTCGGTGCCTTCGTACGGTTCGAATCGAGCCTGCCGAAGCATCTGCGGGAACTCACCCTGCTGATGGCCGCGCGCCATTTCGACGCGCAGTACTCCTGGAACGCCCATGTGGCAGCCGCGGTCGAGGCCGGTGTCCCCGCCCAGGCGGTCGAGGCCATCGCCGAACGCCGGGAGCCCGTCTTCACCGACGAGGCGGACACCGTGTTCCACACGTTCTGCCGGGAACTGCTGGAGACCCACTTCGTCTCGGACGACACCTTCGCCCGCGCCCACGCGATCTTCGGCTCGCAGGCCCTGGTCGACACCGTCGGGTCCCTGGGCAACTTCACGATGCTCGGCATGTGCCTGAACGCCTTCCAGGTCGATCTCCAGGCCGACCACAGGCCCCCGTTCCCCGACATCCGCGGTTTCGAGCACGTCACCGGTGACGGGGACCGGTCGCAGCCGTGACAGCCCGCCCCGAGCCACGTACGAAAGGGAGCACGGACGTGACCACCACGACCGCTCTCGGGACCGCCCGTCCCGTGGCCCGCGCGACGGCGGAGCCGGTCGTCCGCATCCGCGACCTCACCAAGCGCTTCGGCGGAGCCGTGGCGCTCCGGGGCGTCTCGCTGGACATCCGCCCCGGTGAGGTGCACGCCCTGATGGGCATGAACGGCGCCGGCAAGTCCACCCTGGTCCAGCTCCTGTCCGGCGCGTACCAGGCGGACGGCGGCACGATCGAGATCGAGGGGAGCGACCGGCCGGGACTGACCCCGCGCCGGGCCCGCCGGCTCGGTGTCTGCACCGTCCCGCAGCGCCGCGAACTGGTCATGGCACTGACCGTCGCCGAGAACATCCTGCTCGGGGACCTTCCCGCCTCCCGGTCCCTCGTGTCGTGGAAGTCCGTCGAGCGCCAGGCCCGTCAGGCCCTGCGCCGCCTGGACATCGACATCGACGTGAAGCGGACCGCCGGTGAACTCACCGTCGCCGAACAGACGATGGTGGAGGTGGCCCGTGAAGTACGGCGGGGCGGCAAGGTCCTGATCCTGGACGAGCCCACCGCCTGCCTCGGCGCGGCGGCAGCCGACCGGATCAGGGCCCTGGTGCGGACGCTGCGGGACGAGGGCGTGGCCGTCGTCTACATCTCGCACTACATCGACGAGGTGCTGTCGGTCGCGGACCGCATCACCGTGCTCCGCGACGGGTCCGTCGTGCACAGCGGTCCCGCCGCGGCGACGGACGCCGCCGGGCTGGTCCGGCACATGGTGGGCCGCGAAGTGGTGTCCCGGCGGCCCGAACGCCCGGCGCCCTCCCCGGCGGTCGCGCTCACCGTGCGGGGCCTGTCCCACGGCCGGGACATCAGCGACTTCGGCGTCCAGGTGCGGGCGGGCGAGATCGTCGGCGTCCTCGGCCCGGCCGGTGACGCCCAGTCCCGGCTGTTCGACCTGCTGTCCGGAAGGCGGCGGCCCGACACCGGAGAGCTGGAGGTGGGCGGGACCGCCGTGCCCTTCGGCCGTATCCCCCGCTCCCTGGCCAGTGGGCTGCGCTGCGTCACCGGTGACCGCCGCGCCCTCGGGCTGATCCCGGGACTCTCGCTGGACGAGAACCTCATGCTCGCCACCGACCGGCTCGGCGGGCGGCGGTTGCAGCGCCGTTCCGACACGACCCGCCGCGCCGCCCCCCGCCGGGAGAGCTACGGCGTCGTCTCCCTGACCCGCAACCCCGCGGTCGGCAGCCTCTCGGGCGGCAACCAGCAGAAGGTCCTGCTGGCCAAGTGGCTGGAGACCTCACCGGTCGCCTGCTTCCTCGAAGACCCCACCAACGGCGTCGACGTGGCGGCGATGGCCGACATCCACGCGCTGATCGACCAACTCGCCTCCCGGGGCGTGGCCGTGCTGCTCGCCTCCTCGTCCGCCGAGGAGGTCATGCGCCTGTCGGACCGCGTGATCGTCGTCAGCGCCGGCCGCGTGGTCGCCGAGCACGAGGTCAGCGCCATCACCCACGACGAACTCGTCGCCACCGCCCTCAAAGGACATGCCCGATGAGCATCACGGCTCCGCCGGAGACACCCGCGACCAAGAACCCGACGGACGGCGCCCGGACGGCAGGGCCCTTCCGCAGGCTGAGCGGCGTGCCGCACGCCGGTCTGATCGCCGTCCTGATCGCCGTCATCGTGTTCGCCGGTGTGGAGACCGACTCCTTCGCCACCTCCACCAACCTGGTCAACGTCCTTCGGCAGGTCAGCGTCGTCGCCGTCCTCGCCGCCGCTCTCACCCTGCTGATGACCGCCGGCGGCATGGACTTCTCGATGGGCAGCAACGCGGCGGTCACCACCGCCGTCGCCGCCCAGTTCCTGGCGGACGGAAGGTCCACCGCCTTCACCGTGATCGTGTCGCTGCTCCTCGCCACCGCCGTCGGGCTCGTCAACGGCCTGGTCGTGACCTACACCGATGTGGCGCCCTTCGTGGCCACCCTCGCCACCGCGACCCTCCTGGACGGTGTCGCGCTGCTGGTGCTCGACGGGCTCAGCGTCTCCATCGGGGACCACCTGTCCGCCCTCGGGGGCGGGAAGACGCTCGGCCTGCCGAACCTGCTGATCGTGGCGGTCCTGGTCCTCCTCGTGGTCGGCCTGGTCATGAAGTTCACCGTCTTCGGCCGGGACGCCTTCGCCATCGGCGGCAACGAGCACGTCGCCCGGCTCAGCGGCATCGACGTCAACCGGCGGAAGCTGGTGCTCTACAGCCTGGCCGGCGCCCTGTCGGGCCTCGCCGGACTGATGCTGCTGTCCCGGCTCGGAGCGAGCAGCCCGGGGACCGGCGGACTGCAACTGCAACTCACCGCGGTCGCCTCGGTCGTGATCGGCGGCACCATGCTCGCCGGCGGCTTCGGCACCGTCGTCGGCACCTGCCTCGGCGTGGTCCTCCTCGGAGTCGTGGCCAACGCGCTCAACCTCCTCCAGGTCTCCAGCTACTTCCAGCAGATCTCGGTCGGTGCCGTCCTCCTCGTCGCCGCGATCGCCAACCAGCTCCACAAGAAGTCCTCCCCGCACTGACCACCAGCCCGCACGTTTCGAAAGGCCCCTCCATGAACGTTTCTGCCCGTTCGCGCAGAGCCACCGCCGCCTGTGCGGCCGGACTCGCCCTCGCACTGAGCGGCTGCGGCGCCGGTGCCGGTTCCGGCGACGGCGCGGTCTCCCTCGGATTCGTCAACGGCGGCGACACCGAGTTCCACACCTGTCTCCAGGCATCCGTCAAGGACACCGCCGACGCGCGGGACGCCAAGCTCTACACGGCCAACTCCCACCAGAACCCGGGGACGGAGCTGTCCAACATCGAGGACATGATCGCGCGCGACGTCGACGCCCTGATCGTGCAGACGGTCAACGTCGACGCGCTCAAGGGAGACATCGCCAAGGCCAGGAGCGCGAACATACCCATCTTCCTGACGTCCGTCGTGACCGACGACCCGAGCGACATCCTGGGCGCGGTGGTGGTCGACCTGCGGCAGGTCGGCGAGCTCGACGCCGGCTTCGTCGAGAAGGACGCGGCGGGCGGGCGGGTCGAGGTCGGGGTCATCGCCGGAGCACCCGGCGCCGCGTCCGACCTGCTGGTCAACGGCTTCACCGAGGCACTGCCGGACAACGCGAAGGTCGTGGCGAACCAGCCGGGGATGTTCAACGCGGCCAAGGCGCAGGACGTCGCGGAGAACATGATCCAGGCCCACCCGAAGCTGCGTTACGCCTTCGTGGCGAACGAGGAGATGGCCTTCGGCGCGCTCAAGGCCTTCCAGGCCGCCGGTGCCGACGTGAGGATCGTGACGGTCAACGGGACCGACCACGGTCTCGCCGCGGTCAAGGACGGGCGTTTCGCCGCGACCGTCGCCAACTCCGCGATGACGACCGGGAAGATCGCCGTCACCAACACGATCAGCCTGCTCGACAGGAAGAAGACCGACAAGATCGCCATGACGCCGATCAGCCTCATCACCGCCGACAACGTCAGCAGCGCCCCCCAGTACTGCTCCGCCGGGGCGAAGAAGTCCTGACACCCGTTCCCCCGGAACGGCTCCGCACCCCGCGACCGGGCCCCCGCCCCTGCCGCCCTCGCGATCCGCACGGGCCCCACGGCTCGACCGCACCCACCCACCTGTCACGGCCCAAGGCGCCTTCGGCCGTGACGGGGCCGGAGGAACCCATGGACCGTCTGCTCCTCATGCGCAGCTTCGTGACCGTCGCCCACATCGGCAGCTTCAGCGGGGCCGCCAAGCAACTGAGCTCCTCGGGGTCGCTCGTCTCGCGCCACGTCGCCGAACTGGAGCGGCAGATCGGTGTGCGGCTGGTCAACCGCACGGCCCGCTCCGTCAGTCTCACGGAACCAGGCCGGCGGTACGCGGAGTTCGCCGCCCGCATCCTCGACGAGATCGATGCGGAGGACGCCACCCTCGCGCGGCGCCACGACCGGGCGGAGGGCACCCTCAGCATCATCTGCCCCAAGTGGATCGGCAGCCTGGACCTCGGGGACGCCATCGCGGCCTTCTCCGCGGCGCACCCGAAGATCGTCGTGCGCTTCGAACTGGGCGGGATGTCCGACCGGACCTACGACTTCCTCGACAGCGGCTTCGACATCGCCTTCCACACCCGGGACCTGCGGGACTCCAGCGTCCGCCTCAAGAAGGTCTCCTCGCTGCCGTTCGTCCTGTGCGCGTCCAAGGAGTACCTGGAGCGCCACGGCACCCTCGGCCACCCCAACGACATCGCGGCGCACGACTGCCTGGTCCATGTGAACGACCCGGTCTGGCGCATCGGCCACGGACACGCCAGCACCCTGCACAAGATCCGCAACGTGGCCTTCTCGTCCAACTCCTACATCGCCCTGCAGAAGGCCGCCGTCCACGGACGGGGCGTCGCCCTGCTGCCCCAGCGGTCCGCGTACGACGACCTGGTGTCCGGTGCCCTCCAGGTCCTGCTGCCCGAACTCGCCGTACCCGACAGGCCCCTGTACGCGATCTACGGCCCCGGCCAGGACACCCCGCGCAAGGTCACGGTGTTCCTGGACTTCCTCACCCGGTGGTTCACCGGAAATCCCATCCCCGCGATCACACGATGACCGCAGGGTGCCATGACGGGTGAACGCGACCGGGTGCGCAACAAACGATTGCGGTATCCGGGGCGCCGGGTCCGTCGAGGCCGGCGGAACCGAAAAATACGATCGACTCGGCCGGTGGCCGTGGGATTCCACGGAAACGGAAACGGCCCGCGAAATGAGGAGTTCATGGGAATCCAGAGAATCGAATCGGTGACCTATGAGGTCGCCGATCTCGATCAGTGCGTGCGTTTCTTCGAGGATTTCGGTCTCGCGCTCGTGGACCGTACCCGCGCACGCGCCTCGTTCGAGACGCTCGTGGGGCAGACCCTGCACCTCGACACCGCCCCTGCCCCGTCGCTGCCGGCCCCACTCGAGGACCGGCCCACCGTGCGGGAGGTCGTCTGGGGCGTGGACACCCCCGAGCGGCTGGAGACGCTGGTGGCCGCCGTCGCCGCCGACCGCGACGTCACCACCACCGCCGACGGCACCCACCACAGCGTGGACGAGACGGGCTTCGGTGTGGGCCTGGCGCTCGCCCGGCCCCGCCCGCTCCCCGCGGCCGAGGCGCGCCGGCCGAACGTCACGGGCAGCGTGCACCGCTGGAACGAGTCGCTCGCCCCCGTCGGCCGGGTACGCCCGCTGCGCATGTGCCACGTCGCCCTGAACATCCCCAAGGCCGGCCGGGAGGAGGCCGTCGCCTTCTACACGGACCGACTCGGCTTCCGGCCCACCGACGTCGTCAAGCCGATGGGCACCTTCATGCAGTGCGAGGGTGACGACGACCAGCACAACTTCCTGCTGTGCCACCGCCCCGACCGGGCCGGTGTCAACCACGTGTCCTACGAGGTCCCCGGCTTCGACGACGTCGTCGAGGGCGGCAACCACATGATCGCCCAGGGGTGGACGGAGGCCCGCAGACTCGGCCGGCACACCGTCGGCTCCAACGTCTTCCGGTTCATCCACGCCCCGTGCGGAGGCCGTGTGGAGTACGCCGCGGACATGGACCGGGTCGACGGCTCCTACGGGACGCGCGTCCACGAGACCACCCCGCCGCACCACATCTGGACCCTGCGCACCTCCCGCGACGCACCGGCAGACCACCCCGCCTCCTGACACCCATCCGACGAGCGTGAGAGGGCACACGCACCCATGACGACCCATCAGGAATATCCCGCCGTCCGCATGTACATAGCGGGTGAGTGGTGCGAGAGCGGGACCGGGCGGACCGCGCCCGTCGTGAACCCCGCCACCGAGGAGGTGATCGGCCAGGTGCCGCTCGCCACCACCGCGGACCTCGACCGTGCAGCCGAGGCGGCGGCCACGGGCTTCGCGACCTGGCGCGACACCCCGGTCGCCGAGCGCACCGCGATCCTCCACCAGGCCGCCGACCTGCTGGTCTCCCGGGCCGACGAGGTCGGCCGGACCATGACCCTGGAACAGGGCAAGCCGCTGCGCGAGGCGAGCGGCGAGGCCAGGCGCGTCGCCGGGGCGCTGCGCTGGGACGCCGACGACGCACGCCGCGCCTACGGCCGGGTGATCCCCTCCGAGCAGGGCACGCTGCTGACCGTCCGCCGCCGGCCGGTCGGCCCGGTCGCCGCCTTCACCCCGTGGAACTTCCCCGCCGGCGGGCCGATGCGCAAGATCGCCGCAGCGCTCTCGGCCGGGTGCTCCCTCGTCATCAAGGCCTCCGAGGAGACCCCCGGCACCGCCGTCGAGCTGGTCCGCTGCTTCGAGGACGCCGGAGTGCCGGCGGGAGCCCTCAACCTCGTGTTCGGAGACCCCGCCGAGGTCTCCCGCCACCTCATCGCGCACCCGGTGACCCGGCTGATCGCCTTCACCGGCTCCGTGCCCGTCGGGAGACTGCTGGCCTCAGCCGCCGGCGCCGAGATGAAGCCGTCCCTCATGGAACTGGGCGGACACGCCCCGGTGATCGTGTGCGAGGACGCCGACCCGGTGACCGCCGCCCGCCGGGCCGCCGTCGCGAAGTTCGCCAACGCCGGACAGGTCTGCACCTCGCCCAGCCGCTTCCTGGTTCACGAGAGCCTCGTCGAGGCGTTCACCGAGGAGTTCGTCCGGGCTGCCGAGGCCGTCGTCGTCGGCGACGGCCTCGACGAGGGCGTGACCATGGGCCCGCTCGCCAACGAGCGCCGACTGCGGGCCATGGAGTCGCTGGTCGCCGACGCCGTGTCCCGGGGCGCCGAGGTACTCACCGGCGGCGGACGCCTCTCCCGCCCGGGCAACTTCTTCCCGCCCACCGTCCTCACCGGCGTCCCCGGCGACGCCGCGCTGATGACCGAGGAGCCCTTCGGGCCGCTCGCTCCCGTCGTCCCCTTCACCTCCCTCGACGACGCCCTGCGCATCGCCAACGCGCTGCCCTACGGGCTCGCCGCGTACGGCTTCACCCGCTCCACCGCCACCGCCGAGCGCCTCACCCGCGAGTTCGAGGCCGGGATCCTCTCCATCAACCACTGCGGAGGGTCCGTCCACGAGGCGCCGTCCGGGGGAGTCAAGGCCAGCGGCTACGGCCGCGAAGGCGGCCCGGAGGGCCTGGACGGCTACCTGGTCACCACACGCGTCTCCCACCTGCTGACGGACTGAGCCACGATGAGATACACCCGGGTCTCGATGGGCGGGCGGGGGGTGTGGGGACGCGTCGAGGACGACGCCGTCCTCCTCCTGTCCGAATCACCTCTGGAGGGCGATCCCACGGTCATCGGGACGGTCCCGCTCGAAGAGGCGCGCTGGCTGCCCCCCGTCGTGCCGCCCGTCTTCTACGCCGTCGGCATGAACTACCCGCGCCACATCGAGCACGCCCGGCTGCTGGGCGACAGGGCGGGGGTCATGCCCGAGCGGCCGGAGCCCGGATACCGGGCCAACAGCGCGCTCACCGGTCACGGCACGGCGATCGTGAAGCCCGCCGGGGTCCAGGGCAGGTTCGAGGCCGAACCCGAGCTGGTCGCGGTCATCGGCCGGACCCTGAGGCACGCCACGTACCAGGAGGCCCAGGACGCGGTCTTCGGCTGGACGATCGGCAACGACGTCAGCGCCCGCGCCTGGCAGCACGCGGACCGCTCGTTCTGGCGCAGCAAGAACAGCGACACCTTCAAGCCGATGGGCCCCTGGATCGAGACCGACGTCGACGCCCTCGCGCAGACCACGACGCTGCGGGTCAACGGTGAGGTACGCGCCCTGTTCCCGACCGGCGACATGGTCTTCGACCCCTTCGACCACATCGTCGAGATCACCAGGCACATCACCCTGCACCCCGGCGACGTGCTGTGGATGGGCGCCGAGTCCGCCACGCAGATCGACGCCGGCGACACCGTCGAGATCGAGATCAGCGGGATCGGCGTCCTGTCGAACCCCGTACGGGCGGAGAACGTCCGCCCCTGAGCCGTCCCCACCCCGAAAGGCAGCAAGCCGTGAGCAAGGAACCCCGCTACATCCACCACGTCAACTTCCCCACCACCGACCCCGACCGGACCGCCGAGTGGTACAGCAAGGTCTTCGGGATGAAGAGGATCATGCCCAGGTCCAACACCCGGGTCGTGCTGATGACCCGCGGCAACTTCGACCTGCACTTCACCCCGGTCGAGGAGATGGACCGGATGGCGCCCTACCACTTCGCCGTCGAGGTAGACGACTGGGACGACTTCCTGGAACACCTCACCGACCTGGGCATCCGCCACACCCGGCCGATCGAACGCCCCGAGAACCAGTCGAAGTTCTGCTACATCCACGACCCCGACCACACCATGATCGAGCTGGTCTTCCACGGCAAGCGCCCGAACTGAGCCGTCGCGTCCGTCAAGGAGAAGAGTTCCCATGCCCTACGTCGATTCCGACGGAGCCTCCCTCTACTACGAGCGCCACGGCACCGGCCCCGCGATCGTGTTCGTGCACGGCTCCGGAGGCCACCACGCCATCTGGTGGCAGCAGGTGGCCGCGCTGCGCGACGCGTTCACCGTCGTCACCCTCGACCTGCGCGGCTTCGGCAGGACCCGCCTGGCCGCGCCCCGTAACGAGTTCGACAGCCGAACCTTCCACACGGACGTCGTCGCCGTCCTCGACCGGGAGGATCTGACCGACGCGATGCTCGTCGGCCAGTCCATCGGCTCGATCGCCGCGCTGCGCGCAGGCCTGGAGCGCCCGGACCGCGTCGGCTCGGTCGTCCTCGGCCACTCCCTCGGAGGCATCAGCCACCCCGAGCTGAGGGAACTGGCCGCGGCCGACCGTGCCGAGGCCGTCAAGCTGCCCGTCATCGACCGGTTGCTCACCAAGGGGTTCCAGCGGGAGCGGGCCGACCTCACCTTCCTCTTCCAGCAGATGGGCACGTTCAACACCGCCACCATGCAGGATCTGCGCAACCTCGACACCGACGGCCCCGGCCTGGACGAGATCCGGGAGTCCGGCGTCACGGTCGCCTTCCTCGCCGGCGAGAAGGACGCGGTCCTCGGCGTGAAGACCGTGACCCGCGCCCACGAGCTGGTGGCGGGGTCCCACCTGGAGATCGTCCCCGGCGCCCCGCACTCGATGTACTGGGAGGCCCCCCAGCAGTACAACGCGGCCGTCGCCCGCCTGCGCCGCACCCTCACCGCCCCGAAGGAAGCCGCATGAGCACCCTCACCCTCGCCGCCGCCGAAGAGATCGCCGACGCCGCACACCGGCACGCCCAGGAGGTCGGCAAGGCGGTGAGCGTGGCCGTCGTGGACGCGGGCGGATTCCCCGTCGCCATCCGCCGGGCCGACGGAGCACGTCCGCTCACCCCGGACATCGCCCGGGCCAAGGCGTACACCGCGGCGATCATGCAGCGGCCCGGCGCCATGCTGAAGAAGTGGCAGGAGAGCCAGCCGGTCTTCTTCTCCCAGCTCTCCCAGCTGCCCGGCGCGGCCATGCCCATCCTCGCCACCGAGGGCAGCGTCACGATCAAGAAGGACGGCGAGGTCATCGGGGGCCTCGGTATCGCCGGAGGCACCGCCGACGAGGACCAGCGGATCGCCGACGCCGTCCTGCGGTCCCTCGGCTACGAGATGGAGTTCGCCGCCTGGGGCGTCTCCGGCACGCCCGCAGGAAAGGAAGCCTGAGCCATGGCCGACACCTTCAACTACCGCATCGACCACCACGGCAGCCTCGTGCGGCCCGCCGCCCTGACGGCCGCCCGCGAGCGCGCCGCCCGGGACGGGGACGCCGATCCGCTGCGCGCCGCCGAACTCGCCTCGGTCAAGGAGGCCGTGGCCTTCCAGCGCAGACTGCGCTCCACGGTCGTCACCGACGGCGACTTCCCCCGCGAGGACTTCCGCAGCGCCGTCCTCGACAACGTCTCCGGCTTCCGGCGCACCGGCCGGGAGACCGGCGGCCTGGCCGGCTGGGTGGCAGAGTCCCTGCCCAAGGCCGACGGCCCGCTGCTCGCCGACTGGGCCACGCGGCTCGGCGAACTCACACAGATCGCGCCCAAGGCGTCCCTGCCCTCGCCCGCCCACCTCGCCGCCACCTGCTTCGACCCGGCCCTGACCGGGTCCGGCGGCCCCGCCTCGGCCCGCGAGCTCGGTGAGGCCCTGGCGGAGATCGTCCGTGCGGAGATCGAGTTGCTGATCTCCCGGGGCGTGCGTCTCGTCCAGCTGAACAACCCGCTCCTGCTCGGCCACACGGCCGCCGAACCCGGTGCCGTCGGGGCCCTCACCTTCGACGACGCCCTGGCCGTCGAGGCACTGGCCCTGCCGCAATCGGAGCGCCCCGAAGGCGTCCGGATCGCCGTCTGCCCCGGCTGGGCAGCACCCACGGAAGTGGACCGGGCCAGGGCCGAGCGGCTGTACGCGCAGATACCCGCCGACCGCTGGGTGCTCCCGTACGACCAGGGCACCGGAGCCGAACTCGACCTGCTCCGGGCGGTGCCCGAGGACCGGGACGTGTGCCTGGGCGCGGTCGACGCGACCGTGCCGGAGATCGAGGAGATCGACGCGGTCATGGTCCGCATCGACGCCGCCGCCGAGGCCAAGGACCTGGAGGACATGGCCCTGGCCCCGTCCCGAGGGTTCGAGGACGTGGCCGGCCGGCCGCTGCTGAGCGCCGAGGACCAGCACCGCAAGCTGATCCAGGTCGAGACGCTGGCCCGCTACTGCTGGGGGAACGAGTTCTGACCGGCCGAGGCCGGGGCCGGCGGGCGCCCGCGCGCCCCTCGGCCCCGGCCGCGAGCTCCCTACAGGACCTCGGCGAACGTGACCGTCCGCTCGGTCAGCAGCGGCCGTACCGTCCGGACGATCAGCTCGTCGAAGTAGCCGGCCGCCGCGTGCGCGTCGAAGCCGGACCGGTCCGCGTACCGCTCGTACAGGACGAAGGAGCCCGGACGGTCCACCTCCGCGTGCACCTCGTAGCCGAGGTTCCCCGGCTCGGCCCGCGTGTGCTCACGCGTCCTCAGCAGCGCGGCACGCACGGTGGCCTCGTCCTCGGGGGCGCAGCGGTAGTGGGCGATGACGGCGAATGCCATGCGGATGCTCTCCTCGTTCCGGTACGGCGTCGGGCGGTGCCGATTCCAGCACGGTTCGCACGCCCGGGGCCGTGCGTGGCGCGCAACCAATGTCTGCCGCCGCGGGCCTGGTCACGTCCCGGGACTTCCTGTGTTGTCGTGACCCCACCGTTTCATCTGTACACCGCGCAGTGGCCGCGGTCGGACGGGAGCAATGATCCAGATGCGCACCATGGAAACCCTTCTCGGCGGACAGTGGGTGGCGGCCGACGCGTGGCTGACCGTCCATGACCCGTCCGACACCCGCGCCCTCGTCGTCCGGGTACCGGCGCTGGACGCCCGGGAGGTCGCCCGCGCGTACGACGAGGCCGAGAAGGGGTTCGAGGTCTGGCGGCGCACCAGCCCCTTCGAGAGGGCCCGGATCTTCCACGGGACGGCCCGGCTGCTCCGCGAGCGGGCCGCCGCCGTCGCGGCGGACGTGGTCACCGAGAACGGGAAGAACGTCGCCGAGGCGGGGGGCGAGGTCCAGAAGGCCGCCGACTTCTTCGAGTACTACGCCGGCCTGGCCCGCAGCGGTTACGGCACCCTCCTGCACGACGCCCGCCCCGACACCCGTACGAGCTCCGAGAGCGTGCCGGTCGGGATCGTCCTGGCCGTCACCCCGTGGAACGACCCGCTGCTGACGCCCGCCCGCAAGCTGGCGCCCGCCCTGGCCGCCGGCAACGCCGTCGTCCTCAAGCCGGCCTCCGAGACCCCGATGTCCGGGCTCCACCTGGCCCGCGCCCTGCACGACGCGGGCCTGCCCGCAGGGGTGCTCGGGGTGGTCACCGGCCGCGGCCGGGACATCTCCGGCCCGCTGCTCGACGACCCGCGCCTGGCCGCCGTCACCTTCACCGGCAGCAACTCCGTCGGCGAGGGGCTGCGCGCCGCGCTCGCCGACCGCAACGTCCGCTTCCAGGGCGAGCTCGGCGGCAAGAACGCCACCGTCGTCCTCGCCGACGCCGACCTTCCTGCCGCCGTCACCGCGCTGATGACCGCCGCGTTCGGACAGACCGGCCAGCGCTGCACCGCCACCAGCCGGGTCCTGGTCGAGCGCTCCGTGTACGAGGACTTCACGCGTCTGCTGCTGGAGGCGGTGTCCGCACTGCGGCCGGGCCCCGGCGCCTCCGGGAAGACGGTCGTCGGCCCCCTCGTCAGCACCGGACAGCGGCGCGGGGTCCTGGCCCACATCGAGCGGGCCGTGGGGGAGGGCGCCACCGTCCTGGCGGGCGGTGACGTCCCCGTCGACGAGGAACTCGCCCACGGCTGCTACGTCAACCCGACCGTGCTGGGGGACGTGACCCGGGAGATGGCCGTCTGGCGCGAGGAGGTCTTCGGACCGGTCCTCGTGCTGCGCCCCGTCGACGGACTCGACGAGGCCGTCGAAGAGGTCAACGACTCGGACTTCGGTCTGGCGGCCGCCCTGTTCACCCGTGACCTGCGGGCCGCCCACCGCTTCGCCCAGGAGGCGGACTGCGGCCAGATCGCGGTGAACACCACGACCTCGGGCTGGGACGTGCACCATCCCTTCGGTGGCTTCCGCGACTCCGGCTCCGCCTTCAAGGAGCAGGGCACCGAAGCCCTGCGCTTCTACACCCGGGTCAAGACCGTCGCCTTCCACTTCGGCACGTGACGCCGGGCCGACCGACAGGAACAGCGAGAAAGGAGGACGCCGATGGCTGACGACACGATCGGCATCGTCGGCGCCGGCATCGTGGGCCTGGCCACCGGCCGGGAGATCGCGCTGCGCCGTCCGGGCACCCGGGTCGTGGTGTTCGACAAGGAACAGCAGGTCGCCGCCCACCAGACCGGACACAACTCGGGTGTGGTGCACGCCGGTATCTACTACGCGCCCGGGAGCCTCAAGGCCGACCTGTGCGTACGGGGCGTGTCGCTGCTGCGCGCGTACTGCCGGGACCGGCAGCTGCCCTACCAGGAGATCGGCAAACTGGTCGTGGCCGTGCGCGAGGACGAGCTGGGCCGCATGGAGAACCTCTACGAGCGGGCCAGGAACAACCACGTACCCGATCTGCGCCGGATCTCCAGGGACGAGATCAGGGAGATCGAGCCCAACGCCGGCGGCATCGCGGCCCTGCACTCGCCCCGTACCGCCATCACCGACTACCGGGCGGTCGCCCGGCGGTTCGCCGAGGACATCGCGGCACAGGGCGGCGAGGTGAAGCTCGGCTTCCCGGTGTCCTCCCTCACCGACGTGCCCGGCGGGATCGAGGTGGCCTCGGGGGAGCGGCGGGTCCGCGTCGACCGGCTCGTCCTCTGCGCGGGACTCCAGTCGGACACCGTCGCCGGTCTCGCCCGGGACCGGAAGGACCCGCGGATCGTGCCCTTCCGGGGGGAGTACATGCTCCTCAAGCCGGACCGGACCGACCTGGTCCGGGGCCTGATCTACCCCGTACCCGACCCGCGTTACCCCTTCCTCGGGGTGCACTTCACGCCCCGGGTGGACGGCTCTGTGGAAGTCGGCCCGAACGCCGTCCTGGCCCTCGCCAGAGAGGGCTACAAGCTGTCCGACGTGTCCGTGAGGGACCTCGCCCGGCTCGCGGCCTACCCCGGGGTGTGGAAGATGGCCGCCCGGCACTGGCGGACCGGCGTGAAGGAGTACCGGGGCTCCCTCTCCGTCACCGCCTTCATGCGGGCCGCGGGCGACTACGTACCCGGCGTGGGCACCGACGACGTGGTCCGCGGCGGCGCCGGTGTGCGCGCCCAGGCGCTGGACCGCGACGGCTCGCTGGTGGACGACTTCCGCATCCACCGCGTCGGACGCGTCACCGCCGTACGCAACGCCCCCTCCCCGGCCGCCACCGCCTCCATGGCGATCGCCGAGCACATCTGCGACGCCGTCTTCGCGGGCGCCGGCGACGCTCCCTGATCGCGCCCCACCTGGCTGTTCGCGCAACAACTGCTTGCACGCCCGGCTCTGCGCGAACACCGCCTCGCGGCCCTAACGTCTGACGCACACCACCCCCACCCCTCGAAACGAAAGAGGCTCACCATGTTCGTGGTCGACACCCAGATCCACATCTGGAAGGAAGAGACCCCGGATCGCCCCTGGGTCCCCGGGGCCCGCGAGCGCATCCGCCTCAACGGTCACCGCGAGGAGGCCTTCTCCTACGAGGAGGCCCTGGAGCTGATGGACGAGGCCGGCGTCAACCGGGCCCTGATCCTCCCGCCCTCGTGGGAGGGCAACCGCATCGACTACGCCCTGGAGGCGTGCGAGGCCCACCCCGACCGCTTCGGCGTCATGGCCCGCGTCCCGCAGGACGACGAGGCCGAAGGCACCGCCCTGCTCAAGGACTTCGCGCAGAACCCGCACATCAAGGGGACGCGCCTGACCTTCCACCGGCCGCAGGACCGCAACTGGATGATCGACGGCACCAACGACTGGTACTGGCCGATCGCCGAAGAACTGCGCATCCCCACCATGGTCCACGCGCCGATCTGGAAGAAGGAGCTCGGCGAGATCGCGGCCGGGCACCCGGAGCTGAAGATCATCATCGACCACATGGGCATCATGGCCCGCTGCGTGGACGACGCCATCGGCTACTGGGTCTCCGAGACCGCCGATCTGCACAAGCACCCCAACATCTACGTCAAGCTCTCGGCCCTGCCCGGGTACTCGACGGAGCCCTTCCCGAACAGGAACATCGAGAAGTACGTGCGCGAGATGGTCGACAGGATGGGCCCGCAGCGCTGCTTCTACGGCACCGACATCACCCGCCTGCTCGGCCACGGCATCACCTACACCGACACCATCGAACAGTTCACCAAGCACTGGGACTTCACCCCGGAGGAGCTGGAGTGGATGCTGGGCCGAGGCATCAGCGAGGTCCTGGACTGGCCGGTCGAGGGCTGAGGACACCCCTGCGATGACGGACAGCACGCAGACGCCAGGTGCCGACGGCGGTGACGCGGTCGTCTCCGCCTTCGAGGCGGTGGGCGCCGACTACCTCTTCTGCTCGTCGGGGTCCGAATGGGCCCCCGTGTGGGAGTCCCTGGCCCGGCGCCACCGCGACGGCGAACCGGCGCCGGGCTACCTCGACCTCACCCACGAGACCGTCGCGGTCGGCATGGCGACCGGGTACGGCCTGGTCACCCGCCGCCCGCAAGGGGTCCTCCTGCACGCCGCCCCCGGCCTGCTCCAGGGCTCGATGGCGATCCACGGGGCGCTGCTCACCGGAGTCCCCATGGTGGTCGCCTCCTCGGAGTCCAGCACCTACGGCGACGGCCCGGGGCAGGACCCGGGTGGCCAGTGGTACCGCAACCTCTCGATCGTGGGCGGCCCGCACGGCGTCGCCCGGCCCTTCACCAAGTGGTCCAACGAGGCCGCCGACGTCCACACCCTGCCCACGATGATCACCAGGTCGGCGGAGCTGGCCCGGCGGGCACCGGCCGGCCCCGCGTACCTCAACATCCCGCTGGAGATCCTCCTGGAGGAGTGGGACGGCCGGGAGGCCAAGCCGGTCGTGGCACCCGGCTCCACGCACAGCTCGCCCGACGAGGCCGACTCGGTCGCCCGGATGATCCGCGAGGCGGAGAACCCCGTGATCGTGACGGAGACGGCCGGCCGTGAGGCGGGCGGCTTCGAGGCGCTCGTCGCCTTCGCCGAGGCGTGGGACATCCCCGTCGTCGAGCCCGACTCCGCCGTCTGCGGCAACTTCCCGCGGACCCATCCGCTGCACGGTGGCGGGGACATCGGCCCGTGGATGGACGAGGCGGACCTGATCCTCCTGGTCAACTGCCGCGTCCCCTTCTACCCGCCGAGCCGCCGCCCCGCCAAGGCGAAGGTCGTCGTCATCGACGAGGTGCCGCAGCGCCCGCACCTCGCCTACCAGGTGCTGTTCGCCGACCGGTATCTGGAAGGCGGTGTCGCCCACACCCTGCGCCAGCTGGCCAGGCGGGCGACAGACCTCGACGGGGCGGCCGTCGCCCGGCGCCGGGCCGCCCAGGAGGAGCGGTACGCGGCGGAGCAGTCCGCCGTCGCCGAAGCGGAGTCCAGGGCGGAACGGGCCGAGGGGACCGACCCGGTCCTGGTCGCCGCCACCCTGCGCCGTCTGCTCGACGGCTCGGACGCCATCGTGGTCGACGAGACCATCACGCACAGCCGTACCGTCAAGCGCCACCTGAAGACCTCCGGCCCCGACTCCTACTTCTACGTGCAGGGCGGGCTCGGACAGGGCATCGCCGTCGCCCTGGGCGCCAAACTCGCCGCACGGGACCGCCCGGTGGTCTTCACCGTCGGCGACGGGGCCTTCACGTACAACCCGGTGATTCCGTCGTACGACGCCGCCCGGACGTACGGCCTTCCGGTGCTGATCGTCGTCTTCAACAACCGTGTCTACAGATCGATGAACCTCAACCACCGGAGGTTCTACCCCGAGGGCGCGGCCGCCGAGACCGGTGAATGGCTGGGCACGGATCTGCACCGGCTGCCCCGGCTCGCGGCGTTCGCCGAGCCGTTCGGCATGCACACCGAGACCGTCGACACGCCCGACGCGCTCGCCCCCGCCCTGGAGCGCGCGCTCAAGGCGGTGGCGGACGGCACCACCGCCGTCGTCGACGTCCTCGTCACCCGCTGAACAGGAGGCATCAGCCACCATGACCGACACCCCCGTTTCCAAGCCGGGTACGACCCTGGTCGCCGCCGGCGACCTGCTGGACTTCGCCGCGGCCCTCCTCGAGAAGGGAGGTCTGTGCGCCGAGGACGCCCGCACCACCGCCGACGTCTTCGTCTGGGCCGCGCGACGCGGCGTCGACTCGCACGGCACCGCCCGTGTCCCGGCCTATCTGGAGCTGCTGGCCAAGGGCGTGGCGAACGCCCGGCCCGAGATCACGGTCGAGTCCACGACGCCGGCCGCCGCCGTCCTGGACGCCGACCGCGCGCCGGGCCCGGTGGCCCTCACCCGGGCGGCACGGGAGGCGGTGGACCGGGCCAGGACGTACGGCATCGCCACCGTGGGTGTGCGCCGCACCGTCCACACCGGCGCCATCGGCTACTACGTGTCCAGGATCGCCGAACAGGGCCTGGTCGGCATCGGTTTCGTCTCCGGTATGCCCAACATGGGCTACACCGGTGCCAAGGGCGCGGCCGTGGCGACCAGCCCGCTGGCCGTCGCCGTACCCGCGACCGGCCACGCCCCCCTGCTCCTCGACATGGCGACCGCCACCATCGCACTGGGGAAGATCCGCCAGGCGAAGGCCGACGGCACACCGCTGCCGGAGGGCGCCGCGGCCACCAGGGACGGCACGCCGACGACCGACCCGGAACGGGCGGTCATGCCGCTGCCGCTCGGCGGCGTCAAGGGTTCGGGCATGTCGCTCGCCTTCGAACTGCTCACCAGCGTGCTGGTCGGGGCGCCCATCTTCTCGTCCTTCCACTCGGACGACCCGCAAGGCCGCACCCACCGCCAGAACGCCCTTCTGATCGCGGTGGACCCGGCCGCGTTCGGCGGTGCCGAGGCGTTCACCGAGGCGGTGGACACCACGCTGAGCACCCTCAAGGCCCTTCCGGTGGCGGACGATGCCTCCGGTGTCTTCTACCCGGGCGAGCGCTCGGCGGCCCTGTCGGCCGAACGCGGCCGTACCGGGATACCGGTGGCGCCGAAGGTGTGGCGCGAACTCCTGGTGAAGGCAGAGGAGTTCGGCGTCACGCCACCGAGGGCCCTCGGTGGCGCCGGCTGACGGACCCGGCACGCGGTGCGGGGCCCGGCGGTGCGGACCTGGCCCCGCACCGCGCGGGGGCCCGGGACGAAAGGCGGGTGACAGACGGCCCGGACGTGAGAGGTAAGGTAACCCTAAGTCGTCTCTGTCTGTCACTCGGAGCCCCCGTGATCACGTTCCCGCCGCCCCAGGACGCCCCGCGCCGGCCTCCGCGGACCGCGCGCCCGGACGGTGTGCCCCGGCTCGCCGTCCCCGCACGGCCGCTGCCCCCACCCGAGGGGGTCGAGGAGTTCTGGGCGGCCGTGCGCGACGGAGGCGGTCCGCTCGTCTCGCCGGATCCCCGAGGCAGTGCCGACCATCGCGCCGTGACGTTTCTGTGGCGCGGCACCGAGGCGACCCGAGCCGTCCAGGTCCTCCCCAACAAGCTCGGCGACCCCCGGGCCCCCGAGGGCAACATGATGGAGCGGCATCCCGGCACCGACATCTGGCACTGGACGCTGCGCCTGCGCCACGACTGGCGCGGTACCTACGACTTCTACGTCGACGAGGGGGGCGGCCCCGAGGCGGGGACCCCCGCGTACTGGCAGTGGCTGCGGACCCGTCGTCGGCCCGACCCGCTCAATCCGCGGACGCTGCCGCGCCGGTGGAGCGGGGACCCGGTCTCCTACGCCGGACTCCCGGCGGCGCCCCGGGCCACGGACTGGGCGCCCCGCCGGGGCGTGGCCCGGGGGCGCGTCGCCGTCCACGACGTCCCGGCCCGCGCCTTCGGCGACGGGGCCCGCCGCGTGTGGGCGTACGAACCGCCCCTGCCCGCCGGGCACACCGGCGATCTTCCGGTGCTGGTCCTCCTCGACGGCGAGCACTGGCACGAGCACCTGGGCCTCGCCCACCTGCTCGACAACCTCATCGCGGACGGGCGCGTCCCGCCGCTCGTCGCCCTGCTGCCGGACTCGGTGGACGCCGGTACCCGCTGGGCGGAGATGACCTGCCGTCAGGAGTACGCCGTCTTCCTCGCCGAGGAGCTGCTGCCCTGGGCGGCCACGGCCCTGCCGGTCACGGACGACCCGGCCCGTACCGTCGTGGCCGGGCAGAGCCTGGGCGGGCTGTGCGCCGCCCACGCGGCGCTCTCGGCCCCCGGCCGGTTCGGCGGCGTCCTGGCCCAGTCGGGTTCCTTCTGGTGGCCCGACGGTCCGGAGTCCGAGTGGCTGACCGGACGGATCGCACGCGGACCGCGTCTCCCGGTCCGCTTCCGGCTCTCCTTCGGCGCGCAGGAGTGGGTGGCGCTGCCCGCCGCCCGCCGACTGCGGGACACGCTCGCGGCGGTGGGCTACGACGTCTCGTACCACGAGTTCAACGGCGGGCACGACTACCTGTGCTGGCGCACCGAACTCGCGGACGGCCTGGTGGAGCTGCTGTCCCGGACCTGACGGGGGGGCGGGTCCGGTGGCCCGGCTCGCCCCCCGGGGCGGGTCAGATCTCGTCGAGCAGGGTGTCCGTGGTGACGACACGGGCGCACCGGCCCGCGGCGTAACGCAGGGCCATGTCGTGGTCCTCACGCGAGAAGTCGGCCACCGCGTCGGCCACGACGAACGCCTGGATGTCCCGCATCCACGCGTCCGCGGCGCTCATCAGGACACCGATGTGCGCGTAGACCCCGGTGACCACCAGCTGGTCGCGGCCCGACTCGCGGAGCACGTCCTCCAGCCGGGTGCGCACGAAGGCGCTGTACTTCCACTTCGTCAGGACGATGTCCCCGTCGGCGGGCGCGACCGCCGGCGGAACGGCCAGGGCCGTGGGGTCGTCCGCCGCCCCGGGCCCCCAGAAGTCGAGCTGGAGGCCGCGTTCCTCGGGTGTCTGGCCGCCCTTCTGGGCCGAGTAGACCACCGGGACGCCGGCCCGGCGGCACTGCCCGATGATGCGGGCGGTGTTGTCGAGCATCCCGGTCAGCGGCTGCTCACCGGCCGGATAGGCGCCGAGGAAGTGGTTCTGCAGATCGTGGACGAGGAGCACGGCGCGTGCGGGGTCCACGGCCCAGTCGACGCGGTTGGCGGGCAGTTCGGCCCCGGTCGGCAGGGCGTAGGGAGCGATGGCGGGAAGTGCCATGGGAGGGAAGACCTTTCGTGCCGCGCGGGGCGGACTCAGTGCTGGAGCGGGGCGGCCGGGCCGGGGGCCGCGTCGGAACGCAGCCCCTTCTTGCTGACCTTGCCGATGCCGGTCTGCGGGAAGGCGTCGACGAACTCGACGAGATCGGGAACCTTGTAGGCGGCGACACCGCGCTCGCGGACCAGCCGCCTGACGGCGGGCGCCTTCAGGGGCTCGGCGCCCTCGCGCAGGATGACGTAGGCCAGGGAGCGTTCCCCGAGGTACTCGTCGGCGACGCCCACCAGCGACACGTCGTGGACGGACGGGTGGGAGAGGATGATGTTCTCGATCTCCTCGGGGGCGATCTTCTCGCCGCCCCGGTTGATCTGGTCCTTGGCCCGGCCCTCGACGACGAGATGACCGGTCGGGGTGCGGCGCACGATGTCACCCGTGCGGTAGAAGCCGTCGGACGTGAACGACCGGGCGTTGTGCTCGGGGGCACGCCAGTAGCCGCGGATCGTGTACGGGCCCCGGGTCAGCAGGTGCCCGTAGGCGCCGTCCGGAACCTCCTGGTCCGCGTCGTCGACGACGCGGATCTCGTCGTCCGGGGAGATCGGCAGGCCCTGGGTGGTGACGACCGTCTCGTCGTCGTCGTCCAGGCGCGTGTAGTTGACGAGCCCCTCGGCCATGCCGAAGACCTGCATCAGCCGGCAGCCCAGGGCGGGTTCCAGCCGCCGGGCCGCGGCCTCGCTGTACTTGGCGCCGCCGACGAGGACCAGGCGGAGGCTGGAGAGGTCGTGCTCGGTGTCCTCTGCGGCCTGGGTCCACAGCAGGGCGAGCGGCGGCACCATGCCGGTCATGGTGACGCGCTCGGCGGCCACGAGGGGGAAGGCCGTCGCGGCGTCGGGACGGGGGCAGAGCACGACCGTGCCGCCGGCGTAGAGCGTGCCCAGCCAGCCCGGCGAGCTCATCGGGAAGTTGTGCGCGGCGGGCAGGACGACCAGGTACCGGGTGTCCGCGTCGACCCCGCAGATCTCGTCGGACCCGCGCAGCGAGTAGATGTAGTCGTCGTGCGTACGGGGGATCAGCTTGGGCACGCCCGTCGTGCCGCCCGACAGCTGGAGGAACGCCAGGTCGTCCGGGGCGGGCCCCTCGGGCAGGCCGTCCGCCTCGCGCGGAACGTCGGACAGCGGGGTGTGCTCGCCCGGATCGCCGACGACGAACACGTGCCGCAGCGTCGGGGTGTCCGCCTTGACCTTCGAGGCGAGGTCGCGGTGGTCGAAGCCGGCGTGCCTGTCGGGGATCACATAGGCGACGGCCTCGGTGAACGAGCAGAAGTACGCGATCTCCGTCTCCCGGTGCGCGGGCAGCGCGTACACGGGCAGGGCGCCGAGGCGGAACAGCGCGAAGGCGACCTCGACGAACTCGCCGACGTTGGGCAGTTGCAGGACGACCCGGTCGCCCTTGGATATGCCGCGCGCGGCGAATCCGGCGGCCAGCCGGGCCGAGCGCTCCTCCAGCTCACGGTAGGTCCACGTCCGGCGTTCGGGGGCCGGGTCCACGACCGCGATCCGGTCGGGGTGGGCGGCGGCGCGCTCGGCGAGCACGGAGCCGAAGGTCTCGCCGCGCCAGTGGCCGGCCGCGCGGTAGCGCTCGGCGAACTCGGCGGGCCAGGTAGGCGCGTCGGGCTCCGGGGCGTCGGTGCCGGGCGTCGGGGTGAGGGTCACAGGGTCGCTCCCACAGCGTTGAGGAAAGTACGGAACTTGGCGCCGGTCTCCGCCGTCTCGGCGTCGGGTGAGGACTGGGCCACCACACCGGCCCCGGCGAAGAGCCGCAGGGTGGTGCCCTCGGCCTCGGCACAGCGGATCGTCACGACCCACTCGCCGTCGCCCTCGGCGTCCTGCCAGCCGAGCATGCCGGTGTACGCGCCCCGGTCGAAGGGCTCCGACTCGGCGATGACCGCACGGGCGGCCTCGGTCGGGGTGCCGCAGACCGCGGGCGTGGGATGCAGGGCGGAGGCCAGATCCAGGGCGGAGGCGGCGGCCGGATCGGTGAGGTCCCCGGTGAGGGTCGTGGACAGGTGCCACATCGTCGCCGTGCGTATCAGCGTGGGGCGTTCCGGTGCCTCCAGGCGCGTACAGAACGGTGCGAGTGCCTCCCGGACGGCGTCGACGACGACGGCGTGCTCGTGCAGGTCCTTCGGTGACTCCAGCAGGGCCGCCGCCCGCCGTACGTCCTCGGCCAGTTCGCCGCTGCGGGGCGCGGAGCCGGCCAGCGGGTTGGCGACGAGCTGTCCGCCCCGGCGTGCGACGAGGAGTTCGGGGCTGGCCCCGATGAGTGTGCGGCCCGGACCGCTGGGCACCGCGAACGTGTAACCCCCAGGGTCCCGGCGCGCCAGCCGGTTCAGCATGCCGGGCAGATCGAGGGGGTGCGGCGAGGTGAGTTCCAGGGTGCGGGCGAGGACGACCTTGTCGAACTCCCCGGCCCTCATGCGCCGGACCGCCGCGGCCACCGCCTCGCCGTACCGGCCGGCGGCCGGCACCTCGCGTATGCGCCAGTCGGAGGGGTGCCCCGCGTCCGGCCCGCGCAGGGCGATCAGCGGGTCCTCGCGGAGGGCGGGCGCCCGGCGGACGGACCGCGGCACCGCCAGCGCGGGAACGCCGTCCGGGGCGAAGGGCAGCGCGCCGACGACCACGGGCGCGGGGTCGCCCGCGCGCCGCCGCGCGTCGAGGACCTCGCGCACGCGCAGGGCCACCGGGCGGGCGTCGTGCGGCACTTCGGCAGCGGTCCCGCTGCCGAGGAAGGTGTGCCGGGGAGTGGCGAGGAACCGGTCCGAGCCGGGGCGGTAGGCCTCCAGCAGAGCGGTGGCCGCGCCGGGCGAAACGATCGGAGGGGAGTCGGCGGGGACACTCGGAGAGGCGGACATGGTGGGCTCCCGTGTGGGTGGACTCGGACTGGGCCGGGGAAGGGCTCCGGGACGGCGCGCCTCAGGCGCGCGGGACGGTGGCCGCCGTCCCTGTACAGGTCGTGCGCGGTGACGTGGACGCGGGCTGCTCGCTCGGCCGGCGCGTGGACCGCTGCCTCGCCGACGCCCCGGACGTTTCCCGTCACGGAGGCCGTACGCCCCGGGCGCTCCTGGAAGCCGCTCACCCGACCATGGCCTTCCGGATGTCGTCGAGCACCGAGACGGCTGCCTGCGCACCGCCCAGGCTGGTCCACTTCGATCCGTCGATCACCGTCGCGTGTCCGTCCTTCACCGCACCCAGCTGCGCGTAGGCGGGCTTCCCGGCCAGCTCGGTGAGCAGGTCGGCGTCGGTCCCGGCGTCCAGCGTGCCGATGAAGAGCCAGTCGCCGTCGATCTCGTCGAGGTTCTCGTCGCTGATCGGCGTCGAGTGTCCCTCGCCCTTGTCGTTCTGGATGCCGGGCCGTTCGAAACCGAGGTCCTTCAGGACGTCGCTGATGAACACGCCCTGCTGCATGAGTGCGGTGCCCTTGGCGGAGTAGCGGGCGACGGAGACGCTCGCACCGGCCTGGTCACCGAGGTCCGTCCTGAGGGCCGCCGCCTCGGCGTCGTAGTCGGCGAGGAACTTCCCGGCCTCGTCGCTCCTGCCGAGCGCCTTGCCGGTCAGCGTCAGGGACTTCTTCCAGTCCTTGGTGTCGTCGATGGTGACGACCGTGGGAGCGATCTTCCGCAGCTGGGCCAGCACCTGCTCGTCGGCCGTCTGGCCGGCCAGGATCACGTCCGGCTTTGCCTGGACGACCTTCTCGATGTCCGGCCCGGTGACCGCACCGACCACCGGAATGCTCTCCGCCCGGTCGGCGAGGTAGGCGGGGGCGCCCTTCTGGCCACGTCCCGCGGTCAGGCCCACCGGCTGTATCCCCAGGGTGAGTGCGGAGTCCAGGTCCATCTCGCTGAGTGCCACGACCCGCTTCGGCTCACCGGGGACGTCCACCTTCGTGCCGGTCGCGTCGGTGATCCGTGTGGTGCTCGCCCCGCCGGCGTCGTCAAGGGCCGCGGCCGGCTCGGAGGACCCGCACGCGCTCAGCGCCAGGGCGCAGAGTGCGAGCAGGGACGCCGCGGCGACGGGGCGCGCGTGACGGCCGGGGGAAAGAGGCGAGCTGGGCACCATGGCCTGAAATCTCCGTCTGTGTTGCATGTCGTTGTCCGTTCCGGTGGGGCTCTCGGGCGGAATGCCGGAGAACGCCGCGCACATGACGCCGTTTCAGGGCATGACGAAGTCCCGGGGCCCACCGGAACCGGGCTTTCGTGATTAGGTTAGGCTACCCTTATGTCGATAGTGCAAGGGGGGCGGCCGAGAACAGCCGAAAGCCGCCCGTACGAAAGACCGCCGGTGGAAGGGCGGATCGTCCCGTGGGCGGCCGCGGGACTCCTCGTCCTCCTCCTCGGTCTCGCGCTGCTCTCCCTCCTCGTCGGCACCGGCACCAGCTCCGTCGGCAGCGCCTGGCACTTCCTCACCGGTGACACGGCCGCCCGCGCCGACGCCCGGATCCGGCTCGCCGTCATGGACGTACGGCTCCCGCGCACGCTCGCCGCCGTGCTCGTCGGCACCTGCCTCGGCGCGGCGGGCTGTCTCCTCCAGGCCGCCACCCGCAACCCGTTGGCCGAGACCGGACTGCTCGGCGTCAACTCCGGGGCCGCCTTCGCCGTCGTCCTCGGGCTCACCTTCTTCGGTGTGCGCTCGCCGGGAGCCGTCCTGGTCTGGGCGCTCGCCGGTGGAACGGCCGCCAGCGCGGTCGTCCTGCTCTTCGCCGCGTCCGGCCGCACCGCGGGCTCACCGCTGCGCCTCGTCCTGGCCGGGTCCGCGCTGAGTGCCACCTTCCACGGCTGCACCTCGTACGTGCTGCTCGGGACGCGTTCCACCTTCGACACCTACCGGTACTGGACGATCGGCTCGCTCGCCGGGATCGGGACGTCCGACCTCCTTCCGCTGCTCCCACTCGTCGCGGTCGGCCTGATCACCGCGCTCGGCTGTGCGCGCCCCCTCTCGGCGCTCGGCCTCGGGGACGACGCCGCCCGCTCGCTCGGCCACCACCCCGGCCGGATCCGGCTCGTCGTCGCGGGAGCGGTCTCCCTGCTCGCCGGCTGCGCGGTCGCCGTGGCCGGGCCCATCGCCTTCCTGGGGCTGCTGGCGCCGTACGCCGCCCGCGCGCTGACCGGACCGCGCATGACGGCCCAACTCGTCCTGTCCGCACTGATCGCCGCCGACATCATGATCGTGGCGGACATCCTCGCCCGGGTCGTCATCCGCCCCTGGGAGACACCGGTCAGTGTGCTGCTGGCCTTCGTGGGCGGCCCGCTGCTGGTCTGGATCGCCCGCTCCTCACGCCTCTCCACCGCGGGGGCGCGGGCATGACCGCGCCGCACTCGCCCCACGACGCCGTCCCGCCCGAGGGCACGGCCGATGTGACGCCTCCCGACAGCACCGTGCTGCGTACCGGGACGCTTTCCTGGCTGCTGCCGCGCCGCAGTGCGCTCGCCGCCCTGCTCCTGATCCCTGTCCTGGTGACCGTCATCGCCCTGGCGGTGACGGCCAGTTCCACCGGAATGGGACTGTCCGAGACGATCGGAGGGCTCCTCGGCACCGGGGATCCCGGCACCGTCATGATCGTGCGGGACTTCCGGCTGCCCCGCATCGCCGTGGGGTTGCTGGTCGGTGCCGCTCTCGGCATCGCCGGATGCCTCACCCAGACCCTCGCCGGCAACCGTCTCGCCACCCCCGACCTTCTCGGTGTCGACGACGGTGCCGCGGCAGCCGTCGTGGCCGCCGCGGCCGGCTCCACCACCGGCATGGTCGGCGCCTGGTGGCTCGGCCCGATCGGCGCCGTCGTGGCCGCCGTGATCGTCGTCCTGTGCGCGGGCGGGGCGGGCGGCGCGGGCTACCGCGTCCTCGTCGCCGGCATCGGCGTCTCGACCTTCATCGGCGCCGTGAGCGACCTGATCATGTCCCGCCAGAACGACAACACCGCGGGCGGCGTGTTCCTCTGGGCCGTGGGCAGCCTCAACGGGCGTGACTGGAGCGCCGGTACGCCCCTCGCGCTCGTCCTGCTCCTCCTGGTCCCGCTCTCCCTGGCCGTCGGGCACCGGCTGCAACTGCTGCGCTTCGACGACGACATGGCCGCCTCGCTCGGCGTCGACCTGCGCAGGCTGCGCGCGGGCGCCCTGGTGCTCGCCGTCGCGCTCGCCGGTACGGCCGTCGGCGTCGGCGGGCCCATCGCCTTCGTCGCCCTCGCCGCCCCGATCCTGGCCCAGCGGCTCGCCGGGCCCACCCGGGTCCCGGTCACCGGTTCCGCTCTGACCGGGGCCGTGCTGATCGCCGCGGCCGACGCGCTGGGACGCGTCGCCGCCCCCGTCGAACTGCCCGTCGGTGTCGTCACGAGCGTCCTCGGCGGCCCCTTCCTGCTCTGGGTCCTGTTCCGCCCGGACCGTGCCACCGGAAAGGCGTGACCCCCATGACCGACACCCTCCAGGTCCCCGGCGCGGCGCCGTGCGGCATCGAGGTCCGCGCACTGCGCTCCGGATACCCCGGACGCCCCGTCGTCGAGGACGTCGACCTCACCGTGCCCGCGGGACAGGTGGTCGCGATCGTCGGCCCCAACGGCTGCGGCAAGTCCACCCTGTTGCGGACGATCGCCCGGCTGCACCGGCCCGACGCCGGTACCGTCCACGTCGGCGGCGAGGACATCTGGGAGATGAACCGGCGCAGGGCCGCACACCGGGTCGCCCTGCTGCCGCAGTCACCACGCGCGCCCGAGGCGGTCACGGTGGCCGGACTCGTCCGCTACGGCCGCCACCCCCGCCAGGGCCTGCTGCGTCAGTGGTCGCGGGAGGACGAGCGGGCCGTACGCGGGGCGCTGGAGGCCACCGGGACGACGGGGCTCGCCGGCGAACGCCTCGACCGGCTCTCCGGCGGCCAGCGCCAGCGCTGCTGGCTCGCGATGGTCCTGGCCCAGCACACCCCGGTCGTCCTGCTCGACGAACCCACCAGCGCACTCGACCTCGGGCACGCCGTGGACGTCATGGAGCTGGTCCGCGAGATCGCCGGGACGGGGCGGACCGTCGTCATGGTCCAGCACGACCTGGCGGCGGCCGCCCGCTACGCCGACATCCTCGTCGCCATGAAGGACGGCCGTGTCGTCGCCCGCGGTGTCCCGGCCGAGACCGTGGACGAAGCCTTGGTGAAGGAGGTCTACGCGCTGGACGCCGACATCCTGAGCGCCCCCGGCGACGGCTCGCCGGTCGTGGTGCCCCGCGGCGGCCGGCCCGCGACGACATGAGGCGCTGTGCCGAGACCCTGCCGCACCCGGCGCGCGGCCGTGCGGCGGGCAGGCCCGGACAGCTCCCGGCGAGCGGGGCCCGGCCTCAGGCGGCCAGGGTGTCCAGGAAGGCGGCCAGCTTGTTCCTGGTCCGCTCGATCTGCTGCTCCACGGTCAGCGACTCCTCGAAGCGCCTGCCCGACCCCGGCAGCTTCTTGCCGCGTACGTAGAGCGAGCAGTCCAGGTCGGTGCAGACGTAGATGCCCACCGAGTTCCCGTCCCGGCCCGCCTGGCCCCGCTTGCGGGCGGTCATCAGCGAGACCCCGTTGCCCGGATGGGTGGTGAGGCACACCGAGCACATGCTGCGGTGCAGGAAGCCCCGCTGCTGCGACGGGAAGCGGAGGGTGATGCCCATGAGCTCTCCGTGCAGCTCCGTGACGATGTAGCTCCTGTCCGGTGCCGAGAGGTCCCGCCACCCCAGGAAATCCAGGTCGTCCCAGGGCTGTTCCTCCAGGTCACGGGGGAGGGGCAGGCGCTTCGCCTCCCCTTTCGAACAATTGACGAACGACGTGCGGATGTCCTGCTCACCGAGGGCTCTCATGAACACGAGGCTAAAACTGCCTATAGGCTTTAGGCAAATAGTTAATATCTGTAGGCCCGGAGGTGGGGGTGCCGGTGTGTCACGGAGCCGCGATGGGCAGGTGGTGCGCCGGCGGATGCGTGATACCGAGGTCCGGCCGCCAGACGGCCAGGATCTGCGCGGAGGGATCGAAGAGGACGCCGGGCAGCGACTCGGCCTCGCACCACCGCCAGGTGGAGACGAGGTGCGGCTCGGTCACCTCCGCGTCGCCGGACTCCACCGTGACCAGCGCGCCCATGCTGATGCGGTTGATGCCCCCGACGACGTCGTGCAGCATCGCGAAGACCGTCACCGCGCTCTCGGGGACGTCCAGCCCGGTCTCCTCACGCAGCTCGCGCGCCGCGGCGGCCGCGACCGACTCGTGCGTCGGGTCGACCTTGCCGCCGGGCAGTTCCCAGGTGCCGTCCCGGTGCCTGCCCAGCAGGATCCGCCCCTGCCCGTCCCGGACGACGACGCCCACCCCGAACGCGGCCTGGGCGAGCGGCGGGCGGGTGTTGCGGGTGAGGGAATCCCCGGTACCGGTGGTCATGTGCGGCTTCTCCCTGCGGGTCGTGGGCCGGTGTACGAAGGTGGTCAATCCTCACACGACCAGGCGGAGCACGGTCTCCGATATTCCCAGCCGCACGCTCTGGCCCCACGTCAGCTCCAGCGCGTCGGCCTCCATCCCGTCGCCGAAGACCACCATCCGGTCCGACTCCACGGTGAGCGCCAGGCTCTCCGTCCGCCCGAGCTCGCCCGAGGTCAGCGCGGTGCCGGTCGCGGGCGACGGCCACGCCTCGCGTACGAACCAGAGCAGCCGCCGATCGGACGGAGCGGGCAGCGGCAGGGCACTGGCGCGCTCCGTCCACAGGGAGCGCAGCCAGCCGGTGGCGCCCGTACCGGTGCCGACCAGGACGCCGGAGGAGGCCTGCGGCTCCCCGTCCGGGGGCGCTCCGGCGGTGCCGACGCGGTAGCGGACGGTGCCGTGACCGGGAGGGGCGAGGCAGATCTCGTTCAGGGCGAGCAGCCGCTGGGTGTCGTCGGCGACGGCCTCCACCATGGTGAGCGCGTCCGTCCGGCCGCCCGCCGAGGTGGCCGCCCGGCACAGGGCCGCCGTGTCCCGGGGGCGATGGCGCACGAGGACGCCGGGGTTGCGGCCCGGGTCGGTGTCGATGCCCACCACCGGCTGGCCCGCCAGGTACTTGGCCGCGTTGGCGACCAGGCCGTCCTGGCCCACCACCACGACCACGTCCTCCGGGCCGAAGAGGAAACGGTCCAGGTCGGCCCGCTCCACCCGGGTCCGCCGCCACCGCAACGGCACCGCGGCGGCCACCTCGGTGAGGGCCCGCTGATGGCGGTGGTGCCGCGCGGCCACCTCCTCGACGGACCGGCCGCGGCTGGAGAGGAAGAACGCGGCCTGCCCGTGCGTCCCGTGCCGGGCCAGGAGCTCCTCGTACTCGGTCCTGCGGTGGACGATGACCGCCCGGGGGGCCAGGCTCACGCCCCGGCCTCCGGCCTGCCGAGCTTGGCGAGCAGGCCGGTGAGGACGTCGGGGGAGAGGGTGAGGCTGTCGATGCGGGGCAGGTTGTCCGCCAGCCGGGTCACCGCCAGGGCGTGCAGCGTGCCCGGGTCCACCTCGGCGTGCACCCGCAGCCATGCCGCCTGGGCCTCGGCGCGCGCCGCCCCGACGTCCCGGGCGGCCTCCGCCTCGGCACGGGAAAGGCGTACGGTGCGTGCGGCCTCGGCCTCCGTGCGGACGCCGTCGGCCGCGGACTTCTCCTCGGCCTCGCGGCGGGCGTTGGTGCCCCGCTGGTCCACCAGCTGTTCCTCGCGGCGGGCCAGTTCGATCTTGCTGGCGAGTTCGTTCTCGGCGATCGTGCGCTCGCGCTCGACCGCGACGGCCCGGCGTTCGTAGGTGGCCCGGTCGGCCTCCTGCTGGATCTGCTCCCTGGCCGGGGTGCGCAGGGCGCGCTCCACCTCCGCCTCGGGGCGGATCGCGACGACGCGGACGGCCACCACGTCGATGCCGGTGGCGGGCAGTCGCGGTTCGGCGGCCAGCCCGGTGGCGACACTCGTGCGCACCGAGGCGACGCCGTCCACCAGGGCGGCTGCCAGCGGGGTGCGGGCCAGCACGTCCAGGGTGTGCTGCTGCGCCGTCTCGGTGAGCAGTGTGGCGATCTGTTCCAGCGGGGCGCCCCGCCAGACCCCGGTGTCGGGGTCGACCGAGAAGTCGATGCGGGCGGCGGCCTCGGCCGGGTCGCTGATGCGGTAGGTGACCGTGGCCTGCACGGTGACGTCCTGGAAGTCGGCCGTCCGGGCGTGGAAGGCCATCGCCAGCTCGCGGTCGTCCACCGGGATCTCTGAGAGCGCGGCGGACAGTGACCGGTACCAGAAGCTGATCCCCGGACCGTCATGGGTGAGCCGGCCGCGCTTGTGGTGGCGGATGTGGGCGGTGGGCGCGGAGCGCAGATGCCGCCGGCCGAAACGCCGGGTGATGTCGGCCATGTCGGACCCCTCTTTCTCGTCGCTATGACGATAACCAGGCCGATGGATATCGTCAAGAGGACGAAAAGGAAGGTGGGGAACGCAGTCGGCCGGCGGTTTCCGTGGAAACCGCCGGCCGACTGTCGATCGCGCCGTCCCCGTCCCCACGGTGCGGCGCGGCGGGCCGCCGTCATCCGCTACGGCGACGGCCCACGTTCATCAGGGCCCGGGCGGGGGAGCCGGGAGGCCGAGAGCGGGCAGGACCGCGCACTCGATGAAGCGGACGAGGAAGCCCTCGCCCGCGTACCGCCCCGGCAGCAGCGGCCTGGCCCGCATGATGCCGAGCAGCTGGGCGGCCACGTACGGGGCCGCCGGGTTGTCCGCCGCGATCTCGCCGCGTTCGATCGCCCGTTTGACCATGGTGTCGATCGCCGCGATCGACGGTGCGATCAGGGTCTCGCGCAGGGCGCACAGCAGCTCGGGGCTCTGCAGTGCGGCGTGGGTGAGCGCGTGCATGAGCGCGGTGTCGCGGTCGGTGTCGTCGAAGGTCGCCGCTACCGCGTACAGGTCCCCGCGCAGGCTGCCGGTGTCGATGGTGGAGGGCAGCGTCCTGCTCGTGGCGTGCAGGGCGGCCACGACCAGCTCCGGCTTCGATCCCCACTGGCGGTACAGGGTCGACTTGCCGCACCGGGTGCGGGCGGCGACACCCTCCATCGTCAGGGAGTCGTAGCCGCTCTCCCGGAGCAGGTCCAGCACGGCCGTGTAGAGCTCCTGTGCCCGCTCCGGTGTGATCTTCGACCGGCGGGAAGCGGGGGCTGACTCCTGTGCGGAACCGGGCGACGACATCTGCCTGCCTCTCTGGGATCTGGCTCGACGGCCTTCGATACGCCAGTGTACCGATACGCGCGTGTACCGATACGCGAACGTATCGGTACACTGGCGTATCGATGTGGCAGGAACCGACCATGCCCACGTCGTGACAGCGTTTCGTCAGCGAAGGGGCACGGGGTGATGCACACCCGCAGTGGGCCCGCCGACCGGGACCCGGACACCTCTGCCCGGCCGCCCCTCGTCCGCGAGCTCCTTCTGGTCGCGGGACTCTTCCTCGTGTACAAACTCGGCCGGCTGGCCGCGAACGGGCACGTCGAGGAAGCATTCCGCAACGCCGGACACGTCTGGGACCTCGAACGCGCCCTGCGCCTGCCGGGCGAGGGGGCCGTACAGAGCCTCCTGCTGCACAGCCACACGCTGGTCCAGGCGGCCAACACCTACTACGCCACCGTGCACTTCCCGGCCACCCTGCTCTTCCTGGTCTGGCTGTACTGGCGCCGCCCGCGCCACTACGTGTGGTCCCGCCGTGTCCTGGCCGTCCTCACCGGCGCCGCACTCGCTCTCCACCTGCTCTTCCCGCTCGCGCCGCCGCGGATGCTGCCCGTCGCGGGCCTCGTCGACACCGGTCGCGTCTACGGGCCTTCGGTGTACGGGGACACCCCCGCCACCGACTCGATGGCGAACCAGTTCGCCGCGATGCCCTCCCTGCACTTCGGCTGGGCCCTCGCGGTCGCCGTCGGGCTCGTCGTCGCGACCCGCTCCCGGTGGCGCCTGCTGTGGCTGCTGCACCCGCTCGTCACCCTGCTCGTCATCGTGGGTACGGCCAACCACTACTGGCTCGACGCGATCGTGGTCACCGCGCTGATCTCCGTCGCGTACGCCGGCCTCCGGCTGCCGGGTCACGCACCCGCCAGGCGGCACCTGCCCTGGCCGGCCGTGGCGAGGGAAACGGCCGTACCGGCCGGAGCCGGGGCGTACGCGTCCCAGGCCCTGGTGCCCGGAACGCGCACACCGCCGGGGCGCGCGTTCCCGACGCAGGCCCCCCGCGCCTACGCACGGTCCGGAGCACGCCGATGAACGCCACCCTCACAGCCGTCGCGCTGTCCCTCGTGTCGGCCGGTGCCTACGCGGCCGCCGCCGTGGCCCAGGCCCGGCTCGCGGGCCGTACCGAGGCCTCCACGGGAGTGCTGCGGCTGCTGGGCCGCGGTGCCTGGTGGTCGGCGGTGGGCCTGAACGCGGCCGGGGCGCTGCTCCACGTCGCCGCGCTGAAGTACGGGCCACTCACCCTGGTACAGCCACTCGGCGCGCTCACCCTCGTCGCCGCCGTGCCGCTCGGTGCCCGCGCAGCCGGCCGCAGGGTCAGCCGGACCGAGTGGCGCGGCACCGTGCTCACCCTGCTCGGGCTGGGTGCCCTGCTGCTGGCCGCGGGCGGCGCCGCCCCGCACGACACGCTCAGCCTCGCCGAGGCCCTTGCCGTGGGCGCCGTGACCATGGCACTCGTCGCCGTCCTGAGCCGCCCCGGCGCCCGCCCCGGCCTCCGGCACGCGGCGGCGTCCGGCCTCGCCTCCGGAGTCGCCTCGGCGCTCACCCAGACCCTGACCGTCGCCACGACCGACCGTTCCGGTCCGCTGCTCAGCTGGCGGCTCGTCACCGTGGCCCTGCTGGTCTCCGCCTTCGCCCTGGGCGGTTTGCTGCTCTCCCAGACCGCCTACCGGGGCGGCCTGGGCGCGCCACTCGCCGTGGTCACGCTCGCCAACCCGGTCGCCGCCGCCGCGATCGGCGTCGCGCTGCTCGGCGAACACCTGCAGGGCGGGGCGGCCGGGCTGGTCCCGGCCCTGGTCGGAGCCGCGGCGGCCGTGCGGGGCGTGATCCTGCTCAGCCGCGCGCAGGACCGTACCGCTTCCGCCGCCGCACCGCGCGCCCCCGAGGAACGTCCGTCGTCCCGGGGCGTCACCGCTCAGGCCGTCGGCGTGACCCGCGCCACCGACACGCTGCCGTTGCGCGCCGAGCCGGTCCCGGGGCCCTGAGCCCGGTTCAGAGCGGCCCGGCGGCCCCGCCGGGTTCCGCCGACGCGGCGGCCGGGGCCGTCACCCCTCCAGGTCGTCGACCGCCCTGGAGAGCCAGCCGGTCCAGAAGGTCTCCAGATCGATCCCTCCGCGCAGCACCAGATGCCGCAGGCGGTCCTCCTCGGAGGTCCGCTCCGGCGGGAAGTCCCGTTCCTCGATCTCCAGGTACTCCGCCAGCCGCTCCTGGTGCAGGGCGAGATGCCTGCGCAGCTCCACGACCAGGCCGGGTGCCCCGACCACCGCCGCCGCCCGCGTCCGCAGCAGCAGCGGATCGCGCACCGGCCGCGGGTCCTCGGCCAGTGACACCCAGGCGGCCAACTCCTCGCGGCCCGCGGGCAGCACCTCGTACTCCTTCCTCTGCCCACGGGCCGGCTGGGCGGCCGGCAGGACCCGGATGTGCCCTGCCCGCTCCAGCTTTCCCAGCTCGCGGTAGATCTGCTGATGCGTGGACGGCCAGAAGTAGCCGATCGACCGGTCGAACCTGCGGGTCAGCTCCAGCCCCGACGACGGCTTCTCGAGCAGGGCGGTGAGGATCGCGTGCGGGAGTGACATGGAGTGCATCCTAGGGACGGCCCGGGTGCTGGTCACAGCCGTGCGGCGACCTCGGTGCCCTGCCGGATCGCACGCTTGGCGTCCAGTTCGGCGGCCACGTCGGCGCCGCCGACCAGACGCACCGGCCGTCCGGCGGCGCGCAGTCCTTCGTAGAGCTCGCGGCGCGGTTCCTGGCCCGTGCAGAGAATGACCGTGTCGACCGCCAGGGTCCGCCGCTCGCCGTCGACGGTGAGGTGCAGACCCGCGTCGTCGATCAGGTCGTAGGTGGCGCCCGCGATCATCGTCACGCCGCGGCGGCGCAACTCCGTCCGGTGGATCCAGCCGGTGGTCCTGCCGAGCCCGGCCCCGACCTTGGTCGTCCTGCGCTGGACCAGGAAGACGGAGCGCGGCGGCTCGGGGCGCTTCGGCGTGCGCAGCCCGCCCCGGCCCGCGTACGCGGTGTCCACGCCCCACGTCCGGGCGAACACCTCCGGGTCGCGGCTCGCCCCTTCGCCGCCGTCCGTCAGCCACTCGGCGACGTCGAAGCCGATCCCACCCGCCCCGACGATCGCGACCCGGTCGCCGACCGGCGCACCGTCACGCAGGACGTCCGGATAGCTGACGACCGAGGGGTGGCCGACACCGGGGATCGCGGGGGAGCGGGGCTCGACCCCGGTGGCCAGGACGACCTCGTCGTAGCCGGTGAGGACCGCCGCCGTGGCCGGGGTGCCGAGCCTGACCTCGACACCCTCCTCGGCCAGCCGCGTACGGAAATAGCGCAGCGTCTCGTCGAACTCCTCCTTGCCGGGGACACGGCGTGCCACGTTCAGCTGGCCGCCGATCCGGTCGGCCGACTCGAACAGGGTCACCGTGTGCCCGCGCTCGGCGGCCGTGACCGCACACGCCAGCCCGGCCGGACCCGCGCCCACCACGGCGACGCGCCGGCGCCTACGGGTCGCGGAGAGCACCATCTCGGTCTCGTGGCAGGCGCGCGGGTTCACCAGGCAGGAGGTGATCTTCAGGTCGAACGCGTGGTCGAGGCAGGCCTGGTTGCAGCCGATGCAGGTGTTGATCGCGTCGGCGCGGCCCGCGGCCGCCTTGGCGACGAAGTCGGGGTCGGCGAGGAAGGGCCGTGCCATCGAGACCATGTCCGCCCGGCCCGACGCGAGGATCTCCTCGGCCAGTTCCGGTGTGTTGACGCGGTTTCCGGTCACCAGCGGTACGGACACAGCGCCCCGCACCTTCTCGGTCACCCAGGTGAAGGCGCCGCGCGGCACCGAGGTGGCGATCGTGGGGATGCGGGCCTCGTGCCAGCCGATGCCGGTGTTGATGAGTGTCGCGCCGGCCGCCTCGATCTCACGGGCCAGAAGCACCACCTCCTCCAGCGTGGAACCGCCGGGCACCAGATCGAGCATGGACAGCCGGTAGATCACGATGAAGTCGCTGCCTACGCGCTCGCGGACCCGGCGCACGATCTCGACGGGGAAGCGGACGCGGTTCTCGTAACTCCCGCCCCAGCGGTCCACACGGTGGTTGGTCGCCGCCACGACGAACTCGTTGACCAGATAGCCCTCGGAGCCCATGATCTCGACTCCGTCGTAGCCGGCGCACCGGGCCAGCTCAGCGGCCCGCACGAAGCTTTCGACGGTCTCCTCGACCTCGTCGTCGGTGAGGGCATGCGGGGTGAAGGCGCTGATCGGGGCCTTGAGCGCGCTCGGCGCCACCAGGTCCGGATGGTGCGCGTAACGGCCGAAGTGCAGTATCTGCATCGCGATCCGCCCGCCGGCCGCGTGCACGGCGGCGGTCACCTCGGCGTGCTGCGCCGCCTCCGCCTCGGTGGTCATCTTGGCGCCGCCCGGGAAGGCGCAGCCCCGCTCGTCGGGGGCGATGCCGCCGGTGACCATGAGGCCCACCCCGCCCCGCGCGCGGGCCGCGTAGAAGGCGGCCATCCGCTCGAAGCCACCCTCGACCTCTTCCAGGCCGGTGTGCATCGAACCCATCAGCACCCGGTTGGGCAGGGTGGTGAAGCCGAGGTCGAGCGGGCTCAGCAGGGTCGGGTAGGGGCTCATCCGGATCTCCTCGCGCACGGTGTCGTCGTGCCAGTTGTAGAACAGCCGCCCTCGTTTATGCAACAAGTTGCACAATGACCTTCGTCGCACCCGACGCCCCCTGACGCACCGCCCGACGCATCCCCGGCGCGGTCGCCCGACCCGGTCCGGGCCCGCTCCCGCACGGCCGGTCCACGAATGGCCCAACACCACCGCACCCCGCCACCCGGGTGAGCACACAGTGGGTCCGTACGGAATCGTCCGCTCGTTCCCGTCGACGGGAGACAGCCATGACCACCTTCAACCGACGCGATCTCGGTCTCCTCGTGCTCCGGGTGGGAACCGGGGCGGTCCTCACCGCCCACGGCACCCAGAAGCTGGCCGGCTGGTTCGGGGGCGGCGGCATCAAGGGGACCACCGCCGCCATGGAGGCCATGGGCTTCCACCCGCCCAAGCACAGCGCCCTGGCCGCCGGGCTCGGCGAGACGGGCGGCGGCGTCCTGCTCGCCCTCGGACTGGCCACCCCGGCGGCCGGAGCCGCGGCCGCCGGCACGATGGCGGGTGCCGTCGCCGTGCACGTGCCGGCGGGCTTCTTCGCCATGGGAGGCGGCTACGAGTACCCGGCCTTCCTCGGCTTCGCCGCTGCCGCGATCGGTCTGACCGGGCCCGGGGAGTACTCCCTCGACCACGTCACCTGCCACGTCCTGGACCGGCCGTGGGTGGTCGCCCTGGCCTTCGCGGGCAGCGCCCTGGCAGCCGCGACGGTCGTCGGCCGCCGCGCGAAAGGGCAGGCGGAGAGCGCGGACGGCGCGGAGGCGGAGTAGGCCCTCCTCGGAGTAGGCCCTCCTCGGAGTAGGCCCTCCTCGTCCGGGCGGAGGAGGAGCGCCTCCTCGTACGGGCCCTGACCCGGGGCCACCCGGAGGCCACCCCCGCAGAGCGCGCGCATTGATCGCCGCTTCAGGGGCAACCGGGCCTTCATGAATATGAATGCGTTGTCGGCGAACGGTCAGGCCCAGGCGAGACGAGCGGCGAACAGCAGGGCCGTGGACATGGGAGCCCGAGCGGGTTTCGTCGCCCGGGGGGTGATCTACCTCCTGGTCGGCCTGCTGGCGGCCCGGATCGCCTTCGCCGGGGGATCGGGGAAGCAGGCGGACCGCGGAGGCGCCATCGCGGAGATAGCCGAGCAGCCGTTCGGGAAGGTCCTGCTGTGGGCGCTCGGCATCGCCCTCGTCGGCATGGCCCTGTGGCGGCTGTCCGAGGCGCTGTTCGGGCAGGCCGGTCCGGACGGACGGGACGCGAGCAAGCGGGCCGTCGCCGCCGGGCGCTTCGTCTTCTACGGCTTCGTCGCGTACTCCGTCCTGTCCTACGCCGTCGGTGTCCAGGGCAGCGGCAGCGGATCGAGCGACCGTCGGACGGCCGACGTCACCGCGAAGGCCCTCGGCTGGACCGGCGGGCAGTGGATCGTCGGCATCGCCGGAGTCGTCGTGGTCGGCGCCGGTCTGTGGATCGCCTTCCGGGCCATCGCACGCAAGTACCACAAGCACCTGAAGACGGCCGAGATGACGAGGCGGACCCGTCAGGCCGTGGACGTCGTCGGAGTTTTCGGTGGCGCCGTCCGAGGCGGGGTCTTCGCCACGGCGGGCGGCTTCGCCATCGCCGCCGCCGTCCAGCACGAACCGGGCAAGGCCAAGGGGATGGACGACACCCTGCGCTCGTTCACCCAGACGCCGGTGGGCCCGTGGCTGCTGGTACTGGTCGCCGTGGGGCTGGCGGCCTTCGGCCTCTTCTCCTGGGCCAACGCCCGCTACCGCAAGGTCTGAACCGCCGTCCGCCTACCCGGTCCCGCCCGCACCCGCGCCCGGCCGCTCATTCCAGGCCGCGCGCGTCCTTGAAGCGGGCCAGCCCCTCGGACAGGTCGAGCAGGGGCTCCGGATAGTCCAGTGCGGCCCGCTCCCGCCCCGTGAGCCTCCACGGCTCGTGGACGGCGGGAGCGCCGAGCTTCTCCAGCTCCGGCACCCAACGGCGTACGTAGGCGCCGTCCGTGTCGTACCGCTTCGCCTGCACCACCGGATTCAGCACCCGGTTCGGCCGGCTGTCGGTGCCGGTCCCCGCCATCCACTGCCAGTTGAGCTGATTGTTGGCGATGTCCCCGTCCACCAGCAGCTCCAGGAAGTGGCGGGCGCCGATACGCCAGTCCACGTACAGCGTCTTGACGAGGAAGGACGCGGTCAGCAGCCGTCCGCGGTTGTGCATCCATCCCTCGTGGCGCAGCTGGCGCATGGCGGCGTCGACCAGCGGATAGCCGGTGCGGCCCTCCTTCCATGCCTCGATGTCGCCCGCCGCCGTACGTTCCGTACGCCACCGGTCGTCCCGTGTGCGGTAGTCGGCGTGGGACGCGGCCGGGCGGGCGGCCAGGACCTGGTGGTGGAAGTCCCGCCAGCACAGCTGCCGCACGAACGCCTCGGCGCCGGCGCCGCCCGCCGAACGCGCCCGGTGGATCAGTTCGGTGGGGGACAGCGTGCCGAAGTGCAGGTGCGGGGAGAGCCGGGACGTCGCGTCACCGGCCAGGTCGTCGTGGCGGTCCTCGTAACGCCCCAGGCCCTGGCGGCGCCAGGCGGTCATACGCCGGCGGCCCTCCCGCTCGCCGCCCTCGGCCACCCCGCGCGACACCCCGCTCACCCGCGACCGCTCGGGCACCGGCTCGGACGCCGGGCCGTCCGGCATCCGCACGGCCCGTGGCGCACCGAACGGCGTCCGCAGCCCCACCTGCGACCAACTGCGGAAGTACGGGGTGAACACCGCGAAGTGGTCCTTGCCCGACCCGGAGGGGACCACCGCCCCCGGAGCGACCGCGGTGACCACCGCGTCGTGGACGCGCAGCCGGCAGCCCGCGGACGCGAGGGCCTCGCGCAGACGTTCCTCGCGGCGCTGCGCGTGTCCGCTGACGTCCGCGGCCAGGTGCACCTCGCCCGCGCCCGTCTCCGTGACGACCCGGCGGACCTCGTCGACGATCTCACCCGAACGGATGACAAGGCGGCCGCCCCGGTCACGGAGACCGGCGTCCAGGTCGCGGAGACAGTCGGCGAGGAACGCCTCCCGGTTCGGGGCACAGAACCCGGCCCGCGCCACGGCGTCGTCCCGTACGAACAGCGGTACCACCTCGTCGGCGGAGGCCAGAGCCGCGTGCAGCGGCGGATGGTCGTGCAGCCTCAGATCGGAGGTGAACAGGACCACCGCCACACTCATGCCGTTCTCCCGTCCGCCGCCCGGGCGATGTTGCGTGCCATGCCGCCGAAGACCACCGCGTGGAAGGGTGACACACTCCACCAGTAGGCGTGGCCCAGCAGTCCGGCCGGATGGAAGACCGCACGCTGCCGGTAGTGCGAGCGGCCGTCGCCGTCCGGGCCGTCCTCGGCGTACATCTCCAGCCAGGCCAGTCCGGGCAGGCGCATCTCCGCGCGCAGCCGGAGCAGCCGGCCGGGCTCGATCTCCTCGACCCGCCAGAAGTCCAGCGAGTCCCCGACCCGCAGTCGCTCCGCGTCCCGCCTGCCCCGCCGCAGCCCCACGCCGCCGATCAGCCGGTCCAGCCACCCTCTGACCGCCCAGGCCAGCGGGAACGAGTACCAGCCGTGGTCACCACCGATGCCCTCGACGACCCTCCACAGGGCCTGCGGCGAGGCGTCCACGTCCATCTCGCGCACATCCGTGTACAGGCTCCCACCCGCCCAGTCGGGGTCGGTGGGCAGCGAATCGCTGGGGATGCCGGGTGTCGACGCGGAGGACCACCGGGTCATCACCTTCGCCTCACGCACCCGCTGCAGGGCGAGGGAGAGGGCGGTGGCGAAGGAGAACGGCTGGCCCGGGCCGTCCGGGACGTACCGGGCGATGTCGTGCTCGTGGCACACGACCTCGTAGCGCAGGGACTCCGCGAGCGGTCGGGCGATCGAGGCCGGCACCGGCGTGATCAGACCGACCCAGTGGCTGGACAGCCCCGGGGACAGCATCGGCACGGGCACGATCAGCCGGTGGGGGAGCCCGGCGACCTTCGCGTACTCCTGCATCATGTCCCGGTAGGTCATGACGTCGGGGCCCCCGACGTCGAACGTACGGTTCACCTCCGTGGGCATCAGCGCGCTGCCGACCAGGTAGCGGAGCACGTCGCGCACCGCGACCGGCTGGATACGGGTGGACACCCAGCTCGGGGTGAGCATGACCGGCAGCCGCTCCGTGAGGTAGCGCAGCATCTCGAAGGACGCCGATCCGGAACCGATGATGATCGCCGCACGGAGTACGGTCGTGGGCACGCCCGAGGCGAGGAGGATGTGGCCGACCTCCGCCCGCGAACGCAGATGGGGCGACAGATCCTGCTCGGGGACGTCGGCCGGGGTGAGACCGCCCAGGTACACGATGCGCCGTACCCCGGCGGCCCTCGCCTGCTCTCCGAAGACCCGGGCCGCCTTGCGGTCGGTCGCCTCGAAGCCGGACCCGCTGCCCAGGGCGTGGACCAGGTAGTAGGCCACGTCCGTGTCCCGCATCGCGGCGCCCAGGGACTCGGGGTCGGTCACGTCTCCCTGGGCGATCTCCACCTCGTCGGCCCAGGGATGGTCCCGCAGCTTCTTGGGGTTGCGCGCAAGGCAGCGCACACGGTGGCCGGCGCCCAGGAGTTCGGGTACGAGCCGGCCTCCGATGTACCCCGTGGCACCCGTCACCAGGCACCGCAGCCCGCTTCGGTCGTCGCCGGTCTCCATGGCCGCTCCGTTCTCAGTGGCTTCTCCTGCGTCCACGGTGTCGTGCTCGCGACCGTTCCGCTTGTCGGGAGCGTCTGGCCCGGAGCGTCTGGCCTGGGGGCGTCTGGCCCGGGGGCCCCCGGCCCGGGAGCCGGGAGGCCCTGGCCGGGCGCCGGGGGGCGGTGGCCGAGGGACTCAGGGAGTCGGATGCTGAGGGCTGAGGGCTGAGGGCTGCGGGCTGGGGGCTATGGGTTGAGCGCTCGGGCTCGGGCCCGGGCCCGTCAGGCGCTCAGAGCGTGCCGGGCCGCTCGGTGGCCGTGCCCCGGATGACACGGTGACCGTCCGCGTCGGTGCCCAGGTCCTCGTGCGTGGGGGTGTGCGGGCTCGCGGGGGAGTCGTTGCGCCGGACCGTGGGCGAGGCGGCCCGCGGTGCCGCCGAGGAGTCTCCGTCACCCTTCAGGGCACGCGCCTCGCTCTTCAGGATGCGGGCCGACTTACCCATGGAACGGGCGAGTTCGGGGAGCTTCTTGGCGCCGAAGATCAGGACGACGATGATGAGAAGGATCGCGATCTCGCTGATGCCGAACATGACGACTGTCTGCTCCCCTGATCGGCCTGTCCGCCTCGGACGGCCCGCTTCCCCCGGTCATGACGAATCTACAGCACTGTAGAGCGGTGCGGCAGGCGTCCGTTTCTCCTGGCCGCCTGCCGCACGCCGACCGGTGGTCAGCCCTCCCCGCCGTCGCCTTCGTCCTCCTCGTCCTCGAAGAAGTCGCCCACCTCGTCGACGACTTCCGCCGCCACCAGTCCGCCGGCCACGCCGACGGCCAGCCCGGCCGCTCCGGCCGCGACGGCCGTCCCCATCCCGGGACCGGAGCCGTGCCCGTGGCTCTCGCCGTGCCCGTACGCGTGCCCGTGCTCGTCGCCGTGTCCGTAGGCGGGCGGGGTGCCGTGGGCCGAGCGGACCGCCACCAGCGAGCGGATCCAGGAGTCGAGCTCCGCGCTCCAGTCCCGCCCCTGGTAGTCCTGGTGACCGACCGTGAAGCGGCCGAGTGAGTCGCTCCCCTCGGTGAAGAAGCCGCTGCGCTTGTCCGCCTCCAGGACGACCTCCAGGCCGCCGGGGCCGGCCAGGAAGGTCAGCTCGATCTCGTTCACCTCGTGGGCGTACTGCGGCGCGGGCGAGAGTTCGATCTCCTGGTAGAAGGGCAGCTGCTGCCCCGTACCCCGGATGTGGCCGAGCTCCAGATCGGCGGACTTGAACCCGAAGCCGAGCTGCCCCAGTGCTTCGAGGAGGGCCTCCTGGGCGGGAAGCGGTGCGACGGACAGCCGGTCGAGGTCCCCCTTGTCCCGAGCGCCCGCCACGGCGAGCTCGGTACGTACGCCGAGCACGATGCCGAGATCCTGGCCGTACAGCTCCGTGATCGGCGTCTCCCAGGGCAGGGCCACGTCGAACGGGATACTGTGCTCCGCGCCCTCCGTAAGGACGAAACCACCCGATACGGTGAAGCGGCCGAAGCTGACCGTGCCTTCGGACTCGCCCTCCTCGTGCTCGGCCTCGACCCGGGCGACGAGTTCGAGCGTGATGCTCTCGACCGTGAAGTCGGCACTGCCGCCTCGCAGACGGACCTGTCCGCTCAGGGAACCTCCGGGAACGGCGGCGCCGCCGGCCAGTACCGTGTCCACGGTCGGGGCGCCCACACCGAGGGAACCGAGCAGCTTCTTGAACACCATCGTGGCGTTCACTCCTTCTTCCGTACGCGGGAACACGGTGACGCGTTCGGTCGCGTTTCTACACAACTGTAGAAGCATAGAGCCGAGACGGGGTCCCGGTGGCTGAGCCGGGCGGCTCTACTATGAGCCGGTGGAAAGTACGGACGGCGCCCCCGGCGGGCCGCTCGGCGACGAGCGCGCCGCCCTCGAGCTCCAGGCGCTCGCTGTGCAGCTCCGGCGAATGAACGGCGAGGTCAACCGCCTGGTGCACGCCTTCGCGCACGCCCAAGGGCTGCACGCCACGGATGTGCAGGCCCTCGCGGCGATACTCGACGCGGACGCCCCCCTCACCCCGGGGCGTCTGCGTGAACACCTCGGCCTGACCTCCGGCGCCGTCACCGCTTGTCTCGACCGTCTGGAGCGCGCCGGGCATGTCCGGCGCGCACGCGACAGCGCGGACCGGCGTGTCGTGCACCTGCACTACGAACCGGCGGCCAAGTCGGTGGCCCGTTCCTTCTTCATGCCCCTGGCCGAGGCCGCCGCCACGGCCCAAGCGCTGTCGGAGCCCGGTGAAGTGGCCGCCGCGCTCAGCCTTCTCACCCGTATGAACGGGGCACTGGCCCGTACGGAGTCTCCCCGGCGCTGAAGGCCTTCGTCGCTCCAGGGGTCCGTCCCCGGGCGCGGGACCTGACAGTGGTGGGTGCGGGCATCGCGCGGTGACGCGGGTGCCGCTGGATCGGCGTCGTGGCGTGGCGTGTCGGAGACGGACCGCGGGGGCATGCGGAGGCGATGGCGGGGCACGCTACGGAGCGCTGTATCTCAATGATTAAGATACTCAATGCTTGAGTGAACTCGTTCGATCCGGGAGAGCCATGTCCACCGCATCCAGGCCGGTTCGCTGGCTGATTCCCGTTTTCCTCGTCGTCGTCTGGCTGGCCGTCGGCGGGGCGTTCGGTTCGTACGCGGGGAAGCTCGGCGAGGTGGCCACCAACGACCAGGCCTCCTTCCTGCCGCAGAGCGCGGAGTCCACCCAGGTCATCGACGCGCAGAAGGCCTTCAGCCGACAGGAGACGGTGCCCGCGATCGTCGTCTGGACGTCCGACGAGGACGGTGGGGACCTGGGCTCCGAGCAGCGGGAGGCCGCGACGTCGGCGCTCGCCGGCCTCAAGGGCGCGCCCGGCGTGACGGGTGAGGTGTCTCCCGCGCTGCCGTCGAAGGACGGTCAGGCGCTGGAAGGCGTCGTGCAGTTGCGGTCCGACCTCGGTGACGAACTCCCCGACGCCCTCGCGGGCATCCAGAAGGCGGCCGACCGGGTGCCCGGCACCCAGGCCCGGATCGCGGGCCCCGCGGCCAGTCAGGCCGACCTCTCCGACGCCTTCTCCGGAATCGACGGGCTGCTCCTCGGAGTCGCCCTGGTGGCCGTGCTGGTCATCCTGCTGCTGGTGTACCGCAGTGTCCTGCTGCCGCTGGTCATCATCATCGGCGCGGTCTTCGCGCTCGCCGTGGCCTGCGCGGTCGTCTACGTCCTCGCGGATCACGACGTCGTCCGTGTCGACGGCCAGGTGCAGGGCATCCTGTCGATCCTCGTCATCGGTGCCGCCACCGACTACGCCCTCCTGCTCACCGCGCGCTTCCGGGAGGAACTGGGCAGGCACGCCGACCGGTGGACCGCGATGCGCGCGGCACTGCGCGAGTCGGCCGGGCCGATCGGGGCCAGCGCCGCCACCGTGGCCCTGGGCCTGCTCGCGCTGCTGATCAGCGACCTGACCAACAACCGGGCACTCGGGCCGGTCGGCGCCATCGGTATCGTCTGTTCCGTCCTGAGCGCACTCACCTTCCTTCCCGCGGTTCTCGTCCTGCTCGGCAGGACCGCCTACTGGCCCGCCAAGCCGAAGGAGGGCGACGCGGCCTCCGGTTCCAAGGGGATCTGGGCGAAGGTCGCCGCCCTGGTCGACCGAGCCCCCCGCAAGGTCTGGGCCTTCACCCTGATCGGGCTCCTCGCCTGTGCCGCCTTCATGCCCACACTGAACTCCAAGGGCGTCCCCCTGGAGGAGATCTTCGTCAACGACGCACCGTCCGTCGCCGCCCAGCAGACCCTGAGCAAGCACTTCCCCGGTGGATCGGGCAACCCCGCCGTGGTCATCGCGAGCGCCGACCGCGCCGAACAGGTCGCCGACGCTGCCAAGGGTGTGGACGGCGTCTCGAGCGCCTCCGTGGTGACGGAGTCCGGCCGGCCCGGCCAGGGCACGCCGCTCGTCGTGGACGGCCGCGTACGCGTCGATGCCACCTTGAAGTCCGCGGCCGACAGCGACGCCGCCAAGGAGACCGTCGCCCGGTTGCGTGCCGCGGTCCACGCGGTGCCCGGAGCGGACGCGCTGGTCGGCGGCTACACCGCGCAGCAGTACGACACGCAGAAGACGGCCGAGCACGACCGCAACATCATCGTGCCCGTGGTGCTCGTGATCATCCTGGTCATCCTGATCGGGCTGCTCCGGTCCCTGCTGATGCCGCTGCTCCTCGTCGCCACCGTGGCACTCAACTTCCTGGCCACCCTCGGCATCTCCTCGCTGGTCTTCCAGCACGTCTTCGGCTTCAGCGGCACCGACTCGTCCGTACCGCTGTACGGATTCGTGTTCCTGGTCGCCCTCGGCGTCGACTACAACATCTTCCTGATGTCCCGGGTCCGGGAGGAGTCCCTGCTCCACGGCCCCCGGGAAGGTGTGCTGCGCGGACTGACGACCACGGGCGGGGTCATCACCTCGGCCGGTGTCGTCCTGGCTGCCACCTTCGCGGCCCTGAGCGTCATCCCCCTGGCGTTCCTGGTGCAGATCGCGTTCATCGTCGCCTTCGGTGTCCTGCTGGACACCCTGGTCGTGCGCTCGCTCCTGGTACCCGCGCTGGTGAGGGACATCGGACGCGTCGCCTGGTGGCCGGGCGCCCTGAGCCGGGACTCCGGCACATCGGCCGAGCGGCGAAACCCCCTCCCGTAGCCTGAGCCCATGGTGAGCGCGAAGATCGAACTGCATGTCCATCTGGAAGGCGCGATACGCCCGGCAACGCTGCTGGAGATCGCCCGGCGCAACGGCGAGGTGCTCCCCGCCGACACGGTCGAAGGACTCGAGGCGCTGTACCGCTTCACCGACTTCCGGCACTTCCTCTCGGTGTGGCGCATGACCACCAACTGCCTGCGCACGGCGGACGACTTCCGACGCGTGGTGGTGAACTACGCACAGGAGGCCCGGGAGCACGGCGCCGTCTATCTCGAGGCGATCTTCTCGCCGGCCGAGCGCGTGGAGAGCCACGCCATCGACTGGGACGAGATGTTCACGGGGTACACCGAGGGAGCCGTCGAGGCGCAGGAGAGGTTCGGTGTGGCCGTGCGCTTCACCCCGGACCTCTACCGCGGCTGCCCGGTGGAGCTGGCCGAGGAGTGCGCCCGGGTGTCCGTACGGTACCGGGACAGGGGGGTCGTAGGCCTCGGTATCGGGGGTGACGAGCGGCGGAGCACCCTCGCCCCCTACGGTAAGGCGATCCGCATCGCGCAGGAGGGCGGTCTCGCCTTCGTGCCGCACGCGGGCGAGGTCGGCGGTCCGGAATGCGTCAGGGAAGCCCTCGACCTCGGTGCCGTCAGGCTGCGGCACGGCATCCGGGCGGTCGAGGAGCCCGGGCTGCTCGAAGAGATCGCGGGCCGTGGTGTGGTGCTCGACGTCTGTCCGACGTCCAACCTCCGTACCGGTGTCGTCAAGGATATCGCCGCCCACCCGCTGCCGTTGCTGCACGCGGCCGGTGTGCGCTGTTCGGTCAACACGGACGACCCGGCGATGTTCGGCACCGACCTCGGGCAGGAGCACGAGCTGGCCGCGCGGTTCGGAGTCACGGCTGACCACGCCTACGCCGCGGGCCTCGCCGGGGCGCTGTGCGAGGACGAGGTGCTGACGCGTCTTCAGGAGACGGCCCGCCCCGTCTGACTCCGCGAACCGCTGACGCGGCGTCAAGGGACGACGGTCGCCGCCGGAGGCCGCCGGGCGGACTCCGGCCGCCTCCGAGGCGGGCCCGCCGGCCACTGGGGTTCGGCTCGGCCCGTGAACTGTCCGTGTGCTGTCGCTCATGTGTCCAACATGGCAGCCGGCCAGGCCGGCGCCCTCCCTCGCCCGAGTGATCGTTCTCCCTCTGCCGGGGGAGCGGGGAGGGAGTCCCGCGCGCCGCCTCCGCACACGCCGCGTCTCCGGGCCTCCGTGTCTCATGGTGACAGAAGTCCCATCGGGACATTTAAAGGTGTAAGCTACAGCTATGGATGCGACGGAGAAGGCCCCGGAACGGCGCGGCCGCAAGGTGCGCAGGACCCGGGACGCGCTTGCGCGGTGTGCGTTCGAGCTGGTGCTCGACCGCGGACTGCGGAGCGTGACGGTCGAGGAGATCGCGCAGGCGGCCGACGTCGACCGGCGCACCTTCAGTCGTCACTTCCCCAACAAGGAGGCCGCCGTCCTCGACTCGGTACGGGGCGACGGCGACAGGATCAACCGGGCGCTGCGGGCACGGCCCGCCGCCGAGCCGCCCCTCACCGCCTACCGCGGGGCCGTCTTCGACTGGCTGCGCGATCCGGCGGCCGAGCCCTGGCACACACGGCCGCGCATCTTCGACCTGCTGGTCATGGCCGAGGAGGAGCCCACCCTGTACGCGGCGTTCCACCACATCCGGGTGGACGCCCAGGAGGAGTCTGTCGCGATTCTCGCGGCACGGCTCGCGGTCGACCCACGGCGGGACCTCCGCCCGGCCGTGGCCGTCGCCGCGGGAGCCGGAGCGCTCCTCGCGGCCCAGGCGGCATGGGTGCGGAGCGGCCGGCCGGCCGCCCTGCCCGAGTTCGTCGGCCAGGCATTCGACGCCCTCTCCGCGGAACTGCTGGAAACCCCGGCGGAGCGGGAGGCGCACCACAGCACCGCTGAAAAGCACTGAAAAGAGCACACCATCATGAGCACTCCCCTTCCCACCGCCTACGAGGCGGAGTTCGCCGGCAAGGTCGCACTCGTCACCGGCGGCGCGTCCGGCATAGGCCTGGCCCTCTCCCGGCGGCTCGCCGCGAGCGGCGCGAGCGTCGTCGTCGCCGACTACCACGCGGACAGCGCCCGCAAGGCCGCCGACGAACTGCGGGCGACCGGTGCACAGGCCACCGCCGTCGCCCTTGACGTCACCGACCCCGCCTCCGTGGAGGCGGGCGTGCGTTCCGCCGTCGACGCCTTCGGCGTCCTGCATCTCGCCGTGAACAACGCCGGCATCGGCGGCCCCTCGCAGCCCACCGGCGCGTACGGCGTCGAGGACTGGGACAGGGTCGTCGCCACCAACCTCAGCGGTGTCTTCTACTCGATGCGCTACGAGCTCCCGGCCCTCCTCGAAGCGGGCGGTGGCGCCATCGTCAACATCTCGTCGATCCTCGGCACCAACGGCTTCGCGGGCTCCCCGGCGTACGTCGCCGCCAAGCACGGCGTCGTGGGCCTCACCAAGACCGCCGCACTCGAGTACGCGGACCGCAACATCCGTATCAACGCGGTCGGCCCCGGCTTCATCGACACCCCGCTGCTCCGCGACACCGACGGGCCGGCCCGCGACCACCTGATCTCCCTGCACCCGGCCGGCCGCCTCGGTACGTCGGAGGAGGTCGCAGAGCTCGCCGCCTTCCTGCTCTCCGACCGCGCGTCGTTCATCCACGGCAGCTACCACCTGGTGGACGGCGGCTACTCGGCCTCCTGAACCGGAGGGCCCGAGCGACCCTGAGGGCGCAAGTGACCCCGGGGGCCTCTCGCGCCCCCGGGGGCGCAACAACCCCGGGGGCGCGAGAGCCCCCGAGTGGCGCAAGGCCCCCGCCCGGTTCACAAAGGTAGTAAAGGAGAACGAAGGAGAGCCATGAAAGCCGTCCAGTACCGCACCGTCGGCGCCGCCCCCGAGGTCGTCGACATACCGGAGCCCGTACCGGGCCCGGGGCAGATCCTGCTGAAGGTCAGCGCCGCCGGTGTCTGCCACTCGGACATCGCCGTGATGAGCTGGCCCGCCGAAGGATTCCCCTACGAGCTGCCGCTGACGCTCGGACACGAGGGCGTCGGCACCGTCGCCGCGCTCGGTGACGGCGCCCACGGCTTCGCGGTGGGCGACTCCGTCGCGGTCTACGGCCCCTGGGGCTGCGGCACCTGCGTGAACTGCGCGGACGGCCGGGAGAACTACTGCCTGCGCGCCGCCGACCTCGGCATCAACCCGCCGGGTCTGGGCAGTCCGGGTGCCATGGCCGAGTACATGATCGTCGACGATGCCCGCCATCTGGTCCCGATCGGCGACCTGGACCCCGTCAAGACGGTCTCGCTGACCGACGCGGGCCTCACGCCGTACCACGCCATCAAGCGCTCCCTGCCCAAGCTGGTGCCCGGCGCCACAGCCGTGGTCATCGGCACCGGGGGGCTCGGGCACGTGGCCATCCAGCTGCTCCGCGCCATGACCTCCGTCCGCGTCATCGCGCTCGACGTCTCCGAGGAGAAGCTGGCCCTCGCCCGGTCCGTCGGCGCCCACGACACGGTGATCTCCGACGAGAACGCGGCCGCCGAGGTCCGCGAGCTCACCGGAGGCATCGGAGCCCAGGTCGTCCTCGACTTCGTCGGAGCCCCGCCGACCGTGAAGACGGCCGGTGCGTCCGCCTCTGTCGACAGCGACGTCACCATCGTCGGCATCGGTGGCGGAACGCTCCCCGTCGGGTTCGGCGTCCTGCCGTTCTCGACATCGGTCTCCGCACCGTACTGGGGCACCCGCCGGGAGCTCGCCGAAGTGATCGAACTCGCTCACGCCGGTGCCGTCGACGTCCACGTCGAGACGTACTCGATCGACGAGGCCCCCCTCGCCTACGAACGGCTGCACGACGGCAAGATCAACGGCCGCGCCGTCATCCTGCCCAACGGCTGACCGCCGCACCCCCCGACCGCGGGCCGCCCGTCGGAGCGGCGGCCCGCGGCCGTCGTACGTCAGGCCGCGCCGGTCACCGCGCCGCCGTACCCGTCAGCTGCACGGGATCGGTGCCCGGGGCACTGTGCCGCTGCGCCCAGGTCTCCAGTGCCGTGCGACAGGCGTGGTCCAGATGGTGCAGGCCGGACAGGTCCAGTTCGACGGGCCGGTCCTGCGGCAGGGCCTCCAGGCTGTCGAGTATTTTCGGCAGCCGCAGGAAGGTCGCGTTGCCCGACAGCCGGGCCCGGACGCAGCCGGTACCGCTGTCGTCCGCCTCCAGCCGGATGTGCGAGGCGTCCCAGGCCGCCTTGGCCACCGACAGGGCCAGGCCGATCAGGACACCCTCGAACATGTTCACCGCGACGATCGAGACGGCGGTGACGACCAGGATCAGCGCCTCTCCGCGGTGCTCCCGCCACAGGGCCACGACCGTGCGCAGCGGGATCAGCTTCCAGCCCGCGTGCACCAGGATGCCGGCCAGTGCGGGCAGCGGGATCAGTTCGAGCGCGGACGGCAGCAGCGCCGCGAACAGGAGCAGCCACAACCCGTGCAGCACCCGCGAGGCCTTGGTCCTGGCGCCCGCCTGCACGTTGGCCGCGCTGCGGACGATGACCGCGGTCATCGGCAGCGCCCCCAGTGCCCCGCAGACGGTGTTGCCCACGCCCTGGGCCATCAGCTCCCTGTCGTACTCGGTACGCGGCCCGTCGTGGAGCCGGTCGACCGCCGCCGCGCTGAACAGGCTCTCCGCGGAGGCGATCAGGGTGAAGGCCAGCACGGTGCCGAGCATGCTCAGGCTCGCCAGCCCGCCGAACTCGGAGAGGCCCGGCATCTGGACGGCGTCCAGCAGCCCCTCCACCCGGACCGTGGCGACGGGCAGGGCGAAGGCGGCCGAGACGGCCGTGGCCACGACGACCGCGGCGAGCGCGCCCGGGACCATCCGCACACGCTTCGGCGCCCCCTTCCACACCACCATCAGCGCGACGGTCCCGGCCCCGACCCCTAGCGAGGCGAGCGCCTGGGTGCTGGTGACGGCCTCGGCGAGTGCCCCCGGGAGCCCGGCCACCTTGCCGGTCCCCGACGCGGGGGCCTCCATACCGGCCGCCGAGTACAGCTGGCCCGCGACGAGCACCAGGCCGATGCCCGCGAGCATGCCCTCGACCACCGAGAGGGAGATGGCACGGAACCAGCGGCCCAGCCGCAAGGCGCCCATGACGAGCTGGAGCAGCCCCGCGGTCAGCACGAGCACCCCGAGAGCGGGCAGCCCGAAGGACTGGACGGCCTCGAAGACCAGGACCGTGAGACCGGCGGCCGGCCCGGACACCTGGAGACTGCTGCCACGCATCGCGCCGGTGACGAGACCACCCACGATGCCGGTGATCAGTCCCAGCTCGGCCGGGACTCCGGAGGCGACCGCGATGCCCACACACAGGGGCAGAGCGACGAGGAAGACGACGAGTGAGGCGGCGAAATCCTGCCGCAGAAAAGGGAATTTCGATTGCTGTGGATCGGTGAGGGGTTCCATACCAGCGGTTCCTCCTGGCGCGCCGGACCCGGCGCGTCGGCGTGCGTACGAGAGCGGGCTCGGGCGGGCACGAGGACATGGCCTCACGTCGTCTCGGTGCGAGGGCGAGAGCCGGTCCGTCGGGCGCCGCGGGTCAGCTCAGCAGCGGAAGACCTGCAGGACGGGGCAGGAGGGGGTGCGCACGGGTCTGCCCGCGTCGTGGGCGGCTCCTGGCACCGGGACACCGGCCGGCCGGAGCGCGCCGTGGGTGTCGTACGCGGGGGAGCGCCGAGGCGGATCGAGCGGGGAGGCGGCGGAACGCCGCCGGTCGCGTGGATGCGCGAGGCCGTTGGTCTCGCCGCTCCGTTCCGAGGTGCCGCACGCCCCGTACGTCCGCTCGGACTCCCGGGCCGTCTCGGCCGGGGAAGCGGCTGCCGGAATGACGGAGGCGAACACCTGGAGGCCGGTGGCCGACCGGTCGGGAAGGGGCGACTGCACGACGAGGAGAAGGCCTGCCAGAAGGGTGAGGACGAACCGGACCGTCGTCTCCCGCACCCTTTCGCCTCCTCCCGCTATTCACCCGCTTCCCCAGGGACGCTAACAGGCCGAAGGACTTATGGAGTTGACGCCTTGTGAAGAGTCCGAAAGTCGACGCCGGGTGAACGCGGGAACAGATGGCGGAAATGCCGCGGCCCGCAGACGCGCACCCCGAAACATACCGACGCATGGGGGTGTGCGTGCGCGTGTGGCTTCTGCGCGCATCTGTTCGGACGCCGATCAGAACACTCGCACACCGGTTCGGTGGTGAGGAGTTCGCCGTCTTTCGGCGAGAAATGCAGCCGCCGTGTGAGTGGTGCGCCCTGGCCCGGTCGGGATCGATATCCGCGCACATGCGGTAGGCAGGAGCCATGCAGACATTCCTGCCGTACGCCGATTTCCGCCGGAGTGCCCTCGCGCTGGACCCGAGGCGGCTGGGCAAGCAGCGGGTCGAGACGATTCAGGTCCTGAGGGGACTCACCGTTCCGGGCTACGGGTGGCGCCGTCATCCGGCGGTCCGCATGTGGGCCGGATACCAGGAGGCGCTCGTGCGGTACGGCCTGGAGATGTGTGCCGTCTGGACGGAGGAGGGCAGAGCGGACACCTGTGCGGCGACCCTGATCCAGGACCTCGCCGCCTCGACCGGCCGCCCGACGGTCACCGTCCGGCCGGAGGCCGATCTCACCGCCGCGGGCGAAGTGCCCCCGTGGCTGGGTGACGAGGCGTTCCACCTGAGCCACCGCTCCGCGCTGGTGCGCAAGGATCCCGGGTACTATCGGCCGCTGTTCCCGGACGTTCCCCCCGATCTGCCGTACGTCTGGCCCGCCTCGGACCGGGGGTAGGGCTGAGCGGCGCGAGCCTGCGACCACCAGAGTTTTGCACACCGTGCAAACTTGCATAGTATGCATCCCCATGAGTGCCGAAGAGTCGTCTCTCGGGCTGCGCGAACGCAAGAAGCGCGCGACGCGTGACGCCCTGGCGAACGCGGCACTGCGCAGCGCCGCCGAGCGGGGAATCGAGAACGTGACGGTGGAGGCGGTCACCGACGAAGTCGGCGTCTCCGTAAGAACGTTCTTCAACTACTTCCCGTGTCTGGAGGACGCGATCACCCGCCCCGACCGGGGTTGCGCCGCCCGTCTGCGACAGGCGGTGCTCGACGCACCGGCACACCTGTCGGCGCTCGACGCCCTGCGCGAGGCGCTCGGCCAGGAACTCGCCGACATCGAGGAGGACCAGGAGCGCTGGGAGCTCCAGACGGCCGCACTGACGAAGAGCCCTTCGTTGCTGCCCGGCTTCCTGGCCGCCCAAGGGGCGGACGAGCGCGCGATGGTCGCCGTCCTGGCCGAACGGCTCGGCCAGGATCCCGAGTCCGATCTCCGCCCGAGGCTTCTCGCCCACGCGTCGATCGCCGCGGTGCGCGCGTCCGCCGAGCTCTGGGTGGCGTCCGGACGGACCCGCTCCTTCCTGAGCATCTACCGCGAGGCGTTCGCCTCGCTCGCCGCCGGTCTGAGCGGCTGAAGCACACCCGAGCCCCGCACCGGGGCCTGTCCGCAGAGAACGAGGAACGTTAGCCGATGACCGCTGCTCCCATACCCGAAAGCGATGCCGCCGGTGCGCTCGAGGGGGCCGCACCGACCATGACGCGCAGACACATACTCCAGGCCATGTCGGGGCTCATGGCCGGCATGTTCGTGGCCATCCTGGCCTCCACCGTGGTCGCCAACGCCCTGCCCAGGATCATCGCCGACCTGCACGGCACCCAGTCCTCCTACACCTGGGTCGTCACCGCTGAACTCCTGGCGATGACCGCGACCGTCCCGATCTGGGGCAAGCTGTCCGACCTGTACGACAAGAAGCTGCTGATCCAGCTCTCCCTCGGGATGTTCGTCGTCGGCTCGCTCGTCGCCGGGTTCTCCCACAGCGTGACCCTGCTCATCGTGAGCCGTGTGCTCCAGGGCATCGGCGCGGGCGGTCTGACCGCGCTCGCCCAGGTCGTGATGGCGGCCATCATCCCGCCGCGCGAACTGGGCCGCTACTCCGGCATCTTCGGAGCCGTCTTCGCCGTCGGCACCGTCGCCGGACCGCTCATCGGCGGTGTCCTCGTGGACACCTCCTGGCTGGGCTGGCGCTGGTGCTTCTTCATCGGCGTGCCGTTCGCCCTGCTCGCCATCGTGCTGCTCCAGCTGACGCTGAAACTGCCCACGGTCCGGCGTGAGGTGAAGATCGACTACGTCGGTGCCGTCCTCATCATGAGCGGCGTCAGCGCACTGCTGCTCTGGGTGACCCTCGCGGGCAACAACTTCGACTGGGTGTCGTGGCAGACCGCCGCCCTGGTCGGCGCCGGTGTCGTCCTGCTGGGCACCGCGGTCGTGGTCGAGTCCCGAGTCCCGGAACCGATGATCCCGCTGGACATCTTCCGCAACCGCACGGTGGCCCTGACGACCGTCGCGAGCATGCTGGTCGGCGTCGCCATGTTCGGCGGCACGGTGTTCCTCTCCCAGTACTTCCAGATCTCGCTGGGCAAGTCGCCGACCGCGGCCGGCCTGATGAGCCTTCCGATGATCCTCGGTCTGATGCTGTCCACCACCATCGCCGGGCAGATCATCTCCGCCCGGGGCAAGTGGAAGGGCTTCCTGATCGCGGGCGGCGTCATCATGACCGCGGGCATGGGGCTGCTGTCCACCATCAGCGCGGACTCCTCGTTCGGGCTGCTCAGCGTCTACATGGTGGTGCTCGGCGTCGGCGTCGGCATGCTGATGCAGAACCTGGTCCTGGCGGCTCAGAACGATGTGCCCGCCTCGGAACTCGGCGCGGCCACCTCGGTGTTGTCCTTCTTCCGCAGCCTCGGTGGTGCCATCGGCACGAGCGCCCTGGGCGCGGTGCTCGGCCACCGGGTGGCCGACGAACTGGAGAAGGGCTTCGGCGGCGCGGCGGCCGGCGGGGGCGGCGGCGGACACACCGTCCCCGATCTCTCCACCCTCCCGGAACCGGCCCGCCAGGTGGTCGAGCAGGCGTACGGAGTCGCGACCGCGGACGTCTTCCTGGTCGGCGCGCCCTTCGCGTTCCTCGCGCTGATCGCGGTCCTGTTCATCAAGGAGAAGCCGCTCAAGACCCAGAGCGGCATGGAGCGCCTCGCCGAGGAGAATGCGGCCAAGGCGGCGGTGACGCCGACGCACTGAGCGATCCACGGCGACGGACCGGCACGGTCCACCGCATCGAACGGGGCCCCGGCTGTACAGCCGGGGCCCCGTTCCGCATGCGCCTCCCCCGCCCTGCCGGGGGGCGCACACGGAGACCCCCTCGTGTCCCGGTACTCCGCCCCGGCTTGTGTCACGGTCCAGGGCGCGAGACGTCCCACGGCGGAGCTTTTCCAGGTGCGGGCGTACGCCGTGGCGCATGGCGAGGGGCTTTTCGGGGGGCAGTGTGATTACCGCTTGAACGTATTGCTCGTACTATTTAGCTCACATCGGCGATGCGAGGTCTTCCGCTATTCCGTCGGCACGGAGAAACGCGCTTGAATGGGCGGGCGGATGACCGGCCACCCCAGTCCGTCACGGATTTCGGGAGTCGGCCGGTGGTTAAAGCAGTGGGGATCGGAAATAAATGATCTGGGCTGATGGGACTGGGGGGCATCAGCTGGACGGGGCCCGATTCGTCGGAACCGGGCGCCCGAAATCAATCGGTGCGTGAGCTGCTGACGCCCTGGGGTGCCCATAGCCCCCTCGGGCCCTCTTGAACTGTGCCGATGCGTCTTCTCTCCTGGGTCACCATCTCGTGCGGAGGGTTGCTGGTGGACGAGTGTGAACGGCCGGCCGACGGCGGGAATCCTTCGGTTCCCCTTTCGGGCGGGGGGAGGCGTACGGTCAGGAATTCACTGGCCCCGCTTCTCCGTACGACTGCCTATCCGGTTCTTCTGCTGGCCGTTGTTCTGGTCGGTGCGGCCGCATTGCGCCTGGACTGGGATCCGGCGCGGGTCAGTCCGCTTTTCCTGGTCGGCACCCTCGTCTATCTCGGAGTCCTCGAACGGCTCATCCCGTACGAACGGGAATGGCACCCGGGAGGCGCCGAGTGGCGCTGGTACGGCGCCTACTTCGTGCTCACCATGGCCGGGAGCGGGCTGGCACAGTTCCTGGTCACGGCCGCCGTCGGCTGGATCTCACCCGCCGAGCCGGCCCACCACCTCGGCATCGAGATCCCCGGGGCCCTGCTGACCGGATCGTTCGTCGGTTACGTGGTGCACCGGCTGGGGCACAGCAACCCGATCCTGTGGCGGCTGCACGGCGTGCACCACGTGCCGGAGAAGGTGAACGTGGCCAACAACGGGGTGAACCACGTGCTGGACATCGTCCTGGCCCAGAGCCTCGTCCAGCTGACCGTGGCACTGATCGGGTTCTCGCGCCCGGCCGTGCTGGTGGTGGGTCTCTTCGTCGCCGCCCAGGGCTACTTCGTCCACGCCAACATCGACGTGCGCATCGGGCGGTTCAACCATCTGCTGGCCAGCCCCGAGCAGCACCGCCTGCACCACAGCACCGACCTGTCCGAGGCCGGCCACTACGGCTCCGACCTGTCGTGCTGGGACCACTTCTTCGGCAGCTTCACCTGGTACCCCGGCCGCGAACCGGCCTCGGTCGGCCTCGTCGACCCCGCCTCGTTCCCCGGCACCGGGGAGATCCTCGCCAGCCTTCTGCACCCCTGGAGACGGCGTCCGGCCACCGACCGCGGGCCCAACTGAGCGCCGGCTCCTACGGCACGGGCGCGGGCACGAGCGGGTGCCGCCCGGGCCGGGCCCGCCGTCCGCCGTACCCATCTCCTGTACCGCCACGACGACTTGAGAGGTTCGACATGGCCGACGCGAACAACAACCCGTTACGGAGCAAGGTGGCGATCATCGGTATGGGCTGCCGCCTGCCCGGCGGGGCCTCGGACCACCGGACGTTCTGGCGGAACCTCATGGAGGGCAAGGACTGCATCACGCCCACACCCCCCGACCGCTACGACGTCACCACGCTCGGCAGCCGCCACCGGGACAAGCCGGGACGGCTCGTCGGCGGCCGCGGCGGATACATCGACGGATTCGACGAGTTCGACCCCGAGTTCTTCGGCATCAGTCCGCGCGAGGCCGACCACATGGACCCCCAGCAGCGCAAACTGCTGGAGGTGGCCTGGGAGGCCCTGGAGGACGGCGGTCAGCGCCCCGCCGACCTCGCGGGCAGCGACGTCGCCGTCTACGTCGGCGCGTTCACCCTGGACTACAAGATCCTCCAGTTCGCCGACCTCGGCTTCACCTCGCTGGCCGCGCACACCGCGACCGGCACCATGATGACGATGGTGTCGAACCGCATCTCGCACTGCTTCGACTTCCGGGGGCCCAGCCTCTCCATCGACACCGCGTGCAGTTCCTCCCTGGTGGCCGTGCACCTCGCCTGCCAGGCGCTGGACCGGGGGGAGAGCGACCTCGCGCTCGCCGGAGGGACGCTCCTGCACATGGCCCCGCAGTACACCGTCGCCGAGACGAAGGGCGGCTTCCTGTCACCCGGTGGCCGCTCACGGACGTTCGACGCGGACGCCGACGGCTACGTGCGGGCGGAAGGCGTCGGTCTGGTCGCGCTGAAACGCCTGGAGGACGCCCTCCGCGACGGCGACCGGATCCACGCGGTGATCCTCGGCAGCGGAGTCAACCAGGACGGCCGTACCAACGGCATCACCGTGCCCAATCCCGAGGCGCAGGTCTCCCTCATCCGGCGCGTCTGCGCCGAGGCCGGGATCACGCCCGGCGCGCTCCAGTACATGGAGGCGCACGGCACCTCGACCCCCGTCGGCGACCCCATCGAGGCCAACGCGCTGGCCCGGGCCCTGGCCGTCGGACGCGCCCCGGGCGACCGCTGCTACGTGGGTTCGGTGAAGACCAACATCGGGCACACCGAGTCCGCCGCCGGGATCGCCGGTCTCATCAAGACCGTGCTGTGCCTCAAGCACCGGCACATCCCGCCCCACATCAACCTGGAGCGCCTCAACCCCGCCATCGACGCGGCCGCACTGCCGTACGAGATCCCCAGGCGACCGACCGCCTGGCCGGAGCACGAGGGGCCCGCCCGGGCAGGGGTCAACTCGTTCGGATTCGGCGGCACCAACGCACACGTCGTGCTGGAGGAGGCGCCACCCGGCACACCCGACGCCCCCGCCCTGGCGGCCGTGAGGACGCTTCCCCTCGAGAGGGCCGAGCCGGGGGAGCCCCGGGAGACCGCCGTGCTCGACGGACGTGGCTGGAGCATCCTGCCGCTGAGCGCCCGCCATCCGGAGGCCCTCGGCGAGATGGCCGGCCACATCGCGAGCGAACTGGCCGGCCGTGACGGCAGCCCGGGGGTGTCGCTGCCCGACCTCGGCCACACACTGGCACACCGCCGCCAGCACCTGCCCGAGCGGTTGTCCGTCGTGTACTCCTCACGCGCCTGTCTGGAGGAGGCGCTCACCGCGTACCGGCGGGGTGAGCCCCACCCCCGGGTCGTCCAGGGCCGCCTGCGTGCCGCCGACGAACGCCGGCTGGTCTGGGTCTTCACCGGCATGGGGCCCCAGTGGTGGGGGATGGGCCGCGAACTCCTCCGGGACGAGGCGGCGTTCCGGGCAGCCGTGACCGAGTGCGACCGCGTCCTGCGGGACTTCACCGGCTGGTCCCTGCTGGCGGAGATGACCGCCGGCGAATCCGCCTCGCGCATGAGCGAGACCTGGCTCGCGCAACCCGCCAACTTCGCCCTGCAGATCGGCCTGGCCGCCATGTGGCGGTCGTACGGGGTGCGGCCTGACGCCGTGGTGGGACACAGCACCGGGGAGATCGCCGCCTTCTACGAGGCGGGCGTCTACTCCCTCGAGGACGCGGTCAGGATCGTGGTGCACCGCAGCCGGCTCCAGCAGACCCTGGCCGGCACGGGCACCATGCTCGCCGTGAGCCTGTCGGAGGACGAGGCCGAGCGCCGGGTGCGCCCCTACCGGGACCGGGTCTCGATCGCCGCGGTCAACAGCCCCACCTCCCTCACGCTCGCGGGCGAGGAGGAGGCGCTGGCCCTGCTGGCCGAAGAGCTGAAGGCCGATCAGCTCTTCGCCAAGTTCCTCACCGTCGAAGTCCCCTACCACAGCGTCGGCATGGAACGGATCAAGGACGAGCTGTTCGAGGCGCTGGCCCCGCTCGCCCCGCGCCGGGCCCGGGTCCCGCTGTACCTCACCGGCCAGGAGGGGACCGCGGACGGCCCCGAGCTCGACGCGGCGTACTGGTGGAAGAACGTGCGCGAGCGGGTGCGCTTCCGGGCGGCCGTGGACCGCCTGGCCGACGACGGGCACCAGGTGTTCCTGGAGATCGGCCCGCACCCGGTGCTCGGCCACTCGATCCGTGAATGCCTCGACGCCCAGGGGGCGTCCGGCCTCACCCTGTCCTCGATCCGCCGCAAGGAGAACGAGAGCGAGCGGTTCGCCGCCTCACTCGCCGCCCTCCACAACCTCGGCACCGGCATCGACTGGAACGCCCTCCAGCCCACCGGCAGGCCGGTCACCCTGCCCCGCTACCCCTGGAAGCGCGACCGCCACTGGACCGAGCCGCCGCCGGTCGCCCAGGTACGCCTGGGCCTCCTCGACCACCCGCTCCTCGGCCGCCGCACCGACCACGCGGAGCCGACCTGGCAGGCCCGGCTGGACACCGAGACCCTGCCGTACCTGGCCGACCACCGCATCCAGGACACCGTGGTGTTCCCCGCCGCCGGCTATCTGGAGATGGCCTCCCAGGCCGTCCTGCGGCTCACCGGAGGCACCCACACCGTCCTCGCCGACATCGACCTGCGCAAGGCACTCTTCCTCCCCGACGCCGAGGACAGGACCGTTCAGCTCTCGCTCTCCCTGGAGGACGCCGCCTTCACCGTCGCCTCCCCGGCCGGACCCGACGGAGAGCGGACCGTGCACGCGAGCGGCGTGGTCCGCAGCGGGCAGCGCCGCGACGCCGGCCCGCCGCTCGACGCCCCGGCGATCCTGGCACGCACCGACCGGCACCTCGACAAACCCGCCTGCTACGCCGCGCTCGCCGGGCTCGGCTACCACTACGGACCCGCCTTCCAGGCCATCGAGGAGGTCTGGGTCGGCACCCGGGAGGTGCTCGCCCGGATCCGCCCACCCCGGGCCATCGGCGACGACGCGGCCCGCCACCACCTCCACCCGGTCCTGCTCGACGCCTGCTTCCAGTCGCTGCTGACCCCGCAGATCCTGGAGGACGGCACCGTGCCGGGCACCGGCATCAGGCTGCCGCTCTCGGTGGGCGAGGTGGCGCTGGGACCCGTCGGCGACCAACCGCTCTGGGTACACGCCACGGTGCTCCCCGGTGACGAGGACACCACCCTCGGGGACATCGCCCTGTACGCCGACGACGGAGCGCCGCTGGGCCGGATCAGCGGATTCCGGGCCGCCGACGTGGAGAAGGCGGCGACCACCGTCGCACGCACCACCATCGACTCCTGGCTCGCCGAGACCGTCTGGACCGAGAGCCCGTCGGAGCCGGCCGAGGCCGACGGCCCGGCCGCCGCGGCACGGGACCACGGCTGGCTGCTCCTCGCCGACGGCCACGGGGTCGCCGACGCCTTCGCCGCCCTCGCCGAGGCCCGGGGCGAACGCTGCCGTCTGGTGCGCCGGGGCGACCGGTACACGGCGGCGGGGACCGGCGGCACGTACACCGTCGACCCCGGGTCCGCGGCCGATCTGCAGCGCCTCTTCGCCGACCTGGACCGGGAGGGCGGCCCCTTCCGCGGAGCCGTCCTGCACTTGTGGAACCTCGACCGGCCGGACCTCGCCCGGTGCGACCGGCAGGCACTCGCCGACCACACCGGCCCGGGCTCTTACTCACTGATCGCGCTCGCCCGGACCCTGCTCGCCCGCGGCACCGGCGGCCGCCTGCACATCGTGACCCGGGGCGCCCAGCCCGTCCTGCCCGGCGAGACAGTCGAACCGCTCGGGGCGCCCGCGTGGGGCGTCGGCCGGGTGCTGCGCCACCAGGAACTCGTCGGCCACCCGGGAAAGCTGATCGACCTCGACCCCCTGACACCGCCAGACCCCCCGGGCGTACGCGCCGACGCCGAGGCGCTGCTGCGGGAGGTGCTGAGCGACGACGAGGAGGAGATCGCGCTGCGCGCGGGGGCACGCCGCACCAGCCGCCTGCGCCCCGCCGAAGACCTGACCCGGCCCCTGCCGCTCAGGCTGCGGGCCGACGGCAGCTACCTGGTGACCGGTGCCTTCGGCGCGCTGGGCCGTCTCCTGTGCCGCACGCTCGTCCGCAGAGGGGCCCGCAGGCTCATCCTCGTGGGCCGCACACCGGTCCCCGCCCGTGAGAAGTGGGGCGGCACCGACCCCGCCACCGCCGAGGGCCGCGCCGTCGCCCTCCTGCGGGAGCTGGAGGACCTCGGCGCCCAGACCGTCCTGGCCCCCCTCGACATCACCGACGAGGACGCCCTGACCGGCTGGCTCGACGCCTACCGGCGCACCGGTCCGCCGCCGGTACGCGGCGTGTTCCATCTCGCCGGACAGGTGCGCGACACCCTGGTCACCGATCTGGACCGGGCCACCTTCGACGCCGTCCACGGTCCCAAGACCGTCGGCGCCTACCTCCTGCACCGGCACCTGCGGGACGAACCCCTCGACCACTTCGTCCTGTTCGCCTCGATCGCCTCCCTGCTGACCACCGCGGGCCAGACCAACTACGCCGCGGGCAACGCCTTCCTGGACGCCCTGGCCCACCACCGCCGCGCCCAGGGCCTGCCCGCACTGAGCCTGGACTGGGGCCCCTGGGCCACCGGAATGATCGAAGAACTCGGCCTGGCCGACCACTACCTGCACAGCCGCGGTATGAGCTCCCTCGCCCCGGCGGCCGGCATGGGCGTCCTGGAGCGCGTCATCGGCCAGGACCACGCACAGCTGATCGTCGCCACCGTCGTCGACTGGCCCGTCTTCCTGGCCTGGTACCCGGCCCCGCCGCCCTTGGTCACCGAGCTGGCCGCGGCATCCGCCCCCCAGGCGGCCACCGGATCGGGCAACGCCTTCCTCGACGTCTTCGGCGCCGCCGACGAGGACACCCGCCGCTCCATGGTGGCCGACCGGTTCGCCGAGCTGGCCGCCGCCGTCCTGCGCACCGGAGCGGACCGCGTCGACATGGCGAGCGGCCTCGGCACGCTCGGCCTCGACTCGCTGCTCGCCATGGAGCTGCGTGCCCGGATCCACGCCGAGCTGGGCGTGGCCCTGCCCGTGGTCGCCCTGCTGAGCGGCACCTCGGCCGGCGAGCTGGCCGCCCAGCTCCACGAGGGGTTGACCGCCCTGGTCGCCGCCGACGACTCCGACGGGGCCGCCGGCGCCGTCGAACTGCACCACGACGAGCGCCAGTACCCCCTGACCCAGAACCAGAAGGCTCTGTGGTTCCTCAAGCACCTCAACCCCGACGGCTACGCCTACAACATCGGGGGAGCCGTCGAGGTGACCGTCCCGCTCGAACCGGAGCTGATGTTCGAGGCCGTCCGCCGGCTGATCGCACGGCACCCGTCGCTGCGCACCAACTTCCTCCTGGAGGACGGCCGGGCCGTGCAGCGGGTCTCCCCGGACGTGGAACCCGACCTCGCCCTCTTCGACGTGCAGGACCAGGACTGGGAGACCATCCACCGGACGATCGTCGCCGAGTACCGCAAGCCGTACGACCTCGCACAGGACCCGCTGGTCCGCTTCCGCCTCTTCAAGCGCGGGCCCGAGCGCTGGGTCATCATGAAGGCCGTCCACCACATCGTCTCCGACGCCATCTCCACGTTCACCTTCATCGAGGAACTCTTCGAGGTGTACGAGGCGCTGCGGCAGGGGCAGGAACCGCGGCTCGAACCGGTGGGCGCACGCTACCTGGACTTCCTGAACCAGCAGAACGAGTTCCTGGCAGGCCGTGAGGCCGCGGGGATGCTCGACTACTGGCGCTCCCACCTGCCCGCCGAGGTCCCGCTCCTCGACCTGCCCGTCGACAAGCCCCGCCCGGCCGTCCAGACCCACAACGGAGCCTCGGAGTTCTTCGAGCTCGACACCGAGCTCAGCGCCCGCGTCCACGCGCTGGCCCGCGCCCACCACGTCACCCCGTTCATGGTGCTGCTGAGCGCGTACTACCTCCTGCTCCACCGCTACTCCGGGCAGGACCACATCGTCGTCGGCAGCCCCGTGACCGGCCGCACCCGGCAGGACTTCGCCTCCGTCTACGGCTACTTCGTCAACCCGCTCCCGCTGCACGCCGACCTCTCGGGCGACCCGACCGTCACCGAACTGCTGGAACAGGTCCGCCGGACCGTGCTCGGCGGCCTCGACAACCAGGAGTACCCCTTCGTCCTCCTCGTCGAGGAGCTGGGCCTCCAGCACGACCCCAGCCGCTCGGCCGTGTTCCAGGCGATGTTCATCCTGCTGACCCACAAGGTGGCCACCGAGCAGTACGGGTACCGGCTGAACTACATCGAACTTCCCGAAGAGGAGGGCCAGTTCGACCTCACCCTGTCGGCCTACGAGGACGAGTCGGAGCACCGCTTCCACTGCGTGTTCAAGTACAACACCGACCTCTTCCTCCCGCAGACCGTACGGCGGATGGCCTCCCACTACACCCGGCTGCTCGACCGGATGACCCGGGCGGAGGGCGAGGAGACCACGTCCCGGCTGGAGATGCTCGACGACGGCGAACGGGAGCGGCTGACCGGGCTGTGGAGCAGGCCCGCCCTGCCCCCCGGCGGCGAGGGCGAAGCGCCCTTCCTGCCCGTCCACACCCTGATCGGCCGGATCGCCGCCGCCCGCCCCGAGGCCGTCGCCGTCACCGCGCCCGCCCCGGACGGCGTCGCCCGGCGGCTGACCTACGGGGAGCTGGAGCGCCGGGCGACCGAGTGCGCCCGCCGGCTGCGCGCGCTCGGCGTCACGCACGGTTCGGTGGTCGCGCTCCGGCTCGACAAGTCGCCCGAGATGATCGTCACCCTCCTCGCCGTGCTGAAGGCGGGCGGAGCCTATCTCCCGGTCCAGCCCGACCAGCCGGCCGACAGGCTGGCGCACCTCCTGCGGACCACGGGCGCGGTGCTCGTCGTCGACGGCGCCGCGAGGCCGGAGCCCGCCGACGCACTGCCCGTGGCGACGGTGACCCTGGACGTGCTGCACGCGGCCCGGCCGGACACCTCGCCGGAACAGGGGAGCGACCCCGCCGAGGAGGTCCGCCCCGACTCTCCCGCGTATGTCATCACCACCTCGGGATCCACCGGCCGGCCCAAGGCGGTCCGGGTCGGCCACGGCAACCTCGCCTCGGCGTACGCCGCGTGGCGCGACACCTACCGCCTGGAGCGGGACGTCCGGGTGCACCTCCAGATGGCCGGACCGTCGTTCGACGTGTTCACCGGCGACCTGGTCCGCGCGCTGTGCTCGGGCGGGAACCTCGTTCTGGCCGACCGCGACCTGCTCTTCGACACCCCGCGGCTGTACCGCACGATGCGCCAGGAAGGTGTGGACTGCGCCGAGTTCGTGCCGGCGGTGGTGCGGGGCCTGATGGACCACTGCGTCAGGGAAGGGCTGCGGCTGGACTTCCTGCGGCTGCTGGTGGTCGGCTCGGACGGCTGGAACGTGGGGGAGTACCGCCGGCTGAGCGAGCTGTGCGGCCCGGCCACCCGGCTCGTCAACTCCTACGGTCTGACCGAGGCGACCGTCGACAGCGCGTTCTTCGAGGGCCCCGTCGACGATCTGGAGCCGGGCCTGATGGTCCCGATCGGCCGCCCCCTGCCCAACAGCACGCTCCACGTCCTCGACACGCACGGCGAGCCCGTCCCGCCCGGGGTCCCCGGCGAACTGTGGATCGGCGGCGACGGAGTGGCCCTCGGATACGCGGGCGACCCGGAGGAGACCGGCCGGCGCTTCGTGACCCGCACCCTGAGCCGCCGCCCGGACGCGGCGCCCGAACGGCTCTACCGGACCGGTGACATCGCCCGCTGGGACGCACACGGCCGGGTCCATCTGCTGGGCCGCACGGACGGGCAGGTGAAGCTGCGCGGCCACCGCATCGAGATCGGCGAGATCGAGGCGCACCTGGACCGGTGGCCCGCGCTCATCCGGGCCGTGGTCACGGTGCGCACCGACAGCCGGGGGGACGCGGCGCTCTGCGCCTACTGCGTGCCGACCCCCGGCTCCGCGCTGGACAGGCGGGCGCTGCGGCGCCACCTGGCCGCCTCCCTGCCCTCGTACATGATCCCGTCGTACATCGTCCAGGTGCCCGCGCTGCCGCTCACGGCCAACGGCAAGGTCGACCTCGCCTCCCTGCCCGCTCCGAGTGCCGAGACGCGGGAGCGGCCGCACGAACCACCGGCCACCCTCTACGAGGTCAGCGTGGCCAGGCACTGGAAGGAGCTGCTCGGACTCGAACAGGTGGGCCTGGAGGACGACTTCTTCGAGTCCGGGGGCAGTTCGATCAAGCTCATCGAACTCCTCCACCACCTGCGCACCGAATTCGGCGTCACCGTCCCCGTCAGCCGGCTCTACCGCACGACCACCCTGCACGGTATGGCGGCGACGGTGGAGGAGGTCCTGCACGGTACGACGGCCGACGAACTGCCCTTCCTGGCCTTCAACGGCGGTCGGTCCCCGCTCGTCTTCGCCTTCCCGCCCGCCGGCGGCCACGGGCTCGTCTACCGCGGCCTCGCCTCCCACCTCCCGGAGTACGCCGTCATAGGCTTCAACTACCTCCCGGGCGACGACAAGGTGGTCCGGTACGCCGATCTGATCGAGTCGGCCCAGCCCGAAGGCCCTTGCCTGCTCCTCGGCTACTCCCTCGGCGGCAACCTCGCCTTCGAGACGGCCAAGGAGCTGGAACGCCGCGGCCGTCACGTCGCCCACGTCGTCGTCCTGGACTCCCGCCGGATCCTGGAGCCGTACGCCCCGGGGGACGAAGGGATCCGGGTCTTCGAGGCAGAGCTCGCCGAGCACCTGCGCAAACACACCGGGTCCGAGGCCGTCGCCCGCGAGACCCTCGCCCACGCGGCGGAGTACCTGACCTTCTGCGGACGCACCCCCAACACCGGCACCGTCACCGCGGCGGTCAGCGTCATCACCGACGAGGAGAAGGCGTCCCTCTACGCCGCCGGCGAGCGCGGCACCTGGCACGGCAGCTCCACCGGCCCCACCACCGTGCTGCGCGGCTCGGGCACCCACGCCGACATGCTCGACCCCAAGCACCTCGCCCGCAACGCCGAGCTGGTACGGGCCCTGCTGACGGGGGACGTGGCCCATGGCGGATGACGGCCCCACCGACTGGAACGACCGCGAGCGCGCACCGGGCACGCCCCCACGGGTCATCGTCATCGGCGCGGGCGTGGCCGGCCTGTCCACCGGCTGCTACGCCCAGATGAGCGGCGCCCGGACCCGGATCCTCGAGAAGCACGTGCTGCCCGGCGGCTGCTGCACCGCCTGGTCGCGCGACGGCTACCTCTTCGACTACTGCATCGAATGGCTGATCGGTACCGCTCCCGGCAACGACGCCCACCAGGTGTGGCGTGAACTGGGCGCGTTCGACGGCAAGACGATGACCAACTTCGAGCTCTTCAACAAGGTCGAGGACGCGAGCGGCCGGTCGGTGACGTTCTACAACGACCCGGACCGCCTCGAAGCCCATCTCCTGGAGGTCTCGCCCGCCGACTCCGCGCCCGTCCGGGCGTTCACCCGCGACCTGAGGCGGTTCACCGGGATCGACCTGTACCCGTTCCTGACCGCGCCCCCGCTGCGCACCGTACGGGAGAGGGCCGCTCTGCTGCGCACGGTCCTGCCCGCCTTCCGGCTGTTCTGGCGCACCGCCGCGACCCCGATGCACACCTTCGCCGACACCTTCCAGGACCCGCTCCTGCGCCAGGCCTTCCGCAACATCTTCTTCCAGGACCCGGAAGGCTTCCCCCTCCTGCCGTACCTCTTCAACATGGCAGCCGCCCACCACGGCAACGCCGGCTTCCCGCAGGGCGGTTCGCTGGGCCTGGCCCGGTCCGTCGAGGAGCGCTACCTGGGCCTCGGCGGCACGGTCACCTACCGGGCCCGCGCGGAGAAGGTCCTGGTGGAGAACGGCCGGGCGATCGGCGTCGAGCTCAGGAACGGCAGGCGCTACTTCGCCGAGCACATCGTGTCGGCCTGCGACGGCCACACCACGGTGTACAAGCTGCTGGGCGGCCGGTACACCGGGCCCCGGATCGAGAAGCTGTACGGCGACCTGATCGAACGCCCCGGCACCCTCTTCCCGGCGGTCGTGTCCGCCTTCGTCGGCATCCGGGGCCCGTTCGGCGAGGAGGAGGCGCACAGCACCACCCACCTGCTGTCCGCCGAGGACGCGGCCGAGCTGCCCGGCGCCCTGCAGAACAGCCTGGTCGTGCAGGTGCGGTCCCGCTACTCCGACGGATTCGCGCCGCCCGGCCACAGCGTCGTGCACTGCACCTACTTCAGCGACTTCGCCTACTGGAAGGAGCTGCGCACCAGGGACCGCAAGGAGTACCGGGCCCGCAAACGCCAGGTGGCCGCCTTCGTCCGCCGCTTCCTGGAGCGCCGTACCCCCGGGCTCGCCGGCCGCGTCGAACTCGTCGACGTGGCCTCGCCCGCCACCACGCACCGGTACACCGGCAACCACGACGGTTCGATCCTGGCCTGGAAGGCCTTCTCCGACGCCGACGACGTCGCGGCCCGGCTGGTCGGCAAGGACCGCATGCGCCTGCCCGGGCTGAGCGGCTTCTCCATGGCCGGCCAGTGGGTCGGCATGGGCGGCCTGATCCGCGCCGCGTCCACGGGCCGCTTCGCCACCCAGTACCTCTGCCGCGAACTGGGCCTGGAGTTCCGCGCGTGGGAGAGCGACGGCACCGCCGCCGAACCCTGGCATCCGGGGAAGCTGGGGCATCTGCCTCAGCTCGACCGCTGGTCCGCACGGGAGGGAACCGGCTCATGACCGAGGAGAAGAGCAGCACCGAGCCGGGGGGCTCCGGCAGCCCCAGAGAGACGATGATCATCATCGGCGCGGGTCTCGGAGGACTGTCCACGGGGTGCTACGCGCAGATGAACGGCTACCGCACCCAGGTCCTGGAGATGCACGAACTGCCCGGCGGCTGCTGCACGGCCTGGGACCGCGGCGGCTTCACCCTCGACTGCTGCGTCAGCTGGCTCCTCGGAAGCGGTCCCGGCAACGAGATGCACCAGATCTGGCTGGAACTGGGCGCACTGCAGGGCAAGGAGGTGCGCCACTTCGACGTGTTCAACATCGTGCGCGGCCAGGACGGCAGGGCCGTCCACTTCTACTCCGACCCCGACCGGCTGGAGGCGCACCTCATCGAACTCTCACCGGCCGACGCCAGGACGGTGCGCACGTTCTGCTCCCAGCTGCGCACCTTCCGCAAGGCGCTGGCCGTCTACCCCTTCCTCAAGCCCGTCGGCCTGATGAGCCGTACGGAGCGCTGGCGGATGCTCGCGTCGTTCCTCCCCTACTTCAACGCCGTCCGCACCACCATCAGCGTCCTGATGACCGACTTCTCGGCCCGCTTCAAGGACCCGCTGCTGCGCGAGGCGTTCAACTTCATTCTGTACGAGAAGCACCCGGCCTTCCCGGTACTGCCGTTCCACTTCCAGCTCGCCTCGCACGCCAATCTCTCGGCCGGCGTGCCCGAGGGCGGCTCGCTGGGGCTGGCCGAGTCGATCGAGCGCCGCTACCGACGTCTCGGCGGCGAGGTCTCGTACAACACGAAGGTCGAGACCGTGATCGTCGAGGACGACCGCGCCGTGGGCGTCAGGCTCAGCGACGGACGGGAGCTGCGCGCGGACATCGTGGTGTCGGCCTGCGACGGATACACCACGACCATGAAGTTCCTGGGCGGCCGCTATCTCGACGACACCTACCGGCGCCTCTACACCCGGACCATCCAGGAACCCGGCATGGTCTTCCCCGGCTACTTCACCCTCTTCCTCGGCCTCTCCCGGCCGTTCCCCGAGGGCGATCCCTGCACGACCTACCTGCTCGACGAGGCCACGGCGGCCGAACTCACCGGCATCCGCCACGCGAGCATCAACGTCCAGTTCCGCAGCCGCCATTACCCGGAGCTCTCACCCAGCGGGACCACCGTCGTCTACGCCACCTACTTCTGCGACATCGCCCCGTGGCGGGCCCTGGACGAAGGCCCGGAGCAGCTCACCCGGACCCGCGGCGGCGAGGAACTCCACACCCTGCCCGTGCGGCACGGACGCGGCTACTACGCCGCCAAACGACGGGCGAGGGAAGCGCTCGTGGACTTCCTGGAAGAGCGATTCCCCGGCATCCGGGACGCGATCGTCGTCCGCGACGTCTCCAGCCCCCTCACCCAGGTCCGCTACACGGGCAACTACGACGGCACGGTCCTCGGCTGGCAGCCGTTCGTGGAGAGCGGGGAGACACTGGAGGAGCTGATCAAGAAGAACGGCCCCACCCTGCCCGGACTGCGCAACTTCTACCAGTCCGGCGTATGGGCCACCACCGGCGGGCTGATCCGGGCCGCCGCCGCCGGACGCCACGTCATGCAGTTCGTCTGCCGCGACGACGGCCGGCCTTTCACCGCGTCGGTGGACCGCACCGCGCCCCCGCCGACCCACCGCGTCATCCCCGTACCGGCACGCCCCGACCCCCGCTCCACGGACGGGCGGCGGACCACCAGCGCACGGACGACAGGGAAAGCAGGAAAGACGACATGAAGATCAAGAAGTGGGTGGTCCGCGAGCACGTCGAGGGCGTGCCCGACGTGGACCGCGTCTACGAGAAGGTCGTCGAGGACCTCGACGTGGACCTGGCCCCCGACGAGATGCTCCTGCGCACGCTCTACGTGTCGGTCGACCCCTACCTCCAGGGCATCGCCCTGGACACCCCGCTCGGTGCCCACATGGGGGCCGACTCGGTCATGGAGGTGTTGGAGGCCGGGCCGCTCGCCGCCCACCGCGCCGGCGACCTGGTCCAGGGATTCGGCGGCTGGCGCTCCCATGTGGTCAGCACGGGCGCCGCCGAGCTCTGGCAGACCGGCACCTTTCCCATGGTCTTCCCCGCCTACCGCAGGCTGGACCCCGGCCGGTACGACGACGCCCTGCCGCTCGAGACCGCCCTGAGCGTGATGGGAGGCCCCGGGATGACGGCCTGGGGGACCCTCACCAAGTACATGACGGTCAGGCCCGGCGACACCTTCGTCATCAGCGGGGCGTCCGGCGCGGTGGGCGCGCTCGTCGGCCAGCTGGCCGCCCTCGCGGGCGCCCGGGTCGTCGGGACCACCTCCTCCCCGCAGAAGGCGGACTACCTCACGGGACTCGGCTTCGACACGGTCCTCACCTACCGGCACGGAGACAGCGCCGACACCGTCGGGAAGGCGCTCGCGCGCGCCGCCCCGGACGGCATCGACCGGTACTTCGACAACCTGGGCGGCACCGTCACCGACGCGGTGTTCCCGATGCTCAACATCGGCAGCCAGGTGGCCGTGTGCTGGCAGTGGGCGACCCAGGTCGGCAACGAGGGCGTCGGGCCGCGGCTCCTGCCGTACCTCATGTTCCCGCGCGCGACCGTACGGGGGATCTTCTCGCTGGAGTGGTTCACCGAACAGAACTGGCAGGCCCTCCACACCGAGCTGGGCGGCCTGGTCCGGCGCGGCGAGGTCGTCTTCGACCACACCGTCCACCACGGCTTCGACGCCATCCCCACCGCCTACGACAGCCTCTACCGCGACCGCGAGGTCAACCGCGGAAAGGTGCTCGTCGAACTCTGACCGCCACGCCCCCTCGACGAACCCCACCGGCACGGCCAAGGAGGCACAGTGACCACCGCCGAACACCCGCCCCCCGGCTCCGCAGCCCCGGCTCACGTCCCGATGCACTGCCTGCACTTCGAAAAACCGGGCCCGCCCCGCCCCACCGAACTCCCCGACGGATCCCCCGCCTGGCTGGTCAGCCGCTACCCCGACGTCCGGCAGGTGCTCTCCGACCCCCGCTTCGGCCGGGCGCGGCTGTACGCGGACGAGGCCCCCTCCCTCTTCGACGCGCCCGACATCGTGAACAACCCCGACCTGATGTTCAACCAGGACGGGCCCGACCACCTGAGGCTGCGCCGCACCCTGCGCCGCGCCTTCACCCCGCGGGCGGTCGCCCGCTGGCGGCCGTGGATCACCGAGATCGTGGAGCAGCTCCTCGACGGAATGGCGCGGGAGCCGCGGCCGGCCGACGTGGTGGAGACGTTCACCTTCCCGCTGCCGGTGGCCGTCATCAGCCGGCTGATGGGGCTCGACCCGTCCGTCCGGGGCCGGCTGCGCCACTGGACCGAACACGCCTTCTCGGACGGCTCCCACGAAGGGGAGCAGGTGGAGTCGGTCCTGCGGGAGTTCAGCGCGTTCGGAGCCGCACTCCTCGACGAGCGGCGCCGGGCTCCCGGTGACGACCTGATCAGCGGCCTCGTCCGCGCGGCCGACGAAGAGGGCGACATCCCCGAGGCACAACTGGTGAGCCTGGTGTGCGGCCTGGTCGTCGGCGGCCACGACAGCACGATGACCATGCTCGGCAACGGACTCCTCTACCTCCTGGGAGAACGGCCCGACGCCTGGCGCCGGCTGGGCACCGACGAGGAGGCGGCCGGGACGGTGGCGGACCGGCTGATCCACCTCGTCCCGCTGGGGGACGACCGGGGCTCGGCACGTCACGCCTCGGCGCAGGCGGTGATCGGCGGGGTGACGATCCCGGCCGGAGCCGTCGTCCTCGCGGACTGCGGCATGGCCAACCGCGACCCGGACGTCTTCCCGAGCCGCCTGGCCGACGGGCTCTTCACCCCGCTGGAGGCGCCCACCCTCTCCTTCGGGGCGGGAGCCCACTACTGCCTCGGCGCGTGGCTGGCCCGGGTAGAGCTCCAGATCGCCCTGCACCGCCTGGCCGCCCGCTTCCCGGACCTGCGCCTCGCGGAACCGGTGGACGCCGTCACGTGGCGTACCGGCAGCACCTCCCGGAGCCCGCAGAGCCTCAGGGTGACCTGGTAGCCGCCCACCGCCCGACCGTCGCCCCGCGCACGGCGCTCCCGGTGGACAGGCCCACCGGGAGCGCGCGGGATCAGGGGGTGACCAGGACCTTCAGCGCCCGGCGCTCGTCCATCGCCCGGTAGCCGTCCGCAACCCGCTCCAGCGGCACGGCGCGGTCGAAGACCCGGCCGGGATCGACCGTGCCGTCCAGGACGGCGGGCAGCAGCTCGTCGATGTACGCCCGTACCGGCGCGGGCCCTCCGGTCAGGGTGACGTTCGGCCCGAAGAGGCTGCCGAAGCCCACCGGGGCGTCCTCGTACTGCGGCACGCCGACCCGGCTGATCACTCCACCGGGGCGGACGGCGCCGACGGCCGTCTCGTACGCCGGCATGTGCCCGACGGCCTCCAGGACCGCGCGGGTGCCGTGGCCGCCGGTCAGGTCCCGGACCTTCGCGACGCCCTCGTCACCGCGCTCGGCGACGACGTCGGTGGCGCCGAACTCGCGGCCGAGGTCGGTGCGGTCCTTGTGGCGGCCCATGAGGATGATCCGTTCCGCGCCGAGCTGCTTCGCCGACAGCACCGCCAGGAGGCCCACAGCCCCGTCGCCGATGACGGTCACGCTGTCACCGGGCCGGACGCCGGCCTGCTTCGCCGCGTGGTGGCCGGTGCCGTAGACATCGGCCAGGGTCAGCAGCGACGGCAGCAGCGCCGCGTCCACACCTGCCGGCAGCCTCACCAGTGTGCCCTGTGCCTGCGGCACGCGTACGGCCTCGGCCTGGCACCCGCCGGTACCCCCGGCGGCGAAGAAGCCGCCCTGGGGGCAGGAGGTGTGCAGGCCCTCACGGCAGTACGGGCAGGTGTTGTCCGCGAAGGCGAAGGGGGAGACCACCAGGTCGCCCCGGCTCAGCCCGGACACCTCGGAACCGAGCTCCTCCACGACGCCGAGGAACTCGTGCCCCATCGGCGCCGGGCCGTCGGCAGCGGCCATCGCGTGGAAGGGGTGCAGGTCGCTGCCGCACACACAGGAGCGCAGGATGCGCACGACGGCGTCGGTCGGCTTCTCGATCACCGGGTCCGGCGCGTCCTGGACGCGTATGTCTCCGGCTTCGTACAGGAATGCTGCCCGCATGGGGACGGCTCGCTCTCTGTCGCGTTCGAAACGAGGGGCCCGCCCCGGGCCGCGGCCGGGCGGGGGGCGGGCGGATGTACGAGGTCCCCGTCAGGGGACGGTCAGGATGATCTTTCCGTGGGGACGGTGGGAGCGGAGCCGCTGCCCTGCCTCGGCCGCGGTGGCGAACGAGTAGGTGCTGTCGACCAAGGGGCGGATCCTCCCGTCGGCGACCGCGGGCAGGAGCTGCTCACCGGCGGCGGCGATCACCGCACCGAGCTCCGCGGGGCGGGTGAAACCGAAGGACACCCCGCGCACCCGCAGATGCCGGTAGGAGAGGGCGTCCAGGTCGATGGTCGAGGACGCGGTGTCCAGGCGGCCGATGTTGACCACCGCCCCGTCCACGCGGGTGGCCGGCAGACACGCGGCGAACGTCCGGCCGCCGACGTGGTCCAGGACCACGTCCGCGCCCTGGCCGCCGGTGGCGTCCAGCACTGCCCGGGTGAGGTCCTGCTCCGAGGTGACCGCGACCGTGTCCGCCCCGGCCCGTTCCAGCAGCGGGGCCTTGGCGGCGTTGCGGGTGGTGGCGACGATGCGGCCGGCGCCGAGGGCCCGGGCGGTCTGCACGCCGATCAGACCGATGCCCGAGGTCGCCGCCGTGATCAGCACCGCCTGTCCCGGTTCGTAGCCGCCGGCCATCAGGGCGCCGTGCTCGGTCAGCAGGCCGGTCGGCAGGGCGCAGGCCTCCTCGTAGCCGAGCTCGTCGGGCACGGGAAGCACGTGCCGGTGGTCGGCGACGACGTACTGGGCGAACGAGGCGGGGCTGGTCCCCATCACCCGCGCCCCCACGGCGACGGACCGCACACCGTCCCCGACGGCAGCGACCTCACCGGCACACTCGTACCCCGCCCGGTACTCGCGGCCCGTGCCCCCGGCCGTCGGATCGGCGGCCGCCAGCATGACGGGATCGGCGTTGTTCACCGACACCGCCCGGGCGCGCACCAGCACCTGCCCCGGGCCGGGCCGCGGGACCGGGATCTCACGGGCCTCCCAGTCGGGGCCGGTGCCGCCGAACAGCGCGGTCATCGTCGCGGGCATGGGGACTCCTTCACGTACGTGCGGGGCGCCGGGCGCCGCCGGGGCGCGGGGATCAGCGGTTCCGGGTGCGGGGCCCGCCGTACTGCCCGTCGGTGACCTTCTCCAGCCAGGTGGTCTCCGGCCGGTCGTCGTCCGGGCCCTCCCACATGGCCAGATGCTGCATGAAGCGGTCGCCGGTGGCGCCGTGCCAGTGCTCCTCGCCGGGCGGACAGGCCACCGTCTCGCCGGGGTACGCCTCGAAGACGGTGCCGTCGCGCGTCCCGATCAGGGCGACGCCCTCGACCACGTGGAGGGTCTGCCCGACCGCGTGGTGATGCCACGCCGTCCGGGCACCCGGGGAGAAGCGCACCATGTTCACCCGCATGCGCGAGGGCGCCTGACCTGCGCAGATGACATCGAACCAGACATCCCCCGTGAACCAGTCCCGGGGTGCCCTCGTGGTGGGGCCGGGCTTGACGAATTCCATCGCGTCCCTCTCCTTCGCTCCTCTCCAGGCTCACACCACCGGGCAAAGGCGCAAAGGGGACAGTTTCCTCGGGGGAGCAGAACATCCTGGGACAGAACTCTCCCCCTGAGGGACACGCGTCCGGTGCCACACTGGAATCCATGAGTCCCGACGCGCACCTCAACGAACTGGGCGAGTTCCTCAAGGCCCGCCGGGCCGAACTCAGCCCCCGTACCGTCGGGCTGCCCGACAGTCCTGGCCCGCGCCGCGTCGCCGGCCTGCGCCGGGAGGAGGTGGCCCGGCTCGCGGCCATCTCCACGGACTACTACACGCGCCTGGAGCAGGGCCGCATGCAGGCCTCCGCCCCCGTGCTGGACTCCCTCGCCCAGGCCCTCCACCTCGATGACGACCAGCGCGGATACCTGTTCGGTCTCGCCGGGAAGGAGATCGCCCGTCCCAGGCGGCGGACACGGCAGAAGGTCCAGCCGCAGCTGCGGCGCCTGCTGGACGACCTCACCGTCACCCCGGCCGTCGTCATGGGCCGCCGCATGGACGTCATCGCCTGGAACCAGCTCGCCGCGGCGCTCATCACCGACTTCGGGAAGCTCCCGGAGAAGGACCGCAACTACGTCCGCGTCCTCTTCACCGACCCGGCCATGCGCACCCTGTACGCCGACTGGAAGACCGTGGCCCGCACCTGCGTCGCCCAGCTGCGCATGGAGGCCGCGAAGTACCCCGACGACCCCCGCCTGACCGCGCTTGTCGGTGAACTCTCCGTGCAGGACCCGGACTTCCGTACCTGGTGGGCCGGTCACCACGTCGCGGCCCTCAACGTCGGCACCAAGACCCTGCACCACCCCGTGGCCGGCGAACTGGCCCTGGACTGGGACACCCTCACCGCCACGACCGACCCCGATCAGCAGCTCGTCATCTGGACCGCCGAGGTCGGCGGCCCCACCCACGACGGCCTGCGCATCCTCGCCTCCTGGGCCGCCGACCAGCCCCTGACGGCGATGCCGGCCGGCTGAGGTCCCCCGACCGCCGGGCACGTACACGGTCACGGCCACGCGGCGACCGCCGTCGAGACGGTCACGCTCCGGGCGACCGGACCCGGGCAGGGGCGTCGTCGTGGTCGGTGGACAGAGCCAGGTGCCGCCACACGGCGGACTCCTCGCGGAGCTGCGCGATCTTGCGCTCGAGCTCCGCCACGCAGTCGCTGCCCAGCTGGGCGCGCACCGGCGGCGTGCCCGCGTCGGCGAGGGCGAGGACGGCGGCGGCTCCCTTGACGGGGTCCCCGGGCTGCGCGTGGTTGAGACCGGGGACCGCCCCGCGTACGGCTCCCGATGTCGCCGCGTAGTCGGCGATGACGGTGTCCTCGGTGTGCAGGCTGCCCGCGTCGAGGAAGTCGGTGCGGAAATACCCGGGCTCGACGAGCGTCACCCCGATGCCCAAGGGGGCCAGCTCCGCGTGCATCGCCTCGGAGATCCCCTCCACGGCGAACTTGGTGGAGCAGTAGATCCCGAAGCCCGCGGAACTGCTGAACCCGCCCAGGGAGCTGAAGTTGAGCACCCGCCCGGACCGCTGCCGGCGCATCACCGGGAGCACGGCGCGGCTGACGGCGAGCAGACCGAAGACGTTCGTGTCGTACACCGCGCGGACCGCGGCGTCCGACGCCTCCTCCACGGCACCCAGCAGGCCGCGCCCGGCGTTGTTGACCAGGACGTCGATCGTCCCGAACGCCTCCACGGCGGCGGCGACCGCCGTACGGACCTGCTCCTCGTCGGTGACGTCGAGTGCGAGCGCGAGCAGCCGGTCCCCGTACCCGGGCAGCGCCCGCGTGACGGCCTCGGGGTTCCGGGCGGTCGCCACGACGCCGTCGCCCCGGTCGAGCGCCTGGCGTGCGATCTCCCGGCCGAAGCCGCGCGAAGCACCGGTGATGAACCACGTGGTCATGTGAACTCCTCCGACAAGGGGGCCCGGCACGGCGCCCCCGGCATGTGTGGTGCGGTGCCTCTCATGCTGATCGCGTCGGGGTCGCTCGACCAGGGAAGGATGTACCTAGGAACAGCCCCCCCCGGCGTCTCATCCCCTCCACGGGCCGGAGCAGGGGAGAAGAGCCATCTCCCGTGCGTTCTTGACGGCGGTGGCGATGTGTCGCTGCTGCCGCGCGCTGACGCGGGTCACGCGGCGGCTGCGGATCTTGCCCCGGTCGGAGACGAACTTCCGCAGCAGATCGGTGTCCTTGTAGTCGATGTACGTGATCCCGGCCGCGTCGAGCGGGTTGGGGCGGGGCTTGCGGGGGTCGGTACGGCGTGTCATCGGATTTCCTCGCGGTGGGCGGTGGGCGGTGGGCGGTGGTCAGCTGACCGGGTCGAGGAGGGAGTCGAAGGCCGGCGGGAGGCTCTTCCACGCCTCGTGCCCGGCCTCGTACTCCGCGTCGGTGAGCAGGCAGGAGTCCAGCAGTGCGGTGAGTCCGTCGCGGTCGAGACCGGGGGAGACGAAGACGAGGTGCTGGCAGCGGTCGCCGTGCTCGGGATGCCAGTCGAGGGCGGCGGCCGCCCGGCGGAAGGGCGGCACCGTCTCCCAGGCCGCGTCCGGCAGGGACGCCAGCCAGGGGCCGGTGTCCTCGACGCACAGGGCACCGCCTGCCGCGTCCCAGGAGAGCAGCGTGTCGGGCCGGTCGGCGAGCCAGAACCGGCCGCGGCTGCGGGCCGCCGCGCAGCACAGGTCCTCCAGTGCCTCGTAGAGGCGCTCGGGGTGGAAGGGGCGGTGCCTGCGCCAGACGAGGGTGCTGACCCCGGACTCGTCGGCCTCCTGGGGGAGGAGCGCGCAGGCGGGGTGCTGGGCGGCACTGGCCGCCTCCACGTCGAAGCCGGCCAGGGCCAGCCTCGTCAGGGCGTCCGACCGTGCTTCGGCCCGCCGGGCCGTGGGGTGCAGCTGCCTGATGAGCGCGCGGTCCTCCTCGTCCGCCGTCTCGCTGTCGACGAGGGCCAGCACCGAGGCGTACTCAAGCTGCCGGGCCCAGGTGTCCGAGACGGTGCGCTGGTCCGAGGCGGCGGCCGCCAGCCCGGCTTCCGCCAGGTCGTCGCCGTTGGCGAGGTACGGCAGGACGAGGGCCGGATCGACCGCGGTGACCACGCCCCTGACCTCGGCCCACTCCCCGCCGTGGGCGGCGATGACCTCGGCCATGGCCTTCGGCTCCACGGAGTCCCAGAGTTCGAGGACGGCGAGGCGGGTGATCCCGTCCGAGGCGAGCCTTTCCAGCTCCGGGATCAGGTCCTCCCGCAGGGCACAGCAGGCGCAGTCGTTCACCAGCGGTACCTCACCGCCCGCCCTCTCGCCCGCGGTGTCGCGGACCGTACGGCGCACGGTCCCTCCCCGCGCGGTCGCCAGGTCGTGGTGCAGCGCGACGCTGTGGGGGACGTCGTCGAGCAGTCCCTCCACCACCTCGCGGCGTGCCTCGGAGTGCAGTCCGCCGACGATGACGACGGGCAGCTTCCCGTCGTCCTCCGTCACCGGCTCTCCCGGTTGCCGTAGCGGCGCTCGAACCGCTCCACCCGGCCCGCCGTGTCCAGGACACGGGCGGTGCCGGTGTAGAAGGGGTGGCTCGCGGAGGAGATCTCCACGTCGACCACCGGGTAGGTGTTGCCGTCCTCCCACTCGACGGTGTGTTCGCCGGTGAGGGTGGAGCGGGTCAGGAAGGCGAAGTCGGCGGCCTTGTCGCGGAAGACGACGGGACCGTACGCGGGGTGGATTCCGGGCTTCATGGCGGTGTCCTTCGGGTCGGGGCGGGTCAGCGTTCTTCGCGGAAGTCCACGTGGCGGCGGACCAGCGGATCGAACTTCCGCAGCACGAGCCGGTCGGGGTCGTTCCGCCGGTTCTTGCGGGTCACGTAGGTGTAGCCGGTGCCTGCGGTGGAGCGGAGCTTGACGACCGGGCGTAGTTCGTTGCGAGCCATGACGCTACTATATGGCAATGGTTTCCATGTTCAATAACGGAACCCCATCGATGAGAGGCAGGTAACACCGTGTCCGCCCACTGCCAACTGACCGGCGCTCAGCCGGGCTTCGGCAACCACATCTCCCACTCCCACCGGCGCACCTCCCGTCGGTTCGACCCGAACATCCAGCGCAAGCGCTACTGGCTGCCCAGTGAGGGGCGCCATGTGCGCCTGACGCTGAGCGCCAGGGCGATCAGGACGATCGACACCATCGGCGTCGAGGCAGCGGTGGCCCGCATCCGGGCGCGAGGGGGCAAGGTCTGATGGCGAAGAAGAGCAAGATCGCGAAGAACGAGAAGCGCAAGGCGGTCGTCGAGCGCTACGCGGCCCGTCGGGCCGAGCTGAAGGAGATCATCCGCCGCCCCGGCACCCCGGACGCGCAGAGGTCCGCGGCCGTCGACGAGCTGCGGCGCCAGCCGCGCGACGCCAGTGCCACGCGGGTCCGCAACCGCGACGGTGTGGACGGCCGCCCGCGCGGACACCTGCGGAAGTTCGGGCTGTCCCGGGTACGGATGCGGGAGCAGGCGCACGCCGGTCTGCTGCCCGGGGTGACCAAGTCGTCCTGGTGACCGCTGCGGAACAGCACTGGGGCGGGCGGCGGTTCACCGGAAGACCGGCGCCGCCGCACACCTCGCACCCCCGCCCCCGTGCCCGCCCCCGGGCCGGTGGGCGGGGCGCGTCACCGTACGCGGTGGCGCGCCCGCGGCCGGGCCGCAGGGTTCCGGCTCTCCGTACCGGCCTGCTCCCGGCGCGGAGACCGGCCCCGGCCCCTTTCCAATCGCGCGCCCACACCGCAGGATCGGTGCCATGGTCTTCACGTCTCCGATCCGGCTGTGGCTGCTCCCCAGCGCCGTCGTCCTCGCCGCCATGGGCGTGTGGGGCTCCCTCCGCTACAGCCACCTGCCGGAGCGCATACCGAAGCACATCGGCGCCGGCGGAGTGGACGCATGGACGGAACGGTCCGTCGGCAGCGCGTTCCTGCTGGTCTTCGTGTACGCGGCCGTCACGCTGCTGATGGCCGGCACGGCCGAACTGACCCTGCGCGTGACCCCGCGCGACGAGATGCCCGCCACGGACGCCGCTCCGTTCGCCGTCGGCGCGTCCTCGTCCGTCAACCGCCCCTGCAGCCGGGAATCCGCCCGCCGGATCGCGCGGTCCCTGCTGCTGCTCAACATGTCCGTCGGCATATCCCTGCTCATCGGCTGCGGAATCCTCTGGCGTTCCACGCCCGATCCGGAGGTGTCCGCCTGGCTGTTGGCCGCGATGACGGTGCCGATCCTCGCCGGCACCGTCCTGACGGTCGTCGCGGCGCTCGGCGACCGGAAGCGCTGAGCCGTCGTCGCCGCCGGGCGCCCTCACCGCCCGGTGCCGCACGCGCTTGTCAGCGCAGGGCGGCCACCAGCGCGTCGCTCGCGGAGCACCACACCTGCCGCGCCTCGCCGAACCCCTGCTCCAGCAGCGTCTCGACGTGCCAGCGGGTGAGGGTCGGGCGGTCGCGCCGCCCGGCCTCGGGCGCCGGCTGCCGCGGGTCGCCCAGCAGGGCGAAACGCCTGGCCGCGGCGTCGGTGAGGGAGGGGTCGCGGGCCACCGCGTCCCACCAGTCCGCCCAGTCCAGCGCTCCTTGCCGCCGCTGCTGTTCCTTGCGCCGTGTGTGCAGGGCCTGGAGGGCCGCGTCGATGCGGGGTGCGCGGTCGTCGCCCATATGGTCGGCGTTGAGGAACACCCCACCCTCTCGCACCAGCCCGGCCAGGTCCCCGTAGAGGCGGCGCAGCGGTTCGGTGTCCAGCCAGTGCAGGGCGGTGGCCGTCACCACGGCGTCGTAGGAGGGGTGGGGGAGGCGCTCCGTCCAGGCGGGGGCGGTGAGGTCGGCCTCGACGAAGGTGACGCGGCCGTCGCCGGCGAAATGCCCGCGCGCGATGGTCAGGAGTGCCGGGTCGATGTCCACGCAGGTGCTGGCCGCGCCGGGCAGCCGTCGCAGCAGCCGGTCGGAGATGCTGCCCGTGCCGCAGGCCAGGTCGAGGACGCGCGGGGTGGGGCCCGCCACGGCCTCGACCGTGTCGAGCATGACCCGGAAGCGTTCCTCCCGGTCCGGCATGTACCACTCCTGCTGGCGGTCCCAACTGGTTTGCCAGCTCTGCCAGTCGGTGGTGGCCGTTGCTGTCATGATTGCGGTTGTTCCTTTCCTTGTACGCCGTGCGGCGTCGAGGGGCCCGTGACGGCCGCGGATCCCAGATCCCGGGAGCGCAGCAGCAGGCGGGTGGTCTCCGAGCGCGGAGAGGCGAGGACGGCACGGCGGTCGCCGCTGTCCACGACGCCGCCCCGGTCGAGGACCACCAGGTCGTCGGCCAACTGCTCGACGAGACGCAGGTCGTGGCCGATCCACAGCACGGCTGTCCGGCTCTCCCCGCGCAGCCGGGCGATCTCCTCCGTCACCAGCCGGGTGCTGACGGCGTCCAACGCGGTGGTGATCTCGTCGCAGATCAGCACGTCGGGTTCGGCGAGCAGGGCCCGGGCCAGCGCGGCGCGTTGCAGCTCACCGCCGGAGAGCGCTCCGGCGTGCCGCGCCGCCTGCTCCGAGGAGAGCCCGAGCCGCTCCCACACCTGCCTCGCCCGCCGTACGGCCTCCTGCGGCGACAGCCCGCGCAACCGAACCGCGGTGCGGGCCACCTGGTCCAGTACGGTGCGCCGCTCGTCGAAGGAGTTCCGTACCTCCTGCCACACGTACTGCACCGCCCGGATCTGCCGGGGCGTCCGGTGGCGGAGGACGGGCAGCGGCTCGCCGAACAGGGCCAGCCGCCCGTCGTGGCGTTCGTGGAGTCCGGCGAGGCACCGTGCGAGGACCGTCTTGCCGCTGCCCGAGGGGCCCACCACCCCGGTGCAGCCGGCCTCCGGCACCCGCACCGTCACGTCGTGGAGTACCTCGCCCCGGCGTCCGGGCCGCAGCCACGCCGACAGGCCGTGTGCCTCCAGGGCGTTCCTGCCGCCGGAGGAGGGGGACGGCCCGGTCGCGGGAGCCGGGAGAGCGGCGGGGGGACGTACGGGCAGGAGGGCCGCCGTGCCGCCCATGTCCGTCACCCGCCCCCGGTCCAGCAGAATCGTGCGGGCGGCGACCGCCCGTACCAGGTCGTGGTCGTGGCTCAGCAGCAGGACCGCGATGCCTTGCGCGGCGAGCCGGGCCAGCTCGCCCGCCAGCCGCAGTCGTGCCACCGTGTCCAGCCCCGTGCTGGGCTCGTCGAGGACCACGGCGCGCGGCCCGCAGACCAGCACCTGGGCCAGTGCCACCCGTTGCCGCTGCCCGCCGGAGAACTGGTGCGGGAAGCGGCGGAGGGTCGCGGGGCCGTCCGGCATCCCGGCGGTACGCAGGGCTCCGGCCGCGTACTCCGCGGCGGCCTGACGTCGGTGGGCTTCCGGCCGGTGCAGCCGGGCGAGTTCGGTCAGGACCGACCCGATCCGCCGGGCCGGATTCAGGGCATGGGCCGGGTGCTGCGGCATGTAGGCGACCACCCGGCCGCGCACGGCCGGAGCGAGGGGTGTCGGACCGTCGGCGGACACGACCGCGGTGCCCGCGACCCCCACCGTCCCGGTGAGCCGTACGCCGGGAGCCGACTCGCCCAGCAGGGCCAGGGCGACGGTGGTCTTGCCGCTGCCGGAGGGCCCGACGAGTGCGGTCACCTCGCCCGGGGCGACGGCCAGATCGACGTCGTCCAGCAGGACGGCCGTCCCCGCACGCGCCGTCAGTCCACGGACCTCGATCACCGGTTCCATGCCGTCGCCTTCCCCTGGGAGCCCTCGCGGTGTCCGGCCCCGCGCGGCAGCAGCCCGTCGGCCAGCAGATTGACGCCGACGGTGAACATCACCAGCATCAGCGCCGGAGCGCAGACCGCCCAGGGCTGCACGAACAGCGCATCCCTGCTCGCGGCGATCGACACGCCCCAGTCCGGCGAGGTCGGGTCCAGGCCGAGCCCCAGGAAGTTGGCGGCGGCGACGGTGAAGACCGCGGACCCGACCCTGGTCCCGGCGTCGGCGACCGCGACCGGCAGGACCGCGCGTCCCACGTGCCCGACCAGGATCCGCGCCGACGACTCGCCCTGGAGCCGCATCGCCTCCGCGACGGGACCGCTGGCCGCGTCCAGCGCCGCAGCCCGCAACAGGCGCGCCACGGCCGGTACGTTGAGAGCGGCCACCGCCAGCGCCACAGCGACCGGATGCCCGCGCCAGCCGATTCCGACGACGCTGATCACCAGTAGCGAGGGGAGCGGCAGCAGCAGCTCGACGGGCCGCATCAGCAGATCGTCTAGCCACCTGCTGCGGGACGCCGCGGCCGTCAGGCCGAGTACGGCGCCGACGGCGACGGCCAGGGCCACGGCGGCGCACGCCACCCCCAGCGCGCTGACCCCGCCCCGCAGGAGCAGTGCGACGACGTCGCGTCCCAGGACGTCCGTGCCCAGCAGGTGCCCGTCGCCCATGGCGTACGGCATGCCGTTCGAGGGGACGGCGGCGTCCGTGACGAACGGGCCGATCAGGGCGGCGGCGACCGGCGGGAGCAGGAGCAGCGCCCCGAGCGTCGCGCGCCGGCCACGTCCGGACCGCCGGTCGCTCATCGCAGTACCTCCGTACGCGGGGCCAGCCTCCGGCTGACCAGGTCGGCGGCGAGGTTCAGCAGGCAGGCCACGGCGGCCAGGGTGAGGGTGAGCGCCTGGACGGTGGGCACGTCGCGGTTCTGTACGGCGTCGACCAGCGCCGTCGCGGTGCCGGGAATGGCGAACACGGCCTCGACCACGAGCACCCCGCCCAGCAACTGGTCACCGGTGCGCGCCAGTTCCTGCACGCCCGGGACCGCCGCGTTGGGCAGCAGATGCCGCAGCACCAGCCGGACGGGAGGCACCCCCAGGCGACGGGCCTGCACCGTGTAGCCGGCGCCCAGCGACGTGATGGTGCCGGCCCGGATCTGCCGGGACAGCACGCACACCGTCCGGGCCAGCAGGACCACCACCGGCAGCACGAACAGCTCCGGGCGCTGCCACCACAGGTCGTCGGCCCCCACCCAGGTGGAGGGAAGCCATCCCAGGCGCAGGGAGAACAGCGCCACCAGCAGCAGTGCCAGGACGAAGTCCGGCACGGAGGTCAGCGTCAGCGTCACGGCGGAGACCACGCGGTCGGTACGACTGCCGGCCCGCAGCCCCGTCACCAGGCCGACGGCCACCGCCAGCGGGACCAGCAACAGGATCGTGACGGCGGCGAGCGCGGCCGTCGCCGCGACGGAGTGCGCCAGCACATCACCCACCGGGCCCCCGCCGACCAGTGAGGTGCCGAGGTCGCCGGTGAGCAGCCCGTGGGCCCAGTCGGCGAAGCGTGTGGCCAACGGCCGGTCGAGGCCCATCTGTTCGCGCAGCCGGGCCACCTGGTCAAGGTCGGCCTGCTCGTTGAAGCCGACGGTCGCCGCGTCGCCCGGCAGCAGGTCGGTCAGCAGGAAGACGAGGACGCTGAGGACGGCGAGCTGTACGACGGTCCAGCCGCTCCGGCGCAGGGCGTACCGCAGCACCTCAGTCCAGCCACACCGTGTCGAACCTGGCCCAGTCCACGGTGTTCGGCTGGGCCTCCTTCACGCCGTGCACAGCCCGGGAGACGGCGTTCAGCCACTGGGGGTGGGCCCACAGGACGAGCCCACCACGATCCCGGAGCGTCTCCTGCATGGACCGGTAGCGCTCCTCGCGCCGCTCGTCGTCCGTGACGGCCTGCGCCGCAGCGAAGGCGTCGTCGAAGTCGCGGCGCTGCCAGGCGGTGGCGTTCTGCGGCGAGTCGGTCAGCAGCCGCTCGCTGATGTACGTGGGGATCGGCATGGCCCCGCAGCGGTGGTTGGCCACGGCCCCGGTGGTCAGCACATCGGTGAAGTACGACTCGGGCGGCCCGTTGGTGATCTTCACCCGCAACCCCGCCTCGCCCGCCTGCTCGGCGAAGAGGTGGGCGGCCTGGGCGAAGCTGTCCGAGGCCGTGGACGTGTAGAAGGGCACCGTCTTGTGGATCAGTCCCGACCGCCGCAGCAGGCGCCTCGCTTCCGCCACATCCCGCTCTCGCTGTTCCAGGCCTTCCGGGTAGTACGTGTAGCCCTTGCCGTAGAGGTCGTTGCCGATCTCGGCGCGGCCGGCGCAGACCACGTCCACCAGTTGTCTCCGGTCGACGAGCAGCTTGATCGCCATCGCCGCGTCCGGGTCGTCGAAGGGCGGCCGGTCCGTCTTCAGGACGAAACCCTGGACGCCGCTGCGCGCGGTGGCCACCACCCGCACCCGGCTGTCGTGCTCGACCGTGCGGGCGAAGGTGGGCGTCATCTCGTGCGCGTAGTGGATCTCGCCACTGCGTACGGCGGCGGCCCGTGCCTCACTCTCCGCGGACAGGATGCGCACCTCGTCCAGGTGCGGGGCGCCGTTCCAGTGGTCGTCGAAGCGGCGGGCGACGAACGAGCGTCCCGCGGTGAAGGAGGTGAACGTGAACGGTCCTGTTCCCACGGGACGCCTCGGATCGTCCCAGCCGTCGCGGACGATCGCGGTCCCCGTCATCGCCAGCAGGGCGGGGAACTCGGCGTTGGGCCGGGTGAGCCGGATCTCCACACTCCGCCCGCCCAGGGCGCGGGAGTTGGCGAGGTCCACATGGGAGAGGGACTTCTGCGCCAAGTGGTCGGCGGCTTTGGGGTCGAGGATCCGCGAGAGGCTGTAAAGGACGTCGTCGGCGTCGAGGAGGTGCCCGTCGTGGAAGCGGGCCGACCTCAGCTCGAACCGCCAGACGCGCGCCGAGGCGTCACTGGACCAGGCGCGGGCCAGTCTCGGGACGGGGCGCAGGGAGGCGTCCAGGTCGACGAGCTTGTCGAAGACGGCCTTGTGCCGGGCGATGTCGACGAACTGCCGCTGTGCGTGCGGGTCCATCGTCTCCTTGATGCCCGCACCCGGGAAGGCGGCACGCAGGCTCCCGCCCTTCGTGGGGGAGGAGGCGGAGGTGGCCGAGGAGCAGCCGGTGACCAGGCCGGTTCCCACGGCGGCTGCCGCGAGGAGGACGTCTCGGCGGGTGGGGACGACCGGCACCGGAGCACCTTCCTGATGAGTTTCCCTTACATATGCATCCAATGTGTTGTTGCGAGTGATGTGCAAGAGTGCCGCTAGTGGCGTGGGTCACACCTCGCGGGTGGAGGGGTGGGCGGCGGGTGTCCGTTCGCCTCCCGCGGCCCACCCTGTCCCGCGCTGCCGAACCGGAGCGGCCCCGGGGAGGTCAACGGGCTGTGTCGAGCACCTTCCGCACCCACTCCAGCGCGTGGTCGACGTCGTGCGCGACGTTCATCAGTTCCACGAAGCAGTGGGCGACGTCCGTCTCCCGCCCGGCGTCCCGGATCGTCCCCACCACCTCGTCGAGGGTCGTCTCCGGGGTCGGGTACACCCGCAGGATCAGGCCGAGTTCGGACGGGTCCCGGCCTGCCTCGGAGGCCAGCCGCCGGACTTCCGCCATGGGTACGTTGACGGAGTCGGGAGCGAAGGGCTCCGAGCCCGGCCGGACGACGGGGAGCCAGCCGTCGGCCCTGCGGGCGGCGCGTCGCAGCGCGGCCGGAGCGTACCCGGCGAGATAAACGGGAGGGCGGGGGCGACGGGCGGGCTTGAGGCCCACATAGGTGGCCGGGATCCGCGTGTGCGTCCCCTCGAACTCCACCGGATCGGTGGACCACCATGCCTCCAGTGCGTCCAGGGTCTCGTCCAGCCGGGCGCCGCGCTCCTTCATCGGCACACCCGCGGCCTGGTACTCCTCCGGGGACCAGCCGATCCCGAAGCCGGGCAGCAGGCGCCCCTGGCTGATGAGGTCGATGCTGGTGAGCGAGCGGGCCAGCAGGGCGGGCGCGTAGCAGGGGGCCTGAAGGACGTTGGCGCCGATCCCGGCCCGTTCCGTGGCGGCGGCGGCCACGGCCATGACGGCGAACGGGTCGAGGACGGTCCGGAAGGTGTCCGGGATCCCGTCGCCGCCTCCGTAGCCGACGGTGGGTTCGACCGGGGCCAGGATCCGGTCGCCGACCCAGAGGCTGTCGGCGCCCAGCGCCTCCGCCTCCTTCGCGAAACGGCCGACCTCATGGGCCTGGTGGGCCAGGGCACCGATCTGGGGGAGGGTGAATCCGATACGCATGCTGCTCTCCAGGGGTAGACGGGGGAGCGGTCCTCACACCGTCGGACCGGCGAGGGCGCCGGTCCGGTCCGGCCGCTACCAGGGTGCCCGCCGAGCCGTGGAAGGATGCCGCTCCACGCCGAGACCGGCCGAGTTGCCCCGCGTGTTCCTCATCCGTGCACAGGGCCCGGCACCGGCCGCGCACCCGGGCCGCGGACGCCGTCGGCCCCACCCTCCGGGCGGACGGCGCCACGTGCGAACCCGCCCCGCGGGACAGCCCTCAGAACTCGTCCAGCCACACCACGATCCCGGTGTGCCCGCTCAGCACCGCCGCCGCTCCCGCGCGTACGGCGGCCGCGCACCGTGCGCCGGTGAAGGAGGCGGGATCGTACGTCGAGGACATGCCGAGCCCTTCCCCCCGGAAGGACGCCCCCGACCAGTCGACCGCCGTCACGTTCTCGGTGGGTTCGGCGAGTTCCGCCCCCACGACCAGGAACCGCTGGGCGAGATGGCTCGGTGTGACCGCCGCCAGGGGGTCGATGAGGTCGTTGCCCGCGCTGACGACGAGGTCCGGACGCATGTCCACTGCCCTGGTGACGGCGGGGAGCAGATCGGCGGAGCCGGACGCGGTCACCGTCCGCAGGTCCACGTCCTCGTCCTCCGCCCACTCCTTCACCGCCGTCACCAGCGTCTTCGTCGGCTCGTCGTGGCCCGCGGTGAGCAGGACGACGCGTGTGCCGGGCGAGGGGCGGACCCCCGACCACGACCCGGGGCTCGGCGTGACGGTCGACTCCGGGGCCGGTGGCGCGTCCGTGCCGATGAATCCCGCGTCCAGGACGCCGACGGCGGAAGGGCTGGGGCGCGGCTTCGACCAGTCGTCACCCGAGGCGCATCCGGTGAGCAGGGCGGCGGCCGTCACCAGAGCGGCGGCCAGGAGCGGGCGGTGCAAGACGATCGTCCTCCGGGAAGGGGCCGCGGCGAGACCGCGGCCGGCGTGGTACCGACACCCGGCGGGATGCGGGGCGGAGAGCCGGTACGGAGCGGCTTTCGGGCCATCCTGCTCCCTCGCTCCACGCGATCTCCATCGGTCCGCCCGTCATCGAACGTTTGTTTTCCCATGATTCGCTGATCCGTCGTCACCGGTTCATCCGCGACCAGCACGGTGCACGGGCAACCTCAAGGAGCCCCATGTCACCTCGTGTCCGCCGCCCCCTGCTCGCACTCGCCGCGGCGGTTCTCATCCTTCTCGGCCTGGTCCGGCCCGCCGCCGCCCATGGCTTCACCTCGACCGTCTACGCGCACGTCACCACCGGCGGCGACGGCTCGCTCCGGACCGAGCTCGAGCTGGAGTACGACCTCTTCGTCGTCTCGGCCGCCGACGCCGGATCGGACGACCCGCTCTTCCGCGCCGGGACCGACGCGTTCGAAGCCGGGGACGCCGAAGCCCAGGCCGCGGCCCTCGGCGCCCACCGCACGGCCGCCGTCCGCTACGTCACCGAGCGCTTCTCGGTCACCGCGGGCGGCACCACCTGCGAACCCGCCCCCTCCGGCGCGTTCCGGACGGGGCGCGAAGAGGACGTGCCCTACGCGCTGCTGGCCCTCGACTGGACCTGCCCCGAACACGGCACCGGGGAGTACGAGGTCCGCAGCGGCCTCTTCCCCGAATCCGAGGGCTACGTCAAGGGCACCAAGACGATCGTCACCTACGCCGTAGACGGTCACACCGGCAGCGCCGCCCTCGACGCCGGTCACCCGTCCTTCTCGATCAGCCAGTCCTGGACGCAGCGCTTCTGGGAGTTCTTCCGCCTGGGAGCCGAGCACCTGCTCACCGGGACCGACCACATCCTGTTCCTGCTCGCCCTCATCGCCGGCTCCCGTCGGCCCCGCGAGGTCGTCCTCGCCGCCACCGGTTTCACGCTGGCCCACTCCGTGACGTTCCTGCTGGCCGCACTGGGCCTGGTCGACGTCCCGGCGGGGCTGGTGGAACCCGTCATCGCGCTGTCCATCGCCGTGGTCGCCGGCTGGCACCTGTGGCGCATCCGCGGGCGCGGCACCCAGGCCACGGACCTCCGGGCGCCCGACGGAAACCGCTTCGCCCTCGACCGGGCGGGCTGGACCCGGCTCTGTGTCGTGTTCTGCTTCGGCCTCGTCCACGGCCTGGGCTTCGCCGGCGCGCTCGGCATCGAGGCCGCCTGGTCATGGACTCTGCTGTGGTCCCTGCTGGTCTTCAACATCGGCATCGAAACCGTCCAACTCGCCGTCATCGCCGTGCTGTTCCCCCTCCTGCTGCTCCTCGGGCGCCGCTCCCCGAAGGCGGCGCTGTGGGCCACGGGCGCCTTGTCGGCGGGAGTGGCCGCCATGGGGCTCGTCTGGTTCGCGCAGCGGGTGACCGGGGCGTAGGAACCGCAGGTCGGACAGCGATGTTCAGCCTCAGCCAAGATCGCATTCGCGCGGCGTTCACCTGGCGCGGAGACCGTGGCGTCCTCCACGCATGTGCACCGCATGTGCACCGTTTGCCCATAGAAGAAACGACACTTCATGAGATCGAACTCCTCCCGACAGGCCCACGGGCCCGTCCGGCGCCGTGTGGCCACCGGTGCCACCGCCGCTCTCCTCGGTCTGACCGTCGCCTTCGCGGGCGGGCAGACCACGCCCGCCGGTGCGGCCGAGTCCACCACCGCCTCCGGCATCGTCCTGGGCGTCGGTGCCGACGAGACCCAGCGCACCGTCAGCTGGTACTCCGCCGCCGACACCGCCCAGAAGGTCCAGCTCGCCCCCACCGCGCAGCTCACCGGTGGCGCGTTCCCGGCCGACTCCGCCACCTTCGACGCCCTGGGCGCCAAGAACATCGCCACCAGCGGCGGTTACAACCACCGCGCCACCCTCACCGGCCTCAAGGAGAACACCGCTTACTCCTACCGTGTCGGCACCGAGGGCAACTGGTCCCCGGCGTACTCCTTCACGACGCAGGACTTCGAGGGCGAGTACGACTTCCTGTTCCTCGGCGACCCGCAGATCGGCTCCTCCGGTGACCTGGCACAGGACCAGGCCGGTTGGCAGGACACCCTGGACGTGGCCACCAAGGCCAACCCGAAGGCCGAGATCCTGGTCTCCGGCGGCGACCAGGTCGAGAGCGCCAACAACGAGTCCCAGTGGAACTCCTTCCTGGCACCCGACCAGCTGCGCCAGTACCCGTGGGCGGCCACCATCGGCAACCACGACGTCGGCGGCAAGGCGTACGAGCAGCACTTCTCGACGCCGAACACGGACCGCTCGGGCGGTCTGTACGCCAACGGCGACCCGGCCTCCAACACCTCCGGCGGCAACTACTGGTACATCTACAAGGATGTGCTGTTCATCGACCTCAACAGCAACAGCTACGCCACCTCCCAGGGCGGCGGGGGCGACGAGGCGCACACCAAGTACGTCACGGACGTCATCAACCAGCACGGTTCCGAGGCCAAGTGGAAGGTGCTCGTCTACCACCACTCGATCTACTCACCCGCCTCGCACGCCAAGGACAAGGACAACAAGGCCCGCCGGGTCGACTTCCCCACCACCTTCTCCAAGCTGGGCGTCGACCTGGTCCTCCAGGGCCATGACCACAGCTACTCGCGCAGCTACCTCATCAAGAACGGGGAGAAGGCCGACCCCGAGGAGCAGCCCGGCGCGGCCGACGTCTACCCCGGCCCCGGCGGCGTCCTCTACGTCACGGCCAACTCCGCCTCGGGCTCGAAGTACTACGACATCACCGCGCCCGACTCCAGCGGCACCAGCGGCGCGGGCAACGGCGCCGACCCGCTGAACCCGGACCGCTACTGGTACAACTCGGTCCAGAACCAGGAGCACGTCCGCACCTACGTCAAGGTCCAGGTACGCGACGAGAAGCTCGTCGTGGAGAACATCCGCAGCGGCAACTGCGACGCCCCCAACTCCCAGGTCTCGCAGGGCGACTGGTGCAAGAACACCACCGCCGCCCAGCCGGTCGGCTCGGTCGTCGACAAGGTGAGCGTCCACCCGTACAACGGTGACGGCCAGTCCCTCCAGGTCAACGTGCCCAAGGCGGCTCCGGGCGAGTTCGGCTGGACCATCGACGGCTACAACGGCCTGGTGGACCTCGGCACCGCCAAGGAGGAGAACGGCGACCACTTCACCGCCTCCGGCAAGATCAACCCCATCCTGGTGTCGGACACCCGCCGCTCGCTCTCCCCGTGGGCGGTCTCGGCGGACGTGAGCGCCTTCAAGGACGCCGACAAGACGTTCGCGGGCTCCTACCTCGGCTGGACGCCGTACGTCCTCGACCAGGGTGCCGGTGCCAAGGCCGGTGCGCAGGTCCCCTCCGGCTACGACGGCAAGGGCGAGGGCCTGGCCGTCTCCCGCGGCCTCGGCTCCGCCCCCCAGGGGCACGCCCGCGGCACGGCCAGGCTGGGCGCCGACCTGGACCTGAAGATCCCGGACTCCGTCCAGAAGGGCGGCTACCGCGCGACCCTCACGATCACCGCGCTGAGCAGCTGACCGTCCCCGCTCCACCGGCGTGGCAGGCTCCGGTCCGCCGGAGCCTGCCACGCCCCCGTTCCGAGAGAGACCCGAGATGCACGCAGTGGCACCCCCTCGCCGTACCACCCCCGCCCTCCTGGGCGTCGTCCTCCTCACCCTGCTCACCGCCCTGGCGCTCGCCGGCACGTCCACCGGGCAGGCCCGGGCGGCCGAGGGCGAGGTCACCTGGACGGTCCGGACGGCGGCCAACGGATTCGGTGACGACCGGCCGAGCTTCAGCTACGGCGTCAACCCGGGGGGCAAGGTCGAGGACGCCATGGTCGTCGCCAACCACGGCACCGACCCGCTGCGTCTCGCGGTCTACGCCGCCGACGGCTACACGACCGAGAAGGGGCAGCTCGACCTCCTCACCCAGGAGAAGAAGTCTCCCTCCATCGGCACCTGGGTCCACGCCACCGGTGACAGCGTCGAGATAGCCCCCGGCAAGAGCGCCGAGATCCCGTTCACGGTGGAGGTCCCGCGCAACGCCACCCCCGGCGACTACGTGGGCGGCATCCTGACCTCCCTCAAGCAGCCCGGCGACACCGAGGGCATCGCGGTCGACCGCCGCCTCGGCATCCGGATCAAGCTGCGCGTCAGCGGAGCCCTGCGGCCCGCACTCGCCGTCGAGGACCTGCGCGTCGGCTACGAGGGCTCCGCCGACCCGTTCGCCCAGGGCGACGCCACGGTGACCTACACCCTCCACAACACCGGCAACGCCCTGCTCTCCGGCACCCAGAAGGTCACCCTCACGGGCCCCTTCGGAACGCTGAGCACGGACGCCGGCGACATCGCCGCACCGCCGGAGCTGCTGCCCGGCGAGCGCTGGAAGGTCACGGTCCCGGTCCACGACGTCACCCCGGCCTTCCGGCTCGAAGCCGCGGTCACCGTCACCCCGCTCATCACCGACGCCGCCGGCTCCACCACCGCCCTCGATCCCGTCCGGGCCACCGCCCACGGCTGGGCCGTCCCCTGGACGCTCCTGCTGCTCCTGCTCCTCCTCCTGGCCGCGGCCGTCACGGCGGTCGTACTCGTCCGGCGGGCCCGCGCCCGCCGCGCACGGCGCGAGGACGAGCGGGTGCGCGAGGCGGTGGACCAGGCCCTGCGGGAGAAGACCGGCCGACAGACCTGACCGGGCCCCGACGCCCGGTGTGCTTACGGGGCCCGCCCGTGCGCCTGCGGCCGAGGACCGGAACGCCTCATGGACGCGGGCGGTCCGCCCGACGGTCTCCTGTACGGCGGCCCGGTACGGCCCTCCGTCTGCCGGGGCGCGCCGACGGACAACGAGCTTCAGCCCTTCGCGCCACCGTGCGCGTCGAAGTCGGCACGTCCGCCCGCGCCCAGCAGCCCCGTCGCCTCGAACGCCGCCTTCTTCTTCAGCCTCGGCAGCTCCCGCTCGGAGAGCATCGTGACCACTGGTGGCATGGCGGCCCTGACCAACTGCGTGGCACGGAGCCAGGCGGGCGCGTACACGGCGGCGCTGCGGTGCTCGACCGCCCGCACCATGCGCGCCGCCACCACCTCCACGGGATAGACCTTGCGCGCGGGCCGGGGCATGTGGCCCCGCAGTTCCCGCAGCACGGGATGCTGGTCGGCGTCACGGATCATGTCGGTGTCGGTCCAGTTCAGGTAGGCGATGCCCACCCCTACGCCCTCGTGGGCGAGTTCGGCGCGCAGCGCGTGCGCGAACGACTCGACGCCCGCCTTCGAGGCGCAGTAGGCGCTCATCATGGGTGCGGCACCGATGGACGCCAGGGACGCGATCTGCAGGTAGTAGCCGTGCGTCGCCCGCAGATGGGGCAGGAAGGCACGCGCGCTGATCGCGCTGCCGATCAGGTTCACCTCGATGACACGCCGCCAGCTCACCGGATCGGACTCGGCGAAGGGGCCGCCCTCCGCCACGCCCGCGTTCGCGACGAGGACCGACGCCGGACCGAAACGGGCCCGCACCTCGTCGGCCACCCGCGCCATGCGCGCCTCGTCGGTGATATCGGCCTCCCAGCAGCCCGCCGGACCCGGGATGGAGTCCCGCACCTCGGCCAGCGTGGACTCCTCGCGCCCGAGCAGCGCCACCGTGGCGCCCCGGCGTGCGAGGTCCCGCGCCATCGCCGCACCCAGACCGCGTGCCGCGCCGGTCACCACGGCGACGCGGCCCCGCAGCGGATCAGTTGTACCCGCCATGTGTACCTCCTGAAGGATCTGCCCCCCGGCGGCGCCGCACGCCGACGGCCGGCGGGCGGTGTTCCCACCTAAGCACCCGCGCCCCTCCGCCGTCGGGCGGAGAGGCGCACACGGGGGGCGGCTCCCGTTCGCTCCGGGGGCCTCGCCCGCACGTGCGCGGGCGGCCCCGACGATCAGGCAGCGGTGGCGACGGCGACGCCGATGGCGATGAACAGCCAGCCGGTGGTCAGTTCCCAGCGGCGACGCACGGCGGGCCGCGCGAGGAGGGCCCGCAGTCGGGCGGCGACGCCGACCACGGCGAACCAGTAGGCGACCCCGATCAGGACGTCGAGGGTGCCGAGGAAGAAGATCCCCCGGGTCATCGAACCGCCGCCGTCGACGAACTGCGGCAGGACGCCGAGGAAGAACAGCGCCGCCTTGGGGTTGAGCACATTGGTCAGGAAGCCCTGGGCGAAGCCGGTGCGCGGACCTCTCTCACGGTTGCCGCCGGATCCGGCCTCCTCGTGCGCTGTGGCCCCGTCCGCCCTCTCGGCAGTCCGCCGCCGGGCGGTGAGGACCGCACGGACACCGAGGTACACGAGGTAGGCCGCCCCGCAGTACGCGACCGCGTCGTAGACGGCGGGGGAGCGGGCGGCGACGAAGGACAGCCCGAGTGCGGCGGCCAGCATGTGCACGCACAGGCCGCTCTGCGCGCCCAGCGCCGCCGCGCGCCCATTCGAGGGGTGCTCGGCGGCCGATCTCACGACGAGGAGGAAATCCGGGCCGGGGACCAGGTAGGCCACGAGCACCACACCGAGGAATCCCACGAGATCGACCGACATCTCACCGCCTCCGTCCCCCCGCTCGTCGGTCTGACGGGGCGTCGTCCGGGCCACGCGTGGCCTGCCGCTGGGCCTGCTGTCAGGCCTGGACGCCGCTCATCACGAAACCGCTACGGGGCCGGGTCGGCACGCGCCGCAGCGGAATGCGCAGGTCCTGCTCGGGAACGTCGTACTCCAGCCGGGCCAGCTTCGGGCCCAGGGCGCACAGGAGAGCCAGCGTGATGTCCTCCCCGGGGCACCGGTGGCCGGACTCGGCCTCGCCCCCGCCTTGCGGAATCAGCTCGTCCCGGCCGGGCTCGCGGCCGACGAACCGCTCGGGCGAGAAGACGTACGGGGCCTCCCACAGCTCCGGGTCGTGGTTCTGGCCGTAGACGTCGAGCAGCACCATGGTCCCGGCAGGGATCTCCTCGCCCTGCCACCGCAGATCCGCGGAGGCCAGGCCGCCGAGGAACGGTGCGAAGGGATAGAACCGGCGGACCTCCTGGGCGAACGCGAGCGCGTAGGAGGCGTCACCCGCGGCCAGCCGTTCACGGACGGACGGCCACCGGTGCATCGCGTGGGCGCCGAAGGTGAGGAACCAGGACACGGCCACGGTCGGCCGGATGACGTTGAGGAGCTCGACGGCGGCCGTACGGACGTGAAGGAGGGCGCCGTCGTCGTCCCGGTGGGAGGCCACGCTTGTCAGAACCGAGCCGTCGGGCACGCCCTCAAGAGCTTCCGGCGACCGGTATGTGCTGATCAGCCGACCCAGACGGTCCTCCTGGCGGTCGCGGGCCCGGCGGGCGCGCCAGTGCCGGGGTCCCGCGGTGGCGAAGCCGTCCACCATCGCCACGAGGTCCTCCGCCAAGGCGTCGTCCCGCCCGATCTCACCGGGTAGGCCCGCCCAGGAACAGACGGCCCGGGTCAGCACCTTGCTCATCTCGTCGAAGAGCACGACCTCCTCCCGGCCCGCCCACTCGGACCGCGCACCCTCCCACTCCTCCTCGGCGTGGCGGGCCAGCGAGGCGACCCGGCCACGGTCCTTGAGCAGGGAGACGAACAGTGCCTTGCGCGCCCGGTGCTGCTCGCCGTCGAGGGTGTGGACCGCCCCGCGGCCGAACAAGGTGTCGATGACCGGCTCCGGCAAGGCCGACCGACGAAGCACATGAGCTTCGTCGTAGAAGAAGGAGACCGCTTCCGGTCCGTGCAGGACGATCGCCGGCTTGCCCAGGAGGCGGGTCCGGACCGGGGCGAAGCCGCTCCTGCGCCGCCGGTCGGGAAGCCAGGCGTATCCCTTGGTCAGCAGGGCGAGCGAACTGTCGCGCATGGTGCCTCCGTGCCTCAGATGTCGTCCGTGTACCGATCGCGCCGCACACTGCGGGCGCGTCACGGCGGGTGCCCTCGGCCCCGGAGGCGAAACTCGGGCGGCCGGCCCCACACGTCGGACCGGTGCCGTACACGGTGGGGAGCAGGTCCATCGTTGGCCGCTTGCCGATGGAGTGCGCATCATGGTTCGTGACCGGTCTCGCCGACGCGGACCAGCCGGATCCTCGTGCCGGGCGGGGGTGATCCGTGGGAAGCCGGGCAGGTGGGTGGCCGAGCACGTCCGTCCCGTGCCGGGCCCCACCGAGGCCGACTTCTCCCACCGCGCCGACATGGACGACACCCGTATCGGACAGCAGGACAAGGACGACCCCGCCCGGGTCGCGCGACAGGCCCTGGACCCCTTTTCGCGGGCAAGGACAAGATCGTCACCGGGTCCGCCGAGACCAAGGCGGCGCGTCTGGACGGGGGTACTCCGGTAGGCCCCGTATTGATCGGGTACGTGCACCTGTATGAGCACAGGCAATCCCGACCCCGACCCGCGCAACACACCCGGTCTCGAGCCCGGTGGAGGCGTCCCCCCGGGCGAGACGCCGCCGGCCGAGGGAAGCACCTCGGAGGCGGGGCCCCGGCACGCGTCCCCCGGTGGGTGGAGCAAGGGGCCGCTGACCGCCATCCTCGTGGTCGTCGTCCTGGTGGCCGCCTTCTTCCTCGCCTACGCCCTGCTCCTCTGAGCCCCTCGGCGGGGCACGCCCCCGCCCGGCCGCCGGAGAGGGCGGACAGGCGGACACGCCGACCGGGGGCGGGCGGTCAGCCGCGTGGCGAGAGATTTCGAAATATCGCGATATACCTCCTGAAAGGAGTCGGATCATGCGCGCACTGACCTGGCAAGGCAAGAGGGACGTCCGGGTGGAGACCGTTCCCGATCCCCGGATCGAAGACCCGACGGACATCATCGTCAGGATCACCTCCACCGGGATCTGCGGCTCGGACCTCCACCTGTACGAGGTCCTCGGCCCCTACCTCGACCCGGGGGACATCCTCGGCCACGAGCCCATGGGCATCGTGGAGGAGGTCGGCCCCGAGGTGACGGCCCTCGCCCCCGGGGACCGCGTGGTCATCCCCTTCAACGTCTCGTGCGGGCACTGCTACATGTGCGACCGGGGCCTGCAGTCCCAGTGCGAGACCACACAGGTCCGCGCACGCGGCACCGGGGCCTCTCTCTTCGGCTACACCAAGCTCTACGGCCAAGTGCCCGGCGGACAGGCGGAGCTGCTGCGGGTCCCGTTCGGGAACAGCCTTCCGATCAAGGTTCCGCACGGACCGGCCGACGACCGTTTCGTCTACCTGTCGGACGTACTGCCCACCGCCTGGCAGGCCGTGGAGTACGCGGCGATCCCGCCCGGCGGCACGGTGACCGTCCTCGGTCTCGGCCCGATCGGTGCGATGGCCGCCCGGATCGCCCGGCACCGGGGCGCCGGTCTGGTGGTGGGCGTCGACCTCGTGCCCGAGCGCCTGACCCGCGCCGCCGCGCACGGAGCGAAGTGCCTCGATCTCCGTCGGCACGGCAAGGACATCGGCGACGCCATCCGCGATCTGACGGACGGACGGGGCACCGACGCGGTCATCGACGCGGTGGGCATGGAGGCGCACGGCGCCCCCGTCGCCAAGGCCGCGCACGGCGCGGTGGGGCTGCTGCCCGACGCCCTCGGGGAACGCCTCATGGAGACCATGGGCGTCGACCGGCTGGCGGCACTCCGGGCGGCGATCGACGTGGTGCGCCGGGGTGGCACGATCTCGGTGTCCGGCGTCTACGGGGGAGCGGCCGACCCGCTGCCGATGCTGACCATGTTCGACAAGCAGATCCAGCTCCGGATGGGCCAGGCCAACGTCTGGCGGTGGGTCGAGGACATCCTGCCGCTGCTCACCGACGAGGACCCGCTGGGCGTCGACGACTTCGCCACGCACCGGCTGCCGCTCGAAGAAGGCCCCCAGGCGTACAAGACCTTCCAGGACAAGCAGGACGGGATGATCAAGACCCTGCTGGTGCCCTGAGCGCCGAGGAAGGTCCCGCTGCCGTGATCGCCCCGTGCCGGGTGGTCACGGCAGCACTTTCGGTCAGCCCTCCCCGGACGGTCGGCCCTCCCCGGACGTACGCCGCGCCAGGCGCTCGCGCAGTCCGACCAGCCTGTCGATCTCCGCGTCGAGGGCCGCGAGTCTGCGCCGGACGATCCCGGACGAGGACGCGCCCGAGGCGTCGGACCCGCACCGCGGCGGCGGGTCCTGGGTGAGCAGATGCAGACGGTCGGCGCAGCCGCGCAGGTCCTCGACGGTGAACCCGAGAGCCAGCAGCTCGCGGATGACACGGACTCGTGCCAACTCCTCCGGTCCGTAAGCACGCTGACCGGAGGCGGTACGGGCCGGCGGGGGCAGCAACCCGCGCTCCTCGTAGAACCGCAGCGCCCTGGGCGTCGTGCCGACCGCCGCCGCCGCGTCACCGATCCGCATCCTGAACCGCTCCCCGCCCTCTGTCCGCCCGAAGCCGCGTGGCGGGTCGTCGGGCCGTCCTAGGGCTTGTTTCGAAAGTCCCGCCTGTCCGGCGACGCCTGGCACGCACCCTCGCGGCGTTGTCGGGATCACCCCGATACATCCAGTATCGGGGCGACCCTCCGCCTTGCGATCGCACGCACCAGACGCCGCCGGCCCCGCCCTCCGGGCGGACGGCGCTACTTTCGAAACAAGCCCTAGAGCTCCACGACGACCGCCCCGAAATGTCTGCCCTCGATCATGTCCCGCAACGCCCCCGGTGCGCGGTCGATGCCCGAGATCCGTGTGTGCGGGAAGGAGATCTCACCGGAGCGCAGCCACGCGCCGAAGCGACCGGTCCACTCCCCGTCCACGTCGGGGTGGTCCGCGCCGCTGTACCCGCGCAGCGAGACGCCCTTGAGGACGACGCGGAAGGCGTCGATCTCCACCGGTGCTCCGCCGTCGGTCCGTTCCGCCGACATCTGCCCCGACAGGGTTCCGACCAGGGCGAACCGCGCGCCCTGCCGTGCCGCGCCGAGCGCCGCGACCAGTTGCTCCCCGGCGACGGTGTCCACCAGGACGTCGATGCCCTCGGGGGCCGCCTGTGCCAGCTGGTCCGCGACGGGCCCGGCTCCTCGCAGGACGACCGCGTCGTAGCCGAGTTCGGCGACCAGCCGTCCGGCCTTCTCCGGTGAGCCGGTACTGCCGATCACCCTCGTCGCGCCCAGCAGCCGGGCGATCTGCCCGGCCAGGGAACCCACGGCCCCCGCTGCCCCGGTGACGAAGACGGTGTCCCCGGGACGGACTTCGGCGAGGCGGGTCAGCGCTCCGTAGGCTGCCGACCCCGGGGACAGGTGGGCGACCGGGTCGGGGAGGGTGTCGTCCGCGCGGGCACACCCGGCGGCGGGCACCAGGGCGTACTCCCGCCAGCCGAGCAGGTGGACGACGGTGTCACCGGTGCGCAGCGGGCTGCCGGCCGGTGCGGTCACGACCTCGCCGACGGCAGGACCGAACAGCGTATCCCCCTCGCGCAGTGGCGGCAGCGGCAGGCCGTCGGCCTCTTTGCCGACCAATGTGCGCAGACCGGGGAAGACCAGGAAGTACCGGTTCCTGACGAGAACCTGGTCCGGACCGGGCTCGGGCAGCGGCGTCTCGACGACGGCGAAGTGTTCGGACGAGGGCAGTCCCTCGGGGACGGCGGCGAGCCGGACCTCACGGGCGGTGCGGGGCGGTGCTGCGGTCATGGTCGGCCTCCTCGGCACGTACGGGGGCAGCGTCCCGGCGTGCCTCGGCCGCCGGGTGCGGTGACGCTAACCCCTGACGCGCACGTCAGGGTCAAGCCGGAACCCCGGCGTGGTCTTCCTGACCGGACGGGCCGAGACGGCCGGAGAAGAACCGTCGGCGGCACCGGCGAGTCCCACCTCAGGCGAGTGCGCCCTGTTCCCCTTCGCCCTGTTTCCCTTCCCTCAGCGACGTCCGGCGCCGTATCGCCACCAGGGCCGCCGCTGTCAGCAGGAGCGGTGTGAAGGCCCAGGGTGACCCAGCGTGGGAAGCGTCACGACGGGCGGATTCTCGACCCACGCCGTCGTCAGGCCCCTGTGAGGCGGCGTCCGCGCGGGCCCTGTCCGGTTGCGGCCGCTGATTCGCGCACGGAGGCCGGACCCGAGGCGCGGAAGGTGCGCCGGTACGCGGACGGGGCGACCCCCGCCTCCGCCGCCAGGTGCCGCCGCAGTGAGGTGGCTGTGGCGAAGCCGACCTCGTGGGCGACCCGCTCCACCGACAGATCGCTGGACTCCAGCAGGTGCCGCGCCCGCCGCAGCCGCTGCTGGGTCAGCCAGCGGCCGGGGCTCAGCCCGGTCTCCTCACGGAAGCGCCGGGCGAACGTACGGGTGCTCATCGCCGCATGTGCGGCCAACTCCTCCAACAGCAGGGGCAGTTCCAGCCGCTGCAGTGCCCAGTCACGGGTCGGCCCGGTGCCTGTTCCGCCGGTCGGCGGCAGTGGCCGCTCGATGTACTGCGCCTGCCCGCCGTCCCGGTACGGCGGCACGACGCAGCGGCGGGCGACCTGGTTGGCCACCTCGCTGCCGTGGTCCTGGCGCACCAGGTGCAGGCAGACGTCCACACCGCTCGCGGCCCCGGCTGAGGTCAGCACGTCGCCGTGGTCGACGAAGAGCACTCCGGCGTCGAGCTCGACCCGGGGGAACAGTTCCTGGAAGTGGTCGGTGAGCGCCCAATGGGTGGTGGCCCGGCGCCCGTCCAGGAGACCGGCGGCGGCCAGGAGGAATGCGCCGGTGCAGATGGACACCAGACGGGCGCCGGGCCGGACACGGGAGAGGGCGGCGAGGGCCTGCGGGTCCGGGACGGCGGCCGAGGCACGGGAGATCGCGTACGGGGGGATGACCACGGTGTCCGCCTCGGCCAGTACCTCGGGGCCGTTCCCGGGGGTCACGGTCAGGTCCGAGTCGGTCCGCACGGGCTGCCCGTCCACACTCGCGGACAGCACCTCGTAGCGGCCGTCGGCGGAGCCCAGGACCCGGTGCGGAATGCCGAGTTCGAAGGGGTAGACGCCGTCGAGGGCGAGGACGACGACCTTGTGGGCACCGGGCCGCGGGTCCGGCCGCATCAGCCGGTCCAGTTCGGCAGCGCGTCCGGCGGGGTCGGGGGCCCGCGAGGGCGCGGCGGACGACGGGCGGCCGGCGGGAGTGTCGGTGTCGGCAGGGCGGTGGGCGGTAAGGTGGACAGGCATGGCAAGAATGTATCGGAAGCTGACCTTCTTGCCATCGCCCCGGGGCGGACCTGCGGCGAGGATCGAGGCATGACTCCGACGCACACCTCCGAGACCCCCCATTCCCCGGACCCGGCGGCCGCCACGCAACCCCCGGCCTCCGCGGCCCCGCACAGCGCCCCCGTGATGCTCGCCCTGCACCAGACGGACCTCGGCGGCCCCGAGGTCCTGCGGCTGACCGAGCTTCCGCGGCCCGCCCCCGGTCCCGGGCAGATCCTCGTCGCCGTACACGCGGCCGGACTCAACCCCACGGACTTCAAGCACCGTGCCCAGAAGGTCTTCCTGCCGCCCCCGCCGATGACCCTCGGCTGGGACGTCTCCGGCACCGTGGTGGAGACCGGCTACGGCGTCACCCTCTTCCGGCCCGGTGACGAGGTGTTCGGCATGCTGCCCTACCCGTACGGAGCCGGCTCCCACGCCGAGTACGTGACCGGCCCCACCCGCGCCTTCGTCGCCAAGCCCGCCGGGATCGACCACGTCCAGGCGGCCGCTCTGCCGCTGGCCGCGCTCACCGCCTGGCAGGCCCTCGTCGAGACCGCGGACCTCCGCGCCGGGCAGCGGGTGCTGATCCACGCTGCGGCCGGCGGAGTCGGCCACCTCGCCGTGCAGATCGCCAAGGAGCGCGGCGCGCACGTCACCGGGACGGCGAGCGCCCCGAAGCACGACTTCCTGCGTGAGCTCGGCGCGGATGCCTGCGTCGACCACCGCTCCGAGGATTTCGCCGGAACCGAGGAGCGCTACGACGTCGTCCTCGACAGCCTCGGCGGGGAGACCGCCACCCGCTCCGTGGGCGTGCTCCGGCCCGGAGGCGTCCTCGTCTCCCTGCTGCCGGGGGCCGAGGACACCGAGGCCGCCGCGGAGAGGGCGCGGGTCCGCGCCGTCACCCTGCTGGTCGAGCACGACCAGGCCGGGATGCGTGCCGTCGCCGATCTCGTCGACCGGGGCAAGCTCCTCGCCCACGTCTCCGGCACCTTCCCCCTCGCCGAGGGCGCCCGGGCCCACGCGCAGGGGGAGACGGGCCGTACGACGGGGAAGCTCGTCATCACCGTTCGCTGAGGCGCAGTGATGCGGAGGCCGGCCCGCTGCGGCGTCGCCCGGTCGGCGAGCACGCGTGGCGGGCCGGCCCGGCGATCACGGACTGTTGATGTCGGTGACGCGCCAGACGGAACCGACGCGGTGGACACGGAGCCACGTGTAGCCCTGTGCGCAGTCGATGTCGACACGGACGGAGTCCGCGGTGTCCTGCGGGTCGCCGTCGGCCTTGTAGCTGGCCGACGCGTCGACGCAGGCGGCCTGGGTGAAGACGTACCGGTCGTCCGCCGCGAGCTCGGCGAAGGCCGCGGCGCAGGAGTTGCCGGGCGCGACTGCACGGAGCCGGGCGTCGGCCAGCCCGCAGGCCAGCTCCGCGTCACCTCGGGCGAGGGCCTGGGCGAACTGCTGCGCGGCGGCGGTGGCGGTGGACGCCGGTTTCACCGCGGAGGACGATCCTGCCGCCGGTGTACTTCCACCGAGGGCGGGCGCGGAGGCTTCCGATGCGGCGTCGGAGGGGCGGTGGTCGTCGGTGTCGCCGGTGCACCCTGAGACACCGATCCCTGTCAGTAAGAGGGCGGCCATGACGGTGAGGCGGGAGGCATGCTTGATGATCACCCGCGAAGCCTATGCGGGGCGGGGCGCGTTCTCACCGCGCCTCCGGGAATCGACGGGCGGCGTCCCCACGGATGGCCGCGTCGGGACAATTCGGTGGCGTGCCACCGCCGGGCTCGGCATGCTCCAGGCTGTGAGCACTGGACACGACCTTGCCGACGCCGCCGTCACCCTGCCCGTCGGCGTGCGCGATCTGTCGCCCCGGGACCTGCCGGCCTGCACCTGGTCCGGCTCGGCCACGCACCTGCGCAGTGTGGAACGAGAGCTGGCGCGCGCTGCACTCGGTGAGGTGGACTACCTCGCCGTGTGCACGCCGGTGGATCTGCCGGTGGCGATCGGCGGCATCGACTACCAGGCCCGGGAAGGAGCCGGAACCCTGTGGCAGCTGGCCGTGCTTCCGGCGCTGCAGGGGCGCGGCCTGGGGACGCTGCTCGTACGAGCCGCCGAACAGCGGGTGCGGCACCGCGGACTGCGCAGGGCCGAACTGGCCGTGGAGGAGGACAACCCCCGGGCTCGCGCGCTGTACGAGCGCCTGGGATATGTCGCGTACGGCCGCGAACCCGACGCCTGGGACGAGGAAGGGCCCGAAGGGTCGGTCCGCCGCCACGAGACGATGTGCGTACTCATGGCAAGAGACCTCTGAGCCCCTGCCCGGGGGCGGATTCCCGACGAGCGGCGGCCGGACGGCCGCCGCTCAGCTGTTTCCCGTCTCGGCCTGCCTGGTGGGGGCCAGGTCTGCAACCGGCCGGGCCCACGTCGCGGTTGCCCCTGCGGTCACGACCATTGCCCACGGGAACACACCTCGCTATGTTAATGAGAAATCACATCGTCATGACAGGACCCACCAGGTCTCGGGCACGCAACAGGCGGTATCTGGAAGCATCTAGGGGCATCCGTCTCGTCAGGGAAGCAGGAAAGTCAATGGAGAATCTCAGCAGACGAAAAGCCTTGTCCCTCGGTGTCGCTCTCGGCCTCGTGGGCGTGACGAACCCCGTCCAGGCATGGGCGTCGACGGGCTCGGCCGCCGGAGCCGACGAGGGGACAGGCCCGGAGTGGATCTGGGACGACGTGGCGGATCCTCTGATGGTCTCGATGCTCGACAACGGGCACGTACCCGCGATCAACACCGCGTGGGCGTCGTGGGTGAACAACGGCGATCCGCTGCCCGGCGGCCTGCCCGCCGAGTTCACCGCATACCTGCGGCAGGTCAACCAGCTGCCCTCCTGGGCCGACCCCGCCAAGCTGACCCGCGCCGCCGACTTCAACCGGCGCAGGGACATGTACCTCTTCATGCTCTACGGCCTCGGCAGCGGAATCATGAGCACCGTGATCCCGCGCGAGGCCAAGAGCGTCTACTGGTCCGCGGGCGGCGCCCAGATGCAGGACCGCGCGGCCAAGACGTTCACGTTCGGCTACGACCTGTCCCAGCTGGGGGCGTTCAAGCCGACGGGGCAGTTCGTCGTCACCGCCAACAAGACGCGCGTGGTGCACGCCGCGGTGCGTCACCTCCTGCCGCAGTCGCCGCACTGGCGGGCGGTCGCCGACGAGACCGTCCCGATCAGCGCCGCCGACATCCTGGTCACCTTCCACAGCCTCGGCACCTACGTGCACAGGAAGCTGCTCGACTGGAAGATCCCGTACCCGGTGGCGGACCAGGAGGCGTTCCTGCACTCGTGGCAGGTCGCGGTCCACCTGCTCGGCGTGCCCTACGAGCACATCCCCAGGACGTGGGCGGCCGCCGAGAAGCAGTCGGCGCAGGTGCTCACCCCGATCCTCAGCCCGTCGACGGAGGGCATCGCGCTGGCCGAGGAACTGCTCGGCCTGACCGCCCAGATCGACCTCGGCGTCACGCGAGGGTTCCTGAACGAGTTCGTGCGCTACGTCCTCAGCGACGAGGTCGGCGATTGGCTGGGACTGAAGCGCGACTACGTGTCGGCGGCCCTGGTCCGCACGGCCTGGCCGGCGTACATCCTGTTCCGTGAAGGGCTGTCGCCCGTCATGCCCGGCACCTTCTACATGTTCGACCAGTTCGTGCGCGCCCTGGGCATGCTGTTCCTCAACAAGGGTTCCTCCGGGTCCACCACCCCCATCACGATCCCCACCGGAAACAGGGCGGGCTGAGCCGCCGCCGCGACCTGTGGCCCGCCTCCCGGCGGAGAAGCCTGAGGGGCGGGCCCACACGTGACGTCGCGAGAGGCGCGGGGTCTCGTCGCGTGCCTGTTCTGACGGGGGCTCAGAGACCCAGCGAGCCCACGACCAGAGCGGTCACGGCCTCGCGGTGGTCAGGGCTGTCCCGCCACCCCAGTCGGCGTCCCGCCTCGACCACCACGCCGAACCCCGCGTGCACCAGCACCCTGGCCTGGCGCGGGTCCAGCTCCGGACGGGCCAGCCGCAACTGCTGCTCCCAGACGGCTATGTGCTCCCGCTGTGCGAGGACCAAGGGCCGCCGCAGGTCGGTCGGCAAGCCGGCGAGCTCGGCCTCGGCGACACTGTTGAGCTCGGTGTATTCGAAGCTGTAGGCCACATACGTCGCTGCCAGAGCGACGACGGCGTCATGCGGACGGGAAATCCCGCGCAGACTCTGCTCCACCCCCTGGGCGAGCAGCCCCGCCGCCTGGAGGCACGCCGCCGCCAGGATGTCGACCTTCCCGGGGTAGTGGCGGTAGAGCGCGGACGGGGTCAGTCCGACCGCCTCCGCCATCTGTCCGTTCGTGACACCAGCGAACCCGTCGCGCGCGAACAGCGGGACGGCGGCGGCGAGGATCTCCGCGCGCCGGGTACGCGGCACCGGCCGGGCGGGCAGCTGGACGGGGCGGACGCTCGGCCGGCCTTTCGCGGGATCGGTCACGGCCACGCGCAGCGCGGACGCCGACAGCAGTTCCTCGGCCCGGCGTTGGGCGATGGAGGTGCGGTGCATCGTGATGGACCCGATCGCACCCAGGGCCGCCACGGCTCGCAGGCGCTCGTCGGGCAACGGGTGTTCGCGCCGCACCGCCTCGTCGACCCGTGCGACGAGGCGCCCGAACTTCGCCCCGAGACGCCGGAGGTCCTCGCGGTTGAGGTAGCGGGACTCCCACCGGTACACGCCGCCCGACGCGCGATGCGTGACGGTGATCCGGGTGACGGCGGTGAGCACGTCCTTCAGGGGCGCCCCGGCCGGTACCTCGTCGAGCGCGGCGACCAGCCCGTCCACCATGACGTCGGCGCACTCGGCGAACAGCGCGTACTTGTTGGGGAAGTGCCGGTACAAGGCGGTCGCGGTGATGCCCACGGCGGCGGCCACCTCCTCCATGGAGGCGGAGTGGTAGCCGCGCTCACTGAAGACCCGCCCGGCCGCGTCGACGATGAGCTGCTTGCGGTTGCGGGGCCGAGCGGCCGCGGTCGTATCCGAACGGGTGGGCGGTGAGGCGGAGGCCATGCGGATCAGTCAATCACACGCTGTCACGCGGCCGGAGCGCCCGACGGGAGCCGCGCAGCGCGGGTGACCCGCACCGCTTCCCGGGCGGTTCCTCCGTCCGTGACACGGTCCGCCGGTCAGGCGAAAGTGAGGACGGGCTTGACCGCGCTGCCGTCCCTCATGGCGGCCACGGCCGCGCCGATGTCCTCGAACGGGAACGTGGTGACCAGCCGGTCGAGCGGGAAGAGACCCCGTCCGTACAGGCCGACGAGTTCCGGGATGAAGCGGCCGGGGTCGGAGTCCCCCTCGATCACCCCGTGGATACGGACACCTTTGGCGAGCAGGCCCATCACGTCGAACGTCACCTCGCCGCCGAGTCCGACGAGGGCGAGCCGGCCGAGCGGACGCAACGCGCCGACGGCCCGGCGGACCGTCTCCGGACGGCCGGTGGTCTCGACGACGTGGTGCGCACCGCCGTCGGTGAGGTCGCGCAGCGCCGTCACCAGACCGTCGCCGGGAGGCAGGGCCGCCGTGGCGCCGAGTTCGATGGCCAGGGTTCGGCGGGAGGCGACCGGGTCGACGGCCACCACCGGGTCGCAGCCCACGGCCACCGCGGCCATCAGCGCGCTCAGGCCGACCCCGCCCGCGCCCAGGACGACGAGCGAGGAACCCGGCTCGGGACGCAGCCGGTTGAGCACGGTGCCCGCGCCCGTCTGGCCGCCGCAGCCGAGCGGTGCGGCGACCGCGGCCGGCAGGTCCGAGGGCACCTTGACCACGCCGCGTTCGTGGACGACGGCGTGCGTGGCGAAGCTGGACTGACCGAAGAAGGCGGCGTGGAGCGGGGTCCCGTCGAGAGAGAGCGGAGAGGTGCCGTCGTCGCGGGCACCGGAGAGGTTCAGGGTCCGCGCGGAGCGGCAGTACGCCGGGTGGTCGGCCGCGCACAGCGCGCAGACGCCGCAACTGGCGAAGGTGAGGCAGACATGATCCCCCGGTGCGACGCCCGTCACCTCCGTGCCCACGGCCTCGACCCGGCCCGCGCCCTCGTGGCCGAAGACCATCGGGGTGAGCTTCGGGGGCCAGGTGTCCCGCATCCCCAGGTCGGTGTGACAGACGCCGACCGCGCTCATTCTCACCAGCACCTCGCGCGGCCGCGGATCCTCCAGGTCCGCGTCCCGGACGGTGAACGGTCCGCCGGGCGCCTCGACGACCATGGCGCGGACGCGCCTCACGAACCCTCTCCGGCGCGTGGGCCCTCGGAGACGCGCTCCAGGAAGAAGTAGAAGAAGGGCCCCTCTGCGGGCACCCCCTTGACGTTCATGATCCCCATCAGTGTGGAGCCGTCCACCCGCTTGAAGTGGTCGAGGACCGGCCGTCCGTCGTAGACCATGGTGGCCGTCGGCTCGCCGCGGAACTCGACGGTCCACAGACTGGCCTCGCCCTTGCCCAGTTCGCGGTTGGAGTACAGCTCGCCTGCCGAGTTCCGGCAGATCAGCGGCTTGGCGTCGTGCACGGAGGTGAAGGTCTTGCCGTACCAGCCGACTGTCGCGAGCGTGCCGTCCAGGGGATGACCGGTGCGGAACTCGCCGCCCTTCCACTCTCCGAGTATGTCCTCGGGGCGGACGGTGTCCAACGCCGCCCAGATCTCGTCCAGTTCGGACGGGACGACCGGACCGCTCCGCTCCCGGAGCTCCTGGAACCGGGCGCGGGCCACGATCACGTCCATGCGGGGGTGTCCTTTCGTCGGTGCTGCTGCCACAGGGGGGGCAACGTCACGATCCCGCCGGTGCGGGATCAGCGGGAGGCGGCCGGCCCGGTCGCCGCCGACCGGTGGAGCCGGGAGGGGGCGTCACCGGGCGGCGGGCGGAACGGAGCGGCGGGATACGGGAGTCCGCCCGGGGGAGGAAGACCTGAGGGCGGAGCGCCGTGGGAACGGAAGCGCGGGGTCGCCGGTGACGGTGCCGGGGTGACCCACGGTACCGAGACACAGCAGCACGTGACGTTCGGCGACCTCCTCCGCGGTGAGCGGACCGTCCGCGCGGAACCAGTTGGCGACCCCCTGGCACATGGTGAGCACCGAACGCACCGCGTCGGCCGGGATCGGCGTGGTGAACACACCCTGGGCGCGGCCCGCCTCGACCGCGTTCAGCAGCATGTGCTCGAGGTAGTCGCGCAGGGCGACGTAGCGGGCCCGGTTCTGCGGTTCCAGGCTGCGGATCTCGGTGTCGAGGAAGGCCAGCTGCCGGCGGTGGGCCATGGAGAGCACGATCGACTCGACCATGCCGCACAGCCGCGCCAGTGGATCGTCCCCGGCCTCCCCGGCCGCGGCCCGGCAGCGGTCCAGGACGTCCTTGATGGACGTCTCCAGCAGCGTGGCCAGCAAGGCCTGCTTGTTCTCGTAGTGGTAGTACAGTGCGGGCACCGTGACGCCGACCCGGCCGGCGATGTCCCGGACCGAAGTGCCGTGATAGCCGTGCTCGTTGAACGCCTCCATGGCGTGCACCAGGATCGGGTGCAGGTCGAGCGGTCCGTAGGAGCGCCAGTGCTCCGCCGGGGGCGCGGTGTCTTGGCTCGGCTCGGTGCTCAACGACTCTCCTCGGGACGTGCGGCGATCGGCGACATCGTACGGCCGTAGCTGCGGATCATCTCCTTCCATGTGCTTAGCGTTCGATCAGTGAAGCTGGTTGCCGGTGTTCACTTCCCCGATGGCGGCCCGTGAAAACTCACGCCGTACGGGCAGTTGACCGCCCGTCATGGCGCTCCTATCTTCTTAGCGAACGCTCAGTAAGGTCCCGGTCGAGTGGTGGCGAGTCCGCCCTGCGCCGAGAGAGGAACCCCATGAGCCATGACACTCCCGACCCTCCCGGCCGCACCGCGGCGGGCCCGCTGGACGGTGTACGCGTGGCCGAACTGGCGGGAATCGGTACCGGCCCCTTCGCCGCGACGCTCCTCGCCGACCTGGGCGCCGACGTGGTGCGCGTGGACCGCCCCGGCCCCTCGCCACTCGGCGGCGATCCCGCCTTCGACGTCACCAGCCGCAACAGGCGCTCCGTCCTGGTCGAACCTCAAGTCGACCGAAGGGCCCGCTGCGGTACGGGCGTTGGCGGAGCGCGCCGAGATCGTGGACGGGGCCCCACACCTCACCACCATGTTCTGGGGCAGGCTCGCCGAAGGCACCTGGCGGGATGCCCGCGGCCGCAATCTGCTCGACGGCGGCTGCCCCTACTACGGCGGGTACGAGACCGCCGACGGTGGCGGGATGGCCGTCGGCGCCCTGGAACCCCAGTTCTACGCGGCGTTCGTCTCCCTGCTGGGCCTGGGCGGTGACGGCCTGCCCGACCGCGCCGACCCGCACAACCGGCCCGAGCTGCGGGCCGGGTCCGCCACCCGGTTCAAGACCGCCACACGCGAGGAGTGGGCGACCGTCTTCGCAGGTACCGACGCCTGCGTCGTGCCGGTGCTCTCGCTGCACAGGCGGCCGGCCACCCGCATCTCACCGGCCGTGGCACCTACACCGAGGCGTACGGCATCACCCAGCCCGCTCCCGCCCCCCGCTTCTCCGGGATCTCCGGCTGCCCCCCGCCCTCCCCGGCGCGCACACCCCCGACGTGGCCCGCGACCGGGACGTGCCCGAACTGCTGAAGGATCACCGCTGATGGAACTGTCCTCACCCCTGACGTACGCCGGTGACCCGCGCGCCGCCGCGGACCGCGCCGCCGCCCTGGAGTCCGCGGGCCTCGACGCCGTCTGGGTGGCCGAGGCATACGGCTTCGACTCCCCGACGGTCATGGGATACCTCGCCGCGAGCACCGAACGGATGCGGATCGGCTCGGCCGTCCTGAACGTCTACTCGCGCACCCCCGCACTGATCGCCCAGACCGCGGCCGGACTCGACGCCGTCAGCGGCGGCAGGGCCGTCCTCGGCGTCGGCGCCTCCGGACCGCAGGTCGTCGAGGGCTGGCACGGCCGCCGTTACGACCGCCCGCTGGGCCGCACCCGCGAGGTGATCGAGCTGTCCCGGCGGATCTGGCGGCGCGAGGTGATCGAGCACCACGGCATCACCGACCTGCCCCTGCCGCCCGAGAAGGGAGGCACCCTCGGCAAGCCGCTGAAGCTGCTGAACCACCCGGTCCGCGACGCCATCCCCATCTTCCTCGCGGCGCTCGGCCCTGCCAATGTCCGGATGGCCGCCGAGATCGCCGACGGATGGCTGCCGTTCCTGTACGTCCCCGAGCACGCCGCCAAGGTCTGGGGCCGGCCGCTGACCGAGGGCACCGCCGAGCGTGACCCCGCTCTCGGCCCGCTCTCGGTCGTGGCGGGCGGTCTGCTGGCCATCGGCGACGACGCCGAGGCGGTCCGTGACCTGATGCGCCCCACCGTCGCCCTCTACGTCGGCGGCATGGGCGCGCCCGGCCGCAACTTCTACCACGACCTGGTCTGCTCCTACGGCTACGAGGACGCCGCGGCCGCAATCCAGGAGCACTACCTCGCCGGCCGAAAGAAGGAGGCCGAGGCCGCCGTACCGGCCGAGCTGCTGGAGCTGCTCTGCCTCGCCGGGCCCGAGGGCTACGTCCGCGACCGCATCGAGGTCTTCCGCGAGGCGGGGGTGACCATGCTCAACGTCACCCCCGTCGGTCCGGACCCCGCCCGGCTGGTCGAACGCGTGAGGAGTTGGCTGTGACGTCGGGGCGAGGTCACAGCGGCCCCGGCCACGAACCGTCCGGCCGACCGTCGGCGTATCCCGGCGCTGAGCCCGCACCACCGCCACGAGCCCGGCACGCCCGCCGGGGCCCCACCGCCCCGGTCCCTTCCGCCCCGCAAGGAGGCCCCGATGACATCAGCCCCCCGCCCCGACGGCGACCTGCCCGACGCCCCGGCCGACCGGACCCTGCCGCAACTGCTGGCCCACAACGCGCGTGCGTACCCGCAGCTCCCCGCACTCTCCTGGCAGTCGAAGGACTCGGACGGTGGCTGGAGGACGTCCAGCTGGGCGGAGATCCACCAGCAGACCCGGAACCTCGCCGCGGGCTACAGAGCCCTCGGCGTGGGGCGTGGCGACCGCGTCCTGCTGATGATGGCCAACCGGCCCGAACACTGGCTGTCCGACCTGGCGCTGGTCCGCCTCGGCGCGGTCCCGGTCAGCGTCTACGGCACCGCGGCCCCCGAGCAGATCACCCACATCGCCAGGAACTGCCGGGCCCGCCTCGCCGTGGTGGAGGGTGCGGCGCAGGTGGTGGTGTGGGAGCCGATCCTGGCCGACGCCGACACCCCGCTGGAACGGCTGGTGGTGGCCGAGGCGGGCGCGGAGGGCAGCCACTTCCCGTACGCCGCCCTGCTCCGCGAACCGGTGCCGGCGCGGTTCGCCGAGGAACTGGACGCCGCCCGCCCCGAGGACCCACTGACCGTCGTCTACACCTCCGGCACCAGCGGCGAGCCCAAGGGAGTCGTCCTGACCCACCGCCAGGTGATGTCCAACGCCCTGGCGCTTGACGCCGTGGTGGAACTGCCCCCGCACGTCGAGCACATCTGCTACCTGCCCTTCGCCCACATCGCCGAGCGGATGCTGGGCATCTATCTGCCCTGCCACCGGGCCTCGCACGTCTACCTCTGTGCCGACCCGGCGGGCGTCGCCGCCGTGGTGCGCATGGTGCGCCCCGCGCAGTTCTTCGGTGTGCCGAGGATCTGGGAGAAGCTGTCCGCGGGTGTGCGGGGCGTCCTCTCGCTGATGCCGGCGGAGCAGCGGGAGGTCATCGACCGGGCATTCGACGTCGCCCGTGAGCATGTCGGACACCGCGAGCGCGGCGAGACGCCGCCCGCCGAACTGGAGGAACGCTACGCCCGCGTCCGCGAGGACGTGCTGCTGCCCATGCTGGCCGCGGGCGGTCTGGACCGGGTGACCTGGTCGGCCAGCGCGTCGGCGCCGATGTCGGTCGACGTGGTGAACTTCTGGGCCGGTTTCGGCGTCGTCATCATGGACGCCTGGGGGCTGACCGAGACCAGCGGCGTGGCCACCAGCAACAGTCCGCGGACCGGGTTCCGACTCGGCTCCGTGGGACGCCCGGTGGAGTCCGTCGAGGTCCGCGTCGCCGAGGACGGCGAGATCCTGGTGCGGGGCTCGTCCGTCTTCTCCGGCTACCTCCGGCCGGACGGCTCGGTGGCGTCCGCCCTGGACGCCGACGGCTGGCTGGCCACCGGCGACATCGGCCGGATGGACGAGGACGGCTACCTCTGGCTCACCGACCGGAAGAAGGAGATGATCATCACCTCCACCGGCAAGAACGTCTCACCGGCCCTGGTGGAGAACGCCCTCAAGGAACACCCGCTGATCGGCCAGGCGATGGTGCACGGCGACAACCACTCCTACCTGGTCGCCCTGCTGGTGCTCGACGCGGAGGCCGCCCCCGCCTGGGCCGCGGCCAACGGCGTCGAGGCGACGGGGGGACCGGCCGGTCTGGCGGAGCACCCCGCCGTCCGTGCGGAGGTGGACCGGGCGGTCGCCGCCGCCAACGCCCGGCTCAACCGCAGCGAGCAGGTCAAGCGGTACGAGCTGCTGGCCGAGGAGTGGGGCCCGGCGACCGGCGAGCTGACGCCGTCGCTGAAGATGCGGCGCGGTGTCATCCGGGACAAGTACGCCGACTCGCTGACCGGGCTCTACCAGGACTGAGCCGGGCGCTCCCCTCTGCCCGGACGTGACGGGGAAGCCACCCGGTGGGCCTCCCCGTCACGTCCGGGCACCTCTCAGAGGCCGTAGGTCTTGCCGATGACGTCCCGCTGGATCTCGCTGGTCCCGCCGTAGACCGTGGAGATCACGGCGGCCCGCAGATGGCGCTCCATGTCGAACTCCGTGGTGTAGCCGTAGCCGCCCATCATCTGCATGCCCTCCAGGGCGGCGCGCTTGGCGATCTCGGTCGCCTTCAGCTTGGCCATCGACGCCTCGCGCGGGAACGGCTTGTCCGGCTGGGCGTCGCAGTCCAGAGCGACCTCACGCACCAGCAGCCGGGTGCACTCGATCTCGGTGGCGAGATCGGCGATCCGGTGCCTCAGCGCCTGGAAGGAGCCCACGGGCCGGCCGAACTGCTCGCGTTCACGGACGTAGCCGACCGCGTCGTCGAACGCGCGGCGCGCGAGCCCCAGCATGTTCGCGGCGAGGAAGAGCCGCTCGTGGTCGAGACCGGCCATCAACTGCCGCCAGCCGTGGTCCACCTGGCCGACGACCGCGTCCGCGGGCAGCCGCACATCGGTCAGGAAGACGTCGTTGACCTCCCGGCCGCCCATGGTGTCGATGCGCCGGGTCTCCACACCGGCGGTGGCGGCGGGCAGATGGAACATGGTCAGGCCGCCGTGCTTGTCCTCGCCGGTGCGGGCCACCAGCAGGACGTACTTCGCGCAGTGGGCGTTGGAGATCCAGGTCTTCTGCCCGTCGATCACCCACGTGCCGTCCGCCTCGCGGCGGGCCTGGCAGCGCAGCGCGCCGACGTCCGACCCGGCCCCCGGCTCCGACATGGCGATGGACAGCACGTCGCCGCGCACAGCGCCGGAGAGCACGTCGTGCCGCTGCCGCTCCGTGCCGAACTTCTCGTACGCCTTCGCCGCGATGACGGTGGTGACGAAACCCCCGGCCGGGACCATCCCGTACGAGGTCTCCTCCAGGAAGAGGCAGGCGTCGGCCAGTCCGCCGCCGGAGCCTCCGTACTCCTCGGGCAGGCACACCCCGAGCCAGCCCAGGTCGGCGAGCCTGCCGTACAGCGCGGCGTCGTGGGCCTCGCGGCCGCCCGCGGTCAGCGCGTCGCGCTGCTCCCGGGTGCCGCACTCCCGCTTGGCGAAAGCACGGATGGCCGCGACGAAATCGGCCTGCTCTTCGGTGAGGCGACTGCCCATCAGATCCTCCGGAATTCGGATGGTGCCACTAAGAAGTGTTACTGAGAGATGTTAGTCGTTTCATTGTCTCTTCGCGGGATGTCCGCCGGTAGGGTGGGCGTCATGAGAACCGACACGAACGACTCGGCGTTCGCCGAGGCCCTCGCCCGGCCGGAGACGGAGGACCGTACGGCGCGGAGGATCCTCGACGCCGCACTGGATCAGTTCAGCCTCCTGGGCCTGCGCCGCTCCTCCGTGGACGACGTCGCCAAGCGCGCCGGGGTCTCCCGTGTCACCGTCTTCCGGCGCTTCCAGAGCAAGGACAAGCTGGTCGAGGCCACCCTGCTGCGCGAACTCAGCCGGTTCTTCGAGCGCCTGGACTCCACCGTGGCAGCGCTGCCGACCATGGAGGAGCGGGTCGTCGAGGGCTTCGTGGTCGCCCTGCGCCACACCCGCGCCCACCCGCTCTTCGGCGGTCTGCTGCGCCTCGAACCCGAGGTCGTCCTGCCCTACATGACCGTGGACGGCGGCTCCTCGCTCTCCGCCACCGTCGCCTATCTGACGGGCCATCTGCGCCGGGCCCAGCAGGCCGAAGGCCGTCGTGACGAGGACCCGCGGCCGGTGGCCGAGCTCATGGTGCGCGTCGCCGTGTCCTTCCTGCTGAACCCCGCCAGCTGCATCGAGATGGAGGACGAGGACCAGGCCCGGGCCTTCGCCCGCCGCTACCTCGCCCCGCTGCTGGACGCCTGACCGTCCGATCGGCCGGTCAGGTCGGTGGCGCCGAGCGGCCGTTCAGCGGCGCCGGTGCAGCGCCCGCGCCAGCCGCACCGCGCGTTCCCGTGTGGCGGCCGGAACGTCGAAGGACGTCAGGGCGATCGGCGGGGTGAACCGCTGCACCGTCGTCGACTGCACGGAGGTGAAGGCGCGCAGCCCTTCCTCGCCGTGGATCCGCCCGAAACCGGAGTCCCGCGAGCCGCCGAACGGCAGCGCCGGCACCGCCGCGAAGCCCAGTACCGAGTTCACCGAAACCGCCCCCGCGCACAGCCGCGCCGCGATCGCCGCACCCGCGCGTCCGTCACGGCAGAACACCGCCGCTCCCAGGGCGTACCGCGAGGCGTTGGCCCGCTCCACCGCCTCGTCCACGTCTGCGACCGGTTCGATCACCACGACCGGCCCGAACGTCTCCTCCGTCACCGCCGCCGCGCCCTCCGGAACACCGGTCAGCACGACCGGCGCGACGTACGGGGCGCGGACCGACTCGGGCCCGCCCAGCAGGGCCCGGGCGCCCGCCGAGATCGCACCGGTCACATGCCGCTCGACGACCGCCACCTGGCCCGGCAGCGTCATCGGGCCGTAGGCGGCGTCGGCCTCGGTCCCCGGGCGCAGTGTCCGGGCCCGCTGGACCACCTGCTCGCACAGCGCCGCGTGGACCTCACGCACCGCGTAGACGCGTTCCACTCCCGCGCAGGTCTGCCCCGCGTTGCTGAGCCCGCCCCACACGATCGCGTCGGCGGCCGCGGACAGATCCGCGTCCGCGGTGACGATCACCGCGTCCTTCCCACCGCACTCGGCGAGGAACGGCGTCAGCGTCTCGGCGCACACCGCCATCACCTTGCGGGCCGTCCCCGGCGATCCGGTGAACGCCAGCTTGTCGACCCCGGAGCGGGCCAGGGCGTTCCCGGTGGACGCCGCCCCGGTGACGGTGGTGAGCAGCCCGGCGTGGCCGGGTACGGCGGCGTCGAAGAGTTCGGCCAGCAGGACCCCGGTGCCCGGGGTCAGCTCGGACGGCTTGAAGACCACGGCGTTCCCCGCCGCAAGGGCGTAGCCGATGGAGCCCATCGGGGTGTACAGGGGGTAGTTCCAGGGGCCGATCACTCCGACCACCCCGAGCGGCCGGTGCACCAGTGAGGCCCGCTGATGGACGGTTAACAGTCCGGTGCCCACCTTCCGTCTGCGCAGCACACGTCCCGCGTTGCGGGACGCCCAGTTCAGATGTTCCAGCGTCAGCACCACCTCCAGCGCCGCGTCGCCGGCCGGCTTCCCGGTCTCCTCGGAGATGGTGCGGACCACGGCGTCCAGATCGGTGGCGAGGGCCTTCTTCCAGCGCAGCAGGTGTTCACGCCGCCGGGCGGCGGGCAGTGCCGCCCAACCGGCCTGGGCGGCCCGGGCCCGGATCACTGCGCGGGAGACGTCTTCCGGCCCGTTGACCGGGTGCTCGGCGATCGGCTCGCGGGTCGCGGGGGAGAGCGTGGTGAAGGTGGCGGGGCGTGGTGCTGCGGCTGGGGTGCCGGCGTCGGTCATCGGGTCTCCTGACGGGGAACACGGGGGTGGACGACGGCCCGCAGCCGACGCGGCGCCCGGCGGCAGGGCGGGAGCCCCAAGGCGGTTCGCCCACGGCGTCGAGCGAGCCCGCGGACCGCCGAGGTGAAGCCGCGGACCGGAGGGCCTCCGGCCGCGGTGGCCCGTCTGGCGCGCGATCAGCACCGTGTCGTCTCCGAACGCCTGGGGGAGCGCCTCTGTGAGTCGAAGATACTGAAACTATTGAACTGTTTCATGGCGCGTCAATACCCCGGACACACCAGCGGCGCCCTCGGGCGGATCCAGATCCCGCGACACCTGCGCCCACGTCGTGCCGGATTCGGTGGAACCTGGCGGACCGGCTCCTCATTGCGACATCGCCTGCGTGTGAGACGAACGCATGGATGGCCGACCACGTCCTGCGCGAGGACGGCTGTACGGATGCGACGGCAGCCGCAGCGATGTGACTGCGCGAAGGCGACGCGATACGGGCTCCGGCGCAGATCTCGGGGAGTAGCCGCGGAGAGTCACCGCAGTGTTCGTCTGCGGAGGTTCGCGTGAGTCCGTTGTTCCGTCGCCTCAGGCGGCTTCGACGGCTCGGTCACTTATCGCGGCGTGCCGTGATCTCCACCGCGTTGGCGCGGATCCATTGCAGCAGCGGGTCCAGTGCCGCTGCCGCGCCGCGGCCCAGCCCGGTGACGGAATACGTCACCGATGGCGGCTGTCCTGTGCCGACCTGGCGGTGCACCAGACCGTCCTGCTGGAGTGAGCGGAGCGTGGCCGCGAGGCTCTTGTCGCTGATTCCCGCGACCACCGTGCGTAGCTCGTGATAGCGGAGCGGTTCGGACAGCAGCGCCGTGAGGACCAGGATCGTCCACCGGCCGGCGAGGTGCCCCAGCACCTCGCGTGCCGGGCAGTCCTTGTGGAACACGTCACCCATCACACCTCTCCCGGGCTCCTGGAGTGCGGGCTCACCGCCGGGTGAGCACCCCACCGCGTGGTGAGCGCCTTCCGGGACACCCGCGCTCTCCGTAGGTTGGTGACCTGCTTACGACCGAGGAGGAAGCATGCCACAGACCACGCTCATCACCGGCGCCGCCCGTGGCCTGGGGGCGGCCATCGCGCGGCAACTCGGAACGTGCGGACATCACGTGATCGTCAACTACCGGACCGGTGGCGCCGACGCGGCCGAAGTCGTGCGTGACATCGAGGCCACCGGCGGCAGCGCGTCGAGCGCCAGGGCCGACGTCACCGAGCCGTCCGCCGTCGATGAGCTGGTGACCGGGATCCTCGCCACTCACGGGCGAATCGACACGGTCGTCGTCAACGCCAATACCGCTCCGCCGCCGTTCGCTGCGCTGGCCGACTTGTCGTGGTCGGCATTCGCGGCCAAGGTCACCGGCGAGCTTGCCGGTGCCTTCCACATCACCAAGCGCGTCCTCGCGCCCATGCGGGACCAGGGCGCGGGTCGGATCATCTACATCGGAAGCACCGCTGCGGACTACGTCGGCGAAGGCCGGCTCGCGCACGGCACAGCGAAATCCGCGTTGGCCACCTTCGCCCGCCACGTCGCTGCGGAGAGCGCGCGCGACGGCGTCAGCGTGCTCGTCGTAGCGCCCGGGACGGTCCGGACGCCAGCCACCACGGAAGTCCTGACCGGCGAGCGCGGCGCTGTCCTCGCCCGCGAGTCCGTGCTGGGACGGGTGCTCGAGCCCGAAGACGTCGCCGCCGCGGTGGCGCTGGCCGCCGACCCCGCACTCCACGCGGCCACCGGCACGACTCTGCGGGTCGACGGCGGCTGGTCGGTCCTCGTCGGCGGCCCGGCCGGCTGAGTACTCACGACCGGATCGGATCGAACGGCCTGGGTGTATCGAACCGCGGCGTCGTTGACGCGGAGGTTTCGATCAAAGGCGAAGACCTCCGTGTGTGCGGTGGAGGCGTCCAGTGACCTGAGTCGGAGATCCGCCGCTGGTCGGACACGAGTCGTCCGGGGCCGAAGAATCCGCCGTTGTCGGTCACTGCTGCCCAGCCGGCTGTGCTGGAAGGCTGGTCACGCCGTCGCGCGACGGCTCAGGCCTTGGCTCAGCGATCGCGGACCGTGCCGGAGTGAGCTGAGGGCCCATCAGGTATCGCTCGCCGTACGCCAGGCGTTGCGCAGGGCAGGTCCCACTTCTTCCCCACCGAGGAAGTGCGTCCTCGTGCCGGGCAGCGTGGGAAGCTCGGCCCAGTGAGTCACACCGCCGTCGCTGCCGGGGGTGCAGGGGAAGCGGATGACACCGTCGGAGTCGACGAAGCAGTCGCGCGTCACTTCACCGTTGTCGAAGTGACGGGGGGTGAAGTACATCGTCGCTACCAGCCAGAACTCCTCACCCGGTGCCGCGTCACCATCCCCGCTTCCGGCTGGGTATCTCCCGGTGATCGCCGCCGCAACCGGGACCCCTTCCCGCGGAAGCGCCTCACGCACATCTGTCCAGGTCACTGTGGCTTTGAGATCAGCCATCTCCGCCCTCACCGCATCCTTTCCGCCCGCCGAAACGCAGACAGGTCTGCTCTGCACGGACCCTCCCGGCAGAGACCATCTGACAGGACCGCTTGGCGCTTGCGAAGGTTGCTTTCGAGCGTATGCAAGCGGCGGTGGCCGAACAGGAAGTCGGGGGTGTTCGAGCGCCGAGCGCCCACCGGGTGCCAGGAGCAGCCGGCGAGAGGCGGCCGGCCATGTCGCCGACCCTGCCCGGGCGGGCGGACCCGAAAACCCGTGGTGGTGCGGCCACCGGCGCAGGAGGGTGCCCGGCTGCGAGCCCACGTTCCAGGCGAAGGTGGTGAAGGTGCGTTCGAAGCGCCGCGCGATCAGACCCTCACGTTGGATCACTTAGGGACCAAGTCAGCCCACCGTCCTGGCGGCTGCCACGCTCGTAACGTTGCGTGAGTTTGCGAGGGAGTGGACCGCCGCTTGCCGTGCACCGTCAACGACCAGAAGGTCCACCCGTCCACCTGGTCGTCGCCGGTCGCCATCCGCGCCGCCAACGTGGGTGTGAAGGGGCGAGGTTCGCGTGCGTCCGACGGCTGAGCAGGATCGAGACGCCTTGGCACAGCTTGTCGAGGTTGACGCGGACTCCTGCGAAGTCGAGCTGTACGAGCGCGCGGCGGACCCCCAAGCGCTTTCAATCGATCGCGCTCCAGAGGTCGCGGGCCGGGCAGTACGCCAGGCATGTGCGACGTCTTTGGGAGCGTCAACATATCCAAGGCAGTTGAGAGGCAGCCTTCCGAACATCTGATGGTTGGTCCGGGCGTGCCGTTGACTGACGCCCAGTGTGCATGCGTCGAGCTGTTGCTGCCGGACCGGACACCTCGACTGGGGCGTCGCCGCCGGATCCGGGCGGCAATCCCGCAGCCAGCCGACCAGGCCGCGAACCGCAAGCGGCTCGGCAACCGCGGCGGACGACCTCCAGCCTTCGACCGCACCGCCCACAAGCAGCGACACACCGTCGAGTGCTGCGTCGACAGGCTCAAGCAATGGCGCGCGGCCTGGCCAACCGCTCCGACAAGACCGCCACCATCTACCTCGCCGCCATCCTCATCGGGTCAGGGTGATCCAGAAGACCCGGCGTATTGCACTCTGACTGCACTTGCGCGACGTGTCGAACCTCCGTCGGCTCTTCCAGCGCGCCACGGGGGTCACGCCGTCGGAGTACCGGAGCCGCTACGGCATCGCGGCACGAGCCGGCCGACAGGGCGACCTCTCGACGGGTCAGCCGGCGAGGATCCGCTCCACTCCCTCCCGATAGCTCGTGACCTGGAAGTCGGGAAAGCGTGCCGTGAACTTCGAGCTGTCGAAGATGTTGTCGTCGCGGTAGCGGACGAGCAGCTCGAACATCTCGTCGAGGGGCTTCACGAAGCGGCGCCCGAGGCCAAAAGCGAGCATCGGCAGCACCGTGTAGCCGACCTTTCGGCCGGTGACCTCGCCGGCGATCTCGATGAGCTGGGCGTAGGACTGCCGGTCCGGATCGACCGGCAGGTGCCACGTCTGTCCGTAGGCATCGGGCGTGTTGCCGAGCAGGGCGAGAGCCCGGCTCGCGTCGGGGGTCCAGATCAGGGAACGCTCGGCATGGGCGTCGACCGGGACGAACGGCCGCTTGCCCGCCTTGATCCGGTCGAACACCAACGAGTTCGTGTAGCTCTTCGTCCGGCCGGGACCGTAGAACTCGGGCGCTCGTCCGATGAGGGCTTCGACCCGTTCGGCCCGCATGGCCTCGAGCAGCATGGTGGCGAGCTCCGCGCGGACCCGTCCCTTGCGTCCGCCCGGTGCGAATGCCGTCGACTCGGTCTGGGGCGTCGACGTTCCGGGATACATGTAGGTGTTGTCGAAGAAGACGAGCTTCGTGCCGTGTTCGGCGCAGGCGTCGATGACGTTGCGCATCATGACGGGGAACTGTCGCTCCCACAGCTCCGAGTCCAGGGGCAGGCCGACGGTGAGGTAGGCGATGCCGCTGCCCGCGACGGCACGGCTGGTGGCGTCGGCGTCGGTGAGGTCTGCGGCCACGAGCTCGTCGGTGTCGTTCACCCTTGACGGCTTTCGGCTGACGAGGCGGATGTCCTTGGTGTGGTTGCGGTGGAGCTCGTTCACGAGCTCGTCGGCGATCGGCCCGCCGGCGCCGAGAACAGTCTGCATGGGGTCTCCTTGAGGTGGATGGTGCGGGTGCCGACGACCGCCCCGCTGCGGGTGGCGTCGTGCCACCAGGGATGCGGTCGACCAGCGCGGCCGGGTGCGGACCCAGCCGACGTCGTCGTTGGCCGAACCTTCGGGCACCTGGTCGCTGGTGTGGTGCCAGCGTGCCACCGAGGTGCACGAGAAGGGGCGATGAGCGAGGTCGTCGACTGACCCGACCGGGCGTCAGCGTGTCGTCGCCCAGGCTGATGGCGAGGGCCGGTGTGTGATCGGCTGCTCGACCGCCTACGCCGGTCGGCCCGTCGAGCGCGATGCGGCCCATTCCCGCAGGGCTCGGGGCCGTCGGGCGTACGCTATGTTCACAGTGCTAACCAAGCATAGGAGGGCTAAGTAAGCAATGTCAACATCAGGGAAGAGCGGCTACCACCACGGCGACCTGCGGGCGGCCCTGCTGTCGACCGCGATGGAGATGCTGGAGGGTGGCGAGCCCTTCTCGCTGCGCGCCGTCGCGCGCCAGGCGGGCGTGTCGCCGACCGCGCCGTATCGCCACTTCAGGGACCGCGACGCCCTGGAGTCCGCGCTGGCCGTCGAGGGGTTCCGGGACCTGCTGGCCGACCTGGGTGGCGGGCGTGACCTGCCCGCCTCGCTCCCGGACCTGGCTGAGTTCGCCGTCGCCTACGTTGCCTTCGCGCTGCGGCGCCCGGCCCTGTTCCGCGTGATGTTCGGCAAGCCGTGCGACGACGCCGGCGACGAGAGGGTCAAGGCCGCCGACGCTCTGCACCGGCTGCTGGCCGACGCGCTCCATCGCCTCTTCCCCGACGCGGACGCCTCGGCCCTGGCCGTGGCCGGGTGGGGGCTCGCCCACGGGCTCGCCTGCCTGTACCTCGACGGCAAGCTGCAGGCCGCGTCGGGCGAGGAGGTCGCCGACCGGGTGCGCGACGCCTTCCTCGCCATCGCGTCGGTCGGCTCCTGACGGGTGCCACCCGCCCGTCGGACGCCCCGCATCCCTCCTTGTTGACGGTGCTCACATCCCGTGCGACCCTCGACGTTAGCAGTGCTCACATTGGAGGGCGGTCCATGGCATCGACCGGCAAGCTGAACGACCGGACCGTAGAGGTCGATCTCGGAGGGCGTCTCGTCACCGTCCCTGAAGGCGGTCTCTACGACCGGTTCCGCATGGACACCGACCTCGACGAGGTCGAGCGGGACCCGCGGGTCAGCAGCGTCGACTTCTTCCGCCGGATGCCGAAGAGCCGCGTTGATTCCCGCATCGGGCCCACGCTGACGCCGAACTTCTACTACCGCATCTCCACGACCCGGCTCACGATGCTCGCGCCGACCAAGACGATCCGGGCCCGTCTGCCCCGGGAGCTGGACCCACTCGAGATCGTCCCGGGGCTCGGGATCGTCTCCGTGATGGCCTTTCGGTACGACGTCTGCGACATCGACTTCTACACCGAGGCCGCGGTCGGCATCGCCGTGAAGCCGGCCCGGCACGGTGGACTGGGCCTGCTCGACCTGGTCACCGGGCTCAAGAACGACTCCCTGCACTCCTACGTCCTCTCGCTCCCGGTCAACACCGAGATCGCGCAGGTGCGCGGCCACGACGGCTACGGGTTCCCCAAGTGGGTCGCCGAACTCGACGTCGACATCGACACCGCGCGCACCTCCATCAGGGTCGCCAACGACCAGGGCGGCCTTGACCTCGCGCTGTCGGCGCCCACCCCGAAGCAGACCGCCCGGCCCACCGGCGAACACGTCTCGACCCTGACCTCCTACACCACGATCGACGGCGCCTGGCACTCCACGACCAGCCAGATCAACCTGCTCTCCTCGGGAACCGCGCGGTTCCCCCGCGGCCTGGACCTGCGGCTCGGCGAAGGCCGGACGAGCGACGACCTGCGCTCGCTGAAGCCGATCCGGACGATCCAGCTCGACGTCACCACCGAGGGCCAGTTGGCGCTGCACATGCCAGTGCCCACCTCCATCCAGGACCGGAGCTGAGGGCGAGACGACCACCCACGGACACCGGCCGCGTCGAGGCCGCCCTCCCGACATCGCTGACGGCATGGGCGACTCGGGCCTCGGCCGCCGTCACGGCGCCGACGGGCTGCTCAAGCGCACCGAAGCCTCGGCCGTCGCCCATCAGCGCCTCCAGGGCTTCGCCCCGCGCGGCGGGGTGAAGCACGAGCAGTGGGCGCGGATCCTGACGCGGGCGTTCAAGACGCTGCGTGCCCTGGGCATCCGCTGACAGTCCTCTGGCTCCGGCTACGACGGCCCGTCACCTCGCCATCCCGGTCCGCATGAAGGAAGATCAGCCATGACCAAGCGCGTCCTCAACGTCGTCACGAACGTCGGCCACTACGACGACCCTTCCCACGCCACTGGCCTGTGGCTGTCCGAGCTCACGCATGCCTGGCACGTCTTCGAGGAGCACGGCTACGAGCAGACGCTCGTCAGCCCGGCCGGCGGCGCGGTGCCTCTCGAGCCGCGTGCGCTGAAGTTCCCGAACTACGACAAGACCGCCAAGGCATGGCGCGCCGACCCCGGGAAGATGGCGCTGCTCGAGAACACGGCGAGCCCGGACCGGATCGACGCGTCCGAGTACGACGCGATCTACTTCACCGGCGGTCACGCGGTGATGTACGACTTCCCCGACAGCGAGGGCCTGCAGCGCATCACCCGCGAGATCTACGAGCGCGGTGGCGTCGTCTCCTCGGTCTGCCATGGCTACTGCGGCCTGCTCAACACGCGGCTCTCCGACGACTCCTGTCTCATCGCCGGTCGCAGGATCACGGGGTTCGCCTGGACCGAGGAGGTCCTCGCCCGCGTCGACAAGCTGGTCCCCTACAACGCCGAGGAGAAGGCCAAGGAGCGCGGCGCGCTCTACGAGAAGGCGACACTGCCGTTCGTCTCCTACGTCGTGACCGACGGCAACCTCGTCACCGGCCAGAACCCGGGTTCGGCCAAGGCCACAGCGGAGAAGGTCGTCGACGCCGTCGAGGGCAACGCGTCGAAGGAGCGAGGCTGAGTCGAGACGCGGTCCATCCATGACGGAAGGACACCGGATCGGTGTCGCCGAAGGCCGCGCTCCACGTCAGCGATGGGACAGGTCATGACGGGGATGCGTCCGTCTCCTGGTCACGGGAGGTCCGGGACCAGGGGTGGGGCGCCCGTTAGGGTGCTGAGTAGGCTTGGGCCGTCGCCACGGTGGGCTCCGCGCGAGAGTGGGCGAAGCCCTTCCTCTACCACCTGACGGGTGTAGGAAGACGTCGGCAGGTGGTCAGCACGGTCCGGAAGAAGCTGGGGACAGCCGCCCGGACATACGACTCGTTGTAGGGTGGTGAAACAGCCCTTGACCTGCAAGAACGCAGGCAGGGAGCCTACTTGTGGGAGTGCCCAGATGCTGCGTACAATGTTCAAATCCAAGATCCACCGGGCCACCGTCACCCAGGCCGACCTGCACTACGTCGGTTCCGTGACCATTGACGCGGATCTCATGGACGCCGCCGACCTTCTGCCCGGCGAGCTCGTCCACATCGTCGACATCGACAACGGCGCCCGGCTCGAGACGTACGTCATCGAGGGGAAGCGCGGTTCCGGCGTCATCGGTATCAACGGAGCCGCCGCGCACCTCGTACACCCCGGTGACCTGGTCATTCTCATCAGCTACGCCCAGGTCGACGACGCAGAGGCCCGCGCGCTCGTCCCGAGCGTCGTGCACGTCGACGCCGACAACCGCATCGTGGCACTGGGGGCCGACGCCTCGGCGCCCGTGCCGGGCAGTCGTACCGAGCGGAGCCCGCACGCCGTTCCCGCGTCGTAGCGCGCCGGCCCGGCCACCGGACAAGGAGAAGCTGGTGGAAGGGGTGCGGCAGGTCGAGTCGCACCCCGAGCTGCTCTGATCCGGGGACCCGGCCGCGCCGGACGTATGGACTCGGCAGGCGAGGGCAGCCGCACGGAGAGACGGTGGAGACGAGATCCACGCGTACGTTCCGTCGCTGTTGGAGGACGAGATGACCCAGCCCTACCCCGACCCCGTACCGCCCGCGCCGACGCCCCCGCCCGTGCCCGGGCCGCCGACGCCGGTGCCCTCCCCGCCGCCCGTACCGCCGGGGCCCGTGCCGCCCGGCCCTGCTCCGGATCCCATTCCGCAGCCGCCCGGGCCCAGCCCCGACCCCGTACCGGAGCCGGAACCGGAGCCCTCGCCGGCCGGATGAGCCGCGAACGGCGCGGCAGGGCGCGGGGACGCGCGACCCGGCGGGGTCTGCCTACAGGCCCTGGCCTTGGCCGCGGCGAGTGGCCGGGCGGCCTGTGCCGAGGCCCGTGAGGGCGTCGGCGTGGGCCAGCCCGCTCTCGGCCGCCACCGAGTCCAGCGACTGGGCGTCCCGGACCCGGGCGAACCGCACCCCGCTCCCGCCGGGGCCGACGGTGAAGCCGTACACGGCGGGGCGCGGCAGGCTGTTGTAGGCCCAGGGTGTCGAGAAGTAGTACGCGCCGGTGTCGTAGAGGGCCACGAAGTCGCCCTCCCGCAGTTCGGGCAGCTCCCGGGCGTGCGCCACGACGTCCCCGGCGAAGCAGCACGGCCCCGCGATGTCCTGGACCATCGGCGGACCACCGCGGGGGCGGCCCTGCCCGTCGAAGGCCCCGATCCGCAGCGGCCAGGCGTCGGGCATGAAGACGGTCCTGGTGGCGACCTGCGCGCCCGCGTGGGTGAGCGCGATACGTCGGCCGCCCGCGTCCTTGGTGTACTCCACCCGCGCCCCGATGAAGCCGTTCTTGGCCAGCAGGGACCGGCCGAACTCGGTGACCAGGCCGTACCGGCCTTCGAACAGTCCCGGCGCCGCCGCCCTGAGCACGTTCACGTAGTCGGAGAAGGCGGGCCGGTCCTCCTCGTCGGCGAAGTTGACCGGGAGGCCGCCGCCGATGTCGATGCCCGTGATCCGCCGGGCGCCCACCGCCTCGTTGATCTCCTCGGCCAGCCGGTACGTCTCGGCGACGCCCTCCGCGATGAGTTCCAGCGGACAGCCCTGGGAGCCCACGTGCGCGTGCAGCCGGGTCAGCCACGGGCGCTCGGCGAAGGAGCGTACGACCTGTTCGCGGACCCCGGGGTCGCGCAGCGGCACACCGAACTTCGAGGCCGCCGTCGCCGTGCTCATCGCGCCGATGGAGCCGCCTCCCACCTGCGGATTGATCCGCAGCCCGAGGACCGACGCCGATTCCGGCGAACGCAGTTCGCCGATGCGGCGCAGTTCGTCGAAGCTGTCCGCGTTCACGGCCACCCCGAGCGCCAGCGCCAGTCGCAGCTCGTCCAGGGTCTTCGCGGGCGAGTCCAGGACGATCGTCTCGGGTGCGAACCCGGCCTCCACCGCCAGTCGCAGCTCACCGGGGCTCGCCACCTCGCACCCCATGCCGCACGCGGCGAGCAGGCGCAGTACGGGCACCAGGGAGGCGGCCTTCGCTGCGAACGTGTGGAGCACACTCACGCCGGGCACCGCCTCGAAGGCGTCCCGCAGGGCGGCCACCGAGTGCCGCACGCCCTGCGCGTCCAGGAAGCCGGCGACGGGCTGGTCCTCGCCGAGCAGCCCGTCCGCGACCGCCTGCCGGAGGGCCTCGGCGAACCGGGCGGAGCGCGCAGTCGGAAGCGGATCCGTGGACAGGGCGGAAGGCGTCGCGGTCATACGGCGAAAGTCGGTGATGGCGGCCCCCAGGTCTTCGGCGCGTGGAACAAGACTGACGGCAATCAGCGGCCGCGCGGACGAACCGCCCGTGGATGTCGGGGGAGGCCGTCGGACATCACCCGTCAGGCGCACGGCCAGGTGATCAGCAGCCGGGTGTCCGGGCCGTCCAGGTCGACGCCGTAGCGAGGACCCCGCGGAGCGTGGTCCCGAGCACCCGATCCGGCTCACGGGGAGGGCTGCTGGTCACGCGCCGAGCATACGAGCACCGCGCCACGGGGACGCACGGCTCGGCCACGGCCGTACCGGTCGAGCGTGGTCGCGGCGCCCGGCAGGAGGGGGTGGGGAAGGCCCCGCACCGGACGGGTGGGCGGGCACCTCGGCGCGGGCGCTGCCGCGAGGGGCTCTCCACCCGCCGCCATGGCTCACTCGGCGACGGTCTCCGACCGGTCGCCGCCCCACAGCGTGTGGAACGTCCCTTCACGGTCGGTGCGGCGGTAGGTGTGCGCCCCGAAGTAGTCCCGCTGCCCCTGCGTGAGCGCCGCGGGCAGGCGGTCGGCGCGCAGCCCGTCGTAGTACGAGAGCGCCGCGGCGAACCCCGGGGTCGGTACCCCCTGCCGGGCGGCCTCCGCTACGACGGCGCGCCAGTCGTCCTGCGCCGCACCGATCTCCTGGGCGAACTCGTCGTCGGACAGCAGGCTCACGAGGCCGGGGCGGTTGTCGTACGCCGCCCGGATCCGGTCCAGGAACGCCGCCCGGATGATGCAGCCGGCCCGCCAGATCGAGGCGACGGCGCCCAGGTCGATGTCCCAGTCGTACGCCTCGCTGCCGGCCCTGATCTGGTGGAAGCCCTGCGTGTACGACACGATCTTCGACGCGTACAGGGCCTGCTCGACCCGGTCGGCGAAAGCGGCAGCCTCGGCCTCTGCCAGCGGGGTCGCCGACGGGCCCGGCAGCTCGCGGGCGGCCTCGCGCAGGTCCGCGTGGCCGGACAGGGAGCGGGCGAAGACGGCTTCGGCGATCCCGGACACCGGGACGCCCAGGTCGAGCGCGATCTGCACCGTCCAGCGGCCCGTGCCCTTCTGCTCGGCCCGGTCCTGCACGATGTCGACGAACGGCTTGCCCGTCGCGGCGTCCGTGTGGGCCAGGACCTCGGCCGTGATCTCGATGAGGTACGAGTCCAGGCGGCCGGTGTTCCAGCCGCGGAACGTCTCGGCGATCTTCGCGGGGGAGTAGCCCGCGACCCTCCGCAGCAGGTCGTACGCCTCCGCGATGAGCTGCATGTCCGCGTACTCGATGCCGTTGTGCACCATCTTCACGAAGTGCCCGGCGGCGTCCGGGCCGATGTGGGTCGTGCAGGGGGTGCCGTCCTTCGCCTTCGCGGCGATCTTCTCCAGCATCGGCCCGAGGGACTCGTACGACTCCTTCGAACCGCCCGGCATGATGCTGGGCCCTTCGAGGGCACCCTCCTCGCCGCCCGAGATGCCCACGCCGACGAAGTGGATCCCGTGCTCCCGCAGCTCCTTCTCGCGTCGGCGGGTGTCCTCGAAGTGGGCGTTGCCGCCGTCGATGACGACGTCGCCCTCCTCCAGCAGCGGGGCGAACTCCCGGATGACGGCGTCGGTCGGATCCCCGGCCTTCACCATGATCACCAGGCGTCGGGGGCGCTCCAGGGCGGCGACGAACTCCTCGGGGGTGTGCGCGGCCACGAAGGTCCCCTCGTCGCCGAACTCGTCGACCAGCGCGTCCGTCTTGGCGGTGGTGCGGTTGTGCACGGCCACGGTGTAGCCGTTGCGGGCGAAGTTACGGGCCAGGTTGCGGCCCATCACCGCGAGCCCTGTGACGCCGATCTGGGCGGTGGCGCTCATGTGTGCTCCCTGCGATCCGGTCGGGGATGTGATGCGTGGTGCCGTCTCTGCGGCTGCCACGGATTGCCGTTCCTACGCGTGCCCCGCCGAGGCCGCCCGTCGCCGTCGCCGCGACGCGCGGGCCGCCGGAGGCCGGTGATTCCGTACCGGCGCGTCCAGGCGTACCGGGGCCGGGCCGCTCAGGACATCCACGGCGGCCGTTCGTCGTGCGGCAGGTCCTCCGCCTCCGGGACCACGTGCATCGCGGCCTCCTCGGCCGAGGCCGCCGCTCCGTCGATACCGACGTCCTGGGCGGTGAGCGCGGCCGGCACGTGACCGTCGCCGCCCTGGGTGAGCCGCCCCGCCCGGTCGGTGCCGACCTCTTCGTCGTACAACTCGCCGTCACCGCCCGTCAGGTCGCCGGGGCCGTCCGCCGGCGCCTCGGGGGTCTCGGGCGCCTCCCGCTCCAGGCGGTCGTCCAGAGTCTCCCCGGCGCGCTGCTCCGCCGCCGTGGTGCCCCGGTCGTCGACTGCCAGCGGCCGCTCGACCGGGGAGTACCCCCGGTCGAGGAGGTCGTCGAGTCCCGAGTCGTCCAGGGTCTCGTCCGCGTCGAGCTGCTCGTCGGGGTCGGAGGCCTGGTCCGGCTGCTGGGGCTGGTAGACGTCGTCAGCCCACTCGTCGGCGGCCAGGCCGGTCCACGTCGTCCCTTCGGTCTCCCGGTCGGTGTCCGTCATCGCGTGTCCTCTCCGCCCGGCCGGGGCCCGAGCTGCCGCCGCGTCGGGCGCCGGGGTCGTCGCGCCCATCCGGGTGCCTGTAAGCAATTCCACTCCGGTCCGGCGGGGGGCGCAACGGAAGCGGAGGTCCGCCCGGCCTGACGCCTACTCATATGACCATGAGAACGAGTGTCGATAACGTGCGTGCGGTCCGCAACAGGACCGGGCTCCTCGTCCGGCCCTGGGCCGTCGTGGTGCCCGCGCTGCTCGTCGTCGCACTCACCAGGGGCAGCGATCTGCTGGTCGACGCCGCCACGGAACACCGCACGCCGCCCGGCCGTGGGACCTCCGGCCGCACCCCGCTCCGGAAAGGGCCGGCGCCCATGAACGAGGAACCCGCCCTCGCGACCGACCACGAAGGGCTGATCCTGCTCGACGGGACGGCCCTGCCCGCAGTCTCCGCCACCGGACCGGGTCCAGCTCGCCGCCGTGCGGTACGTCTTCCAGGACGCCTGAGCCGCGTTCGACGAACACCGGCCCGTCCTGGCCCAGGTGGCGCCTACGGCGACGCGGCTTCGGGGCGTCGCCCGCCCCGAGGCGCCGGCCGAGGCCCGGCGGACGCTGACCGGACTGGGGCTGGGGAGGCGCACGTCCGCCGGCGCCCCGGTGAGCTCTCCGGCGGCGAGCCCCGGCGCGCCGCCCTCGCCCGGGCCCTCCTGGTCCGGCCCCGGGTGCTGGTCTGCGACGAGATCACCTCGGGCCTCGACCCGGTCGGCCGCCGTGCGCTGCTGGACCTGCTCGCGGCGCGGATCCGGCGGCGGAGCGGGCTCTGTCTCGTCCTGATCACCCACGACCTCTCCACCGCGGCCCCGGCCACGCGGCTCGCGGTGATGGACGGCGCGAGGCGGTCGAACCGTGGGACCGGGAGCAGATCCTGACCGCGCCGCGCCACCCGTTCACCGTCTCCCTGAGCGCGGCCTCGGCCAGGGGCGGAGCCGCCGCGCACCGCTGACGGGGACCCGGCGGGCCCTCCCGGACGTACACTCGGCCTCATGGATCGCACCGGCGTCGCGCGGCAGGGCCTGCGAAGGCCTGTTTCCGGCGCGCCGGCGAGCTGCCGTACCGTCCCGCCCGGACACGGCTAGCGATCCTCAGCGGTTCCCGACCGGGGCACGGCCCCGTCCCGCTGGCCCTTCCCCGCGCGCCGGACCGCGATCACCGCGCCGCACGCCTCGTACCGCAGGTTTCGTACCGCGCTCCGCGTGCCGCACCAGGCGCGCCGCGCGAGCCCGACTTCACCACCGTGGTCCCGGCACACCGCCGGCGCCGCGCTCCGGCGACGGCCCCACCACGGCCCGAGCCACCCTCGAAGGGAATATCTTGAAGCTGAGCGAGCTGCTGGCCGGGCACGACCACCACGTCCTCCAGGGTGACCCCGAGCGGGCATGGATCTCCGCCGGAACGGCCTTCGACGCGGACCGGGTCACCCCGGGGTCCCTCTTCATCGCGGTGCCGGGACACGTGGAGGGCGGTCCGGGCGCGGTCGCCCCCGCCCTGGCCCGGGGTGCCGCCGCGGTCATGGTGGACGCGGACTGCGTCCTGCCCGCGGCGGCACGGGACGCCTGCGTCGTACGCGTCGCGGACACCCGCACCGCGGCCGCGCTCGTCACCGCACGCTACTTCGGGGAGCCGGGCCGGCAGATGGACGTGGTGGCGATCACCGGCACCAACGGGAAGACCTCGGTCTCCTACATGGTCGAGTCGGTGCTCCGCATCTCCGAGGGCACGAGGGCCGGGGTCATCGGTACGGCCGGCAGCCGCATCGGCGACGAGCCGATCCCGATGCCCCCGTCGGTCCTGACGACCCCGGAGACGCCCGACCTCCAGTACCTCCTGGGGTGCATGCGCGACCGGGGCGTACGGAGTGTGGTGCTGGAGGCGACGTCCATGGGCCTGCTGACGCACCGGGTCGACCGCACCTTCGTCGATGTCGGGGTCTTCACCAACCTGAGCCAGGACCACCTGGACGACCACGGCACGATGGAGAACTACCGGGACGCCAAGCTCCGGCTGTTCCAGGGGCTGTGCCGGCACGCCGTGGTCAACGTCGACGACCCGGTGGGGGCGGGGATCCAGGCGATGATGCCGGGCGCGGTGACCACGTACGCCCTGGACGCCGAGGCCGACTACCGGGCCACCGATCTGGTCGTGGACGCGGCGGGCAGCCGGTTCACGCTGCACCACGAGGGCCGCAAGTACCCGGCGGCGATCCCCTCGCCCGGGCGGTTCTCGGTGGCCAACGCGCTGGCCACCGTGGCGGCGTGCCATGTCCTGGGGCACGACCTGACCGGGCTGGTCGCGGCGCTCGAACGGATGCCGCAGATCCCCGGCCGGTTCGAACGTCTGACGACCGCCGCGGGGACCTCGGTGATCGTGGACTACGCCCACTCCCCGGACTCGCTGAACAAGGTGCTGGGGACCGTTCGCGGCTTCGCGCGGGGCAGGGTCGTCACGGTCTTCGGCTGCGGAGGGGACCGTGACACCACCAAGCGCGCCGAGATGGGGACGATCGCCGGGACGCACTCGGACCTGTGCGTCCTCACCTCGGACAACCCGCGCCACGAGGACCCGGAGGACATCATGGACCAGGTGGCACCGGGCATCGCCGTGACCGGCACCCCCTACGAGCGCATCGCCGACCGGCACGCGGCGATCGCCTTCGCCCTCTCGGCGGCGGGTCCCGACGACATCATCCTGATCGCGGGCAAGGGAAGCGAGCCCCACCAGACCGTCGGCGACACCCTGATCCCGTTCAGCGACATGGCCACCGTGCGCGAGCTCACCGGCTCCTGAGCCACGGCCGACGCGACCCGGGGGTGATGCGGCCCGGGGCCGGAGTTCCGCGTCGGCCCGCCGTGGGGACCTCGGCAACCGGGCCGGGCGGGGAGAGGGGCCCGGCAGGGTCCCGACCGGGGCGTAGCGGTGCACTCCGCCGCCCATGGCCGGGGCCACGAGACCGCCCCCGCCGCCGTAGCGGCCCTCCTCGGCTCGGTCCCATCGGTTCGGTACCTTCGGTTCGGGTGCCTCGGTGGGACCTCCGGTTCTGACCGGTCCGGGCTGCGCTTCTCGGCCAGTTCCCCGGCAGACCGACGGACACCGTCGGTGTCCGGTGTGCCGCGGGTCTCGAACGGTCGTCCCAGCGAGCCCGCGACGGCACCCCCTGAACGTGGTCTCGGTCGTCCACGGCGTGATCCGGCCAAGATCACCTGCGCCCAGCCGCCGCCGGTCGCCGATTCCTCTTGTCGGTAGGGCCCCTGACGGGCCGTCGGTCGAACGGGGTCGCTTTACCACCTCGGTCATTGGCATGGACCTGCCTAGAGTAACTGGGCTACAGTCCGGTCACGGCGCAGCCTGAGAGCGCTCTCAGATGCTCTCGGCCGCTTCCTGTTCCACCCCCACATGCTGGAACAACAGAAGGGGCACCTCCCTTGAGACCAAAGACGATGGTGCGGACCGGTCTGTCCGCACTGCTCATCATCGGCACCTGGGCGACCGCCGGCCTGACCCAGGCGTCCGCGGCGGATCCCTCCACCACAGCCACCGAAGCCCCGGCCTCGGCGGGCCTCCTCACGGCGATGCAGAAGGACCTCGGGCTGACGAAGACCGAGGCCGAGGCCCGGCTCACCGCCGAGAAGTCGGCGACCGCACTCGAGAGCACGGCACGCAAGGCGGCCGGAGCCTCGTTCGGCGGGGCCTGGTTCGACGCGGGCAGCGGGAAGCTGACGGTCGCCGTCACGGACGACGCGAGCGCCCGCTCCGTCCGGGCGACCGGCGCACAGACCCGGCTCGTCACGCACACGGCCCGGCAGCTCGACGCGGCCAAGGCCCGGATCGACGCACTCACGGCACCGCGCGGCGTCAGCAGCTGGTACGTCGACCCGCAGGCGAACAGCGTCGTCGTGAACGTGGTCGCGCCGGAACGTGATGACAACGATGTCCGCGCCTTCCTGGCCAAGGCGCGGCAGACGGGCCCGGTCACCGTACGGCAGACCGCTCAGGCCCCCCGGACCTTCGCCGCCGGAACCGTCGGCGGCGACCCCTTCTACACGGGCAACGTCCGCTGCTCCATCGGCTTCTCCGTCCACGGCGGCTTCGTCACCGCAGGCCACTGCGGTCGCGCGGGCCAGGAGGTCCGTGGCTGGGACGGCTCGGGCATCGGCAACATCCAGGGCTCGTCGTTCCCCGACAACGACTACGCGTGGGTGAACGTCGGCAGCGGCTGGTGGACCGTCCCCGTCGTCCTCGGCTGGGGCACGGTCTCCGACCAGCTCGTCCGCGGCTCCAACGAGGCACCGATCGGTGCCTCGATCTGCCGCTCCGGCTCGACGAGCCACTGGCACTGCGGCAACGTCCTGGCCAAGAACGAGACCGTCAACTACAGCGAGGGCGCCGTCCATCAGATGACGAAGACCAGCGTCTGCGCCGAACCGGGCGACTCGGGCGGCTCGTTCATCAGCGGCGACCAGGCGCAGGGCGTCACCTCGGGCGGCTGGGGCAACTGCAGCGGAGGCGGTGAGACCTGGTACCAGCCCATCAACGAGATCCTCAACCGTTACGGGCTGACCCTGCACACCGCCTGACGGCGACGGTCACCACCTCCCACCACCCCGTCGGCGCCCTCCCGGCTCCGGCGGGGGCACGATGCCGGTCCGCCGTGGCAGCAGGGCGGTTTGCCGCCTCGGCGGACCGGCCCGCGGCACGCGCCGGTGTGCCGAACGCGGGCGGCCGGGGCGCCCCGGCCCACTTCGGCGGTCCACACCGCCCGGGAGCCTGCGGAACGGGCCCCTCTCGCACAGGGGAGGGGCCCGTTCCGCAGGCTCCCCGACGACCCCGGCCTGTACGCGCTCCTCGGCGCGACCCTGGCCCTACCCGCCGCCTCCCGCGCCCACGGGCTCCGTAGCGCACCCGGGGGCTCTCTCCGGCCGGTCCGGCGCGCCCTCGCCCTCGCCCCGCGACCACGCGTCGTTCACCACCCATTGACACGGTCTCAACGACGGCGCAACACTGACACCGCTTCGGAGAGCGCTCTCCCACCGTTTCCCGGCCCGGTCCGTACCGTGCCCCGGGCGTCAGCGGGCGGTGGCCTCCGCGGTGCGTCACCAGCTCCACTCTCCCCCCACCGCGTACCCGATGTGCGCGGACGCAGAGCGGCATGGAGGTCCGCATGGCCGAAAGAATCAGCAGAAGCACCGTGGTGTCCGCCCTGATCGTCTTCACGTCCCTCGCCCTGGTCTTCCTGGGTTTCACCGCGATCACCGGTGCCGGCGGAACGACCGCCGACGCGGCCCCGCGCACGGCCGCCGAGCCCGCCAACGCGGCGCACGCCATGCAGGGACACGTCATGGCCGCGGCCCCCGTCCCCTCGGGGGACGACCCCGACGGCGACGGCTACATACCGGCGAACCCGCCGGTCACGGGCGTACAGCCCTCCACCGACATTCCGCCGCACCGGTACTTCCACGAGTTCCAGGCGAACTGCTCGGTCACCCACACCGGTTCGGTCGACCCGATCGTCTTCCCCGGTCAGCTGAACAAGTCGCACAACCACACGTTCATGGGCAACGACACCACGGACGAGAACAGCACCACGGCCTCCCTCGGCACGGGTGGCACCGCGTGCAAGGCGCCGGGTGACCTGTCCGCGTACTGGATGCCGACCCTCTACAACGGGGACCAGGAGGTCCGCCCCGTCGGACCGCAGACCATCTACTACAAGTCGGGGGTGACGGACTACACCAGCGTCCGCCCGTTCCCCAAGGGGCTGCGGTTCGTCGTCGGCAACCCGATGCAGACCGCCGAGGAGTTCCGCGACCACCCCGGCATGGTCGAGGGCTGGGAGTGCGGCGAGAGCTACCACAACGTCGAGATCCCGGCGACCTGCCCGACCCGCCCCGACGTCCAGCTCAACCTGCGCATGCAGGCGCCCAGTTGCTGGGACGGCATCCACCTGGACACCCCCGACCACCAGTCCCACATGGCGTACCCGGGGGCCCAGGGAGCCAACCAGGACGTCTGCCCGGCCACGCACCCGGTCGCCCTGCCGATGATCGAGTTCAAGATGGCCTGGCCGGTCAACGGTGACATGTCGCAGGTCAGGCTGGCCAGCGGGACCGGTCACTCCTTCCACTACGACTTCTTCAACGCCTGGGACGACGCCACGCTGGACGCCATGGTCGACCACTGCATCATCGGCGGCCTCCAGTGCGACGCCCGGGGCTACGACGAGAACAATCCCGGCGAGGGCGCCGCCCTGGACGAGAACTACGAGCTGCCCTGAACGGCACACCCGTACCTCCCGCGCCGTCCCTGACCCCGCTGACGGTGCGGGAAGTCCGCGGCGGGCCACGGAAATTCCGTTGCCCGCCGCGGATTCCTGCTGTGTACTCCAGGTCGCCGCCCGGAGGGTCCAGGAAGCTGCCGAGGGGGAGGACGCATGGCCAGGGCCGGGCTCACCACCGAACACGTCGTGAGGGCGGCGGCCGAACCGGCTGACACCGTCGGCTTCGACCACGTGACCCTCTCCGCACCGGCCTGCGGATTCGGCGTCAGGGACGCCGGTCTCCACTCACACGTGAAGAACCTGGGGGACCTGCGGACGCGGCTCGCGCTGCCGGCGGGGGAGGAATGCGCCGACCGGGTCGGCGCGGCGGTCGCCGGGCGGGCCGGCAAGGGCGAGCCCGACCTCGCGGACGCCGTACGCCTGTTGCCCAGCACCTTCCACGGCTTCGGCAGCCTGGAGGCGCTGGGTGGATTCGACGCCCCCGCGATGTGGAGGCGTCCTGGAAACAGACGGTCGAGGCCTGCACACCACCCTGCGGCACCGGCCCACGAGGGCCCCGACGCGCTCGGAACACACGGAAGGCAAGAACGATGACCGAACAGCCCACGAAAGTCCGCCCCGGCACCCTGGAGGTCACGGGCGCGACCCTCCACTACGAGGTCCGCGGCTCGGGCCCGGTCCTCGTGCTGATGCCGGGCGGCAGCGCCGACGCCGGTCTCTACGACGTACTGGCGGAGGAACTCGCGGACGCCTGGACGGTGGTCAGCTACGACCCGCGCTGCTACTCGCGCAGCCGACTCGACGCCCCGGTCGCCGACCAGCGGGTGGAGGACCACAGCGAGGACGTCCACCTGCTCATCGAAGAGGTCTGCCCGGACGGCGAGCGGGCCTCGGTCTTCGGTACCAGCGCGAGCGCCGTCGTCGCCCTGGACCTGCTCGGCCGCCACCCCGAGCGGCTCGACCGGGTCGTGGCGCACGAGCCGCCGGTGGTGGACGTGCTGCCCGACGCGGAGGCCGCCCACGCCCTGTTCACCGAGGTGCGTGCGGCGTTCCGGCGCGACGGGGCGGAGGCGGCGGCAGCGACGATGAGTGCGGGGATCGGCGACCCGGAACCGCCGACGCCCGAGGAGACTTCCGGGTCCACCCGGCAGGACAACCCCCAGGACGCCCCCGAGTCGTCGGGGCCGCCACCGATCGGCCCCGAGGCGCTGGCCAGGATGCAGGCCAATTTCCCGGTCTTCGTGGAGCACGTGCTGTGCCCGTTCACGGCGTACGTCCCGGACGAGGCGGCCCTCGCCGCGGTGTCCGACCGGCTGGTGCCCGCGGTGGGGGAGAACTCCGGCCGCCAGTTGACCGCCCGGCCCGTCCGCGTCCTCGCGGAGCGGCTCGGACGCGAGCTGGTGGCGTTCCCCGGCGGGCACGTCGGAGTCGTCGAACACCCCGCCGCGTTCGCGGTGATGCTCCGCAAGGTGCTGGGCGGGTGACGTGCTCCCGGGCTACAGGGACTCCTCCGGCCCGTTCTCGCCGTCACCGCCGGCGCTCAGCTCCTCCGCGCGCAGGGCCAGGTCCTGAAGGACGTCGGCCGAGGTGACCTCCTGCTCCCCGGAGTCGTGCACCTGCGCGAGGGCGATGAACGCCAGGGTGAAGGCGCCGACCAGCTGTTCGACGGCGCCGCCCACCTCGCGTCCGACCAGGAGGGCCACCTCCTCGACGGACGCGTCGGCGGAGATGGCGATGTGCGGCATCGTCTCGTTGAGGAGGGTGGTCACGATGCTCCCGCCCGCGTCCGCATCGCCCCCGCTCGCCTCCTGCTCCGCCTGGCGCTGCATCTCCCCGGCCTCCGTGAGGATGCCGATCACTCGCTTGAGGACTTCGCTCTGCTCCATACGGTGAGCATATGCGCCGGGGGCCTGTGCACCGGATCGCGGGAAGGCGGTGTCCCGGTCGCGGGCCGGGCGACGCCACCCGTCACGAGGTCTGCGGGTCCGGTCATTAAATTATGCTGCAATTTAAGTACTGAAAGAAGGGCGCGCGGCGCCGCCGGGCCAGGGTATGTTGCCTGTACGAAGGGAGCATCATGGCTGAGCGCAGCAGAAGGACCGTGCGAGACCTGCGAAGGGGGAACCGGGCGAGGGTCTTGCAGCGGTTGTACTTCGACGGCCCGCTGAGCCGGCAGGAGCTGGGCCCCGCGACGGGCCTGAGCTCGGGTTCGATCAGCAACGTGGTCGCGGAACTCGCCGCGGAGGGCCTCCTGCAGGAGGCGGGGATCGTCGACTCCGACGGCGGGCGTCCGCGTACGCTGCTGCGGGTCGCCCCGGACGGCGGGCTGTTCGTCGGCATCGACATCGGGGAGACCCGGGTCCGCATCGAGCTGTTCGACCTCTCCCTCACGGAACTCGCCCGCACCGACCGGCTGCTGGCCCAGCACGGCTACGACGTCGAGCGCATCGTCGGCCACGTCCGTACCGGCGTGTCGGACGTCCTGCGCGACGCGGGCGCCGACCCCGGACGCCTGCTCGGGATCGGTATCGGCGTCCCCGGAATCATAGAGCGCGACGCTCCGGACGCCGTGGGAGAACCGGGCGCCGTCGTGCACGGCCCGACCATCGGCTGGAGCGCCGTCCCCTTCGAACGCCTCCTCCGTGCCGCCGTGGACGTGCCGCCACAGGTGCCGTTCTTCATCGACAACGGCGCCCGGACCCTGGGGCAGGCCGAGATGTGGTTCGGCGGCGGCCGGGGGGCCCAGTCCGCCGCCGTGGCGCTCATCGGCTCGGGCGTGGGCGCCAGCGTGAACCGGGGCGACATGCTCGACCAGGACCTCTCCAACGCGGCCCTGGAATGGGGGCACACCACGGTGCAGCTGCGCGGCCGCCGCTGCCGGTGCGGGTCCATCGGGTGCCTGGAGGCGTACGCCGGGGCCGAGGCCATGCGCGAGCGGTGGTACGAGGCCGGGGGGCCGCTGCCCGAGGACACCGACGACGAGACGGCCCTCGCCGCGCTCCTGGAGGCCGCCCGCCCCGCCCCCGGCGGCCCCGACCCCGACCCGGTGGCCGCCACGATCCTGGACGAGACGGCCGAATGCCTGGGAGCCGCCCTGGCCGACCTCATCAACCTCTTCCTGCCCGAACGGATCCTGCTCGGCGGCTGGGCGGGCCTGCTGATCGGCCCCCACCTGCTCCCGCAGATCCGGGCGTACGCCCAGGAGTACGCCCTCGGACACGCGGCTGCCCGCACCACGATCGACCTCGGACACCTGGGCCCGGACGCGGTGACGGTCGGTGCCGCGACGCTGCCCCTCTCGGACTTCCTGGCCCGCGGCGGCACCCGGCCCGTACCGGACCCCGGCCCCGCCACCACTCCCGGCCCGGGACGCCTGCCCGCCCACCACTACAGCCGCGCCGCGACGGGGTGAGCCGGCGGCGCGACCGCGGCCGTACGTGCTACGCCGACGCCCGTACCACCAGCGTCGGCTCGAAGATCACGGAGGTCGCCGGCCGGTCCGGCTCCGCCAGGCGGTCGAGCAGCAGCCGGGCCATCTCCGCGGCCATGTCCTCCACCGGCTGCCGTACCGTCGTCAGCGGCGGCCGGCACGCCGCGGCGGCCCCGCTGTCGTCGAACCCGATCACGGCGACGTCCTCCGGCACCTTCCGGCCGTGGTCCCGCAGCACATGGCAGGCGCCCGTCGCCATCAGGTCGTTCCCCGCGAACACCCCGTCCAGGCCGGGGTGCTCGGTCAACAGCCGCTCCATCGCGGCCTCACCGCTCTCCTGGGTGAACCCGCCCTCGGCGACCGGGATGTACGGATGGCCGTGCCGGGCCATCGTCTCCTGGAATCCGGCGAGCCGGTCCTGCCCGGCCGGTACGTCCAGCGGCCCGCTGATCGTGGCGATCCGTCGGCAGCCCCGGGCCAGCAGGTGTTCGGCCGCCAGCCGGGCGCCGTCCCGGTGGGCCAGATCGACGTAACTGATCCGGGCGGGCCGGGTGGGACGTGCGTACAGCACGGCCGGCAGCCCGGCCTCCGCGACCAGCGCGGGCAACGGGTCCTCCGCGTGGGTCGACACGATCAGGGCGCCGTCGGCACTGCCCTGGCGCAGGTACGCCACGACCTCGTCCCGGGCCCAGGCGCTCTCGGCGAACATGAGGACCGGGTGGATCCCGCGCGGCCGCAGGTAGTCGACGACCCCCGTGACCACCCGGCCGAAGAACGGGTCCGCGAACACCCGCGCGGTGAACGACCCCTCCCCGGCCCCCTCCGGCGGCTCCCCGCCGTCCGCCGTGTGCGGCTCCCCGTCCGCCCCGTCCGCCCCCTCCGCCGGCTCGACCCCGGTGCCCGACACCACGAGGGCGACGGCGTCCGTGCGGCGGGTGACCAGGGAACGGGCCGCGCGGTTGGGTGTGTATCCCGTGACGGAGACGGCCTCTCGTACGGCCTCCTGGATCGTCGGATCCACGTTGCGCACCCCGTTGATGACCCGCGAGACCGTGGCACGCGAGACGCCGGCGGCCCGCGCGACGTCCTCCAGGGTGGGCGCCGCACCGGCCGATCGCAGAGCATCCGTCATGAGCGCATTTATAGCATCAGGGAACCGTCACGGAGAGCGCTCTCCCTCAGGTCCCGGCCTCTCTGTCCCCTGCGCTCTCCCGCCCTGGCCCGCGTTGCTTCCCGTTCCGCGGTGCCCGTGTCGCACCGCGCGTGCGCCGGGGCGCGCGTGTCAAGGGGTGGCCGCTCCCTTGTCATCGCCCTTTGCCTGCCCATAAGTTGGCCGCTTGCGACGTGTCCTACTGCCTGTGGGGGAGCCAAGTCATGGCCGCGAACGGACGGCACCGCAGATACCAGCCCAGCCGGATCAACCGTGCCTCGCTCACGGTGACGGCGGGAGGCGCGGGCATCGCGCTCCCGCTGCTCACGGCGGCCTCCGCCGGGGCGGCCTCGACCGATGTGTGGGAGAAGGTCGCCGCCTGCGAGTCGACGAGCAACTGGCACATCAACACCGGCAACGGCTACTACGGCGGCCTGCAGTTCACCCGGTCGACGTGGGCGGCGTACGGCGGGACCGCCTACGCCGCACGAGCCGACCTGGCCACCAAGGACCAGCAGATCGCCGTCGCCGAGAAGGTGCTGGACGGGCAGGGGCCGGGCGCCTGGCCGGCCTGCTCGGTGCGGGCCGGCCTGGCACGGGGCGGCGACGCCCCCGACATCGCGCCGCAGACGCAGCGCAGCAGACCCGTGGACGGCGCGAAGACGGCCGCGTCGAAGTCCGCCGCCCCGCGGGCCGCGAAGTCCGCCCCACGGACGGCCGAGGCCGCTTCCCCGACCTCCGTACCGGGCGCGCGCGAGTCCTACACGGTGGCCCGAGGCGACTCGCTCTCCGGCATAGCGTCCACCGAGCGGGTCAAGGGCGGCTGGGAGCGGCTGTACGCGGCCAACCGCACGGTCGTCGGCTCCGACCCCGACCTCATCATCCCCGGGCAGCGGCTCACCCTGGACGTGACCGGCGCCCCCCAGCGGCAGGCCGCCAAGAAGTCCACCCAGAAGGCCACGCCGAAGACCGACCGGAAGCCCGCGGAGCAGGCGGCCCGGAAGGAGGCGGTGCCCAAGCAGACGGCGCCCCAGAGGGCGGCACCGAAGAAGACCGCCCCGAAGCAGGCCGAGAAGACCGAGCGCAAGCCCGCCGCCGAACAGCGCTCCGGGCTCAGCGCCCCCGTCTCCGCCCGCACCGGCACCCCGTACCACCAGTCCGGATCCTGGGCGAGCGGCTACCACACGGGCGTCGACTTCCCCGTCCCCACCGGCACGTCGGTGAAGGCCGTGGCCTCCGGCAAGGTCGTCTCGGCAGGCTGGGCGGGGGCGTACGGCTACGAGATCGTCATCCGGCACGCCGACGGCAAGTACAGCCAGTACGCGCACCTGTCCTCGCTCCACGTCCGCGCGGGACAGCAGGTGGGAAGCGGCCAGCGGATCGCGCGCTCGGGCACCACCGGCAACAGCACCGGTCCGCACCTGCACTTCGAGATCCGCACCGGCCCGGGATACGGCTCCGACGTCGACCCGCTGGCCTATCTTCGGGCAGGCGGCGTCAGCGTCTGACCAGCCCACCGGCCACCGGACCGGCGGGGGACGCCCCGCATTCCACGCGTCCCCCGCCGTGCTCCAGTGGCACGGCGGGCGGCAGTGACGGTGCCGGGACCGTTCCCGACGGTCCCGGCACCGGGGAGATCAGCGGTGTCCCGGGCCCGGGCAGCACCACGCCCGCACGTCCCCCGGCGGCGTCGGCCGGCCCCGTCGCACGCCTCCGTGCGGCGTCCACCGGGTCAGGAGCGTGGTCGTTCCCCGCCCGCTCGCGGGTGAGCAGCACCAGCCCGGCGGCTGCCAGCGCACCGCAGCCCGACGCGACCAGCGCGCCGGTCGTCGCGAAGCGGAACTGCTCACCGAAGAAGGTGATGCCCACCGCGGCGGCCACCACCGGATTGACGACGGTGACGGTCGCGAGCGGGGCCGTCAGCCCGGCGCCCCGGTAGGCCGCCTGGGAGAGCAGCAGCCCAGCCGTGGCCAGCCCCGCGATGACCAGCAGCGTCGGCAGTCCCGAACCCACCGTGCCACTCGTCCACTCCACCGCCACGGTCTTGGTGAACACGGAGGCCATGCCGAACGCGACCCCGGCACCCGTGGCCAGCACCATGCTGCGGGGCATCCGCCGGCGCACGCTCGCGGAGAGCAGGAGCAGCGCCACCACCGCGCCGAACGACCCGACGGTCAGCGCGAATCTGTCCGTCCCGGACAGGGCGTGCGACCCCGCACCTCCGGTGAGCGCGAGCAGCCCGCCCAGACCGACCGTGGCCATCAACGCACCGCGCCAGGCCGTCCGCCCCGCCCGGCGGCCGACGAACAGGGCCGCCATCGGCAGGACGAAGACGATCGTCAGGGCACCGAGCGGCTGCACGAGGCTGAGCGGCCCGTACGCGAGCGCCACCACATGCAGCACCGCCCCGGCGCCGTTGAGCGCCACAGCCCACCACCACACCCCGCTGCGCAGCGGTGCGAAGGCGCGCGGGTCACCGGTCGCGGCCACCCGCTCCTGGACGATCGCCCCGGCCGCGTAGGCGACCGCGGAGACCAGTGACAACAGCACCGACAACGCAAGGGAGCTCATGTACACCACGATGTCCCGTCCGAGCAGCCGTGTCGTCGTCCGTGAGACGGCATTTCCGCGTACTGCTCCGGTAGTACGTCCATCGTTCCCACGTCCTCCTCCTGACGGTAGTCCTCACCGCTCCGGTGCTCAGCACGACGGACGGCCGGATCACGGGCGACGTACCGGGGGAACGGACGGGAAGACGCCGACGCCCGCCCCGGGACGAGGTGTCCGGGACGGGCGCCGTGAGGTTTCTTCAGGTGCTGAGCTGGAACTCCGCCCGGATCCGCTTGCCCACCGGCACGCGCTCCGCCGTGACCCGGTCGCAGAGGGCGACCACGATCTCCATGCCGTGACCGCCCAGGCGCGACGGGTCGGGGGAGTAGAGGACCGGGAGCGCCGTGCTGCTGTCGTACACCGTGACGCAGATGCGCTCGGCGTTGCCCTCCAGCTCCAGCATGTACGGGCCGTGGCTGTAGCGGTCCGCGTTGGTGACCAGCTCGCTCACCGCCAGCATCAGATCGCTGCGGGTGTGCTCGCCGATGACCGCCAGCCACTCCGCCACGAGCCGCGTCAGGAAACGGTCGGCCAGGGCACGAGCCTGCGCGATGCATCCCGGCTCACCGGCGAAGACCTCGGCCGTGAGCAGAACGTCCGTGGACGGCGCCCCCGCGCAGGGGGCGTCCGGCCGGGAGGTGGCCTGTTCGTTCATGTGCTCCAGCCAAGGCGCCGCAGGGTGAGGTCTCACGACCTCTTTCTCGCCGTTCGTCTACCCGCGTCGAGAGATCCCACTCCAGGGGATCGGCAAGATCTTACGCACGGCCGGGCAGCCGGACCACACTGACGAAGAAATCGTCGATCTGGCGCACCGCGCCGATGAACTGCTCCAGGTCGACCGGCTTGGTGACATAGGCGTTGGCGTGGAGTTTGTAGCTGCGCAGGATGTCCTCCTCGGCGGAGGACGTGGTGAGCACCACCACCGGGATCAGCGCCAGTTCCGGATCGGTCTTGATCTTCTCCAGCACCTGCCGCCCGTCGTACCTCGGCAGGTTGAGGTCGAGGAGGACCAAATCCGGCCGCGGAGCGTCGGTGTGCTCGCCCTGGCGGTAGAGGAAGTCCAGCGCCTCCTGGCCGTCGCGCACCACGTGCAGCGTGTTGCGGATCTTGTTGTCCTCGAACGCCTCACGGGTCATCAGCTCGTCGCCCGGGTCGTCCTCGACGAGCAGGACCTCGATGGGCTTGACGGGTTCGTTCATGAGGCGCCTCCCGGCTAGGACGTGAGTACGACGGGATCGAGCAGTTCCGCCGTGGTACGCGTCGGTGCGTCGGTGACGACGGGCAGAGTGAAGTGAACCACAGTGCCCTCCTCGGGTGCGGTGTCCAGCCAGATGCGGCCACCGTGGAACTCCACAATCTTACGGCACAGCGAGAGGCCGATACCGGTGCCCTCGTACTCGTCGCGGGCGTGCAGACGCTGGAAGATGACGAAGACCTTGTCGGAGAACTCCGGCGCGATGCCGATTCCGTTGTCGGCGACCGAGATGTGCCACTGGTCGTCCTCTTGTTCACAGCGCACCGTGATCCGGCAGGGGACGTCCGGGCGACGGAACTTGATCGCGTTGCCGATCAGGTTCTGCCAGACCATGCCCAGAGAGGTCGCGTCCCCCTGGAGTTCCGGCAGGGTCCCCTCGCGAACGACGACGGCGCCCGAGTCCTCCAGGGAGGCGGAGAGGTTGGTGAGCGCACGGTCCAGCGAACGTTCGAGGTCCACCGGCTTCCAGCTGTCGTGGACCCGGCCCACCCGGGAGAAGGTCAGCAGGTCGTTGATGAGGACCTGCATCCGCTTGGCTCCGTCGACCGCGAAGGCGATGTACTGCTTGCCCCGGGCGTCCAGCTCCGTGCCGTACCGCTTCTCCAGCAACTGGCAGAAGGACGCGACCTTGCGCAGCGGCTCCTGGAGGTCGTGGGAGGCGACGTACGCGAACTGCTCCAGCTCCGAGTTCGACCGGCGCAGCTCCGTCGTCTGTTCGGCCAGCAGCTTCTCCCGGTCCGTCGCCGCGTCGAGTTCCTCCACGAGCCGCGCGCGCATGTTCTCGACCGCCGCGGCCACGGCCATGACGTCGGCGGGACCGGTGACGTCGATCCGGCGCGCGAACGCACCGGCCCGCACCCTGCTCGAAGCGGCGGCCAGCGCGTTCAGCGGCCGTCCGACCACACGGTGCAGCAGCAGGCTCAGGGCGATGACCACCAGCAGGGCACCGACCATGAGCGCGCCCAGCACCCGGTCGCGGGTGGTGCGCGCGGCGTCGAGCTCGGCACGCGCGTGGTCGCGCGCGATGTCGAGGTCCTTCTGCAGGACGCCGTTCAGTTGCCGCAGTTCGTCGAACGCCTCCTTGCTGCGCAGGATCGGCGCGGAGGACGCACCGGCCGGCCCCTCGGCCCGCGCCGCCTCGATGAGCGGTCCGGCCTGCTCGGTGCGCCAACGCGCGGCGGACTGTTCGATCCGGTCGAGATCACCGGCGAGCCCCTGGTCGTCGCCGACGAGCGCGCGCACCCGGTCCAGCCTGGCCTGCTCGTCCTTCATGCCCTGTTCGTAGGGGCTCAGGAAGGACTCGTCACCGGTCAGCGCGAAACCGCGCACGCCCGTCTCCTGGTCCAGCAGCGACATCTGCAACTGGTAGGAGGCCGAACGGGCCGGCTGGACGCGGTCCACCAGTTCCTCGGTGCGGTCCGACATCCGGGACAGCGTGAGCCCGGCGACCGCCACGCACCCGCAGATGACGAGCACGAAGCCGGCCAGGATCAGGTGGACCCAGTTCTGCACCGACAGTCGTGTCGGCCATCCCGGCTCTCCCTCTTGCCGCGGAGCGTCGTTCACGGAACTCATACGTTCTTCTCCCAGCCCAGATGCAGTACGGCGACGTCGTCGGCGAGGCCGCCGTAGGGGGCCGCACTCTCGGTGGCCTCGGCGACCAGTGCGTCGATGAAAGCCTGGGGCGCGAGGGTCCCGTGTCCACGGGCGATCTCCAGCAGCCCCTCCTCGCCCAGTCGGGAGTGCGGCCCCGTGCGGCCCTCGAACAGTCCGTCGGTGAAGAGGACCAGTTCACTGTCCTGGTGGAGGTCCAGCTCCGTGATGGTCCAGCGCCCGGCCCCGGGCAGCAGCCCCAGCGCCATGCCGGTGTCCGGTTCGACCCAGCTGACGTCCGTGCCGCGGCGCAGCAGCATGCCGGGGTGCCCGGCCCGGGCGACGCGGACGCGGTCCCGCTCCGGAGGGAAGACGAGGGTGGTCACTGTCGCGAAGACATGCGGATCGGACCGCTCGGCGACGAGTATCTCCTCCAGCAGGCCGATCTTCTCGAGCTGCGTGACACCGGTCAGCACCGCCGTGCGCCAGGCCACCCGCAGACAGACGCCCAGCGCCGCCTCCGCGGCCCCGTGCCCGGACACGTCGCCGATCACGGCGTGCACCGCGCCGTCGGCGGTCTCGACCACGTCGTAGAAGTCGCCGCTCAGCAGTCCGTGGGCCCGGCCCGCCTCGTAGCGGGCCGCGACACCGAAGCCGTGGCCGTGCAGCAGCGGGATGGGCAGCAGCGCACGTTCCAGGCGGGCGTTCTCCTGGGCGATGAGCTGGCTCGTCCTGATCGCGGAGGCCACGCGCTCGGCGTTCTTGCGCTGCAAGGCGTAGCGGATGGCGCGGCTCAGTGCCTGGGGGTCGATCCGCCCCTTGAGCAGGTAGTCCTGAGCGCCGTGTGCCACGGCCGACAGCCCGGTCTCGGTCTCGGCCAGCCCGGTGAGGACCACCACGGCCGCGTCGGGGAAGGAGTCGACGAGCTGCCTGACCGCGTCGATGCCGTGCGAGTCGGGCAGGTGCAGGTCCAGCAGCACACAGACAGGAGTGCGGCAGGAACGCAGGAACCGCTGCGCCTCCGCCAGCGTCTTGCACCACGTGAGGGTGGAGTCCAGCTCGCTGTCGGCCAGCATCTCCTCGACGAGGAGAGCGTCGCCCGAGTCGTCCTCGACCAGGAGAATGGCCGCGCCGAGGTCCCACACGGACGATTCGGCCACGCCGGCGGAGCCCGCGTACTGCGCCGGAATCCCGGTGGGCCCCATCAGACGCGCGGACGCGCCCAACGGCAGCTCGATCACGCTCGATCCCCTTTGACGGACGGACGGCACGGGGACACCCCGCGCCGCAACGCCTGGAAGCATATGTGAAGGATGCCCGGCGGTCCGCCGGGCATCAGGTTTCCGGAATGTGAGCTTTTTCGCTCAGGCCTCGACGCACATTCCCGTACGCAGCCGCTGCACGATCCTGCTGAGCAGCCGCGAGACGTGCATCTGGGAGACGCCCAGCTCGGCGCCGATCTGGGCCTGCGTCATCTCCTGGCCGAACCGCATGCGGACGATGGTCCGCTCGCGGTCGTCCAGCTGCCGGAGCAGCGGGGCCAGCGCGTGGAGGTTCTCGACGCTCTCCATGCCCGGGTCGTCCTCGCCGAGCAGGTCCGCGTACGCGCGCTGCTCGTTGCCGGACTCGCTGTCGGCGCTCGGGGTGTCCAGCGATCCCGCCGAGTAGCCGTTGGCGGCGACCAGGCCCTCGATGATCTCCTCCTCGGGGAGATCCAGGTGCGTGGCGAGCTCGGCGACCGTCGGGTCGCGGTCGAGCTGTGCCGACAGGGTCTCCTTCGCCTTCGCGAGCTCCACCCGAAGCTCCTGGAGGCGGCGCGGCACATGGACGGACCAGGTGGTGTCGCGGAAGAAGCGCTTGATCTCACCGACGATGTAGGGCACCGCGAAGGTGGCGAACTCCACCTCACGGGACAGGTCGAACCGGTCGATCGCCTTGATCAGGCCGATCGTGCCCACCTGGATGATGTCCTCGGTGTCGTCCCCGCCCCGGTTGCGGAACCGCGAGGCGGCGTAGCGCACCAGTGAGAGGTTCATCTCGATGAGGGTGTTGCGCGCGTACTGGTATTCGTGGGTGCCCTCTTCGAGGGTCTGGAGCCGGTCGAAGAAGAGCTTCGACATCGCCCGCGCGTCCTGCGGGGCGACCTTCCCGGCGTCCTCGATCCACGGAAGTACGGCCTCGTGGGAATCCGCGTCCGCCTCGTCGCACCGCGGGGTCGCTGTGCCGATCGCTTCGGTGGTCCGCACTGACATGGCCGTCATGGTGTCACCCTCCCTGGATCCGGTGTATCGACCGGCACCTTCCCTGACTCACCGAAGTCATGCCACCGAAAGTCAAGGTGTTCTTCTTCCGGGCGAATTCATCGGGCCGTGGACACCTCGATCGGCCAACAGACGTAATGCTTCGTCATATTTCGTGTTCATTTGTCCGGTGGGGGCGGCGAAGGATGTGTGAGTCACGCCTCGTTCCGGGCACCTGTGGAGTTTCCGGAGAGCTGAGGAGGCCCCATGAGCGGCACCGGTACGGCGAACGGGCGGACCGTCACGACCAGGATCCCGGCACGCCTGGACCGACTGCCATGGTCGCGGTGGCACTGGATGATCGTGATCGGCCTCGGCACGGTGTGGATCCTGGACGGCCTGGAGGTCACGGTCGTCGGCAACATCGCCAGCCGGCTCTCCGAGGACGGCAGCGGACTGCCCATCAGCGACGCCCAGGTCACCGGGATCGCCGCCGCGCTGTATGTGGCGGGCGCCTGTTCCGGCGCGCTGGTCTTCGGATGGCTCACCGACCGCTTCGGCCGCAAGAAGCTCTTCCTGATCACCCTCGCCGTCTATCTGGCGGCCACCGCGCTCACCGCGATCTCCTTCTCGGCGTGGTGGTTCTTCCTCTTCCGCTTCCTGACCGGCTTCGGGATCGGCGGGGAGTACGCGGCGATCAACTCGGCCATCGACGAGCTGATCCCCAGCAAGTACCGGGGCCGCGTCGACCTCATCATCAACGGCAGCTTCTGGCTCGGGGCGATGGCCGGCTCGCTGCTCTCCGTGCTCGCCCTGAACACCGACATCTTCCCCAAGGACATCGGCTGGCGGCTCACCTTCGCGCTGGGCGTGGTCCTCGGACTCGTGATCCTGCTGGTGCGCCGCCACGTGCCGGAGAGCCCGCGGTGGATGTTCATCCACGGACACGACGAGGCGGCGGAGGAACTCGTCGAGCAGGTGGAGCAGGAGGTCGAGAAGGACACCGGCCGCTCCCTGCCGCCCGCCGAGCAGGAGATCACCGTGCGGCAGCGTCACAGCATCGGCTTCGGGCTGATCGCCCGTACCGTCTTCCGCTCCTACCCCAAGCGGGCCGTTCTCGGACTGGCGCTCTTCATCGGGCAGGCCTTCCTCTACAACGCGGTCACCTTCGGCTTCGGCTCGATCCTGGTGAAGTTCTTCGACGTCTCCAGCGGCGCCACCGGCTACTACTTCGCCGTCATCGCCTTCTGCAACTTCCTGGGCCCCCTCTTCCTCGGCAAGCTCTTCGACACAGCGGGCCGCAAGCCGATGATCGCCGGCACCTACATCCTCTCCGGCGTGCTGCTCTTCGGTACCGCCGCGCTGTTCGGCGCCGGGACGCTGACCGCCGTCACCATGACCGCCTGCTGGTGCGTGGTCCTCTTCTTCGCCTCCGCCGGTGCCAGCTCCGCGTATCTGACCGTCAGCGAGATCTTCCCGATGGAGACGAGGGCCATGGCCATCGCCTTCTTCTACGCGGTGGGCACCGCCGCCGGAGGCATCACCGGCCCGCTGGTCTTCGCGGACCTCACCCAGAGCGGCGTCGTGGGCGACACCGTCGTCGCGTTCTGTATCGGTGCCTCCCTGATGGTGGCGGGCGGGCTGATCGCCCTCTTCTTCGCGGTCTCCGCCGAGCAGAAGTCCCTCGAAAGCATCGCCACCCCCCTCTCCGCGCAGGGGAAGAACGCCTGACGGGCCCGAACGGAGCAGCATCCGACTCATGGCAGACTTGACCGGGGCATCCGGCCCGTGCGCGCCTGCCCTCGCCGGCTCCCGGCCGGACTCCTGCCCACCGAAGCCCGACAAGCGGCACGAGTGACGAGTGACAGAGGAACGGCCATGACGGTGACCAAGGACAGCCCGGAGCTCGCTCCCGGTACCGACGAGTTCGGTCCCGGCATCGACCCCGAGCGGCTGGCCGTCTGCCTGAGCGTGCTCGACGAGCTCGACACCATCGAGGTCGACCACCCCGACGCCATCGCCGTGCGCCGGGCCACCGCGGGCATCTACCGCACGGTCAAGCAGCGCCGCCGCCAGGAGCGCCGTGCCGCCAAGACCGCGCACGACAAGGCCGTCACCGAGGCCACCGCGACCGGCTCCGCCGAGCGCATCGACGACGAGACGCAGGGCGTGCTCCCCTCCTCCTCCACGACCGCCGAGATCGCGGGCATCCTCCAGCGCCCGAGGTCCTGCTACATCTGCAAGACCCGGTACGTCGAGGTGGACGCCTTCTACCACCAGCTCTGCCCGCCGTGCGCCCAGGAGAACCGGTCCCGCCGCGACGCCCGTACGGACCTCACCGGCCGCCGGGCCCTGCTCACCGGCGGCCGGGCCAAGATCGGCATGTACATCGCCCTGCGGCTGCTCCGCGACGGCGCGCACACCACCGTCACCACCCGCTTCCCCAACGACGCGATCCGCCGCTTCAAGGCGATGCCGGACAGCGACGAGTGGATCCACCGGCTCAAGATCGTCGGCATCGACCTGCGCGACCCCGCCCAGGTCGTCGCGCTCGCCGACTCGGTCGCCGCCGAAGGACCGCTGGACATCCTGATCAACAACGCCGCGCAGACGGTGCGCCGTTCCCCGCAGGCCTACCGCGAGCTGGTGAACGCCGAGTCCGCCCCGCTGCCGGCCGGCGAGCTGCCCGCCGCCCAGGTGATCGGCACCTTCAACAGCGGCACCGTCGACCGGGTCGCCGCCATCCCGGCCGCCCGCGCGGAGGGTCAGGGACTGACGGCGCACGACGTCACCGGCCTCGCGCTGGTCACCGGATCCGCCTCGCCGGCCCGCATCGCCGCCGGAACCGCGATCGACGCGGGCGGTCTTGTGCCCGACCTGCACGACACCAACAGCTGGATCCAGACCGTCGACGAGGTCGAGCCGATCGAGCTCCTCGAGGTCCAGCTCTGCAACTCCACGGCCCCCTTCATCCTCATCAGCCGGCTCCGCCCGGCGATGGCGGCGACGGCGGCCGAGCGGGCCTACGTGGTGAACGTCTCCGCGATGGAGGGTGTTTTCGGCCGCGGCTACAAGGGTGCGGGGCACCCGCACACCAACATGGCCAAGGCCGCGCTCAACATGCTCACCCGCACCAGCGCCCAGGAGATGTTCGAGAAGGACCACATCCTGATGACGGCCGTCGACACCGGCTGGATCACGGACGAGCGGCCCCACCCCGACAAGATGCGCCTCGCCGAGGAGGGCTTCCACGCCCCCCTCGACCTGATCGACGGCGCGGCCCGGGTCTACGACCCGATCGTGCGCGGTGAGGCGGGCGAGGAACTGTACGGCTGCTTCCTGAAGGACTACGCGCCGGCCGGCTGGTGACGGACGCGGACACTCGCACGGCGGCGCGCCCGGAATCCCGGGCGCGCCGCCGTGCGCCGTCCCGCCCGACACGCCCGTTGGCTGAAAGTGATCCAGGCCACACGTTCTGTCGAGCGGGACGCCGCTCATTTGGTTACGCTGGAGCGAACGGACGCCACCAAGGGATCCACGAAACTTCCTAGGCCGTCCTGGGACAGGTCTTCAAGCAGACCGCCGTCCCCGCCCCGCAACGGCGCCACCGCGACCGAACTGTTTCTGCCCCTGCCCCGCAGAGGGCGGTCGACACGGTTCTCACAGCCGCAGCGTCGCCACCGCCCCGGGGTTACGCGACACAAAGGAGTCCGCGGTGACACCTGAAATGACCAAGAGCGAGCAGCGCCCGGCCGATCACACCGGACAGCGGGCCGCCCGGCCGGAGAAGCTACGCAACATCGAGGTCTGGGCCAGGTCCGCACCCATCAGACTGGCCGGCTACGAAGAGGACCTGGCCGAGCCCCACATCCTGCCCGGCATCGACTGACGCTCGCCCCCACCCACGTGTACGGCGCGGACACCGGGTCCCCTTCCTCGGGGCCCGGTTCTCGTCGTGTCAGTGCCGCTCCGGCGGCCGGAGCGGCGCCGGCCGGGCCACGGGCCGCATGAAGTCCCGTACGTAGGTGCGCCGCCACCAGCGGCCGGTCGTCCGCAGCTCGTCCCGGTCGGTGAACTCGTAGTGGAAGACCCTGGCGCGGATGTGGGCCGGAGGGCCGTCCGGGAACGGGTTGCGGCGCAGCAGCCGCAGGGTGTCCCGGTCGCCTCGCAGCAGCCGCTCGACGAACGGCTCGAACCAGGAGCGCGCGTACGCGGGGGAGAGCGCCGCGAACCACATCATCCAGTCGAGCCGCAGGTGGTACGGCGCGAACTGCCGCGGCAGCCTGCGCGGGTCGCCCGGCTTGCCCCGGAAGCCGTACTCGCGCCACCGGGTGCCCTCGTGGACCACCGGTTCGTCCGTGCCCTCGACGACCACCTCCAGGCGCATCCGGCTGATGCTCCCGAACGCCCCGTAGGTGTTGACCAGGTGCAGCGGGTCGAAGGACCGGTTCATCACCTGCCCGCGGGAGACGAGGTTGCGCGCCGGGCGGTAGCTGAGGGCCACCACGAGCACGGTGGCCGTGATGACCACCACCTCGTACCAGAGGGGCGGAGCGGCCTGCGCGGGTGCGGGCCCGGCCAGGGGGGTCCAGTCGATCGCGGAGAGCGCGATGACGATCGTCAACCAGTTGAGCCAGGCGAAGTTGCCCGACAGCACCAGCCACAGCTGGGTGAGGACCATCAGTCCGGCGGCGACGCTCGCCACGGGCTGGGGGGTGAACAGCAGGAAGGGCACCACGAGCTGGGTGACGTGGTTGGCCGCCACCTCCGCCCGGTGCACCGGTTTCGGCAGGTGGTGGAAGAACCAGCTCAGCGGCCCCGGCATCGGCTGGGTCTCGTGGTGGAACTCCAGGCAGGTCAGCCGGCGCCAGCACTCGTCGCCCCGCATCTTGATCATCCCGGCACCGAACTCCAGCCGGAAGAGCAGCCAGCGCAGCAGCCACAGCACGAGCACCGGCGCGGCCGTGTCCCCGTTGCCGAGGAAGACGGCCAGGAAACCGGTCTCCAGCAGGAGTGATTCCCAGCCGAAGCCGTACCAGACCTGGCCCACCTGGACGATGGAGAGGTAGAGCGCCCAGGGCACCGCCCACAGCGCCATCGCGGCCCACAGCGGTACGTACCCGTCGACGCCGGCGAGGAGGGCGAGCGAGAGTGCGGCCCCTGTCCAGGCGACCGCCGCGAAGAAGCGGTCGGAGTAGTGGAGGCGGAAGAGGCCGGGAGCGGCCCGCCAAGGGGTGCGGCGCAGCAGCTCGGGCACGGGGAGCATGCCCCGTTCGCCGATCAGCGCCCGGAACTGGAGCGCGGCGGAGACGAAGGCGACCAGGTAGACGGCGGCGAGGGCCCGCTGGAAGACCAGCCGGCTGAGCCAGTACCCGTCTGCGGTGAACCACTGCACCGGGCCCAGTATTGGCCCGGATCAACCGGCGGACCAGCTCCGCCGCAGCGTGTCGCCCAGCCGGCGGGCGTACCAGTGCTGGAGGACGGGCACCACGGGGCCGCCGAGCCGGGCGTACCAGCACGCGGGGCGGGAGAACGCCGTGACGGTGAACCACACGGTGGCGTCGTCGGCCAGTTCGACCACGAAGGACTCCTCGCCCTGTTCCGGGTGCCGCTCGGTGGTCCCGTAGGCGAAGCCGGTGCGGGTCTCGCCGTACTCCGCCCAGACGACCTCGCAGTGTGCCCTGAGGCGGAGGGGGCCGACGCCGAGCGACACGACGACGCCGACACCGGTGTCGGCCCGAGCGGCGGTGGCGCGCACCCCGGCGCCGGCGCCCCGGTGCATCCGCCACTCGGTGACGGCGGCGGCCGCAGTCTCGAAGTCAGCCCGGCCGTGGCCGACGGCAGCCCGATGGTGCAGATGGTGGTAGCCCTCCGGCAGCGGTCCCAGACGGGTGGCTCCGACCTCGGGGTACGTCAGGGTGGTCATGCGGTCCTGCCTTCCGGGTGTGTGCGGTCGTTGAGACGGCGCAGGGCGAGCAGTGTGCAGAGGGCGAAGCCCAGCGCGTTGCCCACTCCGTGGGTGGCGGCCATCCAGGTCAGGCTGGGGTGGGGCAGCCCGGTGGCCTCGCCGAGCGCCCAGCTCAGGGCGAGCAGCATGGTGGCCACGAGGACGACGGCCGAGGCGGTGAGCAGGGCCCGGGTCGTGCGGTCCGGGCCCGGGCGGCGAGCGGTGCGCCGGGTCAGCAGGGCGACCGCCCACATCCCGGCGGTCAGTACGAGTGCTCCGCCCAGCTCGGCCAGGTCGCCGACGAAGTATCCGGCCAGGACGAGCAGGGTGCCCAGGGGGACGCTCAGCGCGGCGAACCGCCCCGCCCTCCCGTCGTCGGCCCGGCAGACCAGGCCCGCGACGAGTGCCGCGGCGAATCCGGCGAAGTGGAAGTGCGGCACGGTGAGCGCCAGGATGCCGAGCCCGAAGCCGAACAGCTCGTGCCCCCAGCGCTCGGCGACCAGTGCCAGTGCGGCCACCGACGGGGTCACCAGCGCCGTGAGCAGGGCGATCTCCGCCGGGCGTGCGCTCCGGGTCCGCGCGAGGCGCCGCGGCGCGTGAGCGGCCAGCAGCAGTGTCCCCAGCGCGTAGCAGGCGGCCGGTGCCGTCGCGGCGGCACCGCGCGGCAGCCAGAGCGACAGGGCCCCGGGCACCGCGAACAGGGGCCACAGCCGGCGAATCCGTTCGAGCGCCGGGTCGGCGACCAGCCCCAGACCCGCCGGCACGATCACCAGCATCCCCAGCGTGACGACGAGACCGACCAGTACGGACATGACGCCCCCGGTTCCGAGAGGAATTGAACACGTTCAAGTTCTGTCGATCAGACCTTAGGGCCTTTCTTGAACGCGTTCAAGACGCAAGTTTCAGTCGAGAAATCGGACAAATAATGGCAGAGTGGCGCACATGGATGATCGGGTTGCGGGTGCCCTGTCACTCCCGGACGACTGGCCCGCCCACCCGGATCTCAGTCTCGCCCTGAACCGAATGGGCAGCTTCGACTGGGATCTGGACAGCGGACTCATGCACATGGACGAGCCCGCGCTCGAGATGTTCGACCTGAGCGCCGAGGAGTACGACAACCGCCCCGGCTCACTCTCCTCGCGCGTCCCGGCCGAGGAGGGGACCCGGCTCGACGCCATGGTCTCCCAGGCGCTCAAGAGCGGCCGCGAGAACTACGGCGCCTACTTCCGCAGGAGACGGCGTGACGGGACGCTCCGATGGACCCACACCCAGGGCTTCATCCGCCGGGACGCGGAGGGCAGGCCGCGGCGGATCATCGGTATCGTCCGCGACGCCACCCAGGAACTGGCCGCCTCCGCCGCCCGCCGGACGGTCGACGAGGAACGGCGCCGCCGCACCAGCCTGGTGCAGAGCACGACGGCGGCCCTGGCCCACGCCCGGACCGTCAAGGACGTCACGGACGTACTGAAGAACTCCCAGGGGCTCGCGCACCTCGGCGCCACCAGCCTGGTCATGGGCCTGCTGGAGGGCTCGCGCATCCACCTCGTCGCCGACGGGCCCGAGGGCGCCTACGTGACGGGTACCCGCTACACGCGGGTGGACGAGCCCTATCCCATGGGCGAGGTGATCCGCACGCTCAAGCCCCGTTTCATCGAGAGCGCCGAGGACTTCGCGGCCTCCTACCCGATCCTGTGGCCGCACATCAGCCACCTCGGTATCACCGCGGCCGCCTATCTGCCGCTCATCGCCCAGGCGCGCCCGATCGGTGCGCTGGGTCTCCTCTACGGCGACCGGGAGGGCTTCCCGGGGGACGAGCGGAACCTGCTGGTCGCCCTCGGCACCTCCATCGCCCAGAGTCTCCAGCGGGCCATGCTCTACGAGCAGGAGCACGATCTCGCCGAGGGCCTCCAGCAGGCGATGCTGCCCCGCCGGATCCCCGAGGTGGCCGGCGCCCAGGTCGCCGTCCGCTACCGCTCCGCACGGCTGGGCCAGGACATCGGCGGCGACTGGTACGACATCATCCCGCTGCCCGGCGGCCGGGTCGGCGCCGTCATCGGTGACGTGCAGGGCCACGACACACACGCCGCGGCCGTCATGGGCCAGCTGCGCATCGTGCTGCGCGCCTACGCAGCCGAGGGGCACCGGCCCGCCACCGTGATGGCGCGGGCCTCCGTCTTCCTCCACGAACTGGACACCGACCGTTTCGCCACCTGCTCCTACGCCGAGGTCGACCCCGTCACCGGAGTGGTGCAGCTGGTGCGGGCCGGCCATGTCGACCCGCTCGTCCGGGACGTCGACGGGAGCTGTCGCAAGCTGGCGTCCGACGGCGGTCTGCCACTGGGGCTCTCGGCGGAGTTCGGGCAGCTGGACTATCCCGTCAGCACCATCGACCTTGACCCCGGCCAGACCATGGTCCTGTACACCGACGGGCTGGTGGAACTGCCGGGCGCCGACTTCGATCAGGGTATGCGGTTGCTGGAATCGATGGTGCGCGACGGACCGCAGGACCTCCAGCGGCTCGCCGACCGGCTCTGCGAGGTCGTCGACGAGCGCGGCGGACAGGACGACGTGGCCGTGCTGCTCCTGCGCCGCGACTCCGCGCACGCCCGGCACCCCGGCGGGAGGCTCCAGCAGCACGTCGCCCAGAACGACCCGGAGGCGCTGACCTCCTGCCGCCACATGATCAGGGCGGCGGTACGGGCGTGGGGGGCCAGGGACCGGGCGGACGAGGTGGAACTGGCGGCCGACGAACTGGTCACCAACGCGCTGATGCACACCGACGGCGGGGCCATCGTCACCATCCGGATACTGGCCGGACCCGAGCGGCGCCTCCGGGTCGATGTGGAGGACCGGTCCAGCGCGCTGCCCCGGCGCAGGGACGCGGGGGAGTCGGGCGTCTCGGGGCGCGGGCTGATGCTGGTCGACCTGCTGGCGGACGTCTGGGGGGTGGAGGCCCGCGGGGGCGGCAAGTGCGTGTGGTGCGAATTCGCCGTCGTCGAACACCGCTGAGCCCCGTCGCGGACCGCGCACGGCCGTGACAGCACATGACGTGTCCGTGCTCGAACGTAACCGACCGCCAAGGGCTGACGGTGTTCCCGCAGTCTGCCGCCGACGACACCGGTGCGGCCCGCCACCGGGCCCCCGCGCTCCCGGCTGCCCGGCCCGTACGAAGCGGCCGGCCCGGCGCTGGACCGGATCGGGGGTGCGGGGGCCGTCGCCGTCCTGGCCGACCAGCTCCCCGCCCCGGCCCATCGGTTCGGCGCGCCCCTCGCCGGGAACGCGGCGCGGATGCTCTTCGGCATCCTGGTCACGAGCGTGCCCCTGCCGCGTTCGGCGCTCTCCCTGGGCGGCTGCCCGCTGCGGGCCGTCTACCCGATGGCGCCCCTCGCCCGGGGGCAGTCGCTCGCCGTCGCCCTGTCCACGTACGGCGACCGGGTCCAGGTCGGGCTGGTGACCGACGGCGAGGCGCTGCCCGATCTCGACCGGTCGGCACCGGCGGTGCACGACGAACTTGAGGCCCTCCAGGCGCTCGTGCCGGTCGCCTCCGCACCCGTGTGCCCTGATAGATCGGACAGGTGTGGCGGAAATCGCGATACAGGCGCCGCCGAGGCGGTTGACGCCGCTCAGTGATCCGATGAATATTCGCTTGCGGGGCGATACGGCACCCGAGCGACCACCAGGGGGCGGCAGGAAATGCGGCGGAGCAGACTCGGACGCAGTGCGGTCGAGATCACGGAACTCTCCTTCGGGGCCGCGGCCATCGCCAACCTCTTCACCGAGGTGACCCCGGCGCAGGCGGCCGCCACCGTCGACGCCGCCTGGGACGAAGGCGTCCGCTCCTTCGACACCGCCCCCCACTACGGCCTCGGCCTGTCCGAGCGCAGACTCGGCGAAGCCCTGCGCGGCCGTCCCCGCGACGCGTACACCGTGTCGACGAAGGCCGGCCGGCTGCTCGAACCGCTGCCGCCGGGAGCGGCCGGCGCCGATGCGCTGTCCGAGGGGTTCGCCGTGGCGCCCACCCACCGCCGCCGCTGGGACTTCAGCGCCGACGGCGTCCGCCGCAGCATCGAGGACAGCCTCGGGCGGCTCGGCCTCGACCGCGTCGACACCGTCTATCTGCACGACCCCGACGACCACGAGGAAGCCGCCTTCCGGGAGGCCTACCCGGCCCTGGAGAAGCTGCGCGCCGAGGGCGTGGTCCGCGCGATCGGCGCCGGGATGAACCAGACCGCGATGCTCACCCGCTTCCTGCGCGACACGGACGTCGACGCCGTCCTGTGCGCCGGCCGCTTCACCCTCCTCGACAGCAGCGCCCTCGCCGAGCTCCTGCCGGAGGCCGCCGCCCGCGGCCGTGCCGTCGTCGTCGGCGGGGTCTTCAACTCCGGGCTCCTGGCCGACCCGCGCCCCGGTGCCACGTACGACTACGCGGCGGCCCCCGCACACCTCCTCGACCGTGCCCTGCGCATGGAGGCGGTGGCCCACCGGCACGGCGTCCCCCTGCGGGCGGCGGCCCTCCACCACCCGCTGGGCCACCCGGCGGTCGCCGGCGTCCTCCTCGGCGCCCGCTCGCCCGAGGAGGTACGGGACGCGGCCGCCCTGTTCCGTACGCCGGTCCCCGACGCCCTCTGGGATGAGCTGCGCGCCGAAGGGCTGCTGGGCACACCGGACGGGGAGGCGGCATGAGCACCGGCGGAGAGCAGCGGCCGCCGGCCGTCGACGCGCACCACCACGTCTGGGACCTCTCCGTGCGGGACCAGGCGTGGATCACCGGCGAGGATCTCGCCCCCCTCCGCCGCACCTTCGCCCTGGCCGACCTGGAACCCGAGGCCCGCGCGGCGGGGATCGGCGCCACCGTCGTCGTCCAGACCGTCACCGTCGCGGAGGAGACGCCCGAACTCCTCGCGCTCGCCGAGGGCCACACCCTCGTCGCGGGCGTCGTCGGCTGGACCGACCTCACCGCGCCCGACGTGGCCGACACCCTGGCCCGGCTCGCCGCCCTGCCCGGCGGCGACCGGCTCGTCGGCATCCGCCACCAGGTCCAGGACGAGCCCGATCCCGAGTGGCTGCTGCGCCCCGACGTCCGGCGCGGACTCACCGCCGTCGCCGACGCCGGACTCGTCTACGACCTGGTCGTCCGGCCGCACCAGCTTCCCGCCGCCGTCCGGGCCGCCGCTCTGCTCCCCGGGCTCACCTTCGTGCTCGACCACGCCGGCAAACCGCCGATCGCCGGGCGGCGGACCGTGCCGTGGGCCGACGGGCTGCGGGAGCTGGCGGCGCTGCCCCACACCGTCTGCAAGCTCTCCGGCCTGGTCACCGAGGCCGACCCGCGGTCCTGGACGGTGGAGGATCTGCGCCCGTACACCGACACCGTCGTCGAGGCGTTCGGACCCGGCCGGGTGATGTTCGGCTCCGACTGGCCGGTCTGCCGGCTCGCCGCCTCGTACGCCGAGGTCGTCGACGCGGCCCACGCGCTCACCGCGCACCTGGGGCAGAAGGCCCAGCGGGACGTGTTCGCCTCCACCGCGCGACGCGTCTACGGTCTGCCGGACCCGGGCGTCTGACGGGTGGGCATCCGCCGGACGGCTGAGGCAGGCTGGTGTCATGCCCGAACTGCCGGAAGTCGAAGCCCTGCGGGACTTCCTCGGCGACCATCTGGTCGGCAAGGAGATCGCCCGCGTCCTGCCGGTCGCGATCAGCGTCCTGAAGACGTACGACCCGCCGCTCACCGCCCTGCAGGACACCACCGTCACAGCCGTGGACCGGCACGGCAAGTTCCTGGACATCACGGCAGGGGGGCTCCACCTGCTCATCCACCTGGCGCGGGCCGGCTGGCTGCGCTGGCAGGACGGCGTTCCCGCGGCCCCGACCCGGCCGGGCAAGGGGCCGCTCGCCCTCCGCACGGTCCTGACCGACGGCGAGGGCTTCGACCTGACCGAGATGGGGACCACCAAGCGTCTCTCGGTCCACCTGGTGCGCGACCCGGCCGACGTGCCCGGGGTCGCGCGTCTGGGGCCGGACCCGCTGGCCGACTCCTTCGACCGGGACGCCTTCGCCCTGCTGCTCGGCGGCCAGCGGCGGCAGATCAAGGGGGCCCTGCGCGACCAGTCCCTGATCGCCGGAATCGGCAACGCCTACAGCGACGAGATCCTGCACGTCGCCCGGATGTCCCCGTTCAAGCTCACGACGAGCCTGAGCGACAACGACCTCACCCACCTCTACACGGCGATGCGCGCCACTCTGAAGGACGCAGTCGAACGCTCCCGGGGCGTCGCCGCCGGACGCCTCAAGGCGGAGAAGAAGAGCGGCATGCGGGTCCACGGCCGCGCCGGCCAGGCCTGCCCGGTGTGCGGCGACACCATCCTGGAGGTGTCCTTCAGCGACTCCGCCCTCCAGTACTGCCCCACCTGCCAGACCGGCGGCAAACCGCTGGCCGACCGGCGCATGTCCCGCCTGCTGAAGTAGCGTGACGGCCTCCGCCCCGAGTGGAGCATCTACACTCCCGCCATGCTGCGCGTACTCGCCGTCGACGACGAAGAACCCGCCCTGGAGGAACTCCTCTACCTGCTGCGCGCCGATCCCCGGATCCGCAGCGCCGAAGGGGCCACCGGAGCCACCGAGGCGCTGCGCCGCATCGGCGGCGCCGTCGACGCCGGGCCGGACGACCCCTCGGCCATCGACGTCGTCTTCCTGGACATCCACATGGCGGGCCTGACCGGGCTCGACGTGGCACAACTGCTGGCGGGGTTCGCCGCGCCCCCGCTGATCGTGTTCGTCACCGCCCACGAGGGCTTCGCCGTGCACGCCTTCGACCTCAAGGCCGTCGACTACGTCCTGAAACCGGTCCGCCGTGAACGCCTGGCCGAAGCCGTACGACGCGTCGCCGAACAGGTCGGCGAACGCTCCGCGCCCGTGCACGACGCGGCGGCCGACCAGATCGCGGTCGAACTCGGCGGGGTGATCCGCTTCGTCCCCGTCGAGGACATCGCGTACGCCGAGGCGCAGGGCGACTACGCCCGGCTGCACACCCCCACCGGCAGCCACCTCGTCCGCATCCCGCTGACCACCCTGGAGGAGCGCTGGCGCTCCCGGGGCTTCGTCCGCATCCACCGCCGCCACCTCGTCGCACTGGGCCGGATCGACGAACTGCGGCTCGACGCCGGGAGCATGAGCGTGCGCATCGGGGAGGCCGAACTCGCCGTCAGCCGCCGCCACACCCGCGCCCTGCGCGACCTCCTGATGCGGCAGACCGGCCGCTGACCTGGGCACCCTCCCGCCCACGCCCCTTCCCAGCCGGGCCCCGGACGCCTACACTCCGGGCCCATGTCCCACGAGAGCACGCCCCGGCGCGAAGTGGTCACGGGCGAGCCCCGACGGGTACGCCCGCTGCCCCGCTACCGCCCCCAGGCCGAGATAGACGAGCAGACCGCGCTCGGCGGTGCCTACGTCCGCTCGCTGATGCGCAGTCAGCTCCGGGCCGGTCTCACGGCCTTCGCCGTGCTCGCACTCGTCGCCGGAACCCTGCCGCTCGTCTTCGAAGCCCTGCACAGCAACGCCGTCGTCTGGGCGGTGCTCGGCTTCGCCACCTACCCGCCGCTGGCCCTGGCCGCCTGGTGGTACGTACGCAGGGCCGAGCGCAACGAACGCGACTTCGCCCGGCTCGTGGAAGGCCGCCCCGCCCCGTGAGCACACCCGACCACCCGGCGTCGATGGCCGCGGTCGCCCTCGTCGTCCTCGCCACCGTCCTCGTCGGCGGCTTCGGGCTGCGGATATCCCGTACCACCTCGGATTTCTACGTCGCCTCCCGCACCGTGCGGCCCCGCCTCAACGCGGCGGCCATCAGCGGCGAGTACCTGTCCGCCGCCTCCTTCCTCGGCATCGCGGGCCTGGTCCTCGTGCACGGCCCCGACATGCTCTGGTACCCGGTCGGCTACACCGCCGGATACCTCGTGCTGCTGGTGTTCGTCGCCGCCCCGCTGCGCCGCTCGGGCGCGTACACCCTGCCCGACTTCGCCGAAGGACGCCTGGAGTCACGGCAGGTGCGCCGGCTCGTCAGCGTGTTCGTCGTCGGCGCGGGATGGGTCTATCTCGTACCCCAACTCCAGGGCGCGGGGCTGACGCTGACGATTCTCACCGGTGCTCCGGGCTGGGCCGGGGACGTGCTCGTCGCCTCGGTGGTGGTGCTCGCCGTCGCGGCCGGCGGCATGCGTTCCATCACCTTCGTCCAGGTCTTCCAGTACTGGCTGAAACTCACCGCGCTCCTGGTCCCGGCGATCTTCCTGGTGCTGGCCTGGCAGAGCGACGGCGCGCCCCGCGTCAGCTTCGACGACCAGGTCTCCGCCTTCCGCGCCGACCACCCGCTGTACGCGACGTACGGACTGATCGTGGCCACCTTCCTCGGCACCATGGGCCTCCCGCACGTCGTCGTCCGCTTCTACACCAGCCCCAACGGCCGCGACGCCCGCCGCACCACGGTCGCCGTCCTCGCCCTGATCGGCCTGTTCTACCTGCTGCCGCCCGTCTACGGCGCCCTCGGCCGGCTGTACGCACCCGAGCTGATCCACGACGGCGACGCCGACGCCGCCGTCCTGCTGCTGCCCGCCCGGATGATCGGCGGTCTGGGCGGCGACCTGCTGGGCGCGCTGATCGCGGGCGGGGCGTTCGCCGCGTTCCTCTCGACCGCCTCCGGGCTCACCATGGCCGTCGCCGGGGTCCTCACCCAGGATGTCCTGCCCTCGCGCGGCGTACGGCACTTCCGTCTGGCCACCGTCCTCGCCATCGCCGTGCCGCTCGGCGGATCGCTCCTGGTCGGCCGGGTGCCGGTGGCCGACGCGGTCGGCATGGCGTTCGCCGTCTCCGCCTCGTCCTTCTGTCCGCTGCTGGTCCTCGGCATCTGGTGGCGGCGGCTCACCCCGCCCGGGGCCATCGCGGGGCTGCTGCTCGGGGGCGGCTCCGCGCTGCTGTCCGTCGCCATCACCGTCAGCGGGGCCGTGCGCCCGCCGGGCTGGCCGCACGCCCTGCTCGCCTGGCCCGCGGTCTGGTCCGTGCCGGTCGGCTTCCTGGCGATGATCCTGGTGTCGCTCGCCACCCCGGGCCGCGTCCCGCCGGGCACCAACGCAGCGATGTCCCGCTTCCACCTGCCGGAGGCGCTGACGTCGGGGCGGGCGCGATGACCGGAGCGGGGGTCGCCGTCGTCACCGTGCTCGCCGCACTGCTCCTGGGCACCGGCTTCCTGCTGGGCCGCGCCGCCCGTCCCCAGCGCACCAGCGACGTGGGCACACCCGTCGAGCACGCCACCTTCGAGACCCTGCACACCGCGTCCCTCGCCGCGCCTCCGCTACGGGCCGGCCTCACCGAGGAGAGCGCCCGGCGATCGGCCCGCCGGCTGCGCTCGCTGCTGGGCACCGACGCGCTGTGCCTCACCGACCGGGACCGGGTGCTGGTCTGGGACGGCGAGGGCGACCACCACGGAAGGGAGGTGATGGACCACGTCCGAGGCCTTCTCGACAGCGGCCGGGACACCGCCTTCCGCACGGACTGCGGCGACCTGGACTGCCCGCTGCGCTGGGCCGTCGCCGTGCCCCTCACGGTCGACCACCGGGTGCTGGGCACGCTCGTCGCCTGGGCACCGCGCGAGTCGGCGGTGCTGGCCAGGGCGGCGGGGGAGGTGGCCCGCTGGGTCTGCGTCCAGCTGGAACTGGCCGAGCTCGACCGCTCCCGGACGCAGCTGATCGAGGCCGAGATCAAGGCGCTGCGGGCCCAGATCTCGCCGCACTTCATCTTCAACTCCCTCGCCGCCATCGCCTCGTTCGTCCGTACCGACCCGGAGCGGGCACGTGAACTGCTGCTGGAGTTCGCCGACTTCACCCGCTACTCGTTCCGCAGGCACGGTGAGTTCACCACGCTGGCCGACGAACTGCACTCCATCGACCAGTACTTGGCGCTGGTCCGGGCACGCTTCGGTGCACGCCTCTCCGTCACCCTCCAGGTGGCCCCGGAGGTGCTGCCCGTCGCCCTGCCGTTCCTCTGCCTCCAGCCGCTCGTCGAGAACGCCGTCAAACACGGACTCGAAGGGGCCGTGCGTACCAGCCGCATCACGATCAGCGCCCTGGACGCGGGCGCGGAGGCCGAGGTCGTCATCGAGGACGACGGCATCGGCATGGAACCCGAGCGGCTGCGGAAGATCCTGCGCGGGGAGGGTGGCACCTCGACGGGCATCGGGCTGCTGAACGTGGACGAACGGCTGAGACAGGTCTACGGCGACGCCTACGGGCTGGTCATCGAGACGGGCGTCGGCGCGGGGATGCGGATCACCCTGCGGCTCCCCAAGTACCGTGCCGGCGTCCACGGTTCGTGAAGCGCGGGCACACGCCGGTCAGTACAGGTGGATCGCCAGATGGCCCAGCGGCAGCCCCAGCTGCCAGGCGGGCGTCCACACCCGGGTCTCGCCGTCGTCCTCGTACCCGGACCGCTCCCGGGGCGGAGGGCCGATCGCCTCCGGATCGGCTGCCAGCAGCTCGGTCTCCTCCAGCCACCGCCACGCCCCGGCCGCCAGCGCCAGATCGGGGTCGGTGCCCCCCGAGGCGGCCGCCGTCCGCCGCCGCGCCTCCAGCCGTGCGCAGACCCATCGCCGCCACGCGGCCCCGTAGGCCGTGAGCAGCCGCAGCTCGTCCACCCGGGCGGCCGGCAGCGCGTCGGCCACGGGCCCCTCGGAGAGGAAGAGCGTCAGGGCGAGGGCATCGCGTCCCGCCCGGTACTCCAGCGTCGTCGGCTCCATCAGGTCGCCGGTCTCCAGCAGCCCGTCCGCGACGTACTGCGCGTACAACCAGGCCATCGGGACCAGCAGCCCGCCCCCGCCGGTCTCGTCATGATCTTCGGGACGCATCCCGTCTCGCCTCTTTCTTGGACTCGGCACACCGGGCTTCACGCAGCATTGAACCGGGGGCGCGTGACTCGCGTGGGCCAAAGGGCAGGATCCGTCGGGAGACAGGAGGTGCGATGGCAGCCGAACGCGGTGCCGACCCGCATGTGCGGCAGCAGCTGGGCGCGTACGTGCTCGACGCCCTGTCCGAGGCCGAGAGCGGCTCGGTCGCCCGGCACCTCCAGCGCTGCGACGCCTGCGCCGCGGCCTATGTGGAGGTGGCCGACGCCGTCTGTCTGCTGGCGCTGCTGGACGAGAGCGACCTGCTGGAGTAGCCGGGCAGGTTGCGCGACAGCAGCCGCAGCGCGTAGTACGAACGGGACTTGACCGTGCCCGCCGGAATGCCGAGGGCTTCGGCCGTCTCGCCCACGCTCAGCCCGCGGAAGTAGATCTGCACCAGCACCGCCCGGTGTTCGGGGCTGAGCGTCCTGACCGCCTCGCGCACGTCGAGCGCCCGGACCGCCGACTCGGCGGTGTTCTCCTGGGCCGGTGCGCTCTCCAGCACCACGTCGCTGACCTCGGTGGGCCGGGCCTGACGAGACCTGCGGGCGTCGATGGCCAGACGCCGGGCGACGGTGAAGAGCCAGGGACGCATCGACTCGTACGGCGCGTCGAACGCCTCCGGGTGCTGCCACGCCCGCACCAGCGTCTCCTGCGACAGGTCCTCCGCCCGCTGCCGGTCGCCGAAGGTGAGCCCCAGCAGGAAATGGAGGAGCGCCGGTCCGTGCTCCCGCTGCAACTCCGCGAGCGTCCGCTCATCGGTCGTCGCCGTGGTCATCGTGAACGTCCTTTCCCGAAGCGGCCTCTGCCGCGTCGCTCCCGCCTGGCGTATACGAACGCATCGGGGCGCGGGGGAACAGGCGGTGCGCCGAGGCGTGCGCCGAGCGGTCGCACGGAGCGACGAGTGGTGCGGTGAACGGTCGACAGGCGGCGATACGGCCGATTCAGGTAGTTCAGGTGCTTTGCTACCTTTGTCCTTAACTCGCCGGTATGAACATATATCTATTCGGATGGCCGACATCGTCCGAACCGGGAGTCCTGCAGATGACGAAGCGCCTCCGACACGGTGCGGTGACCGCCGTCGCCGCCCTGATGGCCGCCGCGACCGCCTGCACCGGACCGCAGACCACCCCGCCCGGATTCGCCGGGCGCCAGCTGGGCGCGAGCCCGGGCGCGAACGGGGCGGGCGGCGAAGGGGCGAAGGACGCACGCGCCTTCACCCTGCTGGCGTCGGGGGACGTCCTGCCCCACTCCTCCGTCATCGACCGCGCCGCCACCGACGCCAAGGGCCGGGGCTACGACTTCCGGCCCATGCTCAAGGGCGCCGCCCCGGCGGTCTCGGGCGCGGACCTGGCGATCTGCCACATGGAGACGGTGTACGGGCAGCAGGGCGGGCCCTACACGGGCTACCCCTCCTTCAAGTCACCGCCCGAGGTGGCCGAGGCCCTGCGGGCCACCGGCTACGACTCCTGCTCCACCGCCTCCAACCACACCCTGGACGACGGCGCCGACGGCATCCGCCGCACCCTGGACGCCCTGGACAAGGCGGGCGTCGCCCACGCCGGGTCGGCCCGCACCGCCGCCGAGGCGAACCGCCCCACCCTCCTGAAGGCCGGAAGGGCGAAGGGCGCCGCGAAGGTCGCCCACCTCGCGTACACCTACGGCACCAACGTCGACGAGCCACCCGCCGGACAGCCCTGGGCCGTCGGCGTGCTCGACCAGGACACGATCGTCGCCGACGCCCGGGCGGCCCGCCGGGCCGGTGCCGACGTGGTGGTCGCCTCCCTGCACTGGGGCACGGAGTGGCAGGAGGCCCCCGACGAGAACCAGGTCGAACTGGCCCACGCCCTCACCGCCTCGGCCACCGGGGGGCGCCCGGACATCGACCTGATCATCGGCACCCACGCCCACGTCCCGCAGGCGTACGAGAAGGTCAACGGCACCTGGGTCGTCTACGGGATGGGCGACCAGATCGCCGGCGCCATGGTCGACGACGAGGGTGTCCGGCAGCCGCGCGGCAACGAGAGTTCCATGGCCCGCTTCACCTTCGCGCCGCCCGCCCGGACCGGCGAGCGCTGGACGGTGCGCAAGGCCGAGTTCCTGCCCCAGTGGTTCGACCCCGCCGCCGGGCGGGTGACCGGCCTCGGCGGTCCGGCCGCCGAGGCCGCCGGCCGGCTCCGCGAGATCCGCGACCGGATCAGCGGCGTCGTCCTCAGCCGCGGTGGTGCCGAGACCGGCCTGGTACGAGGGAAGTGACGGGCGGGGTCACCGTCACGGGACGACGGTGACCGGCCAGCGCCCGGCCTTGACCAGTCGGACCGCCACGGAGCCGATGAACCGATGGCCCGCGGACTCGGAGGCACCTACCACGACGGCGTCCGCCTTCAGCTCGTCGGCCGCCGTCACCAGGCCGTTGTACGGATCACCGTGGAAGGTGTGGAACTCCCAGCGGACGTCCCATATGTCCTTGAGCCGCTCGGTCGCGTCCCTGATCTCGTTCACCAGACCCTCGGCGACCTCACCGGTCGTCTCCGCGATGGAGACCCCGATGGCCGCACCGGCCGGCATCACCGGCTGTACGTAGACCAGGGTGAGCATGGCGTTCTGGCGGCGGGCGAGCCCCGCCGCGTACGCCGCGGCCCGCATCGAGGAATCGGACCCGTCGATACCCGCGACGATCACCTTGGGGCCGTCCGTGCCGCGCTCGAAACGGTGGTGCTGCTGCTCTGTCACGGCCCCGAGGTTAGTCCCTCCCCGTTCGGGCCCCGTCGCCCGGTCCCACCCCACCGCCCGACGCTTCGTCCCTGGACAGGGCGGGTGCGCTCCATCCATCGGGTGCACCTCGGCGTCCGCGCGGTGTGGTCGGCGGGCACGCGGAGAACTCCGTGCGAGCAGTTAAGTATGAAAGATCATCAGATTTATACGAGCCGGCGCACCGCTCTGCGCCTCGCTCTCGGCCTGGGAGCCGCCACCGCCGTCCGCCTGATCGCCGCCGACCCGGCCGGCACGCCTGTCCGGCCGGGCGGCGAGCCCGCCCCTCCGGCAGCCGGTGCCCCGGCACACGCCGGAGCGGGCCCCGCGGCCCACCGGCTGCGGCCCATGACGGGGCAGGCCCCGCACCGCTTCCACCCCGCGCCTCCACCGGTGCGCACCCGCCCGTTCGAGGAGATGCCCGAGCTGGGGCGGGACGCCATGGTGCTGACCTTCGACGACGGCCCCGACCCCCTCCACACCCCGGACATCCTGGCCACCTTGCGCAGGTACGAGGTGCGGGCGATGTTCTTCGTCTGCGGCGAGATGGCCGACGGCAACCGGGACCTGCTGCGAGAGATGGCGGACGACGGGCACGTGGTGGGCAACCACTCCTGGTCCCACCCGCTGATCCCGCCGTTGCCCAGGAGCCGGATCCGCGACGAGCTGGGGAGCACCAGCGAGGTCATCGAGAAGACGCTCGGAGCGCCGCCGCTCTGGTACCGGGCCCCGTACGGCGCCTGGAACCGGAACTCCTTCGAGATCGGGGCCGCGATGGGCATGGAACCCCTGGCCTGGACGGTCGACAGCCTGGACTGGACGACCCCGGGCACCGACACCATCGTCCGCCGGGTGGGGAAGGGCGCGGGGCCGGGGGTGATCGTGCTCTCGCACGACGCGGGCGGCGACCGGTCCCAGTCCGTCGCCGCCCTGCGGAGATACCTGCCCGCGCTGATCGAGGAGGGCTACCGGCCGACGGTGCCGCGCCGCAGTTGAGGCCGCGCGGCGGCTACCGGGTCTCCACGAGCCGGGCGAAGACGACCACGTTCCCGTCGTAGCCGTCGGCCTTCGAGTAGCCGCCGCCGCAGGTGATGACCCTCAGCTCGGCGTAGCCGGTGTCGCCGTAGACGCGGGGGCCGGGGAAGTCGTCCTTGGGGAAGACCTCCACCCCGTACACCTCGAACACGGCGACCCGGTCGTCGTACCGGGCGACCTCGATCTGCTTGCCCTTCTTGAGGGAGCCCAGGCCGTAGAAGACCGCGGGGCCCGCGAGGTTGTCGACGTGACCGACCACCACGGCCGTCCCCCGCTGGCCGGGGGCGATGCCGTTCTGGTACCAGCCCGCGAGGTTCGGGTCCTGGGCGGGCGGTGCCTCGATCCAGCCGGCCGGGTCGAGGTTCACGTCCACCAGCGGCGCGTCCACCTCGATCGACGGGATCTGCACCCGGGAGGCGGGGGCGTAGGGGAGCGGCTGGACGGGCTCGTCGACGACCGGTGCGGCGGCCGCCGTGTCGCGGGGCCCCGCGACGGAGGCCGCGGCGGCAGGCTGCGGCGGTCCGGCGGAGGCATCGACGCCGTTGCGCATCAGGGCGAGCCCGGTGAGCATCACCAAGGCGATCGCGCCCCACGGCGTCCGTCTGCTCGGTGCGGCGTCCCACTGGTCCCGGCCCATGGCTCTTCCCTTCGTCGCGACATCGTCACGCTAGGCGCGAGGCCGGGCGGCGGCGATCAGGGAAAGGCGAACGGGGGACGTGCGCACGGCAGCCGTGCTGTTCGGAGTAATGAACGGATAAAAATTCTGACGGATCGTGACCTGCGGCTCCGTCAGCTCCGAAAGGCGTCCTGCGGCGTGTCGGCTCACCGGGCTGGACCAGCGCCGACATGCAGCATATGGCGCATGTGGTGATGGTTCGTCATGGGATGCGTCCTCATCGATCGATCCCGGAGGACAGGACTCCGGGGCGCTTCCCGCAGGAGGTTCAAAGATGCGTGCTTCACGCGCTCTCGCGGTGACCGCGACCGCATTCGCGGCGGTCGGGCTCGCTGCCCCGTTGGCCGCCGCGGGCGGTGGCCCGGGCACCGAACCCGTCAACGCTCCGACCAACGTCACCGTCAACCCGTCCCGCGTCCACCAGGGCGCCACCCTGCAGGTCAGCGCCGAGGGCTGCGGCCGTTCCGGCGGCAAGGTCTGGTCGAACGCGTTCCCGACGGTGAACCTCTCGCCGGGCCGGGTCGGCTACGCCACCGCCCACATCCGGGACAACGCCACGCCCGGCCAGTACAGCCTGTCCGTGAAGTGCAACGAGAGCGACAACCACTACGGCGGCGGCAACGGTGGCAATGGCGGAAACGGGGGGAACGGCGGCAACGCGGGTGACCGTGGGAACGGCGGTGACCGCGGCAACCAGGGAGGGAACGGGAACGACCCGGTCGCGACCGCACGCTTCACCGTGCTCCCCAGCCGGGGCGCGCAGGGCGGTCTCGGCGGCTCCATGGGTCCCAGCTCCACCGAGACGCAGGTGGGTGGCGGTCTCGTGGCCGCGGCGGCCCTCGGCGGTGCCGTCCTCGTCGTCCGGCGCCGGATGAGCAATGCGGCGGCCTGAGGCGTCGAACCTCCCGCCCGGCCCGATACGCCCGTCGCCCCGAGTCCTGTGTCAGGACCCGGGGCGACTGTCGTGTGCGGGGAGGTGTCCGGCGGTCAGTGCCGGTGCGCGGTACGCCGCCTGCGCAACGCGTAGAAGGCGCCGGCGGCCGCTACGGTCACCAGCGCGGATCCGGCCGCGATCCGGGTGGGGTCCATCGTGTCCACGCTGCCGCCGAGGCCGCCCTGGACACCGTTGGGGGCGACGGTGGAACTGGTGGTGGGTGCCGTCGTGGGCGTGCTGGTGGCGCCGCCCGTGATGGAGAGGTTCGCGGTCTTCGTACTGGTTCCGCAGCGGAACGTCACCGCGTAGGAGGCGCCCCGGCGGGCGTCCCGGTCGATGCTGACAGTGGCCGACCTGCCCCGGGGGATGGTGATGGTGTCGAACACACCCGAGAACGCGGTGGCGTCACTGGTGCACCCCACGGCGCCGAGGGTGACCTGGCCCCCCGGCGCGACCGCCGACGGAGTGATGGTCGGCGTGAACGAGGTGGACGTGCCGCCGGTGAGCACGGTGGCCGACGCGGCCGGTGCCATCAGGGCGCACAGAGCTGCGCCCAGCAGGGCGACGGGTGCGACACGTATCGCGCGCATGGTGAATCCTCCGGGTCCCCGAGGAGCAGCCGCGGAACGGTTCCGCGGGAATGGGACATGCACCTCGATGCGCGAAACGCTAGAAGCGCCACATACCACCCGCGATCGGGGTCAGGCGAATGGGGCAGCGTTGTCCCCCGCCCGGCTCACCCGTCCGGCCTGCGGACTACCCGCCCGTGGCGTGCGGGAAGAGGTCCACGAAGGGCGCCGTCGTCGCCGAGATGGCCCGGCCGAACGGGGCGTCGAAGTCCCAGATCAGGAAGAGCAGGAACGCGATGAGGACGCTGAAGAGGCCGGCCAGCAGCAGTTCGCGGAAGGTCCTGCGGATCTGGAGCGTGAAGATCAGCCCGACCGTGACCAGCGCCCCGATGATCAGGCCGAACCAGACGACCCCGGGCATGGTCGCGCCCGCGTTCTGTCCCCGGGCCCCCCGGGCGTCGTCGGCGGCGGCGACCTGGTCCACCAGGGGCTGGTAGGCCTGCCCTTCGTGGTCGTTGCGCGGCCGGTACTGCGTGACGTCGGCCCGTACCTTGTCCAGCAGACGGGTGCCCTCGTCGGTGAGGTTGCCGTGCTTCGTCATCGTGCGCCATTCGTCGTCGACGACGTAGGTCACGTACGCGTCGACGTCGGCGCGGATGCGGTCGCGGACCTCGGCCGGATAGACAGCGGAGCGCGCGCTCACCTCGTGCAGGGCCTGGGCCTCCAGGCGCACGGACTCCTGGGCGGCGCTGCGGCCCTCCCAGACGCCGGCGATGGCCAGGCCGAGCACGATGGCGTACACCACGCCGATCATCATCGTCATGTACTCGATGACGTCGGGCGTCTGGGAAGGGTCGTCGTCCTCCCCGACGCGCCGGTTGTTGAGGATGGCGATGGTCAGGACCACGGCACAGGCCGAGGCCATGGCGATGGTCAGAACGAGCCATTCCGACATGGGTCTCCTTCGCGGGTGGCGGGGCGCGGTCAGCGGGACGAGCGGGGCCGCAGAACGGCCACGGCGAACACGGCGGGCGCGGTGATGAGCAGCGTGGTCGAGACCAGCGAAGGGCCCGAACGCGGAGCCTTGCGGGACGCCTTGCGGTAGGTGGGGATGGCGACCGGCCGGGCTGTGGGCGGGGCGGGACGCACCGTGGGCGACGGCGACGGCGACGGCGAGGGTGAGGGTGAGGGGGGCGGCGGCGGTGCGGGTGGCGCCGGTGCGGGCGCCGGCGGTTCCGGTTCGGGGGCCGGCGGGGGAGGAGGCGGGGGCGGGGGTGGTGGTGGCGGTGGTGCGGGAGGAGGCGGCGGGGCGGGTTCTGGTTCGCCTATGACCGCCTCGCACCGCCCTCCGCCCGACACGGCGACGGAGGACCCCCCGCCCCCCTGCCCGATGGAGGCGACGGCGCAGTCGTCGCCGGCGGCGGACGCCGGTGCGGCGAGCAGCCAGAGCAGGGCGGCGACGGCCGCGAGCCGCCGTATGCGTGATCCGTTCACGCCGGGGAGCATGTTCCCCGGCGGTGGGCGACACGCCAGGACGGGCCCCGATTCGCCTGATGGAGGGGACGTCGGGGGAGGTGTGTTTGCGGGGCCGGGACGGCTTCGCGGAGGGACTGGAACAGGTGCGCGAGCGGTCGGTGCCGGGTGTCCCGTGGCGGGGTGGCGGGGCGTGGGCCGGTTCGCGGTCGGGCGCCGCTCGCCCGCGGTGCGGCCGGAACGGAAAACGGCCCGTCGAACGGAGAGGGTTCCAGCCGCTGCCGAACAGGAGGCGGCTGCCGGACTTTTCGGCCCGTGCGACCCCGAAATCGCAGATATCGTCTTCGACGCGAAAAAGGTTTAACGCTTCACCAACTAGTCGCTGCGGCCCGCGGAAATGCCGGGCGCCAAGGCGTTCGCCGGAAGTGCCGGGTTCCCGTTCACGGGCTCCCAACAGCCCTGACAGCAAGGGGAGATGGCCTGCGGCGTCGCTCGGCGTGAATCCGGCCGACGCCTTCGCGGCAAGGTGAAATGAGTAGCGTGGTGTCGGTCCGTCGCGCCGTGTGCACACGCAGCGACGGCCGGATGCACATGCCACAGGTGTGTGACCAATAACGGATCTCTAATTTCCGTTTCCACTCGCTCTCTTGGCGGTCGGTCAGTAGCCTCTGGTCCACACTGACCATGAACATGGCCGGATCGCCGTGGCGACTTGTTGGAGACATCGATGGAGCGTCCCGCCTGGGCACCGCAGGGCATTGACATCTCGGTGCCGAGCGTGTCTCGCATGTACGACTTCTACCTGGGCGGCTCGCACAACTTCGAGGTGGACCGGGAAGCGGCCCGCAAGGTCATGGAGTTCCTGCCGGGGCTTCCCAAGACCATGCAGGCCAATCGCGCCTTCATGCGGCGGGCCGTGAACTTCGCGGTGGCCTCGGGGGTCACCCAGTTCCTGGACATAGGCTCCGGCATACCGACGTTCGGCAACGTGCACGAGGTCGCCCAGGCCGCCGACCCCGAGGCCCGGGTCGCCTACGTCGACCACGATCCGGTCGCGGTGGCGCACAGCCAGGCGGTGCTCGAAGGCAACGACCGGACCGTGGTCGCCGCCGCCGACCTGCGCCGGCCGAAGGAGATCCTGGAGCACCCGGACATCCGCGCCCTCCTCGACCTGGACAAGCCGGTGGCGCTGCTGCTCGTGGCGGTCCTGCACTTCATCGAGGACGCCGACGAGCCCTACGCGGCGGTCGCCGAGCTGCGCGAGGCGCTCGCCCCCGGCAGCCTCCTCGTCCTGACCCACGCCTCGTACGAGGGGATCCCGCGCTCCCAGGAGGAGGCCGGGGGAGCGGTCGGTGTCTACCGCACCATCCGCAACCCGCTGATCATGAGGTCGCGTGCGGAGACGAGCCGCTTCTTCGAGGGCTACGAGATGGTCGAGCCCGGGCTGGTCTCTATGCCCGACTGGCGTCCGGAGTCGCCCGAGGTGAGGGCCCAGGAAGACCCGTACGCCTTCTCGGGCTTCGCCGGGGTTGGACGCAAGGCGTGAGCATTCCCGCCCAGGCGTCCGGCGCCCCGGACGCGGAACCGGACGGGCCCGAGGGCCGGCTCCGAAGATTCGCCACCATCTGGAGCCGGGCCATCTTCCCGTCCACGGCGACGTCGATGACCCGGCCCGAGTTCGAGAAGCACCTGCTGCCGCTGGCCCGGGATCTCAGCGGTATCCTCCACGCTCGGCCCTTCGACGCGACGCCCGCCCAACGGGTGGGAGCGGCGCTGGTCGAGGCGCACTGCACCGACCCCGACGCGCTGAGCTCCACCCTCGGCGTGGTGGACTCGTACCTCGTGCTCTACTGCGGCGGCAACGGGCCGGTGGAGCTGTCGACGGAGGACAGCCGGGCCCGCTGCGCGCGGATCCAGCACGCCCTCGCCGGCGGATTCACCCAGGCACTGAGAGAGCGCACGCTGGCCGAGCAGGAGGCCATCGCCCGTTCGGCCCTCGCCGCCCGCTCGCAGGCCGAGCAGGCCCTGCACGCCACCGAGGCGCGCTTCCGCGCGGTGTTCAAGGACGCGGCCATCGGGATCGGGATAGCCGACCTCGAGGGCAACATCCTGGAGATCAACGACACCCTCACCCGGATGTTCGGCGGCCTGGAGAACCACGTCCGCAGCCACCGGGTCAACGAGTGGGTCCACCCCGAGGACTCGCCGCACGTCTGGAAGTACTACGACGAGCTCGTACGGGGCGAACGCGAGCACTACAGCGTCGAGAAGCCCTACTACCGCAACGACGGCACCGTGCTCTGGACCAACCTCACGGTGTCGCTGCTGCGCGACGCCGAGGGGCGTCCGGAGTACCAGCTGGCGCTCATGGAGGACACCACCGAGCGACGGCTGCTCAACCTGCGGCTGCGCTACGAGGCCACGCACGACGCGCTCACCGGGCTGCCGAACCGGACGCTCTTCTTCGAACGGCTGGAGAAGGCGCTCACCCACCGGGAGGGCATGCGCTTCGGGCTCTGCTACCTCGACCTCGACGGTTTCAAGGCGATCAACGACAGCCTGGGGCACGCGGCGGGGGACCGGCTGCTCGTCGAGGTCGCCGACCGGCTGCAGAGCTGCGCGACCGCCCCCGGCGAGATGGTCGCCCGGCTCGGCGGGGACGAGTTCGTGGCCCTGACCACGGGGCAACGCACCCAGGAGGAGGTCCACGAACTGGCCGGACGCATCCTGTCCGCGCTCGCCACCCCCATCCGCCTCGACGGCCGGGAGCTGACCGTACGCGGATCCATCGGCGTCGTCGAAGGGCCCTCGGGCGAACGTACGGCGGCCGAGGTGCTGCGCAGCGCCGACATCACGATGTACCGGGCGAAGGCGGCGGGCGGCAACCGCTTCGCGCTCGCCGACGCGGAGGCCGATGCCCGGGCCATCACCCGGCACGGGCTGACCACCGCCCTGCCGACGGCGCTGGACCGCGGTGAGTTCTTCATCGAGTACCAGCCGCTGGTCCACCTCGGCGACGGCAGCGTGCACGGTGCCGAGGCGCTGGTGCGCTGGTGCCATCCGCAGCACGGTGTGCTCGGCCCCGACCGGTTCATCCCGCTCGCCGAGCACACCGGTCTGATCGTGCCGCTCGGCCGCTGGGTGCTGGAGGAATCGGTACGCCAGGCCAACTTCTGGCAGGAACGGCACACCGACGGCGGCCCGTTGCGGATCAACGTCAACCTCTCGCCGACCCAGCTGCACCACCCCAGGCTGGTCGCCGAGACCGTCGACGTGCTGGAGCGCTCGGGGCTGGAGCCCGGCGCCCTCTGCCTGGAGGTCACCGAGTCCGCGCTGATCGGTGCCGACGACGACCTGCTCAAGCCGCTGCGGCAACTGGCGGAGATGGGCGTGGACATCGCGCTCGACGACTTCGGGACCGGCTACTCGAACCTGGCCAATCTGCGCAGGCTGCCGGTGAGCGTGCTCAAGCTGGATCGTTCCTTCACGCAGGGGATGCAGCAGCACCCGGTTGACCCCGTCGACCTGAAGATCGTCGAGGGCATCGTCTCGCTCGCCCACAGCCTCGACCTCGCGGTCACGGTCGAGGGCGTGGAGACCGGGGCCCAGGCCGAGCAGCTGAGGCAGATCGGCTGCGACACGGCCCAGGGGTGGTACTACGCACGGCCCGGGGCTCCGGACCGGATCCACTCGCTGCTGCTGGCCGACGCCGTCTGAGGTCCCCGGCCGACGGGCCCTCAGCCGTCGGCCCGCTCCCCTTCGCCGCCGGTGACGGGGACGTCCGGCCGGTGGGCCAGGAGCAGCCTCTGCAGCTCACGCGCCGCCCGGGGCGGCGCCACGTCGCTGCGGTGCGCCAGGGCGATGGTGCGCCGCAGCCCGGGCGGTGCCAGCGGCGTGACCCGCAGGTCCTGGCCCGCCCGGGCGGCGACCATCCTGGGCATCACCGCGATCCCCAGACCCGCCCGTACGAAGCCGAGTACGGCGTCCATCTCGCCGCCCTCCACCGTGAACTGCGGTTCGAATCCCTGCGCACGGCAGGCGGCCACCGTCAGCTCCCGCAGGTCGTAGCCGTGCCGGAACATCACCATCGGCTCGTCCTGCAGATCGGCGATCCGCACGGTGCCCTCCGCCCCGGGGGCCGGCCGCGCCGTCGACGAGAGGACCACCAGGTCCTCCTGGAGCAGTTCCACCGTCGTCAGCACCGGGGAGGCCGCGGGCAGCGGCAGCACCAGCAGCGCGAGGTCGAGCACGCCCCGGGCCAACTGCCGTACCAGGTCGTGGGAGCCGCCCTCCTCGATCAGGAGCTGGACCCCGGGGTGCAGGTCGTGGAAGGCGCGCAGGACGTCGGGCAGCAGCCCGGTGCACACGCTCGGAGTGGCGCCGAGCCTGATCCGCCCCCGGCGCAGTTGCACCAGTTCCTGTACCTCGTGCCGGGCGGTGTCCGCGTCCGCCAGGATCCGGCGGGCCAGCGGCAGCAGTGCCTCGCCCGCGTCGGTGAGGGTGATGTTGCCCCGGGCCCGGCTGAAGAGCTCGGCGCCCAGCTCGCCCTCCAGGGCCTTGATCTGCTGGGAGAGAGAGGGCTGCGACACGTGCACGGTCTCGGCGGCCCGGGTGAAGTGCCTGGTCTCGGCGACGGCGACGAAGTAGGCGAGCTGCTGGAAGTGCATACCGCCAGCATAGCCGCCTCCATAGGTAGCCCCTATGGAGATGAGTCCGTTCATGTCTTGGACTGATGATGCCCTTCGGCCCTAGCGTCGTGTCCATGGCATTGGCAACGCGGACGGACCGACGGCCGTCCATGACGCGTACGCTCTGGGACTCGTCCGTCGGCAAGAAGACGATCATGGCCGTGAGCGGCCTCGTCATGCTCGGTTACCTGGTCGCCCACATGGTGGGCAACCTGAAGATCTTCTTCGGGCCCGGCGAGTTCGACCGGTACGCCCACTGGCTGCGCACCATGGGCGAGCCCGTCCTGCACTACTCGTGGGGGCTGTGGCTCGTGAGGGTGGTGCTGGTCGCCGCCGTCGTGCTGCACGGGGTCTCCGCGTACCAGCTCAGCCGCCGCGACATCAAGGCGCGCCCCACGAAGTACGTCCACAAGAGGGCCCGGACCAGCTACGCCACCCGGACCATGCGCTGGGGCGGAGTCATCCTCGCCCTGTTCATCGTCTGGCACATCCTGGACCTGACGACCGGCACCGTGCACAGCGGCGGCTTCCAGGAGGGCCACCCCTACCAGAACGTGGTCGACACCTTCTCGACCTGGTACGGCAACGTCATCTACATCGTCGCGATGCTCGCGATGGGCCTGCACGTCCAGCACGGCTTCTGGAGCGCCGCGCAGACGCTCGGCGTGGGCAACGCGACCCGCGACCGGGTGCTGAAGACCCTCGCCAACCTCCTCGCCGCGGTGCTGACGGCGGGCTTCGTCTCCGTACCCGTCGCCGTCATGACCGGATTGGTGAGCTGACATGGCCGACTACACGACGTACACGACGGGGGAGCCCGTCACCGACACCAAGGCGCCCTCGGGACCGGTCGCCGAACGCTGGAACACCCGGCGCTTCGAGGCCAAGCTCGTCAACCCGGCCAACCGCCGCAAGCACACCGTCATCGTGGTCGGCACCGGGCTGGCCGGCGGATCGGCCGGCGCGACCCTCGCCGAACAGGGCTACCACGTGGTCCAGTTCTGCTTCCAGGACTCGCCGCGGCGCGCCCACTCCGTCGCCGCCCAGGGCGGCATCAACGCGGCGAAGAACTACCGCAACGACGGCGACTCCGTCCACCGGCTCTTCTACGACACCGTCAAGGGCGGCGACTTCCGCGCCCGTGAGTCCAACGTCCACCGGCTGGCCGAGATCTCCGTCGAGATCATCGACCAGTGCGTCGCCCAGGGCGTCCCCTTCGCCCGCGAGTACGGCGGCCTCCTCGACAACCGTTCCTTCGGCGGCGTCCAGGTCTCGCGCACCTTCTACGCCCGTGGCCAGACGGGGCAGCAACTGCTGCTCGGCGCCTACCAGGCCCTCTCCCGCCAGATCGCCGCGGGCAACGTCGAGATGCACGCGCGCACCGAGATGCTCGACCTGATCGTCGTCGACGGCAAGGCCCGCGGCATCGTCGCCCGCGACCTGATCACGGGCAGGATCGACACCTACTTCGCCGACGCCGTGGTCCTCGCCAGCGGCGGCTACGGCAACGTCTTCTACCTGTCGACCAACGCCATGAACTCCAACGCCACCGCGATCTGGCGGGCCCACCGCCGGGGCGCCTGGTTCGCCAACCCCTGCTTCACCCAGATCCACCCCACCTGCATCCCGCGCACCGGCGACCACCAGTCCAAGCTGACCCTGATGAGCGAGTCGCTGCGCAACGACGGACGCATCTGGGTCCCCAAGGCCAAGGGCGACGACCGCCCCGCCGGCGAGATCCCCGAGGACGAGCGCGACTACTACCTGGAGCGGATCTACCCGGCCTTCGGCAACCTGGTGCCCCGCGACATCGCCTCCCGCGCCGCCAAGAACGTCTGCGACGAAGGACGCGGCGTCGGCCCCGGCGGCCAGGGCGTCTACCTCGACTTCGCCGAGGCGATCGAGCGCATGGGCCGGGCCGAGGTCGAGGAGAAGTACGGCAACCTCTTCGACATGTACGCCCGGATCACCGCCGAGGACCCGTACGAGACCCCGATGCGGATCTACCCCGCCGTGCACTACACCATGGGCGGGCTCTGGGTCGACTACGACCTCCAGACCACGATCCCCGGCCTCTTCGCCATCGGCGAGGCCAACTTCTCCGACCACGGCGCCAACCGGCTCGGCGCCTCCGCTCTCATGCAGGGCCTCGCCGACGGCTACTTCGTCCTCCCGTCGACCATCAACGACTACCTGGCCCGCAACCCGCACACCGACGACCTCGACGCCGACCACCCGGCCGTCGCCGAGGCGCTCGCCGAGACCGAGGACCGGCTCAGCCTGCTGCTCGCCGTCGACGGCGACCGCACCCCGGACTCCTTCCACCGGGAGCTCGGCGAACTCATGTGGGAGTACTGCGGCATGGCGCGCACCGAGCAGGGGCTGCGCAAGGCCCTGGAGCGTATTCCGGTCATCCGTGAGGAGTTCTGGCGCCGCATCAAGGTCCCCGGCACCGGCGAACAGCTCAACCAGTCGCTGGAGAAGGCCAACCGCATCGTCGACTACCTCGAACTCGCCGAGCTCATGTGCCTCGACGCCCTGCACCGCGCGGAATCCTGCGGCGGCCACTTCCGCGAGGAGTCCCAGACCCCGGAGGGCGAGGCCGCCCGCCGGGACGAGGAGTTCTCCTACGCCGCCACCTGGGAGTTCAGCGCCACCGGCGAGGCCCCCGTCCTGCACAAGGAAGACCTTGTCTTCGAGTACGTCCACCCCACCCAGCGGAGCTACGCATGAAGCTCACCCTGCGCGTCTGGCGCCAGCAGAACGCCGAGACGCCCGGCGCCATGGCCACCTACGAAGTCGACCGCATCTCGCAGGACATGTCGTTCCTGGAGATGCTCGACACACTCAACGAGGAGCTCATCCTCGCCGGTGACGAGCCCGTCGCCTTCGACCACGACTGCCGCGAAGGCATCTGCGGCGCGTGCAGCCTCGTCATCAACGGCGACGCCCACGGTCCGGAGCGCACCACCACCTGCCAGCTCCACATGCGGTCCTTCCAGGACGGCGACACGATCGACATCGAACCCTGGCGCGCCTCCGCCTTCCCGGTGGTCAAGGACCTGGTCGTCGACCGTTCGGCGTTCGACCGGATCATCCAGGCCGGCGGTTACGTCTCCGCCCCCACCGGCACCGCGCCCGACGCCCACGCCACCCCGGTGCCCAAGCCGGACGCCGACTTCGCCTTCGAGCACGCCGAGTGCATCGGCTGCGGTGCCTGCGTCGCGGCCTGCCCCAACGGCTCCGCGATGCTCTTCACCTCGGCGAAGGTCAACCACCTCAACGTCCTGCCGCAGGGCGCGCCGGAGCGAGAGACCCGGGTCCTGGACATGGTCGCCACCATGGACGACGAGGGCTTCGGCGGGTGCACCCTGACCGGTGAGTGCGCCACGGCCTGCCCCAAGGGCATCCCGCTGCCGTCGATCGCCGCGATGAACAAGGAGTGGCTGCGGGCCACCCGCAAGGTCCGCCGCTGATCCACGGATCCGCCCGCTCCTCCGGGAGCGGGCGGATCAGCCGTCCGTCCGCAGCGCCTTCGCCAGATACGGGGCCGTACGGCTGTCCGCCGCCCGTGCCACCTCCCGGGGCGTCCCGGTGGCGACGATCCGGCCACCCCGGTCGCCGCCGCCCGGACCCAGGTCGATCACACGGTCCGCGCCCGCCACCACCGCCATGTCGTGCTCCACGACCACCACGGTGTCACCCGCGTCCACCAGACCGTGCAACTGCCGCATCAACACCTCGACGTCCGCCGGATGCAGGCCCGTCGTCGGCTCGTCCAGCAGATACAGGGTGTGCCCGCGCCGGGCCCGCTGGAGCTCCGTGGCCAGCTTGATCCGCTGGGCCTCGCCGCCCGACAGCTCCGTCGCCGGCTGGCCGAGGCGCAGATACCCCAGCCCCACGTCCAGCAGCGTCCGCAGAGGGCGCTCCGCCGCCGGGGTGCCCTCGAAGAACCCGGCCGCCGCCTCGACCGTGAGGCCCAGCACCTCCGCGATGTCCAGGCCGTCGAGCGTGACCTCGAGCGTCTGCGGGTTGTAGCGCGCCCCGTGGCAGTCCGGGCAGGGGGCGTACGTGCTGGGCAGGAAGAGCAGCTCCACGGAGACGAATCCCTCGCCCTGGCACGTCTCGCACCGCCCGCCCGCCACGTTGAACGAGAACCGCCCGGCCCGGTAGCCACGGGCCCGCGCGGTGTCCGTCGCCGCGAACAGCTTCCGTACGACGTCGAACAGCCCGGTGTACGTGGCCAGGTTGGACCGAGGGGTACGGCCGATGGGCCTCTGGTCCACCTGCACCAGCCGGTCCACCGCCTCCAGCCCCTCCGCCGAGGCGCAGCCCCGCGCCGCCCGGACCCGGTCCGCGTCGGCCGTCTCCGGTGCCTGACGGTCCGCCAGCAGCCCGGCCAGGACCTGACCCACGAGGGTCGACTTGCCGGACCCGGAGACTCCGGTGACCGCCGTCAGCACCCCCAGCGGGAAGTCCGCGTCCACCCCGCGCACGTTGTGCCGGTCCACTCCGCGCAGCCGGATCCACCCCGACGGGGTGCGCGGCCGATGCCACGGCACCGGTTCCTCGTCGAAGAGGAAACGCCGCGTCGCGGACTCCGCCACCCCCGCGAGCTCCGCCGGGGGCCCGCTGTGGAGCACCCGGCCCCCGTGCTCTCCGGCCAGCGGCCCCACGTCCACCAGCCAGTCCGCCCGCCGCATCACCTCCAGCTGGTGCTCCACCACGAACACCGAGTTCCCCGCCTCCTTCAGCCCGCCGAGCACCAGGAGCAGTGACTCGGTGTCCGCCGGATGGAGCCCGGCCGACGGCTCGTCCAGCACATAGACCACGCCGAACAGCCCCGACCGCAGCTGCGTGGCCAGCCGCAGCCGCTGCAGCTCGCCCGAGGACAGCGTCGGCGCCGTACGGTCCAGGCTGAGATAGCCGAGGCCGAGCTCCGTCACCGGCTCGATCCGGGCCAGCAGATCGGCGGTGAGCACCCGGGCCGTCCCGCTCGCCCCGCCCGACGCGAGCAGCAGTTCCGCCAGGGACGCCAGCGGCAGCGCGACCAGCTCGGCGATCGTACGGCCCGCGAAGGTGACCGCCATGGCCTCCGGCCGCAGCCGGCTCCCCCCGCACACCGGACACGGCTCGCTGGTCAGGAAGGACTCCGCCTTGGCCCGCAGCGCACGGCTCCGGGAATCGGCGAAGGTGTGCATCACGTACCGCCGGGCGCTCATGTACGTGCCCTGGTACGGGCGTTGGATACGGCCCGCCTCGCGCACCGGGTGCACCGTCACCACCGGCTGCTCGTCGGTGAACAGGATCCACTCCCGGTCCGCGGACGACAGCTCCCGCCACGGCCGGTCCACGTCGTACCCGAGGGCATCCAGCACATCGCGCAGGTTCTTGCCCTGCCAGGCTCCCGGCCAGGCCGCGATCGCCCCGTCCCGGATCGACAACGACGGGTCCGGGACCAGCAGTTCCTCGGTCGTACGGTGGATCCGCCCCAGCCCGTGGCACTCCGGGCACGCACCTGCCGCCGTATTGGGGGAGAAGGCGTCCGAGTCCAGCCGTCCGGCGCCCGCCGGGTAGTCGCCGGCACGCGAGAAGAGCATGCGCAGCGAGTTGGAGAGCGTGGTCACGGTCCCCACCGACGAGCGTGAGCCCGGCGCCGACCTGCGCTGCTCCAGGGACACGGCGGGCGGCAGACCGGTGATCTCCCCGACATCCGGCGCCCCCACCTGGTGGATCAGGCGACGGGCGTAGGGGGCGACCGACTCGAAGTAGCGGCGCTGCGCCTCGGCGTAGACCGTCCCGAACGCGAGCGAGGACTTCCCCGAGCCGGAGACGCCCGTGAAGACCGTGAGGGTGTCACGGGGGATGTCGACGTCGACATCGCGCAGATTGTGTTCCCGGGCGCCGCGCACCCGGACGTACGGATCGTCGGTGGTGGACATGGGCGGTAGGACTCCGTACGGATCGGTGACGCGGACGTGCTGCTGCCGGTGATCATCCCGCACGCGTCGACCGCGGGGCGCTCACCGGCAGAGTGCGGGGCATGCGGGGCGGGCTACACCATGGGGTCCATGCCACGGTCCTGCATGCTGCTCTCCTGCTCGCTCTGCTCCCGCAGGCGACGGGCCTTGTCCTGGAGCCGCCGGCGCTGCTCCGGGTCGGTGGCGCGCTCCGCGGCCTCCTTCAGTTCCTGCGCCTTGGCGCGCATCTGCCGGACGCGGCCGCCGGACTCACCTGCAACGCTCATGATCCCTCCTGGATCCGTGGGGGAGCGGACAGCCCCAGCGAAGCAGCGCGGGGGCCGGCGTGCATCTCGAGCGGGCATGGCCGAACATGTTTGCGGGGGCGCAGCCGGGTAGGCGACCGGCGACGGCGACAAGCAGGGCGACAGGAGGCACGCCATGACCGACCGACGGTCCGGTAGGAGCGCGGCCGCAGGGACGTACGGCGTCGGAGCGCCCCTGCCCCGGGACATGCCCGACCAGCAGGTGCAACGCGGTGAGGATCCCCTCGACGTGCTGCCTCCGCCGGAGGACGGCGCGTGGAACAGCGGCAGCAGCGGCTCGGCCGACCCTACGGAAGGGCTGCCGAGCCTGGACGAGTCGGGGGCGGGCCGCGGAGAGGCGCGGCAGGCCGGGGCCCACCCCGAACACCCGGTGCCCGACGAGCAGTCCGGCTGACGCGCCGGGAGGCCGACGAAGCCCCCGCCGGTTCCGACCGGCGGGGGCTTCACGCGCTCTCAGGAACCGGACAGGCCGGCCAGTTCCTTGTCGATCTCGCGGAGGAAGTCCTCCAGGTCGCCGGGGTCGCGCGAGGTGATCAGCAGCCAGTCCCCGGCCCGGTCGGCCACCACCGGCCGGTCCACCCAGCTGCCGCCGGCGTTCTCGATGTCCGTCCGCAACGAGGCGTACGAGGTGAGGGTCTTGCCCTTGGCGGCCCCGGTCTCGACGAGCATCCACGGGCCGTGGCAGATGGCGGCCACGGGCCGACCGGACGACGTGAAGGTCCGTACGATCTCCAGGGCGTCGTCCTGGAGCCGCAGTGTGTCGGCGTTGAGGGTGCCGCCGGGGACGAGCAGCAGGTCGTAGCCGTCCGGATCGGCGTCCGCCAGTGACAGGGAGGGCTGCACGCTCTCCCCGGGGTCCTTGTCGCCGACGAGTGTGCGGATCGCGTCCGTCGAGACCGCCGCGATGTCCACGGTGGCACCCGCGTCCCGCAGGTGCCGGACCGGGACGACGAGTTCGTCCTGCTCGACGCCGTAGTTGGTGACGATCGCCAGAACGCGGCGTCCGTCGAGGTCGGTGTCCGTCATGTTCTTGTCCTCTCCGATGTTCCGACCGGTCTTTCGGGTCACGTGCGGGGCCGGGGCTCTTGAGCGTCGTGTCCGTGAAGTCCCGTCGCGCGCCCGCCAGGGATTACGGGACAGCCCTTAGGGTGGGCGGTGTGAGAGACGACGCTCGGCCGCTGGCCGTGTTCGATCTGGACGGGACGCTCGCGGACGCCGGACATCGGCAGCGCTTCCTGGAGAAAGGGCGCCGCGACTGGGCGGCGTTCTTCTCGGCGGCCACCGACGACCCGCCGCTGGCCGAAGGAGTGGAGCTGGCCCTGGCCAGTGCCGGGGAGTGCGAGGTCGTCTACCTCACCGGCCGGCCCGAGCGCTGCCGGCGGGACACACTGGACTGGCTGGAGAGCCATGGGCTGCCGAAGGGCGCCGTCCACATGCGCCGCGACGACGATCGCCGCCCGGCCCGTCACACCAAGCTGGAGATCCTGGAACGGCTGGCCGGGCACCGCGACGTCCTGTTCCTCGTCGACGACGACGAACAGGTCTGCGACGCGGCGGAACGCTCCGGATTCACCGTCGTGCGGGCCCGCTGGGCCGCCCCCTCGCCTCGGATGAGGGACGCCCAGGAGCGCGAGGGGCGTACCTGAACGCTTCGCGCCGGGCGCGGGGCGCGTATCCGGGCCGGCCATCGCGTGCCCCTGTCAGCCGTCGCCGTCGAGCCGGAAGCCGACTTTGAGGCCCACCTGGAAGTGGGCGATCCGGCCGTTCTCGATGTGGCCGCGCACTTGTCTCATTTCGAACCAGTCGAGATTGTGCAACGTTTCGGAGGCCCTTGCGACGCCGTTGCGAATCGCCGCGTCGATGCCCTCCTCGGAGGTTCCTACGATCTCGGTGACCCGGTAGGTGTGATTGGACATCTAATGTCTCCTTTCGTCCTTCCACGGTGCCTTACTCCGCGTTGCGGCGCGAGGCTGCGGAGCCGTCGCCCCCTCGGTCGGCGGGGCTTGACCTCTCTATTGGTCCATACCAAAATCCAGCCACACGCCCGTGCGAGCGCCGCCCGCAGCCCCCCACCCGGGTCCTGTGTTCCGTCGTGCCGTTTCGCAGAAGGTGACCCTCGTGAAGAACCGCATTCTGGCCGGAGCCGTCGTGCTCGTTTCCTCCCTCGCGCTGAGCGGCTGCGGATACCTTCCCGGCCTGGGCGGCGACGGCCGCACGGTGACGGTGTGGCTGATGAAGGGCAGCGTCTCCCAGGACTTCCTGGACCGCTTCACGAAGTCGTACGAGGAGGAGCACCCCTCGGTCGAACTGGAGTTCGTCATCCAGGAGTGGGGCGGCATCGGCCCCAAGGTCATGAAGGTGCTGGACGGGAACGACGCACCGGACGTGATCGAGGTCGGTAACACCCAGGTCGCCCAGTACGCGCAGAGCGGGGCCCTGCGCGATCTGACCCTGGAGTCGATGCGGGACCTCGGCGGTGAGGACTGGCTTCCCGGTCTCGCACAGCCCGGCAGCGTCAACGGCGGGCAGTACGGGATCCCCTGGTACGCGGCCAACCGCGTCGTCATCTACAACAAGGACCTCTTCGAACAGGCCGGCATCACCGAGACACCCCGGACCCGCAAGGAGTGGCTGGAGATCAGCGAGAAGCTGAACACCTCGGGCCGGCAGGGCATCTACCTCGCGGGACAGAACTGGTACGTCCTGTCCGGGTTCATCTGGGACGAGGGCGGGGAGCTGGCCGACGACAACGGCGGCGACTGGCAGGGGGCGCTGGACACACCCGCCGCGCTCAAGGGCATGGAGTTCTACAAGCAGCTCCAGCAGCACGGTGACGGGCCCAAGGACGCCGACGAGGAGACACCCCCGCAGACCGACGTGTTCGCCAAGGGCGACGTCGCCCAGATCATCACCACTCCGGGCGAGGCCGCGGCCATCGAGCAGAAGAACCCGGAACTCAAGGGCAAGCTCGGCTTCTTCCCCATCCCCGGCAAGCGTGCCGACAAGCCGGGGGCCGTCTTCACCGGCGGCTCGGACCTGATCGTCCCGGAGAAGAGCAAGGAGCGCGGAGAGGGCATCGAGGTCGTCAAGGCGCTGGCGGGGGAGAAGTGGCAGAAGGAGCTCGCCCGCACGATGAGCTACGTCCCCAACAAGCCCTCCCTCGCGCACGTCATCGACGGACAGGAGGGCACCGCCGCGATGGCCGAAGGCGCCGCCCAGGGCCGCGCCACCCCCAACTCGCCGCACTGGGCGGCCGTCGAGGCGGTCAACCCGATCAAGCCGTACATGACCGCGGTGCTGATGGGCGGCGACCCGGCCGAGGAGGCCAAGGAGGCGTCCGAACGCATCACGTCCACACTCATCACGGGCTGACCCGGCACGGCACCGGCGTCACGGGCCGCCCCGTCCCACGGGCGGCCGAGAGGTGCGGCACGAGAACTCAGGGGCTCGTGCCGTACCCCGCCCGTGCACGGGCCGGTCAGCGGGCCGTCGAGAGGGAGAGGGCGAACCGGCCGGCCGTGTCCGTCCACCACTCGTCCAGCCGCAGCCCCGCCACGGCCAGCTCCCTGCGCACCCCCTCCTCACGGAACTTCGCCGAGATCTCCGTCCGCAGTTCCTCGCCCGCCTCGAACGGCACGACCAGGTCCAGTTCCGGGATCTTCACCGTCAGCGCCCGGCGGGCGCGCAGCCGCATCTCGATCCACTCGTGCTCCGCGTCCCACAGGGCGACGTGGTCGAAGTCATCGAGCTCGAAGTCCGCCCCCAGCTCGCGGTCCACCACCGACAGCACGTTCTTGTTGAACGCCGCCGTCACCCCGGCCGCGTCGTCGTACGCCGCGACGAGCGTCGCCTCGTCCTTCACCAGGTCCGTCCCCAGCAGCAGACTGTCACCGGGTGAGAGCCGGGCACGCAGGTCCCGCAGGAACTCGGCGCGCTCGCCCGGCAGCAGATTGCCCAGCGTCCCGCCCAGGAACGCCACCAGCCGGGGCCCCGGGGTGTCCGGAAGCTCAAGGGTCTGGGTGAAGTCGGCGATCAGGGCGTGCACGGCGAGCCCGGGGCGCTCGGCCGGCAGCGCCTCGGCCGCGTTCGTCAGGGCGCTCTCGCTGACGTCGACCGGCACATACGTGTGCAGGTCCGGCAGCGCGTCCAGCAGGTACCGGGTCTTCTCCGAGGAGCCCGAGCCCAGCTCGACCAGGGTGCGGGCCCCGGACGCCGCCGCGATGTCGCCGGCGCGGGCACGCAGGATCTCGCGTTCGGCGCGGGTCGGGTAGTACTCCTCCAGGCGGGTGATCTCCTCGAACAGGTCGCTGCCGTGGGCGTCGTAGAACCACTTCGGCGGCAGCGACTTCGGCTTCCGGGTCAGGCCGTCGAGCACATCGGCGCGCAGCGCCGCGTCCGTCGCGTCCAGCGGAAGGGTGCGGGTCAGCAGGAAGGGACTCACTCGGGGGGCTCCTTGAGCGGGGTCAGCAGGACGTCGTCACGGGTCGCGGCCAGCAGCGTGCGGTCGGGGACCTCGTGCCAGTACGGGGTGTCGTCGTACGGCTCGGAGGCCACCACCGTGCGCACACCCGGTTCGTGCAGATACCAGAGCGAGTCGCCCCACGCGGTCGCCGCGATCACCGCACCGTCGGTGAGCAGCAGATTGAGCCGGGAGCCGGGAGCCGCCGCGGCGATGTCGATCACGGTGTCCGCCAGTGCGCCGGAGAGCTCGTCGCCCTCCGCGACCCGGCGGAGCACGAGCGCCCAGACCAGCGCCGAATCACTGCGCGCCGCCAGGTCGAGCAGCCGCTCCGGGGGCAGGGTGCCGGCCAGCCGCGTCAGGGAAGCGGGCCATCCCCGCACCGCCCCGTTGTGGCTGAACAGCAGAGGGCCCGAGGCGAACGGCGCGGCGGCGGCCTCGCCGTCGGCACCCGCCCAGGTGGCGTCCCGCACGGCGCCGAGCAGTGCCGTGCTGCGCACCACCCGGGCCAGATCGGCGAACGTCTCGTCGCCCCAGACGGGTCCGCTCCGGCGATAGCGGCCGGGCACCGGGTCCCCGTCCGCGTACCAGCCGACCCCGAAACCGTCCGCGTTGACCGTGCCGGACCGCTGGTGGCGCGGCTCCCAGGACTGGCGCACGAGCGAGTGCTCCGGGGCGGTGAGTATCTCGCCCAAGGTGACCGGCGGCCCCAGGTAGGCGATATGACGGCACATCAGGCGTCCCTCGCGGTCCTGAAGCCCGAGAAGATCTGGCGGCGCACCGGCAGGTCCCAGTTGCGGAACGTGCCGCGGCACGCCACCGCGTCCACCGCGAACGAACCCCCGCGCAGCACCTTGTGGCCCGGCCCGAAGAACACCTCCGAATACTCCCGGTACGGGAACGCGACGAACCCCGGGTAGGGCAGGAAGTCACTCGACGTCCACTCCCACACGTCACCGATCAGCTGTCCGGCGCCCGACGGTGACCGCCCCGCCGGGTACGCCCCGGCGGCCGCCGGACGCAGATGGCGCTGTCCCAGGTTGGCGTGTTCGGGGGTCGGATCACCGTCGCCCCAGGGATAGCGCCGTGAACGGTCCGACGCGGGGTCGTGCCGGGCCGCCTTCTCCCACTCCGCCTCGGTCGGCAGCCGCCGGCCCGCCCACCGGGCGTACGCGTCCGCCTCGTACCAGCTCACGTGCAGCACCGGCTCGTCGGAGGGCACCGGCTCGGTCACCCCGAACCGGCGGCGCAGCCACTGTCCGGCGTCCTTGTGCCAGAACAGCGGCGCCGACAGCTCGTGCTCGCGGACCATCGCCCAGCCCTCGGGCGCCCACCAGCGCTCGTCGCCGTAGCCGCCCGCCTCGATGAAACGCTGGTAGGCGCCGCAGGTCACCGGGGCGGTGTCGATGAAGAACGCGCCCACGTCCCGTCGGTGCGCGGGCCGTTCGTTGTCCAGTGCCCACGGTTCGGTGGAGGTGCCCATGGTGAACGGACCGCCCTCGACCAGGACTTCCGCCGGGAGCGCGACCGCGTCCGTCTGCCGCGGCGGTTCCGGCGCGTCCAGCACCGCCGGTCCCGACCGCAGCTGATGGGTGATCAGCATCGTCTCGTCGTGCTGCTGCTCGTGCTGGGCGATCATGCCGAAGGCGAAACCCGCACGTTCCAGGGGGCGGCCCGCACCGTGCAGCGGGGCACCTTCGAGGATGTCCAGGGCCCTGCCGCGTACGTCGGCGGCGTAGATCCGCGCCTCGGCGGGCGGCAGCAGCGGCAGTGAGGGCCGGCTGGCCCGGGAGTGCTCGAACGCGTCGTACAGTCCGTCGATCTCCGGGCGGATCGCCTCCAGCCCGCCCACGGCGCGCAGCAGCCACAGCTCCTCCTGGTTGCCGATGTGCGCCAGGTCCCAGACCAGGGGCGACATCAGCGGGGAGTGCTGGGCGGTGAGGTCGTGGTCGTCGACGCTGTCGGTGAGTAGGGCGGTGCGTGCCCGCGCGGTGACGAGAGCGGTGAGGGCACGCTCGCGCAGGGCCTCCGCGTCGAGTTCCGGTCCGTGCGGGAGACCGGGTGCGTGGTCGGTCATCGGGCCGGTCCCCTTCCGTGCCGCATCGGGGTCGGGTCGGTCAGGTCGTCGGCGGGACATCGGCCCCGCACCACATAGCGGTCGGTGAACGCGGCGACGGCGTCCTGCACACGACCGCTCGCGCCGAGTCCGGGCAGCGCCCGGGAGGCGGCGGCGAAGCACACCTTCGCGGCGGCGGCCAGTTCCGGATCGGCGAGCCCGTCCCGGGCGGCCGTCGTCCACAGCGGATTGCGGGGCGCGGGAGACGGGCCCGCCGTCTCGGCCAGAGGTTTCACGGTGCGGTACACGGTTTCGGCCGCCTCCGGGTCGTCGAAGAGAGCAGTGGTGACGGCCAGCGGCACCAGCCAGCCGTCGGGGCCCGACTGGGCGTCGATCATGCGCAGTTCCAGGTGCCCGCGCGGACGCACCGGCGGGAACAGCGTCGTCACGTGGTAGTCGAGATCGGCACGCACCGCGGGCCGGGGCCCGCCGCCCCTGATCCAGTCCCGGAACGTCAGGCCCTCGGGAACGGCCCAGGGGGTGCCGTCATCACTGCGGATGCACATCACCGGTGTGTCCAGCACATATCCGGCCCAGTCGTCCCGAGGGGAGCGGCGGACCGGCGGGGCCAGCGACCTGGCCGGATCGAGGTCGGCCCACAGCGCCTGCCGGGTGGAACGCCAGCCGGTGCGCACACCCTGCCGGAAGGGCGAGTTGGCGAAGGCCGCCACGAGCACCGCGCCCAGCAGGTGCCCGAGCTGCCACCGCCGCCCGAACCCCAGCGGGCCGGGTTCCTCCTCACCGGCGTCCACGCAGACCTGGACGGAGGCGGACGTGCACATCATGGCGCGTCCGGAGTCTCCCGAACGGTCGAGCGCCGCCTCCATGGCGGCGTAACGCGGTTCCTTCAGCAGCCGACGGGGTGGCTGCCACGGATCGACCCCGAGACCGACCGGTTCGAGCCCGGACCGGGCGAGGACGGTACGGACGGCGGCCATGTCGGCGGACACGGCGTCCACACATGCCGTCAGGGATCCGGCGGGCCGGGAGCTGAGCTCCAGCTGTCCGCCCGGCTCGAACGTCAGAGCCGAGTCCAGTGGAGTGGCGCGCACCGCGTCGGCGGCGGCGGTCAGGCGCTCGTGGGAGACGGCGGCCTCGGGGCGCTCGCGGTCATGGATGAGCCATTCGAGTTCCACACCGACGGTCCGCGGCGGTCCCGTCTTGAAACATATGCCGCGCAGCCGGTCCTGCGCCTCGTCCTCGTCGAGGGGCTCGGCCTCAACGGCCGGACCGTGCGCGCCGGGAGTGTCCAGGGGCATGCTGGGGCCTCCTCTTGGGGTGCGTCCTTACCACCCAAACTCGTAACCGGAGTTCGCGCAAGGGTGCCCCTGGAGGACGGAAAACCGGTTGCGTCCATGCCGTCCGGGCGTCCAGCATGCCCCGTATGCACCACACGGGGGAGCGTCGATGAGCGCACGGCTGCGCGGCATCGCGCGCGAGACGGAGGCCGTCGTCGAGGCCGGGCACTACCGCACGCAGGCCGGGCGGCAGGTGACGATCGGGTGCGCGTTGTCCGCCGCGCTCTCCGGGACCCGGATGTACGGGCCCGAACCGGTCCCCGTCGCCGTCCTGGACACCGACCGCGCCCCGGTGTTCGAGGTGACGGGCGAGAGCAGTCTGCAGGCGGCCCGGCGCATGACCGCCGCCTCACCCGGCAAGGTGGCCGTGCTGAACTACGCCTCCGCCCGCAACCCCGGCGGCGGCTACCTCAACGGCGCGCAGGCCCAGGAGGAGTCCCTGTGCCGCGGTTCGGCGCTGTACGCGACACTGCTGCGCGCCCCGGAGTACTACGCCCACCACCGCGCCGAGCGCAGCGCGTTCTACAGCGACCGGGTCGTCCACTCGCCCGGGGTCCCGGTCTTCCGGGACGACCGGGGCCGTCTCCTCGACACCCCGTACACGGCCGGTTTCCTGACCTCTCCCGCGCCCAACGCGGGGGTCATCCGCCGGCAGGAGCCGCACCGGGCCCACCTCGTCCCCGCCGCGCTCGCGAGCCGGGCCGAACGGGTGCTCGAGGTCGCGGCGGTGTGCGGCTACCGCCGGCTGGTGCTCGGCGCCTGGGGGTGCGGGGTGTTCCGCAACGACCCGGCCGAGGTGGCCGGCGCGTTCCACGCCCTGCTGGCCGACGGGGGACGGTTCGCCGGCCACTTCGAACAGGTCGTTCTCGCCGTTCTGGAGCGCGGCCCCCAGGCCCCCGTCCGGTCCGCGTTCACCCGGGTGTTCGCCGCTCAGCTCCAGCCGTAGCGCTCCCGCAGCCGCCCCGCGACCAGGTCGAACCTGCCCCGGTCCAGGGCGCAGGCCTCGCGCCGCATCCCGTCCTCGTGCACCCGCAGCACCCGGTCCAGGTCCACCCAGGAGGGCCGCCCCGAGCTGTCCCACGGCCCGGCCCCGAGCGACACCCACTCATGCTCCTCGTCGTGCCGCTTGCTCGACAGCTGCACCGCCAGGACCGTGCCCGTCGCCTCCCGGGCCACCACGAGCACCGGCCGGTCCTTGCCGCGCCCGTCGTTCTCCTCGAACGGCACCCAGGTCCACACGATCTCCCCCGGGTCGGGGTCGCCGTCCCGGTCGGGGGCATACGAGGTGCGTACGGGGCCTACGTCGAGGGGGTCGGCCTGGGTGGTGGCACCCCGGCCGGTCCGGCCGGGGAAGTCGGTGGAGCTGTCGCTGCTGTGGTCCTGGTGAAACGTCATCGCAATACCGTATTGCCAGCCGGAACGGGCCTGTGGAGCGGGGCCGGTGACGCTCCGCCGGATCCTGTACGGAGAGTGGCCGAGCGGTCTCCCCACGGTGAACCGTCGACCTCGACTCCAGCGTGAGAGTCAGGGTGCGGAAGTGGTGGCCCCGGTCCGAGTGACCGCTCACCGGGTCTGGAAGACTGCCCGACGCCATGAGCCAGTTACCCGAGCAGTCCGCCCGTACCTCCGTCCCGACCAGCGCCGATGTGGCGCGGGCCGCCGGGGTGTCGCGGGCCACCGTGTCCTATGTACTGAACGACAACACCACCGTGCGGATCAGCGACGCGACCCGCCGACGGGTCAGGGAAGCCGCGTCCGGCCTCGGTTACGTCCCGCACGCGGCGGCCCGCAGCCTACGGGCCGGGCACAGCAGAATGGTGCTGCTGCCCGCCGTCCACCTTCCGGCCGTCCCCCTCCAGCAGCGCTTCCTCACGGATCTGCAGTCCGACCTGCGGCGGTTGGACTACACCGTCGTGCAGTACGGCAGCGCCGGTCTCGACGCCGACGAGGCCGTGCGGGCCTGGGCCGAACTCCGGCCCGTCGCCGTCGTCGCACCCGGTGGCGTGCGGCTCACCCCCCAGGGCATATCCGTGCTGACACGTTCCGGCGCCAAGGCGGTGATCACCCTCGGCCCGCAGCCCGTGGAGGGCGCCCATGCCCTGGTCCTGGACCAGCGGGGGGTCGGCGCCGGCGCCGTACGGCATCTGCTCGGCCGCGGCCGCCGGCGGATCGGGGTGGTCATGCCCCAGGAGGCCGGTCTCGCACTGTTCTCCGAGCCGCGTCTGGCGGGAGCGCTCCACGCGGCCGAGACGTCCGCCACGGGTGCCCGGATCCAGCCGCTGCCCCTGCGGTACGAGGAGTCCTCGGCCGCCGAACTCGCCGCGCGGTGGCGGGCCCTGGGACTGGACTCCGTCTTCGCCTACGACGACGAGTACGCGATGCTGCTGATGAGGGCCCTGCAGGACGCGGGCGTCGAGGTGCCCGCCGAGACGGCCGTCGTCGGAGCCGGGGACCTGCTGCTCGGCAGACTGCTCAGACCCCGGCTCAGCACCGTCAGGATGGAGCTGGCCACCGCGCAGCCACCGGCCGAGATGATCGACCGGCTGGTCAGGCACCCCGGCGGCGCGCCCGAGCGCCACGACCTGCTGCGGGCCGAGACCGTGGCGCGTGAGTCCAGCTGAACGGGCCGCCGCGTCACGACGTGCGCGGCCGACGGCGTATGTCTAGCGTCGGCACCATGAGCCATCCGCAGAGTTACGAGATCCTGCTGGTCCCGGAACACAAGGAGAACGCCACCGGGACACCCGAGCCCGGTACCGCCCTGCGCTCGGCGGTCGTCGCGGCCACCGGCGACACGGGGGCGTCGGGCTACCCGCGTTACACGGGCGAGGGCGTGGAGGCGGACATCGATCCGGCCACGCACACCGTGGAGGCGCTCCTGGTGGACGGCGTCGAGCTGGACTACGGCCTCACGGTCCGCATCGCGGAACACATCGGCGGGACGCGGGAAGAGCGCCGCGCCGCACAGGGGGACGCGGCGGCGGGTGAGCCGGGGCAGACCGGCTGACGCTCCCGCCGGGCAGGCCCGCGAAGACGGGCGCCCGGGCCGGGGACGGACGAGGGGCCGGGCCATGTGGCCCGGCCCCTGTCGCCGTACGGGTCCGGAGGACCTACGGGTTCTCCTGCTGGGACTGCTGGGCCTGCTGCTGTTCCTCGACGGACTTGCGTACCTCGTCCATGTCCAGCTTCCGCGCCTGCCCGATGACATCTTCGAGCGCCGCCTCCGGAAGCGCCCCGGGCTGCGAGAAGACCGCCACGTTGTCACGGACGATCATCAGCGTGGGAATGGAACGGATCTCGAAAGCGGCCGCCAGCTCCTGCTGCGCCTCCGTGTCCACCTTGGCGAAGACCAGGTCGGGATGGCGCTCGGACGCCGCGTCGTAGACCGGCGCGAACTGCCGACACGGACCGCACCAGGAAGCCCAGAAGTCGATCAGCAGAAAGTCGTTGTCCGTCACGACCTGATCGAAGTTTTCCTTGGTGAGCTCTACGGTGCTCATACGCTGATACCTCTTCCTGGGTCCGTTCGGACCTGTCCCGCACAACGGCGACGTCGCTTGCGCTATTCCGCCTGCCCATGTGGCCGCAGCGCACACTCACGATCACACTGGCCCCATGACTGACGCAGTGAAGAAGACCGAATACGACGTCGTGGTGATCGGTGCGGGGCCCGTCGGCGAGAACGTGGCGGACCGCACCAGGGCGGCCGGGCTGAGCACGGCCGTGGTGGAGTCCGAACTCGTCGGCGGGGAGTGCTCGTACTGGGCCTGTATGCCCAGCAAGGCGCTGCTGCGGCCGGTCGTGGCCCGCGCCGACGCCCGCAAGGTCCCCGGCCTGAGCGGCGCGGTGCGGGGCCCGCTCGACGCGGACGCCGTCCTCGCCTTCCGCGACGAGGAGACCTCCCACTGGAAGGACGACGGCCAGGTGTCCTGGCTGGACGGGATCGGTGCGGTCGTCCACCGCGGCAAGGGCCGGCTGACAGGGGTCAGGGAGGTCACCGTCACCGGCCCCGACGGCGAGGAGACGCTGCTCACCGCCCGGCACGCCGTCGCCGTGTGCACGGGCAGCAAAGCCGTCGTCCCCTCCCTGCCCGGCGTCGCCGACGTACGCCCCTGGACCAGCCGCGAGGCGACCGGCGCCAAGGAGGTGCCGGGCCGCCTCGTCGTCGTCGGCGGGGGAGTGGTCGGTGTGGAGATGGCCACCGCCTGGCAGGGGCTCGGCGCCCAGGTGACGATGCTGGTCCGCGGCAAGGGGCTGCTGCCCAAGATGGAACCGTTCGCCGGGGAACTGGTCGGCGAGGCGCTGACCGAGGCCGGCGCCCGGATCCTCACCGGGGTCTCGGCGGCCTCGGTGAGCCGGGCCGGACACGACGGACCCGTCACCGTGGAACTGGACGACGGCACCACCGTCGAGGCCGACGAGATCCTCTTCGCCACCGGTCGCGCGCCGCGCACCGACGACCTCGGCCTCGACACCGTGGGTGTCGAGCCCGGCTCGTGGCTGACCGTCGACGACAGCTGCCGGGTGGAGGGCAGCGACTGGCTGTACGCCGTCGGCGACGTCAACCACCGTGCCCTCCTCACACATCAGGGCAAGTACCAGGCCCGTATCGCGGGAGACGTGATCGCCGCCCGCGCACGGGGAACCCTGCCGGAGACCGACCGGTGGGGCGCGCACGCGGCCACCGCCGACCACGCCGCGGTCCCGCAGGTCGTCTTCACCGACCCGGAGGCCGCCTCGGTCGGCCTCACCCTGGCCGAGGCGGAGGAGGCGGGCCACCGGGTGCGGGCCGTCGACTACGACCTGGCCTCCGTCGCCGGCTCCGGGCTGTACGCCCAGGGGTACAAGGGACAGGCGCGGATGGTGGTGGACCTGGACCGCGAGGTGCTGCTCGGCGTGACGTTCGTGGGGCCGGGCATCGGTGAACTGCTGCACTCCGCCACGATCGCGGTCGCCGGTGAGGTCCCCGTCGAGCGGCTCTGGCACGCGGTTCCGTCGTACCCGACGATCAGCGAGGTCTGGTTGCGGCTGCTGGAGACCTACCGAGGCTGATCAGCCGCAGGAGCGCGGCCGGCACTCCAGTCGGCATCGTGCCCGCTGCCGGGTGCACCTGGGGCCGTTTCAGCCCCCGGCGCCACTGAGGGCCCGACCGGTTGGTCGGGCCCTCAGTGCGACGGACCGCTCGGCCGTCGCGGACCGCTCAGCCGTTGAAGCTGTCGGGGTCCAGCCCGGTCCGCTCGTCCCGGTTCAGCGCGGAGATCTCACCGATGTCGCCTTCGGTGAGTTCGAAGTCGAACAGGTCGAAGTTCTCCACGATGCGCTTCCGGGTCGCCGACTTGGGGAAGACGATGTCCCCGCGCTGGAGGTGCCAGCGCAGAGCGACCTGCGCCGTCGACTTGCCGACCCGCTCGGCGATCCTCGCGATCACCGGGTCGCCGAGGACCTTGCCCTGCGCGATGGGGGACCAGGCCTCCGTGGCGATGCCGTGCTCGGCCCCGAAGGACCGGACGGCGTCCTGGGTGAGGTAGGGGTGCACCTCGACCTGGTTGACGGCGGGCACCACCACGCTGCCCTCCAGCAGCCGACGCAGGTGATGCGGCTGGAAGTTGGACACCCCGATGGCCTTGACCCGGCCGGAACGGTAGATCTCCTCCAGGACGTTCCAGGTCTCCACGAAGTCCCCCTTGCCGGGCAGGGGCCAGTGGATGAGGAAGAGGTCCAGGTAGTCCAGGTCCAGCTCCTCCATGCTCCGGTCGAACGCCTTGAGTGCGTCGTCGCGCGCGTGGGCGTCGTTGTTCAGCTTGCTGGTCACGAAGACGTCGGTGCGGTCGAGCCCGGAGTCACGGACCGCCTGTCCGACCTCCTTCTCGTTGCCGTACATCTGCGCCGTGTCGATGTGGCGGTAGCCGGCCTCCAGGGCCGCCGAGGTCGTCTCGCGGGTCTGCTCCGGGGGGATCTGGAAGGTCCCGAAGCCGAGCTGGGGAATGCGCACGCCGTTGTTGAGGGTCACGTCCGGTACTGCGGGCACGGTGGCTCCTTGCTGGTGTCGGTTGTGTCGAGGGGCGGGGGCGTCGGCGCCGTCCGTGGCACGCGGCCCCCTGCGGGGCGGCTCAGCCCGCGATGCCGTGCAGCTCCGCGTCGGGCGGCAGGACGCGTACGAGCTTGCGGTTGACGAACTCCCGCATGCCGAGCTTCGAGAGCTCACGCCCGTAGCCGGAGCGCTTGATCCCGCCGAACGGCAGGTCGGCCTGCGTCGAGGTCGGGTGGTTGATCCAGATCATGCCGGTCTCGACCCGCTCGGCGACCCGGCGGGCGCGTTCCACGTCCGAGCAGAAGACGGAGCCGCCGAGGCCGTACTGACTGTCGTTGGCGAGGGCGATCGCCTCGTCCTCGTCGGCCACCCGGTAGATCACCGCCGCGGGCCCGAAGAGTTCCTCCGCGTAGGCACGCATTCCGGGCTTGACGCCGGTGAGGATGGTCGGTTCGACGAAGGCGCCCGGGCGGTCGATCCGGTTGCCTCCGATGACGAGCTCGGCCCCTTGGTCGACCGTCTCGCGGATCTGGTCGGCCAGGTCCGCCGCCGCCTGCTCGGAGGAGAGGGGCCCCAGGGTGGTCGCCTCGTCCGACGGGTCGCCCGGCTCCAGCGCCTCGAACGCGCGGCGCATCCCGGCGACGAAGTCGTCGTAGACGTCCTCCAGCACGATGAACCGCTTCGACGCGACGCAGCTCTGCCCGGTGTTCGCCATCCGGCCGGCCACGGCGGCGCCGACCGTACGCTCCAGCCCCTCGCCGTCCAGGACGATGAAGACGTCGCTGCCGCCCAGCTCCAGGAGGCTCGGCTTCATGTTGCGCCCGGCCCGTTCGGCGACCTGGGCGCCCGCCCGCTCGCTGCCCGTCAGCGAGGCGCCCCGTACGACGGGGCTGTCGATGATGCGCGAGACCTCGTCGTGGCTCACGAACAGGTTCGTGTACACGCCCTCGGGCGCTCCCGCGTCCCGGAACAGCGTCTCCAGGGCGAGCGCCGACTGCGGACAGATCCCGGCGTGCTTGACGAGGACGGTGTTGCCCATGACCACGTTCGGGCCCGCGAAGCGCACCACCTGGTAGTACGGGAAGTTCCACGGCATGACGCCGAGCAGCACGCCCAGCGGCTCGCTGACGAGGTAGGCCTCTCCCTCCTCGACATCGAGGGGCTCGTCGGCGGCGAAGGCGGGGCCGTGTTCGGCGTAGTACGAGAGGATCGAGGCCGCGAGATCCACCTCACCGCGGGCCTCGGAGATCAGCTTGCCCATCTCCTGCGTGAGGAGCTGGGCCAGTGGCTCCCTGCGCTCCCTCATCAGCTCGGCGGCGCGTCCGAGCACCGCGGCCCGTTCCCCGATCGGCCGCTTTCGCCACGCGTCGAACGCGTGACCTGCGGTTTCAAGGACGGAGTCGACCTCCTCGCCTTCGATCTGCGGAAACTCCGCGAGGGTGTCCCCGGTGTACGGGCTGACGGTGGCGAACGAACTCTTGCGCTGAGCCGACATGGAATCTCCAGTGCGACGGGTGAGGGCATGGCGGAATGCTTCGTTCCGCTCCTCCCTGCGTGGTACCCGGCATGAAGAGCTGAAAACAGTATGAGTGCATACAAAAGGGCTTTTTCGGTCCCACGGAAAGGCGGGGCCATGTGCGGGGAGGGTGGAACCGCGACCCGGTTCCTCCGCTCCTGCCCCGCCGCCCTGATCTGAAGGATCCGGATTCGGACTCCGCGCGGACCCGTCGCGCCGGTCCACGCCTCTCGTCCGCGGACTCCTGCGGGCGCGCTGCTTTCGTTCCGTCTTCCCGGGGCATACGGACGGTCCCGGCCCCTGTACCGGAAGCCGAGAGCACGGAGGACTAAGAACATGGATGCGACATGGATCTGGCAAGGCCCGGCGTCCGAGCTGGGCACGGACGTGATCGATTACAGCGTGGAGGCGGAGGACGGAAGCCTCGGCTCCGTCGTCAGGCTGTCGCAGACACCGGGCTTCGACCATCTGGTGGTCGACGCGGGTGTGTGGAAGTTCGGCCGCAGCGTGGTCGTACCCGCGGGGCTGGTGACCGCTGTCGACCATGCCGCCCGGACCGTCAAGGTCAGGTGCACCAAGGACGAGATCAAGGGGGCGCCGCGGTTCGAGCGTGACCACGACACGAGCGACCTCTTCTACCTGAGCAGACTGGGCGCGTACTACGAGTCGCTCATGGCCGCGCCTTCGGAGTGAGAGCGAAGCCCCCGGGCCGCGGCCGTGAGCGTCTCCGCGGCGCCCCGGCGGGCGCGGACGCACGGACGGCCGCACGGGCCGGGTCAGTGACCGCTGAGCACAGGAGGTGCACATGAAGGTCCCGCAGTGGTCGGCCAGACCACCGACGCGACCGGAGTTCCGGCTGACCACCCGTGTGCTCGCGGACCGCTACCGGCTCGGTGACCTGCTGGGACGCGGAGGCGCGGCCGACGTGTACGAGGGGCTCGACCTGCGGATGCGGCGACCGGTGGCGATCAAGGTCGTCCGCCCGGAGAGCGGTCTTCGCACCGAGGAACGGTTCCACGACGAAGGCCGCCTGCTGGCACAGCTCCAACATCCCGGGCTGGTCGCCGTGTACGACTCCGGCGAGGAGGACGGGTGCCCCTACCTGGTGATGCAGCTGATCAGGGGAGCGACCCTACGACGCCGGATCGCGGCGGCCCGTATGACACCGGCCGAGGTCGGCCGGGCCGGGTCCGCGCTGGCCTCGGCCCTGGCGCATGTGCACGCGGCCGGAGTCGTACACCGTGATGTGAAACCGTCGAACATACTCATGGACGAGACGGGGCGTCCGCACCTGACCGACTTCGGGATCTCCAAGCTGCTCGACGCAGCCGCACGCACCGCCACCGGCCCGCTGGTGGGCACCGCCGCGTACCTGGCACCGGAGCAGGTGCGGGGCAGGGGAGCGGGGCCGGCCTCGGACGTCTACAGCCTCGGTCTGGTGCTGATCGAGTCCCTCAAGGGGGAGATGGAATACGGGGGAGCGCCGCTGGAGTCCGCCATAGCGCGGCTGCACCGCCCTCCGGCCATACCGGCCCACCTCTCGCCGGGCCTGGCCGAGTTGCTGCACGCCATGACCGACCCGGACGAGCACAGCCGTCCGGACGCCCCGCACTGCTTCCGGATGCTGGCCGCCGTGGCGGAGGAGGGGCACGCCGGACCCGTTCCGGAGACTGCCACCGACCGGACCGGTACCCCGGGGGCGGCCCGGCGCGCCGGTCGGGCACTGCTGACGGCGCTGCGGCGCCGGCCGTGCCCCGAGCCTCGCTGACCGCCTCCCGGGGCAGTGCCCCGCCCCGAACCGCCTCGACCGGACCTCCCCGCCCGGACGGCGTCGCCCGACCGACCGACCGGCACCGGATCCCCGAGGCACCGGGGGCCGCCGGCCCGACCGGCCGGGAGGCTCCGTCGGCAGAGAGGCGACAGCCCGGCGGAGCTGAGGGGAACCGCCTGGCAGGGGGACGGGACGGGTAGATTCGGCCCATGAGCCCGCCGAGCCCACCGAGCCCGCCCGCACCTCGACCGCGCGTCGACGGGGGACGGCTCCTCGCCGTGAGCGACCTCCACGTCGGAATCGCCGACAACCGCCCCGTCGCCGACCGGCTGCGCCCGACGTCCGACGCGGACTGGCTCATCGTGGCGGGCGACGTGGCGGAGCAGGCCGACGAGGTCGCGCGTGCGCTGGAGGTGCTGGCCGGACGGTTCGCCCACGTGGTGTGGACACCCGGCAACCACGAACTGTGGACCGTGGACAAGGACCCCGTACGGCTACGCGGACAGGCACGCTACGAACACCTCGTCCGGATCTGCCGTGAAATCGGCGTGACGAGCCCCGAGGATCCGTACCCCCGGTGGGAGGGGACGGACGGTCCCGTGGCGATCGCCCCGGTGTTCCTCCTGTACGACTACACGTTCAGAGTGCCGGGCACGTCCACCAAGGAGGAATCCCTGGAGCGTGCGCACGAGGCCGGTGTCGTCTGCACCGACGAGTACCTGCTGCACTCCGACCCGTACCCGTCCCGGGACGCCTGGTGCCGGGCGCGGGTGGCACTCACCGAACGGCGGCTGGCCGCCCACGACGCCGACGTCCCGCTGGTGATCGCGGGCCACTGGCCGCTGGTCCGCGAGCCCACTTCCGTGATGTGGTACCCGGAGTTCGCACAGTGGTGCGGCACCGAACTCACCGCGGACTGGCACCGGCGCTTCAACGTCGCCGCAGTCGTCTACGGCCATCTCCACATCCCCCGCACCACGTGGTACGACGGGGTGCGGTTCGAGGAGGTGTCCATCGGCTATCCGCGTGAGTGGCGGAAGAGAGGGCATCCGCGCGGACTTCTGCGGCAGATCCTCCCGTACGACGGCACGGCGGAGGCACCCGCCGTGCCGGACGGTTCGGAATGACCGGACGGGCCGCTTTCCCGTACGCGTGGGGACTTTCGATGAGGCCCCAGGCCCGACACACGTCCTAGGGTCGCAACGCGCCCTGAGGTCTACGCTCCGGCGGCTCGAACTCCCCGGCCAGCGCGGCGGCCAGGCGCAGGTGGGTGGCCGCCTCGGTCTGCCGGCCCTGGCGCTCCAGGGTGCGGCCGAGCATGAGGCGCGCGTAGTGCTCGACCGGGTCGCGCTCCAGCACCTCGCGCAGTTCGTCCTCCGCCTTGGTGAGCCGCGCGGCGTGGTAGTAGGCGCGCGCCAGCAGCAGTCGCGGGGCGACCTGCTCGGGCATCTCCTCGACGAGCCCGCCGAGGATCCGCGCGGCGGTCACGTACTCCTTCGCTTCGAAGAACAGCTTCGCCCGGTCCCAGCGGTCGGCGGGCGTACCGAACTCGTAGTAGGTCTCGTCCACTTCTCCTCCTTGACCGGAACGGCTCACGACGGTGCAACACCGTGCAGTAGTTTAACATTCCACTAAATTATCGGCGTGGAGACGGGCGCTCCGTCGCCGCGCGGGAATAGGTTGAGCGCCATGAGCAATCTCGATCGCCAGGCCACACCCACCGTCTGCGGAGGGCGGGGTTTCGTCGTCGCCGAACCGGTGCGGGAGCTTCTCTCCCCGCGCCGCGTGCAACTCGGTGAGTCGACGGAGGTCCGCCGGCTGCTGCCCAACCTGGGCCGTCGCATGGTCGGGGCCTGGGCCTTCGTCGACCACTACGGACCCGACGACATCGCCGACGAGCCCGGGATGCAGGTCCCCCCGCACCCTCATATGGGACTGCAGACGGTCAGCTGGCTGCACGAGGGCGAGGTCCTGCACCGCGACAGCCTGGGCAGCCTACGGACGATCCGGCCGAGGGAGCTGGGGCTGATGACGTCGGGCAGGGCCATCAGTCACTCCGAGGAGAGCCCGAAAGCGCACGCCGCATTCCTGCACGGCGCCCAGCTCTGGGTCGCCCTGCCCGACGCCCACCGGAACGTGGAACCGCATTTCCAGCACCACGCCGACCTGCCCACCGTCACGGCACCGGGCCTCACCGCGACCGTGATCCTGGGCGAACTGGACGGTGCCAGGTCACCCGGCACGGCGTACACCCCGATCGTCGGGGCGGACCTCTCCCTCGCCCAGGGCGCCGACGCCCGGCTGCCCCTCGACCCCGACTTCGAGTACGCGGTGCTGTCGATGTCCGGGGAGGTGGAGGTCGACGGTGTGCCGGTACTGCCGGGCTCGATGCTCTATCTCGGCTGCGGCCGGACCGAACTTCCCCTGCGGGCGGCGTCGGACGCGGGGTTGATGCTCCTGGGCGGCGAGCCGTTCGAGGAGGAGATCGTCATGTGGTGGAACTTCGTCGGACGGTCTCACGAGGAGATCGCACAGGCGCGTGCGGACTGGATGACCAGCGCCCGGTTCGGCGAAGTGGAGGGCTATGACGGAGGCCGGCTGTCCGCTCCCCACCTCCCGCCGGTGGCGCTGAAGCCACGAGGAAGGGTGCGTTGACCTGCAATGATCTGAATGTGGGCGGTGCGCTCCTGGTCACGGCAGCCGAGTCCTGCGGGTAGAAGCGAAATCGGTCCTTCCTCACGAGGGAGGCTCCCGTTTCATGTGCCCGGCATTCCACAGGTGGCTGACTGTGGTGAGCCGGTCAGCGCGATGGAGCCGTGCCCCCCGATGGCGGCCGCTCGGCGGTCTTCGTCGGGCCCCGCGTGCTCAACTCCACGCTGGGCGCGGCCGTTTCTCCGACCGCGCTCACGGGCGGCGATAGCTACAGCGGCATCCTCGACGTGGCCCGAGACCTGGCACGACCAGCCGCTACGCACCAGCGGTGTTCGCGCGCCCTGCCGCATGCCTCGGGGATACCGCAGCGGATGACCGGTCAGCCTTTCCCGCGCGATGACGTCAGAAAACGAAAATCCCGCACTGTCGCAAAGCTGCGCATATACATGGCACGTCATTGACGTAGCAAACGACTCCGCCTGTCTCACGCGTCGACAAGGCCCGATACGAATACCCCAGCAACCATCCATCGGTCAGCTGTCCAACTCGCCGAGGAACCTCGATGTGACCAGCTGCGCTGCTCGCTATCGTTTCATCCGTCGTCACTTCGCTCAGTCCACGGTGAGGAGCACGTATGCCCGAACGAGGCGGTCAGCCCGAGGATTCCGGGGACGGAGCATTCGACGATGAGCCAGAGCTGTCGCCGGAGGAGCAGAAGCTTCGGGGAATTCCTTCCGAGACTTCCAATTCCTCGACGCGGAACATCTATTATGTGGCCTTCGTGTCCGCGCTGGGCGGACTGCTGTACGGCTATGACACCGGAATCATCTCCGGCACCTTGGACCAGATTGCCCAGGACTTCGGGATCACGAAATCCTACGAGCTGTTCGGCAACAGCATCCCCAGGAACAGCATCGAGCAGATGATCACCTCCTCGATCCTGCTCGGCGCCCTGATCGGCGCGCTCACGGCGGGACCCTTCACGGTGCGGTTCGGGCGGCGGAGCACGATCGTCACGGTCGCTGTGATTTTCGCCGTAGGGGTGATTCTGGCCGGTCTGTCTCCCGAACCTCTCACGCTGATCGGCAGCCGACTGTTCCTGGGGTTGGCGGTGGGCGGCAGCACCCAGGCCATCCCGACCTACATCGCCGAGCTGTCCCCACCGGACCGTCGCGGTGGTTTCGTCACGTTCTTCAACGTCGCGATCGGCATCGGCATTCTGAGCGCGGCACTGGTGAACATGGCGTTCAGTGACGTCGCCTGGCACTGGAAGATCATGGTCGCCGTGGTCCCCGCGGTGATCCTGGTCATCGGGATCCTCCTGCTGCCGGAGAGCCCACGTTGGCTGGTGCACCGCAACTACATCAACCCCGCGCGGAGGGTGCTGCGGTGGGTCAGGCCCGACGGACGGACCGCTGACCGAGAGGTGCGGGACATCCAGGACGTCATGCGTCGTGAGAGCGAGGCGGAGGAGGGGCCGTGGCGGGCCTTGGGCGAGAAGTGGCTGCGTCCGGCACTGACTGCGGGAATCGCGGTGGCGATCTTCACTCAGCTCACAGGACTTGAAATGATGATCTACTACACGCCGATCATCCTGACCGACGTGGGATTCCCGTCGACGTTCTCGCTGCAGGCCAATGTCTATGTCGGCGTCGTCTACGTGGTGATGACCCTGGTCGGCAAGCTGCTGGTTGACCGGATCGGCCGCCGACGCCTGATGCTGACCATGCTGCCCGGCTCGGCGATCTCGATCGCGCTGTTCGGTCTGCTGTTCATCGTCTCTGACGATCAGCCCGACCCGGGGCTCGCACTGGCCATGCTGCTGGCGTTCATGTTCTTCCAGACCGGGGGCATCCAGGTCGTCGGCTGGCTGATCGGGTCGGAGGTGTACCCGCTGAAGATCCGCCCCGCGGCCACCGGCCTGCACGCAGCCGCACTGTGGGGATCGAACCTGCTCGTCACCTCCACCGCACTCACCCTCGTCAGCACGCTCAGCCTGGGCGGAGCGATGTTGGTGTACGCCATGGTGAACGTCATCGCCTGGATCGTCATCTTCTTCCGCGTGCCAGAGACCAAGGGGCGTTCCCTGGAGGCCATCGAGCAGAGCCTGAGGCGCGGCACCTTTTTGCCCAAGCCGGCAGGGAACAGGTCATGAGATCGACGGAGCCGGGTGCGCGATCGCCGGCCACATGCGCGGACCGGGACCCGTATCGGAGCGACGATCTCCATGGATGCAAGCCACGACTTGTCTCCTGACCCGCCCCTGACGGCCTGTCCCGTCGCACGGGTTTCGCTACCCGCAACTGATTTCGCACTGCGTTTTGGCCCTGACGTCCTCGACGGAGACGTTCGGTGCCAGTTCGACCAGGTGCAGGCCCGTGGCGGTGACGTCCAGGACGCACAGGTCGGTGATGATCCGCTGGACGACCCTCTTTCCGGTGAGGGGCAGGGAACACTCCTCGACGATCTTGAAGCTCCCGTCCCGGGCCACGTGCTCCATCAGGACGACCACTCGCCTGGCACCGTGCACCAGGTCCATCGCCCCGCCCATCCCCTTGACCATCTTTCCGGGGATCATCCAGTTCGCGATGTCCCCCTTCGCCGATACCTGCATGGCTCCCAGGATCGCGGCGTCGATCTTGCCTGACCGGATCATGCCGAAGCTGGTCGCGGAGTCGAAGAACGAGGCACCGGCGCGGACGGTGACGGTCTCCTTGCCGGCGTTGATCAGGTCGGGATCGACCTCTTCCTCGGTCGGGTACGGACCGGTGCCGAGGATGCCGTTCTCGGACTGGAGCACCAGTTCCACGCCCGCCGGGATGTGGTTGGGCACCAGCGTGGGCAGACCGATACCGAGGTTGACGTAGTCACCGTCGGACAGTTCCGCCGCGGCACGCGCTGCCATCTGCTCGCGGGTCCAGCTCATCGCACCGTCCTCTTCTCGATCCGCTTGTCGGCGGCCTGTTCGGGCGACAGCGCGACGACACGGTGTACGTAGACGCCGGGCAGGTGCACCTGGTCGGGGTCGAGTTCGCCGGGCTCGACCAGTTCCTCGACCTCCGCGACGCAGATCCGGCCCGCCATGGCGGCCAGGGGGTTGAAATTGCGGGCGGCCTTGTCGAACACCAGGTTGCCGTGCCGGTCTCCACGGGCGGCCCGTACCAGTGCGGCGTCCGCCACCACGGCGTGCTCCAGCACATAGGTGCCGCCGTCGAACTCCTGGGTCTGCTTGGCCGGTGAGGCGATCTCGACGCCGCCCGCGCCGTCGTACTTCCAGGGCAGGCCGCCCTCGGCCACCTGCGTGCCGACACCGGTCGCGGTGAAGAACGCGGGAATGCCGGAGCCGCCGGCGCGGAGCCGTTCGGCCAGCGTTCCCTGGGGTGTGAGCTCGACCTCCAGTTCACCGGCGAGATACTGCCGGGCGAACTCCTTGTTCTCTCCCACGTAGGAGGCGACGATGCGGCGGATGCGGCCCGCGGCGAGCAGGAGACCGAGTCCCCAGTCGTCGACGCCGGCGTTGTTGGAGACGACCTGGAGCCGGTCGGCGCCCGACCGGAGAACGGCGTCGATCAGCACGGCGGGAATGCCGCACAGGCCGAAGCCGCCCACCGCCAGCGTCGCTCCGCGACCGATGTCCTCGACCGCCTCGGCGGCGGAGGGAACCACCTTGTCCATCAGACCTCCCGGCCGTGTCGCGCGGCGACGACGCGCCCACGCGCCTCACCGAAGCCGATGCGGGTGCCGCCCGCTCCGGGGGCGGTGGCGCGCAGCACCACCTCGTCACCGTCTTCCAGGAACGTCCGCCGCTCCCCGGCGACCGTCACCGGCTCCGCCCCGCCCCAGGTCAGCTCGATGAAGGCGCCGCGCTGCTCCTTGGCCGGCCCCGAGACGGTGCCCGAGGCGAAGAGGTCCCCGGTGCGGGTGGGTGCTCCGTTGACCGTGAGATGGGCCAGCATCTGGGCGGGCGACCAGTACATGGCGGCGTACGGCGGCCGGGAGACCACCTCGCCGTTCCACTCGACCTCCAGGTCGATGTCCAGGCCCCAGGGCTCGTCGAGCGCGAGGTAGGGGAGGACCTCCGGTTCCTGGACCGGGGTGCGCACCTTGGCTTCCTCCAGGGCCAGCAGCGGAACGACCCAGGGGGAGACGGTCGAGGCGAACGACTTGCCCAGGTTGGGTCCGAGTGGCACGTACTCCCACGCCTGGATGTCCCGGGCGGACCAGTCGTTGAAGAGGACGACGCCGAAGAGGTGCTTCTCCGCCCGCCCGGCCGCGACGGGCTCACCGAGCGCGCTGCCGGTGCCCACGACGAAGCCGAGCTCGGCCTCGATGTCCAGGCGTACCGACGGTCCGAAGACCGGTGCCGGGTCGTTCGGGCCCTTGCGCTGTCCGGCGGGGCGGATGATGTCGGTCCCGGAGACGACGATCGAGGCGGACCGGCCGTGGTAGCCGACCGGGAGGTGCTTCCAGTTCGGCATGAGCGGCTCGGGGTTGTCCGGGCGGAACAGCCGTCCGAGGTTGGCGGCGTGGTGCTCCGATGCGTAGAAGTCGACGTAGTCGGCCACGTCGAACGGCAGATGAAGGGAGACGTCGGAGGCGGAGTGCACCGCCGCCCGGGGGACGTCCTCGCTCAGCGCGGCGGTGACGGCGGATCGCACCTGGACCCAGCGGTCGTGGCCCTGGGCCATGAACGGGTTGAGCGACGGGCCCGCGAACACGTCGTCGCCCAGGAGCGTCGCCAGGTCGACGACGTGCTCGCCGTAACGCGTGCCGACGCGGGGGGCGCGTCCGGGCAGCGAGTACACCCCGTAGGGCAGGTTGTGGATGCCGAACAGGTCGTCTATGGGCACGTCGAGGCGGACGGTGGTGGATGCGGTCACAGGAGGTCCTTGGTCAGGTCCGGGCCGAGCAGGCCGAGAGCCGCGAGCTCACCGACGGGCTCGGCGAGAGAACAGGTGCCGAAAGAGCGGAAGGCCTTGCGGACCTCCGGGGACAGGGCGCCGACGAGACCGGCGACCGCGGCGGCGTCGCGTTCGGCCAGGACCGCGGCGATCTCCCCTTCGTCGGCGCCGTCGAGCGCGGCGCCGGTGGCCGCGAGCAGGTTGAGGTGGCCGTGCTGCTCGAACAGGGTCCGCGGATCGGTGTTGCGTACCGCGTGATGCAGCCCCGCCGTCGCCTTGAACGGGACCTCGGCGCCCACCGCGAGGCGCACGGCGCGCGCGAGCTCCCTCTCGTCGGGATACAGCTCGGCCCGCACGCCGCCGGTGCGGAACTTCGCCAGGTACGGGGAGTCCGCCAGTGAGGCGATCAGCTCGGCGCGGCGTCCGTCGCGCGGCACCTCCACGTACACGGTCACCCGGGCGCGGTCGTCCGAGCCCGACAAAGCGGTGGACAGCCGGGGCACGATCTCCGCGGCGGACATGCCGTCGGGAACGGCGACTTCGAGGGATCGCGGCCGAGCCGCCCGCAGCGTGCTGACCGACGCCAGTGCCCTGGCCGCCTCCTCGGGTGAGGGCACCGTCACCGCGAGCTCCAGGGACCCCGCGTCGTATGCGGTCGTCAGCTCTGCCAGTTCGGCCAGCCGTGCCTGCGGAACCACGAGGGGCCCCACGAGCGATGCGTGGGCGGCGGTGACGTGCCGGAGGTGCGCGGGCACCGCCTCGGCCAGCGGCATCTCACCGGGCGGAAACACCGCGGCGTCGTCGCAGAACGAGGCGAACAGCTCGGGCGGGACCGTTCCGGCGCCGCGAGGACCGCCCGTCACTTCCCGGCCTCCTTGCCGCCCTTGGCCCAGGAGTACGCGTAGACGCCGTCGTCGCAGTCGCGTGCCGCCTCACCGAGTTCCAGCGGCCGGAAGGTGTCCACCATGACCGCCAGCTCGTCGAAGAACTCCGCTCCGATGGCACGCTCGTAGGCGCCGGGCTGCGGTCCGTGCGGGTGGCCGCCGGGGTGCAGACTGATCGAGCCCTGCCCGATCCCGGACCCCTTGCGGGCCTCGTAGTCACCGCCGCAGTAGAACATCACCTCGTCCGAGTCCACGTTCGAGTGGTAGTACGGCACCGGGATGGCGAGGGGATGGTAGTCGACCTTGCGCGGCACGAAGTTGCAGATGACGAAGTTGTCGCCCTCGAACACCTGGTGGGCCGGCGGCGGCTGGTGGACCCGGCCCGTGAGGGGCTCGAAGTCGTGGATGCTGAAGACGTACGGGTAGAGGCAGCCGTCCCAGCCGACGACGTCGAAGGGATGGTGCGGCAGCGTGTGCACCGTGCCCGCGATTCCCCCCGGCCCGTTGCCGCGGTGCTTGATGTACACCTCGACATCCCGCCCCGCCACGGCCCCGAGGTTCTCGGGGCCGCGGAGGTCCCTCTCGCAGAACGGGGCGTGCTCCAGGAACTGCCCGTAACGGGAGAGATAGCGCTTGGCGGGGGTGATGTGGGAGTTGGCCTCGATGGCGTACAGCCGTACCGGACCGTCCGGGACGATCCGGTACGTCGTCGCGCGGGGGATGACGACGTAGTCGCCGTCATTCACCGGCAGGTCTCCGAAGACGGTCTCGACCCGAGCCGCTCCGGCCTCGACGTAGAGGCATTCGTCGCCGATCGCGTTGCGGTAGTACGGGCTGGTCGCGTCGGCGACGACGTAGGAGAGCCGGACGTCCCCGTTGCCCAGCAGCAACCTCCGGCCGGTCACCGCGTCGACCCCCGAAACGCCCTCGTCGAAGAGGTCGTGCGTGGAGAGGTGGCGTGGTGTCAGCGGATGGTTCGGGACGAGCGACTGGTCCGGCAGCTCCCAGCTCCGGTACGCGGCGATCGCGGACGGGATGTTCACGTGGTAGAGCAGCGAGGAGTCGGAGGAGAAGCCCTCCTCGCCCATCAGCTCCTCGAAGTACAGCGACCCGTCGGGTGCGCGGTGCTGAGTGTGGCGCTTGGGCGGGACGTTCCCCGCCATGCGGTAGTACGGCATGCCTGTCCATCTCCTGTCGGCAGTTCGCCCTGTGGCGGTGAACACCCGGGGCGGCGGACGCCGGTGGCGCCGGAGCAGGTGTCGACGCGGGGAGGGCCCGCGAGCCGCGCCGGGCCGTGCGCGCAGGCTGTGCGGCCTGAGGACACGCCCAGCAAGGTGTCCTGAAGGCGCTTCGACCGAGTGTGCGCCTGGCGCACATTTGTGTGCGGTGTCCGCAACCTGGATGCAACATAGTTCGCGTCCCGAGCGCGGTCAAGAGCTGCTGTGCCGCTGCTCCCGCGAGGTGGGAGCCGTGTACGCGCGACCGCGGTGCCGACGAACGCGGGAGCCGTCGGCAGGCCGGGCGGCGGGGGTGATTAACCTTCGAGTGGCCGCACTCCATGCTCGGAGCCGCGGTGCGCTACGACCCGCGGAGCGAACACAGGAGGAAGCCCACGTGGCCACCTTGCAGAGTCTGGACCGTGGCCTGCGTGCCCTCAGCCTCGTCTCCCTCGCCCCCGAGGGGCTCACGGTCGCCGAGATCGCGACACGGCTCGGCACCGACCGGGCGACCGCGTACCGCGTCGTCGACACGCTCGAACAGCACGCGCTGGTGACCCGGGGCCCGGGAAAGAGGATCAGGCTCGGGGCCGGCGCGGTCGTCTTCGCGAGCCGCTTCCAACCGCAGCTGATCCGCGCGGCCGGACCCGTTCTCCAGGAACTCGCCGACGCCGCCGGGGTGGCCGCCTTCCTCTCCCTGGCCCAGGGAGGGGACGCGTGCGTCCCCGTGCTGTCCGCGGAACCCGCCCGGCAGACGATCTTCCAGGTCAGCTACCGCATCGGGGCCGGTCACCCGCTGGACCGGGGAGCCAACGGCATCGCCATCCTGGCGCTCCAGCCGCCGGCGGAGAACGACTCCGAAGCTGTCGAACAGGCACGGGACGTCGGGTACAGCGTGACCGCCGGGGAGCTTCAGCACGGAGCCGTCGGGGTGGCCGCGGGCTTCGAGGTGCCGCACCTGCTCGGCGCGTCCGTCGGCACGGTCGCCATGGGGGAGGTCGACGTCGATCGCCTGGGGGAGCTGGTGAGGGAGGCGGCCGCCCGGCTCGCACGGCTCAGCCGCGCCTGAACCCGCCTCGTCTACGCCGCGAACGCCGTGCCCTGGGGTACGGCGTTCACGGCCTCCGCGGGCGGCGCCCACCGGCGCCGATCGGTCAGGACCTTCAGTCGAGCAGTTCGCCCAGGCTCCTCGCGGCACGGGAGACCATGGTGCCGAGCTGGTCGAGGTCGGTGTACTCGAAGACCGAGACGCCGATGCTGGCCGCCGCCGTCCCGTTGCCCGACGGAACGGCGGCGGAGACGCCGGTCACGGCGGGGATGACTTCGCCCGTGGTCACCGCGTACCCCTTGGCGCGGGCCTCGGTGACCTCCAGGCGCTCGCCCTCCCGGTACGGGCCGTGGGCGAGTACGGCGACGCCGCCGGAACCCTGCTCGATGGAGTGGGTCTGACCGGGCCGGAAGGACACGTGGACCAGGGCGCCGCGCGGTTCCACCACCATGAGGGCGCGCATCTGGGCGTCGCCCTCCTGGACCAGCAGGTGTGCGGTGGCCCGGGTGCTTTCGGCCAGCTCGTCCAGGATCGGACGGGCCAGCGCGCGTAGATCCTGCTGTACGGGTTCGGCCAGCGACACCAGGCCCGTACCCAGGACGATCCGGCGCTGGTGGTCGCGGCGGCACAGCTGGTGTGCCTCGAGGGTCCGCACCAGGCGGTGCGCGACTGTGCGGTGCACCGAGATGGCGTCCGCCAGCTCGCTGACGGTCAGGCCCTGCGGATGCTCCGAGAGGACTCTGAGCAGCAGCAGTCCGTGGTGGAGCGTCTTGGACATACCCGCATCGAGTTCGGGGACCGACCGGGTCGGCGAAGGTGAAGTCACGAATTCATCCCTTGACGGGTTTCAGCCAGCTACCTATGCTCCCATTATTCGCACAGGCGGTGCGAATATCGCACACAATCTCGATGTGTCGCAAGCTCTCCTCTTCAGCGGCTGGACGACTGCCGGAGTAGGACACGAGCCGAACGGATCTTCGTATGAACCCCAATGCGCCCGCGCCTGCCGCCAGCGCCCGGCTGGCCGAAATCCACCAGCTGTACCACCTCCAGAGTCACCTCATCGACGGTGGTCGCGCCGCGGAATGGGCAGCGACCTTCACCGCGGACGGCAGTTTCACCTCGCCCTCCTATCCCGCCCCGGTGACCGGCACCGCCGCGCTGACCGCGTTCGCGGAACGGTTCGCCGCCGACTGCGCCGCCGACGGCGTGGTACGACGGCACGTGGTCAGCAATGTGGCCCTGACCGGCGACGACGGAGCCGGAACCGTGCGGGTGGAGGCGTATCTGCAGATCGTCGCGACACCCGGCGGCGGTACACCGCACACCGAACGGTTCACCACACTCACCGACCGGGTCGTCCACGACGGCAGCGGCTGGCGGATCGTCGCCCGCGTGGTACGCCGCGACGGAGCCCCTGCCGACCCCCAGGCCTGACGCCGCGGCCTGAACGACCCGGGCCGTGCCCGCACGTGTCACGACACTCCCACGGCGACGCCCGGCCGGATCGACGCCTTCCGGCCCGACGGCCCCGGAGTGTCGGCGAGGGAAGCGGGCGACGACCGGCACTCCCTCCGGCCGAGCCCACCGGTACCCGTCCCGCCCCGCACTGCCTCAGACATGTGACAGCGACCGCGCTCCGACGGTCCCCATGGCATTCAGTGCCCACTCAAGCTTTCGCGCGTTCTAAGGACCGATCCATGGCAGACCTGGCAGCCGAACCGACGCCGACGAACCGACCAGGGGAGGCGTCGTCCAAGGACGGCACGAACCCCGCCGCCACACTGAAAGTCATCCGAGCGGCGATCCTCGGGACCGTCGTCGAGTACTACGACTTCGGCATCTACGGCTACATGGCCACCCTGCTCGCGGCGCACTTCTTCGTCGAGAGCGACCCGAACTCGGCGCTGCTCTCCACCTTCGCCGCGTTCGCGGTCGCCTTCTTCCTCCGGGCGCCCGGAGGCATCCTCTTCGGACACATGGGCGACAAGTACGGCCGCAAGAAGGCGCTCACCTGGACCATCCTGCTGATGGCCGTCGCCACCACCGGCATCGGGCTGATCCCCTCGTACGCCACGCTCGGCATCTGGGCGACCTGCCTCCTGGTGCTGTGCCGCTGCCTCCAGGGCTTCGCGGCCGGCGGCGAACTCGGCGGTGCGAACGCCTTCGTGTCCGAGCACGCCCCGGCCCACCGGCGGGCGTTCCACACCTCGTTCGTCAACACCGGCACCTACCTCGGCTCGCTGGTCGCCTCGCTGGTCGCCCTGGTGCTGACCTCGGCCGTCAGCGAGGACACCCTGCACGACTGGGCCTGGCGCATCCCCTTCCTCCTCAGCGCGGTGATCGGCCTGATCGGCCTCTACATCCGCAGGCAACTGCCCGAGACCGAGCAGTTCGAGGCCGTCCAGGAGAGCGACTCGGTCGAGGTGGCGAAGTACCCCATCGCCGACGTGTTCACCCACGCGTGGCGCCAGATCGTGCTGGTCACCTTCCTCGGGGCGCTGATCGTCGGCGGCTACTACGTGGCCGGCGTGTACGCCGCCAGCTACCTCCAGACCGAAGGGGGGCGCTCGGCCGACTTCGCGTTCACCTCCACCTGCATCGCCATGGTCGCCGCGGTGATCAGCCTGCCCATCGCCGGATACGTCGGCGACCGCATCGGCCGCCGGCCCGTGTTCTTCTTCGGAAGCGGCGTCACCGCCCTCGTCTCCCTCCCGGCCTTCATGGTGATGCGCGACGGCAGCCCGGTGGCCGCCGTCCTCGCCCAGTGCTCTCTGACCTTCTTCATCGGCCTGGTCAACGGCGTCTCGTTCGCCGCCTACGCCGAGATCTTCCGGGCGCGCTACCGCTACAGCGGCATCGCGATGAGCAACAACGTCACCAACATGGCACTGGGAGGCACGGCGCCCTTCATCGCCACGCTCCTGATCAACACCACCGACAACAACCTGGCGCCGGCGGGATACCTGATCGCCACCGCGCTCATGACCTTCGTCGCCACCTTCTTCCTCAAGGAGACCCGCGGAACGGAGCTGGAACTGTGAACCGCGCACAGACCGGCCGACGCAGGTTCGAAGGCCGCGCGGTCCTGGTCACCGGAGCCGCCGGGGGCCTGGGACGGGCCGACTGCCTGGCACTGGCCTCCGAGGGGGCGCACCTCTGGGCCGCCGACATCGACGTGGCCGCCGCCGAGGCGCTCGTCGCCGAACTCGCGGCGGTCGGCGGGTCGGGGCAGGCCGTCCACCTGGACGTCGCCGACGCCGACTCCTGGAGTGCGCTGGCCGACGAGGTGGAGGCCGCCGGGCCGCTCCACGGCCTGGTCAACAACGCCGGCGTCAGCCTGCGCGCCGGCATCGCCGACACCACCGTCGAACAGTGGCAGCGCGTCATGGACATCAACCTCTCCAGCGTCTTCTACGGTCTCAAGACACTCACCCCCGCACTCGCGCGAGGGGCCCAGGACGGCGGGGCCGCAGTCGTGAACGTCTCGTCCGTCGCCGGGATGGTCGGCTACTTCTCCGCCACGTACGGCACCAGCAAATGGGGCGTCCGCGGGCTGTCGAAGGTCGGCGCGCTCGAACTCGCCGCGCACGGCATCCGCGTGAACTCGCTGCACCCGGGCCTCACCTCTACCCCCCTGCTCCACCAGGCCCCCGACACCTCCTTCGTGGACGAGAGCCTGCGGTCGGTCCCGGCCGGCCGACTCGCGACTCCCCAGGAGATCGCGCGCGTGGTCGCGTTCCTGCTGTCCGACGACTCCACGTACATCACGGGCGAGGAAGTCGTCGTCGACGGCGGACTGACGTCCGGCGGGCTCTACCACCGCATCCTCGCGGGACTGGCCGACAAGCCGTGAACCGCCCCCACCGAGACCGGCCCGAGACCGGCGCGCCGACGACCGACGCGCGTCGGCACCGGTCCGCAACCCACCCCACCCCACCTGAAGGATCTCCCATGAGCACCACCCAGGCACCCGACGACAACCCCGGCCGTGTCAACCACGACGCCCTCCCCGCGATCAACCCCGAACTGGTCGGCCGCACCGTCGTCGTGACCGGCGCCGGCCGAGGCATGGGCGCACTCTTCCTGGAGGAGCTGGCACGCCGAGGCGTCAACGGCGTCGGCGGTGACCTCGACCAGGAGGAGATGGCCTCCGTCGCCGAGAAGATCAACGCACGCCTCGCCGGCACCAGCGGCGCGGGCCGCGTGGTCGGCGTCGGCGCCGACGTCACCGACCCGGCCGCCGGCGACGAACTGGTGGCCACCGCCCTGCGTGAGTTCGGCCGGCTCGACCTGTGGGTCAACAACGCCGGCGTCTTCCCGCAGGCCGAGTTCACCGACATCACACCCCAGCAGCTCGCGCTCACCTACGGCGTCAACGTCAACGGCGTCGTGTACGGCGGGCAGGCGGCCGCCCGCCACTTCCGCACCGTCGGGGGCGGCGCGATCGTCAACATGTCCTCGGTCGCCGCCGTCCGCGCACGGCCCACCCGCGCCACGTACAACTCCTCGAAGGCCGCCGTACGGCACCTCACCACCTGCATGGCCGTCGAACTCGGCCCCGACAACATCCGCGTCAACTCCATCGCACCGGGCTACATCGACACCGAGATGACCCGCTGGATCCGCGAGGACCGGGCAGCGATGGACCGCGCGCTCACCACGGTTCCGCTGCGCCGGATCGGCGCGCCCATGGAGGTCTTCGCCGCCCTGTACTTCCTCCTCTCCGACAGCGCCCGGTACATCACCGGCATCAGCATCCCGGTGGACGGCGGGTCGCAGCATGTCTGAGCCCCACGACACCGCACACGACTACGACGTCATCGTGGTCGGCGCCGGCGGCGCCGGCCTGGCGGCCTCCGTCTCGGCCGCCCAGGCGGGCGCACGCGTGCTGCTGCTGGAGGCCGAGGACGAGATCGGCGGATCCACCCAGCTCTCCGCCGGGCTGCTGACCGCCTCGGCCACCAGCGTCCAGAACAGCCTCGGCGTCGACGACTCGCCGCTCCGCATGTTCCAGCACTACATGGATCTCAACGGCTGGCGGGTCCGTCCCGGCCCCGTCAGGATGTTCTGCGAGGAATCCAGCAGCACCGTCGAGTGGCTGCTCGAACTGGGCGTCGAAATACCCGCCCAGGTCTCGCGCAGCGCCCACGAGCCGGGCCTCACCCGGGCCGGCGTGGAGGACGTCTGGCGAGGCCACGTCCCCAAGGACCAGGGCTACGGACTGGTGCAGGTACTCGACAAGGCCCGCGCACGTCTCCACGTGGACCTGGCCCTCGGCAGCCGGGTGGAGGACCTGGTGGTACGGGACGGCGCCGTCCGCGGCGTCCTCCTGGACGGTGAGGAGGCGACCGCACCGGCCGTCGTCATCGCCAGCGGCGGCCTCGCGGCCGACGCCGACCTGGTCCGCCGGTTCCTCCCCGACGCCGAGACCGCCGGGGACGCGCTGTTCGTGGTGGCCGCGCCCGGCTCACGGGGCGACCACGTCGGCATCGCCGAGCGGCACGGCCTCGCACTGTTCGGCCAGGGGTGGGGCCTGCTCCTGGTGACCGCCGAATTCCAGCGATACCACCACTGGCAGAGCGGATTCCCGCCCGCCTCCCGCATCCATGTCGGCCTCGACGGCCGACGCTGCATGGACGAGGACGCCCCGTACGCCGTCAGTCCGGGCATCCTCAAGGACCACGGCGGCTGGGTCTGGTCCGTGTTCGACGACGACGCCCGCACGTCGCTGCCCCCCGGCTACGCCGACTGGGACGCCGACCGGATCCTGGAGGAGGTCGCCAAGGGCACCGTCCTGCGCGCCGACACCCTTGAGGAACTCGCCGGCCTGATGGACGTACCCCCGGATCACCTGAGCGCAAGCGTCACCCGCTTCAACGCCCTGTTCGCCGACGGCACCGACGAGGACTACCTGCGCCACGAATCCCTCGCCGCCAAGGGCGCCGACCCGTACCTCGCCCCCATCGCGCACGGACCGTTCTTCGCGGTGCGGATGCTCCCCGCCGAGCTGGTCTGCACCCACACCGGCCTCGAGGTGGACGCCCGGACCCGAGTGCTGGGCACCGACGGCCGGGCCCTGCCAGGGCTGTACGCGGCAGGCGAGGCCGCCGGCGGAATCCTCGGCGAACGCTACGTCGGCGGTGGCAACTCCGTCGCCCACGCACTGGTGCTCGGCCGGGTCGCCGGCCGCGAGGCGGCCGCCCGTGCGGCCGAGTCGGCATCCCGGACCGAGGAGGGCCCCGCATGAGCCGCGCAGACGACCGATTCGAGATCCAGAACGTCCTGTTCCGCTACGCACGGGCGGTGGACCGACTGGACTACGACGCCATCGCGGCCTGCTACTTCGACGACGCGGTCGATGTCCACGGCGGGTACACGGGGGACGCCGCCGGGCTCATCGAGGACATCCGCGCCCGGCACCGCACCATCGACTCCTCCCAGCACTTCATCTCCAACGTGCTGGTGGAGTTCACGGGGGAGCACAGCGCCGACGTCGAGTCGTACTGTCTGTGCTTCCTGCGGCAGGCACCCACCGAACCCGGCGGGGATCAGGACCTGGCGATCATCCGCTGCCGATACGTCGACCGGTTCGAGCGCCGCGACGGTGCCTGGGGCATCGCCGACCGGGTCGTCGTATTCGACGAGTCGCGCGTCGTCCGCATGCTCGAGGGCCTGGCCCCCGACTGGGTCGCGTCGCGACGTGACGGATCCGACCCCGTGTACAGCTGGGGGCACCGGAGCCACGCGTAGGACGTGACGGCAGGGTCGTAGCGCCGTCGGTGCCCGGTGCCCGGTACGCGGGGGAGCGCGGGTCCCGGCCGACTTTCGTCGCGGGCCGTATCGGCGAAGGGCCATCGCGGTGATACGGCCCGCGGGTCAATACCCCTGAGGGGCTGTCCCGTCATCCCGCCATACCTGGTGGATCGGCGTGCGGCGTCAGATGCGGTGCGTCGCAAGGCGTAGGGACGTCCGCATACGCATGGAGGCACCTCCGAGGCGAAGCTCTGGGGGAGCACCGGTCGCAGACAGCACCGCGGCCGCAAGTATGTCGGCCCCCCGCGCCCAAGCTCTGCACCCGATCAAACAGCCGTCACGCTGCTGCCGTGAGGGCGCCGCGCCGTCACGGCAGCAGAGACCGTTCGAAGCGACAGCAGCCGTTTACGGCGAAGTCCTCCGTTCGTCGGCATCGAGCCCGCGGAGCGTGCAGAGGCCGTACAGAGCCAACAGGGGCTTGGCGACCATCCATTCGCCAGGTCGGTGGTCCTCCGCGCGCACCAGCTTCTCGGCCGGATCAGGGCGCTGTCGCCGCAGGTACGCGCGGGGCATGGTCCGCGCCTGCGCCCCTCCGCCTTCTCCGCGCTCCCGTGCAGGACATGCGCGGGCCGGCGCACAGCGGGGAGCAGTCGAGCGGCGGGCGCACCATCCTTGCCGGGCGGCGGTCACCAAGATCATGAAGGCCCTTCGGTGCGCTGAACGTTTGCGATGCCGGGGGCTCGAAGGACCGTCTGGCCGACGGAGGGCCGCCGGTGCCGAAGGACCCTGCGGCGCGGGGTTGCTGCTCGGTCTGTGCCGCGCCTCTACCTTCCCGGGTGCGGGCCGTGTGCTGCCTGCGCCTCGGCGGCTTCTGCCAGGCCCCGCCCCGGTGCTGGTGGGTGGCGGTGGAGGGTTCCGGGGTTCTTGTCGGTCAGGACGTGGCAGCCCTCGTCCGTAGGCGTGATGACCCAGCCGTGGTAGATCCGTGGCGTGAGTCACGAAGCAAGCTCAGTTCCGGTCATGAGGGCGAGCAGGCTGTGGGGTGCGTGGTCATCGATCATGATCGTGTAGAAGTCGTCGTCGTCCGCTTCTGCGGCGGCGACGCGGGCGAACATGCTCTGTTCGTGCGCGGTGAGCGCGGCTTCCACCGCGTCAGGGTGGGCGGCGAGGGCTTGGCCGAGCTCGGCGCCGTCCTGCATGGCCAGGTTGGCGCCTTCGCCGTTGGGCGCCCTCAGGTGGGCGGCGTCGCCGAGCAGGGTCACCCCCGGTACGCGGTCCCACCGGTGTCCGGCGGGCAGCGTGAAGACGGGGCGCAGGACCGGCGGGGTGTCGCTGTCGGTGATCAGGGCGGTGAGCTCAGGGGCCCAGCCGTCGAACTCCCTCGCCATCCTGGCGGTCAGGGCCGCGGCATCGGCGGTGTCGAGGTGGGCGAACCATTCCTGGGGCTTCCTCAGCTGCGCGTAGGTGTGCAGGGTTCCGCCGCCCTCGCGGTGGGCCAGCAGTCCCCTCCCGGGAGCGAGCGCGAACAGCGACCCGGCTCCGACCGCCTCCGCGGAGGCGGGGTGGCGGGTGTCGCAGTCGAAAAGAAACGTTTCCACACTGCAGACGCCGACGTACTGGGGAGGCGCTTCGGAGAGCAGCGAGCGTACCCGCGACCATGCCCCGTCGGCGCCGACGAGCAGGCCCGCGACGACGGTGGTGCCGTCGGCGAAGCTCACCTCGTGGCGGCCCTCGCCGAGTGCTCGCACCGCGGTGACCTTGTGCCCCCATCGGACGGTACCGTCGGGCAGCGAGTCGAGCAGCAGCTGCCGCAGCTCGCCGCGCGGCGCCTCGGGGCGCTCGCCCGTGCCGTCGTCGGGCAGGTCGAGCAGCACGTTTCCCGCCTGATCCAGGACCCGGTACGTCTCACGGCCGGGCAGGACCAGCTTGCGGAACCCCTCGAACAGGCCCGCGGACTTCAGCGCCGCCTGCCCGCTTCCGGGGTGGAGGTCGAGCAGGCCGCCCTGGCGGCGGGCGTCCGGCGAGGGATCCGCCTCGTGGACCGTGGCCTCGATGCCGTGCACGTGCAGCACGCGGGCCAGCACCAGGCCGCCCAGACCCGCTCCGATGATCGTGACCGGTGTCGTCATGGTCTTCCTCCGAAAGCTTGTCGATAAAGCCTGTCGATCCGCACCGGATGCGCTTTGGATCGCCGCTCCAATAAAGCTAGCACGGCTTTGGAGTGCCGATCCATGCATGCGATACTCGGGGCATGGTGAAGAAGACTGCGAAGGGGTCGGCGCGGGCCCCGCGGCGTACGGAGGGCCTGTCCAGGGATGTGATCGTCCAGGCGGCGACCGAGCTCCTGGACGGTGGCGGCGAGAGCGCGCTGACGTTGCGCGCCCTCACCGTTCGTCTGCGCACGGGTTACGGGGCGATCTACCACCACGTCGCGGACAAGGGCGACGTCCTCGCGGCGGCCACTGATGACGTCGTCGTCCGGGTGCTGGCCGGCGTGGTCGGCGACGCGGACCCGCAGAAGGCTCTGCGCCGTCTCGCGCTGGGTCTGTTCGACGCGATCGACGCGCACCCCTGGGTGGGCGCCGAGCTGTCCCGGCAGCCGTGGCGGCCCGCGATGCTGGACTTCTACGAGAGCATCGGCAGGCTCCTGGACGCCCTCGACGTCCCCGAGTCGGCGCGCTTCGACGCGGCCGGCGCGCTCGTGAACTACGTCATGGGCGTTGCCGGGCAGAACGCCGAGAACGCTCGGCGCCTTGCCGGTGGCGATACGGATCGGGCGGCCTTCCTGGACGACGCCGCCGAACGATGGGCGCAACTGGACCCCGACCGGTACCCGTTCGTGCACGCGGCGACAACACGGTTGCGCGAGCACAGCGACCGCGACCAGTTCATCGCCGGCGTCGACATCTTCTTGGCCGGCATGGCGGCCCTGCGCTGAGGTGATCCGGTCGTCGCACCCCGCGCGGCTGGCGGTCGGCACCCTGGTCCGCGGGTTCAGGCGACGATCCCTGGGTGATCGCCGGCCACGCGGGCTCGCGTGAGCCGAAGCGGCCGCGCGCCGTGTTCTTTCCTCTTGGGAAAGTACGTGGTACTTTCCCGAGAGGAAAGAACACGGCCGGGCGAGGGCGGGGGAGTCGCATGACGTTTCACGAGGTGCAGGACGCACTGGACGATGTCCGGCGCCGAGGCGCGCAGGCCCGTGCCGAGCACGTGCGCCACGGACTCTCCTGGCCCTACCTTCTTGCCGAGGCGCTGCTTGTGTTCATGGCGTTCGCCTCCTACGACCTGCCGAATCCATGGGGCGGGGCGGTACTTCTCCCCTCGCTGCTACTGGCCATGGGCACGATCGCGGTCTACCTGCGCAGAGCACCCGTCCGCATGCCCCTCACCTACAGGGGCGCGCTCCTCGGGGCAGCGGCCGGGCTGGGGCTGGTGGGACTGTTCCGGTTGCTTTCGGACGTTGCGGGCGCCGTCGGCGTACCGGCCCCGCACATGGTGTCGGCCGCGGCTCTGTGCGTGGCGGGTGTGCTGACCGCGCACAGGTGGGGAGCCACGGTCGTGGCGCGTGAACTGCGTGGAATCGACGGGAGCAGGCGTCGCTGATGGATGACGGCTTCAACGAGTTCCTGCATGTCCCCGCGCGCCTTGCGATCGTCGCGCTGCTGGCACCGACGAGCTGGACGGAGTTCGGTTTCCTGCGGGACGCGATCCCCACCAGCGACTCGGCGCTCTCCAAGCACCTTTCCTCCCTTGCGGCCAAGGGGTACGTAGAGGTCCGCAAGGACAAGCACGCCGGCGGGCGCCGCACCCTGATACGGCTCACGCCTGACGGCCGGCAGGAGTTCCGACGCCACGCCGCGGCGTTGGAGCGGATCGTCGCGACGGCTCGCGCCCCGCAGGGCGGCGAGCCGGACGGCTGACCCGAGGAGGGCGGAGCCGCCGCGACGGGTTCACCGGCATACCGGCGACGCACCGGCCGGGCGCGCTCCCCGTCACGCCCTCAGCCCGGCAGGTGGACGCGCTCCGCGAGCCGGCCGAGGTGGTCGCCGTAGCCGCCCTGGGCGCGTGCCGTCAGGCGCGCCGAGGTGAGGACCGGGTGGCGCCTGGTGCGCAGCACGCGGTGGCCGCCCGTCTCGAGGGCGCTGACCAATGCGTGGTCCTCTCCGGCGGTGAGCGCAGGGTAGCCCCCGCACCGCAGGTAGGCGTCGGCTCGCACCCCGAGGTTGGCTCCGTGGACATGCGGGTGGAGGTCCGACGCGCCTCCAGGGTGGCGCCCGGCGGCCTCGTACTCCCGTAGGTGGGCGCGGATCACGTCGGCGAGCGCGGGAGGCCACCCCTGGGGGCGGACGGTGCCCACCACCGCGTCCCAGCCCTGCTCGGCGCGGGCCCGCTGATGGGCGAGCCAACCGGGCGGGACCTCGCTGTCGGCGTCGGTGGACGCGATCCACACATTCCCGGGGGTCCAGGCGGAGGGTGCGGAGCGCCAGTGCGACGCCGGCGGCTCTGGCACGCCCGGGGTTGCGGGCGTGCAGCGGGACGACCAGAGCGCCGGCCCGCCGTGCGACGGTTCGCGTCCCGTCGGTGCAGGCGTCCGCGGCGACCACCACGAGCAGCCGGGTGGACGCGAGGGCGGGGTGCCGGGCGGCCCGGGACACGGCGGAGAGCGCCGCGGGAAGGAGCGTCTGCTCGTTGTGCGCGGGTATCACCACCGCCATGCCCGCGATGTCCGTCATACGAGCCCCTCGGCGGCGGCGGGTGAGAGGGGTGCGGCCCCACCGGGCAGGACGCGGCTGAAGGTCTGCAGGACGAAGTCCTCCTCCATGTGCTCGGCCCGCAGCAGCAGACCGGGCTCCTGTGTGAGCCGGTCGGCCAACTGTGTTCCGGTGTAGAGGTGTTCAGGAACCGGGTGGTTCCAGTGCACCGTGACCAGCGTCCCGCCCGGTTCCAGCGAGCCGGTGGTCCGTGACAGCAGCTCGGCCAGCTGCGGCTCGTCGAAGTAGTAGAGCAGTTCGGACAGCACGATGAGGTCGAAGCGTCCCTCCGGCCACTCCTCGGGCACGGCGAGCCGGGCAACCTCCACCTGGGCGAGGTCCGCGGTGCGCCGCCGCGTGGTGTCCACGGCGGAGGCGATCCGGTCGGCGGCGAGCAGGCGCTCGCAGCGCGGAGCCAGAAGCCGGGTCAACTGGCCCACCGAGCAGCCGGGTTCGAAGGCGCTACGGAACAGGGGCTTGGGCAGCGAGGCGAGGGTCAGTGCGTATTTGCGCTGCTCGTACCAGCGCTCCTTGAGATGCCAGGGATCGTCCACGCCCTGGTACATGTCCTCGAAGTATCCGGCGGGGGTGCTCACAGGAACACCACCTCACGGGGTCGCAGGTGGTGGGCGAGCTCCTCGGGAGGCAGGACGGCCGCTTCCTCCGGCCCTGGGCCCAGGGGCCGGATCTGCGAGACGAAGGCAGCGACGGCGTGCCGTTTCCGGGCCTGGACCTCCGCGGACAGGGGGAGCCGTGCGGCCCGGTCCCAGGGCACCCGGGGGTCCTCCGGTCGCCCCCAGTGCCACAGCCACACGGGGTACTCCACGAACGGGACGCCGCTCTCGGCTGCCGCTGCCCGTGCCGCACGACCGGCCGCCTCGTGGTCGCTGTGCACATCGGCCGTCCACGGCGCAGCGACCAGGGCGGCGCCGGAACAGAGCGGGACGAGAGCCCGTCGTACCTCTTCCTCGTGGCGGCCCACGCCGGAGTCGGGGACGTGCAGCCGCGCGATCTCCGCGTCAGGGGCGCCGAGCCGGTCCAGGGCGGTGCGGATCTCCTCGGCGCGGACACGGGAGAGGTCGTGGGGGCGCAGGACTCTGCTGTGAGGGTGGGAGCCCTCCCCGTCCGTCACTGAGACCACGGTGAGGCCGTGCCCGGCGGCGGCGAGCCGGGCGATCGTACCGCCGAGACCGAGGACCTCGTCGTCGGGGTGGGCGGCCACCACGACGACCCTGCCCGGGGGCGGAAGCGTGAACTCAGGCAGGCTCTCCCAGCCCGGCCACGTCTCCCATACGCCCTCGTCGGTACCGGGAGCCTGAATGGCGTCCGCGTACGGAGGTGTGCCGTCGGTGAGATCGGTCATCGTTCGTCCCTGCCGCTGACGAGGGCGCCGATGTCGGCGAGGTCGCGCTCGGCGTGGTGCTGGCGGATGTACACGGTGAGGTCGGCGACGTCGCGCGCGTGCCGCCGGTCGTGACAGAGCGGCCCCGCCCCGGTGGCCCGGCCCACATGGCTGAGGGTGCGCTCGCAGACGGCCTCGACGAACGCCCGTGCACGCAGGCCGCGCAGCCGTGCCCCGCCCTTGCGGTCCATCGGGTCGGCGTCGATCCCGGCCGCCGCGTCCTCCAGGACCAGACCCGCCGTGTGCAGGTCGATGTCGACGGCACCGAGGTGGGCGTCGGTGTGCGGACCGCTGCCTCGGCGGCCGGCCGCGCGCAGCGAGCGGGCCACGGCGTGCGCTCCGCCGAGCCAGCAGGCGGCCACCCCGATGCCGCCGTGCTGGAAGCCGGGCCGGTTCACATATCCCTCGACGTCCCCGACCGGTTCGGCCGCGGCCGCGTGGAACCGTACGTCCGGCGTGTCCGAGCCGGCCATACCGAGCGCCTGCCAGGTGCCCTCCACCGGCTCGTACGTCCCTCGTGTCAAGGCGACGGCGAAGAGGCGGCGGCCGTCCTCGGCGCGGGCGGTGACCAGCGCGTGCGTGCAGCTGTGCGCTCCGGAGCAGTACTGCTTGAGCCCGCTCAGGCTCCACCGCCCGTCCCGGTCCCGGACGGCGGTGAGTCCCTCGCCCGGGGGCTCGGCCGCCCATACCCCCCAGCGCCGGCCGGGCGCGGGGGCGGGCCCGCCCAGTTCGGCGAGCACGGCCAACGCGTCGACGTGGCCCTCCACCAGCCGGGCGAGGCACAGATCGTCCTCGGCCACGGCCCGTAGCGCGGCGAAACGCTCGGCGGTCGCCCCGCCGCCCGGCAGCGGGAAGCTCAGATCGCCCGCGTCGATCGCGGCGGCCGCCGCGGTGAAGCGCGCCGCGGTCTCGGCGCGCAGGGAACGGGCGTCGAACTCGTCGGCTGCGCCGGGCCGGGGCGTGGCCTCGGGCACGACGGGGCGTCGTACGGGGTCCTCAGTCATCACATGTCCTTCATCCATGGGGCCGGTCGCGTCCTCTGCTCGGCCGGCCGCCCTCGCACCAGTGCCCGGTTACGCGCGGATGAAGCTCCACCAGCTGAGACGACGGCCTCACACCGCGCGGCGCCACCGGGCCCCGGCGGCACAGCGGATCCGTCAGCGGACCGGGCCCGCACGGACGCGCGGCCCGCATCCTGGCCGGCGCACCGCGGCGTCCGGACGGAGCGGGGGGTGCCCGTGCGCTCACCCGTGCCCGCCGTGACGGTGACTGCCGTGCCGGCCATGCGTCCACGTTCTCCTCTCCGCGCGTGGGCGGCACGCGGAGGAGCCCGGACGGGCACGGCCGGGCGAGGCAGAGTGGACGGGATCGCGAGCCGGCCCGTCCCCCCGGCGTGCGGCAGGCGCGCTCACCTCCCGCCCTCCCGGCGACCGGCCGGTGTGCTGCCGGCCCGGCCGCCTACGGCGCTCGGAGCGGTGCCGTGCCGACCAACCTCGTCCTCGTGCCCTCGCGTAGTCGGTGGCCCGGCACCGACTACGCGAGGGGCGTTGTCCGGGGCGGACCCGCCCCGGCCCGTGCGCTCAGGAACCGTCGGCCACCTGGCGCAGATACGCGCCGAGCCGCTCGATGGCCGAAGGGTTGCGGGGGCTCTCGACGAGATCGGCGTAGTCCAGCGTGTAGATCCGCTTGTGCTTGACCGCGGAGACGTTGCGCAGCGGCGGGTAGGAGAGCAGGAAATCCTTCTTCTGCTGCCCGCTCGTCGAGCCGTAGTCGTTGATCACGATGACGTCCGGGTTCCTCTTCACGACCGTCTCCCAGCCGACCGTCGTCCATGAGTCCTTGAGGTCGTGCAGGAGGTTGACGCCCCCGGCCTCGCTGATGATCTGCTCGGGTGCGGCATAGCGCCCCGAGGTGAAGGGCTGGTCCTGGCCGCTGTCGTAGAGGAACACCGAGGGCCTGTCCGCGTCCTTGGGGGCCTTCGCGTGGACGTCGGCAACCGTTGCCTTGTACTGCGTGATCAGCTTCTGCGCGCGCTCCTCGACGCCGAAGATCCTGCCGAGGTTCTCCAGGTCCGTGTAGAGCGCGTCGAGCGGCGGCATGATGCCGCGCGAGGTGCCGGTGCGGGCGTTGCGGCAGGACTCCGTGAGCAGATACGTGTCGATGCCCGCCTCGTGCAGCTCCTCCGGCGTCAGCGCGTTCTCGTTGAAGCCGTAGTTCCAGCCCGCGAAGACGAGGTCCGCGTGTGCGGAGAGGGCCATCTCCTTGGTGACGCGGTCCTTGGAGAGCCACTTCACCTTGTCGTACGCGTCCCCGTAGGGCAGGCCGTCGACGGAGCCTTTGTCGGCGGGCATGACGTAGCCCGCCATGTGGTCCTCCAGGCCGAGCGCGAACATGAGCTCGGTGATGCCGACGTCGTTGGTCACCACCCGCTCGGGGCGCTTGTCGTAAGTGACCTTCTCGCCGCAGTTGGTGACGGTCACGGCCTGCGGCTCGGTGTTCTTGTCGGCGGGTACGACTTTCGCGCCGCAGCCGGTCAGGGTGAGGACGGCGGCGAGGCCGAGCGAGGCGGTGGACACGAGCTTGTGCACAGGGGCCTTCCGGGGGTGTCAGGGAGTCAGCGGATCGAAGAGGAACTGGGTGGCGCCCGTTCCGGGGTGGCGCACCCGGTGCGCCCTCACGCCGAAGACCTCGGCGAGCAGCGCGGGGGACAGGACCTCGGCCGGAGGGCCCGAGGCGACGACGCGGCCGCCGTGCAGGACGTGCAGCCGGTCGCAGTGGGCGGCGGCGAGGTTGAGGTCGTGCAGGGCGGCGAGCACGGTCGGGCCGCTGGTGCGGACCCGGCGCAGCACGTCGAGCTGGTGGGCTATGTCGAGGTGGTTCGTGGGTTCGTCCAGGACGAGGACGCGCGGCTGCTGGGTGAGCGCGCGGGCGATGAGCACCCGCTGCTTCTCCCCGCCGGAGAGCGACAGGAAGCCGCGCGTGGCGAGGTGCGCCACCCCTGCCTGCTCCAAGGACCGCAGGACGATCTGCCGGTCGCCTGCGGCGGTGCGCTCGCGGTGCGGCAGGCGGCCCATCGCGACGACCTCGGTGACCGTGAAGTCGAAGTCCGCGGCCGACTCCTGCGGCAGCGCGGCGAGCAGGCGCGCCGCGGCCCGGGGCGCCATGCGGTGCACGTCCTCGCTCTCGACCCTGACGACTCCCGCGTCGGGACGTCGCGCCCGGTAGACGCACCGCAGCAGCGTCGACTTCCCGCTGCCGTTGGGCCCGACCAGTCCCACGAAGGTTCCGGTGGCCGCGCCGAGGGTGACCTCGTCCACGAGCCGCGTGCCGGCCACCTCGACCGAAACGCCTTCGATGTCGAGCCGCACGTCTCCTCCTTCACATGGGGCCTTGATACGGGGTACAACACGTGGTGCTGCGGGACGTCCGAGTTCAGCGCCCCGTGAGCGCGTGTCCGCCGCGCCGCATCAGTAGCAGGAACGCGGGCACGCCGAGGGCGGCAGTGACCACGCCGACGGGCAGCTCGGTGGGCGCCAGCAGCACCCGCGACAGGATGTCGGCCCACACGAGCAGGACCGCCCCGGTGAGCGGCGCGACCGCGAGTACGCGCGTGTGCGAGGCGCCCACGAGCATCCGCACGAGGTGCGGAACCATCAGTCCGACGAAACCGATCGCCCCGCTCACGGCGACGACCGTGCCCGTCACGGCTGCCGTGACGACGAACAGCTCCCGCCGCAGCCGGTGGGGTGGCACGCCCAGCGCCGCCGACGTCTCGTCCCCCATGGAGAGAGCGTCCAGGGCGCCTGCCCGCAGCTTGAGCCACAGCCAGCCCGCCAGCACCGTCGTGGCCGCCAGCGGCACCTTCGGCCAGGTCGCCCCGCCCAGGCTGCCGAGCAGCCACATCATCGCCGCACGGGCCGCCTCGCCTCGCTCGGCGCCGAAGACCATGACGGTGGTGACGGCCTGGAAACCGTAGGCGAGCGCTGTGCCGGTCAGGACGAGCCGCAGTGGACTGAGGCCGAGCGGGGAACGGGCCACCGCGTAGACGAGCAGGGTCGCGGCGAGCGCCGACACGAAGGCGGAGAAGGAGAGCGCCCAGACGCCGAGACCGGCGAGCGCGCCGAACAGGATGACCGCGTTGGCGCCGACGGCCGCGCCCGAGGAGATACCGAGCACGAAGGGGTCGGCCAGCGCGTTACGGACCAGCGCCTGCACCGCGACACCGACCGCTGCGAGCCCCGCGCCGACCACGGCCGCGAGCACGACGCGCGGGAAGCGGATCTCCCACACGATGGTGTACGCCCCCACGTCGCCGGCACCGAGACTCCCGCCGCTGAGGCCGGCCCACATGAGCCGCAGCACCTGGCCCCAGCCCATCCCCGTCGCCCCGAGGCCGACCCCGCACACGAGCGAGAGGGCCAACACGAGGGCGAGTCCGACGACCAGTGGCGGGGTCGGTACGCGCCCGCGCGACACGTCGGCGGGGGGAGAGGGAACGGCAGTGCGGGGCAAGGCGGGCGCACATCCTCCGGGTCGGTGTCACCGGGGGAACGCACAGGGCACCAGGAGGGCCCGAAGGCTCTGAGGGGTCCCTGCTCGCAGTCCGCGGCGAGCGGTTGACGGGTTGCCTACCTGCCGCGGGTGATCGGACTCGCGTGGCCGGCACGGGCCACGCACACCGTTGCGGGACAGCGCCGGACTCTCACCGGCTTCCCCCGCGGGAGGCACGGGAAGCGTAACAAGCCGGAGTCAGGGGCCGGACAGGCGGATGCCGCTTACCGATGCCGCCCCTCCCGTGTCAGGAGCCAGAAGACGTATCCCGCTTCCTCCGGGCTGGGTGCGCGGGTGCCCCGGCGCGAGCCTGGGCGCCCGGCCCCGCTCGCCCGAGCTCGGCGATCGCTGGGCCCCGGGGAGTCAGCTGTCGCGGCCGGGCAGCATGGCCAGGGCCTGCGAGCGTTGCGCGACGAGGTCGTCGTAGCTGCCGTCGCGCTCCGCCCAGCGGTGCATGAGTGCGGCCTTCACGACGATCTCGCGGGGGGTGGGGTCAGCCGAGAGCAGGTGCATGACCTCGGTGGCGAAGTCGTCGAGCGGCAGCGCGTGCGGGTTCACCTTCTCCTGGCCTGCCGTGGCGACGGCCGGGGGAACGAGTTCGACGACACCGACGCCGGTGCCGTCGAGCTGCGCGCGCAGTGCCTCGGAGTAGGCGTGCACGGCGGCCTTCGAGGCGGCGTAGGTGGGCATGGGCGGGAAGGGCAGGAAGGCGATCCCGGACGTGACGGTGACGAACGTGCCGGCGCCTCGCCCGACCAGATGCGGGGTGAACGCGTCGATGACCCGGATGGTGCCCATCAGGTTGGTGTCGACCGTCATCTCTGCCGCCTCGAAGTGCGCGGGATCGCGCAGGTCCTCCAGGAGCATGACGCCCGGCATCGTCACCACGGTGTCCAGGTCGGGATACCGCGCGAGCACGGTGTCACGGGCGGACGCGACGGAGTCACTGTCGGTGACATCGATACGGATGGTGCCGAAGCCCTCTCCGGCGAGTTCCGAGAGTGCCTCCGTGCTGCGGCCGCCGACGGCCACTGTGCTCCCCGCCGCCGAAAACCTGCGGGCCAGCTCCCGCCCGATACCCGAGGTTCCACCGACGACGAGAACGGTGCGGTCGGAGAGATCCATGAGGTCTTCCCTTCGGTCCAGAGCGCTCGCGGGTTCGGGCCTGCGGCGCCCACGGTGATGTTCTGCGGTCTTTCGCAGAACGCTGTTCCCTCAGTCTCGGAGGCATCCGCCGGGTGCGGCAGGGCCGCCGTCTTCCCTGGTCCTGTCAGGGCCCCCGCTGAGACACGCGCACCGCATTACGGTGTCGGTATGAAGGACGAGGAATCCGGCAACCGGCTCGGCAGCTATCTGCGTGCCCGGCGTGAGCTGGTCTCCCCTGCGCAGGCGGGCATCCCGCCCGGCGGCAACCGCCGGGTGCCCGGACTGCGCCGCGAGGAAGTGGCCCTTCTCGCCGGCATCAGCCCCGACTACTACCTGCGCCTGGAGCGGGGCCGCGACAGGAACCCCTCGCCGCAGGTACTCGAATCACTCGCACGGGTCCTGCGCCTCGACGACGTCGAGCGGACGTACCTGCTCGGCCTCGTGGCAGCACGCCCCAGGCCGCCGCGCCGCAAGCGCCCCGAGCACGTACCGGCGCGGGTGCACCAGCTCCTCGCCCACCTGCAGATCCCCGCGTTCGTCGAAGGTCGCGCTTTCGACGTCCTGGCTTCCAACGCCATGGCCGTCGCGCTCTCCCCGCGCCTGCGGCCCGGCCTGAACCGGCTTCGTTCCTTCTTCCTCGATCCGGAGGAACAGGCCTTCCACCAGGACTGGACGAAAGCTGCGGCCGGCTTCGTCGCAGGTCTTCGCACCGCCATCGGGGACGACACCGACGACCCCCGGTTCGTGGAACTCGTCGGAGAACTCGCGCTGGCCAGCCAGCGGTTCCGTACCCTCTGGGCCCGGCACGACGTCCGCAACCTCGACGGAGGCACGACCACCGTCCACCACCCCGTCGTCGGAGACCTACGGCTGCACCGCGACAAACTCCCCATCGACGACGTCATCCTCGTCGTCTACTACCCCGACAAGGACAGCGGCAGCGACGAGAAGCTGCGCCTTCTCGCCGCACTCTCACACTCCGGGCCCACCGGCGCGGCGCACAGCGAGTCGCCGGACACCCCGCACCCGTAGACGTCATGGCGCGTACCGGCCGTCCGAACGCGCGCGGTGAGCCGCCGGTGCGTGCACGGTCCGTCGTGTGACGGACGAACAAGCCGGCCTCGAACCGATGAACCACGACGTCAAGAAGACCCGCTCCTGTCATCGCAGGAACGGGTCTTCTCGTGGAGCGCTGGGCAGGCCTTGCACCTGCATCTCCCCGCGGGAAGCGGGACGTCTTTCCTTGGACGACCAACGCACGGGCAACCGCACCGCCGAAACGGTCCGCCGCTCTCAAGATCCACTATAGCCCAGAGTCGCACGCGTACCGCACGGCGCCGTCGGCCTTGCCGGTCGTCGCCCCGGCCGCACAGGTCGGATCAGCTCCGGCGCACGACGGGCACCGACGCACAGCCGGGCGTCCCGGCGTGCCTGACCGGGCGACTTCCCGCTGCCCACCGCCCGGCCGTCGACGACCGCGAGCCAGTCGCCAGGGGACAGCTCCGCCCCAGGGAGCCGTCCCTACGTCCCCGCCGGGCGCCTACTCGCCCGTATCCTCTTTCCGGGGGAAATCGGTCGAGCGGGAGAGGTCCTCCCAGGCATCCAGGTCGCCGTCGACGGCGTCGCGTCCGGCGCGGACCAGACGCAGCGCGTCGGAGCCGAGGACGAGGTGGGCGGGCGGATCAGGCGTGTCGAGGATGTGCAGAAGGGCGGCGGCCGCACGGGACGGATCGCCGAGCTGCTGCCCGTCGGCCTGTCGGCGGGCGGCGCGGATGGGCTCGAAGAGAGCGTCGTAGTCGGGGATGCGGCGCGGCGCGCGGATCATCGAGCGTCCGGCCCAGTCGGTGCGGAAGGACCCGGGTTCGACGGCGGTGACGTGGATGTGGAAGGCGGCGACTTCCTTGCCGACGGCTTCGAGGATGCCTTCGAGCGCGTACTTGCTGCCGCAGTAGGCGGACACCCCGGGGAAGGCCGCCAGACCACCCATGGAGGTGACCGCCAGGATGTGTCCGCGTCGGCGCCCGCGCATGAAGGGCAGGACGGCCTGGACGGTGGCTGCCGCGCCGAAGACGTTGACGTCGAACTGGGCGCGCAGGGCGGCCAGGGGCGTCTCCTCGAAGGTCCCCTCCAGGCCGTAGCCGGCGTTCGCGATCAGCACGTCGACGGGGCCGACGGACTCCTCCACCTCGCCCACCACGGCCAGGACGGCTTCGTCGTCGGTGACGTCCAGGACGCGTGCGTGAGCACGCTCGGGACAAAGGGCGGTGAAAACGGCCGCATCGGCCTCGTTGCGGACGGTGCCCACGACGGTGTGACCGGCGTCCAGGGCCGCGATGGCGAAGGCGCGGCCGAGGCCGCTGCTGACGCCGGTGATCAGGAAGGTCTTGGCCGTGCGGGTCACGCTGCTTGCTCCTTGCGCAGGACGAGGTGTTCGTGGAAGAGCACACCGTCCCGGATGTCGCCGGTGGCGGTGAAGCCGGTGTCGTCGACGTAGTCGAGGTGGCTGCCGGTCACGGTGTAGCGGCCGGTGTAGGCACTGGGGCGGTTGCCGCGTGCCTCGTCGTAGCGGCCGTCGGCGCGCAGCTCCTGCCGGATGTGTCCGTCCGCGGTCACCCACATCCCGACCACGTCCACGTCGCCGGTCCCTTGCCCGGGGGCTTCCTCCTGCCGGCTCGGCCGGTTGCTCATCGTGCGTTCCTCTCTCCTCGCGGGTGCTGACCACCAGCGTGGGCGGGCCGGGGGGCAGGTGCCAGGACGAGTCGTGCCTGGGTACGGCGCACCCAGGCAGGCGGCCAGGGGGCGCCTTAGCCTGGAGAGGTGACCAGCAACGACCTCGGAGATTTCCTGCGCGCCCACCGAGCCCGCCTGCGGCCCGACGACGTCGGGCTCGCCTCCTTCGGCGCGCGCCGGGTGGCCGGGCTGCGGCGGGAGGAGGTCGCCGTCCTGGCCGGCATGAACAGCGACTACTACGCCCGCCTGGAACAGGGCCGCGAACGCAGCCCCTCGCCGCAGATCGTCGAAGCGATCAGCAGCGCGCTGCGCATGGACGAGGAAACCCGGGAGCATCTGTACCGGCTGGCGGGCACCGCCCCGGAAGGTCAGCGGCCGCAGCCTCGCGAGACGGTCACTCCCGCGCTGCGCCAGCTGCTGGACGGACACCCGGGCGCCGCGGCGTTCGTCCTGAACCCGGCAACCGACTTCCTGGCCTCGAACGCCCTGGCCGTCGCCCTGTTCTCGGCGTTCGGCACGATGGACAACATGGCCCGCATGACCTTCCTCGACCCGGCCGCGCGGAGCTTCTTCGCACAGTGGGGGCGGGCGGCCGAGGCCGTCGTGGCCGGACTGCGCCACGCGACCGGCGTGGACCCGCACTATCGGCGCCTGCACGACCTCGTCCGCTCCCTGACCGAGGCGAGTGAGGAGTTCGCCGCCCTGTGGGCCTCTCACACCGTCCACGGCAAGACCCGCGACGGCAAGGAGCTTGTGCACCCCGACGTCGGGCCCCTCGAACTCACCTACCAGACCTTCGACGTCCGTGGAGCGCCGGGCCAGCAGCTGGTGATCTACCACGCCGAACCGGGAAGCCCGAGCGCCCAGGCGCTGTCCCTGCTCGGTAGCCTCCACGCCACCCGGCACAGGGAGCCCTCCGCGGAGCGGTAGGACGCTTTCGCCCTGGTGACCACCGTCCGCCCCTGGACACGCCGGACATGCCCGGATCGACCGCCACCGCCGGACTGGGGCCCCGCCGGGTGATCCCGGATACCGGCGGCCCGGTCTCCGGTGCCGCGTGGAGGTTCTCGACCGTCCGCGTGCGCCCCGCGGGACGGCGTCAAGGGACCCGGTTCCGGGGTAGCCCGCCCCCACCCGCTCGCGCAGAGCCCACGGCAAGCCGGCATCTCGCGGTGGGTGGACGGTCGTTGACGGCTACGGACTCGGCGCACAGCGACTCCCCGCCCCTGTCCAGAACGTGGGACGAGTCTTGGTGGGCCGCCGGGGCTGCTGTAGAAATGGGCCCTATGAACGACGAGCCCTTGGTGCGACGCCTGGTCATCGACCTGTGCCGACGCCCGGCTTCGTGTTGTTGCTGAACCCGCGTTCCTGACGCTCCCCGCCGGCCGGTGATCTCGCCCGAGCCGCTGTGGCACCGCACCCGTCATCAGTGACGGGGCAGTTCTCCCCGCCCTGATCCGCTCCCGCCCAGGGCTGTCCCGCTCACGCCGGTCGGCACCTCGACCACCGTTCCCGGCGCCCCTTGGAGGCCGTCCCATGTCCTCGGCAACACGTCTGCGAGAAGCCGGTACCGGCGCCGGTAAGGACCTGGCGCGGCGACACCCGGGCGCCCCGTCCCGAATACGCCGAGCCGCACTTCCGCTCGGATCGCTCCTGCTCTTCCTCGTCCTGTGGCAACTGCTTGCCGTGAGCGGGACGTGGAGCCAGACGCTGGTCCCGCCGCCGGCCAAGGTCTGGGACGCGTTCGTCGCCGTGTCCACCACGCACGACGGTGTACGGGGCTACAACGGCACCTACCTTCTGGAGCACCTCGGCATCAGTCTGCGGCGCATCGCGCTCGGAGCCGGGATCGGCATCGCCGCCGGGGTGGTGTTCGGCCTGCTCATGGGGACCGTCCGCTGGGTGCGTTCGCTGTTCGAGCCCTGGATCACCTTCCTGCGGACGCTGCCGCCGCTGGCGTACTTCTCGCTTCTCATCATCTGGCTCGGCATCAACGAGGAACCGAAGATCACCCTGCTGGCCGTCGCGGCCTTCCCGCCGGTGGCGGTCTCCACCACCACGGCCGTCGCCGCCGTGCCGAGCAGCCTGGTCGAGGCGGCCCGTGCCCTCGGCGCCTCGCGATGGGACGTCGTCAGGGACGTCCTCGTCCCGTCCGCTCTGCCGGAGACGCTCACCGGTGTACGGCTGGCCGTCGGCGTCGCCTACTCCTCCCTCGTGGCCGCCGAGTTGGTCAACGGGCTGCCCGGCATCGGCGGCATGGTCCGGGACGCCGCCAACTACAACAACACGCCGGTCGTGCTCGTCGGCATCATCGCCATCGGCGTATCCGGTCTGGTCATCGACGGTCTGCTGCTGTGGCTGGAACGCACCGGCGTCCCCTGGCGCGGCCGCGTCTGACCGCCCCCCGCTGTCCCGAACTCCCGTCCCCCGCACAGAAACGGCCCCGTGATGTCCCGAGTCCCCCAAGGTCCCTCCCGTCGACTGCTGCTCGCCGGCGCCCTCGCCGCCGCCTCGGCGGCCGTCGCCGGCTGCTCGTCGGACGGTGGCGGATCATCCGGTGACGCCAAGAAGCTGACCATCGGTTACTTCGCGTTCCCGAGCGGCGACCTGATCGTGAAGAACGGGAAACTGCTGGAGAAGGCGCTGCCCGACCACACGATCACATGGGTCAAGTTCGACTCCGGAGCCAGCGTCAACCAGGCGTTCCTCGGCAAGTCCCTCGACATCGCCGCCCTCGGATCGAGTCCTTTCGCCCGGGGCGTCTCGGATGCCTCGCCGATCCCCTACAAGGTCGCCTGGATACTCGATGTCGCCGGGGAGAACGAGGCGCTGGTCGTCCGGAAGGACACCGGTGTCTCCGAGGTGGCCGGACTCAAGGGCAAGACCGTCGCCACGCCCTTCGCCTCCACCTCGCACTACAGCCTGCTCGCGGCGCTGGAGGGTGCGGGGCTGAAGCCCTCCGACGTCAAGCTCGTGGACCTGCAACCGCAGGCGATCCTCGCCGCCTGGCAGCGGAGCGACATCGACGCCGCCTATGTCTGGCTGCCGACCCTGGACGAACTGCGCAAGACGGGAACACAGCTCACCAGCAGCAAGCAGATCGGTGCTGCGGGCAAGCCGACCCTCGACCTGGCCGTGGTGTCGGACGACCTGATCGCCAGGGACCCGAAGGCCATCGACGCCTGGCGGAAGGTCCAGGCCGAGGCGCTACAGCAGCTCAAGTCCGACCCGGAGGGCTCGGTCAAGGCCGTCTCGGCCGAACTCGGCATCAGCGCGGACGACGCCCGGGCCCAGCTCGCACAAGGCGTGTTCCTCACACCGGAGCAGGTGACCTCCGCCGACTGGCTGGGCACCGACGGCAACCCCGGCAAGCTGCTGTCCTACGTCACCGACACCGCCAAGTTCCTGGCCGGCCAGAAGCAGATCGACACCGTGCCGTCGGCCGACGCCGTCCGCAAGGCCTTCTACCTCAAGGGACTGCCCGATGTCCTCAAGTGAGACGACGACGGCCGCCGAGCGCACGACGGTCGGACACGACGGCGCCGTAAGGATCGAGGACGTCGTCCACCGTTACGGTCGGGGCCGCGAGACCGTCACCGCCGTGGGGCCCGTCGACCTGACCGTCCCCGCCGGAGAGTTCGTCGTCCTGGTGGGTGCCTCCGGATGCGGCAAGAGCACGCTGCTCCGGCTGATCGCCGGATTCGAACAGCCCACCCACGGCAGCGTGCGGGTGTCCGGCGCCGCACCGCACCCCGGTTCGTCGGCCGGCGTCGTCTTCCAGACGCCGCGGCTGTTCCCGTGGCGGACCGTGCGGGGCAACATCGACCTGGCGCTTCGGTACGCAGGTGTCGACCGCGCCCGATGGCCCGAGCACCGGGAGCGGCTGCTGGCCCGGGTCGGCCTGGAGGGCACGGAGAAGCGCCGCACCTGGGAGATCTCCGGCGGACAGCAGCAACGCGTCGCGATCGCCCGGGCACTGGCCGCCGAAAGACCCCTCCTCCTGCTCGACGAGCCGTTCGCGGCGCTGGACGCGCTGACCCGGGAGCGGCTCCAGGAGGACGTCCGCCTGGTGGCGGCGCAGACCGGGCGGACCACGGTCTTCGTGACCCACTCGGCCGAGGAGGCGGTGTTTCTCGGCTCCCGCATCGTCGTACTGACCAAGGGGCCCGGCACCGTCGCCCTGGACCTGCCGATCGACCTGCCGCGTGGTGACGTCGACGCCGAGGAGCTGCGGACGTCGCGGGAGTTCGCGGAACTGCGAGCCCGGGTCGCCCACGCGGTGAAGTCCGCGGCCGCGGACTGAAACCACCCCCTTGCCGCACCCTCCGTGTCCACCCGAGAATCGAAGGAAGGAACACGCATCATGAGCATCCTCAGCGTTCGCCCCGAGGTCGAGCAGCTTCCGCTCACCCCGTTGGGCCCGAGCTTCGGCGCCGAGATCCGCGGCATCGACCTGGGCCGCCTCGACGACGACCAGGTCCTCGCGCTCCGCGAGGCGCTCGTGCGGTACAAGGTGCTGTTCGTCCGCGGCCAGGACGGCCTGGACGACGCCGCGCAGATCGAGTTCGGCAGGCGCCTCGGGGAGGTCACCGTCGGACACCCGGTGCACGACTCCCGGGACGTGGCGCCCGAGGTGTACTCACTGGACAGTCAGGACAACGGGTTCGCCGACGTGTGGCACACGGACGTGACGTTCGTACGGCGGCCGCCCGCGATCTCCGTACTGCGGGCCGTGGTGCTGCCGCCCACCGGCGGCGACACCAACTGGGCCGACAGCCAGCTGGCCTACGCGTCGCTCTCGCCGGGCCTGCGTGCCTACGTCGATACGCTCACCGCCGTCCACGACGGCACGCGCGAGTTCGGCTACTACCTGGCCCAGCACCGGCAGGGCCGGGGCAACCTGTGGGAGGGTGAGGTCTTCACCGAACTGGCCCCCGTCGAGCACCCGGTGGTACGGGTGCACCCCGAGAGCGGACGCAAGGGCCTGTTCGTGAACCCCGGCTTCACCTCGCACATCGTCGGCGTGTCGGAGCACGAGAGCCGCGGCATTCTCGACATCCTCTACGCCCACCTCACCAAGCCGGAACACGTCGTACGCCACCGCTGGCAGCCCGGCGACGTCACCCTGTGGGACAACCGGAGCACGGCCCACTACGCCAACCGCGACTACGGCGACCAGCACCGGGTCATGCACCGGATCACGCTGCGCGGAGACATCCCCGTGGGCCCGGACGGTGTACCGGGTGAAGGCGGAGCCGCGTAGACACCGCTCCCGGTCCGGGCTGATCCCGCTCGAAGGACACCGCCGGCTCCGCCTCCGGACGCTTCGCGTGGTCCGCGGCGGGGTCCTCCGGAAGGGCCTTGTCCGACGGCCTTTCCGGAGTCTCACCCGCGCCGTCCGGCCGGCCAGTCCCCGGTGCGGGCGAAACGCTCGATGACGGCCTCGTAGGGCGCGGGGCGCGATGAGCGTGACGACGCTGCCCCGCATCCCCACCTCGCTCATCCGCGCCACCAGGCGGCACGTTCCCCGGAAGTTGGTGCCGTTCGCCGGCCCGGCGTCGATCCCGTGGCGGGGACGGCCGCCACCCCGTCGGCGACGAGTGCCGTCGGCAGCGCACCGGTCCGGTTACCGGACGGGGCGGCGACCGGAGCGCTGGGACCAGCGCACGGCGATGAAGACCACCGCGACCACGAGGACGGCGATGCCGATGAAGAGCAGGTAACCCAGCCCTTCCGCGGCCACACCGACGATCCCGAGTACGACGGCGACCAGAACGAGGAACAGGAAAATCGCCACGAACAGACAACTCCTCAGATGCGCGACGGTCAGCGGCGGGCGAGCTGACGCTCACCGCCCGCACCCGGCTGGTAGTCCAGTCCGTAGTGCTTGAAGATCTCCTCCTCCGCCTCGGCGGGCAGAACATCGTCCATTCCGATGGACGGCGCTTTCTTCACCAGCGACTTGTCGTAGGAGACCCGGACGTAGTCCGGACCGAGGGTCACCTCGTCGAGCGGCACGAAGGCCAGCTGGTGACGGGTGGGCAGGCCGATGCGTACCGTGGCCATGGCCGGCTCGTCGGTGCTGGTGTCCACGTAGATCGCCTCGAGCAGGCCGATCTTGCGGTCCTTCGCATCGACGACACTGTAGTTGCGCCACTCACGAATGTCAGCTGCACGAATCACGATTCGGCCTTTCCAAGGTGCTCCGGCGCGGGCAGGGTCCGCAGTCCGTTGAACTGCGCAGCCGCTCATCGCGCCATGCTATCGGGGACCCTTCGCCTCGCGGTGTTCACGAGGCGGAGAAATGCCCGCCGTCAAGGCGTCCACGCGCACGTACGCCGATCCTGATCACGGGTCATGCATCTGTTGTCAGCGTAGTCGGTCGTCCTGGGCGCCTTCTTGCGGGCGATCGCATCGCGCTGCGCACGGGGGCGTAGGGCGGATGCGGGTTCGCGAGCAGGACGTGGTCCCTACCGCTCGGAGCCGACGGGCGCTGACGGTCCTGGAGGCGCTGAGGGCGAGGCGTGTCGCGGGGGCTCCTGCTCGTCCCTCGCCTCCGGTTCCACGGCGTCGTCCTTCACTGCCGCGAGGGCGGGGGCGGCGGTGCCCCGCCGGAGCAATTCGCGGACGGCCTCGGGCGGAGTGACGTGCAGATGCGAGCCGAGGGGGAAGCAGAGCACCACCAGTCCGCCGATCATGGCCAGGGCGAAACTCCACAGACCCATCATCACGGCGATGGAGAGGTGGAGGAGGACTCCCGCGGCGAACAGACGCCAGCGCCAGCGCTGCGCGAGCAGCAGGCTCGCCGCCAGACCGATTTCGATCAGCAGCGGGACCCAGGTGAGCAGTGCGACACCCAGGGGGGACGCGAGTACCGGGTCGACCAAGGGCCGGAGTGGGCCGGGTGCGCCGAAGGCAAGGCTGTGCCCCCAGTACCACATCGCGGTGCCGTCGGCCCACTCCGCGTGGGGCAGTTTGGCGACACAGGATTGGAAATAGAGGAAGGACATCTGGACGCGTACGAGCACCAGGCCCGTCGCCCCGAGCAGTACGGCCCGGCGGTGGCGCGAGGCGGCCCCCTCCTGGAGTGCCTGCCAGTGCCAGCGCCGGGGGTCGCCGAGTGCGGTGAGGGCGAGCAGAGAGGACAGGACCACGGTGACCTGGTCGCCGCCGTCGGCGATGGCGATCCCGGAGAAGAAGCTGAAGGAGACCCAGGCATGCGGAAGCGCGGTCCACCTGGGACGCCATCCGGAGGCCACGACGAGGAGGACGAGGACGCACAGCCATCGGGTCGCGGTCAGACCGTCCTCGGGCGCCAGACAGAACACTCCGGCCCGCATCGGCCCCGTGCAGATGGGATAATCGCCCTGCGTCGCCACGGGACGGAACAGGGTCCCCGTGCTGCTGAACGCCATGGTGCCCAGCGTGCCCAGCGCCAGGAGCGTGCGGGCCAGCCCGTACACGTTCGTCCAGGGCACCGGTATCGCCCTCAGCACGAGACGTCCAGCAGGATGGCGCTCTCCGGCGTGTGGGCGGCGGGCAGGAGGTCGCGCCAGGCCCACGGCGTGGGTTTCTGCTCGATCACCGCTATCCGCCCGCACAGAGTCGGGTCCGGTGTCCTGTTGGTGACCGGGGTGGCTGCCCGGGCCTTCTCCAGGCACTCCGGGACCGGACTCAGTTCGCAAGCGGTACGGGTGGCCTTGCCCGCCTCATGAAGGAGCAGCGCCGTCTCGATGCCCTGGGAGCGCGAGACCCGGTTGAATCCATGTTCGGAGTGGCGGCCGAGCGAGGCACTCGACCAGGTCGAGCCGGACCAGCGGAATGGCTCGAATTCCGGGCTCCGTGCCGACTTCGTGAAGAACGCCCAGCCCTGCGGTGCGACGGTGACCGCGACGGGCTTGACGGACTTCTGGCCGGGCAGCGACAGGACGTTCTTCGGCAGCTGCGTCTGCGCCACGTACAGGGCGACGACGACGCACACAGCGGCGGTCCCGGTGATCCACGCCCGGGGTACCTCCACGGCGTGCCGGGCGGACACGGTGACACGGCCGCTCGCCCTGGGCGGGGAATCCTTCCACCACATACTGTTCGTCTCTCCATGGGTTCCGGACGTACGCGCCGGCTCCGGGCCCGGCCGGCGGCGCGCCGGTACCCGGAGCCAGCACGTGCTGGTGGACGTGGTGCTCTCCGTCAGACGGTGCGCAGTACCTTGGTCAGCCCCGCCACGAGTTCGTCCCTCGTCAGGTTCTCCATCGGTGCCTCGCTGTCGACCACCACATTGATGACGGCGGCGGCGTTGATGAAGAAGCCTCCGGTCGCCACGGCGACGGCCACCGCGGCTACCGCCACGGAGACGACCAGGACCACGCAGGCTCCCGTGTCGCCGGGGACGGATCCGTTCGAGTCGGAGACGTCGATCAGGACCTGGGAGACGGCGGTCATGGCCTGGTCCACGAGCCTGGGATCGCCGCTGCGTGACTTGGCCGAGAAGTCGGCGAAGATGCCGGGGGACTTCAGCTCGATCTTCTTGACCAGCTCCGCCACGGCACGGACGGCCTTGGGGTTGTCGTTCACACCCGGTTCGATGCCGTTGAGATTTCCGTCGGCCGCGAGCTTCGCGGCGACCGGCCCCTGGCCGAAGAAGAGCCCGGCGAAGAGCTGGTGGCCGTCCTCGGTGGCCGAGAGCTTCGGTCTCTCCGTCGCCGCCGAACCGGCTCTCTCGGCCGTGGTGTTCACGCTCGTGGGTGCCGCGTTCGCGCTGCCGATGGTGGTGAACGCCGCCGCGCCGGTTACAGCCACAGCCGCAACGATGCTCACTATTCGCCCATAGTGCTTCACAGATCGTTCCCCTTTCGGAGGAAGTTGTGTTGACCTTGTGCGAGACGGCGCAATCCTGGCGGCTGATGTGCCGTCAGGACAAGGTGCATCTGAGTCGGAACTGACCTGTTTCAGCCACATCTCATGCGCTCTCCACGGGCGGAACAAAGGCTTGAGAACGGGTCACTGTCTGGGGCTTTGCTGCCGTCGAGGGATGATTTGTCGGCAATGCTGGGGGCGGTATACGGCCTGCGGCCGGGGAGGGGGTCGAGGCCGCGCCCTGTCCGTCGCCGGTGTGGGGGAGGGCGCGCGGCTCCACATGTGTGCCGAATCCGCCGCGGTCACATCCCGCTTCGCCGCCGGGCCCGGGGACGGCGGCCCGATCGGTACATGGGGCGTTCATCCCCCTCGTACGGCAGAAGACCAACAGGGCGGCCACTGCAACAGTCTCGGCACATGCGGGGCCGCCCGCGGAGGTACAAGGCTCGATCAGTCTCCTGGGGCGGTCTCCGGGGCGGCCTCGTTCCGGCAGGGGCGGCCGGTGAGGAGGTTGGTGGTGGCCCCGGTGATGACGGAATCGAGCCTGCTTCGGACATCGAGCAGTTCCGCGACCTTGCCGTCGATGCGGTCCCGTTCCGCCGCCAGGCGTTCCAGCAGCTCCGGTGTGGCGTCGCCCTCGACGACGCACGGCAGCAGTTCGGTGATCACTTTGCTGGACAAACCGGCGGCGTAGAGCTGCTGGACCAGCCGGACGCGGTCCACCGCGCTCTCCGCGTAGTGCCGTTGGCCGCTGGGGCTGCGCTCCGAGGTGAGCAGGCCTTGCTCCTCGTAGTACCGCAGCGCCCGGACGCTGACATCCGTCCTGCCGGCGAGCTCGCCGATCCGCATCATGATCACGCGCCTCCTGTGCGAGATGGACCGTACGCCTTGCCCCTGACGTCAGTGTGAGGTTTTAGCGTAACCCGTGACGCGGGAGGCCCCACCGCAAGCCACAGCGCGGGCCGCCCGGCATCCCCACCAACGGCACGGACGTGCAGCAAACAGGAAGAGGTACCTCATGGCGATCGCGGACACGGCGTCGACCGGCATTCCCGTCACCGCCGCCACCCCCGTCATCTCGGTCAAGCCGCTCGTCCTGCCCGCGCCGGACCGCGGGCAGGACCTGCGCGTACGGGTCTCCGCGCCCGCCACGGGGCGCGACCTGCCGATCGTCCTCCTCGCACACGGATTCGGCTCGTCGCTGGAGGGCTACGGCCCCCTGGCCGACCACTGGGCCGCCCACGGCTTCGTCGTGATCCAGCCCACCCACCTCGACTCCAGGACGGTGGGCCTTGCCGCGGACGACCCCCGCAGGCCGCGGATGTGGCGGTACCGCGTCGAGGACATGCGGTGTGTACTCGACCACCTCGACACGCTGGAGGCGGCGGTCCCCGGTCTGGCCGGCCGTCCCGACCGGAGCCGCGTCGCCGTCGCCGGACACTCCTTCGGTGGCCAGACGGCGGGCGTCCTGCTGGGACTGCGCGTCCACGACCCGGAGACCGGCGCGGCGGAAGACCTCTCCGACGCGCGAGTCAGGGCGGGCGTGCTGCTCGCCACCGCGGGCAGGGGCGGACGCGACCTGACCCCCTTCGCGGCGGAGAACCTGCCGTGGCTGAGGAAGCCGGACTTCACGCACATGACCGCCCCGGCCCTCGTGGTCGCCGGGGACCGGGACGACTCGGCGCTGACCGTCCGGGGAGCGGACTGGACGGCGGACCCGTACGTCCTGAGCCCCGGCGAGAAGAGCCTGCTCACCCTCTTCGGGGCAGAGCACTTCCTCGGCGGAATCTCCGGCCACGAGGTCACGGAGACCACCGACGAGAACCCCGCCCGCGTCGCCCTGGTCCAGCAGGTCACCTGGGCCTACCTCCGCCACGCTCTCGGCGTCGACAGCGCCGCCTGGACGGCGGCACAGCGGGCCCTCGCCGTTGACCATCCGCTGGGCCGGCTCGAATCCAGGTGACGCACGGGAGAAGCCGCCCGGTGGGCCCCGTCGTACCGGCCGGTGGAGACGCGGGGGCCGAGAGCGCCCCGCGCAGCCGCCGGAAGCCGCACACGACCACGCCGGCGGAGGCCCCGCCGGTCGGACCAGCGAGGCCTCCCACCACCACGTCCGGCCCGAGGACGGCGCCGGCCGCCGGACCCCACGGGCGGGTCTCTACCGTCCGACGCGTACTCCCTCGGCATTCACCCGTACTCCGTCGACGGTGAGCGTGCCGTCACGGTGCGCCGTGACCTCGGCGGCCATCGCCGCCGCGAGGTCGATCCGCTGCCAGCTTCCCCCGTCGCCCTGCTCGTCCAGCACGGAGCCGGAAGGAAGCTGGGTGGCGGCGAGGACCGTGCGGCGCTGGTTGTCGCTGAGCTTCGGGTGGGCCGTGCGCAGCAGGTCCTCCGCCCCGTCCGGAACGGCCGGTGGCAGGCCCTCCGCGCCGACGCGCGGGTAGCCGTAGGTCAACCGCTGCTTGTACGTACCGAGCGCGTCGGCCGTGGGCAGGTACGGCTTCCCGGCGGCGGCGCAGCGCGCCGGTGGACCGCCCGCCCCGACCTCCCGGCACTTCTGCGCGAGGACCGTCTCCAGCTCCTCCTTCGACTGCTCCAGGAGCGTCCGGAACCCCGGGTCGGACCACCGCAGTTGAGCGGTCTTCTCGCCGACGACGCGGCCGCCCATGATGTCGGTCGGATAGTGGAAGGCCAGCAGGATGCGGTTGTTGCCGTACTCCGAGGCGCGCGCGAGGATCTGCGGCGCCAGTTCGGGCAGCAGGGTGGCGAGGACGATGCCCTGCGCATAGCCGTGGCTGGTGTGTCCGCTCGGGAAGGAGCCGTCGCCCGCGAGACCGGCGTAGCCGCCGGGACTGTCCCACTGCTCGATGAGGCCCTGGTCGTTGCGGAAGCCCATGCGGACGAAGGGGCGCTTGTAACGGTAGTTGTTCTTGGCGGTCTGGTACCAGTCGGCGGAGGAGTCCGGGGTGTGTTCGACGCGGCCGGACAACAGGGCTTCGGTCTTGGGCAGTTCGCCGTTCTTCAGCGCCTGTTCGTAGAGGCGGCCGAGAGTGCCGCCCAGTCCGTCCGCCATCGTCCGGTACGGCCGGCCCGCACCGTCCACGAGCGCCTTGTGCACCTGGGGATCGGTGGGCCCGGAAGGGGCGTTGTTGATGTCGACGACCGTCCGGTCGTTGAGCGCGGTCAGCTCCTCGTACGTCGTGCCCTTCGGCAGCGTCTCGTTGGCCCCCATGACCGCGGGGGTGTCCCGGGCGGTGTCGAACGAGCGCAGCAGCCAGGTGAAGTAGTCTTCGCCGCCCGGCGCGGTGGGCTGTGTGTCGGAGGGGTAGGACGTGCCGAGCTGTTCGTCGGTGAAGGGCAGGGAGTCGGCGGTCTGTGCGAGTGAGCGGAGCCCGAAGTAGGCGTCTGAGCTCGTGCCGTTGCACTGGTGGACCTCGACGGCCAGCGTGTTGGTCCCCTCGCGCAGGGCGGTGACCGGGACGCCGAAGTGGGCGGTGACCGGGTCGCCCTCGCCGGACGTGCCGTCCGGGGTCTCGTACTGGAGGTTCTTCTCGATCTGGCCGTCCCCGTGGCCGGCGACGCGGCGGCCGTTGAGATAGACGGTCACGGTGTCGTCGTAGACGACCGTGCCGAGCAGCCCGGTGATCGCGTCGAGGGAGGTGCGGTCCATCGAGAAGGAGGTCCGGAAGAAGTACGCCTCGAGGCTGTCGCCCGCGTCCTTACGGAGCGTCAGTCCGGTACGGACGGGGAAGTCGGCGCCGAGGTCGGTGCCGTCGTTCTTCGCACCGAAGGGGCCGGCCGCCTCCTTCCAGGGGACGTCTCCCGGGTCGAAGCCGGTGCGGGTCCACGCCGTGCGGTCCCCGCCTCCGCGTGCCGGGTCGACATCCGGGGTGTCGAGGTAGCTCCAGGTGGTCGATTCGTCGACGACCGCCTTGCCGATGCGGAGGTCGTCGATCCAGCCGGTGGGCTTCGCTCCCGACGTGGCGTGCGGGTCCTCGTAGCGCAGCCGGATCTCACTGACGCGCTGACCGGCGAGGGCACCGAGGTCGGCCGACACGGTGGTCCACTCACCCGGGACGACCGTCGTGCCACCGGACCCCGCCCGGTGGGTGCGCGGGTGCCGGCCGTCCCGGTCGGTGAGGACGACGTCGAGCGCGACGTGGGCGGAGGCGGCGTCGTCCGGGCGGATCGCATAGCTCAGACGGGAGGTGGGCACGAGCGGGACGTCGAGCCCGGAGCGCAGGACCACCGTGGAGGAGGCCGGTCCGGACGCGAGGACGCGGCCCGCGTACCGCAACGCGGCGGAGCCGTCGGCCGCGCCCACCGCATCGGCGCTCTCGACCTCTACCCCCAGTGCCGAGGCAGATGACCCCGCGGAGCTGCGCAGGGTCCAGTCGGCGAGCTGGAGCTTCTCGCGGTCGGCGGCCGGACCCTCGCACCGGTCGGAGCAGTTGTCGGTGATGCGGAGCTGGTAGTGGCGGTACGCGTGCACGGTGCCGAGCGGGTAGAAGTTGCTCTGCCCGCGGGCGCCGAAGCGCTGTCCCTTCTCCTGGTCCAGGACCTTCCACGAGGAGTGGTCCGCGTCCTTCGCGGCGAGGTCGCTGTCGCTGCCGAGCACGGTCCAGGCGGCGGGATCGCGTGGTGGCGCGTCGTTCGCGGAGGTGAGCGAGTAGCCCGTGACGGCCGCCGGAGTGCGGAGGGAGTAGATCGCGTGGACGGGTCCGGCCGCGGTGGGCCGTCCGCTGTCACGCGCGTACCACTTGGTGCCGGGGTCCTGATCGGCGAGGCTCCTGACGCCTTCCGTCGCGCTCGTGTCGTTGGGGTGATCGGAGCGTACGCCGCTCACGGTGGTGGTGACACGGGCGGTCTCGCCGCGCAGATTCCGGGGGTGTCCCTGGGCCGGGAATCCGGCGGGCCGGGGCGTCCCGGGCTCGTAGGACGTGGCCCAGAACCCGCCCACCTCCGGTGGCGCGCCGGCTCGGTGGCCGGTGTCGGCCGTGGCCGACCCGGCTCCGAGTGAGCCCGCCAGGAGCACGGCCACGACCACACCGGCTCCCGTACCTCGTCCACGTCTGGTGAACACCCGCACGACTCACCTCTTCCCGTCAGACAACGTTGTCATCACTCAGTGAGCCTGAGGGGTTGCAGGGAGCATGTCAATGACCCGGTGTCCGCGTGTCCCGTTCGGCCGGTGGGGGCCGCCTGGCCGCGCTCTTCACCGGTGCGGCCCTCGACGGCCGGTCACCCGTCGTCCACGGGCGTCCCGTACCGCGCCAGGTAGTGCCACACCTTCTTGACCGCCTGGGGGTCGTGGCGTCCGGTCCGGTCCGCGTCCCCGATGGCGCGGGGATCGAGCACGCCGTCGACCGCGATCCGCGTGCCCAGGTCGACGTACTCCTGACCGCGGTAGCCGGGATGACGGCGGAGCTCGCCGACAGTGAGACGGACACCCGTGTGCCATTCCACGGGGCAGCCGAGACGCCGGGAGGCTGCCTCGACGGCCGTGCCTCGGTAACAGGGGTCCAGAACCAGCGCCTCTACGTGGCGGTCCAGCCGTACCGGCCCGTGTATCTGCGCCTCGATGTAGTCGTCGAGGTCGTCCTGACGATCGTCGAGGGCGAGGCCGATGAGGCCCATGCGGTCCGCCACGGCGAAATCCGACGGCTCCAGGCAGCTGTCCGGGTAGCAGAACGTGGTCCGCGCCATGGTCCCGGCCGTCAGCCGGAAGTGGGCGGAGCCGAAGCGCGGCGCCCCGCCGAGCGGCTTGCGGCGGAAGTCCAGCGCCCCGTAGACCGGCCGCTCGTGCGCGGGCGCGTCGTCGTACGCCCCGCCGAAGATCCGGCTCTCCCAGCGCCACCTGTCACCACCGGGATACGCGCTCAGCCCGCCGTTGCCGATGCCCGTGACGAACTGCGAGTGGTAGACGCCGTCCTCGGCCAAGGCGTCCAGCAGCAGCGTGCCGCGCAGCAGACGGTCCGGGTGGAAGTTGAGGGTCACCCGCAGCATCGGATCCACCGGAAGGCCCGACGCCAGTCCCGCGACGTGACGAAGGGCCTGCTCCGGAGCCTTAAGGGAGCCCGCGTAGGTCATCCGCGCAGTCTTCCGCAAGCCGGTCGACCGGTGCACGCGCATTTGCGGGCCGGTGAACCCCGGGACGGGAGAAGGGCATGAGGAATGTCGCGGAGCCGCGCGGGGGTGCGGGGGCTTCCCCAGGAAGCGGCGGGCAGGCGACAATGCGGAATGACGGGGCGCCACAGGATGTCCCGCCGGACGAACGGGGGACCCATGATCGTCGTTCTTTCCGTCGTGGCCGTACTCGCGGTCGCGGTCGGGGCGTGCTCGGCGGCACTCAGGCGCAGAGGCGGCTCGGGACAAGCCGGGGCTCTGGAGCAGGGCGCGGCGGCACACGGACTCGCGGAGGGACTGGGCGTGACCCCCAGGTCGTGACCGCCCTCAGGCCGCCCCCGGGCACGGCACGCGGGACCGAGCCGCGCGCCCCCGACCGGCGTCCGGCTCCGCAATCGGCACATCGTGAGGTCCGACATGCCCCTGGACGAAGGAGCCCCCGCCGACTCCTGGTGGAGCGAGGCGGTGGTCTACCAGATCTACCCACGCAGCTTCGCCGACTCGAACGCGGACGGCGTCGGAGACCTGCAAGGCGTCGTCGAGCGTCTCGACCACCTCTCCCTGCTCGGTGTCGACGTCCTGTGGCTCTCTCCGGTCCAACCGTCCCCGCACGACGACAACGGCTACGACATCAGCGACTACCAGGACATCGACCCGCTCTTCGGCACCCTCGCCGACTTCGACCGGCTACTGGAGGCCGTCCACGGGCGCGGCATGAAGCTCGTCATGGACCTGGTGGTCAACCACACCTCCGACGAGCACCCCTGGTTCACTGAGTCCCGCGACGGCGGCCGGCAAGGAAGCAGACGGGACTGGTACATCTGGCGCCCGGCCCGCGACGGCAGGGAGCCGGGTACGCCCGGCGCCGAACCCAACAACTGGGAGTCGTGGTTCTCCGGGTCCGCGTGGACGTACGACGAGGCCGGCGGTGAGTACTACCTGCATACGTTCTCCCGCAAGCAGCCCGACCTCAACTGGGAGAACCCCGAGGTCCGCCAGGCGGTCCAGGCGATGATGCGCTGGTGGCTCGACCGGGGCGTCGACGGCTTCCGCATGGACGTCATCAACCTCGTCTCCAAGGACCCGGCCCTGCCGGACGGCCACGTCCCCGAGGGCAGCCGCTACGGAGACGGCAGCCCCTTCTACGTCTGCGGCCCCCGCATCCACGAGTACCTGGCCGAGTTGCACCGCGAGGTCATCGCACCGTGCCCGCGCAGGCTGCTGACGGTCGGTGAGATGCCCGGTGTCACCGTCGAGGAAGCCAGGCTCTTCACCGATCCCGCCCGCCGTGAACTCGACATGGTCTTCCAGTTCGAGCACGTCGGCCTCGACCAGGGGCCCGGCGGGAAGTTCGACGTACGCCCGCTGCGGCTGACCGACCTCAAGGCGAGCCTGGGACGCTGGCAGACCGGGCTCGGCGACACCGGCTGGAACAGCCTGTACTGGAACAACCACGACCAGGCCCGCGTCGTCTCCCGATTCGGCGACGACAGCCCCGCCCACCGGGACCGCTCCGCCGAACTCCTCGCCACCGTGCTCCACCTCCACCGCGGCACGCCCTACGTGTACCAGGGCGAAGAGCTCGGTATGGCCAACGCCCCCTTCGCCTCCATCGAGGACTTCCGCGACATCGAGTCACTCAACCATTACCGTGAGCGGACCGCTCTCGGAGTCGACGAGGAGCAGATCCTGGCGGGGTTGCGCGACCGCGGCCGGGACAACGCCCGTACCCCCATGCAGTGGGACGCCACCCGGCACGCGGGTTTCACCACCGGAACGCCGTGGATCGCGGTGAACCCCGACCACGTCCACGTCAACGCCGAGGCCCAGCTCGCCGACCCGGACTCCGTCTTCCACCACTACCGCCGCCTCATCGCCCTGCGGCACACCGAACCCGCCGTCACCCACGGCGACTTCCGCATGCTCCACCCCGACCACGAGCAGCTCTACGCCTTCACCCGCCGTGACAGCGCTTCCGGCACCGAACTGCTGGTCCTCGCGAATTTCGGCGCGACGGACCTCACCGTCGAGCTGCCCGGCGGATGGGAGGACAGCGAGACGCTCATCGCCAATCTCCCCGCCCCCGCGCCCCTCACCGCCTCGCACACCCTGCGGCCCTGGGAGGCGCACGTCCACCGCCGCACCCTCTGATCCTCCCCGTCACCGTCGCGTGCGCGGCCGCACGGGCGGCGAGTCCCGGGCGGGACACCGCCGAGCGGAGGGTCACCCCGGGGGGCGCCTCCCGTCGTGTGCGCCTCCTCGGCCCGAAGGCCGGTCCGCCGCGGCGCGCAAAAGGCCCTCGATCGACGCCAGGCGCTCTTCCAGCCGCTGGATGTCGCCGCGGCTCGCGTTCCCGGCGGACGGTTTGAGTTCCACGATGAGCTGACCGTCCGGTTCCAGGCGTGCCGAAGCGACATCGGAGATCCGCTCCCCGTTCTGTATCCGGACGGCGTGTTCGATCTCGGTGGGCCGCACGGCGAGGCGCCTGGTCGCGTTCTCCAGCACCGAGCCGTCCTCGATCACCGTCGTCGGTGTGCCTTCGAGGAGCCGGGCCACTCGCGTGTCGGCCACTGCCCACCGGTTCATCAGCGCGTTCACGGCGACGAGCGTGACAGCGCCGACGAGGCCGCCCAACAGGCTGTTGTCCTGGCCGATGATCGCGTTCTGCACCACGTTGGACAGGAGGAAGATGACGACGAAATCGAAGGTGTTGAGGTTGGCCAGACCGCGTTTTCCACTGAATCGAAACAGAGCCACCATCGCCGCGTAGACGAAGACGGTGCGCAGCACCTTCTCCGCGATCGGTAGCTGGACCGTCAGCATGTCGTGCCACACGGCTACTCCTTGAGGAGGTCGGTGCCGTAAACATATGCGGCCGCGGGGGGAACGCTTCGTATCTGCGGGCGCGCGTACCGAGCCGCCGGCAGCCGGTCGACCCGGGGGGAGTCATCGGTCCCCCGCTCCCCGGGTGTCCGCGCCAGGACAGGCGTTGCTCAGCGTTTCCGAGCAGAATGGGCATATCGACCACCTGGTGCGCGGCCGTCGTTCCGGCGCTCCGAGAGCACCGCGGAGCCGGCCGGGAGGAGGTCCATGAGCTATTCCTTCGAACCGAACGGCGGACTCGATCCGCAGGGCCGTCCGCAGGCCGCCGCCCGTGTCGCCCTGGCGGTCAACGGCATGGGCAGCTTCACCTGGGACCTGGTCGGCGGCGAGATGCGTTACGACCGCGGCGGCCTCGCCGTGATGGGGTTCGGACCGGGCGAGTTCGACGGCCGTCTCAGCACACTCGGAGAGCGGATGCTGCCGGTGGAGCTGCCCGCGATCGAGGAGCAGGTGGAACGGGCGCTGAGGGAACGTTCCGGCTTCAGCCTGTACTTCCGGATCCGCCGCCGCCCGGGCGGCGCGCTGCGATGGACGCACACCCAAGGCCACGTCGTCTGCGACCCGCAGGGGCGCCCGGTCCGCGTCATAGGGATCATCCGGGACGCCAGCCAGGAACTGCGTGCCGTCGACCAGACCGAACAACTGCGCGTCGCCAGGAGCGACCGGCGCCGCCAGGCCGACATCGTCGGCCACGTCAGCGACGCCCTCGTCCCGACCCTCACCGTCGAGGACGTCGCCGAGGCGCTGACCACCACCCGGCTTCTGGACCGGATCGGCGCCTCCAGCATCATCCTGGGCCTGGTGGACAACGGCCGTATGGGACTGGTCGGCGCGAACGGCGTGGCCGACGACCTCATCCGCGACTTCCACCTGTCCCGTCTGAACGATCCCCTGCCCCTCACCGACGCGGCCCGCACCCGCGAGGCGGTCTTCCTGACCGACCGTACGGACTTCGTCCGCCGGTACCCGGCCCTCGAGCCCTACCTGTCGAAGTTCCCGCAGGCCGCAGCGGCGGTCTTCCTCCCGCTGATCGCCCACGACACCCCGATCGGAGCCGTCGGGCTCACCTACGAGGGCAGGGCCGGCTTCCCGCAGGACGAGCGGACCGTGCTGACCGCGCTGGGCAAGGTCATCGCCCAGTCCCTGCAACGGGCACTCCTGTACGACCAGGAGCACGAGCTCGCCGCCGGACTGCAGACGGCGATGCTCCCCGGACACCTCCCGGACGCCCCCGGCCTGACCCTCGCGACCCGGTACCAGCCCACGCGGGCCCGGGGAGGCATCGGCGGCGACTGGTACGACGCCCTCACGCTGTCCGACGGCAGGATCGCCGCGGTCATCGGTGACGTACAGGGCCACGACGTGACGGCCGCCGCCGTCATGGGGCAGATCCGCGTCGCCCTGCGCGCCTACGCCGCCGAGGGCCACCCGCCGACCACCGTCATGGCACGCACCTCCGTCTTCCTGACGGAACTCGGTACCGACCGCTTCGCCACCTGCCTCATCGCCGTGCTCGATCCCCGGACCGGAATGACCTCGATCGTGCGCGCCGGGCACCCGGAACCCGTGCTTCGGCGCCCGGACGGGACCAGCGCGTGGCTCGACATCCCCGGCGGGCTTCCGCTCGGTCTCGCGGCCCCGGGCGCCCAGCCCGTGTATCCGGCCTCGGAGACGGTCCTGGAGCCCGGCTCGACGCTGGTGCTGTGTACGGACGGACTCATCGAGGCCCGCACCGAAGACATCGACGAGGGGCGCAGCCGGCTCCTCGGTGCCCTGCGCACAGGACCGGGGCGCCCCGACGGCCTGGCCGACCACCTGCTGCACAGCATGGCCGCCTACACGGGGGAGGAGGACGATGTGGCGCTGCTGATCCTGCGACGCTCCCGAAGCAGACCCTCCCCGGCCCCGCAATGGGAGACCGACATCGCGCCCAACGACCCCGACGCGCTGCGGGCCGCCCGGCTCGCGCTGCGTACAGCACTGAGCGGCTGGTCACTGGAGGCGCTCAGCGACACCGCCGAGCTGCTCGCCTGCGAACTCGTCACCAACGCCCTCCTCTACACGGGCGGCGCCACCACCCTGACGGCCCGGCCGGTCCGGAACGGCGGGCGCGCCCTGCGTCTGACCGTCAGCGACACGTCGCCCGCCTCGCCGCGACGCCGTGCCGCCACGGAACTGCACACGTCCGGCCGGGGCCTCATGCTCGTCGAGGAGCTCGCCGACGCCTGGGGGATCGAACCACGCGGCAACGGCAAGACCGTGTGGTGCGAGATACCCCTCGCCGTGCCCTGAGGCCCTCCCGTCCGACGGCCCCGCGGTCCCCGCGACAGCGGTGGCCGCCTCGCACGGCGAAGTCGGGCGCCCTGATCCGCCACGGCGACCGCGCACGTCACTTTCCGTGATGTGTGCATCACTCGATTGCTCCCATTTTTACCGGTATCACCCGAAGAGTGCTGATGTTGACCGGACGGGCCGTCGAGACACGAGGAAGTGACATGGTTCAGGGCTTCTCCAGAGAACCAGGCACCCACGGACCGCTCGCCGAGGTGGCCCCGGAGGGCAGGCGGAAGATCACCCGGTGGGCGGCCGCCATCGCTCTCGGCGGTTTCCTCTTCGGCTTCGACACGGGGGTCGTGTCGGGCGCTCTCCTCTACATCAAGCAGGACTTCGACCTGAACTCCTTCGAGCAGGGGAGCGTGGTCAGCGTCCTGCTCATCGGCGCGGTGGTCGGTGCCACCTCGGCCGGCCGGATCTCCGAGAAGTTCGGCCGGCGCAGGGCCCTGGGCGCGATCGGCGTGGTGTTCATCATCGGCACGGCGATCGCGTGCGCGGCGAACGGTTACCTGGTCCTCATGGCGGGCCGTGTGATTCTTGGTCTCGCCGTCGGAGCGGCGTCGGCGACCGTGCCGGTGTACCTGTCCGAGATCTCGCCGACGAAGATCCGCGGACGGCTGCTCACGATGAACCAGTTGATGATCACCGTCGGGATCCTGGTCGCCTACCTCGTCAACCTCGCCTTCTCGAGCAGCGGGATGTGGCGGGCCATGTTCGCCGTCGGCGCCGTCCCCGCCGCCCTCATGGTGGCGGCCAGCCTCTGGTTCCTCCCCGAGTCGCCGCAGTGGCTCATCTCCCACGGCCAGGTCGACAGGGCGCGTAGAGGAATCGCCGCGCTCACCGACGAGGCCACGGCGGACGAACTGATCGCGCGGGCCAGGCACCGCATCGAAGCGGAGCGCGCGAAGGAGCAGGGCGACAAGGACCCCCACGACTCCGGGGCGGCCGACGGAGGGATCAAGAGGCTTCTCGTCCCCGACGTGCGTCCCGCCCTCGTCGTCGGACTCACGCTCGCCGCCGTACAGCAGTGCGGCGGCATCAACACGATCATCTACTACGCGCCGACCATCATCCAGCAGACCGGCCTGAACGCGTCGAACTCCATCTTCTACTCCGTCTTCATCGGCGCGATCAACCTCCTCATGACGCTGGTGGCGATCCGTCTGGTCGACCGGGCGGGCCGCCGGATCATGGTCCTCGTCTCGCTCGCCCTCATGGCGGTCTCGATCTTCCTGCTGGGCCTGGCGTTCGTGGTCGGCATGAACTCGGTACTGACGCTGCTGTTCATGGTCATCTACATCGCCGCGTACGCGGGCGGCCTCGGCCCGGTGTTCTGGACACTGCTCGGCGAGATCTTCCCGCCGTCCGTCCGGGCCGAGGGGTCGAGTGTCGCGACGGCGGTCAACTGGGTGGCCAACTTCGCCGTCAGCCTCGCCTTCCTGCCCCTGGCGGCCGCCATCGGCCAGGGCGAGACGTTCTGGATCTTCGCCGGGATCTGTGTGCTCGCCTTCTTCTTCGTCAGCCGCTACCTGCCCGAGACCCGTGGCCGTGACCCCGAGCAGATCGAGGCCGCCCTGCAGTCCCGTTTCGGCCACCCGTCCGGCCGACAGCCCACGAAGGCCGTCTGAGGCCGAGAAAGGACGCCAGGATGAGCGACTTGCTCAACCCTCCCGACCTCGAACGCTCCGACGCCCTGGTGATCTTCGGCATCTCCGGCGACCTCGCCGGGAAGATGCTGCTGCCCGCGCTGTACCGGCTCACCGAGTCCGGCAAGCTGACCGTGCCCGTCGTCGGGGTGGCGGCCACCGACTGGGACGACGACACGCTGCGCGGGCACGCGAGAGAGGCGGTCGTCGCCGCGGGCATGGACATCGACGACGCCGTCTTCGGCCGGTTCGCGGCGGGCCTGTCCATCGTCACCGGGGACTTCACCGACGACGCCACCTTCGCCCGGCTGCGCGACGCCGTGGCCGGGTTCGCCTTCGTGACCCACTACCTGGCGATCCCGCCGTCGCTGTTCACCCGGGTCGCCGCGTCCCTGGCCGGGGCAGGCCTGAACCGCAACGCCCGCCTGGTGGTGGAGAAGCCGTTCGGACACGACCTCGACTCCGCGCGGAAGCTGCAGGACGAGCTGTCCACCCACTTCGACGACGACCATCTCCTGCGCGTCGACCACTTCCTGGGCAACCGCGCGGTCGAGAGCCTGATGGTCTCCCGGTTCGCCAACACGCTGCTCGCGCCGATCTGGCACCGCTCCTACGTGGACAACGTCCAGATCACCCTCGCCGAGGACTTCGACGTCGCCGACCGGGGGTCCTTCTACGATGCCGTGGGCTGCCTGCGTGACGTGGTCCAGAACCACATGCTGCAGGTTCTGGCCTTCCTGGCGATGGAACCGCCGAGCGCCACCAACGCCCGGGCGCAGGGGCTGGAGAAGTGGCGGGTGCTGCACGCGACGCGCACGATGGACCCCGCCGACACCGTCCGCGGCCAGTACGACGGCTACCGGGACGTCGAGGGCGTCGATGCGGACTCCACGACCGAGACGTACTTCGCGACCCGCATGTTCGTCGACAACTGGCGCTGGGCAGGCGTGCCCTTCCACCTCCGCAGCGGGAAGGCGCTGGCCGTCACCGCCACCGAGGTCGTGGTCGAACTGCGCAAGCCGCCCCTGGAACTCTTCGGCGGCGAGGACACGCAGACGCCACCGAACCTCATCCGCTTCCGCGTCGACGGCGACACCGGGATCAGGGCGGACCTGGTGCTGAGCAAGCCCGAGAACGGCACCGGACCGATGACCGTCCCCATCGGGGTCGACTTCGCGCAGGTCCTGGGACGGCAGGAGCTCCCCTACGAGAACATCCTCCACGGTGCCGTGGAGGGCGATCCCGAATGCTTCGCCTTCTTCCCCGCCGTCCTGGAGTGCTGGCGCATCGTCGGACCGGTGCTCGATCCGGCCGAGCCGCCCTTGGCGTACGCACCGGGGACGTGGGGCCCGGAGACGGCCGACGAGCTTCCCGGCCCGCGGGGCTGGCACGAGTTGGGCCGCCGACTGTTCGACGACGACCAGGGCGGCTCGCGACGTGCGGACCCCGCTCCCTGACGCCACGTCCCGCGCCCGGCGCCTTCCGCCTCGGAGGGCACACCGAGGTGCCCGTGCGGCCCCGCGGGCTGCCCTGACGCCTCTGGTGCGCGTGCGGCCCGCCCTGTATCCAGAAGGGAGTCGCGCTTCGCCGCCAGATGAGGACACGTGCACGATCACTCCAGGACGAGAACGACCGGGGCCGGTACGAGCCGAGTACCGGACGGACAGGCCGCGGCAGGGCCACGGGCGGCTCCGCGGAGCCTCGCGGCCCTTCAGGCGGCCGCCGGGAACGACGCCGTGGTGCAGATGCTGCGCCAGGCCGGCCACCTGCCCGCCGAGCCGCACGAGCACGGTGCCGACTGCGGGCACGAGCGGCCCGAGGTACAGCGCTCCGCCGTCCACGACGTGCTACGAGCCTCCGGACGCCCCCTGGACGAGGCCACCCGCACCGACATGGAGTCCCGGCTCGGTGCCGACTTCTCCGACGTACGGATCCACAGCGACGCCGCGGCCCGGTCCTCCGCCGCCGAGGTGGGTGCCCGGGCGTACACCTCCGGCAGTCATGTCGTCATCGGGGAGGGCGGCGCCGACCGGCACACCCTGGCCCACGAACTCGTACACGTGATCCAGCAGCGCCGAGGCGCCGTCGCCGGGACCGACCACGGGGACGGCCTGAAGGTCTCGGACCCCCTCGACCGGTTCGAGCGGGAGGCCGAGGCCACCGCACAGCGCGCCATGACGGGGTACCCGGCAACCTCGGCCGGGACGCAGGGCCCCGGTTCCGAGGCGTACGCGGGGGCCGACGGACCGGCCGCCGTGCAGCGGATCGTCAAGGTCACTCCCCACATGTACATGCGGGGAGTGGACGCCACCGAACAGACCCTCACCGCCCCCGCGCTCATGCGGTATCTGGCGATCGCGGTGCAGGACGAGGTCAACCGTGCCCAGACGATCGACCCCGGAGGCAGCTTCGAGGCGGACCTCAAGAACATCAGGCGGAGGCTCAAGGCCTCCCCTGACGATGTGGGAGGTGCCCTCCGGCTGACCGCCACGCTCGTCGGCGCGGTGAACACCTTCCTCGGGGAGCGGCAGACCTACGTCCCCGACCACAACCCGCCGGGGCACCCGGAAGGTCCGGGCGCCATGGTCCCGGTGCCGAACGCGCAGACCCGGTACGCGACGGCGCCGGACACCGAGAGCACCGGCTATTTCCACACGTCCCTCTCCCGGAAGTCCGAGCCGTACTGGGGAGACGACGACACGATGCGCGAGAAGGCCGGCCAGGCAATCGGCACGGCCGTCGCCGAGGGAGCGCCCCAGGAGCAACCGAGGCTCGCGGCCCATCCCCGGGGCGGTGCGAACCTGCCGCTCACCCGGCTCACGCGGAACCAGGCCGCCGACATGCTGCCGCGCCCGCTGTTCAACCTCGTCTTCGACGTCCGCTACCAGTTGGAGACGCCCGGCCCGGGGGAGCAGCAGCCCGTGATCGACGAGCGGACCGAGGCGCAGAAGGCGGCCCGTGACAAGAGCCCCAACCAGCCGGGAACGCTGCGTAGTTGGCACCAGGACGACTACGGCAGACTGCCTGACAACCAGTTCGACGCCGCCGCGGTCCCCGCGCACGCCCAAGGGCTGCACGCCCACTACACCGCTCACTCGCAGTCCGGTGCGGGTTCCTCGGTGCAGAACGCGGCCACGGCACCCCGGGGCTTCGCCGAGTACACCGGCACCGGAAGCGACTGGGAGCACAACGTCAAGGTGGTGCTGGACTACATCAACAAGCGCGTCTACCTCACCCTGACGCACTATCAGTACTGGGCGCTGATCCCCCCGGCGAACGGGGAGGGACCGTACACGTTCTGGCAGGGGCCGGGACAGAACCTGCAGGCGGCGCAGGCGGAGCTGGCCCAGCAGCCCCGCGGTGCCTCCGGGACCATGATGAGTCCCTGGCTGGAGATCGTCCTGTCCTGACCCGGGGTGCCGGGGGTTCCTCCTTCGGCACCCCCGGCACCCCGGATCGGCGGGCGGCGGCTGCCTCAGGACGCCGGTCGGTCGCCGCCACTGGGGGCGCGGCTCAGGTCGACGACGCAGAAGATGTTGCCGTCCGGGTCGGCGAGAACGACGAAGTCCGGTTCGGGCGGGTAGAGGTCCCAGTCCACGGTCCGCGCACCGAGCCCGACCAGACGTCGGACCTCGGCCTGCTGTTCCTCCGTCGTATCGGTGAAGAGGTCCAGGTGCAGCCGGGGGCGTGGTTCCACGGGCGAGGTGCTGCGAAGCAACCCGAGAGCCCTGCCTGAGCCGTCGGCATGGTCGAGTGTCCGCCACGTCTCGCTCTTCCACTCCTCGGCGACCACCAGGTCCAGGGCCTGTGTCCAGAAGGCGACCGCGCGGGGAAGGTCTGTGACTCCGACGACGGGAATTCCGATCCTCAGCATGCGGGCCAGCCTAGGGGCCGGGCGCGGGGCGGTGGCGGGCGGAACGGCGCCGTCCCCGGCCTGACCGTGCGCACACGCCGTCCGGCTTCGACGCGCTGTGTCCCCCCGGGGCCGGGTATGTGTTCCCGCCGCTCCCGGGTGTCAGGGCCCCTCCTGGGCGTGTCGTCCTCGAACATGTGGCTATGACACCCGCGACAAGAGCACCCACACCGTCACGCGACGGCCGGCCCCGAAGGCTGCGCGACGTCACGCCGGGGCGCAGAGGCCTGGTCCTCGCGTGGTTCGGCTTCACCGTCACCTTCGGACTGATGAGACTGCTGACCTGGCTGATCCACATCGATGTCGCCGGTGTGGGCGACGTCAGTGCCGGAGGTGTGCACATCCACCATTACGTCTGGGGCATCGTGCTCCTGCTCGTGGTCGGCGGGGTGGGTGTGGTGGAGCGGTCGCCCCGTGTGCGGTCCTGGCTCGGTCTCGGCTACGGAGTGGGCGCGGCCCTGATCATCGACGAGGCCGCGCTGCTGCTGAGCCTGGAGGACGTGTACTGGGACGACGAGGGGGGCATCAGCATCGCCCTCGCGCTCATCGTGATCGGCGTCGCCGGCAGCCTCCTCGTCCTGACCAGGCGCCCCGCCCAGGACGACGACGAGTGACGCCGGCCCGGCGCCGGCCGGTGACGTGGAGGAGCGTCCGGGCCGTCCCCCACGGTCAAGGTCGCGGCGTCCGAGCCCAGACGTCCGTCACCGTCCGGACACCACCCGGCTTCGCCCGTACGGGTTCCTTGGACCACCCCCACGGCCCAGCCATGCGGCATACAGAGGCGCGGGCGGGGAAGGTGGGCCTGCCGGAAGACGACAGAGGCCGGCGCTACGCGGTACGGCGGAGGGGCCGGAGCTACAGCGGAGGGCAGGACTCTGATGCCGGGACCGAAGCGACAACCGCGCGTTCTCCGGAGCCAGCGGGAGCGGTCGGCGACGGACCAGATGGTGCGGACGTTGCTCCGGCGCCGCAAGAAGGCACTGGCCGCCGAGGACGTGACCGTCACCGATCCGCCGAAGGTGCGCCGCGCCGTGACGGCTGCGGCGCTCGGCAACACCATGGAGTGGTTCGACTTCGGCGTCTACGCCTATCTGGCGGGAACCCTGGGGAAGGTCTTCTTCCCGTCGAGCTCGCCCGGCGCGCAGGTGGTGGCCACCTTCGCGACCTTCGCCGCCGCCTTCGTGGTGCGGCCGCTCGGCGGACTGGTCTTCGGGCCGCTCGGCGACCGGGTGGGACGGCAGAAGGTGCTGGCGCTCACCATGATCATGATGGCGGCGAGCACCTTCGCCGTCGGCTTCCTCCCCACCTACGGCGCGATCGGTTTCGCCGCGCCGCTGCTGCTCCTCGTGTGCCGTCTGGTGCAGGGCTTCTCGACCGGCGGCGAGTACGCGGGGGCGACGACGTACATCGCGGAGTACGCCCCGGACAAGCGCCGCGGGTTCCTGGGCAGTTGGCTGGACTTCGGTACCTTCGTCGGCTATTCGCTCGGCTCCGGCCTCGTGACCGTGCTGACCGCGACACTCGGCACGGACGGGCTGACGGACTGGGGGTGGCGCATTCCGTTCTTCGTCGCGGGGCCGCTCGGCCTGATCGGCCTGTACATGCGGCTGAAGCTGGAGGAGACCCCTGTCTTCCAGCGCGAGGAGGAGGCGCAGGCCGCGGCCCTGGCCGAGGGCGACCCCGTCGAGCAGGCACGGCAGTCCGGCAAGGGCCGGCTCAAGGAGATCTTCACGGGGCACTGGGAAGCGGTGCTCATCTGCATGGGCCTGGTGCTGCTCTACAACGTCACCAACTACATGGTGACGTCCTACCTGCCGACGTACATGTCCGAGACACTCGGCGAGCCGGAGACGAGTTCCCAGCTCCTGGTCCTCGGCACGATGCTCCTCGTGGTGCTGACCATCACGGTGGTCGGCAGGTCGTCGGACCGCTGGGGCCGGCGCCCCGTGTTCATGGCCGGGAGCGTCGCGCTCATCGTGTTCGCGATCCCGGCCTTCCTGCTCATCCGGGAAGGCGGCATCCTGATGCCGGCGATCGGCTGCGGGATCCTCGGACTGCTGCTGGTCTGCTTCGCGGGCACATCCGCCTCGACGCTTCCCGCGCTGTTCCCGACCCGCATGCGCTACGGCGCCCTGTCGATCGCCTTCAACATCTCCGTGTCGCTGTTCGGCGGGACCACTCCGCTGTTCACCTCCGCCCTCGTGGAGCTGACCGGCAACGACATGCTCCCGGCGTACTACCTGATGGTCGCGGGCGCCATCGGTCTCGTCGCGACCTTCTTCCTGCACGAGACGGCGGGCAAGCCGCTGCGCGGTTCCGGCCCCATGGTGGAGAGCCAGGAGCAGGCCCGGACGCTCGTCGCACGCAGCAGGACGAGGGCGGGCCGGCAGGCACGCGATCTGTGGATCCGCAGGCGCCACCCGTGGGGCGGAGGCCACAAGAAGGAATGAGGGCCGACGCGGTACGGGCCCGGCGTGCCGTTCAGCTCCAAGAGCCTCCCGCGGCGCGCGAAGGCAGGCCGTGCCGTTCCGGCCGTGCGAGCGTAGGGCCGGTGTTCGGAGGCGGGCGGGCCGCGCCGGCGCGGATCCACACCGTGGAGCACCCGGTCGAGGGCTGTGGGCGAAGGCCGGATGGACGTCGCCGGCCGAGCCGGTACCTCACGTGGTGCTCCGGCCGCCCCGCTCCAGCAAGTCGTCCAACTCGGCTGCGAAGAGCAGGGCCGGGTCGAAGCCCATCCCGGTGAAGTGGCCGGCGAGCTCCAGGGAGAGGACGCCGTGCAGCCGGGTCCAGAAGCTCAGGGCCCGGTGGAGGGCCGCGGGCGGAGCGGCGTGGCCGTCGGCCCAGCCCCGGTGCTCCTCCAGGTGGGTGCCGAACGGTGTCGCGGCACCGTCCGGGACGAGTGCCGCGTACGCGTCGAGGAGGAGCGCCATCATCTCGGAGGCGATGGCGGTGATCTCGTCGGGCGCGTGGTACCCGGGGACCGGGGTCCCGTAGACGAGGAAGTACCGATGCGGGTCCTCCAGGGCCCAGCCGCGCAGGGCGTGTGCGAGTCCCGGCACGTCGGCGCCGGACGCGGAGGCCGCGCCGAGGGCGTCGGCGAGGCTTCGGTACGCGTCGTGGATGAGCTCGGTGATCAGCTCGTCGCGGCCGGCGAAGTAGCGGTAGAGCGCGGGGCCGCTCATGCCCATCCGCTTGGCGATCGCGTTGAGGGAGAGCGCGGACGCCCCCGACTCGGCGATCTGCTCCCACGCGTGCTCCTTGACCTCCGCACGCACCTGGGTGCGATAGCGCTCGCGCGGGGTCGTGGGGTCCTTCTCCGGCACGCCCGCCCCTTTTCTCCGTCCGCGTGGATACGCCGTCCAGGTTTCGTTAGAAGCTATCACGGCGCCTGTCGGCCTCTCGGTTCGTGCTGCCTCATGGCTTCTGACGGTGCCGCGCGCCACCGACGCGCCGCACGCTTCGAAAGGCACGCCCCGCCGAAGGGGCCGGGACCCTCGCCGTGGTCCCGGCCCCCCAGGGCACGCCCTCCGTGTGCGCGTACGCTCAGGCCGCGGCCAGTTCGGCGCGGGCCGCCCGCCGCGCCGCCGCGAGCGCCGGGTCGAGCGCCGGAACGGCGGCCAGGAGCTGCCGGGTGTACGGGTCCCGCGGGTGGTCGTACACCTCGTCCACCGGCCCCTCCTCGACGATTCGGCCCCGCCGCATCACGGCGACCCGGTCGCTGACCTGCCGGACGACGGCCAGGTCGTGGGCGATGAAGACCAGCGCGAGGCCGAGTTCGCGTTGCAGCTCGGCCAGGAGCGCGATCACCTGGGCCTGGGTGGTCACGTCGAGGGCCGAGACGGCCTCGTCGCACACGATCAGCTCCGGATCGGCCGCCAGCGCCCGTGCGATGCCGACACGCTGACGCTGGCCGCCGCTGAACTCGTGCGGGTAGCGGTCGTACTGGTCCGGGTCCAGGCCCACCCGGCCCAGCAGTTCGCCGACCCGCGCCCGGATCGCCCCCTCTTCGCGCTCGCCGCGCGCCCGCAGCGGATCGGCCACCGACTCGCCGACGGAGCGGCGCGGGTTGAGCGAGGAGACCGGGTCCTGGAAGACCATCTGGACCCGGCCCGCGCGGGTCAGCCGCCCGGACGTGGGCGCCAGGAGGCCGACGAGCATCCGCCCCAGGGTGGTCTTGCCGCTGCCGCTCTCCCCGACGATGCCGAGCGTCTCGCCGGCCCTGACGGTGAGCGAGACCGAGTCGACGGCCGTCAGCGCCGTCTTCCCCCTGCCGAACACCTGCCGCAGACCGACGGCTTCGACGAGCGGTGTGCCGCCCACCCCGCTCGCTTTCGCGGCGGACGCCGCGCTCTTCGGAACGCCGGGAGCGGACGGGGCGGCCGCGCCCACCTCCGGAATCCTCGGGACCGCCGACAGCAGCGCCTTGGTGTAGGGATCGCGCGGTGTGCCCAGCACCTCGGCGACCGGGCCGCGTTCCACCGCCTGTCCCGCCCGCATGACCAGCACGTCGTCCACCGACTCCGCCGCCACGCCCACGTCATGGGTGACGAGCAGCAGCCCCATGCCGGTCTCGCGGCGCAGCCCGTGCAGCAGGTCGAGGATCTGCGCCTGGACCGTCACGTCCAGCGCGGTCGTGGGTTCGTCAGCGATCAGCAGCTCGGGCTCGCAGGCGAGCGCCATCGCGATGAGAGCGCGCTGGCGCATCCCGCCGGAGAACTCGTGCGGCCGGGACCGCGACCTGCGGGCCGCGTCCGGGATCCCGACGCGGTCCAGCACCTCGACGGCACGGGCCCGCGCCGCCCGCCGGCTCACGCGGCGGTGGACGCGGTGGACCTGGGCGATCTGGTCGCCCACGGCGTAGTACGGGTCGAGCGAGGACAGCGGGTCCTGGAAGACCATCGCCGCCTTCGCCCCGCGCAGCTCGCGCAACCGGGCGTCGCTCGCGGCCCGTACGTCCACCCCGGCGACCGTGATCGAGCCGCCGACCTCGGCCCCCGTGCCCCGGTGCAGGCCGAGCAGGGCGTACGCGGAGGCGCTCTTGCCGGAGCCGGACTCGCCGACGACACCGAGCGCTCCGCCCGCCTCCAACGAGAAGGACAGGCCGCGCACGGCCCGGACGTCCCCAAAGGTGATCGAAAGGTCCGAGACCTCGACGAGGCTCATGCCAGTACCACCCGTCGGTCGGCCGCCGCCTGGAGGATGTCGGCGACGGCATTGGCGAGGACGACGAAGAACCCGGTGACGAGCACCAGGCCGACGACCACCGGAAGGTCCACGTGCTTGACGGCGTCGACCAGTTCACGGCCGACACCCGGGATACCGAAGAGCGATTCGGTGAGCACGGCGCCCCCGAACATCGAACCGATGTCGAGTGCGCCGAGCGCGATCACCGGCGCGAGCGCCCCGCGCAGGGCGTGCCGGCCGATGATGGTGCGCTCGCCCACCCCGTACGCCCGGAAGGTTCGGACATGGTCCTCGGCCAGCGTCTCCAGCATGGAAGCCCTGGTCATCCGCGCGTAGGGGGCCGCTGAGACGAGGGCGAGCGAGATCCACGGCAGCAGCAGGTTCCAGGCCCACTGCTCCGGGTCGTCGGTGAGGGGGACGTAGTCCGGGAACGGCAGGATCTGGAGCGCCGTGACCAGGACGATGATCAGCAGCAGGCCGATGACGAAGACCGGTGTGGCCATGCCCGCCAGGGTGATGCCCGTGAGGACGCGTTCGGTCGCGCGGCCGCGCCGCCAGACCGACAGCAGCCCGGTGCCCACACCGAGCAGCATCCAGAGCACGAAGGCGCCCGCGGCGAGCGAGGCGGTGGCCGGGAGCTTGGCCAGGATCAGCTGGGTCACCTGCTGGTCGCTCTGGTAGGAGAGCCCCAGGCACGGCGCCTGGCAGTGCAGGACTCCGGTGCCGGTCGAGTAGTCGCGGCCGGCGAAGAGGCCCTGGACGAAGTGCGCGTACTGCGTGTACAGCGGGTCCCCCAGGTGCAGTTGTTCCCTGACCTGGGCCACCTGTACCGGGGAGCAGCGCGGCCCGCAGGCGATCTGGGCGACGTCGCCCGGAGCCACGTAGAAGGTGACGTAGACGACGATGCTGAGCGCGAGCAGCACGAACACCGCGCCGCCGAGCCGCCGCAGCAGGAACGAGCTCATGCGCCCGCCTCCTTCTTGCTCCGGGTGCCGATCCGCAGCCGGGACTCGGCACGCGGGTCGAGCGCGGTACGGACGCCTTCGCCCAGGACGGTCAGCGCCAGCACGGTGACGAAGAGCAGCAGCGCGGGGACGAGGAGATAGGTGGGGGCCGCCTGGTACCAGGTGTCGGCGTCGCTGAGCATCTGTCCCCAGGAGGGCGTCGGCGGTTTGATGCCGACGCCGAGGAAGGACAGGGCCGCCTCGACGACGATGTTGCTCGGGAAGAGCAGCACGGCGTACGTGATGACGGGCGCGGCGAGCGCGGGCAGCAGTTCGCGGCGGGCGATCTGCCAGGGGCCCCAGCCGCTGAGCCGGGCGGCCGCGACGTGGTCGAGCGATTTGAGCGCCAGGGTCTGGGCGCGCACGATCTTGGAGATGCCGGACCAGCCGACGAGTCCGACGATCAGGGCGATCAGCACCGGACGAGGGAACCCGGCCGGGACGACGGCGAGCGCGCCGAGCGCGATCACCATGACGGGCAGGGCGACCACGACATCGGTGAGACGGCTCAGCGCCTGGTCGACGAAGCGGTTGCCGAGACCGGCCGACAGCCCGATACCGACGCCGATGACCACCTGGAGCAGGGTCGCCCCGAGAGCGACGCCGAGCGAGACGCGGGCGCCGTAGGCGACACGGGCGAAGAGGTCGCGCCCGGTGAGCGGTTCGACCCCGAGCCAGTGGTCGCCGCTGATACCGCCGAAGGAGCCGAGCGGCACACCGCCGGTGGCCGAGTCGACCAGATCGGGGTGGTACGCGGTGGGGTTCTGGCCCTCGATGCCGGACAGCAGCGGCGCGGCGAGGGCGACCAGGACGAGAAGCGCGACGACGACGGCCGCGACCAGGGCGGAGCGCCGCCTGCGCAGCCGGCGCCAGAACGGACGGGCCCCGGAGGCGGGGACCGTGACGCTCCCCGCCTCCTTGACCAGCAGTGCCTCAGCCATGACTACTTGACCGCGACCTGCGAGATGTCGAGCACGCCGGTCCAGTCGCTGATGACGACGTTCTTGACGGACTTGCCGTACAGCCGCTTGTACACCGGGTGGAAGAGCGGCACGGTCAGCGCCTGCTCGCCGACCTTCTTGTCGAGGGCGCCCCAGCGCTCGGCGGCCGCGCTCAGGTCGGTCAGCTTGTTGATCTCGTCGATCTCCTTGTTGACCGCGGGGTCGTCGAGCTGGGCCGAGTTGAAGTTGTAGCCGGACTTCACGATCTGGCGTCCGTCGAAGACCGGTGCGAAGAACGGACCGCCGGACGGCCAGTCGGCGCCCCAGCCGCCGAGGAAGAAGCCGGGCTCGCTCTTGATGTTGTAGACGGTGTCCGAGTAGGCGTTGTCCTCGAGGCCCTGGAGCTTGACGGTGATGCCGGCCTTCTTCAGCGCTTCCTGGAGGGCGGTGGCGATCTCCGGGCTGGTCGCGAAGTTCTTCTCGTTGTTGTGCGTCAGGGTGACGGTCAGCCCGTTCGGGTAGCCGGCCTCCTTCAGCAGTTCCTTGGCCTTGGCCGGGTCGCCGGTCCTGCCGGCCGGGAAGGCGTCGTAGGGCGTGTATCCGAAGGACTTCTGGTTCGGCAGGAAGGTGGTGGCGGGCTCGGCGAGTGCCGATCCGCCGGCGGCGTTGACGACGGAGGAGCGGTCGACGGCGTACGAGATCGCCTGGCGCACCTTCGGGTCGTCGAACGGCTTCACCTTCGGGTTGAAGGCGATGTAGTTGGTGTAGCCGAAGTGTCCGGTGCCCACACGGGCCGAGAGCTTCTTGTCACCGGCGACCTTGGCGAGTTCCGCCGGGCCGAGGTTCGTGTCGGTGGTGACGGCCGCGGCGTCGGTGCCCTGCGAGGCGGAGAGCCGCTGGTTGATGACGGCGGAGTCGAGTCCGGAGCGCACGTCGATGCGGTCCGGGTAGGCCTTGCGTTCCTCGTCGGTCGCCTGGGACCAGTGGGGGTTGCGCTCCAGGACGAGCCGTTCGCCGTCGCCCTCGTTCTCGACGACCTTGTACGGCCCCGAGGAGAGCGGGTGCTCCTCGTACTTGGTGCCCGTGTCCTTGGCCTTCGGGACCGGTGTCGTCTGGGTCTGGGTGGCCAGGTAGGGGAACTCGCCCTCGGGCTTGACGAGATGGAAGACGATCGTCTTCGCGTCGGGCGTCTCGATCGAGTCGAGGCCCTTCCCGCCCTTGTAGGGCCCCTCGTAGTCGGCCCCGCCGACCAGCCAGTCACGCAGGTAGGGCGCCCCGCCGGAGAGCTCGGCGGCGAAGGAGCGCTCGATGCCGTACTTGATGTCGGCGCTCGTGATGGCGCTGCCGTCCTCGTACTTCAGGCCGTCCTTGAGCGTGTACGTCCAGACGGTGGCGTCCTTGCTCGGGGTGCCCAGGTCGGTGGCGAGGTCGGGGACGACCTTCGCACCGGCCGCGCCGTCCTCACGGTTGCGGGTGGTCAGCGTGCGGAAGACGAGGGAGGGGACGTTGCCGCCGCCGGAGGTGTAGAGCCGGGCGGGGTCGAAGTCCTCCTGCGGGCTGCTGTTGAGGACGGTGAGGGTGCCGCCCTTGTGGGGCTTGCCCGCCGCGCCGGAGTCGCCGTCGGCGTCCTTGCTGTCGGCGGGGCCGCAGGCCGCGGCTCCCCCGACCACGACGAGTACGACGGCGGCCGCGGCCACGCGGCGCGATATGACGGACGGTTGACGCATCGGAAGAGACCTCTCGGAGTACTGCCTGAAGAAGAACGGAAGAAATGGGTCCGGGCAGGCGGCGAGAGGGAGTGGGGAACAACCGGTCGAACCATGGGGCATGAGAGGACCGGAAACACTGGAACTGCCGCGCCTGCGGACGGAGCGCGCCCGCGCACGGTGTTTCCAGGGACCGTCCCGGCCGGATCAGGGCGGGGGCGGAGTGGGCCGACAGTGCGCTCGGGCAGGCGTCAGCAACAGTGGATGTCGCAGACACAGTGCCCGGTCACGCCGATGAGCGCCAGCTCGATGGCGGCGTGCTCAGGGATGACGGGGCTGTGCGGCATGCGAGGAATATACGTAGGGCCGGTGTGAGGGTGTCAACAAGGACTGAGACCGCTATCTCAGGATGTGGACGGCATGCTGCGGGCGGCGACTCCGGTACCGCTCTCCGACGCCTGTGCGTGGTCGCCCGGAGAGGCGCTCGCGCCGCTCGGTGAACGGGCCTGATCACGCCAACTGAAGCGCCTGTGAGGCTGGTTGGGGCACCGGGTGACGCGGCCGGTGATCGGCGACGCGTGGGCTCTTCGCAGGACCCGGGGCGGGGTGCCGGACGTGCGGCACGTCACATCCCGGCCTTTCCCGACGGCCGGCCCGCCGCGGCGGGGCCGCCCGGCCGCCCGGCTATGTGTCCCCGGCGGTGCCGTGCGACGGGAGCGGGGGCGCGGCAGGCGGGGCCAGGAGCAGGGGGAGGTAGACGTCGTCGACGATCTCGGTGACGACCTCCTCCGGGATCGGCGCCCCGTGGAGCAGATAGTGGTTGCGGAGCAGGTCGACCGCCACCGTGGCGCGACGCGAGGCGGGGACCCACGGCTCGATCTCGCCGCGTGCGACGGCACGCCACAGGACGGCCTGGATCGCCCCGGGCCCGGCGGTGTGGACCCGTTCGCGGACCAGCCGGGCGAATTCGGGGTCGTGCATGACCTCGGTGAGCAGGCCGCGGAGTATGTCGCCGTGCGAGGCGGCCAACCTGGCGGAGAGTCGCCGTAGCGCGGTGATGACATCGGTACGCAGGGCACCGGTGTCGGGCAGGTCGGCGTCGGAAAGCCGGTGGGCCGCGCAGGCGTCGACGACGAGTTCGGCACGGCCGGGCCACCTCCGGTACAGGGTGGCCTTGCCGGTACGGGCCCGGGCGGCCACACGCTCCATCGTCAGTCCCGCGTAGCCGACCTCGGCCAGTTCCTCGAGGGTCGCGGCCAGGATGGCCCTCTCCAGTTCCTCGCCTCGGCGGCGAGGGTTTCTTCGATGGTCGCCGGTCGTCCGGTCCGGCGCGTCCCCGTGGGTTGGAGGCATGACTCCCAGCCATTTGTCGAGCACCCGTTGTGAGCGTCGGGTGGGCAAGCCTAGCCTTCCGTTAGAGAACTGACCGTTCTTTAAGCGTCGAGTGCATCGAGGGACCGATGACCGAGACCGTTACGACGCCCACATCAGGCGCCCCCGCCTTCCCCAGTGACCGCACCTGCCCCTACCACCTCCCCGACCGGTACAACGACCTCCGGGACCGGGAGGGTTCGCTGCAGCGGGTCACCCTCTACGACGGCCGGCAGGCCTGGCTGGTGACCGGGTACGACACGGCACGCAAGCTGCTGGCCGACCCCCGGCTCTCGTCCGACCGGACACACGCCGACTTCCCCGCCACCTCCGGGCGGGTGGAGAGCTTCCGGGACCGCCGGCCGGCGTTCATCGGCCTGGACCCGCCCGAGCACGGGCCGAAACGGCGCATGACCATCAGCGAGTTCACCGTCCGGCGCATCAAGGGCATGCGGGCCGACGTCGAGCAGATCGTGCACGGCTTCCTGGACGAGATGATCGCAGGCGGCCCGCCCGCCGACCTGGTCAGCCAGTTCGCGCTGCCCGTCCCGTCCCTGGTGATCTGCCGTCTGCTCGGTGTGCCCTACGCCGACCACGACTTCTTCCAGGACGCCAGCGCACGGCTGATCCAGTCCCCGGACGCGGCGGGTGCGCGTGCCGCCCGGGACGACCTGGAGAGCTATCTGGGCGCTCTGGTGGACAGCCTGCGAGGCGAGGCCCGGCCGGGCCTGCTGAGCACGCTCGTCAGGGAGCAGCTGGAGAAGGGCGCGATCGACCGGGAGGAGCTGGTGTCGACGGCGATCCTGCTGCTGGTCGCCGGACACGAGACGACGGCGTCGATGACGTCGCTCAGCGTCATCACCCTCCTCGAACATCCCGACCAGTACGCCGCGTTGCGCGCCGATCCGTCTCTGGTGCCCGGCGCGGTGGAGGAACTGCTGCGCTATCTGGCCATCGCCGACATCGCCGGCGGGCGGATCGCGACGGCGGACATCGAGATCGACGGGCAGCGCATCCGGGCGGGGGAGGGGGTCATCGTCACCAACTCGATCGCCAACCGCGACGGCTCCGTCTTCGCCGACCCGGACGCCTTCGACGTCCGGCGCGAGGCCCGCCACCACCTGGCGTTCGGCTACGGGGTGCATCAGTGCCTCGGCCAGAACCTGGCCCGCCTCGAACTGGAGGTCATCCTCACGGCGCTGTTCGAGCGGCTGCCCGGTCTGCGGCTGGCGGTGCCGGTGGACCGGCTGACCCTGCGCCCGGGCACGACGATCCAGGGCGTGAACGAACTCCCGGTCACCTGGTGACCGCGGCGAAAGGAGCAGCCATGCGTGTGACGGCCGACCGGGAGGTCTGTGTGGGAGCGGGCCTGTGCGCCTTGACGGCGCCGGAGGTCTTCGACCAGGACGACGACGGTGTGGTGACGGTGCTTGCCGCGGAACCCGGCGAGGCGGGCCGTGCGGCGGCGCTCGAAGCCGGCACGCTGTGCCCGTCCGGCGCGGTACGCGTCGTCGAGTAGGCCTCGCGGGGCCGGGGACACCGGTGCCTGACCTCGCGACAGCTCGCCCGGGCCCCGTTCAGTCCGGCCATGACCACTCGAGCCCGTACACACCCGGCGTGCACTGCGCCGGCAGCAGGTGCGTCGTGTGGGAGGCGTCGAGGGCGACGCGGTGGCGGTGCCGGGGCTCGGCGCCGATCTGTGTGCGGTGGTAGCCCCAGCAGTTCGAGGGGACCGCCAGTGGATGGAAGCGCACGTGGAGCAGATAGGTCCGCAGCGGCGCGGTGATGCGCCGCTCGTGCTGGTGGGAGACGCCCGCGCTGGACCGGAGCGTGTAGCCGACCACCGCGGTCTCGGTCCTGGCCAGCTGACGGCCGAGCGGGATGTCGGCGGCCACGCATCCCAGCTCCGGCAGGAACCGGATGCGTGGCGTCGGCCCGTCGCGGACGGTGAGGTCGACCGTCCCGGCCTTCGGTGCGTCCAGGAAGTGGACGACGGACAGGTGCCGGACGTCGTCGCGGACGGCCCGCACCACGGTGGTGACGGACGTCTCGTCGATGGAGCGGTGCTCGTCCAGGCTCACCGACTCGTGGACCACCAGCTGCCGGAGCCCGGCGTTGAAGTGCGGAAAGGCGTCGCCGAGCGCCTGCTCCACGTCGGAGTCCTCGCCGTAGACGTGGCGGACGGCCGCCGGGTCGTGCGGCGGGGTCCCACCGCGTGGCCGGTGGGGGCCCAGCAGCGAGCGCAGGGTGCCCGCAGGGAGGTTGAGCAGGGGCTCCAGGGCATCGACGGCGCGCAGCGACTGGGCCTTCTCGGGCTGGCTGCGCCCGCGCTGCCAGTGGCTGAGGGTGGCGAGGCTGACGGTGATCTGCTGGGCCCGCAGATGATCGCGTACGCGTTCCAGCGGCAGCCCGCGCTGCCGCAGGGCGTCGCGGAACACGGTCGCGAAGGTCACGCCGGGATCTGCGGGGTGGGGGGCGTTCGGCATTTCGTCTTTCAGCGGGCGCAAGACACCGTCGACGGCTTTCGGCCGGTGGCCCGGCGCTCCGGTGACGGGGCCCGAAGGCGGGTTCGGGCCGTACAGGCGGGCAGGGGCCGCCCACCCTATCCGGTGGACGGCCCCCTCGATCGTGCCCCGTAGGCTGCTCAGGCGGTGTCGAGCGTCAGCCCGTAATAGGCGAGGGCGTCGTCGAGCGGCTGGAAGTACGACGAGCCGCGGGAGTTGACGCCACCGGTGCACCGCTGGCCGACCGGACCGCCGGAGGTCATGCCCTGGGCCTGGTTGCCGGAGATGTACGCGCCACCGCTGTCACCGCCCTCGGTGCAGACACTGGAGGTGGCCAGGCCCGTGATGACCGTGTCGGGCCCGCCGTTCTGGTCGACGTACGTCACGGTGACGTTGTACGAGCCGATCGTGCCGCACGTCCAGCCGGTGGTGGCGCCTGACTTGCAGATCGCGCTGCCGGCCGCAGCCCGGCTGCTGCCCTTGATCGCCACGTCGCCGCTCTGGTTCCAGGTGCCGACGGCCTTGGTGATCGAATGGCCGCTGTTGACGGAGGCGATGCCCATGTCCACACTGCGGGCGCCGAGCGCGTAGCGGGTCTTGACGCCCTTGGCGAAGGCGGTGCCGTCGAAGCGCAGGGTGGGCAGACCGGCGATGCAGTGCCCGGCGCTGACCAGGTACTGGTTGCCGGCCCGGTCGCGGGCGCCGTATCCGACGGAACACCAGCCGGTGGTGCTGTTGATCGTCATCTTGCTGCCCGGGGCGATCGCGGCCTGGGCCGCGGGCTTCTCCTGCCCGCGGACGATCGCGACGGCGGAACCGTACGACGCCGCCTTGGCCAGGAACGCCTTGGCGGGGGCCCCGCGGTCGCTGCTGACCTTGACGGTGACCTGGTCCGCGGCCAGGTCCACGGACCAGTCGACCACGCCGACGGGGGCGCGTTCGGCGGCAGCGGCGTCCAGCTCCGCCTTGATGTCGTCGAGTGCCTTCTCGCCGCGTGCGGGCACCCGGGCGACGAGGCCGGCCTTCTCGATCCTGGCGGCTCCGGTGGCGTCTCCGGCGTTGACGGTCAGCCGGCCGCCTGCGTCGAAGAAGGCCCCGTCGTCGGATATCCCGCTCCTCTCCAGCTCGGCGAGCCGGGTCTGCTGGACGTCCTGGCGGTCCAGGCGGTCGACCGCGGCCTTCTCGCTCACACCGAGCGACGCGGCGAGCGCCCGCACCATCTCCGGCTGGTAGCGCGAGGAGGGCGCGACGTCCTGGGCCTGGGCCGTGGTGTGGGTTCCCACGACCGCGGAGGCGGAGAGAAGAGCGGCCACAGCGGCGAATCTGTACTGACGGAAATGACGCACACTGATTCCTTCCGAATGGCGGGCAGGAACTCGCGGGGGGTGTATCGGGGCACACGTGGGTGGCGTACCGCCGAAGGGTGAGTTCCTGCCCGGCGGCGAGAGTGAGGCTCGCCGCGGAATGAACCCTGGCCCAACGCTCGGTGACGTACAAGGAGTTCGGAGGCGTCAGCTTTTTACAGAACGGCGGGGAAACTGTAAAAAAAGACCGTCGGTGAAACGGTGAGGGCAGGGCGCTCCAGGGGTCGTCACCCCGGCTTCGGAACAGGCTCACCGGGGATTCACCACCCGGCGGTTCAGGACGTATCCGGTCCCTTTGCCTTTTCCGTTCCCTTTCCTTCGAAGCCATCGGGGCCTTCGGCCGCCGGCACCCGCGCCCGTCGTCGACCTGGACAGCCGTGCCCCGTCGGGCAGGACGCGGTTCGGGGAGTGTCGCCTTGCCCAGGTCTTCCAGGTCCTGGTCTGCCAACGGCGTCCACCCGAGCAACGAAGAAGTCTCGTGGCAACAGCGTTCGGGCCCGGCCGTGAGGCCGGGCCCGTGCACCGGTGACGTACGCGACAGCCGGTGAACGCGCGGGATCCTGGTGTGCCCCGCCTGCTCAGGAGGCCGGGTCCTACAGCTCGGCGCCCACCGCGTTGAGGAAGGTGCGGAACTTCGCCGCGGTCTCGGCGGTCTCGGCCTCCGGCTCGGACGCCGAGACGACGCCCGCTCCCGCGTACAGCCGCAGCGTGCGCTCCTCGGCCTCGGCACAGCGGATGGTGACGACCCATTCGCCGTCCCCCTGGGCGTTCCCCCAGCCCACGACGCCGGTGAAGAAGCCGCGGTCGAACGGCTCGGTCTCGGCGATGACCCGGCGGGCCGTCGTGGTCGGTGTGCCGCAGACGGCGGGGGTGGGGTGCAGCGCGCAGGCGAGCGCGAGCGCCGAGGTGTCCGGGGCCGCGAGCGTGCCGGTGACCGTGGTGGACAGGTGCCACATGGTGGCCGTGCGGATCAGCGTGGGCCGGGCCGGTACGGTCAGCCGCGAGCAGTGCGGGGCGAGCGCCTGGTGGACGGCGTCCACGACGACGGCGTGCTCGTGCAGGTCCTTCGCGGACTGCAACAGCGTCGCGGCCCGGCGCACGTCCTCGGCGAGGTCGGTGCTGCGTGGGGTGGACCCGGCGAGCGGATTGGCGGTCACCTGGTTCCCCTTGCGGGAGACCAGTAGTTCGGGGCTGGCGCCGATCAGGGTACGGCCGGGGCCGGTCGGCAGCGCGAAGGTGTAGCCGACGGGGTCGCGCCGGGCCAGGCGCTGGAGCATCGCCGGCAGATCGAGCGGGGCGGGAGAGGTGAGTTCGAGGGTTCGGGCCAGCACCACCTTGCTGAACTCCCCGCGCCACATGCGCTCCACGGCCGAGGCGACGCCCGCTCCGTACACCTCGGGCTCGGGCACCGGGCGTATCCGCCAGTTGGCCGAATCAGGGACGCCGACGGGCAGGGCGATCAGCGGATCGGAGGCGAGCGGCGGGGCGGTGCGCAGTGCCGTCGGCACGCTCAGAGCGGCCGGCGCCTCGTGGTCGAAGGGGATGGCGCCGATGACCACGGGCGATTCCTGCCCGGCCGCACCGGCTTCGGCCAGGGTGGCCCTCACCCGCTGGTCCAAGGGCCTCTCGTCGTGCGGCACCTGGCGTGCGTCCCCTTGAGCCAGCAGGGTGCGGCCGGGGGTGGCGAGGAAGCGGGCGCCCGGTGTGTAGGCGTCCAGGAGCGAGGTGGCCGCCCCTATGACGGGGTGGGCCGGGTCGGCCGGGGGCATGGACGTGGCGACCTGGGATGTCGTCGACACGGGGACTCCGTTCTCGATGGTTCCGTCGGCGGGTGCGGGCGGGTGCGGGCGGGTACGGAAGAGCTGCGGGCGGCTCAGCGCAGGGTCGCGCCGCCGTCGACGTACAGCTCCTGCATGGTGATGTGGCGGGCGCGGTCCGAGGCGAGGAACGCGACGGCGTCGGCGATGTCCCGGGGATCGGCGATCCGGCCCAGCGGTATGCCGGTGCGGTAGGTCGCGGGGTCGCCGTCGATGACGCGCTGCTCGGCGCCCGGGTCCGTCCACAGGGCGCGCTGCATCGCGGTGTCGGTGGAACCGGGGGCGACGACGTTGCACCGTACGCCGCTGCGCGCGAGTTCGAGGCCCAGGCACTTGGTGAACATCAGGGCCGCCGCCTTCGACGCGGCGTAGGCGGCCATCCCGGTGCGGGGGACCCCGGCGGCGTTGGAGCCGACGGTGACGATGCAGCCGCCGCCCCGTTCGGCCATCAGCGGGGCGACGGCCTGCGAGACGTGGAAGACACCGTCGGTGTTCACATGGAAGGTGTCCGACCAGTCCTCGGCCGAGAGTTCGGTCGCGGGGCCGGTGCGCAGGATGCCCGCGACGTTCACGAGCACGTCGACGGGGCCGAGTTCGCGCTCGGCGCGCGCCACGGTGCTCCGCACCGAGGGCCGGTCGGTGACGTCCATGCAGTATGGCTCCAGGCGGCCGGCCGAGCGTTCGCCTTCCGGTGTCTTCGCCTGTCGTCGGTTCCACTCCGCGGCCAGGGCGTCGATGCCGTCCCGTGAGCGGTCGGTGGCGGCCACCCGGGCGCCGAGGCTGGCGAACAGCTCGGCTACGGCGGCCCCGATGCCCTGTGCGGCACCGGTCACCAGGACGGTGCGGCCCTCGAACTCGCCACTTCTGTCCGGTATGTGATCAGGCATGAGCAACCTCCTACGAGAAGTTAGGTAAGGGTAACCTAAATCAAGGTGTCACTCGGTGGGGTGCCGGTCACGGAAGGCCACTTCGGGGCGGGTGGGCGCGCTGATCCACTTTTGCGTATCCAGTAGGGATAAGTATTAAGTTAGGTTAGCCTTGCCTGGTCTTAGGCGGGGGAGTGCGTGTCGGTCCGGAGCGATCGACGACGGCGCGACTCTGCGTGCCGGAGAAAGGATTCGCAGACGTGCCCGTACCGCGCTGGAGCGCCCGAGCCCCGGTGTGCGACCGGACGGCCCGCCCGTCCGGCGGGGGCGTAGGCGCCGCACCGGCCGGACCGCCAGGCCGAACCGTTCCGCACGGCGGCCGGGTTCGGCACGGCGCGGGGCGGTGCGTGAGCGCCGGCCGTCCGGCGGTGCCGGCTCTCTCCCGTGAACATCGCGACCAGGTGTCCGTCGCCCCGTGCCGTGGCGCCGTACCCATCACCACCGACGCGCCGACCGTGCTGTCGGCGTCCATCCCCGCAGGAGCCGCCCGATGAATCAGACCCTGTCGCCCGAACGTGTCCGTGCCGACGTCGCGGAACTGCTCGACTGCGATCCCGCCTCGATCGCACCTGAGGAGAACCTGGTCGATCTCGGCCTGGACTCGGTGCGCATGATGGTCCTGGTCGACCGCTGGCGTGCCGCGGGGGCGGCCGCGCTGGAGTTCCCCGACCTGGCGGAGCAGCCCGAACTGGGCCACTGGACCGAGCTCCTGACCGGCCGGACCTCGTGAGCCGGGTCGACCACCGGGGCCGTCACCTGGACCGGATCGCGGAGGTCCGGGCGGGTCTGGCCGCCGAGAAGGTGGGCTATCCGATCGGCATCCGGGAGACCGAGGTCGTGCGTACCGCCATGGTCGGCGCCGGACTGCTGCGCCTGACGCTGGGCGGGCCGGGCGCCGAGGGGTTCGAGGCCCACGCCCCGGACGAACACGTGAAGCTGATCTTCCCGGACCCGGACGGCACGCTGCGGCTGCCGGAGCGGAACGGGGCGATGCTGCGCTGGCCGCGGCCCGCGGTCGTCTCCCGGGAGTACACGGTGCGGCGCTACGACCCGGACGCCCGGGAGATCGACATCGACATCGCCCTGCACGACGGCGGCCTCGCCTCCGACTGGGCACGCGAGGCCCGGCCGGGCGCCGTCATCCATGTAGCGGGGCCGCCCGGCGGGCTGATCGTCCCGCACTCCTACGACCGCTATCTGCTCGCGGGCGACCTCACGGCCCTGCCGGCGATCGCGCGATGGCTGGAGGAACTGCCCGGCACCGCCAAGGGCTGGGCGTTCATCGAAGTCGTGGACACGGCACAGGAGATCGAGCTGTCCGCGCCCGAGGGTGTCGAGGTGCGCTGGCTGCACCGCGGTGACCTGCCGGCGGGAGACGGCGACGCGCTGGTGCGGGCCGTGACCGGGGTGACCGTTCCCGAGGGGGAGCGGCTGTACGTGTGGGTCGCGGGCGAGGCGGGCCAGATCAAGCCGCTGCGCCGCTGGGTCCGTGACGAACTGCGGCTGGAGAAGGCCGACCACGACATCACCGGTTACTGGAAGCGCGGCGTCGCCGACTTCGACGAGGACGACCACCACTGACCGGCGGGCCGACCGGGGAACTGGCGTGACGCCACTGCCTGGTTGTCCTGACGCGAAATCGTCAACTAAGGTAAGCCTTACCTAATGAGCAAGGAGCATTTCATGTCCATACGCAGATCGTCCGGCCTGATCGGCGCCGTGTCGCTGGCCCTGATCCTGGCCGGATGCGGGTCCTCGTCGGACGGCGGCTCGGACGCCGCCTCCGAGAAGGACAAGACCCGGGTGTTCGCCGCGGACAACGGCAAGATCACCATCCCGGTCGACCCGAAGCGTGTGGTGGCAACCGGCTACGCCGTACCCGCTCTGATCGAGGCCGACGCACCCCTGGTCGGGATCTCGTCGTGGAAGCGCGGTGAGCCGATGATGAGCGACGAGGACCTCGCCGAGTACAAGAAGCTCACCAAGGTGGCGGGCGAGCAGGCGGCCGAGACCAACTACGAGGCCATCGCCGAGGCCGAGCCCGACCTGATCGTCATCGGTGTGCCCGCCCCCGTGCTCGGCGACATCGACGTCAAGCGGCTGGAGTCCATCGCCCCCGTCGTGGCGATCGGCCCCACCCTGCCGTCCGCCTGGCGCGACCTGTCCCGCAAGCAGGCCGACGCCGCGGGCGCCCTCGAGAAGTTCGACGCCGGACAGAAGGCGTACGAGGCCAAGGCCGCCGAGCTGGCGACGAAGTACAAGGACGTGCTGCCGCAGCTCAAGCTCGGACACGTCGGCGCGTACGGCGAAGTCGCCAAGGGCACCTTCCAGCGCGAGTTCGGCGGCTCGTGGGGCACCAACATCGCCGAGGACCTGGGCGCGAAGTACTACGGCAAGGTCAAGAAGGCCGGCTCCGGTTCGAGCGCGGTCAGCGAGTACCCGTCCGTCGAGGAGCTCCCCGAGGCGTTCGGCGAGGCCGACGTCCTGACGTACTCGGTCAACGCCGACGGCAGCGTCCCCGAGGCGGTGCAGTACGTCCTCGACTCCAAGCTGTGGAAGAACCTCCCCGCAGTCAAGGCGGGCAAGACCTTCCCGCTCCGCTACACCGAGGCCGCGACCTACGGGCAGGCCATGAAGACCCTGGACGCGATCGACACGTCGTTCGCTCCGCTGCTGAAGCGGTGACCGTCGCGGGTCGCGCGTCGGGACGGGCGGGGGACAAGCGGGCCGCCGCGGGGCAGATCGGTCTGCTCGTCGGGGGACTGGTGCTGCTGGCGGTCGTCACCGTGCTCAGCATGGGCATCGGCGCCCGCCCGGTCCCGCCGTCCGAGGTCGTGCGCGCGTTGTTCGACTACCAGGGCACCGACGACCACGTGATCGTGCGTGACGTCCGGGGACCCCGCTCGCTGCTGGCCATCGCGGTGGGCGCCGCCCTCGCGGTGGCGGGCGCCCTCATCCAGACGCTCGCCCGCAACCCGCTGGCCGAGCCCGGCATCCTCGGGGTCACCGCGGGTGCCGGGTTCGCCGTCACCGTCGGCTCCGCGCTGGGACTGGCCGCCGGGCAGACGGGCCAACTCGGCTTCGCCGTCATCGGATCCGTACTCGCGGCGCTGCTGGTGGCCGCCGTCGGGCGGCGCTCACCGCTGCGCCTGGTGCTCACCGGCGTCGCACTGACCGCCGTGCTGAGCGGTGTCGCGCTGGGCCTGCGGCTGATGCTCCCGGACGTCTTCGACACCTACCGGTTCTGGTCGGTCGGATCGCTGGCGGCCCGTGAACAGGCTTCGCTGGCACTGCCGTTGACCGCGATCGTGGTGTGCCTGTGCGGCGCGCTGCTGCTGAGCAGGGCGCTCAACGCGCTGACGCTGGGCGAGAGCGTGGCGCACACCCTGGGGGCGGGGGTCGGACGCGTACGGGCCGTTGCGCTCGTGCTGATCACCGTGCTCTGCGCGGCGGCGACGGCGGTGGCCGGTCCGATCCTGTTCGTCGGCCTCATCGTGCCGCACCTGGTGCGCAAGCCGGCCGCGGGCTCGGTGCCCTGGCTCGTCCTCTACACGATGGTGCTGGGTCCCGTCCTCATGCTGGTCGCCGACATCGGGTCACGGGTCCTGCTGCCCACCGGAGAGGTACCCGTGGGCATCGTGACCGCCTTCCTCGGCGGCCCCATGCTCATCTGGGCCGTCCGCCGCTACGGGGCGGGGGCGCTGTGAAGACACATGGACTCACGATGGAACGCCGTACAGCGGTACTGGTCGCGGTCATGGTCGCCCTGATGCTCGGCCTCGGCCTGCTCGGGCTGTGCTACGGGGCCTCCTGGGCCTCCCCGGGCAAGGTGTTCGCCGTCCTGACCGGCACGGAGAACTCCGTGGTGATCCGCGACTGGCGACTGCCGCGCGTACTGGCCGGACTCGTCTTCGGTGCCGCGCTCGGCGTCGCGGGAGCGATCTTCCAGAACCTCACCCGGAACCCGATGGGCAGCCCGGACGTGATCGGCCTGGACGCGGGTGCCTACACCGGTGCCCTGGTCGCCATCACCGTGCTGTCCGGCACGTCCGCGCAACTGGCCACGGGATCCGTGCTCGGCGGACTGCTCGTCGCCGCCGCGATCTACCTGCTGGCCTACCAACGGGGCTTCTCAGGACTGCGGTTGGTGGTCATCGGCATCGCCGTCAACGCGATGGTGACCGCGATCAACTCGTGGATCGTGCTGCGTGCCGAACTGGAGGTGGCCATCGCCGCCGTCGGCTGGAGCGCCGGCTCGCTCAACGGTGTCGGCTGGGGCGACGTGGGGATCCCCTTCGCGTTGATCGCCGTACTCCTCCTCCTCATGACCACCCGGGCGCACGCCATGCACCAGGCCTCGCTCGGTGACGCGATCGCGACGACCACCGGCGTCGGACTCAACCGGCTGCGACTGCTGATGGTGCTCGTCGGCGTCGGTTGCACGGCCACGGTGACCGCGGTGGCCGGACCGATCGCTTTCATCGCCCTGGCCGCCCCGCAGATCGGCCGCAGGCTCGCCGGCGCGGCCGGTGTGCCGCTGCTCCCGGCCGCGCTGACCGGGGCCGTTCTGCTCCAAGGCGCCGACCTGCTCGCCCAGATGCTGCTGGCGCCCGTCGCGCTGCCCGTGGGAGTGGTGAGTACCGCGATCGGCGGTTGCTATCTGATCTGGCTGCTGACCAAGGAGGTGAGGCGCGCGTGAACGCACGCCTGACCGCGCGGGACATCACCCTGCGCTACGGAGACCGGGTCGTGTCCACACGGCTCGACCTCGACGTCCCCGACGGTGCGTTCACCGCCATCGTGGGCCCCAACGCCTGCGGGAAATCGACCCTGCTGCGCGCGCTGGTGAGGCTGCTGCGCCCGGACTCCGGGCACGTGGAACTCGACGGCCGCGAGGTCGGCGACTACGCGCCGAAGGCACTGGCCAAGCAACTCGGCTTCCTGCCGCAGGACCCGTTGGCCCCCGACGACATCAAGGTCCGCCAGCTCGTGAGCCGGGGACGGTTCCCGCACCAGTCACTGCTGGCCCTGTGGTCGCCGGAGGACGAGGAGGCCGTCACCGAGGCGATGGCCGCCGCCGGTGTCGGCGACCTGGCCGGCCGGCCGGTGCAGGAGCTGTCCGGCGGGCAGCGGCAACGGGTCTGGATGGCCATGGTGCTGGCCCAGCGGACGCCCTACCTGCTGCTCGACGAACCGACGTCGTTCCTGGACATCACCCACCAGTACCAGTTGCTCGGCCTGCTCGCCAGGCTCCGTGACGAGGGCCGCACGGTGATCGCCGTCCTGCACGACATCAACCAGGCGTGCCGGTTCGCCGACCACCTCGTCGCCATGAGGGACGGCCGGGTGGTCGCCGAGGGCGTGCCGGGGGACGTCGTGGACGCCGCGCTGATCAAGGACGTCTTCGACCTGCCGAGCGTCATCGTCCCCGACCCGGTGACCGGCACACCGATGGTCGTTCCCACACTTCAAGGAGAGTAAGTTGAGCACCGCCAGCGTGTCCTCGGACGGCCTTCTCGCCCTGACCCGCGCCCAGTTGGGAATCTGGAACGCACAGCGCCTGGAGCCGGACTCGCCGTACTACGTGGTCGGCGACGTGGTCGAGATATCCGGCGACGAGCCGGTCGACGTCGACGCGCTGGTGGAGGCGGTCCGGGCCACCACCCAGGAGGCCGAGACGCTGCGGTTGCGGGTGTACGACACCCCCCAGGGGCCGCGCCAGGCGATCAGTGACGACCCGGTCGAGCCACCCGAGGTGCTCGACGTCAGGGAGGCGGCCGACCCCGTGGCCGCCGCCCAGGCGCTGGTCGACGCCGAGCGGGCGCGGGCTGCCGAGCACTGCCGGGTGATGGTGGACCGGCCGCTCTACTCCCGTACCGTCATCCGGCTCTCCGACCGTGAGGTCTGGTACACCCAGCTCGGCCACCACCTGGTCTTCGACGGCTACACCGCCGCGATGCTCGCCCGCCGCACCGGCGCCCGCTACACCGCCCTGGTGCGCGGGACCGAGCCCGCGAAGTGCACCTTCGGCAGCTTCGCCGCCCTCGTCGCCGCCGATCAGGCCTACCGGGACGGCGACCGGTTCACCGAGGACCGCGCGTACTGGGTCGAGCGGTTCACCCCGCTGCCCGACCTCGGCGATCCCGAGACCGCGGCCGGCACGCCCGACCGCACCCTGACCGCCCGTGCCGTCCTCACGCCCGAGGAGACGGCCCGGCTGCGCGCGTTCGCCGACGAGGAGGGCGTCACCTGGGGCGAGGTGCTGATCTCCGGGTACGCCGCCTTCCTGCACCGCATGCTGGGCCGCACCGACGTGGTGTTCGCCCTGCCGCTGATGTGCCGGGCCGGCTCCGTCGAGCTCCGCACCCCCGCCATGGCGGTCAACGTGCTGCCGCTGCGGGTGACCGTGCGCGGCGGCGACCGGCTCGGCGAGCTGAGCCGTCGGGTGGCCTCGGCCATGCGCGAGATGCGCGAGCACCAGCGGTACAGGGGCGAGGACCTGCCCAGGGACCTCGGCGTACCCGGCGCGGGCGCGCTGCTGCACGGACGCGGCATCAACCTCAAGGCGTTCGACCTGGCCATCGACTTCGCCGGGTCGGGCGGTGTGATGCGCAACGTCGCGGGCGGGCCGCCCGAGGACATGGGCCTGAGCGTCCTGCCGACCCGGGACGGCGGACTCCTGCTCGGCTTCGAGGTCGACGCCCGGACCAACGATCAGGCCGGGGTCGACGGCCTGCTGTCCGGGCTCCGGGCGCTGCTGTCCGGGCTGACCGACGGCCTGCCGGTCGGGCGGATCCCCCTGACCGGCGACGCGGACCGGCTGCCCGACGGATGGTGCCCGCCCGCGCTCCCCGGCACCCCCCTCGACGTTCCGGCCGCGTTCGACGCGATGGTGGCCGCCGGCCCCGGGAACACGGCCCTGGTCTGCGGGGACGACCGGCTGTCCGCGGCCGGGCTGGCGGACCGGGTGCACCGGCTGGCCCGCGCGCTGCGGGCCCGCGGGATCGGGGCCGACGACGTCGTGGCGCTCGCGCTGCCGCGCTCGGCCGACTCGGTGGTCGCCCTGCTCGCGGTGCTGGACGCGGGCGCCGCCTTCCTGCCGCTGGACGCCGCGTACCCGCCCGAGCGGCTGCGCGGACTGATCGACGACACCCGCCCCGCGCTGGTCCTGACCGCCGGTGCGGTCGACGGGCTGCCCTGGGCCACCCTGCTCGACGAGGCCGCCGGCCTGTCCGGCGCGCCCCTGACGGCCGGTGAACTCTCCGCGCCCCGGCACCCCGAGCACCTCGCCTACGTGATCCACACCTCCGGGTCCACCGGACGCCCCAAGGGCGTACTCGGCCGGACCGGCGGACTCGCCGCGCTGCTGCACCACCAGCGCCACACCGTCGTCGCGGAGGCCGAGCAGGCCGCGGGGCGACGCCTGCGCGCCGCCCACACCTACTCGTTCGCCTTCGACTCCGCCTTCGACCACCTGGTGTGGCTGCTGTGCGGCCACGAACTGCACGTCTACGACGCCGAGACCATCCGCGACGCCGACGCCCTGCTCGGCGCGTACGCCCGTGACGGCATCGACGTCGTCGACACCACGCCGTCGATGGCCGCGCCGCTGATCGAGGGCGGCCTGCTCGACCGGCGGCCCGCGCTGCTGGTCCTCGGCGGGGAGGCCACCCCGCCCGCGCTGTGGCGCAGGGTCGCCGAGTCGGGCACGAACGCGCGCAACATCTACGGCCCGACCGAGGCGACCGTGGACAGCACCACCGCCCGGATCGAGGACGGCGAGCCCACGATCGGCCACCCGCTCGCCGGCACCCGCACCTATGTGCTGGACAGCGCGCTCCAGCCCGTACCGCACGGCACCACGGGCGAGCTGTACCTCGCCGGGCCGCATCTGGCCCGCGGCTACCTCGGCAGGCCCGGCGCCACCGCCGAACGCTTCGTCGCCGACCCCTTCGGCGCACCCGGCGAGCGGATGTACCGCACCGGCGACCTCGCCCGGTGGGTGCCCGGCCACGGCCTCGCGTACGGCGGCCGGGGCGACGGCCAGATCAAGATCCGCGGCCACCGGGTGGAGACCGGCGAGGTCGAGGCGGCCCTCGCCGCCGTGCCCGGGGTCACCGCGGCCGCCGCCCGGGTGCTGTCGTCCCGGCTGGTCGGATACGTCGTGTCCGCCTCGGTCACCGGGGACGCCGTGCGGACGTACCTCGCCGAGCGGCTGCCCGACCACATGGTGCCCTCGGCGGTCGTGGTGCTGGCCGAACTGCCCCTCACCCCCAACGGCAAGCTCGACCGCGCCGCCCTGCCCGCGCCCGCATCGACCGGCGGAGGCCGGGAGCCGGGAACCGAACGGGAGCGCGTGCTGTGCGCCGTGCTCGCCGACGCGTTCGACGTCGAACGCGTCGGGGTGGACGACGACTTCTTCGCCCTCGGCGGGGACAGCATCACCGCGATCACCATCAGCAGCAGGCTCCGGGCCGCCGGCCTCGGCCTGAGGCCGCGTGACCTGCTGGCGCGCCGCAGCTTCGCCGCCCTGGCCGCCTCCGCCGAACTGCTGGACGACGCGCCCGAGCCGGTGGACGACCCCACCGGGCCGGTACCCGCCCCGCCGATCGTGCGCGGACTGCTCGACCCGCACCCGGACGTGGACACCGTCGCCGGATACGCGCAGTGGACCGCGCTGAGCGTCGACGCCCTGGATCGCGACGCCCTGGTCACCGGCGTGCAGACCGTGCTCGACCACCACGACGCCCTGCGGCTGCGGGCGGCCGACGGCCTGGAGGTGCTGCCCCGGGGCACCGTACGGGCCGTCGTTGACGAGGTGCGCGGCGAGGACGCGACCGTCCTGGCCCGGCGGCTGGCGGCGGAACTCGACCCGAGGACGGGCGACCTGCTGCGTGCCGCGCTGCTCCGCACCGGCGACGGCACGGCGGACCGGCTGGTCGTCGTCGTCCACCACCTCGCCATGGACGGCGTGTCCTGGCGCGTCCTCCTCCCCGACCTGCACACCGCCTGCACCGGCGGCACCCTCGAACCGGTCGGAGCCTCCTGGCGACGGCACGCGCTGCTCCTCGCCGAGCAGGGCACGTCCGGCGCGCGCCGCGGCGAACTCGACCACTGGCGCACCGCGCTCGCCTCGGCCTCCCGGCTGGGCAGCCGGCCGCTGGACACGGCCCGGGACACCGTCTCGACCGCCCACCGTTCGGTCACCGTGGCCTCGCCCGAGGTCACCGAGGCCCTGCTGACCATCCTGCCCGCCGCCTACCGGGCCGGGGTGGACGAGGTGCTGCTGGCCGCGCTCGTGCTCGCCCTGCGGAGCTGGGGGCTGTCCGACGACGCGGTGACCGTCACCATGGAGGGCCACGGCCGTGAACACCTCGACCTGTCCCGCACGGTCGGCTGGTTCACCAGCGAATACCCGGTCCGCGTTCCCGCGTCCGACGACGCGGGGCGGGTGCTGCGCGCCGCCAAGGAGGCCCGGCGCGCCGTCCCGGACGGCGGTGTCGGATACGGCGTGCTGCGCCACCTCGACCCCCGGGCCGCCGCCGAACTCTCGGCCACCCCGCCCCCGGACGTCCTGCTGAACTACCTGGGCCGCTTCGCCCCGCTGACGGCCAGTGGATGGCGGCTGCCCGAGCGCGACGCCTTCTCCGTGACCGAACCGGACGGCAAGGCGCTGGAACAGGTGCTGGCCCTCAACTGCTTCGTCCACGAGGAGGGCGCGCCCCGGCTCGCCGTCGAGTGGACCGCCGCCACCGAGGTGCTCGGCGCCGACGTCGTGGCGGCGCTGCAGAGTGCCTGGGCCCAGGCACTGGAGGCCCTGGCCGAGCACGCGCTCCACACCCCGGGCGGCCTCACCCCGTCCGACCTCCCGCTGGTCGGCCTCGACCAGCGGGCCATCGACACCCTCGAACGCACCGGCCGTATCGCCGACGTCCTGCCCGCCACCCCGCTCCAGGTCGGGCTCTCCTTCCACACCCAGCTCCGCGACGACGACGAGACCGACGTCTACGTCGTCCAGGCCGTCACCACCCTGGTCGGCGAACTCGACCCGGACCGGATGGCCGAGGCCGCCCGCGAACTGCTGCGCCGCCACCCCGCCCTGCGCGTGTACCTGGGCACGGCGGGCGACGACGTGGTGCAGGTGATCCCCGACGCCGTCGCCCTGGACTTCCGGGTGGACGACCACTTCCCCGAAGCGGCGCGCGCCGACCTGGAGCGTCCCTTCGACCCGAGCCGGCCACCGCTGATCCGCTTCCTGCTGTCCCGGGTCGGGCCCGCCGAGCACAAACTGGTGATCACCAACCACCACGCCCTGCTCGACGGCTGGTCGATGCCCCTGGTCGGCCGCACCCTGCTCGCCCTCTACGCCGAGCTGAGCGGCGGACCCGCCGCGCCCGCCGCCCCGCCGCTGTCGGAGTACTTCCGGTGGCTGGCCGGCCGGGACCGGGAGGCGTCGCTCGCCGCGTGGCGGGACGCACTGGCGGGCGTCGACGACGCCACCCGGCTGGCGCCCCCGAGCACCGGCACCGCCGTCGAACGGCCGGGCCGCGAGACCGTCGGCCTCGGACGAGAGTTCAGCGACCGGCTGCGCGCGTTCGCCCGCGAGGAGGGCGTCACCCTGACGACGGTGCTCCAGACGGCGTGGGGACTGCTGCTGGGCAGGCTCACCGGGCGTCTGGACGTCGTGTTCGGCTGCCCCGTCTCCGGGCGGCCCGCCGAGGTCGACGGGGTCGAGTCGATGATCGGCCAGCTCGGCACCACGATCCCCGTACGGGTCCGGCACAGCCGGGACATGACGGCCCGTGAGCTGATGGCCCGGGTGCACGCCGAGAGCGTCGCCCTGGCCGAGCACCACCACGTCGGTCTGCCCGAGATCCAGCGGGCGACCGGCATCGGCGAACTGTTCGACACGATGCTGGTGATGGAGAACTTCCCGCTCTCCAGCCGGAAGCGCACCCCGCTCGCCCCCGGACTCGACCTGGCCGGCGTGGACATCACCGACGCCACCCACTACGCGCTGACCGTCATCGTGATCCCCGACGACGCGATCACGATCGGCCTCGGCTACCAGCCGCGCGCCTTCACCGAGGCGACCGTCCGCGACTACGGCCGCTGGCTGCACAACCTCCTGCGGGAGATCGTCGACGACCCGGCGCGGCCCGCGGTCCGGCTGCCCGCGCTCGCCCCCGACGAGCGGGAGCGGATGCTGGGCACCGGCACCGCCGTCGTCGCCGCCAGGGCACGCGGCCACTGGCTGGACGAGTTCGCCGGCCAGGTCCGCCGCAGGCCCGACGCCGAGGCCCTGGTCTGCCGGGACCGCAGCCTCAGCTACGCCGAGCTGGACCGGCAGGCCAACCGGCTGGCCCACGCGCTGATCGCGCGCGGGGTCCGCCCCCAGGACCCCGTCGCCGTCCTGCTCGGACGCGACGTCGAGATGACCGTCGCCCTGTTCGGCGTGATCAAGGCCGGTGCGGTGTACGTACCGATGGACGCGAGCTACCCGCGTGAGCGGCTCGCCTACATGTTCGAGGACATCGCTCCGGCCGCCGCCGTGACGACCGGCGCCGAACTGCCCGTCGACCGCGAGATCCCCGTCCTGCGTCTCGACGACCCGGCCACCCTCGCCGCCGTACCGGACACCGACCCGGCCGAGGCCCGCGCCCGGCTCACCGACGACGCGCTCGCCTACGTCATCTACACGTCCGGCACCACCGGGCGCCCGAAGGGCGTCGGCGTCACCCACCGGGGCGTACCCGACCTGATCGCCCTTCAGGAGGAGGTCGTCGGCGTCACCGAGCGCGACCGGTACCTGCACTTCGCGTCGACCAGCTTCGACGTCGCGTTCTGGCAGACCATGGTGCCGCTGCTGTCCGGGGGAACGTCCGTCATCGCGCCCGAGGAGGTACGCGTCCCCGGCGACGAGCTCCTCGACTACATCGCCGAGCAGCGGGTGACCGGAGTGAACCTGCTCCCCTCCTTCCTGGCCGCGATGCCGGACGACCGCACCGTCGACCCCGACGTCTTCTTCGTCGTCGGCGCCGAGCGCCTCGACCCGGAACTCGCACGGCGCTGGGGCCAGGGCCGCCGGGCGCTCTTCAACGCCTACGGCCCGACCGAGGTCACGATCAACTCCACGACATGGCGGTACGACCCGGACGACGCCGGACCGCTGCCCATCGGCCGCCCCGACCCCGACGTCCGCGCCTACGTCCTGGACGGCGGACTCCAGCCCGTCGGCGTCGGCGTCACGGGCGAGCTGTACCTCGGCGGACCCAGTCTGGCCCGCGGCTACCTCGGCCGCCCCTCACTGACCGCCGCGACCTTCGTCGCCGACCCGTTCGGCCCGCCGGGGGAGCGGCTCTACCGCACGGGCGACCTGGTGCGGTGGCGGCCGGACGGACAGCTGGTGTTCCTCGGCCGCGCCGACCACCAGGTGAAGATCCGCGGCTTCCGCGTCGAGCTCGGCGAGATCGAGACCACGCTGACCGGCCACCCCGACGTGCGCGCCTGCGCCGTGATCGTGCGGGAGGGCAGGCTCGTCGGCTACGTCATCCCGACCGACGGCGCCGACCTGGACACCGCGCGGCTGCGGGCGTACCTGGCCCAGGAGTTGCCCGACCACATGGTGCCGACGGCGCTCGTACCGATCGACCGGCTCCCGCTGAGCCCCAGCGGCAAGCTCGACGCCACCGCGCTGCCCGCACCCGAGATCACGGCCGCCGCCCGGCGTGAACCCGCCACCGAGGCCGAAGCAGTGCTGCTCGGGGTGTTCCGGGATGTCCTGGGCACCGACGACGTCGGCCTCGACGACGACTTCTTCGCCGTCGGCGGGGACAGCATCGTGTCGCTCCAAGTGGTCTCGCGGGCCCGGCGCCAAGGGCTCGGCCTGACCGCCCGCGACGTGTTCGAAGGCGAGACGGTCGCCGGGATCGCCGCGCGCGCCCGGGACCTCGACGGCGGTGACGTGCCCGCGGTCGGGGACGCCCCGCTCACCCCGGTCATGCGCGACCTGCTGCGCCGTGCGGGGGCCGCCGCGGACGGATTCTGCCAGTGGGTGGAGGTCTGCGTCCCGCCCGGCGGCGACGAGGCGGCCTGGCAGGCGGTGTTCGACGCCCTCCTGGCCCGCCACGACGTGCTCCGGGCCCACCTGGCCGGCGACGTCCTGCGCATCCCGCCCGCCGGCACGGTCACCGGGGCCGGCGTACTGACCCGCGTACCGGCGGACGGCGACCCGCGGGCCGCCGCCGACTCCGGGACCGAAGCGGCACGCGCGGCCATGGACCCGCGCACCGGCCCGCTGCTGCGCGCGGTATGGGTGGACGCCGGGCCGGACCGGCCGGGCCGCCTCGTCCTGGTCGCCCACCACCTGGTGGTCGACGGGGTGTCCTGGCGCGTCCTGCTGGACGACCTGGAGCACGCCTACGCGGGCGGGGAACTGGCCCGGCACGGCCAGTCCTTCCTCGGCTGGGCGCGCACCCTGCACGACGCCGACCGGCGCGCCGAGCTTCCGCACTGGCAGGAGACGCGGACCACGCAGACACTGACCCGCCCGCTCGACCCCGCCCGGGACACCGTGGCCACCGCGCGGCACCACGAGATACGGCTCGACACCGACGCGACGCGCGCCCTGATCACGACCCTCCCCGCCGCCTACCGCACCACCCCGGACGCCGTCCTGCTCACGGCACTCGCCCAGGCGGTACGGGACTGGCGCGGGACGACGCGGCTGCTGGTCGCCCTGGAGAGCCACGGCCGCCCCCGGGAGGTCGACCTCTCCCAGACCGTCGGCTGGTTCACCGCCGTCCACCCCGTACTGCTCGACGCGGACGACGACGTGCGGGCGGTCAGGGAGCGGCTGCGCGCCCAGGGCGACGGCCTCGGCCACGGCATCCTCACCGCGGCGGGCCTGCTGGAGCCCGTCGAACCGGAGGTCGCCTGGAACTACCTCGGCCAGTACCCCGGCGCCCCGGCCCAGGAGACGCCGTGGCAGGCACCCCCGGACGCCGACCCGCTCGGCTCCGGCGGCTCGGACGCGATGCCCCTGCCGCACAGCCTGATGGTCAACGCCCTCGTACGCGACGACGCGCTCGGGGTGCGGATCACCTGGCCGTCCGCGCTGTTCACCCCCGACGAGATCGGGGACCTGTCCGAGCACCTGCGGACCGCGCTCCTGCGCACCGCCGCGGCACCGGAGATCAGGGCCCTCGGCCCGGGCCGCCACGTCGCCGAGGTGCAGCCGCTCACCCCCTTGCAGGAGGTGATGCTGCGGCACTCGCGCACCGAGCGGCCCGACCCGTACACCGTGCAGTCGGCGTTCACCCTGGCCGGTCCGCTCGACGCCGACGCCCTGCGCGCCGCAGGCGCCGACCTGCTGGCCCGCCACCCGAACCTGGGCGCCGTGTTCCCCGCCGACCTGGGGGTGATCCCCGCATCGCCCCGGCCGGACTTCCGGGTGACCGACCGGCCGGCCGAGGAGGCGCTGGCCGCGGACCTGGCCGAGCCCTTCGACCTCGCGGCCGGCCCGCTCGTCCGGCTGACCGTGATCCGTCGCGGCCCCGACCTCGCCGACCTGGTCCTGACCACCCATCACGTGCTCTCCGACGGCTGGTCGGCCCCGCGCATCCTCACCGAACTGTTCGCCCTCTACACCGCCCGGGTGAACGCCGAGGCCCCGGGCCTGCCCGCACCCGTGCCGTTCGCCGACTACCTCCGCTGGTGCGCCGACCACGAGCCCGACCTCACCGCGTGGGCGGCCGAGCTCGACGGGCTGCCCGAGGGCGACCACCTTGGTGCCGGCGAACCCGGCCCCGCTTGGCAGGAACCCGAGATCATCGCGTTCGACGCGGCCCTGGTCGCCGAGCTCGGCACGCTGGCCGCACGGCGCGGGCTGACCCGGAACACGCTGGTGCAGGGCGCCTGGGCCGTGCTCCTCGCCCGGCGCTCGGGCCGCACGGACGTGTGCTTCGGCGCCATGGTCGCCTGCCGCCCTCCGGAGCTGGACGGCGTCGAGGAGATCATCGGGCTGCTGGCCAACACCGTCCCCGTACGGGCCCGGCTCGGCGGCACTCTCGCCGAGACCCTGACCGACCTCCAGGCCCGGCAGCGGGGACTGGTGGAACACCAGCACGCCGCCCTGTCCGACCTGGAACGGCTGACCGGGCGCAGCAGGCTGTTCGACAGCATGGTGGTGTTCGAGAACTACCCGGTCGACCCGGACCGCCTCCGCGAACCGGCCCCCGGACTCACGGTCGTCGGAACCCGCTTCCGTGAGGCCACCCACCACCCGGTGACCCTGACGGTCATGCCGGACGGCGACGGCTGGACCGGTGTGCTCGCCCACCGGGCCGGTGTCGACGTCGACGGGCTCGCCGAGGAACTCCTCGAACTGCTCCGCACCCTGGACAAGCACCTCGACGCCGACGTGCTCGAACTCCTGGAGGACCGATGAGCGCCGACGCCCCCGGGGGGCCGACGAGCGGGGACGTCCCGGGAGGGCCGGGAAGCGCCGACGCCCCCGGGGGAGCGGCGACCGAGGAGGCGGCACCGCCAGACCGGCAGGTGGACCGGCAGCTCCTGCGGGTCGCGTTCATCCTGGTGCTCGGCACGTTCATGGCCACGCTGGACGCCACCATCGTCAGCGTCGGCATCGACGCCCTGACCGAGGAGTTCGGCGCCACGGTCGCGGAGATCCAGTGGGTCACCACCGCGTATCTGCTGGCCGTCGTCGCCGCCGTACCCGCCTCCGGCTGGCTGGCCGGCCGGTTCGGCGGCAAGCGGACATGGCTCGCCGCCGTCGGCGTCTTCCTGCTCGGCTCGGTGCTGTGCGCGCTGGCCTGGTCGGCGACCAGCCTGATCGTCTTCCGGGTGATCCAGGGACTCGGTGGCGGACTCCTGCCCGCCACCGGGCAGGCCCTGCTGGCACGCGTCGCGGGCCCGAACCGCACCGGCCGGGTGATCAGCGTCGTCGCGGTCGTCCCGCTGCTGTCACCGGTGTTCGGCCCGCTCGTGGGCGGCTCCATCCTCGGCGTGGCGCCCTGGCCGTGGCTGTTCCTGGTCAACCTGCCGATCGGGGCGGTCGCCGCCGTGCTGGCACGCCGTCACGTGCCCGCGGTGCCCCCGGCGACCCGGCGCACGGCGTTCGACCTGCGCGGGGCCGTACTGCTCTCACCCGGCCTGGCCGTGCTGGTGTACGGGCTGACCGAGGTCGCCCACGGCCGGACCCTCCCGGCCGCCGTCGGTGTGACCGCGGGGCTCGCCATGCTGGCCGGCTTCACCGTGCACGGGCTGCGCACCCGCGCCGTCCCGCTGGTCGACCCCCGGCTGTTCGCCCGGCCGCCCTTCGGGGCCGCCGCCCTCGCGCTGCTGGTCCTGGGGGCGTCGGTGTTCGGGACGATGTTCCTGCTGCCGCTCTACTTCCAGACCGGCCGGGGCCTGACGGCATGGCAGGCCGGACTGCTGCTCGCCCCCCAGGGACTGGGCGCGGCCGCCGGATCGGTACTGGTCAACCGGACCATCGACAAGGTGGCGCCACGGACCCTGGTGGTGACCGGCATCGTCCTCATCCTCGTGGGCACGGTCCCGTTCACCCAGCTCGGCCACGGCATCCCGGACGCCGTGATCGCCGTGTCGCTCGCGGTCCGCGGCCTCGGGATGGCGATGGTCGGCGCGCCCGTGATGAACATCGTCTACAGCCGCATCGAGCCCGAACAGCTCCCGCGCGCCGCAGGAGCGCTCAACCTGCTGAACACCGTGGGCGGTTCGGTGGGAACGGCTGCCCTCGCCGTGGTCCTCCAGGGACGGCTGACCGCGCGTGCCCCGGAGATCTCCTCGGCGTTCGCCGACACCTTCTGGTGGGTGCTCGGCTTCTGCCTGCTCGCCGCCGCCGGGGCCACGAGGCTGCCCGGAACCCAGGCCCGGAAGCCTGGATGAGCCCGCTGCCCGGACCCCCGTCGGTGCCGTTGGCGGCCGCACGTATCGTCTGCGCATGACTGATCGGTGGTGGGCGGGCCTGCGCCGGCGGGTCGAGGCGGCGGGCGCGGGTCCGGGGGGCGGCGAGGTGTTCGGGGCGTTCGGGCACCGATGGGTGGTCGAGGAGCCGCTCACCTTGGGCGAGCTCGCCGAACTGGAGGCTCAGACGGGCGTGCGGCTGCCGGAGGAGTACCGGGACTTCCTGCTCCACGTCGGCGCGGGTGGCGCCGGCCCCGCGTACGGCCTGTTCCCGGTCCGGCGTGTGCGGGGCGGCTGGCGCTGGGAGGGCGACGGCGCGGACCTGGCCGACCTGTCGAGGCTCGTCGAACCGTTCCCCGACCGGGGCCCGGACCCGAAGCTGCTCGACGACCTCCTTGCCCAGTGTCCCGAGGAGGAGTGCTTCGACGACATCGAGGACTTCGACGACGCGATCGAGGCGTGGGACGAGCGAGGGGACGCCGTCCTGTTCGCCCCGGAGCGCACCGTCGGCGCCATCGCGATCTGCCACCTGGGCTGCGCCCAGAGGGAGTGGCTGATCCTCAGCGGCAGCCACCGCGGCACGGTCTGGTCCGACTGCCGGGCGGACGACGTGGATCTCGCGCCGCTCCTCCACGACGACGGGACGCCTGTGCGGTTCGACCGCTGGTACACCGACTGGCTGGAGAAGGCCGAGCACACCGCCCTGTCGGCACCGTAGGGCGCCACCCGCCGGGGCCGCGGCGGCCGTCGAGGTCACGGCTGCTCCGTGAACGCGGTGGCGTGGTCGGCGGCCCAGCGGCGAAACGTTCGCGGCGCCGTCCCGAGGATGTCGGCCACCGCCGTCGTGACGTACGCGGGCCGTCCCACCGCCGCGCTCCAGGCGTCGAGCAGCATGTCGACGACCGCGTCGGGCACCGTGCCCTTCGACCGGCTCCGGAACTCGTCCGGCGTCATCTCCTCGAACGCGATGCGGCGCCCCAGGGCGTCACCGATGACGTCCACCTGCGCCGCCAGGGTCAGTGGTTCGGGGCCCGTGAGGACGTAGTCGCCACCGACGTGCCCGTCCTGACGGAGCGTCCGCGCCGCGACGGCCGCGACGTCGCGGTCGTCGACCGGTGCCGACTCGGCGGCGCCGTGAGGCCACCGGACGATGCCGCCGGCCCGGAGCGCCGGCCCCCACCAGGCCAGCGAGTTCGACGCGAACATCCCCGGCCGGAGGATCGTCGACTCGAGTCCGGTGGCCGCGAGCAGCCGCTCGATGTCGGCGTGCAGCGCCGCCGCGGGATTGGGCTGCCGGAAGAAGGGGTGCGGCGTCCGGTGCGGGGAGGAGAGCAGGACGACCCGTCGCACGTGGGCTGCCAGCCGCTCGACGACGGCCGCAGCGGTCCGAGGCGGGGCGGTCCAGATGAGGAGGACCGCACCGGCGCCGGTCAACGCGGGACCGAGCGACGCGGGCACGGTGAGGTCGCCGACGAAGACCTCTGCCTGCGGCGGAAGTGTCGCCGCCGCCTCGGGGCGGCGGACGAGGGCGCGGACCGGCACGTCCGCGTCGAGGAGTCGGTCGATGACGACGCGGCCGACCCGGCCGGTCGCCCCGGTGACGAGTACGGGAGAGATGTCTGTCCGGTTCATGCCGCTCATAAAAACGTTACCCGATCATAAAAGCAACTCGGTAACGAATGTTACGGTGGGTGGATGAGCGAGACGACGGGGCTGCGGGCCCGCAAGAAGGAGCGCACGCGCGACGCCATCGGCGACGCGGCCGTCTCGCTGTTCCTGGAGCGTGGCTTCGACCGCGTCTCGGTCAACGACGTCGCCGCGGCGGCCGAGATCTCCAAGCCGACTCTCTTCCGGTACTTCCCGACCAAGGAAGACCTGGTGCTGCACCGGTTCGCGGACCACCAGGGCGAGGCGGCACGGGTCGTACGTGACCGCGGGTCCGGCATCGAGCCGGTGACGGCGCTGCACCGGCACTTCCGGGCCGGACTCGATCGGCACGACCCCGTCACCGGCCTCAGCGATCACCCCGAGGTGGTGGCGTTCCATCGGCTGGTGTTCACCACGCCGAGCCTGGCGGGACGGCTCGCGCGGTACCAGGCCGATGACGAGGAGGCGTTGGCGGACGCCCTGGGCGAAGGCGTCCAGGCGCGCCTGCTGGCCGCCCAGGTGCTCGCGGTCCAGCGGGTGCTCGCCCGGACCAACTGGCAGAAGGTCGCCGACGGCAGGACCGCCCACGACGTCCACCCCGAGGCGGTGGCCGACGCCGACCGGGCGTTCGACCGGCTCCGGTGACAGGTCGTGCCTCCGGGCGGATCCGGTCATCGGGGTCAGGGCCCTCCGCCGGAACCGTTCGGCAGGTGCGGTGTCGTGCGCGCCGATCGCGTCCGGGCCGTGTTGCCGCAGCTGATCCACCATCCTCCGCGCTGAACTCGGACGGTGGGCGGGTGAGTGCGGAGCGGGGAAGGAGTGGGGCGGCCGTCGGGACCGGGTCCCCGGCTCGGTCCGGGCGGACACGGCCCGGGGACCCGGTCCCGTGTCTCATCGCTGCGCGGGCCCGGGAGACCGCTCGGGCCGAGGGGCGCGGGACGACCCGGCCGCCAGGGCGCGCAGTTCCTCCAGGTCGTACTCGGCCCGCCGGGGCGTCCCGTGGCGGGTCAGCTTTCCGCGGCTGGCCCACTTCCTGATGGTCGCGGGGGAGACGCCGGCGGCGAGTGCGGCGAGCTCCGTGGGGACGGTGCGCGGGCCGGAACGCCGGCCGGAGTGACCGGGGATGCTCACGGGCCGACCTCCGCGACGGCCAGCGGACCCCTGCCGTCCTGCGGCGTCGCGGCGTTCCAGCCGCTCATGTGGCGCAGCCACTCCTGCGGGGGAAGGGCGTGGCCGGCCTCGCAGGTGACGTGCCGGGTGTGCGTGGTAGCGGTCTCCGCCTGCCGGACGAGGTGCAGCGTGCTGCGGCAACCCGCTTCCGGGCAGGTGCCGATGGGCGTGCGCTGCGCGGGTACCGGACCGAGCAGCGTCCGGCAGGAGTCGAGCAGGTGGCGGACCTCCTCGTCGAAGTCCGCGGCCGCCGGATGGGCGGCCAGCCATTCGAGGTGACGGCACAGGAAGTCGATCAGCGGACCGACCTCGCACCGGCGGGGCCTGGGTGTGCGTGCCTCGTCGACGACGAGCCGGGCCCATGAGGCGAGTGTCTCCGTCATGCGCGTGCGCAGGTCCATGGCCCTCTGGTCGAGGACGATGCCCTTCGCCGTCTTCGTGCCGCTGACCCGCACGCCCGGGCGGGGTGCCGTGGGGGTCAGCGCGTGGTCGCTCTCGCGGTAGGCGTCCAGCAGTCGGCGCAGATCGGCGCGGAGCAGGTCGACGCAGTTCGCGCAGAGCCGCGCGGCGGTGGACGCCGCCCGCCGGACCGCGGGACGAGAGGGTGTGCAACGGGAGGAGGCGCAGGTGGGTGACGCCGGTGTGCGTGGTGGCCGGCCGAATCGCTCGGCCATAGGTCTGGTGTGATGCCCCGACTTGTCGATCGACATGGAGATCAGTCCTGATGTGTGGAGAGACGGATGCTTTCCTGGGACCAGCGCCGCACTCATGGCTGTGCGGCTGACCTGCGATGTGCGTGGGCTCCGGCCGACGGCGCGCCGTGACGGGGGCGGGGGACGGCCGTAGCGCCATTGTCGGCGTGCGGGAGCCGGACCATCAACCGGTCACATGCCAGGGGCCCATCAGAGCTCTGTGCAGAACTGGCGGTTGCGCACGGATTTGGTAAGCACTACGTAAAGTCGTGGCGTGGGGGCGGCGGCCGGGTCCCCGGCCGGCGCCCGTCCCGCAGGCGGGGCGATGCGTTGATAACCGGTCGACCGGCTTGTATTATAAAAATGAAAAGGACGGGTCAACTGGTATGTGGCGTCTGCCGCACGTTGAACGCGCTTCCCATGTGGAAGGTATCGGAACCATGAACGTTCTGATCGTCGACGACAATGACGAGGCGGCCGAGCTGCTCGAACAGGCCCTGGCCAGCCACGGTTACGCCACCCGGCGGGTCAGTACCGGAGGAGCCGCGCTGCGGGAGCTCCCGGGTGCGACCCTCGTGCTGCTGGCCCTCGGCCTGCCGGACCTGGCGGGCCACGAAGTGTGCCGCCGCATCAGGGAGAGTTCGAGCGTCCCGGTCATCGTGATGAGCGACGACGGCAGTGAACTCGACCGGGTGCTGGCCCTCCACATGGGGGCGGACGACATCGTGCGACGGCCCGACGGCCACTACGAGTTGCTGGCACGCATCCAGGCCCTCATGCGGCGCAGCGCCTCCTGTGCCGTGTGCGCCGCACGACGTGCGACGCACACGGGCACGGGCACGGGCGCGGTCCGGGACGCGGAGCACGCCCCGCCGCCCACGAGGACGGTGGTCACCCAGGCGCTCCGGGTGGGGGAGTTACGCCTGGACCCGGCCGCACGCCTGGTCCTGCTCGGAGGAAGGGAAGTACGCGTCACCCGCAGGGAGTTCGACCTGCTGGCCGCCCTGGTGGCCAATCCGGGCGTGGTTCTGGAGCGCCGCGACATCATCTCGCGCGTATGGGGTGAGAACTGGTTCGGGTCCACCCGCACCATCGACGTCCACGTGGGTTCGCTCCGCGGGAAGCTCGGCTGTCCGGAGTGGATACAGACGGTGCGCGGCGTCGGATACAAGCTGACCGCCCCCGGCCCCCGGGCGGACTGAGGCCTCCTCATTCCCGGGCCGGCAGTCCGGACAGATGGTCCCTGTACCAGTCCGAGCAGTCCGTGAACCGCTCGCGGAAACCCGCACCGGGGGTGACACCGGCATCACGCCAGACCCGGCTGGTGTCGTACCAGTGGTCCTGGACGATCAGGTCCACCTGGTGCTCCGACAGCCCGGGAAGCGCCCGTGCCGTCAGGGAGCGGAACTCCTCGACAGGGACGGCGCCGTCCGGCGGAGGTGTACCCAGCTCGCGGCACACGGTGGCCACCACCTCCCGCATGGGTTCCGGCCGGGGGTGGGCCACGTGGTAGACCCCGTCCGTCCCGGACGGCCCGTCCGGGACGGCCAGCGCCGACACCGCGCGTGCCAGATCGTCCACGTGCACCACCGAGCCGAGCGCGGACGGCCCCCGGGACCAGGTCGGCACCCGCCGTGCGAGCAGGGCGAGGGCGGGTACGAACCACCGGTCACCCGGGCCGTACACCAGGTGGGGGCGCAGGACGACACCCCCCGCCCGCCGCACCGCGTGCTCGGCCCGCAGGCGCGACGCGCTGGCGGCCGACCGGGGCGCCGGCTCCGCCTCGCCCTCGGCGAGGCCGCGGTGCGGGCCGGGACCGTAGACCGAGGCCGTGCTGACGTAGAGGAGGCGGCGGACGCCCGCCCGGCGCGCCTCGTCGAGCAGGGCCAGGGATCCCAGGTGGTTGACGCGTCGGCACGTCCGGGCGTCGCCGCCCACGTACGAGGCGGCGTGCACCACGGTGGTCACGCCCTCGCACGTGCCGTCGAGTGTTCGGGGGTCGGCGAGGTCTCCCCTCAGGTACCGCACACGGGCGGCCCGGCTCCCGGGTGGCGGAGGGCGTCGGCACAGGACCCCGATCCGGGGCGCCGTGGCTCCGGACCGGTCGACCAGCGCCCGTACGATCGCACCGCCGATGAATCCCGTCCCGCCCGCCACCAGGACGTCCGCACCGCCGGACCGGGACGAGGGCCCGGACGGCGTGGGAGCGTTCACAGCGACATGCCGTCGAGGACGGTCAACTCGCATGCGCCGACCAGGGAATCGGCCTGGGTGAACGTGACGGTCAGCTCGTGCCTGCCGGGTGCGAGCTCGCGCACGGGGGAGGAGGAGACGACGCACGGTACGTCGAACTCGACGTACTTGTGGAAGGTGGCCGCGCAGGAGACGAGGAGGCCGTCCGGGCAGCCCACCGTGAGCAGCGCGGCCTGCCGCGCGGCCTCCATCAGGACCATGCCGGGCACATGGTCCACGGGGTGGTCGAAGAGGATCGGATGGGACGTGTCCGCCCGCAGCAGCCACGTCCCCGCTTCCGGCGAGCGGCCGAGTACGACGTCGGACGCCCTGCCCCTGCCGACCAGTTCGTGCGGCAGCGGCGCGGGCACCTGGCCGGGGCACGCGGCTCCGAAGCGGTGGCCCCGCAGCCGCTTGTACACGGAAGGGCTCACACAGTTCGCGCTGCTCCTCCCGATGCCGATGGGTTCGCCCTCGCGGTAGGCGTCGATGGAGCAGGCGAACGCCGAGACCCGTGGGCCGCGCCGGACGACGTCGTGCAGCGATATCTCCAGCAGCACGTCGGCCGGCTGATCCGTCAGCCGCGCGCCGCCCGTGAGAATGGTGAACGCGTGGGTGGTGGTGAGGAAGGGATGGGCGAGAGGGATGTCGAGCGTCTGATGGGCCAGGAGTATGCACGCCTGGCGGATCGTTTCCGCGAAGAGCATCGGGTCGTGCCAGCGGCCGGCCACCGGTCCGTAGTAGCTGTGCGCCCGTGACCACTGGGCGCCGACCTGGTGGACTCCGTCACTGCCGTGTCTGACACCCGTCACCAGTACTTCGGACACCGCCGAGCGGTGGACGAGGGCGCGCGGAACGGTCTGCTGGAACAGCTCCGCGCTGCCTCGTCTTCGGGTGTCGTCTGAAAGATAGGCCTGCCGACGTGCACTCATTTCTGGGGTCCCCCCTGTGAGGCGCACCAACAAACGAAGGGGGACGGGCAGCACCGAAGGTGCCAAGTCACGCGTCCCCCCATGGCGTCGAGACGAAGCATACTAGGCGACTGGTTTTTTTGGTGGAGCTGCGGCACATACGTAGAGTGCATGGTTACGCGGGTGCAGAACCGCGGAATAGGCGCTGGACACGGGCCGGCGCACGGGCGGACCAAGGGTGATGACGACGAGAGTGCGACAGGAACGGGCCGAGGTGACACGGCAGGCGATCCTCGACGGAGCGGCGGCCGCGTTCGACCGCCTCGGCTACGGAAGCGCAAGCCTGACCGACATCGCCCAGCAGGCGGGGGTGACCAAGGGGGCCCTGTACTTCCACTTCAAGTCCAAGGAGTCCTTGGCCCAGGCGCTGGTGCAGGAGCAGTTCGCCGCGGTGAATCCGGCGGGGGCCGCCGAACAGCTCGGCGTGCAGAACGTCATCGACCGCTCCCACTACCTGGGCCGCGCGCTCTGCCGTGAGGTGCGGGTGAGAGCGGGTGTGCGACTGGTTCTGGAGCGCGGCCTGCTCGACGGCGGCGACCCCAGCCCGTACGAGGAGTGGATCGAACAGTCCCGGGTGTCACTGGCGTTCGGCCAGGGCCGGGGGGACGTGAGACCCGAGGTCGACGCCTACGACGTCGCTACCTATCTGGTCGGCGCGTTCACGGGCATCCAGATCACCTCCGACGTCCGTACCCGGCGCGCCGATCTCTCCGACCGGGTCACCGACATGTGGCGCTTCCTCCTCCCCGCGATCGTCCCGCCCCGCCGTCTGGGCCGGTTCGATCCGGCGGGCTCGCAGGAGCTGGAGTCCTGGGGATGAGCGGACCCCGCTGACCCCGGGGCCGGACCGCCCGGAGCGACGGGGCGGCCCCCCGGGGTCAGGAGTGTCCGGCCGGGCTCTCCCCGCGTACGCGCGTCGCCTCGGGGCGGGCGGGCGTCGTCCTGATCCGCCTCGGCGTACCCGCGTACGCCAGCTGCCACAGATGGCTGAGCCACTTCTCGACGTCCGGGGGCGGAAGGCCGATCCAGACGAGCGTCTCGACACCGGACACCGCGGCGGTGACCACCGTCCGGGCCGGTACGGAACGGCCTGGGGGCAGTTCGCCGTTCCTGCACGCCTCGTCCACCAGGGGCCACAGGCGGCTGAGCCACGCCAGGTAGAAGTCGTGGGCGCGGCCGCCGTCCGTCGCCCCGGTCCGGGGCAGTTCCCGGGTGATGCGGACGCTCGCGCGCAGGAACAGGTCCTCCCGGAGGAGCCGGTTGAGGGTGTGTGTCACGTCGACGATCACCTGCAGGCAGGACGTCTCGTCGGCCCGCAGTCGCGCCAGGGTCTGTTCCACCAGCTCCAGTCCACGCAGCTGCACGGCGTCCGCGAGGGCGTCCTTCGTCGGGAAGTGGAAGAAGAGCGCCCCTTTGGTCACCCCTGCCGCGTGGCTGACGTCGGCGAGGGTGGCCTTGGCGAAGCCGTGCGTCGCGAACTGCTCGGCGGCCGAGACCAGCAGGAGTTCCAGGGTGTGCTCCGATCGCGTGTGCTTGCCCATATCCGCCCTCGCGTAGGCATGAACCGGCCGGGCCCGGTCTGCGGACGGCGTCCCACTTCGTGTCGGCTCGTCGAGGGAACGCCGACGAGGTGCGGGACCTCGCTCGTCTCCACGGCACGGGTACGTGGTCATGACGGACTGCTTGTGCAACCGAAGTTAGAAACCGGTCGAACGGCTTGTCAATGACTGTGACCGGAGACGCCGTGAATCGGTGAACATAGGCTTGAACTGCAAATATTTGTCCGGTAGTTGAACGTCCGGTGGGGCGGTCGTACCCCAGAACGGTCGACTCCGCTTCTCCGTAGGTGATCGGCGCGGCCCGCAGGAGGGCAGCCGGCCATTGCTCCCTCGTCCTCGCCCGTGTCACACTCGTGCCGGTCCTTCCCTGCCCGGACACCGGGAGAGCCCCCTTGAGGAGGCGCGGGAAGTGCCGCGACCAGGGACGCCGTTGTCCGCGGCGGCCCGTTCTTCCCCCCGGCCGGCAGCGCCGCACGCACCCGCGGGCCGTGTCCCGCCGCTTCGCCTTCCGCGCGGCGTCCCCTCCGGCGACATGTGCGCGCCGCCACCACGCACCACCCCCCTGCGACGAACGGTAAGGAGTGCTGTGTCCCGACGCCTGTTCACCTCGGAGTCAGTGACCGAGGGTCATCCCGACAAGATCGCCGACCAGATCAGCGACACCATCCTGGACGCGCTGCTCCGGGACGACCCGCGGTCCCGGGTCGCCGTGGAGACTCTGATCACCACCGGCCTGGTGCACATCGCCGGAGAGGTCACCACCAAGGCCTACGTGCCGATCGCGCAGCTGGTGCGGCAGAAGATACTGGAGATCGGCTACGACTCCTCGCGCAAGGGGTTCGACGGAGCCTCCTGCGGTGTCTCGGTGTCGATCGGCGCGCAGTCACCGGACATCGCCCAAGGCGTCGACACCGCGTACGAGTCGCGTGTCGAGGGCGAGGACCGTGACGAGCTGGACCGGCAGGGCGCCGGCGACCAGGGCCTGATGTTCGGCTATGCCTGCGACGAGACGCCGGAGCTGATGCCGCTCCCGATCCGGCTCGCCCACCGGCTCTCGTACCGCCTGACGCGGGTCCGCAAGGACGGCACCGTCCCCTATCTCCGACCCGACGGCAAGACGCAGGTGACCATCGAGTACGACGGTGACCGGGCGGTGCGCCTCGACACCGTCGTCGTCTCCTCGCAGCACGCGAGCGACATCGACCTCGACTCCCTGCTGACCCCGGACATCCGCCGGTACGTGGTGGAACCGGAACTGAAGGCGCTGCTGGAGGACGGGATCAAGCTGGAGACCGACGGATACCGCCTGCTCGTCAACCCGACCGGCCGCTTCGAGGTCGGCGGCCCGATGGGCGACGCGGGGCTGACCGGCCGCAAGATCATCATCGATACGTACGGCGGAACGGCCCGCCACGGCGGTGGGGCGTTCTCCGGGAAGGACCCCTCCAAGGTGGACCGGTCGGCGGCCTACGCGATGCGGTGGGTCGCCAAGAACGTCGTCGCGGCCGGTCTGGCGTCCCGGTGCGAGGCACAGGTCGCCTACGCGATCGGCAAGGCCGAGCCGGTCGGACTCTTCATCGAGACCTTCGGCACGGCGACCGTGGGCACCGACACGATCGAACGGGCCGTCGCCGAGGTCTTCGACCTGCGTCCGGCCGCGATCATCCGCGACCTCGACCTGCTCCGCCCGATCTACGCCCTGACCGCCGCGTACGGCCACTTCGGCCGTGAGCTCCCCGACTTCACGTGGGAGCGCACCGACCGTGTGCCGGCGTTGCGCCGGGCCGCCGGGCTGTAGGCACCGACCGTCAGCCGAGAGGGGATGTGACCGCTGTGGACATGGCCATCACCGGTTCGCTGGCGTCCGACCACTTGATGGTCTTTCCCGGACGCTTCGCGGACCAGCTTCTGCCAGGAAGCCTCGAGCGTGTGTCGCTCTCCTTCCTCGCCGACCACCTGGAGGTGAGGAGAGGCGGGGTGGGGGCGAACATCGCCTTCGGGCTCGGACTGCTCGGGCTGCGCCCCGTGCTCGTGGGCTCGGCCGGCCTGGACTTCGCCCCGTACGACGCCTGGCTGCGCGCGGCCGGCGTGGACACCGCGTGGGTGCGGGTGAGCGAGACCTTGCACACCGCCCGGTTCGTCTGCACCACCGACGCCGACCAGAACCAGATCGCCACCTTCTACGCCGGCGCCATGGCCGAGGCCCGGCACATCGATCTGCGCCGGGTGGCACGGGAGGCGGCCCTCGGACTCGTCCTGGTCGGCGCCGACGACCCCCAGGCCATGCTGCGGCACACCGCCGCCGCTCACGGACTGGGCGTCCCCGTGGCCGCCGATCCCTCCCAGCAACTGGCGCGGCTGGAGAAGGACGAGGTCCGCCTGCTGGTGGACGGCGCCCACCTCCTGTTCACCAACGAGTACGAGGCCGACCTGTTGCGGGAGCGTACGGGCTGGACCGAGCGGCAGGTCCTGGAGCGGGTCGGCACCTGGATCACCACCCGTGGGGCCGACGGGGTACTGCTGTCCGGAGCCGGTCGGACCCCGGTCGGCGTGCCGGCCGCACCGACGGACCACGTCGTCGACCCGACGGGCGCCGGCGACGCCTTCCGCGCCGGATTCCTCGCGGGTGTCGCCCGGGGACGGTCCCAGGTGCGCGCGGCCCAGCTGGGCTGCGTCGTGGCCACCACCGTCCTGGAGTCCGTCGGGACGCAGGAGTACAAGATCGTCGCCGCCGACGTGGCGGGCCGCGCGGCGCGCGCCTACGGCCCTGAGGTCGCCGGGGAGCTGGAGTCGATCCTGGCGGCCACGGGATGACCGGGGCGGCCGACGAGGGGCTGCGGGCGGCGCTCACGCGCTCCACGCCCACGTTCTCGTTCGAGTTCTTCCCACCGAGGACGGCGGCCGGCAGCCGTGCGCTGTGGAACGCGATCCGCCGGATCGAACCGCTGGCCCCGGACTTCGTGTCGATCACCTACGGCGCCGGGGGCAGCTCACGCGACCGCACGGTGGAGGTTGTCCGACGCGTCGTCACCGAGACGACGTTGCGGCCCGTGGCCCACCTGACGGCGGTCGGGCACTCCGCCGCCGAACTGCGCCGCGTCGTCGGCCGGTACGCGGACGCAGGGGTGCGTGACGTGCTGGCCGTGCGCGGCGACCCTCCGGGGGACCCGCGGGGCGCCTGGTCCGCGCATCCGGACGGCTTCACCCACGCCTACGAGCTGGTCGAACTCATCCGTTCACTGGGGGACTTCACCATCGGGGTGGCGGCCTTCCCCGAACGCCACCCGCGGTCGACCGACTGGGAGAGCGACATCCGGCACTTCGTGGCCAAGTGCCGGGCGGGGGCCGACTACGCCATCACCCAGATGTTCTTCGACGTCGAGGACTACCTGCGGCTGCGGGACCGGGTGACCGCTGCGGGCTGCGACATCCCGATCATCCCGGAGATCATGCCCGCCACCGACGTACGCCGGATCAGCCGGTTCGTCGAGCTGAGCGGCTGCGCCTTCCCCGAAGACCTGGCGCACGCCCTGGAGGCCGCCCGTGACGATCCCGCGGCCGGTCACCGCGTCGGGGTGGAGCACGCCACCGCCATGGCGGAGCGGCTGCTCGCCGAGGGGGCGCCCGGGCTGCACTTCATCACCCTCAACAGCTCCACCGCGGCCACGGACATCCACCGCACCGTCGCCCCGGCACGGCCCGTGCCTCCGGCCGGAACCGGCGCCGTACGTGGCGCCCTACCGGCGGGCGGCGCGCCGGTGGGGCTCCCCGGTCAGGCCTGAGCCTCCAGCAACCTGCCCAGGAGCGACCGCAGTTCGTCCTCGCCATCGGCGCCGAGAGCTTCCCGGGTGTCCGACTGCATGCGCTCTCCCGCCTCGTACAGGGAAGGCCTGAGCGCCCGGCCCCGGTCGGTGAGCTCCAGGGCGTAACGGCGGCGGTCGTGCGGGTCCTTGCCACGGGAGACCATCCCCGCCTGCACCAGCTCGTCGACCACCTCGGCGGCGGCGGGCTCGGTGATCGACAGGTGCTGCGCCAGCCGCTGCTGCGGGCAGGGGCCGAGCTCGTCGATCGCCGTCAGCGGGCCGAAGTGCCTGACCCGCAGCCCGAGGTCGCCGAGCAGGGCGTCGAAGGTGCGCCGCTGGTTGAGGTGGGCCTGGGTGATGAGGTACTCGATGCTCTGTGTCGCCGGCTGCTCCGTCTCGGGCAGCAGCCGGCCGAGCAGCGTCACCAGCCGTCGCTGTTCGGGGGGCGTCAGGGCCGCGGCGATCCGCGCGTTCCGCAGGGCCATGGACTCGCGCATCTCGTCGAGTGCGGCGCGTCCGGCGTCGGTCAGCGACAGGACGTACGACCGGCGGTTGGCCGGGTTCCTGGTCCTGGACACGTGGCCCAGCTCCTCCAGCCGGTCGATGAGCCGGACCATGACCGTCCGGTTGATGCCCAGTCGCTCGGCGAGGTCCTTCTGCGAGCGGGCGTCCCCGTCCGCCAGCACGTCCAGGAGGACGAAGTCACGTGACTGCGGGGCGTCGTCCATCGCGTCGGCGGCGAACCGGGAGAACACCCGGCGCAGGAGATCGCCGAAGTATCCGTTCGCCGGGGTCCGCCCGTCGCGGCCCTGGGCCTCCGTCGCCTTGGTGACGCTCACCTGTGCCTCGATTCCTGGTCGGCGTCCTGATCAGCCCCTCAGTCTATCAAGGGTGATAGTTGGGCTAGTGATTAATTGGAAGGTTGACGGTTTGGTGGGTGCACGGTACTTTCGCCTGAGTAAAGCGGAGGGCCGGGGGAGTGGGCTGGCCTCGTCGAAACAGTGGAGGAGTCCATGACTCTGAGTGAAGGACCCGAAGTGATCTCAGCGGCCCAGGCGCCGCCCAGGGACGAACCCAAACTGGGGCTCGCCCTGCTGGTCATCGCCACGGCCCAGCTCATGCTCGTGCTGGACGCCACCATCGTCGGTGTCGCCCTGCCGAGCATCCAGAACTCCCTCGGCCTGGCGGCCGGAGACCTGAGCTGGGTGATGAGCGCGTACCTGCTCGCCTTCGGCGGTCTGCTGCTCGTCGGCGGCAGGTCGGGCGACATCTTCGGCCGCAGGAAGGTCTTCTCCGTCGGCCTGGTCGTCTTCACGGTCGCCTCGCTCATCGGCGGTCTGGCCACGACCGGACCCGTGCTGATCGGGGCTCGCGCCCTCCAGGGCGTGGGAGCCGCGCTGACCGCGCCCACCGCCCTGTCCCTGCTCGCCTCGACGTTCCCGGCGGGGCCGGCGCGCAACAAGGCGATGGGCGTGTACGGCGCGGTCGGCGGGCTCGGCTCCGTCGTGGGCCTGATGCTCGGCGGTGTGCTGACCGAGTACCTGAGCTGGCGCTGGGTGCTCTACGTCAACATCCCGATCGCCGTGCTGGTGCTGTTCGGGGTCTCCGCCCTGAGGGAGGGCGAACGCGAGAAGGGCGGCATCGACATCCCCGGCGCGATCGCCGTCACGCTCGGCCTCGGCTCGCTGATCTTCGCCATCAACGAGGCGGACACCGAGGGCTGGACCGGCGGGCGCACCGTCGGGCTGCTCGCCGTCGCGGCCGTGCTGCTGATCGCGTTCCTCGTCATCCAGCGCCGCAGCACCTCCGCGATGCTTCCGGGGCGGCTCTTCCAGGACCGCGGCCGGATCGGCGCGATCACCGTGATGCTGCTCGTGGGGGGTGGCATGGCCGCCACCTTCTACTTCCTCACCCTGTACATGCAGGTGGTGAAGGGCTACACGCCGATGGAATGCGCCCTGGCCTACCTCCCGTTCGCGATCGGCATGGTGATCTCGGCGGGCGCGGTCGGCCCGCAACTGCTGGCCAGGACCTCCGAGCGCTCGGTGGCGCTGCTGGGGCTCGGGCTCGCCACCCTCGGCACCTTCTGGTTCGCCGCGCTCGAACCGACCACCAACGCCTGGGCCGTGCTGCTGCCCGCACAGCTGGTCGCCGGCTTCGGCCTCGGGCTCTCCTTCGTCACGGCGACGATCGTCGGTGTGCGCGGGGTCGCCCCGCAGGACACCGGCATCGCCGCGGGCCTCATCAACACGGGGCAGCAGGTCGGTGGCGCGCTCGGCCTGTCGGCGCTCGCCGCCGTCGCCCTGGCCACGCTCGACGGCGGCGAGCGGACGCCCGGGCCGCTGACCGACTCCTACACCGTGGGGCTCATCGGCGCCGCCCTGCTCTACCTGCTCTCCGCGATCGCCTGGGCCGTGTGCGTCAGGCCCGCGGAGCGGGAGCCTCAGCCGGCGTGATCGCTCGCGCCCCGCACGTATGAGCCGTCCAGCCGAATCCGCCCGTGGTGTATCCGCGCCCCGGGCGGGTGGTTGGGCGGCTCATCGCATTTCGGCGGCCGGGAGCAAGGGTCTCGCAATTCCCCGACGCCCGTGCCGTAAAAGGGCCTTGACGCTCATTCGCGAGTCTGTCACGCTTCTTGTGGGGGACGAGCCGTGCCCAAGTCCGGGCGGCTCCCGTCAAATCCCCGCCGGCCGCCCGAGTTGCGGCCCTTTTCTTTACCGCAGTGTTTCCTGAATGATTCCGCTCATTTTCATGAGCCCCTCCGAGATGTTTTCCGCAGCCGCCGCATCGGCCTGTGGAGGATCGGAGGGACGGGAGGCATGCGCCGCATTCCCGGGCGTATGCGCGTCTCCCGGCCGAGCGGGCACCGTCACCACCTCGGGACGACCCGGAGTCGTACCGGTACCGGCACTGAGAGAGGACAGATCACATGTCAGAGAACCACGACGGCGGCGTCCCGGACCTCGAGCTCTGGCGGATGGCCGACCTGGTCACCCCGATGTCCGTGCGGGTGGCCGCGACCTTCCGGGTGGGGGACCACATCGCGGCCGGACGGAAGACGCCGGAGGCCATCGCCGAGGCCGCCGGACTGGACGCCGTCGCCCTGGACCACATCCTGCGCCACCTGGTGACGGCGGGCCTGCTGAGCGGTGGCGACTCGGAGTACGAGCTGACCGACAAGGGCCAGGCGTTGCGCTCCGACCACCCCGGACCGCAGCGCGCCCTGATCGACCTCGAAGGCGCCATCGGCCGGGCCGACCTGAGCTTCGTCGAGCTGGCACACGTGGTGCGCACCGGACAGCCCTCCCACCCCGTCCGCTACGGGGTCCCCTTCTGGGACGAGCTCGCCTCGGACAAGGCGCTGGCCGAGTCCTTCAACTCCCTGATGGCCGGGAACATCGGCGAGGACGCCGACAAGATCGCCACGGTCTACGACTGGTCGAAGTTCTCGCACCTCATGGACCTCGGCGGCGGCAACGGGGTGCTGCTCAGCGCCGTGCTCAAGGCGCACCCGACGCTGCGCGGTTCGGTCCTCGACCTGCCGGGCACGGTCGAGCGCGCCGAGAAGTACCTGGCGGCCGCCGGTCTGGCCGACCGCACCTCCGTGCTCGGCGGCAGCTTCTTCGACCCGCTGCCCGAGGCCGACGCCTACGTCCTCTCCTCCGTCATCCACGACTGGGACGACGAGTCCTCCGTCGCGATCCTCAAGCGCTGCGCCGAGGCGGCGGGTGAGGACGGCCGGGTCTTCGTCATCGAGGAGACCGGGGCGGACGGTCAGTCGCCCGACACCGGGATGAACGTCCGCATGCTCGCCTACTACGGCGGCAAGGAGCGCGAACTGGCGGACAACATCGAACTGGCCCGTGCCGCGGGCCTGTCGGTCGTGGAGGTGCACCAGGCCCCCGGGCGGGTGGCCACCCGCTCGGTGATCGAGCTCCGCGCCGTCCGAGACGGAGGAAGGGCCGGCCGCACGTGAGCCGGGGACGACGGACCGGCTCCGAGCGGCCCGGGGACGAGGAACCGGCCACCGGGCGCGCGGACGGAATCGAGGGAGCTCCATACGGAACGGCCGCGCGAATGCCGGCCGTTCCTTCCTTTCCGGGCTTCTTTTCCCGGCGGGCCGCACCGTCGTCGCACGCGCACATCAGTCAGGCCCGTCATTACTTTCATGGGAGTGAAGCCGATGTCCATTTCTGCTGCCCGCCTCTCGGGGAAATGGGAGGGGACGGTCTCGCACGACGGTGAGACGGACGACTACGCCGTCGTTTTCGAAGAAGACGGATCGCTTTCCGTCGTCACGAAGAAGAGTGGCGGTTCCGGCACGTGGACCGCGACGGATGAGAACACACTCGAATTCTCCTTCCGTGAGGTGTTCAATCCGGATGTCGGGCAGATCAGTCCGAACGGTCATCACGCCGCCTACATCCAGATCGACATCACGGCGGAGCTGACCGGCGACACGTTCACGGGTGCCGGCAGGGCCGTCGTCCACGGTCCCGACGGGGTCGTGATCTACGCCACGGACGCGCAGACGACCGCCCGGCTGGTGTCATGACGGACGCACCCGGGGGAGCGCGGACGGCCGGTTCCGACGCCCGGATCGCCCACCTGACCGATCGCGCGGATCTGGGCGACCTCGCCGAGCGCTACCTCGCCTCGCTCGACGCGGGGACGTTCGACGACGCGTGGGCCCGTTCGCTGTTCACGGAGGACGTCGAACTCGTCTTCCCGGTGGGCAGCCATCAGGGTCGCGCCGGGGCCGTGGCGTTCACCCGGCAGATCATGGAACGCTGGGACGGCACGCACCACCACGGCTCTCCCGCCCTGGTCGAGCTCGACGGAGACCGGGCGACCGTGGCGTGGAGCCTGATCGCCTCCCATCTGCACTTCGGCTCCCCCCGGCCCCCGGCGGCCTCGCACCACTTCCAGCTGGGCGGCCGGTTCGACACGTCCGTCCGGCGCACCCCGGACGGCTGGCGCTTCGCTCGCATGAGGCTGCGGATCACCTGGAGCACCGGGTCCGCCCCCGCGGCCGTCACATCGGTCGACGAGGAGACGCTCGGCACGGGCGCGCTCCCCGCAGGCCTCGACGCGGGCGACCCCGGTTCGTACACAGACACCCATCTGGAGGGCAGTACGGCATGACCACCGCAGAGAAGCAGCGTGAAGTGATCGAGCGGATCTACAGCGAAGGCCTCAACGACGGGGACCTCACCGCCGCCGACCGCTATCTGACCCCCGACTTCCGCAACAACGGAAGCCACGACGACGCGATGAGCGGGCCCGAGGCGTTCAAGCACACGATCAAGATCCAGCGCGGTGCCTTCAGCGACATCAAGTACGAGATCCTCGACTTCATGTCGGACGGCGACAAGGCGGCCATCCGCTGGGTGATGCACGGCCGGCACACCGGCCCCTTCATCGGGATACCGGCGACCGGCCTCCAGATCGAGCACCACGGGATGATCTTCTTCCGGTTCGAGGGGGAGAAGGTCGCCGAGCGGTGGGGCCTCGTCGACAACTTCTCCCTCCAGCGCTTCCTCAAGTCCGGTGGCAAGCCGGCCGGCCCCCTCACCCCGGGCGGCCCCGGCGGCGCGAAGCCCGCCGCCTGACGCGCACGGCGACCCGGCCCCGGTGCCGGCCGGCCGCCCGGCCCTCCCCGGCCCGGCGGCCGCCCGGCGCCCGCGCGGGCGTGAACTCCGGACACCTGCACAAGGAGGAAACCATGCCGATCCCCAGGCGGGTGGCACGCTTCAATCGCCGGGTGGCGAACCGCTTCGTCGGCCCTGTCCTGAGCCGGATGCCCGGCTTCGGCAGGGTCCACCACCGAGGCAGGAAGTCGGGGCGCGTCTACAGCACCCCGGTGAAGCTGTTCCGGCGCGGAGCGGACATCGTCGTGACGCTGCCGTACGGACCCGGGTCGGACTGGGTCAAGAACGTGCTGGCGGCGGGGGGTTGCGAGATCACCACGCGCGGACACCGCATCCACCTGGACAACCCGGTCGTCTTCACGGACGACGGCCGCACCGCGATGCCGGCGCTCACCCGGGCCGTCCTGTCGCGGGTGGGGGCCACGGAGTTCCTCGCCCTGACCCCGGCGAGCGCGTCCGCCCGCACGAAGGGCTGAGGGGGAGCCATGGCCGTCGCACCGGCTTCCCCTGAGCCCGTACGCGTGGTGGTCGTCGTCGGATCCGCCCGCGACGGTCGGCTCGCGCCCGACATCGCGCGGTGGCTGGTGGGCCGGACCGACCGGCGTGACGACCTGGTCACCGACGTCGTCGACCTCGCCGACGCACCGCTGCCCGCGAGCCTCGCCCCGGACGCGCCGCAGACGGTCGCGCTCCGGCCCCGGCTGGCCGCCGCCGAAGCGTTCGTCATCGTCGTCCCCGAGTACAACCGCGGCGTCCCCGGCCCGCTGAAGACCCTCATCGACTCCTTCGACGCGGAGTGGGAGGCCAAGCCGGTGGCCTTCGTCGGCTACGGACTGGGCATGGCCGGCGGGGTGCGGGCGGTGGAGCATCTGCGCCAGGTCTTCGCCGAGTTCCACTGCGTCGGGGTCAAGGACACCGTCAGCTTCCCGCGCGTCCTGGAGCACTACGACGCCGAGGGCCGTTTCCCGGCCGACCCGGAGGCGGCCGGTGCCGCCGCCAAGGTGATGCTCGACCAACTCGTCTGGTGGGGCCGGGTCCTGCGCGACGCCAAGAGGCTGCACCCCTACCGCTCCTGAGGGCTGCTGTCCCGCCAGGTGTCACGGGACAGCCCCCAGGCGTACCGACCCGCGACCTCGCGCCGCACCCGCCACCGCGACCACCGCGGCCTTCCCGGCCGGCCTGATCCGCCGAGGGCCCGCCGATCCGATCGGCGGGCCCTCGACGGTCGCGCCCGCCACCACCCAAGCAGGAGTACCGATGGTCATCGCAGCCGCTGCGAGCAATCCGCTCTCCCAACTGCTCATCGTCGTCCCCGTGGTGATACTGGCTTCGGGGCTCGGCGCGTGGGCGGTGCGCAGGTTCGGTCAGCCCGCCGTCGTCGGAGAGATAGCCGTCGGGATCTGCCTCGGCCCGTCGCTCCTCGGCCTCGTCTGGCCCGGCCTCCAGCACCGCCTCTTTCCCGCCGGCATCCTGCCGTTCATCGGCGCCCTCGGTGACCTGGGGCTGCTGGCGTTCATGTTCCTGGTCGGCCTCGCTCTCAACCTCGGGCTGCTGCGGGGGCACAGCCGTACCGCGGTCGCCGTCAGCCAGATGAGCATCGCGCTGCCCCTGGTGCTCGGATCGGCGCTCGCGCTCGGCATGTACGGGACCTTCGCGCCCGCCGGCGTGGACAAGCTGCCGTTCGTGCTGTTCATCGCCGTCTCGATGAGCATCACGGCCTTTCCCGTGCTCGCCCGCATCCTGACCGAACGCGACCTGTACCGCACGCGGACGGGTGCGGTGGCGATGGCGTGCGCCGCGGTGGACGACGTGACGGCCTGGTGCCTGCTGGCCGTGGTCGTCGCGGTGACCAGCAGCAGCTCCCCGATGGCGGCCCTCGTGACCGTCGGGCTGTCGGTCCTCTACATGCTCGTCATGCTGTACGTGGTGCGTCCGCTGCTCGCCCGCTGGGTCGCCCGTGCCGAGCGGAAGTGGTCGGACAGCGCGGTGCTGATCGTGCTCTTCACCGGCCTGTGCCTGTCCGCGCTGGCGACGGAGGAGATCGGGGTGCACGCGCTGTTCGGCGCGTTCGTGTTCGGCACGATGGTGCCGAGGGACTCGCCGGCGGTCGAGCGGGCCGCCGCCCGCCTCCAGGCGGTGGCCGTACCGATCCTGCTGCCCCTGTTCTTCGTCAGCACCGGCCTGAAGACGGACCTGGCGGTGCTGGTCCGCTCCGGGGAGCAGTGGCTGTGGGCCCTCGCGGTGATGGCGGTGGCGGTGACCGGCAAGTGGGGCGGCGGCAGCGTCGCGGCCCGGCTCTCCGGCCAGCGCTGGCGGGAATCCCTGGCCATCGGCGCCCTGATGAACTGCCGGGGACTCACGGAGCTGGTGGTGCTGAACATCGGACTGAGCCTCGGGGTCATCGGCACGGACCTGTTCACGATCCTCGTCGTGATGGCGCTCGTGACCACCGCCATGACCTCTCCGCTGCTGACCCGGATCCTCGGGCCCCAGCCCCAGTCAGGCGTTCCGCCGGTGTCCGGGGCCGAAACCCTCTCCGGCCCCGACGGGGCGGCCCGGACCGCCCGTTCCAAGGAACCGGCGGAGACCGCGTAGGCGTGGCCCGCCAAGGTGTACGGGTGTCGAGATGGTTCGGCTAGTTGATGGTTTGGCTGAGTGACGATAATCTGGGTGTCACGGTCGGTGGAAGTAGGGAGACTGCCATGAGCTACCAGTACAAGCTCGACATGACGATGATGTTCGCCATCCACGACGCCCTGCGCCGGGAACTGGAACGGATCGCACGGGTCACGGCCCGGGTCGACGAGGACCCCCGGCACGTCCTGAGCACGGCAGTCGGCTGGGAGCTCTTCAAGAAGTTCCTCCAGGTCCACCACAGGTCCGAGGACGTGACCGTCTGGCCCGTCATGCAGCGGGAGCTGGCCGGCCGCCCCGACGAGCTCGCCCTCCTCGACGCGATGGAGGCCGAGCACGCGGTCATAGACCCGTTGCTCGACGACATCGACGCGGCACTCGCCGATCGCGCGTCGGGCCTCGAAAGGCTCGGCGGACTCGTCGACACCCTCCACACCGGGCTCTCCGGCCACCTCAAGCACGAGGAGGCGGAGGCCCTGGAGCTGATGGACAGGACCATGACGCAGGAGGAGTGGATGACGTTCAGCGCCACCCAGCGCGACGGCATCGGCGACTACGCGCACCGGTACCTGCCCTGGATCCTCGACGAGATGGACGCGGCCCGCGCCGCGTCCATCCTCGCCCACATCCCCGACCCGCTGAGGGCGGCGTACGAAGCCGAATGGCGGGAGGCGTACGCCGCGTTGGACCTGTGGGGCCCGAGGAAGGGCACGCCCGCGGCCTGAGGGGTCGCGCGGTGGCCGCGGACGGCCGGACCGGTGTGCGGACAGGCGTCCGCACACCGGTGGCGTGTGCGCGGGGGAGGCGCGGCGGTGCCGGAGGACAGCCGTGAGACGGACGTACGGCGACCGTCGGACGTCTCCGGCGTGCCACCCGGCCCCTCCGGCGTTCCCACGTCCTCTCCCTCACCGCCCAGGGCCACCGCGCCCTGGCCGTCCGGCGCCGCGCGGCCGCCGACCGGGAACGCCGCCTGACCGCCGCCCTGACCCCGGTCGAGAACACCAGGTCCCGCTGCCCCGGCTGCCGCCGGGCGCGGAGCCGCTCCTCGTCCGGCACCCGGCGTACCTCATGGCTCAGGTCCACCACCGGCTGGGCCGGCTCGGCGACGAGAAGCTGGCCGGCACCGGGCTGCGGATCCGGCACCACGGGCCGCTCCGCGGGCTCCGGGACCTCGGGCCGTGTGCCCAGCAGCGGCTCGTCGCGCCTCTCGCGATCACCGGGCCCACCGCGTCCCAGCCCGTCCGGGAATGGTGGACCCCGGGTCCGTACGCCGCCGGGGCCAAGACACCCACGACCCCGCCACGCGCTGGAGCTCACGGAGACGGGACGCGGGCACCCGGCGGTGGCGGCGGACGCCCTGAACCTGCTGGAGGCGCTGACCGCCGCACTGCTCGGTCCGGGTGGCGCGGACGGAATGCGCCCTCTCCCGCTCCGTCTGCTGCACCCCGCCGCGCACGCGGGGTGAGCCGGCCCACCGGAACAGCCCCGAACTCCGCGGCGTGACGCCGAGGCGCCCGGCCGTGCGCCGCCTTTGTCCCGTAGCTGGGGACCACCCGGTCACCGCGCAGCCGGCCGCCTCAGGCCTGCCGCGCTCCGCCATGCCCACGCGAGCATCCAATCGGCGAGGAGACGCCCATGAACGTGCAGTCGGCCCCGCGGCCGAAGGAGGACCGGGCCCCACGGGTGTCGGGCCTGCCCTCGCTCACCGGTCTGCGGTTCTTCGCCGCCATGGCGGTGTTCCTCTACCACGTGACCTCTTCGCAGCTCACGCCGTTCGGCGGCGGGACCGCGCAGCAGGCGGGCCGCATCCTGGGAGTGGCGGGCGGGCTCGGAGTCGCCTTCTTCTTCATCCTCAGCGGCTTCATCCTCACCTGGTCCGCCCGCCCGGACGACGCGCCCCGCCGCTTCCTGCGCCGCCGGCTGGTCAAGCTCTACCCCAACCACCTCGTCACGTTCGTCCTGGCCCTCGTGGTCTTCGCCGGCGCCACCGGCTGGAAGACCTGGCTGCCGAACATCCTCCTGGTGCAGACGTGGTCCTGGGATCCCGCCGTCTCCTTCGGCGTCAACGGACCGAGCTGGTCGCTGGGGTGCGAACTCGTCTTCTACCTCTGCTTCCCCCTGCTGTACCGCTGGATCCGGAGCATCGGACCCAGGCGCCTGTGGGCATGGGCCTGCGCGTTCCTCGCCGCCGTCATGGCACTGCCCGCCCTCGCCTACGCGGCGCTGGCCGGGGGCCCGACGATGCCGGGCCTGCCGGTCAACGCGGTGCAGAGCTGGTTCGTCTACCAGCTGCCGCCCGTACGGATGCTGGAGTTCGTTCTCGGCATGCTGATGGCCCGGATCGTGCTCACCGACCGCTGGATCGGAGTGCGCATCCACCACGCACTCGCCCTCTGCGCCGTCGGCTACGTGGTGGCCCTCCACGTACCGTTCCTCTACACCCTCTCCGCGACCTGGGCGATCCCGATCGCGCTGCTGATCCCCGCGGTCGCCGTCGCCGACGTCCAGGGCCGCAGGTCCCCCTTCCGGGGCCGGGTCATGACATGGCTCGGTGAAGTGTCCTTCGCCTTCTACCTGTTGCAGGCCTCGGTGCTCACCGGTGGTGCCGTCCTCCTGGCGGACCACAGGCCCTTCGGCACGATGGCCGCCCTCGGCCTCTGCCTGCTGGCCTGGGCCCTGATCCTGGCGTCCGCCCACGTACTGCACCTGCTCGTCGAACGGCCGGCGATGAGGCACTGGAGCAGGCCGCGGGCCGCCGGCCGCCACGGCGCCCGGACAGCCCCGCCCGTCCAGGACGCCGCTGTCGACCGCGTCGGCACCAGCTGACCCCTCCGCACGACCCGGCCCGGTCCACCGTTCCAGGGACCGGCCCGTTGCCCGAGTGCACCCGACCGCTGACCAAGGATGTGGACATGTCTGACTCCGCCAACCCCGCCCGGAACACCGGCGCCGCCGCCGAAGAGCGTCCCCACCCGGCCCGTATCTACGACTTCTACCTGGGCGGGAACGACAACCTCCCGGTCGACCGCGCGGCGGCCGAGGGATTCGTGAAGCAGATGCCGGGCAGCCCGGTGGGCGCGCGGGCCAACCGCCGCGTCCTGAACCGGGCCGTGCGCTACGCCACCCGGAACGGCGTCCGCCAGTTCCTGGACGTGGGCAGCGGCATCCCGTCGGCACAGGCCACCCACGAGGTCGCACCCGACGCCCTCGTCCTCTATGTCGACAACGACCCGGTGGTGGCCGAGTACGCGCACCGGATCCTCGGCGACACCTCGGACGGCCGGACCGCCTTCGTCACCGAGGACGTCCGCAACCCCGACGCCATCCTCTCGGCCCCGGAGACCAAGGAGCTGCTCGACTTCTCGCAGCCGGTGGGCGTGATCTTCGGAGCGCTGCTGCACTTCGTCCTGGACGACGAGGACCCGTACGCCATGGTCGAGCGGTACAAGGAGGCGCTGGCCCCCGGCAGCATGGTGCTCCTCACGCACTCCAGCCCGGACTACGTCTCGCCCGAGGTCAGGGTCGTCGTCGACGACATCTACACCAAGCTGCGGGTGCCGCTGGCCCAGCGCTCCCGCGAGGGGATCGAGCGGTTCCTCGCCACCCCCGGCTGGACGGTGGCCGCCCCCGGAGTCGTCTCCACCAACGAGTGGGAGACCGAGCAGGAGCCGGCGACCGACGACGACCGGGCCACCACGCGCGAGGACGCCGCGGGCTACGCCGCCGTCGCCACGAAGAGCTGACGCCGCCCATCGGACCGCACCCAACGACGGGAGACAGCTCATGGACACGAAGACGGCCGCACACGCCACGGAGATTCCCGAGAAGGCGCACTACGACGTCATCATCCTGGGGACCGGACTGGCCGGCTCGGTGGCCGGGACGATCATGGCGCGGCACGGCGCCAAGGTCCTGCTCATCGACGCGACGTCCCACCCGCGCTTCGCGATAGGCGAATCCATGACACCGCAACTGGTGGAATGGATCCACATCCTGGCCGAGCGGCACCGCATTCCGGAGCTCAAGAGCCTGGCCAGCGTCAACGCCAGCACCCGCGACATCGCCCCCACGTTCGGTACGAAGGCCCACTTCGGCTTCATGAAGCACGAGCCCGGCCGGGAGCCCGACCCGAGGGAGGCGACCCAGCTCGCCCTGCCGAAGATCTTCCTGAACAACAGCCACATGTTCCGGCAGGACAGCGACGCCTTCATGTTCTACGTCGCAGTCAAGTACGGCTGTACGGCGAAGCAGAACTGGCGTGCCGCCGATGTCGACTTCGACGACGACGGTGTGACCGTCACGGGACAGGACGGCGAGGCGTTCCGGGGCAAGTACCTGATCGACGCGAGCGGATTCCGTTCCCCGCTCGCGGAGAAGTTCGATCTGCGGGACAAGCCGGCCCGGTTCAAGCACCACTCGCGCTCGATGTTCACGCACTACGTCGGGATCAAGCCCTTCGACGACGTGAGCGGACACCCCAAGGAGCTCCGCCCGCCCGCCGACTGGCACACCGGGACGATGCACCACCTCATCGAGCGGGGATGGTTCTGGATCATCGCCTTCGACAACCACAAGAAGTCGCGCAACCCGCTGTGCAGCGTCGGCCTGACCATGGACGAGCGCACGTATCCCAAGCCCAAAAACCTCACGCCCGACGAGGAGTTCAGCCAGTTCCTCGACCGGTACCCGGCCGTCAAGCGGCAGTTCGACGGTGCCTCACGCGTACGGGAGTGGGTGTCCACCGACCGGTTGCAGTACTCGTCGAAGCAGACGATCGGCGACCGCTGGTGCCTGATGTCCCACGCGGCCGGCTTCCTGGACCCGCTGTTCTCCCGCGGTCTGTCCAACACCTTCGAGGTGGTGGACGCCCTGACCTCGCGGCTGATCGAGGCGCTCGGGGACGGTGACTTCTCCGCCGAGCGCTTCGAGTACGTCGAACGGCTGGAGCAGGGGCTGCTCAAGTACAACGACGACATCGTCAACAGCTCCTTCATCTCGTTCTCCCACTTCCGCCTCTGGAACGCGGTGTTCCGGATCTGGGGCTCCTTCATCAGCCCGGGCACGATGCGACTGACGCGTGCCCGTCTGAACCATGTGAAGGACGGCGACGAGCGGCACTTCCGGGATCTGGAGGACACCCGGTTCCCGGGACTGTGGTGGCCGGAGAGCGAGAAGTTCAAGACGCTGCTCGAATCGACCGCCGAGACCTGTGAGAAGTACGAGGCGGGTGCCCTGACGGGCGACGAGGCGGCCGACATCGTCTTCCAGATGATCAAGGACTGCGACATCGTCAACCCCGCCTTCGGCTGGAAGAACGAGAACCAGCGGTTCGTCTCGCCCTCCACCCTGACGATGGCCCGCTTCCTCTACTGGGCCTCGTTCCAGGCCCCGGAGGAGATGAACAACGTGGGCAAGGAGTTCCTGATGGGGATTCTGAAGGCCGGAGCGAAGGTCAGGAAGCTGCTCTGAGCGAGGCCGGACGGGGGCCGCGGCCGGGCGTGCCGTGGCACCCGCCCGGCCCGGCCACGCGTGCCTCGCTCTCATCGATTCCACCCGTGAAGGGGAAGCACATGTCCGCAGCGCGCACGTTGATGCACGAACACCAGACACACCCGATCGATACGCGAACCCTGCGTCGTGTGTGCGGGCTCTTCGTGACCGGGGTGACGGTCATCACGACGTCGGCCGACGGCGAGGCCGACGGCACGACGGTCAACTCGTTCACCTCCGTGTCCCTGGACCCGCCCCTGGTGCTGTTCTGCCTGCACCGGCGCTCGCGTCTGCACGAGATGCTGACCGTGAGCGGCGGATTCACCGTCAACTTCCTCTCCGGCCGACAGGAGAAGCTCGCCCGTGCCTTCGCCGGACGCCGGCCGGAGGGGTTCCAGGACACGCCCTACCACGAGGGGTCGACGGGCCTCCCGGTGCTGAGCGAGGCACTGGCCTTCCTCACCTGTACGACCGTCGACGTCCACGCCGGCGGCGACCACGACATCATCGTCGGTGAGGTGGTGGAGCTCGGCGTACCGCAACAGGGCGAGGACCCGCTCATCTTCTACGCCGGTGCGCTCGGAGCTCTCGACGGCGAGCTCGCCCTGGCGCCTCGGCAGGCATCCTGACGTGCGCAAGGTGCTCATCGCCAACCGTGGCGAAATCGCTGTCCGCGTCGCTCGGGCTTGCCGGGATGCCGGAATCGCGAGCGTAGCCGTCTACGCCGATCCGGACCGGGATGCGTCGCACGTCCGCGCGGCCGACGAGGCGTTCGCTCTGGGCGGTGACACCCCGGCCGCCAGCTATCTGGACATGGCCAAGGTGCTCCAGGCCGCCAAGGACTCCGGGGCGGACGCGATCCACCCGGGTTACGGCTTCCTCTCGGAGAACGCCGAGTTCGCCCAGGCGGTGCTGGACGCGGGCCTGACGTGGATCGGTCCGCCGCCGCAGGCCATCCGCGACCTCGGTGACAAGGTCGCGGCCCGCCACATCGCCCAGCGCGCCGGAGCACCGCTGGTGGCCGGCACCCCGGACCCGGTGTCCGGCTCGGCGGAGGTCGTGGAGTTCGCCGAGCGGAACGGCCTCCCGATCGCGATCAAGGCGGCGTTCGGTGGTGGCGGGCGCGGGCTGAAGGTGGCCCGCACCCTGGAGGAGATCCCCGAGCTGTACGACTCGGCGGTCCGTGAGGCGGTGGCGGCCTTCGGGCGCGGCGAGTGCTTCGTGGAGCGCTACCTCGACAAGCCCCGGCACGTGGAGACGCAGTGCCTGGCCGACACCCACGGCAACGTGGTCGTGGTCTCCACCCGTGACTGCTCGCTGCAGCGCCGCCACCAGAAGCTGGTGGAGGAGGCGCCCGCACCGTTTTTGACCCAGGAACAGAACGCGGAGCTGTACCGGGCGTCGAAGGCGATCCTGAAGGAGGCCGGCTACGTCGGCGCCGGCACGGTGGAGTTCCTCGTCGGTCTGGACGGCACGATCTCGTTCCTGGAGGTCAACACCCGTCTGCAGGTGGAGCACCCGGTCACCGAGGAGGTCACGGGCCTGGACCTGGTGCGGGAGATGTTCCGGATCGCGGACGGTGAGGAGCTGGGTTACGGGGACCCGGCCGTGCGCGGGCACTCCTTCGAGTTCCGTATCAACGGTGAGGACCCGGGCCGTGGCTTCCTGCCCGCGCCGGGCACCGTCACCCTGTTCGCCCCGCCGTCCGGTCCCGGTGTCCGGCTGGACGCGGGTGTGGAGTCGGGCAGTGTCATCGGTCCGGCGTGGGACTCGCTGCTGGCCAAGCTGGTGGTGACCGGGGCGACGCGTGAGCAGGCCCTTCAGCGGGCGGCGCGGGCGCTGGGCGAGTTCACGGTCGAGGGCATGGCCACCGCCATCCCCTTCCACCGTGCCGTCGTCGTCGATCCGGCGTTCACCTCGGACCCCTTCCGTATCCACACCCGGTGGATCGAGACCGAGTTCGTCAACGACATCAAGCCCTTCACCGTCCCCGCGGAAGCGGAGGCGGACGAGGACTCCGGCCGTGAGACCGTCGTCGTCGAGGTCGGCGGCAAGCGCCTGGAGGTCTCCCTGCCCTCCTCGCTCGGCATGAGCCTGGCCCGCACCGGCCTCGCCGCCGGCGCCAAACCCAAGCGCCGCGCCGCGAAGAAGGCCGGATCGGCCGCTTCCGGCGACACCCTCGCCTCGCCCATGCAGGGCACGATCGTCAAGATCGCGGTCGAGGAGGGCCAGGAGGTCAAGGAAGGCGACCTCGTCGTCGTCCTGGAGGCCATGAAGATGGAACAACCCCTCAACGCCCACCGCTCCGGCACCGTCAAGGGACTCGCTGTCGACATCGGCGCCTTGCTCGGCACCGGCGCGACCATCTGCGAGATCAAGGACTGACCGGCGTTGGCAGCACCGACGTACAACGACGCGATGGCCGAGGCGCTGGAGCGGCTGAGCACCGTCGGCTACGAGCACGGGACGCGCACCCTGGTGAACCACGCCCCGATGGCCGCCGAGGCACTGGCACACATGGGCTACACGGAGGCCGTGTCCCCGTGGCTGGACCGGACGCTGACCAGGCACGTTTACCACGAGGCGCCCGAACCCCGATGGCGGCTGTCGCCGGACGACCCCGCCGAATGGCGCGCGGCACTCGGCGACTTCAGCCGGGTGGGGGACTGGACCGCCCTGTTCGCCCGGAGGCTGGAGGAGGAACCCTGGCGTGACGTACTGGCCCTCTGGTGGCCCCGGCTGATCCCCGGCGTCCTGTCCATGCTGGGCCACGGCGTGATCCGCACCGCGCACGCCGTACGGGCCCTGGAGCGGGCCGGCGAGGAAGACCGGCTGCAACGGGGCGAACTCGCCCACGGCCTCGGCTACTGGGCGGCGCGGTACCAGGCGGGTCCGGACGCCACCGGAGGGGCCGCAACGGAAGAGGCCGGTGACGCGATGGAGGCGCTCGACCGGCTGACCGCGGACAACGCGGGCGTCTACGCGACGGCGCGCCCGCGCTTCCCGGTCCCGCTGGTCCACGCCGTCACGACCCCGGCGGCCGTGCGGCTGGTGAGCGCGTACGTGCCGGCCCGGCAGCGGTGGCCGTCCTACCTCGCCACCGCCGAAGCCACCCGGGTCATGCGGTCCACGTTCGCCGCGGGGTCCGCGATCACGCGCCCGGAGCCGCCGGCGGACGCCCCCTCGGCGGCCGAGGCCTTCGCGACCGCCGTGGAAATCGGTGACGAGCACGCCATCAAGCTGGCGGAGGTCGCCGTACGGCTCGACTCGCGGGCACCGGACCACCGGTACGCGGCCGCGTCCCACACGGCGAACCGTGCGATCGCCCGGTTCAGGCGATGAACCCCGAAGTACACGACGGACACCGAGGAGAGGCAGATGGACGCCGCAGTGATAGTCGTGGGCGCCGGGCCCGCGGGCATGATGCTCGCCGGTGAGCTGAGGCTCGCCGGCGTCGACGTCATGGTCGTGGAGCGGCTGGCCGCGCGCACCGGTGAGTCGCGCGGCCTGGGCTTCACGGCGCGCACCATGGAGATCTTCGACCAGCGGGGGCTGCTGTCCCGGTTCGGAGACATCGAGACCAGCGACGTCGGCCATTTCGGCGGCCTGCCGGTCGACTTCGGCGTGCTCGAAGGGGCGCACCAGGCGGCCAAGACGGTGCCGCAGTCGGCCACCGAGACGGTCCTGGAGGAGTGGGCGACCGGCCTCGGCGCCGACATCCGCCGAGGCCACGAGGTGCTGTCCGTCACCGGCAAGGAGGACAGCGTCGAGGTCGAGATCCGCGGCCCCTCCGGCGTGCGGACCGCCCGCGCCGAGTACGTGGTCGGGTGCGACGGCGGCCGCAGCACGGTCCGCAAGGCCGCGGGCTTCGACTTCCCCGGCACCGCCGCGACCATGGAGATGTTCCTGGCCGACGTCAGGGGGATCACCCTCGAACCCCGGATGATCGGCGAGACGCTCCCCGGCGGCATGGTGATGGTGGGACCGCTGCCCGGCGGCGTGACCCGCCTCATCGTCTGCGAGCGCGGCACCCCGCCGCAGCGCCGGGAGAAGCCGCCGGCCTGGGAGGAGGTGGCCGCGGCCTGGCAGCGCCTCACCGGCGACGACATCGCGCACGCCGAACCGGTGTGGGTGAGCGCCTTCGGCGACGCCACGCGCCAGGCCACCGAGTACCGCCGCGACCGGGTGATCCTGGCCGGCGACGCGGCGCACATCCATCTGCCCGCCGGCGGCCAGGGCATGAACACGAGCATCCAGGACGCGGTGAACCTCGGCTGGAAGCTCGGCGCGGTCGTGCGGGGCCGCGCCCCCGTGTCGCTGCTGGACACCTACCACGCCGAACGGCACCCGGTGGGCAGACGGCTGCTGATGAACACCCAGGCCCAGGGCCTGCTGTTCCTCAGCGGCTCGGAGGTGCAGCCGCTGCGCGACGTCATCTCCGAACTCATCCGGTACGGGGACGTCAGCCGGCACTTCGCCGCGATGGTGAGCGGTCTGGAGATCCGCTACGACATCGACGGCGGGAGCCACCCGCTGCTGGGCCGGCGGATGCCCGACGTGGAGCTGACCGGCCACGCGCTGATCGGCCGGAGCATCGAGGCGCTCCGCCCGGCGCGCGGCGTGCTCCTCGACCTCACCGACAACGCGCGGCTCCGCCGCAGGGCCCTGCCCTGGCGCGACCGGGTGGACCTGATCACCGCACGACCACGCGAACTGTCCGGGACCAGCCCGCTCGCGGGTACCTCGGCCGTACTCGTCCGGCCCGACGGATACGTCGCCTGGGCCGCCCCGGGGAGCCACGGCGACCTGCCCATGGCCCTGGAGCGCTGGTTCGGCCCGGCCATCTGACGCCCGCTCGCACCCGCGGGCACCCTCACAGGGAGAGAGACCATGCACAGCTCACTGATCGTCGCCCGTATGGACGGGGCGTCGCAGCACGAGGTGGCCCGCCTGTTCGGCGAGTTCGACCGGACGGAGATGCCGCACCTGATGGGGACGCGGCGGCGCCAGCTCTTCGCCTACCGCGGCCTGTACTTCCACCTCCAGGACTTCGACACGGACGACGGCGGCCGGCTGATCGAAGAGGCCAGGACCGACCCGCGGTTCGTGCGGATCAGCGACGACCTGAAGCCGTTCGTCGAGGCCTACGACCCCGCCACCTGGCGGTCGCCCGCCGACGCGCTCGCCCAGCGCTTCTACGCGTGGGGGACCGGCGCGTGACCGGGCGGCGCGTGGCCGTCACCGGCATCGGTGTACTGGCCCCCGGGGGCGTGGGGACAGAGAACTTCTGGGACCTGCTCAGCGCGGGCCGCACCGCCACCCGGGGCATCACCTTCTTCGACCCCTCTTCCTTCCGCTCACGTGTCGCCGCCGAGATCGACTTCGACGCCGAGGCGCACGGCCTGACCCCGCAGGAGACCCGGCGTATGGACCGGGCCGCGCAGTTCGCCGTCGTCGCCACCCGGGAGGCACTCACCGACAGCGGTATCGCCCTGGACGCCCACGCGCCCCACAGGGTGGGGGTCACCGTCGGCAGCGCGGTGGGCGCCACCATGGGCCTCGACCAGGAGTACCGGGTCGTCAGCGACGGCGGCCGACTGGACTGCGTGGACCACACGTACGCGGTACCGCACCTGTACGACTACCTGGTCCCCAGCTCCTTCGCGGCCGAGGTCGCGTGGGCCGTCGGCGCCGAAGGTCCGAGCACGGTGGTCTCCACCGGCTGCACCTCCGGCATCGACTCGGTGGGGTACGCCGTCGAGCTGATCCGCGAGGGCAGCGCCGACGTCATGATCGCGGGCTCGTCGGACGCGCCGATCTCACCGATCACCATGGCCTGCTTCGACGCCATCAAGGCGACCACACCGCGCCACGACGACCCCGAACACGCCTCGCGGCCCTTCGACGGCAGCCGCAACGGCTTCGTGCTCGGCGAGGGCGCGGCGGTCTTCGTACTGGAGGAGCTGGAGGCGGCCCGCCGCCGCGGCGCCCGTGTCTACGCGGAGATCGCCGGCTATGCCACCCGCAGCAACGCCTACCACATGACCGGGCTGCGTCCCGACGGCGCCGAGATGGCAGAGGCGATCCGCTCGGCGCTCGACGAGGCCCGGATCGCCCCGCAGGACGTCGACTACATCAACGCGCACGGCTCGGGCACCAAGCAGAACGACCGGCACGAGACGGCCGCCTTCAAGCGGAGTCTGAAGGACCACGCCTACCGGGTGCCGGTGAGCTCCATCAAGTCGATGGTCGGCCACTCGCTGGGGGCGATCGGGTCGATCGAGATCGCCGCGTCGGCCCTCGCCATGCGGCACAACGTCGTGCCGCCGACGGCGAACCTGCACACCCCCGACCCCGAGTGCGACCTGGACTACGTGCCCCTGGCGGCACGTGAGTGGACCACGGACACGGTGCTCACGGTGGGAAGCGGGTTCGGAGGTTTCCAGAGCGCCATGGTGCTGGCCCGTCCCGAGAGGAGCCTGGCATGACGTCGGTGGCCGTGACGGGGATGGGAGTCGTCTCGCCGAACGGCCTGGGCACCCAGGACTTCTGGTCCGCCACCCGCGGCGGCAAGAGCGGCATCGGGCGCGTCACCCGGTTCGACCCCGCACGCTACCCGGCCCAACTCGCGGGCGAGGTACCGGGATTCCGGGCGGAGGAGCACCTGCCGAGCAGGCTTCTGCCGCAGACCGACCACATGACGCGGCTCGCGCTGACCGCCGCGGACTGGGCCCTGGCCGACGCCGGGGTACGCCCGGCGGAACTGCCCGAGTTCGACATGGGCGTGGTCACGGCCAGTTCCGCCGGCGGATTCGAGTTCGGCCAGGGCGAGCTGCGGAAACTGTGGAGCCAGGGCAGCCAGTACGTGAGCGCGTACCAGTCCTTCGCCTGGTTCTACGCCGTCAACAGCGGTCAGATCTCCATCCGCAACGGCCTGAAGGGGCCCTCCGGCGTCCTGGTGAGCGACCAGGCCGGCGGGCTCGACGCGCTGGCACAGGCACGCCGCCAGATCCGCAAGGGCACACCGCTCGTCGTCTCAGGCGGTGTCGACGGCGCGATCTGCCCCTGGGGCTGGGTCGCGCAGCTGGCGGGAGGCCGGATCAGCACCAGCAACGAGCCGGCCCGCGCGTACCTGCCGTTCGACGCCGAGGCACGCGGACACGTGCCCGGCGAGGGCGGGGCGATCCTGGTCCTGGAGGACGCCGAGACCGCGCGCCGGCGCGGCGCCAGGACGTACGGAGAGCTCAGCGGTTACGCGGCGACCTTCGACCCCCGACCGGGCAGCGACCGGGCCCCCGGGCTGCGGCGCACCGTCGAACTGGCCCTGGAGGACGCCGGCCTCGCGCCGGGCGACGTGGACGTCGTCTTCGCGGACGCCGCGGGCCTTCCCGATCTCGACCGGACCGAGGCGGAGGCCATCGGCGCCGTGTTCGGCCCGCACGGTGTCCCCGTCACCGCGCCCAAGACCATGACCGGCCGGCTGTACGCCGGCGCCGGCCCGCTGGACGTGGCCGCCGCCCTGCTGTCCATGAACGACGGGCTGATCCCGCCCACCGTGAACGTCGTGCCCTCGCCCGACTACGAGCTGGACCTGGTCCTCGCCCAGCCGCGCCCCGCCACGCTGCGCACGGCACTGGTGCTGGCACGCGGCCAGGGCGGCTTCAACTCCGCGGTGGTCCTCGAGTCGTCCGGCCGCTGAGCCGGACCACGCGCGCCCCTCACCGCCCTCGCCCCCCGTGCAGGCGGTGACGGGCGCGCCCGCACCCCCTACACGGACCGAGGCCACGGGCCTCCGATCGAAAGGCACCGACGTGAGCACCACGCGCACCTTCGCCCTCGACGACCTCAGACGCATCCTGCTGGAAGGGGCCGGCGCCGAAGAGGGCGTCGACCTCGACGGCGACATCCTCGACACGTACTTCGACGAGCTGGGTTACGAGTCCCTGGCCCTGCTGGAGACCGGCGGCCGCATCGAGCGCGAGTACGGCATCACGCTCGACGACTCGGCCCTGACGGACGCCGTCACGCCGCGGCAGCTCATCGCCGTCGTCAACGAGCACATCACCGCCGCCGCGGAGGTCGCGGCCTGACCCGTCCGTCGCGGGGGCAGGCCCGGCCGCCCCGCCCACGGGCACCTCACCCAGGGGAGGAACCAGATGTCCGAGCACAACCGACGTGTGGCCGTCGTCACCGGAGCCACGAGCGGGATAGGCCTGGCCGTCGCCCGGCTCCTGGCCCAGCAGGGCCACCAGGTCTTCATCGGCGCGCGGAACGCCGAGAACGTGGCATCGACGGTCAAACTGCTGAAAAACGAAGGGCTCGACGTCGAGGGCGCTCCGCTCGACGTGCGCTCGCCCGAGAGCACGGAGGAGTTCGTCCGTGCCGCCGCCGCCCGCTTCGGAGCGGTCGACGTCCTGGTCAACAACGCGGGCCGCAGCGGCGGCGGCGTCACCGCCGACATCGACGACGACCTGTGGAACGACGTCATCGAGACGAATCTGAACAGCGTCTTCCGGATGACCCGCGCCGTGCTCAACACCGGCCGCATGCGCGCCAAGGACCACGGCAGGATCATCAACATCGCCTCCACCGCGGGCAAGCAGGGCGTGGTGCTCGGCGCCCCGTACTCGGCCTCCAAGCACGGGGTCGTCGGCTTCACCAAGGCCCTCGGCAACGAGCTCGCTCCGACGGGCATCACCGTCAACGCGGTCTGCCCCGGGTACGTGGAGACGCCGATGGCGCAGCGCGTGAGGCAGGGCTACGCCGCCGCGTACGACACGACCGAGGAGACCATCCTCGACAGGTTCACCGCCAAGATCCCGCTGGGCCGGTACTCGACGCCGGAAGAGGTGGCCGGGCTGGTCGGCTACCTCGCGTCGGACACCGCCGCCTCCATCACCGCGCAGGCGCTCAACGTCTGCGGCGGACTCGGCAACTTCTGAGCCGCCCACCCCCGACCTAGGAGCCACGAGTATGTCTCAGTCCGGACCGCGCGAGGTGGAGCACGAGATCACGGTCTCGGCCCCGGCCGCCGACGTGTACCGGCTCATCGCCGAGGTGGAGAACTGGCCCCGGCTCTTCCCGCCGTCCATCTACGTCGACCACGTGGAACGCACCGGCACCGAGGAGGTGATCCGGATCTGGGCCACCGCCAACGGCGAGGCCAAGAACTGGACGTCGCGCCGCGTGCTGGACCCGGAGCGGCTGCGCATCGGATTCCGCCAGGAAGTGACCACACCGCCGGTGGCGGAGATGGGCGGGACCTGGATCGTCGAGCCGCTCTCCGCCTCGACGTCACGGCTGCGGCTGCTCCACGACTACCGGGCGGTCGACGACGACCCGGAGAAGCTGAAGTGGATCGACGAGGCCGTCGACCGCAATTCGCGCAGCGAACTGGCCGGCCTCAAGGACAACCTCGAATTCGTCGCCGCCTCCCAGGAACTGACGTTCTCCTTCGAGGACACCGTGGAGATCGCCGGCTCCGCCAAGGACGTCTACGACTTCATCAACGAGGCGGGCCTGTGGTCCGAGCGGCTGCCGCACGTGGCCACCGTACGGCTGACCGAGGACGTCCCGGGACTCCAGACGCTGGAGATGGACACCCGGGCCAAGGACGGATCGGTGCACACCACCAAGTCGTACCGGGTGTGCCTGCCGCACGAGAAGATCGCGTACAAGCAGACCACCCTCCCGGCGCTGATGAGTCTGCACACCGGCTACTGGACGTTCCGGGAGACGGCGGACGGGGTCGCCGCCTCCTCGCAGCACACCGTCGTCATCCGCCCCGAGAACATCACGGCCGTGCTGGGGCCGGAGGCCGAGGTCGCCGACGCCAAGGCCTACGTCCGGGCGGCGCTGAGCACCAACAGCCGGGCGACGCTCGGCCACGCCAAGGACTACGCCGAAGCCCGGCGCTGATCCCATGGCGGCCGTCGACACCGATGTGGTCGTCGTCGGCGCGGGGCCCGTGGGGCTCATGCTCGCCGGCGAACTGAGACTGGGCGGCGCCGAGGTGACCGTCCTGGAACAGCGGGACGGCCCCACCACCGAGTCCCGCGCCTCGACGCTGCACGCACGGACCATGGAGCTGTTCGACCAGCGCGGACTGCTCGACGACCTCGGCACGCCGCCGCACGTGCCCATGGGCCACTTCGGCGGCATCCCCCTCGACCTGCGCCTGGACAGCCCCTTCGCGGGACAGTGGAAGGTCCCGCAGACGCGGACCGAGGAACTGCTCGGCGCCTGGTCGCGCGGGCTCGGCGCCGAGCTGCGCGGCGGGCACCGGGTGCGGTCCCTCCGACAGCACCACGACCGGATCGAGGTCGGGGCCGACGGGCCGCACGGCCCGGTACGCCTCTCGGCACGCTACGTCGTCGGCTGCGACGGGGAGCGCAGCACGGTGCGGGAGCTGGCCGGCATCCCCTTTCCCGGCACCTCCGCCGGGCGTGAGCTGATCCGGGCCGACGTCGACGGGCTCGACATCCAGGACCGGCGCTTCCAGCGGCTGGAGAAGGGCCTCGCCATCGCCGCGCGCGGAGCCGGCGGAGTCACCCGGGTCATGGTCCACCGGTTCGGCCGGCCGCCCGGGCACCGCACCGCCGAGCCGGACTACGCCGAACTGGCCGACGTCTGGCGCACGGTGACCGGCGAGGACATCACGGCGGGCGTGCCGCTGTGGGTCAACTCCTTCGGGGACGCCTCACGTCAGGCCGACCGCTACCGCGCGGGGCGCGTCCTGCTCGCCGGGGACGCGGCCCACCAGCAGATGCCGATCGGCGGCCAGGCGCTGAACCTCGGGCTCCAGGACGCCGTGAACCTGGGCTGGAAGCTGGCGGCCGTCGTGCTCGGCCGCGCCCACGACGCGCTCCTGGAGAGCTACCACGAGGAGCGTCACGCCGTGGGCCGGGAGGTGCTGTCCGGCATCCGGGCGCAGGCACGCCTGCTGCTCGGCGGACCCGAGGTCGAGTCCCTGCGCTCCGTCATGGGCGAACTGATCGCCTACGAGGACGTACGCGGGCACCTCGCGGGCACGATCAGCGGCCTCGGCATCCGTTACGGCTCCGGCCGGGGGCACCCGCTGTGCGGGACACGCCTGCCGCCCGCCGCACCGGCCCCGGACACGACGACCACCTCCACCCTCGTGACGCTGCGCCGGGCGCGGGGGCTCCTGCTCCACCCGGCGTCCGCCGGCCCGGGCCTGACCGACGCCGCCGCCCCCTGGGCGGACCGGGTCGACGCCGTCGTCACGGACGCCGCCTCGACCGGACCGACCGCGGGCGGGACCACCGTCCTGGTGCGGCCCGACGGCCACGTGGCCTGGGCCGGGTCCGACCAAGAAGGCCTGCTCGCCGCGCTGGACCGCTGGTTCGGGAGCCCGGCGGACACCGCCGGCGCACGGCGGCACGGCGCCCGGCGCCCCGGCGCGCACACCACCTCATCCGACCGTCGACACCACAGGAGAAGCACCATGGGCAACCTCACCGGCAGGACGGCGCTCGTCACCGGGTCGAGCCGGGGCATGGGCCGGGCGACCGCCGAACGCCTCGCCCGCGAAGGCGCACTCGTCGCCGTGCACTACGCGACCGGCAAGGCGGCCGCCGAAGAGGTCGTCTCCGGCATCGAGAGCGACGGCGGCCGGGCCTTCGCGGTGCGGTCCGAACTCGGCGCGCCGGGCGGCGTCCACGAGCTGTTCCTCGGACTGGAGCAGGGGCTCAAGGAACGCACCGGCTCCACCGAGCTGGACATCGTGGTCAACAACGCCGGGGTGATGGGCGGCGTGAAACCGGAGGACACCACGCCCGAGCAGTTCGACCGGCTCGTCGCCGTCAACGCCAAGGCGCCGTTCTTCGTCATCCAGCGCGCCCTGCCGAACATGCCCGACGGCGGCCGGATCATCAACATCTCCTCGGGGCTCACCAGGTTCGCCAACCCCGACGAGATCGCGTACGCCATGACCAAGGGCGCCGTCGAGATGCTCGCCCTGCACTACGCCAAGTACCTCGGGCCGCGCGGCATCACCGTCAACAGCGTGGCACCGGGCATCACGCGCAACGGCAACCCGGTGTTCGACATCCCCGAGGCGGTCGAGCAGATGGCGGCCCTGTCCACGTTCAACAGGGTCGGCGAGCCCCAGGACGTCGCCGACGTGGTCGCCTTCCTCGCCTCGGACGACGCCCGCTGGGTCACGGGTGCCTTCATCGACGCCAGCGGCGGAACCCTCCTCGGCTGACCGCCCCCGGCGCGGCCTCGCCCGCCCGAAGTGAAGGAGCATCGTGCGCAGTTCGTCCTCCGCCTCCACTCCCTCGCCGACGGCGGCACCGGCCGGGGCATCGGCGCTCCGGCTGTGGGGGCTGCTCTTCGTCCTCGCCGGGAACATGCTCATCGACGCGCTCGAAGTGTCGGTGACGGTCGTCGCCCTGCCGTCGATCGGCGCGGATCTCGGCCTGCCGCTGACCTCGGCCCAGTGGATGATGACCGGGTTCGCCATCGGGTTCGGCGGACTGATGCTGTTCGGCGGCCGGGTCGTCGCGCTCCTGGGCCGCCGCGAGGTGTATCTCGCCGCGCTCCTCGGCTTCGCCGCGGCCTCGGTGGCCGGCGCGTTCGCCGACGGCCTGTGGCTGCTGGTGGCGACCCGCGTCGTGAAGGGCCTCTGTGCCGCGCTGACCGCCCCGACCGGCCTGGCGATCATCCAGACCGCCTACCCGGCGGGCCCGTTGCGCGACCGCGCCCTGTCCGTCTACACCCTGTTCGGCGCGAGCGGTTTCACCGCCGGTCTCCTGCTGTCCGGCGTGCTCACGGCGGTCGACTGGCGGCTGACGCTCGCCTTCCCCGCCCCCGTCGTCCTGGTGCTCTTCCTCTTCGGCCTGCGGCTGATCCCGGGTTCGGACCCGGGAACCGGCCGGCGGTCCCGCGGTGAGCCCCGCCGGTACGACGTGGCGGGGGCCGCCACCTGCACCGCGGGGCTGCTCACCCTGGTCGGCGGCATCGTCTCCGTACCGGCGCACGGCTGGACCGGCCTTCGCTCCGGCGGGCTGCTGGCCGCGTCGGTGCTGCTGTTCGCCGCCTTCGTCCGCGTCGAACGGCGTACCCCGTACCCCCTGGTGCGGTTCGCGTTCCTCACCGACGGTCCACTGGCCCGCTCGGCCCTGGGCGCCGCCGCGCTGAACGGCTCGTACCTGGGCCTGCTCTTCGTGCTCACCTACGAGTTGCAGACGCTGCACGGCTGGCACCCGCTGCGAGCCGCGCTCGCCCTCCTGCCGGCGGCCGTGCCCCTCGCGGCCACCGCGCTGCTGTCGGGGCGGATGGTCGCCGCCTTCGGCACCGCACGGCTCATCGCCGTGGGGGCCGTCTTCCCCCTGGCCGGGTACCTCTGGCAGCTACGCCAGTCGTGGCCGCTCGACTACGCGACCGCCGTCCTGCCGACGACGCTGATGGTCGGAGCCGGTTTCGTACTCTCCTTCGCCGCGCTGAACACACAGGCGACGGCGCGGCTGGCGCCGCCGGACCGGGGCGCGGGGTCCGGTCTCTACCAGAGCGCCGTCCAGGCCGGAGCGGCACTCGTGCCGGCACTCGTCGCGGCCCTGCTCGTCGCCCACCGCCCCGCCGTCGGTGCGTCACCGGAGCAGTACCTGGCGGCCTGCCGCCCCGCCCTCGTCCTGGTGGCCGCCGTCGGAGCGCTCGGCCTGCTCGCGGGAGCGGCGGGGGTACGGCCGCGTCGCGACCGAGGCGGGGCCGCACCGGTGGCCGCCGCGGCAACGCCCGGAGCACGTCCCGAACCCAAGTCAGGAGAGTGACGTCCATGTCGGCACGGGAGAGGACCCTGACCGGCCCCACCGACGGCAACAGGTCCGGATGGACCACCGACGAGCGGTTGGAGGAGCTGCGCCTGATCAAGAAGGAGGTCCTCCAGGGGCCCGGCCCGGAGGCCACCGAGCGCCAGCACGCCCGCGGGAAACTCACCGCGCGTGAACGCATCGACCTGCTGCTCGACGAGGACTCCTTCACCGAGGTGGAGCCCCTGCGGCGGCACCGCGCGACGGGCTTCGGCCTCCAGGCCAACCGCCCCTACACCGACGGCGTGGTCACCGGCTGGGGCACGGTCTTCGGCCGCACCGTGTTCGTCTACGCCCACGACTTCCGGATCTTCGGAGGCGCGCTGGGCGAGGCGCACGCCTCCAAGATCCACAAGGTGATGGACATGGCGCTCGCCGCCGGCGCGCCCCTGGTGTCGCTCAACGACGGCGCCGGCGCCCGCATCCAGGAGGGCGTCAGCGCGCTGGCGGGCTACGGCGGCATCTTCCGCCGCAACACCAAGGCCTCCGGCGTCATCCCGCAGATCAGCGTCATGCTCGGCCCGTGCGCGGGCGGTGCGTCCTACAGCCCCGCGCTCACCGACTTCGTCTTCATGGTGCGCGGCATCTCGCAGATGTTCATCACGGGACCCGACGTCGTCCGAGCCGTGACCGGTGAGGAGATCACCCAGGACGCACTGGGCGGTGCGGACGTGCACGCCGGCGTCTCCGGTGTGTCGCACTTCGTCTACCCCGACGTCCGCAGCTGCGTCGAGGACGTCCGCTACCTGATCACCCTGCTGCCCTCCAGCAACCGCGAACTGCCCCCCACCGTCCTCTGCGACGACCCCGTCGACCGCAGTTGCGACGCACTGCTCGACCTGGTCCCGGACGACCCGAGTGCCGTCTACGACGTCCGTGGGGTCATCGAGGAGATCGTCGACGACGGAGACTACTTCGAGGTGCACGCGGCCTGGGCGACCAACGTGGTCTGCGCGCTCGCGCGCCTGGGCGGCGAGGTGGTGGGCATCGTGGCCAACCAGCCGTCTTCCCTGGCGGGTGTGCTCGACATCGACGCGAGCGAGAAGGCCGCCCGTTTCGTACAGTTCTGCGACGCCTTCAACATCCCGCTGGTGACCCTGATCGACGTGCCCGGCTTCCTGCCGGGCGTGGCTCAGGAGCACGACGGCATCATCCGGCACGGGGCCAAACTGCTCTACGCCTACTGCAACGCGACGGTGCCCCGCATCTCCCTGGTACTGCGCAAGGCCTACGGCGGCGCCTACATCGTCATGGACTCGCTCTCCATCGGCACCGACCTCGCGCTGGCCTGGCCGAGCAACGAGATCGCGGTGATGGGCGCCGAGGGAGCGGCCAACGTCATCTTCCGCCGGGAGATCAACGCCGCCCCGAATCCCGAGGAGATGCGGCAGCAGAAGATCAAGGAGTACCAGGCGGAGCTGATGCACCCTTACTACGCGGCCGAGCGCGGGCTGGTGGACGACGTGATCGACCCGCGTGACACACGCCGGATCATGATCAAGTCGCTGTCCATGCTGCGCGCCAAACACGTCGACCTGCCGTGCCGCAAACACGGCAACCCCCCGCAGTGAGCGCGGACCAGGGCCCCGCCGACGCCCCGGCCGGCCCCGGGGAGGACGGCGCCCGTCCGGTCATCAGGGTCGTCAGGGGCCGGGCGGACGCGGGAGAGATAGCCGCGCTGACCGCGGTGCTGCTCGCCCGTGCCGCCATTTGGGCCCGGACGGACGGGGAGCCGGCTCCGGCCACCGCGGGCTGGAGCCGCCCCGAACGCATACCCCACCACCGCGACCCGCGCGGCCGGTGGGCGCCTGACGGAAGGCGCTGACCCGGAGCCGAGAGAGGGGAGCACCGATGGACACCGAACCCCCCGTCCCATCCCCGGCAGCGCCGGGCGGCGCCGGCTCGGCACCGCCCGTGCTGCTGCTGGCCGGTGAGCAGGAGGACACCGCCGAATCGCACATCGTCCGCGGCATCGACTGACACACCCTGGGGGACCGGCCGTGACCGTGCCGACGCATCCGCACCCTGTCTCCGCCGGCGTACGTCCCGTCACGCTCGCCCACGGGGGCGTCCCGCTGTCGGGACTGCTGATCGAACCGCGGGACGCCCGGACCCGCGCGGTGGTGGTGTGCCTGCACGGCGGCGGGATGAGCGCCGCCTACTTCGACGGCCAGGCCCACCCCGACGTCTCCCTCCTCGCGCTCGGTGCCCGCCTCGGCTACACGGTCCTCGCCCTGGACCGCCCCGGCTACGGGGCGTCGGCCGCCGCGGTCCCGTACGGGCAGACACCGGCCGAGCAGTCCGTGATCCTGCGCGCCGCGCTGCGCGGCTTCGCCGCCGGGCACGACGTCGGGGCGGGACTGTTCCTCCTGGCGCACTCCTACGGCGGCAAGGTGGCCCTCACCATGGCCGCCGGCACGGACGAGGGCGAGCTGATCGGCCTGGACGTCTCCGGCTGCGGGAAGCGGTACGTCACCGAGGCGGCGCGCTACGTCGCGGCGCCCGGCGGCCGGGTCGGGCACCGGCTGAACTGGGGCCCGCTGCACCTCTATCCACCGGGCACGTTCCGCGCGAGCGCGGCCGTCGTCGCGCCCATGCCGGCCCGCGAACGCCTCGACTGGAGCAGCTGGCCGGATCGCTACGGACGGCTCGCCTCCCGCCTGCGACTGCCCGTACGCCTGACCTTCGCCGAGCACGAGGCCTGGTGGCGCCACGACGACGCGGCCATCGCGGATCTGACGGGCCCGCTCGCCGTGCCGCACACCGTGGACCGCCTGCCGGGCGCGGGCCACAACATCAGTCTGGGGTGGTCGGCCCGCACGTACCACCTGCGGGTCCTGGCCTTCCTGGAGGAGTGCCTCGCCCGGTCCGGGACAGCCTCTCCGCCGCCCCGACCGGCGTTACCAACCGCCGCGGTGTGAGGGGGAGTCGAAGAGTCGGTCTCCGACCGTCCCGCTTCTGCCGGCGGCACGGGTGCGTCTTTGGCGGGTGCGCCCCCGTCGTCGGCCGCCACCCCGGCCCAGGGCGCCCCTTCCCCTCGGCCCAGCCCTCGCGCGTGCGGCTTCCGGCTGCGCCGACGGCCGCGCGCCGCACCCCGCCCGAACCCGCGCCGCCACGAGCCGCGCGTCTCGACCCCGCCCCTTTTGGAGGACACACGTGGCCACTCGACGCACCGCGCTCGGTGCCGGACTGGGCGTGCTCGGAGCGACCCTGACGACCGGCGCCGCGCTGCTCCCGACCGCCCTGCGTCACCGGGCGGAGGGCGAGCCGGCGCGCGCCGGGACGAAGGCGCCGGCCCGCGCCTTGACCGTCTCCGAGACCGACCGGTTCCGCGTACCCATGCCCGTTCCGCCCGTGCTCCGGCCGGTCTCGACCCGAGGAGGGCGGGACGTGTACGACATCACGATGCGCCCCGCCGAGTGCGAGATCCTCCCCGGGGTGCGCACCGGCGTGCTCACGTACAACGGCAGTTTCCCCGGTCCGACCATCAGGGCACGGTCCGGGCGGCCCGTGGTCGTGCGCCAGCGCAACCGGCTGACGATGCCCACCTCCGTCCATCTGCACGGGGCGGCCGTCACCCAGGAGAACGACGGCGGCCCGATGGACACGATCGCGCCCGGCGCCGACCGCACCTACCACTACCCGAACCGGCAGCCGCACGCCTCGCTCTGGTACCACGACCACGCCCACCACATGGAGGCCGAGCACGTCTACCGCGGACTGTCCGGCTCCTACCTGCTCACCGACTCCGTCGAGCAGGCACTGCCCCTGCCCTCCGGGGCGTACGACGTCCCCGTCGCCCTGCGGGACGTGCACATCGACGGCGCGGGCGACCTCGCCTTCTCGATGGGCGACCCGGAGCGGACGACGATCGTCGCCAACGGCAAGGCCTATCCGTACTTCAGGGTGGCCGCCCGGAAATACCGCTTCCGGCTGCTGAACTCGTCCAACATCAGGGCCTTCGACCTGCGCCTCTCGGACGGTTCGGACATCATCCGGATCGGCTCCGACGGCGGGCTGCTGCCGCGTCCGCACACCACCGACCGCATCTTCCTGTCGTCGGGCGAGCGTGCCGACGTGGTGATCGACTTCTCCCGGTACCCGGTGGGCACCGAGATCGTCCTGGAGAACAGCGCGCCTCCCGGGGACCTGGCGGAGATCGGGCAGGTGCTCAGGTTCGACGTCGACCGCACGGCGCCCGACGCCAGCCGGGTCCCGTCCGTCCTGCGCTCCCTGCCCCGCCTGCCCGAGCCCACCGGGGAGCGCACGGTCAAGCTCACCATGGCGCCGCCGCAGGCGTTCATGGACGACAAGGTGTACGACCCCGGCCGGATCGACGCCTTCGTGCGGTACGGCGCCAGCGAGGTGTGGACCGTCGTCAACGCCAACGAGGTGTTCCCGCACAACTTCCACATGCACCTGGTGCAGTTCAGGATCCTGGAACGCGACGGCCGAACCCCGCCCCCCTCCGACGCCGGGCTGAAGGACACCGTCAACCTGATGCCGGGGGAGACGGTCAAGCTCCAGGCCACCTTCGACCGATACCGGGGCACCTACGTCTACCACTGCCACATGCTCGATCACTCCGCCATGGGCATGATGGCCACCATGAAGATCGCCTAGGTGGCCCGGAAACCGCCGGCGGACGGTGCGTGACCCAAGGCCCGCGTCCCCGGACGCGGGCCTTCTCCCGTGCCCGGCCGCACACCGTACTCAAGGGATCGCACGTACGAGGACGAGGGACCCCTCGTACACGGGCTCGGTCCGCAGATGGCCGAAGCGCCGGTCCCAGGCCCCGGAGGCGAGGTCGCGGCGCAGGGTCCGGTCGAAGTGTTCCCTGACCTCGTCGCCGACGAAGCTCCAGGCGGAGCAGGCCTGACGGGCGGCGGGGTCGAGCAGCATCTCGGGGCGACCGTAGTACGCCTCGTCGAAGCCGTCGGTGCAGTCCAGCGGGATCGGCACGGCCCGGACCCGCCCGGTGCCGCCGAGCGCGGCGGTCAGGTCCCGGACGGGCGGATGACGCCGGGCCTCCGTCTCCAGGACCTCGGGCGCGTACGCGCCCAGCCAGAAGTCCCGTACCAGCTCCGGGGCACGGGCCAGGACGACGACCGGGCCCCGGGTGACGCGCCGCATCTCGCGCAGGCCCGCGGTGACGTCGCTCCACTGGTGGACGTCGAAGAGGGTCATCGACGCGTCGAACTCCCCGTCCGCGTATGGCAGATCCCCGGCAACGGCGTCGACGGCCCGGGCGGGCAGGGCGGGACGCCGGGCGCGCCCGGGCCCGGACCCTCCGACCGCCGTCACCGCGCCGTCGGCGGCGCCCTCCTGGGAATTCACCCCGGCGCCGACGTCGAGGACGGTACGCGCGCCGTCGAGGGCCTCGGCGACGAACCGGGCGATACGGGGGTCGGGGCGCGGCCGCCGCGCGATGGGGCCGGGGCCGACGTCCGCGGCGGTGCCGTCCTGGGTGCGTGCGTCCATGGGGCCTTGGCCTTGCCTCGTGAGCGGGAACGGGGAGGGAGATGCCGCACTCGCGGGTCTCTGCCGGACCGGTGGGGGCGGCACCCGATCAGAGCGCCACGACGGTAGCCTCGGTCGCCTTGACGCTCGTCCAGACATCGGCGCCCTCGGCGAGGCGGAGCTCGGCGACAGCCTGCGGGGTGATCTCGGCGACCAGGTCCGGCGCCTCGTCCGAGGTGATCAGGACGCGCAGCCGGCTGCCGCTGGTGGTGATCTCCCGTACGGTGCCGGGCCAGACGTTGCGGGGGCTGCCGCTGGGCCTGTCCCGGTGCACGGCGACGGCCTCCGGGGCGATGATCGCGAGGGAGTCCGTGCCGGGCGGGACCGGCTCCGCCGCGACCAGGGTGCCGCCGCCGGCGAGCCGGAGGCCGTCGGCGGTCGCGGTGCCGGGCCAGGCGTTGCGGCCGAGCATGCGGGCGACCCAGGGGGAGCGGGGATGACGGGTGACCTCGGCCGGCGGGGCGTCCTGGAGGGCCCGGCCGTCCTCCAGGACGAGTACCCGGTCGGCGAGCGCCACGGCTTCGACGGGGTCGTGCGTCACGATCAGGCACACGCCGCCGAAGCCGTCGAGATGACGGCGCAAGGTGTGCCGCACGTGGGCACGGGTGGTCTGGTCGAGGGCGGCGAGCGGTTCGTCGAGCAGGAGCAGCCGGGGCCGGGCGGCCAGCGCCCGGGCGAGCGCGACACGCTGGGCCTGGCCCCCGGAGATCTCGGCCGGCCTGCGGTGCGCGAGATGGCCCACTCCGAGCCGGTCCAGCCACCGCCGGGCGCTGTCACGGGCCTCCGCGCGCGGCACACCGTGGGCGCGCAGCCCGTACGCCGTGTTGGCGAGCGCGTTCATGTGCGGGAAGAGGGCACCGTCCTGGGGGACCCAGGCCACGCCCCTGCGGTGCGGGGGCAGTGCGGTGACATCCGTGTCGCCCAGCCGGAGTTCGGCGTGCGCGCGAGGCGTGAGGCCGAGCAGCGCGCGCAGAAGCGTCGTCTTCCCGGCGCCGTTGGGGCCCACGACGGCGATGGTCGTTCCGGCGTCCGCGTCGAGCGTGAGGCGGTTGAAACCGGTGACGGCGGCGTGCAGCGGCCAGCTCTCCTCGGTGCTGTCGCCGCCGTCCGGGCCGGACGGCTCCCCGGGGGCGGGGCGGTCGTCCTTCGCCGGCCCGGGACCCGGGTCCTTCGCCGTGGCCCGGGGCTGCGCGGCGGCGGTGTCCGGGGTGCCGGTCCAGCGTCCGCGCAGTGCGACGAGCACCACCATGGCGATGGCCAGGAGGAGCAGGGAGACGGAGGTGGCGGCCTCCGCGTCGTCCTGGAGCAGCAGATAGACCTGGAGCGGAAGGGTCTGCGTGGTACCGGGGAGGTTTCCGGCGAAGGTGATGGTCGCGCCGAACTCACCGAGCGCCCGGGCCCAGGTCAGCGCCGCGCCCGCGGCGAGCCCGGGGGCGACCATGGGCAGGGTCACGGTGAAGAACACCCGGACCGGTGAGGCCCCCAGGGAGGCCGCGGTCTCCTCGTAGCGGGGGCGCAGTCCGCCCAGCGCCCCTTCGAGACTGATGACCAGGAAGGGCATCGCCACGAAGGTCGCGGCGAGGACGGCACCGGAGGTGTGGAACGGCAGCGTCAGCCCGAAGGTGTCCTCCAGCCACGGCCCCAGCAGCCCGCGCCGGCCGAAGGCCAGGAGGAGGGCGACGCCACCGACGGTCGGCGGCAGCACCATCGGCAGGAGGACGAGGGAGCGGACGAAGGCCTTGCCGGGGAAGTCGACACGGGCCAGCAGCCAGGCGAGCGGGACACCGAGGACGACCGAGAGGCCCAGCGCCCAGGCGGACACGATCAGGGACAGCTTGAGCGCCCCGGTCGTCTCGGGCCTGGTCAGATGTGTGCCCAGGTCGTGCCACGAGGTGCGGGCCAGGACCCCGAGCAGCGGGAGCAGCAGGAAGGCGATGGCCAGCAGCGCGGGGATCGCCAGGGCGATCGGCGCGCGGGGGCCGGTGGTGCGGCTGCGGAGGCGTCTCATCGAAGGTCCCTGATGCTGGAGGATCCGTGCGGGCGGCCCGGAGACGGGACGCCCGCACGGATGACGGCCTGTGGGGGCGTGTCTCGGAAGTCCGGCCTGCCCGGCCGCGTCCGGCACGTATCCCCGAGGGCCGGAGGACTCCCGTCCGTGTTGTCGGGAGATCGTGCGTACCGGACGCCGCCTGTCCGCCGGGCGGACGGCGCTGCTTCCGCAACACGTCCTACGGCTGCTGGAAGCCGGCGTCCGCGAGGATCTTCTGCGCCTCGGGCGTCGACAGCCACGTCACGAACGCGGCCGCCGCCTCGCTGTGCTTCGAGGTCTTCAGGGTCGCCGCCGGGTAGGAGGCGACGGCGTTCTGCGCGTCCGGGATGTCGACGGCGTCGACCTTGTCGGTGGCCGTGGCCGCGTCCGTCTTGTACACGAGACCGGCGTCGGCCTCGCCGAGCTCGACCTTGCTGAGGACGGCGCGGACGTTGGGCTCCTGGGAGACCGGCTTCACGTCGACCTTCTGCGCGTCCAGGATCTGCTGGCCGTAACGCCCGACCGGGACCTCGGGTGCCGCGAGGACGACCTTCAGCCCGGGGTCGGCGAGGTCCTCGAGGTTCTCGACCCTCTCCGGGTTGCCCTTGGCCGTGGCGATGACCAGACGGTTCTTGGCGATGACGGTGGGCGTCCCGGTGTCGGAGCTGAGCCCGTCCATCGTCTTGGTGTCCGCCGTGACCAGGGCGTCGGCGGGTGCGCCCTGCTTGACCTGGGCGGCCAGTTCCTGCGAGCCGGCGAACGAGAACGTCACCTTCGTTCCCGGGTGTTCCCTCTCGTACGCCGTACCGGCGGTCTTGAAGACGTCGGTGAGCGAGGACGCGGCCAGAACCGTCAGGTCGGCCTTCGGCGCCCCGGACGCGGAGGCGGTGGCCTTCTCGCCCGAGTCCTTCGTGTCGTCGCTGCCGCAGGCGGCCAGCGGAACGAGGAGGGCCGCGGTCAGGATCGCGGCCGCCGTACGGCGGCGGCCGGTGAAGGTGAGGGACATGAGGGTGGGAACTCCTTGGGGACACGGCCGGCTGATGCCGCCCGAGCGGATGGGACGAGCCGCGCCGATGACGGGCGACGCCGCTGGGGAGCGCTGGATCAGGTGCGGTCGATGTGCACGCTGGTCGACTTGACGCGGGCGGTGGCCTCCATGCCGACCTCCAGCCCCAGCTCCTCGACCGCTTCCCGGGTCAGGAGTGAGACGAGGCGGTGCGGGCCGGCCTGGATCTCGACCTGGGCGGCGACGTCACCGAGCTTGACCGCGGTGACGATGCCCGGGAACGCGTTGCGGGCCGACGTGTAGGACGGGTCGTCCTCGCCGGTGCCGCTCTGCGCGACCTCGACGGAGAACGCGGCCAGGTCCCGGCCGTCGATGAGACGGCGCCCGCTCTCCTCGCGATGGGTGGCGACGCGTCCGGCATCCGCCCAGCGGCGGGCCGTGTCGGGGCTGACGCCGAGCAGACGAGCCGCCTGCCCAATGGTGTAGGACTGCATGTGCGACACAATAGGGGGATGTTGCTCGCATCTACAAGGTTTTAGTGGATGCTCCATGGTATATGCGCTCCTCCTTGGAGGATGGTCCGAAGCCCGTCTGTCCCCCCTGTGGCCACGCACCCACCCACACCCGGGTGACGGCGCTGACGTAGCGCGCGCCGCACCGGTCGACGGGCACCACCAACTGGCTTCCCGCGAAGTCCAGATGCGCGTCGTCCATCCGGGTCGCCAGCAGGACGGGGGCGCCGCCGAAGTCGGCGTCGATCTCCGCCCAGGCCAGTACGGTGTGGTGCCCGTCCCCGCCGGAGACCGACAGCACGAAGCGGGACCGCTCCTTGCGCCGGCGGGCGTCGAACAGCGGCTGCGCGTCGAGGACCACCTCGCGAAGCAGCGGCCCCTCGAACCGGTGCCGGCGGGGGCCGCTGGTGGCACAGTCGAACACCACCTCGACCCGGTGCTGTTCCCAGCCGTTCCGCAGATCGCCCACGGTCAGCGTGGCCGGTCGCGCGACGTCCCCGGACACGGCCAACGAGGCCGACCGCCGGGCAGGCAGGCCGTGCTGCGTGCTGATCGGGTCCATGGGAATCCACCGGTCGGACGGTCCGCTGGGCGGCTGTCGGAAGGTATGCCCAGAAGCGGCCCCGCGGAACCGTGACTGCGAGGCGGTACCCGGTCTTCACCTGGCGTCTGTGACCCGTAGACGGGACGCGGGGTCACATCCGCCCGGGAGCCGGACCGGACCGGTCCTTCGCGTGCCGGTCCACAGCCGGCCAGACGCGGTCGCGCGTCAGCGGCAGTTCGGTGAACCGGATGCCGGTGGCGTCTCGCAGGGCGTTCGCGAAGGCAGGGGCGACCGGGTCGAAAGGGCTCTCACCCATCGACTTGGCGCCGAGCGGCCCGATCGCGTCCTCGGTCTCCACGAAGTGCGCCTCGGTGCGGGGGATGTCGGCGTACCGGGCAACCGGTACCGCCGGAACGCGGTGGTGGTGACCGCGCCGGATCAGCCAAGAGGTTCATCGCTCACATCGCCTGGCATCTGCGGGGGCCGAACCCGTACGGGCTTGCGTGAGGCTCAGCCGCGGCCGTCCGGACGGTCGATGTGCACGTCGGTCGACTTGACCCGTGCCGTCGCCAGAACCCCTACCTCCAGGCCCAGTTCCTCCACCGACTCACGGCTGATCAACGACACCAGCCGGTGCGGCCCCGACTGGATCTCCACCTGAGCCACGATGTCGTCGACCCTCACGGCGGTGACGATCCCGGCGAACGAATTGCGCACCGACGTGGTGACCCCACCCGGCACCGGGTGCAGGCCCGCCGCGCGCTCCGCCGCGAAACCCGCCAGGCTGACGCCGTCGATCATCCGATGACCGGACCCGCCCCGGTCCATCGCGAGATGACCGCCGTCCGCCCACCGGCGAACGGTTTCCGGACTCACGGCCAGCAGCTCCGCGGCCTGGCCAATGCTGTACGAGGGCACCCCGGGAACTCTACGGCGCGCCGCCCCCGGGCACAGGCCGGCGCGCGATTCGTTCAACCTTCCACCACTCCTGCCGTATACGGAAGTTGACCCGCTCCGCCGCCCCGGGCGTCGGCGTCGGGGGGCCGCCTGGACGGCCCCTCACGGCGCCGGCCGAACCGCCGCGTGTCGGCGGGTGAAGCGATGGCAACGCCGGTATATGTATGCGAGCACTTGCAAAGAGATCAAGAACGTCCCGCGAGTGGCACGCCGTCACCCTGTGCGGCCCCCGTACCGCCGAGGGCTTCCCGGACCACGGCGTCCCCGCACCGACCCGCGCGCAGACCCGACTGCGCACTGTGCGCACACACCCCCGCCCCCGGCCGGCCCACGGCCGCACTCAAGGAGACAGACATGCGCTACGGAAGCGCACTGCGCGAGCAGATCCACACCCCCGGGACCACTCCGCTCGTCGGCATCTACGACATGTACTCGGCATCGGTCGCGGCCCGCCACTACGACGGCTTCTTCGTCTCCGGATTCGGATTCGCCGCCTCCCACTACGGGTTGCCGGACATCGGCTTCATCGCCTGGCCGGACATGGTCGCCTTCGTCGAACGGCTCCGGCATGCCTTCCCCGCCCACCACCTGCTGGTGGACATCGACGACGGATACGTCGACCCGGAGGTGGCGTGCCACGTCGTGCAGCGGCTGGAGCGGACCGGTGCCTCCGGGGTCATCCTCGAGGACCAGAAGCGTCCACGCCGGTGCGGTCACGCCGACGGCAAGACGGTGCTGCCCCTGGAGGAGTACCTCGAGAAGCTGAACCTCGTCCTGGAGAGCCGGCGGGACCTGGTCGTCGTGGCCCGTACCGACGCCACGGAGGAGAGCGAGATCCTGCGCCGCGCCCAGGCGCTCGCGGAGACCGACGCCGACGTGGTGCTGGTCGACGGTGTCCGGGACGTCGAGTGGATCCGCCGGATCCGGAAGGTCATCGACGACAAGCCCCTGCTCTTCAACCAGATCGCGGGCGGCAGGTCCCCGAGGCTCTCGCTCTCCGAACTCACCGATCTGGAATGCCAGGTGGCCATCTACAGCACGCCCTGTCTGTTCGCCGCGCACGCCGCCATCGACACCGCGCTCAGCGAGCTGAAGGAGGCCGACGGACGCCTCCCGGAGTTCTCGCCCGCAACCTCGGTGGGGGTTCGGGCCTCCACCGAACTGCTGGAGCGGAACATCAGCCGCCACCACCCGGCCGGCGCCCGTCTCCTTCCGGCCTGAGGCGCACCCGGGCGGACCCGGGCCCGGCGAGCGGGTCCGGGCCGACCCCCTGTGGCGGCACGTCCCTCACGAGAGCGGGCAGCCGCACCGCGGAACGCGCCGGAGAAGCGGGAACAGCATGACGGGGTCCACCGGGCGCGGGACCCGGGCCGAGTGGACGGTCGCGGTCGGCGTGCTGTGCGCAACGCAGTCGACCGACAGTGCCGCGTGGTCCGACGCCCCCGACGGAGGCACGGGAACGACCCACGGCGTCCTGGACGTCTTCCTGTCGCAGGCGGCCGACCGCATGGCGTGACCGCCGTCCCGCGCGGCCGGGCGGCGCCCCGCCCGGCCGCACGGGACGGTCACCTGCTCCGCTCGACGCTCCACAACGGCAGGTGCTCGAAGAAGGTGACCGCCTCCGCACGCCAGCGCGACCGCCACCCCGCCGCCACCAGGGACGCCTCCTCGGCACGGCGCCGCATCTCGGCGCGCGCCGTGTCCGCGACCCCGTGGCGCTCACCGATCTCCCGCACGGCGTCGATGACCTCGGGCGTGCACGCCGGGTCGCCGAGCGCCGACTCCACCACGGCGCGCTCGGCGCCCTCGGTGACCGACAGCAGGGCACTGACCGTGTAACTGCGCCTGCCGTCGCGGAGGTCGGTCCCGGTCGGCTTGCCCGTGACCTCCGCGTCGCCGTACAGGTCCAGGTAGTCGTCGCGCATCTGCCCGCAGATCCCGACCAGCCGTGCGTAGCGCCGTAGTTCCTGATCGAACGCCTCCGGCTGCCCGCCCGCCGCCAGCAGCCCCAGCCGCATCGGCGCGAGGACGGAATAGCGGGCGGACTTGAAGTCGGCCACGGAGTGCAGGACGTCCTCGCCGGGCACGGCGCCGGTGAAATCACGCTCCAGGTCGACGATCTGGCCGACGAAGGTGTCGGCAGCCGCCCGCGTCTGCGCCTCGGCCATCGCCTGACGCAGCGCGACGGGCAGCCGTGCCTCCAGGAGCACCCGCAGGGACAGGCCCAGCGCCAGGTCCCCCGCGAGCACGGTGAGACCGAGCGCCGCCTGGGGGAGCCGCGGGAAGCGCTCGCGGTAGGCGTAGTACGTCGACGGGCCGCCCCGGCGCGTCGGGCTGTCGTCGATGAGGTCGTCGTGCACCAGCCCGTGGGTGTGCAGCAGCTCGATGCTCAGGGCCGCGGCGTCCAGACCTTCGGCCGGCTCGGCGCTCACCAGTCCGGCCGCCTCGTGGAGCAGCACGACCCGCATCCGCTTGCCGCCACGCATGGACAGCTCCCGCAGCAGCTGGACGCACTCCGGGGCGTATCGGCTGAAGGAGGGGGCGTCCAGCGTCCTGTCCAAGGTGTCGAAGTACTCCTCGAACAGCGCGTTGAACCGCCGCTCGTGCGCGGCGGCACGCTTCAGCATCCGCTCGACGGGACCGGTGGTGTGGGTCATCTGGGAACTTCCTGCTCGCGCCGCATCGGTCGAGGAGATCATCCCTGACGCGGGTCACCCTCCCGGAGGGAGGGCGGGGTTCCCCCTCCGGGACGGCCGGGGCGAGGGCAGACCGCCCCGCCGACGCGCACGGAGCCCGGCGGGTCTCAGCGCCGCCCGGCGCACAGGGCCGCGTCCACCGCCCCCTGGAGGTGGCGCAGGCCGTCGCCCTGTGCCGCCCATGTCGTGGTGTAGACCGTCACGGTGCCGCGGCCGCCCGTGGCCCGGCCGCCGCCCACCGAGTCACCGGGCAGATCCCCGCCGTGCCCCCAGTAGACGCCACCGCAACTGAGCGGGACCGACGCGACACCGTAGCCGTAGCGGCTGCCCGCCGGGTAGACGTCGGTTCCGCCCACATCGGTGGTGTCCTCGGTCATCCGGCGCACCGCCCAGGCCGGCAGGAGGCGCCCCCCGAAGAGCCCGTCCCAGAAGGCGTTGAGATCCTTCGGCGTGGAGACGAGCCCGCCGGACGCACCGAACTCGTACCCGGGAAGCTCGGTGACGTCCACCCGCCCCGCCTCCGGATCCGCCGGGTGGACCCCGTAGTTGCGGGCGTGCTCGCCGCGCAGGCTGAACTCACCGGGGGAGGGCCAGTACGTGTCGTCCAGCCGGAGCGGGCGCAGGATCGTGCGCTCGACGTAGGTGCGGAAACCGACCCCCGTCACCTCGTCGATCACCATGCCGAGCACCAGGTAGTTGGTGTTGGAGTAGCCCCAGCCGGTGCCGGGCGGGAAGACCGGGTCCTGGTCGAGCGCGAGGGCCAGGTACTCCTGGGGCGTCCCGGCGTGTGTCCAGTCGACCAGCGCGGAGTACTCCGGGAGCCCGCTGGTCTGCTTGAGCAACTGCCTGATGGTGATCGGCCGTTCGGCGAGCTGCGGCACGTGGTCGCCCGCCCGGTCGTCGAGCCCGATGCGGCCTTCCGCGACCAGGCGCATCACCGCGGTGGCCGTGAACGCCTTGGTGTTGCTCGCCAGCCGGAAGCGTCCCCGCGCGCCCACCATCGGCCGGCCCGATGCCAGGTCCGCCACCCCGGCGGTACGCGTCACCTCGCCGTCGTGGGCGAGGGCGCCCGGGACCCCGTCCTGGCCGACGAGCAGGTCCAGCTGCCGCTGGAGCGGGTCGGGCCGTTGGGCGAAGGCGGCCGGGGCGGCCACCCCGGTCAGAGTCACGGCGAGCAGGACCGAGGCTGCGAGGCGCTTGTGCCGCATAGATGTTCCCCCTTGTTCGTGGCCCGGTTCGGGCCGGTCGTGCGCTCGCCGACGAGCCTCGCAGGACTGCGGCGCCGGGGCAGTACGGCCCGCCCCCCGACGGCAGTACGGCCCGCCCCCCGAACCGACAGTGTTCCCAGCCCCCTTGACAGGGCGCCCGGTGCCAGGGCAGGGCGGCACGACCGGGGAGGAGCGGGCGCGGTGCTCCCGCCCGGCGCACGTATGCGCCCGCCGCTCCCCGAGGTCACGCCGGAGGCGTGGGCTGCAACCCCGCGTACACACCGCCCGTCCGGAGGAGTTCCGCGTGGGTCCCCACCTCGGCGATCCGGCCGTCCTCCATCGCCACGATGCGGTCGGCCCCCTGGATCGTGGACAGCCGGTGCGCCACGACGAAGACGGTCCGGCCGTGGACGAGCCGGCTCAGGGCCTCCTGGACGAGCGCCTCGGAACGGTTGTCGAGCGCGGAGGTCGCCTCGTCGAGCACCAGCACCCGGGGGTCGCGGATCAGCGCCCGGGCGATGGCCAGCCGCTGCCTCTGGCCGCCCGACAGCTGCGCGCCCCGCTCCCCGACGACCGTGTCGAGACCGTGCGGCAGTCCGTTCACGAACCCCAGCGCGTTCGCGTCCCGCAGGGCCCGCATCAGCGTCTCCTCGTCGGTGTCCCCCATGCCGTACGTGACGTTGTCGCGGATGCTGCCCTCGAACAGGATCGACTCCTGCGGGACCACCGACAGGAAGCGCCGGTAGGTGCGCAGGTCGAGCCCCGCCATGTCGGTGCCGTCGAGCAGGATCCGGCCCGAAGTGGGCCGGATGAAACCGATCAGCAGATTGAGCACCGTCGACTTGCCCGCGCCCGAGGCCCCGACCAGCGCGATGGTCTCGCCCGGCCGCGCCGAGAGGGTGAACCCCTCGACCGCCGGCTCCCCGTCCTCGTAGTCGAACCGGACGTCCTCGAAGTCGATGCGGCCCACGACGTGCTCCACCTGGGTCTTGCCGGCGTTGTTCTCCAGATCGGGCGCCTGGAGCACCTCGCCCGCCGAACGCACCGATTCGAGGCCCTTGGTGAGGACGGGTGCCAGTCCGAGCAGGGTCGTCACGGACCCCGTCAGCACGGTGAAGAAGGAGCTCAGCATCACCACGTCACCGGGGGTGATGGCCATCCAGCCGTGGTACGCCACCAGCGCCGACCCGGTCAGACACAGCACCCCGAGCGTGTTGAGGATGACCCAGGCCAGAGACCCGAAGCGACCGTTGATCATGTCCAGGCGCAGCCCGGCCGCGAACACCTGGCGCAGTGAGCCGTCGACCCGGACCAGCGCGGTCCACTCCAGGCCGTGGGCGCGGGTGATCGGGATCAGGGTGGTCATCTCGCCGACCCGGGAGGAGAGCTGCTCGACCTCGCGGCGGAAGGACTCGTTGTGGCTGCGCAGCCGCCCGCGCAGCTTCATCACCAGGAAGCCGGCCGCCGGCACCACCACGAGGAAGACCGGCAGGAACTCCGGTACGCGCACACCGATGACCACGAGCCCGCCGACCAGCGTGACGACCGCGCCCAGACCCATGTCGGAGCTCTGCTGCACCATCTGCTCCACGGCCTCGACGTCGCGGACCACCTTGGCCTGAAGCACGCTCGAACTGACCCGTGCGTGGTAGCCGATGGACAACTGCTGCATGCGGCGGCACAGCGCCGAGCGCAGGGTCGTGCCCATGCGCCGGATGCTGCCGCCCAGGAACCGCACGTACCACTGGTGGAGCGGGTAGTTGATCACGAGGATGAACAGCAGGACGCCGGTGGCCTTCCAGATCCCCGACTCGGGACCGTGCTGGACGACCACGTCCAGGACCGTGGCGGTGATCAGGGGCAGCAGCCAGATGGGGCTGTGCTTCACGACGAAGATGCAGACCGCCAGCGCCAGACGGCCACGGTCGGGGCGGAAGAGATGACCGAGTGTGCGGACCGGGTTCTCGCCGCGATAGCGGTGATCCAGGTGGTCGAAGGGTGGCAGGGGCTCGCCGAAACGATGGGAAAGCGCTTTCTCCATAGGGTCATCCCACCCGGTCACGCCCTTCGCCGACAACCCCCGTCCACGGGGGGAGACGCCGCCGCGGGCCCCGCGCCCACGGGCCCGGGGCCACCGCTCTCAGGCCAGCCGCAGGTCGACCCACTCGACGGTCTCCCCGGGCAGCCGATAGCGCTCGGTCTCCACGAACCCGTGCCGGTGTGCGAACCGGAGTCCCGCCTCGTTGGCGGCGAGGGCGACGGTCTCGATCACCTCGGCGCCCATCTCGCGTGCCCGGGCGAGCCCGCGAGCGTACAGCGCCTCGCCGTACCCCTGTCCACGGTGGCCGGCGAGCACACGGGCGATCACGGTCGCCGTTCGCGTGCCGTCGGCGGGCGGACGGACGGTGCCGCACCCCACCAGGACGTCACCGAGGTAGGCGACCTCCAGCCTGTGGCGCCGGGCGCGGTCCCGTGCGTCGTCGAGCGAGAGGAGGTGTGTGGGGATGACGGAGTTGTGTACGTGCAGCCAGTCCTCGAGGGCGCTGCCACCGTCGGGCTCGACGAAGCGAAGATCGAACATCGTAGTAGGGAAGCCTGATCATCCCCTGTACGTCAACCCTCCCGGGGAATCTCCGGGGTATATCGCGTGATCGTTTCCCGACCGGGTAGCGGACGTGCATGTTCAGGCATAGGCGTGTACGAGTGGTGACCGTTCTGCTCATCGGCTGGGTGGTGCTGGCCTCGGTGGAGCACCGGGCGGAACAGGCGCCGTGGCCGAGGGCCGTGCCGGCCGGGTTGCTGTGGGCCTGCGTGGTGGCCGGTGTCTGGTGGTTCGCGGAGTGGACGCAGGCGCCCGTGCGCACCGCGCGCCGGGCCCGGCGCGGCGCGCCGGGGGACGGTGCCCGGCGCCGACACGGAGCCGTGGAGGACCCGGACCCGCATCCGCACCCGCGGAACTCCTCGACGCCGTCACACCGCTGACGGCCCGTCCGCACGCCGACGGCCCGTGCACACCTCCACGGTGTGCACGGGCCGTCGGCGTTCTGCGGGACCCGGCGAGTGCGGTGGTCAGAGCCCCCGGGGGCCGTCACCCGCGGCCGTCGACTCGGCCAGCTTCTGGAACTCGCCCAGGTCGTAGGAGGCCAGCACCGAATCGAGGTTGGTCAGAGCGCCCAGGCGCTCCACGAACCCCTTCGGGTCGTACTCGATCTGGAGGGCGACCCGGCTGGAGGTGTCGTCCAGCCGGTGGAACGTCACGACACCGGCGTGGTGCACGCCCTCGATCGTCTTCCAGGCGATCCGGTCCTGCGGAACGACCTCGGTGAGCTCCGCGACGAAGGCCTTGTCCGCGCCCGGCAGGGCGAGCTGCCAGGAGAAGCGGCGCTCGTCCATCGGGTCGACCCGCCGCACATGGCTCAGGAACTTCGGCCACTGCGTCACGTCGCTCCACAGGGCCCAGGTGACGGCGACGGGAGCCTTGATGTCGACGGTCTCGACGAGGGAGGAGGACATGGCGAACCACCTTGCTTCCATTCGGTTACGGGAGTGCTTGCGCTGCCGGGTACCCGGTGACCGGCGACGCAAGCCCGGCCATCCGTGCCGGCCGGACGTCCGGAGCCTCAGGCACCCACGAGCCGGAGCGACGCCCACAGGGCCGCGGTGGCCAGGACGAGGGCGGCGGGGGTGGTGAGCAGGCCGAGGCGGCTGAACTCCCGCAGCCCGATGTCGTGGTCGTGCTGGTGCGCGATGCGGCGCCACAACAGGGTGGCCAGCGAACCGGCGTACGTCAGGTTGGGGCCGATGTTCACGCCGACGAGCACCGCGAGGACCGAGCCAGGGCCCGAGGCGGAGGCCAGCGGCACGAGCGCCAGTACGGCCGGCAGATTGTTGATGAGATTGGCGAGCAGCGCGGCCACACCGGCCGTGGCGAGCAGCGCGGGCAGCGACGTCCCGTCCGGCAGCACATGACCGAGGGCCTCGCCGAGCCCGTTGTCCACGACGGCCCGGACGACGACGCCCAGGGCGAGGACGAAGGCCAGGAACGGCACCGACGCGGCCCGCACGATGTCGGGCACGGTGGTGCGGCGACGGGAGAGCGCCCGTACGGCCATGACGAGGGCCCCCGCGGTGGCGACCCAGGCCGGGTCCACGTCGAAGACGGAGGCCACGGGGAACCCGACGAGGGTGGCGGCGACCGTCACCACGGCGAACAGTGGTGTCTCCGGTCGCCGTTCCGGTGCGCTCCCGGCAGGCGGCGCGCTCAGGTCGGCGGCGAAGAAGCGGCGGAACACCGCGTACTCGACGGCGATCGCCACCAGCCAGGGCAGCAGCATCAGCACGGCGAACCGGGTGAAGGACAGGCCGGTCGCGGCGAACGCGAGCAGGTTCGTCAGGTTCGAGACGGGCAGCAGCAGCGAAGCCGTGTTGGACAGGTGGGCGCCGGCGTAGACGTGCGGCTTGGGCCGCACCCCCATCCGGGCGGCCGTGGCGAAGACCACCGGGGTCAGCAGGACCACGGTGGCGTCCAGACTCAGGACCGCGGTGACCGCCGAGGCGAGCACGAAGACCGCACCCAGCAGCCGTGGGGGGCTCGCACCGGCCCAGCGGGCCATCCAGCCGCCGCACGCGTGGAAGAGCCCCTCGTCCGCGCAGAGCCTGGCCAGGACGAGGACGGCCGCGAGGAACCCGATCACGGGGCCGAGCCGCCCGGCCTCCTCCCGCACGTGGTCCCACGGGACGGCACCGCACAGGACCACCACTCCGGCGGCCGGAACGGCGAACGCCGCCTCGGGCAGGCGGAAGGGGCGCACCACCGCACCGAACAGCACCAGGGCCAGCATGGCGACGGACAGGAACTCGCTGATCATGCCCCGATGATCCCCGACCCGGACCCGCGCGGGCCTCTCGGCCCTGGTGGGCAGAGGGTGTGGCGCCCGGCCGTCCGAGCCGCCACGACATGAAACAGTGCGTGTCGAAGAGGCGGCACAGATTCTGACGGCATGTCGGACACCGGAAGCGTGGCCGCGGACCGGGACGGGACCGTGCCGCTCGCACCCGCGCCGACGCGCCCTGTCCGAAGGGGCGCCCAGGAGGTTGGACCATGTACCCCGTCCGAGCCCGACGCGCCGTGGCCGGCGTACTCGCCGCCCTCGCCCTCGCCCCGCTCACGGCCTGCGGCCGGGGAGGTGCCGAGGCGCCGCCGGTGAGTGCCTCACCGGGCACGGCGTTACCGGGCGCGGAGCCGGCCGTGCCGGACACCGCCGGCGCGTTCGAGGAGCTGGAGGACAAGTACGACGCGCGGTTGGGGGTGTACGCCCTCGACACCGGCACCGGCCGTGAGGTGACGCACCGCGCCGACGAGCGGTTCGCCTACGTGTCCACCTTCAAGGCGCTGCTCGCGGGAGCCGTGCTGCGCACGTACACGGTGGGCGGGACGGACCGGCTGATCACCTACTCCGGGGACGACGTCGTCCCCGACTCACCCGTCGCCGAGAAGCACGTCGACACCGGGATGACCCTGGACGCCCTGTGCGACGCCGCCGTGCGCTACAGCGACAACACCGCCGCCAACCTTCTCCTCGGACAGCTCGGCGGCCCCGAGGCGTTGAACGCCCTGCTGAAGCGACTGGGCGACGACGTCACCCGCATGGAACGCCTGGAACCCGATCTGAGCCGCTGGGACCCGGACTCCACCCGGGACACCTCCACTCCCCGGGCCTTCGCCGAGAACCTGCGCGCGTTCGTGCTCGGTGACGTCCTCGGCGACGCCGAACGGGCCCGGCTCACGCACTGGCTCCGGACAAACACCACCGGGGACGAGGTCATCAGGGCCGGGGTACCGAAGGGCTGGACCGTCGGCGACAAGACCGGCACCGGGATCGGGTACGGCGTCCGCAACGACATCGCCGTCCTGTGGCCCCCGGACCGCGCACCCGTCGTCGTGGCGGTCATGACGAGCCGTGACCGCGAGGACGACACCCACGACAACCGGCTGCTCGCGGAAGCGGCGTCCGTCGTGACCGGCGCGCTCTCCTGACGCGCCTGCCGCCGCGGCCTGACCGGCGGGCGTACGTCCGCCCGGTGCGCGTCGCACCGGGCGGGCCGGTGACCTCAGCGCAACGACGCGGGCAGCGGCTCCCGGTGGACGATGCCCAGACGCTGGGTGGCGCGCGTGAGCGCCACGTAGAGGTCACTGGTGCCGTACCTGCCGGGCTCCACGACCAGCACGTGGTCGAATTCCAGCCCCTTGGCCTGGCGCGGGTCGAGCAGCACCACCGGGTGGGTGAGGTCGGGCTCGGCGCCGGCCGTGACACCGTCGAGCGGAGCGGCGATCTCCTCGTGCAGCGCACGCGGCGCGATCACCGCCAACCGCCCCTCCTCGGGGGTCAGTTCGCCGACGGCCCGGGCCACCGCGCCCGCCAGGTCCGCACCGGACTCCCGCGTCCAGGGCGTCTCACCGGTGGAACGCACCGAGCCGGGCGGCTCGAACGAGGGGTCCTCGGCCCGCACGACCCTGGCGGCCAGCTCCATGATCTCGGCGGGCGTACGGTAGTTGACCCCGAGCCGCACATGCTCGAAGCGGTCGCCGACGTACGGCTCCAGGATGCGGTCCCACGAGCCGACACCCGCCTCCTCGGAGGTCTGCGCCGGGTCACCGACCAGGGTCAGCGAGCGGGTCGGCGAACGGCGCATCAGCAGCCGCCAGGCCATCGGCGAGAGCTCCTGCGCCTCGTCGACGATGATGTGGCCGAACGCCCACGTCCGGTCGGCGGCGGCCCGCTCGGCCGCACTGCGGTGGTCGGCCTCCTCGTGCCGCTCCGCCATCCGCTCGGCGTCGACGATGTCGTGCGCGGCCAGCACCTCGGACTCCTCGTCCTCGAACTCGTAGGTCTCCGAGCCCCGCGACAGCTCCAGCACACCCTGCGCGTACGCGATCCGTTCCTGGCGCTCGGCCTCGGCGGCGGCCCGCTCCGCACTGTCGTCCGCGCCGAGCAGCTCGGCCGCCTCGTCCAGCAACGGCACGTCGGCGGGGGTCCATTCCCCGTCGCCGGGCGCCCGCCGGATCGCCTCGGCGTCCTCGTCCGGCAGGTACACGGGCTCGGCCAGGTAGTCGGCGAGGAACCCCTCGGGGGTCAGCACGGGCCACAGCTCACCGATCGCCGCGTGCACCTCCCCGCTCGCGGCGACACCCTTGCCGAGCTGCGCGATGTCGTCGGGACCGAGGAAGTTGGGGCCCCCGTAGGGGTCCGCGCCGATCCGCTCGGTGAGCTGTGCGGTGAGCGCGTCGATGATCCGGAAGGCGAAGACCGGTCGGGCGAGGTTGTGCGGCAGCCGGGTCTCCCGGGCGGCGTCCCGGGCCTCGTAGGCGATCTCCCAGTCCAGGATCAGGTCGCCGTCGTCGTGCGGGATGACGAGCGGGGCGCCGGGCTCGGGCAGCTGCTGCCGGTCGCGCACGGCCAGGGCCAAGGCCTCGGCCATGAGCTCGGCGCCCTTGACGGCCGCGGCGCGGGGCGTGTCGGTGCCGCGCGCGTGGACGCCGGGGAAGAGCTCGGCCTGGGTGGCCAGCATGACGCCGGTCTCACCGAGCGCGGGCAGCACCTCGCCGATGTACCGCAGGAAGGCCGGGTTGGGCCCCACGATCAGGACCGCCCGCTTCGCGAGCAGCTCGCGGTGTTCGTACAGCAGGAAGGCCGCCCGGTGCAGCGCGACAGCCGTCTTGCCCGTCCCGGGACCCCCCTCGACGACGAGAACACCCCGGTGCGGGGCACGGATGATGCGGTCCTGCTCCGCCTGGATGGTCCGCACGATGTCGCCCATGCGGCCGGTGCGGGCGGAGTTCAGCGCGGCGAGCAGCACGGCGTCGCCGCTCGGGTCCTCGAAACCGCTGCGTCCGGCGTCCGAGAGGTCGAGGACCTCGTCGTGCAGCTCCGTCACCGTGCGGCCCTCGGTGGTGATGTGCCTGCGCCGCCGCAGCCCCATGGGCGTGTGCCCGGTGGCGAGATAGAAAGGACGCGCGACCGGCGCCCGCCAGTCGATCAGCAACGGTGTGCGGTCGGTGTCGTCCTCGCGAATTCCGACACGGCCGATATGGTGCGCGGTGCCGTCACTCAGATCGATGCGGCCGAAACACAGCGAGCCGTCCACGGCATTCAGGGCGGCCAGCAGCCCCGAACGTTCGGCGACGAGCACATCGCGCTCGAGCCGGGCCTGCAAACCGTTCCCCACCGGGGTCAGCGCCTTCTCCACGCCTTGGGCGGCGACCCCGCGCAGCACGTCGACCCGGTCGTAGAGCCGGCCGATGAATTCCTGCTCCTGCTGCAATTCGGTGCTTTCCCGAGTTGACAAAACGGCTCCCTGCCGGATATGGTGTTTCTTGTAGGCCCCCGGTGCGGGGCCTTTTCTGTGGGCACACAGAAACATCCAATATACGCGAGAAAAGCCCCGGTCCGCCATGTGCGGGACCGGGGCTTTTCCGTACGGTCAGGAGCGGCTGCCGTCCGCACCGCCCGCCCCGGGGACGCGGAGGACGAGTACGGCCATGTCGTCGTGCCCGTCACCGGGGTAGTGGTCGGCCAGCGCGCCGCACAACCGCTCCAGCGGTTTGCCGACGAGTTGCCGCGCGGTCGCCGCGAGCGAGTCCAGCCCGCGCTGCAACGGCTGGTCGTGGCGCTCCACCACCCCGTCGGTGTACATGATCACGGTGCTGCCGGGGGCCAGGGCGTAGGTGTGGTCCGGCCTCCCGAGGTCCGCGTCCACCCCGAGCGGGACACCGGGCTCCGCCTCCAGGTAGCACGCGTCGCCGTCGGGCAGCAGCACCAGCGGCGGGGGATGGCCCGCGTTGCTCCAGCGCATCAGCCACCCGTCGTGCACCGGCTCGAAACGGCACACGCAGGCCGTGGTGACGGCGTGCCCACCGGTCGCCAGCATGATGCGGTCCAGCCGGCCCAGCGTGGCGCCCGGCGAGGCCGGTCCGTCGAACGACAGGGCCCGCAGCATGCTGCGGATCTGCGACATCGCGGCGGCGGCCTCGAGGTCATGGCCGATGACGTCCCCGATGACCGCCACACACGACCCGTCGTCCAGCTTGAACGCGTCGTACCAGTCGCCGCCCAGATGCCCCGGGGCGCTGGCCGGCCGGTAGACCGTGCACGACCGGAACGGCCCGAGGTCCAGCAGCCGTGGCAGCAGCAGTCGCTGGAACCGCTCGCTGCTCCGCTGCACCTGGAGGAACAGCCGCGCGTTCTCGATCGCCACGCCCGCAGTCCCGGCGAGCGCGCGGATCACGCCTTCGTCCTGTGCGTCGAACGGCTTCCCGTCCCGCCGGTCCGACAGGTACAGGTTGCCGTAGATCCGATCGCGTCCCGAGATCGCCACCCCGAGCAGCGTCCGCATCGGGGGATGGCCCGGCGGGAAGCCCGCCGACTCGGGGTGCCGGCCGATGTCGGGCACCCGGAGCGGTTCCGGATGGCGGATCAGGTGGCCCAGCAGGCCGCGGCCCCGGGGAAGTTCCACGCCCGCCAGGTCGTTCAGTTCCTGCGAGTCGAGACCGAGGGGGATGAACTCCGACAGGAACTCACCGCTGTCGTCCAGCACCCCCAGCGCCCCGTAACGCGCGCCCACCAGATCCATCGAGGTCCGTACGACCCGCCGCAGCACCGTCGGGAGGTCGAGGTCGCTGCTGATGCCCAGGACCGCTTCGAGCAGTCCCTGGAGGCTGCGTTGGGCGCGGGCCAAGGCGTGCATCTGCTCGGCGATGCGGTCCAGGTCCGAGCTCAGCGGCAGGTTCAGCAGCGACTCGTAGGGCACCTGGGGCGATGACTCCGCCTCCCCGTCCTCGTCCACCGGCTGTTTCCTTTCCGCCCGGGACCGACCGTCCGGCGTACGCCTGCGGCCATCGGACCACGGGAGCGGCCCCGCCCCTTCGACGGACCCACCCCGGTGGGCCACTTGGCGCACAGGTGCGACTCGATGGTGGACCCGCGGACAATCGCCGCATGGTCATCTCCGCATCGACTCTCAACCGGTCCACGCTCGCCCGGCAGTTGCTGCTGCGTCGCGAGCACCTCGACGCCGCCGACGCCGTGCGGCGCGTGGTCGCCCTCCAGGCGCAGCAGCCCGCCTCGCCGTACATCGCGCTGTGGAACCGCGTCGCCGGCTTCGATCCCGCGAGCCTCGACGAGGCCCTGGCCCACCTGCGCGCGGTCAGGTCGACGCTGATGCGGATCACCCTGCACATGGTCCACGCCGACGACTACCGGGCCTTCCGCGAGGCCATGGAACCCACCCTGCGGGGCTCCCGGCTCGGCGACCGGCGCTTCAGGGAGTCGGGGCTCACCGTGGCAGACGCCGAGGCGCTCCTCCCGGACCTGCTGCGTCACGCCGAACGTCCCTTCGACGCGAAGGAGTTGCACCTCCTGCTCGGCGAACTCCGGGGGACGCCGCTCGAACCGGCGGCCTGGCGCATGCTGCGGCAGTACGTGCCCTGGTGGCACGCCCCCGTCGGGGGGCCGTGGTCGTTCGGCGCCCGGCAGAGATACGTCGCGCCCGGCACGCCGCCCGTCCGCCGGACCGACGACGCGGCCGCCGCCGGCCTCGCCTCCCTGATCCTCCGGTACCTCGAAGGCTTCGGCCCGGCGACCCTCGCCGACATGGCGCAGTTCACGCTGGTCCGGCGGGCCCGGTTGCGCACCGCAGTGCAGACGCTCGCCGACCGCCTGGAGCGGCTGGACGGCCCCGACGGCACCGTGCTGTACGACGTACCCGGCGCACCCCGCCCGGACGCCGACACCCCGGCGCCGCCGCGGCTGATGGCGATGTGGGACAGCGTCCTGCTCGCGTACGCCGACCGGAGCCGTGTCGTCCCGCCCGCCTACCGCAGGGAGGTGATCCGGGTGAACGGCGACGTACTGCCCACCCTGCTGGTCGACGGCCGGGTCGCGGGGGTGTGGCGCCCTCTCGGTCCGGGCGTCGAGGTGAGCGCGTTCCACCCGCTGCCGGAGCGCGTCTGGGACGAACTGGCCGACGAGGCGAGTTCGCTGGCCGCCCTGCTCGCCGACCGCGACCCCGCGGCCTACCGCCGCTACGACCACTGGTGGGCCAAGGGGGTACCCGCCGTCGACACCAGACTGCTCCCCGGCACCTGAGCCGCCTCGGCCGGGAATCCCAACGGGCCCAGGACGTTGACAAGGAAGTGAGCCCTCTCGTCGCACCGCCCCGCCTCTCCTTCCTCGACCGCTCCCGGACCAGAAAGGGACACGACGCCCCGCAGGCGCTGCGGGACACCGTCCGGCTGGCCCGTACGGCGGAGGAGCTCGGCTACCACCGCTTCTGGGTGTCCGAGCACCACAGCGTGCCCGGAGTGGCCGGCTCGGCACCGACCGTACTGGCCGCCGCCGTCGCGGCCGCGACCTCCACCATCAGGGTCGGGACGGGTGGGGTGATGCTCCCCAACCACCAGCCGTTCGTCGTGGCCGAACAGTTCGGGGTGCTCGCCTCCCTGTTTCCCGGCCGGATCGACATGGGGCTGGGGCGATCCGTCGGCTTCACGGACGGTGTCCGCAGGGCGCTGGGCCGCGACAAGCGGGACGCGGACGGCTTCGCCGGGCAGCTCGCCGAGCTGCTCGGCTGGCTGGACGGAAGCCAGCAGGGGCACCCCCAGGTGCACGCCCGGCCCGCGGAGGGGCTGCACATCCCGCCGTACGTCCTGGCGACCGGGAAGGGGGCCGCGATCGCGGCGGCCGCGGGGCTTCCCCTGGTCATCGGTGATCTTCGCGACCGCGAACGGCTGACCGGTGCCGTCGAGGACTACCGGGACGCCTTCGTGCCCTCCGCGTGGGCCGAGAGACCTTATGTGATCGTGGCGGGCACCGTAGCCGTGGCCGGCACGCCCGACGCGGCCCGCCGCCTGCTCGTCCCCGAGGCATGGTCCATGGCGTACGCCCGCACCCACGGCACGTTCCCGCCGCTCCCGCCCGCCGAGGAGATCGAAGGGCTGACGATGACGGCCAGGGAAAGGAGACTCTTCGAGGACGGGCTGCGCGGGCAGCTCGCGGGGACCGAGGACACGGTGGCCGCCGCACTCGACCGGGTCGTCGAGGAGACCGGGGCCGACGAGCTCCTGGTCACCACCAGCACGTACGACCGTGCTGCCCTCGTCGATTCCATGACCCGGCTCGCCCGGATCGCCGGCCTGGGCTGAGACGGTGCGGTGCGGATCCGGAGCCCGCCAGGCCCAGGATCCGCACCGCACCGGTGCCCGGCTACTCCATCGGGTAGATGTCTCCGCTGGCCATTCCGCTGACCTGCTCGCTCTCCGCCTCGAGCCGACGCGCCTTGTCCTGGAGGCGCTTGCGCTCCCCGGGGTCGGCGGCCTGTTCGGCGGACTCCTGGAGATCCTTGGCCTTGTCACGCATCTGACGGGCACGTCCGTGCAGGTCGTCTGACTCGCTCATGATCACTCCCTGGGCTGTCGGGGCCGGCACCTCCACGGAACCAGGCCGACGGGGGTGCGCGCATCTCGGCAGGGCACGCACGGAGCGCCGGGGGACCCCCGCCGTCACTCGAACCGTGAGACGTCCCCGGCACCGCGCCGCACGATCTCCAGGTCGCCGTTGGAGAAGTCGATGACCGTGGTCGGTTCGGTGCCGCAGTCACCGGAGTCCAGAACGATGTCGACGACGTGGTCGAGGCGCTCCTTGATCTCCCAGCCCTGAGTCAGCGGCTCCTCCTCGTCGGGCAGGAGCAGCGTGCTGGAGAGCAGCGGCTCACCCAACTCCTCCAGCAGCGCCTGCGTGACGGTGTGATCGGGGATCCGGACGCCGACCGTCTTCTTCTTCGGGTGCAGCAGCTGCTTCGGCACCTCCTTGGTGGCGGGGAGGATGAAGGTGTAGCTGCCCGGGGTCGCCGCCTTCACGGTGCGGAACACGTCGTTGTCGATCTGCACGAACTGCCCCAGCTGTGCGAAGTTCTGGCACATGAGGGTGAAGTGGTGGCGGTCGTCGAGATCGCGGATGGACCGGATCCGGTCGATGCCGTCCCGACTGCCCAGCCGGGTCCCCAGGGCGTAGCAGGAGTCGGTCGGATACGCGATCAGCGCGTCGGACCGGATGCTGTCGGCCACGTTGCTGATGGTGCGGCGCTGCGGGTTCTCGGGATGTACGTCGAAATACTTCGCCATCCGCCGAGTCTACGGGTCGGCCGCCGACACGCGGACGCCCCGGACGCCACCGCGCCCCCGCGGCCCCTGGAAGGGGTGCGGGGGCGCGGGAACCGTGCGGTCGGTCAGGCTCCGGACGCGTCCAGCATGCCGTCGCGCTCGACGACCTTGATCCGCTCGCGCCCCTGCTCGGCACCGAGTGCCTGCTCGTGGGCGTCCAGACGGTGCCAGCCGTCCCGGGTGGTGTACCGGACGCCGCGCTGCTCCAGGAAGTCGACGACCGCGTCCGGGCCGGGCTCCGCGGGAGCGGGCAGCCGGCCGGCCGCGTGGTCCTCCAGCAGGCAGGCCACCGTCTCGTTGGCGTCGCCCTTGGTGTGGCCGATGAGGCCGATCGGGCCCCGCTTGATCCAGCCGGTGACGTACACCGAGGCCATGTGCTCGCCGCCGGCGACGACGCGGCCCGCCTCGTGCGGGACGGTGCCGGAGGAGACGTCGAAGGGGAGCTTGGGCAGCTCGTCCGAGTAGTAGCCCACCGCGCGGTAGACGCTCTGCACGTCCCAGTCGGTGAACCGGCCGGTGCCCTTGACGTTGCCCGTGCCGTCCAGCTCCGTGCGCTCGGTCCGCAGGGCGGTGACACGGCCGTCCTCACCGACGACCTCGACGGGGGACTCGAAGAAGTGCAGGAACAGCTTGTGCGGGCGGTCGCCCACGTCGCGGATCGCCCAGTTCTCCAGCGTGGAGGCCACCATGTTGGCCTGCTTGTTCTCGCGCCGGGTGGCGATCGAGCCCTCGTCGTAGTCGATGTCCTCGGGGTTGACGATGACCTCGATGTTCGGCGAGTGGTCCAGCTCGCGCAGCTCCATCGGGCTGAACTTGGCCTGGGCCGGTCCGCGCCGCCCGAAGACGTGCACCTCGAGCGCCTTGTTCGCCTTGAGGCCGTCGTACACGTTCGCCGGGATCTCGGTGGGGAGCAGCTCGTCCGCCGTCTTGGCGAGGATGCGGGCCACGTCCAGGGCCACGTTGCCCACGCCGAGCACGGCGACCTTCTCGGCCTCCAGGGGCCAGGTGCGCGGCACCTCGGGGTGGCCGTCGTACCAGGACACGAAGTCCGCCGCGCCGTAGGAGCCGTCGAGGTCGATGCCGGGTATGTCGAGGGCCCGGTCGGCCTCGGCGCCGGTGGAGAAGATCACCGCGTCGTAGAAGGACCGCAGGTCGTCCAGGTTGATGTCACGCGGGTAGTCGACATTGCCGAACAGTCGCAGCTGCGGCTTGTCCAGCACCTGGTGCAGCGCCTTGACGATCCCCTTGATCCGCGGGTGGTCCGGGGCGACGCCGTACCGGATCAGACCGAAGGGGGCGGGCATGCGCTCGAACAGGTCGATCGAGACACCCGGCTCCTGTGCGACCTCGGATTTGAGCAGCGCGTCCGCTGCGTAGATCCCGGCGGGGCCGGCTCCGACGATGGCGACGCGGACGGGGCGTGTCATGGCGTGTTGTTCCTTCGGGCGAACGAGCACGGACAGAGTGCAGCGGTAAGGCTTGGCTTACTCCGCTGCCCCCACGGTATGCCCTGCGCGGAAGAGGCTTGGGAGCGGGGCGGGCCCATATACCGGAAATAAGGGGACGTAACGCCTTAAGGGGCAACGGAAAAGTGCCGGAATCAGTCACCGGAATCCCACGCGGGCACCGCTGCGGCCGCTATCCGGGTGTCCTTCCGTGCCCTGCGGGGCAGACGGGACCATGATGGACCCACACCGCAGGACCGTGACGAGAGGACAGGCACCCATGCCGATCGAAGGCGAGTACGAGCCGAGCCCGACCCCGTGGGTCCGTGAACAGGTCGAACTCATCGAGAGCTCCGGCGGTACCGAGGGCATGACCATGCGGGACATGCCCGTCATCCTGCTGACGACGCGCGGGGCCAGGAGCGGCAAGGTCCGCAAGTCACCGCTCATGCGCGTCGAGCACGACGGGGAGTACGCCGTGGTGGCCTCCCTCGGAGGTGCCCCCAAGCACCCCGTCTGGTACTTCAACGTGCGGGCCGACCCGCACGTGGAGCTGCGTGACGGCACCAAGAAGCAGGACATGGTCGCGCGCGAGGTCACCGGCGAGGAGAAGGCCGTGTGGTGGGGCCGCGCCGTCGAGGCGTTCCCGGACTACGCCGACTACCAGAAGAAGACCGACCGCGAGATCCCCGTCTTCGTGCTCAGCCCCGAGCCCGGCCGCTGACCCGTTGGCGAGCCTGCTTCGGCGGTCGCACACGCAAAGCGGGCCTCACGTGCCGGACACGTGAGGCCCGTCGGCGGATCCGAGGACGGCAGGAGTCGGCCATGAGCACGTCCACCCCGGGAACCGGCGGAGCCGCCGACGAAGGGCCGGCGGCGGTCCGCACCGGGCACACCCATCTGTTCCCGGGGGCCCGGCTGCTGCTGCACGGTGCCGCGCCCGCCCTGCGGCCCCGGGCGCTGGAGCTGGAGTTCTCCGACGGCGTACAGGCCTCGGCCGAACTGCTCGCGCCCGTCCGCCCGGACGACCCGTGGATGCTCGCGGTCGAGAGCTACCGCACGGCGGCCGGCACCCCGCTGCCCGCCCGGTCCTGGCTCGTGGCAGGCGTCACCGACCGGGAGGACGGGGCCGAGCTCCGACTGGGAGGACGGCTGCCGGACACCCCCTGACCTCGCGCACCCCGCCCCGGACGGGCGGGACTTCCACCACACGCCCCAGGACCGCCCACCGGCCCCGAACAGGCGAACAGTACGCGCGACCGGCCCACACCCCGGCTCCAATGGACGGGTGACCGCACCCCCCGACGACTGCCTCGCGCGCAACGAGTGGATCTGCGGCGACTACCTCACCAGCCGGCGCGGCATCCTGATGGACGCCACGGTCCAGCACCTCCAGCTGACCGCCGTCTCCGTCCTGATCGGCCTCGTCATCGCGCTGCCCCTCGCCCTGGCGGCCCGCCACCGGCGCTGGGCGGCCGCACCCGTGCTCGGCGTGACGACCGTCCTCTACACCATCCCCTCGCTCGCGATGTTCTCGCTGCTGCTCCCGGTCTACGGGCTCTCGGCCACGCTCGTCGTCGCCGGCCTCGTCCTCTACTCGCTCACGCTGCTCGTCCGCAACATCCTCGCCGGGCTCCGCTCCGTGCCCGAGGAGACACGGCAGGCCGCGCGCGGTCTGGGCTACGGACCCCTCCGCCTCCTGCTCACCGTCGAACTGCCCCTCGCGCTCCCCGCCGCCATGGCCGGACTGCGCATCGCCACCGTCTCCGCCGTCTCACTGGTCACCGTCGGCGCGATCGTCGGCTTCGGCGGGCTGGGCAACCTCATCTACTCCGGCATGAACACCTACTTCAAGGCCCAGGTGCTCACCGCCTCCGTGCTGTGCGTGGTCATCGCCGTCGCCGCGGATCTGCTGCTGCTCGGCGCACAGCGGCTGCTGACCCCCTGGACGAGGAGAACCCCGTGAACGTCCTCGGAGACACCTGGTCCTGGCTCACCACCTCCGCCCACTGGTACGGCGCCGACGGGATCTGGACCCGGCTGGGGCAGCACCTCTTCCTCACCGTCGTATGCCTGCTGATCAGCTGCGCCCTCGCCCTCCCCGTGGCGCTCGTCCTCGGCCATCTCGGCAAGGGAGGCGCACTCGCCGTCAACATCTCCAACATCGGCCGGGCCGTCCCCACCTTCGCCGTCCTGGTCCTCCTGCTGCTCACCCCGATCGGATCGTCCGGCCAGTGGCCGACCGTGATCGCCCTCGTCCTCTTCTCGATCCCGCCCCTGCTGACCAACGCGTACGTCGGGATGCGCGAGGTCGACCCCGACGTCGTCCGCGCCGCCCGGGGCATGGGCATGACGGGATGGCAGATGCTGCGCCGGGTCGAGCTGCCGCTGGCCCTGCCCCTCGTCCTGACCGGCGTACGGATCGCCGCCGTGCAGCTCGTCGCCACCGCCACCCTCGCCGCCCTGGTCGGCGGCGGTGGGCTCGGCCGGATCATCACGGCCGGCTTCAACCTGGCCTCGACCCCGCAGGTCGTCGCCGGAGCCGTCCTCGTCGCCGTCTTCGCCCTGCTGGTCGAGGGACTGTTCGAAGCGGGACAGCGGCTCGCCCCCGCCCGCTTCCGTCGGCGGGAGACGGCATGACGAGCCGGCACCCGGGCGTCCGGGCCCTGCCCGCGCTGCTCCTGCTGCTCGTCACCGCCTGCACCACCGGGCCCAGCCTGGAGAACCAGGGCGACGTCACCGCACCGCCCGGCGACAGCAAGCACCTGACCATCGGCTCCGCGGGCTTCACCGAGAGCGACCTGCTCGCCCAGATGTACGCCCTCCTGCTGGAGCAGGCCGGCTACTCCACACGGATCCTGTCCGTCACCAACCGGGAGATCTACGAACCGGCCCTGGAGAGCGGCCAGATCGACGTCGTCCCGGAGTACGCGGCCACGTTCGCCGACTGGCTGAAGACCAAGGCCGACGGGGCCGACGCGGACCCGGTCGGCTCGCCCGACCTGGGCACCACCATGAAGGCCCTGCGCGCCCTCGCCGCACCCCGGGGCCTCACCGTGCTCCCGCCCGGCCGGGCCGTCGACCAGAACGCCTTCGCGGTCGCGGCGGCATACGCGGCGAAGCACCGCCTCGAAACGCTCAGCGACCTCGGGAGGTCCGGTCTGCCGGTACGGCTGGCGGCCGGGGACGAATGCGTGAAACGGCCCTACTGCGAACCCGGGTTGAAGAAGGTGTACGGCATCGACATCACCGCCGTCGACCCCAGGGGCGTCGGCACCACCCAGGCCAAGCAGGCCGTCCAGAACGGTCAGGACCAGATGGTCCTGACCACCACCACCGACGCCACCCTCGACGACTTCGGCCTGGTGCTGCTGGCCGACGACCGACACCTCCAGAACGCCGACTACCTCGTCCCCGTCGTCAACCGGGCGCGCGCGGGCAGCGGCGGCGTCCGCGACGCCCTGGGGAAGCTCAACACCGTCCTGACCACCGCCGACCTGGCCCGGATGAACGAGCAGGTCGACAGCTGGCGCAGGCTCCCCGAGGACGTCGCCCGCACCTACCTGGAGAACAAGGGACTCGTCCCGAAGGGCTGACCGCCTACCAGAGGAACGCGCCGACCCGGGACGCGACGCGTTCGCGGTCCCAGACCCCGTCCGCCACCAGCACCCGGTAGCGGCGGGCCAGCGTGGCGCCCGGCTCCAGGACCAGCTCCTCGTGGAAGGCGAGCGAGGGCGCGACGGCCGCGAACGGGGAGTCACGCACGAACCAGTGCGCCGGGTGCCCGCCGCCCTCGCCGGTGTGGTCGTTGCCGGGGGAATGGGCGAAGACCAGCGTCGCGTGTCCGTCGGCCCCGTCCGTCTCCCCGCAGTACGCCAACCACGGCGCCTGACGTCCCATCAGCTCCGGCCCCTCCGCGTCCGGCCCCAGGATCCGCCCGTCACGAAAGGCCCGGGGCCCCCGCCAGAACAGCCCGGTGTACCCCGCGTCGGGACGGCCGTGCGTCGTCGGACTGCCGAAGCGCAGCGGTTCCGCGCGCCGGTTCGTGACGGCGGTCGACCAGGTCAGTGCCCAGCTGCCGTCCGCCGGGTCGACGTCGTGCACCTCGATCCGGCGCGTCTCCACGGCCCAGAGGCCGCCACCGTACGGATGCCAGGTCAGCCGCTCGGTGAAGCGGGCCCCGACGTCGTCCACGGACACCTCGTCGAAGCCCGCGTGCGCCATCGAACCGACGCGCTCCGGCAGCGCGAGATACCCCTCGCCGTGGACGTAGGTGTTGCCGCCCCAGAGGTTCTGGCCCGACAGATGCGAGGCGGTCATCTGCAGGCCCTTGTGCCAGCGGTGGTCGTGGGGCCGGTAGTCCGTCACCACCTGGCCGGCCAGGGTGCGCAGCGGGTGGACGTACGGCTTCGGAGCCTCCCAGGCGGCCTCCGGCCGGTAGACGTAGCGCAGCAGTTCCGTCCCGCCCGCGACCGACACCGCCAGGTGGTCACCGTGATGGTGGACGAGCTCCAGTTGGTCCGTCACGCCGTGGCCTCCGCGGTCGGCGGCGGTGCGGGCGCCCAGCCGGGGGCGTCGCCGTGCAGGGCGCTGTAGTACGGATCACCGGGGACGATCTCGCCGGCCCGCACCGTGGCGCCGGTGAAGGCCGCCTTGTAGAGGGCGGCGACCAGTTCGAGGCTCTTCCGGCCGTCACCACCGCTGCTGCGCGGCCGACGGCCGGCCCGCAGGTCCGCGAGAAGGCCGCGCAGCTGCGCCTCGTGCGAGCTGGGCACGTCGGCGCCGAAATCCGTCCAGGACGAGGCGAGTCCGTCAGGCACGCCGGGGGCCGGGGTGATCCGCCAGTCCGCGTTGCGGTGTCCGTACAGGTGGGTGAGCTCGACCGTGGCGCGCTCGCAGTCGATGCGGATCCGGCTGACCTCGTCCGGGCTGAGCACACTGTTGACGACCGTGGCCATCGCCCCGCTCCGGAAGCGGACCAGCGCGGTGGAGACGTCCTCCGTCTCGACGTCGTGCACCAGCCGCCCGGCCATCGCGTGGATCTCCGCCCACGGCCCCAGCAGATCGAGCAGCAGATCCATCTGGTGGATGCCGTGCCCCATCGCGGGACCGCCGCCCTCGCTGTCCCAACCCCCGCGCCAGGGGACGGAGTAGTACGCCTCGTCGCGGTACCAGGTGGTCTGGCAGTGGGCCACCAGCGGTCGTCCCAAAGCCTGTCGCGCCAGCAGCTCCCGCACATGCCCGGCGCCAGAGCCGAAGCGGTGCTGGAAGACGATCGCCGCGTACGGGCCACCGCCCCCTGGACCCTCCGCCGCCTCGATCGCGTCGAAGTCCTCCAGCGACGGGCACGGAGGCTTCTCGCACCACACCCACGCCCCGGCGCGCAGCGCGGCCACGGCCTGGTCGCGGTGGAACCTCGGCGGGGTGCAGAGCGAGACCAGGTCCGGCCGCTGCTCGGCGAGCATCCGGTCGAGGTCGGTGTACGGGTGGGGGATGCCCGCCTCCGCACAGAAGGCATCGACCGCGGCCTGGGCCACGTCGACCGCGGCGACGATCTCCAGCGGCTGTTCGGCGGCGAGCGCGGTCAGCGCGGGCAGATGGCCGACGCGAGCGATCGCGCCCGTACCGACGATCGCGACCCGTACCGGCCCACGGCCGGAACCCTGGCCGGGCATGACGAACACCCCCTGAGGCGGAGAGAGGTGGCGCCCACCGGATAGCAAGCGCTTTCCCACGGAAACCTAGGCTTCGGGGGAGAGGCCGGTCAAGAGGGTGGGCGGGCCGGGGAAATCGGGTTGCCCCGCCACCCCGGCCCTGCCACGCTTCCGGCATGTCCGACACCGATACCCGCGGTTCGCACCAGGTGGCCGCGCTCTTCTCGCGAGGGCGCCTGACGGCGATCCCGCGCAAGCCCGCCCGGCGTGAACAGCTGCTGGCGCACCTGGCCGAGACCCTGTTCGAGCGCGACCGCGCCTACACCGAGCGCGAGGTGAACGACGCGCTGCGTACCGTGCACGAGGACTGCTCGGCGCTGCGCCGCTATCTGGTGGTCGCCGGCTTCCTCGTACGCCCCAGGGACGGAAGCAGTTACCGGCGCGGCAGATGAGTGGCAGTCGTCCTGCGCGGGGGATGCCGCCCGGCCTCGCGGGTGCGCCCGACGGCGTGTCAGTGGCCCGGTCGACTCGCTCAGTTGAGCGTGTCGGGGTCCGGTCCGGTGCGCATGCCGCGGTCCAGGCCCGCGATCGCCGCCATGTCGGCGTCCGACAGCTCGAAGTCGAAGACGTCGATGTTCTGCCGGATGCGGGCGGGCGTGACCGACTTGGGGATCACGACGTTGCCGAGCTGGAGGTGCCAGCGCAGGACCACCTGGGCCGGCGTCTTCCCGTGGCGTTCCGCGAGGGAGACCAGCACCTCGTCGTCGAGCAGCGCGCCCTGGGCGAGCGGGCTCCACGCCTCGGTGGCGATGCCGTGCTCGGCGTGCAGGGCGCGCAGTTCGTTCTGCTGGAGGCCCGGGTGCAGCTCGATCTGGTTGACGGCCGGTAGGAGGGATGACGCGTCGATCAGCCTCCGCAGATGGGCCGGCTGGAAGTTGGAGACGCCGGCCGCCCGGATCCGGCCGTCGGCCGCCAGCTTCTCCAAGGCGCGCCAGGTGTCGAGGTAGAGGTCGCGGGCGGGCGTGGGCCAGTGGATGAGGTAGAGGTCGACGTGGTCGAGGCCGAGCTTGTCCAGGCTCGCGTCGAAGGCGGCGAGCGTCGCGTCGTGGCCCTGGTCGTCGTTCCACAGCTTGGTGGTGACGAACAGCTCGTCGCGGGGTATCCCGGACTGGGCCAGCGCGCGGCCGACGCCGGCCTCGTTGCCGTAGACGGCGGCGGTGTCGATGGAGCGGTAGCCCGCTTCCAGTGCACTGGTCACCACGGCCGTGGTCTCCTCGTCGGGGACCTGGAAGACGCCGAATCCGAGCTGCGGGACGGTCGTGCCGTTGTTGAGCGTGACGGTGGGGGAGGAGGGCATGGTGCGTCCTTCCTGGGATCGGCCGAACCGATCTGCGTGCGGTGGTTACAGGCGTAGACAATAGTTGCAAGCGCGGGTTAAAGGCAAGCGCTGCTCACTGTTGTGCCTGTGACGGGACGCTCAGGCGTCGGCGACCGAGTCGAAGCTGACCTCGCCGCGGCCCACGCCCCGCGCGTCCGCGTCGACCGACCGCCGGAGAGCCTCGTGCAGCTTCGCCGGGGTGAGCACTCCGAGGAAGCGTGCCCCGTCGAGCACCGCCACCCATCCGGCGTCGTGCTGGAGCATCTCGCTGAAGGCCTGCTTCAACGGGGCGCCGACGGGGACCCACGCGTCCATGCGCCGGGCCAGGTCACCCACCGTCCCGCCGCCCCCGGCACCGTGCAGGGCGTCCGCCGCCACCCAGCCGTGCAGGTCACCCTCCTCGTTCAGGACGACGGCCCAGCGCGCCCCCAGGCCGGTGAGCCGTTCGGCGGCGGCCCGCGCGGGCTCGCCCACGTGCGCGGTCGGCGGCTCCTCCAGGTCCTCCGGCTCGATCGCGGTGACCGAGAGCCGCTTCAGGCCGCGGTCGGCGCCGACGAACTGGGCCACATACGGTGTCGCCGGGGTGCCGAGGACCGCGCCCGGACGGTCGTACTGCTCGATCCGCCCCTTCCCGTACACCGCGATACGGTCTCCCATCCGGACCGCTTCCTCGATGTCGTGCGTCACCAGCAGGACGGTCTTCCTGACCGTCGACTGGAGCCTCAGGAACTCGTTCTGCAGGCGCTCGCGCACCACCGGGTCCACCGCGCCGAACGGTTCGTCCATCAGCAGCACCGGCGGGTCCGCGGCCAGCGCCCGGGCCACGCCCACCCGCTGGCGCTCCCCGCCGGAGAGCTGGGAGGGATAGCGCGGGCCGTACGTCTTCGGGTCCAGGCCCACCAGGTCCAGCAGCTCCGCCGCCCGTCGGCGCGCCCGGTCGCGCTTCCAGCCGACGAGGGCCGGCACGGTCGCGGTGTTGTCCAGCACGGTCCGGTGGGGGAAGAGGCCGACCTGCTGGATCACATAGCCGATCCGGCGGCGCAACCGCACCGGGTCGACCGTGGAGATGTCCTCGCCGTCCACCAGGATCCGGCCCGACGTCGGCTCGATCAACCGGTTCACCATCATCATCGTGGTGGTCTTCCCGCAGCCCGACGGGCCGACGAGCGTGACCAGCTCGCCCTTCTCGACCTCGAAGGTCAGCCCGTCGACCGCGCTGGTCCCGTCCGGATAGACCTTGCCGACCTGCTCGAACCGGATCATGTGTGCACGGTAGGAGTCGCCGGAGCCCCGTGCACACGGGCCGGGACCGACCGGGTCACGGCGGTGTGCTGAACTGTCCGGGAACCATCGGAAACAGGAGCCCCCTTGCACAGCTTTCGCCACCCCGGCCTCGTCCTCACCGACCACCGGTTCACGGTCCCGCTCGACCACGACGACCCGGGCGGCGAGGAGATCGAGATCTTCGCCCGGGAAGCCGTCGCGGCGTCCAAGGCGGACGAGAGCCTGCCCTGGCTGGTCTACCTGGAGGGCGGCCCCGGATTCGGCGCCCGCCGTTTCGTCGGCACCGAGGCCTGGCTCGGCCGGGCCGTGCAGGAGTTCCGGGTGCTGCTCCTGGACCAGCGCGGGACGGGACTGTCCACCCCGGCCAACCGCCAGACCCTGCCACTGCGCGGCGGCCCCCGCGAGCAGGCCGACTACCTGGCCCACTTCCGTTCGGACAGCATCGTCCGCGACTGCGAGCTGATCCGCCCGCAGCTCACCGGGGGCGCGCCCTGGACCGTCCTCGGGCAGTCCTTCGGCGGCTTCTGTGCCGTCCGCTACCTCTCGGCCGCCCCCGAGGGGCTGGAACAGGTCCTGATCACGGGCGGACTGCCGTCCCTGGACGCGCACGCCGACGACGTCTACCGGGCGGCGTACCCCCGGATCGAACGCAAGGTCGCCGCGCACTACGCCCACTACCCGCAGGACGTCGAGCGGGCCCGCGCGATCACCGCGTACCTCGCCGAGCACCGCTCCGACAGCGCGGGCCACCGTCTGACCCCCGAGGGCTTCCAGTCGCTCGGCATCCTGCTGGGCGGCGGCACCGGCAGCCATCAGCTCCACCACCTCCTGGAGAACGCCTTCGTCACCGGGCCGCACGGCACCGAGCTCTCCGACACCTTCCAGGAGGCCGTGCGGACGGCCACCTCGTTCGCCGGCCACCCGCTGTACGCCCTGATGCACGAGGCGATCTACGGCCAGGGCGAGCGGCCCACCGGCTGGTCCGCCGAACGGGTCCGCGCCGAGTTCCCGCAGTTCGACGCCGCCGCCTCACTGGCCGGCCGAGGGCCCGTCCTGTTCACCGGCGAGAGCATCCACCCCTGGCACTTCGAGGTCGACCCCGCCCTGCGCCCGCTGCGCGAGACCGCCGAGCTGCTCGCCGCCCGCACCGACTGGCCCGCCCTGTACGACACCGCCCGGCTCGCGGCCAACGAGGTGCCCGTCGCCGCGGCCGTCTACCACGACGACATGTACGTGGACACGGGTCACGCGCTGCGCACCGCCGCCTCGATCCGGGGCCTGCGCACCTGGGTGACCAGCGAGTTCGAGCACGACGGGCTGCGCGCGGGCGGCCCCCGTGTGCTGGACCGGCTGCTCGCCCTCGTGCGGGGCGAGAGCGACCGGTAGCCGCCTTCGCACCGACGGGGCGTCAGCGCTGGAGGGCGTCCAGCGTCGCGTCCAGGTCCGCTTCGGCATGCGGCGCGCGGTTGTACGGGAGCCTGGACAGTGCCGCCGCCATGCCGCAGGTGTCGCTCACCGCGGAGTAGACCAGGCCCGCGCCGATGCCCGCCGAGAGCCAGCGCGCGGCGGGCAGGCGCCGGCCCGCCAGCAGCCCGGCCACCACCAGTGAACCGGCGGCCAGCCGCACCTGGCGCTCCAACGGCCAGGTGGCCCGGGCACCCTCCGGCCGGTCCAGGCCGTGCCCGTCGCTCTCCCAGGCGGAGGTCCCACCGGCCAGCGTGGTGGCCTCGATGTCGGCGTCGGCGAGGATCTCGCAGGCCCGGGTGGAGCGCACGCCGGAGGCGCACACCACCAGCAGGGAACCTCGGGCCGAGGCGGACTTCAGAGCGGGTACCGCCTCCGGGAGGCGGTCGAGCGGGACGTTCAGGGCGCCGGGCACATGCCCGGAGGCGTACTCGCCGGGCCCCCGCACGTCGATGACGGTGAACTCCTCCAGACGGGCTGCGGCCTGGGCGGGGGAGAGAGTGGCGGGGCTTGTCACGAGCGGGTTCCTTTCGTTCGCCGGGGCGGGAGAGGGCCGGAACTCTGCCGTCGGTCCGTCCGCCCCGGACCTGAAGAATACCCCTAGGGGTATGTCCCCCGGCGGTGGCTCGCGCGTGGCGGCCCGACCGCAGGGTCCTCCGGCTCCCCTGCCCTGATCCGCCTCCGGAATGCGGCACACCCCCCTCGATAACCTGCGGGGTATGACACAGCAGCTGGAACCCATGCCCACCGACTGGCAGCGGGCGCTCGCGGTCGTTGCCCACCCCGACGACCTGGAGTACGGCTGCGCGGCGGCCGTCGCCGGCTGGACAGACGAAGGCCGCGAGGTCACCTACCTCCTCGCGAGCCGCGGAGAGGCAGGGATCGACACCATCGCCCCCCAGGAGTGCGCCCCCTTGCGGGAGCGGGAACAGCGCGCGAGCGCCGCCGCCGTGGGCGTTGGCACCGTGGAGTTCCTCGACCACCGCGACGGGGTGATCGAATACGGTACGGCGCTGCGCCGCGACATCGCGGCGGCCGTCCGCCGCCACCGGCCCGAGCTGGTCATCACCCTCAACCACCGTGACACCTGGGGCGGTGCCACCTGGAACACCCCCGACCACCGTGCGGTCGGCCGCGCCACCCTGGACGCCGCGGGTGACGCGGGCAACCGCTGGATCTTCCCCGAGCTGACCGAGCAGGGGCTGGAACCGTGGGACGGGGTGCGCTGGGTCGCCGTCGCGGGCACCGACCGGCCCACCCACGCGGTCGACGCGACCGCCGGGTTCGAACGGTCGGTGCGCTCGCTGCTCTCCCACCGGACGTACATCGAGGTCCTGACGGACGAGGACCCCGAGGCGTACTGCCGGACCCTTCTGACCGGTATGACCGAGGCGGCCGCCGAACGCTTCGGTGGTCGCCCGGCCGTCACCTTCGAGGTCTTCGCGCGATGACGCCGGGCGGGTGTCAGGCCCGCGCGGGAGGCCGCCCGAGCGAACGGAGCGCGAGCAGCCCGCCCACGCCCGGCAGCAGCGCGCAACCCTTCGCCGCACCGCTCGCGCCGGGCGTGCGGAAGACCAGGACGACCACGAGGAGGTAGGCGCAGCCGTGCACCGGCCCGGCGAGCGAGGAGACCGCCGGCAGGTGCACCGTCACCAGGTTGGCCAGCAGGACGAGGAGGGACAGGAGCTCGGCGCGAGCCGCGATCCGCAGCGCACGCACGGTCATGCCCCCGTCGTGGAGCCGGGGCGGACGATCATGAGCACGGTGACCGTCGCCCAGAGCAGATTGAACAGGCCGGTGTACATGCCGAGCCGACGCGTCAGCGCCGGGGCGTCCGGGCCGGTGGCCGACAGCAGTGTGTGCTGGCGCGGCAGGACCAGCAGGGCCAGCACGGCGGCCGCCGACGCGGTGAGCACCACGGAGGTGATGAGCCAGGCGTCGCCCAGGACTCCGAGACCGCTCGCCGTGGCGAAGCCGAAGACGGGGACGGCGATGCCGACGCCCGCGTAGACGCGGCAGATGCGGTACAGGGTCTCCAGGACGGCGGTCGCCCGGGCGTCCTGTGGGTGGGCGAGGGCCCGCCGGGCGGCGGGCGGGAACATGCTGGCCGCCACGGTCACGGGGCCGACGGCGACGATCGCCGCCAGTACGTGCACGGCCAGGAGGAACTTGGTCACGGGACAGGACTTTCAGGTCGGGTGGGCGGAGCGGCACGGAGGTGGCGGCCGGTGCCCGCCGCACGGTCGGGGCGGGCAGCGGTCCCGCGGTGCGCGATGCCGCGTCCATCGGGTCCGGATGCGGCCGCCACCGACGCTAAGCGGCTCGCCAGCCCCCGGGGAGTGGCGAAAGTGACAGCTTCCAACGGATTCCCGCCAGGGCCGTCATGGCCCGTCCGACCTGCGCATAGCCTTGTCCCGCGGCGCCGGGTGCCAGGTCGGGGCCGACGGCCGGATCCGGGCATCTGAGGGGATGACGTCATGCACACCGTGGCCGTACTCGCTCTCGACGGCGTCATCGCCTTCGACCTGTCGACGCCGGTCGAGGTCTTCGGGCGGGCCCGGCTGCCGGACGGCCGCCCCGCCTACCGGGTGCGGGTCTGCGCCGCCGCGGCCGAGGTGGACGCGGGCGCGTTCGCCCTGCGCGCTCCGTACGGGCTCGACGCGCTCGCCGACGCCGACACCGTGATCGTCCCCGGCGTCGCCGACCCCACCCGACCGGTCCCGCCCGAAATCCTCGAAGGGCTGCGCCGGGCCGCCGCCGCCGGGACCCGCATCGCCTCCGTCTGCGCCGGGGCACTCGTGCTGGCCGCCACCGGACTGCTCGACGGTCTGCGCGCCACCACCCACTGGGCCGCCGCCGGACTGCTGGCGGCCCGCCACCCGCACGTCGACGTCGACCCCGACGTGCTGTACGTCGACAACGGCCAGTTCCTCACCTCCGCCGGAGCCGCCGCCGGGCTCGACCTCTGCCTGTACATGATCCGCCGCGACCACGGCTCCGCGGTGGCCGCCGACGCCGCCCGGCTCTCCGTCATGCCGCTGGAACGCGAGGGCGGCCAGGCCCAGTTCATCGTGCACACCCAGCCACCCGCGCCGGGCGGCGCCGGCCTCGAACCGCTCCTGCGGTGGCTGGAGGAGAACGCCGGCCGGGAGCTCTGCCTGGACGACATCGCGGACCGGGCCGGCATGAGCACCCGGACCCTGAACCGCCGATTCCGGGACCAGCTCGGGACCACCCCGCTCCAGTGGCTCCACCGGGCGCGGATCCGCCGGGCCCAGCACCTTCTGGAGACGACGCCGCACTCCGTGGACCGTATCGCCGGGCAGGTCGGCTTCGGCTCGCCGACCGCCTTCCGGGACCGCTTCAAGCGGGTGGTGGGCACCAGCCCGCACGCGTACCGCCGGGCCTTCCGGGGCACGGCCGAACGCCCGGAATTGACAAAGCCCTTTGCCGATTCTGCAATGGGCGGATGAAGGAAAAGAGTCAGGAAGACCCCGAGCTCGACGCCGTACTCACCGGGGTCGGCCCCCGGCTGCGCCGACTGCGCAAGGACCGGGGTGTGACGCTCGCCGCGCTCGCCGAGGCCACCGGCATCTCCGTGTCCACGCTCTCCCGGCTGGAGTCCGGCGGCCGGCGCCCCAGTCTCGAACTGCTGCTCCCCATCGCCCGCGCCCATGAGGTGCCGCTCGACGACCTGGTGGGGGCGCCGCCCCCCGGCGACCCGCGGGTCAGGGCCAAGCCCATCGTGCACGGCGGGAAGACGTCGCTCCCGCTGACCGGCAGGCCCGGCGGGCTCCAGGCGTACAAGGTCGTCCACGAGAAGAAGGACGAGGCGCCCTGTGAACAGCGCACCCATGAGGGATACGAATGGCTCTACGTGCTCTCGGGACGGCTGCGGCTGCGCCTCGCCGACCACGACCTGGTGCTGGGGCCGGGAGAGGCCGCCGAGTTCGACACCAGGCTGCCGCACTGGTTCGGACCCGCGGGTGACGAGCCGGCGGAATACCTGAGTCTCTTCGGGCCCCAGGGGGAGCGCATGCACGTGCGGGCCAGGCCGAAGCGGTCCTGAACGCACACCGGCCGACCGCGCCGAAAGTGTTCCCACAGGAGCAAGCGACCGCTTAGTATGCGCCGGAGCAGTGGTAATGCCGACGGTCTTGGAGGCCCCTCATGCAGGCATGGCGAGTGCACCGGAACGGCGAGCCGGGCGAGGTGATGGTGCTCGAGGAGACGGACCGGCCCACCCCGGGCGCGGGGCAGGTGCTGCTCAAGGTGCGCGCGGCGAACATCAACTTCCCCGACGCGCTGCTCTGCCGGGGCCAGTACCAGGTCAGGCCCCCGCTCCCGTTCACCCCCGGCGTGGAGATCTGCGGCGAGAGCGAGGACGGCCGCCGGGTGCTCGCCACGCCGGCCCTGCCCGCGGGCGGACTCGCCCAGTACGTCGTGGCCGACGAGGCGGCACTGCTGCCCGCGCCCGACGCCCTGGACGACGCCGAGGCCGCCGCCCTGCACATCGGCTACCAGACCGGCTGGTTCGGACTGCACCGCCGGGCCCGCCTCCAGCCGGGGGAGACGCTCCTCGTCCACGCGGCGGCGGGCGGTGTGGGCAGCGCGGCCGTCCAGCTCGGCAAGGCCGCCGGCGCCACGGTGATCGGAGTCGTCGGCGGACCGGAGAAGGCCGCCATCGCCGGCAGGCTGGGCTGCGACCTGGTCATCGACCGCCGCAGCGAGGACATCGTCGCGACGGTGAAGGAGGCCACCGGCGGACGCGGCGCGGACGTCGTCTACGACCCCGTCGGCGGGGACGCCTACGCCAAGTCCGTGAAGTGCATCGCGTTCGAGGGACGGGTGGTGGTCGTCGGCTTCGCGAGCGGGGACATCCCCGCCCCGGGCCTCAACCACGCCCTGGTGAAGAACTACTCGATCGTCGGCCTCCACTGGGGCCTGTACAACACGAAGGACCCGGCCGCGGTCCGCGCCTGTCACGACGAGCTCACCCGGCTCGCCGCCCAAGGCGTCGTCAAGCCCCTGGTCAGCGAGCGCGTCCCGATGGCCGAAGCCGCGAACGCCGTCCAGCGGGTCGCCGACGGCACCAGCACCGGACGGATCGTCGTCCTGCCGGAAGGAGGTGACCGGTGAGCGCGACGACCGACGCGGCCGACGTCCGCCGGCGCACCCGGGAACTGCTGGCCGCCCATCCGCCGGCCACCACCGGGCGCACCGCCTTCCTCCGGGCACGCTTCGACGCAGGACTGGCCTGGGTGCACTACCCCGTCGGTCTCGGCGGTCTCGACGCACCCCGCTCCCTGCAAGTGGTCGTGGACACCGAACTGGCCGCCGCCCAGGCGCCGGACAACGACCCCCGCCGCATCGGCATCGGTCTCGGCATGGCCGCGCCGACCGTCCTCGGCTACGGAACCGACGAGCAGAAGCAGCGCTTCCTGCGCCCCCTGTGGGTGGGGGAGGAGGTCTGGTGCCAGCTGTTCAGTGAGCCCGGCGCCGGGTCCGACCTCGCGGCGCTCGGCACCCGTGCCGTGCGCGACGGCGACGACTGGGTGGTGGACGGACAGAAGGTGTGGACCTCCAGCGCCCACCTGGCCCGTTGGGCGATCCTCATCGCCCGTACCGACCCGGACGTCCCCAAGCACCGCGGCATCAGTTACTTCATCTGCGACATGACCGACCCGGGCGTCGAGGTGCGGCCGTTGCGCCAGATCACCGGCGAGGCCGAGTTCAACGAGGTCTTCCTCACCGGCGTGCGCATCCCCGACAGCAGGCGACTCGGTCCGGTCGGCGAGGGCTGGAAGGTCGCCCGGACGACCCTGATGAACGAGCGCGTCTCGATCGGCGGTGCCCGCATCCCGCGTGAGGGCGGCATGATCGGCACCGTCGCCAGGACCTGGCGCGAGCGGCCCGCCCTGCGCACCCACGACCTCCACCAGCGGCTGCTCACCCTCTGGGTGGAGGCCGAGGTCGCCCGCCTCACCGGCGAACGGCTGCGCCAGCAGCTCGTCGCCGGGCAGCCCGGCCCCGAAGGCTCGGGCATGAAGCTGGCGTTCGCCCGCCTCAACCAGGAGATCAGCGGTCTGGAGGTCGAACTCCTGGGTGACGAAGGTCTGTTGTACAGCGACTGGACCATGCGCCGTCCGGAGACCGTTGACTTCACCGGACGCGACGCCGGGTACCGCTATCTGCGCTCCAAGGGCAATTCCATCGAGGGCGGCACGAGCGAGATCCTGCTGAACATCGTCGCCGAGCGCGTCCTCGGACTGCCCGCCGAACCGCGCAACGACAAGGACGTCGCCTGGAAGGACCTCGCCCGATGAGCACACAGACCGGACCCGCGGCACCGCAGGCCCAGGCCCCCGACCTGCTCTACTCCGAGGCTGAGGAGGACCTCCGCTCGGCGGTCCGGGCGCTGCTCGCCGCCCGGGCCGACGCGCCCACCGTGATCGCCGCCACCGAGTCCGACACGCCGTACGACCAGCAGCTCTGGGAGTCCCTCGCCGGTGGCATCGGGGCGGCGGGGCTGCTGGTCCCGGAGGAGTTCGGGGGGCAGGGCGCGAGCCACCGTGAGGCCGCCGTGGTGCTGGAGGAGCTGGGCCGCAGCGTCGCGCCGGCCCCCTATCTGACCAGTGCGGTGGTCGCCACCGAGGTCCTGCTCGCCCTCGACGTGCGGGAGGGCCCGGCGGCCGGGCTCCTCGCGGATCTGGCGGCCGGACGCAGGACCGCCGTTCTCGCCCTGCCGTTCGCCACACCCGCCGCCGACGCCACGGCCGCCCTGACCGGAACCCTCGAACGGACGGTGACCGGGGTCGCCGACGCGGCGGCGGCCGATGTGCTGCTGGTCCCCACGGCCGAGGGTCTGTACGCGGTGGAGAGCGCCGGTCCGGGCGTCACCGTCGAACCGCTCGTCCCGCTCGACCTGACCCGTCCGCTCGCCACGGTCACTCTCGGCGGCGCCTCCGGCGCCCTCCTCGCGGAGTCCGGGCCCGCGGCGACCGCTGTCGCCCGCGGACTGCTGACCGGCGCCGGACTGCTCGCCTCCGAGCAGCTCGGTCTCGCCGAATGGTGCCTGACCGAGACCGTCCGCCACACCCGCGAACGCCACCAGTTCAACCGGCCGGTGGGCTCCTTCCAGTCGCTCAAGCACCGGATGGCCCAGCTCTGGCTCGAGGTCGTCTCCGCCCGGGCCGCCGCCCGCAACGCGGCCGACGCGCTGGCGACCGGCAGCCCCGACGCACCGCTCGCGGTGGCGGTGGCCCAGGCCTACTGCTCGAAGGTCGCGGTCCACGCGGCAGAGGAGTGCGTCCAGCTGCACGGCGGCATCGGCATGACCTGGGAGCACCCGGCCCACCTCTACCTGAAGCGGGCCAAGGCGGACTCGCTCGCGTACGGGAGCGCGGGGCGCCACCGGGAGGCCGTCGCCGCGCTGGTGGAGCTGCCCGCCCCGTAGCGGCCGTCCGTCACCGCGACGGGAGCCGGGGGTACGCCGCCACGAGGCGCGCCCCCGGCTCCGGCGTGTCCAGGGGTACCTCGACCCGCCGGCCGCCAGGGTCCAGGGCATTCCCGACACACCGGGGCCGGAGCGGGACGCCGTACGGACCGAACTGCTCGTGGCGGGCGATGACCGTCTCGACACCGACGACCCGACGGCCCCCGAAACGTTCCTGCGCCGCCGGGAACGGCACGGCCGCGATCTCCACCGACCCGCGCGGGAGACGCGTGGCCCGTCACCGTGCGTCAACACCCGTTCGGCGCACGCGCCAGTGCGCCGGACGGCCTCCCCGCTACGCCACACTGGCGGCCAAATGCCGCAAATTCGGCGCGGCAGAGGAGGCTGGCCATGGTTGTCTCGATCTCGCTCGTGCTGCTTCTGCTGTTCCTCGCAGCGGTTTTCCTGCGGAACGGAGGCCTCAAGCTCTCGCACGCGATCGTCTGCGCCATGCTGGGTTTCCTCCTCGCGAGCACGAGCATGGCGCCTACCATCCACGAGGGGATCGCCGCCACCGCGGACGTGGTCAGCGGCCTCCACCCCTGACCCCGCGCACCCAGGAGTGCGCGAAAATGACGGGTGTGCACGGGGCGCACCGCGCCCGGCCGCGCGGAGCGGTAACGTCGAGCGCGGGGCCCGAGCGGCCCACGTCGACCGGGCGGGGAGCCGAACGTCCCCGCCACGCACCTGGAGAACGCAGCGATGTCATTCCCGCCCCCCGGACGGCATTCGGGCGCCGCCCACCACGAGTACTGCAACAGCGCCCTGTGCTGCCGCTGCCAGCAGCGCCAGTGGTCGACGAGGCAGGGCGACGAGCGTCTCTGCGGGTACTGCGCCTCCTGCTGCCGTGAGTGCGGCCGGGCCCCCGCGCCCCACCTGGACGGCCTCGACGAAGGGCTCTGCGGCGAGTGCCGCGGCCGTTGCGGCCGTTGCGGGAAGCTCTCCCCCGCGGAAGGTCCCTGTTCGTGCCGCAGGTGGAAGGAGCGCGCCGGCCGCGATCCGGTCGGCTATGTGCTCCAGGCCCTTCCGCAACCTCTGCTCCAGGCGCTCGGGCACCGCACCCCGCGGTCCGTGCCCGACCTGGTCCACCAGGAGCTCGGCCGCCGCACCGCCGACCAGCTCCTGGAGCGGGTGGAGCGCCGATGGAACGTCCGCTGGTCCCACGCCCTCCACGAGAAGGACGAGGACGGCCGCCGCCGCTGGGCGCCGGAGGAGATCGCCGAGGCCCTCGTGGGTCCCGGGCGCTGCACCGAGCCGCAGTGCGAGGACGGATACCTGATCTCCACCGACACCCCGTGCCGGCACTGCATGCACCCCACCCACCGCTTCGTCCCGGCGACGGCCGACCGCACCGCCGCCTCCGACCACGCACGGGCAAGTGCCGCCCAGATCAGGCGTGCCCTGGTGGAGGGACGCTCGACGAAGCCCGGCAGGCCGAGGCCTCCGCGCTGACCGACCCGCTCAGCCGGTTGGACGGACGGAGTCCACGACGTCCTTGTCCAACGCCGCCCGCACGAGCGCGGCGGCGAGCACCGCCGGCTCCCGGCCGTCGGCCAGCCGACGCAACCCGGTCGGCGAGGTGGGAAGCCCCAGCCGTTCCGCGCCCTGGAGAGCCTTCGAGTCGAGATACGGGGCGGCCTCCGGCCACACGGCCTGCACCTCACGCAGGAAGATGTCCGCGCCCGCCGGACCCATCCCCGGGAAGCGCCGGAGGCCCGAGCGCAGCGCGTCCGTGTCCCCGTCGGCGTCCCCGCGCAGCCGCCGCAGGTCGCCGCCGTACGCGTCGAGCAGCAGCTCGGCGCCGTCGCCCAGCTGGGTCGCGGTCCGTTCGTCGTACCTGCGGTACCCGCCCTCGCCGAGCGCGTCGACCCGTTGCTGCCAGGTGGCGTCGGCCATCCGGCGCGGCGAGCGCATCCCGTGGGAGAAGAGCGCCCGCGCCGACGCCACGGCCACCGAGGCACGGATCCGCGCACTCAACAGGTGGCTGAGCACCAAGAGCTGGTACAGGGGCTGCGGGGTGTCCCGCAACCGGATTCCCGCCTCCTCGGCGTACGTGGTGCCGTGTTCCTCCAGCAGCGCGTCCAGCGTCTCGCGGCTGCTCACGTGAACCCGAAGACGCGGGCCACGAAGTAGCCGGCGACGATCAGCGAGCCGAACAGCACCAAGGCCGCCCAGAAGACGGGATGCTCCCAGATGCCGCCGTCCGCGCGTTCGACGTGCGCCTCGCTGATGGAGCCCTCGGCCGGAGGTGTCTCGCCCGGGGGAGTGAGTCCGCGCCTGAGGGGCGGTGTGATCGGGGTGGTGGGTGAGATAGCCATACCTCCACCATCCTCCTGAACCGCCTCGTCCGCATCGCAGGTGCGCGAGGCGCGTGCGCGTACGTCCGTACGGAGTTTGACCGGCCGAGATGCGGTGGGGTCGCGCGGATCGGGGCACGGTCAAGGAATGCCTGGAGTATCCGCCCCCGTCGTCAAACTCGTACAACGCACCACCGAGCCGGCCGCGGCGCAGGTGCTGAGATCCACCACCGCGGCCGTCATCTCGTTCGTGGTGGCCGAGTGGGCCCTGCCCGATCCGCACCCGGCGCCACTGACCGCGCCCCTCACCGCCCTGCTCGTCGTGCAGGTGACCCTCTACGCGACCCTCACCACGGGGATCCGACGAGTCAACGCGGTCGTCGTCGGCGTACTGATCGCCAGTGGGTTCAGCTCCCTGGTAGGGCTGAGCTGGTGGAGCCTGGGCCTGACGATCTTCACCTCGCTGCTCATCGGGCGCCTCGTCAGGGTCAACGAGTTCGTGCCGGAGGTGGCCATCAGCGCGATGCTCGTCCTCGGCGTCTCCCAGGTCGCCGACACCGCCTTGGAGCGGGTGTACGAAACGCTCATCGGTGCGGGGGTCGGACTGCTGTTCAATCTCCTGTTCGCGCCGCCGGTCTGGGTCCAGACGGCCGGTGCCTCCATCGGCGGTCTCGGGAAGCGGATGGGGAGGATGTTCCAGGCGCTGGGTGAGGAGATCGAGGGCAACCAGCCGGTCGGGGAGGCCGCCGCACGTCTGCACGAGGCCCGGCGGCTGGACCACGACATCGTGGAGGTCGACGCCTCGCTGCGGCAGGCCGAGGAGAGCCTGACGCTCAATCCCCGTGTCCGCCAGCGGGTACTGCACCGGGTGGTCCTGCGGACCGGACTCGACACGCTGGAGATCTGCGCCGTGGTGCTGCGGGTGCTGACCCGCACCCTGACCGACCTGGCCAAGGCGCGTACCGAGGAGGAGCTCTTCCCGCAGGACGTGGCCGTGTCCTTGCGGGAACTGTTCGGCCACATGTCCGACGCCGTCGAGGGCTTCGCGGTGATGATCACGACCCCGATCGCCGCGAGCGGCGAGGAGGCCGAGGAACGGCTCGCCGAAGCTCTCGTCCGCAGCCGCGAGACACGCGACCGGGTGGCCGACCTGCTGCTGGAGGACGTGCAGGAACACCCCAGGCAGTGGCAGCTCCACGGGGCCCTGCTCGCCGAGGTGGACCGCATCCTGGACGAACTCGACATCGACAAGCGAACCGAACGCATCTTCGAGGAGCTCGACCGCCGTTCGGCGCAGTTGCACGAGCGCCACCCGCGCCTGCAGGCCGCGCTGCGCCGGCTGCGCGGGGCGACGCGGAGCCGGCCGCGGACCGAGGGCTGAGGGAACCGGACGCGGCCGCGACGACGCGGCCGCGTCCGGACGGTCAGGGGGAGGAGTGCTCGGGGGGCCGGGCGAGGGCGCGCTGCACCCGCGGCACGAGCCCCCGCCGATGACCTCGCAGCGCCGCCCGCGCCGCGTTGGCGCCGGGAGCACCGTGCACGCCCCCGCCGGGATGCGCTGCGGCCGAAGCGAGGAACAGCCCCTTCAGCGGAGTCTCCGGTCGCCCCGCGCCCGGTGTCGGCCGGAACACCAGCTGCTGGTGGAGTGCGGTCGTCCCGCCGTTGATCGCCCCGGCCCGGAGATTGGCGTCCATGTTCTCCATCGTCGTGGGGGACAGGACACGGCGGGCCTTGACACGGGCCCGGAAGCCGGGGGCGATCCGTTCGACCTGGGCCTCCACCCGGTCGGCCATCGCTTCCTCCTCCCGCCGGTCCCAGGACCCGGTCAGGCCGTCGTCCCCCGCGTCACCCCGGACCCGGCCGGGCACATGGGTGTACGCCCACGCCGACTCGGTACCCGCCGGGGAGCGGGTGCGGTCGGCGGTGGTCATCTGCCCGAACAGCGCGAACGGGCGGTCGGGCACCTGTCCCATGGAGAGCTGCGAGGCGAACCGGGTGAGCGCGTCGACCCCGTCCGCGACGTGCACGGTTCCGGCGGAGGCCGCCCCCTCGGCGGACCAGGGCACCGGCCCGTCCAGCGCCCAGTCGACCTTGAAGGTGGCGAAGTCCCACTGGAACCTGCGCAGGTCCGCCAGGAGCTGGCCGGGCAGGTGCCGCTGATCGACCAGCTCGCCGTACAAGGCGGGAGCGGACACGTCGGCCAGCACGGCCCGGTGTGCGGGCACGGTCTCCCCGCCGGCGGTGCGTACGGCCACGGCCCGGTCGCCGCGTACGACGACTCCGGTCACCCGCTCACCGCACCGCAGCGTCCCGCCGCGGCTCTCCAGCCTCCGCACCAGCGCGGACGAGAGCTCCCCGGAACCGCCGAGCGGGACCGGGAAGCCGTACGTCTGGCCGAGCATCGTCATCAGCCAGCCGAACCCCCCGCTGCCCGCGGCCTCCGGCGCCAGGTCCGCGTGCAGGGCGTTGCCGGCGAGCAGCAGCCGCCCGCCCTCCCCGGCGAACTCCTCCTCGCCCAGCCGCCGCACCGGCAGCAGCATGGTCCGGGCCAGACGCAGACCGCCCGCTCCTCGCACGGCGGCGGCGAGCCGCGCTCCGGCGCGCACCGGCGGGAACGGAGTGAACAGCGCGTCAAGCAGCGGGGCCCGCACCTTCTCCCAGACGTCGACCTGGGCCCGCCACGCATCGCCGTCCCCTGGGGCGAACGCCTCCAGGGACCGCGCGGTCTCCTCGACGTTCCGGCTCAGCACGGCGCACCGGCCGTCGAGCAGCGGATGGGCCAGCACCTGGGGCGCGTGGCTCCACCGCAGCCCGTGCTCGTGCAGGCGCAGCCCGGCGAGTACGGGCGAGGCGGCGGCCAGCGGATAGAACGCACTGAACACGTCGCTGACGTACGCCGGATCGACCCCCCGGTCATGGCGTACGGCGCCACCGGGGACGTCCTGTGCCTCCAGGACCTCCACGCTCCAGCCCGCGTCGGCCAGGAGGTTGGCCGCGACCAGCCCGTTGGGCCCCGCTCCGATCACCACGGCATCCGGCACGGCTCAACACCCCCCGGTTTCGCAATACTTGGCCAGCCGGTTCAGCATGGCCCGGTGACGCAGCTGGATGACCGCGTCCACGGCGACGTTGTGCAGCGCCGCCCCCGCGCCCCGCAGGGGGTGTTCGTCGACGAGGAGCAGGGTGTTCTCGCCCCAGGGGCGGACCTCGAAGGCGACCCTCGCGGTGCCCAGGTGCCCGCTGTCCACCTCGAGTTCCAGGATCCGGGGTGGTTCGCAGCGGCGGACGACCGTCTTGTTGTGGAGCTCGTAGGGTCCGATCCGCACCGTGTAGACGAGGGTCGAACCGACCTCGGGCCACCGGCCGTCCGCGGGCTCGGACTCCGAGGGACCGACGACCCAGTGCTCGTAACTGTCACCGTCGGAAAGGACCGCCCAGACGGCCTCCGGGCTCTTCCTGATCAGCTTCTGCCGTACAGCCATGGGCTCCTCCGGCTTCGGGCGGCGGGGCGGATGCCTCCCGCGCCTGCCAGCGTAGGACGGCCCGCCGGGACCGGCGCGCCGTGGTGGGAGAGGGGGTGCGCTACTCCGTCCGGGCGAACGGACTGCTGTCGAGGCGGGCCAGCAGATCGGCCACGTCCTGGTAGACCGCCACCGCTCCGGCCTCCTCCAGGTCGCTGCGGCAGATACCGCCCGAGAGCACGGCGACGGCCGGTACCCCGGCCCGTGTCGCCGCCCGCATGTCCCACACGGAGTCGCCCACGAACACGGCCTCGGCGGCGGAACAGCCCGCGATGTCCAACGCGTTCTCCACGGGTTCCGGCGCGGGTTTGCCTTCGGAGACGTCGTCCGAACTCGCCGTGCCCGCGATGACGTCGTCCGCGTCGACGGCGGCCCGCAGCGCGTCCAGCTCGCCCCCGCTCGCGGATGTCGCCAGCACGATGCGCCGACCGCGTCCCGCCAGGGCGCGCAACAGGTCCCCGGCGCCCTCGAAGGCGGCCAGCCGGTCGAAGTAGGTGGCGTACAGGGTCTTGTGCGCGGCGCCGATCCGCTCGACCTCCTCCTCGTCCACGTCCGCACCGAGGAGATGGGTGATGAGGTCGCCGGAACCCAGCCCGATGGCCTGGTGGATGTCACGCATCGCCACCCGGTGCCCCGCCTGGCGGAAGGCTTCCCACCAGCAGGTGACATGGAGGTGATTCGTGTCGGCGAGGGTGCCGTCGACGTCGAACAGGGCCGCGTGCGGCATGTGGTTCCGCCTTCCGTCTCTCTGCTGGTGCCGGCTCAGGGAAGCGGCGTGCCGCCGGTGGCGTTCATGATCTCGCCGGTGATGTAACTCGCCCGGGAGGAGGCGAGGAACACGTACGCGGGAGCCAGCTCGGCCGGCTGGGCCGGACGTCCGAGGGGGCTCTGCTTCCCGAACTCCGTGGTGTCGGGCATGGTCGCCGGGATGAGGGGGGTCCACACCGGGCCCGGGGCGACGGCGTTCACCCGGATGCCGTCCGAGGCGAGCGTCTGCGCGAGCCCCTGCGTGAACGTGACGATGGCGCCCTTCGTCATCGCGTAGTCCAGCAGGTGCGGACTCGGCTTGTAGGCCTGCACCGAGGTGGTGTTGATGATGGAGCCACCGGACGGGATGTGCGGCAGCCCCATCTTGCACAGCCAGAACATCCCGTACAGGTTCGTGTGGACGACCCGGTCGAACTGTTCGGTGGAGATGGCCGCGATGCCCTCCGGCCGGGACATCTGGTACGCGGCGTTGTTGACCAGGACATCGATCCGCCCGAACTCCGACACGGCCCTCTCCACCAGGGCACGGCACTCCCGCTCGTCCCGGATGTCACACGTCACGGGCACCGCGCGCCTGCCCGCCGACTCGATCAGCCGCGTCGTCTCCTGCGCGTCCTCCTCCTCGTCGGGCAGGTGGCTGAACAGGACGTCCGCGCCCTCGCGGGCGTAGGCCAGCGCCACGGCCCGGCCGATGCCGGAGTCGCCACCGGTGATCACGGCCCGGCGGCCGTCGAGCAGCCCGCTGCCCCGGTAGCTGTCCTCACCGTGATCGGGTCGCGGGTCCATCGCTTCCGTCCGGCCCGGCGGATCCTGTTCCTGACCGGGGAAGTCGGGCCGGGGGTGTGCGGTCGTCGGATCGTTCGGCCGTCCGGCTTCGTTCGGCATCGCTGTTCTCCTCACGCTGGGTACGTCGTCGGTGGCTGGTGTCGCACCACGGGTACATCCGGCTCCGCCGGCAGGTGCACAGGGCCACGACGAACCGGTCCGAGACGGCCACCCGACCGTCGGCACACACGACCTCCACCGGTCCTTCGACCAGTAGCGGCCCTTCGTCGGCCAGTTGGATCCGACGAGGCCGTTCAGGGCTGTTCGGCACGGATGACCACCAGCTCCTCGGTCGTGTCGGCCTCGTCCATCAGCCCCGTCTCCCTCAGCCACCGCAGCCGGGACCGCAGGACGGGGCCCAGCGGCACACGGGCGCGTTCGGTGACTTCGGCGAGCAGCCCGGCCTCCGACAGCCGGCGCACCGTCGTGCCGCTGTCGCACAGGCCGGAGTGGACCATCAGCAGACGGCCGCCCGGGCGCAGGGCCGCCGGAGCCGCCTCGCAGACACGGTCCAGGACCGCCCGTCCGTCGCAGCCCGCGTCCCAGGCCCGTGCGGCGCCGTGTGCGGGGAGCCTGCCGAGCGGGGAGGGGACGTAGGGCGGGTTGCAGATGACCAGGTCGTAGGACCTGCCGGGCAGGGCCGAGAGCAGATCACTGCGGTGCACGCTGATCCGCCGCCTGCGGATCAGCGCGTTCAGCCGCGCGGTCATCACCGCCCGCCGGGCGACGTCCACGGCCGTGACGCGCGCGCCGCGTTGCGCGGCGTGCAGGGCGAGCGCCCCGCTGCCGGTCCCGAGGTCCAGGACGTCGGTGCCCGGCCCGATCTCCTCGCGGTTCACGGCCGCCATCAGCAGGTGTGTGTCGTGCTGGGGTGCGTAGACGCCGGGCAGGGTCACCAGCCGGGCCGGACGGGTTGATTCCTCGATCACTTCTGCGGACATCCGCTACTCCTCGCGACGGGTGGGTGCACACGTCTGGTTCAAGACTCCGCCGGACCGGGTCCGGCCACCACTTCCGGGGTGCCCTCGGCGGTCAGGCCCGCCAGTCGGCCAGCAGGCGGTCGCCCAACCGGTCCTCCACGAAGGCGGTCGCCGTCACGCCGAACGCGATGTCGGGCGCCAGTTCGGGTTCCTGTTCGAGCAGCCCGCCGACGACCTCACGGCGCACCACCTGCTCGTGCACGGCGTCCGCCTCGACGTGTTCGGTGTAGAAGAACTCCGCCGCGGGCCCCGCCCCCGTCCGCTTCATGGCCCGGGCCAGGCGCCGGGAAGCGGGCGAGGAGGTGATCTCGACGGCGGCGAAGTGGCCCACGAGCGCACCGCGCAGCCGCCGGTGCAGACCGAACAGCGACATCAGATTGACCAGCGCCAGCATCGGGGCGCAGCCCTCGTCGAGATACCGGCCGTAGGTGGCGTCCAGGCCCAGATCGGACATCAGGTCCGCGAACAGCTGCGCGTGGACGCGGTCGGCCCGTCCAGCCCCGAACTCGTCGTACTCGATCGCCGCCATCCCCGCCTTGGCCCGCCCGCTCAGCCTCGGCAGCACCCAGGCATGCGGATCGGCCTCCTTGAGGTGGTACAGGGAACGCTGGACGGCGTACGCGCGCAGGTGCCGCAGCTCGCCCCGCTCCTGAAGGAACCACGACACCCCGGTCCCGTGCACCGGCTCCACCTGCAGATCCGCCAGTACGTCGTCCAGCGGCTCCGTCGTCGTGGCGTCACGCCGCAGGGCATCGAGGAAGCGCTGCTCCAGCGCCGCGCGTACGGCGAGCAGCGGCGGGTCCCATTCCAGCTCCGGCCGCACACCGGCGAAACCCCGGTAGTGCAGCTCGTAACACACATAGAGCGCGAGCTGGAGGTCGTCGCCGTAGGGATCGGCGTCCCGGGCCTCGGCGGGATCGGGCAGAGCTCCGTCACCCCGCAGGTAGGCGATCACACCTGCGGAGAGTGCTCCGCGCTCCTTCGGAAGGGAAGGGCCGTTGGGTTCATCGGACATGGGCCACTCCTGCCCCGTGAACTGCGGAAACCACACAGGCATCGGGACCGACTCTACGCCGGTGGCCGGGAGCGGGCCCTTCGGAGCGAATCTCTACGACACCGCCTTGTCCCGGGTCCAGGCCAGCAGCCGGTCCGCGGTCCATGTGGTGATGACCCGTTCCGCCGGGACGTCGCATTCCTCGGCCCGCGCACAGCCGTAGACCTGCCAGTCCAGCTGCCCCGGGGCGTGCGCGTCGGTGTCGATCGAGAAGAGAGCCCCGGCGGAGAGCGCCTGTCGGATGAGCGTGCGCGGCGGGTCGAGCCGCTCGGGCCGGCAGTTGATCTCCACCGCGGTCCCCGACCGGGCGCACGCGGCGAACACCTCGTCCGCGTCGAACTGCGATTCCGGACGCCCCCGCCCGCTCACCAGCCGCCCGGTGCAGTGGCCGAGGATGTCCGCGTGCGGATCGCGCACGGCGGCGAGCAGTCGTTTCGTCATCTGCGCCCGGTCCATGCGCAGCTTCGAGTGGACGGAGACGACGACCACGTCAAGGCGTTCCAGGAGTTCGGGTTCCTGGTCCAGCGACCCGTCCAGGTTGATGTCGCACTCGATCCCCGTGAGCAGACGGAACGGTGCCCACCGCTCGTTCAGCTCCGCCACGACGTCCAGCTGACGGCGCAGCCTCTCGGGCGACAGCCCGTTCGCGACCGTCAGCCGGGGGGAGTGGTCGGTGAGAACCGTCCACGCGTGACCGAGCTCCGCCGCCGCCCTGCCCATCTCCTCGATCGGGCTCCCCCCGTCCGACCAGTCGGAGTGTGTGTGGCAGTCACCGCGCAGCGCGGCCAGCAACGACTCACCCCCCTGGGCGAGCGGCGTAGACGCTTCCCGCTCCAGCCGCTCCAGGTACCGCGGTGTCGCCCCGGACGCCGCTTCCCGGATCACCTCCGCGGTGCGCGGACCGATCCCCCGTACCGCCTCCAGCGAACCGTGCGCCACCCGGTCCGCGAGCTCGCCGTCGCCCATCTCCTCGACGGCGGCCGCGGCCGTGCGGAACGCCTTCACCCGGTACGTGGCCGCCTGTGCCCGCTCCAGCAGGAAAGCGATACGCCGCAGCGCCGTGACGGAGTCCACCGTCAGGGCCGGGAGGTGTGGTCGGGGTGCCCGTGGGTCCGCCGGGCCTCCTTCATCTCGGCCTCGTACAGATGCCGCCGCCCTGCCACGAGATCCCGCCGCACCCCGGCCTCCACATCCACGAACGGTTGGTAGTAGGTCGAGTTGTACGCCTCCACGACCTGATAGGTCCAGCAGCCCGGAATGACGTTGCGGCCCAGGATCTCGTGCTGCACCAGGTCCGCCTGGCCCGCGTGCCCGGCCATGCGGAGGAGCTCCACGGCCCGGTCCAGCGCCAGGTCGGCGTGGCCCGTCAGTTGATGGAACGCGTACAGGTGGCCCCTGGCCCGCTCCACCGTCTCCAGCGCCTCCGTCAACGCGCCGACGGCCTCCACGGTGGTGTCGCCGACCCCCGGCGGGCGCTCGTGTCCGGCCCCGGCCCCGCTCTCGTCACGTGTCTCAGCCATGCCTACGACTGTGCACCCGGCGAAGGGCGATCGCGTCCCGCCGACGGGCCGAAGGGGTGAGCGGCGCCCACCGCGGTCGGTCGGGTCCGCTCGAGATGCGCGGAACCCAGCCGTCACCAGACTGGATCCCATGGCAGAGAAAACACGCGCCCGCACCGGGCACGCGAAGAAGGTGGCCCCCTCCCGCCGCCCGTCCCGGCAAGGCCCCGAACACGCCGCCCGTGCGGCCTGCCAGAGCCTGGAAAAGCTCATCGGCCACCACACGGAGGGCGTCTCCTCGGTGCGGCGCGGCGAGGACGGCTGGCATGTCGTGGTGGACGTGCTCGAAGTCCCGCGTATCCCGGACACCACCAGCCTCCTCGCGTCCTACGAGGTGCAGCTGGACGGGGACGGTGAGCTCCTGGAGTACAGCAGGGTCCGCCGGTACCGGCGCGGCGCCGCCGACGAGTGATCCCTGCCGTCGCCCCATCTTCCGGAAGGACGCTCCATGACCCCGACCATGTATGCCGACGAAGTCGTCCCGTGCGCTCCGAGGGCCGGCACCCTCTACGACGTTCTCGAACTCATCCTCGACCGGGGCATGGTCATCGATGTGTTCATCCGGGTTTCGTTGGTAGGCATCGAGATCCTCAAGATAGACGCCCGCATCGTGGTGGCGAGTGTCGACACCTATCTGCGTTTCGCCGAGGCGTGCAACCGCCTCGACCTGGAGCAGGACTCGCGCAGCACGACCGTCCCCGAGCTGTTCGGCGGGGGCGCCGCCAGGGCCGTCGGCAAGCGGAAGGTGCGCAAGGCCGCCGAGTCCGTCGGTGACACCGTCCGCAGCGTCGTCGGCGCCGGTGACGAGGCCGACGAAGACGCCGACGAGCAGGAGGAACGGCCCAGGAAGCGCCGGGCACCGGCCCGCCAAGGCACGGCTGCCAAGCGCCGCCGCGTGGAGGCGTGAGGCGTGGCCGCCGGCGGAGTCTACGTCTACGCGATCATCCCCTCGGGCCGGCCGCTCCCGTCCGAGGCCGTAGGGGTGGGCGCCCCGCCCGCTCCGCTGCGGCTGCTCAGCGAAGGCCCGGTCGCCGCTGTGGTGAGTGAAGCACCGCCACAACTACGGGCCAAACGCCGGGACCTGATGGCACATCAGGAATTGCTCGTACGCCTCACGGACACCCGTCCGGTGCTGCCCATGCGATTCGGGGTGGTGGCGCCGGACGAGGAGACGGTGCGCGGTGAGCTGACTGGAGCGAGGAAGAGCCACCTCGCCGCTCTACGGCACCTCTCCGACGGTGTCGAGATCAACCTCAAGGCCCTCCCGTCGCAGGACGCGCTCGCCGCCGTCGTCGCCGAGGAGAAGCAGGTGCGGAGGCTGCGGGACGAGGTACGCCGCCGCCCCGGTTACGAGGCGAACGTCCGGCTGGGCGAGGCCGTCGCCGCCGCGCTCGCACGCAGAGCGGCGGAGGCCGGACAGAAGATCCTGCACGCGCTCACACCGCTGGCCCGCGAGGTCGTGCCTGGGCCCGAGGTCCAGGGGTGCGCGCTGAACGTGTCCTTCCTCGTCGACCGGCACGCCGGCGACCACTTCAGGACAGAGGCACAGAAGCTCGCGGATTCGCATCGCGGGCACGTCGAGCTGCGTATCGCCGGGCCGCTGCCCTGCTACAGCTTCGTCACCCCGAAGCGCGTACGGACACCAGCGGCGGGTGCCTGACATGGGACTGATCAGCGGCATCCTCCTGCTTCCCCTCGCGCCCGTCAGAGGCGTGGCGTGGGTGGCCGAGAAGGTGAACGACTGCGCAGACCGGGAGCTGTACGACCCGGGCGCACTCAGGGCGCAACTCGTCGCCCTCAACCAGGAGTTCGAGAGTGGAAACGTCAGCGCGGAGGAGTTCGAGCGGGAAGAGGAGGAGCTGCTCGAAAGGCTGCACGTCGCCCAGCTCCGCTCCGCTGCCCGCGGGCGCTCCGCACCGAACGAACGAAGGTGACTGGACTCATGGAAGATCAGACCAAGGTGACGCTGGCGGCCGCGGTGGTCGGCGGATACGTGCTGGGCCGCACCAAGAAAGGTCGGATGGCCCTCACCCTCGCGACCTATCTGGCGGGCAGGCGGTTCGGCCTGGAGCCGCGTCAGCTCGCCGCCGAGGGAATGCGCAGGCTCGGGGAGATGCCGCAGTTCGCCGCCTTGCAGGAGCAGCTGAAGGGCGAGGTGCTCGACACCGGCCGCAAGGCGCTGACCGCGGCGGCCGATCGTGGCATGAACTCACTGGCCGAGGCCCTCAGTGACCGTACGGCCCGGCTCTCCGGCGGGGGCGAGGAGGACGAAGAGGAGCCGGAGGAGGGCGAGGACGAGGAGTCGGAGGACGAGGACGAGGAGTACGAGGAGGAAGACGAGCCTGAGGGGGAGGAAGAGCCGGAAGAGGAGGGGGAGGGAGAGGGCGAGGAGGAAGAGGGGCCCGAGGAAGAGCCCGAGGAAGAGGACGAGGACGAGGAGGAGCCGGACGAGGACGAGGAAGAGGAGCCGAAGAAGCCGGAGTCACGCCGGCGCTCGGGCTCGGAGCCCTCCGGCGAATCCGAAGACCGTGGTGCGCGAGGACGGAAGTCACCCGCGAAGAAGGCGCCCTCGGCCGAGAAGGGCGCGGCTGAGAAGGCCGCGGCCAAGAAACCGCCCGCGAAGAAGGCCCCCGCCAAGAAGACGGCGCAGAAGGCACCTGCGGAGAAGAGGACTGCGGCCCGGAAGCAGGCGGCCAAGAAGGCTCCCGCCAAGAAGGCTCCCGCCAAGAAGGCTCCCGCCAAGAAGGCCCCTGCGAAGAAGGCCCCCGCGAAGAAGGCCCCCGCGAAGAAAACCCCTGCCAAGAAGGCCCCTGCGAAGAAGGCGGCCCCCACAAAGAAGTCCGCGGCCAAGAAGACCTCTTCGGCCAAGAAGTCGACGTCATCCAAGCGAGCAGCGTCCAAGCGCTCCGAACGCCGGAGGTAGTCAGTCATGGCCAAGACAGAGAAGGACGAGCCGGAAGCGGCGGAGTCGGGCATGGACCGGCTGCGCGAGGAAGCGTCCAATTTCCTCAGCGCGCAGGTGGAGAAGCTGACGGAGAAAGCTGGTAGCAAACTCACCGACTTGACGGGCCAGTTGACGGACGTCGCGGAGAACGGCGGCCAGCTGCCTGCGATCGCTTCCCGTCTCCTCAAAGGGGAATCGCCGGCGAAAGCCTTCATCTCGGAGAAGACGAAAGGGCTGAAGGACAGCGTCATGGGCAAAGCCAAGGATGCGGTCGGCGGGGGGCAAGAAGGCGGTGGCGGGGGAGGCGGCGGAGGCGGCGGTGGCGGAGGAAGCCGCAAGCCCGGCGGCCCCAAGGTCACGAGCATCATCGAGGTGCTCGACGTAGGCGTGCCCTTGCGGGTGGCCTACGACTACTGGACGCAGTACGACCAGTTCAGCGGGTTCGCCAAGGGCGTCAACAATGTCTCGAAGAGCGACGACATGGAGAGCGACTGGAAGGTCAAGATCGCTTTCTCCTCTCGCAGCTTCAAGGCCACCGTGCAGGAGCAGGTCCCGGACGACCGGATCATCTGGACGTCCGAAGGCGCCAAAGGTAGTACCAAGGGCGTCGTCAGCTTCCACGAACTGGCGCCGAGCCTGACGCGGATCGTGCTCGTCGTCGAGTACTACCCGTCGGGGTTCTTCGAGAAGACCGGCAATCTGTGGCGAGCCCAGGGCCGGCGCATGCGACTGGACTTCAAGCACTTCCAGCGCTACGTCACCCTCACCGAGGACGAGCCCGAAGGCTGGCGTGGCGAGATCCGCGACGGAGAAGTCGTGGTGACGCACGAAGAGGCGATGGAGAGGGAGGAGGCCGAGGACTCGGAAGGCTCAGACGAAGAAGAGCAGCCGGAGGAGGGCGAGGAGGAATACGAGGAGGGCGAGGAGGAGCCTGAGGGCGACGAAGAGGAGGAGGACGAAGAGGGCGAGGAGGACGAGGAGGAGCCGGACGAAGAAGAGGAGGAGGACGAGGAAGAGCCTGAGGAGGAGGACGAGGACGAGGACGAGGACGAGGACGAAGAGCCGGAGGAGGAAGAGGAGGAGCCGGAGGAAGAGGAAGAGGAAGAAGAGCCCGAACCTCGTTCTCGCCGCAGCAGCAGGAGGCGTGGCCGTGGCTGACTCGGCCTACCTCACGGAGCCCGCCCACGCGGTCCCCGGACCGCCGGCCTCCAATCTCGCCGACATCCTCGAACGTGTCCTGGACAAGGGCATCGTCATCGCCGGTGACATCAAGATCGACCTGCTCGACATCGAGCTGCTCACCATTCGGCTACGCCTGTTCGTGGCGTCCGTCGACACGGCGAAGAAGGCCGGCATCGACTGGTGGGAGACCGACCCGGCGCTGAGTTCCCACGCCGCCCGCAATGCCCTCCAGGACGAGAACCGTGAACTGCGCGAGCGCCTGGCGGTGTTCGAGGAGAGGCACACGGACGCCGTACCGGACCTGATGGAGAAGGGGAGACGAACCACATGACGCAGCGGGGCGCCGAACCTTCATCGTCCGACGTCGACGCCGTCTACGTCTTCGCCGTCTGCGGCACACGCACCCCGGTGGGTGTCGAGGGCCTGCCGGGGGTCCCCGGCGGTGACGCCGTAGGAACTCTGCCGTTCGGCGAGCTGACCGCCGTCGTCCAGACCGTCCGGGCCGCGGATTTCACCGAGGAAGCCTGGCAGGCCCGGCTGTCAGACCGACAGCAACTCGAGCGGTACGCGCGCGCGCACCACCACGTCGTCTCGGCAGCCGCAGTGGCCGGACCCGTGGTGCCCTTGCCGCTGGCCACCCTTTACCACGACGAGCAGCGGGCCCGTTCGGCGCTTGCCGCCGAGACGGCGCGCTTTCGCGCAGCCCTGGAGCGGACCGCGGACCACGCCGAGTGGGGCGTCAAGGTCTATTCGACCGGTTCCGGAGGCGCGGACAGACCGGATCCTCCCTCCGGCCCGGCCGTGATCACCGGTCGTCCCGCCGAGCGGACCAGCCGTCCCGCTCCGGGAGCGGGTCTCGCCTACCTGGAACGCAAGCGGGGGCTGCGGGCGGAACGGGAGCAGCGGCAGGACGCCGCGATCCGTGCCGCCGAGACGGTGGACGCGGAGTTCCAGAAGGTCGCCGCCGCGGCTCGCAGACTGCGGTCACACGCCCCCGAGCTCGCCGGGGACCGCCGGGTGCAGGTCCTCAACGCGACCTATCTGGTGGCGAAGGACAGAACGGACGAACTCGGCAGGCTGGCCCGCACGCTCGAGGAGAGCACCGGGGCGCAGGTCGAACTGTCCGGCCCCTGGGTGCCGTACTCCTTCGTGGGCGAGGGGTAGACGATGGACCGCGACATCGTCCCCTGGGACAACCCGGAGCCCCTCACCGGCCCCATCGGGGTGCCGCTGGTCGATCTGCTCGACCGGGTCCTGGCGACCGGTGTGGTGGTCAGCGGCGATCTGGTGATCGCCATCGCGGACGTACCGCTCGTACGGCTCTCGCTCCACGCACTGCTGTCGTCGGTCAGCGAGCGCATCCCCGCACCGTGGGCGGACGGAGGCCCCTTGTGACAACGCCCTCCCGACTCGACGTGGACCGGGAAGAGCTCGGACGGGATCTGGTCGCCCTGGTCCTGACCGTGGTGGAGCTCCTGCGTCAGCTGATGGAGCGTCAGGCCATCCGCCGTATCGACCAAGGCGATCTCACCGACCAGCAGGTCGACGAGATCGGGACCACGCTCATGCTGCTCGACCAGCGGATGGCCGAACTGTGTGAGCAGCACGGAGTGCGTCCGGAAGACCTCAACCTCGACCTCGGCCCCCTGGGGACCCTGTTGCCGCGAGACTGACGGCCGACAGCGGCATGTCCGTCCCGTCGTGGCGGCGCTTCCGCCACACCGCACGGCGACGACGGCCGTGCCGTGTGGCGGGCGCTCGCCCCGAAACCGGCGCGCGGGCACCGGCGCAGGGGGAACAGTATCCCGGGCCGCGTGGGCACAACGGGACTATCCTCGTAAATACCCTTGGATTGCTGAGGGTGTACAGGTGGAGGAAGTCATGATCATTGTTGGAGCGATCCTCCTCGTCATCGGCCTGGTGGCCGGTATCGGCTTTCTGTGGACGATCGGCATCATTCTGTTGGTCATCGGGGCCGCCTTGTGGCTCCTGGGCACCCTGGGGCACGCGATCGGAGGCCGTCGGCACTACTGGTGACCGTCGGGCCGCGCGGCGCCGGGAAGTTTGACACGCGCGTGAGGGGGGCAAAGCCCAGATGGCGCGGGAGCGCTCCCACGCCGGTGATTCCCCCCACTCCGAGAGTTGGAGATCGCGCATGAATTGTCATGATCGCATCAACTTACGCGGCTGGACGACACGGCTGAGCGGTCTGTTCGTCGCCGCCGTGCTCTGTCTGCTCCCGTGGACGGGCACGGCCGAGGCCCACGGCTCGGTCGTCGACCCCGCGTCCCGCAACTACGGCTGCTGGCTCCGCTGGGGCAGCGACTTCCAGAACCCCGCCATGGCGCAGGAAGACCCCATGTGCTGGCAGGCATGGCAGGCCGACCCGAACGCCATGTGGAACTGGAACGGCCTGTACCGCAACGAGTCCGCCGGCAACTTCCCGGCAGTGATCCCCGACGGGCAGCTGTGCAGCGGCGGCCGGACCGAGGGCGGCCGGTACAACGCGCTGGACACCGTGGGCGCCTGGCAGGCCACGGACATCACGGACGACTTCACCGTGAGGCTGGAGGACCAGGCCAGCCACGGCGCCGACTACTTCCGGGTGTACGTCACCGAGCAGGGCTTCGACCCCACTGCTCAGCCCCTGACCTGGGGCGCACTCGACCTGGTGGCGGAGACCGGACGTTACGGTCCCAGTACGAGCTACGAGATCCCCGTGAGTACGTCGGGGTACACCGGCCGCCATGTCGTCTACACGATCTGGCAGGCCTCGCACATGGACCAGACGTACTTCCTGTGCAGTGACGTGAACTTCGGCTGAACCGCGCGGTCCCGTCCTTCCGCCGGCCCACGTTGATCGATTGGCGGGGTGGTCGGGCGGGACCTACCGTCGGATGAGCGGAAAAACACCCTTCCCCTCATCCGCGGAATCGCGTGCATGCCATGACCGAATCCCACGCGGCATCCCAGAAGACCGCCGGAAGCCCGGAGCGGGGCCACGGCAAGGGTATGACGCTGCTCGTCATCGCCTCGTGCCAGCTGATGGTGGTCCTCGACGTCACCATCGTGAACATCGCCCTGCCGCACATGCAGAGAGCCCTGGGGTTCTCGACCGAGAACCTGTCCTGGGTGGTCAACGCCTACACCCTGACGTTCGGCGGTCTGCTCCTGCTCGGCGGACGGCTGGGGGACATCCTCGGGCGCCGGAGAGTCTTCATCTTCGGAGTCCTGCTCTTCGTGTTCGCCTCACTGCTCGGCGGACTCTCCCAGGAATCCTGGCAGTTGCTCGCGGCGCGGGCCCTCCAAGGAGTCGGCGGCGCGATCGCGTCCCCGACGGCCCTCTCGCTGATCACCACCAACTTCCGGGAAGGCCCCGAGCGGAACAAGGCGTTCGGGGTGTTCGCCGCCGTGTCGGCGGGCGGCAGTGCGATCGGCCTGCTGGCGGGCGGGCTGCTCGTGGAGTGGCTCGACTGGCGCTGGGTCCTGTTCGTCAACGTGCCCATCGGACTGCTGATCGCTCTGGCGACGCCGCGCTACATCCGAGAGTCCGAACGCCACCCGGGACACTTCGACCTCCTGGGCGCCCTCACGTCCACGCTCGGCATGGTGCTGCTGGTCTACGGGTTCATCCGCGCGTCCGAGGACGGCTGGAGCGATCTATTGACCGTCGCGGCCTTCGCCGGGTCCGTGGTCTTCCTCGCCCTCTTCCTCATGGTGGAGCGCCGGTCGAAGCAACCCATCACGCCCCTGCGGATGTTCCGTGACCGCAATCGCGCCGGCGCCTACGGGATGATGCTGAGCCTCGCCGCGGCGATGTTCGGGATGTTCTTCTTCCTCACCCTGTTCGTGCAGAACGTCCTGGACTTCAGCCCGTTGCGTGCAGGCCTCGCCTTCCTGCCCGTGAGTGTGGTCATCGCCGTCAGCGCGGGCTTCGCCTCACGGCTGCTGCCGAGGTGGGGACCGAAACCCTTCATGGTGACGGGTGCGCTCCTGGTCGCGGGAGGACTCGCGTGGCTCTCGCGCACCGATGTCCACAGCTCGTACGCCGGGAGCATCCTGGGGCCGATCCTGGTCTTCGGAACCGGTATGGGCATGCAGTTCGTGTCGTTGACCCTGATGGCCGTCTCGGGCGTGGCGCCCCGGGAGGCGGGCGCGGCGTCCGGAGTCCTCAACGCCACTCAGCAGGTGGGCGGTTCCCTCGGGCTGTCGATCCTGGTCACCGTGTTCGGCACGGCCAGCCGCAACGAGGCCACCGACCAGATCCCCCGGTTCCTGTCCGAGGCGACTCCGGCGCAACAGCTGCGATTCCGCCGGACCGGGCAGCTCCCGCCCCCGTGGAGTGACCAGGTGCTCGCCTCGGGGGTCTCTACCGCCTTCGTCGTCTCCGTCGTCTTCGCGGTCGTCGCCGCCCTGGTCGCCCTCTTCGTCGTCCAGGTGCGCGCCTCGGACCTGGAACGTCTGCGGGGCGGAGCCGTGAAGCCGGCGGCCGAGCAGGCCACGGCCGAACGCCCGCAGGAGACCCCTGGTGCGGCCGGGCCGGGCGGCTCGAGGTCCGCCGGTGATGCCCCGGGGGGTGACCAGGGCGGCGGGAAGGAGCCGCCGGGGTCGTGACGGTGACCGGGTCTCAGGGGCCTTCGCCGTCGGCGCAGACCCGGACCGTACGCAGCAGGGGGTCGGCGGGGTCCGGGACGTTCATCCCGGCCTCGATGCCCGTACGCAGGTAGTCCAGGACCGGCTCGGTCAGCCGCTCGCCGGGCAGGACCGCCGGGATGCCCGGCGGATAGGGGGTCATCATCTCCGCGGCGACCCGCCCCACGGCCTCCTCGACGGGGACGTCCTCGGTGGCCGAGAAGTAGGCGTCGCGCGGCAGGCACACCTGGGGCTGCCGCAGCTCTGCGGGGGAGGGGATCACCATCTCCGGGCCGGGGCCGAGCGTGTGCGCGGTGCGGGCGAGGTCGCGCAGGGCCGTCAGGAGACGTCCGGCCGTCTCCGCGTCGTCGGCGTGGGTGAGCTGTGCGCTGATCCGGCGGTGGTCGACCAGATGCAGGTCGATGTGGTGGTTCTCGCGCAGCCAGTCGGCCGCCCGGAACCCGGACGTCCCGAGACCGGTGATGTCGACGACGACCGGCAGCGGGTCGAACTCCGCCCCGGTGCCGGGCCCGCAGAAGTCGGCGCGGTCGTTGACGTGCATGCCGTCGATGTCCTCGATCTCCTGCCGCACCCGGGACGCGAGATCCAGCGCCTCGGCCAGCAGGTCACGGCCGTCCGACACCATCTGGCGGCGCCAGCCGTCGATCCCGGCGTACAGCAGCACGGAGGGGCTCGTGGTGCCCAGCAGATCCGCGCGCGAGGCCAGCGTGTCATGGTCGACGAGGTCGCCCTGGAGGTGGAACACCGACCCCTGCTCCAGGCCGCTTCCCATCTTGTGGATGCTGGTGACGCAGACGTCCGCTCCCGCGTCCATGGCCCAGGACGGCAGGTCGGGGTGGAAGGGCAGATGTGCTCCCCACGCCTCGTCGACGACCAGAGGACGGCCACGTCGGTGACACACCTCGGCGATGGCGGCCAGGTCGGCGGCGGAACCGTACGGGGTGGGGCTCGTCACCAGGGCGCCCCGGGCGTCGGGGTGCTCCTGGAACGCCCTCTCGAACGCTTCCGCCGACGGCGGGTGGGCGAGGTGACGTCCGGCGTCCCACTGCGGGTCGATCCAGACCGGCTCGATCCCCGACAGGATCAGCCCCGCCACCACCGACTTGTGCGCGTCCCGGCCGATCAGGAGCTTCTCCCCGTGCCAGGCCACACTGAGCATCGCGGCCTTGACGGAGAGAGAGCTGCCGCAGGTGGAGAAGAAGGTGTGCTCCGCGTGGACGGCGTCCGCCATCAGGTCCTCGGCCCGCTGAAGGACTCCGGACCGCGTCCTGCGGTCGTCCAGGCCGCCACTGGCCAGCACATCGCCGAGGAACACCGCGTCACCGAGGACGGCGCGCACCTCCGGCGCGGCTCCCCGGGCGTGTTTGTGCCCCGGCGGCGAGAAGCCGAGCTGCTTCGCGTCCTGGTAAGCGGCGAGTGCGTCCAGTACGGGCGCTTGCGTGTGATCCATGCGCATGTGCGACGCCTTCCCCCGACGCCCCCCGGCCAATCAGGGCGTCAGAGCAGGTTCACCAGGCGTATGTAGCGCACCCAGTCCCAGTTCACCCCCGGGTCGGTGTGGTCGCTGCCGGGGACCTCGTGGTGGCCGATGATGTGGGCGCGGTCCTTGGGCAGACCGTGCCGGTCGCAGACGTCCGCCGTGAGCCTGGCCGACTGCTCGTACATGGCGTGGGTGAAGAACGAGGGCTGGTCCACCCAGCCCTCGTGCTCGATACCGATGCTGCGGGTGTTGTAGTCCCAGTTCCCGGCGTGCCAGGCGACGTCCTTCTCGCGCACGCACTGGGCGACGTACCCGTCTCCCGAGCGCACCACGTAATGGGCGGACACCTGCTTGGCCGGGTTCTTGAAGATGTTCACCGTGTCCGTGAACGTCTCCTGGGCGACATGGATGACGACGAAGTCGACCGGGTAGACGGAAGGCCGGTCCGACACCGTGTAGTTGGAGGTGGACGCCGGGGCCGAGTGCGCCAGGGCGTAGTCCGTCCCGGCCGTGGGGGCGGCCACGGCGCGGACCGAGGCGGGTAACAGCGCCCCGGTGGCCGCGACCGCGGCGCCCTGAAGGATTCTCCTGCGGTTCATCGGTGCTCCTGACATGGGAGGGCGACCGTGGTCGCGTCTGCGGCAGCGTGTCCGTACTCCGGACCGCGTCGTCCGGTTCCGGGCCGCCCCACCGTACGGCCGTGACGCGGTCGGCGGAAGACACCGACGGCCGCCGGGCCCGCGCATTGCCGCGGAGCCCGGCATTCCGGTCGGGGCCGGCCTGTCAGGCGTCCGCCGCCGGATCGGCCGGTACGCCGGCCAGCGCGGCCGCCGGATCGTCGTCCGCCGGCCCGGCCGGGACCCAACGGCCACGCTCCTTGCGGTAGGGCCACCAGCGGCCGTCCCGTCCGTACCGCAGTTGCGCGTCGGCACCCATCAGCGTCCAGCGGTTGTGCGCCGGCCTCAGCGGCGGGGCCTCGCCGTCGTCCCAGGCGGCGGCGATATCCGCCCGGGCCCGCGCGAGCTCCTGCGGGCCGGGCGTCCACTCCTCGTCGTACACGGCCAGCGCCGCGGTCCCGCCGTACCGCCAGGCCGACACCGCGGCGTCGAGGTCGGCGCGCTGCCGCCCCGAGGCGGCGGCGATGCGGGCCAGGACGTGGTGGCCGGGCCGGGTCGCCGCGGCCAGCCGCACCGCGTCCTGGTCCGCGGTCAGCTCCGCGGCGGGCGCACGCAGCGTGTGCCCGTCGGACAGGGCGTCGACCAGCATCGCGAAGGCGCGTACCGCGCTGTCGGCCGCCAGCACTTCCAGCGCCGCAGGGTCCACATCGGCCCCCGGACCGGTCTCCGTGTCCAGCGACGGTGGAGGGCCCGGCGCCTGGGGAAGCGGAGGCGGGGCGGGCAGCGGCGGCAGGATGTCCCGGGCGGCGAAGGCCTCGTCCGCCCGGACACCGGCCGGCGGACCTGCGGGCATCGCCCGGTCCTCCTCCTGGGGAACACGGACGGCCCGGGCGGCGGTGCGCGCCTGCAACTCGTCGAGCAGCCGCCGCTCCGACCGGCCACGCACCAGCAGCAGGACGAACGGATCCTGGTCCAGCAGCCGCGCCACCTGGTAGCACAGAGCTCCCGAATGAGGGCAGTGGTCCCATGCCTCGCAGCCGCACTCGGGCTCGAGGTCCCCGATCCCGGGCAGCAGATGGACCCCGGCCGCCGCCGCGTCCTCCACCAGGTGGGTGGGCATCTCCCGGTCGAGCAACGCAGCGATGTGCCCGGACCGTTCGGACGCCATGTCCAGAAACCGGTCCCACTCCTCCTCGCTCAGCCGCTGGAGCAGCACATCGCTCCGGTACGCCGTCGAGTCGGGGTCCTGCACGATGGCGGTGATCCGGCCGGGCCGGACCGAGACCGCGCCCACCCGGCCCTCCCGGGCCAGCCTGCGGCCCTGCTTGAGCTGCCGGCCGTCCAGTGCGGTTCCCTCCAGCGCCTCCAGCCACGCCCGTCCCCACCACGAGGACGCGAAGCCCCGCCCCCGGGCGGGGGGCATCGCCGCGAACGTGCGCTCCGGCTCGTCACTCGTGTCGTTCATCGTGCGCCCCCTCGCAGCTCGACCAGGTCGGCCAGCTCCGCGTCCGTCAGTTCCGTCAGCGCGCTCTCGCCCCCACCGAGCACGGCGTCCGCGAGTCCCTGCTTGCGTGCCAGCATCCCGGCGATCCGGTCCTCGATGGTTCCCTCCGCGATCAGCCGGTGCACCTGGACCGGCTGTGTCTGACCGATCCGGTACGCCCGGTCGGTGGCCTGGGCCTCGACCGCCGGGTTCCACCAGCGGTCGAAGTGCACCACATGACCGGCCCGGGTCAGGTTGAGCCCCGTGCCCGCTGCCTTCAGGGAGAGCAGGAACACCGGGGCATCGCCTGCCTGGAAGCGGTTCACCATGGCCTCCCGTTCGGCGACCGGTGTGCCTCCGTGAAGGAACTGGGTCCGTACCCCGCGTACGGCCAGGTGCTGCTCCAACAGCCGCCCCATCCGCACGTACTGGGTGAACACCAGGACGCTCGCGCCCTCGGCCAGGATCGTGTCGAGCAGCTCGTCCAGCAGCTCGACCTTGCCCGACCGGTCAGCGATCCGGGGCTCCTCCTCCTTGAGGTACTGCGCCGGGTGGTTGCAGATCTGCTTGAGCGCGGTCAGCAGCTTCACGACGAGCCCGCGGCGAGCGAAACCGTCCGCGCCGGAGATCTCGGCCATCGTCTCGCGTACCACCGCCTCGTACAGGCCCGTCTGCTCCGGGGTGAGGGAGACCGCGCGGTCCGTCTCCGTCTTGGGCGGCAGCTCCGGGGCGATCCCCGGGTCCGACTTGCGGCGGCGGAGCAGGAACGGGCGGACCAGCGAGGCCAGTCGCGCGGCGGCGGCCGGGTCGTCGCCGCCCTCCACCACGCTCGCGTACCGGGTGCGGAAGGTCCCCAGACGGCCGAGCAGCCCGGGGGTGGTCCAGTCGAGGATCGCCCACAGCTCGGAGAGGTTGTTCTCCACGGGGGTGCCGGTGAGCGCGACCCGCGCCCGCCCGCCGATCGTTCGCAGCTGTTTCGCGGTGGCCGAGTGCGGGTTCTTGACGTGCTGCGCCTCGTCCGCGACGACAAGGCCCCAGGGTGTCCGCGCGAGCCGGGCCGCGTCCAGCCGCATGGTGCCGTACGTGGTGAGGACGAACTCGCCGTCCGCGATGTCCTCCAGGGTGCGGGACGCGCCGTGGAAGCGGCGTACGGGTGTCCCGGGGGCGAACTTCTCGATCTCCCGCTGCCAGTGGCCAATCAGAGACGTCGGGCAGACCACGAGGGTCGGGCCCGCTGCCGACTCGACGCCTTGGCGGTGCAGATGCAGGGCGATCAGGGTGATGGTCTTGCCGAGCCCCATGTCGTCCGCGAGGCAGCCGCCGAGCCCCAGCGACGTCATGGTGTGCAGCCAGTTCAGCCCGCGCAGCTGGTAGTCGCGCAGGTCCGCGGCGAGCGCCGGGGGCTGGCCCACCGTCTGCCCCTCCCCGGACTCCGGGTCGGCGATGCGGGAGCGCAGCTGTTCCAGCCAGCCGGTCGCGGCCACCTCCACCCGCCGCCCGTCCACATCGGTGGTGCCGGTGAGCACGGCCCCCAGGGCGTCGACGGGGGTGACCTTGCGGTCCCGTGCCCGCTGGGCGCGGCGGGCCTCCTCCGGGTCGATCAGGACCCACTGGTCGCGCAGCCGCACCAGCGGCCTGCCCGCCTCGGCGAGCCGGTCGAGCTCCTCGCGGCTGAGCTTGTGGTCGCCGAGCGCGAACCACCAGTCGAAGGCGAGCAGCGCGTCCGCCGACAGGAAGGAAGGCCCCTGGGAGCCGTCGTGGCGCGCGCTTCCCCTGCCCCCGGCCTCGTCCGGCTCGTCGGCAGGGCCGATCACGGCACGCGCGGTGAGCGTCCTGGCCAGTTCCCTGGGCCAGTGGACCTGCACACCCGTCGCGGCGAGTGCCCGCGCGGCAGGGCCGAGCAGTTCCGCGATCTCCTCGTCGGCCGGTTCCACGGCGTCCGGCACCGCGGCCGACAGCAGCGGAGCCAGCGGCGGCCAGGCCCTCGCGGCCCGGCGAAGGGCCAGCAGGGCGTCCATCCTGGCCCGGGGGCCGAACAGCGGAGCCGCGGGGGAGTGGTCGTCCCAGACGTCAGCCGCGTCGGCGACCAGTGTGGGGTCCTGGACGCTGTGGATCTGCAGCACGGCACGGAACGCGGCGCCGTCCTCCTCCAGGGGCGTGAGGCCGGACACCTCGACGCGCAGCGACAGCCGTACGCCCGCGTCGTGGCCCGCCGCCACATCGGTGGCCCACGGCCGCAGCGCGGGCAGGTGCTGCGGTGCCGCGACCGCGTACGCCGGCCCCCCGGTGACCCGGGCGGCACCGGGGGACCTCGGCAACCCGTCGGCGACCGCGTCCACGAAGGACCGCAGTACGGACTCCGGCAGGGGCAGCAGGACCGGATCCGCCGTCGCGTCGAGCGGCACCGCGTGGGCGGTCGGCGGCATCGACGCCGCCAGGACTCGGACACGCTCCAGGTCGTCCGCCGTCAGCGGGCCGACGCGCCACGCGTCGTGGGCGTCGGGGCTCAGCCCCGGGAGCAGCAGCCCGCGTGCGGCGAACTGCAGGGCCATGAGCGCCGCGGTACCCCAGAAGGCGGTCGCGGGGGAGGCGTCCGGGTGCGTGCGGGCCCGCGTCAGGACGGGCAGCGCGGCACCCGGGGACATCAGCAACGCTGTTACTGTGCGGGGGCGGGCGTCGCCGCCGACGACGGTCAGCTCGTGCGTGCTGCCCGGACCATGAGGCGGAGAGCCGCCGTCCGTGTCCCAGAAGGCGACCAGACCCGTCCGCGTCGGATCCGCGGGCAGGAATACCGCGGAGTAGCGGGCCAGTTCGTCGATCTCGGCGAGCGTTGCCGCGGGAAACGTGTGCACAGCGATATCGCATTCCTCAAATTTGACTAGTCAGGGTCGAGGGCGCCGAGGGTACCTCACCGGTGGCCCAGGTGTGGAGAAACGCGGGATGTATCCGTCGCTCCTCGCCCTGGGTTCAGTCGGCACCACCTCGGAGAGGGGGGTTGTCCCCCCTACGAACGGGGCGGAAGTGCCATGGTGGGACCCCGGTCGCTGTCCGTACGTTTGACCAGGCCAGCCCCCGTTGCCCAGAAGACCGGAGACGCCATGCCCCAGGCAGTAACCACCGTCGCACAACTCCCACGCGACGGAGTGGAGAACCCGGGGCGCCCCGCGTCCTTGGGAAGTGATTTCGCCCCGCTCCTGAGGACCGTGAAGGGGCAGGGCCTCCTGGAACGCCGCACCGGCTGGTACGCCCTGAGCATCGCCGCCAACCTGGCCGCCCTGGCAGGGGTCGTCACCGCGATGGTGTTCGTCGGGGACACCTGGTGGAACCTGTTGTCGGCCCTGCCGCTGGCCCTGTGGTGGGCCCGGACGGCCTTCGTCAGCCACGACGCGGGCCACTCCCAGATAACCGGCGGCCGCACGGCGGCCCGCACCATCGGGCTCCTCCACGCCAACGTCCTCCTGGGGATGAACGAGGCCTGGTGGAACGACAAGCACGTACGCCACCACGCCAACCCCAACCACATCGACAAGGACCCCGACGTCGGGGTCGGCGCCCTCGTGTGGACCCAGAAGCAGGCCGCCCAGCGGGAGGGCTTCGCCCGCTGGCTCACCCGCAACCAGGCGCGGCTCTTCTTCCCGATGCTGCTCCTCGAAGGCATCGCGCTGAAGATCTACGGCTTCCAGTACCTGCGCCGCCAGCCCCTCCGTGAAAGCCTGCTCTCCGGCTTTCTGCTGGTCGCCCACATCGGGCTGTACGCGACCCTGCTGCTCACCGTGATGTCGCCCGGCAAGGCGGTCGTGTTCGCCCTCGTCCACCACGCGCTGTTCGGCCTCCACCTGGGCATGGCCTTCGCACCGAACCACAAGGGCATGGAGATGCCCGACCCGGACGGCGACCGCTGGGGCCATCTGCAGAGGCAGGTCCTCACCTCGCGCAACGTACGCGGTGCGGTGCTCACCGACTGGTTCCTGGGGGGCCTCAACTACCAGATCGAGCACCACCTCTTCCCGAGCATGCCCCGTCCCCACCTGCGACTGGCCCAGCCCCTGGTGAAGGCCCACTGCGCGGAGATCGGGATGCCGTACACGGAGACCGGTCTGATCGAGTCCTACCGCCAGGCACTGCGGCACATGCACGACGTCGGTGAACCGCTGCGGTAGAAGCCGGGCAGGGGCCGTGGAACCGGCGGACGTGTCCAGGCGTTGTCATCTACAGGAGCGGCTCCGGCCGCGGAGGAGGCACGGATCATGTCGAACGGTGCAAAGATCGCCATCGGGGGAGTCGTCGCGGCAGTCGTCCTGATTCCGTTCATCGGATTCTGGTGGTCGCTGCTGGTCCTCGTCGGAGTGCCCGCCGTGGGATACCTGATGCTCGACCCGTCCCAGCGGCGCAGGCTCCGCAGGATCAACCGCAGGGAGATAGGGCGCTGACCGGCACGGTCACCGCCCGGTGAGCCGGGCCGGCGCGTGGGAGTTCGCTCCGGCGCCGGGGCGGTGGCCGAGGTGACCGACTGTCTCGCCTCCCTAGCTGCCCGGCGGAGCGGGCGTCCCGCCGGGCCGGAAGCGCCTCTCAGCTCAGAGGCCGGACGGCCAACTCGTCGAGCGACCGGAGCAGCCCGGGCAGTTCCGGACCACGGCCGACCGGCAGGACCTCCCCTGGTTCCTCGTCCAGCAGCACGAAGGCGATGTCGTCGGTCCTGGCGACCAGCGACCAGCCGGGACCGTCGGCCCGCAGGGTCCTGGCACCGCCCGGGGCGAAGGCCGAGCGTACCCGGCCGGGCGGGGGCGGTTCGGTGACGTATGCGCGGGCCTCGGCGAGCGCCCTGCGGACGCCGGGGTGAGGCCCGGAAGTACGCCTCTTGTCGCCGCCCGGCGACTCCCCGGGCGGCGTCCCGGCCGAGCGCCCCTGGTCCGGAGAAGTGTCAGGGTCGGGGGAGGACGTGGACGCTCCTGAGACCGGAGCCGACCCCTGGGCGAATTCGCTCTCCGCGATCTGCCCGCGCCACGTGGCCCACTGGGAGGCGACCTCGTCGGCGCCCAGGCGGCGCTGTGCCGGGCCCCACAGTGCCGGGTCCGGCGGTGTCAGCGGCGCGGGCCCCTCGGCCCCGGGCTCGGGGGACGGATCGTGCGGCTCGGGCACGCCCGGCGCGGCGACCGCCAGCGACAGCGGCCAGCCGGGCAGCGCGCTCACCACCGAACCGCCGTCGGGGGAGAGGTCGTACTCCATGCCGCAGTCCCAGGAGGCGATGGCGACGGCTACCAGCGACACGTCATCGACCACCACGGTCCACCGGGCGCCGCCGCCGTCCTGGCCGAGCACGAGACCGTACCCCTCGGCGTACGGCTCGAGCCCCAGCACGGAGCACGCGGCCACGTAGTCGTCCCCCAGCACGCCCGGGAACTGGGCGGGGGTCAGCAGTACCGCGGTCAGCACGTACAGCGCGTCGTCGTCGGCGACCGTGTCGTCCGTCCCGGCCACAGCACCCTCCTCGTCCGTCGTCCGCTTCGTCCCTCGCCGCTCGGTCGCGTCGGCGCACCTTAACCACTCGGTAACCTCGCCGTCGAGGCCCTGACAACTGGTCACCTACGGTGAGGTGCCGCCGTTGTCCGTGCCCCCGGGCACGCCGGAAGAGCCGTCGTGCCGTGGTGTCCGGAAGCCCGGCGCCAGTAGGGTTGGACGTTCCGGCCGACGAGGGGACGAGCATGGTGACGCGGTACGACAGGCTCAAGCAGATCCAGAGACTCGACCCGGAGCGGGACTTCCTGGAGATCTACCGGCTCACCGTCACGTACGAGTTCCCGTGGGACATCACCCGCGCTCTCGAATTCGCCCTGTACCGCACCTATGCCGTCCCCAGCATCGGCCGACTCCTGGCGCAGACGGCGGAACTGACGGAACGTCCACAGAAGCGGTACGACGACACCGCACTCCTCCTCGACGCCGTCGTCGAGCACGGCTTCGACAGCGAGATGGGCCGCACGGCGATCCGGCGGATCAACCGGATGCACCGCAGCTACGACATCAGCAACGACGACATGCGCTACGTGCTGTGCACCTTCGTGGTCACCCCCAAGCGCTGGCTCGACGCCTACGGCTGGCGCAAGCTCTCCGACCACGAACTGCGGGCCTTCGCCGCGTACTACCGCGCCCTCGGCGCGCACATGGGTATCAGCGACGTGCCGCAGACGTACGGCGACTTCGAACGCACCCTCGACTCCTACGAGGCCGAGAACTTCGGCTGGGACCAAGGGGGTCGCCAGGTCTCCGACGCCACCTTCGCCCTCATGGGCTCCTGGTACCCGGCCGCGCTCGCCCCCGTCGTACGCAAGGCGGGCCTCGCCCTGCTCGACGACTCGCTGCTGCGCGCCTTCCGTTACGAGCGACCCGGACCCGTCGCCCGTGGGCTGACCCGCGGTGTCCTGCGCCTGCGAGGCCGTGCGGTGCGACTGCTGCCGCCCCGGACCACCGCCCACTACGCCCGCCAGAACCCCGAGATCAAGGGCTATCCCGACGGGTACGACATCGCCGGACTCGGCACGTTCCCCACCCCCGGGGCCCGCGGCTGCCCGGTCCCGCACGGCCGGCCTGTCGGTACCCCGGGCGAGTGACCTCGAAAGCCGTGGGTCCGGCCCGCCGCCGGAGGTCCTGACCGCGCGCCTCAGGAGTCCCGGACGGCGAGGACCAGGTAGCGGTCGTCCTCGTCGGCGAACGACCGGACCCGCCACCCCGAACGCGCGAACAACGGGGTGAGGTTGGGCTCCGCCCGCAGGTCGTCGTCGGTGAGAGGGCGACCGTGGCGAGCGGCCAGAGCCGCTCGGCCGACCGGGTGGAACAGGGCCAGCAGGCCTCCCGGGCGTACCACCCGGGCGACTTCGCACAGGTCCTCCGCCGGGCGCGCGAGATGCGAGAGCAGCCCGGCCGCGAACACCGCGTCGAGTACCGCGTCACGCAGCGGCAGCCGCGCGGCATCGGCCAGCAGGAGCGCTCCGTCCGAGTCCCGGCCGGCCCGTACCGCGGCATCGATCATCGCGGGTGTCAGGTCGGCCCCGAGCACCGTTCCTCCGGCGCCCACGGCCGCGCGCAGAGCCGGCAAGGCGCGCCCCGTCCCGCAGCCGATGTCGAGCACGGCGTCCCCGGGGCGCAGTCCCAGAGCGGACACAGCCGTGGCGAAGGCGGGCCCGTCCCCGGGGAAGCGGCTGTCCCAGCCCGGGGCCCGCGCGGAGAAGAATTCCTGGACCTGCCTACGTGTGTCGGCCATACGGCCATGATCGCGTACCGGGGCGTGGCCCTGTCGCCACCCCTCCGGAGTATTGACATGTCCCGCGCACATCGCAATGCTGGGAGAGCGCTCTTCCATCGATGTAAAGCCGGTAAGTCTCGGTCGTGGTCCGGGAGTTCCCGGCGGCCTGGGTCGCCCCCCACAGCGTCCTCCGACGCGATCCCGGCCTGACGCCCTCCCCTCCGGCCCCTCGTCGGCGCGGCGTCGAAGCGGAGGCCGAGCACGGAGCGGGACCATGAACCTTGTCCGTCGTCTTTCCGGTGTCGCCGTCCTCGCCCTGACCGGTGTGCTCGTCGCGGTGACGACCCTGCTCGCCGCGGGGCCCGCACGGGCGGACCGGACAGGCCTGCGGGCGGCGGACCCGAGCGTCATCCGGGTGGGGGAGACCTATGTCGCGGTGCAGTCGACCGGTGGGGGCATCGCCGTGCGGCAGGCTCCGTCGACGGCCGCCCTGGCCTCGGCGCCCGCCCGGCAGGTCTGGTCGGACACCCGCGGCCTCGGCGAGGTCTGGGCGCCGGAGATCGTGAGGGACGGCGGCCGGTACCACATCTACTTCTCGGCCGGCGTGGGAGCGGCCCACCGGATGTACGTGATCAGCTCCGCCGCCCCGGACAGCGGGTACACCGCCGAGACCAAGCTCGCGCTGCCGGACGACAAGTGGGCCATCGACGGGACCCTGTTCACCTTCGAGGGGCAGCGCTGGTTCGTCTGGTCGGGATGGGCGGGCGAGACGAACGTCGAGCAGAACCTCTACATCACCCGGATGAGCAGTCCCACCACGCCGACCGGCGCGCGGTACGTCATCTCGCAGCCCCGGGAGAGCTGGGAGCGGGTGGTGGGCGACCCCTTCATCAACGAGGGACCCGAGGCCGTCAAGGACCCGAACGGGCAGCTGCACATCACGTACTCGGCCAACGGCAGCTGGAGCGACCGGTACTGCCTGGCCGACCTGAGGCTGCGGTCCGGCGGCGACCCGACGTACGTGTGGGACTGGTACAAGTCGAACGGCTGCCTCTTCGGGTCCGACCGCGCGACGATGATGCCCGGCTGGGACCCGACGCTGCACGTCGACGGCCCCGGCCACCACAGCATGGTCCTGCTCGACGGCGACATCGCCACGAGTCCGCCCGCCGGCCCGGCGTTTCCCCTGATGTTCCACGGAGTCCCGAAGGGGACGCCGTACGCGTGGGAGAACCGGTACTGGTACACCGGGACGTTCTGCTGGTGGGGTGACACCACCTACAGCCGGGCGAACGTTCCCGGTCCGGACACCGACACCGGCTGGAGTCTGAAGTTCTTCGAGTAGCGGGCGGTGAAGCGGTCCGCGCCGCGCACGGACCGCTTCCCGGCGGCGTCCGCCGTGCTGCCCGGTGGACGCGCGGCGACAGTCACGGAGTCTCCCTCACCGCACCGTCGTAACGCCCGCATACATCCGGTATGCGGGGCGGTCGCTCTGTCCTGCGATGCCCCGGCGCCCGAAAAGCCGGTCCCTGGCTGTGAGGCCGCGCCGCCGGTCCGCCGGGCCGTGCGCAACCGCCCTCAGTCGGCGACGTCCGCCATCGCGAGCACCTTGTCGACGTGTACGCGTACGAGGAGCTCCCCGGCCACACCGTTGCGTGCCCCGAACTCCGCGGCCGCCTCCTGGCCCATGTACCGCGACGCGATTGCGGTCGCCCACTCACGGACCTCGCCGAGGTCCTCGCTGAGCTCCGCGCGCCCTTGGACCACGGCGTAGGCGAACGGCGGGCGGTCGTCGTCCACGCAGATCGACAGTCGGCCGTCGCGGGCGAGATTGCGGCCCTTCACGGTCTCCTTGCCGGTGTTGAAGACCAGATCGTCCCCGTCGAGCAGAAACCAGACGGGGGCGATGTGGGGGCTGCCGTCCGCCCGCACGGTCGCCACCTTGCCGGTGCGGGTCCCCTCCGAGAGGAACGCCCGCCATTCGTCCTGAGTCATGTGGTGTGCCATGGGCCCATCCTCGGGCGCGGACGGCCGTGGCGCGAAGCGACGCCCCGATGACCGGTAGGCGCTTGCCCGTGGCGATTGCGTGCGCAAGGCTTGCGCACGACGTGGGGAACGGACGAACGGGGAGGACGCGTACATGGCGCTGGACCGGGGACTTGACTGGCTCCTTGACGATCTCACCACCCGGGTGGAGTACATACGGCACGCGCTCGTCCTGTCGAACGACGGGCTGGTGACCGGCGCGAGTACCGGCCTGGCCCGCGAGGACGCGGAGCATCTGGCGGCCGTCTCGTCCGGGCTGCAGAGCCTGGCCAGAGGATCGGGGCGGCACTTCGGTGCGGGACGCGCACGCCAGACCATGGTGGAGTTCGACGAGGCGATGCTCTTCGTCACCGCCGCGGGCGACGGCAGCTGCCTGTGCGTGCTGAGTGCGGCGGAGGCCGACGTCGGCCAGGTCGCCTACGAGATGACGCTGATGGTCAACCGCGTGGGGGAGCACCTCGGCGTGACCGACCGGCAGAGCGCCGAGCACTTCGGCCGCCCCTGACGCACACGTCTGCGACCTGCGGATTCGCCTCGATCCGAGGAGTTGTCCACAGGCTTGCCGCGGCTATCGCCGTCCGGACTACTCTGATCACAGAGAGTATCCGACCTGACGGGGAAGACAGCCATGACCGCTTCGCAAGCCACCACCTGTGGGCGCACCACCCTGACGCATCCCGGCAAGTCCCGCCCCGACGGCGGCGGGAGCACGGACGGCGTGAGGGGTACGGTCGCCACCGGACGAGCCGCACAGGAACTCGAACTGAAGCGCGGAGAATTCGACCTCGCCGTCCTCCTCGGCCTGATCGGTACCGAGGAATCTCCGGGCGGCGGGGTTCCGAGGGTCCGCCGGGCGGAGATCGACCGGCTCCGCACCACGGCAGGGTTCCCCGAGTCCCTGCGGGACAAGATGCGTACGGCGGGTACGGCCGAGGCGGCCTCCCTGCTCGGCATCAGCCCCGTCCGGTTCACCGGACTGGCACGGATCGGCTGTGTCGCACCGGTCGCCTTCTACCTGAACCGCTACCGGGCGGTGGTCTGGCTGTACCTCGTGGAGGAGCTCACCGGATTCGCGGCCAGAGAACCGGAGCTGCTCACCGGCAGGGCCCCGGCCGGGATGCGGACCATGCTGGAGGCCGGCAGAGACCTGCGGGCGCGAAACTGGCGTGCGCGCAGGACGGACCGGCTGCTGGGCCGGACGGCTGACCCATGGGTGCGGGCCGCCGTGCAGGCGGCGGCCCTTGACCCCGTCCAGCTCGCCGAGGTGGTGGACGACCCCTACGAGCGGGCCTACCTCGCCCGGATGCGACCCGCCGCCGGATTCGGGCGCCCGGGCTCCGTGTCCGGCAGGGAGGCGATGGAGCAGCTGATGCTGGCCGACGAACCGGACGAGATCCTGTGGTGCCGGGTCAACCTGGCCATGGAGCTGGACCGCGCTCGGGAGTCCCGGGCCGCCCCGCGCCCGGGTGGCGTCGGCGAACCGTACGGGGCGGCCTCGGTGACCGCCGGTCAGCTCGTGGTGCCGGGCCGGCCGTCCGACGGTGCGGTCGGCCGGGGACCGGGGCGCGGCACCGCTCCGCGACGCCGACGCCCAGGGCTCCGGCTGCTCACCCGGCTCGTCGGGGGCCGGCCACGCGACCGCGCCCGCTGAGCCCAACCGTAAATCCCTTGCGAACGGCCACGCAGGGGCATCATGTTGGCGTCCATGTTGATCAGAGAAGCCACCCAGGACGACTGGCCTGCCATCTGGCCCTTCTTCCGGGACATCGTCCGCGCCGGGGAGACCTTCACCTACCCCCTGCGGCTCGGGAAGGACGATGCGCGTGGCTGGTGGCTCGTCCCCGAGCCGAGCCGTGTGGTCGTCGCGGTCGATGACACGGGCACCGTCCTCGGCACCGCCAAGATGAACCGCAACCACATGGGCAACGGCTCGCACATCGCCAGCGCCAGCTACATGGTGGACCCCGACCACTCGGGTCGCGGCGTGGGCCGGGCGCTGTGCGAGTACACCGTGAAGTGGGCCCGTGCGCAGGGGTACCGCGCCATGCAGTTCAACGCCGTCGTGGAGACCAACACCCGTGCCGTGGGGCTCTACCGCTCACTCGGCTTCGAGGTGCTGGGCACCCTGCCCGAAGGTTTCAAGCACCCCACACACGGCTATGTCGGACTGCACATCATGCACAAGGCGCTCTGAGAGCCGTCTTCGGACCTTCATGCCCCCGCGACGTCCTCATGCCAGCGGCACCTTCCGGCCATCTTCGGGCCGCGGGGCCGCGCGCCGCCGGAAGTCTGGGTGTCCGTCATGTCGTAAGTCGGGGTGTTCTGCGGCTGGTTGGTCCCGACGGAGGCGCCCGGGGCGGGTGGGGTCCCGGGGAGCGGGGGCAGTACTGTGCGCTCCACCGCCATCTGGGCGGTGAATCCGTACGGAGGAAGAATCCATGACCATACCCAGGAGATCGCGGCGTGGCGCGGGCGTGTTCGCGGCCGCCGCGGTTGCCGGCCTGGCAGGCGGAATCGTGTTCGCCTCACCGGCCGCAGCTCATACCCCCACCTGGGCCGTGACCTGCACCGAAGTGACGCTCAACCTCACGGCTTACTCGGCCTCCGCCGAGAACGAGGTGACCGTCTCCATCGAGGGCGGTGACGAGCTGCTTCCCACCACGAAGTTCGGTCGGGAGTACCGCACCCAGACGCCTCTCAAGCTGCCGCCGCACGACAAGGAACTGACCGTCAGCCTCGTCGTCAAGGCGGGCGACAGCGACCGGTACTCGTTCAAGGGCACCAAGACGTCCCCGGTGTGCGACGAGAACCTCCCTCCGTCCGAGGAGCCGTCCTCCCCGGCCCCCAGCACGGAGCCCCCGGCGACCGAGCCTCCGGCGACCGAGACGCCCGAGCCGAGCGCCACGCCGAGTGAGACCGCCTCGGAGGCCGCACCCGCCCCGGCCGAGCCCAGCACCGGCGAGGGCGACCTGGCCGAGACCGGCTCCTCGTCGGCCACGCCCGTCATCGGCGGAGCCGCAGTAGCGGTCCTGCTCGCGGGCGCCGGCATCCTGTGGTCCGTCCGCAAGCGCCGCGCCACACAGCACTGACGTCACGGCACACCGGCCGGCCGGGCACATGACGGCAGGCCGTGAGGGGGCGTACCGCATCACATGGGATGCGGTACGCCCCCGTCGCGTTCCCCCCTGGCCTGCCGCCCCGGCACCGGGCCGATCTCGCACCGCACGGCCTTGCCCTCCCCACGCGGTTCGACGCCCCACCGTGCGGTGACCGCGTCGAGCAGCGGCAGACCGCGTCCGGACGTCGACGTCTCGCCGGGAGCACACCGTCGCGGCCGGACACCGGAACGGTCCTGGACCGACAGTCGGATACGCCGCACCGGCTCCGGCAGGACCTCCGGCGTACCCGGCTCCGGGAGGCCGGGACGGGCATCGCAGAATGGCCCACGGAGACCACCCACGGCTGACCGGAGCGCACCACATGAACGACGACGAGTCCGTCCTGCTGCACACCGAGGGCCACACCCTGCACATCACCCTCAACCGCCCCAGGGCACTGAACGCCCTCACCCACACCATGGTCCGGAGCATCGACGAGGCCCTCACCCAGGCCGAGGCCGACGCCTCGGTCGTCGCCGTCGTGATCAGCGGCGCCGGCGAACGAGGACTCTGCGCGGGAGGCGACATCCGCTCGATCTACCAGGACGCCCGTGCGGGCCGGCGCGCCTCCGTGGACTTCTGGCGCGACGAGTACCTGCTGAACGCGCGGATCGCCCGGTTCCCCAAGCCGTACGTGGCGCTCATGGACGGCATCGTGATGGGCGGCGGCGTCGGCGTCTCGGCCCACGGTGACGTCCGCGTCGTCACCGAACGCTCCCGCGTCGCCATGCCCGAGACCGGCATCGGCTTCGTCCCCGACGTCGGCGGCACCCATCTGCTCGGCGCCGCGCCCGGGGAGCTCGGTACCCACCTCGCCCTCACCGGCAGGCCGGTGAACGCCGCCGACGCCCTCGCGTGCGGGCTCGCCGACCACTTCGTCCCCTCCGCCCGGCTGTCCGACCTCGTCGAGGCGCTCTCCCGGTGCACCGCACCCGCGGATGTGCCGGAGACGGTCCGGCGGTACGGGGGTACGGCACCCGCCCCGGAACTCGCGGAGCACCGCGCGTGGATCGACGACTGCTACGCCGCGGACACGGTCGAGGAGATCATCGACCGGCTCGCACACACCGGGTTGCCGGCGGCCGAGGAGACCGCGCGCTCACTCCGGACCCTGTCACCCACCTCGCTCAAGGTCACCCTCGAAGCCGTGCGCCGGGCCCGGCGGCTCGGAGGGCTGGAAGCGGCACTGGACCAGGAGTTCCGCGTCTCCTGCCGCGCCTTCGAGGGCCACGACCTGGTGGAAGGGGTGCGGGCCCGCATCATCGACAAGGACCGTGCCCCCAAATGGAACCCCGCGCAGCTCGGTGACGTCACCGAGGCCGATGTCGCCCGTCACTTCGAACCGCTCGGAGCGGGAGAACTCGGTCTGCACGCCGCCGCCTCCTGACCCTGCCGTGAGGCGTCATCGCAGGGAGGCGGCGCGGGTGCCGGAGTGCTCAGCCCCGTGCCGCCTCCAGGCGTTCCGCCGCCCGGTCCCAGGCACCCAGGTCTCCCCGGGGCGCGTAGTGGCGCAACTCCTGCGTGGAGGCGACCAGCCGACGCAGGCCGCCGAGGTCGCCCACCAGCCCGTGGGCCCGGGCCTGCAGCAGGACATTGCCGAGCGCGGTCGCCTCGGCGGGCCCGGCGGTGACCGGCAGACCGGTCGCATCCGCGGTCCACCGGCACAGCAGTTCGTTGCGCGAGCCACCCCCGACCAGATGGACGTGGGTCAGCTCGCGGCCCGCCAGTGCCGCCGCCCGGCGCAGCGTCCTTCGATGGGCCAGCGCCAGGCTCTCCAGCACACACCGCACATACCCTCCCGGCCCGTCCGGCACCGCCTGACCCGTACGGGCCAGCACCGAGTCGATCCGCGACGGCATGTCCCCCGGGGCCAGGAACACCGGATCGTCGGGATCGACCACCGCGGCGAACGGCCGTGCGCGCGCCGCCTCCGCGAGCAGTGCGCCGAGGCCGGGGGAGTGCCCCTGCCGGGCCCAGGTGCGACGGCACTCCTCCAGGAGCCACATCCCCATGATGTTACGGAGATAGCGGACGGTACCGTCCACCCCGCGCTCGTTGGTGAAGTTCGCGGCACGTGACTCCTCGGTCAGCACCGGGGCGTCCAGCTCCAGACCCGCCAACGACCAGGTGCCGCACGACACGTAGGCGAAACCGGGCTCCCGCGCCGGCACCGCGGCGACGGCGGACGCGGTGTCGTGCGAGGCGACCGTCGTCACCGGCGTGTCCGGGGCGAGACCGGTGAAGTCGGCGGCCTGCGCCAGCAGGGTCCCCGCCCGGGAACCCGGTTCCCGCAGCGCCGGGAAGAGCGTGCGCTCCAGCCCCAGCCGGCCGATCAGCGCGTCGGACCAGCGTCCGGCCCGTGTGTCGAACAGGCCCGTGGTCGACGCGTTGGTCACCTCCGCCCCCACCGTCCCGGTCAGCCAGTACACCAGCAGATCGGGCATGAGCAGCAGCGTCCGTGCCGCCCCCCACTGCGCCGTGGAGCGATGGGCGGCCAACTGGAAGACGGTGTTGAAGGGCAGGTGCTGGAGCCCGGTGACCTCGTACAGCTCGCGGGCGCCGACACCGGCCAGCACCTGCGCGGCGGCCGGGCCGTTGCGGTCGTCGCGATAGTGGAACGGCATACCGAGCAACGCCCCGTCCGCGTCCAGCAGACCGTAGTCCACCGCCCAGGTGTCGATGCCGACAGAGGCGACGGGCCCGCTCCGCGCCGCCGCGCGCAGACCGTCCAGCATCCCCTGGTACAGCGCGAGCACGTCCCAGCGGAGGCCGTCCGGGAGCCGCACCGGGACGTTGGCGAAGCGGTGCGCCTCGGTCAGGACCAGCTCGCCGGGACCGACCCTGCCCGTGATGACCCGCCCGCTGGTGGCACCGAGGTCCACCGCGGCGAACACCGGGTCCTCTCGTGAAGTCGCAGACATGAGAACTCATCCGTTCAGGCGGCGCCGTCCTGGGAAGCGGTCCGGTGAACCGCGTCCGGGGGCGGCGCCACGTGCGCTCAGCGCAGGAAGGCCGCCGCCACACCGGCGTCGACGGGGATGTGGAGGCCCGTGGTGTGGGTCAGGTCGCCACCGGTCAGCGCGAACACTGCGTTGGCGACGTGCTCGGGCAGCACCTCACGCTTGAGGAGCGTGCGCTGGGCGTAGAACTCGCCGAGCTTCTCCTCCTCGATGCCGTACGTCGCCGCGCGCTGGGCGCCCCACCCCGCGGCGAAGATCCCCGAACCCCGCACCACACCGTCCGGGTTGACACCGTTGACCCGGATACCGTGCTCACCGAGCTCGGCGGCGAGGAGCCGCACCTGGTGCGCCTGGTCGGCCTTGGTCGCCGAGTACGCGATGTTGTTCGGGCCCGCGAACACGGCGTTCTTGGAGGTGATGTAGACGATGTCACCGCCGAGCCCCTGTGCCCGCATCATCCGTGCCGCCTCCCGCGACACCAGGAAGGAACCGCGCGCCATGATGTCGTGCTGGAGGTCCCAGTCCTCGGCCGTGGTCTCCAGCAACGGCTTGGAGATGGAGATCCCCGCGTTGTTCACGACGAGGTCCACCCCGCCGAATGCGAGCGCGGCGGCCTTGAACGCGTCGACGATCTGCTCCTCGCCGGTCACGTCCACGGTCACGGCGACGGCCTTGTCGGGTCCGCCGAGCTCCTCGGCGACGGCCGCCGCGCTCTCGCCGTTCAGGTCCGCGACGACGACACAGGCCCCCTCCGCGACGAGCCGCCGCGCCACGGCCCTGCCGATGCCCGAGCCCGCACCGGTGACCAGCGCGACCCTGGTGGCCAGGGCCTTCGGCGGAGGCATCCTGCGGAGCTTGGCCTCCTCCAGCTCCCAGTACTCGATGCGGAACTTCTCCGCCTCCTCGATCGGCGCGTACGAGGACACCGCCTCGGCACCCCGCATCACGTTGATCGCGTTGAGGTAGAACTCTCCGGCGACCCGCGCCGTCTGCTTGTCCTTGCCGAAGGAGAACATGCCGACCCCCGGTACCAGCACCACGGCCGGGTCCGCCCCGCGCATCGGGGGAGAGTCAGGGAGGGCGTGCCGTTCGTAGTAGGCGCGGTAAGCCCGGCGGTACTCCTCGTGGAGCACCCCGAGCCGGTCGGTCACCTCGTCCAGCGGCGCGTCGGACGGCAGGTCCAGGACCAGCGGGCGGATCTTCGTACGGAGGAAGTGGTCCGGACAGGACGTCCCCAGGGCGGCGAGACGGGGGTGCCCGGAGCGGGAGAGGAAGTCCAGCACCGGTTCAGCGTCGGTGAAGTGTCCCACCTGCGGGCGGTCCGTGGACGCCAGGGCGCGGATCACCGGTGCGAGCGCCGCGGCCCTCTCCCGCCGCGCCTCCTCGGCCAGCGGCTCCCGGCCGGGCAGCACGGCGCCGAACGGCTCCGCCCTGCCGTGTTCGGTCAGGAAGGTCTCGGCGGTGCGGATCATCCACAGCGCGTTGCGCTCGCACTCCTCGGAGGTGTCCCCCCAGGCGGTGATGCCGTGACCGCCGAGGATCACCCCGACCGCCCGCGGGTTGGCCTCCTTGACGGCGGCGATGTCGAGCCCGAGCTGGAATCCCGGCCGGCGCCAGCTCACCCAGGCCACCTTGTCACCGAAGCACTCGGCCGTGAGCTTCTCGCCGTCCGCCGCACAGGCCAGTGCGATGCCGGAGTCCGGATGCAGATGGTCCACGTGGGCCGCCCCGACCAGGGCGTGCATCGCGGTGTCGATCGAGGGGGCGGCACCCCCCTTGCCGTGCAGGCAGTAGTCGAACGCGGAGACCATCTCGTCCTCGCGGTCCACCCCCGCGTAGACGTCCTTGAGCGCGCGCACCCGGTCCAGCCGGAGCACCGCGAGCCCCGCCTCGGTGAGGGTGCCGAGGTCGCCTCCCGACCCCTTGACCCAGAGGAGCTCGGTCTCGCCTCCGGTGACGGGGTCCCTCTCCGTCGCCTTGGCGGAGGTGTTGCCACCGGCGTAATTGGTGTTGCGCGGATCGGCGCCGATCCGGTGCGCGCGCTCCAGGAGGGCGGCGACCTCGGCGTGCGTCGCGGACGTCATGAGGGTTCCTTCGCGGGACGGGGACGGGGGCGGGGGCGGGAAGGGGCGGGACGCGCGGGGTGAACGGGGGAGGGGCGTTCAGGCACCCCAGCCGGCCTGCTCGCCGCCGACCCGGTCCGCGGCGATGCGCTCCTGGTTGCCCGAGGCGAGATAGGCGCCGAACGGGTCGCGGTCCAGGCCGATCTCCTCGCGTACCTCGGCGAGCAGCGGTCGCACATCGGTGTTGTAGGCGTCCATCAGCACGCCGTTGGCGGCGAGGACGTCTCCGGAGCGCTGGGCGGCGGCCAGTGCGTCGGCGTCGATCAGCAGGGCCTTGGCGGTCGCCTCCTGCACGTTGGTGACCGAGCGGATGACCGCCGGGATCTTGGCCTCGATGTTGTGGCACTGGTCGAGCATGAAGTTGACGCCGGTACGTGCCTCCAGCCCGCCGCCCGCGACCACCTCGTGCATGATGCGGAACAGCTGGAACGGGTCGGCGGCGCCTGCCATCAGGTCGTCGTCGGCGTAGAAACGCGAATTGAAGTCGAAGGCGCCCAGCTTCCCCTCGCGGAGCAGGAACGCCACGATGAACTCGATGTTGGTCCCAGGTGCGTGGTGACCGGTGTCCACCACCACCTTGGCCTTGGGGCCGAGCTTGAGGCAGTGGGCGTAGGAGGTGCCCCAGTCCGGGACGTCGGTGGTGTAGAACGCAGGCTCGAAGAGCTTGTACTCCAACAGCATCCGCTGGTCGTCGCCGAGCCGTTCGTAGACCTCCGCCAAGGCCTCGGCCAGCCGGTCCTGACGCCCCGTGATGCTGTCCTGGCCCGGGTAGTTGGTGCCGTCCGAGAACCACAGCTTGAGGTCCGGGGAACCGGTGGCGTCCATGATGTCGACGCACTCCAGCAGGTGGTCGACGGCCTTGCGCCGCACAGTGGGGTCCGGGTGGGTCACCGAGCCGAGCTTGAAGTCGTCGTCCTGGAAGACGTTGGAGTTGATCGTGCCGATCCGCAGTCCGAGGTCCCGCGCGTGCCGGGTCAGCGCCGGATAGTCCTCGACCCTGTCCCACGGGATGTGCAGCGACACCTTCGGGGCGACACCGGTGTACCTGTGGACCTGCGCGGCGTCCGCCAGTTTCTCGTACGGGTCCCTGGGTACGCCGGCCTGCGCGAACACCTTGAACCGCGTCCCCGAGTTGCCGTAGCCCCAGGACGGGGTCTCGATGACCTGCGACTTCAGAGCCGCCTTGACGGCCGACACATCAGACATGAACACCTCGTGATCAGAGCCGTCCGGCGACCGGTCGCGATCGAGGACGTGAGCTGCGTGAACGGGAGCATGAATCGTTTCATCCGGGACGTACGCTAGGTTTCGTCAGCATGTCCGTCAAGCCGCTGGCCAAGTTTCCGCAGGATTTGAATCAATTCACCGAGGCGTGCGAAAACACCGGTGACCTCGGACCGGGGCGAGGGGGCGCCTCCCGGCAGCACGCCGCGACCGCGGCGGGCGCTGCCGGGATCCGAGCGGCCGCCTAACCACCCCCCCGGTAACCGGTGCCGCCGCGGTCACGCGCCGGACTCAGCGGCCCGGCGCCGCCGCACCCGGTACGAGCGTCCGCACCAGGGCGAACAACCGGTCCTCGTTCCCCGCGAGGCCCGCGCGTCCCAGGGCCTCGTCGGCCTCCTCGATCGGCGAGGCCAGCAGCGGCATGTACAACGGCGCGTCGGCCGGATCCGCGAGCACCGCGCGGGTCGCCTCCAGTAACCGCACGTACGCCTGGGCCGCGATCACTTCGTCATGGCGCATCTCAGCATCTCCCGGTCGAAGGTGTCGGACCGTCAAGCATCCCCCAGCGGTCTGACAATGCCCCGTGAACGGTACGGAGAGCGGCTCAACGCCCCCGCGCACGCCCTGTTCCGGCCGGGGGCTCGACCTCGAGGAAGCGCCGTCGCTTCGGGCCCCGGTACAGCAACGGCGTCCAGCCCGCCGCCCGCAGTACCGTGAGACACCGGCCCAAGGCCTCCTCCTCGTCGTGCGCCGCCCCGCTTCCCGGCGGACCGGCCCACTCCACCCGCACCGAGCCGGGCGCCTCGCCCGCGCACACGCGGTACCCGGCGGCCGTGCGCTCACCGGACGGCCCGGTCGCCGACGCGGGAATCCCCGCCGCCTCCAGGGCGAGCGCCACCGCACGCACCGGCCTGTGCAACTCCCACTCGGCCGGCACGCCTTCGGGGTCCGGATGCCCCGCCCGGGTGAGCCGCCGGATCTGCAACAGCCCCTCGAACGCCGTCCGCACCGCCGCGGCCCGCTTCTCGGGCGGCTCCGACAGCGGCGGGCCGTCCCCGGTGGACGGCTCGAACGACGCCTCCCGCGAGTCGTCCACATCCTGTCCCCTCGCCGGTCCGGTACTCCGCCTCCCAGTCTGCGCCGGCCCACTGACAGCGACCGGAACACAGGCACGGCGACCGCCCGATAGGGTTTGCCTCCAGCGACGCACCCGGAGGAACCAGCACGTGCCCGACACCGACCCGACAGTGCCCGCCATCGAGCGGGCGGATCTGCGAGCCGACTGCGCGAACTGCTTCGGGCTGTGCTGTGTCGCGCTGACCCTGACCGCGTCGGCGGACTTCGCCGTCGACAAGGACGCGGGTACGCCGTGCCGCAACCTTCGGGACGACTTCCGCTGCGGCATCCACACCCGGCTCAGGACGGAAGGGTTCCCCGGGTGCACGGTGTACGACTGCTTCGGCGCGGGTCAGAAGATCTCCCAGCACACCTACCAGGGCGAGGACTGGCGGCGCCGGCCGGACACCGCCCGGCAGATGTTCCGGGCCTTCCCGGTGATGCGGCAGCTCCACGAACTGCTCTGGTACCTCACCGAAGCCCTCACCCTGCCCGCCGCCGTACCCCTCCGCCCCCAGCTGCGCGCCGCACTCGCGACCACCGAAGCCCTCACCTCGTCCCCGGCCGGGGAACTCGCGGAACTGGACGTGTCGGCACACCGCGAGCGGATCGCCGCGCTGCTGCTGCGTGCCAGTGAGCTCGTCCGTGCCGGCGGCCACCGTCGCAAGAAGCGCAACCACCGGGGGGCCGATCTCATCGGCGCCCGGCTGCGCGGCGCCGACCTGCGGGGCGCCGACCTGCGTGGTGCCTTCCTGATCGCGGCGGACCTGCGCGGCGCCGACCTGCGGCTGGCCGACGTCATCGGCGCCGACTTCCGGGACGCCGAACTGTCCGGCGCCGACCTCACCGACGCCCTCTTCCTCACCCAGGCCCAGCTGAACGCGGCGAAGGGCGACACCGGCACCAGGCTCCCCGGGGCGCTGACCCGGCCCTCGCACTGGGCGGGCGTCCGGGGAGACGGTGGCGCCGGAAAGGCCTGACGCCCCGGGTCAGCCGTCCGTCGCAGGCCGGCCCCCGCTCTCCGCCTCCTCCAGCGCCGCCTTGAGCCGCTCCAGCGTCGTACGGATGTTGCCCCGCTGGAACTCCGCGAACGTGCGGCCGCGCGTCGCGACCCGGTCGAACGCGTTGGCGAGGACGTCCGGCCACGTCCGGCGGTCGTCGGTCCACGTCTCGGTGACCCGGGTGCCGCCGTCGGCCTCCTCGAAGCGGTACTCCCACTGGGCGATGGCGCCCCGGAGCCGAGGCTGCCGGGCACCGATCGCGTGTACCCGGAAGGCGAACCGCACACCCGGGTCGGCGGCGGTCACCGTGCACCTCGTGGTCCAGCGGAAGGCGCCGCGCTTGTTGCGGCCCTCGAAGACCATGCCGACGTGCGTCTCCCGCTGACCGCCGAGCACCCGTGCCCCCTGGTTCTCCGGGCTCCAGCGCCCCATCGCGGTGGGATCGCTGACGTGTTCGTAGACGACCGACGGAGCTGCGTCGATCAGAATGCTGTCCGAGACGGACATGGTGCGCGGCATCGGGGTCACTCCCTGTCCACGCCCGGACCGGCCCCGACGGGAATCGGGCGGGCAGGCCGGACGGATCACGTGCGAACGGTTGACGGTGCTGGTTCGTTGGACAGTGTGGCGTACACGCAGGAGTGTCCAGCACACCGGACCAGAGGAGCCCGCACATGGCACGTCCCACCGAGACCGGCCCCGCCCGCACCGCCCGTGCGGGCACGGGCGACCGCACGCGCCTGGTCGAAGGACTCATGGAGCGGTATCCGCACGTGCCACGTGAAGCGGTGATCAAGGAAGACCTGCTGCGCGGGGGTATGGCCTTCGACGAGTCCGCGCTGAGCGACAACGAGCACGGGGACGTCAAGCCGAAGTCGTACTTCATCTTCTCCTTCGACCACGGCACCCTGCCGGAGCTGGGCGCTGCCGCGCTGCGCCGGCCCCCCGAGGAGATCGTCCTCACCGGTGGCTCCTACGACCTGCGCCGCACGGTGGTGTCGGTGCGGGTCAACCCCGCCTCGCCGTACCGGGTGGCGGCCGGGGAGGACGGGGTCCTCGGCCTGTACCTCGACGGGGTGCGGATCTGCGACGTCGGCCTGCCTCCGATGCCGGACTACTACCGCCACACCCTGGACAACGGCAAGTCCGTGATGGAGGTGGCGCCCACCATCCAGTGGGGCTACCTGGTCTATCTCACGGTCTTCCGGGTCTGCCAGTACTTCGGCGCCAAGGAGGAGTGCCAGTACTGCGACATCAACCACAACTGGCGCCAGCACAAGGCGGCGGGCCGCCCCTACACGGGCGTGAAGGACGTCGAGGAGGTCCTGGAGGCCCTCGCGATCATCGACCGCCACGACACGGCGAGGACGACCACGGCCTACACCCTCACCGGCGGGGCGATCACCTCGCACATCCAGGGCCGTGACGAGGCGGACTTCTACGGTCAGTACGCCAAGGCGATCGAGGAGCGCTTCCCCGGCCGGTGGATCGGCAAGGTCGTCGCCCAGGCGCTGCCCAAGGCCGACGTCCAGCGTTTCCACGACTACGGCGTGCAGATCTATCACCCCAACTACGAGGTGTGGGACCGCAGGCTGTTCGAGCTGTACTGCCCGGGCAAGGAGCGCTACGTCGGCCGCGACGAGTGGCACCGCCGCATCCTCGACTCCGCGGACGTCTTCGGCGCCCGCAACGTCATCCCCAACTTCGTCGCCGGTGTGGAGATGGCCCAGCCCGCCGGCTTCACCACCGTCGACGAGGCCATCGCCTCCACGACAGAAGGCCTGAGGTTCTTCATGTCGAACGGCATCACACCGCGCTTCACCACCTGGTGTCCCGAACCCACCACGCCGCTCGGCAGGACCAACCCCGACGGGGCACCGCTCGAATACCACATCAGGCTGCTCGACGCCTACCGCTCCACCATGGAGGAGTACGGGCTGTCCTCGCCCCCCGGTTACGGTCCTGCCGGCCCCGGGCGCGCGGTGTTCTCCGTCAGCTCCTTCATGGACAGCCTCGCCCCCGGGACGCCTGCGGCTTCCGGGCGCCCTTGACTTGGAGCCCGCTCGAAATGATGGAATCCCCGGCGTGCCCGCAGTCGTCGCGGAGCACGGACGTCGACACCGTGGTGGTCCGGCCGGTCGGCCAACCCGTCTGACGCCGGGCGCCCGGGGCACGGCACGTGACGCCCCGGGCGCCCGCCCGCCCGATCGCGCGCCGGAAGCGGCCTGCGACAGGGCCACCGGGCCCCGTGCGGCTGTCTCGGCGCGGTCGCACGGGCCCGGTGGCCGGTGGAACGGTCAGGCGCGCCACTCCGCGGTCCGTTCCCGCGACGCCTTGGCCAGTGCCTCGGCGATGGCGTCCGCGTCACCCCGGTTGCCGTACACGGGCGTCCCCGGCTGCTGGCGCCACGACTCGTCCAGACCGCCCGCGTCCACGGTGTCGAAGCCCAGCTCGTCGATGAGTTCGCGTACGACCTGCTTGGCGGCCGCGTCGTCGCCCGCGACCGGGAGGGCCTGCCTGCCGGCCGTCCCCCGGGGGAGCCCCTTGTCGAGGATGTCCTGGGCATACGTCCCGTTGAACGCCTTGACCACCGGATGACCGATCCGCTGTTCGGTCCACCGGCTCTCCGTCAGTCCTTCCTCGATCGCGGCGATCCGGCCGTCACGCTGCTGCGGGTAGTAGTTGCCCGTGTCGATGACGGCGACGCCCTCCGCCGCCCGGTCGAAGAGCCCCGACGGCAGGTCGGGGACGGCCTTGAGGGGGACCGTCACCACGACGACCTGAGCGCCGTCGGCGGCACGGTCCGCGGTGACCGGGGTGGCGCCCGTCTCCTCGGCCAGGTCCTTGAGCGTGTGGGGGCCGCGCGAATTGGCTACGGACACGTCATGACCCAGCGCGCTGAGACGCCGGGTGAGATTGCCGCCGATGTTGCCCGCCCCGATGATGCCGATCTTCATGGATCCGACCTTCCGGTACCGAATGCGTTGGGTAAAGGCTCTCGCCGGATCACCAACTCCGCTCGCGCGGTGACTATTCCGGGGTGGAGAAACGGTTCTGTTGTGTGCGTGCGGATGGCTGCCGACCACGCGGGCACATATGGGACAGCGAACGGAATCACAGTGCTCAGTCGGAGGTGGTGCCCGTGCTGCACGGCATCGATGTCAGTTCCCACCAGACGGACTTCGACACGGACGGGGTGGACTTCGTCTTCATCAAGGCCACCGAGGGCCGCTCCTATGTCAATCCGAAACTCGACGGGCAGGTCAAACGCGCCAGGGACGCGGGCTGCGTCGTCGGCTTCTACCACTTCCTGTGGCCGGGGGACGCGAAGGACCAGGCGAAGTACTTCGTCTCCCGGACTCCGGAGAAGGCGGGTGACCTCCTCGCGGCCGACTGGGAACAGACCGGTGACGGCACATGGGCGAGCAGCAAGGACAAGGACCGCTTCATCCGCGAGGTGAAACGGCTGCGGCCCCACCACCGCGTGCTGCTCTACTGCAACCGCACCTTCTGGCGGACCCACGACACGTCCTCGTACGCGGGAGACGGGCTCTGGATCGCCGACTACGTGTCCAAGGGCAAACCGCGCATCGAGGCGCCCTGGCGCATCCACCAGTACACCGACAGCCCGCTCGACAAGAACGTGGCCGACTTCTCCTCGAAACAGGCGATGCGCGACTGGGCCGAGGACTGAGGAGGGGCGTCAACACGCGGGCGGCCGGCATCGGCCAATGGAGTGTCCTTTGCCAGCCACGGGTGCGGAGTCCTCGGAGATGTCGCGCGGTAGTGCCGTGGGGGAGTCCATCCTGGTCGGCGAGTCAGCAACGGCCGTCGACCGAAGGAGTGCCGCAGTGACGACGAGGGGCCCCTCAGAATCGGTGGAAGCCGATGACGCCTACCAGGACGAGATGCCCGTTCGGGCGAGGCAGCCGGGGAACGTGGTCATCAAGTGGCTCACCACCACCGACCACAAGACGATCGGGACGCTCTACCTGTCCACGTCGTTCGCGTTCTTCCTTCTCGGCGGTGTACTGGCCCTCGTGATGCGCGCCGAGCTGGCCCGCCCCGGCACGCAGATCGTGTCGAACGAGCAGTTCAACCAGGCGTTCACGATCCACGGCACGATCATGCTGCTGATGTTCGCGACGCCGCTGTTCAACGGCTTCGCGAACTGGATCATGCCGCTCCAGATCGGCGCGCCCGACGTGGCGTTCCCGCGGCTGAACATGTTCGCCTACTGGCTGTACCTCTTCGGCTCGCTCATCGCGGTGGCCGGCTTCCTCACCCCGCAGGGTGCGGCCGACTTCGGCTGGTTCGCCTACTCCCCGCTCACCGACGTCGTCCACTCGCCCGGCGTCGGAAGCGACCTGTGGATCATGGGTCTGGCCTTCTCCGGCTTCGGCACGATCCTCGGCTCGGTCAACTTCATCACCACGATCATCTGCATGCGCGCCCCCGGCATGACGATGTTCCGCATGCCGATCTTCACCTGGAACGTGCTGCTGACCGGTGTCCTGGTCCTGCTCGCCTTCCCCGTCCTGGCCGGCGCGCTGCTCGCGCTGGAGGTCGACCGTAAGTTCGGCGCACACATCTTCGACGCGTCGAACGGCGGCGCATTGCTGTGGCAACACCTCTTCTGGTTCTTCGGTCACCCGGAGGTGTACATCATCGCGCTGCCGTTCTTCGGAATCGTCTCGGAGATCATTCCGGTCTTCAGCCGGAAGCCGATCTTCGGTTATGTGGGTCTCATCAGTGCCACGATCGCCATCGCCGGTCTTTCCGTGACCGTCTGGGCGCACCACATGTATGTGACGGGCGGGGTACTCCTACCGTTCTTCTCGTTCATGACCTTCCTGATCGCGGTACCGACCGGTGTGAAGTTCTTCAACTGGATCGGCACGATGTGGAAGGGGTCGTTGTCCTTCGAGACACCGATGCTCTGGTCCGTCGGCTTCCTGGTCACCTTCCTCTTCGGTGGTCTGACCGGCGTGATCCTGGCCTCGCCGCCGCTCGACTTCCAGGTGTCCGACTCGTACTTCGTCGTGGCGCACTTCCACTACGTGGTGTTCGGCACCGTGGTCTTCGCGATGTTCGCCGGATTCCACTTCTGGTGGCCGAAGTTCACCGGCAAGATGCTGGACGAGCGGCTCGGCAAGATGACCTTCTGGACGCTGTTCGTGGGCTTCCACGGCACGTTCCTCGTACAGCACTGGCTGGGCGCCGAAGGCATGCCCCGCCGATACGCGGACTACCTGGCCGCCGACGGCTTCACCGCACTGAACACCGTCTCCTCGATCTCCTCGTTCCTGCTCGGCCTGTCGATGCTCCCCTTCCTGTACAACGTGTGGAAGACCGGCAAGTACGGCAAGAAGGTCGAGGTGGACGACCCGTGGGGCTACGGCCGTTCGCTCGAATGGGCGACGTCCTGCCCGCCCCCGCGGCACAACTTCCTCACGCTGCCGCGCATCCGCTCGGAATCCCCCGCGTTCGATCTGCACTACCCCTCGGTTCGCGCCCTCGACGACGCGGCCACCCGCCCGCACGAGTCCGTGACGGTGGCCCCCGGGGACAAGCAGGCGTGAGATCCGAGCCGGGACGACGGACCCAGGAGAGGAGGACTGCGTGAAACCCGACAACGAGAGTGCCCGCGGCCTGGCCCAGGTGGAGGGCTATCTGCTCTGGAACGCCGAGGTCGAGGAGGCCCGCCGCCGGGCGGGCCGCTTCACCGAACAGCTGCCCTGGCTCACCACCGCCCAGCGTGAGGACGTCGAACGCGTCTACGTGAAGGACCGGGTTGACCTCTGCCGGGAGTCGCTCACCAGGATCGCCGACCGTGCCGTCGAACTGCGGGGCGAATACACCGAGCGCTACGAACGGCTCAGGGCCCGCTGCGTGGCGGCCTCCGTCCTGACCGTCGGAGCGGTGAGCGGCACCTGCACCGCCCTCACCCTGATCAGCCGCTGACCGTCGCCCCGGGGCACTCGGAAGCCGTCCGTGGCCCCGGGGCGGCCGTGCACCTCGCCGCCCCCGGGGGCGTGTCGGCCGGCCTCATCCGGCCGGCACGGCGAGGCGGACCGCCGCGCGGGCCCGGTCGAGCTCGGACAGCTGCGCGGCGAGCCGCTCCGCGTGCGACGCGGGCAACCGAGCGGACCGGTGGTCCAGCTCCACCGCGCAAGCCGTCGTCGTGTCGACGAGCCGTTCCACGGCACATGCCACGCCCTCGGCACCCGCCGAGTGCCGCGCCACCGCGGGCAGCTCCGCGGCCGACACCTCGATCGCCGTTCGGGCCGCGGCCAGCGAACGGTAGGCGTCACGCCGCAGCTCGCCCCGGCCCGTGTCGTCCCCCGGGGCGTTCAGCACATGCCCCAGGTAGCGGTGCGCGGCCGCCACCGCCACGTCCAGAGCCGCCCGTACGCGGTGGCCGCGCCGACCGGGCAACGGAAGATGGCCCACCAGCAGCACCGTCGCACAGGCCAGCAGCGACTCCACGACCCGCCCCCAGGTGGCGGAAGGCTCCCCGCCCAGCACGACCAGGCTCAGCACGAGGACGGTCACGACCGCCGTCTGCACCGCGAAGTGACGGGTGGCCACCGGCAGCAGGGCCCCGCACAGCACGACCGCCCCGGCCGGCAGCACCGAACCGGCCGGCAACAGCACCAGCACGGCGAAGACCGCCGCACCCGCCACCGTGCCCGCCGCCCGGCACAGCACCCGGGACGCCAACGGCCCCAGATCCGGCTTGACCAGGAACACGGTGGTCGCCGGCAGCCAGTACCAGTGCGTGTGGTGCAGCCACTGAGCCACGAACGTACTCGCCGCACAGCACACCGCGACCCGCAGGCCGTACTCCCGCCCCGCGGCGCTCAGGGCCCCGGCCGGCAGCGAGATGTGACCGGGCGTCCGGTGCGGACGACGTATCACCCCCGACGGGCGGTCGAAGACCGCGGCGGCACCCAGCAGCGCGTCGTCCAGGGCGCGCAGCCCGGCATCCGTACGCGCCGGGGCGGGCAGCGCCCCGCAGGGGCCGCCCGCGCGGACAGCGTCCGCAAGCCTGCGCGGCCCTTCCACGACCCGGTCCGGCAACGGGGCACCCGCCCACGCCAGCGCGGTCGCCGCCTCCGCCAGCGGGAAGGCCGCCGCATACCGCGCGTGCAGCCGCCGTTCCGCCGCGGAGCTCGCGTGGCGCCGCAACCAAGGGCCCGACAGCGCGTCCTGCGCCCGGTCCAGGGCGGCGCTCAGCGCCGACCGCGCACCCAGAGCCCCCGGGCCGCCCGCCGCCCCCAGCAGACGGCCGACCGCCTCGTACACCGCGGCGACCGCCTCGCGCTCCCCGTCGAGCCGGAACGGGCCCGTGCCCCGCCGCCCCGGGGACGGCAGCACCAGACGGATCAGCAGCAGCCAGCCCGCACCGGCAAGGAAGAGCAGCGCGCGCACCGGGCCCGGGTCGGGTGACGGCATGCCCGCCCCTATCACGGCGGCGACCAGCACCTGGGTACCGCACGCCGAGGCGACCGGCCCCGTCGAGCTCACCGCCCCGGCGGCCAGCCCCAGCACCCCGAACACCAGCGGAAGCAGCAGCAGGGAACGGCCGGGCCCGGCCGCCGCGGCGAGCAGGGAGCCGAACAGCAGACCCGCACCACCGGCCAGCGCCGGAGCACCCAGCCGGGCGACCGCCGCGCGCCTGCCGCCCGGACGGTCGTTGATGCCGGCCAGCATCGCACCCAGCGCGGCGGGGACACCCGACGCCGGGCGGTCGGCGGCCACCGCCACCAGCAGGGGCAGCGAGGCCAGGGCCCCGCGCAGCACCGCGTTCCACGGAACAGGGCCGCGCTGGGCCCGCAGTACATGAGCGAGCCACGGGGGAGGGGAAGGCAGGGCTGTGAGGAAAGCGGGTGGTGGCACCGGGCTCCCGTCCGCGCAGGGAAGTCGTCTTCTCGCCGGCGGACGCCTTCGGCCTGTGGGCGTGGCCCCAGCCTAGTCCCCGTACATGGAGGCAGTGCTACCCGATCATTTCCGCCGCGTGACGGTCCGGCCGGTCCGGTCCGGTCACAGGGCGGCACCGAAGTTCTGGGTCCAGACCGGGCCACCGGAGGAGTCCTGCCTGCCCACACCGATCTCCTTGAACGCGCAGTTGAGGATGTTCGCGCGGTGGCCGGGGCTGTTCATCCAGGACTCCATCACCGCGGCCGGGGTGGTCTGCCCCTTCGCGATGTTCTCTCCGTACGTGCTCCAGCGGTACCCGGCCGCGGTGATGCGGTCCCCGGGGTCGGTGCCGTCCGGCGAGGTGTGCGAGAAGTAGTCCCGTTCCGCCATGTCCGCCGAGTGCCGGGAAGCCGCCGTGTCCAGAAGGCTGTTACCACTCACCGGCTCGCAGCCCTCCTTGGCACGCTCGGAGTTGACCAGCGCCGTGACCTCCTCGGCCACCGAGGCGGGAGCCTGCTTCGTGGGCGAGGGTACCGATGGGGCCGACGGCCGGGAGGACGGCGGCCGCCTCGTCGGGGTCGCCTCGGGTGTGGGGGAGGCGCTGCGGGACCTCGGCGGGGACGCACTCGGCGACGGGGAGGCGGACGTGGGCGCCGGTGACGGCGAGGCCGAGGCGGAGATCGACGGGGACACGGGCGGGGCCGCCGCGTCCGCCGGGCCGGCGAGGGACTCCACGGCCGAGGCCGGGCCCTCGTCCGTGTCGTCCGTGTAGAGGTGCACCGCCGTACCGCCGCCGCCCAGCGTCCCGACCGCGACCAGCGCGGCCACCACGGTGTTCCGGCGGCGCCGGCGTGCCCGGCCCCGGCGCCGCTCGGCCCGGCCGGGACCGGAGGTGTGCGTCACGTCGGACACCGGGAGGAAGTCCGCCGGCCGGACGGACGCCGACGCCACGGGCGGAACCAGGACGAGACCCGCGAGCAGGCCCTCCGCGGGGACCAGGCCGGACCGGTGTCCGGAACAGACCGTGCAGTCCCGGGCGTGACGGGCCAGGCGCTTGCGCCAGAGCGCCGACGGAACGCCGTCCCAGGAAGCGGTGAGGTCCTCCAGCAGGACACAGCGTGGATGCGCCGCCAGCGCCCGCACCACCACACGTGACGCGTCCAGCTGCGCCTTCATCCGCTGCACCCGCACCGCGGTGTGCTGCGGGGACAGCTCCAGCGCTCGGGCGACCTCGTTGCGGGTCAGTTCCCCGGCAGTCTCCAGCCACCACAGCGACAGCAGGTCGCGGTCGTCGTCGTCCAGCCACCGGGTGGCCTCGGCGGTCTCACGGCGCTGTCCCGTCAGACCGAGCCGGACGATGGTCAGCTCGACGAAGTCGGCCGACGGATCGACCACGTCCTGCGCCTCCGGTATCCGGTCGGCGGATATCTCGCCGGTCCGGCGCTCACGCCAGTGACGGCGTATCTCGTTCATCGTGATGGCCACGAACCAGGACCGGAAGCTCTCCGGGGCGCGCAGGCCGGGCAGCCCCCGGAGCATGCGCAGCACACTCTCCTGCACCACGTCGTCGACGTCCGCGTGACCGTTCAGCGCCCGGCCGACGATGTTGTAGGCCAGCGGAAGGTACGACGAGACAAGCCGCTCCTGGGCCTGCTCGTCCCCCTGCTGCGCCGCCTTGATCAACGCCGTCTCGCGTGTCTCGCCCATGCTGTGCTCACTCTTCCGGGGTCCTGTTCCGTCACTTCCCACACTCGGGAGACGTGGTGCGGCGGGGACGATAACAGGAATCGGCCGGGTCACCACCGGTCAGGCCCGGGGAGCATCGAGGCGGGCGACGCGCCGGAGCCCGTGGCAGCGGTCGCTGCCACGGGCTCCGCACGCGGGAAAGGCGGCACCCGGCGGCCCAGGTGCCGCCGGGTGCCACGCGGTCTCAGGAACGCGGTCGCCTGTCCTGGTCCCCGTCCGCACCGAACTGCTGCTTGAGCTTGTCCTGACCGGTCTTGACCTGCTTGCCGTACTTGCCGTGCGTCCGGTCGTCGACCATGTCACCGGCCTTGTCGACGCCCTTCCCGGCCTTGTCCTCATGGCCCTTGAGCATGCTCTTGATCTTGTCCATCGCGGACATGGATGTCCTCCTCGGCTCGGCGTCCCCCTCAGTCCAGGGTCACCGCACACGGCCGACTCCGCATCCGCGCCCGGCCCCTTCCGCGGAAGGGATGTGTGAAGGGCGTCCGGATGGGCAGATACCGCATGACACAGGAGGGGGTGGTGGCCATGGGCCGCATCCAGATCGTCCGACGTCCGCAGCCTCCCACGGGGCCGCCTCCGCTCGACCTGCGCACACCGTCGGGACGTCCCCTGCCGTACTGAGTCCACGGCGACCAGCACCCACGAGACGGCCCCGCGGGCCGGTCCCGGCCCCGTCCAGCCGGGCCGGGGCAGCCCGCGGGGCCGTGTGGCCGTGTGGCCGGTGGCGCACGGGCCCTGGGGAGGACCGCCCCGCGGAGCGTAAGCTCGGTGGACATGATCGATCACTCGGCGCACGCCCCGTCGGCCGTCGGACAGAACTGGGCCCGCAACATCACCTTCGCCGCCCGGCGGCTCCACACGCCGGCCTCGGTCGCCGAACTCCAGGAGATCGTGGCGACCGGGAGCGCGATACGGGCCCTGGGCACCGGACACTCCTTCAACACGGTGGCCGACACCGAGGGTGAACTGGTCTCGGTCGCCGGACTGCCCCGAGTCGTCGAGATCGACCCGTCCGCGCGCACCGCCACGGTCAGCGCCGGGCTCCGCTTCGGGGAGTTCACCGGCGAACTGCACCGCAACGGGTTGGCCCTGCACAACCTGGGCTCACTGCCCCACATCTCGGTGGCCGGCGCCTGTGCCACCGGCACCCACGGATCAGGCGTGACCAACCGAGCCCTGGCCGGTGCCGTCCGTGCCCTGGAAATCGTCACGGCGGACGGCGCCCTGGCGAAGGTCGGCCGCGGCGACGCGGACTTCCCCGGAGCCGTGGTCTCCCTGGGAGCGCTGGGCGTGGTGACCAGGGTCACCCTGGACCTCGTGCCCGCCTTCGAGATCCGGCAATGGGTGTACGAGGGCCTGCCGCAGGACCAGCTCCTGGGCCGGTTCGACGAGGTGATGTCCGAGGCCTACAGCGTCAGCCTCTTCACCAGCTGGCGCGACGACCCGATCGACCAGGTCTGGCTCAAGCGGCGGACCGGCGCGAGCGCCCCCGGCACAGCACCACGCAGATGGCTCGGGGCGACGCTCGCCGAGGGACCGAGGCACCCCGTCCCCGGGATGCCGGCCCGGCACTGCACCGAGCAGGAGGGCACCCCGGGTCCCTGGCACGCCAGGCTGCCCCACTTCCGCCTCGAGTTCACCCCGAGCAACGGCGACGAGCTGCAGTCCGAGTACTTCGTCGACCGGAGTGACGCCGCGGCCGCGTACCAGGCCCTGGACCGCATCCGCGAGCAGATCGCGCCGCTGCTGCAGATCGGTGAGATCCGTACGGTGGCCGCCGACGACCTGTGGCTGAGCCCGGCCCAGGGACGCGACAGCGTGGCGTTCCACTTCACCTGGGTGCCCGACGGTGCGGCCGTCGCCCCCGTCGTCGCCGCGGTCGAGGAGGCGCTGGCGCCGTTCGCGGCCCGGCCGCACTGGGGCAAGGTCTTCAGCACTCCGCCCGGCACCCTGCGCGGTCTGTACGACCACTACGCCGACTTCGAGCGGCTGACCGAGCGCTGGGATCCCAGGGGGACCTTCCGCAACGACTTCCTGGCGCGCCACTTCCCGCGTGCCGCCGGTGGACCGGAGGACGACGGGGCCGCCGGCTGAGCCTCGCGGGAGTTCAGAGGGTCACCCGGCCGTCCACCCCGGGCCGTTCGACCCGGTTCGTTCACCCCGGCCCGGCCGAGCCGTCGGCCCGGCCCTCGGCGTCCGGGCGTGGCGCGAGTTCCTCGACCAGGGCCGCGAGTTCCTCGCACGCCAGCTCGGTCTCCCGCCGGATGTTGTTGTGCTCGGTGACGATCGCGCCGAGCAGCAGCGCGGTGAGCGCCACACAGCCGTTGAGGATGCTGAGGTTGAGCATCACCTCCAGCACGGTGTGGCCGGCGAACGGCCCCACCCGGCCCGTCCCGGCGATGATCGCCATCACCGACATCAGCAGCGCGCAGGGTGCGCTGCCGGCCAGCTGGAAGCGCAGGGCTGCCCAGACGAGCACGGGGAAGAGCAGATAGATCATGGAGAGCGGGCTCCTGGTGGCCACGATCGCGACCCCCACCGCGACGACGGCGAGGGCCGATGCCTCCATCCACCGGTCGCCGACCCGGGGCAGCCGGGCCTTGCGCAGCACGAGCAGCAGGGGGGTGACCATGAGGACCCCCATGGCGTCACCGGCCCACCACGCCGACCAGACCTGCCAGAAATGGCGCGAGTCGAGGTCGCCGCTGAGTACCAGCGTGAGCGCACCGACCGTCGCGCTGACCAGCATGCCTCCCATCGCGCCCAGGAAGACCAGCACGACGCCGTCGCGAAGGCGGTCGAGCTCTCGCCGGAAACCCACCGCCCGCAGGGCGAGATAGGCGCACAGCGGGGCCAGCGTGTTGGCCGCGGCGATTCCGGCGCCGGAAGCGCTGAGGCTGCCGCCGAGGGTGACGACGGTGAGCAGCGCGCCCAGCGCGATGCCCGGCCAGACACAGGCGCCCAGGTACAACAGGGCCGCCAGCGAGATCCCCGTGGGCGGCCAGAGCGGTGTGACGACCGAGCCCTCCACGCTCACCTGTCTGAGCAGGCCGAGCCGTCCGGAGAGGTAGTAGGCGGCGGTGATGCCCAGCATCCGCAGCACGGCTACGGCGGCCCGGTGTCTGGTTTCCTGGCTGCGGATCACGCGTCTCATCAGACACCGCCCGCGGGAGCGGGCGGACGTGACACGCGCGGCCGGGCCCCGCGGCACGCGTCACCCGTGGTCGCGGGGCGTCACCTCGTGGCACAGGACCAGCACGGCGGCGTCGTCCTCGTGCCCGGTCAGCACGGCCGCCCGGAGCACCCTGTCGGCCAGCTCCTCGGCGGTGGCACCGGTGTGGGCGCTGACCAGACGCCGGACCTCTTCGAGCCCGTCGCCGATCGACAGCGAGGGCCCTTCGATCACCCCGTCGGTGAGCAGCACGAACACGCCGTCGACGTCCAGGGTTCGCCGGGTGACCGGATAGCGCTGCCCGGTCTCGATGCCGAGAGGAAGGCCCCCGGCGTCCGAGGTGATGCCCGAGCGGCCGTCGGCCGTCGCCCACACACCGGCCACATGGCCGGCGCGCGCACCGGCCAGTTCCCGTGTCACCGGGTCCAGCCGGAAGAAGGAGGAGGTGGCGAAGAGGCTGGAGTCCATCGAGAGGATCAGGTCGTTGGTGCGGGCCATCACCTCGCCGGGATCGGCCGCCGTACTGGCGACTGCCCGCATCGCGATCCGGATCTGCCCCATGAAGGCGGCCGCCTCGACGTCGTGGCCCTGGACGTCGCCGATGGCGAGGCCGAGTGCTCCGTCGGGCAGCAGGAACGCGTCGTACCAGTCGCCGCCGATGTCCAGCCCGTCGCGCGCGGGGGCGTAGCGGGCGGCGGTCCGGATGCCGGGGAAGGAGGGCAGCGCGGCGGGCAGCATCTTTCCCTGCAGGGCCTGGGCCAGCTCGACGCGGGCCTGGTGCAGCCCCACTTCCTGCCTGGCGCGTGCCGTGAGGTGCTGCAAGGTGCTGAGCAGTTCCTCGGCGCTCGCCGACCGGGGTGTTCGACGCCGGTTCATGGGCCGCTCCGCGGTGCGTTCGTTCCTGGCATCGTATTTCGGGCCGGTGCGCGGGGCGAGTGCTGCGGTCCCTCAGACCGCCCGGGACAGGGACTCGGTGAGCCGCCCGAGGGTCTCCTGGAGGGCCAGGACCTCCTCGACCGACATGCCGGTGGCCCGGAGGATCGCGCGCGGTACGGGCAGGGCGCGCACCCGCAGCTCCGTACCGGAGTCCGTGAGGTGGACGGTGACCGACCGTTCGTCCTGGGTGCTCCGCTCGCGTCGGACCAGGCCCGCCGACTCGAGCCTCTTGAGCAGCGGGGACAGGGTGCCGGAGTCCAGGTGCAGCTGTGCCCCGATGGTCTTGACCGGCAGCGGGCCGTGCTCCCACAGCACCATCATCGCGAGGTACTGGGGGTAGGTGAGGCCCAGGTCCCGCAGTGCCTCGCGGTAGACGCCGCCGAACGCGCGCGAGGCCGCCTGCAGGGAGAAGCAGACCTGGTGGTCCAGGCGCAGGAGCTCGGTGTCGGGCAGCTCCGCGGGCTCGGGGGAGGGGGCCGGTGATGACGTCATACGAACCAGCGTAGCGGGTGACCCCTCATTTGGTTGTGTGCAACTAAGTTGTGTGCAATGCTTCTGGTGGTGGCCGACTCGGCGGTCACCCTGACGGGAAGGTCAATGACATGGACGCGCTGTACACCGCTGCCGCCACCGCGAACGGCCGCGAGGGCCGGGCCGTGAGCTCGGACGGCCGGATCGACCTCGCGCTCGCCCTGCCGCCCGCCCTGGGCGGCAACGGCGAGGGGACCAACCCGGAGCAGCTCTTCGCCGCCGGGTACGCGGCCTGTTTCGCCAGTGCGATGAGCTCGGTCGCCCGGGAGATGAAGGTCGACACCAAGGACGTCGCCGTGACGGCGGAGGTCTCGATCGGCAAGGACGGCGACGGCTTCGGTCTGGCCGTCGTCATGCGGGTCGAGCTGCCGCAGGAGCTCGAGGGCGAGACGGGCCTCCGGCTCGTCGAGGCCACGCACGCCTACTGCCCCTACTCCAAGGCCACTCGTGGCAACATCGACGTCGAGCTCGTGATCGAATAGCCGCTGCCCGTCCCGGCCCGAGGTGGAGGAGTCGGGGCGAACGCGCCCCGGACCCGCGGTGCCCCATTCGGTGACCGGCGCCCCGGCTTCCGGCTCTCCGGAGGAGGGGCGGACCCTTTTTCCGGTCCGCCCCTCCTGGACGGTCGGTCAACGCGTACACTCGGCTCCCGTTTCCGCTGATTGGCGGGCATGGACCGATGGATGGGCATTTCGACGTGAGTTTCGCAGACAAAACCGAAGCACCGATCTACGCCGGCCTCGTGGAGGAGCAGGGAGACGTCCCGGCCGAGGTGCGGCGGGTGGCCGAGGAGACCCTGCGGGAGGTGGACCGCGCACTCGACTTCAGCGCGGTGCGCCCCCCGGCCACCCTCCGGTAGTCGCGGAGCCCGCCACCGTCACGTCCTGGCCGCCGGGCACCCGGGTCCGGCAGGCGCCCTCACGTTCAGGAGCACCGCGTGACCCTCACCCTGCGTGGCGTGGAGACCGTCCTCTTCCAGGGGGACAGCATCACCGAAGGCGGCCGCCTCTCGGACCCCCGGAAACCGCTGGGCAACGGCTACCCCTCGATGGTGGCCGACCTGGTGCGTGGAGGCCGGTCCGGCAGCGGCATCACGTTCGTCAACCGGGCCGTCGGTGGTGACCGGGTGGCGGACCTCCGCGACCGGTGGCAGGCGGACACCCTCGGAGTGGAGCCCGCGCCGGACGTGGTGTCCGTCCTCGTCGGTGTGAACGACACCTGGTTCCACTACGAGGCGGGCGAGACCACCTCGCCGCGCGCCTACGAGGACGGCTACCGCGACCTGCTGGCCCAGGTCCGCGACCGTCTGGACGCCCAGCTGGTGCTCGTCGAGCCCTTCCTGGTCCCCGTGACGGCCGAGCAGTGGACGTGGCGCGAGGACCTCGACCCGCGCATCCACGCCGTCCGCCGGCTGGCAGAGGAGTTCGACGCCGCGCTGCTGGCGGCGGACGGGCTGCTCAACCAGGCCGCACGCGCCGCGGGCGGGCCCGAGCACATCGCAGGTGACGGGATCCACCCGACTCCGTTGGGGCACACGCTGCTGGCTCAGGCCTGGCTGGCGCTGACGAAGGCGTAGGAGTGGCCGCGGAGCCCGCCGGAGCGGTGAACCGCTTCCGGCCGCCTCCGCTGTCCCGGGTCCTCAGATCACGGGCACCCTGGCCCACACGGTCTTGCCCGGGCCGGCGGGGGCCCATCCCCATGAACTGCTCAGTGCGTCGATGATGCGGAGTCCCCGGCCGCGTTCCAGGAACCCCTCGTCCGTGCGCAGCACCGGCGCGTCCGGACTCGGATCGTTCACCGCGCAGACGAGCGCGCCTTCCTGACGGGCGAGACCCAGCCACGCCGTCGGTCGGCTCACGGGCCGTCCGGCCGTCGGTAGCGCGTGGCAGACCGCGTTGCTCGCCAATTCGTCCGCGACCAGCGTCATGTCGTCCGCACAGGAGGCGGACTCCAGCCCCCACCGTTCCAGCGAGGCGCGGACGAACGCCCGGGCCCGCCGCAGCGTCTCCGGATCCCCGTCCAGGCCGTGCGTGGCGAACCCGGCGGAGGCGATGCCGAGATCCCGCGCCCATCTCTCCCGCGGTACGCCGTCGTTTTCGGCCAGATCCGCGCAGCGGGTCGCTGCTCCGGGACGGGATGCGTTCTCCGCGTGCATGAGCGCTGCTCACCCTTCGGTGAAAGACCGGTTGGTGGTGCCGAGTTCGTGTGCCGTGGCGGCCGGACGGGCACTAGTATCCTCGCCGTCCGCGCATCCGTGCAATTGCATCCGGAATTGCACCCTGTGGTGTGAGCAGGAAACACCTGTTCACACCCCGGCACGGTCCCCGGCCCGCGCGCCGGGGGATGTTCCTGTCAACTGCCTCGAAGGAATGGACCGCATGCAGCACATCGACAACGGTGTCCCCGCCGGCTCCCTGCCGGGAGTCGAGTGGGTGAAGAGCCATCACAGCAATCCGAGCGGGAACTGCGTCGAGATGGCGCTCCTCCCCGGCGGAGACGTGGCCGTACGCAACTCCCGGTACCCAGAGGGCCCGGCGCTCGTGTACACGAGCGCGGAGGTGAGCGCCTTCCTCGCCGGGGTCAGGGACGGTGACTTCGACCGCATGATCGGCTGAAAGCGGACCGCACGTGCGTGCGTGAGCGCACCTCTCGGCGGCTCCTGATGGCACACTGGCGTCCTGACGCCCGCCATCAGGAGCCCGCATGCCCGGCATCGAACCGCTGCAGCCGTCACGGAAGCCCACGCTCGCCCCGGCCACCGGGGCAAGTCCCACCGCGCTGCGGCTCGTTCTGGGCGCCCAGCTCCGGAGGATGCGTACGGAGGCGGGCATCACACCCGATGTCGCGGCCACCCGCATCCGCTGCTCCACGGCGAAGATCAGCCGGATGGAGACAGGTCACTCACCGTGCAAGGAACGCGATGCGGCGGACCTGCTCGCGCTCTACGGTGTCACCGAACCGGACCGGACGGCCGAGTTCATCGACCTGGTGCGCAAGGCGGGGGAGCGCGGCTGGTGGCGTTCGTACGCCGACGTCCTGCCGGACTGGTTCGAGCCCCTCGTAGGTCTGGAGGAGGCCGCCGCGTCCATCCGGACCTACGAGAGCCACTACATCCCGGGTCTTCTGCAGACGTACGACTACGCCCACGCCGTGGTGCGTTCCGGGCACGCCCTCGAACCGGAGGAGACCACCCGGCGACGGGTGGAGCTGCGCATGAAGCGCCAGGAGCTGCTGAGCCGCAGCGACGCGCCCAAGCTCTGGGTCCTGCTGGACGAAGCGGTCCTGATGCGCCCGACGGGCGGTGCCCGGGTGATGAGTGAGCAGCTCGCCCACCTGCTGGACATGACCGAACTGCCCCACGTGATCGTGCAGGTGGCACCCTTCGAGGTCACCGCCCACACGTCACCGGGCAACGGCATCACCTATCTGCGGTTCGCGATGAGCCAGCTCCCCGACGTCGCCTACATCGAGCACCTGACCAACGCCACGTCCGTGAACAAGCAGGAGAGCACGGACGAGTACCGCTGGATCCTCGACTCGCTCAGCGCCCAGTCCCCGAGCCCCGTCGCGAGCAGGAAGCTGCTGAGACAGGCGCTCGAGCGTTACAGCTGAGCGCCGGCGCGGGCCGCCCTCACGACGCGCGGGCCTTCTTCACCACTTGCGGCCGACGCCGCCGTACTCGATCCACTCACGGGTGGCCTGCTTCGGCGTCAGGTCCGAGTCCGGCCGCCACGTGGAGACCTCGACCAGGCCGGGCTCCAGCACTTCGAGCCCTTCCAGGAAGACGTGCACGTCCTCAGGCCGGCGCACCCGCCCCCACTGGTCGTTGGTGCTCTTCGCCATGAAGTCGGTGACGAAGTCACGGGTTTCCTTGTCCTCGCTGACGAGCTGGCACACGACCAGGAAGCTCCCGGGCGCCAGCCGGTCCGCGACCCGGCGCACCAGCCCGGCGGGATCGTCCTTGTCGGGGATGCAGTGCAGCACCGAGACGAACAGCGCCGCCACCGGCTCGTCGAAGTCGATGAGCCGGACCGTCTCCGGGTGCCCGAGGATCCCGTCCGTGTCGCGCATGTCGGCCTGGATGACCGCGGTCCTGTCGTTCTCCTCGAGTATCGCCTTGCCGTGCGCCAGGACGATGGGGTCGTTGTCGATGTAGACGACCCGGGCTTCGGGATCGACGCGCTGGGCGACCTCGTGGACGTTGTCCTGGGTCGGCAGGCCGGATCCGTGGTCGATGAACTGGCGGATCCCGTACTCGGACGCGAGATGGCGCACGACACGGCGCAGGAACCGGCGGTTGTTCACCGCCAGGACCTTCGTACTCGGCACACGCTCCAGCAGCTGCTCGCTGGCGACTCGGTCGGAGGGGTAGTTGTCCTTGCCGCCCAGGTAGTAGTCGTACATCCGCGCCACGCTCGGCACGTTCACGTCGATGTTCTTCGGAATGGAGGTGTCCCCGTTGCTCATCCAGCCCTCGCCCGTTCAAAGATTCGTAGCCGTGAGGGGCCATGCTAGGGACCTGATCGTGGAGCGGACAGCCCTCCAAGGGGTGAGGCCGGGCCTACGGCGGTGAATCGGCCACCTCGGCAGGACGGCTGCCGTGGGCCCGACACGGGGCACGCGCGGTTCTGCGTGGACGCCGATGTCCCGGTTCTTCCGGGAAAGGAGCTGGTCCACGGGGTGGACGGCCGGTGGCGGACCCTCTTCCGGCCGTGCCGGTGCTCAGGGTGGGGAACGACCGCCCGGCAGGCCCCCGTTCAAAGCGGCCGGAAATCGACTGACATCCGGCGGGAGCCGCCCGTTCCGCGTGGCACACGACCGGCCCGCGGGCCCGGCGCACTATCGTGGGAACCATGTCCGTCCCTGAGCTGATCCGCATCGTCTCCCGTGACTCGCCCATGGCACTGGCGCAGGTGGAGCGCGTCCGGAACGAACTGGCGGCCCGGTACCCGGCCCTCCGCACGGAGGTGGTCCCGGTCAGGACGACCGGCGACACCTGGCTGGGCGACCTCTCCCAGGTCGAGGGCAAGGGGGCCTTCACCAAGGAGGTCGACGCCGCCCTCCTCGCGGGGGAGGCCGATCTGGCCGTGCACTGCGTCAAGGACATCCCCGCGGACCGGCCGCTGCCTGCCGGTACGACGTTCGCCGCCTTCCTGGAGCGGGACGACATCCGCGACGCGCTCGTCCACCCGGACGGCCTGACCCTCGACGAACTGCCCCCGGGCTCCCGCATCGGCACCTCTTCCGTCCGCCGGACCGCGCAACTCGCCGCCTCCCACCCTGAGCTGCGGTGCGTCCCGTTCCGGGGCAACGCCAACCGGCGGCTCGCCAAGCTCGCCGCGGGTGAGGTCGACGCCCTGCTGCTCGCCGTGTCGGGGCTCCGGCGCATCGGGCGCCCCGACGTCATCAGCGACATCCTCGGCCCCGAGACGATGATCCCGCCCATCGGGGCCGGGGTCCTCGCCCTGCAGTGCCGCCAAGACGACACCGCCACCATCGACGCCGTCGCCGCCCTCAACCACCCGGCGACCTACCGGGAGATCACGGCCGAGCGCATGTTCCTGCACGTGCTCCAGGGCCACTGCAACTCCCCGATCGCCGGTTACGCCACGTCGCACCGCAACGGGGACCTCTCGCTGCGCGGCTGCGTGTTCACTCCGGACGGCAAGACGGTCCTCAACGCACACGAGTGGGCGGGGCCCCTCGACCCGGCGACCCTCGGCACCTCGGTGGCCGTCACCCTCCTCCGGCAGGGCGCCCGCGAACTGATCGACGGCATCGCCCACTGAACGGGCGGGCACCGGGCGCGGGAACGCTCCTTGTGGGATCAAGGGCACGGTGCGCGTCCGGGGTGGAGACGTCCCCGCCGCCGGTGTCACGCCCGCCGCCCTGCCTCCCGGGCCACGCGCTCCAGCCGGGCACGGTACGCCGCCCACCACGCCGAGTCACCCGGCGGCCTACCGTCGTTGCCCCTGTTCATCCCCACGGTCCGTCCCTGAGCTCCCGGAGGATGTCGGCATGGACGGCGTGCCGCCACCCTCGTAGCGATGACTCCGAGGTCACGGCCCTCCGCCTGCGTGGCGGATCACCTCGCCGACCGCGGAAGCGCCGAGGCGGGCAGGCGGCGAGCGGCACCGCCGCCACCCGGGCTGCTCCGGCACGCCGGACCGGCCTGACACGGCACCGGCGGGTTACGGTCGACCGCATGAACGGTGACCGCGATCGCCGAGGGTGGCTCCCCAGTTGTCTCGCCGGAGCGGTCTTCGCCGTGTGCATGGCCGGAACCACCCTGCCGACCCCCCTCTACGGCCTCTACCAGGACGCGTTCGGCTTCTCCGAACTCATGGTGACCGTCGTGTACGCCGTGTACGCCTTCGGCGTCATCGGTGTGCTGCTGCTGGCCGGCAACGCCTCCGACGCCGTGGGCCGGCGCCCCGTGCTCCTGTGGGGCCTCGGATGCGCGGCGCTGAGTGCCATCTGTTTCCTGTGCGCCACCTCGCTGGGCTGGCTGTACGCGGGCCGACTGCTGTCGGGCCTGTCCGCCGGACTGTTCACCGGGGCGGCCACCGCGTACGTCATGGAGCTGGCACCCGGCAAGGGGTCGTCCCGGGCCTCACTCGTCGCGACAGCCGCCAACATGGGCGGCCTGGGCTGCGGTCCGCTGCTCGCAGGCATCCTCGCGCAGTACGCCCCCTGGCCGCTGTACCTGCCCTTCGCCGTGCACCTCGCCCTCCTGGCCGGTTCCGCCGTCGTCCTGCTGGGCCTGCGGGAGACGGTCCGGGAGCGGAGGCCCCTGAAGACCGTCCGACCGCAGCGGCCCGCGCTGCCACCCGAGGTACGTGCGGTGTTCCGCCCCGCCGCCCTCGCCTCGTTCGTAGGGTTCGCCCTGTTCGGCGTGTTCACCTCGGTCAGCCCCACGTTCCTGACGGAGTCCCTGGACGTGGGGGACCACGCCGTGAGCGGGCTGGTCGTCGCGCTCGCCTTCTTCGCCTCCATCGCCGGGCAGTCGGCGGTCGGCCGGTTCGGCGTGCGACACTCGCTGCCGCTGGGCTGCGTCTGCCTGCTGGCCGGGCTGGCGCTGCTCGCGGGGGCACTGGGGTGGGAACAGCTGTGGCTGGTCGTGCTGAGCGCGGTCGTCGGCGGTACGGGCCAAGGGCTGGCGTTCCGCGGGGCGCTGTCCGCGGTGGCGGCGGCGTCCCCCGCGGACCGGCGTGCGGCGGTCATCTCCACACTGTTCGTCGTGGCGTACGTCGGCATCTCCCTGCCCGTCATCGGTGTCGGAGTCCTCTCCGGCCCGATGGGTCTCGAAGGCGCCGGACTGGTGTTCATCGCCTGCATGGCCGCCCTGGTGACCTCCGCCGCCGTCTACCTGCTCCGGCGTCCCGCGAGCACGGACACGTGAGCGTGGCCGGGCGCGCCCGTACAGGCGCGCCCGGCCGTCGGTGGGACGCCCGTCAGCGGGGCCCGGAGGGGATGACCCGCAGCACCGTCCCCTCGCCGTTGCCCGAGAGGACGAGAGAACCGTCCGGTGCGGCGGCGATTCCCGCGAACCGGCGGGCCAGTCCGGGCAGACCGTGCGTGAACAGTTCGGCCTCCTCCTCCGGCAGACCGGCCCCGAGTCCGGGAGGCGCCCCGACCGGGAGATCCTCGGCCTCGGTCCAGCTCGCCGACGTGTGCGGGGAGAGCGCGCGCAGCCTGCGTCGCCCCGTCTCCACCACGTACAGCACGTCCCCGAGGACCGCCAGGCCCTGCGGCGCGTCGAGTCCGTCGGCGATCACGGTCGTCGTCCCGTCCGCCTCGACCCGGAGCACCGTGCCCGCCCGCTCGTCACTGACGTAGACCCGGCCCTCCGCGTCGAGGGCCACGTCCACCGGGCGGTCGAGACTCTCGGCGAGCACGGTGACCGTGTCGTCCTTCCCGACGGCCAGGACACGGCCGCCCCCCGTCTCGGCGACGACGAGCGATCCGGCCGGATCCACCGTGACACCCATGGGCCGACTCAGCCCGCTCACCCGCGTGCGCAGGCTCCTGGGCCCCGGGTCGTAGGTGCGGACGTCCCCGAACTGCGAGGTGAGGTGCAGGACCTCGCCGTCCGCCACGATGCCGTGGACGAAGGGCGCCAGGAGATGGCTCGTCACCTCTTCCTGCCCGGAGACCTCGCCACGGTCCTCCACCGGTGCGCTCGCGTGCGCGGCCGGGGCGGACACCGGCGGGCCGGCGACGCGGTAGTGGTCGGCCGCGTACACCGTGCCGCCGAGGTCGACCGTGATCCCGTACGGGCCGTCGAACCCGCGGGGCAGGATCGACCGGGTCCGTCCGTCCGGACTCATCTCGGTGATGCCGCCACTGGCGTAGCTGGAGACGAACATCCGGTTCTCCGCGTCGAACGCGGCGTTGTCCAGCCCGACCACACCGCTGACGACCTGGGTACGGGAACCCGAGCCGTGCAGATCCACACGGGTCACGATGCCCTCCGGGCCCATGGACAGCACATGCAGCACACCGCCCCGGTCGAAGCGGACCGCGACCGGCCGGTCCACCCGGTCAGCGACCATCTCGGGCACCCCGCCGTCCGGCGGGATGCGCCAGACCTGACCGGTGACCATGTGCGGGTAGTACAGATAGCCGTCCGGGCCCCGCTGCATCGCGTTGCCCAGGGCGAGTCCCTCGGTGAGGACGACCGGTGCACCGCCGTCCGGGAAGAGTTCCAGCAGCCTGCCGTCGGCCTTCATCTCGTTGACGAACAGCCGGTCGCCGATACAGGTGATGCCGTTGGGGTTCTTCAGCCCGTCGCACACCAGTGAGTACGCGCCCTGGGGGCTGCGCCGCCAGACGCGTCCCGGGACCAGATCGGCGATGTACATCGAACCGTCCGCGCCGAACGCCAGGTCGTCCGGTGACCGGACCGGCCCGTCCGAGGCCACGACCACGTCGAGGTCGCCCCCGGCCAGATCGACCGCGCTGATCCGTCCGCCCAGGAACTCCGCGACGTACAGCCGCCCGTCCGGACCGAACGCGATGCCGTTGGACCCCCAGAGAGGGTTGGCCGGATTGAGCCGCTCGACCGCCCGGCGGTCGGCCGGGACACCGGGCAGGCGCTCCTTCGAGGGGCCGGGACCGGACAGGTGCCCGGTACCGTCGTCGTACCTGCTGGGGTACGTGGCCGCCTGCCCGATCGCCTCGCCGAGCCCGCTCACTCCGACTCCGCCTGGACCAGGACGTCGTCCAGGCCCTTGCCCGCGCGCCAGTTCCTCAGCAGTTCGTGGAAGGCCACGGGGCCGTCGCCGAACGACTCGCTGCGAGCCCGGGGCTTGCCCTCGTTGTTGTAGTAACCCGGGGTGCACTCCGCGTGGAACGTGTGCAGGCTCGCCGCCTTACGGCGGATGGTCGCCACCCACTCCTCCTGCGCCTCGGTCGTCGGCTCGATCCACCGGGCGTTGCGCTCGTGCGACCGGGCGACGACCTCGGCGACGTGTGTGGCCTGCTCGTCCAGGATGTGCACGTAGTTGACGGAGCTGGCGTTCTGCAGCGGTCCGAGCTGGAAGAAGTTCGGGAAGCCGTGGCTGTAGAACCCGTGCAGCGTTTTCGGGCCGCCGCTCCAGGACTCCAGCAGGGAGACACCGCCCCGGCCGTACACCGGGAGTTTCCCGGCCAGCACACCGGAGACGCCGACCTCGAACCCGGTGGCGAAGATGATGCAGTCGACCTCGTACTCCACTCCGCCCACCACGACGGCGTTGTGCGTGATGCGTTCGACGCCGTGGCTGTCCGCGGTGTCGACGAGGGTCACGTCGGGCCTGTTGAAGGTCTGCAGATAGGTGTCGCTGAAGGTGGGCCGCTTGCACATGTAGCGGTACCAGGGCTTGAGCTTCTCGGCGGTCGCGGGGTCCTCCACCAAGGTGTCCACGCGGGAGCGGATCTCGTTCATCTTCTGGAAGTCGGCCAGCTCGTAGGCGCGTTCCCGCTCCTCGGCGGGGACGTCGGCGTAGCTGTTGGTGGGGATGAGCTTCTCCTGGAGGCGGGCCGTGCTCGTCCAGGCGTCGTCCACCAGGTCCTCGTCGACGGTGCCGCCGGTGACGACCTTCAGGAAGTTGTCCATCCGGCGGCGCTGCCAGCCCGGCTTCAGGGACGCCGCCCACTCGGGGTCGGTGGGGCGGTTGGCGCGTACGTCCACGGACGAGGGGGTGCGCTGGAACACGTACAGGTGCTGGGCGTCTGCGCCGAGGTGCGGGACGACCTGGATGGCGGTCGCGCCGGTGCCGATGAGCGCCACACGCTTGTCCGCCAGTCCGGTGAGGCCGCCGTTCTGGTCGCCGCCGGTGTAGTCGTAGTCCCACCGGCTGGTGTGGAAGGTGTGGCCCTTGAAGCTCTCGATGCCCGGAATGCCCGGCAGCTTCGCCTGGCTGAGCGTCCCGCTGGAGATCACCACGTAGCGTGCCCGTATGCGGTCCCCCCGGTCGGTGCTCACCGTCCACTGATTCGCGGCGTCGTCCCAGCGCAGTTCGGTGGCCTCGGTCTGGAAGCAGGCGTCGCGGTACAGGCCGAAGTGCTCCGCGACGGCCCGGGCGTGCTCGCGGATCTCCTCGCCCGGGGCGTACTTCCACTTCGGGACGTAACCGACCTCCTCCAGCAGGGGCATGTAGGTGTAGGAATCGATGTCGCAGTGGATGCCCGGGTAGCGGTTCCAGTACCAGGTCCCGCCGAAGTCCCCGCCCTTCTCGATCACCCGGACCGACTCGACGCCGGCCTGGCGCAGTCGGGCCCCGGCGAGGAGCCCCCCGAACCCGCCTCCGATGATGACCGCGTCGACCCGGTCGTGCAGGGGCTCCCGGGTGAAGTCCGCGTCGGCGTGGGGGTCGGCGTCGTAGTAGCCGAACTCACCGCTGGCGGACAGGTACTGGGCGCTGCCGTCGGGCCGGATCCTGCGGTCGCGTTCGATGCGGTACTTCGTTCGGACGGCGTCGAGGTCGAAGCCGAGGTCCGGCGTGTCCGGACCGGTGGGGGTGGGGGAGGTGGGGGAGGTGCGGGGGGCGGGCATACGTGGCCTCGTTCCTCTCGGGAGTGGGGTGGGGTGGGCGGTTGTCCGGCCGGATGCCGGTTCCTGCCGGTGGGACGGGCGGTCGCCGGGAGGGCGGCCGCGTCGCACGGAACCGGTACGGGCGCGCCGGGTCGTTGCCCCGCTGTCGGTGACGGGGTGCTGGACGGCGCGAGGGGGGACGGACAACTCCCCTCGCGTCTGCGGCTTTCGCGGTGTCCCTGGGCGCGCTTTCGTGCAGGCTACACATCATGTGGTGCATGCATATTGTGGCGGAGGGGGAGATATGGAGGAGGTGTCGTGAAACGACCGGCGTGCGGATCGGGGTAAGGGTGCGGCCGGGGGGTGCGGGCCTAGGGGTCGCGCGGCTCCCGCGCTCGTACCTCTGCCGGTGCGCGGGAGTTCCGGCGGAGGCGCGGGGCCGGAAGGTTGGCTGGAAGTGGCGCCCAGGGGATTCGGCGGGTGGGGTGGATCAATCTGCGAGCCGGGGTCTCAGACCGCCGACCAGCCGTTGTCCACGGGGAGGATCACGCCGTTGATGTTGCTGGCCGCGTCGGACGCCAGGAAGACGATGGCCGCCGCCTGCTCGTCCGCCTGGGCCGGGGTGCCGACGTTCCCCATGTAGGCGGCGAGGGTGGTGGGTCCGTGCGCGCCCCGCTCCGCCTCGACCTGGATGTTGGTGACGGTGCCGCCGGGCGCGATGGCGTTGGTGCGTATCCCCTTGTCCCGGTACATGACGGCCAAGGACTTGGTCAGCCCGGCGACGCCGTGCTTGGACGCCGTGTACGCGGCGCCCGCGGCGCTGCCCCGCAGGGACGCCTCCGAGGCGGTGAACACCACCGCGCCCTTCCCGGCGGCGAGCATGTGCGGCAGCGCGGCGCGGGTCAGCCGGAACGGGGCCGTGAGATTGATACCGATGACGCGCTCCCACTCGTCGTCTTCGGTATCGGCCGCCGCCGACATCCTGTCCATGATCCCGGCGTTGTTGACCAGGACGTCTATCCCGCCGAACTCTCCCACGGCCGTCGCCACGACCCGGTCGACCACGGTCTGCTCCCGCAGGTCCCCGGCCACGGCCACCGCGGCGCCACCGGCCTGCGCCACCTCCTCGGCGACGGCCTGTGCCGCCTCGCCGTCGATGTCCGCGATCACGATGCGCGCGCCCTCCTTCGCGAACCGCAGGGCGGTCGCCCGGCCGATCCCCGACCCGGCCCCGGTGACGACGACGCTGCGGCCGAGGCCGCGGGTGGCGTTGCTCATGAAGTGCTCCTAGCTGTCGGTGGTACGGCGGCCACGCTACTCTTTTGTGGCGGGCACTGCCAAGATGGCTTTTCCGGCCATAAAAAGAGGTCGATACCATGGGCGCAGCCGGACGGAAGGTGGCCAGGACCGTGGAGACCACGCGCACGAGCGAGGGCGAGGGCGCCGCCCCCGCAGCCGCCGCCCCCGCCGACCGGCCCCGCCTCGGCCGCCCTCCGCTGACCGAGCGCCGCAAGGCCGCCACCCGGCTGGAAATCGCCCGCGAGGCGGTGCGCCTCTTCGCCGACCAGGGCGTCACCGGGACGACGGCCGACGACATCGCCGCCGCCGTGGGCATCTCGCAGCGCACCCTGTGGCGCTACACCCCGTCGAAGGAGCTGTGCGTCCGTCCGCTTCTGACCTACGCCCTCGACGCGGCCACCGAGCTGATGCGGTCGTGGCCCCGTGACCGTCCACTGGCGGAGGCCGTCGCCTCAACCCGCTCCCCGGCGAACGAGGAGCCGGCCGCCACCGATACGGACGCGCTGCGCGACCTGGTCCGGCTCACCCGGACCGAGCCCGGACTGCGCACGGTCTGGCTCCAGGTCCACCACGACGCCGAGCCGGTCTTCGCCGCGGTCATCGCCGAGCGCACCGGCCACCACCCCGACGATTTGGAACCGCGGGTCCAGGCGACCGTGCTCAACGGTGCGCTGCGCGTCGCCGTCGAGGAGTGGGCGTGGAGCGCGCACACCGCGGAGGCGACCCCGGCCCGTGCCATCGCCCGTGCCCTGGGCGTCGCCCAGGGCGGCCTGCCCGGCTGAGCGACGGCCACCACCCGCCTGCGCGAACGGGACGTGTCCGGCTGAGCCGACCGTCGTTGACCAGGGCATGAACCTGCGGTCGATGTCCCTCGCACTCGTCGCCCTGCTGAGCACGGCGGGCTGCGTGTCCGTGCCGGCCGGCCCGGACGGACCGGCCCCGGGCCCCTCCGGGCACTCCCGCAACATGCCCGCCGCACAGGCGTCCACAGCCACCGCGCCCCCGCCCGTGCACGACGCCCTGGGGAAGGCCGAGGGGGAGCCGGAAGAGAGGAGCGGGAAGAGGCGTAAGCAGAATCGCGCGCCGGACCGGCAGGCCGCCCCCGTCGCCCCGGCCCGCCCCGAGGCCCCCGGCCGACCGCGCCACCCCGTCACGGTGCGCCCGGACGCGCGTCGCACGGGCACGCCGCCTCGCACGGGCCCCGCCTCGCGTACGGCCGCTCCGCAGCGGACCTACGACATGCGCACCGTCTGTGCGGCGGGCCGCGGAGTGGCCTCCACCGACATCCTCGACCTGTGCCGCAGTACGTACGGCCGCTGACGAGGTGTCACCGAACCCGGTCGGCTGTCGAGAACGGCCGGCCGGGGTCCTCACGTGCCGGTGCGTCGGTAGGGCCCGTCGACGATCAGCCCTTGCGCACCGCTCCCAGCCGCACCGACTGCCCGCTCGGCGCGGTGGCTGACCGTCGAGCCCTTCACCGGCTGCACGAAGGCCCGGCGGTCCGACCGGCCCGCCCCGGCACGTCGTCGCCTCGGGCGACGTGGACCACTCGGCGTCCGTCCTGCCAGAAGCCGGGACCGACGGCGCGCGTGGCGGGATCGACCGCTTCGGGGTCGCCGCTTCGGGGCGGTGGGGGAGCCCGCCGTGTTCGGACAGGGGCCGATCGGGGCGTCCCTGGGCGGACGTTCTCCTGCCCCGCTCCCTCGGAGACGAGGTACTCACCGGGCGCCGGCCGCCGACCGAGGCCGGCCCTGTGCGCCCCTCGCGTCCTCCCACGAGCACCGTCGTACCCCGGTGGACGAGCGCGGAATGCGGTTCGCCGGGCTGACGTGAAGTCAGGTCGAACTCCGCCGGGGGTTCCGCGCGCCACCCGGGCCGGTCCCCGTCGCGCAGTCGCGCGACATGGCGGCCTTCGCCGAAGAGCCCGGCGCCGGGCGCGCCGAGCGTCCAGGTGCCGTCCGGTCCCGGACATACGGACAGGGGGCCTCGGGACACCTCGGGCGGCACCGCGTCACCGTCGCCGACCGTGGATGGCTGCGGTGCGAAACACCCTGCCGTCATCAGTGCGACCAGCGCGGTGAACAGCACTCGGCGCAGGGCGCCCCTCATGCGCGTACCTCCCCTTGTCCGGGATCACGTCGGAGCGCGGAGCGCCACCGGACGTCCGTTCCGGGTCTTGGTGACGTTCCTGTCGCACCCCGGCCTCCGGGGAACGTATGGCGTCGGGGACCCGGGGTAGTGGGGCGGAGACACGATCTTGTGAGTCCCGTGGAAGGAGACCCCCGATGCTGATGGCACACCCCGCGATCCTCCGGAACCTGGTCCAGGAGTACGACACGCTCCGGATCCTGGACGCCGGTAACAGCGACGGGGAGGTCCGGCAGCGCATGGACGACATCTCCTACACGCTGTGCGTGGCCACCGGCACCCGGGACATCGACGCCGCCCTGATCGCGGCCCGCCACCAGCTCCCCGGGGCCCGCCCCGAGGACGACTCCCTCCTGACCGCGTGAGACCTCCCCGCTGATCGTGTGACGCGCTGACAGGCCCCGGGTTCGCCCGGGGCCTGTCAGCGGTCCGGGGAGTCCTGGGCCACTGCGGCCCCGGGCACACAGCCCCCGGCCGCAGAGCCTGGGGCAAGGCCCCGGGGGAACGGTCGGTGATCGACGGACGGTCACACGATCCTCACGTAACGGGGCACTGGAGACGCGCAGGCGGGCAACGCGAACAAGGAACCCATACATCCCGGGGAGCCTGCTGTGATCGTTGTCGTCTTTCTCCTTCCGCCTTTCCTGCTGGTCTCCGTCGTCCTTCTCGGGCGCTACGAGGACCGCATGCTCACCGCGGCCGAGAAACCACGCCACGCTCGCGGCCGCCGGCACCTCACACTCGTCTCGTCGAGGAGCGCCGTGGAGCCGGCCCGGCCGGCGAAGAGCGCGGTGTCGCGGGCCGTGAGCCGGAACCCGGATCGCCGGGACGCGGCGTGATCCGGCCCGCACCGCCCCGAGGTGTCATGAACCGGTCGCTTGTGGGCAGCTGAGCGAACATGAACTCCGCCTCCCGTGTCCCCGTACGGCGGCTGGCCGTCCTGCTGGCCGTCGCTCCCCTCGTCGCGGCGTGCGGCTCCGCCCGCGGCGGGGAGTCCGCCGGGGGCCCGGCCACCCCGCCTGCCCTGTCCGGCCGGTCCCACCTGGTGATCACCACGGACAACGGGGTCCGCCTGAGGCCGGCGGACTCGGACCGGGTCGGTGTCGACCGTCTCGTCACCGGTGGCTGGTCCCGCGACGGCGACGGCTGGACTCTGGACCTGTCCTGCCCGGAACACCCCGACCACGACCGGGAGTGCCCCCGCATGCCGGTGGTCCACGTCCCGGCCCACCTCTCCGTCACCGTCCAGGCGAGGAACGCGGGCATCGACGCGGCAGGGGTCGCCGGGGCGATGGACCTGGCCACGGTCAACGGCGATGTGACGGTCGTAGGCTCCGGACTGCGGGACGCCGACGTACGGCTCACCACCCGCAACGGCTCCGTGCGCGCCGACGCCGTGGACTCGGCGAACCTGCACGCCGAGACGGTCAACGGAGACGTGACGCTCACTGCCGACACCTCGCCGATACGTCTCGTCGCCGCCACGACCAACGGCTCGGTCCGGGTGACGCTTCCCGACGACGCACCCCTCTACCGGACCGAGGCCACCACCCGCAACGGCCGGACCTCGGTCACGGTCCCCGGGCCCGGTGCCGGGGAACAGCCCCGGCACAGCATGACCCTGACCACCGTCAACGGAGACGTCGACGCGGTCCGCGACCGGCCCCGCTGATCGTGCGGTGCACTACTGCCGGTGGTGGCTGTCACCCATGGTGGGCGTGGAGTTGTGCGCCACCCGGGAGTTGAAGGAGACGCGCGAGTGGTGCGCCCGAAGCCGGGCCTCCTGCTCGATCAGCAGGCCCTCCGCCGTCTCGGTAGGAGCGTGCTTCCGTCGTAGGAGCACGACGACGAGCGAGACGGCCACCGCGACCAACACCCCGAACAACACCAGCAGCGCGATCATGGGCCCCCCTGGGCAGACACTCGGCACGGATACCGAACTACCGTTCCTGCCAAGAGATTAGCCGTACGGTGGGCGAAGTGTGCGGGGAAGGACCGGCTACGTCGGCCCCGCGCTCCGCGGAGACCCTGTCCGGGCGTGACGCGCCGACTCGGGCCCCCGGGTGCGCTTTTCCCCGCCGCCGACGGGTCAGGGGGCGCCCAGCAGCCCGCCCAGCAGTCCGCCCACCAGGTTTCCGAGCGGCCCGCCGGAGGGAGCCGCCTCTTCGGTCTGCGGTTCGTCCACGGATCCGCTCCCGCTCCCCGGGGGCGCGGTCGTCGGCTGTGCTATGCCTCCGGTCTCCTGCGTGGGCGCGGATGTGGTGGTGGGGGCCGGTGCGGGTGCTTCGCCGCTCCCGCCGCCCGGTGGTGTGTCCGCAGTTCCGTCGGCGGCCTGTCCGCCCGGCAGGGACCTCGTGGGTGTCACCTCGTCGCGGGCGTCGTCCGTGGTCCGGGGCGAGGCTCCGGGCGCGTCGGGCACACCGCTCCAGGACGCCACCGACGGCCGGTCGGCCCCGGGTACCCCGGAGGCGGACGCGGCCCCGGACGCCGAGGGCGGTACCTCCCGGCTTCCCCCCGACGTCGGGGACGGCCGTGCCTCCGTCGGACGGTCGGCGCCCATGGCACGCGGGAGTTGGAGGAAGGGCGCGCCGGAATCCCCGCCGACCAGGGCGGCGGCCACCGCGGCGGCGTAGCAGGCACACGCGAGTCCCGCGACGAAGCCGGCCCGCCGCCAGGTGCGGCCGCGCCTGCCGGTGACGTCAACGAACACCGGGCCGGCCGGCCGGGTACGGCCCTTCCGGGACGGCACGAGGACATGCGGCGTGGACGCCATCGTGCCGACGGCCTCGCCCCCGGCCTCCACGACGTGACGGGGTGCCGCGTCGCCGGCTCTCCCGGCCCGCGCCTCGTCGGCGCCTGCGTCCTGGTCCTTCCGCGCGCCGTCCCGGCCCGCTGTCACGCCGCGCATATCCGTTCGTTCCTCCGCTGGTATCGGCCCGTGAGGCCGGCGTCCCGTCAGGTGGTGATCCCTGCGACTCCCGACAGGGATTCGGCGGCCAGAGACGTATGGATTGGTCTGATCGACTGTCGATCCGAACAACTTCCGGCGTGGCCCGGGGTAACGGTGTGCACCGCGCACGGTTCCGGACCGTCGCGAGGACGCGGCGGACGACACCCGGGGACCACGTCTCGCGGGGTCCGACGGAGATGGCAGGGTTGGGGGAGGGGGAAGCAGGGTGCCGGACCCGTCCGGCACCGTTCAGGCCCGCGCACAGCCCAGGAAGGAACCGTCTTGTCCGAGTCACCTCGGTCCACCGGCAACCCGGTCCACCAGAACGTCACGTTTCCCAGCTCGGCGGCCACCGCCCACGGATACCTCGCGCTCCCGCCTGCGGGCCGGGGGCCCGGGGTCATCGTCATCCAGGAGTGGTGGGGCCTGACCGACCACATCGCCGATGTCACCAGGCGCCTGGCCGAAGAGGGTTTCGTCGCCCTGGCCCCGGACCTCTACGGCGGAAACGTCGCACACGACTCGCAGGAGTCCCTCCGCCTGATGCGGGATCTGCCGGTCCGGCGAGGCGTGGAACTGCTTTCCGGAGCGGTCGACTACCTCCTGGACCGCCCCGAGGTCACCTCCGACTCCGTCGGCGCCGTCGGCTTCTGCATGGGGGGTGGCTTCGTGCTGTACCTGGCAGCGGCCGAACCCAGGGTCGGCGCCGCGGTGCCCTTCTACGGGGTCATCCAGGGGGACCTGCCCGACTTCTCCGGCCTCCGCGCGGAGATCCTCGGCCACTACGGGGAACGGGACGAGTCGATCCCCCTGGAGTCGCTCGGTGAACTCCGCCAGAAGATCAAGGAGCAGTCCGGCATCGACGCCGACCTGCGCACCTATCCGGCCGGGCACGCGTTCTTCAACGACGGCCGGCCGGAGGCCCACGACCCGCACGCCTCCGAGGAGGCGTGGAGCAGCACCGTGGAATTCCTCCACCGCCGGCTGACCTGAGTCGGCACGCCCGTCCCGCGTGCCGCCCGTGCGGCGCGTCCCCGGCCCGGGCGCCGGGGACGCGCCGTCGTAGCGCACCGGGGGAGCCAATAAGGTGACTCCATGTCTGCCAGGTTGAACGCCACGAAAACCCGCACAACGCTTCGCACATCGGCGCGCCTCTCCGCCGAACTGCTGCTGGTTCTTGTGATGGCCGGGGTGACGCTGTGGATCCTGGGCCGGATGTGGCCGGTCGTCTGGCCGCTCGTGGTCGGCCTGTTCCTCACCACGCTGACCTGGCCCCTGGCCCGGTTCCTCCGTAAGCGTGGCTGGCCTCCGGCCCTCGCCGCCTCGGTCGTGACCGTGCTGTTCCTCCTGGTGGTCGGGGGGATCGTGGCGCTGATCGCCGTGCCGGTGGCGTCCCAGTCCGGCCAGCTGACCGACGGGGTGATCGCAGGCATCCAGAAACTCCGGGAATGGGCCGCAGGACCTCCTCTGAACATCGACGACGCCCAGATCTCTCACGCTCTCGACGCCGGGATCGACCGCATCCAGAACAGTCTGGGAAGCACGGTCACCACCGTCGTCACGGGGCTGAGCACCGTGGTCAACGGAGTCGTCACCGCCGTCCTGTCCGTCTTCCTGATGTTCTTCTTCCTCAAGGACGGGCCGCGGTTCCTGCCGTGGCTCACCCGTCAGCTGCCCGGCAGGCTCGCCACCGACATCCCCACCGTGGCGGAGCGCGGCTGGGACACCCTCGGTTCGTTCGTACGCTCCCAGGCGTTCGTCGGCATGCTCGACGCGGTCTTCATCGGTCTCGGCCTGTGGATCCTGGGAGTGCCCCTCGTGCTCCCGCTGGCCGTCCTGACCTTCGTGTCGGCGTTCGTGCCGATCATCGGTGCCCTGTTCGCAGGCTTCGTCGCGGTCCTGATCGCGTTGGTGTCCAACGGCCTGACCGACGCGATCATCGTGCTCGTGATCATCATCGTGGTGCAGCAGCTGGAGGGCAACGTGTTCCAGCCCATGATCCAGAGCCGAGGGCTCGGACTCCACGCCGCCGTGGTCCTGCTCGCCGTGACGCTGGGCGGCAGCCTCGCCGGCATCGTGGGCAGCCTGCTCGCGGTACCGGCCGCCGGACTGATCGCGGTGGTGTGGAGCTACGTACGTGAGCAGCTGAGCGACCAGCCGCAGGAGCCGGAGACCGACGACGGTCCGCCCGGTGACGCGGTCGTTCAGTCCTAGGGCTTGTTTCGAAAGTCCCGCCTGTCCGGCGACGCCTGGCACGCACGCTCGCTGCGTTGTCGGTATCGCCCCGATACATCCAGTATCGGGGCGACCCTCCGCCTTGCGATCGCACGCACCAGACGCCGCCGGACCCGCCCTCCGGGCGGACGGCGCTACTTTCGCAACAAGCCCTAGCACCTGTGTCTGACCCCGGCCCCTGACGGACCACTGCGGCTGCCGCCCCAGAGCGAGTTGGGCCGGGCGGCGGCCCCGGCTAGCATTCGGCGCTGTGGTGGATCACGGGAGCCTCGCCTGGGCGACGTCGCTGGACCTCGACAGGGAGCCCGGCGGGCCCCTGCACACCGTGCTGCGGCGCGCGCTGCGCTCGGCGGTGGTGAGCGGCCGGCTGGCGGCGGGAAGCGTGCTGCCGCCCAGCAGAACCCTCGCGGCGGATCTCGGGTGTTCCCGATGGGTCGTCACCGAGGCCTACGCACAGCTGATCGCCGAGGGCTATCTCGAGGCACGGAGCGGCTCGGGCACCAGGGTCCGGGCCGGCGCCGTCCCGCCCCCCGGTGCCGGGCCCGCGCGGCCGAAGGAGCCCAGGCCGGCGGAGTTCGACATGATGCCCGGCGTGCCCGACCTGAGAGCCTTCCCCCGGAAGCGATGGGCCGACGCCGTACGTGACGCCGTCGCGGCCATGGGAACGGCCGATCTGGGCTACCCGGACGCGTCCGGCCACGCGCTCCTTCGCCGGGAACTGGCCGCCTATCTCGTCCGCGGCAGGGCCGCGTCCGCCACACCGGAGAGCGTGGTCGTGTGCGGCGGCACCCAGGACGCCGTGGTGCGGCTGTGCACGGCGCTGCGCCACGAAGGACACACACGGGTGGCGGTCGAGGACCCCGGGTGGACACGGCTGCGGTCGGCGATCGAGACGGTCGGGCTGGAGGCCGTGCCCGTTCCGGTCGACGACGGAGGGCTCCAGGTCGACCGGCTGGCCGCACTGGCGGGCGTACGGGCGGTCGTGGTGGCACCGGCCCATCAGTTCCCGACCGGATCCGTGCTCTCCCCGCCCAGGCGGGCCGAACTGGTCGACTGGGCGCGCCGGGTGGACGGACTGGTCGTCGAGGACGACTACGACGCGGAGTTCCGCCACGGCCGCCGGCCCGTGGGCGTGGTGCAGGGGATGGACCACGACCGGGTCGCGCTGCTGGGATCGGTGAGCAAGACACTCGCGCCGGCCCTGCGCCTCGGCTGGATGTGTGCGCCGCGCCGGTGGGCCGACGCGATCGCCGGGGCCGTGCCCGGCTTCCCGCCTCCCGTCGTCGAGCAGTTGGCGTACGCCTCGTTCCTCCGGTCCGGTGCGTACGACCGCCACATACGGGCGTCCCGCCTGCGGTACCGCCGCAGGCGGGATCTCCTGGTCGAGGAGCTGGGCAAGAGCCTGCCCGGATGCCGGATCTCCGGGGAGGCGGCCGGTTTCCATCTCCTCTTGCACCTGCCGGACGACGACGAGGCCGGGACCGTGCGTCGGGCGGAGGCCCGGGGTGTACGGCTGGCCGGGCTCGGCGAATACCGCGTGACGGACGGTCACACGGGCGGTGCCCTCGTCCTGGGGTACGGCAACCTCGCCGACGCCGCGGTCCCGGGGGCCGTCCGCGCACTGGCGGAAGCCGTCGGGGCCCCGGAGCGCGGGCGGGCTCCCCGGCGCCCTCCGGCATGAGGCCGGTCTCTCCGGACCCTTCGCCCCGCCGTCCTCAGATGCTGCCCGCCCGGTCCAGCCGCGCCCGCTGCGGGGAGGAGAGCCGCACGTCCAGCGCGGCGAGCGCTTCGTCGAGCTGGGTGACCGAGCTGACGCCGACGATGGGTAGCACACCGGGGTCCGCGCCCAGCAGCCAGCACAGGACGACCTGGTTGGGCGTGGCGCCGAGCTCGTCCGCCACCTCCGCCAGTGCCTTCAGCCGCGCCTGCGTGCCGGGGTGGTCGTAGGGGGCCGAGAGCGGCTTGCCCGGGCGGGCGTAGGCGCCCGACAGAAGCGTCGAGTACGCCATGAGGGTCAGGTCGCCCTCCGCGCGCACGTAGTCGAGCAGTTCCGGCGAGACGTGCGTGTGCCCGGACTCCGGGAAGGGGACGTCGGTGCGCGGCTGGAGGTAGGAGTAGCGCAGCTGGACACAGCTGTAGCCGGTCCAGTTGTTCGCGCGTGAGACGGCGCGGGCCCGTTCGGTGCGCCAGGTGGTGTGGTTGGAGCAGCCGAGCGCCCGGACGTCTCCGCCCGTCACGAGGTCGTCGAGCGCCCCGAGGGTTTCTTCCAGAGGTATCGACCTGTCCTCGATGTGGGTCCAGTACACGTCGATGCGGTCGGTGCCCAGGCGGCGGAGGCTCTCCGCCGAGGCCTTCCGCACGACCGGGGCGGAGAGCCCCTCGGCCGACTCCAGCCCCGCGCCCGCGACCGACGGCCGGGCCCCGAACTTGGTGGAGAGGATGACCTCGTCCCGTACGCCGGGGCGGGCGGCCAGCCACCGTCCGACGGTGGTCTCGCTCTCGTCGCCGGTCCCGCCCGGGGCCCAGAAGGCGTAGTTGTTCGCGGTGTCGATCACGGTGCCCCCCGCCTCGACGAAGCGGTCGAGGATCGCGAACGAGGTCCGTTCGTCCACCGTGCTGCCGAACGGGAGCGCTCCCAGTGCCAGGACGCTTGCTTCCGGGCCGTCCGGTCCTGCGATTCGGCGGTGCAGCATGGCACGTTCCTTTCCCACGGGTGAATCCTGACGTCCGGTCCGCGGCAGGTGGTCCGCGGCCCGGAACCGCAACCTACGTACGGAACGGGCCGGTCTACCGGTCCGATGAGGAGCGGATTTCCCGGACCGATGTGGCCCGTCGTCGCACCCGTGGGTGGTGGAGCGGCGGCTTTCGGGCCCGTCGGCGCCCTGCCGGACGGGAGGCGCCGGTGACCGCGGCGGGGAAGCCGGGTGCGGGTACCGGCCGAGCGCCGGCTTCCCCGCCGTGGTCAGGCGCGGTGGATCTTCCAGTCGGCGACGTCCGCGGCCCGGTTGTAGTAGACGTTGGTGCACACCTTGTACTGCCCGGCGACGTGCCCGTTGCCGTTGGTCTCCAGGAACCCGCCGTTGCCGGCGTAGGTGTTCCACAGGTGCACGACGTCACCGATGCGGACACTCCGGTCGGAGGGGGCGGAGGCGCGGGCGAAGATGTGCCAGTTCCCGGTGCCGGAACCGGCGGCGCGCTCCCTGGCCGTCGAGGTCAGTACGTCGTACTGGGCCCCGGACTGCTTCTGCGCGGCGGCGGCGTGCCCGTTGGTGTCGAGGTAGCCGCCGTCGCCGCCGTAGAGGTTGCGCAGTTGGACGAGGTCACCGCTGATGACCGGGGTGCCGACGGCCTTGCCGCCGGCCGAGAGGATCTCCCACGTTCCCGTGCCCTGGCCCCGGGTGGGTGATTCGGCGGTCGACACCCCGTACTTGGCGCCGGACGCGTCGGCGTGCCCGTTGGTGTCCAGGTAGCCGCCCTTGTAGTCGTTGAAGGCGTTCTGCAGGTAGATCTTGTCGCCGTACTTCAGTTCGTTCGCCATGGGTGCTCCTGGTGGGTTCGGACAGCACGGTGCTGACACGGGGCACAGCCGTGCCGTCCGGCCGTACGGCACGGCTGCCACGGCCAAGATGATGGCGAGAGGGAAGATCAACACGCCCGCGAACCTCTGCCGAGTCACCCGGACCGGTAAGGAGAGGCGGGGCGTTGACGCAGATCGCGGCCGTCCTCCCGGTGCGCGGCGGTCGGCGGCCCCGCACTGTCGGACCCGGCTGCGAGGATCACCTCATGGTGATCTGTGACTACTTCTCGGCGCCCGACGACGACGCGGCGGTCCGGGTGCTGGACGAGTACGGAGGGCCGGACGCCTCGGCCTTCGACGTGGTTTCCCTGAAGGGGATGGATCCGGTCGTGGCGACGGCTCGACTCGAGACGGTTCTGACCGGCTGCACCTACGAGGAGGCGTCCCGGCGCCCCCGGGCGGGCCGCCTGCTGTCGTCCCCGGACGCGGAGAGCGCTTTTGTCGTGAGTGTGTCCGACACGCTGCGCGAGGCGCTGGCGTCGGCCTCGCCCGAGGACCTCGTCGAAGCGGCGGGCCCGTGGGCCGGGACCGAAGAACTCCGGGCTTCGGGAGTCACGTCGGAGACGGCCGTCGAGGCCCTGGAGCTGCTGTCCGGGGTGGCCGTACGCGCACGGGCGGCCGGTCACCGCCTGTACTGCTGGTGGGCTCTTTGACGCAGACGCGACGGTTTCCGGGCTCGGGGGCAGTGCACTCCCCGTCACGCTTCATTGGTATGGACATGTCCAACTGGTGGGTCTAGCCTCGAACTTGGTCTAGACCGCAGCGGACGCGTTGCCTCCGGTCACCGCTGCCCTGCCGCGCTCGTCCCCGCCGCTCCACCCGGCAGGCGCACCGGAGGCCGCGTGTCCGCCCAGACATCCGGAACCCAGGACCACGGGAGCGCACCATGCGTAGAAAGATCACGTCGTTACTCCTCGGCCTCGGGCTGGTCGGAGGCGCGTTCGTCGCCACCGCCGGCAGTGCCCAGGGTCACGGCTACACCGACTCGCCCGTCAGCCGCCAGCAACTGTGCGGCAACGGCACCGTCCGCAACTGCGGGCAGATCCAGTGGGAGCCGCCGAGCGTGGAAGGCCCCAAGGGGTTCCCCACCCGCGGGCCCGCCGACGGGCAGATCTGCGCGGGCGGCAACGGCCGCTTCTCCGAGCTGGACGACCCGCGCGGAGGGAACTGGCCCGCCACCACGCTCACCGCGGGTCGGAGCCACACCTTCGTCTGGCGTATCAGCGCACGTCACGCCACCACCGACTTCCGCTACTACGTCACGAAGGACGGCTACGACCCCACCAAGCCGTTGACCAGGGCCGACCTGGACCCGCAGCCGTTCCTGACCGTGCCCTTCGGCGGTCGCCTCCCCGGTTCCACGGTCAGCCACGAGGGAGTCCTGCCGCAGAAGACCGGCAAGCACATCATCCTCGGCGTCTGGACCGTGGCCGACACCGGTAACGCCTTCTACGCCTGCTCCGACGTGCGGTTCTGACCCGCTCGACCCGACGCCCTCCCGGTCCGGTGCCGCCCCACGTGTGCCGGGCCGGGAGGGGCCAACGCCGTCCCCGGCCACCGCCGTTCACACGGCAGCCGAGCCGGTTGCCGCGGCAACCACCAGGCGCACCCCCGGTGCGCCCCCTCTTCACCCCCGGGCGCAGCCCGCAGAAGGGATCCCCCCATGCCCCGACCCATGACGAGAAGCATGCGGAAGGCATCGTTCCTGGCCGTCGCGCTGGCGGTCGCCGCGACCGCGACGCAGGCCCTGCTCGGTACGGTGCCGACCGCGTCCGCACGGGCGGACGCCCCGCTCGCCCGCACCACCTCCACGACCGCGGCCGACACCTGCGCCGTGAAGCCCCGGCCGCAGGGCAAGGTGCTCCAGGGGTACTGGGAGAACTGGGACGGAGCCGCCAACGGCGTCCACCCGCCCTTCGGCTGGACCTCGATCGCCGACCCGCTCATTCCCGCCCACGGCTACAACGTCGTCAACGCCGCCTTCCCGGTCATCCGTTCCGACGGAACGGTGCTGTGGGAGGACGGCATGGACGCCACCGTGCGGGTGCCCACGCCGGCCGAGATGTGCCAGGCCAAGGCGTCCGGCCTCACCGTGCTGCTGTCCATCGGCGGCGCGACGGCCGGGATCGACCTCAACTCCACGGCCGTGGCCGACCGGTTCGTGGAGACCGTGGTCCCGATCCTCAAGGCGAACAACTTCGACGGCATCGACATCGACATCGAGACCGGTCTCGCCGGCAGCGGCGACATCGGTCAGCTCTCGCCGTCCCAGTCCAACCTCATCCGGATCATCGACGGCGTGCTCGCCGCCATGCCGCCCGGCTTCGGCCTGACCATGGCCCCCGAGACCGCGTACGTCACCGGCGGCAGCGTCGTCTACGGCTCCATCTGGGGTGCCTACCTGCCGGTCATCAAGAAGTACGCCGACAACGGCCGGCTGTGGTGGCTGAACATGCAGTACTACAACGGCAGCATGTACGGCTGCTCCGGCGACTCGTACGAGGCCGGCACCGTCCAGGGATTCACCGCCCAGACGGACTGCCTGGACAAGGGGCTCGTCGTGCAGGGCACCACAGTCAAGGTCCCCTACGACAAGCAGGTCCCGGGCCTGCCCGCCCAGCCGGGTGCGGGAGGCGGCCACATGTCACCCGCCCAGGTGGCCCAGGCGTGGAACACCTACAGCGGGCTCAAGGGCCTGATGACCTGGTCCATCAACTGGGACGGTTCACGCGACTGGACCTTCGGTGACAACGTCAAGAACCTCCAGGGCCGTTGAGCCGGTGTCCGTCCGCCACTCCTTCTCCCCGCCGCCGGGCCCCACGCCGGCCCCGGCGGCGGGGGCTGCCCACCCGTGTACGGCCGCCGGGGGGTGAGAATCGGTACATGACCAACAGCAGCGACGACGCGGACCGCATCTTCATACGCAGCAAGTGGGGCACCAACCGTTACGTCTACAACCCGCACAACCCTGCCGGTCGCGCCCTCATCGTCGGGTCCCTGCTGTTCGTCGCCGGGGGCATGTACCTGCTGTACCACCCTGATCTCTTCGAAGCCTCCCACGACTGGAACGGAAGCGAACTGCGGGACGCCGTGACGACGGCGACCGTCGAACTGTCGAGGGACGCCCAGTTGGGGCCGGGGAGCGGAGGCGGAATGTACGACGACATCCTGCGGTCCGGTATCGCGGAGGCGGGCCACCGCTCGCCGGACGGGCTGAGCGTCGCGCTCGCCTCCGAGCAGCCCCGGTCCGCCGTCCTCGAGGGCGGCGCGGAACAGGCCAGGTACACCGTCACCGCCGACGGCACGGACACCGCTTTCTGCCTCGACGTCCACGCGCTGAAGCGCGAGCTGGAGATGGGCTACGAATCCGTGAGCTTCTCCGTCGACGAAGGCGTCTGCCCGGACTCCTGACGTCCCGTCGGACTCCTGACGGGCCCCGTCTGTGTCCACCCGGCGTCCGTCAGGCCATCGGCAGCATGGCGACCGTCACCGAGGCGAGCAGCCCGACGTACGACCAGGCGTACACGTGATCGGGGATGCGAGGGGGGCGCCGCCGCAGCACCGCGATCACCGGCAGGGCCCCGAGGAGCAGTGCCGAGGCGGCGCGGAGATCGACAAGACCCGCCAGGTGCGCGTCCGCGGCGGCGGGGATCGCGGTCCCGGCCAGGGCCACGGCGGTGGCCGGGACCGCGATGGCGAGGGTGAGCGGGTTGGCCAGCGCGGCCGCCGTGTGCATCGAGTGCCCGGCCCGCCGCATCGCGGGGACGGTCATGACGCTGCCCCCGACGCCGAGGAAGGCGGCCACCGCACCGACCGGCGCGCCCACCACGGCCGGCAGCGGCCGTGAGGTACCGGGGGCCGTCCCTTCCTGGCTGTGCGGACGCAGGAAGCCGGGCCGCAGGAGTACGTCGGCGATGGTCAGGGCGACGTAGCCGATGAACGCCCAGCGCACCAGGCCGGACGGGGCGAGACGCGTGGCCAGCGCACCGGCCCAGGCGCCGACCGCCAGCAGGATCAGCAGCAGGCCGCTTCCGCGCAGTGCGACGAGTACCCGCCTCGGTGTGACCGCCGTGGCGAACCCCGCGTTGACCACCATCACCAGCGCCGAGGTGGCCGTCGCCACCCTCATCGCGTCCGCGCCGAGCCCGGCGTCCGCCCACACCACCACCGGGACCGCGACGAACCCGCCGCCGAACCCGAACAACACCGTCGTCACTCCGGTGAGGAGCCCGACCCCGATCAACAGCACGACATCCATGCTCCCCACCCCACCAGCCCGCATCGCTGTCCCGCATTCGATGGTCGGCACACTTCCTTCGAGTCTCGGCCCGTAAGGTGGGCATCGTGAAGAACGTCTCGCTGGCCGATGTGGACCATGTCGACCGGGCCGTCCTGCCGATCGGCACCGACTACCCGCCCGGCCATGTGCTGGACTGGCACCGACACCGGCGCGCGCAGTTCCTCTACGGCGCCACCGGCGTCATGGTCGTCGACACCGCCGAGGGGACCTGGACCGTCCCGCCCGAGCGCGCCGTGCTGATTCCGGCGGCCACCCGGCACAGGGTCCGCATGCTGGGGGTGAGCACCAGAAGCCTCTACATCGAGCCGGGCGCCGTTCCCTGGTGGCCCGGCACCTGCACGGTCGTGGAGGTGCCCCCTCTGCTGCGCGAACTGCTGCTGGTCGCCGTGGATCTCCCCCTCGACTACAGCCTGGCGGGGCGGGAGGGAAGCATCGTCGAGCTCCTCCTCCACGAGATCGCGGAGCGCGCACCGCTTCCGTTCCACGTGGCGATCCCCGTCTCCGCCGACCTGGCGGGGCTCTGCCGTGCGTATCTGGCCGCCCCGGACGCAGGCGTCACCAACGCCGCCTGGGCGGCGCGGACGGCCATGAGCGAGCGGGCCTTCACCCGGCGCTTCCGGGCCGAGACCGGTGACAGCCCGGCCGTATGGCGCAGCCGCGCCCGTCTCCTGGCAGCCGTTCCGCTGCTGCGCACCGCGTCCGTCAGCGAGGTCGCCGGCCGTCTCGGCTACGCCTCTCCGGCCGCCTTCACCGCCGCCTTCACGCGCGCCTTCGGCCTGCCGCCCTCGCGCTTCGGCGAGAACCGGCAGGGGCATCGCTCCGACCTCCGCAACGCGGAAGTACGCGAAAAGTGCGCAGGATGATAGGGAAGAAGTCTTTTTCGCGCTACGATCGGGCGTAGGAGGTGCTCCATGTCCGATTTGTTCGAAGCGGTCGACGCCCTGATCGCGTCCGCGTCACCGTTGCCCCCGCCGGCCGAGCGTGAACGGCTGCGCAAGGCCCACGGGCTGACTCAGGAGCAGGTGGCGGCCGCGCTCAAGGTGCGGCGGCCGACCGTCGTCTCCTGGGAGAACGGACGGACGGAGCCGCGACCGCCGCAGCGCGAGGCCTACGCGAGGCTGCTGGAGAAGCTCGCCGAGCTCTACCCCGCCCGAGCGGCCGACGACGCGGAGGACACGCACGAGGCGGAGGCGCCTCAGACGTCCGGTGTCCCCGCCTCGACCACCGCGCCGCACGCCCCGTTCACGCCACCTCCGGCACCGGAAGGCACCGGGGCCCCGACCGTCGAGCACCCACCCCGGCAGGCCGTCGCCGCCCGGCCGTCGACCGGGTCCAGGCCGTCGGCGTCGCGCCGCCCGGCCGCCAGGAAGGCCGCTCCGAAGGACACCCACGACCCGCGCTTCGAGAACGGCCCGCTGGCGGTCGTCGACGTCGAGGACGGACACACCCTGGCCTACTGCGTCGGCGGCCTCGTCCTCGACGTACCCGCCAGGTCCGTCCCGTCCCTCATCGAGTGGGCCTTGGCCGAGGGGAAGCTCGGCGCGCCCCGGCTGAGCGGTCCCGGCAAGGACGCCGACCCGCTGCTCGTGCTCACCGAAGCGGCGTGCGAGCGCTACGGACTGCCGGTCCACCTCAGCCAGGAGGAGCGCCTGTCGGGCCGCCTGCCGGACGGACACAAGGCCGTCGGGCAACTGGCCCGCGCCGACTGGAAGCTGACCAAGCGCGGGCTCGGCCCCTGGGCCCGCGTCTACCGCCCGGCCCAAGGCGGCCGCCGTGCCTGTGTGCAGCTGTGCGTCCCCTCCTGGGGCGCCCTCGACACCCGGCACTGGGGCGACGCCGCGCACCTCCCGGCGGCCGACCTCGCCCGGGTGCTCGGCACGTACGCGACGCGGGTGATGACCCCGCGTGGCTCGACGGCGGTGACGGGCCTGGAGCTGATGACCGCGCTGCACCCGCCGACCCGCGCGTCCGAACCGGACGCCGACGGGAAGCGGCATCGGGAGCACAACCCGGGCTCGCTCGGTGACGAGCCGGTCGACTGCGCCCCGTGCGAGGCCCCCGACGGCCACCCCCTGCTCAAGGACCTGCCCCGGTTCCACCAGCGGACCCCGGCCGAGATGCTGATGGAAGAGGCGTACGACTGGGCCCGCCCGCTCACCGACGACGAGTACACCAAGCGGTACCTGGTGGGCATCGACGTCAACATGGCCTTCGCGGCCGGTGCCAACGGCACCGTCGTCGGGCTCGGGGCACCCACACACGTCCGGCGCCCCGAGTTCGACCCGAAGCTCCCCGGGGCCTGGCTGGTGGACCTCTCCCACATCGAGCTGGACGAGCGGCTCCCCTCCCCGTTCACGCCGAAGGGCGACCGCCCGGCGGGCCCGGCCTGGTACGCGACACCGACCGTGGCCTACGCGGTGGAGCTCGGTCACCCGGTGTCCCCGGTCGAGGCCTACGTGCGCCACGAGAAAGGCCGTTACCTCGACGGCTGGTACAACCGCCTCCGCGACGCCTACGTCGCCACCATGGCCGACCTCGGTGTCACCGGCGACCTGTCACCGGCCGACTTCCTGACGGCGATGGAGGGATACCGGCAGCGCGATCCGCAGATGGCCGTCGTCCTGTCCGCGGTGAAGGCCACCGTCAAGGGCGGCATCGGCAAGCTCCGCGAGCGCCCCCGCGGCGAGGGATGGAAACCGGGCGAGCCGTGGCGCGCCCTGTCCCGCCCCACCTGGCGGCCCGACATCCGCGCCGCGGTCATCGCCAAGACCCGCGTCAACATGCACCGCAAGATGGCCAAGCACGCGGCGTTCACCGGCGCGTACCCGGTCGCGGTCCTCTCCGACTGCGCCGTCTACGCCACCGACGGGCCGTCCCCGCTGGACTTCCTGCCCTACCGTCAGGGCAAGCCGCTGCCGGGAGGGTTCCGCCTCGGTGTGAGCCCGGGAATGGTCAAGCACGAGGGGACGCAGACCGTGCTCTGGGCCGAAGGCGTACGCGAGGAGCACGGCCACGAGCTCAACCTCGCCCGTTACATCAAGGACGGCAACGTCGCCGCACCGGACACGGGGGAGTAGACCGTGAGCAGCATGGTCGGAGAAGGACTCGACAAGGCGGTGCAGCGGGCCTTCACCCGCCCCATCCCGAAGTCGGCCGGCGCGCAGATGCGTTACCTCGTCAAGCAGTACAAGGGCACCCGGGCCGTCGCGCAGATGCTGCGGGTGTCCCAGCGCACCGTCGAACGCTACGTGAAGGACCAGATCAAGAAGCCCCGCAGGGATCTCGCCCTCCGCCTGGAGAACGAGGTCAAGAAGCGGTGGCAGCCCCAGATCCGCGCCAGGGCCAAACAGGCGGCGGCCACCAGCACCGGCATCGTCATCGACACCCGTGCCCGCTTCGGCTACACCGCCGCCCCCGGCACCACCGACGACGCCCGCCTGCGCCACCTCACCGTCGCCCTCCCGCCCGCCTACGCCGCACGTCTCTTCGAAGCCCGCGACCAAGGCGCCGACGACCGGCAGCTCCAGAACATCGCCGCCGAAGGCCTCCAGGAGATCTACTTCAAGGAAGGCGGCCGCCGCGCCGCGGGACTCCTCGTCGAGTACACAGACCTGGAACACATCGAATTCGACCTGTAGGCGCGCAGGCGCACGTCAGCGGCAAGTCCTCCGTGGCGGCCGGTCATGTTCCCGCAGTGCTCATCGGCAGTATCGACACCCCGGAGGACCGGAACGTGTTGGGATGCGCCGGCCCGAGGCCCGCGGGAAAACGAGTTCCGCCGTCCGATCGGCACGGCCTAGGCTGCCAGGACCGGTGGTACCGCATATCCGACGAATCGGGGGGCCTTGGTATGGGCGTGAACGGTGACGACGGCCTTGCGTCGACGGCCCGGATGCCTGGCTACGCCTTCCGGCCGTATCACGGGCACGAAGACCACGGCGCCATGGCCGCTGTACGGCTCGGCTGCGCAGAGCGGGACCGGACCGACGCCCGGTCGATCGTGGAAGGTCTCCCGACGGCAGCGGAGATCGGCGAAGCCACCGCCGAGCTGGACGACCCGTACCGGAACCAGGTTCTGGTGGAGCACAACGGTGGAATCGTCGGTTACTCGACGATCAGGTGGTGGCAGGAGCGGGACGAGACGTGGTTGTACCTGCACCGTGGCTACCTGCTGCCCGAGCACCGCGGTCAGGGCATCGGCTCGGCCATGCTCGACTGGGCGGAAAGCCGCATCCGCCGACTCGTGCATCGGCATGGAACCGCACGGACGGCCGTGCTCGGCGCGAACGCCACGGCCTCTGAGCAGGATGCGACGGCACTGCTGGTCGCCTCTGGATACCGGCGTGTCTTCAGCCTGGTAGAGCTGGAGCTGGCCGATCTCCGACAGCTCCCCGACAGGCCGCTACCGGCCGGCACCCGAGTCGGTGCCATCGCCCCGAGCAGCTACCGCGCCGCCTGGAAGACGGTCGTCGACTCATATGCGGGTGCCGCCTTCACCGAGAGGTGGACGTTCGAGAGCTTCCTCGCCACGGCCGACCCGACCTGCTGGCGGGCCGCCTGGGACGGGGGACACATGGCAGGTGTCGCCCTGTGCTCCATCCGTCGGCAGAATCCCACTGCGGGTGAAGTCGAAGAACTGAGCGTCCGAAGTGGATCGAGGCGCCTGGGACTTGGGCGGGCCCTGTTGCTGGACGGATTGCGATGCCTTCGCGAGCACGGTGCGGAGACCGCCCGCCTGTACACCGGCACCGCGAATCCGCACCGGTCCTACGATCTCTACGAAAGCGTAGGGTTCCGGCGCCGGAACGAGCACGTCCGCTACCGCAAGCCGGTCACCGTCCGACCGACAGAGGCAGCTCCGCAACGGCCTTGACGCAGCGGATCCCCGGAGGCGGAGCCCGCCGGCATTGCCGACTCGGCTGACAGGCGACGGCCCGGTGGACCTCGTGGCGCGCCCCGGCCTACCGGGACGTGGTGAAGCGGGTCCGCCACAGGTCACGGAGCACCGCGATCTCGGCCATGTGGTGAATGAGCTCGAGGTTCTCCCCGGCCAGCACGCCGGCGAACCGGTCGCCGGGGTCCGAGCCGTACGGGTACTGCGAGAAGCCGACCGTGTCGAGCTGCTCCTCGGTGACGGCGGCGACACTGTCGCGCCACCGGTCGACCAGTGCCCAGTACCTTTCGAGCGCCACGGTCGCGGAAGGGGTGAAGTCGACCAGCGATCTCGGTTCCTGCCGGCGTTCACCGAAGGTCCACTCCCATCGGCCCGCGAGCCCGGAGTGCAGGTGCCCCAGCCGCCACGCGATGGTGGTGACCGGCGTTTCGTCGGGCTCCGGCGTGCCGGTGTGGGCGAGGACCTGCTCGACCCGCTCGACGCTCACACTCCAGTCCTCGGCGATCTTGGCGATCGTCATGCCGTCGGCAGCCTGCCGGGCGACCTCGGTGTACTCGCTCGCGGGGATGTCCGCAGCACCCTTGTCGAGCACCCATTCGCCGGGCCCGTACGCCTTGGGCGTGACCGCCTCGCCCCGGCGCCGGATCGACCAGCACCCGGCCACCGGCTCCCACAGGTACTCCTCGTCACCGAGGCCCGCCAGCCGCACCTGGGCCATCTCCCTGGCCTGGTCGAACTGTTCGAGCAGCAGGCCCAGGCGGCCGGTCCGCGCGCCCTCGGTCTCCATGCATGGCCTCTCTTCGCCGTTACGCTTCATGTCTCTTCGTGCCCGGACGGAAGTTAACCGCTCGCCCTGCGGAGCGCGACCGATTTCCTCGGCCTGTCCGGCCTCCGAGTGCCGCGCGCCTGCTTGGCTCACTTCCTCGTGCCGGAGAAGAGTGGTGCGCATGAGTCGGATGGCACCACCGGTCGAGAGCACCGAACACCTGGGCGACCAAGGCCAAGTGCGGGGCGGGCGTCCGGTGCGACCTGACAGCATGGCCGCCCCATGGCCCCACGGCCCCAGGACGCATCGGACCTCGGCGACGTCGTTGTGCGTCGTGCGAGAGAGCCGGAGTCGGACGCTCTGGTGGGGATCGATGCCGTCGCGGTCGAAGGCGACGCCCACCGCCGGGCAGGCATCGGGAAGTGGTGCCGGGACGGCCTGGCGCGGGTGGCGGAGGGCGCGTCCGGCCGGCTCGGCTACTGCGTGGTGGAGCACACCTTCTTGGAACAGGGCTTCGTCACGATGCTGATGGCGGCTCCAGCGGTGCGTGGAGAGAGGTCGGCCGTCGCCTGCTGGACGCGGTGGCGGCCTCCTGCACGAGCCCGAAGCTGCTCACCTCGACCAACGTGTCCGACCAGCCGATGCAGCGACGGCTCCTACGAGCCGGATGGAGCCCGGTGGGGCTGCTGCATGGTCTGGACGAGGGTGACCCCGAGCTGTTCCACCTCTGCGGCCGCTGACCGCGCCGACGCTCCCGAGGCCGTCGGCGGGTGCGTGAAAGCCGACGCCGCCGATCACCCGACCGTCCTCGCGGCGTCGGATCTCGTAGTTGCCGAACGGCCGGGGGTCGCCTGTGTCCGCACAAGCTCTCAGGAGGCGTTCGGCGGCGGACACGTCGCCGTCGGAGGGGTATCCCGGCACCCAGCGGTCACCGCCGTCCGTATCGCCCGCCACCACTCGCTCGGCCTCGCCGACGGACATCGGATGAAGCACGAGCCGCGCTGTCTCAAGATCGCCCATAGCAGGGAGGATCATCACGAGGGGTGATCGGGCCGCACGTGGATTCGTCCGGCCGACTCGTCCGGCCAACCGGGGGCCCCTCTCCGGCGGTTGCGCGCCGGGCCTTGGTCGCGTCTCGCAGCATCGGCGCACCCGCCGGACTCATCGGGACGGCGTGAGCGGGCGCCACACGCCGAACCACTGCTCGGCACCGTACTCCTCGAACCGCTCCACCTCGGTGAACCCCAGCTTCGTCGCGAGGCGCATCGCGCGGTCGTTGGCCGTCCGGGTGCAGAGCACCACCGGCTCGCCGGGAAGCGCGTCGGGGAACCAGTCGAGTGCGGCCGCACAGGCCTCGGCGGCGTACCCGCGACCCCAGGCCTCCGGGAGGAGCATGTAGCCGAGCTCGGCCTCCCCGGCATCCGGACGGACGTGACCCGGACGCTCCGCGTCCCGCCGATCGAGAGTGACCATGCCGATCATCGTGTCGTCGAGGTCGATCACGAACAAGCCAGGGCGCCGTCCGGGGACTTCAGGCACCATGCGTTCGAGCTCAGCTCGTGGGCGGGCGCCACCGAGGTAGGCGCCGACCTCTGCCGATGCGAACAACTCGATGAACGCCGTTCGGTCTCGGGCCTCGCTCGGGCGCAGGACGAGGCGTTCGGTCCGTATCGGGGCGGGGGGGCCAGGCGACGGGTGCGAGTCCGGTCGTGGCGGTCAACCTATCGGAGGCCCCGGATCACACGTGCCGTCCACCCGGGCAGACGGCATTCTCCGCGAACGGATGCAGGGGCTCGTCACCCCTCGGGCAGTTCCACGATCATCAGCGTGCCCCGGCTCCCTGGGGCGGACCGCGTGCGCGGTTCCCGCCGGCACCAAGAACAGCTCGCCCGCCCCCACCGGCACCGGCACGCCGTCCACCTCCGGCTCCAGCCGGCCGTCGAGTACCAGGAGCGCCTCGGTGGTGCCGTGGCACTCCTCCTCGACCGGCGACCCGTCCATGCGCAGCACCTTCTCGCGGGCCGGGTCCACCAGACCCAGCCTCCGGGAACTCCACGCCTCCGGCAGCGCGGCGGCAGTCACCGCAAGATCGATCCCATGCATGGCACACCCCTCCACACGGCCCCGGCCGGTCGAGCCGAACGGGGCCGCACACAAAGAGCAATGGATGCCTCGAAACCTATCCGACCAGGAGGAAGAGGTGGGAGACCGTTCGGTAAAGCCTGGCGCCCGTTCCGCCCCTGGAGTCACGTCCGGCCCACCCGGTACGGCCTCATCGGCTGTCCGGTTCCGCCGGGCGCCGAATGGCGCAGGCCTGGCGGGGCACCCGATGATCCCAGTAGGCCCCACCCCAATCCACGGAGGCAGTGTCATGAGTCTTCTGCGTATCGTCGGCCGCCCGTTCCTCGCTTCGATGTTCATCGCCGGCGGCATGAACTCCGTACGCAGGCCCCAGGACGTGGCCACGGCGGCCGAACCCGTCGTCCGGCCGGTGACCGACCGCGTGGCCGTGCTGCCGGAGCGCACCGAGCAGCTCGTCCGACTCAACGGCGCCGTGCAGGTGGCGGGCGGCGTCCTGCTCGGCCTCGGCCGTTTCCCGCGACTCTCCGCCCTGGCCCTCGCCGCGACGCTGGTCCCCACCACCGTGGCGGGCCACCGCTTCTGGGAGGCGGAGGACGACTCCGACAGGGCCCAGCAGCGCATCCACTTCCTCAAGAACCTGTCGATGCTGGGCGGCCTCCTGATCGCCGCCGACGACACCGGCGGCTCCCCCTCGCTGCTGTGGCGTGGCCGTCACGCCGCACAAGGGGTCCGGCACGACGCCCGCGTCGTGCGCCGCTCGGTGCGGGCCACGGCGCGCTCCGCGGCGGCAGCCGGTGGCGTCCGGTCCAAGCTGGGCGTCTGAGCGCCATGACGCCGTGACCACCTCGCGCCGCCCCCGGCCGGAGGGCGTCCGGACCGCATCGGCCGCACGGACCATCACGTGCCTCTTCCCCCATACGGCCGAAGAGGACGCAGTGCCCGTTTGAGCCGCTGCCCCGGCGAACACCGCACCGGCGGCGGCCCGGGACCGGGTGTGGGAGGCTGGGAAAGCGGCACAAGGCGGCTCCGTGAGGCCACGGGGGACGTCACCGAATCGCAGCTGGCGCTGTGGCCGTGTGCCGGACTGTGCATCCGCCTGTCGGAGCACCCGCTGCGGCCGGCCGGATCCCGTACGCGACCTTCCCCGACCGACGTACGTATCTGCCGATGTACGCACCTGTCGTCGAACGCTGCGGACCCTCCACGCGTGAGCCGTGCCCCGGGTGTCCGATGTGCCGGGTTCGACGGGCCGCACCCCCTGGGCGCGCCGATACGAAAGGGTTGATACCTCCCCGAAAAGCGGGCACGCGTGTGCGGACACGGACCGGAGAAGAACGAGGAGTGGAGAGATATGCAGATCGGGTACAAGCTGGCCGCCGAGGCTTTCGGTCCGGGAGAACTGGTGCGCCAGGCGGTCCTCGCCGAGCGCGCCGGATTCGATTTCGTGGAGATCAGCGACCACTACCATCCGTGGTTGGACAACCAGGGGCACTCGCCCTTCGCCTGGACGGTGCTGGGATCCATCGCGGCGCGCACCGAACGGATCGGGCTGGCCACCGGCGTGACGTGTCCGACGGTGCGCTACCACCCCGCGATCATCGCCCAGGCGGCCGCCACCCTCGCCCTTCTGTCGGACGGACGGTTCACCCTCGGCCTGGGATCCGGCGAGCGACTCAACGAGCACGTCGTCGGCCGGGGCTTCCCCGACGCCGTCAGCACCCGGCAGGCCATGCTGCGGGAGGCCCTGGAGATCATCAGGCTCCTGTGGAGCGGCGGCTACCAGTCGTACGAGGGCAAGTACCTCCACCTCTCGGACGCCCGTGTCTTCGATCTGCCCGACTCCCTTCCCCTCCTCGCCGTGGCCGCCGGAGGCCGTGACGCGGCGGCACTCGCCGCCGAGCTCGGCGACGGGCTGTTCGCCACCGAGGACAGGGCCGAGCTGGTCCGGCACTACCGGGAGGCCGGCGGTACCGGGCCCCGGTACGCCGAGGTCCCCGTCGCCTGGGCGCCCGACGAGGAGAGCGCCGCGCAAGCCGTTCTGGAGACCTCCCGGTGGGCGCTCACCGGATGGAAGGTGATGAGCGAGCTGCCCAATCCGGTGAACTTCGACGCGGCCACCTCCACGGTCCGGCTGGAAGACGTCAAGGAGAAGTTCGCCTGCGGACCCGACGCAGCCCCGTACGTCGACGCCGTGCAGAGCTACGTCGACGCCGGGTTCGACCGGCTCGTCATGCAGAACGCGGGCCCTGACCCGGACGGCTTCATCGACTTCTACACCCGTGAGCTCGACACACGTCTGCGCGCCCTCAAGCCCCGGCAGGCCGGGTGACGGCGACGCCGCGAGCCACCGGCCTGCCGTGCTGCACGGCAGGCCGGGGCCTGTCCACGACTATCCGTCGGAGGTCTCCAGTCCGGGGGCGGAGGTGAAGGCCATGGATCCGTCTGCCGGCCCCGGATCCGTCTCGTCCTGAGAGGCGGCCGCCACGATCACGCCGCCATCTGGTCGCCGAGCGGAACCTCCGGTTTGTGTCGCTCCTTCTCGGTGTCCTCGTCGGAGTTGCACAACACCACGGAGAGGCTGGTGCGTTGGGCCGCGTCCTCGAAGCCGAGGGCGAGTGAGCTGAAGAACGGGTTCTCCATGTCCGGGGGGATCAGCGCTGTCACATGGGACTGCTGCTTGCGCAGCGAGCGCGCCATCCGGTTGGGGGCGGAACCGAGCGCCCTGGCGGCCTGCCGCGCGGACAGGGCACGCCCAGGTGCTCCCGGCCGCCCGATGCCCGCGAAGTAGCGGCCTCAGGACTCCGCCCCGGCGCCGAGGCCTGGCCGATCGGCGGACGTTCAGACGGTGATCACCTTGATGCCGATGTCGTGGAGACGGGCGACCATGTCGGCGGGCACGGCCGAATCGGTGACGATGACGTCGATGCCGTCGAGCCCGCAGATACGGGCGAAGGCCCGTTTCCCCATCTTCGACGAGTCGGTGACCACGACGACACGCTGAGCGCGCTCGGCGAACAGCCTGCTGATACTCGCCTCGTCCTCCTGATGGGCCATCACACCGAGCTGGGGGTCGAGCCCGTCGATCCCGAGGACGGCGACGTCCAGCACGACCTCCTTCAGCACACCCGCCGTCAAGGGGCCCACCAGCTCGTACGACTGGGGCCGGGCCACGCCGCCGGTGACCACGATCTTGATCTGGGGCCGCACGGCAAGCTCACCCGCGATGTTGAGCGCGTTGGTGACGACGGTCAGAGCGGGAGCAGTGGCCTCGACCGTGCCGCGGCGCCCTCCACCCGCCCGCAGTGCCAGCGAGCGGGCCACCTCGGTGGTGGTCGTCCCGCCGTTGAGGCCCACGACGTTTCCGTCACCGACGAGTTCGGCGGCGGCCGCGGCGATGCGCTGCTTCTCGGAGGCGTGCCGGGAGGACTTGTACCGCAGCGGCAGTTCGTAGGAGACGCCGTGCGAGATGGCTCCGCCGCGCGTCCGGACGAGCATCTTCTGTTCCGCGAGTTCGTCGAAGTCGCGCCGGACGGTCGCGGGGGAGACCCGCAGGGTCGCGGCGGTCTCGTCGACATCCAGCCTGCCCTCGGCCGCCAGCAGCTCCAGCAGCGCGTTCCACCGCTCATGTTTGGACATGTGTCGGAGCTCCTTGACCTCGATCCACGCACGTGAGTGCCGCCAGGTGCGCCCGTCGCGCTCTCCGCCGGACCGTCTCACTGACGAATGGGGAGCGTAACGCGTGAACGGGAAGATCCGCAGCGCCGGGCTCCCCGACGGCAGGCCGCCCTCACCCGGGCCCCGGACGCCAGGCTGCCCTCCCTCGCCTTTCACGCAAGAATAATGCTTGAATGTGCTCGAAATGAGCGGCTAGTGTGCCACTTCACTCATTGCGTGCCCGGGTCTTCCTGCCATGCGCCCGTCCCCCCAAGGAGCTCTTCCCATGTCCGACGCAGCGCCGCCCCGCACCGCCGTCGAGATCACCTCCCAACCGGACACCTGGCCGCGGGCCCGGGGCTCCCTCGGCCGCATCGCCGAAGTCCTGCCCCTCGGTGCCGTGGACGAGGCGGCCGGGGCGTATCCGGCCACGGAGTACCGGCACGGCACCAGCGGCGTCACCGGGCCGGGCCGCGCGGCGGGGGCGTTCGACCCGACCCGCTGCGACAGTCCCGGGAACCACCATGCCTGACGACTTCGTGGGCGACTGCGTCATCGCGCTGGACGTGGGCGGGACGGCAATGAAGGGTGCTCTGCTCGACCGCGAGCTGAAGCCGCTGAGGACCGTACGCAGGGCGACGCCCCGCCGGTCGGGCCCGGACGCGGTGATCGCCGAGACCGCTGCCGTGCTGCGCGACCTCCACAGGAGTGCCGCCACGCGCGAGCTGACCGTGCACGGCGCCGGAGTGGTCGTGCCGGGCGTCGTCGACGAGGAGAACCGGACGGCCGTCTACTCGGCCAACCTCGGCTGGCGCGATCTGCCGCTCGCCGCCCTGATCGAGGACGCCTCGGGCCTTCCCGTCTCGCTCGGCCACGACGTCCGGGCCGGGGGAGCCGCCGAATGCCGGCTCGGTGCGGCCAGGGGTGCGCGGGACGTCTGGTTCGTGCCCGTCGGTACCGGCATATCCGCGGCCGTCTTCTGTGACGGGCGCCCGGTCCGCGCCCACGGCTACGCGGGCGAGCTCGGCCACGTCGTCGTCGAGCCCGACGGCGAGCCGTGCTCCTGCGGCGCCCGGGGCTGCCTGGAGACGGTCGCCTCGGCCGCGGCGATCGCCGCCACCTACAGCGCGCGCTCCGGGCGCCATGTCGACGGCGCCGCCAAGGTCGCGGCGCTGCTCGCGCGGGACGACCCCGACGCCCGGGCCGTGTGGGACCGGGCCGTCGACGCCCTGGCCACCGCGTTCGCCACCGTTACGGCCCTGCTCGCGCCCGAGGTCGTCGTGCTCGGCGGCGGGCTCGCCGAAGCCGGCGCTCTGCTGCTCGATCCGCTGCGCGCCTCCCTCGCGCGGCGGCTCACGTTCCAGCGGAGACCCGAGCTGGTCCCCGCCGCGCTCGGTGACATGGCGGGATGCCTGGGCGCCGGACTCGCCGCGTGGCGGACCGCGGACGGGGCGATGCCCCTGGGGAGTCCTCCACCGGAGCGGCCGGAGGCCGCGTCATGATCCTCACCGTTACGCTCAACGCGGCCCTGGACGTCACCTGCAATGTCGACGCCCTGGTTCCGTACGGATCGCACCGGGTCGACAGGCCGTTCTCGCGAGCGGGAGGCAAGGGCGTCGAGGCGGCCCGAGTCCTGTCGGCACTCGGGGCCCCCGCCGCCGTGCCCTGCCCCCTGGCCGGCGACTTCGACGTCGGCCTCCACGAGCAGTTCCGTACGTCCGTTGCCGAGAAGTGAGCTCCTGCCCCCCCACTGACCAGCTCAGGAGACCCGCGTACGCCGCAACCGTGGGCGCCGACGCCTTCGGGGCCGTACGACCGAGGCGCGTCGCACGGAACGGCGTGCCGTGGCCGTCGACGCCGGGGCGGAGAGCGCCGGACCGCCGGTCACCTCAAGGCCGGTGATGCGCACCCCACCGCTCCGGCGGCCCCCTCGCCGCCGACGGCCCGCAGATTACTTCCCTACCTCAGTCGCACACGAGAACAGAACGCAACACGTCAACGGTCATGCTTGAAGAAGAAATTTTGTCAGACTCTTCGCGCATTATATTGCACTCACCCCTTGTTTTGCCGGTCGAAGACGCCGTACCTTCAGCTGTCCGACGAGCCCGGCGCGGCACGACGAGGACGAAGAGGCTGCACCCCGTACGCCCCTGGGAAGACGGGGCGGCACCGCGGAGGGCGCCGGGCCGTGCCCTCCGCCCCCGAATCCCCGGACCGGGTCTCCGCCCGCACCGCACCTCGCCCCCTCGGCGGTCCGGACGCCCGCGCCCGGGCATCCCGTGCCGCGGGAGGTGCCCCCCATGGGCCCCCGCCTCACCCGGCTGCGGCTCCACCAAGAAACGGAGTATCCGTGACAACCCTGAAGAACAGGCTGGTCGGCGCGCTCGCCACCACGGCTCTGGCTGCGGCCGGCGTCGGCCAACTGTCAGCCCTACCCGCGTCGGCGGCCTCGCCCGACGCCACCTACACCGTGTCCGTCGGGTCGAAGGGGCCCTGGACCCATCCGGACGACACCCCGGCCGCCGGTTACGTCGACAAGGACGGCACGTTCTACTTCCAGCAGGCCCACGCCCTCTACGGTGCGCAGGACTCCCGCACATGGGAATTCTTCACCGGTACGAACTTCGACACGGCCACCCGCTCCGCCGCGATCAGTGACGCGGTCGATCCCGCGAACTCCAACGACCGCAACAACGACACCACGTGGCGCTGCAACAACAGCCCCACCGGCCTCGAGTCCACCCAGCCGCCGACCGATTCGAGCTACGCGCACAAGAACTACTGCGACCTCGCGGGTGTCTGGGTCGACCCCGACACCGGCGACTGGTACGGCCTGGTGCACAACGAGTTCAGCCCGCAGCCCTTCGGCGACGGAGTCCACTACGACGGCATCGACTACGCCGTCTCCAAGGACCAGGGCCGCACCTGGGCGATCAAGGACCATGTGATCACCTCGCCCTACAGCACCGAGCGGGGCGACACCGCGGCCTTCCCGCAGCAGACCTACCACTACGGCGACGGGGACCCACGCCTGTTCGCGGACACCGCCTCGGGCTACTTCTACGCCTTCTACGGTTCGCGGGTCGTCGACAAGAACGGCGGATGGAAGGCCTTCCACGCCCATGTGGCCCGCGCCCCGATGTCGGGCAAGATGGCGCCCGGCACCTGGCAGAAGTGGTACGACGGCGCCTGGTCCGAACCCGGTACCGGCGGCCGCGAGAGCAACATGGTGCCCGTCGGGTCGTCCGACACCACGGGGTACACCCCGGTGTCGGGTGAGTACGACCCGCTCAACAGCGGCACGGTGAGCCAGCAGGTCGAGGCCGGGAAGATGCCCCCGACGTCGCCCCTGTTCGTCATGGACATCACCTACAACGCGCACCTGGGCCTGTACATCGGCCAGCCCCAGGCGGTGGACCAGAGCGGGTCGGCACCGCAGCAGATCTACGCCACCGACAACCTCGCCGAGCAGAAGTGGTTCCTTCTCGGGGACACCGGCACCCACACCAACGCCTCGTGGTACCGCTGGTTCCTCGACGGAGTGAACAGGACGAGTTCCGGGATCGTCGGAAAGAACTTCCGCTCCTACTGTTCCTTCGGCTGCTCGGGCGGCTCCTCCGGCGAGTACACGAACCTCACCGTCAACACCTCCGAGGCCGCCGCGCCCCTCGACACCACCAAGGCCTACCGGATCTCCTCCGCCGGCGGCCGCGTCCTGGCCCAGGCCTCCGGCGGCTCGGCCACCACCTCCCTGGCGTCGGCCACCGGCTCCGGCCGCGAGTCGTGGGTCTTCACCCCCAACGGCGACGGCTCGCACCGCATCACCAACGCCGAGACCGGACAACTGCTCGGCGTCCCCTCCACATCCACCACCGCCCGTGCCTGGGGCACCGAGCCCACGGTGACCGCGGTCGGCTCCGGCGGCCCCGGCGTCGGACAGCAGTGGTTCGTCATCCCCGGAGTCTCGGCCTCCGACGGCGGCGCCACCGGTTCGTACAAGATCGTCAATCGGTACAGCGGCCTCGTCATCGGGATGTCCGGTACCCCCGGCCGGCTCGCCGAGACCACCCCGACCCGCAGCTGGACCGACACCACCGGCAATTCCGTCGGTGGCTCGCGTACCGCGGGCGAGCAGCTCCTGACCCTCACGCCCACCGGCCCCGCGCCGAAACAGGTCACGGTGGTCCAGCCCGGTGACCAGGCCGCAACCGTCGGCAAGGCAGTCAGCCTGCAGATCGACGGCACCGACTCCGCCGGGAAGCCGCTGACCTACACCGCCGCCGGTCTGCCGGCCGGCCTCTCGATCAGCGCCGGGGGCCTCGTCTCCGGGACACCCACCGCCCCCGGGCGGTACGCCGTCACGGTCACCGCCTCCTCCGGTACGACCAGCGGATCGGCCTCCTTCACATGGTCGGTGGCTCCCGTCCTCACCGGCACCCACACGCTCGTCGCCGGCGGCAAGGCGCTCGACGGTCCCGACCACAGCACCACCCCGGGCGCCCAGCTCATCACCTGGAGCCCGAGCGGTGGCGCCAACCAGGACTGGACGTTCACCCAGCAGCCCGACGGCTCCTACCGGATCGCAAACGCCGAGTCCGGCCTCTGCGCCGACGTCGACGGGGGCTCCACCGCGGCGGGCGCCGAGGTGATCCAGTGGACCTGCACGGAAGGCGTCAATCAGCGCTGGACCGTCGCCCCGCGGGCGAACGGCACCTATGCCCTCGCGTCCGTCGGCGGCGGACTCCTCATGACCACCGGCTCCTCCACCGACGGAGCCCGGGTGACCCAGCAGGCCGACACCGGCTCACCGCTCCAGGAGTGGACGATCAACTGATCGAGCCGCTCACAGCGCCACACACGGCTGAACGCCGGGGCCCCGGCCACTGCTCCCGGACCCCCGGCGTTCGGCCGCGCCGAGCGGGCTTGCCGCGAAACGGCGTGCGGAAAGGGCCGGCAACACCTCACGAGCCGTCAGCTGCTGCCCTCGGCACGCTCGCCCACGGGGGCGGTGCTGGCGCGGACGACGAGCTTCGGCTCGACGGAGGCGGGCTCACGCGCCGCTCCCGGATCGTTGATGTGCCGCAGCAGATGGCTGACCGCGAGCGCCCCCATCTCCTCGAAGGGCTGAGCCACCGTGGTGAGCGACGGCGAGCAGTACTCGGCCAGCGCGATGTCGTCGACACCGATGACGGAGATGTCCTGCGGGACCCGCCGCCCCAGCTCGTGCAGGGCCCGGATCACGCCGAACGCCATCTCGTCACTCGCGGCGAACACCGCGGTCACTTCCGGGATGCGGCCCAGGATCAGGCCGTTGCGGTAGCCGGAGGAGGGCGACCAGTCGCCCTTCAGGATCGGCGGAACGGTACGGCCCTGCGCTTCCAGCGTCTCGCGCCAGCCGTCGATCCTGTTGACGGCGTCGAGCCACTCGCCGGGGCCCGACACGTGCCAGACCGTCTCATGGCCGAGGTCGAGCAGATGCCGTGTGGCGAGCCGGGCCGCCTGCGACTGGTCGATCGCCACGACCTCCGAAGCGGGCGTGCGCGATCCGTCGACGGTCACGGTGGGCAGCGAACCGGTCAGCTGCTCGATGCGCGGGCTCACGTGGATCAGCGGGATGGCGAGGATGATGCCGTCGACGCTCTGGTCGGCCAGCCGCGACAGCGCCGCCTCGACGGCTGAGGTGTCCAGCGACGCGGTGGAGGCGATGGAGACCGAGTACCCGGCCGCACGCGCGGCGTTCTCGATGCCGAAGGTCAGGTTGAGGCGTGAGTAGAACGCCGTCTGCAGGTTGACGACGCCGATCGTCCGGCTGCGCCCCGACGACAGGATCTGGGCCGCGCTGTTCTTGCGGTAACCGAGCCGGTCCACGGCGGCGAGCACGCGCGCACGGGTCTCCGCACGCACGTTGGCATGGCCGGAGAGCACCCGCGAGACGGTCTGCGGCGAGACTCCCGCCGCCTGCGCCACGTCGGTCATGCCCGGCGGCTTCCTGGCCTCCGCCTCGCCCATGGCTGTGCCCATGCGTCCTGCCTCCTCCCGCTGGATGTCTGGGCGAATGATAGCGCCACCATGCGCCGTGCCATGCGGTGCAACAAAACTGTTTTGAACTGTTGGCATCGATAACATTCTCTGCCATAGTTCCGGCCATGAACGCGAGGACGACGGCCTGGGCCGCCCTCGTTGCGGAGCGATCACGCAGCTGACCCCCCGACGTCTTCAGGGGTCCGGCCTGCCCACGCACACAAGGAGGGGCCATGAAGGCATCCCGTACCCATGCCGCCGGAACAGCTGCGGTCGCAGCTCTCGCGCTGGCGCTCACCGGCTGCTCGTCGGCCGGGGAGGGCTCCGGCAGCGGTTCGTCGAAGGAGCTCACGTTCTGGGGCTGGTCGCCCGGTTACGCCGACGCGGTCAAGGCGTTCAACAAGACCCACCCCGACATCCAGGTCACCTACCAGGAGGTGCAGCCCGGCGCCAAGGGCGGGTACCAGAAGATGCTGAACGCGGTCCAGGCCGGCAACGCGCCCTGCCTGGCCCAGGTCGGGTACGAGACCCTCTCGAGCTTCGCCGCCCAAGGCGCCCTCCAGGACGTGCGGAAGCAGGCCGAGGGGGCCGAGCGGGACTTCCAGCCGGCCGCCTGGCAGTCGGTCAGCCTGGGGGGCGCCGTCTACGGGGCGCCGGTCGACACCGCCCCGATGGCGCTGTTCTACAACAAGAAGGTCTACGACTCACTCGGGCTGAAGCCGCCGGCCACCTGGGACGAGTACAAGGAGCAGGCGAAGAGGATCCACGCGTCCGACCCGGACCGCTACATCTCCTCGCCCTACCTGAACTACGACTACGCGGGCATGTCCTGGCAGGCGGGCGCCAGTTGGTTCGGGGTCAAGGACGACTCGTGGAAGGTCGACCTCGCCTCAGCGGCCAACCAGAAGGTGGCCGGCTACTGGCAGGGCCTCGTGGACGAGGGTCTGATCAGTGGCGCCCCCATGTACGACCAGGCGTGGTACGCGGGAATTGGCAGCGGTAACATCGCGACCGTCGTCGGCGCCGTCTGGCAGGCCGGCGTGATCAAGGGCGGCGCGAAGGACGGCGCGGGGGACTGGGCCGTCGCCCCGATGCCGCAGTGGAAGGCCGGGGAGAAGGCCGTGGGCAACGCGGGCGGCTCGGCCACCGCCGTCCTCAAGGGCTGCGGATCCACCGAGGCGGCGTGGACGTTCGCCCACTGGCTCGGCACCGACCGCACCGCCTACGGCGACCTGGTCACCAAGGCGTCGCTGTACCCGGCCGCCGTCGGACTGCTCGACCTGCCGCAACTCCAGGTGAAGGACGCCTACTTCGGAGGGCAGCCGATCTACGACGTCTTCGCCGAAGCGGCTCCCGAGGTCACACCCGGTTGGACCTGGGGCCCGATCATGACCAAGACCACCACCGACCTGGACGACGCACTGAGCAAGGCCTGGGCCGGCAAGGGCACCCTCGCGAACGCGCTGGTGACCACCCGGGCGAAGACGGTCACCGAGCTGAAGAACCAGGGCTTGAAGGTCGCCGAGTAGCCACACACCGCAAACGGCGGCCGCGTCAGGACGAGCCGGCCGGCCGCCGGTCCCCGCACAGCCCCGAATGGGAAGAGAACCCGTGAGACCAACCGGTACGGCGGAGCAGACCGCCGCAGCACCGAAGCGCGCCGCACCGCCCGGCAGGCGGCGCGGACGCGAAACGGCACTCGGCCTACGCACCCTGCTGCTGTTCGGCGGCCCGTTCGCCGTCCTCTTCGCAGCGATGTACATCGCCCCGCTCCTCTACGCGACCGTGAGCAGCCTCTTCGTCGTCAAGCGGTCCGGTCTCGGCCTGGCCCCGCCGACCAGGGAGTTCGAACCGCTGCACAATTTCGCGCAGGCCTTCGGCGACCACGACTTCCTCGGCGCCCTCGCACGCGTGGGACTCTTCGCCGTCGTCCAGGTACCGCTCATGCTCGGCGTCGCCCTGGGCCTCGCCCTGCTCCTGGACTCCAGGTCGGCCCGGGCCAAGGGCTTCTTCCGTCTCGGTGCCTTCCTGCCCTACGCCATCCCGGGCGTCAGCGCGGCCCTGGTCTGGTCCTTCATGTACTCCTCCGAGTCCAGCCCGATCAACCATCTGCTGGAACCGCTCGGCGTGCGGATCCCGTTCTTCGCGGACGGCGCGGTCCTGTGGTCCGTGGCGAACATCGTCACGTGGAGCTGGACCGGCTACAACATGATCATCATCTACAGCGCGCTGCAGACGATCCCCGCCGAGGTCCTGGAAGCCGCCAAGATGGACGGCGCGTCCGCGCTGCGGATCGCGTGGAGCGTCAAGATCCCCGCCGTACGCAGCTCCCTCGTCCTGACCACCGTGTTCTCCATCATCGGCTCCGCGCAGCTGTTCAACGAACCCGCGGTGCTGCAGCCCATCTCCGGCGGCGCCATCTCCTCGGCCTTCACCCCGATCATGTCCGCCCAGGCAGCCGTCGCCGCCGGCAACTACCCGTACGCCGCGGCGCAGTCCGTCGTGCTGGCCCTCACGGTGGGCGTTCTGTCCTTCGTCTTCTTCAAGCTGACCAGCCGGGGTGAGAACGCATGACCGCCGCCGACATACCGGACACCTCCCGCCCCGGAGCCGGGCGGGAGACGACCATGGCGAGCCGCGCCGTCACGCTGTCCCTCCTACTGGTCTCCACGGTCTACTTCCTCTTCCCGCTGTGGTGGCTGCTGGTCTCCGTCACCAAGCCCTTCGGACGGCAGTTCAGCGGCAACGGGCTGTGGTTCGACGGTTTCGGCCTCTTCGAGAACATCAGCCGGCTGACCGAGCAGAACGACGGCATCTTCTGGCGCTGGATGCTCAACAGCGTCCTCTACTGCGGCATCGGCGCACTCGCGGGCACCCTGCTGTCCGCCATGGCCGGCTATCTCCTGGCCAAATACCGCTTCCGTGGCAGGAACGCGCTGTTCGGCACGGTGCTCGCCGCCGTCCTGATCCCGAAGATCCTCTTCACGCTCCCGCTGTACCTGATGTTCTCCGGCATCGGCCTGATCGACAACCCGCTCGCGGTGCTGCTCCCGAGCATCGTCAGCCCCTTCGGGGTCTACCTCGCACGCATCTTCGCCGCCCAGTCCGTGCCGGACGAGGTCATCGAGGCCGGCCGCCTGGACGGGGCGAGCGAATTCCGCATCTTCCGCACGGTCGCCCTGCCCATGATGCTGCCCGCCCTGGTGACGATCTTCCTCTTCCAGTTCGTCGACATCTGGAACAACTACCTGCTGCCCGCCATGGTTCTCAGCGACGACCGGCTCCAGCCCGTCACCGTCGGCCTCGTCGGCTGGAACGCCAGCCACGGCGTCGCCGTACCGGCACCGCTCGTCGTCATCGGCTCGCTGGTCTCCGTCGTCCCCCTGATCGTGGCCTTCGTCGCCCTCCAGCGTTTCTGGCGCGCGGGAATGACCGCGGGGGCCGTCAAATGACCCCCACCCCGCAGGCCCTGCTGACCTACTCAGAGGGCACGTTGCTACGGGCCGGCCGCCCGCACCAGGTCCTCGCCGGTACCCTGCACTACTTCCGCGTCCACCCCGATCAGTGGCACGACAGGCTGGAACGCCTGGCGGCCATGGGCCTGAACACGGTGGACACCTACATCGCCTGGAACTTCCACGAACGGCGCACGGGGGAGCACCGCTTCGACGGCTGGCGGGACATCGAGCGCTTCGTGCGCACGGCCCAGCGGACCGGCCTCGACGTGATCGTCCGGCCCGGCCCCTACATCTGCGCCGAGTGGGACAACGGCGGCCTGCCCGCCTGGCTCACCGACCGCCCCGGCATGCGGCCACGTTCGTCGTACGCCCCCTACCTGGACGAGGTCGCCCGCTGGTTCGACGTCCTCATCCCCAGGATCGCCGACCTCCAGGCGGCACGCGGCGGCCCCGTCGTCGCCGTCCAGGTGGAGAACGAGTACGGAAGCTACGGCGACGACCACGCCTACATGCGGTGGGTGCACGACGCCCTCGCCGGACGGGGCGTCACCGAGCTGCTCTACACCGCCGACGGACCCACCGAGCTGATGCTCGACGGAGGCAGCCTGCCGGGCGTCCTCGCCACCGCCACTCTCGGGTCCCGCGCCGACCAGGCCGCACAACTGCTGCGCACGCGCCGGAGCGGTGAGCCGTTCCTGTGCGCGGAATTCTGGAACGGATGGTTCGACCACTGGGGCGAGAAGCACCACACCCGCTCCGTGGGGAGCGCCGCCGCGGCCCTGGACGAGATCCTCGCCAAGGGCGGCTCGGTCAGCCTCTACCCCGCGCACGGCGGCACCAACTTCGGTCTCTGGGCGGGCGCCAACCATGCGGACGGCGCGCTCCAGCCCACCGTCACCAGCTACGACTCGGACGCACCGATCGCGGAACACGGCGCTCCCACCCCCAAGTTCCACGCCTTCCGCGACAGACTGCTGGCCGCCACGGGCGCCGCTGAGCGTGAACTGCCCCGCTCACGACCCCTCCTGGCCCCCCGCTCGCTGCCCCTGACCCGGGGGGCCCGACTGCTCACGGCTCTGGAAGCCGTCTCCGACACCGTCGCCTCACCCCACCCCCTGTCCTTCGGACAGCTCGGCCAGTCCTCCGGGCTCGTCCTCTACCGTGCCCACCCCGTGCTCCCGCCCGGAGCGAGCGAGCTGACCGTGACCGGCCTGCACGACCGGGCGCAGGTCTTCGTCGACGGCGCCGCCGTCGGCGTGCTGGAACGCGAGACCGCCTCACTGACCGTGGAGGGCACCGGGCGGGCGGTCCGCCTGGAGCTCCTGGTGGAGAACCAAGGCCGCATCAACTACGGGCCGCTCCTGGGACAGGGCAAGGGCATCCTCGGCGGGGTGCGCGTCGAGCGCCGGCTGGTCCACCACTGGACGATGCGCTCCCTGCCGCTCGACGAATGGACGGCCGACGACCTCGCACGGGCGACGGCGGCCGTGGGGGAGGCGGCACCCTTGGGGGAGGCGGCATCCGGCTTCGCCACCGCGCAGTTCGACGCGGAGGGGAGCGGCGACACCTTCCTGGCCTTCCCGGGCTCCGGCAAGGGTTTCGTATGGATCAACGACTTCCTGCTCGGGCGGTACTGGAACATCGGCCCCCAGACCACGCTCTATGTGCCGGCGCCCCTCGTCACCCCCGGCGCCAACCGCCTGACCCTGCTCGAACTGGAAGGCTTCGGCGACCACGTGGAGCTCCGCACCGGCCCGGAGCTGGGCCCGCCCGAGGAGTACATCGAGACCTTCTCCTGACCACCCGGAAGGGACGCCCCGCCGCACGGACCACCTTGACGCGCTTCCCCGGCACCACCGTGCCGGGGAAGCGCGCCGGACGCACGACGGTGACCGTCAGCCCACCTTCTCGACGAACTCCGTGGTGTAGGTCTTGCCCAGATCGACCTCGGCGTCCTTGAGGTTGGGATTGAACGCCTTCAGGACACGCTCGACGGTCTCCGGACCGTCCTTCGGCATGACGCCGTCGGTGGTGAACATCGGCAGCGTGCTCCTGATCGCCTCGGCGTACAGCTCCTTGCCGCCCTGCGCGTAGTCGGCCGGCATCTTCGCAGCGATCTCCTCGGGCGAGTGGCCGTCCATCCACCTCAGTGTCCTGACGAAGGCGTTGGCCAGCTTCTGGACCGTCTCCTTGTTGCCGTTCACCCAGCTCGTGTTCATGTACAGACTGGAGGAGGGGTAGGGGCCGCCGAGCGCCTCCTGCGAGCCCTCGGGCGTACGCATGTCGACCAGCACCTTGCCGACCTTCTTGTCGAGGATCTGGGTGACCGTCGGGTCCGTGGTCATCCCCGCCTGGATCGAGTTCTGCTGGAGAGCGGAGATGAACGTCTGGCCCGCGCCGACGGCCACGGGGGTGATCCGGTCGGTCCGCACGCCGTTCTTCACGGCGAGGTACTTGGTGAGGAAGTCCGTGGAGGAACCGAGACCGGTGACGCCCAGCTTCTTGCCGGAGAAGTCCTTCGGCGACTTGATCTCGTCCGCCGCGGCGTTGGACACCACCTCCACCTCGCCCGAGGTGTGCGAGAGCTGTACGACCGACTCGACCTCCTTCCCCTTCACCTGGAGGTCGAGGGTGTGGTCGTAGAAGCCGACGACGCCCTGCACGTCACCCGAGATGAGCGAGGTGGTGGCCTGCACGCCGGCGGGTTCGGTCAGCAACTGGACGTCCAGGCCCTCGGCCTCGAAGTGACCGAGCTTCTGGGTGAGCATCGCCGGCATGTAGATGACCTTGTCCAGGCCGCCGACCATGATCTTGATCTGGCCGCCGTTCGCCCCCGAGGAGGAGTCCCCGCCGCAGGCGCTGAGGGAGCACAGGGCCAGCAGCGCCGCGGCAGCGGCGGCGGGGGCCTTGAGATGGCTACGCATGATCACGTCCTTGTGCTGAGAGTCGGGTCTCCCCGGCCGGGAGGGCGGTGCGGGCGGGGCAGTACGAGAGGGTCAGCGGCCGTCGCCGGCGTCGGCCGGCTTCCACCGGAAGAGGCTGCGTTCGAGGAAGGACAGCAGCGCCTCGGCGAGCAGGGCGACGACAGCGAGGATCACCATGGCGGCGTAGACCCCGGCGGCGTTGAAGGTGCCCTGCGAGGCGGAGACGAGCAGTCCGAGGCCCTTCGTGGCACCGATGTACTCGCCGACGATCGCGCCGATCAGCGCGAAGCCGAAACTCACGTGCAGGCTGGTGAAGATCCACGAGGTCGCGGAGGGGATGACCACCTGGAAGGTGACCTGCCGGTTGCTCGCGCCGAGGATGCGCGCGTTGGCGACCAGGTTCCGGTCCACCTCACGGGCGCCCTGGAAGGCGTTGAAGAAGACCGGGAAGAAGACGAGTACCACCGCCGACGCGATCTTCGACGCCGGGCCGAGACCGAACCAGATCAGGAAGATCGGTGCGAGGACGATGCGAGGCAGCGCGTTGAGCACCTTGATGTAGGGCCCGAGGACGTCGGAGAGGAAGCGGACCCTGCCCAGCGCGATCCCCAGGATCACACCGGCGACGACACCGATGATCCAGCCGACCAGGGCCTCGTACAGGGTGTACCAGATCTGCTCCCACAGAGTTCCCTGCGGGGTGCCGTCCGTCGCCCACCGGACGATCTGGTCCCAGATCTTCGAAGGCATCGAGAAGTTGAACGGATCGATCACGGCGGAGCGGGCCAGCCACTCCCACAGGCCCAGCAGCGCGATCAGCAGGAGGACGCGGGTGCTGTAGACGGTGATACGGCGATTGCGTGCGGCCCGTGCCCGGGCCTGCGCGCGTGTACCGCCCGCCGACCCGGCCGTGGCCGTACCCTCGACCGCGACCTGTGCTTTCCCGGCCGGCGCCGAGGTGCTCTCAAGCGGCATCGGACGCGCTCCGTTCACGGGTGATGCGGACCTCTTCACCGAGCGAGGACCAGATCTCGCGGTAGATCTCCACGAAGCGCGGCTCCAGCCGCACCGCCTCGACCTGGCGCGGACGCGGCAGGTCGATGGTGAAGATCTCCTTCACGGTCGCCGGCCCGGCCGTCATGACGACGACCTTGTCCGCCAGCGCGATGGACTCCTCCAGGTCGTGGGTCACGAAGACGACGGAGGCACCGGTCCCGGCCCACAGGTCCAGCAGCTCGTCCGACATCAACGCCCGGGTCTGCACGTCGAGCGCGGAGAACGGCTCGTCCATGAGGAGGAGCTCGGGGTCGTTCACGAAGGTGGCCGCGAGCGCGACGCGCTTGCGCTGCCCTCCCGACAGCTGGTGCGGGAACCGGTCCTCGAACGCGCCGAGTCCCACACGCGCCAGCCAGGAACGGGCACGTTCCCTGGCCTCCGCCTTGGGCACACCACGGAACCGGGGCCCCGCCATCACGTTGGAGAGCACCGACCGCCAGGGGAACACGGCGTCCTGCTGGAAGACGAAGCCGACCTTGTCGCCGATACCGGAGACCGGGGCCCCGGCGACGAGGACCTCGCCCTCGGTGGCCTCCTCCAACCCGCTGACCAGGGTCAGCGTGGTGGACTTCCCGCACCCGGTGGGCCCGACCACGGCGACGAACTCACCCTGCTCGACGGTCAGGTTCAGATCGCGTACGGCAGTGTGCAGGCCACCTGAGGGGGTGCGGAAGACCTTGCTGGCCCCCCGCAACTCGATGACCGGACGTTTCTGAATGCTCATGACCGGGACCGTAGGAGCGGCCGCGGCACGGCGGCACCCTTGTGGGCACAACCCGTCCTTGTGCCCGTAGTACCTGTTCTGCTCGTTGTGCTCACCCCGGAAGCGCGTTCCGGGGCACAGGGCTGGGCAGCGGGCCGTGAGCCGTTTACCTTGCGGCTACACAGGTGTCGCGAGGACATGCCCGTCGCACGGACGTGATCCCCACGGGGACGGAGTCGTCAGTTCCGGGGCGGCCGCGGAAGAAGAGAGGAGGAGACGATGCGACCACACTGGCCCCAGCGGCTCTCCGGACAGGTCCTGATGGTGCAACTGGCCATCACGACCGGAGTCGTGGTCCTGGCCATCAGCCTTTTCACCGCGCCCCTCGCCCGGGAGCTCGACGCGGAGGCCATGCACCGCGCTCTGGCGATAGCCCAGACGACCGCGGCGGACCCGGCCATCGTCCGAGGACTGCAGACCACCCGGCCGACACCGGACGGCCCCGTCCAGCAGGAGACCGAGCGCATCCGCCGCGCCACCGGGGCCCTCTACGTGGTGACCATGGACGTGTACGGAGTGCGCTGGTCGCACACCACGGAAGCAGAGATCGGCAGGCACGTGTCCACCGACCCGAGCGACCCGCTGTCGGGCCACGAGGTCAAACAGATCGACAGCGGCACCCTGGGCCGCTCCGCCCGCGCGAAGGTCCCGCTGTACGACAGCTCCGGAGACGTCGTCGGAGCCGTGTCCGTCGGCATCGCCTACGACAGCGTGCGCCACCGTCTCGTCGGAGCACTCCCCGCGCTCCTGCTCTGTGCGGCGGCGGCCCTGGCGGTGGGGGCCGGTGTGGCGGTCGCGGTCTCCCGGCGCCTGCGCCGGCGCACCCACGGCATCGCCTTCTCCGACATCTCCGCGCTGCTCGACGAACGGGAGGCGATGCTGCACGGGATCCGTGAGGGGGTGATCGCCTTCGACCCCCGAGGCAGGATCCGGCTGGTCAACGACGAGGCGGCCAGGCTGCTGGGGCTGGACACCGACATGACCGACGACGACCTCGACACGGTCATCCCGACCGGCCGTACGGCGGACGTGCTGGCCGGCAGGGTCGAGGGCACCGACCTCCTCACCGTGAGCGGCGGCCGCGTGCTGGTGGTCAACCGGATGCCGACCGCCGACGGCGGCGCCGTCGTGTCCCTCCGGGACCGCACGGAGCTGGAACTGCTGGGCCGCGAACTCGACAGTACGCAGGGACTTCTGGAGGCTCTGCGTGCCCAGGGACACGAACACGCGAACCGGCTGCACACCGTGCTCGGACTGCTGGAACTGCGCAGGTACGACCAGGCGGCCGACTTCGTCACGCACGCGGTGGGAGACCACCGGAGCTCCGCGGAGGAGATCGCCGAACGGGTCCAGGACCCCCTGGTCTCCGCACTGCTCGTCGGGAAGGCCGTAGTGGCCGCGGAACGCGCCGTCGAACTGCGCGTCTGCTCCCGCACACGGCTGCCCGACCGTCTGGTCGCCCCACGCGACCTCGTCACGGTGCTCGGCAACCTCATCGACAACGCGCTCGACGCCGCCGCGGAGAAGCGTGGCCCGGCCCCCTTCGTGGAGGTGGAGCTGTGGGCCGAGGGCGCCACCGTGCTGCTCCAGGTCTGCGACACCGGCCCCGGGGTGCCTCCCGCCTCACGCGAGGCCATTTTCACCGAGGGGTACAGCACCAAACGCCCGGTCGGCTCGGTGCTTCCCTCGCAGCCGACAGGCGGCCGGGGCGCACCCGCGCACGGCCGGGGGATCGGGCTCTCCCTGGTGCGCCGGCTGGCCGAGCGCTACGGCGGTACGGCAAGGGTGGCCGCCCGCCCGGGAGGCGGCGCGGTGTTCACCGTGACCCTGCCCGAGATGATCATCCCGGGTCCGGAGACGGGGGAGCACGCCGACGCCGTGCTCACGACGGCCGGTGAGGCGCGATGATCAACGTCCTGGTCGTGGACGACGACTTCCACGTGGCCGAGATCAACTCCGCCTATGTGGCCCGAGTGCCCGGGTTCACCGTGGTGGGCCGCGCGCACAACGCCGCCCAGGCGCTGCTCGGCGTGGAACGCACCGACGTGGACCTCCTCCTGCTCGACCACTACCTGCCGGACGAGACCGGGGTGACACTGATCCGCCGGCTGCGGCAGCTCGGCCATCACACGGACGTGATCATGGTGACGGCCGCCCGCGACCTGGCGACCGTACAGATGGCGCAGCGCTACGGCGCGCTCCAGTACCTGGTCAAGCCGTTCACCTTCTCGGGCCTGCGCGCCCGGCTCGAAGGCTACGCGGCCCTGCGCCGCTCACTCGACGAAACGGCCCGGGCCAGGGAGGCGGGACAGGACCAGATCGACCGGATCTTCAGCGCGTTCAGGACGGCCGAGCCGGTCCGCCCCGCACTGCCCAAGGGCCACTCGACCGCCACCGTCGGTCTCATCCGCGGGGCCCTGACACGCAGCGCCCTGCCCCTCTCGGCACACGAGGTCGCGGCGCGGACCGGAGTCAGCCGGTCCACCGCACAGCGGTACCTGAAGTACCTGGAGGGTGTCGGACACGTCAGGCTGACGCTGAAGTACGGCGACACGGGGCGGCCCGAACACCTCTACTCCTGGACGGGAGCCGCCTGAAGTCCCGTGGCGACGGCCGTCGTTCCTCGCTGCGTACGGGAACTCATGTACGAGCTGGTCGCCGCCTGACAGGATGCGCGGCATGACGAGTGGCAGAGGGGCGCTGACGGCCCTGCATCTCCTTCTGGTCTGGGCCGTGACGGCGGTCGCGGTCCCGACGCTCGGCTTCGGGCTGCTGGTGTCGGCCTGGAGCGGTGGGGCCGGCGCGGCGGTCCCGGTCTTCGCGGTCGGCGTTCCGCTGATGGTGGGCCTGCTGGCCGCGGCGGGCCTGCCGGTACGGACCGTGGTGCCGCTGTGCGGCTCCGCACGGCAGCGGTTCGGCTGGGCGGCACTGGTCTTCGTCCTCGGCACGCTCGGCGTCCTGGCGGGTCTGGCCGCCTACGGAGGGGACGTCGACCTGGGGAGCGCCACCACCCGGATCGTGCTCACGGGGGTGCCGTACGCCGTGGCCGCGGCATTCTTCGTGCCGAACCGGTGGGTACGGCTGGGAGCGGTGGCAGCGCTGGGCGTGGCGGTGGCCTACGGAGGCTTCGTCGGCCCGGCGCGGTCGGAGGTCCGCCGGCACGAGGCGGAGGTCGCGTGGTACCAGGAGCACGCGGAGCTGCTGTACCTCGGGGCCGTGCCACCCGGGATGGAGGTGTCCCGCGCCGAGGTCGGCCCCGCCTACTTCGGCGTCGACTACCGCACGGTCCGACAGGACGCGTTCGCGTCCCTCCTGGTGCGCCCGCCGCTCACACCGACGCCCCGATGCCCGGAGTTCGAGGAGAAGGGAGTGACCTGCACGGTGGACGCCCACGGCGAGGTGCGCACGGTCCGAGAGTTGGCCGACGGCGGTCGCGCCGTCACCCTCACCCGCCTTCACGGCGGCGCGGAGGCCGAGGTCACCAGCCAGACCGTCGACGAGTCAGGGCTGCGCCGTCTCCTGAACACCCTGCATCCGCTGTCGGACACGGAATTGGAGGAACTGATGCGGGAGAAGAAGATCGACCACAGGACCTGAGCCAGGAGGGCCGAGGATCCGTGGCCGCTCCGTCCGGACGCGCGACCGCCCGGTGCCCGCCTACCGGCCCCCGGCCGAAGGGGTCACCCGAGGACGGCCGTGGCGAGCGCGGTGGCGAGATAGGCGGTGCCGAGACCGGCGACGACGCTGACGACCGCGTTGGCGGCGGCGAAGTACTTCGCGCCGGTCTCGGCCAGGCGAAGGCTCTCGAAGGAGAAGGTGGAGTAGGTGCTGAGCGTCGCGCACAGACCGGGGCCGACGAGGTGCTGGAGAGCCTGGGGCACGGTGGTGGCGGTCGCGGCACCGGTGAGGAAGCCGAGGCCGGCGCAGGCGGCGATGTTGACGCCGAAGGTGCCCCAGGGGAAGACGGTGTCGTGACGGGCCTGGACGGCGCGGTCGCTGAGGTAGCGCAGCGGCGCGCCGACGACCGCTCCGACGATGACCATCAGCCAGTTCACGGCCGCCCCCCTTCCACGCCCGCCTGCGGGAGAACGATGCGGCGGGTGAGCGCGGCGGCGGCCCACACGGCGGCGAAGGCGGCCGTCAGGGTGGCGGCCGCGTACAGCAGCCCGGTGCCGGGGCGCCCGGCGTCGAGGAGCCGCTGGGTGTCGAGCGTGGCGGTGGAGAACGTGGTGTAGCCGCCCAGCACACCGGTGCCCAGGAACGGCCGCACGAGGGGGTGAGCGCTGAAACGTTCGGTGACCAGGACCATCAGCACGCCCATGGCGGCGCAGCCGGTGACGTTGATCCAGAACGTCGTCCAGGGGAACGCGGTGGACGCGACGGGCCAGATCAGCGTGGCGCCGTAGCGGGCACAGGCGCCGATGACCCCGCCGGCGGCGATCGCGGTGAGGACCCCGGCACGCTCGCGTGCGGGCGTCCGTCCCGCCCGGGGCGGCCACGGGTCGACGGCGGTGTCCGGGTCTGCGGGCTCGGCCGGCCAGCCGGTCGGCCGGGGGCTGGGGTGTTCGTGTTCGCTGGTCACGGAGCTCTCCTACCTGAAACAGGTGCTGTGCGCGGGTATGGACGCGCGGTTCAGGTAGGGACCGTTGGCGGCGCTGCTGCCGCGGTTGGGTACGGCGGGCCCCACCGCCGTACAGCCGCCCGTCACGAGGTGGCTGCCTGACCAGGATAAACAATGCCCCGCCCGCCGGTGCGGCCGGTGTGCCGTTGGACGGGCCCCCGGCCGCCCGGGCCCGGACGCGGGCACCGAGCGGGAACGGCCGTCAGGGGGGGCGAGGCGGCAACGCGCCGGTCCGCAGGACGAGGGGAGTGCCCCCGCCCCGGCCCGCCACCCCCGAGCCCGATGCCCGTCAGCCGGATGGAGCGCCTGCCGAGTGGGGAGTACATAGGCGGCACACGACCGAAGTGGGGGAGGAGCGGACACGCATGGGGACAGTGCTGCTGGTGGTGCCGACCGCCATGGTCACGGCGATCGTGCTCACGGGCCTGGTACGCGCCGGACGGCGTGAAGCGCACGCCGAGAGGGTCCGGATCGCCGAAGAAGCACAGCGCCGGGCGCGCCGGTCGCTGGAGGCGGTGTGGGCGATGGACGGCCGCCAGTTCGAGGAGTACGTCGCCCAACTGTGCCGCCGTGACGGCTGCACCGAGGTGCGACGGGTCGGCGGTGCCGGCGATCTGGGGGCCGACGTGATCGGCCGCCTGCCCGACGGACGGAAGATCGTCATCCAGTGCAAGCGTTATGCCAAGCACCGCACGGTCGGCAGCCGTGACATCCAGACGTTCAACGGCACCGCCCGCGCCGAACACCACGCCGATGTCCCCGTCTTCGTCGCTTCCTGCGTCTTCACGAAACCGGCCCGCGCGTTCGCCGACCGCCACCACCTGACGCTCATCGACATCGACCTGCTCGGCTTCTGGAACGACGGCACCGCGCTGACCTCCTTCCTGGACCTGGACATCGCCCGCTCCGGCACGAACCGCAAGCTCCGCCCCGACCGGCAGGAGCAACGTCCCGCCGACCGCCCCTAGGTCCTGTCTGACAAAGGATCTTGGGCGGGTTCGCGGAGCCAGAGGATGAGTGCGGCGAGGTGGACTCCGGCCTTGTAGCGGGCGGCGAGTTTGTCGAAGCGGGTGGCGATCGCGCGGAACTGCTTGAGACGGTTGAAGCAGCGTTCGACCACGTTGCGTGCCTTGTAGAGCTCGCGATCGAAGGCCGGCGGTCTGCCCCCGGCCTTCCCTCGCCGCAGGCGGTTGGCCTTCTGGTCGGCCCGTTCCGGGATCACGGCCCGGATGCCTCGCCTGCGCAGGACCCGGCGGATTGCCCGGGACGAGTAAGCCTTGTCCGCGATGACCGCGTCGGGCCTGCGGCGGGGCCGCCCGGCACCGCCCCGGGGCACCCGCAACTCGTCCATGACCGTGTCGAAGACGGTGGAGTCGTTGACGTTGCCGGGCGTGACGACGACGGCCAGGGGCAGGCCCCGGCCGTCGCAGGCGAGATGAATTTTCGTGGTCACCCCGCCGCGGGACCGGCCCAGCGCCTGACCAGCCGACGCGCGTGCCGGATTTTCCAGTTCGTCCCCCGCCGTCGCCCCTTTTTGCGGGCGCCGGCGGCGTGCTGATGGGCCCGGTTGATCGTGGAGTCCACCGACACCGTCCACTCCACGGCTCCGACGGAGTCGTCGCGGACCTGGACCTGTTCGAGCAGACGGGCCCAGGTGCCGTCCGCTTCCCAGCGGGCGAACCGTTCATAGGCCGTCTGCCACGGCCCGTAGCGTTCCGGCAGGTCACGCCACGGGGCACCGGTCCGCAACCGCCACAACACCCCGTTGATCACCTGCCGGTGATCTCGCCACGGCCGCCCACGACCGTCAATACCCGGCAGCAGGGGCTCGATCCGTTCCCACGCCGCATTCGTCAGCTCACCACGACCCACCACAAGTTCAATTATCAGACAGGACCTAGGACAACCCCGGCTGACGCAGCAACAGGTCTTACGGGCGCGGCCCCTTACGGTGAAGGCGGACGAGGTGCTCGCCTGTCGCCCGGAGCCGCCAGGGGGCGGGAGACGGCGGTCCGCCACCGGTCGTGCCGGGATCTCGTGAACGCCGGGTACGCAGCGTTCAGCGGTGCCTGACGGGGCGCGGAGTCACGCACAGGGCGCAGGCCGTGGAGGACACGGCCGTTGTCTTGCTGGTCGGTATCTCGTCCGATGCCAGGCGGCCACCCACCGGGCATGGCGGATCGGCTACGCCACAGTGCCGGTGACCCGGCTGTGGCGGTCCTGAGACATTTCCCGCGTGGACGGGCGGGCAGGGATGGAGTCGACCATGGTCCTGACGGAGGAAACGCGGCAGGTCCATTGAGCAAGGCAAGGAGCGTTCATGATGCGTACGAATCGTAAGATCGCGGCTGTTCTGGCCACCGCTGTGCTGGCGGGTGCGGCTGGTACGGGGGCCGCGCAGGCGTCGTCGGCGGCCGGTGACGCGGCCTCGTCCGCCTGTCGGCCGGCCAACCACCTCGCGAAGGTCACCGACGCGGACAACAGCGCGGGGCACCGTCACTACCGCGTCACCCTGACCGCACCGCGCGGCTACGCGCCGTGTGAGCTGGCCGGTTCGCCCACCGCCGTGCGGTTCTCGGACCACGGCTCGGACAGTGGAATCCGCGCGGGCCGCTACGGCGACCAGAAGACCGCTGTGACCTTCGGCCCGGGCCATCCGGTGCACTTCGACATCCAGGTTCCCAACGACGGCCGCGGTGTGCCTGTGGACGAGGCATCGTTCACGCTCCAGGCTCCGGGTGGGGAGATCCCTGGCACGTCTGTCGCCGAGGGCACCCTCAAGGTGGCCGCCGGCACCCTCATCGGTCCGGTCCGGCAGGGCGCCTGACCTTCCTGCGCCCGGTGGCGTTCCGCAGCAGAGCCACAGCTGCGGAACGCCACCGCGCCGCGTGTCCGTCGCCCGCCCACCGGCACAGCCCGTACCCGCCGGGAAGGCCCGGTTCTCGCCGGCGCCGTTGTCGTACGTCCGCGCAGTGCCGGGGCGCTCACGCCGCGGCCCATTCGTGCGGCCTGCCGCCGGCCCACCGGACCCAAGCCGGATCATCGAGCAGAAGGTCGGGGTCCTCCATCCCGGCACGGCGCAGGAACTCGATGACGTCGTGATCGCTGTAGGCGATCCCGAGAATGTGGGTGTCGGCGGAGCTCCGCACGGAGACGCGGCGGCCGCCGTCCTGGCTGAGGTGATGGACGGTGACAGGCGGGTTCATCTCTCCACGGTGCCTCCGCTCGCACGCCTCGCGCCACCGGTCCGCCCCCCGGGACGCAAGGGGGACGTTCGAAGCGGTTCGGTGCGCCAGGGCGGGGTCAGGGCAGCTGCCGGACGAAAGCGATGACGAACAGAGTCCCGGCCAGCGCGCACACGAGAACCGTCGGCAGCGCCCAACGGACTCCGCGCTCTCCGCGCAGGGGCGCTGTCATCCGCCTCTGCAGACCCGCGATGCCGTACATCGCGGCCAATGCCGCGCAACCGGCGGGCGTAGCGGCGGCGAAGTGCACGAGCCAGGCCCCGGCTCGGCTCGGACCGCCCCACGACGTGTCGTAGGGCCCCTGATCCACGAAGCCGTACAGCGCGCCCCGGGCCACGGCCAGGACGAACAAGGCGGCCAGGACGAGCGACAGCGCACCCATCAGTACGGTCAGTACGGCATGCCCCATCACCCGCGCCCCGCCCGGCCGCGTCGACTCCTTCCGGCCTCCGGAGCCCGTACCGGCCCCCAGAAACGCACGCCCGGTGTCCGCGCGCCCCGCGGCGGCCGCGCCGAACGCCAGAATTCCGCCCGGCAGCAAGGTGACCGCCGCGCAGAGGCGGCCCACGAACCGCCGGCTCCCGGAGGGCGGAGGGGCGGTCGCGCCGGGCGCAGGAGCGGGCATACGTGAAGTGCTCACGAGCCATGACGCTAAGTGAAGACCATCAGCTTCCACGACATACCGGGGAGCCAACTCGCTCGTCATACCCAGGTAGGGTGCGCGCGGCGCGAGGACGGCTTCCTCCGGCACGGTCCCTTCGGCCACCTCGCGGATGACCGCGTCCTCCGGCGACCGGCCGGGCTCGGTCCCGCCTCCTGGCAGCGTCCAGTACTCCTGGCCGTCGTGGCGGCCCATGGGCCCTTGCCCCGCTCACGCACCATGAGGACATGCCGGTCCCTGACGATCACCGCTGCCACCCGCCGCCCGTCTGTCACAGGACCGATCATGGCGGCGCCCGGCAAAGCCGGAGTGTGCGTAACCGTGGGGCCGGTTCGTCGTTGAGCTGGGACCGGGACTGCCGTACGGCATCGGGGTGGGGGAGTGGTTCGACCGTGTTCGACACAGAGCGTGGGGCGATGGCTGACGGCGGCGGTGTCCGTCGCGGACGCTGTCGCGGAACCCGACGGCACGGTTCGACTTCCCTGTGACCAGCGCTGCGCTTGCCTGCGTTTCCACGGGGGCTGGGGACTCACACCTTCGAAACGGCCCAGCGGGACAGTGCCCGTCACAGAAGAAGGGTGATGACGTATGAACTCTGGAGACAGCCCCGACCGGTCCGGTCCGTCGCGGCCTCAGGGGAGGTACGTACCCGCCCGGGGGCTCTACACGGAGGCGGCGCGACTGCGACGGCTGAGCTGGCTTCGCGCCAGGACCGGAGCGGCGTTGGACTCCTTGCAGCACACCCGGCTCGACGCCGGCAGGCTGACCGGCAACATCGAGGGGTTCGTCGGCACCGTCGAGATCCCGATCGGCGTGGCCGGGCCCCTGCTGTTCTGCGGGACGCATGTACAGGGCGAGGTCTACGCCCCGATGGCGACCACGGAAGGAGCCCTGGTCTCATCCGCGACACGGGGAGCCTTGGCCGCCACGATGGCGGGCGGCGTCAGCACCCACGCCGTCTCGCAGGCGATGACGCGGGCCCCTGTCTTCGCGTTCTGTCGACTGGCCGACGCCAGCCGCTTCGCCGAGGCGATCTGCCGGCACCTGAGTGCTTTGCGCACGGTCATCCGCCAGGTGTCCGACCACGCCGTACTCGACTCGATCGAGCCCGTGGTTCTGGGCAGGACCGTTCATCTGCGATTCAGGTACAGCACCGGGGACGCGGCAGGGCAGAACATGACGACCGTCTGCACCTGGCAGGCGTGCCAGTGGATCCTGCGACAGCCCCACCTGGTCACGGACGAGAAACTCGAATCCTTCATCATCGAAGGAAACACATCCGGCGACAAGAAGGCGTCAGCCCTCGCCATGGCGGAAGGCCGCGGCATCAGGGTGGCCGCCGACTGCCACCTGCCGGCGGGCATCGTCGAACGAGTCCTCAGAACGACGCCCGACGAGCTGGTCAGGGGGTACCAGCACATCGCCGCCGGAGCGGTCCACAGCGCGGTGCTGGGGTCCAACGCGAACACGGCCAACATCGTGGCCGCGATCTTCACGGCGACAGGCCAGGACATCGCCTGCGTCCACGAGTCGAGCGTGGGGCAGTTCATCCTCGAACGCACCGGGGACGGTGTCTACGCGAGCATGACCCTGCCCGGTCTGGCACTTGGCACGGTCGGGGGCGGCACCCACCTGCCCGCGCAGCACGAACTCCTGAAGATGATGGGTTGTACCGGCCCGGGGAGCGCCGCACGACTGGCGGAGATCATCGCGGGCTTCGCCCTGGCCCTGGACCTCTCGACAGTCTCCGCAGCCGTCGCGGGCCACTTCGCCAGCGCTCACGAACGCCTCGGTCGTAACAGGCCGCCCGCCCGGGAAGTCACCGAACAGGACACCACACCGGCAACAGGCAGCGAATCCCGGGTGGACTGCCCCTCGCCCCCGACGGTCCGCGCCCCTCGACCCGCACCCGTGCCCGGCCTCGCCCCGGACCGGACCGGCAGCAGCTGAACGGTCGCGTCCACGGCCCGCTGACTGAGCGACGGGGCCGCCTCAGCCTCCCGCTCAGTCCTGCGCGTCGCGGACCAGGAGCGCGATCTGTACCCGGTTCTCGACCGCCAGCTTGGCGAACAGGCTGCCGGTGTGGGCCTTGACCGTCGCGACGGTGATGCGCAGCCGCTCGGCGATCTGTGGGTTGCCCAGCCCGTCCGCGATGGCCTGGGCGGTCTCCCGCTCCCGCTCGGTCAGCACGGACAGGCGTTCGCGCGCGGCCTCGCGCGAGCGGTCCCGGGCGTGCGAGGAGTCCGGGCCGGTGGCCGCGGCGATCAACCGTGCCGTGGCCGTCGGGGACAGGACCGGATTGCCGTCCGCGACGGTCCGCACCGCGTCGAGGATGCGTGAGGGCGGGGTGTCCTTGAGGACGAAGCCGAGCGCTCCGGCGCGCAGCGCCCCGAGCACCAGGTCGCCGGAGTCGAAGGTGGTCAGCATCAGGACCCGGGGCGGCGCGGGCCGGGTGAGCAGTTCCCGGGTCGTGTCCAGACCGTCCCGGCCCGGCATCCGTACGTCCATCAGCACCACGTCGGGCCGCTGCTCGTCCACCACGGCGAGCGCGGCTTCCCCGTCGGCCGCCTCCGCCACGACGGTCAGGTCCGGTTCGCCGTCGATGACGAGCCGCAGGGCCATGCGCACCAGTTGTTCGTCGTCGACGACGACGACCCGTACGGGACCGTGTCGGGCTTCCATTCATGCGCTCTTTTCGTGGATGTGGGCGGGGTCGTCCGGCCAGGGCAGCCGTGCGGTGAGAACGTACCCGCCCTCGGGCGTGGGACGGTGGTCGAGTTCGCCGCCGGCGAGGGTGATCCGTTCGCCGAGGCCCAGCAGGCCGAAGCCGGAGTCCGGTGGCCGTGCGGTGCGCCGGGGGGCCGGCCCGTTGCGGACGCCGACGTCCAGGGTGCCGCCCGCGGCACCGCCGAGGGTGACCCGTACGACCGCGCCGGGGGCGTGCTTGGCGGCGTTGGTCAGCGCCTCCTGGACGATCCGGTAGCAGGTCCGCCCGACGCCGTCGGGCGGGGTCGCGGTCACGGCGTCGGCAAGCCTGACGTCGAGACCCGAGGCGCGGGCATCGGCCACCAGGTCGGGGACCCGGTCGAGGGAGGGCTGCGGAGGGTCCGGGCGGCCGGGGTCGGCGCGGAGCACGCCGAGGACCTCCCGCAGCTCTTCCAGAGCCTGGTGGGAGCCCTCGGCGATACCGCGGACCAGGACGCGGTTCTCGTCGGCCGAGAGGTCACCGCGGTGGTCGAGCACCCCGGCCTGCATGGCGACCAGGGAGATGCGGTGCGCGAGTACGTCGTGCATCTCGCGGGCGATCCGGTTGCGCTCCAGGGCCCGGGCCTGCGCCTCCCGCGCACTCTGCTCCCGCTCCGCGCTCTCCGCCCGCTCCCGCAGGGACCACACCTCGACCCGCCGCGCCCCGACCGCCATGCCGGTGGCCACCGCGATCCCCGCGGTCAGCGCCGGCACCGCGACCTCGACCCACCACAGCGCCTCGGCCGAACCCTGCACCCGGTACACCTCGACGGCGAACTGCGACGCGGTCACGTAGGCCAGGACGACGGCCCCGATCTCCACCGGGCGGCGGCGGGTGGCGACCGAGCACAGTGCCAGCAGGGCGGCACCGGTGGCGAGCGCCGACACGGTCGAGGCGACCGTGACCGCGACAGCGACCGCGAGCGGCCACCGCCGCCGCCACAGGAGCAACGTCAGGCAGCCCAGGGCCACCAGCGGATCACCCACGAGGATCCAGGAGCCCGCGCCGCCGGACCGGGCCCGCATCAGCGCGAGGGTCGAGAGCCAGATCGGCAGGCCGACGGCCACGGCCACCATCAGCCGCCAGGCCTGCTGCCACACCCCGAGCCGCGGCATAACGTCCGTGTTCACCAGGCCATTGTGGCCGCATCGTGCGACCGGTGGATCCTGCCGGGGACCGATACGCCTTGGACCCAGGTCTGACAGGCACCTCACCCGCGGTCGGAGCCGGGTCGGTCCACCGGGCCGATGTGCCGACCGCCTCTGAGGAACAGACTCGCTCACGTGCCGGAAAAGCCCCCACAGAAGGACACCTCATGCGCAGAAGTCTGTCCCTCGCTCTCACCGCCACCGCGTTGGCGATGACCGCGCTGCCCGCGACGGCGTCAACGCCGACGACGACACCGGCGCCCGGCGCCCTCCGGTGGGGCCCGTGCGCCGGGGAGGTCCCCGTACCCCGCCTGGAGTGCGCGACCCTCCAAGTCCCGCTGGACCACCGCGATCCGGACGGCCGGCAGATCGAGGTCGCCGTCTCGCGGCTGGCGAGCCAGAAGCCGGCGCGGCGGCGCGGCATCCTGCTGACCAACCCCGGAGGCCCGGGCGGCTCCGGCCTGACGTACCCGGCCGTCCTCGCCGCCTCGGGACTGCCGCAGGAGGTGCTCGACTCCTACGACATCATCGGCTTCGACCCACGCGGTGTCGGCCGCAGTACGCCGGTGACCTGCGACCTGACGGAGGCGCAGCAGCGGCGCGGCAACTTCCCGCCGTACGCGCACACCGCGGCCGACGTCACGCGGGAGGCCGAGTACGCGCGGAAGATCGCCGAACAGTGCGAGCGCTCGCGAACGGCGTGGATGCTGCCGCACACCACCACCGCCGAAACCGCCCGTGACATGGACCGTCTCCGGGCAGCCCTGGGCGAGCCGAAACTGTCGTACCTCGGTGCCTCCTACGGCAGTTACCTCGGCGCGGTCTACACGACGCTGTTCCCACGGCGCGGCGACCGGATGGTGCTCGACAGCAACATGGGCCCCGGTGGCTACGACGTCACGGCCATGCGGTTGTTCGCCCGGGGGATGGAGGACCGCTTCCCCGACTTCGCCGCGTTCGCCGCCGAGCACCCCGAATACGGCCTGGGCTCCACGCCGAGGCAGATCACCGCCAAGTTCTACGAGCTGGTGGAGCGGCTGGACGCGAAGCCGGTCCAGGACGTCGACGGGATCGCCTTCCGCGGGTACACCTTCGAACAGCTCTACGCCGACGGCTCCATGCCCGCGCTCGCCGAGTTCTGGCAGGCGGTCGACACCGGCGCGGAGTTGCCGCTCCCGAAGCTGACCACGGACATCGAGAACCTCCTGGCCTCACGATTCGCCGTGGTCTGCGGTGACTCGCGCTGGCCGGGGACGATCCGGGAGTACCAGCGCAACGTCGCGGTCGACCGGCTGAAGTACCCGATGCTGGGCGGCTCCACGGCGAGCATCAACCCCTGCGCCTTCTGGCCCAGGGAGCGGACCGAACCGCCGGTGCGCATCACCGACCGGGGCCCGTCGAACGTGCTGATGGTGCAGAACGAGCGGGACCCGGGCACGCCGCTGGCCGGCGCCCGGAAGCTGAGGCAGGCCCTCGGCGGGCGGGCCACGATGGTGACGGCAGACCAAGGCGGCCACGGCGTCTACCCGTACGGCCGCAACACGTGCGCCAACGACGCGGCGACGACGTTCCTGACCACCGGGGAACGCCCCGCGCGGGACCTCGCCTGTGCGGCGGAACCGAGCAAGTGAGCGGGTGACGGAGGCGCCGGACGTGTTCGAGGAGATGCGACGCAGGCGGGCCGCCCGGCGGCTTCCCCGGGGGACTGACGACCGCTCAAGCGATTTCGCTGGTGGCAGCTGCCCTACCACTCCCCGTTCTACCTCCGGCTGCCCGACGGAGGCGGCGGGCAGCCGGTCTACGCCGTGGACGTCGAGCGCGGTCAGGACCGGACGTCCGCGGAAGCCGAGGCGGACCAGCACCTCGACGGCAGGCACCACGCCCGGTCGAGGCTCCTCGCCGCCTTCCCGGTCCCCGGCGGGCACGGTCGGGGTGCGGCCTCGGCCGTGCCCGCGTACGTCCGGACATCGGCCCCGACGGCACAGATCCACACCAGGGGACCTCAAGCTGCCTGACCGGCCGATCGCGGACACAGCCGTGGGGCCCCGGGACGTCTCCCGCGAGAGCTCACCCAGACGCGGCGCGGGCCGCCTCGGGCACGCGTGCCCGAGGCAGCCGCGGCATCACTCGAACGCGGCCGGGTCCGCGGCCAGGCCGGTGCGGGTGTCCCCGGGCTCCAGGCGGTCGAGGTACTGGGTGCACTCCCCGTCGACGTACAGGTGGACCGGCAGAGCGGTGTTGTTCACCACGGAGCGGGCCGTGCCGGCCGGCTTGCAGCCGGGGGTATGAGAGATGTTCCTGATCTGGACCCGCCCCTGGAAATCGGTGTCGCTGTAGAGACACACCATGTTGTCGGGGCAGGCGGCGGCGGTCGCGGCGGTGGCCGGGACGGCGCCCGTCAGCGCGGCGGCGAGCGCCGCCGACGAGGCGAGTACGCCGGCCCGGGCCGCGCGGAAGGTGGGGAACACGGGGTCTCCTTGAGGTCGTCGGGCCGTGGAGGGCCCGGAAGCGGAATTTCAGGCCGTGCGCCGGCTGAGCTTGTCGGTGAACCTCTTCCTGTCGATCAGGGCCCGGGTGTGGCGTCCGCGCAGTACGGATCCGTGGGAGTCGCGGGCTTCCACGTCGAAGGTGAGCTTGCGGTCGTCGGCCCGGCTCAACGTGGCGGAGACGGTGACGTCGTCGCCGACGGGCGTCGGTGCGAGGTGCGCCGAGTCGTGGGCCAGGCCGACCGTCATGTCTCCTTCCGGGACAGCGGTTCCGAGGACTTTCATCGCGGCGATCTCGCTGAGCCACAACAGGACGGGAGTGGCGAGCACCGGCAGGTCGTTGCCCCAGTTGGTGGCGGCGTCCCGCTCGGTGACTCGGTGGACGAGCTGTGCGCTCGTTCCCACGAGGGAGTCGATGCCTGCGACGAGGGGTTCGGGTGCGGAGGGCGCGGTCATGGGGGTTCCTTACGCGGGGGAGGGGGTGGAAGCCGCTCGGTCGTGTCGTTCCCGGAGGCCGCGCAGGTGGTGCCGCGCGGCGTCGTCGAGCGGGATGAACCAGGCGTCACGCGGCTGGGTCCGTGCGCCGCGTCGCTGCTTGGTGGCGTCCGCGGTGATGGACAGGTCGAGGCAGCGCACGCCGTGGTCGTAGGCCCACCGGATGGGCTCGTGCAGGGCGGCGCCGAAGTACACCGGAGCGTCACCACAGCCCTCGGGGTCGAAGCCGGCCTGGCGGACGTACGCGTGCGAGCCGTGGCGCACCAGGGAGGTGAAGCCGACGAGTACGCCGTCGCGCAGGGCTCGTACGAGCACGGCGTCGTCGCCGAGGTGGTCGAGGTAGGCGCGGTGCAGGTCGGTGGCCTCCTGGAGGGCGTACGTATGGCCGTGCTTGCTGTACAGGCCCAGTTCCAGCGGGACGATCCGTTCGAGGTCGGCCTCCCGGAGGGGGGAGACCTCGAAGTCGACTCCCGCGTCGCGGAGTTTGCGCAGATCCGCCTTCTCCTTCGCCCGTTGCTTGCGGGGGAGCGACGCCATCCAGTCCTCGGTGCTGCCGCCGGGCAGGCCGAGGAGGTTGGTCCCGTGGGAGGGGAACCGGACGCCTCCGTGGGCTCGGAACGCCTCCGCGAGGTCGGCGTCCTTGGGCGAGCAGTAGAGAGCGGCGAGGCAGGAGGCACCCCGGTCCGCGCTGTGTTCGGCTGCGGCGCCCAGGAGCCGGGTGAGCGCCGGAAGGCGTTGCCAGGTCGGGCCGGCCGTGCAGAACCTGCTGTGTCCGGGGCGGCGACCACCGATGGTGAAGGCGGGCAGCAGCGAGTCATGGCCCTCTTCGGCCCCCGTGGCTTCCGCCAGGAACAGGTCGGGGCGGGCGAAGGGCCAGGGGTTGCTGGTGGCGTCGAATCCGTAGGCGGGGGCGTACGCGGCCAGGTCGTCACCGTGGATCCAGGTGTGGAAGGACGGACCGGGGTGGGCCTGGTCCTCCACCCGCAGCCACCGGGGGCCGCAGTACAGATGGGGGCAGCGGCGCACGAGGGGGTGGTCGAGCGTGTGGGGCGTCGGGCCAGGAGTGATGTGCGTGCCGATGGGGCCGGCGGCCGACTGGGTGAGGGTCACGTGGTCTCCGGGGCATGAGGCGCGAGGGAACGTGCGGACAGGGTCATGGGGACGGCGGCGGCGAGCACGATGCCGCCGGCGAGGACGAGAACGGCCCGGGGGCCGTGATGGGTGCCGACGACGCCCGCGAGGGCGGACCCCACGGGGAGGCAGCCGAAGGCGATCAGCCGGTACGCGGAGGTGACCCGGCCGAGGAGTTCGCGGGGAACGGTGCGCTGACGGTAGGAGACCGTGATCACGTTGACGAGGATGAGCAGGCCCGTGCAGCCGAGTCCGATGCCCAGGACGAGCGGCGTGGGGCTGATTCCCGGCAGCGCGAAGCCGATGGCCATGCCCGCCAGCCCCAGGGCCATGCAGACACGGTTGCCGAGCCGGGTGGTGGCGAGCGGTGCCAGGAGCCCCACGGCGAGCCCGCTGACTCCGGCCACCATCAGGAGGGCCCCGTAGGCGGTGCTGCTCAGCCCCAGCGGCCCGGGCGGCAGGGCCAGGAGAGGGAGCGCGGCGTAGACGGCGGCCCAGGCGAGGTTCAGGGCGCCCACACCCACGGCATAGACGGTCAGCGTGGTGTCGCCGAAGAGGAAGCGCAGTCCGGTCCGGACGTCGGCAAGGACACTGCCTCCGCCGTGGGCGGCGGTGGCCGCCCCGTCGTGTCCCGGCGGGCTCGGCGCGGCCGGCAGGGCCATGAGGAGGAACACGGTGGCGAGGTAGAGGGCGGCCGTGGTGCCGAAGGCGATACTGGCGGACAGTCCCAGCAGAAGGCCGGCGACGGAGGGGCCTGCCATCTGGTTGGTGGTGATCTCCGCCGCTTGGAGGCGTGAGTTGGCGCGTTCCAGCAAGGAGGGCGGGACGAGACTCGGGGTGGTGGTGTGGAAGGCGGTGTCGAAGACGGTCTCGCCGATGCCGAGGAGGAAGGCCGCAGCGGCGAGCAGCGCGATGCCTGCCCGGTCCGTCATCAGCGCCAGTGCGGTCGCGCCGAGGACGACGACGCGGGCGGAGTTGACGATCCGCATCAGGCGCCGCTCGTCCAAGCGGTCGACGAGGACCCCGGAGAAGAGGGCGAACAGGAGCCAGGGGAGGCGCGCCATGGCGGCCACCACGGCCACGCCGCCGGCCCCGCCGCCCAGATGGACGGCGGTGACCGGCAGGGCCACCTGGTAGATGCCGTCCGCCAGATTCGATCCCGCGCAGGCGTTCCACAACCAGAGGAACGGCCGCCCGAGGCGGGGCGAGGACGGGGCGGTGGGCGCCGTCGGCGTTGCGGTCATGTCTTCCTCACTCGGGAAAACGTCCACGGGGAGCGCGTCGTCGCCGGGTCATCCCGGGTGGCCGGCCAGCATCTGGTTGAGGATGTTCTTGCGTTGCATTTCGCTGGTGCCGCCGGCGATGAGGGTGCCGAGCGCGTCCTGGACGATGCGTGTCTGGGCGCCACGCATGTACCCCGCGTGGCCATGCAGACGCATCAGGTTCTGGGCCGCCTCGACCAGTCCCTCCGATCCCACGAGCTTGGCGACGGAGCACCGCAGGGAGGCCTCGGGATCGCCGGCCACCAGAGCGTCGATGCCCGCCCGGGCGGTGGCTCGGGCGATCTCGATGGTGATCCGGATGTCGGTGACGCGTCCCTGGACGTACTGGTGGTCGAGGATCGGCGTGCCGAACGCCTCGCGCCGCCGGGCGAAGCCGACCGCCTTGTCGAGCTGCGGTTCGAGGAAGGCCGCGATGACCAGGCCGTAGAGGGCGCGGTCGAAACTGATGATGTCGTAGAGGGTGCGCAGGCCTTCGCCGGGTGCGCCGAGTACCGCCGGCTCGGGCAGGGCGACCTCCCGCAGCTCGATGGCACCGGTGGGACTGGACCGCAGGCCCAGGAGCTCCTCTGCGGGGCCCCGCCGGACGCCCGGGCTGTGCAGGTTGACCAGGAACAGGGTGATGTCGCGTCGTCCGAGGTCGGGCACGCGGCCGAGGACCAGCGCCCGGTCGGCGACCGGGGCGTTGGTGATGTGGTCCTTCTTGCCGGTCAGGCTCCAGCCGTCGGAGGTGCGGGTGGCGAGGGTGCGGGTGCGGGCGACGTCGGAGCCGCCGTGGGGTTCGGTCAGTGCGGTCGCGCCGACGGCGCCGTTCATCAACTGCGGGAGCACCGAGCGGTGGTGGTAGTCGTTGCCGTGCTCCACCAGGGCCCGTACGAGGCCGGCGTGGGCGATGAGGGAGAGCACGAAGCCCAGGTCCTCACCCGTGCGGGCGATGTCGGCGACGTGTTCGGCCAGGTCCGCCCAGGTCCCTCCGATGCCGCCCAGACCCTCGGGGACGCCTATGCGCCACAGACCGAGGTCGGCCAGGCGCTGCCAGGACAGGCGGTCGAGGATCTCGGCCTCGTAGGCGGCGTCCGCCCGACGGGCGATGTGGGTCCGTGCGAACGCGGCGAACGAGTCGTCGTGCGCGAGGCCCGTGCGGGCGGGGGCGCCGGTGTGCGGCTGGGTGACTTGGCCGGTGCGGGCCATGGTGGGCGCGGTCATGTGAGGTGGTCTCCAAGGTGAGGGGGTGGGTGGGTCAGTACCAGCGCATGACGAGGGCGCCTGCGGTCATGCCGCCGCCGACGGCGGCCAGGACGACGACGTCGCCGCGGCGCAGCCTTCCCGCGGCGGCGGCCTCGTCCAGCGTGATGGGCACGGAGGCGGCGGCGGTGTTGCCGTAGCGGTCCACCGTCATCGGGACGCGGTCCATCGGTACGCCGCAACGGTCGGCGCACTCCTCGATGAGGCGGGCGTTGGCCTGGTGCGTGATGAGGAGGTCGACGTCGCCGACGTCCAGCCCGGCGGAGGCGAGGGCTCCCTTGACCACCTGCGGGACGGCCTGGGTGGCGAAGTCCCACACCCGGCGGCCGTCCATGCGGAAGTAGTGGCGTCGTTCCCGGACCGTGCGTTCGCTGGTGGGTTCGAGGGCGCCGCCGGCCGGAATGCCGACGACGTCGAGCTGGGTGCTGTCGGCCATGAGGTCGCAGCCGAGGATGCCGTATCCGTCGGGCAGCTTGCCGAGGACCGCGGCTCCGGCGCCGTCCCCGAAGAAGACGCAGGTGCCGCGGTCCTGGTAGTCCAGTACACGGCTGTACGCCTCGCAGCCGACGACCATGACGTGGCTGTACTGGGAGAAGGTGTTCATCAGTCCCGCGGCGGCGGCGGTGGCGTAGATGAAGCCGCTGCACACGGCGCCGACGTCGAACGCCGGTATCTGGGTCAGGCCCATCCTGGCGTGCAGGTTGCAGGCCGTGGACGGCTGGATCTGGTCGGGCGAACTGGTGGCCACGACGAGGGCGTCCAGCTGCTCCGCCGTGATGTCGTGGTCGCGTAGGGCGGCCAGAGCGGCCCGGTGCCCGAGGTCGGAGGTGGTCTGCTCCGCGTGCGCCCGGCGGCGCCGGCGGATGCCCGTCCGGGAGGTGACCCAGGCGTCCGAGGTCTCCACGGTCCTGGCGAGGTCGTCGTTGGTGACGATGTGGTCGGGCAGGTACGAGCCGGTGGCGACGATACCGATGGCCATCGAGCGCTCCTTGGTGTCAGGCCGCCTGCTGCGGGCGGGGTGAGTCGACCACGTCGTGGTAGGCGGCGGTGAAGCGCTCCATCAGGTCGTCGATCTGCTCGCCGGTGATGATCAGCGGGGGCGCGAAGACCACGGTGTCCCCCATGGCCCGCAGGAGGAGTCCGCGCTCCTTCGCCGCCCGGAGGACGGCCTGGCCGAGCTGCCCCGGTTCCCGTCCGACGGCCGCCGCGTCGAACTCGACGCCGCCCAGCAGCCCGTGGCCCCGCACGTCGCGGACCGCCTCGCTGCCCCGGAACTTGTCCAGGCCGCGGGCGAGGCGGGGAGCGACGTCCCGCACGTGGCCCGGGATGTCGCGTTCGCGCACGATGGCGAGGGTTTCGCGGGCGACCGCGGCCGGGACGGGGTGGCCGGAGTAGGTGAAGCCGTGGCCGAAGGTGCCGATCTGCTTGCTGCCTTCGGCGAGAGCGGCGCTGACGCGCTCACCGACGAACGTGGCGGAGATCGGCAGGTAGGAGGAGGACAGCCCCTTGGCGGTGGTGATGATGTCCGGGGCCAGGCCGAACTCCGTGGTGGCGAACATCGATCCGGTGCGGCCGTAGCCCGTGATGACCTCGTCCGCGATGAAGAGGATGTCGTGCCGCGCCAGGATCTCCTGGAGGCGGGCGAAGTACCCGGCCGGCGGGATGATGAGGCCGCCCGCACCCAGGACGGGTTCGGAGATGAAGGCCGCCACCGTCTCCGGGCCCGCCTCCTCGATGAGGTTCTCGAAGTCCTCCATCAGCCAGTCGACCTGCTCGGACTCGCTCATGCCCCGCGAGGAGGGGTGCAGGGGGTTGGGGCAGTGGGCAGAGAGGAAGTCGCCGGTGTCCAGGCCGAAGCCGTGGTGGATGTGGGGGAGTCCGGTGGCCGAGCCGGCGGCGAGGGTGGTGCCGTGGTAGCCGCAGCTGTGCGAGATGATCTTGCGACGCTCCGGGCGGCCCTGGGACCAGTGGTAGTAGCGGGCGAACTTGATCGCGCTGTCGTTGGCGTCCGAACCGGAGTTGCCGAAGAAGACCTTGCCCATGGGGATGGGGGCGATGTCCACGAGGTCGGCGGCCAGCGCGAGCGCCACGTCGTTGGTGCGGTGGTTGAACGAACCGTAGAAGGGGAGCTTGTTCATCTGCCGGGTGGCCGCTTCCACCAGGCGCGGCTCGCTGTAGCCGAGGGTGACGCTCCACAGGCCGGCCACGCCGTCGACGAACGACTGCCCGTCCTCGTCGCGTACTTCTATGCCGGACCCCTCGGTGATCACATGCGGCCGGGTGTCGAGGTAGAGGGCGCTGTGCGGTTCGAGCATGTGCGAGATTGCTTCAGGCATGAAAGGGCTTCTTCCGTGTGCGGGGCGGGGTGGGCAGGGCTCAGCGGCCGCCGCCCACCTCCAGGACGGAACCGGTGATGTACGAGGCGCTGGGGGAGAGCAGGAAGACGGCTGCTTCGGCGACCTCCTCGGGGGTGCCGATCCGGCCCATGGGGACGGAGGTCCTCAGCCGCTCGGGACGGTCGGGGACCCCGTTGGCCCGGTGCAGACCGGTCTCGATCAGACCGGGGGCGACCGCGTTGATCCGTACGCCGTCCGCGGCCACCTCCTGTGCGGCGCCCCAGGTGTGGGTGTTGACGGCGGCCTTGAGTGCGGCGTAGTGCACCCACTCGTGGCCGCCGCCGGTGCGGGCGCCGGTGGAGGAGACGTTGAGGACGCAGCCTCCCGAGCCACCGCGACTGCGGGACATGTGCCGCAGTCCTTGGCGGGTACACAGCACGACGCTGCGCAGGACGGCGCGGTAGGCGGTGTCGAGTTGCCGGATGTCCAGGTCGACGACCCGGCCCAGTCCGCCGGTGACGCCCGCGTTGTTGACGACGGCGGTGAGTGGGCCGAGCTTCTCGACGGCAGTGGCGAAGAGGCGTTCCACCTCGTCCTCCTCCGTGACGTCGGCCTTGACGGCCAGGGCTTCGACGCCGGCTTCCCTGAGGTCCTGGACGACCTGTTCGGCGCCCGCGGCACTGGACCGGTAGTTCACGCACACCGGCCGGTCCAGTACCGCGGCACGACGGGCGATGGCGGCCCCGATGCCTTGGCCCGCACCCGTGACGATGATCATGTGATTCAGCCGTTGACCACGCCGTAGCGGTCGCCGAGGAAGAATTCCTCGAACGCCTTGCGGGTGTAGACGTTGTGGGTCTTCAGCAGCCAGCGCTGCTTCAGGCCGTCGAGGTCGTGGATGGCGTGCACCTCCCGCCCGTGGATGACGTCCCGGTTGGAGAAGGTGACCGAGTCGCCGGGCTTGGACACCCGCATCTGCTTGCGGCTGTGCAGGGCGGCGACGAAACGGTCCAGTACCTGCTGCGCCTCGTCGTCGAGGCCGCGGGTGCGGTCCTCGAACACGCGGGCGCCCTCGTCCATGTTGATAACGGCGTGGTCCTGCGCGCGGCGGTTGCCGAGGACGTCGCCCTGCCGGGTGGAGACGTCGTCGAACGGGGTGTGGAACCGGGGCTGGGCCAGGATCTCGCGGTCACCGTCGCTGAGCTCGTCCAGGGCGTGGACGGTGACGGTGAAGGTGGAGTACACCTCGTTGGTGGGCGTGTCCCGAAGCGTCAGCGTGTTGACGAAGTCGGGGCTGACGAAGTGGTTGGCGAAGTCCCGGTGGAACTTCAGGGTGCCCAGCGTCTTCTGCGACTGGGAGTCGAACATCGACTCCTTGGGATAGATGTCGTGGAAGAAGTCGCCCTGGTTGACGCTGAGGTGGCCGATGATCTCCGTGCCGGTCAGGACTCCGTAGGCCGCGAGGAATCCCTCGGCGACGAAGGTCTTCTTCAGCCGGTACTTCTCGTCCACCGGGTTCGTCGACCCGAACCGGGGCAGGTCGAGGTCGATGGGCGCGTTGCCGATGACCACCAGCGGTGCCTTGGAGAAGTCCCGGAGCATCGACATCTCGCAGAAGTCGGTGAAACGGGAGCCGAGCCGCTGGTCGCCGCGCAGCCGGGACATGTCGGCCATGTAGCTCTCGAAGTCGCTGTACGGGTTGGTGGCGATCTCCAGGAGGACCTCGCGCAGCCCGTCGCGCTCGGCGTCGGTGAAGACGAAGTCGTAGTCGATCTGTCGCATGGTGCGTCCTTCCGTCAGGGCATGCCGGTGCCGTGGCACGGGCGGGAACGGTGAGTGGCACGCCGGAGGGAGTGCCACGGGACGGCGGCGGACGCCCCCGTGACGTGCGGGGGTCCGACGACGTGGGGCGGAGCCGGCCGGGCCGGCTCCGGGAGGTTCAGTCGGTCATGACGGCGGTGTGGGAGTCGAGGGTCGCCAGGTCCTGGAGCAGGAGCTCGTAGTCCTCGTTCCACAGCAGCACACTGGCGGCGAAGTCGCGGATGTCCTCCGGGGCGGTCGTGGTCTGCCCGGTCTCCACGTTCCACTGCCAGTGGTGGTCGCTGAGCAGGGTGGCCCGTCGTAGTTCGCGGACGCGTCCTTCGACCTTGGGGAAGTAGACCCAGGCCGCGTGCGGCCCCAGGCCCTCGCTGCCGGGCAGGTCCTCGCCGCGCTGGAGGCGGAAGTGCGCCTCCTCGATGTCCACTCCCCGGCGGATGCGGCTCGTGGAGGGCACGAGGGCGGCCGGCGCCCGGGCGGCGATCTCCAGGAACACCAGCTCGCCGTCGGGACGCCGGTAGATCTCGTGGTGGTAGACGCCGTTCGGGGGCTTGTCCGGAAGGGCCTCCAGGACCCGGCGGTTGAATGCGAGGAGCGCGGAACGGGCGGGGTGGTCCTCGGGCAGGGTGTGGCTCGCGCACACCTTCCCGTGCACGTAGTCGTAGCAGGGGTGGAGGTAGGCGTTGACCTCCTCGTGCACGACGACTTGGTCCTGGACGGCGGTGTCCACGTGGTAGAGGGTGCCCCGCAGGAACTCGTCCACCTCGTACCTGCGGTCGTCGGCCGTCGCCGCCCAGGCCCCAAGCTCCGCGGCGTCGTCCAGTCGCCGGGCCCCCACACTGCCGGACTCGTCCAGCGGCTTGACGAACATCGGCCAGCCGAGCGTCTCCTCCAGGTCGGCCGTGCAGCGGTCCGGGTCGGCGGCATAGGCGCGGGAATCCCACTCCCGGTGGCGCGGCAGACGGACGCCGGCCCCGTCGAGGGCGCGTTTCATGGCGATCTTGTCGACGAACGGCGCCAGCTGGGCCGGCAGATCGCCCGCCAGCCCCAGCCGGCGCCGCACCTCGGCCACCGTCCCCAGGGAGTACTCGTCGTGGCAGAGCAGGGCCACGTCCTCCCGGTCGGCCGCGGGCAGTGCCGCCCGCAGGGATTCGACGCACGCCGTGAGCGCGTCGGCGGTGAACTCCTCCAGCACCGCGACGCGGGAGAAGGCGTCCTCGCGGCGGCGCTTGACCAGCTTCTGGTGCTGAGCGGGACTGGCGATCAGCCACGTACGCCTGTGCGGACGCACCAGCACCGCAGGGTCGATGCGGAACGAGGCGACGTCCTGGACGACGATGTCGGTACGCACGTCTCAGCCCTCGTCCCGCGGGACGAGGTCCCAGATGTTGCCCTCGTCCCCGACGTACGCCCTCGTCGCCGCCAAGTCACCGACGAACACGGGGGCGGGTGGCGGAACCGTGCCGATGACCGATCCGGCGCCCGTCGTACCTATGCGTTGCATCAACTGCTCCTAGGTGTTCGGTGTCTGACCAACCGACGGTTATCCATAGGCGCGAAGGGCATGCGCACCCCTGTGTGACAGCAAGTGGTCAGGCCACTACTGGACAGGGGAGCGTGAGCGCGTGAGTTCGAGCTATGACCCGCTGGACATCGAGCTCTACCGAGCTGAGCTGCAGAAACCCCGGTACACGGACGAGGAGCTGGCGCAGGGACTGGGGCTGGATCCGGCCGAGGTGCGACGCCGACGGGAACACCTGGCGGAGCTGAGGCTGTTGAGGCAGGTGGACGAGGACACCTGGGTGGCCGTCAGCCCGCACGCGGCGGCCGACGCCTTACTCGGCGACGAGGAGAAGGAACTCGAACGGCGGCGGACGGAGCTCGCGCGCCGCAGGGAGGAACTGACGGCGCTGACGGCCGAATACCTCGAAGCCCGCAGTCTGCGCTCCAGTGCCGCCCACGTCGAGACCCTGCACGGCCTGGAGACGGTACGGGCCGCCCTGACCGAGCTCGCCGCCCTGTGCACCACCTCGGTGGACTCCATGGTCCCCGGCGGGGCGCAGAGCGATTCGGCCGTCCGGGCGGCTCTCCCGCTGGACAAGGCACAGTTGGCCCGGGGCGTCGCGCTGCGGAGCCTGTTCCTCGACTCGGCGCGCTCCCATCCCGGCACCCAGCGGTATCTGAACGAGCTGCGCGAGGCCGGCGCCGAGGTCCGCACGACCGGTCTGCTGCCCACCCGTCTGGTGCTCTACGACCGAAGAACCGCCGTCGTACCGCTGGACGCGCAGGACACCGCCCGGGGTGCCGTGGTGGTTCACGACCCTCCCCTGGTCGCCCTTCTGGTCCATCTGTTCGACCTCTACTGGGGGCAGGCCGCCTCGGACGCCGCTCCGCGACACGAGGACCAGCTCAGCAGCACGGAGCAGGCCATTCTCCGTATGATGGCGGCGGGCCAGCTGGACGAGGCCATCTCCCGTCAGGTCGGTATGTCGGTCCGCACCACCCGGCGCATCATCAGCGGTCTGACGCGACGTCTGGGCGCGAACAGCCGTTTCCAGGCCGGGGTCAGAGCCGTCGCCCACGGGTGGATCGCACCACGGCCCGCCTCGCAGGAGACGACGTCTTCCCCGCGGGCCTGACAGCGTCCACACCTCCTGAGGCGGAACATCCCATGCGCCACGACCGTGAACCCATCCAGGCATGTCTGAACGGCCGCCGCACCACGGCGGACCACTCGGCCGTGCCGCTCACGCCGCACCAGCTGGCCGCCGCCGCGCGCTCCGCCGTGGCAGCCGGAGCCGGCAGCGTACACATGCACCCCCGGGACGAAGAGGGACAAGAGAGCCTGGACGTCCTCTGGGTGGAGCGGGCGGTCCGCGCGGTGCGGCAGGCCTGCCCCGGGCTGCCGGTCGGGGTGTCGACCGGCCTGTGGATGTGCGGAGGCGATGCGGCGGCCCGCCGGGACACGGTGCTGAAGTGGGCCACGGCGCAGGACCGGCCCGACTTCGCGTCCGTCAACCTCAGTGAGGCCGGTTTCGAGGACCTGGCGGAGATCCTGACGGAGATGAACGTCGGGGTCGAGGCGGGGGTCTGGTCGGAACGCGACGCGCACACCCTGCTGGGCGGCTCCCACGGGGACTCCTGCATCCGGGTCCTGGTGGAACTGATCGACCTGCCGCCCGCGGAGGCGCTGCACCGCGCCGACCGGATCCTGGACCTGCTGCGGCGAGCCGGTTCCGCCCCGCCGGTCCTGCTGCACGGGGAGGGAGTGTCCACCTGGCCCGTCCTCGACAAAGCCCTGGCGCTGGGCCTGGAGACCCGTATCGGTCTGGAGGACACCCTCACGGATCCGGACGGCGATCCGGTGGCGGACAACGACGCCCTGATCCGCCTCGCGCTGTCCCGTACGGCCTGATGCGCAGGCGCCGGGCCGCGTCATGGGCCCGGTCCGGCCCCGGAGCACAGGAACCGGCAGTGGGCGAGTCCGCACTCCTCGTTGTCGTGGACGGCGTGCTGGTGGGACGGCGAGGCGGTCACCTGGACTTGGCGGGCAGCGCGTTCCGCGCATCCGCCCGGTGCCGATCCGCCCGCCTCCTGTGCTCCTGAGGCCTGCGGAAGGGGAACACAGAGTGCGGAAGCCGCTGCTACGCGTCGCGTTCCGGCATGTCCGGAACGCTGAGAACGCCACGATTCTGTGAAGTGATGCATAGGGCCTGGGTCACAAGCCGGGCCGGGTAGTAGTGGCCGGACGCGTGGATGCCCGCCAGCGCGGGGCCCCGACGCCGTCACGTCGCTCCTCTACGAAGCGTCTTCGCAGGTCACATGGTTGCGGGGGCGGGGAGCCGTTCCTCATGGTGGTGGACGTACCGGGGAGCCGAGCGCCGGACCGGGCCACGGGCGACCAGAGCAGGAAGCCCAGTGCCCGCCTCCAGACACCGGCCCCAATGACACGCGGCGGACGTAGTGGTCCGCACAGCACCGTGTCGCCGACACACACCCTGTAGTCGGCCTCCCCATGCCGTTCCCCCCTTGGAGAGGTACCCCATGACTGCCATCCGCCGTGCCCTGAACCTCCGCACCACCACCACCACCGCCGCGATCGCCACCACCGGTGCCGCCGCCATCGCCCTGACTCTCGTGCCCCAGGCCCACGCCGACGAGCAGGCCAAGCCCGCCCAGCCCGCCACCGCTGCTGCGGCCGTCGCCGCCCAGGCCGATCACCTCGCGGCCAAGGCCAAGTCCGCCGCCAAGACCAAGCCCTCCGGCGAGACCAAGGCCATGTCCGTGGCCGACATCCAGAAGAACGGTGTCAAGAAGTACGGCAACCAGCTCGACGGGTGGATCCGCACATCGCTGGACATCATGCACGCCAAGGGCATCCCCGGCAGCTACAAGGGCCTGCACTCCAACATCATGCGCGAGTCCTCCGGGAACCCCCGCGCCATCAACAACTGGGACGTCAACGCCCGCGCCGGGGTGCCTTCGAAGGGCCTGCTGCAGATCATCAAGCCCACCTTCGAGCGGTTCCACGTGGCCGGCACGAAGAACGACCAGTACGACCCGGTCGCCAACATCGTCGCCTCCGCGAACTACGCCGCCCACCGCTACGGCACCATCGACCTCGTCCACTCCGCGTACTGAGGCGGCCCCACGAACCGCCTGAGTTCCGGGGAACCACCGCGCACCCGTACACAACGGGGACGCGGGAAGGGGGACTCAGGCGCCCCCGACGGCCGGTGGCCGGGAAGGACTCACCACGAGTCCTTCCCGGCCACCGGCCTTTCCCGTGTCCGCAGCCCTCCCCGCTTCACCAGCCACGCCGGGCCCGGCCCGACTGAGCAGCCCGCTGCCGGCCGACCGGCGATGTCACCGACAACGGCCGGGGCCCGAGTTCCTGGGTGAGCGCCTACGAGGCCCACGGGCCGCTGCCGACCGGACCGGCCACCGATCCGCGACGCTCCGTGCCGCATCGAGGTGGCTGACCGCACCTCCCGGGCCGTGACGCCTTGAGGTCTTCCGGATGCTGTGCGCGACCGAGGTCATGGGCTCCACAAGGGGTCTGCACGGCATCTCCACGGCTGTCGTTCCTGTTACCAGGCTATGACATGTCGATCTTGACAACGGATGTTCGTGCGCAAGTAGGTTCGCTACACACCGATTTTCGTCACGAGCCGGCGCCTCGCGCCGGGAGAAGGGGGAGGCCCGTGGGTTCGCACGCCCGTCCCAACCGTATCCACCGCACCGGAGCCCGCATCGCGACCGTCGCGCTGGTCGGCGCCGTCCTGCCGATCACCGCCGGAGGCCTCGCCGAAGCGGCGACCTCCACCGTCACGCACTCCGCGGACGACCAGAGCCAGGGTGCGCCCGCCACCGGGGACCAGGCCACGCCCGACGTCGCCATCGAGAACGCCTTCCTGCTCGACGCCCGCGACGGCAGCCAGGAGCGGCCCATGTGGGCCGGGACCAAGGCCGACGAGAGCGTCTCGATGGCCAGCACCACCAAGATCATGACTGCGCTCGTGGTGCTCCAGCACCCGGAGTGGCTGGACCGGCAGATCACGGTGAAGCAGGAGTACCGGGACTACGTCACCGCGAACGGGGCCAGCACCGCCGACCTCCAGACAGGCGACAAGCTGACCGCCCGCCAGCTGCTGCACGCCATGCTGATCCCCTCGGGCGGCGACGCCGCGATGGCCCTCGCCGACAGCTTCGGCAACGGGGACACGCAGGAGGCGCGGATCGCCGACTTCCAGGACCAGATGAACACGCATGCCCAGCAGTTGGGCCTGACCGGCACGCACTTCGACTCCTTCGACGGCATCTCGCACGGCGACAACCGCAGCACCGCGCGCGACCTCGCCAAGCTCGGCCAGCGCGCGATGCTGAAGCCGGTCTTCGCCGACATCGTGAAGCTCGAGCAGTACGAGACGGAGGCCCCGGCGGCCAACGGCCGTACCCGGTACTACACGTGGAACACCACCAACGACCTGCTGAGCACCTACGACGGTGCTCTCGGTGTCAAGACGGGCAGCGGCTCCGAGGCCGGCTACTCGCTCGTCTTCGCCGCCGAGCGGGACAACCGCACCTTGGTCGGTGCGATCGTCGGCGCCGACCAGGAGGTCTTCGCCGACGCCGCCAAGATGCTCGACTGGGGCTTCACCCACTGACCGTTGCCGGTCGGGCCGGTCCGCCGGTGCTGTGACCGGTGAGTTCCACCGCGGGCGAGGGCGGACAAGCGGTTTGACGTGTGGGGGGGGCGGCCTGTGGGCCGGGCCGGGACCACGCAGCCGCACAGGTCGTGAGCGGATCGCTCGGAACGTACGCCGACGGCCCCAGGGCGCCCGTGAGGGCGTCGGGTTCGGCGTTCACCGGGCGACACACGATGCGGCGAGGTGCTCCATGGCGTCCGCCAGCTGCTCGGCCGCCAGGTCCGCCCGCTGCCCACTTCCGCGCGTCCGCCCTCCGGCATACACGATGCGGGATGGGTCCGGTCCAGTCGCCGTGACCTGGAAACGGGCTTGTCGGTCGTAGGGCGTCCCTGTTTCCGAGAAGGACTCGGACTCAGCGGCGCAAGGCGGTCTCCCGTGCCAGATGAGACAGCTTCTGGGGGTTGCGTACGGCGTAGAGCCCGGTGACGAGACCGTCGTCGATGCGCATCGTCATGACGGTGTCGATCTTGCCGTCCAGCCGGACGATCAGCGCCGGGTCGCCGTTGACCTGGGCAGGCTGCACGGACATCGCGGCGGCGATCCCGCCCAGCACGCGGGCCACCTGGCCGGCCCCCACGACGGGCGCCAGTGCGGCCCGCACGAGGCCGCCCCCGTCGGTCAGCAGGACGACGTCCGGCGCGAGGACGTCGAGCAGGCACTGCAGGTCGCCCGTTTCGACCGCCCTTCGGAACGCCTCGACGGTGCGGCGAGTCTCGGCAGCGGAGGCGGCCTCGCGCGGTCGGCGGGCGGCGACGTGGGCCCGCGCCCGGTGGGCGATCTGGCGGACCGCGGCCGGACTCTTGTCGACGGCCCCAGCGATCTCGTCGTACCCGAGGTCGAACACCTCGCGCAGCACGAACACCGCCCGCTCGGTCGGCGCGAGCGTCTCCAGCACCAGCAGCATCGCCATCGAGACGCTGTCGGCCAACTCGACGTCCTCGGCCACGTCGGGCGCGGTCAGCAGCGGCTCGGGCAGCCAGGGGCCGACGTAGGACTCCTTGCGCCTGCCGAGCGTGCGCAGATGGCTCAGCGCCTGCCGGGTGGTGATCCGGACGAGATACGCACGCTGATCTCGCACCATGCCGGGATCGACGCCCACCCACCGCAACCAGGTCTCCTGCAGGACGTCCTCGGCGTCGGCGGCCGAGCCGAGCATCTCGTAGGCGACGGTGAACAGCAGGTTGCGGTGGGCGACGAACGCCTGGGTGACGCTGTCCATCCGCCCGCCAGGAGCGCTCGGCTCAAATGTGTCCCTCGTCCAGCCGCTCGTGGTCCGATCGCTCATCGCCGGCTCCTACCGTTCGCTCCCGACTACGCCGTACACCAGACGTCGGGCTCCGCCGGACTGTGACATCCGCGACCGGTGACGCACACCACATCACCGCGCCGTCACAAGGATCGGGCGGCCGGCGTCTTGTGTTCGTCCCGTACAGCACCACGCAACACCACGAGTGAGGACGACGCCATGGAACCCCGTTTCAACCTGTTCGACAGCCCGACCGCCGCGAAGGTCGCCAAGCGGTTCTACAACGCCTCGTTGGCCCTGGAAGGCTCGACGCTGCCGAAAGCCCTGCGGGAACTGGTGGAGTTGCGGGTCGGCCAGATCAACGGCTGCGGTTTCTGCGTCGACGTCCATACCAAGGAGGCCGCGGCCGCCGGTGAAACCGCGCTCCGCCTCAACCTGGTCGCTGCCTGGCGACACAGCACCGTGTTCACCCAGGCGGAGCGGGCAGCGCTGGCGCTCGCCGAGGAAGGCACCCGGCTCGGCGACCACGGCGTGTCCGACGAGACCTGGACCCAGGTGCGGGAGCACTACGACGACGACCAGGTCGGTGCACTGGTCTGCCTGGTCTCCCTGATCAACGCTGCCACCCGGATGAACGTGATCGTGCACAACCCGGGGGGCTCGTACGAGCCCGGCATGTTCGCCAGTACGTCGAGCTGACCGACAGGCGCAACGCGGCATGGCCCGGGATCGCTCGATCCGGGCCGGGCCGCACGTGACAGACGCCCGTTCGCCCCAGCCTCCACACCCCCAGCCACGCCCACTTCCGTTCCCGCGCCCGCTCCGGTGACGGACGCACTCCGGTTCGCCGCCCCCCGACACTCAGGCATCGACACGAACACGCTGCTCCCGCAGATCGCCCACCATCGCCTGGGACGGACTGAACCCGACAACCCGGAACAACCTCCCCACAGCGAACGGCTCCGGCCTTCGAAAAGGTCGGAGCCGTTCGCGCGCCGCGTCTCCCGGGAGGGAGAGCTGCTCAGGTGTGTCGTCGGTTGCCGGTGACGAGGCGGTAGAGGGCCAGGAGGATGACGGAGCCGACGATGGCCGCGATCCAGGTGGAGAGGTGGAAGAAGCCGTTGATGGAGTCGACGCCGAAGATGACCTTGCCGAGCCATCCGCCCAGAAGGCCGCCCACGATACCGATCAGGATCGTGATGATGACGCCGCCCGGATCCTTGCCGGGCATGATGGCCTTGGCGATGAAACCGGCGATGAGGCCGATAAGAATCCACGCGATGATGCCCATGATGCGTCTCCTGCCTGCTGGTATAAAGTCTGCGTTAACACGGCGTATGCGCGGTCCGGCAGCTTTCAAACCTCTCGCCCGGGTGGCGTCGGGCTCGGCACAACGGTCCGGCGGCCTGAGCCGACCGTGCTCCGGCGGTGTCAGCTGGAGCGGACCGCGCCTGGTCGGCCGGAGCTCTTCCCCCGAAGGAAAGTCTCAACCGGCTGGCGACGGTCAACCAGACGAGTTGTTCCTTGATGCCGCCGGAGCGAAAGGGCTGATCCGCTCCGCCTCAGCCTTGGCCACCAGCAGCTGGAACGGCGTGCCGTCGGACCAGATCTGCTCAGGTCGTGTCACCAAGCAGCGTTCGGACGGCCTGCCGGAAGGCGGCGGTGTCGATGTCCTGGCCGATGGCCAGGCGCTGTGAATAGCCCGTGAGCATGGCAAGGAGCGAGCCGGCCACGCCGAAAGGGTCCGGCGAGTCGGGCAGGCCGCGGGCACAGCGATCCTGGCGGATGAGCCCGGCGACCTTCTCCTGGTCTTTGGCCAGTTGCGCCCGGACCTGGACAGCGAGGTCGGGCGAGACGGCGGCCTCGGCCCAGACCTGCGCCATCAGCCGGGCGTGGCCGGCGTGGCGGGCGCGGAGCCGGTCGAGCATTTCGGCCGCGTCACGGATGCTGGCGAGGTCGATGAGGTTGTCCACAGCATCCTCGCAGACGGCCGCCACCAGGTCGTTCTTGCTCGGGAAGTAGCTGTAGACCGCTCCGGTGGACAGTCCGCTGGCAGCGACGATCTCACCGGTGGAGGTCTGGGCGAAGCCCTTGTCCGTGAACACCTCGCGGGCGGCGGCCAGGATCTGTCGGCGCCGGGCGGCGCGGTGTTCCTGGGTGACCTTGGGCATAAAAAGAGCGACCTCTCGTTTTTATTATAGGGTGAGGCTCATCCTAGCCCGGCCGCCGCCGACTCTCGGAAGGCGGCGCCGTCTCGACGAGGGAGTTGTGTCTCATGACATCCACCGTGGTATCCGCCTCCGGGCCGGCCGACGAGTTTGCCGGCGTTCGAGTCCTGGTCACCGGCGGCACGAAGGGAATCGGCGCGGCTGTCGCGCTCCGGTTCGCCGAGGCCGGGGCCGACGTCGTCGTCGCGGCCCGTACGCCGGTCGACGAACCGTCGACCGGCAGGTTCGTCGCCGCCGACATTTCCACCGCCGACGGGACCGCCACCCTCGCCGCCCAGGTGACGCACATGCTCGGAGGAGTCGACGTCCTGATCAACAACGCCGGCAGCCAGACGCACATCCCCGGCGGGGCGCTCGACGCGGCCGACGACGACTGGTACCACGACCTCGACACCAACCTGATGTCCGCCGTCCGCCTGGACCGGGCCTTGTTGCCGGGGATGATTGCGCAAAACCGCGGAGTCATCATCCACATCACGTCGGGCCAAGCCCGTCTGCCCGGCGCCGCATCGCTCCCGTACGCGGCGGCGAAGGCCGCGACGACCGTCTACAGCAAGGGCCTGGCCAACGAGGTCGGCAAGCACGGGATCAGGGTGAACACCGTCGTCCCCGGACTCATCCAGACCCCGGCCGTCACCCGGCGTCTGGACCAGATCACTGCCGACAGCGGCCAGGACGCCGAAACGGCCCGCCGACAACTGATCGACCGGGTCGGCATCCCGCTCGGGCGCCCCGGTCGGCCCGCCGATGTCGCCGAACTCGTCGCCTTCCTCGCCTCCGACCGCGCGGCGTTCACCACCGGCAGCCAGTATGCGGTCGACGGTGGCAGCATTCCGACGGTTTAGCCGGGGGAGAAAAACGCCTGATCGGTTCAGTGGGCGTAGACGAGCAGTGGTCGCGTGAGGGTCGCACTCCTTTTGCTGTCGCGCCGGATCGCCGCGGCGAGGGCCAGGGTCGGGACGCGCTGAGTGACTCTCGCGGATGTCGTTGACCGACTCGATCAGTTGGGACCTTCTTGAGGACCGGCTCGCCGTACCGCTGCTTCTCCCGCGTGCGTGAGGGCGCAGCAGATCGATGACATGCCCGACGAAGGCCTTCTCGAACGGCTTGGACGTGAAGCCCTTGTCCGAGATCAGCGCGATGCCCTCATGGTCGGCGACCCCGTCTTCCGGTTGGCCAGCGCCCAGGTAACCGGAATTCCGGTCGGGGCTCGGACGCGACAAAAACCGGGTGTGGGAGGCGCAGTAGCCATAGCCTGCCCAGTCCGCGATATTGGAGCGCTGCACGGTCGGGCGCGGCATTCCGCACGGCGCCGGGGTCGAGCCGGTGATCCAGAGGTTGCCGAACCAGAAGTCGCTGTCCATCGTCGGTTCCCGGCCCATGCGCTTGACCAGCCCGAGCGCGGAGGAGAGGCGTTTGACGCAGCCCGCGCGCTGCGGCAGGTACGGGAACATGTCCGGCAGGTGTTTGTTCGCGTAGCGCAGCCGGCGCGTCTCGGAGTGGTAGCCGAGCAGTCTCGGCCCGCTCGGCCGGACGGCGCCATTAGGTCGATGCCGGGCCCGGTGCCCGACCTTGGGCGGTAGCGGCTCGATCACCGCTCACAGCTCATCGTCGGCTTCCCATGGTTCCGTCCGCGACGCTCCGCGCCACCGGATCACCAGTCCCAGAGGGTTCCAGCCACGTCGGAGATCATTTCGTCGGAAGTTCTCGGAGCGTGTCTCGCCGCGGCCCCGGGCATGCCTCCGCGTCGTACTTCCTGGCTTCGACGGTCTTGGCTTCGGCGGTCTTGTCGACACCAACCATTTCGAGATCTTGCCGACGAGCGAGTTCCTTACACTGGTAGACCGTCATCCCGGCTGGGAATCGCGTCGCCGAACGAGCAGACGCCTCCAGTAGGTGGGCTCAGGTCGGCTGCCAGTCGCCCGCGGGACCAGATCAGGATGGCGGCGAGGTGCAATGCGGCCGTATACGCGATGGCGAGCTTTTCCGCCCGCATCTCCGTCGTTGCGCACTACATCGGACGGCACAGGACAGAGAGGGAGGGACGGTGGCACTCGACATCAATGAACCGTTCGGACAGAACTGGACACACGCCGCCCAGTTCGGCATCGCGTTCGTTCTGTCCTGTGCGATCGGGCTGGAGCGGGAGATCCGCCAGAAGGCAGCCGGCCTGCGCACGTACACGATCGTCGGGCTGGGCGCGGCCCTGTTCACTCTGGTCAGCAAGTACGGGTTCAGCGACGTCCTGCTCGAGGGACGTGTGGTGCTCGACCCTTCGCGGGTGGCGGCGCAAATCGTCTCCGGGCTCGGCTTCATCGGCGGTGGCGTCATCTTCGTCCACCGGGGTTCTGTCCGGGGCCTGACCACGGCGGCTTCCATCTGGCTCACCGCAGCGATCGGAGCGGCTGCCGGGGCCGGTCTTCCTGTTCTCGCGGCGTTGGCCACCCTCTCGTATTTCCTGGTCTCCTATGGTGTCCGACCGCTCGCCCATAGGCTTCCAGCCCTGCGCAACGTCTCCATCGGATACCGGATCACCTACACGGAGGGAACGGGCACCTTGCGGGAGTTGGTCAACCACTGCACCGGCGCCGGGTTCGCCATCTCGGAGCTGACCACCTTGACCGCCGAGGGCACGGGGACATTCCGTCGACGAAGGCGGGAGGTGGCACACTCGGTCGAAGGGACGGTAGAGATCGCACTCAACGTCCAGGGGCGTGGCGATGTGGACGCTCTCACCGCTCGACTCGCCGGTACGTCCGGGGTGCTGGCCTGCAGCAGAAATGACCTGGCCGACGAATGACTTGGCCGTGTTCCGCGGTCACGGACCACGGTGCAGCAGGCGCGGCATCCAGCCGCCGACGTCAGTGACGGAACGGAGGCTGGGAGGCCCGGGGGACAGCCTGTACTCCGGCCAGGTGGTGTCCCCGGAGCCGGGCAGCAAGGCCGCAGCGGGCACGCCCTCGACGAGCATGCGCGGACCGACCTCCGGGTCACCCTTCGACATGATCCGCCAGGCCGCCGAGGAAGCCCGCAGCGCCGCGCTCCGGCTACCGGTTGCCGCGGGTCACCGTGCTCGACGCCTCGACCGTGTCCACCACAAGCCAGTGCTCCGAGAGGTAGTGGACCTCGTCACCCGCGTAACCGAGCACGTACTGGACGTTCCCGACCTGGTCGGGCAGGACATCCTCCAGGACGAACGTTCCGTCCTCGGCGACCGGGACCGGTGGCAGGTCGGCGACCTCCAGGCCATTCAGCCGCTGCACCGTGATCCGCGGTGCCTCGGTAGGTGCCAGTCCGTCCAGGTCCAGTCGTCCGGTCACCCTGAACGGCCCCCCGGCGACGGCCGGGCCGTGCGTCACGTCCACGAAGCGCGACGGGGCCAGGGCCTCCCGGGTCTGGATCGTGTGCAGCCAGAACCGCGTGCCCTCCTGGTCGGAGGTCACGACGAAGAGCTGTTGTCCGTCCCCGGAGAACTCCATGCCCCGCGGGACCACGCGTTGGCCCGCGGTCTCGTCCTCGAAGCTGATGCGTAGCGGCTGCCGCTCGACAGACGGGTCGGCGAACGCCAGGGTGAGGTCGGCTGTATCGCCCGATGCGGCGCCGCCTTGGGCGAACCACTTGCCGTCGGGGCTGAAGGCGACGGCGGTGGGCGCCACGCCCTCCGGCAGCGGCGCGTAGTGATTCTCGAGGAAGCGGGCGTCGTGGCCGCTGAGCAGCACGGTCCCCCGGACCCCGTCGGCGACCGCGAGGACGGAGCCGTCCGCGGAGAAGTCGGCGTCCCGGAAGTCCATGCCCCGGTCCGTGCCGTCCTCGGTGAACCGGCGCTCGCCCAGGAACTCCAGCAGGCTCCCGTCCGCCCCGTCCGTCACCCGGTAGATCCCCAGGTCGGGATCGGCGGTCGGGGACCAGCGCTCCGGAGCGGTCACCAGCAGACCTCCGGGCCCTCCCTCGAGATGCATGGGGGTGCTCGAGTACATGACCTCCCCGGCCTGGCCGCCCTCGGTCGTCGCGGCGACACCTACACTGCCCAGCGCGTCGGCGCAGCCCTCTGGCGACGCGGCCGGCCGGCTGGTGAAGAACAACCGCCCGCCGGTGTGTACCAGTTCCCGCCCACAGCCGTCGGCCGGCGCCGGAATCGGGTCGAGGGGGTACAAGGACCCGTTCCGGTGGGAGAAGTTCGCGATGTGGTCCGCCTGCCCGGCATAGACCTTCGTGCTGTCCGGCTCCACCGCGACGCCGGACAGGGGAGCGGCCATGTGGGCGCTCGCGACTGCGGGTCCGGCGCCCCCGTAGAGCACGCCGACCAGCTCGCCGTCCCGCGACCCGTCCGGATAGACCCGGTCGCCGGCGATCCACACGCGCTGGCCGACGTCGTCCACCGTCATTTGGGTGAACGACGCGGCAGACAACTCCGTGCCCGGGCCCGACGGCACCACGGCCGTCGCAGCGGTGTCCGGAGCGGCGGACCTCTGGGCCGCGGATGCGGTGCCGGTCACCGTCGTCAGCGCCGACCCGGCCAGTGCGCCGGCCACCAGCACCGCCGTTAGCCTGCGTCCTCTTCCCAACGTGTTCCTCAACGCTGATCCCACCCCTGATGTCGGCTCGCCGCCACGGGTCGGGCGGCACTCATGTGGATACGAAAGCGTCGTCAACGAGCTTTCACAAGCCGTTTGTTGTCAAGCACGGCCGCGTGGTGCTCATGGGTGGCGTCGACATGCTCGATGGCGACGACCTCGCGGCTCCCGTGCCCATGGATCAGGCGCGAATCGATCACCATGCGCGGGCAGTGGATATATCCGCGCACAGCCAAAGTCGGCACCATCCAACTCCTGGCCTCGGGTGCTCTGGATCTGGTCCCTGAACGAGTCCGGTCGTTCCGCCTCGAGCCTGTCGTCGACGCTGTCTCGTACGCACCGCGCACCGCGCACCGCGGCCCGTTCGACCGCACCAGCCTCCCCTCCGTGAACAGGTGAGGGCGCAGTGAGCCGTGCGGCGCCAGGCGGAGGGGGTGGCGCCGGGAGGCGGGCGCGGGCGATGAGGCCCTGTCGCGCTGGGACTACCAGCGGCTCATGAAGATCGAGTGGGACGCCGGTGGCCCCGTCCGGGCCATGGACGTCGGCGTCGAGCTTGGCATCGAGGCCGAGGTGAAGGGCGGACTGGAGCCGCTGCACGGCAAGTTGAGCAAGCTCGCCGGGCGGGGCCGGCTGCGCGAACTGCCTGACGGACGCTTCCAGATCGCACCGTAGGGACGAGGGCCGTGCCCGTAACGGGCATGCCCCCGGCGGCCGTTGGCTCGACGTGTACATGAAGGGGATCGACGAGCTCGCTGTGGACACCGGCTGCCCTGTCTACCAGTGCCGCCTGCCGGTGTCCCGAAGAACCAACGAATACTGCACCGATCTGCTGAGCCGCCGCCTGAAGAAGATCGGTTCCCGCAGCCGAGCGCATCCTCACCACCTCGAGCTCTCACGCTGACAGATGATCAGTCACACTCGGCGCGGTACGGCCCCGTCCTGCCAGCGGTAGAGGTCGCGCAGCAGGGAAATCTCGGCGCCGTGATGGATCAGCTCCCTGTTGACGTGCAGAACCCTGTTCTCCATGGGAAACGGCTCGGGACCCACGGTGGGCGGATTGTCCAGGTCGGCGTCCGAGAGCTCGCGGACCACCCGTGAACGGCCCGCTCGCCGACACCCAGTAGCCCGCCGACGTCCTCTACCCCATCCATACCGCAGGCGCCGAGAACACCGAGCCCGCACGCGCGACAGCCCCTCTGTCGGCGACGCGGATGTCGGTTCGGTCGGCGGCCGCGGCAGAGAAGGTGTAGTGACCGCGGTCGGCGCGACGTCGTGCGTCGCGGACCACGTGCCACTCGGCGAACGGGCGAATGATCTTCTTCTGGTGCGGCGGCAGCGGCTTTAGCGCGGCGTCCAGCCAGAGTCGGAGACGGGCGAAGTTCTCTTGTCGGCGGGCAGGACACCGGAGGCGACGAGGATCTCGCGGACGTGACGGGCGGCCGCGTCCTGGGGCGGGTTGTCCACCGTGTCGTGGGTCAGAGGTTGTCGATGCCGGCGAGGGCCTGGACGAGGGGATCGAGCTGAGGGCTGATCGTTCCGTCCTTGCGGCGGAGGAGATCTTGAACTCGGTCGTTCATGACGCCGAGGGTATGACGCACGCGGCGCGGCTACCCTTCATCGACCCGGAGTCGGACCACCCCTGCCGCTGGTACTGCGCTGGGGGCGCCCCGGCCGAAGGCTGGGGGACGCCGGCAACGCCGCAAAAGTGCGTGCCACACCCCAACCTAACGAAGCACTCCTCATAGGAGCCGATCATTGTGGCGTAGTCCGTGTATCCCTCCGCGCCACCCGCGAAGCGCGTGTCGCGGTTGTCGGCGGCGAGAGGATGGCCGTGGGTGAACCGATCGACGAGGTCCGGGTTGGCGATGAAGGGGGCGCCGAAGGAAACCGCGTCGGCCAGTTGCCGTTCGAGCAGCTCGTTGCCGCTCGCTTGCGTGAAGCCGAGGTTGGCGATGACGGCGCCGCGGTAATGGGCGCGGTAGCGGGTGAACGCGGTGA